>NZ_VTTP01000002.1 GCF_008364845.1 Actinotalea subterranea | reverse complement strand
ACCACTACCGTCAAAACCCGACCGTCACGACGGCCGAGACCAGAGAACCGAGCCTCCACTGAAGTCGGGGCGGTTCACTTGGCGGAACAGGATGTCAAGACAGCGACCATCGAGGCTCAGCGCGAAAACCAGCTCGCGGCCAAGGCGGAGTACGAGGCCCAGCAGGCTGCGCTCGAAGCGGACCTCAAGGCGATCGTGGCCGCACAGCAGGAGGAGCAGAGGCAGCGTGATGCGGCGCGACCTGAGCCTCCCAGCACTCCTGGCAACCCCGCTCCGCCTGGGCCTGCAGCGCCAGGAAGGCCGCTGGGCGCGGGAATCCTCAAGTACCCCAGCCCCATGAACCCGCCGGTGATCACTTCGCCTTGCGGCTACCGAATCCATCCGATCTACGGGTATCGGAAGCTCCACGCGGGCACGGACTTCCGCGCGTACTGCGGAACTCCGATCATCGCCGCTGCCGCCGGCACCGTGCAGTGGGCGAAGGGTGTCGGCGGCTTCGGGAATCAGGTGATGCTCAACCACGGCTCTCCGAGCGGGAGCTCCCTGATGACCAGCTACAACCACCTCTCATCCTTCGCGGTGCGCACCGGCGAGCAGGTGACGCAGGGCCAGGTCGTCGGCTACTCCGGGACGACCGGCACCTCCACGGCTTGCCATCTGCACTTCGAGGCCTACGTCGACGGCAGCACCGTGGATCCCGAGACGCTGCTGTAGCGGCGCTCCCGATCAAGCGCCGGCCGACCCCCGCCTTCCGTCTCGGCCGTGCAGTCACGTCATGATGCGCGACCGCCATCGAGGGTGGCGCAGAAGTGCAAGCCACAGTCGAGAGAACAGAAGTGATAGCTCCTGCCCATGTATTCGACGCTTGACGCCGCACGGGAGACCTTGACCTCTCGCCCGCAGACCGGGTCGGTCACCCGACCATCTTTCGCGCTCAAAGTGTCTCCTTCTTGTCCGTGAGACTCGGGGGGACTTCCCGCCTTCTCTCAGGGAGAGAGTCCCGAGCCCCGTTCCAGTCCTCCTGTCGATTCGCTCATCGTTTGATGAAGAAGTGATCGTCGAGCATTGTCTTGCTCGCAGAGTGGACTGCACCGGGCGGACAATCGAGCATGATGTCAACGACAGGTCACCGGAGAATTCGCGCACTGGTCGTCGATGACGAGCCGACCACGCGCGAGGCCGTGTGCACTCGTCTCGCGCGTGAGGGGTTCGACGTCCACCGTGCTCTGACCGGCGAGGAGGCGCTCGTTGCCGCCGTCGTGCTCGATCCCGACGTCGTGGTCATCGAGGTCGAGCTGCCCGGGCTTGACGGCAACGACCTGTGCCGTCGGCTCAGGCTCTTCTCGGACTGCTACGTCGTCCTGATCACGGAGGGCGTCGACGAGCTCGAGGTGCTGATCGGCCTCTCGGCCGGTGCGGACGACTTCATGAGCAAGCCGGTCCGTCTCCCGGAGCTCGTCGCCCGTATTCGAACGATCTGCCGCCGGCCACGCACACTCTGTGCACTCAACACGGGCCGCGGGCGCCCGCGGTTGACGGTTGGCGCGATGAGCGTCCATCCCTCAGCGCGGGAGGTGTGGCTCAGGGATGCTCTCGTGCCCTTGACCCGAACCGAGTTCGACCTCCTCGTCACGCTGGCCGACCACCCCGCCCTCACCTTCACTCGCCGCGCCTTGGTGGAGGCCGTGTGGGGTGAGGCGGGCGTGTGCGAAGAGCACGCTGTGGACGTGCACATCGGCCACATCCGACGGAAGCTCGGGGACCCCATCGGCAGTCAGAAGTTCATCCGCACGGTCCGTGGCATCGGCTACAGGATCGGGTCGGGAACCTAGGACCGCTGGTGTCGGCGCGGTCGCAGGAGCAGGAGCAGCGCCAGTGCGTCGACCGCGACCGCTGGCCAGCGCCCGAGCCGGTCAGACACGGTCAACGACGTGCGCAAGGGGAGCTCCCGCATCATCTGCGCACTCGTGAAGAGCTCCGTGCGGTCCAAGAAGGTGCCATCCGGTGCGATCAACGCGCTGACTCCCACAGTGGAGATCTGGACGACGGCGCGCCCGTGCTCCGCAGCACGGAACCGTGACATCGCCAGCTGCTGCACGGACTCCTGCGTTCGGCCGAAGGACGCGTTGTTGGTCGGGATGACGATGAGCTCGCCGCCGGCGACCACCGACTCCCTGATCAGCTGGTCGTAGGCGACCTCGAAGCAGATCGCCGTGGCGATGCCCACGTCCCGTCCCAGGCGTGCGATCGGGACCTCCAGCAGGCCCGGCGCCGTGCCTGCCGCCATGTCGGTCCGGACGAGGTCCACCGAAGGACTCAGCGCTCTGAAGAACCGGCGGAACGGGATGTACTCCCCGAACGGGACCGGCTTCTGCTTGGTGTACGCCGCTGTGGCACCGGCCTCCGGTTGCCACACCACGTAGTCGTTGTAGCGGACGTCCCGCTCGAACCTCTGAGTTCCGAGGAGTATCGGCACGCTGACCAGGTCGACCGCCTCGTCGAGGGCTCTTCGGGTGTCTCCATCGGTGCGCGGGTCGATGTCCGAGGCACTCTCGGGCCACACCACGAGGTCCAGCTGACCTGCCGTATCGACATCGCGCAGAGCCCGCGTCCCGGCGACGTGATTGGCCGTCACCTCACGGGCCTGGTCGGTCGCGTCAGCACCCCGGACGGGGACGTCACCCTGCACAGCCCCGACGGTCAGGGTCCCCGACTGTGGCGCCGCGGCCAACGGAAGCAGCCCCGGGACAAGGACCCCGACCGCCAGCAGAGTCCCGCGGGCGGCCGTGCGGGCGGCACCCTGACGTGCGCGGTCGACGGTGAGCGCGAGCGCTGCTCCGACCACCACGACGGCGAGGCTCACGGCCGTCTGACCCCCGATCGGCGCGAGGCGGAGCAGCGGCGCGTCAGTCTGCGAGAAGGCGAGCACGCCCCAGGGGAAGCCACCGAACGGCACGCGCCCGCGCAGCTGCTCGACGGCGACCCAGAGCACAGCGACGGCGATCACCTGCACCGCCGGGTACCTGGAGATCAGCGGCATCCTCCGGGCCCAGACCCACGCCGCTCCGAATCCTCCGATGGCTGTCGCTTGGAGAGTCGACAGTGCCAGCCACCCGGCGGGCTGGCCCACGGCTTCGTTCGCCCACCACAGGTGAGGTAGGAAGAACGCCAGGCCGAAAGCGGTGCCAGCTACGAAGCCCCACCGGACCGAGCCGGAGCGGAGTCCCAGCAGGAGCAGGGCGATGCCGAGGTAGGCCATCGGCCACCACGACCGGCCCGGGAAGGCCGATTCGGTCGCCAACCCGCCCACGATCGCGGTGAGGACTGCGGACGTCCGAGGCGCTCGCGCGATACGCACGTGGCTCGCGATCGGCGCGTGGTCGCGGACAGCTACAGGCGCCCTCATGCCGCCGGGCCCTGACAACCCGGCTGACTCGCGCTCGTCATGCTCAGCGTTCCTGCCTGGACAGCGAGTGGAGCATGAAGGCCATCGCTGCCAGGCAGCCGAGCACGATGAGCAGCGCGCCGATCGCAACGGTGCCGGTCGCCACCAGAGCCACGACGCCGACGATCATGGCGAGGCAGGCAAGAACCAGGTGGGATCCGTGACGGCGCTCCGCATCGATGACTGGGGTGATGCCGGGTTCACTCATCGGTGCTGCCCTCCTCGGCTCCGCCCACGGACTCGCTGCGTCCGTCAAGCGTCCGCGTCACAGAGCATTCCACCGCGCCGTGAAGCAACGTGCGACGTCCCATGAAGATCCCCTCAAGCCGCATCCACAGAGGTCGGCCCGGCGGGTGGGGCTTCAGGCAGCTCGACTACGAAGGTTGACCCTTGTCCCGCGCCTGCTGACGATGCCGTGAGGTCACCCCGGTGAGCCCGCGCGATCGCCCGGGCGATGGTCAGGCCGATCCCGCTGCCATGGTGGCGCCCCTCCTCTACGGGGCGCGAGCCACGCACGCGGTAGAACCGCTCGAAGATGCGGTCGAGGTGGGGCGCGTCGATCCCCTCTCCTGTGTCTCGGACCTCGACCCGGACTGCTTCACCGGCGGACTCCACGGTCACCTCGACGGATCCGCCGGGTGGGGTGGCAACCAACGCGTTGCCCAACAGGTTCATCAGGACCTGGGTCAAGCGGTCCGCATCCCCGATCACCTCTGCGGGTGTGACACCAGCGGACGCACGGAGGGCGACGTCCGCATCGACGAACTGGGGCCGGAGCCGTTCGACGGCTCGTACCGCCAGAGCTCCGAGGTCCACGCGGCGCATCCGCAGCTCGAAGCCACGCTCCTCGGCCTTCGAGAGCGCGCTCAGGTCCTCCGAGAGCCGGCGCAGCCGCGCGAGCTCAGGACCGAGCTCCCCCAGCGTCTGCCCGCTCGCCGGGAAGACGCCGTCGATCATGCCCTCGACATAGCCCTCGAGCACCGTCAGTGGGGTCCGCATCTCATGCGCCACCTCGCCGAGAAGCTCTTGCCTGCGCGCCTCCGTCTCGGCCAGGCGTCGGGCGAGGGCGTTCACGTCGGTGACGAGGTCCGCGAGCTCGGCGTCGGGTGGTACGGCGACCGGCCGGTCGTAGTGGCCCTCGGCGAGGCGACGCGTCGCCGCACGGATCTGGACCAGTGGCACCAGGATGCGGCGCGCCGACCACGCACCAGCGACCGCGGCGGTGGCGACCCCGGCGAGGACGCCGATCACCAGGGCGTTGTTGGTAGCGGATACCGCGGCTGCCCGCAGCCTCATACCCCCGCCCATGTCCGCGCTCATCATCATCTGGACGCTGTGGTCGTACATCTGCGGCGCGATGACACGCACGAGTGCGTACGCCACGAGGCCTCCCACCACCGCGACCAACAAGTGGGAGAGCAGCAACCGCGTGGACAGACGCCTCACGCCGGATCCAGCAGGAACTTGTATCCGACGCCACGCACCGTCCCGATGATCCTCGGCCGGCTCGCATCATCGCCCAGGCTCTTGCGCAGGTTCCGGATGTGGACATCGACGACGCGCTCATCTCCGAAGAAGTCCCCTCCCCACACCTGCTCGAGGAGTTGACGCCGGGAGAACACCCGGCCCGGTGCACCCGCGAGAGCGACCAGGAGGTCGAACTCGAGTGCAGAGAGGCGCACGGAATGGTCCGCCGCGTCCACCTCTCGAGACCCGGGGTCGATGGTCAGCCCCGCGAAGAGGAGCCGGGTGGCGCCGGCGGAAGAGGCGCGCCCTCGGCGGAGCACGGCTCGGACCCTCGCGACGACCTCCCGAGGGCTGAAAGGCTTGGTGACGTAGTCGTCCGCGCCGACGGCGAGGCCGACGAGCGTATCCGTCTCCTCCGCCCGCGCCGTGACCAGGAGCACGTACACCTGCGAGAACGTCCGCAGGCGCCTCAACACCTCGATCCCATCGACGTCCGGAAGCATGACGTCGAGGAGGACGACGTCCGGCAGCGCTCGCCTCACGAGCGAAACCGCCTCCTCGCCGGTGCTCGCCTCGGTCACCTCGAATCCAGCAGCCTCGAGGTAACCGGTGAGAACACGACGGATCCCCGGCTCGTCGTCGACCACCAGAACCTTCGCCGGCATGGTCGCGCCTCTCGGTGTCGTCAGGACCGCTGGTCTCCGGCACCATCCCACATCGCTGCGTGACCCATGCGCCCAGCACCGACCATGCGATCCGGACCTTCCATGAACCGCTCGTGATGGCGGCGCATGCCCTCGGCACCGCTTGAGCCCCGGCCACGCATCTCCTGCGAGCCGGCGTGGTCGTCACAGTCCTGCGTGGGCGACATCGGCCCGTCGGCGGTCGCAGACATCATCGAGTCGGTCCCGCCGGCGTCGGTCCCCATCATGGTCGCGCTGCCCCGGTCCTCAGCAGGCTCGTCGCTCGCCGCCCAGGCGGCTCCGGACGGGAGGCCTACCGCGATCAGCGTGAGCGCCGTCAACGCCGTCTTCTTCATCGTCATCCTCATGTCAGCCGTCTCCTTCATCCACCCAGGCTCTCCGGGCTGCGTCCGATCCGGACGCCTCAAGCCTCCAGGGTGCGTGTTACGGCTCTACGGGTCCGTCTCTCAAGATCTCGTGAAGCCCGTCGCACTCGGCGCGACCTGCCACGCACGACGCCGGCGCTGCGCGAAGGCGCGTCCGCAGTCTTCATCGAACCTTCATCACAACCGGTTCGCCCCAGGTGCGAACGCGCGCCCCGCTCCTTAGCGTCGGAAGAGTCCACGCGCACCGACGTACTTCTGTGCCGCGACGTCGAAGTCAAGGAGGCCATTGTGAGGACCACGGAGATGCTTGAGACCTACCCCGCCACCATCAGCCTGGATCGAGAGAAGCTTGCCCGGGTGATCGAGAGCCTCGTCGCTTGCTCACAGGCGTGCACCGCTTGCGCTGACGCGTGTCTCAGCGAGGAGATGGTCGCGGACCTGCGCACGTGCATCCGCGCCAACCTCGACTGCGCGGACAGCTGCGCCACCACGGCGCGCATCCTGTCCCGCCACACCGGGTACGACGCGAACATCACCCGCGCCCACCTCGAGGCCTGCATCGTCGCGTGCCGCGCCTGCGGCGACGAGTGCCGGCAGCACGCCGGAATGCACGAGCACTGCCGCATCTGCGCCGAGGCGTGCCGCGACTGCGAGGCGGCCTGCGTCGAGCTGCTCAACGCCATCTCCTGATCAACACCACGAACCCATTCCGGCGCGGATGTCGACGAGACCTCCGACCGTCCGTCACGCGACGCGACGGTGAACCGAAGGAGCTGACACGCATGTCAGAAGGCGACAACACGACGAAACACGAACAGCACCACGATCACGGGCAAGGCTCCGGGAAGATGTACCTGCGATTCGCGGCCATGCTCCTGACGGCCATGGTCGTCATGTACTGGGTGATGTTCGTAGGGTCGTGGGAGTGGAGCCACATCCGCTTCAGTCAGAGCCGCGTCTTCATGGCCGTCACCATGGGGGGCGCCATGGGGCTCGTGATGCTGGCCTGGATGTTGAACATGTACAAGAACGCGAAGGCGAACGTCGCGGTCGTCGCGGTCAGCGTCCTGCTGCTGGCAGGCGGGGCCTTCCTCGACCGCAGCCAGGCCACGGTCGACGACACCGCCTTCATGCGGGCGATGATCCCCCACCACTCCTTGGCGATCACCCGGTCCGAACGTGCGGGGATCTCCGACGTCCGGGTATGCGAGCTCGCGGTGGAGATCAGCGAAGCCCAGCGGCGCGAGATCTTCGAGATGGACTGGCTCGTCGCCGACATCGAGCGCAACGGCGTTGCGGCGACGGCAGACGAAGCTGAGGCACGCCCGGTGCCGGAGTTCGACGAGCCCGCTGTCCGTACGTGCCCCACAGGCTGACGCAGCCGATTCGTCACTCCATCCCGTCGCTCTGGCGGCGTTCACGTCCGGCGAGCCGCGAGAGCGCCTCGGCGATCGCCTTGTCGCGCTCAGCGGCGGCGTGCTGGTGCTTCATCGCCGCTGCCGGGCTCGAATGGCCCAGCCTCGCCATGAGCTCGGCCAACGTCGCGCCCGTCGAGGCCGCGAGCACCGCACCGGTGTAGCGCAAGTCGTGGAAGCGCAGGTCCGGTCGACCAGCGGTCGCCCGCGCTCGATGGAAGTGCCAGTAGAGGCTATTCGAGGTCAGGTGCCGACCGTCACCGGCCGCGAACAGCAGGGCAGAGTCGGTGGGGCCGACGAACCGTTTGGAATGGTCCCTGACCAACGGCATGAGGTGCGGGGGGGTCGCGACATCCCTGACCCCCGCCCGCGACTTCGGCGGGCCGACGATCGCTTCGGAGTTGACCCACACCACTCCCCGACGGACACGCACCACGCCTCGCCGAACGTCGATATCGGCCCTGCGGAGCTCCGCCAGCTCCCCGAACCGCAGCGCGCACCACGCACCAAGCAGCACGAGCAGGCGCAACCGATCGGGCATCGCGGCCGTCAGGGCCTCAAGCTCCCCGAGGGACGCCGGCCTAATCGCCCGGGCACGCTTGGTGGTGCCGGCGCCGGTCACCCGGCACGGGTTGGTCGGCAGGAGGTCGTCCGCGACGGCCGTCGAGAAGATGGTCCGCAGCAAGGCGTACGCGTGGGCTCGCATCGTCGGCTTGGTCATGTCCGTGGTCGCGTGCCACAGCCTGACGTCCGTCGGCGAGATCTCCAGGAGCGGCCAGATCTCGTTCTCCATCTCCAACCGGCGCTTGTCCCGGCGCAGCTGCACCAGCTCGGACTGCTCCGTGCTGGTCTTGCCCTCCCGGACCCCGTCATCGACCTCGGCCTGACGCACCCAGCGGCGCACCGACTCCTGGGTGACCCCGAAGTCGATCGCGACCGTCGGGACTGTCAGATCACCCCGACGGGTTACCGCGGCCACGTCTCTCTTGAACTCAGGCGGGTACTTCTTCGGCATGGCGACACCCTCCCCGAGGACCCTGGCCCTCGAAAGCGATGTCAACCCAACCTGCAGCAGACCCGAGCCACACCGAACAAGCCGGTGGGCAGCCGCTAACAGAGCGACCCGACACGGGCACCTACCCGAGACTGACCGGCCAGCCAGCACCCGAGCAACAAACAGCCGCACGCCGCGCAGGTCGCCGATCCGTGCCGGCCGTTCAACGTAGCGACGAACAGGACTAACAGGCGCAGGACGGGCATGGTCGCAGTGTGCCGGTGGTGGCCCGGTAGGAAGCGAGGCGGCTGCATATTCATACGGCCGCCTGATCCCCGCAAAGGACACCCGACCCGCGGCGCCGTGTAGCAACCGGTGTAGCAACGTCGTGGCGTACGGGCCCGTTCAGCGGTGTACGGCAACGCCGCAAATCCGCGCTGACCTGCACGAACGAACGGCGCCGCACGTGCTCGGACGGCCTCGGCATCCCTGACACGGAAGAGGTCACTGGTTCGATCCCAGTATCGCCCACAGCAGAAGCCCCTGGTCCCGCGGACCAGGGGCTTCCTTGTTCTCGTGGGCGTGCGCGCGCCCCGGGGCCCTAGCCTCGGCTCGCGGCCTCCCCGCCGAGCACCGCTCCCTCGCCGCGGGCGACCTCACGGAGCATCAGCTGGGCCGTCACGACGTCGGCGCGGCCCTCCGCGAGTCCCGACGGCGCGGGCGTGCCGTGCACGACGAGCTCGCGGAAGGCCAGGAGCTCGCGCTCGAACGCCTCCTGCTGGGCGCACGTGAACGTCGCGCGCACCTCGCCGCCGGCTGGGTCGCCGTCGACCGCACGCGAGACGACGGTGAGCTCGGTCGCGACGTTGAGCAGGTACGGCACCGCGAACACGAGCTCGACCGTGCCCGTCTCGTGGTGGAAGGTCACCGTCTCCCGGTAGCCCGGGTAGTCGGCGATGAAGTGCCAGCCCAGGTGAAGCGCGACCCCGCCCGCGACGGTCCCCGTGACCTGGAGGGAGCCGGGTGCACCGGGCCCGTGCCGTCGCACCCGGTCGACGGTCTCGATCCCGCCCACGAGGTGCCGCAGCAGGGCGATGTCGTGCACCACGGAGCCGAGGAGCACGTTCGTGTACAGCGCGCGCAGGTCCGGCGCGGTGCCCGCGCCGACCGCGTCGTCGACCGCCCGCGCCGTCCGTCCGGTCAGCGCCTCGAGCGTCGCCGGGGCGATGTCCGCCGGCTGCGCGGGCAGGTGCGCGAAGTGGAGCTGGGCGGCGTCCGCGGGGTGCAGGACCTCGACGTCGACCGCCCGCAGGGTGGTGCCCGTGAGCGCCTCGCGGGCGCGCGCCGTCGCGGGGTCGTGCTCCTTCATGTACCCGACCATGAGGAGTCCGGCGGGGTCGCGCCGCTGCGCCACGAGCCCGTCGGCGAGCGCGTCGATCTCCGTGACGGACAGGCCGAGCGGCTTCTCCGCGAGGACGGGGACGCCCGCGGCCAGGAGCTCGGCGACCTCCGGGACGTGGCTGCCGGTCGTGGCGAGCACCACACCGTCCACGGCGACGGCGCCCGACGCGCGGGCCGCGAGCAGGTCGGCGACGGACCGGAACCGCCCCGCGTCCGGGACGCCGAGGCGCCTCGCGGTCGCGTCCGTGCGCTCCTGCGAGAGGTCGACGACCGCGGTGAGCTCGAACACGTCACGGCGACGCTCGAGGAGCGGGAGGTGGACGGTCTGCGCGATGCCCCCGAGCCCGACCATCGCGACGCGTGTGCGGCCCGCGGTGCCGGCCGTCATGCGAACCACTGCCGCAGGGCCTGCCGGTTGTGCACCTGGTGCTCCTGCGCGCGCCCCGGCGGGTCGTCCGGGCCGGGGATGACGTCCTGCTCGACGACGAGCCAGCCCGAGTAGCCGCTCGCCAGCACCGTCTCCATCACGGCGGTCAGGTCGAGGTCACCCTCCCCGAACGGCACGAACGCCTTGCCGGCCCAGACCGTGCGCATGTCGCCGTGCCCCTTGACGACCGCGTCGAGCACGCTGCGCCGGGCGTCCTTGAGGTGCAGGTGGTTGATCCGGGGCGCCCACTCCTCGAGGCCAGTCACGGGGTCGCCTCCGCCGAGGATGAGGTGCCCCGTGTCGAGGGTCAGCCCGACGCTCGTGCGTGCGAGGAGCTCTCGCACCTCCTCGGGGGTCTCGACGAACGTGCAGGCGTGGTGGTGGAACGTGGGCTCGAGCCCCCGCTGCCGGGACATCTCGACCGCCCGCTCGACGTTCGCGGCGAAGCGGTCCCACTGCGCGGCCGTGAGACCGAGGCCCGGACCGCCGCCGGGGTGCGCCTTGCGCTCGGGCGAGCCGGAGCACGCGAGCGTGGGGCGCGGGGGGACGTCGGGGTTCAGCTCGGCTGCCTCGCTGAAGAAGTCGAGGGCCTCGGAGTAGGCACCGAGCGCCGCGCCGAACGCCTCGTCGTCGGAGAACGGCAGGTCGACCCAGCCACCCGCGAGGGACAGGCCGTGGCGGGCGAGGTTCTCCCGGAGCGCAGGCCCACGCCCGAACATGCCGACGGGTCCGGAGTCGATGCCCGTGTACCCGGCTGCCGCGACGAGCTCAAGCAGCTCGCCCGGTCCCGGCAGCCGCGCGCCCTTCTCGGCCCCGAGCTCGAACACCCCGTAGCTCACGGGCGCATTGGCCAGATGGATCATGTCAGCTCCTCCTCGACGGTGGCGTGCGGGTGGTGCGGCGCTGGTGGGACGTCCTGGTGGTCAGCGCCCGCCGTGCGGTCCGGGCCGGGTGCACCGGCGGGAGCGGCCGTCCGCAGGGTGCGCAGCCCGTGCGCCGGGAGCGACGGCCCGGGCGCGTCGACGCGGCGGCCGCGCAGGTCCGTCGCGTGCCAGGCCCCCTCCGGGGGCGGCGAGAGCGTGACGTCCGCGTCCTGCTCGCTCACGTTCAGCAGGCGGGCCTCGAGGGCTCCCCCGGCGACGCGTCGCAGGCTCGTCATCACGGCCGGGCCCTCGAGCTGCGGCCCGGCCACGGCCGCGGGCAGCGGGCCCCCCGCCGGACCCGACCCCCGGAACACGACGGGCTCGTGCCGGAAGTGCTCCGCCCAGCGCGCCACGTCGGCCGCGTCCGCGTCGGCGCGCGGCATCACCGCCAGGCGCGTCGTCACCGTGGTCCCGAGGTACTGGGCCCCCGGCACGGGGATCTCCGAGCCGGCCGGCTCGTCACGCAGCGGGTGCACGTTGACGCTCATCATCCCGACCGCGCGCAGGACCGTCAGGGCGAGCTCGTCCTGACCGTCCGGCGGGCCGTCCGGCCTGCCCGAAGAGTCCCCGGCGCCGGCGGTGCCCGGTGCCGCGACGACCTCGTACTCCGTCAGCTTGCCCAGCAGGACGTGCGCACGGCCCGCGCTCACGCTGACGGTGGCGGGGAACGTCGGCAGCGGGTACTCGCCCCAGCCTCCCTCTGCCGTACGCCCACGGCGGATGAGGCCCATCTGGCCCGCCGCGACCGAGGCCTCGACCCGTTCGCCGAGCGGCACGTGCAGGCGCAGGCGGTGGTCTCGCACCGTGTTGACGAGGTCGAGCGTGAGCCGGACGAAGGGCTCGCCGGCCCGGAGCTCGACCCGCGTCGTCGTCGTCAGCGGTGCGGTCGCCGCGCTGCGGCGGTCACGGTCGTCCGCGTCGACCCCGGTCGGCAGCCGGTAGCGACGCTCGACGGCGAGCACGCCACGCAGCGGTCCGGACTCGACGACCTCGACCCTGACCTCGTCGGCCTCGTCGACGGGACCGGCCGCGGCCAGGGGCCCGTAGTTGTAGGAGTCGCCGCGGTCGCCCTCGTCGACGAGCCGCCCGACGCCGTGCAGGACGGTCCCGTCAGCGCCGGTGACGGTCAGCGTGCCGTCGGGCTCGACCCGGACGTCGACGAGGTCGCTGCGCAGCCGCGTCGGACCGACCTCGAGGACCTCACCGTGCTCGCAGTGCTCACCGTGCGCGCCTTGCTCGATGGGCTCACCGCGGCCGGCGTGCTGACCGTGCGCGCCGTGCTGACTGTGCTCGCCGGCCGTGCCGGCCCCACCCGTGACGGCTCCCCCGGCGGTCCGTACGGGCACGTGCCCGAGGGGCGGGACCTCGACCTCGAGGAGGACGCGCCGGCGCGCACGCGCCGTCGTCACGACGTGCCAGGCGGTCTGCGCGGCGTCGGGCGCCTGCATCGCCGCCTCGATCTCGGCCGTGAGCGTCGGCAGGTCGAACTCGCCCTCGGCGACCTCGGCCACCTCGAGGTGCAGCGACTGCGGTCCCCAGGTGTACCCGGTGATGAGCTGGCCGAAGAGCTCGCGCCCGTGGATGCGACGCAGCAGGCGTGCGAGGTCCTGGGTCGCGAGCCGCTCGTCGCCGAGCGCCGTGCCGAGCTCGACGAGCGGCTGGGTCCGGACCCCCTCCGGGGCCTCGGGGGTGACCACCTCGACCTGCACGGTCCGCGGCCACGGGAGCGTGTTGAGCACCAGGTGCGCGTCCGACGGGACACGTCGCGCGAGGTGCCCGGCCACCCGCTCGGTCACGGCGCGCCCGATGCTCGCCGCGGTCGCGAGCCGCGAGCCCACCTGGTCCGCCGTCGCGTCGACCCCGCAGCCGGTGACCGAGTCGTGCGCGGAGCTCTCGACGACGCGGTACCAGCCGAGGTCGAAGAAGGCGCGGTGGTCGTCCGGCGAGTAGAGGGCGTCGAGGCGCTCCGCGCGGGTCAGGGCCAGCTCGGCCTGGGCCATCGCGGCCTTGAGGTTGGTGCGGATCGAGAACACGCCGGGCAGGAGGTTGCCCCGGGCGTGCGAACGCAGCTCGCCCCGGACCGCGGGCAGGGCGGCCAGTGCGGCCGGGTCGCTCGGGCGCTCGGCCACGTACTCGGTGAGGGTCGCAACCCGAAGCGTCGGGACGTCGTCGGCGGACCTGGCGTTGTGCTCGCGGACCCGGTCCATGAAGTCGGCCGGCGGAGCCATGTGGTCGGTCCCGTACATGGCGAGCACGGGGTCGTCGCCGTACCAGGGGCGTGTGCGGCGTCGGTAGTCGGCTGCGAGCTCGCCGAGGCGCCCGGGCAGCGCGAACATGTCCAGCCCGCTCCCGTAGCCGTCGAACAGGTACTCGCACCGCACGGTCGAGCCGTCGGGGGCCGACCACGCGAACGCGTGCTCGCGGACCGCGTCGGGCACCCCGCGCCACAGCGCCGCGTGCTGGATGCCGAACCCGCGCAGCATCTGGGGCATCTGCGCCGCGTGGCCGAACATGTCGGGCAGGTAGCCGACCTGCATGGCGCCGCCGAGCGCCTCGGCCCGCGCGAGCCCGAGCTCGAGGTTGCGCACGATCGTCTCGCCGTCGCAGCAGAACTCGTCGAGCAGGATGAGGAACGGCCCGACGGCGAGCCGGCCCGCCCGCACGAGGGCCGCGACCCGCTCCCGCTGCTCGGGCCGGATCTCGAGGTAGTCGTCGATCGCGGCGACCTGCCCGTCCATCGTGAAACGGAACTCAGGGTCGCGCTCGAGGCGCGCGACGACGTCGTCGAGGACGTGGACGAGCCGCAGCCGGAACACGTCGTGCGGCTCGTACCACTCGCGGTCCCAGTGCGTGTGCGGCATGACGACGATCGGCGCGGCACCCTCGGGGGCGGGCGTGGGGGTGGCGGGCGTGGGGGCGGCGGGTCCGGTCCCTGCCGGCGTCTGCTCTGCGGTCATCGGGTGGTGCTCCTTCGCATGACTGGTGCGCGTCGGGACGGGCAGGTGGTCAGCACAGCGCAAGCAGGCGCCGGCCCGCGTCCTCGAGGTGGACGGTCCCGTGGCCCCAGGAGGCCGGGACGCGGACCCGGTCGCCCACGACCCGGCGACGACGGCCGTCGAGGTCGACCAGGACGGCGCCGTCGGCGTCGAACGCGAGCAGGTCGTCCTCGTGGCGCAGCAGGACGGGCCCGGCCACGGGACCGCCGGGCAGCGCCGCGCCGATGCTGATCGCGGTCCGGCCGGACCGGACGGCGTCGATGATCGCCTCGGGGCTGCGGTCGGGCGCCGCGACCCAGGTCGTCGGCACACCGAGGGTGTGACCCTGGCCGCGGTCGTGGAAGTCCGAGCCGCCGATCGGCACCACGCCCGGCGGCATGCGGCGCCAGTAGGCCCACGCGAACGTGGACGCCGGCTCGCGGAACCACGTCGCGTGCCACAGCTCCATGGCGTGCGGGGGTGCCGTGACGGGGTGCAGCCACGCGCAGTCGGCGTCCACGGGGTGGTTGATGCTCAGCACGCCGCCGCGGGCGTCGACCTGCTCGAGCCACGTCGCCGCCGGCCGGCGGAAGTCGACCCAGCCGACGTCGCCGAACGCGTTGGCATGACCCCACGCCGTGGTGACCTCCTGCCCCGGGACGAGGGTCACGCCGTGGGTCGCACCGGCCGCCGGCAGGTGGGCGTGGTGGCTCGTGGTGTTGTGGTCGGTCACCGCGACGAAGTCGAGGCCGGAGCGGACGGCCCGGGCGGCGATCTCGCTGACGCTCTCGGAGCCGTCCGAGTGCACCGTGTGCGCGTGGAAGTCGCCCGCGAACCACGTCATGCCCGGCGGGGCCGGCAGGTCGCGGCCCGAGCCCCGTGGCACGTCCGGCACCGGCGCGGCCTGCACCTCGGGCTCGACGGCGCCCGTCGCCGGGGTGCGGATCTCGAGCCGGACGTCCAGGCCCTCGGCCGGGAGCTGGTGCAGGCCGAGCACCACGTGCCACTCCCCCGGCTCGAGCTCGCCGGGCAGGTACCCCGGCGTCGCACCGTCACGGGTGATCACGAACCGGTCCCGAGCGCCCCCGGACCAGCCGCGCCAGCCCGACGCCCCTTCGCAGCCCAGGTCCAGGACGCCCGCCGTCCGGTCGTAGCCCAGGAGGACCTCCACGGACGGTGCGCCGGCCGGCACCTCGAACGGCACGCGCAGGTAGCGCTCGGCGATCTGGTCGTCGATGCCGAGGCGCCGCCGGACCTCCACCGTGCTCATCGCGCGCTCATCCGATCAGCTCCGTCGTCCGCGGGTCGAAGAGCAGGCTCCGGCGCGCGTTGGCCTGGACCCAGCCGCGCGCCCCGGCGGCCGGGGCGTCCTCCTCCGGGACGACGACCTGGAGCCTGTGGTCGCCGACGGTCGCCGTCAGCAGCACCGAGGCACCGAGGTTCTCGACGACCTCGACCCGCGCCTCGACGGCGTCGTCCAGCCGCTCGACCGACCAGCGCAGGTACTCCGGCCGGGCGCCCCAGACGACCTCGTCCCCGGGCGCCACGAGCCCCGCGGCCGTCTCCGGGAGCCGCACCGCGCCGTCGCCGAGGCGGACACCGGCCTGGGTGACGGTCGTGGTGACGAGGTTCATGGGGTTGGACCCGATGAAGGAGGCGACGAACGTGTTGACGGGGCGCTGGAACACCTCGTGGGGAGCCCCGAGCTGCTGGAGCCTGCCCGACTGCATGACGGCGATGCGGTCCGCGAGCGCGAGCGCCTCCGCCTGGTCGTGCGTGACGAACACCGTCGTGACCTTGAGGTCGCGCTGGAGCACCTTGAGGAACGTGCGGGCCTCGAGCCGCAGGCGTGCGTCCAGGTTCGACAGGGGCTCGTCGAGCAGCAGGACCTCCGGCTGCGTCGCGACGGCGCGGGCGAGCGCGACGCGCTGCTGCTGCCCGCCCGAGAGCTGGCCGGGCCGCCGCTCGCTCAGGCCGTGCAGCGCGAGACCCGCGCCGACCTCGTCGGCTCGCTGACGCCGCTGCGTGCGGGGCACCTTCCGGATCTTGAGGGGGTACGCGATGTTGTCGGCCACGTCCATGTGGGGGAACAGCGCGTAGTCCTGGAAGACCATCGCGACCCCGCGCTCGCCTGGCTGGGCGTTCGTGACGTCCCGGTCGCCGATGTGCAGCGTGCCCTCGGTGATCGCCTCGAGGCCCGCGATGGAGCGCAGCAGCGTGGTCTTGCCGCAGCCCGACGGCCCGAGCAGGGCGAAGAACTCGCCGTCCTCGATGGTGACGTCGAACCCGTCGACGCCGCGCACCCCGCCCGGGTACTCCTTGACCAGACCTCTGGTGGTGATGGTGGACATCAGGACTTGATCCCTCCGTGGAACCGGAAGCCGTAACGGCGGTTGACGAGGAAGTAGATGGCGATCACCGGCACGGAGAAGACCAGCGAGAACGCGGAGATGAGGCTCAGGTCCGCCTGCCCGCTCTCGGTGTAGAAGGTGTACATGATCACCGCGGCGGGCTGGGACTCCGGGGACCGCAGCAGGATGAACGGGAGCAGGAAGTTGCCCCACACCTGGACCAGGACCCACACGGACACGAAGGCGAGCCCGGGGCGCGCGATCGGGACGACGACGTGCCGCAGGATCTGGCCGGGTCGCGCGCCGTACAGCCGGGCCGACTCCTCGTAGGACTTCGGGATCGAGTCCATGAAGTCCTTGAGGATGAACACGACGGTGGGCAGCAGGCCCCCGGACATCGCGAGCACGACGCCCGTCTGGGTGTTGATGAGCCCCACCTGGACCATGAGCTGGAACAGCGGGACCATCGCCGCCGTGCCGGTCACGACCGAGGACAGCAGCAGGAGCGCGTACAGCAGGCCGTCGCGGCCGGGGATCCGCACGCGCGACAGGGCGTACGCGGCGAGGGCGCCGAGAGTGACGACCACCGCGATCGTGCCGAGGCCGAGGACCAGGGAGTTGCCGATCGACCGCAGCGCGTACGGGTTCTCGGCGAGCGACCGGAAGTTCGCGAGCGTCCACTGCGGCCACTCGACCGTGAGCGTCGGGCTCGCGTCGAACGGCGCCGTGACGAGCCAGGTCAGCGGGAGCGCGAAGAACGCCGCGACGAGCACGACGACGACGACGAAGGCCACGCGGCTGACGTAGTGGCGCACGGTGCTCCGGGGCGCGGGCGCGCTCATGAGCGCCTCCTGCGCTCGCGACCGACGCGCATCGACGCGAGGGCGATGACGAGGTTGATGAGCAGCATGATCAGGGAGATCGCGGCGCCCATGCCGAGCTGCCCGCCGGGGATGGCGGTGCGGTAGATGTACACGGGGAGGATCGCCGACTCGTCGTTGGGCCCGCCCGCGGTGAGCAGGTAGGGCGTGAAGGTGTTGAACGTCCACAGCGTGATCAGGAGCGTGTTCGTCAGGATGTGCGCCCTGATGTTCGGCAGGACGACGTCGCGCAGCTGCTGCCATGCCGTGGCGCCCGCCATCCGGGCGCTCTCCATCTGCGAGGGCGGGACGCCGTTGAGCGCCGAGGAGAACAGCAGCATCGAGAACGCCGTGCCCACCCAGATGTTGAAGACCACGATCCCGGCCATCGGGTGCTCGATGAGCCACGCCGTGCCCTCGGTGCCCAGGAGCGCGTTCAGCGTCCCGGCGCGCCGGTCGAGCAGCGCGAGCCACAGGAAAGCGCCGACGGACGACGGCACGACCCACGCGGCGAGCACGAGGGTCTCCACGACCGACTTCACGGGGCCGGAGAGCCGACGCAACGCCCAGGCGATGGAGAAGCCGAGCAGGGTCTGGCCGAGGACGCCCGACGCGAGCACGAAGACGAGCGTCAGGCGCAGCGACCGCCAGAAACCGGGGTCGCCGAGGATCGACGTGTAGTTCTCGAGCCCGACCACCGTCGGGTCCGCGGCTGCCAGGCCCGTGAGCCGGTAGTCCGTCATGCCGAGGTAGACGGTCCACAGCGCCGGGAAGATCAGGAAGAGGCCGATCAGGGCGAGGGCGGGCGCCATGAACGCGCCGGCACCGAGCCTGCCGAGACCTGCGACGTCGTCGGCCCGTCCGCGCGCCCTGGACCAGGACGCGCGGACGGACGTCGGAGGAGCACTCACCGCGTGGCTCCGCTCAGCCGTCGTTGACGTTCTCGTCGCCGACGATCCCGGCGACGGCGTCGGTGTAGGCGGCGAGGACGTCCTCGACGGGGTCCCCCGCGACGACGGACGCCGTGGCGTCCTGCAGCGCGAGCGACACCTCGGGGTAGGCCGCGAGGCCGGGCCGGTACGAGCTCAGCGGCAGCACCTCCTCGCTGATGTACGTGAGCATCGGGTCGCCCTCGAGGACCGTCGCGTTGACGTCGTCACGCGGGGTGATCGAGACGGTCCCGGCGACGCGGGACTCGAACGCCTCGGCGGAGTTCATGAACGCCAGCAGCTCCCACGCGAGCTCGGGGTTCTCCGACCCCGGGTTGAGCACCCGACCGGTGCCGCCGGACATCGAGACGAAGTCCTGCCCGTTGACGCCCGTTCCGGGCTCCCGCGCCGGGATCCGGGTGTACCCGACGACCTCGTCCCGGTCGGCCATCGGCGCCGTGCCGACGCCCTCCGCGGGGTTGATCACGGACCGCCAGAAGTAGTCGCCCTCGAGCAGGATCCCGATCTCACCGGCGGCGAACTGCGCGAACGACGTGTCACGCCCGGCGGCCTCCTGCTGGAGCACGGGGTCACCCAGGCCCTCGTCGACGTAGATCGTCCGGTACAGGTCGAGCACCTGACCGAGCTCCTCGGTGCCCCCGAGCCAGCCGTCCTCGTCCCAGACCTGCGCGCCGGTGCCGACGAGCATCGGCAGGACGCCCTGCATGGTCGTCGCCTCGCCCATCGCCGTCCCGGCGTTGAGCTGGATCGGGATCACGCCCTCGATCTCCTTGAGCGCGCGGGCGGCGTCGAGGACCTCGTCCCAGCTCGTGGGCTCCCAGTCCTCGTCGAGCCCGGCCTGCGCGAACAGGGTCTTGTTGTAGAAGAGCACGCGACCGTCGGCGCCCTGCGGGATGCCGTAGCGCTCCCCGTCGAACGACAGGGCGTTCTGGACGGCGTCGGGGATCTGCTCCCAGCCGTCCCACTCGTCGACCGCGCTGCCGCCGACCTCCGAGAGAGGGGCGATGTAGCCGGCCTCGGCGAACTCGCCGACCCAGATGCCGTCCATGCCGATGATGTCCGCGCCGCCACCCGCCTGGAGGTCGAGCGCGATCTTCGTCTTGTAGTCCTCGTCGTCGACGCCTTGCGCCTCGAAGACGACGGTCACGTCACGCCCCTCGGCCTCCATCGCGGACTCGAACTCCGGGATGAGCCAGTCGGCGATCCAGTCGGCCTCCGCGGCGTTCTTGCCGCCCGAGATCGCGTTGGTCACGATCGTCAGGGTCACCGGGCCCTCCGCGGCCTCCGACGCGTCGGCCGGCTCCTCCGGGTCGCCGCCCGTGCACGCCGCCAGGACGAGCGTTGCTGCCGCGGCGCCGGCGACGGCGCCCCACGTGGTGCGTCTCATGACAGTCCTCCGTGAGTGGTTGGGGGTGGTGCCGTTCAGGGGTCGTGCCGCTCAGAGGTGGTGCCGCTGGTTGCGCCGGGCCCGCTCGTAGTCCTCGCGTGCTGCTCGCGTGCTCTCGAGGCGCGAGGCCTCGGCGACCGGGACGTCCCACCACGCCGACGCGGACGGGCCTGCCCCTTGCAGGTCCGTCTCGACGACGATCGCGGTGGTGCGCCCGGCCGCCGCGGCCCGCACGAACGCGGTGCGGAACTCGTCCGTGCCGCGCGGCTCGAGGACCTCGATCCCGTGGCTGCGCAGGTTGGCGGCGATGTCCAGCGGGACGTCGGGCCCGTCGAGGAGGCCGCTCGCCGGGTCTCGCATCCGGTAGCGCGTGGCGAACCCCTGGGAGCCGTGCGACTGCGACAGCGCACCGATCGAGGCCCAGCCGTGGTTCTGCAGCACGACGACGACGACCGCGAGGCCCTCCGCCACGAGGGTCGCGATCTCCTGCGGGGCCATCTGGTAGGAGCCGTCGCCGACGAGCGCGACGACGCGACCGCCCGGGCGGGCCATCGCGACGCCCATCGCCGCGGGGATCTCGTAGCCCATGCACGAGTACCCGTACTCGAGGTGGTACTGGTCGGGGCTGCTCGCACGCCACAGCGCCTGCAGGTCGCCCGGCATGGAACCGGCCGCGTTGACGAGCACGTCCTGCGGCCCCATGAGCTCGTTGAGCACGCCGAAGATCTCGGTCTGCCGCGGCACGGGACCCGGGCCGGGGCGGTAGCACCTGTCGACCTCGACCGACCACGCGTCGGTCTCCCGGCGCACCGTCGCGGTCCACGCCGCATCCACGTGGTGGCCGGCCAGGGCGCCGGTCAGGGCCGTGAGCGCCTCGCGCGCGTCGGCCACGACCATCTCGGCGCCGAGCTTCGCGGCGTCGAACGCCTTGACGTTGACGTTGACGAACCGGACCCCGGGGTCGGCGAACACGGTCCGGCTCGCCGTCGTGAAGTCGCTGTACCGCGTGCCGATGCCGATGACGAGGTCGGCCTGCGCGGCCAGCGCGTTGGCCGCGGCGCTGCCGGTCGCGCCGACGCCGCCGACGGCGCAGGGGTGGTCGTGGGCGATCGCGCCCTTGCCGGCCTGCGTGTCCGCGACCGGGATGCCCGTCGCGTCGGCGAAGGCGGTCAGCGCGGCGCTCGCCTCGGAGTAGACGACGCCCCCACCGGCGACCACGAGGGGCCGGCGCGCGCCCCGTACGGCGGCGAGCGCGCGGTCCAGCGCTGCGGGCTCCGGCACCTGCCGGGCGACGTGCCACACCCTGCGACGGAAGAGCTCGTCGGGCCAGTCGAACGCCTCCGCCTGGACGTCCTGGGGCAGGCAGATCGTCACGGCGCCGGTCTCGGCCGGGTCCGTGAGCACGCGCATCGCGGCGAGCAGGCTCGACGGCAGCTGCTCGGGGCGCTGGACGCGGTCGAAGAACCGCGAGACGGGACGGAACGCGTCGTTGACCGACACGTCGAGCGCCTGCTCGGTCTCGAGCTGCTGCAGCACCGGCTCCGCACGCCGCGTCGCGAACGTGTCCGAGGGCAGCAGGAGCACCGGGATGCGGTCGATCGTGGCGAGCGCCGCGCCCGTGACCATGTTCGTCGACCCGGGCCCGATCGACGCCGTGCAGACCATGGTCTGCAACCGGTTCAGGGTCCGCGCGTAGCCGACCGCCGCGTGCACCATGTTCTGCTCGTTGCGGGCCTGGTAGAGGGGCAGCGGCTCCTCGCCGTCCGCCGGCGCCAGCGCGTTCTGCAGGAGCGCCTGCCCGACGCCCGCGACGTTTCCGTGCCCGAGGATGGCGAACGCACCCGTGACGAGTCGGCGCTCGACGCCGTCGCGCTCGCTGTGCTGCGCGGCGAGGAAGCGCACGACGGCCTGGCCGACCGTGAGTCTCTGGGTCATCGGGTCCCCTCGGCCGCGGCGGGCTGCGTCATGGGTAGCCGCGCGTCGACGGCCTGCGTCCGCCACGTGTCGCGGACCCAGTGGTGGTCGGGGTCGTCGGTCACGAGCCAGAGCCCGTCGTCGGCCGGACCCGCCATGACGTTGAGGTAGTAGAGGTCGTACCCAGGCGCGGCCGCCGTCGGCCCGTGGAAGCCGTCCGGCACCAGCACGACGTCGCCGGACCGCACGCGGACCGTGAGCTCCGCGCCGCCGTCCGCCGTGCCGCGCGAGTGGTGCACGGCGAACCCGGGCCCGTCCGGTCCGCGGCGGACCTCGAAGAGGTAGATCTCCTCGAGCTCCCGCTCGGTCTCGTGGTGCTCATCGTGCTTGTGGGGCGGGTAGGAGGACCAGTTGCCTGCCGGGGTCAGGACCTCGCACACCTGGAGCCGCTCGGTCCGGGTCGTGCCGCCCTGGAGGTAGGTGCTGACCTGGCGCGAGCTCTGGCCCGCGCCGCGCAGCTCGACGCGCACGCTGCTCGCGGCGTGGTGCACGACGTCGCCGCCCGAGCGAGAGCGCGCGCTCGGCAGCGCGAACCGCCCGCCGTCGGCGCAGGAGATCGTGAGCTCGGTGCCGGGCGGGACCTGGAGGACGTCCGTGACCGCCGTGAAGACGTCGGGCCGTCCGGCGAGCTCGTACCGCACGCCCGCGGCGTCGACGGTCGCGCCCCCCGCCAGGGGCAGCACCACCACCTCGTCCTCGTGCGTCGAGAGCGTGTGCGAGGCACCGGGCGCGAGCTCGATGACCCTGACCCCGCTGTAGCGCCAGCCGGCGGTGCGGGGCGTGACCTCGACACCGTAGGGACCGCTCGCGGCCGTCCCGGCGGGCAGGTGGAGGCGGGTGCCGCTCACAGGAGCCCCACCGCCCGGTCGACGGCCGCCGCGACGTCGCCGTCGGGCGGGTAGAGCAGCGAGCGGCCGATCACGAGGCCCGCGACGCCGGGCAGCGCCAGCGCACGCCCCCACCCCTCGAGGGTCGCCTCGGTGTCCTGCGTGACCTCGCCGCCCAGGACGAGCGCGGGCATCGTCGACGCCGCGACGACACGTTCCATCTGGTCCACCATCGGCACCTTGAGCCAGGTGTACGCGGAGGTCCGGCCGAGGCCCGACGCGATCGCGACGGAGCGCACGACGTCCTCAGTCGTCAGGACGTTGCGCACGCGCCCGTCGACACGGCGGGAGATGAACGGCTCGACGAGCGCGGTCAGCCGTCGCTCCGCGAGAGCGTCCACGGCCCGGGCGCAGGCCTCGATCGTGCCGAGGGAGCCGGGGTCGGAGTCGTCGATCCGCAGGAGCATTTTGCCGCCGTCGAGGCCGGCCAGGCGCACGCCCTCGGCGTCGTACCCCGTGAACCGGTCGTCCATCTCGAAGGAGGCCCCGGCGAGGCCACCGCGGTTCATGGAGCCGAGCACGAGCATGCCGTCCAGGGCGCCGAGCAGCGCGAGGTCCTCGACGACGTCGCTCGTCCCGAGGAACCCGTGCACGCCCGGCCGGGCGAGCGCCGTCATGCACCGCTCGAGCAGCTCCGTCCGGTCCGCCATCGCCATGGGCGCGTGTCCCGCCGCGAGGACCCCGCGTGCGGCGTGGTCCGCCGCGATGATCATCAGCTTGGTCCCGGGCTCGGGCATGCGGCCCCGGGGCCGTCGCCCGAGCGCCTCGGCGATGCGCTCGGGCGCGTAGGCGCGGATCTGCGGGATGTCGGCGATCGAGGTCATGCGGCACGCTCCACGTCCTGGGGCGCGACGCCCCTGTCCACGACGGCGAGCACCTCCGCCGGCGTCGGCATCGCCGTCGAGCACTCGAGGCGGGCGGCGACGATCGCGCCCGCGGCGCTCGCCAGGGCGAGGGTCCGTTCGAGGGGCCAGCCGGCGAGCAGGCCGTGGCACAGACCCCCGCCGAACGCGTCGCCCGCGCCCAGGCCGTTGACGACGTCGGTCGGTGTGGCGGGCACGTGCACGCGCTGCGTCCGGCTCTTGGCGAGCGTGCCGCCCGGACCCTGCTTGACGACGGCGAGCTCGACACCGAGGTCCAGGAGCGCGTCCGCCGCGCGGTCGGGGTCGGTCTCCCCGACGGCCACCGCGCACTCCTCGCGGTTGCCGACGGCGACCGTGACCCCCGGGAGGGCCTCCAGGGCCTGGTCCCGCGCAGCCTGCGGCGACTGCCAGAACATGGGCCGGTAGTCGAGGTCGAGGACGGTGTGCGGCCGTCGGGCCCGCACCTCGAGGATCCGGGCGTGCGCCGAGCGGGACGGGTCCTCGCTGAGCCCCGTGAGCGAGAGCCACACGACGCCCGCGCCCCGGACGGCGTCGACCGGGACGTGCTCCGCGCGGATCTGCAGGTCGGGAGCGCTCGGCCGCCGGTAGAAGTAGAGCGGGAAGTCGTCCGGCGGGAACACCTCGCAGAAGGTCAGCGGGGTCGCCAGGTGCTCGTCGACCACCACGTGGTCGTCGAGCACACCCAGGCGCACCATCTCCCTGCGGACGAACCGGCCGAACGGGTCGTCCCCCACGCCGGTCAGCACGGCGCTGCGGCGTCCCAGCCGGGCCGCGGCGACGGCGACGTTCGTGGGGCTCCCGCCGAGGAACCTGCCGAAGGTCTGCACGTCCTCGAGGGCGACGCCCGTCTGCAACGGGTAGAGGTCGACGCCGCTGCGCCCGACGGTCAGGACGTCGAGAGGTGCGCGTGTCATCGTCGCCCGCTTCCCGTGGTCTCGAGGTCCGACCGGCTCGACGCCGGCGCCACGTCGGCGTGGCCAGGTCCACTGTGCCCAACGGGCGATGGCACGTCAAGCAATTGTCCTGACATACTGACGTCTAGAGGATGAACGGCAGGAGTCCTCGACCCGCACCGCGCCAGGTGGCAGGATGTGCCCCGACGAGGACCTGCCCTGAGCCCGAGGAAGCGATGCGCGAGACGCCGGCTCACCAGCCCAGGGTGCTGCTCGACCGGTCGAGCCCGGTCCCCCTCTACCACCAGATGGCCGCCGCGATCCGTGAGCTCATCACCTCGGGCGAGCTCCCTCCCGGCACGCGGCTCGAGAACGAGGTCGCCATGGCCTCGCGCCTCGGCGTCTCGCGGCCCACGGCCCGGCAGGCGCTGCAGGACCTCGTGAACACCGGGCTCCTCGTGCGCAGGCGCGGCGTCGGGACGCAGGTCGCCTCCGAGGTCATCCGGCGACCCATGGAGCTCACGAGCCTCCAGGACGACCTCGCCGCCGCCGGGCGCGCGCCACGCACGGAGGTGCTGGCGTACGACGTCGTCACCGCGCACGGCCCCGTGGCCGAGGCGCTGCGGTGCCCCCTGGGGGCGAGCATCGTCACCATGCGCCGCCTGCGGTACGCCGACGACCAGCCGCTCGCGATCCTGACCAACCACCTGAGGGTCGAGGTCGCCCCGAGCCGGGAGCTGCTCGAGGAGCACGGCCTCTACGACGCGCTGCGCGAGCAGGGCGTGCAGATCCGCGTGGCGCACCAGTCGATCGGTGCGCGCCTCGCGACCGCTGCCGAGGCACGGCTGCTTCAGGAGCGCCCTCGCGCCGCGCTCCTGACCATGGAGCGCATCGCGCTCGACGACTCGGACGCCGTGATCGAGTACGGCACGCACGTCTACCGGGCGCAGCGCTACACCTTCGACACGACGCTGATCCGGCGCTGACGCCGGGCGCCGCGCGGCGCTCCCCACGTCCGGCGACACAGGGGTCCCGGCGTCGAGGCGCCGTCACCACGCCGCGGAGAGGGTCAGGCCCTCCCGGTCGAGCGCCCGCGTGAAGACCGGGTCCCGCAGGAGCCGCAGCTCCCACGCGCGGGTGACGCCGTCCGGCCCGTCGAGACGTGCGGCCACCTCCTCGGGCGCGGGGTGCATGAAGAGCTCGCTCACGCCCTCCGGCAGCGCCGCGAGCTGACGCACGTAGTGGTCGCGCAGCCCGTCGTACCCGCCGAGGTCCGCCGCCGACCGACGGTTCGTGACGATCGCCGCGGGCAGCCGGACCCCCAGGGAGTCCGCGAGCTCGACCGCGCCGCGGTGCGCCCGGGCGAGGTCGGCGGGCAGCTCGCCACCGACGTAGAGCACGGGGTCCCGGGGGAGCCTCAGGGCGAGCCCGTGCTCCGCGCAGAAGCCCAGCGTCTGGGTCAGGAACGAGCGCCCGTGCAGCCCGTACAGGGTCCCCGAGTGCGAGTCCATCGCCGCCGGGTCCAGGCCCGCCGCACGCATCCACGACAGCTGCGCCGCGAGCTCGGCGAGCACGTCGACCGGCTCCGCCCGGGCACCGACGACGACGGGATCGACCGGCAGCACGCCGTCGGCGGTCACGAGGGAGGCGGCACCTGTCACCAGGGGCCGCCACGCAGGGCCCTCGCGCGGGCTCGTCAGCGTCGCGTGCAGCCGGGGCTCCACACGACGACCGTCCGCCCGCAGCCCGAGGTCCCGCACCAGCCGACCGGCGGCGCGCGCGGCCGCCGGGGCCACGGCGATCAGGCTCGTCGCCGTGACGAGGCCCTCGGCGAGCAGCGCGAGGATCGCGTCGTCGGTGCGCGCGTCGACCCCGAGGTCGTCCGCGGTCAGGACCAGGCGCCGCCTCGTCACGGCGTGGGGCGGGCGGCCGGCTCACCGGGCTCGGCGCCGACGGCGGGAACGCCGTGATCTGCCGGCTCGGCGGGATCGGCGCGGACGCCAGGATCGGTCTCGACGGCGCACTCGGCGGCGACAGCGGCGACGCCGGGCGGCATCGCGCCCCGCGGCCCGGCGGAGGCGCCGGGCTCCCCCGGGACGGTGATGAGCCGCGCGATGACCGCGCCCAGCACGGCGAGCACGAAGGGGTACACGCACAGGTAGAACCGGAAGGCCAGGCCCGGCTCGTCCCCCGGCGCGTCACCCGAGCGGTAGTCGAAGAACAGCGTCAGCGAGGCGAGCGCGGCACCCACGACGATCCCGTTGAGCCGGCCGAAGAAGCCGAACGCCGAGAGGAACAGCCCCTCGCGATGGACGCCGTGGCGCTCCGCGTCCTCGTCCAGGACCCGGGCCACGACCAGGTCGTTCGTCGCGAGCATCCCGGAGTACCCGGCTCCGACCACGATGCCCGCGAGGATCGCCGTGAGGAGGGTCGTGGCGAAGAAGAGCGGGACGAAGCTCACCGCGAGCACGACGAACGCGACCCGCCACGTCCAGGCCGCGCCGCGCGCGCGGACGACGCGCGTCCAGACCACGAGGCCGCCGAACGAGAACAGGATCACGACGCCCTGGAGCGGGAGCGCGCTGCTCACGGGCAGCCCGAGCGAGTAGCGCACGTAGAGCTGGAGGCCGGCCAGGACGAGCGCCATGGCGCCGCCGTAGCACGCGCTCGCGACGCCGATCTGCCAGAACCGTGGGTTGCGGACGATCGTCGCGAGCGTCGCGAGGAACCGCGGCCTGGCGGACTCGCCGTACCGCGGGTTCTCGTGCATGCCGACGGCCATGAAGACGATGGCGACGGCCGCGACGAGCGCGTACACGACGGCGGTGCGCGTGAACCCCTCGGTGCTGCGCTCCGAGCCCAGGACGGAGGTCGTCAGCAGGGGTGTGACCGCGAGGGAGATGACCATCGCGACGAGCTGGAAGCCCTGCCGCAGCGAGTTGGCCGTCGCCCGGCGGCCCTCCTGCCTGAAGAGCTCCGGGAGCAGGGCGCCGTAGTTCGCGTTGAGCATCGAGTCGAACGCCTCGCACAGGATGGCGAAGACCGCGAACCACACCACGAGGCCGACGCCCTCGAGCGAGGCGGGCGCGGAGAAGAAGCCGATCAACGACGCCGCGAGCAGCGGTGCGCCGACGACGAGCCAGGGACGCCGCCTGCCCCACCGGGTCCGGGTGCGGTCGGAGAGGTGACCCAGCACGGGGTTGTCGACCGCGTCGATCACGGCGTACACGACCATGACGGCGCCGTAGACCCGGGCGTCGAGCCCCAGGATGTCCACGTAGTACAGGAGCATCGAGCCCTTGATCATGTTGATCGGGATCGACGTGCCGAACATCCCGACCGCGTACCTCACGGGTGAGGTAGGCGGGACGACCGGGTCCACCTGCGACGTCATGGACACGACTGCTCCCCCTGGGCCCCGCCGACCGGCACGACGTCGGACCGGTGACGTCGGCAGGACGCTACGCGGGCCATCCTGCCCGTTGGTTGCGCGCGGGTGAAGGGGTGGGGAAGCACAGGCGACGAGTACCACGAGAGCGAAGTTGAGGTGATACCCTGGGGGGTATGCAGAGACGCTCCCGTGCCACCGTCCTCGCGCTCGCCGTCGCCGTCTCCCTCGGGCTCGCCGCATGCTCCGACGGGTCCGGTGCCACGTCCTCCGCCGTCACGGACGTGACCGTCGCCGAGTCCGCCGACGTGCTCGCCGAGCCGGATGTGACCGTCATCGACGTGCGGACCCCTCAGGAGTACGCCGAGGGTCACCTGGAGGGCGCGATCAACCTCGACGTCCAGTCGGCGACGTTCGACGACGACGTCGCCGCGCTGACGAAGGACGGCTCGTACCTCGTGTACTGCCGCACCGGCAACCGCTCGGGTGTCGCGACCGATCGGATGGCCGAGCTGGGCTTCACGACCGTCTACGACCTCCAGGGCGGCGTCACCGCCTGGCAGGCCGACGGCGGAGCCCTCGTCACCGACTGAGCGCGAGGGCCGGCCCGCGTCCAACGGGCACGGCCGCGCCCGCACTGGGCGAGGTGGGAGCGGCCCGCCGGCGTCAGCAGGGTCAGCCGAGCCTGCAGGGTCAGGCAGGATCGAGGGTGGCGCACCACCCACCGACCCGAGGGATCCCCATGGCACCCGAGCCCGTGCTGCTCGACCTGCCCTTCCGTGGCCTCTGGCTCGCGCGCAACAGCCCCGCGCGCCGGGTGCCGAGCCACGGGACCCATGCCTTCGGCGTGACCTACGCGATCGACTTCGTGGCCGTCGACGAGCGAGGGCTGCCCGCGCCGCGCACGTGGCGGACGGCACTCTGGGTGGAACGTCCCGAGGCCTTCCGCGGGTTCGGCGCCCCGATCCTCGCACCCGCGAGCGGGACGGTGGTCGCCGTGCACGACGGCGAGCCCGACCACACGGCGCGTCGGTCGCAGCTCACGCTCCTCCCCTACGTGCTGGGTCAGGCCGCTCGGGTCAGGTCGGGGGTCCCGGCCGTCGCCGGCAACCACGTGGTGCTCGCGCTCGCGCCACGCGGCCCGTACGTCCTCCTCGCCCACCTGCGGCGCGGGACTGTCGCGGTCGCCGTCGGCGACGAGGTGTCCGCGGGGCACCACCTGGGCGCCTGCGGGAACTCGGGCAACAGCACCCAGCCCCACGTCCACGTGCAGGTCACGGACACGACCCGGTGGTCGAGCGCGCGTGGCCTCCCGATGGCGTCCGCCGACCGGCCCGCGGGGACGCATGGATGCCCGGCGAGTCCGAGGTCGTCGACGCCGGGCCTGCGTAGCCCCCTCCCCCGTACGAGCCGGCGCTCGGGCCTCAGCCCGGGTGCACCACGTCGTACCGCACGCAGGAGAACTCGCCGTTGCGCGCCGCCTCCGTCAGACGCAGCTCGAGCCGGCGCGGGAGCAACGGAGCACCCGAGCCGAGCGTCACAGGGGCGTACGCCACGGCCACCTCGTCGAGGAGCCCCTCGTCGGCGAACGCGCCCGCGAGCTCGCCGCCACCCATGACCCACACGTCCCGACCGTCCGCGACGCCGACCATCGCCGCGTGCACGTCGGCGACGGGGGCACTCGTGAACGTGATCTCCGCACCGTCGACCCCGGCCAGGTCACGGTGCGTGAAGACCCAGGTCGGCACGGTGTAGTCCCACGTGTCCTGGTGGCGCCGGATCCACTCGTACGTCGCGGCGCCCATCGCGATGGCTCCCACGCCCTCGACGAACGCGGCGGGCCCGAGCATCCCTGCCTCGTCGATGTGCCGCGTCAGGAGCCAGTCGAGCGAGTGGTCCGGTGTCGCGATGAAGCCGTCGAGGCTCGCGGCGACGTAGTAGACGGTGCGGGACACGGGAGCTCCTCGGGGCGTGGGGACGACGGGCTGCGCGGCCCGCGAGCCGGTCCGGCTGGACGCGGGCGCCTCCGACGTCGCCCGGCCACGCATCGTCGTCGGACGCTAGTGCCTTCGTCTGACACTCCCCCGGCCGCCGCGTCACGAGGCGGCCCAACGCGGGGCGTGCGCCCCGACGCAAGGCTCAGGGCCGATCGCCCCGGCGCGTGACCAGCCGCTGGATCCCCGGCGCGTAGACGTCCACGACCTGCGCCGTCGGCACCGCGCGCAGGGCGTCGTCGCCGACGGTCCAGAGCGCGTACATGAGGCCACCGACCATGGCAGCGACGAGGCGCGCGCGCACCTCGCGGTCGGGGCCGGTCAGGCGTGCCAGCAGCGGGCTCACGAACGCCTCGTCGTGGAAGGTCCGCAGCAGCGAGCCCACGCGGTCCGCATCGCTCGCGCGGACGAGCGCGAGGTAGGTGCTGCGCAGGCCGTCGTCCGCCTCGAGCACGTACCGCACGATCCGCTCGCCGAGCCCGTCGAGGGGCCCGTCGAGGTCGAGCGCCGCGCCGGCACGCGACGTCATCGCGTCGACGAACAGAGCCTCCTTCGAGCCCGAATACCTGATCACGAGCGCCGGGTCCACCGACGCGCGGGCCGCGATCTCACGGATCGTCGTGCGCGCGTAGCCCTGCTCGGCGAACAGGTCGGCGGCCGCCGCCGCGACGGACTCCCGCGCCGTGCGTCGTTCCCCACCCATGTCGTCCCCCGTCGTCGAGCCGGTCGAGCGTGCGGCAGCACGCCCGCAATTGTCCCGCGAATAGTCCCGGCCTGCGATGTCAACAATATTGACTTTGCGAGGGGACGGGGTGACGATCGTCGTGTCGTCAGCCGCAGCGTCGCGTCCTGTCGCCCGATCCGTGGCCGCCGGCACGCCATGTCCCCACGGGTGGAAGAGGTCCACGATGGCCAAGGACAAGCCGCTGACCGGCAAGAGCTCGATCGGCACGTGGCTCGCGCACCCCGTCGGTGGGCAGCTGCTGCGCGAGATGCTCGCGCAGGGCGGCCAGGACGCGTCCGCACTCGCCCCCGTGCGGCTGTTCGCGCTCCAGCGCCTCGTGGCGCTGAGCCAGGGCAGGCTCACGCAGGAGACGGTCGACGACCTGGTGCGGCGCGCCAACGGCGGACAGGTCCCGGACGAGCCCGAGGACGACAGCCCGGCGTCCGGCACGGACCCATGGACCGAGCGCGTCGTCGAGGGCCGCTTCGCGGGGACGACCACGATCGTCACCGGCGCGGGATCCGGCATCGGCCGCGCGACCGCGTCCCGCATCCTGCGTGAGGGCGGCCGCGTCGTGGCCGCCGACGTCTCCGCTGAGCGCCTCGCGCAGCTCGCCGCCGAGTTGCCCGGCGCAGCCCTGGTGACCGTCACCGCCGACATCACCGACCCGAGCGGTGTAGCCGCGATCGTGGCCGCCGCGGACGGCCGTGTCGACGGCCTCGCCAACGTCGCGGGGATCATGGACGACATGACACCGCTGCACGAGGTGTCGGACGCCGTCTGGGAACGCGTGTTCGCCGTCAACGTCGACGGGACCTTCCGCCTCACCCGCGCCGTCCTGCCCCTGATGCTCGCGGCGGGCCGCGGCTCGATCGTCAACGTGGCGTCCGAGGCAGCGCTGCGCGGCTCGGCAGCCGGCCTGGCCTACACGGCGTCGAAGCACGCGGTGATCGGCATGACCCGCAGCTCGGCGTTCCTGTACGCGCCGTCGGGCATCCGCGTGAACGCCGTGGCCCCCGGCCCGGTCGCGACCAACATCCAGGCGACGTTCGCCTCTGAGCTCGCCGCGGAGCGCATCCAGGCCGCGATGACGCTCCTGCCGCCGGTCGCCGAGGCCGCGCAGCTCGCCGCGTCCATCACGTTCCTGCTGAGCGACGACGGCACCAACGTCACGGGCGCGATCCTGCCGTCGGACGGCGGCTGGTCGGCCCAGTAAGCGCCCGAAGGCGACCCAGGACAGTGACCGAGGACGGCGACGGACGACGGAGCCGTCGCCGGCCGGTCAGGCCGTCCGCGTCGCCAGCCCGAGCATCTGCTCGCTCGCGTCCCAGAGACCACGCGCCAGCTCGGCGTCGGCCGCCTGCGGGTTCGTCCGGGAGACGGTGCGCCTCGTGTAGAACTCCCCGCCGACCCAGTCCACGCCGGGTGTGCCCTCGGCGAGCCACACGAGCGTGTCGGCGCCACGCTCCGGGGTCAGCAGGAACCGCCGCAGCGGTGTCGTGTACATCAGCCGCATCGCGCTGCTCGACTCGCCCGCGAAGCTCGTCGCGACGACGCCCGGGTGGAACGACGCCGCGTTGACGCCGTCGCCGCCGTGACGGCGCTGGAGCTCGCGTGCGAACAGGATGTTGGCGAGCTTCGCGTCGCCGTACGCCTTGCGCGGCGAGTACGACCGGTGGTTGTCGAGGTCGGTCAGGTCCAGGTGACCGAAGAGCCGCGCCCCGGCGGACGAGGTCGCGACCACTGTCGCGCGGCTCTCGACGAGCCGACCCAGCAGGAGGTGGTTGAGCAGGAACGGCGCGAGGTGGTTCACCTGGAACGTCTTCTCGAAGCCGTCGGCCGTCAGCTCCCTGGCGCTCATGATGCCGCCGGCGTTGTGCGCGAGCACGTCGATGCGGGGGTAGCGCTCCAGGAGCTCGGCCGCGAGGCGCCGGACGTCCTCGAGCCGCGAGTAGTCCGCGACGTGGTGCGGCACCCCGAGGTCTGCGGCGAGCGCGGCGGTCTTCGCGGCCGAGCGGCCGACGACGACGACGCGAGCTCCGCGCGCGTGCAGGAGGCGGGCGGCCGCGGCACCGATGCCGTCGCTCGCACCGGTGAGGACGACCGTGCGTTCCATGTGTCTCCCTGGGCTCGCGTCGACCGTAGCGGAGCGCGGTCGCACCCACCGCACCGGGGCTCGCCCCGTCGCGGCCTCAGCCGCGCACCCGGCCGGGCTCGGGGGCGACCCAGCTCGCGAGCATCCGCAGGGCCTCGTCCGAGGACGTGCCCGGCTCTGCGCTGTAGAGGAAGAGCGTCTGGTCGACGTCGCCGGGCAGCGTCAGGGTCTCGTACTCGACCGTCAGGTCGCCGACGACCCGGTGGCGCAGGCGCTTGGAGCCCGAGGTGCGCTGGAAGACCCGGTGCTCCTCCCACCAGGCCGCGAACTCGGGGCTGCGTGCGGCGAGCTCCGCGACCAGGGCGTCGGTCGCCCGGTCCTGCCCCGCACGCCCCACCTCGAGGCGCAGGCTCTCGACGGCGGCGCGCGCCTGGACCTCCCAGTCGACGAACAGCTCCCGGGCGGCGTCGTCGAGCAGGACCCACCGGGCGTAGCTGCGCTGCGCCGCCGGCATCGCGTCGAAGTCCGCGAAGAGGGCCCGCGCCAACCTGTTGGTCGCCAGCACGTCGGTGCGGCGCCCGAGCACGAGTGCCGGCTGCCCGTCCATCGCCTCGACGAGCTGCCGCAGGCCGGGCCGCACGCGCTGCACCGGGGCGGTGCGTCGGGGCCGCGCCGCGGTCGACCCCACCAGGTCGTCCAGGTGCGCGCGCCCGGCGGCGTCGAGCCGGAGCGCGCGGGCGAGGGCGTCGAGCACCCCTGCCGACGGCACGATGCGTCGGCCCTGCTCGAGCCGCGTGTAGTAGTCGGTGGACACGCCCGCGAGGAAGGCGACCTCCTCGCGGCGCAGGCCCTTGACGCGGCGGATGCGGCCGTCGGCGGGGAGCCCCGCACTGTCCGCGTCGACGTCGGCGCGCGCGCGACGCAGGAAGTCGGCCAGCTCCCGGTTGGTCGGGTTGCTCATGGGTCCAGCATCGCCGCCCGGGCCGACGCGCGCCTGGGTCTGCGAGTCCTGGTCACCGCGGACCCCGGTCCCGCAGGGCCCGGTGTGACGCCCCACGGGCCCCCCGCGACGCCAAGAGTGGTGAGGGACCCGGCCGACCTGGCACGGGACACCCACCTACCGAGGAGCGCTCTCATGCCGTACCCCACCGACCGACCCGCCACCTGGTTCGTCACCGGAGCCTCGCGAGGCCTGGGCCTCGAGCTCGTCCGCCAGCTGCTCGAGCGAGGTGACCGCGTCGCCGCCACGACCCGCTCCGCCGAACGCCTGGCGGCCGGCCTCGACGGGACGGACACCGCCGGGCTGCTCCCTCTCGAGATCGACCTCGCGTCCGAGGACCAGGTTCGCGGCGCCGTCGACCACACCCTGGAGACGTTCGGCTCGTTGGACGTGGTCGTCAACAACGCCGGCTACGGCTACCTCGGCGCCGTCGAGGAGGTCACGGCGGACGAGGTCCGCGCCATGTTCGAGGTGCAGGTCTTCGGCGCGTGGAACGTCGTGCGGTCCGTGCTTCCGTCGATGCGTGGCGCCCGGTCGGGCCACATCGTCCACGTGTCCTCGATCCTCGGCCTCCTCGCGTTCCCGGGCTGGGGGCTCTACGTCGCGGGCAAGTACGCCCTCGAGGGCTTCACCGAGGCGCTCGCGGCCGAGGTCGCCGCGTTCGGGATCCGCGTGAACCTCGTCGAGCCCGGGTACATGCGGACGGACTTCCTCACCCCGCGGTCGCTGGCCCTGCCGGGCACGACGGTCGAGGGATACGAGTCGATCCGCGAGATGACCGTGGCCCACCAGGCCATGCCGGGCACGCAGCTGGGCGACCCGGCGCGCGCCGCCACGGCGATCATCCGGGTCGTCGAGTCGGGCACCGCACCGCTCCACCAGCTCCTCGGCTCGGACTCCCTGAGCCTCGTCGAGGGGCGCCTCGAGGCCCTGCGGGCCGACGTCGAGGCGTCCCGGCCCCTCGCGGTGACGACCGACGTCGCCGGGTGAGCGCGACAGGAGCCCCGACCGTCCGCCGGCCCTCCCGTCCTGCGGGTGCCCGCGGGACGGGAGGGCGGCACGGCTGGTCAGCCTCGTCGGACGCTCACGCAGTCAGGTCCCGGCGCCTGAACGCCGCCGCAGCCAGGCCGGCGAGCGCCGCCGCGACGCCCACCATGAGGATGAGCGGCAGCGCGGCGGGGTCCTCGCTGGGGACCAGCGGGACGAGGCCGAAGGGTGCGGCGTCGAGCACGGCGTCGGGCAGCTCCATCATCGGGCCGTACATGCCGACGATGATCGACGCGATGAGGACGAGCCACACCCACCCGGGGGCGACGCGGGCTCCCAGCGCGAGGACCGCGAGGCCCATGAAGCACCACACGACGGGCACGTAGACGAGCGCCGCGAGGGCGAACTGGCCTGCGAGCGAGGAGTCACCGACCGACGCGCCCGCGCCCGCTCCCAGAGCGAGACCCGACACCGCCAGGAGGAGCGTCGCGGCCGCCCCGGTCACGAGGAGGGAGCCCCCGAGCCACCGTGCCCGGCTGACGCCGGTGGCGAGGACGGCAGCGGTGCGCCCCTCGTCCTCCTCACGCCGCAGCCGGTTCACGGCGATGACCACGTAGACGGCGACGGCCATCGCGAAGAAGCCCAGGAACGACGCGAGCGTGCCGCGCAGGATGTCTCCCTCGCCGGCGCCGCCGAAGATCTCGGCGAGCTGCGGCTGGTCCTCGAAGCTCTCGACGATCCCCTGCCCCATGGAGCCCGTGAGCACGGCGAAGACGACGAGGCCGATCGCCCAGCCGACGACGGACCCGCGCTCCATGCGCGCGGACAGGCCCGCGACGCCCAGGAGGCCCGGTCGGGCGTCGGCGCGGCCGGCGCGCGCGGGAACCAGGCCTGCGCCGACGTCCCGGCGTCCGGCCAGGACGTAGGCGAGCGCCGTCAGCGCGACGGCGAGCGCCACGCACAGCAGCAGCGGCCACCAGCGCAGGTCGACGAACGCGCGCGTCTGCTGCGCCCAGCCGATGGGCGATGCCCACGAGAGTGCCGAGCCCCCGAGCTGCCGGGCGTCCCCGACGCCGCGCAGCACGTAGGCGAGCCCGAGCGCCGCACCCGCCATGCCCGAGGCGCTGCGCGAGTGCTCGGCGAGCTGGGCGGTCACGGCCGCCACGGCACCGAAGACGAGGCCCACGACCCCGATGGCGACGGAGACCGCGAGCGAGTCCGGGGCGTCGAGGTCGCTCGCGACCATCACGGCCGCGAACGCCGCGGTCACGACGACGTTGGCGACGAGCACGTCGAGCAGCGCCGCCGTGAGTGGTGCGTGCCGGCCGACGACACCGGCTCGCACGAGCTCGGCGCGGCCCGTCTCCTCCTCCGCGCGCGTGTGCCGCACGACGAGGAAGATCGACATCAGTGCCGTCGCGACGGCGAGCATCCCGACCATCTCGTTGGCGAGCAGCCGGCCGAACGTGTAGTCGTCGAGCCCGTAGCCCGGTCCGGTCATGAACGCCCCGGACGGGTCCTTCATGATGGCCGCGCGCGCCTGGAGCGCCGCGGGGTCCGGGTAGGCGATCGGCAGGACGGCGCTGAAGTAGCCGATGAGGCCCGAGATCGACAGGGCCCACACCGGGATGCGCACGCGGTCGCGGCGGAGCACGTGCCTGGCCAGGCGCACGGTTCCCGTGAACGGCGCCTCGTCCGCGTGGCCCGGGGCCCGGGGCGGGGCGGGGCGGGGGGCGGTCGCCGTCGCCGCGGTCACCGTGCACCCCCGGCCGGTGCGGCGGGCAGCGCGTCGCCGTAGTGGTGCACGAAGAGCTCCTCGAGCGTCGGCGGCGTCACGGTGAGGCTGACGATGTCGAGCGCCGCGAGGGCGCGCATGACGGCCGGCATCGCCTCCTCGTCGACGGTGAAGCGCAGGGCGGCACCGTCACGCACGGCGTCGTGCACGCCCGGCATCCCGGCCACGGACGTCGGGTCGGCCGTGCAGCTCACGGCGACCGTGCTGCGCGTCAGGTGACGCAGCTCCGCGAGGGTGCCGCTCTGCACCGCGGTGCCCGCCCGGATGATCGTCACGCGGTCGCACAGCTTCTCGACCTCGGCGAGGATGTGGCTCGAGAGCAGCACCGTCGTGCCGGACGCGACCGCCTCCGTGACGCACTGCTGGAAGACGAGCTCCATGAGCGGGTCCAGGCCCGAGGTCGGCTCGTCGAGGACGAGCAGCTCGACGTCGCTCGCGAGGGCGGCGACGAGAGCGACCTTCTGCCGGTTCCCCTTGGAGTACGTCCGCGTCTTCTTGGTCGGGTCGAGGTCGAACCGCTCGAGCAGATCGGCCTTGCGTCGCGGGTCGACGCTGCCGCGCAGGCTGCAGAAGAGGTCGATCGCCTCGCCGCCCGTGAGCTTGGGCCACAGGTTCACGTCGCCCGGCACGTATGCGAGGCGGTGGTGCAGGTCGACCGCGTCGGCCCACGGGTCACCGCCGAACAGGCGGACCTGCCCTGCGTCGGCACGCAGGAGCCCGAGGAGCACACGGATCGCGGTCGACTTGCCGGCTCCGTTGGGGCCGAGGAAGCCGTGCACCTCGCCGGGCTCGACCACCAGGTCGAGCGCGTCGAGGGCCCGCACGGAGCCGAACGACTTGGTCAGGGCACGCACGTCGATGACAGGGTTCATGGGGATGCACCTTCTCTACGAGGATCAGGACTGGGGTGTCTCGGAGCCGTCGCCACCGGGCGGCGGGTCCCCCACGTAGAGCAGGTACGCGTCGAGCATCCTGCGGTTGGTCAGCAGACCGTCGGTGAAGATCTCCACCGTCGGCAGAGCCATGCGCTGCATGTACCCGTCGATCATGGCCAGGAGGTCGGTGGGCTCGGCCGGCGGGTTCAGGGTCACGTCGAGCAGCAGCGCGCCGAGGCCCTGCACGGTGAGGTACCTGGCGCGGGCCTTCTCGTCCCGGCTCGGCCGCATCTCCCCCGCGGCGACGGCCTCGGCGATGTACACCTCGGCGTCGGCCGCGAACTGGTCGACGAAGTCCCGTGCGAGCCGGCCGCCGGCCTGGAGGCTGCGCAGCGCGTACCCGACGAGCGGGGCGGACTCCTCGACCGAGGCGAGCGACATCAGGAGGGCGTTCGTGTCGTTGGGGACGAGCGCCTTGCCCTTCGCCTCGCGGATCATCGCGAGGACGTGCGTGTCGCATGCGGCACGCAGGCCGTCCTTGGAGCCGAAGTAGTGGACGATCAGCGGCGCGGTGACGCCGGCGTCCTCGGCGATCTGGCGCAGCCCGACGGTGAACCCGTCGCGGGCGAAGCGCAGGACGGCCGCGTCACGGATGCGTGCGCGCGTCGCGGAGGCCCCGTCGAGCGGGTCGGTCCCGGCGTCGGACGGCCGGTCGGTTGAACGCACGTTCAAAGACTAAACGCGCGTTCAACGGGGCGCAAGGACGATCGGCCCGACGGTCGCCCTTACAGGTGCGCGAGCACCGCGGTGCGGGGCGACCCCGGCGCCACCGGGCGCGCAGACACCGACGGCCCGGGGCTACCCACCCCGGGCCGTCGGTCGATCTCACCCCCGCGAGCGGCGCGCGGGGCGCAGGATCACGCGCAGGTGCAGCGGTCGGCGGGCGCGACGTTCGCCATGACGGCGTCGACGTGCATGCCGCAGCCGGACCAGGTGACCTTGCCGCACGTGAAGCAACGGGCGGGACTGCACATGGTGGTTCTCCTCGGTGTCGTGAGCTCCGGCGCCCGGTCTCGCGGGCACGCCGGTGCGCCGTGCATCAGGGCGCCGTTCGCAAGCATACCCCCGGGGGTATGCTTGCGCCCACAGCGGGCTAGATGAACAGCGTGCCGTTCGACTCCCCCGCCTCGCCGAGGAACGTCGCGACGCCGCCGAGCTCCACCCCGTCGATCAGGTCCTCGGGCGCGATGCCGAGCAGCTCCATCGTCATCGTGCAGCCGACGAGCCGCACGCCGCCGGCCTCGGCGGACGCGATGAGCTCCGGCAGGCTCGGCACCTTGTTGTCGCGCATGACCTTCTTCATCATGGCCGTCCCGCCGCCGAGCAGGTTCATCGTCGAGAGCGTCATCTGGTCCGGCCCCGACGGCATCAGCGCGCCGAGCATCCGGTTCATGACCGTGCGTCGCACCTTCGGCGGATCCTGGCGGCGCAGCGCGTTGAGGCCCCAGAACGTGAAGAACATCGAGACCTCCTCACCCATGGCGACCGCCCCGTTGGCGATGATGAACGCCGCGAGCACCTTGTCGAGGTCGCCGGAGAAGACGACGAACGCCTTCTTCTCCTTGGTCCGGCCGGCCGGGCGCGCCGCGATCACGCCCCCCTTGCGGATCCGGGCGGCGAAGCCGGGACCCTCGGGCGTCATCGACAGGACCTGGTGACCGTTCTTGGCCGCCCACGCGGGCGCGTCGAGCCGGAAGCCCGCGTCCGACACGTGGGCCAGGACCTCGTCGCCGACGTCCATGCGGCCGATCGTCTCCTGAAGCTTCATGATCGGTCCGGGGCACGCGAGCCCCGTGCAGTCCAGGTCGACGACGACGCCCGAGCCGTGCGCGGCGACCTCGCGCGCCGCCTCGGCGTAGGAGATGACGGGCTCGACGGAGTCGACCTCCGTGGGCGCGACGTCGTGGAACGCGCGGAACGTCGTCATCCCGCCGGACAGGGTCCGCACGTCCGTGAAGCCACGTTGGACCAGCGACCGGTAGGCGAGGTAGCTGCGGAAGCCCACCGCGCAGTAGAGGCGGATGGGCGTGGACCGGTCCCAGCCCACCTGCGCGACCCGGAGGTCCTTGAGCGGGACGTTCTCGGCGCCCGGCAGGTGCCAGATCGCGAACTCGTCGGACCCGCGCACGTCGATGAGGCGGGCCCCCTCGGTCGCCTCGGGGTAGTCACCCGCGTACCAGAGCTCGAGGTCGCCGCGCACGACGTTCGACGCCATGAAGCCCGCCATGTTCACGGGGTCCTTCGCCGAGCCGAACGGTGGCGCGTACGCGAGCTCGAGCTCCTCGAGGTCGAACACGGTCAGGCCCGCCCGGAGCGCCGTCGCGAGGACGTCGAGCCGCTTGTCGACACCGTCGAAGCCGACCACCTGCGCGCCGAGGATCCTGCCGTCGTCGGGCGCGAACAGGAGCTTGACGTGCATCATCGCCGTGCCCGGGTAGTAGCCGGCGTGCCCGTGGGGGTGCGTCGCGACCGTGCTGTACGCGATCCCGGCTGCCACGAGCTGCTTCTCCGAGGCGCCCGTGCCGCCCGCCACCATGTCGAAGACCTTGACCACGGAGGTGCCCTGCGCCGAGGCGAAGACCGTGTCCCGACCGCAGATGTTCTCGGCCGCGACACGGCCCTGGCGGTTCGCGGGTCCGGCGAGCGGGATCAGCCAGCTGTCCGGGAGCACCGTGTGGGCGACCTCGACGGCGTCGCCTGCGGCCCAGATCGACGGGTCGGAGGTGCGCATGTGCCGGTCCACGCGGATGCCCCCGCGCGGCCCGAGCTCGAGCCCTGCCGCCTGCGCGAGCGCGACGTCGGGCCGCACACCGGCCGCGAGCACGACGAGGTCGGTGTCGATCACGGTGGAGTCCTTGAGCTCCACGCGGACGCCGCCGTCGGGCCGCTGGGAGAACGCGGCGGCCGCGGTGCCCAGGTGGAGGCCCACGCCGTGGGCGCGCAGGTGGTTCTCGACGGCCGTCGTCATCTCCCGGTCGAGCGGCGGCATGACCTGCTCGGCCATCTCGACGACCTCGACGCGCACCCCGCGGTCGTGGAGGTTCTCCGCCATCTCGAGCCCGACGTAGCCGGCGCCGATGACGACGGCGTGCTGGGCGCCGCCGGTCCGTCGCGCGTCACCGGAGCCGTCGACAGCCTTCTTGATCACGTCCATGTCGCCGATGCGGCGCAGGACGTGGATCGCCGGCAGGTCGACGCCGGGCAGGTCCGGCCGGACCGGGACGGAGCCCGGTGCGAGGGCGAGGGCGTCGTACGCCTCGTCGTACACCTCGTCCGTGCCGACGACACGCACGCGCACGGTCTTCGCGGCCCGGTCGATCGAGAGCACCTCGACGCCGTTGCGGACGTCGATGTCGAGCGACTCGCGCAGGCTCTGCGGCGTCTGGAGCATGAGCCGCTCGCGCTCCTTGATGGCTCCGCCGATGTGGTACGGGAGCCCGCAGTTGGCGAACGAGACGTGCCGGCCCCGCTCGAACACCACGATCTCGGCGAGCTCGTCGAGGCGGCGCGCCCTCGCCGCGATGGACATGCCGGCCGCGACTCCGCCGACGACGACGAGCTTCATGGGGTTCCGATCTCCAGCAGTGATGAGGTGCTTCCACGCTAGGTCGGCGGTCCGGCGTGCCCACGGGACGAAGGTCGCGTACCCCCTGGGGTATACACGGTCACGCGCGACGGCGGTCCAGGGCCCGCTGGACGAGCTTGCTCAGCTCGCTCACCCACAGGACCGAGCTCGCCGCCACGACGCACACGCCCCACTGGGCCGGCGTGAGCGGCACGGTGCTGAACGCGTCGTTGAGGAACGGGACGTGCACCACCATCACCTGGAGCAGCGCCGACACCCCGAGCGCGCCCCACAGCCACCGGTTGGCGAAGAGGTGGTGGAACGCCGTCGCGGTGCCCGAGCGCGCGTTGAGCGCGTTGAAGAGCTGCGCGAGGACCAGCACGGTGAACCCCGCCGTGCGCGCCGTGCCGAGGGACTCCTGCCCCGCCAGGAGGCCGCCGGGCAGGTACAGGTCGATCGTGGCGAGCGTCGCCGCGGCCATGACCGCCCCCACCAGGAGCACGCCGGCCCACATGCGCGCGTCGATGACCCGCTCGGTCAAGGCCCGCGGAGGCCGGCTCATGACGTCCTCGGTCTCCGGGTCCACGCCCATCGCGAGCGCGGGCCCGCTGTCGGTCAGCAGGTTGATCCACAGGATCTGCGTCGCGAGGAGCGGGAGGACGAGCGTGCCGTCCCCGTGGGAGAGGCCGATGACGCCCGAGAGGACCACGCCGAGGAAGACGGTCAGCACCTCGCCCATGTTCGAGGACAGGAGGTAGCGCAGGAACTTCTTGATGTTGAGGAAGATGCCCCGGCCCTCGCGGATCGCGCGAACGATTGTCGCGAAGTTGTCGTCGGCGAGGATCATCTTCGCCGCCTCCTTCGTGACCTCCGTGCCCGTGCGCCCCATCGCCACGCCGATGTCCGCGGACTTCAGGGCCGGCGCGTCGTTGACGCCGTCGCCCGTCATCGCGACGACCATCCCGTCGGCCTGCAGCGCGTCGACGATGCGTAGCTTGTGCTCGGGCGTCACGCGCGCGTAGACCGACCGGGTCCGGACCGTCTGCGCGAATCCCTCCGCGTCGAGCCGGTCGAGCTCGACGCCCGACACCGCGACCGGCTCGTGCGCGACCACGCCGAGGTCGCGCGCGATCCGCGCCGCGGTCCGCGGGTGGTCCCCCGTGATCATCATGACCCGCACGCCCGCACGGTGGGCGTCAGCGATCGCGACGGCGGCCTCGGGACGCGGCGGGTCGATGATCCCGACCATGCCCGCGTACACCAGCTCGCTCTCGAGGGCGTCGTCGAGCGTCGGCGCCACCGTCTCCTCCAGCGGCCGGTAGGCCACCCCCAGGGTGCGGAAGGCCTCCCCCGAGAGCGCCTCGACGTCGTCCAGGATGCGGCGGCGGTCGTCGTCGCCGAGGGGCAGCACGTCGCCGCCGACCCGCACGTGGCTGCACCGCGCGAGCAGCACCTCCGGGGCGCCCTTGCTGACCACCGCGAGCCGGCCCCCGCGGTCGGCGTCGGCCTCGAGGCTCGTCATCATCTTGCGCGCGGACGTGAACGGGATCACCGCGACCCGCTGGAACCGTCCCGTCCTCGCCTCACGCGTGCCCAGCTTGACCTCGGCGACCTTGAACGCCGCCTCCGTCGGGTCGCCCTGGATCACCCACGTGCCGTCGTCGTCCAGGCTCAGGGTCGCGTCGTTCGCGAGGCTCCCGCCGCTGAGGACCACGGCCATCTCCTGCCATGCGCCGCTGCCGACCTCGAGGGGCACGCCGTCGAGGAGCACCTCGCCGTCCGGCCGGTACCCCGCGCCCGTGACGACGGCGCTGCCCGACGCCGTCACGACGCGCCCGATGGTCATCTCGCCCCTGGTCAGGGTCCCCGTCTTGTCCGAGCACACGACGGACGCCGAGCCCAGGGTCTCGACCGACGAGAGGTTCTTCACGATCGCGTGGTGCTCGGCCATGCGCTGCACGCCGAGGGCGAGCACGACCGACAGGATGGTCGGCAGGCCCTCGGGCACCGCGGCGACGGCGAGGGACACGCCGAGGAGCAGGGCGGTCACCACGTCGTCGGCACCGTCGACGCCGAAGACGAGGAACACCGTCGCCATGACGACCACCGCGATGACGACCACAGCGATGCCGAGCATCTTCCCGACGTGCGCGATCTCGCGCTGCAACGGCGTCGGGTCCTGGCGGGTCGCGTGCAGGAGCCGCGCGATCTCGCCCATCTGGCTCGCCATGCCCGTCGCGGTCACGATCGCGCGGCCGCTGCCCTGCGTGACAGCCGTCCCGCTGAACACCATGTCGAGGCGGTCGCCGAGGGCTGCCGCCTCCGCAAGTGTCCGGGCGTCCTTCTCCACGGGCTCGCTCTCGCCCGTGAGGGAGGCCTCCGACACCCGCAGCGTCGCGGCCTGCACGAGCCGGGCGTCCGCCCCGACCGTGTCCCCCTCGGCGAGGAGCAGGACGTCCCCGAGCACGACCTCGCGCGTCGGCACCCGAGCAGGCACGCCCCCACGCAGGACGGTCGCCGTCGTCGCGGTCATGCGCTGCAGGGCGTCGACGGCGTGCTCCGCCTTCGCCTGCTGGGCGTAGCCGAGCACCGCGTTGAGCACGACGATCACGGCGATGACCACGGCGTCGACGGGCACACCGGCCCGACCCTCGACCAGCCACGCGACGAGCGAGATCGCGATGGCCCCGAAGAGCAGGTAGATCAGCGGGTCGCGGAGCTGCGCGACGAGCGTGCGCCACGCCGGCACGGGGGGCTCGCCGGCGAGCTCGTTGGGGCCTGCGTCGCGCAGGCGGCGCGCCGCCTCGCCGGTCGACAGCCCGTCGCGCGTGCTCGTGCCCAGGAGCTCCGCGACCACGTCGGGGTCGAGGAGGGACGGGTCGGACAGGGCCGGTCCGCTGCGCCCGGTGGGTTCCCCCGGCCCGGCGGCACGGCCCGGTCCGGTCGGCTCCGTCATCGTCGGGCCCTCCTCGTCGGCGGTCCCTCCGATCATGCACCCGTGGCCACGCGCCCGGGACCGCTCCCCGGAGGCCGCACCCCGCCGACCGTCGCCCCGGCCGCGCGGAGCCCGACCGTGCTAGCGCGCGCCGCCCCGGGCAGGGGCGGGCGCGCACGGCTACGGGACGACGGTCACCGGCCAGCGGCCCAGGCGCACGAGGCGCACCGCGATGGAGCCGACGACGCGGTGCGCCAGCGTCGTGGACGCGCCGACGACGACCGCGTCCGCACCCGCCTCGCCCGCGACGGCGGCGATCTCCCGCAGCGGGTCCCCTCGCCGCACGACCAGCTCGACGGCGAGGCCGTCGGCGAAGCGGGGGTCCAGGAGCTCCCGGCGCACCTCGGCCTCGATCCCGTCCTGTGCCTCGACGGCCATGGCGGCGAGATGCCCGCCCATGTCGACGCCGGGCGACCAGGCCCCTGAGCCCTCCCGGACGTACACCGCGACGAGCCGGGCGCCCTGCCGGCGCGCGGTGCCGGCAGCGAAAGCGGCGGCGCGCATCGACACGTCCGACCCGTCGACCCCGACGACGACCGCCCCGCGGGTGTGCCCACGCGGGCGGTGCTCGACCATGTGTCACCCGATCCTGACTCGGCGCCCCGCACGCTGCTCGACGCGGATCCCCCATCCTGCCGTCCGCGCGGCCCACGACGCACGGCGTCGGCGCGGCGCCGGCGAGGTGTCGGGCGCACGCCGCGCCTGCCGCGCCGGGTGCGGCGCCCGTGCCGGTCCGTTGCCCCCGGTCAGCGCTCGCCGCGCCGCGGCCACCACGTGCCGTGGGTGCGACCCGCACGCGGCCGCGCGTCGAACACCTCGGCGACGCGCTCCTGGCGGTAGCTGATCTCGGCGTCGAGCCCGGGTCCCCAGAACATCATGTCTCCTCCTGCGTCGGGCGGTTCGTCGTGCCCCCACCCTCCGCGTGAGTCACGCGCCGCCGGATCGGCCGGGTGCCCAGTCCTGGACGCGTCAGGCGGCGGGCGGGCCCCTAAGGGCCCCTTAGCGTCCTGGCGGCACGCCGGCACGCCAGCACGTGGGCACGCCAGCACGTGGGCTCGGCCGACCGGGTGACGCACAGGCCCGCGTGCGTCACCGTCGTCCCCAGGGCAGGCCGCGCATGCCGGTGGTGGGTCGACGGCGTGGGATCCTTCCGGGCATGACGACGACCGCCCCCGCACCCGAGCGCGCCCAGGCACGCAGACGCGCGACGGCCTACCCCGTGCGCATCCTCGGCTCGGGGGTGCACGAGCCCTCGGTGCTCATGACGTCCACGGAGCTCGACGAGAGGTACGAGCGCCCCGCGGGCACCACCCAGGCGCGCTCAGGCGTCGCGAGCCGTCGGTGGGCCGGGCCGGACGAGAGCTCGAGCCGGATGGCCGCGGGAGCGCTGCGCGCCGCGGCGGAGGCGGCCGGGACCGACCTGTCCGACCTCGACGCCCTCATCGTCTCGAGCGTGCTCCCCGAGCAGCCGATGCCGACCACGAGCGTCCTCGCGCTGCGCGAGCTCGGCCTCGCGGGCGGACGGACGGAGGCGTTCGACATCAACGCGTCGTGCATCGGCTTCCTCACCGCGCTCCAGGTGGCGACCGTCGGGATCGCGGCCGGCCGCTGGGACCGCGTCGCCGTCGCGGCGACCGAGCTCGCGTCGAAGGGCCTCAACCACGCCGAGGTCGAGTCGAGCGCGCTCTTCGGCGACGGCGCGGCCGCGATCGTCGTGGGACGGTCGGCGCCCGAGGACGCCTCGTCCGTCCTCGCGCTCAGGTTCGCGACGTGGCCCGAGGGGTCGGACCACTGCCGGATCGACGCGGGCGGCACCCGGTGGAACGCCGTGACACCGCCCCCGGACCCGACCGCCTACCTGTTCCGGATGGACGGTCGCGCGCTCCTGCGCCAGGTCGCGGTCCATCTGCCTGCGTTCCTCGAGGGTCTGCGCGAGGACAGCGGCCCCGCGCTCGACGAGGTGGACGTCGTGGTCCCCCACCAGGCGAGCGGCGTCGGCCTGCGCTACCTGCGTCAGCGCACGGGCCTGCCGCCCGAGGCCGTGGTGGACATCATCGGGGACCACGGCAACCAGGTCTCGGCGTCCTTGCCGACGGCCCTGCACCACGCGATCAGCTCCGGCCGGCTCGGGCGCGGTCAGACCGCGCTGCTGCTCGGGACCGGAGCGGGCCTGTCCATCGGCGCCGTGCTCCTGCGGTACTGACGTGGCGGTGCGCCCCGTCCTGGTCGACCTCCTCACGGTCGGCTCCTGCGAGCACCCCGGCGCCGTCGCGCGCCGGGGAGCGCCCTGGCGTCCTGTCGAGTTCCCGAGCCTCGTCGCCGTGATCCGGCACCCCGACCACGGGGTCGTGCTGCTCGACACCGGCTACGCGCCGCGCTACGCGACGGCGACGCGCCGCGGACCGGGTGCCGTCTACGGCCGCCTCCTGCCGATGCGTCTGGGTCGTGGCAGGTCGCTCGCCGAGCAGCTCCCGGCCCTCGGGATCGACCCGGCGGACGTCGCCACCGTCGTCGTCTCGCACCTGCACGCGGACCACGTCGCCGGCCTGCGTGACCTGCCCGCCGCCCGTGTCGTCCTCGACGCGGACGCCCTCGCCTCGCACGTGCGGCGGGGCCCGCTCGGACGGCTGCGGCGTGGGTTCCTGCCCGCGCTCCTGCCAGACGACCTCGAGCGCCGCGTCGTGGACGTCGCGACGCTGCCCCGCTGGGTGCCCGACGCCCCGCGCGACCCCGCCGGGGCCGGTGACCCGCAGGCGCCGCAGTCCGCGCGGACCGACGTCACGACCCTCGGACCCGCCCACGACCTGCTCGGCGACGGGAGCGTCGTCGTCGTGCGCCTGCCGGGCCACGCGCACGGTCAGGTGGGCCTCCTCGTCGCGAGCCGGGCGGGCGACGTGCTGCTCGTCGGCGACGCGGCGTGGAGCCTGCGCGCCATCACGCACCTCGAGCTGCCGCACCCGGTCGTCAGGCTCGTGACCCACTCGTGGGGCGCCTACCGTGCGACGCTCGGCGCCCTGCACAGGCTCCACCGCACCTCCCCCGGCCTGCTGGTCGTCCCGTCGCACTGCCCCGTGGCCATCGACCGGGCCCGTCTCGCCCTCGCGGCGGCCCGCCCGTGAGCTCGCGCCGATGAGCCCGCCCGGCCTCACGCAGCTCCAGGTGGGCGTGGCGTACGCGCGTGCGCGGCGACGGCGGTTCGCCGACCGTGCGGCTCTCCAGGCGTGGCAGGACGCACGGCTGCGTCGGGTGCTCGCCACCGCGCCCCGCCGCTACCCGTACTACCGCGGGCTCGCCCCGACCCGCCTGACCGACCTGCCCGTGATCGACAAGGCGACCGTCGTGGAGCGGTTCGCCGACCTCAACGAACACGGGCTGACGCTCGACGCGTGCCTCGCCGCCGCCCGCACCGCGGAACGGGAACGCGACTTCACCGCATCGCTCGGCGGGGTGTCGATCGGCCTGTCGTCCGGGACCTCGGGCCGCCAGAGCGTCTTCCTGACGACGCCGCGCGAGCGCGCCCGCTGGGCGGGCGAGGTGCTCGCGAAGGCCCTCCCTGACGGCCTCGTCACCGGCACGCGCGTCGCCCTCGTGCTCCGCGCCGGCGGGCCCCTGTACGAGTCCGTCGGGACGCGGCGGGTCAGCTTCCGGTTCGTGGACCTCGCACTGCCGGTCGAGGCGCAGCTGACCGCGCTCGAGGACTTCCGACCGACGGTGCTCGCCGCCCCGCCCTCGATCCTCCGGCTCGTCGCGCAGGCCAAGGTGCAGGGCCGCTCGACGATCAGCCCCGGGCGGGTGCTGTCCGTCGCGGAGGTCCTCGACCCGCACGACGAGCGGGAGATCGAGGCCGGCCTCGGGTGCCGGGTGGACCAGATCTACCAGGCCACCGAGGGGTTCCTGGGGATCAGCTGCCGGCTCGGGGCGCTGCACCTGAACGAGGACCTCGTGAAGGTCGAGCGGATCCCGCTCGACCGGACGGGCCGGCGGTTCACACCCGTCATCACCGACCTGGTGCGGACGAGCCAGGCCGTGCTGCGGCTGCGGCTCGACGACGTGCTGCTCGCGGCCGACGACGCCTGCGGCTGCGGCTCACCCACGCTCGTCGTGGACGAGGTCGCAGGCCGGGCGGACGACGTCCTGTGGCTCGCATCCGCGGAACGTCCGGGCACCCGGGGACCGCTGTTCGCGGACTTCGTGCGGGGCGCCGTCCTTGGCGCACCGGGCGTCCGTGACTTCCGCGTCGTGCAGACGGGTGCGGCAACGGTGACCGTCGCGGTGACGCCACCGGCCGCGCACGACGGCGCCGCGAGCGCGCTGCGGGCCACCGTCCGACGCGCGGGGCTCGTCGAGCCCGCGGTCGAGCGGGCCGACTTCACGCCGCTCGGCCCGACCGAGAAGCTGCGCCGGGTGCGTCGGGACCCGTCCGTGCCCGGCGGCCCGGCGGTGGGCCTCACCGACGCGCGATGAGCCTCAGGACCGCGCGCTCGGTGGCGCCGACCGGGTCGTAGGTCGCGGCCGCGCGCGAGAGCCGCTCGAGCGGCCCGCGGTCGGCGTCGAGCAGGGCACGCATCGCCCGCACCGCGGCGGGCGAGTCGAGCCGCCGCACCGAGGCGCCCGCTCCGGCCGCCACGACACGCGCCGCGAAGTCGAACTGGTCGTAGTCCTGCGGGCACACGAGCGCCGGGACGCCCGCGCGGACGGCGCTGTAGGTGATCCCGGCCCCGCCGTGGTGCACGACGGCGGCGCACCGCGGCAGCACGTCGTCGTACGGCAGGTGGCTGTAGACGTGCACGTCCCCGTCCTGCGCGACCGGGTGCGGCGCCGCACGTGACGCGTCGCCGAGGCTCACGACGAACCGGTGTCCACGGAAGGAGTCCGCAAGCACCCGGACGCGCTCGACCAGGTCGCGCTTGACCCACGGCAGGTGGGTGCCCATGGTCACGAGCACGAGCGGCCCCGGCGGCAGGACGGGTGGCTCGGGCCACGGCTCCGGCGTCGCCGTCACGGGGCCGACGAGCTCGAGCTGGTCGGGCCAGTCGCGCGGGAGCTCGAGCTCGCGCATGCCGAGGCCGAGGATCGACTGCGGCGAGTAGGCGGCCTCCGAGCCGTCGGCCCGGTACACGCCCGTCCCGGCGGCGGCGAAGCGCGACGCGAGGACGCGCTGCATCGTCCGTTTGGTCGCCCGGGTCGCCGCCCGGCCCGCCGCGTCACGCACCCGGTGCCCGGCGTGCCGCGCCGGCCCCCAGCCGCCGCAGTACGAGGGCGTGCCCGTCCGGGTCTCGAGCGCGAACGGCGTCGGCATGGTCGTGAGCCACGGGATGCCGCGGTCGAGCGCGACGAGGCCCGCGACGGGCGCCGTGAAGTCCGCCAGGACCGCGTCGGGACGGTCGCGGTCCACGAGCACGTCGAGCTCGCGGCGCACGGTCGGCAGGAGCGCGAGGTTCGCCGACAGCTGCCGCAGGAGGAGGACGGGGTTGCTGCGGACCGGGCCGGGGGTGTCGGAGATCCGCTCGAGCGCACCGGGGTCGTCCGCGAGGAGCGGCTCCACGGCGAAGCCGAGCCCGCGCAGGAGGTCCACCTTGGCCGCACCGGTCGCGAAGCGGGGTTCCATGCCCCGGGCGCGCAGACCCGTCGCGAGGCCGATCAACGGGTTCAGGTGCCCGCTGAACGGCGGCGCGACGAGCAGCAGGCGGGGGCCGCTCACGCGAGCACCTCCCGTGCGACACGCAGGACCTCGGCGCGCACCTGGGCCGAGGTCGCGTAGCCGAGGTGGCGCCCGGGGACGACGAGGTCAGGCGTCCCCCGGTAGCCCCAGCGGCTCACGAGGTCGCGGTCACCCTGGAGCACGCGCACCTGGAGCCCGGGAGCCGCCTCGGGGCGTGCGCCCACCGGACCGAGCGCGACGGCGGTGACCGTCAGGCCGGCGCGCACGCGCAGCCGCGGGGCCGCGGTGGCCAGGAGCTGGGCACCCGTGCTGCCGCACAGGAGGAGCAGGTGGTGCTCGGTCGCGTCGACCAGCGGCTGGAGGTGCCGCACCACGTCGTCGGCGAAGCGCGCGCTCGTCCGCGCCGCGACGTACTGGGCGGTGTTGCGCACCGAGGCCGCGAGCACCGGCTCGGGCCGGTACGGCAGGCGCATCGCCGCACGGTTGTACGGGAAGCCACCGGGGACGGGGACGTACCCGAGCCCGGCGAGGTCCGCGAGCACGTCCTCCTGCGCGGGCGAGAGCCGGCTGTGGCGCCAGGAGCTCTGCCCCGTGAGCCACGCCGCACGCGCGCCGCACCGGCCGGACGGCACCTCTTCGCCGGCGGTGCCGGCCCCGCCCGCCAGGGTGGAGGGCACGGACGACGCGGTGAGGTGGTCGGCGACGTCGTAGCCGGCGAACCAGCGGGTCACGGCGCGTCCCCGGCCATGACGGGACCCGCCGGTCCGGTGCGGATCTGCCGGTCCCGCCAGGCGACCCGGCGCGGCCCGACGAGCGCGCCCACGGCGTGCACCGGCGTCAGGAGGTCGGCCACGAGCTCGAGGACGACGCCGAGCGCGCCCCGTGGTGCGCCCGGGACGCGCCGTCGCAGCGCCGCGACGGCAAGCACCTTCGAGACGAGCACGGCGACGACGGCCGCGACGACGGCCGGTCGGCCCGAGGCGACGGCGAGCGCGAGGGCGAGCAGGGGAAGGACGGCAGGCAGGACGACGAGCGCGACCATGGCGGGCGTGAGGTCGCGACGCAGCACCTCCTGGCTGAACACCATCCAGCGGCGCAGGATGCGGGCGTACGCGCGCGGACCGGGCACGGTCGTCGCCAGCGGGTGCGTCACGGTCGTCTGCACCAGGGTCAGGCCGGCATCGCGGTAGAGGCGCGCGAGCGCGTAGTCGTCGCAGACCTCACCGCTGATCGCCGCGAAGCCGCCCAGGCCCTCGAGGACGTCCCGACGCGTGAGGACGAACATCCCGTTGACGGTGACGGGCGGTGCCACGCGCGCGAGCGGCAGGTACGTCACGAGGGCGCTGCCGTTGACGAAGGCCGCGACGAGGCGCGACCAGAGCGAGCCCTGCTCCCGGTACACGGGCAGCCCGGTGACGAGGTGGCCCGCGGCGAGCGCGTCCCGAGCGACCCCCAGGGCACCGTCGGGCAGCACGGTGTCGTCGTCGAGGACCGCGACGAGCGCGTCGGCCCGCTCGAGCCCCACCACGAGCTTGACGACCTTCGGGTTGCGGCCCGGCTCGGGCGGGGCGCACGGCACCACGGTCACGAGGTCCGGCGCGACCGCCAGCGCCTGCGCTGCCGCGTCCCGCCCGGGGGCGTCGTCCTCGTCGACCAGGAGCACGAGGCGTGCGTGTGGCGTCCGCCCGATGCTCGCGACGTTCTCGCGCAGCATCGCGGGCATGAGCGGGTCCCCCGAGCGGACCGCGACCAGGACGGTCACCGGGGCCGCACCATCTGACGGCCCCTGGCCGGCAGCGGCGGCCGCAGCGCGCCCGGTGCCAGCCGCGCCCGGCGCCCCACCGGGCCTGCGCACGACGGGCCCGCGCCGGAGCGCGGCGGCGGCGAGGCCCACGCGCGCGGCGGTCAGCACGGCCAGCACGCCGGCGAGCACGAGCGCCGCCTCAGCCATGCGTGGCAACCAGGCGCTCCACGCCCTCGTCGAGGCTCACCGCGGGTTCGCCGAGGTCACGCAGGGCACGCGTGACGTCGAACGTCTTGGACCGTGCGAGGACCGACACGCCGAAGCGCGTCACGGGCGGCTCGGCGTACCCGAGCGCGACGGCCGAGACCCGCTCCGCGGCACCGGCGAGGGCGAGGGCGACGGCCGGGGGCACGCGCCGGACCGTGGGCCGCACCCCGAGCCGGCTCAGGAGGGTCAGCAGGAACGGGTAGAGCTCGACGGGGTCCGCGTTGGTCACGTTGTACACGCCCTGCACCCGACGCTCGAGCGCCTGCGTCACGTAGTGCGCGACCGTGTCGACCTCGGTGAGGTCGCACACGATGCGCGGCCCGTCGGCGCTCTCGAGGACGGGCAGGACCCCACGCCGCGCCGCGCGGACGATGCGGGGCAGCAGCACCGTGTCGCCCGCGCCGAACACGGCACGGGGCCGGACGACCGACCACGGGCCCGGGTACCGGGCGACCATGCGCTCACCGATCCGCTTGGTGCGGGAGTACACGTTGATCTGCTCGTCGTCGGGCGGGACGGGTGAGTCCTCCGTGAGACCGAGCTGGTGCTCGTCCCGGTAGAGGACGCTCGAGCTGGACACGTAGACCACGGGGGGCGCGCCGTGGTCCGCGGCCCACCGCAGGACCGTCCTGGTGCCCTCGACGTTGGCCCGCACGAACGCCGACGGTGGCGCCCACGGCGAGGCCAGGGCCGCGCAGTGCACCACCGCGTCGACGGGCCCCGGCACCGCGCCGTCCGGGAGACGCTCGCCGAGGTCGTGCCGCACGTAGGCGTCGGGCCCCGCGGACCCCGCGGGACGCGCCGGCGCCGCGGAACGTCCGAGCCCGACGACCTCCCAGCCCCGCGCCTTGGCGTCGGCGGCGATCCGCGCGCCGATGAACCCGTTCGAGCCGGTCAGGAGGATGCGCACCGGTGGAGGCTAGCCGACGGCCGGCGGCGCGGCGCAGGACTGCACAGCCCGCGCCGTCACACGCAGAGCTCGACCGTGAAGGCTCGTGCCCCGACGGGCAGCACGAAGGCGCCGTCCGTCGGCTCGACCGCGTCGCCGTCGAGGTGCACGACGCGCGGCGCGGCGCCCTGCACCACGAGCCGGTACGCGTCCCGCGCCCACTCGGGGAAGCCGTCGCCCTCCACGTCGGCCCGCAGCCGCACCAGGGCGCCCGACCGCTCGACGGTGAACGTCGTGCGCACGCGTGCCCCGTCGAGCGCGGCGGACGTGAGGCCGTCGTCCTCCTGGAGCAGGGCGGTGCGGGACGTCCCGTCGTCGGGCACGAAGAGGTGGAGGTCGACGACCGAGGGCCGGTACCCCGCCGTCGACGGCGGCGCGACGGGCCACATCGGCACGACCGCGCCGCCGCGTGCGAAGAGAGGGATCCGGTCCATGGGCGTCGGCACGAGAACGAACGACCCACCCGCGTGCGTCTCGCCGGTGTACCAGTCGTACCAGCGCCCCGCGGGCAGGTAGACCTGGCGGGCCGTCATCCCTGCGGCGACCACGGGCGCCACCAGGAGGTCGGGGCCCAGCAGGTACTCGTCGTCGACGTCCCGGACCAGGGGGTCGTCCTGGTGGTCGAGCACGAGGGGGCGCTGGACGGGCATCCCGGTCTCCGAGGCCTGGACGAACGCCGCGTACAGGTAGGGCATCAGCCGGTAGCGCAGCTCGATCGCGGCGCGCGCGAGGTCGCGGACCGTGGCCCCGAACGCCCAGGCGTACTGGTCCACGTTGCCCATCGAGGAGTGGTTGCGGCAGAACGGCGTCAGGACGCCGAGCTGGAGCCAGCGCAGGAACAGCTCGGCGTTCGAGTGCCCCATGAACCCGCCCACGTCGGCACCCACGAACGACTGGCCCGAGACGCCGAAGCCCGTCGCCATGGGGATGCTCATCCACAGGTGGTCCCAGCGCGACATGTTGTCGCCCATCCAGCTCGCCGCGTAGCGCTGGATGCCCGCGAACCCCGCCCGCGTGAGCACGAAGGGCCGCAGGTCGGGCCGCGCGGCGAGGAGCCCCTGCGTGGTCGCCATCGCCATGAGCAGCCCGTACTGGTTGTGCAGGCGCTCGTGCGAGAGCGCACCGCGCCCGAAGCGCATCCCCCGGGCGTCGATGACGCCCGTCGCCGGCTCGTTCATGTCGTTCCAGATGCCCGCCAGCCCCGTGGCGACGTGCGCCGCGTTGAGCTCGCCCCACCACTCGCGGGCCTCGGGCGTCGCGAAGTCGGGGAACGCCGTGATCCCCGGCCACACCTGCCCGACGTAGGTGTCCCCGCCCTCGGTGCGGCACAGCACGTCGCGCTCGACCGCCTGGTCGTACACCCGGTACCCCGGCTCCCGCTTGATCCCCGGGTCGATGATGGTGATGACACGGAGCCCCTGGTCGGCGAGCCGGGCGAGCATGCCGGCGGGGTCCGGGTAGCGCTCGGGGTCCCACGTGAACACGCGGTACCCGTCCATGTAGTCGATGTCGAGCCACAGGGCGTCGCACGGGATCCGCTCGCTGCGGTGGCGCGCCCCGAGGGCCTCGACGTCGGCCTGCGTGTAGCGCGCCCACCTGCTCTGGTGGTAGCCGAGCGCCCACAGCGGGGGCAGACCGGTGCGGCCCGTCAGCCACGTGTAGGCCTCGAGGATGCCCGCCATCGTCGGGCCCGCGAACAGGTACTCCACGTACTGCCCGCCGTCCGCCCGGATCACGTACTCGTCGTCGGGCGTGAAGTCGTAGTGCGAGCGGTACCCGTTGTCCAGGAACGACGCGGACATCGCCCCGCTTGCGTGGTCCTGGTGGTAGAAGAACGGGATCGAGACGTAGTACGGGTCGAACTCGGTGCTCCGGTTGTCCGCGCGAGGGTCGTCCTCGCCGGCCAGGGCCGCGAACTCCCCCGACGCGTCGGGGTCGAGGACGTCGGTGTTCCACAGCGTGAAGTCGCGACCGCGTCGGTTCTGCCGCCCGGTCTTCTCCCCCAGCCCGTAGATGGCGTCCTGGAGGCCGCACCGGCGGCGGACCACGAACGCGTCGTTGAGGGTCGCGTACGGCCACCACCGGCCGTCGCCGTCCTGGAAGGTCTCCGCGACGCGGGAGCCGTCGCCCCGGTGGACGTCGAGCCGGAAGGGCTCGAGGTGCACCGACACGACCACCTGGGCGGTGCGCAGGCGCACGACGCCGTCCGCCTCCTCGAGCTCGAACGGCACGTCGAGCGCGAGCGGGTCGACGCACACCGCATGGGTGGGGACGTCCTCGAACCGCCCGCCCCTGCTCACGGCGACGCGCACGACGTCGGGGCGCACCACGTCGACGCGCAGACGCTCGGCGCCCAGCTCGGCCTCGAGGCCGTGCGCGGTCCGCCTCACCGGCCCGACGCGGTCGAGGGCGAGGTGGTGGGTCAGGGCAGGCATGCGGTTCCGGTTCCCTTCGTCGTCGTGCTTCCACCGTACGCAGCCGCGTGGCCCGGGCCCACGTGCGCACGCGGGCGGGCGCCCGTGGGGCCGGTGCGGGCGCAAGCGGGACGGGCCGGGCGCCGCACGTCGCGGTGCCCGGCCCGTCCGGTCGTACCGTCAGCGGTCAGCCTCCGGCGCTGAACGTCTCGATCCCCAGGAGCGGCCGGATCTCACGCTCGACGGCGCCGCGCGTGACGTAGCGCTGCACGGCGTCGTGGCGCAGCTCGTTGCCGAGCGCGGCCATGATCATCCCCTGGTCGAGCGAGAGGTACCGCTCGGCGACCGTGCCGCTGCGCACCGCCACGGAGTCGTAGAACCCACCGGGCCCGTACGCGCCCAGCTCGGTGCGCATCCGCGCGAGGTTGTCGAGCGCCGCGTCCTTCGCGTACGGCAGCGCGAGGAACGACGCGTGAGGCGTCACGACGCCGTCACCGTAGGCCGCGGGCTCGCTCGCCGGGCGCGCGCACGCCGGGTCGTCCCACCCCGGGTCGACGGTCGTGCGCTCCTGGTCCGAGGTGTAGCCGTTCGGCTCCATCCCGATGGGGTCGACGCCGTACTCGCGGTAGCCGCCCGCGGGGTCGCTCGCGGGCGAGAAGCCCCAGTAGCCGTAGCCCGCCTCGTCCATGCCGTGCTCGATGTGGGCGCGGACCGTCAGCGGGTGGTTGACGCCCCAGCTCGTCGGCCCCCACTGCGCCTCGGGAACGAAGAGGTCGACCATGAGCGCCTCGAACATGCTGCCGCCCCACGTGGGCACGATCTGCATGTCGCGGTAGCGGTAGGCGCCCTCGAACACCTGCACGCCGAGGTGCTCGGTCCACTCACCGACGGGGCGCTGCTCGGGCCAGCTCCAGTCGCACGCGTCCGGGAACGTCCGGTACATCGCGAAGTAGTGCTCGGGCGGGATCTGGCCCCACGCGATGCCCAGGTAGCTCGCCATGCGCGGCTCCGTGTTGAGCGTCCCGTAGTGGTGGCCGGTGTACCAGACGTCCGGGCCACGGTCCCGGTAGTTGTCGAGCACCGCCGCCGGGTCGGCCGGCGGCTCGTCCCAGAAGCCGCCGCGCAGCTGGCGCACCGTCGGGTCGTAGTAGAAGCCGAAGTCCATGGTCGAGCGGACCGCCTCGGCCCGGGCCCGGAGCCGGGGCTCCGCGTTGCTGACGAGGACGAGGGCGGTCGCGAGCCACGCGTTGTCGACGCTCGACAGGAACGGGTAGACAACGTCACCGGTCCCCGGCCACGCGCGGAGCTTCTCCCCGGTCGCCTCGTCGTACCAGTTGTAGAACATGCCCGAGTCCTCGTGACGCTCGAGCGCGGCGACGCTCGTGAGCGTCGTCGTGAGCCGCTCGCGGGCCTCGTGCCGCGTGATGAGGCCGAGGTCGCGCGCGACGACGGTGCTCCACAGATAGGCGCCGATGTTGGTCGGCGACGTGTAGCCGCTGCGCGTGGCCGGGTCCAGGTCACCCTCGATGTTGTCCGCCGGCAGGCCCGTGACCGGGTCGGTCATGGCCACGAACGAGGCCCACGTGTCCGCCGCGTAGCCGCGCAGGACGCGGTCCTGCCCGTGCCCACCTCCGCGCCCGGTCGCGGTCGCGTCGGCGACCCCGCCGCCCGCCGTGGGCGTGCCGGCCGCTGCCGGACCGGTGAGCGCCAGGGCGCCGGCCGTGGTGGCGGCCACCGCCAGTGCTGCCACCGTGCGTTGCTTGCGGTGCTGTCCCATCTCGTCTGTCCCTTCGTCGAACGTCGTCGGTCGAACCCGGTCTGAGGTCAGGCGTCACCCCCTCGTGCGCCGGTGCCGGCGCTCACGGCCGGGCGTGTGCCCGTGGACGGACCGGGTGCGTCGCCGTCGAGGAGCTCGAGGCGTACCGCGGCGCCCGCCCCGGCGTGGGGGGCGATGCGGACGTCGACCGGGCCGGGCACGCACTCGAGCACGCCCCGCGCGTCCCGGTACCCGAGGTCGGCGTACCCGAGCGTGAACGTGACCGCGGCAGACGCACCGGGCTCGAGCTCGACCGTCCGTACGCCGGCGAGCTCGCTCACGGGACGCGACACGCGGCCGAGCCGGACGCGCACGTACAGCTGGACGCGCTCGACGACGGGCAGGCTGCCCGCATTCGTGACCGTCGCCGTGACCTCGACGTCCTGGCCGGGGCCGAGAGTCGTGGCGGAGAGCGACGGCGGGCCGTACGTGACCTCGCCGTGGCCCAGGCCGAAGCCGAACGGGTGCTGCGGCGTGTCACGGTGGTCGCGGTACCGGCCCGCCGGTCCGTCCGGGTCCAGCGGACGCCCCGTGGGCAGGTGGTCGTGGTGCAGCGGGACCTGGCCGGTCGTCCAGGGGAGGCTCACCGGGAGCCGCCCGCTCGCCGGCACGTCGCCCGTGAGCACGTCCACGATCCCGTGGCCGCCCTCGGTCCCCGGGTGGAACGCGAGCACGACGGCGTCCCCCAGGTGCGCGAGGCGTTCGAGCGCCAGCGGGCGCCCGGTCAGGACGACCACCACGAGCCGGCGGCTCACGCGGGCCAGCGCCTCGAGGAGCTCCGTCTGCCCCGGCGGGAGCTCGAGGGACGTGACCGAGTTGGCCTCGCCCGAGCGCATCGGGTGCTCCCCCACGCACGCGACCACGACGTCGGCGGCCCTCGCCTGGATCAGGGTCTCGTCGAGGAACCGGGCGTCGTCGACCGTCACCGTGGTGCCCGTGGCGCCACCAGGGCCGCCAGGGCCGCCGCCCAGGCGCTCGCGCACGGCGTCGGCGATCGTCACGACGTCCTCCGCCCGACCGTCCAGGGTCCAGGTGCCGAGCAGCTCGGCCCGCGCGGACGCGAACGGTCCGGTGACGTGGACGTGCCCGAGGTCGGGTGCGTCGAGCGGCAGCGCCCCCTCGTTGCGCAGCACCACGACGGCCGACGCCGCAGCCCGGCGCGCGAGCGCCCGGTGACCGGCCGTGAGCTGGACCGCGGCAGCGCGTCCCGGGTCCGTGTACGGGGCCTCGAAGAGACCGAGCCGCATCTTGAGCGTGAGCACGCGGCGGGCGGCGTCCTCGACGAGGGCCGGGTCGAGGAGTCCGTCCCGTACGAGCTCTGCGAGGTGCGTCCCGTAGGCACCCGTGACCATGTCGATGTCGACGCCGGCCCCCAGGGCGAGCGCCGCGGCGTCCCGCCGGTCCGCGGCGACCCCGTGGAGCACGAGCTCGCCGACGGCGTCCCAGTCGCTCACGACCGGCCCCGCGAAGCCCAGGTCGCCCTTGAGGTGCTCGCGCACGAGCGGGCGGTGCGCGGTCATCGGCAGGCCGTCCAGAGTGTGGAAGGCGCTCATGACCGTCGCGACCCCCGCGTCGACCGCCGCACGGAAGGGACGCAGGTGGCGGTTGTGGAGCGTCACGGGACCGACGTCGACCTCCGCGTAGTCCCGCCCGCCCTGCGCGAGGCCGTAGCCGACGTAGTGCTTGGCGCACGCGGCGAGGGACTCCGCGTCGGCGAGGGCCGATCCGCCGGGCCCGCCCTGGAACCCCTCGACGGCCGCGGCGCCGAGCACCGCGGAGAGCCACGGGTCCTCGCCCCAGCTCTCGGCGACGCGCCCCCACCGCGGGTCCATGGACACGTCGAGCATCGGCGCGAACGTCCACCGGACGCCGTCGGCGCTCGCCTCACGCGCCGCGGCGCGGGCGCACTCCCGCACGAGCTCGGGGTCGAACGAGGCGGCCTGGCCGAGCGGGATCGGGAACACGGTGCGGTGCCCGTGGATGACGTCGCGCGCGACGAGGAGCGGGATGCCCAGCCGCGAGCCCTCGACGGCGGCGCGCTGGAGGGCGTTGACCGCGGCGGCCTGCGTCCCCGCGTCGCGCACGTTGCCCGCGTGCTCGCCGCTCGCCACGATGCACGTCCCGAATGCGCCCGCGGCGAGCGCGGCGGCGTCCCGCTCCGGCTCGGGGTTCGCCACCTGCGCGAGCTGGCCGACCTTCTCCTCGAGGGTCATCGCCGCGAGGAGGTCGCGCACGCGGTCCTCCACCGGCCGGGCGGCGTCGGTCCAGGGTCGGGTCATGGCAGGCGGACCTCCAGCTCGGGGCCACCCGGGCGCAGCGCGCCCGCAAGGTCGGCCAGGCGGACCAGCAGCCCGCCGCGTCGGTAGGGGTTGGGTGTGCGGGTCGTCGGGAGCTCCCGACCGGCGAGGACCACGGCGTCGGGGCCCGCGCCCTGCGGACCGACGCTGACGTGCAGGCGCAGGAGGCCGTCGCCGAGCGGCACCGCCGCACGCAGCCCGTCGAGCGCGGCGGGCAGCACGGGGTCGATCTCCACGTGCCCGGCGCGGCGTCGCACGCCGAGCAGGGACTGCGTCAGGACGCGGAGCAGCACCCCCGGCCCGGAGGAGTAGATGCGCCACCCGCCCTCGAGGCCTGTCGCGCCGCAGAGCACGTCGGCGTACCGGGCGGCGAAGTCGGCGCGGTCCAGGCACGCCGCGTCCGAGCTCGAGCTGTACGTGCTCGACTGGCGCGGGCGCGCACCGGGCACCCCGGCCGACGTCGTGGGCAGCACCTGGCGGAGCCCCGCCCACAGGGCCTCGGCGTCTCCCCAGCGGGCCATCGCCTCGCACCACCGCAGGTGGGCGTGGACGTACATGAGCCCGATCTCGCGGCCCACGAACGTCGCGGTCTCCGCGCGCTGGAAGTGGCGCATCTCGCCGCCGTGGTAGCCCGGTGGGCGGTCGAACAGGCGCACGCCGTCGACGCCCATGAGGTGTTCGCGGACGAGCGCCACGTGGTGCGCGGCCTCGTCGGGCGTGAAGAGGTCGCCGCCCAGGGCGTGGATCATCTGGAGCGCCCCGTGGCTCAGGCCGCTCTCGGTGTCACGCGGGTGCACGAGCAGACCGCCGACGTGCGCGCGGCCGTCCGCTGAGCCGGCGGGCGGCTGGAGCAGCGCGTACCCGGCGAGCTCGCCGTCGACCAGCAGGTGCCGGCGCAGGTCGGCCGCGACGGCGTCGGCCTCCGCGCGGAGCGCGGTCGCTCCGGCGCGGAGCGCGGTCGCTCCGGCGCGGAGCGCGGTCGTGTCCGCACGGAGCGTGGCCGCGTCACCGCCGAGCGTGGCCACCCGGGCCGCCGCGCCGGGCTCGAGCTCGTCGCCCCGCTCGGGGTCGAGGCCGTCCGCGAGCGCGCGGAGCGCGTCGTGGTGCAGCGTCGCGGTCCACGCGCTGGCCATCGTGCGGGCCATCGCGGGGTCGGCAGGCTGAAGCGAGTCGTTCCAGTCGCCGTGGCCGTACGCGACGAGGTGGGTGCCGGGCAGGTACCCGGCGCGGGCGAGCGCCAGCGCGCGGTCGACGTGGGCCTGCACCGGCGCCTGCGCGGGCGCGTCGCGGCCCGGCGCCGCGTACCAGGGCACGACCTCGTCCAGCACGCCGTGGTCGCCCGACGCCTGCAGGTACCGGCCGAGGGCGAGCACGGGCCAGTGCACGACGTCGCCGTGCGGCGGCTCGTGGCGGAAGTGCTCGTCCCCGGGCAGGAACCCGAAGGCCTGCGGCCAGGACCCGTCGGGGTTCTGGGCCGCGAAGACCCGCAGGACGAGGGCCCGCGCGTCGTCGAGCCGGTCGAGCGCGAGCAGCAGCTCGAGCGGCCCCTGCGTCACGTCGCGCGTGCCCCAGGCACCGCCCGTGTACTGCTCGAGGCCGCGGGGCGCGAGGAAGTGCACGAGCGCGTCGCGCACGAGCCACGGGAGCGCGGCGTCGAGCGCCTCGACGTCGGCTGACGGGTGCTCCACACGCACGGGGGTCACGTCGGTCCACCACGTGCCCACCGACGCCGGGGCGTCGGCCGCGTCCGGCTGCTGCTCGGGCGCCGACGCACGCGGGTGCTCGGGGGCCTCGGTCCGGGCGACGCTCACCCGCAGGTCGAGCGCCGTGGGCGTCGGTGACCCGACGGCCGGCACGCGCGGTGTCACCAGGGTGACGACGCCGGGGACGCGTGCACGCCCGTCGTCGAACAGGACGGCGTCGTCGCCGACCGTGACCGGCCCGGCGGTGTCGACGTGCAGCGCGGCGTCCCGGTCCGGGCCCACGCCGCTCACCACGATCCTGCGTCCGGCGGCATCACCGTCGCCGCCCCGGACGGTGACGTCGATGCCCGACGCCCCGGCTGCGGGTGGCAGCGGCTCCCCGGGCAGCGCGAGGTGCAGCGCGGCGAGGATCCGCCGCGGCGGACCGTCGAGCACCCTGGCGGTGAGCGCGACGCGGTGCTCCTCGGGCGGGGCGACGGTCGTGACCTCGACGACGCCCACCGGGCGCTCGGCATCGGCATCGGCATCGGCATCGGCGAACGCGTAGAGCCAGCGCGCCCCCTCGGGCGTCGTCGCGAACACCGAGGGTGTGTCGAGGAGCCGCCAGCGTCCGCCGACCTCGACGAACAGCCGCAGGCCGTACGCGCGGTGCAGGTTGAGGTAGCCGCGCACGGTCGTCAGGACGCGGCCGGTCGTGGCGTGCCCGCGCGTCAGGTAGGACAGCGGCGACCCGGTCATCCACGCGGTGACCGTCAGCGACGCCGGGTCGGGCTCGGCGGTCGCGCCGGTGCGCAGGATCGTGCCGTGCGGCCGCAGCACCGCGAGCTCCTTGGCCTGCGTCACGACGTGCTCGGCCCCGGCGGTGAAGAACGAGTGGACGGCGCCGTCACCGCCGCGCTCGACGACGCGCCACGGCCCTGGCCACTCCGCGTGCAGGCGGTCCTCGTCGAGCGGGAGCGCGGCGAGCTCTCGTCCGGGCTCGTACAGGCCGGTCGGCGCGGGCGTGGTCCCCGCGGGCACGGCGGGGGCCGGGCGAGCCGGTCGGGCGTGCGCCGGCGCTACGGCGTCCGTCGCAGGACCCGCGGCGCGCGGCCCGTCCTCGCCCACGGGTCCGCCGGACCAGGGGGCGCTGCGGCGGCCGCTCGCGAGCGCCGCCTCCACGTGGGCCAGGTCGTCCGGGCCGGTCGCGCCCGGGTGGTGCGCCAGCAGCAGCCCCACGAACGAGACGCGCAGGCGGTCACCAGGTTCGAGGACCGCCGGGGCGACCTGGAGCGCCACGAGGGTGTGCTCGTGCTGGAGCCTCCGGGAGGGCAGGTCCCACGGGATGCCCAGCGGACCCCCCGCGGGCACGCGTGCGGTGCGGCCGTGCAGGTCGAGCGCGTCGGTCCCCCAGCCGACGACCGCCCGGCTCGCGGCCAGGACGCACCACGGGCTGCGCCCACCCTGCGGCAGGTTCTGCCGGACGGCGAGCGCGGTCCCGAAGGGCTCGCCGTGCACGGGTGTGACGTCCAGGTACTGGCTCACGTAGAGCTCGTTGCTGCGCAGCGCCCCCGGTGCGGCGAGCGCCACGTCGTGCGTGTGGACGAGGTCGACCTCACGGACGCCCTGCCCGAGGTTCTCGACCTCGACGTGCCAGGCCCAGGCGGTCGTCGCCGGGTCGAGCGCGAGGGTCGCCTGCCAGCCGAGGCCCTCGGTGCCGCCGTGGCCGGCGACGCGCCCGGTCAGCGTCAGGACGTCGTCCGCCGTGGCGACGTGAGCGGCCGAGCCCGCCCCGAGCAGCGCCGTCGTCGTGCGTGCCCCCCGGTCACGGACCCAGATCTGCAGCAGCCCGGCCTCGAACGCCGAGGCGGCGTGCTGCACGAGCTCGAGGTCGGCGGTGCCGAGCGACGCCGGTCCCCCGCCGTCGGCGACGAGTGCGCGCAGCCCGCCGTCGGACACGATCTCCCAGGGCGCGGCGGTCACTTGATCCCCGTCATGGCGACGCCCTGGACGAAGTACCGCTGCAGCAGCAGGAAGACCACGAGGACAGGGACCACGACCACGACGGCACCCGCGAGGAGGAGGCCGTAGTCGGTCTGGTTCTGGCCCGTGCTGTACAGGGCGAGCGCGACGGGCAGCGTGTACTTGTCCTCGGTGGTCGCGACGACGAGGGGCCACAGGAAGTTGTTCCACGAGCCCAGGAACGTGAGGATCGCGAGCGTCGCGAGCGCGGGCTTGGCCAGCGGCATGACGATCTGCACGAAGATCCTCGCCTCGCTCGCGCCGTCCACGCGCGCCGCGTCGATGAGCTCGTCGGGGATCCCGAGGAAGAACTGCCGCATGAGGAAGACGCCGAAGGGCGCCGCGAGGAACGGCAGGATCAGGCCGCCGTAGGTGTTGACGAGGCCCATGTTGGCGACGAGGACGAACAGCGGGACGAGCGTGACCATGCCGGGGATCATCAGCGTGCCCAGCACGACCCGGAACAGGAGCTTCTTGCCCGCGAAGTCGGACTTGGCCAGGACGTACCCGAGCATCGAGCAGAACAGCAGGTTCCCGAGGGTCACGGCCGTCGCGACGAGCGCGGAGTTCGTGAAGAACTGCGGGAAGTCGAGCCGCTCGAACAGCTCGCGGAAGTTGTCGAGCGTCGGCGCCTCCGGCCACCACGTCGGGGGCACGCGGCGGATCTCGCCCTCGCTCTTGATCGAGCTCAGGGCCATCCACAGGAACGGGCTCATGACCACGACGAGGCCGAGGCCGAGCACGGCGTAGGCGACGGCGTTGGGCCGGGCCGTGCCGATGGGGCGCTCACGGGTGCGCCGGAGGACCGGTGAGCCCGGGGACGGCTCGACGGGCGACGGTCTGCGATCGGTCGCGGCGCTCATCGGCCGACCTCCTTGTTCGCGACGGGGACGGCCTTGCGGCGACGACGCCGTGGGGTGTCCCGCTCACCGAGGAGGCGGAACTGGACGAGCGTGAGGAGCACGACGGCGAGGAAGAGCACGTAGCTCATCGCCGCCGCGTACCCGTAGTTGCCGAACCCGAACTGGTTGTACGTGTGGAACGCGACGGAGAGCGTGCTGTTGAGGGGCCCGCCCTGGGTCATGACGAACGGCTCCTCGAAGAACTGGACGTAGCCGATGCCGGTGATCACCGCACCGAAGAGGAGGGTCGGGCGCATGGTCGGCACCGTGATGTGCCGGAACCGCTGCCAGGCGCCGGCACCGTCGAGCGCGGCCGCCTCGTGCAGCGCGGTCGGCACGCCCTGGAGGCCCGCCAGGAAGATGATGATGAGCGTGCCCATGGACCGCCACGTGGCCATCGCGATCATCGAGGGCATCGCCCAGGTGGTGCTCGCGAGCCAGTTGGGGCCCTCGATGCCGACCCAGCCGAGCACCTCGTTGATGAGGCCCTGCTCGGGGTGGAGCAGGAACCGCCACACGACGGCGACGGCGACGATGCTCGTGACCACCGGCATGTAGTAGCCGACGCGGAAGAACGTCTTGAGGCGCGTGATCCCGGCGTTGAGCAGCACCGCGATGCCGAGCGAGACGGCGAGGGTCAGCGGCACGCCGACGAGCACGAAGTACGCGGTGTTGCCGGCGGCCTTGCGGAACATCGGGTCCTGGAGCACCGCCACGAAGTTGTCGAGCCCGATGAACTCGACGGCGAACGGGTTGCGCAGGTCCCGGCTGCGGATGTCCGTCACGGCCATGGCGAGCGACATGAGCACCGGCCCCGCCGTGAAGGTCACGAAGAGGATGACGAACGGCAGCGCGAAGCCCCATGCTGCGCGCGTGCGGCGGCGGTAGAGCGGCGGGTGCTTGCGCAGCGTCCCCGCCCGACCCGGCGCCTGCGCGCCGGGTCGGGCCTCGGTGTCGGTGGACATCTCAGAGACCGGTGCCGATCGCGGCCGCCTGCTCCTGGATGGCTGTCGCGACCTCCTGGGGGTCGGCGCCGGACTTGCAGAGCCGCTCGAGCTCGGTGTCGATGACGCTCGCGACCTCTTCCCACGTGGGGATCGACGGCGGCGCGACGGCGGTCTCGAGCTGCTCGCCGAACACCGTGAGGTACGGGTCGTCCGCGATGGCGGGGTCCTCCCAGGCGCTGGCGACCGACGGGAGGTCCGTGACGGCGCCGTACCACTCGACCTGGACCTCGGGGCGGCTCAGCCACTCGACGAACTTCCAGGCGGCGTCGCGGTTCTCGGAGTCCTTGAACACGGCGAGGTTGGCACCGCCGATGAACGACGCCTGCTTCTCGCCCGCCGGGAGCGGTGCGAGGGCGACGTCAGCCATGCCCGCGGCGTCGAGCTCCTCGAGGATCCCGACGTGCCACGGGCCCGAGACGAACGACGCGATGTCGCCGGCCATGAAGTCGGGCTCGAGCGAACCCTGCGGGAGGTCGGTGGGGGCGAGCCCGTCGGTGAAGACCGACTGGTAGTAGGTGAGCGCCTCGACCAGCTCGGGCGAGTCGAGCGTGAACTCGGTGCTGTCCTCGTTGACCAGCTCGGCGCCGGCCTGCCAGGCGAACGGCATGAAGGTCTGCCAGGCACCGGTCTGGCCGGGCTGGAGGTTGACGCCCCACTCGGCGCCGCCGGCCTGCGCCTGCTGGGCCATCGCGGTGAGCCCGGCCCAGTCCGTGGGCGCCTGGGGAACGAGGTCGCTGCGGTAGTACAGGACGCGTGTCTCGACGTACCAGGGGATGCCGTAGTTGGTGCCGCCGACGTCGGTGGTCTCCCACGCGCCCGGGAAGAAGCTTGCGGAGTCGATGAGGTCGGGCGTGGGGTCGAGCGCGCCGGTCGCGGCGAACTCGCCCATCCACGTGGTGCCGATCATCGACACGTCGGGCGTCTGGCCGCCCGCGATCGCCGTCGCGATCTTGTCGTGCGCCGCGTCCCACGGGATCGCTGTCACGTTGACCTCGACGTCGGGGTTCTCCTGCGTGAAGGCCTCCGCGAAGTCGCCGAGCTTCTCCCCCTCGGTGCCCATCGCCCAGACCTCGATGGAGCCGCTCGCCTCGCCCTCGGCGACGGCCTCGGCCTCGTCCGACCCACCGTCGGCCGCGTCGCCGCGTCCGCACCCCGTCAGCCCGAGCGTGACGAGCGCCACCACCCCGACGGTCCCGCGCACCGTTCTGTTCATGTGAGCTGTCCTCCTCGTTGAGTACCGCGACGCCGCCACCCTGCGCGCGCATCTATGCGCTTAACGTCCGCAATGAGGCGACCTTAAGCGCATAGACGCTTCCGCGCAACACGAAGGCTCGAGCCGGCTCGGCGCCGGCGCCGGCCCGTGCAGGCGCTCGGGCCGGCCCGACGGACCCACGGCCCGACGCGAGCGTGCCGTCAGGCCTGCGGGCAGCCGCAGCTGCGGCGGAAGACGGCACGGACGGGCAGCGTCCGGTCCACCGGCGGCGCGCCGGGATCGGCCAACGACGCCATGAGGATGTCGACGGCGAGCCGGCCCATCGCCTCCATCGGCTGGCGCACCGTCGTGAGCGACGGCGTCGCGATCCGGCCCGCGGCCACGCCGTCGAACCCCGTGACGACCACGTCACCCGGCACGTCGACGCCGGCCGCGGCCAGCACGTCCAGGAGCGCGAGCGCGTGCTGGTCGCTCGCGCACACGAGGGCAGGGGGGAGGCCCCCGCGCTCGACGAGCTCGCGGACCACCGGGTACGGGTCCTCGTCCGTCAGCGCCGTGGGGTCCAGCACGGCCTCAGGGACGGTCAGACCCAGGTCGCCGAGCGCATCCCGGAAGCCCTCGAAGCGCTCCGCGTAGTCGGTGATCTCGGTCGCCCCGACGAAGGCGAGGTCCCGCAGCCCGTGCACCTGCACGAGGTGCTCGACGAGCGCCCGCACGCCCGCCCGGTTGTCCACCCGCACGTGGTGCAGCGCGCCCTCGCCGAACGGCATGGCGAACGCGACGACCGGCAGCCGGTGCGACAGGTGGTCGAGGATCTCCGCCGAGCGGTCGCCGGGGAACACGGCGAGGCCGTCGACCCTGCTCGCGATGTCGATGACCCCCGCACCGTCGCCGCCGGGCCCCTTCCCGATCAGGAGCGCGCGGCCCCTGCGCGCGCACTCGAGCTCGACGCCGCGCTGGACCTCGTCGACGTAGAGCGGGAACGCACGGAAGTCCTCGGCGTCGGCGTCGTCGGCGAACGCACGCTCGAGCACGTCGTCCTCGAAGAACGCGCCCGGGTCCTCGCGCACCCGACGGGTGCCACCCGCGCCCACGACCTCGAGGAGCATGTCGAACGAGTACAGGCCCAGGGCTCCCGTGCGACCGTCCGCGAGGCCGCGCGCGCTCGCGCTCGGCACGTAGTTCAGGCGTCGGGCCGCCTCGAGGACCGCCTCACGGGTGCTGGCCCGGACGCGCTCAGGCTGCCGGAACGCGAACGACACCGTCGCGATCGACACCCCTGCGGCCTGTGCCACGTCGTACACCGTCGGCCGTCTGCTCACCGGACCACCCTGCCTCTCGCCCGCCCACCCTAAGCGCATCACAGCGGGCGCGCCGGGGATCTCACCCGTCCGTGCGCGCCCGTTCGCGGCCGTCCGTGCACGTCACGTGCACGTCACGTGCCATCCGCGGCACCCGCGTCACGGATGGGCGGCGGGCACCTCGGCGAGGTAGCCTGCCGCCGCGTCGGCGGTCATCGGCCGCGCCAGATAGAAGCCCTGGCCGCGGTCGCAACCTGCGCGCGCCACGTGCCCGAGGATCTCGGCGGTCTCGATGCCCTCGGCGACCGTCGTCGCACCGATGGCCCGCGCGAGGTCGACCACGAACCCGAAGAGCGCCGCGTCCTCGGGCAGGCGGCTCGTGAACGACCGGTCGATCTTCAGCACGTCGACGGGCAGGTCGCGCAGGTACGCGAGCGAGCTGTACCCGGTGCCGAAGTCGTCGATGGCGAGGCTGACGCCGAGCTCGCGCAGCTCACGCAGGCGCACCACGCTGTGCGCGACGTCGAGCATCAGGACGCTCTCCGTGATCTCCAGCTGCAGGGCCTGCGCGGGCAGGTCTGCGTCGGCGAGCGCGCGGGCCACGAGGTCCACGCAGCCGGCGTCGGCGAGCTGCCGGGCGGAGAGGTTGACGGCGACCGACAGCGGCGCGCCCGTCTCCCGGCGCCACTCACGTGTCGCGGCGCACGCGGTGCGCAGCACCTGCTCGCCGAGCGCGTGGATGAGTCCGAGGTCCTCCGCGATGGCGATGAACACGTCGGGCGAGACGGGTCCGTGGCCCCGTGGGGCCCACCGCGCGAGCGCCTCGAAACCGTCCACGGCGCCTGCACCACCCATGAGCGCCGTCCCGTCGTCCGACGGGCCGGCCGACACCTCCGCGCCCCGGGCGTGCGGTCCCGGTGCCGGCGTCAGGCGCGCCAGGGACAGGACGGGCTGGTACGCGACACCGATCTCCCCCGCCTCGACGGCTCGCCGCAGCGCGCCGTGGAGCTCGAGGCGTCTGCGTGCACCTGAACGGGCGTGCGCGTCGAAGACGGCGACCTGGTCGCGCCCGCCCTCCTTCGCCTGGTACATCGCGACGTCGGCGTCCCGCAGCAGGCCCGAGGCGTCGTCGTACCGGTGCGACTGGACCCGCACGCCGACGGAGACCGTCGAGGTCACGAGGCGACCGGCGACCCGCATGGGCTGCCGCACGACCGCGCACAGCCGCTCGCCGAGGGCGCGAGCCTCCTCGGCCCCGGTCACGACGCACAGCACGCCGAACTCGTCGCCACCCAGGCGCGCGACCGTGTCACCCGTGCGGACCACGCCCGCGAGGCGCAGCGCCGCCTCACGCAGGACGTCGTCCCCCGCGGCATGGCCGAGCGAGTCGTTGACGAGCTTGAACCGGTCGACGTCGCAGAACAGCACCGCGACGGTCTCGCCCGCGCGGACGGCCTGCGCGAGGGCGACCTCGAGGCGGTCCGCGAACAGGACCCGGTTGGGCAGGCCCGTGAGCGCGTCGTGCATCGCGGAGTGCGCCAGCGCCCGCGTCGCCTCGCGCTGCTCGGTCACCTCGACGGCGACGCCGCCCACGCCCAGGAGGCGGCCGCCGACGCGGACCGGGAAGAAGCTCGTGGACCACACGCGTTCACCCGCGACGAGGTCGACGCCCTCGATCGCGACGCCGTGCGCGAGCACCCGCCGGACGTTGAGCGCGACCGCCGGGGACAGGCCCGCGAGGTCGTCGACGACCCTGCCGAGGTGCTCGTCGACGGCGACGCCGCCCAGCTCGGCGAGCGCCGCGTTGAGGCGCCGGTAGCGCAGCCCGGTGTCCCAGTAGCCGAGCCCGACGGGTGTCGAGTCGACGAAGGTGTCGAGGAGCCCGAGGGCCGCGTCGCGGTCGGCGACCGCCTCGCGGTACGAGGTCGCGGCCAGGTGCACGACGCCGCCGATCAGCAGCAGGCACACGGCCCTGAGCAGGGCGATGGGCAGCGGGCCGTCCGCGGCGTCGAGCGGGACGAGCATGAGGTAGGCGAGCGGCACACCGGGGACGACGACCCGGCTCACGGCCCGGGTCAGCACGAGCGGGTACACGGCCACGACCACGAACGACCACAGGAGGTAGTAGCCGCTGCCGTCCTGACCCCGGGCCATCAGAACGGCTCCGGAGACGACGAGTGCGGCGACCCGGGCCGTCACGCCCGCCTGGCCGCCGACGCCGAGCATCCCGGCCAGGCCGAGCGCCGCGATGAGCCCGAGCACCACCCACGTGAGCGGTGCGGTCCGGTCCGCGGCGACGAGCTGGACGGCGAGGCCGTGGCCGGCCAGCGCGAGGCACGTGAGCGGCTCGAGCCGCTCGAGACGACGGGGCACCGTCGCCAGGCGCGCAGCCGTCCCCCGCACCGGCGCCCAGCCCGGCCACCCGGGCTCCTCCGGGGACATGGCCCGAGGCTACCGGGTCGCCGTCCCGGCACGGGGGTGGCGCGCGACGCGTCCCACGAGCAGACGTCGTGACCTGTTCGTGACATTCCCGCTCCCGTCTGCCTACCATGTGCCCGCCCCGGTACCCCTGGGGCGGCCCGAGGCGGACGCCGAGTCCTGTCACCGCCGTGGGTCCGTGCAGAGCTCGCTGGCAGGAGCGGGGGAACCACGACCACGGGCACCGGGCGCCGAAGAGCGCCAGGAGTCCTCGGGGTGAAGCCGGACTCGTCCGGCCGGGCGCACTCCCGCCCGAACCCGACAGCTCACCTCGTAGGCGACCGGAGAGGTTGCCATGCCCGCAGGTTCTGCTCCCCCACGTCACCGCGCCCCCCGTGCGGCCCGCACCCCGTTGAGCGACGCCGTCACAGCGGCGACCGACGGGCTCGGCTCGCTCGGCCGGCGCACGGCCGTCGCCGCGGGCGCCTCGGGGCTCGTCGTGTCGATGCTGGCCGTGCCCGCGTCCGCGGCGCCCGGGGAGCACCCGTCCCTGCCCACCGTGGACACGGCGGCCCTCGCCGCATCGGCGCGTGACGCGTTGGCGGTCTCTCCCGTGGTGTCGGTGCCGACCGAGGCGACCTGGGCGTTCGACGTCCCCGCGATCACGGTCGTCGCCGACCCGCCCCCGCCGCCGCCCGCGCCCGCGCCCGCGCCCTCCTCGTCGTCGCGCAGCGCCGCGCGCGCACCGATCGGCGCGGCGGCCCCCGCGAGCGCCGACGGCAACGCGATCGTCGAGATCGCCTCGCGCTACGTGGGTGTCCCGTACCTCTGGGGCGGCACCACGCCGGACGGGTTCGACTGCTCGGGCTTCACCTCGTACGTGTTCGCCCAGGCAGGGATCACGCTCCCCCGCACGTCGGCGGACCAGCGCTACGCGGGCACCGAGGTCCCCGCGGACCAGGCGCTGCCGGGCGACCTCGTGTGGTCGCCCGGGCACGTCGCGATCTACGCGGGGGGCAACCTCCAGGTCGACTCGCCCCAGCCGGGCGGCACCGTCCAGATCCGTGAGATCTACCAGTCGAACCCGGTCTTCATCCGCGTGGGCTGAGCAGGAGGCGCGCTCGGCCGGGTCAGCCCCCGGCCGGGCCGTGCGCCGTCGTGAGCGCGCGGCGGCCCGACGGCGTCGCGAGCGCGACCGCGACGACGGCGAACATGAGGACCCCTGAGACCACCAGCAGGGACTCGACCGTGAAACGGTCGGCGAGCGGGCCGAAGGCGACCATGCCGAGCGGCATCGCCACCGCCATGACGATGCCGACGAACCCGAACACGCGCCCCTGCATCTGCGGCTCCACGGTCTCCTGGAGCACTGTCATCGACGTCGTCGAGAAGAACGGCACCGCGAGACCGAGCACGAACATGAAGCCGAAGAAGACCCACAGGTTCGTCGACAGGCCGAGCCCGACGGAGAGGGCGCCGAAGAGCGCCGCGGAGCCGACGATCATCGCGACCCGGTTGCGCAGACCGCCCCAGGCCGCCAGGAGCGCGCCGCCCAGCAGCATGCCCACGCTGAACGAGATCTCGTTGGCGGTGAGCTTCCACACCTCGTCGCCGAACGTGCGCACGACCATGAGGGGCGTGAGGTACGAGGGCGCGACGACGAGCACGAAGACGACGGCGTAGAGCGCGAGGACCCACCGGACGAACGTGTGCGTCGCGGCGTAGCGGATGCCGCCGACGAGGTCGTCGAGGTAGCCGGGGCGCTCGCCGTCCCCCGTGTGCTCGCGCACGATCCGCGGCACCGAGAGCAGGAGCATCATGGCGATGCCGATGACCGCGGTGACCACGTCGACGAAGAAGACCGCGACGATCGTGGCGCTCGCGTACACCGCGGCAGCAGCTGCCGGCGCGACCAGCATCATCGCCGACTGGATGGTCGCGTTGATCCCGTTGACCCGCATGAGCCGGTCGGTCGGGACGATCTGCGGGAGGAGCGCGCTGACGGCGGGCATCTGGATGCCCGCCCCGGTCGAGCGGATCGCGAGCGCGCCGTAGATGAGCCACAGGTCGTCTGAGCCGGCGAGCATGAGGAGCGCGAGCGCCAGGGTCACGAGGGCGATGACGGCGTCCGCGCCGATGATCAGCCGCTTGCGGTCGAGCCTGTCGGCCCACACCCCGCCGAACACCGAGACGACCGCCTGCGGCAAGAACCCGAACACCGCCGCGAGCGCCATGACGGAGCCGGACTTCGTCTCGAGGGTGAGGTGCCACATGATCGCGTACTGCACGAGCGAGGAGCCGAAGAGCGAGACCGTCTGACCCGTGAGGAAGATCGTCGTGTCCCGACGCCAGCCCGGACGCGCCTCGACGCCGTCCGGCTGCGGCGAGGTCGTGCCGTCGCCGCCGGCGCCGTCGTCACCGCCGTCGTCGTGGTGCTCGAGGCGGTCAGAGGCGGGGTGGGGGGTGGACGTCGTCACCGAGCCATGGTCCTCTCCCTGGCCTGGTCGGGCACACCCCTTTTCCCGGTCCACGTCCCGCTCGCCGACCTCGCGGCTCGCGCGGGCACGCCGCCTACGCGAGACGGACCTCGACGCCGACCCCGCCCTCGACCGTTCGCGACACCGTGCACGTGCGGTCGTGCGAGACCTGCACGGCGCGAGGCAGGATCGCCCGGGCCGCGTCGCCCTGCGGACCGTCGTCGAACCGGAGGGTGAACGTCACGGCGATGTCCCGCAGGATCGAGCCGTCCGCCTCGCGCACCTTGTCCGCCTCGGCGCGGACGGTGAACCGCGTGGGCTCCGCGCGGCGCGCCGTGACCGTGTCGACGTCGACCGCGGTGCAGCCGGCGATCGCGACGAGCAGCAGCTCGACGGGCGTGAAGCTGTCGCCGTCGTCGCTCCCGAGCCGCAGCTCGCCCCCACGCTCGTTGCGGGCGAGGTACACGCCCGTCTCGAGCCGGTCGATCTCGACGGACCGGCGCGTGTCGGGCCGGGGTGCGGGCGGCGCCCCGGCATCTTCCTGGGCCGGCGGCTGCGGGCGGCTGGTCTCGTGGCTCATGCCGCGATCGTGCCACGCGACCGGCCTCGGGCTCGGGCTCGGGCTCGGGCTCGGGCTCGGGCTCGGGCTCGGCGGGCACCGTGGGGCGGGCGGGAGGGGGCGGTCGACGTCGGGCAGGCGGGAGGGTGCGGTCGACGTCGGGCACCTGCGTGGCGCACGGCTGGACTGCGGCCGGCTCGCCGGGTTCAATCGCACGGACCGACGAGGCCGTCGCGCCGCACCTGGAGGCCCGGGCAGCGCGCCGACGTCCCGGCACCTCGCTCCCGTCAGGAGACCCATGCAGCCGAACCCCGGAACCGTCACCGCCCTGCTGCCTCCCGACGCGCTCGCGGCGTTCGAGGCCGAGTGCCGCGACGGCGAGCTGAGCACCCACCCCTGGGACCTCGCGGCGATCGCGCACGACGCGTCGCACTACCTGCTTCAGCCGTCCGCGCGCGTCGTCGCACGCGACACCGCGCACGTCGCCCGGCTCCTCCAGGTCGCCCACCGGCGCGGCGTGCCCGTGACCTTCCGGTCGGGCGGGACGAGCCTGTCGGGGCAGGCCGGCGGCGAGGGTCTCCTCGTCGACACCCGACGCGCGTTCCGGGACGTGCGGGTCCTCGACGGGGGCGCCAGGGTGCGGTCCGGGCCCGGGGCGACCGTCAGGCACGTCAACGCGGCGCTGCGGCGTCACGGGACCCGGCTGGGCCCGGACCCGGCGAGCGAGGCCGCGTGCACCGTGGGCGGCGTCGTCGCGAACAACTCGTCCGGGATGACGTGCGGGACCGAGCGCAACGCGTACCGGACGCTCGAGTCGCTGACGTTCGTCCTGCCGTCGGGCACGGTCGTCGACACGGCCGAGCCGGACGCCGACGCGCGCCTCGCCGCGCTCGAGCCACGCCTGTGGGCAGGGCTCGGCGAGCTGCGCGACTCGCTGCGCGCCGACGCCGAGGCCGTCGAGCGCATCCGGCACCAGTACTCGATGAAGAACACGATGGGCTACGGCCTCAACGCGTTCCTCGACCACGACACGCCGGTCGAGATCCTGAGCCACCTGCTCGTCGGGTCCGAGGGCACCCTCGCGTTCGTCGGCGACGTCGTCCTGCGCACCGTGGCGGTGCAGCCCCACGTCGCCACGGCCCTCCTCGTCCTCGGGTCGCTGCCCGAGGCGACCGCGGCCGTCGAGCCCCTCCGGGCGGCTGGCGCGGAGACCGTCGAGCTCATGGACCCGGCGTCGCTGCGGACCATCCAGGGCCTCGCGCACGACCTGCCCGAGCTCGCGCGCCTCGAGGTCGACCAGCACACCGCGCTCCTCGTCGAGCTCCAGTCGGCGACGGCGTCCGGGCTCGAGGAGCTCCGGGCCCGGGCGTCGACGGCCCTCGGGGCGCTCGCGCTGACGGTGCCCGCCGCGTTCACGAGCGACCCGGTCGAGCGCGCGGCCCTGTGGCGCCTGCGCAAGGGCCTGTACACGGCGGTGGCGGGCACGCGGCCCGAGGGCTCGACCGCGCTCCTCGAGGACGTCGTCGTCCCCCCGGCGGCACTCACGACCACGACGCGGCGACTCGTGGAGACGCTCGAGCGGCACGGCTACGCCGACGCGGTGATCTTCGGTCACGCGCTGCACGGCAACCTCCACTTCATGATCACTCCGCGGCTCGACGACGCCGCAGAGGTCGCCCGGTACGCGGCGTTCACGGAGGACCTCGTCGACCTCGTCCTGGCGGCCGACGGCTCGCTCAAGGCCGAGCACGGCACCGGCCGGATCATGGCGCCCTACGTCCGCCGCCAGTTCGGCGACGCCCTCCACGCGGTCATGCGCACCGTCAAGGACCTGTGCGACCCGCACGGCGTGCTGGCCCCCGGGGTCCTCCTCGAGGACGACCCGGACGCGCACCTGCGCCACCTCAAGCCGTCGGTGTCGGTCGACCCTGCGGTCGACGCGTGCGTCGAGTGCGGCTACTGCGAGCCCGTGTGCCCGTCGCGGGACGTCACCACGACGCCCCGCCAGCGGATCGTGCTCATGCGGGAGATCGCCGGGGCGGACGCCGCTGGTGACGCGGTGCGGTCGGCCGCGCTGCGCGGGCGGTTCGGGCACGACGCCGTCGACACGTGCGCCGCGGACTCGCTGTGCACCCTCGCGTGCCCCGTCGGGATCGACACGGGCGCCGTCATGAAGGGCCACCGGGCCGCGCGGCGTGGGCCCGCGTCCCAGCGTGCAGGGCGGTTCGTGGCCGACCACTGGGGGCCCACGGTGACCGGGCTGCGCTCGGGTCTGGGCGTCGCCGCAGCCCTGCCCGACGCGGTCCTCGGGACGGGCTCGCGCGCGGCGCGTGCGGTCCTGGGCGACGAGTGGATACCTGCCCTCGGGTCGGACCTCCCCGGGCCGGGGCCGCGCCGCCCGGCGCCCGACCGGCCCGACGACGCCGTCGCGGTGTTCTTCCCCGCGTGCATCGACGCCCTCTTCGGTCCCGCGGCGGACGGCACGGGTGCGACCGCCGCCTTCCTGACCCTGTGCCGTCGCGCCGGGGTGCCCGTCGCGGTGCCCGACGGCATCGCGGGGCTGTGCTGCGGGACGCCGTGGCGGTCGAAGGGGCTCGAGGACGGCTTCGTCTCGATGGCCCGCCGCACCGCAGCCGCGCTGTGGGCGGCCTCGGACGAGGGGCGTCTGCCCGTCGTGTCGGAGGCTGCCTCGTGCAGCCTCGGGCTGGTCGAGATCGGTGCCGTGCTCACGGGCGAGGAGCTGCGTCGCCACCGGAGCCTGCGCGTCGTGGACGCCGTGACGTTCGTCCGGGAGAGCGTCATGCCGCGGCTGACCGTGCACGACAGGCTCGGGTCGCTCGCGGTGCACCCCACCTGCTCGGGTGAGCACCTGGGTGCGACCGCGGACCTGCTCGCGCTCGCCGGGGAGGTCGCGGACGCCGTGACGGTCCCGTCGTCCTGGTCGTGCTGCGGGTTCGCGGGCGACCGGGGCATGCTCCACCCCGAGCTCACCGCGGGCGCGACGGCGCAGCAGGCCGCCGAGCTCGCGGGTGGGGCCTTCGACGCGTGCGCGTCGCACAACCGGCCGTGCGAGATCGGCATGGCGCGCGCGACGGGGATGCCCTACCGGCACGTGCTCGAGCTCGTCGAGGAGTGCACCCGCGGTCCCGGCGAGGTGGCCCCCGGCTGACGCGCGCCAGGCGCGACGGCCCGGCGGCGCGTTGCCGGCGCATGCTCCCCCGTCGGGCGACGCCTCGACCCGTGCGCGGTGCGCGGGCCGTTACGGTGTGGCCGTGGAACGCACGCCGAACCCTTCTGACGCCGGACGCACGGGCGACCGTGACGGCCGCGCGGCGGAGCCCGCGTCGACGCCGCCCACCGAGCCCGCCGTGACGGCGGTGGCGCCCGTCGCCGACCCGGACGCCCCCGGGTGGCGACGCGCACCGCTCGGCCCGGACGAGCGCCGTGCCGACGCCCTGCTTGCCGGTGGTCTGCTCGTCGGGGCCCTGCTGAGCCTCGTGCTCACGACGACCGCGGGGATCTACGACGACCCCGCGGCCCCCTGGGCGTCGGTCCTGTGCCTCCTCGCGGTCACGGCCCCGCTGGCCTGGCGCCGCCGGTGGCCCAGCGCCGTCGTGCTGCTCACGTCGGTCGCCTTCGTCGCCTCGGGCGTCCTCCAGGTCCCCGAGACGCTCTTCGCCAACATCGCGCTCTTCGTGGCGCTCTACACGGTGGGTGCGTGGGACCCCGACCGGCGCCGCGCGACCTGGGTGCGCCTGGTCGTCGTCGTCGGCATGTTCGTGTGGCTGCTCGCGACCGTCTTCATCGCCGTGACGGACCCGGACTCGATGCCGGGCATCTCCCGTGCCGGCGCGTTCTCGCCCCTCGTCGCGTTCCTGCTCATCCAGGTGCTCACCAACATCCTGTACTTCGCGGGCGCCTACTACTTCGGTGACCACTCGTGGGCGTCGGCGCGCGAGCGTGCACGCACCGCCTGGCGTGGCCGGCAGCTCCAGCTCGAGCGCCAGCTCGTCGAGCGGCAGGCGGTCGCGATCGAGAGGCTCAGACTCGCGCGCGAGCTGCACGACGCCGTCGCGCACCACGTGTCGATGATGGGCGTGCAGGCCGCCGCGGCCCGCACGGTGCTGGGCATGGACCCCGCCCGTGCGGCCGCCGCCCTCGAGGGCGTCGAGGAGTCGGCGCGGGAGGCCGTGCACGAGCTCCACGGGGTGCTCGGGACCCTGCGGGACGTCGAGTCGTGGGACCTGCCCGACGGCGGGGCGTACGCGGTCTCCGCGGCCAGGACCGCGGGCGGGGCGGGCCAGCCGGCCGCGCCGGGCGACCCCGTGGGCTCCCTGACGGTCGACCAGATCCCGGCCCTCGTGGCGCGCTGCGCCGAGACGGGTCAGGCGGCGACGTTCCAGGTGGTGGGCGAGCCGGTGCGGCTCCCCCCGCTGGTGTCGCTCAACATGTACCGGATCACCCAGGAGGCGCTCACGAACACGCGCAAGCACGGTGGGCCCGACGCACGCGCCGACGTCCGCCTGCGCTACGTCCCCGGGGCCGTCGAGCTCGAGATCGCGGACGACGGCGTGGGCCCGCTGCGCTCCCGGCAGCCCGGCTCGGGTGGGCTCGGCCTCGTCGGGATGCGTGAGCGTGTCGCGGCGGACGGCGGCTCCCTCGAGGTCGGGCCCCGCAGCCGCGGCGGGTTCCTCGTGCGCGCGACCGTCCCGCTCGCGCACGCCGGGGCACGGTCGTGAGCGCCGTCGTGCCGACGACGCAGGAGGCGCCCGTGCGCGTCCTCCTCGTGGACGACCAGGCGCTGCTGCGGGCCGGCATCGGGACCATCCTCGACAGCAGGCGCGAGATCACGGTCGTCGGCGAGGCGGGGACGGGGCGGGAGGCCGTCGAGCTGGCCAGGACGCTGCAGCCGGACGTCATCTGCATGGACGTGCAGATGCCGGACATGGACGGGCTCGAGGCCACGCGCCTGGTCGTCGCCGACCCGACGGTGCGGGCCGCCGTCCTCATCCTCACGACGTTCAACCGCGAGGACTACCTCGTCCAGGCGCTGCTCGCGGGTGCCGCAGGCTTCCTGCTCAAGAACTCGCGGCCCGAGCAGCTCATCGACGCGGTGCTCTCGTTGGCCGCGGGTGACGCGCTCCTCGCCCCGGAGGTCACGCGTGCCGTCATCGCCCGGGCCGTGGGGGCCGCGGGAGGGCCGGCCGCCGTCGGGGCCCCGGGCGCCGGCCGGGGTCCCGCGGGCCCACCGGACCCGTCGGGCGCCCCCGGGCCGCTGGGTCTCAGCCTCCTGACGGAGCGCGAGCTGGAGGTGCTCCGCCTCGTGGCGCGCGGGCTGTCGAACGACGAGATCGCGGCGGAGCTCGTGCTCGGGCGCGCGACCGTCAAGACGCACGTGTCCAACCTGCTGATGAAGCTCGCGCTGCGCGACCGCGTCCAGGCCGTCGTGTACGCGTTCGAGCACGGCCTGGTCGGGCGGGGTTGACCGGCGCCAGCCCGGGGTTGACCGGCGCCAGCCCGGGGTTGACCGGCGCCAGCCCGGGGTTGACCCGGCGCCAGCCCGGGGTTGACCCGGCGCTGGCCTGGGGCTGACCCCGGCTTCCCCCCCAGGCTGACCCGGGACTGACCACGCGCGTCTCCACCCCGGGGTGGAGGCCCACGTTCAGCCCCGCGCGGGAGGTGGAGCGGGTGCTCCCCTCCCTAGCGTGGACGTCGTCAGCATCGACGACGGGAGACACATGCTTCAGCTCGAAGGCGTCCATCGTTCCTTCGGGGACCGACTCGTGCTCGACGACGTCGGGTTCACGGTCCAGCGCGGCCGGCTCACCGGGTTCGTCGGCGGGAACGGCGCGGGCAAGACCACGACCATGCGGATCGTCCTCGGGGTGCTCGCCGCCGACAGCGGCACGGTCACCCTCGACGGGGCACCGCTGGGCGACGAGGGCCGCCGCCGGTTCGGCTACATGCCCGAGGAGCGCGGCCTCTACCCCAAGATGCGGGTGCGCGAGCAGCTCGCGTACCTCGCGCGGCTGCACGGGTACGACCGCGGTGCCGCGGCGGCCCGTGCCGACGACCTGCTCGAGCGGCTCGGTCTCGCCCAGCGCGCGAACGACGCGGTCGAGGAGCTCTCGCTCGGCAACCAGCAGCGCGCGCAGATCGCCGCCGCGCTCGTGCACGACCCCGAGGTGCTGATCCTCGACGAGCCGTTCTCGGGCCTCGACCCGATGGCCGTCGACGTGGTGGTGGGCGTCCTCGCCGAGCGTGCCGCCCGAGGCGTCCCGGTCCTGTTCTCCTCGCACCAGCTGGACGTCGTCGAGCGTCTGTGCGACGACGTCGTCGTGATCGCGGAGGGACGCATCCGCGCGGCCGGGCCGCGTGAGCAGCTGCGCGACCAGTTCGCGGAGCCGCGTTACGAGATCACCTCGGCCGGGGACATGGGCTGGCTGCGGTCCGAGCCCGACGTGAGCGTCGTGGCCTTCGACGGCGGGTACGCGCTCTTCGACGCCGACGCCGCGACCGCGCAGCGCGTGCTGCGCACCGCGCTCGACCACGCCGACGTGAGCGCGTTCGGCCCGGTGCGCCCCACGCTCGCCGAGATCTTCCGCGACATCGTCCGCGACGAGGTCCCCTCCGAGCAGGACACGGCCGACGAGCGCACCCGCCCCGCAGACCTCGAGAAGGAGCCCGTGCGATGAGCACCACGACCGACCGGCCGGCCACCCCGAGCCAGGCCGCCACCGTCCTCATGGTCGCGGAGCGCGAGATCCTCGCGCAGGTCCGCAGCAAGTCCTTCCTCATCTCGTCGGGCGTCCTGCTGCTCGCCGTGCTGATCGCGATCATCCTCGGCGGGGTCCTGCCGGGCCAGGACGACGCCGGCACCAAGGTCGCCGTGGTCGCGGCGAGCGCCGAGGTCGTCGACGGCGTCGACGCGCTCGACCCCGTGGACGCCGCCGACGCCGAGGCCGCGCGCGAGCTCGTGCGGTCCGAGGAGGTCGAGGCGGCGATCCTGCCCGACGACGACCCCGACAACGTGCTCGGGTTCACGGTCGTCGGGCGCACGAGCGCCCCGTCCGACGTGCTCGGGGCGCTCTCCGTGACGCCACCGGTCGAGCTGCTCGAGGAGCCGGAGACGCCGTTCGAGGTGCGCTACCTGGTCTCGCTCGGGTTCGGCCTCATCTTCATGATGTCGGCGATGACGTTCGGCTCGACGATCGCGCAGAACACCGTCCAGGAGAAGCAGTCGCGCATCGTCGAGATCCTCCTGTCGGCCGTGCCCGCCCGGGGGCTGCTCGCCGGGAAGATCCTCGGCAACAGCGTGCTCGCCCTCGGGCAGACGGCGGCGATCGCCGCGGTGGCGGTCGTCGGCATGGTGGTGACCGGTCAGGACGAGCTGCTCGGGATGCTGAGCATGCCCGTGGTGTGGTTCGTGCTGTTCTTCCTCGTCGGGTTCGTCCTGCTCGCCGCGATCTTCGCCTCCAGCGCGTCGCTCGTCTCGAGGATCGAGGACACGGGCCCGGTGCTCACGCCCGTGATGATGGTCACGATGGCGCCGTACTTCCTCGTCGTGTTCTTCAACGACAACCCGCTCGTGCTGACCATCGCGTCGTACGTGCCGTTCAGCGCGCCCGTGGCGATGCCCGTGCGGCTCTTCCTGGGCGAGGCGGCGTGGTGGGAGCCGCTGCTCGCCCTGGGCGTCCTGGCCGTCTCCACGGTCCTGGTCATCGCGCTCGGCGCCCGCATCTACGAGCGGTCCCTCCTGCGCATGGGTGGCCGCGTGCGGGTGACCGAGGCGTTGCGCTCCGCCTGAGCCGGCGAGGCGCGACCTGGGGCATATAGGACGGAAGTCCCCTGGCTAAAACGGTCAATCCGGGTGAAACTACGAGAGTCATCGACAAGGGCAAACCCATCGCGAGGTGGGGGCGCAAAGGCACCGGGACCCCTGGGGGGGTCTGCCGGGCTCACCGAAGGACGGATGCATCATGGCGACTCGCCTCCCCGCTCGGCCCCATCACCTGGAGCCGACCGAACAGCTCCTCACCCCCGCCGAGGTCGCGAACCTCTTCCGGGTCGACCCGAAGACGGTCACCCGCTGGGCGCAGGCCGGCAAGCTCTCGGCGGTTCGCACCCTCGGCGGCCACCGCCGCTACAGCGAGACCGAGGTCCGTGGCCTGCTCACGGGCGTCCCGGCTCCACGCGAGACCGAGGGCTGACACCCTGACGAGTGAGGCCCGGCGCTGATGCGCCGGGCCTCACTCGTCAGGTCGCTGCACCCTCAGGTGCCGAGCATCGCGGCTCTCAGGCGTCGACGACCACGGCGATCACGACGGGCTCACGCCGGAGCACGCGCCGCAGGTAGCGGCTGACCGCGCCCGCGATGAGCCCCTCGACGGCTTCGAGGTCAGCGACCTGCGCCGGGGTGGCGGCCGCGAGGGCCTTCTCGACCTCGGCCGCGGCGCCGTCGAACGTCCGGTCGTCGCGGACGAACCCGCGGGTGACGAACTCGAGCGGCTCGGCGAGCGCGTTGGTCGCCGGGTCGATGAGGGCGAGCACCGTCACGACGCCGCTCTCGCGGAGCCGCACACGCTCCTCGAGGGTCTCCTCGGTGGCGCGGCCCACGGTCTGCCCGTCGACGTACACCATGGCCGCCGGGACCCTGCCGCTGATCGTGGCCCGCCCGTTGACGAGGTCGATCGTGTAGCCGTCCTTCGCGAGGACGACGCCCGCCGGGTCGACGCCCGTGCGGATCGCCAGCGCCGCGTTGGCACGCAGGTGCTTCGACTCGCCGTGGATCGGGAGCACGTTGCGCGGCCGCACGATGTTGTAGCAGTAGACGAGCTCGCCCGCGCTCGCGTGACCGGAGACGTGGACCTTGGCGTTGCCCTTGTGCACGACGTTGGCGCCCAGGTCCGTGAGCTTGTTGATGATCCCGTAGATCGCGCTCTCGTTGCCGGGGATGAGCGAGCTCGCGAGGAGGACGGTGTCCCCGTCGCCGACCTGGATCTGGTGGTCGCCGTTGGCCATGCGCGCGAGCGCTGCGAGCGGCTCGCCCTGCGACCCCGTGCAGATCAGCGTGACCTTGTCGTCCGGCATCGACTCGAGCTTCTTGAAGTCGACCACGAGGCCGCGCGGGATGGTCAGGTAGCCCAGGTCCCGTGCGATCCCCATGTTCCGGACCATCGAGCGACCGACGAACGCGACCTTGCGCCCGTGCGCGTGCGCGGCGTCGAGCACCTGCTGGATGCGGTGCACGTGGCTCGCGAAGCTCGACACGATGATGCGGCGGGGCGACGTCGCGAAGACCTGGTCGATCGCCGGCGCGAGCTCGCGCTCCGACGTCGTGAAGCCCGGGACCTCGGCGTTCGTCGAGTCCGTCATGAACAGGTCGACGCCCTCCTCACCGAAGCGCGCGAACGCGCGCAGGTCGGTGATGCGGTCGTCGAGCGGGAACTGGTCCATCTTGAAGTCGCCCGTGTTGAGCACGAGTCCCGCAGTCGTCCGGATCGCCACCGCGAGGCCGTCGGGGATCGAGTGGTTGACGGCCGCGAACTCGAGCCCGAACGGGCCGGCCCGGTGGACGTCCCCGGCCTCGACGTGCACCGTCACGGGAGTGATGCGGTGCTCCTTGAGCTTCGCCTCGATGAACGCGAGCGTGAGCTGCGAGCCGATCACGGGGATGTCGGCGCGCTCGCGCAGCAGGTAGGGGACCCCACCGATGTGGTCCTCGTGGCCGTGCGTGAGCACGATGCCGACGACGTCCGCCAGGCGGTCCCTGATCGAGGTGAAGTCGGGGAGGATCACGTCGATCCCCGGCTGGTGGTCCTCGGGGAACAGGACGCCGCAGTCGACGACGAGCAGCTTCCCGTCCTGCTCGAAGACGGTCATGTTGCGGCCGATCTCGCCCAGGCCGCCCAGCGGCGTGATGCGCATGGCGCCACGTGCGAGGGCCGGCGGGGCGGACAGGGTCTTGGGTCGTGCTGCGGGCATGGGTCCACGCTTCCGGTTCGGAGGTGCCGCGATGCGCGGCACGAGCTCTGGCGTCCTGTCGGGCGACGCCTACCGCCCGCCGACGGATGGGCTGCCCGCGGCCGGCGTCAGCGGAACCGAGGGGCTCAGGACGGGCGCGCTGGGCGGCGCACAGGTCGGCCAGGCGACAACACCCTACCCGTGCGGCGTGCGCGGGGCCGCGCGGAACGCGTGTCAGGCGGGGACGGATGTCGGAACGGGCCTCAGCGGCAGCCGGAACCACACGGACTTGCCGTCGCTCGGGTGCCTGTGGACCCCCCACTCGCGGGAGAGCTGGTCGACGAGCCGGACGCCGTGCCCACCGGCACGCCGCGCGCTCGCCCGGCGTACGACGGGCGGGTCGGGGCACTCGTCCCTCACGACGACCAGCACGTCGTCCTCGACGCGCTGGACCGACACCACGACCTCGCCACCGGGCGGCCCGTACTTGACCGCGTTGGTCACGACCTCGCTCGTCAGGAGCTCGAGCACCCGCTGCGTCGCGGGCGTGGCTCCCCGGCGCGCGGCCTCCTCGACGACCCACCGGCGGCTGCGTCGCAGGTGCCCGGCGTCGGCCCGGAAGCGGATCTGGACTTGCCTCACTGCGCCCCCTCAGGCCCTGGTCGCCGTTGCTGCACCCCACCAGGGTGCGTCCCGGACGCGGATCCTGCAGCCCGGGGCGCGCCCGCGCCGGCGCAGGGTGCGCCGCGCGGGGCCGTGAGGCGACCGGCGAGGAGCGCCTTCCCCTGGTCGGCGCCCTCGCGGGTCTCCGCCTGCGGCGGCATCGTGCCGCGCCTCGCGTCAGTCCGTCTGGTACACGTCCGGGACGCCGTCACGGTCGCTGTCGACCGCCTCGGCCTCCTGGAGCCGCCGGTACGCCCGGTCCCGCACCCGGAGCACGATCGTCGCGAGGACCGCCGCCGTCAGGGAGCCCGCGAGCACGGCCACCTTGACGTGGTCGTCGCGCTCGCTGCCGAGGCCGAACGCGAGCTCGCCGATGAGCAGCGAGACCGTGAACCCGATGCCCGCGAGGATCGCGAGGCCGAGCACGTCGACCCAGGCGAGCCCCTCGTCGAGCCTGGCGCGGGTGAAGCGTGCGACGAGCCACGTCGCACCGAAGATCCCGAGGGGCTTGCCGAGCACCAGGCCGACGAGGATCCCGACGGCGACGGGGTCGGTCAGCGCGTCCACCAGCCCGCCCGCCCCGCCTACCGCGACCCCGGCGGACATGAGTGCGAAGACGGGGACCGCGACCCCGGCGGAGAGCGGCCGGAACCGGTGCTCGAAGTGCTCCGCGAGGCCCGGACCCGCCGCAGGGCCGCCCGCGCCCTCGCTGCGCACCACGGGGACCGCGAACGCAAGGAGCACACCCGCGACGGTCGCGTGCACTCCGGACGCGTGGACGAGCGCCCACACCGTCGCGGCCAGCGGGAGCAGGAGCCACCAGGACCGCACACGACGCTGCACGAGCACCGTGAAGGCCGCGAGCGGGACGAGCGCGAGCGCAAGCCACTGCGCCGCGAGGTGGTCCGTGTAGAACAGCGCGATGATCACGATGGCCATGAGGTCGTCGACGACGGCGAGCGTGAGCAGGAACGTCCGCAGCGCCGTGGGCAGGTGACGGCCGATCACGGCGAGCACGGCGAGCGCGAAGGCGATGTCGGTCGCCGTGGGGATCGCCCAGCCGGCGAGCGCACCGTCGCCCGTCCCCCGGTTGACGAGCACGAAGAGCAGGGCCGGGACGAGGACGCCACCCGCCGCCGCACTGATCGGCACGGCGGCGCGGCGCACGTCACGGAGGTCGCCTGCGACGAACTCCCGCTTGAGCTCGAGGCCGGCGACGAAGAAGAAGATCGCCAGGAGGCCGTCGGCGGCCCACGTGGCCAGGCTCAGGTCGAGGTGCAGCGCCTCGGGCCCGACGGTGAACGCGCGGAGCGCCTCGTAGCTCTCCCCCCAGGGCGAGTTGGCCCACACGAGCGCGACGACCGCGCCGGCCATGAGCAGCGCACCGCCGATGGTCTCCTTGCGCAGGATGTCCGCGACACGGCCGGCCTCCGCCCACGAGGGCCGGAAGAGACGCCGGGCGCGAGGCTGGTGCGTGTGCGGTGCGGGTGCTGACATGAGGGCGGCTCCGGTTCCGGGTACGGCGACGACGTTGCCGACCAGACTTCCCGGCGCACCTGGGACGAGCCTAGCGACGCCCGGCGGGTGCCGCCGCGGGGGCCCAGCCCTCGGTCCGCGCGCCGGGGGGCGACGCGCACACCCCGACGGGTCAGTTCTTGATCTCGAGGCCACCCATGATCGCCGTGACGTGCACGACGAGGACCGGCGCGTCCGGCCCGGCCGTGTGGGCCGTCTTGTCGTCCCAGCCACCGAGCACCGGCAGCCCCGAGACCTCCACGCGCCAGGTCGGTGGCACCTTGATCTCCACCCCGCCCCACCACGTGAAGACGGCGACCTCCGCGCGATCGACGATGCCCGCACCGCGCAGGTCCACCTCGATGCCGCCCATGATCGCCGTGAGGCTGCCGCCGCGGAAGCGCTGCGACGTCGTTCGGCGTTGCGAGCCCCACCAGACCACCGCGGAGTTCACGACCTCGTCGTCCTCGCCGCGCGTCCCCATGCGCGTGAGGAGGGACAGGCCGACGAGGATGATCGCGATCGGCCAGATGAAGCCCCACAGGTCGATGTCGACGAGGTCCAGCTCGGAGAGCTGCAGGAGCGCGCCGACGAGGAGGACGAGCGTCGGGCCGAGCCAGGCCCGCGGGACGGAGATCAGCGCTGCGAGCCCGACCGCGACGATCACCATGGGCCACCAGTCCGAGATGATCTCGCCGAGGCTCACCTCCACGAGCCCGAGCTGGCCGAGCAGCGCGACCACGCCGGCGGCGACGATGAGGATGCCGAGGAAGACCTGGGGCAGAGGACGACCGTTCATGGTGCCGACGGTAGCGGCGCGGGCCCACGTCTGTCGGCGGTCGCCGAGCGGCAGGCTCCCCGGCCCGGGAGGCGGCACCGCACAAGCGCACGTTGTTCACCCGCATCCGTGCCAGAGGTCCTATGACCTCGTCGGGCCCGTGGCCGATCGTGACGGTGTGCTCTTCCTCCGATCGACCTCGTACGACGCGGTCAGCCACCAGCTGACCGTCCGCTTCCGCTCACCCAGCGGGAGCGCCTGGGCCGCGTACGAGTACCGCGACGTGGCCCCCGCCGTCGTCGCGCGCCTCGAGGCGGCGCAGCCGCACGCCCAGCACGTGCTCGACACCGAGATCGCGCCCTTCCACGCGGTGCGCCGGGTCGGGCAGACGTCGTGGGACGCGCCGCGCAGCCGCGACTCCCACGTCCAGGCTCCGGGCCGAGCCGTCTAGCGCCAGGCGCGACGACGGGGGCCGACGCCGAGACGTCCCGGCACCGAGCCCCCGTCCGCTCCGGTCAGCCGCGGAACGCGTCCTTGACCTTCTCGCCGGCCTGCTTCAGGTCGGCCTTCGACTGGTCCGCCTTGCCCTCGGCCGCGAGGTCACGGTCACCGGTCACCTCGCCGGCGGCCTCCTTGACCTTGCCCCCGAGGTCCTCGGCCATGTTCTTCGCCTTGTCGTCCGCACCCATGGTGGTCTCCCTTCGTGTCGTCCTCGACCGTACGTCCGGCCCGCCGGGAGCGCGCGGCGGGCCCTCAGCACCGCAGCCGCGCGGCCCGGTAGCGTCGGGTGCCGCACCCCGCCCGCCGCGAGGGTTCCCGCGCTCCCGGCGGCCGTCCCGCCCTCAGCGAGCCGTGACGACGAGCCATGACGAGAGGACCGCACGATGCCTGTTCGCCCCGACAGCCCGGCGCTGCCCGGCGCGGTCCGCCTCGAGACCGGGCCGGGTGGCCTCGAGGTCCTGCGGGTCGAGAGCCCTGTCGCGACGGCAGAGGTCCACCTGCAGGGCGCGCACGTGACGCGGTGGACGCCCGCGGGCCGTGAGCCCGTCCTGTTCATGAGCGAGCGCAGCGCGTTCCTGCCCGGCGTGCCGATCCGGGGCGGTGTGCCGATCTGCTTCCCGTGGTTCGGCGCGCACCCCGCCGTCGAGGGCGCACCGGCCCACGGGTTCGCGCGGCGGGTGCCGTGGCGGCTCGTCGACGCACAGCACCCGGCGGACGACGTGGTGCTCACGTTCCGGCTCACGGACGACGAGACGACCCGGTCCTCGGCGTGGCCGCACCGGTTCTCGGCCACGTACACCGTCACCGTCGGGCGTGAGCTCCGCCTGGCACTCTCCGTGGTGAACACGGACGACGTCCCGGTGTCGGTCGAGGCCGCTCTGCACACCTACCTCGCCGTGACGGACGTGCGCGCGGTCAGGGTCGAGGGGCTCGAGGACCAGCCGTACGTCGACCGGGGCACCGGCGCGCACCCCGGCCAGGGCGCACCGATCGAGTTCACCGCGGAGACCGACCGCATCTACGGCGGGACCACGGCGACCACCGCGGTGACCGGCGAGGGTGTCCCGCACACCGTGAGCGTGGCGAAGGAGGGCTCGCGCAGCACCGTCGTGTGGAACCCCTGGTCCGAGCGGGCGGCAGCGCTCGCTGACCTCGCTGACGACGAGTGGACGCGCATGGTCTGCGTCGAGACCTGCAACGTCGGCGCCGACGCCGTCCGGCTCGAGCCCGGCCAGGAGCACACGATGGCTGCCGTGCTCCGCGTCCTCCCGGCAGGCCCGCTCACCCCCTGAGCCCACCGCCAGGTCAGGCGGTGAGTGCCAGGTACGCCTCCACGTCATCCAGCCCTGCCGCCTCCGCGAGCGCACGTGCGAGCCCCGTCACCGTGGTGATGAGGTGCTCGGGCCCGATCCGGACGACGGCCCCCTCCTGCCCCACGTGAGACCCCTCCCCACCCGTCCACCGCGACTCCGTGGCCCCGGCGCGCCCGGTCGGCCCGGCGACCTCCGGCGTCCGGTCCCTGCCCGGCGTCCGGTCCCTGCCCGTCGTCCGATCGCTGCCGGTCGTCCCGACGTCCCCGGGTCCGTGCTTGAGCTCGACCCAGTAGCACTCCAGCACGGCGTCGTACCCCCACGTCGCGCCCGCCCAGCCCCGAAGCGCCACGTCCCGCACGAACCCCACCCGGCGCTCGCCACCGCGGGGGGAACGCGCGGGGACGCGGTCCGCGGGCAGGAACCGCCGTGCCGCCCTGTCACCCGTCCAGTCCTCCACCCCGGCATCGTGCACCCGACCACCGACACCACCCGTGGCCGGTGCACCTCGGGGGGGGTGACAGGAGAGCGCGCACACGTCAGGCTCGGTCGATGGAGCCGACACCCCCGACGCCCGCGCCGGTGAGCGACCGCCAGGGTCCCGCTGCCCGGCACCCGGCCGCCGGGGCGACGGGCGCCGGGCCGCGGTCCTGGGCGGCTGCCGCGGGCGGGGTCAGCGCCGCCCTCACGCTCGCCGTCGCCGAGCTCGCGGCAGCCGTCGTCGGGCCCGGCTCGTCACCCGTGAACGCCGTGGGCTCGGCCTTCGTCGACGCCACGCCGGCGTGGCTCAAGGACGCCGCGATCGCCGCGTTCGGCGTGCACGACAAGACCGCGCTCGTCGTGGGCATCCTCCTCGTGCTCGCGGTCGTGGCGGCGGCCACCGGCCTGGCGGCCCGGCGCAGCGGCCCCCTCGGCACGGCGCTCGTCCTGGCGCTCGGGGCCGTCGGCGCGGTCGCGGCGGCCACCCGCGCGGACGCGCCAGCCCTCGCAGCGCTCCCCAGCCTCGTCGGGGCGGCGGCAGGCGCCGTGGCCCTCAACCGGCTCGTCGCGCGCGCCGGCCCCGGCCCGGTCGCCCCGGAGCACGCCCACCGTGACGAGGCCGGCGACGCCGGCGGGCAGACAGGCGCTGACGAGCACGAGGCCGACCTCACGCGCTCCCCCGCGTCTGCCCTGCCCGACCGCCGTGCGTTCCTCCGCGCGGCGACGCTCGTCACGGTCCTGGCGGCGGTCGGCGGCGTGGCGGCGGCCACCGTGAACGGCGTGGGACGCGTCGCGGTCGCTGCACGCGACCGGATCCTGCTCCCCCGGCCGAGGCGCTCCGCCGCGCCCGTGCCCGCGGGCGCGCAGGCCCCGGTCGACGGCGTCGTCGACGTCGTGACGCGCAACGACGACTTCTACCGGATCGACACCGCGCTCACGGTTCCGCGCGTGGACCCCGCCACGTGGGAGCTCCGCGTGCACGGGCTCGTCGAGCGCGAGGTCACGCTGACGTTCGACGAGCTGCTCGCCTCGGACCTCGTCGAGGCGCACGTCACGCTCGCCTGCGTGTCCAACCCCGTCGGCGGCGACCTCGTCGGGAACGCCCTCTGGCTGGGCCTGCCGGTGCGCGAGCTCCTGGCCCGGGCCGTGCCCCGCCCGGACGCGGACATGGTGCTCTCCACGAGCGTCGACGGGTTCACGGCGTCGACCCCGCTCGAGGTCCTGACCGACGACCGCGACGCCCTGCTCGCCGTCGGGATGAACGGCGCCCCCCTGCCGCTCGAGCACGGCTTCCCCGTGCGGATGGTCGTGCCGGGTCTCTACGGCTACGTCTCGGCGACCAAGTGGGTGACCGATCTCGAGGTGACCCGGTTCGCCGACCAGGACGCGTACTGGACCGTGCGGGGGTGGTCCCCGCAGGGCCCGGTCAAGACGTCCTCGCGCATCGAGGTACCGCGCACCGGCGCGACGCTGCCCGCGGGTGAGGTCGCTGTCGGCGGCACGGCATGGGCGCAGCACCGCGGCGTGGTCGGCGTCGAGGTCCAGGTCGACACCGGCCCGTGGGTCGCCGCGACCCTGGCGGACGAGATCAGCGTCGACACGTGGCGGCAGTGGTCCTGGACGTGGGACGCGGAGCCGGGCGAGCACGTGATCCGCGTCCGCGCGGCCGACCCCGAGGGCAGCCAGACCGGCGACGAGGCGCCCGTCGTGCCCGACGGGGCCACGGGGTGGCACGAGATCCGCGTCACGGTGCGCGGCTGATCCCCCGATAGCGGGGACGGGCTGCCGCGGCACCACCGGCGCCGTCCGGCACGGCGCCGTGCGTTAACCCGCGCTTCACCGGACGACGACCGGGCAGGCCTACGATGCGCGCGTGACACACGACGACGCCGTCGCGCTCCAGGAGAGCGCCCGGCCGCAGCGCCCCATCACACGCACCCAGGTCGTCTCGTGGGCCTTGTGGGACTGGGGGTCGGCGGCCTTCAACGCGGTCATCACGACGTTCGTCTTCACGCGGTGGCTCACCTCCGAGGCGTTCATCGACCCGTCGGTCGTGGCCGCGGCCGAGGCCGAGGGTGACGCGGGTGGCCAGGCGACCCGCCTGCTCGACGCGGTGGTCGCCGACCACTCGGCGTGGCTCGGCTGGGGCCTCACGGCCGCGGGCCTGCTGATCGCGCTCCTCGCACCCGTCGCGGGCGCACGCTCGGACGACCACGGCAGGCGCCGCCGGTGGCTCGGCGTGCACACCGCGATCACCGTCCTGATCAGCGCGGCCATGTTCTTCGTCACGCCCGACCCCGCGAACCTCACGCAGAACCTGCTCCTGGGCATCTTCCTGCTCTCCGCGGGCAACATCTTCTTCGAGCTCGCGGCCGTGAACTACAACGCGACGCTCGCGCAGGTCTCGACCCCGCACAACGTCGGCCGCATCAGCGGGCTCGGGTGGGGCGCCGGGTACCTCGGCGGAATCGTGCTGCTCCTCATCCTCTTCGTCGGGTTCATCAACCCGGAGGTCGGCTGGTTCGGCGTGAGCGACGCCGACGGCCTCGACGTCCGGGCCGCCGTGCTCGTCTCGGCGGTCTGGTTCGCGGTGTTCGCGATCCCGGTGCTCGTCGCCGTGCCCGAGGTGCCCGCGAGCGCTGCCCGGGCCCGGCTCGGCGTGCTCGCGTCCTACCGCCAGCTGTTCCGCGACGTCGCCACGCTGTGGCGCGACGGGCGCAGCATCCTGACGTTCCTCGTCGCGAGCGCGGTCTACCGCGACGGCCTCGCGGGCATCTTCACGTTCGGCGCCGTGATCGCCTCGGGGACGTTCGGGTTCTCGGCGAGCGAGGTCATCGTGTTCGCCATCGCCGCGAACGTCGTCGCGGGCGTCGCGACGATCGTGGCGGGCCACGTCGACGACCGGGTCGGGCCCAAGGCGATCATCGTGGTGTCGCTCGTCGGGCTGCTCGTCGCCGGTGTCGCCGTCTTCGTGCTGCACGACGCGGGGGCCACGGCCTTCTGGGTGTTCGGCCTCCTCCTGTGCCTCTTCGTCGGCCCCGCGCAGTCGGCGAGCAGGACGCTGCTCGCGCGCGTCATCCCCGCCGGGCGCGAGAGCGAGATCTTCGGCCTGTACGCGACGACCGGCCGGGCCGCGAGCTTCCTGGCGCCCTTCGCGTTCTCGACCTCGATCGCCGTCGGCGGCTCCCAGCACTGGGGCATCCTCGGCATCCTGGGGGTGCTCGCCGTGGGCCTGGGGCTCCTCGTCCCGATCCGTGCCGGCGGACGGCCCGCCGTCCGGGCATGAGCGCCGCCGCCTGGGGCCCGGACCTGCTGGGTCACGACTGGGAGCAGCTCACGCTCGACCTCGGCCGCGACGACGACGGCGGTCCGCTCGTCGCGACGGTCGCGCGACGGACGACGAGCGCCGTACGCCGTGACGCACCGGCCGCCCTGGACCCGGACGCACCGGCCGTGCTGTACGTGCACGGCTTCAACGACTACTTCTTCCAGACGCACCTGGCGGCGGCGTGGGAGGCGGCCGGCTACCGGTTCCACGCCGTGGACCTGCGCCGGTGCGGGCGTTCGCTGCGTCCCGGCCAAGTGCCGCACTACGTGACCGAGCTGAGCGAGTACGCACCGGACCTGAACGCGGCGGCCCGGCTCGTCCGGGTCGGCCTGGGGCATCGGACGCTCGTCGTGATGGCCCACTCGACAGGCGGACTCACGGCGAGCCTGTGGGCGCACTCCCTGCGGGCCGCGGGCGTCGTCGACGGGCTCGTCCTGAACAGTCCCTGGTTCGACCTCAACGCGCGATGGTTCCAGCGCGTGGTCTCGACCCGCGTGCTCGACGCGGTCGGTCCGCTCGACCCGATGCGGGTCGTGGCCGACGGCGCCTCCGCCTACTCCCACCACCTGCACGTGGACCACGGGGGGCGCTGGTCCTACGACCTGAGCCTGAAGCCGCCGGAGGGCTTCCCGGTGCGCGCGGGCTGGCTCAGGGCGGTCCGGCGAGGGCAGGCCCGCCTCGCCCGCGGGCTCGGCATCACGGCGCCCGTGCTCGTGTGCGCGGCGCAGGAGAGCGGCCCGAACCACCTGGACAACCCGCGGCTCGACCGGCAGGACACCGTGCTCGACGTACGGCAGATCGCGGCCCGCGCGCCGCTTCTGGGCACCGACGTGACGCTCGTGCGTGTGCCCGACGGCATCCACGACCTCTCGCTGTCCGACGACGTCCCGCGGCACCTGTTCCTTGAGACCGTCGTCACCTGGGCGGACGAGCGGGTCGCCAGGCACCGGGCGGGCAGGGTCAGCGCGGGGTGAGCCGGTCAGCCGAGGCGACGAGCAGACCGACGCACAGGGCCGCGACGGCCATGCTGAGCCGGAACGGCAGCCTGCTGCTCGGCCGGACGACGCCCACCACGCCGGCGCCGGCCGCGAGCGCCCCGGCACCGACGCCGACCGCGACGGCCCACGGGCTCGGTCCCCCGCCGTCGGCCGCGCCGAGGAGCACGACGGCCACCGCGGACACGAGCACCACGGGCGCGACGACGCTCGATCCGCGCCGGCCGAGCCGGTGGGGCAGGCCGTGCACCCCCGTGCGGTGGTCGTCCTCGAGGTCGGGCAGCACGTTGGCGACGTGCGCACCGGTGCCCAGCAGGGCACCTGCGACGAGGGCCCAGGCGGCGGGCGCGGGCCGCCCGGGGAGCGCGAGCACGACGAAGGCCGGGAGGAGCCCGAACGAGACGGCGTACGGCAGCCACGACAGGGCCGTCCGCTTGAGCGCGACGTTGTACGACCACCCGCTCAGGACGGCAAGCACGTGCACGACGCCGGGGACCACGCCCGTCGCGAGGGAGAGCACGGTGCACACCGCGAGGGCGAGGCCCGCGGCCAGGCGCAGGCCTGCCGCGCTGACGAGGCCCTGGACGACGGGCTTGCCGACGCGCTCGACGAGCGCGTCCCGCTCCGCGTCGAGCCAGTCGTTGGACCACCCGATGGAGAGCTGGCCCGCGAGGACCGCGCCCGCGACCGCGAGCACCGTGGTGACGGGGGCGCCGAGGCCGGCCGCGAGGGCGGTGGCGAGTGCTGTGACGACCGCGGTGGGGCCCGGGTGGCACGCGCGGACGAGCCCCCGCGCGACGGGCCCGACGGACGCACGGCCGGGCGCAGGCGGGTGCGACGTGCCGGGTCGCGCGGTCGCCGGGGCCATGCGGCGACACGCTAGCGCGGACCGCGCCGGCGTCCCATCGGGGGCCGCCGGGACGCGACCGTGGCACGATGCGTCAGTGTCGCGTGTGCTGGCCGTCGCCCCCGCACTGCCGCCCCACGTGCACTCCCAGCGCGAGATCACCGCGGCCCTCGGCCCGCTCCTGGCCGGCGACGGTCCACGCGCGGCCGCGCGCGTGGCCGCCATGGACCGGCTGCACCGCGCGAGCGGGGTCGAGACGCGCCATCTCGTCCTGCCCCTCGACGAGTACGCGGGCCTCGGGGAGTTCGGCCGGGTCAACGACCTGTTCGTCCGGCTGGGCACGGACCTCGCCGCGCAGGCGTGCACCGACGCGCTCCACGCCGCGGGTCTCGCGCCCGCCGACGTGGACTTCGTGCTGTTCACGTCCGTCACGGGCGTGAGCGCGCCGTCGATCGACGCGCTGCTCGTCGGTCGGCTCGGGCTGCGCCGCGACGTGCGGCGCCTGCCGTCGTTCGGGCTCGGGTGCGTCGGCGGCGCCGCGGGCATCGCGCGCGTGCACGACTACCTCGTGGGCCACCCCACGGACGTCGCGCTCCTGGTGTCCGTCGAGCTGTGCTCCCTCACGCTCCAGCGCGGCGACGACTCGATGGCGAACGCGGTCTCGACCGGCCTCTTCGGCGACGGCGCGGCGGCCGTCGTCATGGTCGGTGCGGCCCATCCCCGCCACGGCACGCCCGGCACACCGCACCCGGACGGCCCGTCGCCGGCCGGTCCCGAGGTGCGCGCGACGCGCAGCCACCTCTACCCGGGGACGGAGGGGGACCTGGGCTGGCAGGTCGAGGCGTCGGGCTTCCGGATCGTCCTGTCCGCCGGCCTGCCGGACGTCATCGCCCGCTACCTGGCGGACGACGTCGCCGCGCTCCTCGAGCCGTACGACCTGAAGCCGCGCGACGTCGCCACATGGGTCGTGCACGCGGGCGGGCCACGCATCCTGGACGCCGTCGCCGCGAGCCTGGACCTCGACGCGCCCGCGCTCGACGTGTCCCGCCGGTCGCTCGCCGCCGTGGGGAACCTGTCGTCGGCGTCGGTGCTCCACGTGCTCGCGCAGACGATCGCGCAGGGGCCCGCGCCGGGCGGGGACGGCGTCCTCATGGCGTTCGGGCCCGGTGTGAGCGCCGAGCTCGTGCTCCTGCGGTGGCCGGGCGGCACCGGGGAGGCGTCGTGAACCTGTCCTTGCTGCTCTTCGACCTTCTCGTCGCCGCGACGGCGCTCGAACGCCTCGCCGAGCTCGTCGTCTCGGCCCGCAACGCGCGGTGGTCGTTCGCGCGCGGCGGCGTCGAGTCGGGCCGTGGCCACTTCCCCCCGATGGTCGCGCTGCACACGGGCCTCCTCGTCGCGTGCGTCGCGGAGGTCCATCTCGCCGGGCGCCCGTTCGTCCCCGCCCTCGCCTGGCCGGCCCTCGCCGCGGTCCTGGCGAGCCAGGCGCTGCGCTGGTGGTGCATCGCCTCCCTCGGGCCGCGCTGGAACACGCGTGTCATCGTCGTGCCCGGGCTGCCCCTGGTCGCGCGCGGCCCCTACGGGCGGCTGCGGCACCCGAACTACGTGGCCGTCGCGCTCGAGGGGCTGGCCCTTCCGCTCGTGCACACCGCGTGGGTCACCGCGCTGACCTTCACGGTCCTCAACGCGGTGCTGCTCCTCGCCTTCCGCATCCCCGCGGAGGAGCGTGCGCTCGCGGACGCGACGGCGGCGAGCCCCGGACCGGTCGACGCCGACGCGAGCCCCAGCGGCACCGACGAGCGACGCTGACCGCCCGGTGACCGCGACGCACGGTCCGCCCGACGCCGACGTGCTCGTCGTCGGCGGCGGGCCGGTCGGGCTGGCCGCAGCGATCGAGGCGCGCATGGCCGGCCTGTCCGTCGTCGTGCTCGAGCAGCGGGCCGGAACCATCGACAAGGCCTGCGGCGAGGGGCTCATGCCGGGCACGCTCGCGGCTCTGCACCGGCTCGGCGTCGACCCGCAGGGCCACGTCCTGTCCGGCATCTCCTACCGTGACGTCAACGGGCACGTCGACCACCGGTTCGCGACCGGCATCGGCCGCGGGGTGCGTCGCACCGTCCTGCACGAGGCCCTGCGCGAGCGGGCGGCGGCGCTCGGCGCGACGACGGTGCGCACGCACGTGACGAGCCTGCGGCAGGACGCAGGCTCGGTCGAGGCGGGCGGCGTGCGGGCGACCTGGCTGCTGGGCTGCGACGGCCTGCACTCGACGGTGCGGCGCCTCGCCGGCCTGGACGTGACGGGACGCACGACGCCCGCTGCCGCCGGGGGGCCGGACCGCCGCCGCTACGGCCTGCGCCGTCACGTGCGGGTCGCCCCGTGGACCGATCTCGTGGAGGTGCACTGGGGGCCCGACGCGGAGGCCTACGTGACGCCCGTCGGGCCCGACCTCGTCGGCATCGCCCTGCTCGGTCCGCGCGGCATGGACTACGAGAGCACCCTCGCGCGCTTCGCGGAGCTGAGCCGTCGGCTCGCCGGCGGTGAGGCAGCCGGTCCCGTGCGCGGGGCGGGGCCGCTCGTCCAGCGCACGCGGCGTCGCACCGGAGGGCGCATCCGCCTGGTCGGCGACGCCTCGGGCTACGTGGACGCGCTGACGGGCGAGGGCCTGCGGGTGGGTCTGGCCCAGGCGCACGCCGCGATCGTGCACCTCGAGGACGCCGGAGCGTACGAGCGCGCGTGGGCGCGTCACACGCGTGACTACCGGGTCCTGACCACGGGGCTCGTCGCGTGGGCGCGGTCACCGGCCCGACGCGCCGTCGTGCCGGTCTCGCGCGCCCTGCCCGGGCTCTTCGGAGCGGTCGTCGAGCGCCTCGCCCGCTGACCCCGTTCGACGGGCGGCAGGCCGCTGACGCACCGATACTCGGCGCATGGCGACGACTCCCCCGCCCGCAGGCTCCGGCCACGTGACACAGGACGCCGCGACGGGCTCCCCCGGGCGCCCCACGCTGCGTCGCGCCGTCTCCCCCGCCATGCTCTTCGCGTTCATCCTCGGCGACGTGCTGGGAGCGGGCGTCTACGCGCTCGTCGGGGAGATGACCGGGTCGGCGGGCGGCTTCGCGTGGCTCGCGTTCGCCCTCGCCCTCGCGATGGCGTTGCTCACCGCGTTCTCCTACGCCGAGCTCGTGACCAAGTACCCGCACGCGGGCGGGTCGGCGGTGTTCGCGGAGCGCGCCTTCGGTCGCCCCGTCGTCTCCTTCCTCGTGGGGTTCGCGATGCTCTCGGCGGGCGTCGTCAGCGCGGCAGGCCTGGCGCTGGCGTTCGCCGGCGACTACCTGGGCGAGTTCCTGTCCGTCCCGCCGCAGGCCGCCGCGGTGGTCTTCCTGCTCCTCGTCGCGGCGCTCAACGCGCGGGGCGTCAAGGAGTCGCTGCGGGCCAACCTCGCCATGACGGTCGTCGAGGTGTCCGGCCTCGTGCTCGTCGTGGTGCTGGGCGCCGTCGTGCTGGGTCGGGGCGGTGGAGACCCGGCACGGCTCCTCGAGGCCCCCGAGGGCACGGGCGTCGGTGCCGCGGTCCTCGCCAGCGCACTCGTGGCGTTCTACTCGTTCGTGGGGTTCGAGACGTCGGCCAACCTCGCGGAGGAGGTGCGCGACGTGAGCCGGGTGTACCCCCGCGCGCTCTTCGGCTCGCTCCTCGCCGCCGGCGTCGTGTACGTGGCTGTCGGCGCAGTCGCCCCGGCGGTCGTCGCCCCTCAGGACCTGGCTGCGTCGAGCGGACCGCTCCTCGAGGTCGTGCGCGCGTTCGGCGACCTCCCGCTCGGCGTCTTCGCCGTCATCGCGCTGGTCGCCGTCGCCAACGGCGCCCTCCTCACGATGATCATGGCGAGCCGACTCGCGTACGGGATGGCGACGCGCCGGCTGCTGCCCGCTCCCCTGGCGCGCGTCCTGCCGGGCCGGCGCACGCCCGGTGTCGCCATCGCGGTCACCACCGCCGTCGCCGTCGTGCTCGCGCTCACGGGCGAGCTGGTCGACCTCGCGTCCACGGTCGTCCTGCTGCTCCTCTTCGTCTTCCTCAGCACCAACGTCGCGGTCCTCGTCCTGCGCCGGGACCGCGTGGAGCACGACCACTTCCGGGCACCGGCGGTGATGCCGTACCTGGCGATCGCGTCCTGCCTCGTGCTGCTCACGCAGCAGGAGCCGCAGCACTGGCTGCTCGCGGGTGGCCTGCTCGCCGCCGGGGCGGTCCTGCACGTCGTCGTGCGCCGCACGGCCGGCGAGGCCGCGCCGCTCGCGCGACCCGAGGGCTGAGCGCGGGGTCCGGCCGCGGGCCGGGCGGGCCGCGAGACGGCGGGCCGCGAGCGCCGCGCCGGCCGAGGGCCGGGGGCGTCACCCGGGCGCCGGCTCAGCGGAGGTCGGTCTGGCCGCCGACCACTGAGCGACGCGCGCGCCGTCGCGGGCGCAGCACGGGGCTGGCCGTCCCTCGACCACGGGCCATGCCCTCGACGAGCTCGGCCAGGGCCGCCTGGCCCGACCAGCGCGGCGACCAGCCGAGCTCGGCAGCCGCGCGCGTCGTGTCGAGCAGCGGAACGCCTCGCGCCAGGTCGACCCACCCCGGGCTCACGGCCACGGCCCGTGCGTGCCACGCCGCGGCCACGGCGCCTCGCACCGCGGAGACCGGTACCGGTGCCCAGCGGCCCTCCGCGACGACGTCGGCGACGTCCTGGGCGCGGAGCACGTCGGCTGCGGCGACGTTGAAGGCACCTGCGGCGCCGCGTACGAGGATCTCGCGGTAGAGCCGCGCGACGTCGTGCGCGTGCACGGCCTGCACCCGCACCCCGCGTGGCCACGGGAGCAGCGGCAACGGGTGCCGGAGCACGGCGGCGGGCGCGAGGGGTCCGAGGAAGTAGCGCTCGATCGCGGAACCCGCCCGGCCCTGGAAGATGAGCGCGGGGCGGACGCGGGCGACCAGGAGCCCGGTGGCGCGTTGCTCGGCCTCGTCGAGCAGGCGCTCGACGGCGACCTTGTCGACGCTGTACGCGCTGCTCCGCACGCCGTCGGTCCGCCAGCTCTCGGCGCGCGGCACGTCGTCGTCGACCGGCGAGTACGCGCCCACGGAGGACGCGACGACGAGGTGGGGCACGCGTGCGCGCGCGACGGCGGCGAGGACGCGTCGGGTGCCGTCGACGTTCGTGCGCCGCAGGACGTCGCGCCTGTGGGTGGGCTGCAGCGCCCAGGCGAGGTGCACGACGGCGTCGGCGCCCGCGAAGACGCCGGCGAGGCGCTCGACGACCGGCTCGTCCGGTCCGGGCACGGCGAGGTCGACGGGCTCCCATTGCGCCCTGTCGTACGGCTTGGGCGGGCGCGTGGACGGGGTGCGCCGCGCGACGGCGACCACCGAGGCGTCCGCGTCCTCGCGCAGCACCGCGAGGAGTGCGCTCCCGACGTTGCCGCTCCCGCCCACGACGACGATCCGCATGGGCGGGTCCCCCGTCAGGCCGGGTCCGGGTCGGCCGGCCGACCGCCGCGGGGGTTGAGCATGTCAGGGTCCGCGTCGGGATCCCCGGTGCTGGGCCCGGTCGCCTCGCCTCCCTCACGCGGGTTGAGCGCCTCGGGGTCGGAGTCGGGGTCGGTGGCGGGGTCGTACGCCGCGCCGCTGTCAGGTGTCTGCTCGCTCATCGGCCCACGGTCGCACCGGTCCGAGGGGTTCGCACGTCGAGCGGTCGGGCCTGGCGGCTCGCGTCCCACGCGGTCCGGACGCCTGCCTGGCGACGTCGACGAGGCCGGGCGGAGAACCTCACCCGCCATACCCCCATGGGTATGACCTTCGTCCCTGTCGGTCGTCCGTCCGTCGTCCCTAGCGTGGGAGTCAGGCGGCGTTCTCGCCGTCGGCCACCGTCGGCCGCACCCGGTCCCCGGTGGGTCGCTCCGACCTGGGACAGGACATGAGAAGACTCGTGGTGCTCGGCGGCGGGACCGCCGGGACGATGGTCGCCAACAAGCTGCGGCGTGCGCTCCCCACCCAGGCCTGGTCGGTCACGGTCGTGGACCCCTCCCCGGCCCACTACTACCAGCCGGGCTTCCTCTTCCTCCCGTTCGGCACGTACCGCGCGAAGGACGTCGTCCGTCCGCTGCGCCGGCAGCTGCGGCGAGGCATCACCCTGGTGCCGCGGGCCGTCGACCGGGTGGACCCCGACGCCCGCCGCGTCCACCTCGAGGACGGCAGCGAGCTCCCGTACGACTACCTGGTCATCGCGACGGGCACCACGCCCCGCCCCGACGAGACTCCCGGCCTGGCCGAGGGCCTCGGGCACAACGTCCACGAGTTCTTCACCTACGCAGGCGCCATGGCCCTGGCCGCGAAGCTCGCCGCATGGCCCGGAGGACGCCTCGTCGTCCACGTCGCCGAGATGCCGATCAAGTGCCCCGTGGCGCCGCTCGAGTTCGCCTTCCTCGCGGACGCGTTCTTCACCGAGCACGGGCTCAGGGGCGCGGTCGAGATCACGTACGTCACCCCGCTGCCGGGCGCGTTCACCAAGCCCATCTCCTCGGCGTACCTGGGCGGGATGCTCGAGCAGCGTGGCATCACGGTGGAGCCCGACTTCGTCGTCGAGTCCGTGGACGCCGAGGCGGGGACGATCAGCTCCTACGACGAGCGCGTCCTGCCCTTCGACCTGCTCGTCACCATCCCGGTGAACATGGGCGCCGACTTCGTGGGCCGGTCGGGCCTGGGTGACGAGCTCAACTACGTCCCGGTCGACAAGCACACCCTCCTGTCGACGGCCCACGACACGATCTTCGCGATCGGCGACGCGAGCGACGCACCCGCCTCCAAGGCCGGCTCGGTCGCCCACTTCCAGGCCGACAGCTTCGTGCCCAACTTCCTGGCGCACGTCGAGGGCCGGCCGATGCCCGAGTCGTTCGACGGCCACGCCAACTGCTTCATCGAGTCCGGGGCAGGCAAGGCGCTGCTGATCGACTTCAGCTACGACACCGAGCCCCTGCCGGGGACCTACCCGCTGCCCTACGTCGGGCCGATGCAGCTGCTGCGGGAGACCCGGCCCAACCACTGGGGAAAGCTCGCGTTCCGCTGGCTCTACTGGAACGTCCTCCTGCCCGGGCGGCGCATGCCCGTCCCGGCTCACATGTCCATGACCGGCAAGCGGGTGCCCGCCCCGGCCGCGACGCCCAGCACGCCCGGCCCACGGGTCCCGGCCGGCCTCGACTGACACCACGCCCGACCCACGAGAGGACGAGAGATGACCGTGACCACGATCGACGGACGTGAGGTCCACGTCGATGCCGAGGGCTTCCTCACCGACCCGACCGAGTGGGACGAGGCGCTCGGGGCGGCGCTCGCCCGCGCCATCGGCGTCGAGCTCACCGAACGCCACTGGGAGGTCCTGCGCTTCCTTCGCAAGGACTACGAGGGCCAGGGCGAGACCGCGACGACGCGACGCGTCCAGACGGTCGGCGGGTTCCCCACCAAGGAGCAGTTCGCGCTCTTCCCCAAGAAGCCGGCCAAGAAGATGGCGTACGTCGCCGGCCTGCCCAAGCCCAAGGGCTGTGTCTGACCCCCACGCACGCCGACGAGAGGACGCATCATGAGCACGCCCGACAGCCTGGTCCCGAGCTTCGACGACGACGCGAACGAGGGTCGCAAGCTCGCCATCATCTGCTCCAAGGGCAACCTCGACATGGCCTACCCGGGGCTCATCCTCGGCAACGCCGCCCTCGGCGAAGGGGTCGAGACGCACCTGTTCTTCACGTTCTGGGGCTTCGACATGATCACGAAGTCACGCATGGCGGACCTCAAGTTCACGCCCGTCGGCAACACCGCGACGCACATGCCCATGGGGCTGACCCCGCTGCCCGGCATGACGGGCATGGCCACGAAGCAGATGCGGAAGTCGCTCGAGGACCTCGACATCCCGCCCGTCCCCGAGTTCCTCGACCAGATCGTCGCGGCGGGGGGCCACCTCTGGGCCTGCCGGCTGAGCGCCGACATGAACAAGCTCACGGAGGCGGACCTCTACGACGACGTCGAGGGGATCATCAGCGCGAGCGACTTCATCGAGCTCACGCAGGGGGCTCAGCTCCTGTTCATCTGACCGCCCTCGCACACGCATGGTCACCGGACGCGCGCCGGGACGCCCGTCGGGACGCCCACCGCGTCCGGTGACAATGCCCACAGACCGGACACCGGTGGCCGGTGCGCGCGCAGCGGCACGGCCTGGCAGGCTGGGGCCCATGCAGATCTGGCCGGGCAAGCCCTACCCCCTCGGTGCCACGTTCGATGGCTCCGGCACCAACTTCGCGCTGTTCTCGGAGGTCGCCGAGCGGGTCGAGCTCTGCTTGATCGGCGAGGACGGGACCGAGGAGCGGATCGACCTGCCCGAGGTGGACGCGTTCGTGTGGCACGCGTACCTGCCGACCGTCCAGCCCGGTCAGCGGTACGGCTTCCGGGTGCACGGGCCGTACGACCCGGCCAACGGCCACCGCTGCAACCCCGCCAAGCTCCTCCTGGACCCGTACGCCAAGGCGATCGACGGCCAGATCGACGGGCACCAGTCGCTCTTCTCCTACACCTTCGGCGACCCGGACAGCCACAACACCGACGACTCGCTCGGCCACACCATGACGTCGGTCGTGATCAACCCGTTCTTCGACTGGGGCCACGACCGCCCCCCGCTGCGCGACTACCACGAGAGCGTCATCTACGAGGGCCACGTCAAGGGCCTGACGATGCAGCACCCGGGCATCCCCGAGGAGCTCCGTGGGACGTACGCCGCGATGGCGCACCCGGCGATCATCGAGCACCTCGTCGAGCTCGGCGTGACCGCGATCGAGCTCATGCCCGTGCACCAGTTCGTCAACGACCCGACGCTCCAGGAGAAGGGCTTGTCGAACTACTGGGGCTACAACACGATCGGCTTCTTCGCGCCGCACAACGGGTACGCCTTCTCCTCGAACCCCGGCCAGCAGGTCCAGGAGTTCAAGCAGATGGTCAAGGCGCTGCACGAGGCGGGCATCGAGGTCATCCTCGACGTCGTCTACAACCACACGGCCGAGGGGAACCACCTGGGCCCGACGCTCTCGTTCCGGGGCATCGACAACGCTGCCTACTACCGCCTCGTGGACGAGGACAAGCGCCACTACTACGACACGACCGGCACGGGGAACTCGCTGCTCATGCGGCACCCCCACGTGCTCCAGCTGCTCATGGACTCCCTGCGCTACTGGGTCAACGAGATGCACGTCGACGGATTCCGGTTCGACCTCGCCTCGACCCTGGCCCGCCAGTTCCACGAGGTCGACCGGCTGTCGGCGTTCTTCGACCTCGTCCAGCAGGACCCGGTCATCAGCCAGGTCAAGCTCATCGCCGAGCCCTGGGACGTCGGCGACGGCGGGTACCAGGTCGGCGGGTTCCCGCCCCTGTGGAGCGAGTGGAACGGCAAGTACCGCGACACCGTGCGCGACTTCTGGCGGGGCGAGCCCGCGACCCTCGCCGAGTTCGCGAGCCGCCTGTCGGGGTCGTCGGACCTGTACGAGCACTCGGGCCGCAAGCCCATCGCGTCGATCAACTTCGTCACGGCGCACGACGGGTTCACGCTCACCGACCTGGTCTCCTACAACGAGAAGCACAACGAGGCCAACGGCGAGGGCAACAACGACGGCGAGAGCCACAACCGCTCCTGGAACGGAGGCGTCGAGGGCCCGACGGACGACGCGGCCGTGCTCGAGCTCCGGTGGCGCCAGCAGCGCAACTTCCTCACGACGCTCCTGCTGTCCCAGGGCGTGCCGATGATCGCGCACGGTGACGAGCTGGGCCGCACGCAGGCGGGCAACAACAACGGCTACTGCCAGGACAACGAGCTGACCTGGGTCGACTGGGACCTCGACGAGGCTCAGGAGAAGCACCTCGAGTTCGCCAGGAGGGTCGTGCGACTGCGGCGCGAGCACCCGGTGCTGCGGCGTCGGCGCTTCTTCTTCGGCAGCGCGGACCACGGCGGCGAGTCGGAGCTGGGCGACATCGCCTGGCTCACGACCTCGGGCGAGCACATGTCGGACGCCGACTGGCAGGACGGCCTGGCACGCGCCGTGATGGTCTTCCTCAACGGCGAGGCGATCGCCGAGCCGGACGCGCGCGGCGAACGTGTGGTCGACGACAGCTTCCTGATCATGTACAACGCCGCGCCCGAGCCGGAGACCTTCACGCTCCCGCCGGCGGAGTTCGGCACGACCTGGACGTGCGTCGTCGACACCGACCACACGCTCGAGCCCGGCGCCGAGGTCGGTGCGGGCGCAACCGTCGAGATCACCGGGCGCAGCACCCTGGTGCTCATGCGACCGGTCGGTGACGAGTGAGCGCACCCGAGCGCTCGGTCGAGCCTGCCGACGGCCCGACCGAGCGCGCCGCGGACCGTCCCGGGCCGGCCCGTCGTCGACCGCCCCTGGGCAGGCCCGTCCCCGTCTCGACGTACCGGCTCCAGCTGAACGCCGGCTACACGCTCGACGACGCCGTCGCGCAGGTCCCGTACCTCGCGCGGCTGGGTGTGACGCACCTCTACCTGTCCCCCGTGCTCACGGCAGCGCCCGGCTCGACGCACGGCTACGACGTCGTGGACCACGACGAGATCTCGCCCGTCCTCGGCGGTGCGCCGGCGCTGCGCCGTCTCGCCGAGGTCGCGCACGAGCACGGGCTCGGTCTCGTCGTCGACATCGTGCCCAACCACATGGCGGTGCCCACTCCGGTGTGGCACAACCGTGCGCTGTGGTCGGTGCTCGCCCAGGGCCCCGAGTCGCCGTACGCGTCGTGGTTCGACGTCGACTGGTCCGCGGGCGACGGCGCGCTGCTCATGCCCGTGCTGGGGCGACGCATCGGCGCCGTCCTCGCGTCGGACGAGCTCGTGCTCGGCCACGAGGTCGTGCCGGGCACCGGGACGGACGAGGCGCAGCCGGTGCTCCGCTACTACGACCACGTGTTCCCGGTACGCCCGGGCACCGAGAACCTGCCGATGGGCGAGCTCGTCGAACGTCAGCACTACCGGCTCGCCTACTGGCGCGTCGCGGACGAGGAGCTCAACTACCGGCGCTTCTTCGACGTGGGGACGCTCGCCGCCGTGCGCGTCGAGGACCCGGCCGTCTTCGACGCGACGCACGAGCTCGTCACCTCCCTCGTCCACGAGGGCGTCGTCGATGGGCTGCGCATCGACCACCCGGACGGGCTCGCGGACCCGCAGGGCTACCTCGACCGGCTCGCGGCCGCGACGGACGACGCGTGGGTCGTCGTCGAGAAGATCCTCGCCCCCGCCGAGGAGCTGCCCGAGGACTGGGCCACCGCGGGCACCACGGGGTACGAGGCCATGTGGCGCGTCGTGGCGACCTTCGTCGACCCGAGCGGCGGCGGCGAGCTCGGCGCGGTCATGCACCGCCTGACGGGCGACACCGCCGACGCACTGCCCGCGCTCGTCGAGAGCGCGAAGCGGCAGATCGTCGCCGGCCCGCTCTACGCCGAGGTCAACCGCCTGGCGGACCTCGCCGCGGAGATCTGCCGGGACGACGTGCGTCTGCGCGACCACACGTGGCGGTCGCTGCACGACTGCCTGGTCGAGCTCGTCGTCGCCGCGGACCGCTACCGCTACTACGTGCGACCCGGCCTCCAGGTCCACCCCGACGCGCAGGCCGCGTTCGAGGAGTGCGTCGCCGTCGCGCGCACGCGCCTGGACGAGGACCGGCTCGAGACGCTCGACCTGCTCGCCGAGATGCTCATGGGCAAGGAGATCGGGTCTGCCGGCCGCACCCGGGAGGCTCGTCGCGACGAGCTGCTCGTCCGCTTCCAGCAGACCTGCGGCGCGATCATGGCCAAGGGCGTCGAGGACACCGCGTTCTACCGGTGGACCCACCTCGTCGCGCTCTGCGAGGTCGGCGGCGCCCCGGAGCGCTTCGCGATCAGCCCGGACGAGCTGCACGCGTGGGCCGCGCGGGCCCAGGACCATGCGCCCGTCGCGATGACGGGCCTGTCCACCCACGACACGAAGCGCAGCGAGGACGTGCGCGCCCGCCTCGCGGTGCTCTCCGAGCTCCCCGCGGAGTGGTCGGCGCTCCTCGACACGGTGCGGGCGGCCACCGCGGAGGCCCGCCCGGTGCTCCTCGACGGGCGCACCGAGAACCTCCTGTGGCAGACGCTCGCGGGCACCTGGGACGCCCAGGGGCCGATCGCCGCCGAGCGCCTCGAGGAGTACCTCACGAAGGCGATACGCGAGGCGAAGTCGCACACGAGCTGGACGGCGCCCGACGAGGCGTACGAGCAGGCCGTGCTCGAGTACGCGCGCCACGCCCTGGCGTCCGACGACGTCGCAGCAGCGTTCACGGACTGGGTCCGTCGAACGGCGCCCGGGACGCGCGCGACGACGCTGGGGACCAAGCTCGTCCAGCTCACGCTGCCGGGCGTCGCCGACGTCTACCAGGGCACCGAGGTGCCGGCGGTCGCGCTCGTCGACCCCGACAACCGGCGCCCCGTCGACTTCGCGGGTCTCGCCGCGCGTCTCGACCGCCTGGAGGGCGAGCCCGCGCGGTCGCTCGCGGACGAGAAGCTGCTCGTCACGTCGCGCGCGCTGCGCGTCCGGCGCGACGAGGCTGCGGCCTTCACCGGGACGGGCGCCGGGTACCTGCCGCTCCCCTGCTCGTCGGGCAACGCGATGGCCTTCGCGCGGACGGACGCCGGCGCACCCCGAGCGGTCACGGTCGTCACCCGCCTCGCGCTCGCCCTCGAGCGCCTCGGCGGGTGGGGCGAGCACACGGTCGCCCTGCCGGAGGGGCGCTGGCGTGACGCCTTCACGGGCCGTGAGGTCGACGGTGGCGTCGTGCGCGTCGCGGACCTCCTCGACGTCCTCCCGGTGGCCCTCCTGACCCCGGCGGGGCAGGCTTGAGGGGTGACGACCCCCGCCGCTGACCTGCCCGGATCGCCGCCCGCCCCCGCCGCGCCCGATGGCCCGTCCCCTGCCCCGGCCACGCCAGGCGCGTCCGCGGTGGGTGTCTGGGCCCCGACCGCGGGGCGCGTGGACCTGCACCTGCCCGGCGAGGCCCGTGTGGCCGCGATGCACCGCGGGACCGACGGGTGGTGGCGCTCGACCGAGCCGCTCCCCGACGGGACCGACTACGCGTTCGCCGTCGACGGCGCGGACCCGCGCCCCGACCCGCGCAGCCCGTGGCAGCCCCACGGCGTGCACGCTCCGAGCCGCACGTTCGACGTGACGCGGCACGCGTGGGGCGACGCCGGGTGGGCGGGCGTCGACGTGCGCGGCCGGGTCGTCTACGAGCTCCACGTGGGCACGTTCACGGCCGAGGGCACGCTCGACGCGGCCGTCGACCGCCTCGACCACCTCGTCGAGCTCGGCGTCGACGTCGTCGAGCTCATGCCCGTCGCGGCCTTCCCGGGTGTGCACGGGTGGGGCTACGACGGCGTCGCGCTCTACGCGGTGCACGAGCCCTACGGCGGACCCGCCGCCCTGCAGCGCTTCGTCGACGCGGCGCACGCACGCGGCCTGGCCGTGTGCCTCGACGTCGTCTACAACCACCTCGGCCCGTCAGGGAACTACCTCGGGGTGTTCGGCCCGTACTTCACGGACCGGCACCACACGCCGTGGGGCATGGCCGTGAACCTCGACGGCCCGGACTCTGGCGGCGTGCGCGCCTACGTCGTCGACAACGCCCTGCGCTGGCTGCGCGACTTCCACGTCGACGCGCTGCGCCTCGACGCCGTGCACGCCCTCGTCGACGACTCGCCGCAGCACCTGATCGCCGAGCTCGCGGACGCCGTGGCCGCGCTCTCCGCCGAGCTCGGGCGCCCTCTGTCGCTCGTCGCCGAGTCCGACCTGAACGACACGACCATGATCACCCCGACGGCCCAGGGCGGGCTCGGCATGACGGCGCAGTGGGCCGACGACGTGCACCACGCGGTCCACGCGAGCCTCACGGGCGAGCGGCACGGCTACTACGTCGACTTCGGCCCCGCCGAGGTGCTCGCGAAGGCACTCACGCGCGCGTTCGTGCACGACGGCGGCTGGTCGACCTTCCGGGACAAGCCGTGGGGACGACCCGTCGACCCGTCGACCGACGGCCACCGCTTCGTCGTCTTCGCGTCGGACCACGACCAGGTGGGCAACCGCGCGCTCGGTGACCGGCCGTCGCAGAGCCTGGACCAGGGCGGCCTGGCCATCGCCGCCGCCCTCGTGCTCACGTCCCCCTTCACCCCGATGATCTTCATGGGTGAGGAGTGGGGGGCCCGGACGCCGTGGCAGTTCTTCACCGACCACGCCGAGCCCGAGCTGGTCGAGGCGATCCGTGCCGGCCGGGCAGCCGAGTTCGCCGGGCACGGCTGGACCGCGATCTACGGCCGGGAGGTCGAGGTCCCCGACCCGCAGGCCCCGGCGACGGTCGAGCGCAGCCGACTGGACTGGTCGGAGCTCGAGGACGACGGAGGGCCCGAGCACGCACGACTCCTGGCCTGGTACCGCGACCTGGTCGCGCTGCGCCGGGACGAGCCCGCGCTCGCGTCGGGCGACCTCGCCGCGACGAGCGTCACCCACGCAGACGACGACACCTGGCTCGTGGTCCGCCGCAGGGACGTGCGTGTCGCGGTGAACCTCGCGCAGCACCCCGTGGAGGTCCCGGTCGGTCGGACGCCCACGGTGCTGCTCGCGTGGGACCCAGCGGGCTCTGTGGGCTCTGTAGGCACCGTGGGCACCACGACCCTCACGCTTCCCGGGCGGTCGGTCGCCGTGCTGCGCGTCGGGCCTGACGCCCGCCTCGACGCGGCCGAGGCGCCCTCGGCCTGACGCAACGACCTCGCGGGCGGTCAGGACGACCGGTTCGAGACCTCGTCACCGACGGTGCCGCGAGGCCGTGGTGCCTCGCCGACGGCCGAGCCGGGCGTCGCCTCGGCCCCGGGCACCTGCTCGGCGAGCGCCCCGAGCCGTGACAGGGCCCGGAGGTACTTCTTCCGGTAGCCGCCGCGCAGCATCGCCTCGCTGAAGAGCCCGTCCGTGCCGCGGCCGCCCAGCGCCACCGGGACGTCACGGTCGTAGAGCCGGTCCACGAGCACCACGAGGCGCAGGGCGTCCGCCTGGTCGGCCACGGGACCCACGTCGGTGAGCGCGACCAGCCGCACCCCGTCGACGAGGGCCGCGTAGCGGCTCGGGTGGATGGTGCGCAGGTGCGCGAGGACCGCCTCGAAGGGGTCGCACGTCGCGCCGTCGGTGCGTGCCGCGAGCGCGGCGACCGCGTCGTCGGGCAGCCCCCGTTCGGGATGGGCGGCGCCGCGGTGGCGGTAGTCGGGACCGTCGATCCGCAGTACCTCGAAGCGGGCCGACAGCGCCTGGATCTCACGCAGGAAGTCCTCGGCGGCGAACCGCCCCTCGCCCAGGGACTCCGGCAGCGTGTTCGACGTCGCCGCGAGCGTGACGCCCGCGTCGGCCAGCTCCCGCAGCAGACGGGACATGAGGACCGTGTCGCCCGGGTCGTCGAGCTCGAACTCGTCGATGCACACCAGGCGTCGGTGGCGAAGGGCATGCGATGCCGGGCCGAAGCCGAGAGCACCCACGAGGTGCGTGTACTCGACGAACGTCCCGTAGGCGACCGCGTCGTCGCCCAGGTGCGCCCGCGTGACGTGCGCGAGGGCGGCGAGGAGGTGCGTCTTGCCGACCCCGAACCCTCCGTCGAGGTACACCGCGGGTGCCGCGGTCCGCCGGCCGAGGCGCCTCGCCCACCCGCTCGGGCGCCGGGTCGTGGCCCCGGCGACCTCCTGCAGCCTGGCGCGCGCGGCGGCCTGGCTCGGGTGCTCCGGGTCGGGGACGTACGAGTCGAACGTCGCGTCCGCGAAGTGGCGCGGCGGCACGAAGCCTGCGAGGAGCTGGTCGGCCGCGACCTGCGGTCGGCGGTCGGTCAGGCTGTCGGCTCGTCCCATGACGGGTCAGCCTAGGTCGACGGGTGCCGGTCGGCCCCCCGCGCCGTTTGCACCGCCCGCATCGTCCGCCGCCGACGGTCCGGCGACGCCGTCGATGCCGGGCGCGCCGTCCACGCGGACGTCCCGCGGCGAGCCGGGGTCCGCGAGGACGCCCAGCACGGCGCGCGCGACGGCGTCACCGCCGACCGTCGCCACGGGCGTGCGGTTGCGCTCGTCGCCGGCCACCGCGGCGAGGACCGACACCTCGTGGAAGCGCACGGAACGGCCGATCGTCTCGGCTCGCAGCACGTCGAGCAGCATGGCCTGACCGGCTCCCGCGACGCTCACCGGACCCGAACCCGCCATCGGCTCGCGGGCAGCCGCCCCGTTGAGCGCGACGTAGACACCGTCGGTCGCCGCCGCCAGGCCGGGCACGAGGGCCCGCGCGACGAGGAAGTGCGCCGTGAGGTGGCTCGTGATCAGCTCGCGCCACGCATCGGGCGCCAGGTCCACGAGCTCGGTCCCGATCCACCAGCCGCCGATCGCCGCCACCACCGCGTCGGGTGGGCCGCCCGCCGCCCGCGCGGCGACCGCGATCTCGACGGGGTCGTCCCAGGTGCGCACGTGCACGTGGGTGAGCCGGGCGTCCTGCGTCACGCGGGCGTCCTGCGTCCCGGGGGAAGGCCGCGCGCCCGGGGACTCAGCGCGCCGCGTCGGCACCAGCACCCGCGCGCCTGCGGCCAGGAGCGCACGGACCACGAACCCGCCGACCAGGCCGGTGCCGCCCGCGACGACGACGAGCCGGTCCTCGAGCTCGACGCGCCGGGCCAGGTCCACGCGGCCATGCTAGGCCGGACCGTCCGGCCCCGGCGCCGTGGCTGCGGGCGCTGCGGGGGCGCGTCGCGCCCGGTGTGCCCGCCTCACCGGACGGCCGATAGGCTCGTGCCGTGAGCGAGATCATCCTGGTCCTGACCGAGGACACCCTGACGTCCGCCGACGTCGAGCACATCACGGCGCTGCACCCGGACGACGACGTGCGGTACCACGTCCTGGTCCCGGCGGACACGGAGCACAACCTCCTGGTCTCGCTCGTGGACCACCTGAGCCTCGGCGAGCTCCGGGAGGCGCTCGACGCCGTGCTCCGCCGCGAGCCCGCCCCGCAGCGCGCGCACTCGACCGCCGCGGACCAGCTCGAGGCGAGCATCGCGGCCTTCACGCTCGCGGGCACCCCGGTCGACGGCGTCGTGGTCTCCGACGACCCGCTGCCGGCCCTGCGCGCAGCGGTCGCCGACCATGACGTCCGCGAGGTCGTCGTCGTCACGGTGCCGCACGCGCTCGAGGACACCTTCCACACGGACTGGGCGTCACGTGCGCGCGACGAGCTCAAGGTCCCCGTGCTCCACCTCTACAGCGGCACGAGCCAGCTCGGCTGAACGCCGCGCCCTGACCGCGCCCGCGGGGGCACGGCACAGGCGCCGCGCTCGTATCGCCCGGAGCACCGCGCCGGTGACGGTCAGAGCCCGGTGCCGGTGACCTCGGGGTAGTAGCGACGGAACTTGCGTACCTGGTTGAGGGTCGCGAGCCGGACGTACAGCCGCCGCTTGAGGCGCCGCTCCGCGCGGTAGCGGAGCGGGTGGGCGGTTGCCCGACGCCGCACGAGGTCGTCGACCTTCGCGCGCAGCGCAGGGTCGAGGACGTACCGGCGCAGCAGGCGGTGCGGGACGATCGAGTACAGGATCTCCCGCTCGACGACGACGGGCTCGACCGCTGCGTGGTCGACGCGGTCCTCGACGAGGAACCGCGTCGGGTTGGCCCCCGCCGCGGTGACGTAGTAGTTGTTGCGCCCGATCCGCGGGTTGACCTCGAAGAACTGTGCCGAGCCGTCACGGGGGTCGACCTTGACGTCGAAGTTGGCGAACCCGACGTAGCCGGTGCTCAGCAGCAGGCGGTGCGCCTGCTCGAGCATCTCGTCCCATCGGCCCGTGATCATCGCGGCCGGGTTCCCGAGCCCGCTCGGCGTGTGCTCCTCGAGCAGCACGTGCGCGCAGCAGGAGAGCGTCACCACTCCCCGGGTGTCGACGTAGCACGTGATGCTGCGCATCTGCGTGTCGTCGCCCGGGATCATCTCCTGCACGACGAAGCGCCCGGCGAAGCCCGCCTCGGCGAGCCGCGCCCATAGCGCGTCCAGCTCCGCCGGGGTGTCGACCTGGTAGACCTTGCGCTTGCCCGGGAAGCTCAGCCGCTCGTAGTCGGCGCTGTTGGCCGCCTTGGCGATGAGCGGGTAGGTCAGCTCGACGGGCTCCGCGCGCCAGCCCGGGGAGCCGGCACCCGCGAAGTCCTGGACGACCGTGCGCGGCGTGCTGATGCCGAGCTCCGTGCACAGCTCGGCGAACCGGGCCTTGTCGGCGAGCCGGTCCAGCAGGTCCGAGCCGAGGAAGGGCACGGTGTACCACTGCTCGAGCTCGGTGCGGTTGCGCACGAGGAACCGGACGAGCCAGTCGGTGTTCGCCAGCAGCAGCAGCTCGGGGTGGGCAGGGTCGGCGGCGAACCGCTCCGCGACGCCCCGCACGGCCTCGAGGATCGCCTCGGGCGACGCGTCGACACCGAGCGCCACGTTCTCGAGGATCGTCGAGTCCGCGACGGGCCCCAGCACGCTCAGGCTCACGACGATCGTGCGCACGCCGTACTGCTCGTGGAACGCCCGCGCCAGCGCGTAGACGCCGATGTCGGCACCGAGGATCACGGGCTGGAACGCCCGGCCGCCGGGTGAGCGCCCCTCGGCCGTGCGGACAAGGGCCTGCTCAGCGGTCATGCGTCGTGCTCGGTGCGGTCGCCGGTCCAGTCGGTGTGGAACGTCCCGGCCCGGTCGGTGCGCTGGTAGGTGTGTGCACCGAAGAAGTCGCGCTGGGCCTGGATGAGGTTGGCGGGCAGCCGCTCGGCGCGCACGCCGTCGTAGTACGCCAGCGAGGAGGAGAACGCGGGCGTCGGGACGCCCGTCGCCGCGGCCCGGGCGACGATGCGACGCCACGCGGGCACGCCTCGGCCCACCGCGTCGGCGAAGTACTCGTCGGCGAGCAGCAGGGGCAGCTCGGGCGTGCGCTCGTAGGCCTCGGTGATCCGGTCCAGGAAGCGCGCGCGGATGATGCAGCCACCACGCCAGATCCGGGCCATGGCGCCGCGGTCGATGCCCCACCCGCGCTCGGCCGACGCGGCCGCGATCTGGTCGAAGCCCTGCGAGTACGCGACGACCTTCGACGCGTACAGGGCGAGCCGCACGTCCTCGACGAACGCCGCTCGGTCGGTCACCGGCACGTCGCTGGTCCCCGCGACGAGGACCCCACGGGCCGCCTCGCGCTGGGGGGTGGACCCCGACAGCGCGCGGGCGAAGGTCGCCTCGGCGATGCCCGTGATCGGGACGCCCAGGTCCAGGGCGTTCTGCACGGTCCAGCGCCCGGTGCCCTTCTGCTCGGCCCGGTCCGCGACCACGTCGACGAAGGCCGCACCCGTGACCGCGTCCGTGTGCGCCAGGACGTCGGCGGTGATCTCGATCAGGAACGACTCGAGGTCGCCCGTGTTCCACTCCGCGAAGATCTCGCCGATCTCGCGCGCCGACGCACCCAGGCCGAGCCGGAGCAGGTCGTAGGCCTCGGCGATGAGCTGCATGTCCGCGTACTCGATGCCGTTGTGCACCATCTTGACGAAGTGGCCGGCGCCGTCGGGGCCCACGTAGGTGCAGCACGGGACGCCGTCCACGCGCGCCGCGATCGACTCGAGGATCGGGCCCAGCACCTCGTAGGACTCGCGTGACCCGCCCGGCATGATCGAGGGCCCGTTCAGCGCACCCTCCTCACCGCCCGAGACGCCGCTGCCGACGAAGTGCAGGCCGTGCTCGCGGAGCTCCGCCTCGCGCCTGATGGTGTCCGGGAAGTGCGCGTTGCCCGCGTCGATGACGATGTCGCCGGCCTCGAGCAGCGGGACCAGCTCGGCGATGACGGCGTCCGTCGGCGCACCGGCCTTGACCATGATCACGACCTTGCGCGGCCGTTCGAGCGACGCCACGAAGTCCGCCATCGACTCGCTCGGCACGAGCTCGCCCTCGTCGCCGTGCTCGGCCACCAGGGACTCGGTCTTGGCGAACGACCTGTTGTGGACCGCCACGGTGTAGCCGTGCCGCGCGAAGTTCCGCGCGAGGTTCCGTCCCATGACAGCAAGACCGGTCACACCGATCTGCGCGCGTGCGGACATGCTCGAGGTTTCCCTTCGCCGGTGGTGTCCGGCCAGCGTAGTGCGGCCCGCCGGGTGAGACCCGTCGTGTCCGCGCGGCGGTCCACCACCGCGTCGCACCCCGGTCGTACGCTGCGACGCGTGATCACAGCCGACGCCGACGTCCCGGCGGAGTTCGTCCGGGCCCTCGAGCAGCTGCGCGACAGGCGCCTGCGTCCGGAGGTCCGCCTGACGGAGATCCCGGCGCCCGCCCGCATCGCGCCGTACGCCGTCGCGCTCACGGCCGAGGTGCACGGTGACGAGGACGCGGGGCCCGGCCACGAGGAGCCGACGACGGGCCGGTTCGTCCTCCTGCACGACCCGGCGGGCCAGGAGGCCTGGGACGGCACCTTCCGCGTCGTCTCGCTCGTGCGGGCGACGCTCGACCCCGAGGCCGGTGCGGACCCGCTGCTGTGCGAGGCCGCGTGGACGTGGGTCGAGGACGCGCTCGCCGCACCGGGCGTCGACGCCCACGCCGTGGGTGGCACCGTCACTCGCGTCATGTCGCAGTCGTTCGGGGCGCTCGAGGAGCGTCCCGCCGAGGTCGAGGTCGAGATCCGGGCCTCGTGGTCGCCACGCGGCGACGCGGGCGCACACCTGGGCGCCTGGGCGACGCTGCTGTGCACCGCGGCGGGTCTCCCCCCGCTGCCCGACGGCGTGACGGCGCTCGGCCGACGCCGCTAGACCTGCTGCGCGCCACCCGACGACGGGACGGCCGTGAGAAAAGTCACGGGGGCGGGCTCAAGGCCGCGTGACGGCGTGCCGATATGTCCAGCACGCAACCGTTGTCGTCCGTGTGGAGCCCCCGTTGACCGTCGAGCACGTCCGGACCAGCCCGGTGCGCCGGGTGCCCGTCCGGACCCCGGCCCGCGCCGAGACCGCGCCCGGCCAGCGGACCGCGCCGCGTCCCGCACCCGGAGACCGCGGGCCCCTGTGCCTCGTCGTCCCTGAGATCGGCGACGGCGACGGCTCCGTCCTCGTCCGCACGCTGCGCCGTCGCGAGTCGACCCGTGCGGTCCTCCTGACGCGCAAGGCCGGGCGCCGCGAGCTCGTCGTGCTCCTCGGTGGCGGGGTGCGCGGCGCGGTCGCCGCGGAGACGCCGGGTGCCGCCCGTGCCCCCGGCCGGCCCGCCGCGCCGGAGGCGCGCCCCGGGCCCGAGCTGACGGCTCGCGAGCTCGGCGTGCTGCGCCTGGTGGCCGACGGGCGGTCGAACCGGCAGATCGGCGAGCGTCTGGACCTCTCCGCGCTGACGGTCAAGAGCCACCTCGCGCGGATCTCGCGCAAGGTCGGCACGGGTGACCGTGCCGAGATGGTCGCGTACGCGATCCGGAACGACCTCCTGGGCTGAGCGGCCTCGGGCGCTTGAGCGGGAGCACCGGCGGACCTCGTCGGCCGGCCGCGGCCACGCCTGACGGACCGTGTCCCTGGGACGCCGTACGGTTGAGGCATGCCGCATGCGCTCGACGCCGAGGGGTCCACCACCTCGGCCGCCGACCATGACGTGAGATCAGGGACAGCGGTGACTCAGACAGCGACGAGCAGCACAGCATCGACCGCCCCGACCGGGGGCGACGGGCCTGACGGGCCGCCCGAGCAGGGCCCCCCGGCCGAGGCGGACCCCACCGCACCCGTGGTCGTCCCACTCCTCGAGCCGGCCGACGGGGTCCCGCCGGTGATCGACACGCCCGCGGCCCTCGCGGAGGCGGTCGCGGCCTTCGCAGCCGGGACCGGCCCTGTCGCCGTCGACGCGGAGCGCGCCTCCGGCTACCGCTACGGCCAGCGCACCTACCTCGTCCAGCTCCGCCGCGAGGGCGCGGGCACCGCGCTGGTCGACCCGGTGGCGCTGCCCGACCTCTCCGAGCTCTCCGCCGCGCTCCGGGGGGTCGAGTGGGTGCTGCACGCCGCCTCCCAGGACCTGCCGGGGCTCACCGAGCAGAACCTGCGCCCGGACGCGGTCTTCGACACCGAGCTCGCGGCCCGGCTGCTGGGCATGGAGCGGGTCGGGCTCGCGGCCGTCGTCGCGGAGATCCTGGGCCTGGGCCTCGCGAAGGAGCACTCCGCGGTCGACTGGTCGACGCGTCCGCTCCCGCCCGAGTGGCTGCGGTACGCCGCACTCGACGTCGAGGTCCTCGTTGACCTGCGGGTCGAGCTCGGCGAGCGCCTGCGCACCGCGGGCAAGGAGGAGTGGGCCCGCCAGGAGTTCGAGGCGGTCCGGCTCGCTCCCCCGGCCGCGCCGCGCGTCGAGCCGTGGCGTCGCACGTCCGGCCTGCACGCGATCCGTGACCCGCGGCGCCTCGCCGTGGTCCGCGCGCTGTGGGAGGCCCGTGAGGCGGACGCCCGGCGGCGGGACGTGTCGCCCGGCAGGGTTCTGCCCGACGCCGCCATCGTCGCAGCGGCCACCGAGCTGCCGCGCACCGTCGCCGCGCTCACGGCGCTGCGCCCGTTCTCCGGCAAGGGGACGCGTCGCCGGGCCGAGCAGTGGTTCGCCGCGGTCCGTGAGGGCCTCGACGTCCCGGACGCAGAGCTGCCCACGACGCGCGGCCCGCGCACGGACGCCCCTCCTCCGCCCCGCGCGTGGGCGGATCGCGACCCGGCCGCGGCGGCACGGCTCGCTGCCGCCCGCACCGTGGTCGGCGACCTCGCGCAGCGCCACTCGGTCCCCGTCGAGAACCTCCTGCAGCCCGATCTCCTGCGTCGGCTGTGCTGGACCCCGCCCGGCGACCTGAGCGAGGATGCGGTGGCGGAGTTCCTCACGACGGGCGGCGCCCGCCCGTGGCAGGTCGAGATGGTGGCTTCTTCCCTTGCGGCGGCGTTTGTTACTCTCCGGTAACTTGCTCGCCTGGACAACGTCGTCCACCAAGGAGATCCGATGTCGCATGCTCCCCTGCCCCGCTCCGTCCGGGGCGTCGTCTTCGTCGACGGCGTCCGGACCCCGTTCGGACGGGCCCGGCCCGACGGGCTCTACGCGCACACCCGAGCCGACGACCTCGCCGTCAAGGCGCTGCGCGAGCTCCTGCGGCGCAACCCCACCCTCCCGCCCGAGCGCATCGACGAGGTCGCCGTCGCGGCGACCACGCAGACCGGCGACCAGGGCCTGACGCTCGGCCGCACCGTCGGCGTCCTCGCGGGCCTCCCCCGCTCGGTCCCCGGCTACGCGATCGACCGCATGTGCGCGGGCGCCATGACAGCCGTCACGACCACCGCGTCGTCGATCGGCTTCGGCGCCCTGGACGTCGCCGTCGCCGGCGGCGTCGAGCACATGGGGCACCACCCGATGGGCGACGGCGCGGACCCCAACCCGCGCTTCCTGTCCGAGCGCCTCGTGAGCGCGGAAGCCCTGAACATGGGCAGCACGGCCGAGAACCTGCACGACCGCTACCCCACGCTGACGCGCGAGCGCGCCGACGCGTTCGGGGTCGCCAGCCAGGCGCGCTACGCCGCGGCGCTCGCCTCGGGCCGCATCGAGCCCGACCTCGTCCCCGTCGCCGTGCGTGACCCCGAGCGCGGGTGGGGCCTGGCCACCGCCGACGAGCCGCCCCGGCCGGGGACGACGGTCGAGCAGGTCCAGGGCCTCCCGACACCGTTCCGCGCCGGTGGCCGGGTCACGGCGGCGACCTCGGCCCCGCTGACCGACGGTGCGGCCATGTGCGCGCTGGCCGCCGAGGACACGGCTGCCGAGCTGGGCCTGACGGCACGCATGCGCCTCGTCTCCTTCGCGTACGCCGGCGTCGACCCCGCGGTCATGGGGCTCGGCCCGGTGCCCGCGACCCACCGGGCGCTCGACCGTGCGGGGCTGACCATCGACGACATCGGGCTCTTCGAGATCAACGAGGCCTTTGCCGTGCAGGTCCTGGCTTTCCTCGACGCGTTCGGCATCGCCGACGACGACCCCCGCGTCAACCCCTACGGCGGCGCGATCGCCGTCGGGCACCCGCTCGCGTCGTCGGGCGTGCGCCTGATGACCCAGCTCGCGCGGCAGTTCGCCGAGCACCCGGAGGTGCGGTACGGCCTCACGACGATGTGCGTGGGCCTCGGCCAGGGCGGCACCGTGATCTGGGAGAACCCGAACCACCGGGACTACGCGGGCGCCCGGCCCGCCACCACGACGACCGCGCACGACGGGGAGGACGCATGAGCCAGACGACCTCGGCGGAGACGACCCGCCCGCAGGACCACACCGACCGTGCCGCCCGCCCCGAGCGCGTCGCGCACGCGCTCGTCCGTGACGTCCAGCTCCCGGCACACGCCGGGACGCTCGCGCTCGTGACGCTCGACAACGGCCTGGACCACACGAAGCCCACGACCCTCGGCCACGCAGGGCTCACCGAGCTGCGTGAGGCGCTGCTCGCGCAGCAGCGGCGTGCCACCGCAGGCGAGATCGTCGCGGTCGCCGTCACGGGCAAGCCGTACTTCCTCGCGGCCGGTGCCGACCTGACCGCGGTCTCCAGGATCACGCGCCGCGAGGAGGCGCGCGGGATCGCCGAGCTCGGGCACGCCACCTACCGCCTGCTCGGCGAGATGGGCGTCCCCACGTTCGCGTACGTCAACGGCGTCGCGCTGGGCGGCGGCCTCGAGCTCGCGCTCGCGTGCGACTACCGGACGGGTGCGGCCGACGTCGGCGCGCTCGCGCTCCCCGAGGCGTACCTGGGCCTCGTGCCCGGCTGGGGCGGCTGCTACCACCTGCCGCGCCTCGTCGGGGTGCGGAACGCGCTCGAGGTGATCCTCACGCGGCCGCTCGCCAACAACCGGATGACGGATGCGGCCGGGGCCCTCGAGCTCGGTGTCCTCGACGTGGTCCTGCACCCCGCCGACTTCCTCGAGCGGTCGATCGCCTGGACGGCCGACGTGCTCGCCGGGCGGGTCGAGGTGGCACGCCGGGAGCCCGAGAGCCAGGAGGAGTGGGACGCCGTCGTGCGTGCGGCGCGCGACCAGCTCGACCGCCGCCTGCACGGCGCCAAGGACGCGCCGTACCGCGCGCTCGACCTCGTCGCGGCGGCCCGGACTGCGGACCGCGACGTCGCGTTCGCGGCGGAGGACGACGCCCTGACCGAGCTCATCATGTCCGAGCAGCTGCGCGCGGGCCTCTACGCGTTCGACCTCGTGACGCGGCGGGCCCGCACGCCCGCCGGCGCGCCGGCCGAGGAGCTCGCGCGGCCCCTGCGGAGCGTCGGCATCGTCGGGGCGGGTCTCATGGCGGGGCAGCTCGCGGTGCTCATCGCGCGCCGGCTGCGCGTCCCCGTCCTCATGCGGGAGGTCGACGACGACCGGGTGGCCGCGGGGCTCGCCGGCATCCGTGGGCTCGTCGAGCAGATGGCCGCGAAGGGCCGCATCTCGCCCGACGAGGCGAACCGTATCCTCGCGTCGGTCACCGTGAGCACCGACCTCGGCACGCTCGCGGGCGCGGACCTCGTCATCGAGGCAGTCACGGAGGTGCTCGAGCTCAAGCAGCGCGTGTTCGCGCAGCTCGAGGACGTCGTCTCGCCCGAGGCGGTCCTCGCGACCAACACCTCGGCGCTCTCCGTGACGGCCATGTCGGCGCACCTGCGGCACCCGGAGCGGGTCGTCGGCCTGCACTTCTTCAACCCTGTCGCCCAGATGCCTCTCGTCGAGGTCGTCCGCACCGCGGCGACGGACGACGCGGCGGCGGCGACCGCGTTCGCGATCGCCAAGAAGCTCGGCAAGACGGCGGTGGGCGTCGCGGACCGTCCCGGCTTCGTCGTCAACCGGCTCCTGCTGCGGATGCTCGCTGAGGTCGCCGCGGCCGCCGAGGGGGGCACGCCCGTGCGCACCGCGGACGTCGCGCTGCGCCCGCTCGGGCTGCCGATGGGCTCGTTCCCGCTGATCCAGCTCGTCGGGCTCCCCGTCGCGCTGCACGTGCTGCGTTCGCTGCACGCCGACCTGGGCGAGCGCTACCCGCTGTCGCCAGGGCTCGAGCGGATCGCCGAGCAGGGCCGCCGGGTGGTCCCGGAGGCCGACGGCCGTGGCAGCGAGCTCGAGGTGGACCCCGCGATCCAGGAGGCGTTCGGCGCGCCAGGCGGGCCGGGTGCGCTCGACGAGGCAGGCGTGCTCGACGCGGTCCTCGCGGGACTCACCCAGGAGATCGGCCTCATGCTCGAGGAGGGGGTCGTCGCCGGCCCGGAGCAGATCGACCTGTGCATGATCCTCGGGGCGGGGTGGCCCATCCACCTTGGCGGCATCACGCCCTACCTGGACCGCACCGGCTACAGCGAACGGGTCCTGGGACGTCGCCTCCTGCCCCTCGGCGTCGCCAGCGTCGCGCCCGCCGTGCAGACGGGCTGACGAGCTGACGGGTGCGGGGCGGCCGCTCGACGTCGGTCGCCCCGCACCCGATCGCTCAGCGCCGGGAGGTCGCGACGCCCCACGGGCCTCGTCGGGACCGGGACGGTCAGTAGACCTTCAGCCCGTGCGAGCGGAACTGGTCACGCACGCGCTCGACGAGCTCCGGCTCGGGTGCGCTCACGTCGTCCAGCTCGTAGCGCATGCCGAGCGACTCCCACTTGTCCCGCCCCATCTGGTGGAACGGGAGCACCTCGACCCGGGTGACCGTGGACAGGGACGCGACGTACCGGGCGACAGCCTCGACGTTCTCGGGCGCGTCCGTCAGGCCGGGGACGAGGACGAACCGGATCCAGATCTCGGTCCCGCGCGCCGCGAGGCGGCGGCCGAACTCGAGCGTCGGGGCGAGCTCGCGGCCCGTCACGCGCTTGTAGGTCTCCGGGATCCCCGACTTGACGTCGAGCAGGACGAGGTCGAGGTCGTCGAGCATCTCGTCCGTGCACGCCGCACCGAGGAAGCCCGAGGTGTCGAGGGCCGTGTGGATCCCCATCTCCTTGGCGCCGCGCAGGATGCGTGCCACGAAGGCGGGCTGCATGAGGGGCTCTCCGCCCGAGATGGTGATGCCGCCGCCGGTGACGCCGAAGATCCCCCGGTAGCGCGTGATGCGGGCGAGCAGCTCGCCGGCCGTGACGGGCTCGCCGCGCCGCATCTCCATCGTGTCGGGGTTGTGGCAGTAGAGGCACCGCAGCGGGCAGCCCGACAGGAAGGTCGTGAGGCGGGTCCCGGGCCCGTCGACGGCGGTGACGAGCTCCCAGGAGTGCACCGAGCCCAGCTCACCGGCACGCATCTGGCTGAAGCGCTCGGAACGGTCGACGTCCGTCAGGTCCAGGCCCGCGGTGCCGCTCGTCGCGCGGACGGACGAGCCGGCGACGACGGGAGCCTCGAGCGAGACGATGGGCGCTCCGGACGGGGTCGCCGTCCGGGTCTGCGTCTGCGTGACCGTTGTCATGTCCTCAGTCTGTCGAGGATCGGCCCAAATTCATAGGACGAATGTCCGCGTGGGGCGGATGTGACCGACGCCACAGACGCCGCCGACGCCGCCACCCGAGGTCCGCCCACCGACGACGCAGCGGCGGGGCAGGTGCCCGTGGACACCTGCCCCGCCGCTGCGGTCACTGCTGCCGACCGACCGGAACGGTCGGCTGTGGCCGGGTCAGAGCCCGCCGTGGAACGTCCGCGACAGCACGTCGAGCTGCTGCTCACGCGTGAGGCGGACGAAGTTGACCGCGTACCCGGACACCCGGATGGTCAGCTGCGGGTAGTTCTCCGGGTGCTCCATCGCGTCCTCGAGGGTCTCGCGGTTGAGCACGTTGATGTTGACGTGGAAGCCCTGCGAGACGTTGTAGCCGTCGAGCAGGCCGACCAGGTTGGTGATCTGCTCGGTGCGGTCCCGGCCGAGGCCCGAGGGCACGACCGTCGACGTGAGCGAGATGCCGTCCTGGGACTCGTCGTAGGGAAGCTTCGCCACCGACAGCGCCGACGCGAGCATGCCGTGCGTGTCGCGCCCGTTCATCGGGTTGGCCCCCGGGGCGAACGGCTCGCCGGCGCGGCGCCCGTCGGGCGTGTTGCCGGTGTGCTTGCCGTAGACCACGTTGGACGTGATCGTCAGCACGGACTGCGTGTGCTTGGCGTTGCGGTAGGTGGGCTGACGGCGGATCTTCTCCATGAAGCTCCGCACGAGCTCGACCGCGATGTCGTCGGCGCGGTCGTCGTCGTTGCCGTACGTCGGGTAGTCACCCTCGACGACGTAGTCGACCACGAGGCCGCTCTCGTCGCGGACCGGCTTGACCGTGGCGTACTTGATCGCGGAGAGCGAGTCGGTCGCGACCGAGAGGCCCGCGATGCCGCACGCGAGGGTCCGCAGGATGGCGCGGTCGTGCAGCGCCATCTCGATGCGCTCGTAGGCGTACTTGTCGTGCGACCAGTGGATGCAGTTGAGCGCGTCCACGTACGTCTGCGCGAGCCACTCGAGGAGCCCGTCGTAGGCCGCGTAGACCTCGTCGTACCGCAGCACGTCGCCGCTGATCGGCATCGTGACGGGGCCGATCTGCTTTCCGCTGACCTCGTCGCGACCGCCGTTGATGGCGTACAGGAGCGCCTTGGCGATGTTGACGCGAGCGCCGAAGAACTGCATCTGCTTGCCGACCGTCATCGCGGACACGCAGCACGCGATGGCCGCGTCGTCGCCGCACTGCGAGCGGATCAGCTCGTCGGACTCGTACTGGATCGCCGAGGTGTCGATCGAGACCTGGGCGCAGAAGCGCTTGAAGCCGTCGGGCAGCTTGTGGCTCCAGAAGACCGTCAGGTTGGGCTCGGGGGCCGGGCCCAGGTTGTAGAGCGTCTGGAGGTAGCGGAACGAGGTGCGCGTGACGAGCGGGCGACCGTCGTCACCCACGCCGCCGAGCGACTCGGTGACCCACGTCGGGTCGCCCGAGAAGAGGGCGTCGTACTCGGGCGTCCGCAGGAACCGGACGATGCGCAGCTTGATCACGAAGTCGTCGATGATCTCCTGCGCCTGCTCCTCGGTGAGGACGCCGGCCGCGATGTCGCGCTCGATGTACACGTCGATGAAGGTCGAGGTGCGGCCCAGCGACATGGCCGCGCCGTTCTGCTCCTTCACGGCGGCCAGGTAGGCGAAGTACAGCCACTGGACGGCCTCGCGGGCGTTGCTCGCCGGCGCGGAGATGTCGTAGCCGTAGGACGCGGCCATCTGCTTGAGCTCGCCGAGGGCGCGGATCTGCTCCGCGTTCTCCTCGCGCTCGCGGATGACGTCCTCGGTGCTGCGCTCCATGTCGAGCTCGACGCGCTCGAGCTTCTTCTGGGCGATCAGGGCGTCGACGCCGTAGAGCGCGACGCGGCGGTAGTCGCCGATGATGCGGCCGCGGCCGTACGCGTCGGGCAGGCCCGTGATGAGGTGCGAGCTGCGGGCCGCGCGGACGTCCGGGGGGTACACGTCGAAGACGCCGGCGTTGTGCGTCTTGCGGTACTCGGTGAAGGTCTTCGCGATGAGCGGGTCGGCCTCGTAGCCGTAGGTCTTGAGGGCGCCCTCGACCATGCGCCAGCCGCCGTAGGGCATGATCGCGCGCTTGAGCGGCGCGTCGGTCTGGAGGCCCACGATGAGCTCGTTGTCGCGGTCGATGTAGCCGGGCGCGTGCGCCGTGATGCTGGAGGGCGTCGAGGCGTCGACGTCGTAGATGCCCTTGGCGCGCTCCTCCGGGAACATCGCGAGCAGCTTGCCCCAGACGCCCGTCGTGCGCTCCGTGGCGCCCGCGAGGAACTCGGCGTCACCGGTGTACGGGGTGTAGTTGCGCTGGATGAAGTCGCGCACGTCCACCGCGTCCTGCCACGGACCGGCGACGAAACCGCGCCATGCCTGCGACTGGTCGTTCTCGCTCGGCTGCGGGGTGACCGCCATGCCGTGGTCTGCCGTGATGGCCATGGAACTTCTCTCCCTCGTGGTCGGGCTCCGGTGTCTACGACGCTACGGGCCAAGACATGGGATGACCTGGGACCTTCGGGTCCAGCCTTCCGCGGGCGCCGTGACGTGCGTCACTTTCCCGGCGGCGACCCACGGGGTCGGATCACGCCGGACCACCGCGACCAGGGCGGCGACGGCTCAGCCGGCGCGGTGGCGCAGCTGGCCGAGCACGTCCTGCGTGACGTCCGCCGCCCGCAGGCGCAGGGCCTCGACGAGCTGGGTACGCGTCGCGTGGTCCAGGAAGCCCAGCGGGATGCCCACGGGCTGCACGGGGACGCTGAGCCCGGCCTCTGCCGCGCGCTGCGCCAGGGCCGCGCCGACACCACCCTCGACGAGACCGTCTTCGAGCACGACGACGTGCCCGTGCTCACCCACCATCTTCACGAGGGCGGCGGGCATCGGCAGGACCCAGCACGGGTCGACGACCGTGACCGCGTAGCCCTCGGCGGCCAGAAGCGCGCCGACCTCGACGGCGGTGTGCGCCATGGGCCCCACGCCGACGACGAGCACGCGACCCACGGGCTCCGCGGCGCCGTCGTGCCGTGCCAGCACGTCCACGCCGTCCACGTCCTCGACCGCCTCGAGCGGGTCGGGCAGCGGCCCCTTGGGGTACCGGACGACGGTGGGCGCGTCGTCGACGTCCATCGCCGTGCGCAGCGCGGAACGCAGGGTCGGCTCGTCCCGGGGGGCGGCGAGCTGCAGGCGCGGCACCACCCGCAGGAGCGCCATGTCCCACATGCCGTTGTGGCTCGCGCCGTCGTCACCCGTCAGGCCGGCGCGGTCGAGCACGAAGGTCACGCCCGCGCGGTGCAGCGCGACGTCCATGAGGACCTGGTCGAACGCCCGGTTGAGGAACGTCGCGTACACGGCCACGACCGGATGGAGCCCCGCGAACGCCATGCCGGCGGCTGACGTCACCGCGTGCTGCTCCGCGATGCCGACGTCGAACGTGCGCGCCGGGAACTCGGCGGCGAACGGCGCGAGACCCACGGGCTGGAGCATCGCCGCGCTGATCGCGACGACGTCGGGGCGACGACGGCCGATCCGGACCATCTCGTCGGCGAACACCGACGTCCAGCCGAAGCGCGACGGCGCGACGGGCAGGCCCGTCTCCGGGTGGATCTGCCCGACGGCGTGGAAACGGTCGGCCACGTCCTGCTCGGCCGGGACGTACCCGCGGCCCTTCTCCGTGATGACGTGCACGATCACCGGGCCGCCGAACGCCTTCGCGAGCCGCAGCGAGTGCTCGACCGCCGCGACGTCGTGCCCGTCCACGGGTCCGATGTACTTGATCCCCAGGTCCTCGAACATGCCCTGCGGCGCGACGACGTCCTTGATGCCCTTCTTGAGCCCGTGCAGCGCGTCGTACGCGAGCCTGCCGGGCGGGCCGGAGCGCCGCAGCGTGCGCTTGCCCCAGGCGAGCACGTGCTCGTAGCCGCGGGCCGTGCGCAGCATGTCGAGGTGGTGCGCGAGCCCCCCGATCGTCGGGTCGTACGAGCGCCCGTTGTCGTTGACGACGACGACCAGACGACGGTCGTGCCCGGCCGCGATGTTGTTGAGCGCCTCCCAGGCCATGCCGCCGGTCAGGGCGCCGTCGCCGATGACCGCGACCACGTGCCGGTCCACGTTGCCCCGCAGGGCGTACGCCTTGGCGATGCCGTCGGCCCAGGACAGGGCCGTGGACGCGTGGGAGTTCTCGACCACGTCGTGCTCCGACTCGGCCCGGCTGGGGTAGCCCGACAGGCCGCCGCGCTGGCGGAGCTCGGAGAAGTCCGTGCGTCCCGTGATCAGCTTGTGCACGTACGACTGGTGGCCGGTGTCGAACACGATCGTGTCCCGCGGCGACTCGAACACGCGGTGCAGCGCGAGCGTCAGCTCGACGACCCCGAGGTTCGGACCCAGGTGCCCGCCCGTGCGGGAGACCGCCTGGATGAGGAACTGCCGGATCTCGAGCGCGAGTGCCGTGAGCTGGCCGGGGCGCAGCGCGCGGACGTCCGCGGGCGAGGTGATCCGGGGCAGGAAGGCCATCCGGCCATCGTACGACGCGAGGCCCGCGGACGCGGGCCCTGGGCCGGGCCCGTCGGCACGCGACCGTACCCTTGTCCCATGCGCTTCCTGCCCGGCCACCAGCCGACGAACGACCTGACCTACGGCGACGTGTTCCTCGTGCCGTCACGCTCCGAGGTCACCTCCCGCTTCGACGTGGACCTGTCGACCACGGACGGGACGGGCACGACCATCCCGGTCGTCGTCGCCAACATGACCGCCGTCTCGGGACGCCGCATGGCCGAGACCGTCGCGCGCCGCGGCGGCGTCGCCGTGATCCCCCAGGACATCCCGACGGACGTCGTGGCCGACGTCGTCCGCACGGTGAAGCAGCGGGACACGGTCGTCGAGAGCGCGGTCGTCGTCGGCCCGTCGGACACGGTGCACACGGCCCTGACCCTCATCGGCAAGCGTTCGCACGGCGCCGCCGTCGTCGTCGGTGACCGCGGCCGTCCGGTCGGCGTCGTGACCGAGGCGGACTGCCTGGGCGTCGACCGCTTCACGCAGGTCTCCGAGGTCATGACGCCCGAGCCGACGGTCGTCGAGGCCGACGTCGTGGCAGGCCCTGGCGGCCTCGAGGCCGCGTTCGAGCGCCTGCACGCGAACCGCAGGCGCTTCGTCCCCGTGGTGCGCGACGGCGCCCTCGTCGGCGTCCTGACCCGGACCGGCGCCCTGCGGAGCTCGATCTACACGCCCGCGCTCGACGCTGCCGGCCGCCTGCGCGTCGGGGCGGCCGTCGGCATCAACGGGGACGTCCGCGCCAAGGCAGCCGCTCTCCTCGAGGCGGGCGTCGACGTCCTGGTCGTCGACACCGCTCACGGCCACCAGCGCAAGATGCTCGACGCCCTCGCGGCGGTGCGCAGCCTCGACCCCGGCGTCCCCGTCGTCGCCGGGAACGTCGTGACCGCCGAGGGCACGCGCGACCTCGTCGAGGCGGGCGCGGACATCGTCAAGGTCGGGGTCGGCCCGGGCGCCATGTGCACCACGCGCATGATGACCGCCGTCGGTCGCCCGCAGCTCTCCGCGGTCCTCGACTGCGCGGCCGAGGCACGCCGGCTCGGTGCCCACGTGTGGGCCGACGGCGGCGTGCGCCACCCCCGTGACGTCGCCCTCGCCCTCGCCGCGGGCGCGTCCCAGGTCATGATCGGCTCCTGGTTCGCCGGGACGCACGAGAGCCCGGGCGACCTGCACAGCACGAGCGACGGCCGCCTGTACAAGGAGAGCTTCGGCATGGCGTCGGCGCGGGCCGTCGCCGCGCGCACGGCCGGTGGGTCCGCCTTCGACCGCGCCCGCAAGGCCCTCTACGAGGAGGGCATCTCCTCCTCACGCATGTACCTCGACCCCGCGCGCCCCGGCGTCGAGGACCTCCTCGACCAGATCACCTCCGGCCTGCGCAGCGCGTGCACGTACGCGGGCGCGACCACGCTCGAGGAGCTCGCGGAGCGCGCCGTCGTCGGCATCCAGTCCGCCGCCGGGTACGACGAGGGCCGGCCGCTGCCCGACGGGTGGTGACCCCCGCGTGACCGCCCGCCCGGCACGGGAGCAGCTCACCGCGCTCGCCGCCCAGGGCATGGCGTGGCCCGGCTGGCCCGCGCCCTCGCCCACCGCCAGGCCGGCGGCCGTGCTCGTGCTGCTCGGAGCCCTCGACCGCGTCCCGGCGCGGCACCGCTCCGCGTCCGTCCCGGCCGACCTCGACGTGCTGCTCGTGGGGCGCGCGGCCTCGCTGAGGCACCACGCCGGCCAGGTGTCCTTCCCGGGTGGGCGCGTGGACCCGGACGACGACGGACCGGTCGGCGCCGCCCTGCGCGAGGCCGTGGAGGAGACCGGGCTGGACGCCGCGGGCGTCGAGGTGCTCGGGACCCTCGGGGAGCTCCCCGTGCCCGTGAGCGACCACCGCGTGACGCCCGTCCTGGCCTGGTGGGCGCGCCCCTCGCCGGTCGGCGTGGTCGACCACCAGGAGTCCGCGCACGTGTTCCGGGCACCCGTCGCCGACCTGCTCGACCCGGCCAACCGCGGCACCGCGGCCATCACCAGCCTGCGCCGGCCACCCGCTCGGCCCGGCCCCGCCTTCGTCGTCGGCCCCCACGTCGTGTGGGGATTCACGGCCCTCGTGCTCGACCGGCTCTTCGACGTCCTGGGGTGGAGCGAGCCCTGGGACCGGTCGCGCAGCGTGACCGTGCGCATCTGAGCGCCTGGGCGTCTGGGCGTCTGGGCGCCTGGGCGCCTGGGCGCCAGTCGTACCCCGTCCGGGGGATCCCCCGGCCCACCGACCTGGCTAGGGTCGTCCCATGGGAGCACCAGGGGGGATCGCGGCCGGAGCGGACGTCGGCCGTGGCGCTGCGGACGGTCGCCCCGTCCTCGTGCTCCAGCACGCCCCCGCGGAGGGGCCGGCACTCATCGCCCGCGCGCTCCGCGGCATCCCACGCGTGACCCGCATCGTCCTCGATGAGGCCTCCCCCGACCTGCCGGACCCGCGCGACGTCGCCGCCGTGGTCGCCATGGGCGGTCCCATGAACGTCGACGACCCGCGCTACCCCGGTCTGGCCGCCGAACGTCGGCTGCTCGCCGACGCGGTGGACGCGGGCGTGCCCGTGCTCGGGGTCTGCCTGGGGATGCAGCTCCTCGCACGCGCCCTCGGGGCGAGGGTGCACCCGGGTGCCGGCTGGGAGCTCGGGTTCGCGCCCGTCGACGTCGTCGCGCCGGACCCCGTGCTCTCGCCGCTGGGCGAGCGCCCGACGGTCCTGCACTGGCACGGGGACCACGCCGAGCTGCCGGCCGGCGCGACACTGCTCGCGACCTCGGCCGTCACACCCGTCCAGGCGTTCCGCGCCGGCAGCGCGCTCGGTCTCCAGTTCCACCTCGAGGTCGACGGCGCGACGCTCCACGAGTGGCTGCGGGTCCCCGAGATGGTCGCCGACCTGGCGACCCACGGCATCCGCGACCTCACCGCGCAGGCGGATGCGGCGATGCCTGCACTCGTCCCCCGCGCCCTCGAGGGCCTCGAGGCGTTCGCCGACGCCGCGCGCGCCCGCCGCTGACCCGGCCGGGTACCTCGCAGCCCGTGCTCAGCCGGCCCCGGGGCCGCTCAGGCGCCGACCGAACGGCTCTCCCCGCGTGAGCGTCGCGTAGGAGCGCCGCACGATCTCCTCGAGCACCCCGACGTCCACGTCGGACAGCCGCCTGACGTACAGGCAGCCCTTGCCGACGCGGTGCCGGCCCAAGGAGGTCAGCAGCTCGGCGTGCTCGTCGACGCCGTCCATGAGGTAGACCGTCGTGGCCGACGCGCGGGGTGAGAAGCCCGCCGCGGGGGCGTCGCCCTCGCGGCCGGACGCGTACGCGTAGTGGTACCGGCCGAAGCCGACGATGGACGTGCCCCACAGGCGCGGTGGCTCGCCCGTCACGCGTCGCATGAGCTCGACGAGCGCCTCGGCGTCCTGACGCCGGACGTCGTCGGTCACCGCCGCGACGAAGGCCGCCACGTCACCGTCGTTCTCCTGCGTCAGGTTCGCCGCTCGTCCGTCGCCCATCCGCCGAGTATGGCTGCCGGTCTCCGTCCGCGCCCGCCTCGCGCCACCGCCTCGTGTCAGGCGCCGACGAGCGACCGCAGGACGTACTGGAGGATCCCGCCGTTGCGGTAGTAGTCGGCCTCACCGGGGGTGTCGATGCGCACCACGGCGTCGAACTCGACCGTCGTGCCGTCGGCCCTGGTCGCACGCACGGCCACGGTCCGCGGCGTCGTCCCCTCGTTGAGCGCCGTGACGCCCGAGACGTCGAAGGTCTCGGTGCCGTCGAGGCCGAGCGAGTCCGCGGACTCCCCCGCCGGGAACTGGAGCGGGAGCACGCCCATCCCGATGAGGTTGGACCGGTGGATCCGCTCGAAGCTCTCGGTGATGACCGCGCGGACGCCCAGAAGGCTCGTGCCCTTCGCGGCCCAGTCGCGCGACGAGCCCGAGCCGTACTCCTTGCCGCCGAGGATGACGAGCGGCACCCCGGCAGCGGCGTACGCCTGGGCGGCGTCGTAGATCGTGGTCTGCTCGCCCGTGAGGTGGTTGACGGTGACGCCGCCCTCGACCCCCGGCACGAGCTGGTTGCGCAGGCGGATGTTGGCGAACGTGCCGCGGATCATGACCTCGTGGTTGCCGCGGCGCGAGCCGTAGGAGTTGAAGTCCCGCCGGTCGACGCCGTGCTCGGCGAGGTAGACGCCGGCGGGGCTGTCGGCCTTGATCGAGCCGGCCGGGCTGATGTGGTCGGTCGTGACGGAGTCACCGAGCTTCGCGAGGACGCGCGCGCCGGCGATGTCGGTCACGGGCTCCGGCGTCGCACCCATGCCGTCGAAGTACGGGGGCTTGCGCACGTACGTGGAGTCGGGAGCCCACGCGAAGGTCGCTCCCTCGGGCGTGGGGAGCGCGCGCCAGCGGTCGTCGCCCGCGAAGACGTCGGCGTAGTCCTTGGTGAACATGGCGCGGTCGATCGAGGTGTCGATGGTCGCCTGGACCTCGGCGGGCGCGGGCCAGATGTCCCGCAGGAAGACGGGCTCCCCGGCCTCGGTGGTGCCCAGCGGCTCGTTCTCGAAGTCGAAGTCCATCGTCCCCGCGAGCGCGTACGCGATCACGAGCGGCGGCGACGCGAGGTAGTTCATCTTCACGTCGGGGTTGATCCGGCCCTCGAAGTTCCGGTTGCCGGACAGGACGGAGACCACGGCGAGGTCGTGCTCGTTGACGACGGCCGAGACCTCCTCGGGCAGCGGGCCCGAGTTGCCGATGCAGGTCGCGCAGCCGTACCCGACGAGGTGGAACCCGAGCTTCTCGAGGTACGGCCACAGGCCGGCCTTCTCGTAGTAGTCGGTCACGACCTTCGAGCCCGGGGCCATGGACGTCTTGACCCACGGCTTCGCGGTCAAGCCCTTCGCGACCGCGTTCTTCGCGAGGAGCCCGGCGGCGAGCATGACCGACGGGTTCGACGTGTTGGTGCACGACGTGATCGAGGCGATGACCACGGCCCCGTGGTCGAGCTCGGTCCGGGTGCCGTCGGCGAGCGTCATGGGGACGCGGCGGTGCGGGCGCCGGGCGCTGTCGCCGCCGGTGACGTGGTGGGGCGCGTCGGAGCTGTCGGTGTGCTCCCCCGCGGCGATGGGGTCGGACGCCGGGAACGTCTCGTCGACGGACTCGTCGAGGCCCGTGAAGGCGGCGGCCTCGACCGAGTCGACGTAGTCGAGGATCGAGGTCGCGAAGGACCCCTTGGCCGCGGTGAGCTCGATGCGGTCCTGGGGGCGCTTGGGACCCGCGATGGACGGGACGACGGTCGACAGGTCGAGCTCGAGGTACTCCGAGAAGACGGGCTCGACGTACTCGGCCGACGACGGGTCGTGCCACAGGCCCTGCGTGCGTGCGTAGGCCTCGACCAGCGCGAGCTGCTCCTGCGACCGGCCGGTCAGGCGCAGGTAGTCCATCGTGACGCCGTCGACCGGGAAGATCGCGCACGTGGAGCCGAACTCGGGGCTCATGTTCCCGATGGTCGCGCGGTTGGCGAGCGGGACCTGGGCGACGCCGTCCCCGTAGAACTCGACGAACTTGCCGACGACGCCGTGCTGCCGCAGCTGCTGCGTGATGGTCAGGACGACGTCGGTCGCGGTCACGCCCGGCGGGATCGCGCCGGTGAGGCGGAACCCGACGACGCGCGGGATGAGCATCGACACGGGCTGGCCGAGCATCGCGGCCTCGGCCTCGATGCCGCCGACGCCCCAGCCGAGGACGCCCAGGCCGTTGACCATCGTGGTGTGGGAGTCGGTCCCGACGCACGTGTCCGGGTAGGCGCGCAGGACGCCGTCGACCGTGCGGGTCATGACAGCCCGTGCGAGGTACTCGATGTTGACCTGGTGCACGATGCCGGTGCCCGGGGGGACGACCTTGAAGTCGTCGAACGCGGTCTGGCCCCAGCGCAGGAACTGGTAGCGCTCGAAGTTGCGCTGGTACTCGAGCTCGACGTTGCGCTCGAACGCGTCCCGGCGGCCCGCGACGTCGATCTGGACGGAGTGGTCGATCACGAGCTCGGCGGGCGCGAGCGGGTTGATGCGGTCGGGGTCGCCACCGAGGTCGGCCACGGCCTCGCGCATCGTGGCGAGGTCCACGACGCACGGCACGCCCGTGAAGTCCTGCATGACGACGCGCGCCGGGGTGAACTGGATCTCGACGCTGGGCTCGGCGGCCGGGTCCCAACCTGCGAGCGCGCGGACGTGGTCGGCGGTGATGTTCGCGCCGTCCTCGGTGCGCAGGAGGTTCTCGGCGAGGACCTTGAGGCTGTACGGGAGGCGGTCGAGACCGGGCACCGCGCTCAGGCGGTAGATCTCGTAGGAGGTCCCGCCGACCTCCAGGGTGGCCTTCGACCCGAACGTGTCGACGCTGCTCACGGCTGCTCCTTCGCTGTCAGACCTGGTTTCTCGCGGGGTGACGGCGTGCGTGCAGCCGCCGGCCCCGGGTCCTCTCGCAGGCTATCGACCTCGACGCCGCGGAGATATCTCGATATCAAGATACATGCTACAGCCCCGGCGCGACGGACGACAGGCGGTTCCGCGCGCCGCCGCCGACCGGCGGACGAGCAAGACCCGTCAGACCCGGTCGAGGACCGCGACGCACTCGACGTGGTGCGTCATCGGGAACAGGTCGAACCCGCGGATGCTCGACAGGTCGTAGCCGTGCCCCGCGAGGTAGGAGACGTCGCGGGCCAGCGCCGCCGGGTCGCACGCGACGTACACGACGCGGTCGGCACCCGTGCGCACGACCTGCTCGATCACCTGACGTCCGGCGCCCACCCGCGGCGGGTCGAGCACGACGACGTCGGCCCGCGGCACGACGTCCGCGGCGAGCACCTCACGGACGCCACCCTGGTGCAGCTCGACGTGCGGCCGCGTGTGCACGTTGCGACGGGCATCCCGGATCGCGCGCGCGTCACCCTCGACGGCGACGACCCTCCCTCGCTCACCGACGGCGTCGGCCAGGGGCACCGTCAGGAGGCCCGAGCCCGCGTAGAGGTCCACGACGGTCGCGCCGTTCCGGTCCCCGACGGCGTCGACGACCGCCTGCGCGAGCACGCCGGGCGCCGCGCGGTGCACCTGCCAGAACCCGTCGGCGGCGACGCGCCAGGTGTACGCGCGTCCGCCGACCTCCGCCGCCTCGCGCACCGACGTCCGTGCGTTCGGGCGACGGTCCGGGCCGCGCTCGCCCCAGGGCTGGCCGTCGACGAGGACCAGCGGTCGGTCACCACCGACAGGCCCGACGGCGGTGATCCGGGCGCCGGGCGACCAACGGCGGGCGAAGAGCCCGAGCTCCGCGATCGAGGGCCCGGCGAGCGGCATGCCGGTGAGCGCGAGCACGTCGTGCGAGCGGAACCCGTGCATGCCGGCACGCCCGTTCTGGTCGGCGACCAGCTCGATGCGCGTGCGCCAGCCCAGGCCGTCGGTCTCCCCGGGCGCCGCCTCGACCTCGACGGTGCGGTCGTCGTGGGCGAGCCGGCGCAGCTGCTCGGCCACGACGGTCGCCTTCCAGGCGCGCTGCGCCGGCAGCGCCACGTGCGCGAGCTCGCCCCCGCCGACCCCGCCGGGCCCCGCCTCGGGCCACGCCGAGGGCACCCGGTCCGGGCTCTCCTCGAGGATCTCGACCGCGTCGGCGCGCCAGAAGCTCGCCCCCTCGGCCGCGTCCGTCAGGTGGGCACGCACCCGCTCGCCCGGGAGGGTGTGCCGCACGAACACCACACGACCCTCGTGACGCGCGACGCAGTGGCCGCCGTGCGCGACAGGACCGACCTCGAGCTCGACGAGGGCTCCCTCGCCGGCGGCGTCGGCGCCCGGGGCGCTCACGGGCGCTCACCGGGTCGCGGGGACGCCTGCGCGACCGAGGACTCGAGCTGCCACGGGACCGAGGCCACGACGACGCCCGGGGTGAAGAGCAGGCGGCTCTTGAGCCGCAGTGCGCTCTGGTTGTGCAAGAGGTGCTCCCACCAGTGCCCGACGACGTACTCGGGGATGTAGACGACGACGAGGTCCCGGGGGCTCTCACGACGGATGGACTTGACGTAGCCGAGGATCGGCCGGGTGATCTCGCGGAACGGCGAGTCGAGGACCTTGAGCGCGACGGGCAGGTCGAGCTGCTCGAACTGCTCACGCAGCGCGGCCACGTCCTCGGGGTCGACGCTCACGGTGACGGCCTCGAGGACCGAGGGCCGGGACGCCCGCGCGTAGGAGATCGCGCGCATCGTGGGCTTGTGCAGGCGTGAGACGAGGACGATGGCGTGCACGCGGCTGGGCAGCGCACGGGCCTGGGCCGGGTCGGGCCCGAGCGCGAGCTCCTCGTGCACGGCGTCGTAGTGACGGCGGATCGCCTGCATCGTGACGAAGACCACGGCCATCGCGAGGATCGCGATCCACGCGCCGCGCGTGAACTTCGTGATGAGCACGACCACCAGGACGGTCCCGGTCAGGCCCAGGCCGATCGCGTTGATGGTGCGCGAGCGCAGCATGCGCTGCCGGGCGGCGCGGTCGTGCTCGGTGCGCAGCGCCCGGTTCCAGTGCTTGACCATGCCGAGCTGGCTCAGCGTGAAGGAGACGAAGACGCCCACGATGTAGAGCTGGATGAGGCGCGTGACCTGGGCGTCGAACGCCCAGATGAGGACGATCGCACCGGCGGCGAGCGAGATGATGCCGTTCGAGAACGCGAGCCGGTCCCCCCGGGTGTGCAGCTGGCGGGGCAGGAACCCGTCGCGCGCGAGGATCGAGCCGAGCACCGGGAAGCCGTTGAACGCCGTGTTCGCCGCGAGCACGAGGATCAGCCCCGTGACGGCGGAGAGCACGAAGAAGGCGACCGGGAAGCCCTGGAACACCGACTCCGCGAGCTGGCTCAGCACGGGGTGCTGCACGTACTCCTCGCCCACGGGGACGCCGTCCCGCAGGAGCTGCTCCGCCGGGACCTCGGCGTAGTGGACCTTGATCGCCCGCGCCAGGAACAGGATCGAGAGGATGAAGGTGATCGAGAGGCCGCCGAGCATCGCGAGCGTCGTCGCCGCGTTCCGGCTCTTCGGCTTGCGGAAGGCGGGCACGCCGTTGCTGATCGCCTCGACACCCGTGAGCGCCGCGCAGCCGGATGCGAAGGCCCGGAGCACGAGGAACGCGCCCGCGAGGCCGGTCAGGCCCTGGTCGAACCCCGCCTCCGGGATGATCGTGAGCTCGGCGCTCTCGGCCAGGGGCAGGTTCCCGCCGACGTAGCGGACGAACCCGACGACGGCCGTGAGGCCGACACCCAGCATGAACAGGTACGTGGGGATGGCGAAGAACGTCCCCGACTCCTTGACGCCGCGCAGGTTCATGAGCGTGAGCAGCAGCACGAGGCCGATCGCGAACGGCACCTCGTGGCCGCGCAGGGCAGGGATCGCCGTGGCCGCGTACTGGGCGCCCGAGGAGATCGACACCGCGACGGTCAGGACGTAGTCGACGAGCAGCGCACTGGCGACCGACACCCCGGCGCGCGGCCCGAGGTTCTCCGTGGCGACCTCGTAGTCGCCCCCGCCGGACGGGTAGGCGTGCACGTTCTGCCGGTAGGAGGCGACCACGACGAGCAGGACGAATGCGACGGCGAGCCCGACCCACGGCGAGATGAGCGCGGCGCTCAGGCCCGCGAGCGACAGGGTGAGGAGGATCTCGTCAGGCGCGTACGCAACCGACGACAGCGCGTCCGAGGCGAAGACGGGGAGCGCGATGCGCTTCGGGAGGAGGGTGTGACCGAGTCGCTCGCTGCTGACCGGCCGGCCGAGCAGCAGACGTTTTGCGGCATCCGCGATGTCCGACACGAGGAGCAATGGTAGGCCCGCCCGGCGACACCCGCTGCCGCGGCCCGCTGGTACGTGCCGCGGACGTCCGGGGCTCCCTCCCCGACCGGCGACAGGCACCGACCACCCGTCCGGGCCCCACGGCCCGCAGCCTGGGCCGCCGACGGTATAGCGTCAGCCGTTGTGCACTTCGTCATCATGGGCTGCGGCCGGGTCGGCGCGACCCTCGCCCAGTCGCTCGAGAGCCGCGGCCACTCCGTGGCGGTCATCGACCAGAACCCCGAGGCGTTCCGTCGGCTGGACTCCGAGTTCACCGGCAAGCGCGTGACGGGGCTCGGCTTCGACCGCCAGACCCTCGTCCAGGCAGGCGTCGAGGACGCGTACGCGTTCGCCGCTGTGTCGGACGGCGACAACTCCAACATCCTCGCCGCGCGCGTCGTGCGTGAGACCTACGGGGTCGGCAACGTCGTCGCACGGATCTACGACCCCCACCGCGCGGAGATCTACCAGCGCCTGGGGATCCCGACGGTCGCGACGGTCCGGTGGACCGCGGACCAGGTGCTGCGCCGCATGCTCCCGATGGGTGCGACCGACGAGTACCGCGACGCCTCCGGGCAGATCGTCATGGCGCAGATGGACGTCCATCCCGGGTGGGTCGGCCGGCCGCTGCACCACATCGAGGCGGCGACGGGCGCGCGGGTGGCCTACCTCACGCGGTACGGCGACGGCGTGCTCCCCGACCCGGCCACGGTGCTCCAGGAGAACGACCTGGTCCACATGCTGCTCGTCGCGACCGACCTGCCCAAGGTCGAGCGCGTGCTGACCCGAGTTCCCCCGGAGGTGGAGTGATGCGCGTCGTCATCGCCGGAGCGGGCTCCGTCGGCCGCTCGATCGCGAACGAGCTGCTGGCCGCGGACCACGAGGTCACGCTCATCGACAAGCAGCCGTCCGCCATGCGCGTCGCCTCGGTGGCCGACGCGGAGTGGCTGCTCGCGGACGCCTGCGAGCTGTCCACCCTGACCCAGGCGAAGGCCGACGAGTGCGACGTCATCGTCGCGGCGACGGGAGACGACAAGGTCAACCTGGTCGTCTCGCTGCTCGCCAAGACCGAGTACGGGGTCCCCCGCACGGTCGCACGCGTGAACAACCCGAAGAACGAGTGGATGTTCGACGAGGCGTGGGGCGTCGACGTCGCCGTGTCGACGCCGCGCATCATGACCGCCATGGTCGAGGAGGCCGTCGCCGTCGGCGACCTCGTCAAGATCTTCACGTTCCACCAGTCGGGTGCGGACATCCTCGAGGTGACCCTGCCCGCGGAGTCACCCCTCGTGGGCGTGCGCATCGGTCAGGTGATCTGGCCGCCCGACACGGTGCTCGCCGCGGTCGTGCGCGGTACCCGGCCCATCGCGCCGAGCATCGACGACACGCTCGAGGCGGGCGACGAGCTCCTCATCGTGGCGGGGTCGGACGCCGATCTCGACGCTCTGCACGAGCTCCTGGTGCGGCCACGAGCAACCACGTGATCCACAGGCCCAGGGCGAAGAGCGGGACTCCCATGACGAGCTTCGCCGTCCCGAGCCACGCCACGGCCGCGTCTCCCTGCAGGTAGAGCGGGACCTGGACCGCGAGCCGTCCGCCGAAGACGGCGACCCACAGCCACGTCGCCCACACGTACCGAGACCTCAGGTGCGCCGCGTCCGGCGCGGTGCGCCACGACATGTCCTGACCGCGGACCAGGCTCGCGACGACACCCACGGCGGGCCACCGCACGAGGATCGAGACGAGTGCGCCGAGGGACCAGGCGACGTTGACCCACAGCCCCCAGGCGAAGTAGTCCTCGGCGTCGCCGGTGCGCCACGCCCAGAAGACCCCGATGCCGATGCCGAGCAGACCGGAGAACGCCTGCGTCACCGGGGTGCGCTGCGCGAGCCGCACGACGACGGCCGCGAGGGCGACCGCGATCGAGGACACGAGTGCGGGGGTGAGCTCGCGCGTCGCGACGTACACGACGACGAAGACGAGCCCGGGCAGCACCGACTCGACGAGCCCGCGCACGCCGCCTATCGCGTCCGCGACGGAGAACTCGTCGGCCGCCAGCACGCGCACGCCGCGCAGGGGCGCGTCGCCCGCGCCCGGCGCGGTACCCGACGCCTCCGGCTGCTCGGCGGGACCGGCCGCGCCGTCCCCAGGCGACCGCTCCCCGCCCGAGGCGGTGGTGTCACTCACCGGGCCGCGGGCTGAGCTCGTAGCGCGGGTTGTACATCGTGCGGCGCCCGTCCTGGATGCAGACGAGACCCTCGACCCGGGCGCGGCGACCCGGCTCGATGCCGGAGATCTGCCGCCGGCCGAGCCACACGAGGCTCAGGCTCCCGCTGCCGTCGTAGAGCTCTGCCTCGAGCGCAGGCACGGTCTGGCGCGGGCGCAGCGTGACGCTGCGCAGGATGCCCGAGACCTGGGCGCGGTGCCGGTTCTCGACCTCGGCGACGGCGGTGCACCCGCGGCGCACCGTCTCGCGCCGCTCCTGCGTCGCGTCGAACTCGGCCTGCGTGCTCACGAGGTCGTGCAGGCGGGCCCGGAACCCCTTGCGACCTTCCACCGGGCGCTGGACGTCGCTGGCCATCAGTGGATCTCGGTGATCTCGGGACCCCGCGTGAGGGGGTCGACGGGCGCTGCGACCGGCTCGGCGGGCGCGACGGCGGGACGCTGGCCGGGCATGGCCAGCGGGAGGAGGTCGCGCGGTGCGCGGGGCTCGGAGCCACGGACGACGACGACGTCGGCGAAGACGGCCTCGAGCTCTGCGGCCTCGGCCGGCTCGATCGCGGCGCGTCCCGTCAGGACGCCGCGCAGGAACCACCGGGGGCCGTCGTGGCCGATGAACCGCGCCGGCCGGTGACCCGTGCGTCCCTCGCTCGTCCGGACGGGCAGCCGGGCGAGGAGCTCGCGACCGAACGGGCCCGGGAGGTCGTCGACGGACCCGCCCTGCTTGGTCACGGACTCGGCGATCTCGGCGCGGATGTCGTCCCAGATGCCCTCTGTCCGCGGCGCGGCGAACACCTGGAGCTGGAGCGAGGAGCCGTGCAGCGAGACGGCTGCGGCGCTCACGACCTTGGAGACCTTCTCGATCTCCATGCGGAGCTCCATGCCGTCCCGCCCGGGGAGCCACAGCGCACCGAGGTCGACGCGCTGGCCGCGCTCCGGCACCTCGTCGACGTCCCAGGGGCCCCGCTCACGTGCACCGGTCAGGGGCGCACCCTCGGGTGCGTCGACCTCGTCCGTGCCGACCTCGGCGACGTCCTCGGCCTGGTCCTGCGACCGCTTGCCTCGTCCGAACAGACCCACGCGAACTGCCTCCTGATCGACCTGTGATTCATCCACGACCCTAGACGTCCCGGGGGCGCGGGCCTACCACCCCAGGGCTACGGCTGCTCCAGCGGTGCGGCAGCACCGCTCCGGCCTGCGCCGCCCGCGCCCGGAACCCACCCTCCGGTGGATCCGAAGCCTGCGTCACCCCGGTGCGACCCCGGCAGGCGCTCGGCGCGGACGAACCGGGCGCGCTCGACGCGCTGGACCACGAGCTGCGCGATCCGGTCGCCCCGGCGCAGGTGCACACGCTCCTGCGCGTCGGTGTTGAGCAGCGTCACCTTGATCTCGCCGCGGTAGCCGGCGTCGACCGTCCCCGGTGCGTTGACGATGGTCAGGCCGTGACGCGCGGCGAGACCGGACCGCGGGTGCACGAAGGCCGCGTAGCCGTCGGGCAGGGCGATGCTCACACCTGTCGGCACCGTCGCGCGCGCGAGGGGCGCGAGCTCGACGTCGACCCGTGCGACGAGGTCAGCGCCGGCGTCGCCCGGGTGGGCGTAGGTGGGCTCGGGGAGGTCCGGGTCCAGCATCACGAGGAGCACCTCGACGTCGCCTGCGCGGTGCCCGCGCCACGTCGGGCGGTCGGGCCGGGGCCCGTCCCCGGGGGATGCAACGGGTGAGCTCGGCTGGTCCACGACGCCCGACTCTAGTTGCCGACCTGGGATGCTGGGGACATGAGCGACGCCGGGGACATGAGCACCGCACGGGGCCACGCGTCGGGCGGGGACGCGCGCAGCGCCGTGGCGAAGGCGCACGGTCGGGTGGACGGTCACAGCGAGCGCCTCTGGCCGGGCCTGCTCGGCTGGTCGTTCGTCGCCGGCTTCGCCCTGTTCGTGCTCATCGCGCTCTTCCCCGTGGGACGGGTCGCCGCGTACGTCGGTGGCGCGGTGGCGCTCGTGGCAGGTGTCGTCGTCGCCGTCGGGACGAGCACCGTCGTTGCTGTGCGGGACGGCGAGCTGCGCGCCGGCGGCGCCCACATCCCCGTCGGGCTCCTCGGCGAGGGCCGCGTGCTCGACCGCGCGGGGGTGCGCGCGGCCCTGGGGCCGGGGTCCGACGCCCGCACCTTCGTGTGCGTGCGGGCGTGGCTCCCCGGCGCCGTCGTGGTCACGGTCGTCGACCCGGCCGACCCGACGCCGGCCTGGATCGTGTCCTCCCGTCGCCCGTCAGCGCTCCTGACGGCCGTGGAGGATGCGCGACGCGAGGGTCAGGCCGCGCACTCCGAGCAGATCGGCTGACCGTTCTTCTCACCGGCCAGCTGGCTGCGGTGGTGGACGAGGAAACAGCTCGAGCAGGTGAACTCGTCAGCCTGCCGGGGCAGGACGCGGACCGAGAGCTCTTCACCGGAGAGGTCCGCGCCCGGGAGCTCGAACCCTTCCGCTGCTTCGGTCTCGTCCTCGTCGACAACCCCGGAGTTCTTGTCGGACCGGCGAGCCTGGAGCTCCTGGAGGGAGTCCTCGCTCAGGTCTTCCTCGGTCTTGCGAGGGGCGTCGTAGTCGGTTGCCATCAGGCGATCCACACTCCGTGTCGTTGTGGGCCGATCGCTCCCCGGACGGGGTGCGAGGACATCGGTACGTACTCAATGCACGACGCACGTCGGTTGTTCCCGCGCCCGCTCGGCGGAGGGGATTGTGCCCTATCCCGCGCCGGAGCGCACCTTCCCCACCCGGGCGGCCCAGCCGTCGCGCCCGTCGTGCCCGTGATGTCCGGGCTCGCGCCCCTCAGCCGACCGCGTCCTGCTCCGCGGGCGCGTCGTCGTCCGCGTCCAGCCCCTCGAGCAGGGCGACGAGACGCCCGACCGTCTCGGCCGGTCCCGCGACCGTCATGGCCTGACCGGCCGGCGCACCGCGCAGGCCCGTCACCGTCGCCCCGGCCTCCGTCGCGACGATCGCGGCGGCGGCGAGGTCCCACGGGGACAGACCGCGCTCGTAGTACGCGTCCAGCCCCCCGCCGGCGAGCGTGCACAGGTCCATGGCCGCCGAGCCGATGCGCCGGATGTCGCGGACGCGCGGGAGCAGGTCGGCGACGACACGCGCCTGCGCAACACGCCGTCGCTCCGTGTAGCCGAACCCGGTGCCGACGAGGGACTCGGCGAGCGGGCGCGCGTCGTTGACGCGGATGGGAGCGCCGTCGAGGAACGCGCCGTGCCCGAGCGCCGCCGTCCAGGTGCGCCCGTCCTCGACGGCGTGCACGCAGCCCGCGAGGACCGTCCACGTCGCCGGGTCAGGCGTGCCGGTGACGGCGGCGATGCTCACCGCGTACGCGGGGATGCCGTACAGGTAGTTGACGGTCCCGTCGATGGGGTCCACGACCCAGGTCACCCCGCTGGTCCCGGCGACGAGGCCCTCCTCCTCGCCGAGGATGCCGTCCTGCGGGCGCTCGCTCGCGAGGCTGCGCCGGATGAGCGCCTCCGAGGCGAGGTCCATCGCGGTGACGACGTCGATCGGGCTCGACTTGGTCGCTGCGACGTCGACCCGGCGCGGTCGCCCCTCCCGCACGAGCGTCCCGGCCTCCCGCGCCACGCGCTCCGCGAGCGCCATGAGTGCCCGGGGGTCGGCGCCGGCGTCGACCCCGGACGCTCCGCCCGGCCCGGCGTGTCCGGTACGTGCCTCGTGCTCGGTGTCCGCGCCGTGGGTGTCGTGGGTGTCGTGGTTCACGTGCCCATCCTGCCGGACCGGGCCCCGGCCACCCGGCCGACGGGCGGCACACCGGCCCACCTCCCCGCCTCCGGCGCGGCCAGATGGCACGCTCTCCTCAGGCCGTGAGGAGGTGCCATGAGCGAGCTGAGACTGGTCGGGCTGCACGACGACGGCGAGCACGTCGTCCTGGAGGCCGCCGACGGTCAGCGCTTCAGGCTGCCGATCGATGACGCCCTGCGCGCTGCGGTCCGTCGGGACCGACCACAGCTCGAGCAGGTGCGCGCGGAGCTCACGGGGGTCGTGCCGCCCCGGGAGATCCAGGCCCGGATCCGTGCCGGGGCGACGGCCGAGGACCTGGCCGAGTCCGCCGGCATCCCCGTGGAGATGGTGCGCCGGTACGAGGGCCCCGTCCTGGCCGAGCGGGAGTTCGTGGCGGCGCAGGCGCAGGCGAGCCGCATCGGGCGCGACGCGGGCGCACCGGTGCTCGGCGACCTGGTCACGGACCGCCTCGCGACGCGCGGCGTCGGCTCCGCGAGCATCCGGTGGGACGCGTTCCGCAGCGGCTCCGCGCCGTGGACGGTCGAGGTCACCTTCGAGGTCGCCGACGCCACGCGCTCGGCGCGCTGGACGTACGAGGCCTCGACGCGGACCCTGCGCGCCGTCGACGACGAGGCCCGCTGGCTGTCGGAGACCGAGATCGTCGACGAGCCCATCCCGCGGCGGCACCTCGCGGCGGTGCGCGGCGGCGTCTTCGACGTCGAGGCCGCCGACGCGGTGCGTCCGCTGCTCGCGTCCGTCGACGTCCCCGCGGAGCCCGAGCACGTCGAGGACCCGCACGAGGCGACACATGCTCTGCTCGACGACCTCGAGGGGCGCCGCGGCGTGCGTCAGCAGGTCGACCTCGACGAGGACGACGACGCCGATGCGTTCGAGGGGTTCGGACCGCAGCACGCCTTCGACTTCGAGCACCCGGACGTCGTGCGACCGTTCACCGGCGACGTCCCCGCGGCGCACCCGCCGCACTCGCGGCCCGACGAGGCGGTCGACGCGCAGGTGCTCGAGATGCCGGCGCCGTTCCGGGAGCGGCTTCAGGCCGTCCCCGACCGTCCGCAGGCCCGTGGCGCCTCGGAGCACGACGACTCCCCCGACTCCCCCGGTGCCGATGGCGGGCTTCCCGGCCGCGACGCGTCCGGGGCGCGGCCGTCCGACGGACCTGGTGCGCCCGAGAAGGTCGCCGAGCAGGCCGGTGAGCAGGCCGGTGAGCACGGCGGCGAGCCGGACGTGCCGCCGCCGCTGGCGAACCGTGCCAGGGGCCGCAAGGGTCGTGCGAGCGTCCCGAGCTGGGACGAGATCGTGTTCGGCGCGCGCCCGGAGTAGCCCGGCGCGGTCCCCTGAGCGGTCTGCGTGCTCCCGAGCGGTCTGGGGGCTGCCGGGCGTCGTGCGTCGCCGGGGTCTACTGGTGGGCGCGGGGGCCGCTGAGCTCGAACGGGAGCGTCTGGGGCGTGCTCGCCACGGCCCGCGCGACAGCCACGGTCATGCGGCGCATGTGGTGGCGGCGGCACAGCACCTCGTAGCCGACGTCGACCGACGCGTCCGTGTCCCCGACGACCACCTGCTCGCCCTCCACGACCATCACGCCGTCGACCGTGCGGGCGTTGTGCGTCGCGCGGGCCCCGCACCAGCACAGGCTCTGCACCTGGAGCACCTCGACACGGTCGGCGAGCTCGATGAGCCTCGCCGACCCGGGGAAGAGGCGGGTGCGGAAGTCGGCCGTGATGCCGAACGCGTAGACGTCGACGCCCATCTCGTCGACGAGCTGGGCGAGCTGCTCGACCTGGCGGGTCGTGTAGAACTGCGCCTCGTCGCACACCAGGTAGTCGACGCGCTCGCCGTGCGTGCGCCGCACGACGACGTCGTCCCAGAAGTCGGTCGTGTCCGTGACCTCGACGGCGGGGTGGCGCAGGCCCAGCCGGGAGGACAGGACGTCCGTGCCCGCCCGGTCGTTGCGCGTGAAGATCACACCACCCCGGCCGCGCGCCGAGTGGTTGTGGTCGAGCTGCAGCGCGAGCGTCGACTTGCCGCAGTCCATCGTTCCGCTGAAGAACACCAGCTCGGCCATGAGGTCTCCCTAGGCGACGACGAGGAGCGGGACGTACATCTCCCCCGGCGTGAACGAACCATGCATGCCCCGCAGCTGCAAGGAGTGCGGCGTCTGGGTGCGCGAGTCGACGACGCCGGCACGCCCCGTCGCGGCCACGACGACGTCGCCGAGGATCGGCATGACGTGCTCGGCGACGGGCCCGAACCAGCCGGCGTCGACCGCCTCGTCCCGCGTCGCGACGAGCGCCGCCTCGCCGAGGACGCGGCGCCACCGCTCGGCGACGGCCGCGGACTCGCCCTCCCGCACGTGCACGTGTGTCGCCCGCGGCTCCCCGGCGACCAGTGACACACCCGCGGCGAGCTCCGGCGCACGGGCGACGTCGACGAGCTGGGCGTGGTCGACGTCGACCATGCCGTGGTCGGCGGTGACGAGCAGCACGGTGCCCGCGGGCAGGCCGCGCGCGAGGCGCGCGAGCTCCCGGTCGGCCTCGGTCAGGGCGTCCGCCCACTCCCGCGACTGCCACCCGTACTGGTGGCCGGTCTTGTCGACGTCGCCCCAGTAGAGGTAGACGAGGCCGGGGGCGGACAGCTCGAACGTCGCGGCGTCGACCCTGTCCGCGAGGCGCTCGGCCTTGACGTAGCGGCCGCCGTCGAGCGCGGCCTGGGTCAGGCCCGAGCCCGCGAACTTGGCCGGACCCACCGACGTCACGGGCACGCCCGCGTCCGAGAGCAGCGTGAACACGGTCTGCTCGCGCTGCCACGTCGCGGCCGGGCCCACACCCTCCCAGGACACGAGGTTCGCGAGCCCACCGTGCTCGGGGTTGCGCACCGTGTACCCGGCCAGGGCCGTGCGCCCGGGCGGACGACCAGTGCCGAAGAGGCCCATCGAGGCCGCCGTCGTGGACGGGTAGCCGACGGTCAGACGACGCCCGGCGGACAGCGCCCCGCGCAGGAACGGGGCGTGACCGGAGCGCTCGGACAGCATCTGGTACCCCAGGCCGTCGACGAGCACGACGCACACGCGCGTCGCCGCCGGGACGGCCAGCCGCTCGCGCGCCGAGCGCGCCTCGGCGGCCCGTGGGCCGAGGTCGGCGCCGAGGGAGGCGGCGAGGGAGTCGGCCGCGGCGACGAGGACGCCGTCGAGGCACTGGCCGCCGTAGTCGGGTGCGACGAAGCCCGCCGCGGTGAACGCGTCCTGCAGGGCCGTGGTGACGCTCACCGTGCCCCTGCGCTCGCGGCCGAGAGCACCCGGGCGAAGGCGACAGCGGCCCGGACGGCCTCGGACCCCTCGGCCTGCGCGGACACCCGGACGACGACGTCGTCCGGCGAGCTCGTGCCGGTCAGCCCGTGGTCGGCCTCGCACGCCGGGTCGCCGCAGGCCGCGGGCTCGAGGTCGATCCGACGCACGGCGCCCCAGCCGAGCGCGAGGGTGAGCTCGGCGGGCACCGCGCCGGGCACGTGCTGCTCCGGGACGGGGACCACGTGGGTCAGCGCGACGGAGTGCAGGTGCGCGAGGGGCACGGACTCGGTCGTGGCCGACGCGCTCGCCGACGGGTGCTCGGAGTCGGCCGGGTGGTCGTCGACGTGCGCCATCACGAGTCGCGTCGGCGTCAGGACGAGCACGGTGACGTGCCTGCGCACCTCCGACGCGTCGAACGTCGTCTCCGGGTGCACGAGGTGCCCGATGACCTCCTCGCCGGCGAGGGCGACGTCGAGGACGTCGCCGACGAGCTCGGGGTAGTAGCCCGCGTGGTGCAGGCTCTCGTGAAGGTCAGTCGTCGCTCCAGGCACCGGGACATCTTTCCACCGATCGGGGCGTCCCTGCGCTACGCGGTCCTACTGCGGCAGCGCGCGGCGCACGCCGTCGGCCCGGCCGGCCTCCGCGAGCTCGACACGGGCCGCGAGCACGGCAGCCCCCGTCTCGCCGACGACGACGGGGTGGAGCTCGAGGCCGTGCACCTCGGGCAGGTCGTCCGCGAGCACGGACACCCTGCCGAGGACGTCCTCGACGGCGGCGACGTCGAGGGGCGCGAGGCCGCGGTAGCCGAAGAGACGCGGCGAGGCGCGCACCGACCGGACCATCTCGGCGACGTCCACGTCGGTCAGGGGCGCGACGCCGTGGCTCACGTCGCCGAGGAGGTCGACGGCGTCGCCCGCGAGGCCGAACGACACGACGGGGCCGAACCGCGGGTCCTCGCTGGACCGGATCACGCACGCCGCTCCTGCGGGGGCCATGCGCTGCACCTCGAAGGCGCCGTCGTCGACGCCGCGGCCCGCGAGCTGGGCACGCATCTGCTGGTACGCCTCGACCACCGCGGCGGGCCCGGTCAGGTCCAGGCGGACACCACCGAGGTCGATCCGGTGCCTCAGGTGCGCCGCGGTGCTCTTGAGCGCGACGGGCCAGCCGAGCTCCTCGGCCGCACGGACGGCCTCCTCGGCGTCGTGCACCTGGAGCGTGCGCCACACGTCCACGCCGTAGCAGCCCAGGAGCGCCGCGGCCTGGTCGGGTGCGAGCGCCACGGGAGCGCCCGTGTCACGGCCCGCCGCCAGGGCCGCGTCGACGATGGTGCGTGCACGGTGCCGGTCGATCCCGTCGGGCGCGAGGAGCTGACCGTGGTCGGCCGCACGCCACGCGGAGTAGCGCACGGCGGCCGCGAGGGCGAGCACACCGTCCTCGGGCGTCGCGTACGCGGGGACCGTCCGGGCCCGGCCGTCCGCGTCCGGGGCGGTGAGCTCCTCGGCCGCCCCGCTCAGGCCGAGGATGCACGCGACGGTCGTCCGCCCGCTGCGCGCGGCCGCGGCGGCGAGCACCCTCGCGACGTTCTCGTCGGGCTCGGCGAGCGTCGGCACGTGCACGACGACGACGGCGTCGCACGCGGGGTCGGCGTACACCTGCGCGAGCTGGGCCTCGAGCGCGGCGCGCCCCTCGGGCGTGGCCGTGGCGGTGACCAGGGTCTGCTGGTCACCGACCGTCAGCCCGGCGGAGGCCGACGCCTCGGCGACGATCGCGGCGAGCGGCTCGGACCCGGCCAGGACCGTCACCCGGCGGCCGGTGGGCAGCGGCTGGTGCGCGAGGAGCTGCGTGACGTCGAGCAGCTGGTGCTGGCTCTCCACCCGGATGGCGCCGCACTGGCGCAGCATCTCCTCGAGGGCGCGGCGCGGCACGCGCGTCAGCCGCACGGCGTGGCCCGCGGGGATCACGTGGCCGGACCGGCCCGCCGTCAGGACCACGAGCGGGGTCGTCGCCGCGAGCCGACGGGCCACACGCGCGAACTTGCGGGGGTTGCCGATGGACTCCAGGTAGAGGCCCACGACGTCGGTCTGCTCGTCGCCGCTCCAGAACTGCATGAGGTCGTTGCCGGAGACGTCCGCACGGTTGCCCGACGAGACGAAGGTCGACAGCCCGAGGCCCCGCCGCCTGGCCGACGCGAGCAGGCCGACGGCCATGGGCGCGGACTGGCAGAACAGCGCGATGCGCCCCGGCTGCGGGACGACGGACGCGAGGGACGCGTTGACCGTCGGCGCCGCCTCGGACCCGTGCCTGAAGAATCCGTACGACGCCGGTCCGAGGACGCGCATGCCCGCTCCGTGGGCGGCCCGCAGCAGGTCGCGCTGGTGCGCGAGGCCCTGGGGCCCCGTCTCGGCGAAGCCGCTGCTGAGGACGACGACGGCGTGCGCCCTCAGGTGCGCGCACCTGCGCACGGCGGCAGCGGCCTGCGCCGCGGGCACGGCGAGCACGAGGAGGTCGACAGGACCGGGCACGTCCGCCACGTCCGCCCAGACCTGGACGCCCGGCACGGGACCGACGGGACCCGCCGCGTGCACCACGGGGCGCACGATCCCGGGGACCGCGTCCCCGGGGAGCACGTGCTCGGGCACGGCGCCCTCGGCGGTCGCCCCTCGCCCAGCCGCGCTGGTGCCGGCACCGGCACCGGCACCGGCACCGGCACCGGCAAGGTTGGCCAGGACGGCGCGCGCGAGGGCGATGTCGACCGCCTCCACCTCGGCGTCGGGCCCCGCAGCGACGCGACCGTCCGTCTCGCCGTGAGCACGACGCTCGCCGTGCTGCCGCTGCTCGCCGTGGTCTCCGTGGCCTCGGTGCTCTCGGTGGTCTCCGTGCTCACCCCACTCACCCTGCCCACCGTGCGCCCCCTGACCGACGGCGGCCACGACGAGCACCGACCGGGGCGTGAGCATGCCCTCGACGCTGCGGGCCTCGGCACGCTGCTCGCGGCCGGCCATGACGGCCAGGAGCCGCTCCGTGGGGTCGATGTCGAACGACACCGAGACGATGCCGTCCTCCAGGTGCTGGCGCACGACGTAGCCCGCCTCGCGGAAGATCGCGAGCATCGCGCCGTTCTGCGGCAGCACCTCGGCGGTGAAGCGCTCGATGGCCCGTTCACGCGCGGCGGCCGCGAGGTGCTCGAGGAGGACGGACCCGAGTCCCCGCCCGTGGTGGTCGTCGGCGACGTTGAACGCGACCTCGGCCTCCGTCGGCCCCGTCCGGTCGAACCGTGCGACAGCGATGATCCGGTCGCGCCCGTCCTCCTCGGTCACGGCGACGAGCGCGACCCGGTCGTGGTGGTCGACCTGGGTGAACCGCACGAGGTCGCGCTCCGGCAGGCGCTCGAGGGGCGCGAAGAACCGCAGGTACGTCGAGCGTTCCGACTGCCGCACGTGGAAGGCCTGGAGCGCCTCGGCGTCGTCGGGCCGGATGGGGCGCACGCGCGCCGTCCCGCCGTCCCGCAGCACGACGTCGGCCTCCCAGTGCATGGGGTACGGCGCGCCCTGGGACCCGGAACGGGGGGCGACGCCGTCGTCGTCGTGTGCTGCCACCCGCCCAGGCTAGTTGGGACGGCCCGCACGCGGGGCGTCGCGGCCCGCCACGCGCCTCGACCGCGGCGCCGCCGCCCGCGCGTCGTGCGGGCCGTGCGCGCCCGCGCCCCCGTCCCCCGCCGCCCGCGCGTCGTGCGGGCCGGCACGTGCGCGGAGCAGCGACAATGGTGCCGGCGGCGCAGACCCTGCGGCGCCCAGGCCGCGGCGGTCAGCACGCCGGCGGCACGCACACGTGAGCACCGAGGAGCACCTTCACCGATGGCCCGCCGACCCTCCGGACCCGCCGACGCGGACGCTGGTCCCGTCGAGGAGAAGATCGTCGACATCGACGTCGCCGCCGAGATGGAGGGCTCGTTCCTCGAGTACGCCTACTCCGTCATCTACGCCCGGGCGCTGCCCGACGCGCGCGACGGCCTCAAGCCCGTCCAGCGGCGCATCCTGTTCCAGATGTCCGACATGGGGCTGCGACCCGACCGCGGGCACGTCAAGTCGGCGCGCGTCGTCGGCGAGGTCATGGGCAAGCTCCACCCGCACGGTGACTCGGCCATCTACGACGCCCTGGTCCGGATGGCCCAGCCCTTCTCCCTGCGCCTGCCGCTCGTCGACGGGCACGGCAACTTCGGCTCGCTCGACGACGGACCCGCCGCGCCCCGCTACACGGAGGCGCGTCTGGCCGCGCCGGCGATGGCGATGGTCACGGGCCTCGACGAGGACGTCGTCGACTTCGTGCCGAACTACGACAACAAGCTGACCCAGCCCGAGGTGCTGCCGTCGGCGATCCCGAACCTCCTGGTCAACGGCGCGTCGGGCATCGCGGTCGGCATGGCGACCAACATGGCGCCCCACAACCTCGTCGAGGTCGTCGCGGCGGCCCGGCACCTCGTCGCGAACCCCCATGCGACGCTCGAGGACCTCATGCGGTTCGTGCCCGGCCCCGACCTCCCCACGGGCGGCAAGATCGTGGGGCTCGACGGGGTGCGCGACGCGTACCTGACGGGCCGGGGCAGCTTCCGCACGCGCGCGACGACGCGCATCGAGAACGTCACGCCCAAGCGCAAGGGCATCGTCGTGACGGAGCTGCCGTACCTCGTGGGCCCCGAGAAGGTGATCGAGAAGATCAAGGAGGGCGTCCAGGCCAAGAAGCTCACCGGGATCACGAACGTCACCGACCTCACGGACCGCAGCAACGGGCTGCGGCTGGTCATCGAGATCAAGACGGGGTTCAACCCGGAGGGCGTCCTCGAGCAGCTCTACCGCTACACGCCGATGGAGGACTCCTTCGGCATCAACAACGTCGCGCTCGTCGACGGGCAGCCCCGCACGCTGGGCCTGCGGGACATGCTCGAGGTGTGGGTCAGCCACCGGATCACCGTGGTGCGGCGCCGCTCCCACCACCGCCTGCGCCGCAGGCGCGAGCGTCTCCACCTGGTCGAGGGCCTGCTCGTCGCGATCCTGGACATCGACGAGGTCATCCAGGTGATCCGCGCGTCCGACACGGCCGAGGTCGCACGCGAGCGGCTCATGAGCGTCTTCGACCTCTCGGAGGTGCAGTCCGAGTACATCCTCGAGCTCCGCCTGCGCAGGCTCACCAAGTTCTCGCGGATCGAGCTCGAGAAGGAGGCGACGACGCTGCGCGAGGAGATCGCGGAGCTCGAGGCGGTGCTCGCCGACGACGCCCTGCTGCGGACCGTCGTGAGCGACGAGATGGCCGACGTCGCCCGGACCTTCGGCACGCCCCGCCGCACGATCCTGCTCGAGCACGCGGGCGGGGCGGGCGTCGTCGGCGCACCCGCCGCCGCACGCTCGGCGACCCCGCTGGAGATCGTCGACGCACCGTGCTGGGCCCTGCTGTCCGGGACGGGCCTCCTCGCCCGCACCGCGGACGAGGCCGAGCCGGCACGCGAGGGCCGCCGCTCGTCGCACGACGTGGTGGTCTCGAGCGTCGCGACGACGACGCGCGGCGACGTGGGCGCCGTCACGTCGAAGGGCCGCGTGCTGCGCCTGCCCGTGCTCGACCTGCCCGGGATGCCTCCCACCGACGGCCCTCCGTCCCTGTCCGGCGGCGTTCCCGTGAGCGAGGTCCTCGACCTCGGGCCCGGCGAGCGCGTCCTCGCGCTGACGGCGCTGGGCGCCGACGCCCCGACCCTGGCCCTCGGCACGGCCGCTGGCGTGGTCAAGCGCGTGGCGTCCGAGGCGGCGCCGAGCCGCGACACGTGGGACGTCATCGGGCTCAAGGACGGCGACGAGGTGGTCGGCGCGGCCGCGGTGACCGACGACGACGACCTCGTCTTCGTGACCTCGGACGCTCAGCTCCTGCGGTTCGTGGCGGGCAACGTGCGTCCGCAGGGCCGGGCCGCCGGCGGCATGGCGGGGATCAAGCTCGCCGCCGGCGAGCGCGTCGTCTTCTTCGGGGCCGTCCCTGCCTCGGCCGTGGGCGACCCCGAGAACCCGGGTGCCGTCGTCGTCACCGTCGCGGGGACCTCGGCCGCGCTGCCGGGGACGCAGGCGGGCGCCGCCAAGGTGACCGCGTTCGAGCTGTACCCCGCCAAGGGACGCGCCACGGGCGGCGTCCGGGCGCAGCGGTTCCTGCGGGGCGAGGACACGCTGATCCTCGCGTGGGTGGGGCCCGCACCGGCCCGTGCCACGGGATCGGCGGGGCAGGCCGTCGAGCTGCCCGCGCTCGACCCTCGTCGGGACGGCTCGGGCACCACGTTGCCGGCGCCGCTGCACGCGGTGGGCTGACGCCCCGACCTGGCGCCGGTGGGCGCAGCCCCGGCCGGGCCCGCCGCCGGGGTCGGCCCGTCGTGCCTAGATCTCGACGCTGTAGAGGACCTCGCCGTGCGTGGCCTCGTAGCCGAGCTTCTCGTAGAGGCCGTACGCGCCCGTCGGGTTCGCGGTGTCGACGCTGAGGCACGCGTACTCCATGCCGTCCGCGCGGTAGGCGGACATGGCGCTCGCGAGCAGCGCGACGGCGACGCTCTTGCCCCGCCACGCCTGGCGCACGCCCAGCAGGTCCGTGTACCCGCACGTGTAGCCGAGCACCGGCCAGTCCTGCTCGTACCGGCCGGACAGGAGGTAGCCCGCCACCTCGTCCTGGCCCTCGGAGCTGTCGAGCGCGACGAAGCTCCACCGGGGCACGAAGTGGCTGCCGTGCTGCTTCCACGTCTCGGGGGTCTGCGGCTCGGAGCCCCAGTGGTCGGCGAAGGTCTCGTTGTGCGCGAGGCGCACCTGCTCGTCGAGCTCGACCGACCAGGGCACGACCCGCACGCCCTGGGGCGCGTCGACCTCGGGCAGCGGCCTGCTCAGGTCGCGCCGCATCTGCGTGTACCAGCGGATGGGGCTGAAGCCCGCGGCTGCGTAGAGCCGGCGCTGGTCGCGCGCGCGCTCCTCCACGAAGGTCGCGAGCCTTGCCGGGAGGTCCTTGCCGGACTCCGCGAGCTTCTGGCGTCCGCGCCCCTCCATCCACGTCAGGACGGCGCGGCCGAGGCCACGGCCGCGCCAGTCGGGGTGCACCGCTCCGCGCAGGAAGGCGCGCACGGTCCGCGTGTCCCCGGGGCGGACCTCGACGACGGCGTACGCGCGCAGGGTCCCGTGGACGTCGAACCCGCCGAGGCTGTCCCGTTCGAGGTCCTTCCAGCTGCCCTCGAAGAGCTCGACGACCTCCTCGTAGGACTCGCGCTGGGGCGGGTTGTCGGCCGCCTCGATGGCCTGGATGAGGCCGAAGATCGCCGGCGCGTCGGCGATCTGGAGGGCGCGCCACGCGAGCTCGAGGTGCGCCGGCGGAAGGTCGAGGACCCCGGGTGCGTCGGCGCGCTCGGCGATCGGCTCCATCGTGCTCACGGGACCAACCTAGGTGATGCGGCGGTGCGGGTAGGTACCGTCCACCGGGGTGAGGTCCACCGGGTGGCCGGGCAGCACTGACGGTCAGGCATCGATGCGCGCACGGTCCAGCTGGGAGGCGCCCGCGACGATGAAGTCGCGACGCGGTGCCACCTCGGAGCCCATGAGGAGCTCGAACACGGCGTCGGCCGCGGCGGCGTCCTGCGCGGTGACGCGGCGCAGGGTGCGGTGGCGCGGGTCCATGGTCGTCTCGGCGAGCTGGTCGGCGTCCATCTCACCGAGGCCCTTGTACCGCTGGATGTCCTCCTTGTACCGCCGGCCGCTCTTCTCGAGGCGGCGCAGGGTCGCGGCGAGCTCGGCCTCCGAGTATGTGTAGACGTACTCGTTCTTCTTGCTCCCGTTGCCGATGACCTCGACGCGGTGCAGCGGCGGCACGGCGGCGTAGACCCGCCCCGCGTCGACGAGCGGTCGCATGTACCGGAAGAAGAGCGTGAGCAGCAGGGTGCGGATGTGCGCGCCGTCGACGTCGGCGTCGGTCATCATCACGATCTTCCCGTAGCGCGCAGCCTCGAGGTCGAAGCTGCGGCCGGAGCCGGCACCGATGACCTGGATGATGGCGGCGCACTCGGCGTTCTTGAGCATGTCCGAGATCGAGGCCTTCTGGACGTTGAGGATCTTGCCGCGGATGGGCAGCAACGCCTGGAAGTCCGAGTTCCGTGCGAGCTTGGCCGTGCCGAGCGCGCTGTCGCCCTCGACGATGAGCAGCTCGCTGCGGTCCACGTCGTCGGTGCGGCAGTCGGCGAGCTTCGTCGGCAGGGCCGAGGTCTCGAGCGCGTTCTTGCGACGCGAGATCTCCTTCTGCTTGCGCGCGGACAGGCGGGCGCGCATCTCGGAGACGATCTTGTCCAGGACGAGGGTCGCCTGGGTCTTGTGGTCACGCTTGGGGGACGTGAGCAGGGCCGTCAGCTCGCTCTCGACGACCTTGGCGACGATGCCCCGCACCGGGCCGGTGCCGAGCACCTCCTTGGTCTGCCCCTCGAACTGCGGCTCGGCGAGGCGCACCGTCAGCACGGCCGTGAGGCCGGCCATGATGTCGTCCTTCTCGATCCGCTCGGTCGTGTCCTTGGTCGACACCTTGAGGCGGCGCGCGTTGAGCTCGACCTGCTTGCGGATCGTCTTCATGAGCGCCTGCTCGAGGCCCGCGAGGTGCGTGCCTCCCTTCGGCGTCGAGATGATGTTGACGAAGCTCCGCACCTCGGTCTCGTAGCCCGTGCCCCAGCGCAGCGCGACGTCCACCTCGCACTCGCGGGTGACCTCCTGCGACGTGAGGTGCCCGCGGCCGTCGAGGACGGGCACGGTCTCGGTGAAGCTGCCCGTGCCCGCGAGCCGCCACGTGTCGGTGACCGCGGCGTCGGGCGCGAGGAACTCGACGAAGTCCACCGTCCCGCCGTGGTGGACGAACGTCTCCTCGTGGGGCCCGTCGGCACCGGGGGTCCCCGGCATGCGGCGCTCGTCGCGCACGGTGACGGTGAGGCCGGGGACGAGGAACGTCGTCTGGCGCACGCGGGAGACGAGCTCGTCGTAGGAGAAGACGGCGGTCGACGGGAACACCTGCCGGTCCGCCCAGTAGCGCACCCGGGTGCCGGTGCGGCCGCGGGCGACCTTGCCGACGACGTCGAGCTCGGAGGCGTCGACGAACGGCGTGAACGGCGCCTCGGGGCCGCGCGTGCCGCTGTCCTCGAACCGCCCCGGCTCACCCCGGTGGAACGTCATGCGGTACGTCTTCGACCCGCGGTCGACCTCGACGTCGAGCCGTGACGAGAGCGCGTTGACGACGCTCGCACCCACACCGTGCAGGCCGCCCGACGCCGCGTACGACCCGCCGCCGAACTTGCCGCCGGCGTGGAGCTTGGTGAACACGACCTCGACGCCCGTGAGGCCCGTCTTCGGCTCGACGTCGACCGGGATGCCCCGCCCGTTGTCGCGGACCTCGACGGACGAGTCGGCGTGCAGCACGACGTCGATGCGGTCGCAGTGCCCGCCCAGCGCCTCGTCGACGGAGTTGTCGATGATCTCCCATAGGCAGTGCATCAGGCCGCGCGAGTCGGTGGTCCCGATGTACATCCCGGGTCGCTTGCGGACCGCCTCGAGGCCCTCGAGGACGGACAGGTGGCGAGCGGTGTAGCTGGACTCCGACAACGTGCTGGTCACGCGCACGAGCCTAGACGCTGGCGCGCCCGGGCCCGAGGAGGCGTGCCGCACGGGGGCCCGGGGACTACGCGGTGAGCGAACCCGGGCCCTGGGAGGAGGCCCCCGCGTCGTGCGGATGGTTCTATGGACGCGTGACCTCCACGACCACGACCCCGTTGACCGCAGCAGACCGCTGCGACCGCTGTGGCGCGCAGGCCTACGTGCGTGTGGTGCTGCCGTCCGGCGAGCTGCTGTTCTGCTCCCACCACGCACGTCGTCACGCCGCCGCGTTCGCCGACGTCGCCCTGCACGTCCAGGACGAGACCGACCGCCTGCTCGAGGAGCACGGCGCGCCCGCCCGATGACCATGGCGCGCGCCGCGTGCGCGCGCTGACACACTGAGCGCATGACGCGAGGCCCGGGGTGCACCAGCATCCCGGGCCTCGCGGCGTGCCGGACGCAGCCCCCTCAGGACGGAGCACCGTGGACCTCGTGAACCTGTTCGTCGGCCTGGCGGTGCTCGTCGGCCTGGTGGGCATCGTCGTGCCGGTCCTGCCGGGGTCGCTGCTCATCGCCGCGGCTGTGCTGGTGTGGGCCATCGACGCCGAGTCCGGTGCGGGCTGGGGCGTGTTCGCGGCGGTCGCGGTGCTCCTGGCGATCGGCTGGGCCGCGACCTACGTGGTCGCGGGCAAGCGCGTCGCGAGCTCCGGGGTGCCCAAGCGGTCCCTGGTCGTCGCGGGGCTCGCGGGCATCGTCGGCTTCTTCGTCGTCCCGCTCGTCGGGCTGCTGATCTTCTTCCCGCTCGGGCTGTTCGGCATGGAGTACCTGCGCCTGAAGGACACGAGCCGTGCGTGGGCGTCGGCCTGGCTCGCGATCAAGGCGACGGCTCTGGGCATGCTCATCGAGCTGGGCCTGGCGTGCGTCGCGGCCGCGACGTGGCTGGTCGCGGTCCTGGCCGGCGTCGGCAGCTGACACGCCTGCGGCCCGCCCGGCTGCTGACGCTGCGGTCATCGTCCCCGCGGCTGACGCTGCGGTGATCGTCCCCGCGGCTCAGTGACCGGTGGAGGCGGACCGCCTCTGGCTGCCGGCCGGGCGGTCGCTGCCGGCGGGCCGCTGCGGCGGCTCGAGGTCCTCGGGGCCGCGCCGGGCGCGCCTGGCGTCGCCGACGACCAGGAGGGTCGCGACGACGACGGCGAGCACGGCGACAGCAGTGAGCCACGGGTCGAACCCGTTGCGCAGGCCGAGCGCCCAGACGCCGAGCGCGCCGAGCACGGCGGCGGTGAGCAGAGCCCACCCCGCCGTGCGTGCGGTCATGCGGAGGTCCCGATCAGTCGAGGTAGTCGCGCAGGACCTGCGACCGGCTCGGGTGGCGCAGCTTCGACATCGTCTTCGACTCGATCTGACGGATGCGCTCGCGCGTGACGCCGTAGACCTTGCCGATCTCGTCGAGGGTCTTCGGCTGGCCGTCCGTGAGGCCGAACCGCATCGAGACGACACCGGCCTCCCGCTCGGAGAGCGTGTCCAGCACCTGGTGCAGCTGCTCCTGGAGGAGCGTGAAGCTCACCGCGTCAGCGGGCACCACGGCCTCGGAGTCCTCGATGAGGTCACCGAACTCGCTGTCGCCGTCCTCGCCGAGCGGCGTGTGGAGCGAGATGGGCTCACGGCCGTACTTCTGGACCTCGACGACCTTCTCGGGCGTCATGTCGAGCTCCTTGGCGAGCTCTTCCGGCGTGGGCTCGCGGCCCAGGTCCTGGAGCATCTGCCGCTGGACGCGGGCGAGCTTGTTGATGACCTCGACCATGTGCACCGGGATGCGGATGGTGCGCGCCTGGTCGGCCATGGCACGGGTGATCGCCTGGCGGATCCACCACGTGGCGTACGTCGAGAACTTGTAGCCCTTGGTGTAGTCGAACTTCTCGACCGCACGGATGAGGCCGAGGTTCCCCTCCTGGATGAGGTCCAGGAACAGCATGCCGCGACCCGTGTACCGCTTGGCGAGCGAGACGACGAGGCGCAGGTTGGCCTCGAGCAGGTGGTTCTTCGCCCGACGGCCGTCCGACGCGATCCACTCGAGCTCGCGGCGCAGCTTGGGCTCGAGCTTCGGGTTCGCGGCGAGCTTCTCGTCGGCGAACAGGCCGGCCTCGATGCGCTTGGCGAGCTCGACCTCCTGCTCGGCGTTGAGGAGCGCGACCTTGCCGATCTGCTTGAGGTAGTCCTTGACCGGGTCGGCCGTGGCGCCGGCGGTGACGACCTGCTGGGCAGGTGCGTCGTCGTCGTCCGCGTCGGAGTACGTGAAGCCCGCGTCCTCGGTCTCCTCCTCCGCTGCGGCGGGGGCCTTCGCGACCTCGGTCTCGGTCTCCGTGTCGTCGGTGGCCTCGACCTCGACGTCCGGGTCGGCGACGACCTCGACGTCCTCGGTGTCGACCTCGACCTCGGCGGCGACCTCGTCCTCCGCGGGCTCGACGTCCTCGACGTCGTCGACCTCGTCCGACTCGGCGGGCGCCGTCGACTTGGCCGACGCCTTCGCGGGTGCAGCCTTCTTCGCAGCGGCCTTCTTGGCGGGCGCGGCGGCGGCCTTGGTGGCGGGCTTGGCGGTCGCCTTGGCGCCGTCAGCGGACGCGACGACGGGGGCAGGGGCGACGGCCGTGGTGGTGCTCGAGCGTCGCGCGGCGGCCGCGGCGACTGCAGGGCGGGCGGTGGGCTCGGTCACGGTGACGCCGGCGTCAGCAAGGCCGCGCAGCACGCTGCGCAGCCTCTTGGGGCTGACCTGTGCGGCGTCGCACGCGTTGCGGATGGCCTCGCCGTCGACGGACCCGTGGGTGCGTCCACGCATCACGAGCTCCTGCAGGGCAGGGTGCTCGAACTCGCGCGGGAGGGAGGAAGATGTGGGAAGGGATGACACAGAGAACCTTTCGGCAGCGCCAGGCTCACAGACATGGTGCGGGGGTAGACCTACATTGTAACGTCCGGGGCCCCGGTTTGATGCCCCGTGATACCCCGAACGGCCCTCGCTGATCGTCTCGCGCCACGGCCGACCGCCGGCGGCGTTGACTCGGATCAGGCGGCTGACCAGCGGCGACGCGCCCGTGGGGCGCGGCTGGTCGCTCGGTGTCAGGCGTTCATGACTGCGGCGGCTTGACCGCGAGCACCGGGCACGGCGCATCGAGGAGGATGCGCTGCGCGTTGGAGCCCAGAAGGAGCTTGCCGACGGGGCTCCGCCGGCGCAGGCCGATGACGATGAGGTCGGCGTCCTCGCTCTGTGCGGCCCCGATGATGTCGTCCGCGACGTCCTTGCCGCGGGTGGTCTGCCGCACCTGGAAGGCGAGGCCCGTCTCCTCGAGCCGACGGCGCACCTCGTCCGCCTGGGCCTCGACCTCGCTCGCCTCGGTGCCGAAGCGGTGGCCGCGCTCGCTGAGGATCACGACGAGCGGGACCTCCCGGGACGCGGCCTCGGCCATGGCCGCCTCGAGGGCGGCCTGCCCTTCCGCAGTCGCGACATAGCCGACAACCACGCTCATCGAGCCTCCCAGGCGAGTGCGACGCAGAACCCGGCTCGACGCTACCGGATGCGCGAGCACTCGACTCCCCCACAGGTCCCATGGCGGCCGCCACGGGCGGCCCGACCGACGGCGCGTCAGCCCGCCGTGCCCGGCCCAGCGGTCGCCCCGCCGCGCAGCCAGCCCGGAGGCATGCCCGCCGCGAGCGTCTCCTCCATGAGGACGGCGAGGCGGTAGCGCGGGTCGATCGTGAGCGCGCGCTCGATCAGCGCCCCGGCTCGCGCACCGTCGCCGGCCCACCAGGCGAGCACACCGAGCAGGGTCAGGCCGGGCGCCTGCGCACGCCGCGGGCTGTGGCCGACGACGGCCTCGAGGACGCCCGTCGCCGCCTGCGAGGCCAGCGGGTCCGGGGGTGCGCCGTCGACGGGGTCGACGATCGCGCGCAGTGCGGTGCCGACGTCGGCGGACGCGTCGCCCGCGACCACGCGGTCGCCGACGCGGTCCGTCCCCGGGATGAAGCTGAGCATGACCGCGTCGCGCACGAGCACGTCCTGGAGGGACGCCTGCAGGCGTCCCAGATGCACGGGAGGCACCGGGCGGCGCAGCGGCCCGCGCGACGCGCCCTCCCCCACGGCCGTCCCGCCACCCTCACGCGCGCCGGGCACCGCCTCGAGCGCCTCGCGGGCGTGAGCGACCTCGTCACGCCAGAGCGCGAGGCCCTCCCGCCGCCACGCGTGGAGCTCGGAGCCGCTCCCGGCGCGCTCCAGGCGTGTCGTCCAGCGGTGGGCGGCGCGACGTGCGGAGCGTCGCGCCTCGGCCGGGGCGAGCGCGATCCTGCCGAGCTCGGCCCGTGTCTCGACCACGCGCGCACCGGTGAGCACCATGTGGGCGCCGACCTCCGTCGACTCGAGCTCGCTCAGCGGTCGACCGCCGGGTGGGCAGCACGCGGTGTCCTCGCAGCCGAGCGCGAAGTAGCCCGACGACGAGACGACCCACGCCGCCATGTCGTCCAGGAAGTGCTCCCCGGCCTCCCGGACATGAGCCACGGCGCGGGTCGGGTGCCCGACGGCTGCTCCACCGGTGGCCTGGTCGGTGTAGACGACCGCGACGCACCTGCGCGCGCCGTCGGCGACCATGTGCGAGACGAGCGAGCGGGCGACCTGCGGCCCGTGCTCGGGGTGCGCCACGTCCGCGAGGTCGACGCGGGCCACGAGGCCGACCCGGGCCCGGTCGCCCCGGATGCTGACCAGGACCAGGCTCTCGACCGGACGGAAGCCGAGCTGGAAGGGGATGAGTGCGAGGAGCTCACGGGGTTCGCGGGTGCGGATCGTCGTCGGCATGGCGCCATCCGACCGCTCCGGACCCGCGACGGCCGTCGCGGTACCCCCTCCCTGTGGATTTCACCCAGGGTGGCGGGTCTGTGGACCGGGTGGTGCGGGGCTACGGTTGACCCATGGCCACGGCCAGGAGATCCCCCGCAGGACGCAGCACGCGTCCCGCAGGAGCCTGGGTCACCGCGGGCGCGCTCGCCCTGGGCCTCCTCGTGTCGGCCGCTGGCTGCGCCGGCACCATGTCCGCGGCGGACGAGGACCCCGGGACCACGGCAGCTCACCCGTCCACGGCCGACGCGCGCGGCGAGGCGACGCTCGCGGCCCCGGAGACCAAGGACTCCCCCGAGCCCCTCGTGACGGCGTCCCCCGACGAGCACTCGGAGGTCGGCGACCTCGTCGAGGGCTTCCCCATCGACCTGCTGCCCGTCCCGACGGACGCGGTGATCCTCGTGACGTCGGCGGTCCCCGTCGGCGACGCGGAGGTGCAGGAGGTCTCGCTGAACCTGACGACGTCCGCGACCGCCGAGGAGCTGCTGACCCTCTACCGCGACGCGCTGACCGGCGCCGGGTTCACGGAGGTCGCACCGCTGACGGCGACGACGGACCTCGCGGTCGACTCGACGTTCACGCGCTCGGGCGGCGACGAGCTGGTCTCGATCGGCGTGCTCGACGAGGACGGCGTGCGGACCGTGACGATCGGCGGGCGGGTCCACACGACGCGATGACGGCCCCTAGGGTGGTCGGGTGACGTCCTCATCCCCGCGCCTGGTCGACGTCGAGGACGTCCGGGCGGGCGTCGACGCGATCCTTGCCGAGCACTCCGAGGCCCTGCGCGCGGAGCTCGCCGGGATCGGGGGCGACAGCGGTGCGCTCGTCGACGCGCTGCGCGACATGCTGTGGGGCGGCAAGCGGCTCCGCGCGGCCCTGTGCTACTGGTCGTGGCGCGCGCACGGGGGCGACCCGGCCGACGAGGTGGGCCGTCGGCGCGCACTGCGCGTGGGCGCCGCTCTCGAGCTCTTCCAGGCGGCCGCGCTGTTCCACGACGACGTGATGGACGACTCCGACACCCGCCGCGGCCGGCCCGCCGCGCACCGCGTCTTCGCGAGCCGGCACGCGGAGGCTGCGTGGTCGGGGCCCTCCGTCCGGTTCGGCGAGTCGAGCGCGATCCTGCTCGGCGACCTCGCGCTCATCGCGAGCGAGCGTGAGTTCGCGCTCGCCGTCGAGGGCCTCCCGCTCGGGACCCGCGGCGCGGCGCGCGGCGTCTTCGACACGATGCGCACCGAGGTCACCGTCGGCCAGTACCTCGACGTCCTGGCGCAGGCGCTGCCGTGGGGCCACGACCCGGCCGACGACGAGCGGCGGGCGCGGGAGGTGATCCGCGCGAAGAGCGCGCGGTACAGCGTCGAGCACCCCATGGTCCTCGGGGCCCTGCTCGCGGACGCTGCGGCCGACGCCGTCGCGCGGACGCGCGAGGTGGGCCTGCCCCTCGGTGAGGCGTTCCAGCTGAGGGACGACCTCCTGGGCGTCTTCGGCGACCCGGCCTCCACGGGCAAGCCCGCGGGCGACGACCTGCGCGAGGGCAAGCGGACGGTCCTCGTGGCGCGAGCCCTCGCGGGCTCCGACGCGCAGGACCGCGCGCGCCTGGAGGAGCAGCTGGGTCGGCGCGACCTCACGGACACCGACGTCGCCGAGCTGCGTCTGCTCGTCGAGCGCAGCGGTGCCGTCGCGCAGGTCGAGCAGCTGATCGGCGAGCTCTCGAGCCCGGCGCTCGCGCGGCTCGCCTCGAGCGACCTGGCGGAGCCCGGCCGCACGATGCTGCTCTCGCTCGGTCACGCGGTGGTCGACCGCACGACCTGACCGGTCCCGCGGGGCCGCGCGCCGGCCGAGCTACAGGGCGAGGGCCTGGGCGCGCCGGCGGATCTCGGTCTTGTGCCCCGCGGCGAGCGCCGCGATCGGCGTCGTCGGGCGGTCGGGGCCCGTGCCGAGGGACTCGAGCGAGGCGTCCTTCGTGAACAGCCACGCCACGGCCTCCTCGTCGGAGAAGCCCGCGTCCTCGAGGAGCACGAGGGTGCCCTGCAGGGAGGGCACGACCTCCCACGCCTCGTCGCCGTCGGTGCCGCGGCCGACGACCGGGGTGAGGAACTGGGCGGGCACGCTGAGGATGTTCCGCTCGCCGCGCCGGACGGCGAGGAGCTTGTGCTCCTGCAGCAGCCGGCGCACACGGCCGACGTCCGTGCGCAGACGGTCGGCGACGTCGGGGAGGGGCAGCCATTCGCCCACGAGGGCGTCGAGATCGGTCACGGCCCCAGGGTAGGGCTTCACCCGTGCGGACCAGGGACATCGCTTCCCCTGGGTGTCGCACCTGGGTTACGTTCACTTCTGTCACTTGAGTCACACGAGTACCACCAGTCACAGAACCAGGGACGGATCTCATGACCTACGCCGCTCAGCGCGCGCTGCCCACGGCGTCCCCCTCGGCACGACCCGGGGCCGCAGGCCGGCGCCGGCTCGCCGGCGGCACCGGCGTCGGCCTCGCCCTCGCGGTGGCCTCGGTCGCGGGGAGCGCCACGGCCGCCCAGGCCGAGGACTACACGGTCCAGGAGGGCGACACCGTCAGCCACATCGCGCGACGCACGTCGACGACCGTCGCGCAGATCGTCGCCGCGAACGGGCTCGACGCGCGGGCGAGCATCCGCGCCGGTCAGCACCTCACGATCCCCGTGGCCGGTGCCGCGGTCCCGGTGGCCCCGGTCGCCGCCCCCGCGCCCACCTCCACGAGCCACACCGTCGCTGCGGGCGAGAACGTCTCGGCGCTCGCCAAGCGCTACGGCACGACGACGGCCGCGATCGTCGCCGGCAACGGGCTGGGCGCGGACGCCATGATCCGCATCGGCCAGGTGCTGACCATCCCCACGGCCGGCGCCCCGGCCCCCGTAGCCGCGCCGGCAGCCCCGGCGGCGCCCGCAGCCGGCGCGCACACCGTCGGTCGCGGGGACACGGTCTCGGGCCTCGCCACCCGCTACGGCACCACCACGGCCGCGATCGTCGCCGCCAACGGCCTCTCCGCGGACGCCATGATCCGCATCGGCCAGGTGCTGACCATCCCCGGCGCGGGCGGCGCGGCCACGGTCGCGACGAGCACCGCAGCACCGACGTCCGGCCTCGTGCCGAGCACGTTCGCGGGCCGCACGTACCCGGAGGCGACGGTCGCGTCGGCCAACGAGAACAAGGCGACGCTCCTCGCGATGGGCGTCCCGAGCAAGGCGGACATGCAGGCGCTCGTCACGGCGACGGCGCGCGAGATGGGCGTGTCGACGTCGCTCGCCCAGGCCATCGCCTACCAGGAGTCCGGGTTCAACCAGAGCGCGGTCTCCCCCGCCAACGCGATCGGCACCATGCAGGTCATCCCCAGCTCCGGCGAGTGGGCCTCCGAGCTGGTCGGGCGCCACCTGAACCTGCTGGACCCCGTGGACAACGTGGTCGCGGGCGTCGCGATCCTGCGCCAGCTCGTCGCGACGAGCCCCGACCTCCCGACGGCCATCGCGAGCTACTACCAGGGGCAGGCGGGCGTCCGGAAGTACGGCATGTACGCCGACACGCGCGTGTACGTCGCCAACGTCCAGACGCACATGTCGCGGTACGCCTGACGGGTTCTGCGCGAGCCCGAACGTAGACTGCCGCCGTGGCAGCAACTCTCACCGACCCGCTCCTCGGTCATCTGATCGACGGGCGCTACGAGGTGCTGTCCCGGATCGCACGGGGCGGCATGGCGACCGTCTACCTCGCCGTGGACCGTCGGCTCGACCGCGAGGTCGCGCTGAAGGTCATGCACCCGCACCTCGCCGAGGGCGGTGCGGGCTCGGAGTTCGTCGCCCGCTTCCGTCGCGAGGCCCGCGCCGCCGCACGGCTGACGCACCCCGGCCTCGTCGGCGTCTTCGACCAGGGGGTCGACGGCGAGACGAGCTACCTGACGATGGAGTACATCGACGGGACGAACCTGCGGCGGCGGCTCGGTGAGGTCGGCGCGCTCACGGTCCGCGAGGCGTTCGACACCGCGGAGTGCATCCTCGAGGCCCTCGCCGCCGCGCACCGCGCGGGCCTCGTGCACCGCGACGTCAAGCCCGAGAACGTGCTCCTCGCCGCGGACGGTCGTATCAAGGTCGCAGACTTCGGCCTCGCCCGGGCCGTGACCGAGGTGACGGCGACGACGACGGGGACCGTGCTGGGCACCGTCGCGTACCTCGCACCCGAGCTCGTCGCGCACGGGACCAGTGACGCACGCACCGACGTGTACGCGGTCGGCATCCTGCTGTTCGAGATGCTCACCGGGCGTCAGCCTTTCACGGGGGCCACCCCGATCCAGGTCGCGTACCAGCACGTCAACTCCGACGTGCCGGCGCCGTCCGAGCGCGTGGACTGGTTCCCCGCCGAGATCGACGAGCTCGTCGGCGCGCTCGCCGCACGTGATCCCGCCGACCGGCCCCTCGACGCGCGCGGGGCGCTCGACCTGCTGCGCCGGACCCGCCGGGCGCTCGACGACGAGACCCTGGACCGCGCGGCCGACGTGCGCCCCACGACCCCACCGACGAGTGACAGCAACGAGATCGACCCCGGCGACGGTCCCCAGTCGGGGGCCGACCGGAGCGACGACGGTGACGACGACGACGCACCGTCCGACCTCACCGGGGCGGAGCCGGACGCGTCGAGGCCGGAGCCGGACGGCGACGCGACCGAGGCGCTCCAGCTCTACCGTCCGCGCCCGCGCGCCACGGCGGGCCGGCACGACGAGGACGACGACGAGCGCGGCCTGAGCCGGACCGTGGCGCTGCGCATCGGCACGGGCCTCGACGCGCCCGACGAGACGACCGACGAGGACGCCACGGGCGCGGACGGCGCGGACGGCACGGGCGGACGCTCACGCGGACGCCGGCTCGCCGTGCTGCTCGTCGTGGTCGTCGCGGTCGCCGGGCTTCTCGGCGGCCTCGGCTGGTGGTACATGACGAGCGGTCCCGGCGCGTACACGGCGGTGCCCGGCGGCGTCGTCGGCGCCGAGCGCTCGGTGGCCGAGGGGCTGCTGAGCGACGCGGGCCTGACCTCCGAGGCGACCGAGGTGTACGACCCGGCGGTGCCCGCGGGCGACGTCGTGAGCGTCGTGCCGGGCGAGGGCGAACGCATCCTCAAGGAGGGCTCCGTCGCCCTGGAGGTGTCGAAGGGCCCGGACATGCGCCTCGTACCCGCGAACCTGCCGGGCAGGCCGCTCGCCGACGTCAGCGCCGCGCTCGAGGGGTCGGGATTCGCCGTCCCGGAGCCCGACCGCGCCCACAGCGACACCGTCCCGCTGGACCACGTCATCGCCGTGGCGGCGAACGGCACGCCCCTCGCGGGCGGCGAGGAGCTTCCGAAGGACACCCCGGTGCACCTGACGGTGTCCGACGGCCCCGAGCCGTTGAAGGTCATCTCGGTGGTGGGCACGACGCGCGACGTCGCCGTCCAGCAGCTCACCGACCAAGGCCTGAAGGTCGCCGAGCAGCAGGACTACAGCGAGCAGCACGCCGCGGGGACCGTCATGGCCCAGAGCCCCGAGCCGGGCGCGGACGGGCACCGGATGGACACCGTGACCATCACGATCAGCCAGGGGCCCCCGCTGGTCGAGGTGCCGGGCGTCGTTGGCAGTGGGATTGCCGCAGCGACGCAGACGCTTGAGGCGCTGGGCCTCGTGGTGGAGCGCGACAACTACCTAGGAGCTCCGGGTGGCTTCGTCCTTGAGCAGAGCATCCCGAAGGGCGAGATCGTGCCCAAGGGCACGACGATCACCCTTCGGGTGTTCTAGTAGCTCCGACGACAGCCGTCGGCACCTGTGAGCGATTCGCGATCTTGCCCGTGACCTGACCCTGACTACCTGGTCGTCGGCACGGTCATGATCTCCGCCCCGTCGTGGGTGATGGCGATCGTGTGCTCGCTGTGGGCCGTCCGGCTGCCCGTCACGCTGCGGAGCGTCCAGCCGTCGGCGTCGGTCACGAGCTCCTCGGTGTCGGCCATGATCCACGGCTCGAGCGCCAGGAGCAGGCCGGGGCGCAGCCGGTAGCCGCGGCCCTGCCGCCCGGTGTTCGCCACGTGCGGGTCCTGGTGCATCGTCGACCCCAGGCCGTGGCCGCCGAACTCCGTGTTGATCGGGTACCCCGCCGCAGCGAGCACGGAGCCCATGGCGTGCGACAGGTCCCCGACTCGGGCGCCCGGTACGGCAGCAGCGATCCCCGCGGCGAGGGCACGCTCCGTCGCCTCGATCATCGCGACGCTCTCGGCCGGGCGGGACTCCCCCACCAGGAAGCTGATGGCCGAGTCGGCGACCACACCACCGAGCGAGACGGCGAGGTCGAGCGTGAGGAGGTCGCCGTCGACGAGCGCGTAGTCGTGCGGCAGGCCATGGAGCACGGCGTCGTTGACCGAGGTGCAGATGTAGTGGCCGAACGGCCCGCGCCCGAACGACGGCGCGTAGTCGACGTAGCAGGACTCGGCCCCGGCCTCGGTGATCATCCGGTGCACCCACTCGTCGATCTCCAGGAGGTTCGTCCCGACACCCGCCCGGCTCCGCATGGTCTGCAGGATGTCCGCGACGAGCGCGCCGGTGTCCCTCGCCCGCAGCAGCTGGGTGGGGCTCAGGATCTCGATCATGCGACGCCTTCCGCAGGGCTCCGATAAGTATCCCGGCAATTCTATTGCCGGTACTAGAATCGTCGGCATGGTCAGACTCCCGCTCACCCCGGCCGATGTCGAGCGCGGTCAACGCCTCGGCGCCCTCCTGCGCCGCGCCCGCGGCGAGCGGTCGATGCTCAGCACCGCGCTGGACGCGGGCGTCTCGCCCGAGACCCTGCGCAAGATCGAGACGGGCCGCGTCGCGACCCCGGCCTTCCCGACGATCGCGGCGATCGCCGACGTCCTCGGCCTCTCCCTCGACGCCGTCTGGTCGGAGATCAACCCGTCCGGCACCGACGCCGGGCGTCCGCACGGCACCGACGGGGCCGAACGGATCGCCTCGTAGGGCTCGGTCAGTCCCCCGACGCTGCCCGGACGTCGACCGGAGCGGACGCCGACCGGGCTCCGGCTCGGTTGCCGACCAGGCTCCGGACCGGACGCCGACCGGGCTCCGGGGCGGCCGCGACCAGCGCGACCGCCCGGAGCCGGGCGCAGGCGTGATCAGCCCTGGCGGATCATCTCCGCGACCTGGAACGCCATCTCGAGCGACTGCTGGTGGTTGAGCCGGGGGTCCACGAGGGTCTCGTAGCGCCGCGACAGCCCGGCGTCGTCGATCTCCTCGCTGCCGCCCAGCACCTCCGTCACGTCGTCGCCCGTGAGCTCGACGTGCAGGCCGCCGGGGATGGTGCCCGCCCCGCGGTGCACCTCGAAGAAGCCCCTGACCTCGTCGAGCACGTCCTCGAGCCGGCGCGTCTTGTAGCCGCTCCCGGACGTGATCGTGTTGCCGTGCATCGGGTCGCACACCCACGTCACGGGACGGCCCGACGCCGCGACCTTCTCGACGAGCGCGGGGAGCGCGGAGCGGATCCGACCGGCGCCCATCCGCGTGATGAACGTCAGGCGTCCCGGCTGGTCGGACGGGTTGAGCTTGTCCATGAGCGCGAGCGCGTCGTCGGGCGACGTCGTCGGCCCCAGCTTCACGCCGATCGGGTTGCGGACCCGCGACAGGAAGTCCACGTGCGCACCGTCGAGCTGGCGGGTGCGCTCCCCGATCCACACGAAGTGGGCCGAGCAGTCGTAGGCCGTGCCCGTGCGCGAGTCGATGCGCGTGAGCGGGCGCTCGTAGTCGAGCAGCAGCGCCTCGTGGCTCGAGAAGAACTCGACCGTGCGCAGCGCGTCGAAGTCGGCACCGGCGGCGGCCATGAACCGGATCGCCCGGTCGATCTCCGCCGCGACGACCTCGTAGCGCGCGTACGCGGGGTTCGCGGTGAAGCCCCGGTTCCACTCGTGCACGCGGCGCAGGTCCGCGAACCCGCCGGTCGTGAACGCCCGGACGAGGTTGAGGGTCGCCGACGAGCGGTGGTAGGCGTCGAGCAGCCGACGGGGGTCGGGGATGCGCGCCTCGGGCGTGAACGGGTGCCCGTTGACGGCGTCGCCCCGGTACGCCGGCAGCGTGACACCGTCGCGCGTCTCGTCGTCGGAGCTCCGCGGCTTCGCGTACTGCCCGGCCATCCGGCCCATCTTCACGACGGGGACGCTCGCACCATAGGTGAGGATCACGGCCATCTGGAGGATGGTCTTGATCTTGTTCCGGATGTTGTCGGCCGTCGCCTCGGCGAAGGTCTCGGCGCAGTCGCCGCCCTGGAGCACGAACGCCTCACCGCGCCCCGCGGCCGCCATGCGCGCCGTCAGCACGTCGGCCTCGCCCGCGAACACGAGCGGGGGCAACGACGCGATCTCGGCGGACACGGCCTCCACGGCACCCGCGTCGGGCCACAGCGGCTGCTGCTGCGCCGCCATGGCCCGCCACGCGTCCAGACCCGCGACGAGCGCCGGGTCCGGCTCGACGCTCACGACGAGCTCGCCTGCGTCACCGGCTGGCCGATGTCGGCCATGAGGCCCGTGAACCACTCCTGCGTGACGTCGAACGCCTTGCCGCCCGCGATACGGGGGAACGCGATGGCCTTGAGACGGCCGCCGTCCTCCTCGTCGTGGCCCACGACGCCCGACTCGCCACGCAGCGCCGACTCGACCGCGAAGTCGGTCATCGACTTGATGAGCCGCAGGTCCTCGGCGTTCGCGGCGGCGGCGCGCGAGAAGTAGCCGGACTTCTGCACCATGGTCTTCTCGGCGCCGAGCTTGGCCGCGAACTGCTTCGCGAACCACTGGCCGGGGTTGACGGTGTCGAGCTTCACGTGACCGAACGGGTCCCGCTCGACCGTCTCCCCCGCGGCCTCGATCTGCGCCACGATCTCGTGCATGCCCGCACCCTCGGACAGGAAGATGTTGACGTTGCCGACCTCGTCCATCACGGTGCGCAGACGCGCGGCCTCGGCCTCGATGTCCAGCGGCAGCTCGGGGACGAAGACGGCGTGGATGTCCCAGCGCTCACGGCTGAGCCCGATGCTAGGCACCCACTCCTGCGTGTCGAGCCAGCGGCGGTACTCCGCGGCCGCAGCGGCCGTCAGCCACCCGCAGTGCCGGCCCATGACCTCGTGCACGATGAGCATGCGGTTGCCCGAGCGGTGCTCGCCGATGACGTTGCGCGCGAAGCCGGCGGCCTCCTCGGCGGCGGTCCACGCGCCCAGCGACTGGCGGATCGGGATGACGTCGTTGTCGATCGTCTTGGGCAGGCCCACGACGGTCAGCTCGTAGTCGTTCTCGTGGAGGTAGGCGGCCAGGTCAGCGGCCGTCGTGTTGGTGTCGTCGCCACCGATCGTGTGCAGCACGTCGACGCCGTCGGCCTTGAGCTGCTCCGCCGCGACCTGCAGCGGGTCCTGGCCCTCCTTGACGAGACCGCGCTTGACGCAGTCCTTCGCGTTGGTGAGCTTCACGCGGGAGTTGCCGATGGGGCTGCCGCCGAACCGGTGCAGGAGGCCCGCCTTGGCGCGCGCCTCGTCGTCGACGACGACCTTGGTGCCCGTCAGCAGGCCGTGGTAGCCGTGCTGGTACGCGATGATCTCGATCTCGGGTGCGAGCTCGGTGTACCGCTCGATCAGCCCCCCGACGGCGGAGGACAGGCACGGGGCGAAACCACCCGCGGTGAGCAGGGCGACACGACGAACCGACATCAGACACACCTCTCGTTGATCAGCACGCAAACCCCCAGAGCATGGGGCACGACCCGGTGCGAGGCATCGGGTCGTTGGTCCTGCTGGACGCCGCCGGGGCGACGCGCCTCATCCTACTGAGGGCGCGTCGTCCTCCTGCGGAGGGACCGGAACCTGGACGTCCGGCACCGGACGCCCTCCCGGGGCGTGGGGCACGGCCTCGGCCGGCGCGGCGGCGTCGGACGCGTGACCGGCGGCGATGCGTGCCTTGGCGGTCGCGGCGTAGATGTCCACGTACTCCTGGCCGGACAGGCTCATGAGCGCGTACATGATCTCGTCCGTGACCGAGCGCAGGATGAAGCGGTCGTTCTCCATGCCGCGGTAGCGGCTGAAGTCGAGCGGCTCGCCGATGACGATCCCGATGCGCATGGGCTTGGGCATGACCTTGCCGATGGGCTGCGCGACGTTGGTGCCGATCATCGCCACCGGGATCACCGGCACGCCCGCCTCGAGCGCGAGGCGCGCGACCCCCGTCTTGCCGCGGTACAGCCGCCCGTCCGGGCTGCGGGTGCCCTCGGGGTAGATGCCGAAGAGGTTCCCCGACTCGAGCACGCCGAGGCCCGTGCGCAGGGCCGCCTCGCTCGCCTTGCCGCCCCCGCGGTCCACGGGGATGGTCCCGACGCCGCGGAAGAACCCGGCCTTGAGCCGGCCCTTGATCCCCGTGCCCGTGAAGTACTCGGCCTTGCCGATGAACCGGATCTTGCGCGAGAGCATGATCGGGAGCACGAACGAGTCGATCACCGCGAGGTGGTTGCTCGCGAGGATGGCACCGCCCTCGGTGGGGACGTGCTCGATCCCCCGGACCCATGGTCGGAACATCCCGCGCAGCAGCGGGCCACCGAGGACCCGCTTCATCAACCAGTAGAACAACCCGTCACCTCCGCTGCGGCGCCCACGCGATCCGCGCGCAGCGTCCCTCCGACTCTAGAGTGCTCTGCATGGCTGCAGCTCCGCACGGCGCAGACGAGCCCCTCGACGAGCACGCCGAGCGCCCCGCACCGGGACCCGCGGACGATCCCGCCGCGAGCCCCGCCGGAGCCCCCGACGGCGCCGAGGCCGGCCCACCCGCGGAGCCCGCCGATGCTGGCACGCCCGGTGCCGCCGCGCGTGCAGGGCGCGCCGACGACGCACCGGCGCGGTTCGAGGCGCCCGCGGACGACGCGCAGGACGACCCGCAGGACGACGGCGCCCGGGACGGTGACGGGAACGACGGGCACGACCGGCATGACGGGCACGACGGCACCCAGGAGGGTGACGGGCCGGACGACATCGAGGCGCGGTGGCAGCAGATCGTCGCGGAGCTCGGGCCGCTCGGGGAGCCGACGGCCCCGACGCGGGAGGCGCCGCAGAACCCCCGCCGCCGCGCGTCGGACCTGCCGACGCCCGCCGAGCCGGGCCAGGCTCCCCACCGGACGGTGCCCGAGGACCCGGGCTCCGACGCCGGTGCCGCCTCGGACCGCCCCGGCCCCGGTGCCCGGACCGTCCGGCCCGCCGGCCCCGTGGACGTGCCGCGCTCGTGGAGCCCGGATCCCGCCGTCGAGGAGGCCGAGGAGCACTTCGTGCCGCCGGACCCCGGCCCCGTGCTCGGCGGAGACCCCCTGCTGACCATGGCGTGGTCCGCCGTCGTGGGTGTACCGATCCTGCTGCTCGTGGCCGTCGTGCTCTGGCAGGACATGCCCGCCGCGGTCCTCCAGGCGGCCGGCGTCGCGTTCGCGGCGTCCCTGGCGCTCCTCGTGTGGCGCATGCCGCACCGCCGGGGCGACGACGACGACGGCCCGGGGGCCGTCGTCTGACGTCCTTCCGGTGCGCGCGCCGTCAGAGGTGACGTGCGAGGTCCGCTGCGCCGACGATGCCGGCGTCGTTGCCCATCGAGGCGAGCGCGAGGTGCGCCTCGGGACGGAACCCGCGGGCCGAGAGCTGCGAGAGGAAACCGGCGCGGGCAGGCTCGAGGAGCAGGTCCCCCGCGGCGCACACGCCGCCGCCGATGACGACGAGCGCCGGGTCGAGCAGCGCCGCGACCGACGCGGAGCCCTCACCGATCCAGCGGCCCAGCTCCGCGAGCAGCTCGATCGCGAGAGGGTCGCCCTCGGTCGCCGCCGCGGTGACGGAGGGGCCGGTGATCTTCTTCGCCTTCCCGCCGGCGAGCTCCAGCAGGCGGGCCGCGCGGGCGGGGTCCGCCTCGGCGGCCGCGCGCGCCTCACGCACGAGCGCGTTGCCCGAGCTGTACTGCTCCCAGCAGCCGCGCAGACCGCAGCCGCAGGGGTGCCCGCCGGGGACGACGCGCATGTGACCGACCTCCGCCGCCACGCCCCAGGCGCCGCGTACGAGCCGGCCGCCGACGACGAGCGCGCCGCCCAGCCCCGTGCCGACCGTGAGCAGCAGCATGTCCTCCACGTCACGGCCCGCGCCGAACTGGAACTCGGCCCAGCCCGCGGCGTTCGCGTCGTTCTCCACGACGATCTTGACGTCCTGGCCGAGCTGGGCGGCGACCTTGTCCCGGAGCGGGTGGTCGCGCCACGGCAGGTTGGGCGTGAGCAGGACGGTCGCCTGGTCCGAGCTGATGAAGCCCGGCGCCGCGAGCCCGATCGCCCCGATCTCGTGATCGGCGATGAGCTCCTGGCACACCTCGACGACGGCGCTGTCCACGCTGTCGGAGTCCTCGGCCGCCGTGCGACGGCGCGTCTTGGCGACGATGACGCCGTTCTCGTCGACCACACCAGCGGCGATCTTGGTCCCGCCGATGTCCACACCGATCGCGTACATGTCCGTCCTAGCTGCGTTGGTCAGGGATCGCCGAGGCGAAAGCGTGCACCGCAGGCTACCCATCCGGGGCGCTGTAGGGCCGGGACGATCGGACTCTGTATCGTTCGGTCAACCCATCCGTCTGCCAAAGGAGTCAGCATGGACGAGTTCCGCACCCCGCTCCTCGTCGACATACCCCCCGCCGAGAACCTCAACACCCTGCTCGCCGCCCGGGTCGCAGCGATGCCGGACGCGACCCTCGTGGAGCACAAGACCACGCCCGACGGGCCGTGGATCCCCCTGTCGGCCCGTGCGTTCGACGCCGAGGTCGTGGCCGTCGCGAAGGGTCTCGTCGCGCACGGCATCCAGCCCGGCGACCACGTCGGCATCATGAGCCGCACCCGGTACGAGTGGACGCTGCTCGACTTCGCGGCCTGGGCCGCGGGCGCAGTGCCCGTCCCGCTGTACGAGACGTCGTCGGCCGAGCAGGTCCAGTGGATCCTCACCGACTCAGCGGCGCGCCTCCTCGTCGTCGAGACCCGGCACCACGCAGAGACCGTCGCCGAGGTCCGGGCGCAGGCCCCCGCGCTCGAGGACGTGCTCGTGCTCGACGACGGCGCGATCGAGTCGCTCGTGACCGCGGGCCGCGACGTCCCGGACGAGGAGATCGCCCGACGGCGTGCGATCGCCACGACCTCGGACGTCGCGACGATCATCTACACGTCGGGCACGACCGGACGTCCCAAGGGTGCCGAGCTCACGCACGGCAACTTCGTGTCCCTGACCCGGAACGCGGTCGCGCGGCTCGGGGTCGTGTGCCCGCCCGGCTCCCGCACGTTGCTGTTCATGCCCCTCGCGCACGTGTTCGCGCGGTTCATCGAGGTGCTCGTCATCCCCGCCGGCGCGATCCTCGGCCACGCCCCCGACACCAAGAACCTCCTCGCGGACCTCGCGACGTTCCAGCCGACGTTCATCCTGTCCGTCCCGCGGGTCTTCGAGAAGGTCTACAACTCCTCGGAGCAGAAGGCGGCTGCAGGCGGCAAGCGAGCGATCTTCCAGCGTGCCGCGAAGACGGCGATCGTCTACTCGCGGGCCCTCGACACGCCGTCGGGCCCGAGCCCGTGGCTGCGCCTTCAGCACCGGGTCGCGGACGTGCTCGTCCTGTCGAAGCTGCGCAAAGCGCTCGGCGGTCACGCGGAGTAGGCGATCTCCGGTGGCGCCCCGCTGGGCGAGCGCCTCGGGCACTTCTACCGCGGCGTGGGCCTGCACGTGCTCGAGGGCTACGGCCTCACGGAGACGACGGCGCCCGTCTCGGTCAACCTGCCGGACGCGACCAAGATCGGGACCGTCGGCCCGCCGCTGCCGGGCCTCGCGCTGCGGATCGCGGAGGACGGCGAGGTCCTCGCCCAGGGCGACGGGGTGTTCGTCGGCTACCACAACAACGCCCAGGCGACCGCCGACGCCTTCGTCGACGGCTGGTTCCGCACGGGCGACCTGGGCTCGATGGACGAGGACGGGTTCGTCCGGATCACGGGCCGCAAGAAGGAGATCATCGTCACGGCCGGCGGCAAGAACGTCGCGCCGGCAGTGCTCGAGGACCGGCTCCGCGGCCACCCCTTGGTGAGCCAGGTCGTCGTCGTCGGTGACCAGAAGCCCTTCATCGGCGCGCTCCTGACGCTCGACGCGGAGGCCCTGCCGGGGTGGCTGTCGACCCACGGGCTGCCCGAGATGGACGTCGCGTCGGCCGCGAACCACCCGGACGTGCGCGCGGCGCTCGACCGCGCTGTCGAGCGGACCAACAAGGCCGTCTCGCGCGCGGAGTCGATCCGCAAGTACACCGTGCTGACCACGGACTTCACGGTCGACAACGACTACCTGACGCCGTCGCTCAAGGTGAAGCGTGCCCGCGTCATCGCGGACTTCGCGCAGACGATCGAGGAGCTCTACACGTCGGGCTCGCCGCAGGAGGTCGCCTCCCGCTGAGGCGCCCTCCGCAGGAGGTCGCTTCCCGCTGAGGCGCCCGTCGGCGGGGTGCCACGCCCCTCCAGCTCACGTCCGGCCGGCCGGTGCCGGGACCACGGGTCCCCGGCGCCGGCCGGTCGCACGAAGGGCCCTGCCGGCGGTCCCCAGCGCGGCTGCCGGACGCGCCGGACGCGCGCTGTCGTCAGACCGCGCGCTCGAGGCGGAGCGGCGGGACGAGGCCCGAGCGTGCCAGCACGTCGATCGCGCGCCGCTCGGCCTCGTCGAGGTCCACCTCGCCGGACGCGCCCCACGCCCCCTGGGCCGCGGCCACACCGCCGGCGCGCACGGGGACGCCGCCGGCCCGCACGGGGACACCGCTACCGGACGCACCGGTCGGCTGCTCCGTGAGGTGCCGACCGGCCGCCGCCCGCGACGCGCCCGGCGGCGCGATGTGCGACGCGCCCGGCGGCGCACTGGCCTCGGGGACGGAGCTCAGCACGGGGATCGTCAGGAAGGTCACCACGCAGTCGGTGCACGCGTCGCCGCGCACCGTGCAGGTCCCGCAGTCGATGATCATGCCTCGCACGCTAGGCGCCACCACCGACACGGCCCCGTCCCCCGGTCCCCGCCGCGACACGCGGCCCGGGTGCGCGGCCCGTGTCGGCGCCCTGGCCTACCGTCGCTGACATGCTCGACGCCGGCCCCGCCGGCGGTGCGGTCCTCGACCCGCCGCCGCACCTCCAGCACCCGCAGCACCTCGAGCGCCCAGTGCCGCGCCAGCCCGCCCCACGTGCCGCGCAGCCGCAGCCGCACTCCCCCCAGGTCCCGGACCAGCCTCGCCACCCGTTGCCCGGCCCCGGCGGCACAGGCGTCCAGCTCACGCTCGACGACGTGGGGACGCCGCTCTCCCAGGTCACGTTCGTCGTCGTCGACCTCGAGACGACCGGGGGGACGCCCGCGACGTCGGGCATCACCGAGATCGGCGCGGTCAAGGTCCGGGGCGGCCAGGTGATCGGCGAGTTCCAGACCCTCGTCGACCCCGGAGTCCCCGTGCCGGCCTTCATCGCGACGCTCACGGGCATCACCACGTCCATGGTCCGGGGCGCGCCGCGCATCGAGCAGGTGCTGCCCAGCTTCCTCGAGTTCGCGCGCGGCGCCGTCCTGGTCGCGCACAACGCGGGGTTCGACATCGGGTTCCTCAAGGCAGCGGCCGCCGCCCACGGCTACGAATGGCCCGGCCAGCAGGTCGTCGACACGGTGGCCCTCGCCCGCCGTGCGGTGACGCGGGACGAGGTGCCCAACCACAAGCTCGGCACGCTCGCCGCCTACTTCCGGGCGACCGTGACCCCCGACCACCGGGCGCTGTCCGACGCGCGCGCGACCGTCGACGTGCTCCACGCGATCCTAGCCAGGCTCGGCCCCCTGGGCGTCACCCACCTCGAGGACCTCGCCACCGCGGCCGACCCGGTGCCCGCTGCGCGCCGGCGCAAGCGTCACCTGGCCGACGGCCTGCCGGACGCGCCCGGCGTCTACCAGTTCCGCGACGCCCGCGGCGAGATCCTCTACGTCGGCACCGCGACCTCGATCCGCACGCGCGTGCGGAGCTACTTCACGGCGGCCGAGCACCGGCGTCGGATGAACGAGATGGTCGGCCTGGCCGAGGAGGTCGTGCCCATCGTGTGCGGCACCGTCCTCGAGGCACAGGTCCGCGAGCTGCGTCTCATCGCCGAGCACTCACCGCGGTACAACCGCCGCTCCCGCTTCCCTGAGCGGCTCCCCTGGGTGCGCCTGACCGCGGAGGCCTTCCCCCGGCTGTCCGTGGTGCGGGAGGTCCGACCGGACGGGGCCAGCGGGGGGAGCACGGAGGCGCACATCGGCCCGTTCGGGAGCAGGGCGGCCGCGCAGCAGGCGGTCGACGCCCTGCACGCGGCGTTCGCGCTGCGGCAGTGCAGCGGACGGCTGCCCAAGGTCGCGGCACCGGGCGCCAGCCCGTGCGCGCTCGCCGGCATGGGGCGGTGCGGCGCGCCGTGCGTCGGCGGGCAGGACACCCACGCCTACGGGGCCGTCGTCGACCAGGTGCGGCGCGCGATGACCGAGGACCCCGGGCCTGTGCTCGAGGCGCACGCGAGCCGCATCGCGGCCCTGACGGCCGCGGAGCGGTTCGAGGAGGCCGCCGCGTGGCGGGACCAGCTCGCCGCCTTCCTGCGGGCGTCCGCCCGCGCCCAGCGCTCACGACGCGCGGCCGAGCACGCCCAGCTCGTCGCAGCCCGCCCGCGCGACGGCGGCGGGTGGGAGCTCGTCGTCGTGCGCCACGGGCGCCTCTGCGCGACCACCTCCACGCCGCCCGGCACAGACCCTCGCCCCGTGATCGCCTCGCTCCTCGCGACAGCCGAGCACGTCGAGCCGCCGTGCGCGCCCGCGACGAGCGCGCACCCGGAGGAGACGGACCTCGTGCTCGCCTGGCTCGAGCAGCCGGGCGTGCGACTCGTGGAAGCCGCCGAGGGCTGGGCGTGCCCCGTGCGGGGCGCCGAGGCGTACCGCCAGCCCGGCGCGACGGCCGCCGTCGTGAACGCGCTCAACGCGCTCACCGCGACCCCGCGGGCCCCGGCCGACGGCACCGCTCCCCCGGCCGACGGCACCGCTCCCGCGGCCCACGGCACCGCTCCCGCGGCCTACGGAACCGATCCCTCGTCCGACGCCGCCTCGGCCCCGGCCGACGGCACCGCGCACGAGAGCGCGGCATGATGGCCACACCCGCACCGACCGAAGGACCGCCATGATCACTGCCATCGTCCACATCGACACCGACCCGGCGCAGATCCCCGAGATCGCGGCGGCGGTGGCAGAGGTCCCCGGCGTGACCGAGGTCTACTCCGTGACGGGCGAGGTCGACCTCATCGCCATGGTGCGCGTGCGCGAGCACGAGCAGCTTGCCGACGTGATCGCCGACCACATCAGCAAGGTCGACGGCGTGCTCCGCACCCAGACGTACATCGCGTTCCGCGCGTACTCCTCGCGCGACCTCGACCAGGCCTTCGACCTCGGCCTCGAGGGCTGACGGCCGCGGCCGCCCGGCTCAGGCCGCAGGGTCGAGCCCAGGCCTGACGCGCGGCATCAGCCAAGGTCCGACGCGCGGCATCAACCCAGGCCTGACGCCCGGCGTCAGGCCTGGGACGCCGCTATCCAGCGGTCGAGCACCGCCGCCGCACGCCCGTCGTCCACGGCTGCCGCGGCGACACGCAGGCCCGCCGCACAGCGCTCCGCCAGGGTCCCCTCGCCCGCTCCGGGCGCTGTGCCGTCCGCGACGATCGCGGCGGCCGCGTTGAGCAGCACCGTCTGCCGCACCGGTCCGGGCTCACCTGCCAGGAGACGGCGCACCACGTCGGCGTTCTCAGCCGGCGAGCCACCACGCAGCTCCTCGATCGTCACGGGGGCCATGCCCAGCTCGCCCACGGGGTCGAGCGTGTGCTCGGCCACGGCACCGTCCCGCACCCACCACACCTGGGCCGGCCCGGTCGCGGCCAGCTCGTCGAGCCCCCCGTGGCCGCGGAAGACGAGCGCGGACGTGCCGCGGCCCGCGAGGACCCCGGCCATCAGCGGCGCCATCCTCTCGTCCGCGACGCCGATGGCCGCTGCGGCCGGCTGCGCCGGGTTGGTGAGCGGACCGAGCAGGTTGAACGCCGTCGGCACACCGAGGTCGCGTCGGGCGGGTGCCGCGTGCCTCATCGCCGGGTGGAACACCTGCGCGAAGCAGAACGTGATGCCGACCTCGCCCGCAAGCTCCGCGACGCGCTGCGGCGCGTGGTCGAGCCGGAGCCCGAGCGCCTCGAGCACGTCCGCCGTGCCGCTCGACGACGACGCAGCCCGGCCGCCGTGCTTGACGACGCGCAGACCGGCGCCGGCGGCGACGAGCGCCGCCATCGTCGAGATGTTGACGGTGTTCTGCATGTCACCGCCCGTGCCGACGATGTCGACGCTGCGGCCGGGAACCGTGATGCGGTGCGCGTGCGCGAGCATCTCCTCGGTCAGACCGGTGAGCTCCTGGACCGTCTCGCCCTTGGCGCGCAGGGCCACCAGGAAGCCGGCGAGCTGCACGGGGCTCGCCTCGCCGGCCATGACCTGGCGCATGACCCAGCGGGTGTCCTGCGTCGACAGGTCACGCCCGGCGAGCAGCGCCCGGAGGATCCCCGGCCAGGTCGTGGTGGCCGTACCCGACATCAGGCGACGGAGGCGCGCCGGAGCAGGCCGGCGACGGCCTGCTGGAGGACCATCGGGTCGAGCGGGCGCTGGACGACCTCGTCCGCGGCCGACCAGGAGGCGAGCCACGCGTCGGCGGGCCGTGCGATGAGCACCAGGACCGGCGGGCAGCGGAAGATCTCGTCCTTGAGCTGGCGGCACAGCCCGAGCCCACCCGTCTTGCCCGCCTCGCCGTCGAGCACGAGGAGGTCCAGCCCGCCCTCGCGGACGGCCGACTCGGCAGCGGCGGCCGTGGCGACCTGGAGCCACTCGACCGGCGGGAGGTCCTTGGCGATGCGCCGACCGACCGCGAGCATGACGGCGTCGCGCGTCTCGACGTGGTCGCTGTAGAGGAGGACCCGCAGGGTCGTGGGGGCGTCGTGCGCCTCCGCGACCTCCCACTCGTCGTGCTCGTCCGTCGTGGCCATCGTCGCCTCACCAGTCCTCGGCTGTCCGTGCCGCGGCAGGTGTCACGCGGCGCAGAAGCATCTTGGCACGGACGCGCCCGGGTGCGGGCACCGGGCACGCGCAGCGCGTCCGTGCCGTGAGACCACCGCCTCGGAGGCGGGAAACCGGTCCGATCGGGTCACATCTGGGCCCTTGGACCCAACGCGCCTAGGCCTTTGGACCCACGCGGCGCGTCCTTCGGCCATAATGTGCGGGTGTCCACCGCCACGGCTGCCCCCGCCACGCACCCGCACCTGAGTGTCAACCGACCCAATCCGGTGTCGGTCGGCACGATCGTCTGGCTCGCCAGCGAGCTCATGTTCTTCGCGGGCCTGTTCGCGATGTACTTCACCATCCGCTCGACGGTCCCGGAGGTGTGGCCCGAGGAGACGGCGAAGCTCAACCTGACGTTCGCGACCGCCAACACCATCGTCCTGGTGCTCAGCTCCATCACGTGCCAGATGGGAGTGTGGGCCGCCGAGCGGTTCCAGCCGCGGCGCACCGGCAGCCTGCTGCAGGTCAACCGCTGGGGCATGAACGAGTGGATGACCCTCACGTACGTCATGGGCTCGATCTTCATCGGCGGCCAGGCCTTCGAGTACGCGGAGCTGGTGCACGAGGGGCTGACGATCTCCTCGAGCCCGTACGGGTCGGTGTTCTACCTGACCACGGGCTTCCACGGCCTGCACGTCATCGGCGGCCTCATCGCCTTCCTCTTCCTGTTGGGGCGCTCGTTCACCGCGAAGAGGTTCGGCCACCACGAGGCGACGACGGCCATCGTGACGTCCTACTACTGGCACTTCGTCGACGTCGTCTGGATCGCCCTCTTCGGCGCGATCTACCTGATCCGATGACGGACGCGCGCGCGGCCCGCCGGCACCAGACGGGGGCGCCGGACGGTCACGCGACCCCGAGCGACGCACGCCCACGCACCACGAGCACCACCCGCACCGCACGCACCGCACGTCCGCACCGGAGCGGACGCACCCAGGAGAAGAGGTCCGCTTCGTGAAGGCAATCGCCGCCCGCAGGCACCACCGGTTCGCGCCGGCCGTGCTGCTCGCGCTGGCGCTCCTCCTCACCGGGGCCGTCTACGCGGCCCTGGCCCCGAGCGCCGCCAGCGCCGCCGCACCCAGCGAGTCCGACATCGAGGCCGGCGAGGCCCTGTTCCAGGCGAACTGCGCGACGTGCCACGGGCCGAGCGCGGAGGGCCGTGACGGCGTGCCGTCCCTCATCGGTGTCGGTGCCGCGGCCGTCGACTTCCAGGTCAGCACGGGCCGGATGCCCATGCAGATGAACGGGCCCCAGGCCATGGCGAAGCCCCCGCAGCTCGACGAGGAGCAGACCCGCCAGCTCGCGGCATACGTCGCCTCTCTCGCCCCGGGGCCCGCGATCCCCACCGCTGAGCAGGTCGACACGACCGACGCCGACCCCGCGAACGGCATGGCCGTCTTCCGGACCAACTGCGCGATGTGCCACGGGGCGATCGGCAAGGGCGGCGCCCTGTCCGAGGGCAAGTTCGCACCCGACCTCTCGGGCTCCACGCCCACCCAGGTCTACGAGGCCATGCTCACGGGCCCCCAGTCGATGCCTGTGTTCAACGAGGCGAACCTGTCGCCCGAGGACAAGCGCGACGTCATCGCGTTCCTCGAGGAGCAGCAGGCCGGCTCACCGGGCGGCACGGACCTCGGCGCCGTCGGCCCCGTGGCTGAGGGCCTGTGGGTGTGGGTCGTCGGCATCGGCCTGCTGATCGGCCTGAGCGTCTGGATCGGAGCGAAGTCCTCATGAGCAACGAGCCCACCTCCGCGGACCTCACCGTCCACGACGGGGAGCACGCGCTGCCCGAGCGGTTCGAGGACCCGGGCCTCGGCCCGCACGTCGCACGTGTGGGCGACACGGACCCGGCCGCGGCCAAGCGTTCCGAGCGCCAGGTCGTCGCGATGTTCGGCCTGTCCGTGCTCGGCACCGTCGGGTTCCTCGTGGCGTACTTCGTCGTCCCGGCCGACGGGACCGTCGAGGGCGTGCGGCTGTCCAACCTCCTCCTCGGCCTGGGCCTCTTCCTGGCCATGTTCAGCATCGGCATCGCGGCCGTCCACTGGGCGAAGACCCTGATGTCCGACCACGAGCGCGTCGAGGCGCGCCACCCGCAGCGCAGCGACGCGGCGACCCGGGAGGCGGCCGTCGCGGTCCTCCAGGAGGGCGCCAAGGACTCGGGCATCGGCCGCCGTGGGGTGCTCAAGGGCGCCGTCGTGTCCGCCGTCGCCCTCGCCCCGCTCAGCATCGCCGTGCCGCTCATCGGCGAGGTCGGCGGCGACTGGAACGTGTCGAAGTTCCGGCACACCGTGTGGACCAAGGGCCGCAAGCTCGCCCGCGACCCCAACGGGACGCCCATCAAGGCCTCCGAGGTCACGGTCGGCTCCGTGTTCCACGTCATCCCCGAGGGCCTCGAGGAGGAGGAGCACTGGATCGAGGAGAAGGCCAAGGCTGTCGTCCTCATGGTCCGGCTCGACCCGGCGGTCCTCAAGGAGGCCCCGGAGCGCAAGGACTGGTCCTACGAGGGCATCGTCGCGTACTCGAAGATCTGCACGCACGTCGGCTGCCCGGTCGCGCTCTACGAGCAGCAGACCCACCACCTGCTCTGCCCGTGCCACCAGTCGACCTTCGACATGGCCGACGGGGCCAAGGTCGTCTTCGGCCCGGCGAACCGCGCGCTCCCCCAGCTGCCCATCACGGTCGACGACGAGGGCTACCTCGTCGCGCAGAGCGACTTCCACGAACCGATCGGCCCGAGCTACTGGGAGCGCCTGAAGTGAGCCCGCGAGCAACCACAGGCGCACGCGCCGCCGGCGGCACCGCCGACTACCTCGACCAGCGGACCGGCATCGGCCTCGCGGTCAAGAGCTTCGCCCGCAAGATCTTCCCCGACCACTGGTCGTTCCTGCTCGGCGAGATCGCGCTCTACTCGTTCGTCGTCCTGCTCATCACGGGCGTCTTCCTGACCCTCTTCTTCGTGCCCAGCATGGGTGTCGTCACCTACGACGGACCGCTCGCCACGATGCGCGGCCAGGAGATGTCCGAGGCGTTCGCCTCCACCCTGCACCTGTCCTTCGAGGTCACGGGCGGGCTGCTCATGCGGCAGATCCACCACTGGGCGGCGCTGCTGTTCATGGCGTCGATCATCACGCACATGATGCGTGTGTTCTTCACGGGTGCGTTCCGCACGCCGCGCGAGGTCAACTGGCTCGTCGGGTTCGTGCTCATGATCCTTGGCCTCGCGGCCGGGTTCACGGGCTACTCGCTGCCCGACGACGTGCTGTCCGGCAACGGCCTGCGCATCACCGACGGGGTCGTCAAGTCCATCCCGATCATCGGCAGCTACCTGTCGTACTTCATCTTCGGCGGCGAGTTCCCGGGCGAGCACATCATCCCCCGGCTCTTCACCGTGCACATCCTGCTCGTGCCTGCGCTGATCCTCGCGCTCGTCGGCCTCCACCTGTTCTTCGTCGTGCTCCACAAGCACACCCAGTACCCGGGACCCGGCCGCACCGACCGCAACGTCGTGGGCTACCCCCTCTTCCCGGTGTACGTCGCGAAGGCCGGCGGCTTCTTCTTCGTCGTCTTCGGCGTTCTCGCCCTCATGGGCGCCACGATGACCATCAACCCGGTCTGGAACTACGGGCCGTACGACCCGTCGCCCGTCTCCGCGGGCGCACAACCCGACTGGTACATGCTGTTCCTGGAGGGGGCGCTACGCCTCATGCCGGGCCAGGGCACGGAGTGGGTGATCGGCGGGTTCACGCTCTCGCTCAACGTCCTCGTCCCCGCCGTCGTGGTGCCGGGGCTGCTGTTCACGGCGCTCGCCCTCTACCCGTTCATCGAGGCCTTCGCGACGGGCGACAAGCGGGAGCACCACGTGCTCGACCGCCCGCGCAACGCCCCGGTGCGCACCGCGTCCGGCGTCGCGATCCTCACCGCGTTCTTCGTGCTCATCCTCGCGGGGTCCAACGACCTGCTCGCAACCCACTTCGACCTCGCGATCAACGACATCACCAACGTGTTCCGGGCGCTGCTCTTCGTCGCCCCCGTCGTCGCGTTCTGGGCCACCAAGCGCATCGCCCTCGGGCTGCAGCGCAAGGACCGCGAGCTCGTCCTGCACGGTCACGAGACCGGTCGCATCGTGCGGTTCGCGCACGGTGAGTACGTCGAGGTGCACAAGCCGCTCGACGACTACGAGCGGTGGCTGCGCGTGCAGCACGAGCCCCGACGGCCCATCGAGATCCTCCCCGCCGAGGACGAGCGCGGCGTGCGCCGCAAGGGCTACCGCAGGGACCTCCTGCGCCAGCGCGTCTCGCGGTTCTTCTACGAGGACCGGGTCGAGCCCGTGACCCCCCGCGAGCTCGCCGCCGCGCACTCCCACGGCGCGCACGACTCGCTGCCCACCGAGGGCAGCGCGCCGGCCCAGATCGGGTCCGACGGCGCCCACCGCGGCCCGGACGACGAGCCCGAGACCACCGACTCCACCCGTATCGACGTCGTCCACGGTTAGCCAGATCGCCGCGGAACGACCAGAGTGATGATCGACGGCACCCCGCGGTGGGCGCCGTCGGCCCGTACGTCACAACCGCTGTCGCTCACGCGACCTGACCGGAGGTGCCTTCATGGCTGACTACACCCTTCCCGACCTTCCCTACGACTACGCAGCCCTGGAGCCCCACATCTCGGGCCGGATCATGGAGCTGCACCACGACAAGCACCACGCGGCGTACGTCACGGGCGCCAACGCGGCGCTCGAGAAGCTCGCGGAGGCCCGGGAGTCCGGCTCGTTCGACGCCGTGAACCTGTACGAGAAGAACCTCGCCTTCAACCTCGGCGGTCACGTCAACCACACGGCGTTCTGGCAGAACCTGTCGCCCGACGGCGGCGACCGCCCGACCGGCGAGCTGGCCGCCGCGATCGACGAGTTCTTCGGCTCGTTCGACGGGTTCCAGAAGCACTTCGCCGCCACCGCCGCGGGCATCCAGGGCTCCGGCTGGGCCATCCTCGCGTGGGACTCCCTCGGCGAGAAGCTCGTGCTCTTCCAGCTCTACGACCAGCAGGGCAACATCCCGCTCGGTGTCGTCCCGATCGTCCTCCTGGACATGTGGGAGCACGCCTTCTACCTCGACTACGTCAACGTCAAGGCGGACTACATCAAGGCCTGGTGGAACATCGTGAGCTGGGCGGACGCCGCCGAGCGCTTCACGCGCGCACGCACCCAGACCGCGGGCCTCATCGTCCCGTCCTGACCCCGGCGCGGAGGGTGCCTCGACGAGGCGTCCCCCAGTCCCCGTCCGCGCCGGCCTGAGCCGGCGAGACGCCCAGAAGGGGCGTGAGCAGGCCCACGAGCCCGCTCACGCCCCTTCCGCGTCCCAGGCGCCGTAAGCCGTCGACGTGCGAGGCCGCGCCGACCGGGAGGCCCCGCCGGCCCGAGCTCTGCGGCGGCCCCGGCCGCGGCGGCTCCTGCGGGGGCGGACAGCACGAAGGCCCGCACCTTGGGGTGCGGGCCTTCGTACCTGCCCAGGACGCCTGTCGCGGACCGCTCAGTGAGCGTGCTGCCCGCGGGAGAACTCGAAGACCCAGCCGACGAGGCCGATGACGCCCACCGCCGCGCCGATGAAGAAGAGCCACCACCCGATCGCGAGGGCGGCGAAGCAGACCGCGGCCGCCGAGGCGAGCACGAGCGGCCACCAGCTCCAGGGGCTGTACACACCTTGGTCGCCCGCGCCCTGCTCGACCTCGGCGAACGGGTCGTCCTCGGGCCGGGCGTCGATCCGCCGCGCGACCAGCGCCAGGTAGAAGCCGATCATCGCGACGAGCGCCGCGGTCAGGAGCAGCGCGCCGGTGCCGACGGCCTCCCAGCCGCTCCACCAGCCGTAGACCCCTGTCACGAGGAGGAAGAACGGTGTGAGCCAGATGAACAGCCTGCTCTCGAACTTCATCGCGGCTCACCGCCCTTCGTGTCCGGGTCGGTGTCCACGTCTGCGCCGTCGGCCGCCGGCCTCGGCCGGTCGTCGACGACCGTCGCGGAGGACTGCTCGGGCTCGGCGTCACCTCGCGCGAGACGCTCCTGCGCGGAGGACACCTGCCCGCGGCGGTCGCCCTCCCAGTCGAGCACCCCGTCGGCGTCCGGCTCGACATGGTCCATCGCCGCCACCTCGGGGTGGTGCAGGTCGAAGGCGGGACGCTCGGAGCGGATGCGCGGCAGCGACGTGAAGTTGTGCCGCGGCGGCGGGCAGGACGTCGCCCACTCGAGCGAGGCCCCGTAGCCCCACGGGTCGTCGACGGTCACCAGCGGCGACCGGCGGCTCACGTACACGTTCCACAGGAACGGCAACGTCGAGGCGGCGAGGAGCACCGAACCGACCGTGGACACCTGGTTCATCCAGGTGAACCCGTCCTCGGGCATGTAGTCCGGGTAGCGCCGCGGCATGCCGATGACGCCGAGCCAGTGCTGGATGAGGAACGTCGCGTGGAAGCCGAAGAAGAGCATCCAGAAGTGGATCTTGCCCAGGCGCTCGTCGAGCATGCGGCCCGTGAACTTGGGCCACCAGAAGTAGAAGCCCGCGAACATCGCGAACACCACTGTTCCGAACACGACGTAGTGGAAGTGCGCGACGACGAAGTAGGTGTCGGTCACGTGGAAGTCGAGCGGGGGCGAGGCAAGGATCACGCCCGTCAGGCCGCCGAAGAGGAACGTAACCATGAAGCCGATGGTCCAGAGCATCGGCGTCTCGAAGGTCAGCTTCCCTCGCCACATCGTGCCGATCCAGTTGAAGAACTTCACGCCTGTCGGCACCGCGATGAGCATCGTCATGAGCGCGAAGAACGGGAGCAGCACGGCGCCCGTCGCGTACATGTGGTGGGCCCAGACCGTCACCGAGAGGGCCGCGATCGCGATCGTCGCGTACACGAGGCCCTTGTACCCGAAGATCGGCTTGCGGCTGAAGACCGGCAGGATCTCGGAGACGATGCCGAAGAACGGCAGCGCGATGATGTAGACCTCGGGGTGCCCGAAGAACCAGAAGAGGTGCTGCCACAGGATCGCTCCCCCGTTCTCGGGGTTGAACACCTGCGCGCCGAGGCGGCGGTCCGCACCGAGCGCGAAGAGCGCGGCGGCCAGCGGTGGGAACGCCATGAGCACCAGGAGGCTCGTGATCAGCGTGTTCCACGTGAAGATCGGCATCCGGAACATCGTCATGCCGGGCGCGCGCATCGTCAGGATCGTGGTGATGAAGTTGACGGCGCCGAGGATGGTGCCGAAGCCACCGAGCGCCAGCCCGAAGACCCACAGGTCGCCGCCGAGCCCGGGCGAGTACGAGCTGCTCGACAGCGGCGCGTACGCGAACCAGCCGAAGGACGCCGCGCCCTGGGGCGTGAAGAAGCCGCCGACCGCGATGAGCCCGCCGAAGAGGTAGAACCAGTACGCGAGCATGTTGAGCCGCGGGAAAGCGACGTCGGGCGCCCCGATCTGCAGGGGCATGATCACGTTGGCGAAACCGGCGAAGAGCGGCGTCGCGAACAGCAGCAGCATGATCGTGCCGTGCATCGTGAAGAGCTGGTTGTACTGCTCGAGGCTCTGCACGAACTGGATGCCCGGCTCGAACAGCTCGGCACGGATCACGAGCGCCATCAGCCCGGCGATGCCGAAGAAGATGAACGACGTGATCAGGTACATGTACCCGATCGTCTTGTGGTCGGTCGACGTGATCCAGCGCACGACCGCGCTGCCGCGCGTGCGGCGCCGCGGCACGACGGCGTGGACGGACTCGACGTGCGCAGTCATCAGCCTTCTCCGGTCGGGATCGCGTTGTCGTCGCCGCGGTTCTGCATGCGGTCCAGGTCCGAGCCGAGCTGGCCCGTCTGCCCGGCGTCACGCAGGGCCTCCATCTGGGCGTCGTACTCCTCGCGGGAGACGACGGCGACCTGGAAGAGCATCCCCGAGTGGAACTCGCCGCAGAGCTCGGCGCACTTGCCCGTGTAGACGCCCTCGCGCGTCGGCACGACCTGGAACGTGTTGGTCCGGCCGGGGATCATGTCCTGCTTGTAGAGGAACGCCGGCACCCAGAACGAGTGGATGACGTCGCGCGCGTCGAGGTGGAACTCCACGCGCTCGTCGACGGGCAGGTACAGGGTCGGCAGGTTCTCGGGGTTGCCGGGCTCGCCCGGGGCCTGCACGTGCTGACCCGAGGAGTACACGTCGTCGTCGACGTAGTTGAAGTCCCAGCTCCACTGCTTGCCGATGACCTGCACCGTGACGTCGGGCTCGGCGCTGGTGTCCTGGATCGCCGACATGTCGCGCTCGGTGTAGAAGTACAGGACCCCGATCATGAGGATCGGCAGGATGACGTACATGACCTCGAGCGGCACGTGGTAGCGCAGCTGCACCGGCAGGGTGTCGTCGTCCTTGCGCTTGCGGTACACCGTGACCGACCAGAGGATCAGGCCCCACGTGATCACGCCGACGATGAGGGCCGCGATCCACGAGCCGGTCCACAGGCTCGTGATGCGCTCGGTCATGTTGGTGACCTGCTCGCCGTCGTCGTACCCCGGCAGCCAGCCGCGGCGCGCCTCGGCGGAGCACCCGCTCAGTGCCACGGCCGTGAGCAGCGCGAGCGCCGAAGCCCTCGCCACGCCGCGTCGGCGGGTGTGTTGCACGTCCACGTGAGCCTCTCTGTCCGGCGTCCCGGTCACCCGGCCGCCAGAGCCGCCGCACCCGGGACTTTCGTCCTCGACGTGGGGCAGCCTACCGTGCGCGCGCTGCTCCGCAGCCCGTTCCGAGCGCTGATCGGCCGTGGGTCGTTGGTCCCGCGCCGCCCCGCGCCGACCTACCCGGAACCGCCTGACCCGCGGCGGCGGCTAGCGTGAGGCCGTGAACCCCACCCACCGCGTCTTCCTCGACGCCGGGTCCGGCGCGCCCCTGCACCCGGCGGCGCGCGAGGCGTACGACGCGGCCCTCGCGGAGGGCTGGGCCGACCCCCGTCGCCTGCACACCGAGGGCCGCCGTGCCCGGCTCCTGCTGGACGGCGCCCGTGAGGCCCTCGCCTCGGCCCTCGGCTGCCGCACCGAGGAGGTGCACCTCGCGCCGAGCCACACGGCCGCGCTGCACACCGCCGTGGTCGCGCTGCACCGCGGGCGCCGACGCGCCGGGGCGGGCGTGGTGCTGTCCGCCGTCGAGCGGGCGGCGCTGCACGCGGTCGCGGCGCACGTGACCGACACGCACGCGGCACCCGTCGTCGTGCCCGTGGACCGCGTCGGACGCGTCGACCTGGGTGCCTGGAGCGCGGCCGTCGGCGTCCCCGGTGTCGCGCTCGCCGCCCTCCAGCACGCCAACGGCGAGGTGGGCACGGTCCAGCCCCTCGACGCCGCGCACGAGGCCGCCGCCGCGGCAGGCGTGCCCCTGCTCGTCGACGCCGGGGCGAGCGTCGGCCACCACCCCGTCCCCTCGGCGTGGGACGCCCTCGCCGCGGACCCGCGGGACTGGGGCGGGCCCGCCGGCGTCGGTGTGCTCGCCGTCCGCAGCCGCGTCCGGGCGAGCGCGCCGTGGCCCGAGGACGAGGACCCGTGGTTCCCGGGGGGCGTGAGCGTCCCGGCGGCGTTCGGTGCGGCCGCGGCCCTGCGCGCGGTGCTCGCGGACCGTCAGGCGACGGCGCCACGTCAGAGCGCGCTCGTCGCGCGGCTGCGGGAGCGGGTCGCGCGTGAGGTGCCCGACGTCGACGTCGTGGGCGACCCGGGCGACCGCCTCCCCCACGTGCTGACCTTCTCGTGCCTGTACGTCGACGGGGAGGCGCTCGTCACCGAGCTCGACCGGCGCGGCTTCGCCGTCGGCTCCGGCTCCGCGTGCACGTCCCGCACGCTCGAGCCGAGCCACGTCCTGGCCGCCATGGGCGCCCTCACGCACGGCAACGTGCGCCTCGCGCTCCCGCGGGACGTGCTGGAGGCCGACGTCGAGCGGTTCTGCGACGAGCTGCCCGACGTCGTGGCGAGCGTGCGGCGCATGGCGGGCGCGGTGGGCCTGTGAGCGTGGTCGTGGACGCGCGGGGCCTGCGCTGCCCACTGCCGGTCATCAGGCTCGCGGCTGCCGCTCGGGACGCCGCGCCGGGCACGGACATCACCGTGATCTGGACCGATCCCGCCGCGCGGCACGACATCCCGGCGTGGGCACGCATGCGCGGTCACGAGGTCCGGGCCACCGCGCCGCTCGCCCCGCCCGACGCCGCACCCGGACCTGACGGGCCCGACGCCTTCGCGACCACGGTCCGGACCGCGGGCTGACCGCACCCCATGCGCCCGCGTCGTCCGGGTACGCACGAGGCCGGCCCCCTCTCGGGTGCCGGCCTCGTGACGGGTCGGTGCTGCGGCGCCGCGGCGCCGGTGGGCTCAGGCGAACGAGCCGCCGCATGCGCAGGAGGAGCCCGCGTTGGGGTTGTCGATCGTGAAGCCCTGCTTCTCGATCGTGTCCGCGAAGTCGATGGTCGCGCCCTCGAGGTACGGGACGCTCATACGGTCCACGACGACCTCGACGCCGTCGTAGTCACGGATCGCGTCGCCGTCGAGGACCCGCTCGTCGAAGTAGAGCTGGTAGATGAGGCCCGAGCAGCCGCCGGGCTGGACGGCGACGCGCAGGCGCAGGTCGTCGCGGCCCTCCTGCTCCAGCAGGGCACGGACCTTGCCGGCCGCGACGTCGGTCAGCTCGACGCCGTGCGTCGCGGTCTGGGTGGTCTCGCTCATGGTGTCTCCGCAGGGATCCGGGGGCATGCAGTGCGCTGTCTCGGATGACAACAGCGTGCGGCAGGCCGGTGTTCCCGTCCAGGGTACGTCGTCACCGGGACCACGTCCGCGCCACGCGCGCGGCGCGTGCGGCCAGGGTCCCGCCCGGGTCCGCGAGCGCCGCCTCGACCTCGTCCGGTCGCTCGGCGACGGCGTACACGCCCGCGAGGCCGGCCGCGGCCCACTCACGCCGGCCCAGGAACGCCTGGCCTGCGATCGCGACGACCGGAACCCCCAGCGCCATGCCCTGCCGGGCGACCGCCGCCACGACCTTCCCGTGCAGCGACTGCCAGTCCAGCGTCCCCTCCCCGGTCACCACGAGCTCGGCCGCCGCGACGGCGTCGGCCAGGCCGACGGCGTCCGCCACGACCTGCGCGCCCGAGAGCACGCGCCCGCCCAGGAGCGCGAGCCCGAACCCCGTCCCGCCGGCCGCGCCCGCCCCGGGCAGCTGGGCGAGCTCACGGACGTCGACCCGTGCTCCGCCCGCCGGCGCACCGGCGAGGAGCGAGGGCCGCGCCGGCACCTGCGCCGCGAGGACCTCGCCGGCCACGTGCGCGAGCTGCCCGAGGGCCCGCTCCAGGTCCTGCGCCTGCTGCGGGTCGGCGCCCTTCTGGGCGGCGAAGCCCGCGCTCGCGCCGTGCAGCCCGAGCAGCGGCACGTCGACGTCGCACGCCGCCACGAGGTCGACGCCGGCGAGCTCGGCCCGCAGCTCCGGGAGCCCGGCGAGGTCAGCGGGGCGCGCGGACGCGAGAGCCCCGCCCCCGCGCGCGAGGACGGGGTCCAGCCCCAGGCCGGCGAGCATGCCCGCCCCGCCGTCGTTGGTCGCCGAGCCCCCCAGCCCCACGACCACCCGGTGCGGCGTCACCGTGAGCGCGGCACGCAGGAGCTCGCCGAGACCGACCGAGGAGGTGCGCGTCGGGTCCCTCCGCTCGGGCGGGACGAGGTGCAGCCCCAGCGCCTGGGCGGCCTCGAGGTAGACGACCGGGCCCGCGGAGCCATGCACCACGAGCATGACGGCGGGGACCGGCTCCCCCAGCGGCCCCGTGACCGTGACCGGGACCAGATCCCCGCCGAGCCCCGCGTGGACGGCGTCGACGAACCCGGGCCCGCCGTCGGCGAGCGGGAGCACCCGGACGTCGTCGTGCGGTGCACCGGTCCGCCACCCGTCCGCGAGCGCCTGCGCGGCCTGCCCAGCGCTCAGCGTTCCGGTGAAGCAGTCGGGGGCCACGAGGATGCGCACCGGGCCATCCTGCCGCAGGTCTCTCGTCGGGCCGCTGTGGGAAGATCTGGCCTGTGAGCACCGCGACCCCCGCCATGCCGACGTTCAGCGAGCCGGCGCCCTCCGGGGCTCTGCTCCTGCTGGGCCAGGGCTCGGACCTGCAGTCGGAGCGCGGCGTCGAGTGCGTCGGCGCCCTGCCCGCGGCGAGCGACCCGGACCTCGTCGCCCGGGCCCGCGCCGCACGCGAGGCGCTCGGCGACCGGGTCTTCGTCCTCGGGCACCACTACCAGCGCGACGAGGTCATCGCGTTCGCGGACGTGACGGGCGACTCGTTCAAGCTCGCGCGCGAGGCCGCCGCCCGGCCTGACGCGGAGTTCGTCGTCTTCTGCGGCGTGCACTTCATGGCCGAGTCGGCGGACATCCTGACGTCCGACGCCCAGGCCGTCGTCCTGCCCGACCTCGCCGCCGGCTGCTCCATGGCGGACATGGCCGCCATCGGCCAGGTCGAGGAGGCGTGGGACGTGCTGACGGACGCCGGGGTCGCGGACCGCACCGTCCCCGTGACGTACATGAACTCGACAGCGGCGATCAAGGCGTTCACAGGCCGGCACGGCGGCACCGTGTGCACGTCGTCGAACGCGCAGGTCGCGCTCCGGTGGGCGTTCGACCGTGTCGGGGGCGCCGACGGCGACGGCAAGGTGCTCTTCATGCCGGACCAGCACCTGGGCCGCAACACCGCGGTGCAGCAGCTCGGCCTGAGCCTCGACGACTGCGTCGTCTACGACCCGCGCAAGCCCGGCGGCGGCCTGAGCGCGGCGCAGCTCGCCGACGCCCGCATGATCCTGTGGCGCGGCCACTGCTCGGTCCACGGCCGGTTCTCCGCCCAGAACGTCGCCGACGTGCGTGCGGCCGTGCCGGGCGTCAACGTGCTCGTCCATCCCGAGTGCAGGCACGAGGTCGTGACGGCGGCGGACCTCGTCGGCTCGACGGAGTTCATCATCCGTGCGCTCGACGCCGCGGAGCCGGGCTCGTCGTGGGCGATCGGCACCGAGCTCAACCTCGTGCGGCGGCTCGCGGCGACGCACCCGGAGCTGTCCGTGCACTACCTCGACTCGACGGTCTGCTTCTGCTCGACGATGAACCGGATCGACCTGCCCCACCTGGTGTGGACCCTCGAGTCGCTGCTCGACGGTCGCGTGCCCAACCGCATCGTCGTCGACGCCGACGACGCCCACTGGGCGCGCGTCGCGCTCGACCAGATGCTGGCCCTGCCCGGTCTCTGACGGAGCCGGGTCCCGAGAGGACGGTTCACCCATGGCCACCGCAAGCCCCCTGCGTCTGGGCGTGTACGTGTTCGACGACGCGGAGGAGCTCGACGTCGTCGGTCCGTGGGAGATCCTCACCGCCTGGGCGGCGCTCTCGGCCCTGCACCCCGAGGTCCTGACCTTCTCCGCGGACGGCGCGGGCGTGCGGCTGGCCAAGGGCCTGCGGGTCGTCCCCGACCGCTCGGCCGACGACGTCGGGCCGCTGCACGTGCTCGTCTACCCCGGAGGGCGTGGCACCCGCACCCTGTCCAAGGACCCCGAGCACCTCGCCTGGGTGCGCACCATGCGCCACCAGGTGCCCCTCATGACGAGCGTGTGCACGGGTGCGCTCGTGTACGCCGCGGCGGGCCTGCTCGCCGGGCGACCCGCGACGACCCACTGGGGCGCGTTCGACGAGCTCGCCGCCCTGGACCCGAGCATCCTGGCGGACACCGAGGCCCGGTTCGTCGACGACGGCGACGTCGTCACATCCGCCGGCGTCTCGGCCGGCATCGACATGGCACTGCACCTCGTCGCCCGGCTCGAGTCGCCGCAGGCGGCGCGGGACGTGCGGCGCGCCGTGCAGTACGACCCCGCTCCGCCCGTCTGACCGGGCGCGGCAGCCCGGTGCCCGGCATCGCGCGGTCACCGCGGGGGCACGGGTAGCCTCCGAGCGTGACCCGCCAGATCCAGCTCGCCCTGGCCGCGACGTTCCCGCGACGCCCCGTGCCGGGCCGTGGCCTGCTCGACGTGTCCGTGACCGCGCTGCGCGTCACACCCGCGGACCTCGACCTCTACCTGCACGTCAACAACGGCGTCTACCTGCAGATGATGGACGTGGCCCGCACCAACCTCCTCGCGGACCTCGGGGCGCTGCCCACGCTGCGCACCGAGCGGTGGTACCCCGTGGTCGCCGCCTCGACCGTCAAGTACCGACGCTCCCTGCGCCTCGGCGAGAGGTTCGAGATCGCGAGCCGGGTGCTCGGCTGGGACGAGCGCGTCGTGTACCTCGAGCAGGTGTTCACGCGCGGGGGCCACCTGGTCGCGCGCGCGATCGTCGCCGGGCGGTTCCTGTCCCGCTCGGGCGACCGCATCGCCGCACCGCGCGTGGCTGCGCTGCTCGGCCACGGCGAGCCCAGCCCGGACCTCCCGCCCGACGTCGCCGCGTGGGCGGCGGCGCTCGACGTCGCCCACCGCGACCCGGACTGAGGAGTCCGACCACCGCCCATCACCGCAGCGCGCCGCGCACCACCCGTCGAGCGTCGAGCGCCGAGCCGACCTAGCCGCCGAGGCGCGCCAGGAGCAGGGCCTCCGCGAGCACGACCTTCTCGAGCTCGGCCAGGTGGACCGACTCGTCGCCGCTGTGCGCGCGCGAGTCAGGGTCCTCGACGCCGGTCACGAGGATCGCCGCGTCGGGGAACACGTCGAGCAGGTCGGCGATGAACGGGATCGACCCGCCGACACCGATGTCCACCGGCTCCGTGCCCCACGCGTCGGCGAACGCGCGGCGGGCGGTCCGCATCGCAGCCGAGTCGACCGGCGCCTGGAACGGCTTGCCGAGCTCGCCGTCCGTCACGGTCACGCGCGCACCGAAGGGCGCGTTCCCCTCGAGGTGCGCGCGCAGGGCGAGCGCGGCCTCCGCCGGGTCCTGCCCGGGCGGGATGCGCAGGGAGAGCTTCGCGCGGGCCGACGGCGCGATCGTGTTGGACGAGTGCTCGACGGACGTGGCGTCGAACCCGATCACCGACAGGGCGGGCTTGGTCCACAGGCGTCCCGTGAGGGTCCCGGTCCCCGCGAGCCGGACACCGGGCAGGACGGAGGCGTCAGCCCTGAGGTCGGCCTCGTCGTAGTCGACGGCCGGCTCGTCGACCGTCACGAGCCCGGCGACCGCGACGTCCCCCGCGTCGTCGTGCAGCGTGGCGATCAGGCGTGCGAGCAGCGTCGGGGCGTCGAGGATGGGGCCGCCGAACATGCCCGAGTGCACCGCGTGGTCGAGCACGGCCACCTCGACCTCGCAGTCGACGAGACCCCGCAGGCTCGTGGTGAGGGCCGGCACGCCGACCCGCCAGTTCGAGGAGTCGGCGACGACGATGACGTCCGCGGCCAGCAGGTCCCGGTACCGGGTCAGGAAGTCGACGAAGGTCGGGGACCCGATCTCCTCCTCGCCCTCGACGAACACGGTGACGCCGACGCCGAGCTCGTCACCCAGCACACGCAGGGCGCCGACGTGCGCCACGACGCCCGCCTTGTCGTCGGCCGCGCCGCGCCCGTACAGGCGACCGTCGCGCTCGGTGGGCTCGAAGGGCGGGGTGCTCCAGGTCGCGTCGGCCCCCGGGGGCTGGACGTCGTGGTGCGCGTAGAGCAGGACCGTCGGCGCACCCTGCGGCGCGGGCCTGCGGGCGACGACGGCGGGCCGGCCGACGACGCCGTCGGGCCTGGACACCGTGAGCACCTGGACGTCGGGCATGCCCGCGCCCCGCAGCAGCGCGGCCACCGCGTCGGCGCTCGCAGCGACGTGCGCCTGGTCGTACGCGGGGCTCGACACGCTGGGGATGCGCACGAGCGCCTCCAGGTCGGCGCGCAGGCCCGGGAAGGCCGCGGACACGCGGTCGCGCAGACGCGTCACCACGTCTGCGTCGGTGGGGTCGCTGGTCAGGTTCTCGTGGAGGTCGCTCACGGCAGTCCAACCTACTCGTGCGCTCGACTACCCTGAGCACGTGTTCTCCCGCAACCGGTCGACGTCCGAGCCCACGTCGGGCACCCCTGCTGCCCCGCCGCAGGGCTCGACGCACCCCGGTGGCAAGGGCCGGCCGACGCCCAAGCGCAGCGAGGCCGAGGCTGCACGCAAGCGCCCCCTCGTCCCGGCCGACCGCAAGGTCGCGGCCCGCTCCCAGCGCGCGGCCGCCAAAGAGGCCCGCGACCGCGAGTTCCAGGCGATGCAGACGGGCGACGAGCGCTACCTGCCCGCACGCGACAAGGGGCCGGTCCGGCGCTGGGTTCGCGACCTCGTCGACGCGCGGCGGAACCTCGGCGAGTACTTCCTGCCGATCTCGATCGCCCTGGTCCTCGCGACGTTCCTGACGCAGGGCAACCTCCAGGCCGGCCTGGTCGTCATCGGGATCCTCTACACGGTGGTGCTCGTCACGGTCGTCGACGGGTTCCTCCTCGCCCGCAGGATCAAGAAGGGCGTGACTGCGAAGTTCGGCACGGTGCCCCGCGGGGTGCTCATGTACGGCGTGCTCCGGGCCTACCAGATTCGCCGCTCGCGCCTGCCCCGCCCGCAGGTCACGCGAGGCCAGTTCCCTTCCTGAGCCAGCGCCTCCGCGGGCGCTGCGGCGGTGGCCGAAGCGCGCCCACCCCTGGGTCGAACCGATTCGTCCGGCGGGGATAGGCTCGACTCATGAAGCACCGATACCTCGGCAACAGCGGTCTGAAGATCTCCGAGATCGCCTACGGCAACTGGCTCACCCACGGCTCCCAGGTCGAGAACGACGCCGCCACGGCGTGCGTCCACGCCGCGCTCGACCAGGGCATCACCACCTTCGACACGGCCGACGTGTACGCGAACACCGTCGCCGAGTCCGTCCTCGGCGAGGCCCTGGTGGGCCGACGACGCGAGTCCCTCGAGATCTTCACCAAGGTGTACTGGCCCACCGGCCCCAAGGGCCCGAACGACACCGGCCTGTCGCGCAAGCACATCATGGAGTCGATCAACGCCTCGCTCGGGCGCCTGAAGACCGACTACGTCGACCTCTACCAGGCCCACCGGTTCGACACCGAGACGCCTCTCGAGGAGACGATGCAGGCGTTCGCCGACGTCGTGCGGCAGGGCAAGGCGCTGTACATCGGCGTCTCCGAGTGGACCGCGGACCAGATCCGGGCGGGGCACGCACTGTCCAAGGAGCTCGGCTTCCAGCTCATCTCGAACCAGCCCCAGTACTCGATGCTGTGGCGGGTCATCGAGGGCGAGGTCGTCCCGACGTCGGCCGAGCTGGGCCTGTCGCAGATCGTCTGGTCCCCCGTCGCCCAGGGCGTCCTGACCGGCAAGTACCGGCCCGGCGAGCAGCCCCCGGCCGGCTCGCGCGCGACGGACGAGAAGGGCGGCGCCCAGATGATCGGGCGCTTCATGAACGATGACGTGCTCACGGCCGTCCAGGGCCTCGCCCCGGTCGCCGAGGAGCTGGGGCTCTCGATGGCGCAGCTCGCCGTCGCCTGGGTGCTCCAGAACGACAACGTCGCCGCGGCGATCATCGGCGCCTCTCGCCCCGAGCAGGTCGCCGAGAACGTCAAGGCGTCCGGCGTCGAGATCCCGGCCGAGCTCATGGCGCGGATCGACGAGGTCCTCGGCGGCGTCGTCGAGCGCGACCCCGCACGCACGGCTCAGACGGCACCCCAGAAGCGCGCCGTCTGACCGACGGGCGCGCCTGACGTCCGCGCCGGCCGGGTCCCTGCACGGGGACCCGGCCGGCGTCGTCTCAGCGCAGGCTCAGCCTGCCTCGACCGCCCGGCGCTCCGCGACGTGCTCACCGGTGCGATCGCCGCCGGGCCCGTCCGTGCCGGCGCCCGCGCCGGTCGTCGTGCGCTCGAGCGGGACGGTGAAGCGCGGCAGCAGGACGTGCACGAGCGGGCCGATCCCGACGGCGTACGCGAGCGTCCCGAGGCCCACGGTCCCGCCGAGGACCCAGCCGACGGCCACGACCACGACCTCGATCCCGGACCGCACGAGCCGCACCGACCACCCGGTGCGGGACACGAGCCCTGTCATCAGGCCGTCACGCGGGCCCGGGCCGAGCCGCGTGCCGATGTAGAGGGCGGTCGCGAGACCGTTGAGGACGATGCCGGCGGCGGTGAGCGCGACGGCCACGCCGAGCGGCGGCGTCCCGAGCCTGCCGAGCAGCGCGAGGAACGGGTCGACGAGGAGCCCGATCACCAGGACGTTCAGCACGGTGCCGACGCCGGGGCGCTGTCGTAGCGGGATCCAGCACCCGAGCACGAGGACGCTCAGCACGATCGTCACGGTGCCGAACGACCAGCCCAGCCGGTGGGACAGGCCCTGGCTGAGCACGTCCCACGGCATGTTCCCGAGTCCCGCGTGGACGAGCGCCGCGATGGACGCCGCGTAGAGCACGAGCCCGGCCATGAGCTGCACGCCCCGCCGCAGCGGCCGAGCGGGCGCGCGGCGTCCGGCGCCCTCGGTCACCTCGCCCATCCGGCCCATCCGGCTCACCGTACGGGCTCCAGGACGGTGCCGAGCGCCCAGTCCGCACCCTCGACAGGTGCCAGGGCTCCTCGACCGGCGCGCACTGCGGGGCGCTCACCCAGCCCGTCGGCCCGGACGGTGCGCACCGTGCACCGCACGAGGTGGACGAGGCCGACCAGGGCGAGAACCACCAAGAGATCCATGACACGCACCCTGGCCGGAAGTGGCCTTGCGATCCATAGCCAATCCCGGGAGAGTGGCCCGATGCCCAGCGCCTCCCCCGCCGAACGCCACGTCGGCGCGGCCACCGTCGCCCGGATCCTCGGCCGTTGGTCTCTCCCCGGCCCCGGCTACGTCGCCCTCGCCGACGGTCTGCGCAGGTGCGTGCTGGACGGGACCCTGCCCCTGTGGAGCCGTATGCCGAGCGAGCGCGACCTCGCCGCCGCCCTCGGCGTCTCCCGCACCACCACGTCGGCCGCCTACCAGCGGCTGCGTGAGCTCGGCTTCCTCGTCACCCGCCGCGGCTCCGGGAGCGTCACCACCCTCCCGGGCGGGCGCCGGCACCAGGTCGGCGCCCTCGTCGCGGACGAGTCAGACGACGACGCGGGCGGCCCGGGCCGCCTCGTCGACCTGACCATGGCCGCGCCGTCGGCCCCGACCGAGCTGCACCACGCCTCGGTGCGCGCGCTCGAGGCCCTCCCCCGGCACCTGTCCGGGACGGGGTACACCTACCTGGGCCTGCCGGCGCTGCGCGCCGCCCTCGCCGAGCGCTACACGCGCCGAGGGACCCCGACACGGCCCGACGAGATCCTCGTCACGAGCGGCGCCCAGCCTGCGCTCAGCCTCCTGACAGGCACGCTCGCCGGCCCGGGCGACCGGATCGTGCTCGAGCACCCCACCTACCCCAACACCATCGGCGCCGTCCGCGCCGTGAGCGCGCGTCCCGTCCCGGTGCCCGTGGGAGCCCACGGAGTCGACGTCGACCTGCTCGAGTCCGCCGTGCGGCAGACCGCGCCACGCCTCGTGCACCTGACCCCGGACCACCACAACCCGACGGGGACGAGCCTCGACGAGGACGCCCGGGAGCGCGTGCGACGGCTGGCCGAGAAGCACCGGACGCTCGTGGTCGGCGACGAGACGCTGACCGATCTGACCCTCGACGGCCCGGCACCGAGCAGCTTCACCGGCCCCGTCACCCGCGCGACGCTGGTCACCGTCGGATCGGCGTCGAAGACCTTCTGGGGCGGGCTGCGCGTCGGCTGGATCCGCGGCCACCGTGACCTGGTCGCGCGGCTCGCGGCCGAGCGCGCCCACCACGACATCAGCACGGCGCTGCTCGACCAACTCGTGCTCGTCGAGCTGCTCGAGGTCGAGGACCAGGTGCTGGCGACCAGGCGGGCCGAGCTCCGTGAGCGCCGCGACGCGCTCGTCGCGGCGCTCACGCGCGAGGTCCCGTGGCGCGTGACGGTGCCCGCCGGCGGCCTCTGCCTGTGGGTCGACCTCGGCGCGCCCGTCTCGTCAGCGCTCGCCGCGGTCGCACCCAGGTACGGGGTCCGCACCGTCCCCGGCCCGATCTTCGGCGTCGACGGCTCGTTCGAGTCGCGCCTGCGCCTGCCGTTCTGCCTCCCGGTCGAGGACCTCGAGCAGGGCGTGAGCCGGCTCGCGACGGCGTGGGCAGCGGTCGCGCCCGACGACGCCCCCGCGGCGGGTGGAGCGCGCGGGACGCGTCACGGCGAGAGCGGGCCGACGGCCGACGCCGGCATGCCGGCGGCAGCGGACGACCCCACGGAGCTCACCGTCCCGGCACCACCGTTCGTCGGCGCGGGCGCGGTCGTCTGAGCGCGTCAGGCCGCGCGCAGCGGCAGGGGCGGGCCGACGGGCGTGCCCTGCTGCGTGAGCTGGGCTGCGGCGACGCCCTGCTCCGCGAGATGTCGCCACTGCTCGCCGATCCAGGACTCGGCGTCGAACCGGTTGGTGAACGCAGGGCTCAGAGGCCGGTCGAGCACCTCGTCCTCGGCGTCCGTGAACTGCCATGCCCACTGCACGCGGCTCATGCGACGACCTCGCGCTGCCACACGCTGCCGGCCAGGGCGCGGTTGAGACGCGACGCCCAGAACGGTCCCTCGTAGATGAAGCCCGTGTAGCCCTGGACCAGGTCGGCGCCGGCGTCGCGGTAGGCGAGCGCGTCCGCGACGGTGGTGATGCCCCCGACGCCCATGATCACGGCGTCCTGCGGGAGCCGTGCGCGCAGGCGCCGGACCACCTCGAGACCCCGGCCCAGCAGCGGCGGGCCGGACAGCCCGCCCTCGCCGAAGTCGTGCGCGATCGTCGTGTTCACCGCGACCACGCCCTCGAGGCCGAGCTCGGTCACCAGGTCCGCGACCGCGTCGACGTCGTCGTCCGCCAGGTCCGGTGCGATCTTGACCAGCAGCGGGACGCGGGCGCGGGAGACGACGGGCCCGCCCGGGTGACCCGGTCCCCCCCGGCCGGCGTCGACCGTCACGGCGTCGGCGGCCTCACGGACGGCGACGAGGATCGGCCGCAGCAGCTCGACGTCCTGCAGGGAACGGAGCCCCGGGGTGTTCGGGGACGACACGTTGACGACGAGGTAGTCGGCGTACGGGGCGAGGTGCCGGGCGCTGAACGCGTAGTCCTGCGCCGCCTCGTCCGCCGGCGTCGTCTTCGTCTTGCCGATGTTCACGCCGACGACGGCCGACCTGCCCCACGCCGTCGCCCGGACGCGCCGCAGACGCGCCGCGACCGCCTCCGCGCCCTCGTTGTTGAAGCCCATCCTGTTGCGCACCGCGCGCAGGTCCAGGACACGCCACAGCCTCGGCCGCTCGTTGCCCGGCTGGGGGCGCGCCGTGATCGTGCCGATCTCGACGAAGCCGAACCCGAGCATCGTCAGCCCCCGGATGCCCACCGCGTGCTTGTCGAACCCCGCCGCGAGGCCGAACGGCGCGGGGAACGTCAGGCCGAGGACGCGCACCGGTGGGCGCCCCCGGGGTGCGAGCACCCGACGGATCGCAGCGCCCAGCGCCGGCGTCGCCGCGGCGATGCGGATCCCGCGGAACGCGATCGCGTGGGCCAGCTCCGGGTCGAGGCGGCGGAAGACCTGGTTGAAGAGCAGCCGGTACACGCCCGCCAACCTATCGCTGCGGCGTCGGGCCCGTGGGGGTCCGTCCACGCCCCGTCCGGCGCAGCCACGCGAGCCCGAGGAAGGGCAGGACGAGCGGGACGTAGCCGTACCCCGAGCCGTAGCCCGACCACACGGTCGCGTCGGCGAACAACGCGGGCGCGGCGACCGACAGCGTGCCGACGGCGAGGACACCCACCGCCTCGAGCGACACCGCGACCCACGCCACGGGACGCCAGGTGCCCGTGCCGCGCGCGAGCGCCACCGTCGCCACGAGGTAGACGAGCGCCGCGACACCCGAGAGCAGGTAGGCCAGCGGGGCGTCGTCGAGGTCACGCAGGATCTGCACGGCCGACCGGAACGTCGCGGCCACCGCGAGGACGCCGTACACGGCCACCAGGACCCGACCGGGTCCCGTCGCGGTCGTCGCGGCACCGGCCGGGGGCCCGCTCACACGCCCGTCCAGACCTGGACCATGCGGAGCTGGAGGAACGACACGGTCAGCGCGGCGACGACCAGCACCACCGAGCTCCACCGGGAGCGTTCGGCGAACGCCCACGCGGCGGCGACGGGCAGGACGAACAGGGTCGTGGCGGCGTACCCCCAGAACGTCGCGGCGTCCGCCGGGCCGTCGCCCCGCAGGCTCGAGACGGCCGCGACCACGAGCTCGACGAGGAGGACGGCCTCGACCACGCCACCCGCGAGGAGCTGCTTGAGGATGACGGGCCGGTCCGTGGCCGCACGCCACCCGGCCCATCCCGCGAGGCCGACGCCGAGCAGCGCGACCACGGCAGCGAGGGGCGTCCACACGGCGTCGAGGATACGGCCGACGACGGGACCGCACGGACAGGAGCACCAGCGGGCGCCGATAGCATCGACGGATGGCCACGCTGACCCTGACGCTCAAGGACCCTGCCCGCATCGCCGTCGACGTGCTCGTCGTCGCTGTCGCCCCCGGGACGGGCGGCCCCCGGCTGCTCGACGACGACGCACTGCCCAGCGAGCTCCGCTCCCTCCTGGCGCGCGGTGCGCGGGGCCTGGGCATCACGGGCGAGACCGGCACCGTGCACCGCGTGCCCTCGGCGGGCCACGTGGCCGCCCCCGTGATCGCCCTCGTGGGCGTCGGCGAGCAGTCGGGTGCCCTGGACCACGAGACGCTCCGCCGCGCCGCGGGCTCCGCGACACGCCAGCTGACGGGCGTGCGGTCGATCGGCCTGGCGCTGCCCGCAAAGGACGCCGAGCAGGTCGCCGCCGTCGCGGAGGGCGCCCTCCTCGGCGCCTACGAGTACACGCGCTACCGCGAGACGCCCGAGACCGACCGCCCGGCCGAGACGATCGAGCTCGTCACGGCCCGTGCGCGCGACAACGCCGCCAAGCGCGCGGTCGCCCGCGCGACGGTTCTCGCCGACGCCGTCCACCGCGTGCGCGACCTGGTCAACGCCTCGCCGCTCGACCTGTTCCCCGCGGCGTTCGCCGACGCCGCGCGAGCTGCGGTCAAGGGCACCAAGGTCAAGGTCAACGTGCTCGACGAGAAGGCGCTGGCCGCCGGCGGCTACGGCGGCCTGGTCGCCGTCGGGCAGGGGTCGTCCCGGCCGCCCCGCCTCGTGAAGCTGACCTGGGCGCCGTCGCGCCCCGTGCAGTCCGTCGCGCTCGTCGGCAAGGGCATCACGTTCGACTCGGGCGGTCTGTCGATCAAGCCCGCGAAGGGCATGGAGACGATGAAGTCGGACATGGCGGGTGCCGCGGCCGTGCTGCACACCGTCGTCGCCGCCGCCGCGCTCGAGCTGCCGGTCAAGGTCACCGGCTGGCTGTGCCTCGCCGAGAACATGCCGTCGGGCACGGCGCAGCGCCCGTCGGACGTGATCACGCAGCGCGGCGGGACGACCGTCGAGGTGCTCAACACCGACGCGGAGGGCCGCCTCGTACTCGCCGACGGGCTCGTCGCCGCGTGCGAGGAGAAGCCCGACGCCGTGGTGGACATCGCGACGCTCACGGGCGCCCAGATGGTCGCGCTCGGGTCGCGCGTGTCGGCCGTGATGGGCTCCGAGGACGTGCGCGGTGCGGTCGTGGAGGCGGCGGGCCGCTCGGGCGAGCAGTTCTGGCCCATGCCCCTGCCGACCGAGCTGCGCGCGAGCCTCAAGTCGCAGGTCGCGGACCTGGCGAACATCGGCGACCGGTTCGGCGGCATGCTCGTCGCGGGCCTCTTCCTCCAGGAGTTCGTCGGCAGCACGCCGTGGGCGCACCTCGACATCGCCGGGCCGTCGTTCAACGAGGGCGGCGCGCACGACTACACGCCGGTGGGTGGCACCGGCGTCGGCGTCCGGACGCTCCTTCAGCTCCTCGAGTCGTACGCGACGCGCTGACGCGTCCGGCGCGGCCACGCCCGACCTCTCGGGCGTGGCCGCGGCGACCTCTCGGTCGCGGCCTCGCCCGACGTCTCAGGCGCGGCCGCGCCGCTGCCGGCTGTTCCAGTCCCGCATGCGCTGCGGGTAGCCCGTGAGCTGCACGTCGTAGACCGGGATCGCGAGCTCCTGCGCGATGCGGCGGGCCGCGCGCGCGTCGGGCACCCGCCGGCGGGTCCACTCCCCCGTGGTCGCGATGAGGACCATCGTCGTCTGCGTCACGTTGGTCACCGGCTCGACGTAGGCCTCGACGCCGACCCGGGTCCGCGCGAAGTCGGTCAGGTGCGCCATGGTCGCTGCGGCGGCCTCGCGGCTCGTCGGGACGGGCGCGCCGTCGGCCACCCGTCTCCGCCTGAACAGTGCCATGGAGAAAGAGTAAGGTGACCGCAAGACATAGGATGACTATGTCGTGCATGCGTCCCGCACCGGTTCGCGACCCCGGTTCCTCCGGTTCACCCTTGCGCGCAGGTGGTGACAAGATGGCCGGGACATCGAGACCCGCCGTCTGCGTCCGAGGAGAGTCTGATCGTGGCTGACAGCCCCACCGTCTTCGACATCGTGGTCCTGGGCGGAGGGAGCGGCGGCTACGCCACCGCCCTGCGCGCCACCGAGCTGGGGCTGAGCGTCGCGCTCATCGAGGCCGACAAGGTCGGCGGGACGTGCCTGCACTACGGGTGCATCCCCACCAAGGCGCTGCTGCACGCCGCCGAGCTCGCCGACTCGGCGCGCGAGAGCGAGCGGTTCGGCGTCAAGGCCTCGCTCGAGGGCATCGACATGGCGGGCGTCCACTCCTACAAGGACGGCGTGATCTCGGGCCTCTACAAGGGCCTGCAGGGCCTCATCAAGGCCCACGGCATCACGTACGTCGAGGGCTACGGCCGCCTCGTGTCCGCCGACACCGTCGAGGTCGACGGCCAGCGGTACACCGGCCGCAACGTCGTCCTGGCGACCGGCTCCTACGCGCGGTCCCTGCCCGGCCTCGAGATCGGCGGCCGGATCATGACGTCGGACCAGGCACTGACCCTGGACCACGTGCCCTCGTCCGCGATCGTGCTCGGCGGCGGCGTCATCGGCTCCGAGTTCGCGAGCGTGTGGAAGTCGTTCGGCGTGGACGTCACGATCATCGAGGCGCTCCCCCACCTCGTCCCCAACGAGGACGAGGCCCTGAGCAAGGCGTTCGAGCGCGCGTACCGCAAGCGCGGCATCGCGTTCTCGACGGGTGTCCGCTTCCAGGGCGCGACGCAGGACGACGCCGGCGTGCACGTCACGCTGGAGAACGGCAAGACGTTCGACGCCGACCTGCTGCTCGTCGCCGTCGGCCGCGGCCCCCGCACGGAGGGCCTCGGCTACGAGGAGCAGGGCCTGCGCATGGAGCGCGGGTTCGTGCTGACCGACGAGCGCCTGCGCACCGGCGTCGGCTCGATCTACGCGGTCGGTGACATCGTCCCCGGCCTCCAGCTCGCCCACCGCGGGTTCGCCCAGGGCGTCTTCGTCGCCGAGCAGATCGCCGGGCTCGAGCCCGCGCCGATCATCGAGTCGGGCATCCCCCGGGTGACCTACTCGGAGCCCGAGGTCGCGTCCGTCGGGCTCACCGAGGCGAAGGCCAAGGAGATCCACGGGGCGGACGGCGTCGAGACCCTCGAGTACAACCTCGCGGGCAACGGCAAGAGCAAGATCCTGGCGACCACCGGGTTCGTCAAGCTCGTCCGGCAGAAGGACGGCCCCGTCGTGGGCGTCCACATGATCGGTGCCCGTGTCGGCGAGCTCATCGCCGAGGGGCAGCTCATCGTGAACTGGGAGGCGTACCCGGAGGACGTCGCCTCGCTCGTCCACGCGCACCCCACCCAGAACGAGGCTCTCGGAGAGGCCTTCATGGCCCTCGCCGGCAAGCCGCTGCACGCCCACAACTGACCCCCATCGAAGGAGACGCGAGGTCATGTCTGACTCCGTGCTGATGCCCGCCCTCGGCGAGAGCGTGACCGAGGGCACCGTGACCCGGTGGCTCAAGCAGGTGGGCGACGAGGTGGCGGTCGACGAGCCGCTCCTCGAGGTGTCCACCGACAAGGTCGACACCGAGATCCCCTCCCCGTTCGCGGGGACGCTGACCGAGATCCTCGTCCAGGAGGACGAGACCGTCGAGGTCGGCACCGCCCTGGCGCGCATCGGCGCCGCAGGCGAGGCCCCCCAGCCAGACGGTGCCGGCCAGGCCGTGCCGGCCGAGGAGGCCACGCAGGCCCCCGAGCCCGAGCAGCCGTCCGACGGCGCCGCGCCCGCCGCCGAGCCGCAGGCCGCACAGGTGCCCGAGGAGGTCACCGAGGCGCCCGCAGCCCCCGAGGCGACGGAAGCCCCGGCACCCGCACCGTCGGGAGGCGGGTCGGCGGCCGGCGGTGGTGCGACGCAGGACGTGACCATGCCGGCGCTCGGCGAGAGCGTGACCGAGGGCACCGTGACCCGGTGGCTCAAGCAGGTGGGCGACGACGTGGCGGTCGACGAGCCGCTCCTCGAGGTGTCCACCGACAAGGTCGACACCGAGATCCCCTCCCCGTTCGCGGGGACGCTGACCGAGATCCTCGTCCAGGAGGACGAGACCGTCGAGGTCGGCACCGCACTCGCACGCATCGGCGCCGCCGGCTCCTCCGCACAGGCCGCACCGGCGGCCGCCGAGCAGCAGGCGCCGCCCGCCCCCGCCCAGGAGGCGGCAGCGCCGGCCCAGGAGGCACCCGCACCGGCCCAGCAGCAGAGCGCCGCGCCGCAGCAGCCGGAGCCCGCCTCGACGGCGTCCGCTCCGGCACAGCCCGCGCCGACGCCCGCGGCGAGCCCCGCGCCTGCCGCCGGCCCCGCCGCAGGTGGCAGCGGCTACCTCACGCCGCTCGTCCGCAAGCTCGCGGGCGAGAAGGGCGTCGACCTCTCGGCGCTGACCGGCACCGGTGTGGGCGGTCGCATCCGCAAGGAGGACGTCCTCGAGGCCGCGGCCAAGGCGGAGCAGGAGCGGGCGGCCCGCGAGCAGGCCGAGCGCGACCGCGCCACGCAGGCGGCCCCGGCTGCCCCCGCACCCGCCGCCCCGCGTTCGACCCCGGCGGCGCCCGCTGCCGCGAGCGTCTCCCCGCTGCGTGGCACCACCGAGAAGGCCAGCCGCCTGCGGCAGGTCATCGCCTCCCGCATGGTCGAGTCGCTCCAGTCGATGGCGCAGCTCACCACGGTCGTCGAGGTCGACGTCACGAAGGTCGCCCGCCTCCGGGCCCGGGCGAAGAACGACTTCAAGGCGCGCGAGGGCGTCAACCTCACGTTCCTGCCGTTCTTCGTCCTCGCGGCCACCGAGGCGCTCAAGGCGCATCCGAAGGTCAACGGGATCCTCGAAGGCAACCAGATCACCTACCACGGCGAGGAGAACGTCGGCATCGCCGTCGACACGGACCGCGGGCTCGTGGTCCCGGTCATCCGCGGCGCCGGAGACCTGAACCTCGCCGGGATCGCCAAGAAGATCGCGGACCTCGCCGCCCGCACGCGGGACAACAAGGTCACACCCGACGAGCTCAGCGGCGGCACGTTCACCGTGACCAACACGGGCTCCGGCGGTGCGCTCTTCGACACGCCCATCGTGCCCGGTGGGACATCGGCGATCCTCGGCACGGGGGCCATCGTCAAGCGCCCCGTCGTCGCCACGGACGAGGACGGCGGCGAGTACATCGCGATCCGCTCCATGTGCTACCTCGCGCTGTCCTACGACCACCGCCTCGTCGACGGCGCCGACGCGTCGCGCTACCTCATGGCGGTGAAGAAGCGCATCGAGGAGGCGGACTTCGAGGCCGAGGTCGGTCTCTGATCCGGTACCGCACGGGGGCGAGGCCCGGACCGCACCGCGGTCCGGGCCTCGCCCGTCCCGTCCCTGGCCTACGGTGAGCCCCATGCATGTCGTCGTCGCAGGGTCGCACGGCCTCCTCGGGCAGGCGCTCGTCGAGCACCTGGCGCGCCAGGGGCACCGGGTGCGGCGGCTCGTCCGCGGAACCGCGTCCTCGTCCCGCGAGATCGGCTGGGACCCGGCCGCGGGCGTCCTGGACCCCGCGAGCCTGCGCGGCGTCGACGCCGTCGTGAACCTCGGCGGGGCGGGCCTCGGCGACCGCCGCTGGGACGCCGCCTACCGGGAGACGATCCTGCGGTCACGCACCGGCCCGACGGCGCTCCTGGCCCGCGCCCTCGCCGATGTCGAGGACGGGCCGCGCGTCCTCCTCCAGGGGTCGGCGATCGGCTACTACGGCGACCGCGGCGAGGAGATCCTCACCGAGACGTCGGAGCCCGGGGACGGCTTCCTGGCCGACGTCGTCCGTGTCTGGGAGGGCGCGACGCAGGCCGCGACCGAGGCGGGTGTCCGCGTCGCCCACCTGCGCACCGGCATCGTCATGTCCCGCTCCGGAGGTTCGTTCGGCCGGCTTCTGCCGCTCCTCCGGCTCGGCATCGGCGGGCCCCTCGGCAACGGGCGCAACGCGTGGAGCTGGATCACGCTCAGCGACCACGTGCGCGCCGTCGAGCACCTCCTGTCGGCCGAGGTCCAGGGGCCGGTGAACCTCACGGCGCCGGCGCCTGCGCGGCAGGGTGAGGTGGTCGGCGCCGTGGCGCGTGCGCTGCACCGCCCCGCCGTCGTCCACGTGCCCCGGTTCGCGCTCAGGCTCGTCCTGGGCGAGTTCGCCGACGACGTGCTGTCGTCGCAGCGCGCGCTGCCGACGGTCCTCACCTCGTCCGGGTTCACCTTCCAGCACCCGGACCTGGAGTCGGCCGCCGCCTGGGTCACGTCCCGGCGGACGCGACCTCTCTGACCCGCCAGCCCGTCGGCGTCGGGCACAGCGTGAGCACGACGGGTGCGGCGTCCGGCGCCGCAGCAGCCTCGCCACCGGCATCGGGCGCGGGCGGGGCCACGTCCGCGTCGCCGGTGGCCACGTTGAGACCGAGCGCCGCGGACAGCTGTACGCGCGCGCAGGTCCCCGGCAGGGCGGGCGACGAGACACGGTGCCGCGCCCGGGCCGGGCCGGGGAGCAGGGCGACGTGACCGACGGAGATCGTGACGCCGGGAGCGGGAACGGTCATCGACCCGCCGTCCGTGGCCGCGCTGCCCGGCCCGGTCCGGGCGAGCTCCGGCATCCGACGGGCATCGGCCAGCGCCGCAGGTGAGCCGGCCTCCGTCACCGCCCGCAGCAGGGCGGCGTCGCCGCGCGCCACAGCCTGCGCGTGGCGGTAGGTGAGGCGGACCGCGGCGGCCTGCGGAGCCACGTCGAGGGGCGCGAGGACGAGCACGCCGCCCGATGCCCCTGCGCCCCCTGGCGCGGGCCCCACGGCGCCGTCGGAGGGCGACGACGAGCCCTGCGACGCGGGCCCGGCAGCGACGACCGCGCTGATGCTCACACCCAGGAGCCCCACCGCACCGGCTGCCGCGGCCGTGAGCAGGCGGGCGCGGCGCCGTCGCGCCCGTCTGCCCCGCGCACGGGCGGTCCGCGACGCACGGGGCTCGGTCCGGCCCGCGGCGCCCGCGTCGGCGAGCCGGCGCAGGGCGCACCGCGCGAGCGCACCGGGCTCGGGCATCTCGACGGGCACCGGCGGGCACGCCGCGTAGAGCTGCGCCGCGAAGGACGCCGCGTCGGGACGACGGCTCGGGTCACGGTCGACCGCGCCGGCGAGCACCTCCCGCACCGCGCTCCGCTGGGCGTCGTCGAGGTCGCGGGCGACCCCGGGCCCGGCCTCGCCGAGGAGCACCAGGCCGAGCCTGCCGAGCGCGTGCACGTCTGCCGCGGGGAGCGCCCCGCGTGGTCGCTCGGGAGCAGCGAACCCCGGTGTGCCCGCCTCGTACGGGTCGACACCGCAGAGGAGGTCGACGAGGAAGGGACGGCCGTCCGGGGCCACCACGACGTTGGCGGGCGACACGTCACCGTGCGTCAGCCCCGCACCGTGGAGCGCCGCGAGGGCGTCGGCCAGGGGCACCAGCACCGTGACCACCTCGCCGGGCCGCCACGGGCCGCGCGCCGCGCTCAGCGCCAGGAGGTCCGCGCCGTCCACGTGCGCGTGGAGCATGACGACGCGTCCGCCCGACAGGTCGAGCACGGGACCGGCCGCAGGCAGGTGCGCGTGCTCGACGTCCGCGAGCCGGCGTGCCCGCGCGGAGACGTCAGCGGAGTGCGCCGGCGACCTGGGCACGACGACGGTGACCGTCCAGCGGCTGCCGTCCACGCCCCGCGCGGTCCACCTCGGGCCGCCCGCACCGGCGCCGACGGGCCCGGCGAGCACCACGCCCGAGTCCGCGAGCGCTTCGGCGAGGCCTTCGGGGGCGGTCGTCTCGTCCACCGCTCCATGTCACCAGCCCGGGCGTCGCGCCGGGACTTGTCCACAGGAGGCGATGCGTGCGCGCGCAGGCACGCGCCGCCCCTCGCGCCGCACCGGCAGCGCTCGGTCATCGCTCAGGTGGTGCGGTGTCAGCCGACGGGCTCGCTGCTCCCGCTCGCCGCGCTGCGCCTCGCCGCGTCCAGCACGGCCGCCGTACGGACCGCGTCCCACGGGTCGACGGGCACGGGGCCACCGGTGACCCATGCGGCGACCGCGCGGTAGAAGTCCGCGTGCCCGCCGGCTGCGCTCGGCACCGCCTCACGCTCGTCGCCGTGCACGAGCCACCCTGCCGTCCCGGTGCCGGGGGCGAGCGGTGCGAACGGCGTGGGCTCCCCCTCGAACTCGGTCACGAGGAACGCACCGCGCGACCCGAGGACGCGTGTGCGTGGACCGGGCGCGCCGACGAGGCCGCCGGCCCACAGGTGGCTGATGGTGCCGCCCGCGTGGCGCAGCGCGAGGAACACGTCGTCCTCGGTGGGGGTGGTCAGCGCCCGGAGCTCGGCGTGCACGCTGTCGACGGGGCCGAAGAGCTGGACGGCGGAGTCCACGAGGTGCGAGCCGAGGTCGAGGAGCAGCCCGCCGCCGTCGCCCACGGCGTTCTCGCGCCACCGGGCCTTCGGCACGGGCCGCCACCGCTCCCACCGTCGCTCGAAGCGGTGCACGTCACCCAGCGCACCCGTCGCGAGCAGGGCCGCGAGCGTGAGCTGCTCCGTGTCCCAGCGACGGTTCTGGAACACGGTGAGCGGGGTCCCGTGCTCCTGGGCCGCGAGGACGGCGGCGCGGGCGCCGGGCTCGTCGAGCGCGAGCGGCTTGTCCACGACGAGGGGGATGCCGGCAGGCACGGCCGTCAGGACGTTCTCGAGGTGCCGGCCGGTCGGGGACGCGACGACCACGACGTCGAACCCACCGTGGTCGAGCATCCCGGCGAGGTCGTCGTGGACCCGGATGCCCGGCCAGTCCGTCTCGGCGAGCGTTCGCCGTGCGGGGTCGCGCGTGACCACGTCGGTCACGGTCGCCCCGACCTCCCGGAGCAGCCGCGCGTGGATCCCGCGCCCGGCGTCGCCGTACCCGACGACGCCGGCGCGGAGGGTCAGTCCTCGATCTTCGATGCCCATGGCCACCAGGATGCCCGACCCAGCTCGTGGACGAGCCCAGGCACGAGCAGCGTCCGGACCACGAGGGTGTCGATGAGCACGCCGAGCGCCACGAGGAACGCGAGCTGGACCAGGAACAGCAGCGGCAGGACGGCGAGCGCGCCGAACGTCGCGGCGAGGACCACGCCGGCGCTCGTGATGACGCCGCCGGTCACGGACAGGCCTCGGCGCACCCCCTCACGCGTCCCGTGGCGCAACGACTCCTCCCGGACCCGTGTCATGAGGAAGATCGAGTAGTCGATGCCGAGCGCGACGAGGAACACGAACGCGTAGAGCGGCACGGACGCGTCGGCCCCGGGGAAGCCGAGCACGTGGTTGAACACGAGCGCGCCGATGCCCAGCGTCGCGCCGAACGAGAGCAGGTTCGCCATCACGATGAGGACGGGCGCCACGATCGACCGCAGGAGGAAGACGAGCACGATCAGGATCACGGCGAGCACCGTCGGGACGATGACCCGCAGGTCTCGGGCGCTCGTGATCTGCGTGTCGAGCCGCTCGGCCGCGGGACCTCCGACGAGGGCGCCGTCTGCCGCGGCGTGCACGGCCTCCCGCAGGTCCTCGACGACGACCGTCGCCTCCTGGCTGTCCGAGCTCGCCTCGGTCACGACCTCGACGAGGACGCGGCCGTCGACGACCAGGGGCGGGGCGTCCGGGACGGGTGGCCCGCCCGCGGCGGACGCCTCGGTCGTGGCCTGGGCGGACAGGACGCCGTCGACCCCGGCGGCGGCGTCGACCACGGTGTCCAGGTCGGCCTCGTCCGCGACGACCGTGATCGGCTGGACCTGGCCGGCGTCGAAGTGCTGGGCGAGCACCTCCTCGCCCGCGACGGACTCGACCTCGGTCAGGAAGATGTCGGTCTCGCTCGTCCCGTCGGCCTGGAGGGTGGGTACCCAGACGGTCGCGAGGAGCAGCACGCCGGCGGTGACGAGCCAGACCCGCCGTGGGTGGCGTCCGATCAGCCGGGACACGCGCCCCCAGAGACCGGACCGCGCCTCGAGGTGCTCGAGGGTCTCGTCACCGGTGCCACCGGCCGTGTCGAGCCCGGCGTCCACGGGGCGCGGGACGCGCGGCCAGAAGACGTACCGGGCGAAGCGTCCGCCGATGAGCAGGAGCGCCGGCAGCAGCGTCATGGATGCGAGGAAGGCGGCGGCGATCCCGATGGCGGCGACGGGTCCGAGGCTCGAGTTCGAGCTGAGGTCGGAGAGCAGGAGGCACAGGAGGCCCGCGATCACCGTGCCGGCGCTCGCCGCGACGGGCTCGACCGAGGCACGCAGCGCACGGCCCATGGCGGTGTACGGGGACTCCGCACGCCTCAGCTCTTCGCGGTACCTGGCGACGATGAGCAGCGAGTAGTCGGTCGCGGCGCCCACCACGAGGATGAACAGGATGCCCTGGCTCTGCCCGTTGAGGACGAGCGCGCCCGCCTTCGCGAGCTCGTAGACCGCGAGGGCCGCCGCCGCGAGCGCGAACAGCGACGTGAACAGGACGGTGAACGGCAGGCTCGGCGAGCGGTAGACGAGGACGAGGATCACGAAGACGACGGCGAGCGCGACGAGCAGCAGCAGGCTGTCGATGCCGCCGAACGCCTCGACGAGGTCGGCGATCGCTCCGGCGGGGCCGGTGACCCACACCGAGAGGCCGTCGCCGGCGAGCTCGTCGGCAGCGGCGGTCCGGAGCTCGGTGACGACGAGGTTGAGCACGCGCTCCTCGCCGAGCTGCTCGTTCGCCTGGACGGCGTCGAGCGACAGCGTGACGAGCATCGCCTGGCCGTCCTGCGACGGGATGGCGACGGGTGGGCCGAGCAGCAGGTCCCCGATGGTCGTGCCCTCGCCGATCTCGATCTGACCGATGCGCTCGGCGAACGCCTGCACCCGTCCGACCTGATCGGGCGCGAGCTCGCCGTCGGCCTCGACGACGAGCAGGGCGGGCAGGACCTCGTCGTCGCTGAACTCGCGTGCGAGCTCACCCGCGCGGGTCGACTCCGCGCCCTGGGGCAGGAACGAGGCGGTGTCGTTCTCCTGCACCTCGGAGAGCCGTCCGATGGACGATCCGCCGAGGCCCGCGAGCGTGAGCCACACGAGCAGGAGTGCCACGATGGCGAGTCCGCGCAGCGCACCACGGCCGGATCTCGATTTACTCAGCATGCTGAGTATCATGAGCCCAACTAGCCTGTTCGCACAACTCCTCGAGCGAAAGGTCGCCCCGTGTCAGCCCGTACGACGGATCGGACGGCCGTCCCCCCGGCGCCCGGGTCCGCGTCCGCGTCGGCCGGCGGCCGGGACGCCCCGCAGGCGCCCGCCCGCCCTGACCCGTCGGTCCCGCAGCCCGGGCAGCCGCGTCCCACCGGTCAGTGGCCCACGGGCCGGCTCGTCTCCGCGGTCGCGCGACGCATCGAGCGGGACTGGAACGCGCACCTCGCCCACTGGGACCTCAACCACGCGTCGCTGCCCGTCCTCTACCTCCTCATGGGCGGCCCACGCTCGCAGCGTCAGCTCGCGATCGCCTCGGGCGTGACGGAGCAGACCATGAGCCGGATCCTCGCGCGCCTCGAGCGCACGGGCTACATCGAGCGGCACACCCACGAGACCGACCGCCGTCGGCACGCGGTCGTCGTCACCGACGCCGGACGCGAGGCGCTCGCCGAGGCGGGTGATCCACGCGTCGCCGAGCAGATGAGCATCCGTGGCCTGACGGACGAGCAGGTGGTCCAGCTACGCGAGATCCTCGCGGTCATGATGCACGAGCGCCCGCGCGCGACCGACCCGGACGAGGGCGACCTCGACGCGCCGAGGTAGCCTGCCGGGCATGGACGTCGTGCGCCTCGGCCTGGGAGAACACCTCGTCGAGTACACGCAGGCGTGGGCCCTCCAGCGCGAGATCCACGCCGACGTCGCGGAGGGCACCAGGCCGGACACGCTCGTCCTCGTCGAGCACGAGGACGTCTACACGGCCGGACGTCGCACCGCGACGTGGGACCGCCCCCTCGACGGGACGCCCGTCGTCGACGTGGACCGGGGCGGCAAGATCACCTGGCACGGCCCCGGCCAGCTCGTCGCCTACCCCATCGTCCGGCTCGCCGAGCCCGTCGACGTCGTCGCGTACGTCCGCACGCTCGAACAGGCGGTCATGGACACCTGCGCCGCCGTGGGCCTGACCACGACCCGCGTCGAGGGCCGCTCCGGCGTCTGGCTGCCCGCGGACGACGCGACGGCCCCCGACGCGGGCGGTCCCCGGACGTCGGCCCCGGCCCGCGCCCCTCGTCGCGAGCGCAAGGTCGCCGCCATCGGCGTCCGGGTCGCGCGCGGTGTCACGATGCACGGCCTCGCGCTCAACTGCACGCCGGACCTCGGGGCGTTCGGGCGCATCGTCCCCTGCGGCATCGCGGACGCCGACGTCACGTCGCTCTCCGCAGAGCTCGCCCGGGACGTCACGATCGCCGAGGTCGAGCCGCTCCTGACCGGGCACCTCGGGTCCGCGCTCGCACCGCTCCTGGCCGCGAGCCACCAGGGCGAGGTCGTCGGACGACTGACGTAGGGTGGTCCGGTGACGATCGCTCCCGAGGGACGCCGGATGCTGCGCGTCGAGGCCCGCAACGCCGAGACGCCCATCGAGAAGAAGCCCGAGTGGATCAAGACCCGCGCCACGATGGGCCCCGAGTACACCGAGCTCAAGGGCCTCGTGAAGCGCGAGGGCCTGCACACGGTGTGCGAGGAGGCGGGCTGCCCCAACATCTTCGAGTGCTGGGAGGACCGCGAGGCCACGTTCCTCATCGGCGGCGACCAGTGCACGCGCCGCTGCGACTTCTGCCAGATCGACACGGGCAAGCCCGCGGCGTTCGACGCCGACGAGCCCCGACGGGTCGCGGAGTCCGTCCAGGCCATGGGCCTGCGCTACTCGACCGTGACCGGGGTCGCGCGCGACGACCTGCCCGACGGCGGCGCCTGGCTCTACGCCGAGACGGTCCGCCAGATCCACGCGATGAACCCCGGCACCGGTGTCGAGCTCCTCATCCCGGACTTCAACGCGATCCCCGAGCTGCTCGCCGAGGTCTTCTCGTCCCGCCCCGAGGTCCTGGCGCACAACCTCGAGACCGTGCCACGGATCTTCAAGCAGATCCGGCCGGGCTTCCGTTACGACAGGTCGCTCTCCGTCCTGACCGCCGCGCGTGAGGCGGGCCTGGTCACGAAGTCCAACCTCATCCTCGGCATGGGCGAGACGTACGAGGAGGCCGCCGCGGCCCTCGTCGACCTGCACGACGCCGGCTGCGACCTGCTGACCATCACCCAGTACCTGCGCCCCTCGGTGCGCCACCACCCCGTCGACCGCTGGGTCAAGCCCGAGGAGTTCGTCGCCCTCTCCGAGGAGGCCGAGCGCATCGGCTTCCTCGGCGTCATGTCCGGGCCGCTGGTGCGCTCGTCGTACCGCGCCGGCCGCCTGTGGGGGCAGGCCATGAGCCGCCGCGGCCAGGAGATCCCCGCCCAGCTCGCGCACCTCGCCGAGGCGCGCACCGCGCGCCAGGAGGCCTCGAGCCTGCTCGCCCGCTGAGGCGAGCCGCTCCCCCGGGCCGTCGACGCGTCGGCGCACCGGCCCCCTGCGGGTCCCGGGACCTGCGGGTCGGACCGGCACCCCGGCACCACTAGACTTCTGGCCCATGGCCCGACAGCGCTCCTCCGCACCGACCCCTGCCTCCGAGGGCTCGGCGCCCAAGGCCGCCAAGGTGAAGAAGACCCGGTGGTACCACCAGGTCTGGCAGGCGTACCAGATGACCCGGCGCGTCGAACCCGCCGTCACCTGGTGGATCCTCGCGGCGTTCGTCGGGACCCTCGCGCTCGCCCTGCTCATCGGCGTCCTCGTCAACCAAGTCGTGTACCTGCTCGTCGTCGGCATCCCCTTCGCGGCGATGGCGGCGCTGTTCATCCTCGCGCGACGCACGGAGAAGGCCGCGTACCGCCAGATCGAGGGACAGCCCGGCGCGTCCCTGTCGGCGCTGCGCACGATCCGCCGCGGCTGGGACTTCCCCGAGGAGCCCGTCGCCGTCGACCCGCGCTCGCAGGACCTGGTGTTCCGCGGCATCGGTCGCGCGGGCATCGTGCTCGTCGCCGAGGGCCCGGGCAGTCGCTCGGCCAAGCTGCTCGACGCGGAACGCCGCAAGATCACGCGCATCCTGCCGAACGTGCCCGTGACCCTCATCCAGGCGGGGACCGGCGAGGGACAGGTGCCGCTGCCGAAGCTCGCGCGCACCGTGCAGAAGCTCAAGCCGACCCTCACCAAGCAGGAGGTCGCGGAGATCACCAAGCGGCTGCGTGCTCTGGGTGGCGCCCGGCTGCCCGTCCCCAAGGGCATCGACCCGTACCGCGTGCGTCCCGACCGCAAGGGCATGCGCGGCCGCTGACCTGCCGCGACCGGCTCAGCGCCGGACGATGGCGGTCCCGGCAGCGGCGTCGTGCATGCCCCTGCGGTCCCGGTCCCAGATCGCGGCGGGGATCACAAGACAGAGCAGGACCGTACGCACGACGCCGGCGAAGAGGCCGGGCGGGCGGACGGTCGCCGTGACCGGCTCGTTGCCAGCCGCTGCGTGAGCGTCACCGGACTTCGCGCCGAGATCACGCAGACGCACGACCTGCAGACCCAGGAGCCGGTGCCCGATCGTGTGGCCGAGCAGGCCGACGAGCACGGCCGTGGACCCGGCGAACACCGCCAGCGTCACCTCAGGCGCGCCGGCGAAGATCCCGCCGGCGCCACCGGGCACGGGTGCGAACGCCGCGCTCACCGCCATGCTCAGCAGCCAGTCGATCCCGAGGGCGCCGACGCGTCGCGGCGCGGAGCCCAGCGAGCCCCGACCGGCGGCAGGAAGGCCCAGCCGGGACACGCCGTCGTGCCCCTGACCGTCGGGAGTACCCTCCAGCCAGGACCCCAGGTCCTGTCGCCGTGATGCCATCGGACCAGCCTATCGACGGCGGCTCAGGCCGCCGCGTGGGGCGCCCGGTAACGCGGCGGAAACACGAGGTACACGGTCGAGAAACCCCGACCCCTTACGGTCGGAGCCGACGCCGCACCCGCGCATCGCGAGATCAAGGAGAGCACTGGATGTTCAGTTCCGCCGATGACGTCATGGCCTTCATCAAGGAAGAGGGCGTCAAGTTCGTCGACGTCCGGTTCTGCGACCTGCCTGGCGTGATGCAGCACTTCAACGTCCCCGCCTCCACGGTGGACGCGACGTTCTTCACCGAGGGCCAGATGTTCGACGGGTCCTCGATCCGCGGCTTCCAGGCCATCCACGAGTCGGACATGAAGCTCCTCGCCGACATCTCGACCGCGTACGTCGACCCGTTCCGCACGGAGAAGACGCTCAACGTCAACATGTCGATCGTCGACCCCTACACGGACGAGCCGTACAGCCGCGACCCGCGCCAGATCGCCGCGAAGGCCGAGGCGTACCTCAAGTCGACGGGCATCGCGGACACCGCGTTCTTCGCCCCCGAGGCCGAGTTCTACATCTTCGACGACATCCGGTTCCACACGAGCCAGTCCGAGAGCTACTACCACATCGACTCCATCGAGGCGGCGTGGAACACCGGGCGCAAGGAGGACGGCGGCAACCTGGGTCACAAGACGCCGTACAAGGGCGGGTACTTCCCCGTGCCGCCGGTCGACCACTTCGCCGACCTGCGCGACCAGATCTGCCTCGAGCTCGACAAGCTCGGCCTCCAGGTCGAGCGCTCGCACCACGAGGTCGGCACCGCGGGCCAGGCGGAGATCAACTACCGCTTCGACACGCTCGCCAAGTCCGCCGACAAGGTGATGCTCTTCAAGTACGTCGTGAAGAACGTGGTGCACGCCGCGGGCCGCACCGCGACGTTCATGCCGAAGCCCCTCTTCGGTGACAACGGCTCGGGCATGCACGTGCACCAGTCGCTGTGGAAGGACGGCTCGCCGCTCTTCTACGACGAGAAGGGCTACGGCGGTCTGTCCGACATGGCTCGCTGGTACATCGGTGGCCTGCTCAAGCACGCGCCCTCGCTGCTCGCCTTCACGAACCCGACGGTGAACAGCTACCACCGCCTGGTCCCGGGCTTCGAGGCGCCGGTCAACCTCGTCTACTCGGCGCGCAACCGCTCCGCCTGCATCCGGGTCCCCGTCACGGGCTCCAACCCGAAGGCCAAGCGCATCGAGTTCCGGGTGCCGGACCCGTCGTCGAACCCTTACCTCGCGTTCGCGGCCATGCTCATGGCGGGCCTCGACGGCATCAAGAACAAGATCGAGCCGCCGGAGCCGGTCGACAAGGACCTGTACGAGCTGCCCCCCGAGGAGCACGCCTCGATCCAGCAGGTCCCCGGCTCGCTCGGTGAGGTCCTCGACGCGCTCGAGGCCGACCACGACTACCTCACCGAGGGCGGCGTGTTCACGCCCGACCTCATCGAGACGTGGGTCGAGTACAAGCGCGCCAACGAGATCGACCCGATCCGCCTGCGTCCGCACCCGCACGAGTTCGAGATGTACTACGACTGCTGACTGCTAGCGGCTCGCGGGTCAGGACCGCAGCCGCGCCAGCTGGGACGACGCCCCGGCCACCCTCGTGGTGGCCGGGGCGTCGTGCGTCCGGCGTCGGTCGGCGTGCAAGTCGTCGAGACGGCTACTCGAGCCCGAGGAGGCGCTTCTCGTCGGTCGACAGGTGGTCGGGCTCCGGGACGTACCCGCTGACCCCTGCGACGGCAGCGAGCACGGTCCGTGCGACGGACTCGAAGGTCGCCGCGTCGCAGTCGTGAGCGAAGACCTCGGTGGTCCAGAAGATCAGGTCGCGGAAGAAGCTCAGCGCCATGTAGCCGGTACCGATGTCGAGCGTGAGCTGGTCGTAGACAGTGACGTTCCCGGCACCGTCCTCGCCCTCGTCCGTCTCCGGTGTGACGTGCAGTCCCGCCGACATGAGTCGCTGGAGGATCTCGCGAGACCACGCGCGGGCCTCGTCGGTCGTCGTCCCGTCGATCGGTTCCGGTCGCGGTGCCCCGCCGGGCGTGAGGTCGATCTGCCACCGCATGCCGTACCACGTCGGAGGCGCCGCCAGCGCGTCCGCCAACCAGGCCGGGGTCGCCGCGGGCGAGCGTGGGAACTTCTCGAGGTCGGCCGCGTAGGCGCTCGTGTCGAACTCCGCCTGGGGACGCCGGTCGTAGTTGAACTCAGCGGTGATCGTGTGGTCTGCGCGGACGACGACCCTCGCCTCGAACCACGTACCGGCACCCGGCTGGTACGAGGCATCGCGCAGGTCGGCGAGCGCCATGAGCGCCCCCATCGGCACCTCCTGCACGGGCGCCCGCTCACCGCTGGCTAGGCCGGACACCGCCGACACGTGCAGTATCCACCCGACCTGGGCGTAGTTGACGACGATCTCCGTCCACCCACTCGGGGCGACGGACGCGACCTGCGAACCGATGGTCTGGTAGAGCTCGGCCGACATCGCCGACGTGGGACCTGTCACCGCCACGACCTCCTCGGAGCGTCGCGGAGCCAGCGACGACCTCGCATGCTAGCGGGCGCCCGTCCTGGGCCGAGGCCGCGACGGCCGGCCACCCTCAGGTGACCGGGCCGTCGCGGCGTCTCGCCCGGACGCCACGTGACGCGTGCCGGGTCAGCCCACGCGCATCGTGAAGACGTCGCCCGCGCCCGCGTTCGTCGCACCCGCCGGCGCACCGAACGTCACCCCGGTGAGCCACACCGAGCCGTCGGCGCCCCGGACCGCCATCAGGTTGGCCTCGTCCCACTCGTCCGCGCCGTCGCGCTCGGTGGAGCCGACCTGACGGGCCGCACCCGGGGTTCCGTCCGCGCCCAGCGGCACGATCGCGACGTCCAGGCCGCCGGCCTGCACGCCCAGCGCGCCGTAGGTCGTGGCGACGAGCGAGAGCGTCCCGTCCTCCCCGGCCACGCCCGTGACGCCGCGGTCGTCCTGCGCGGTGCCCACCTGGCGGGTCCACAGCACGTCGCCACCGGCGCCGTATGCCCGCGCCAGGACGTCGTTCTCGCCGCGTGAGGGCGTCCCGAGGTCGCCCGCGGTGTGACCGACGGCGACCACGGAGCCGTCGGGACGCGCGACCAACCCGGTGACCTGGTCAGTCGACGACGTGCCGACCTGGTCGAGCCAGGTGAGCTCCCCGGCGTCCGTCAGGAGCGCGGCCCAGCCGTCGAGGCCACCCGCGTGCGCCTGCTCGGGCATCGCGCCGCTCGTGCTGCCGGCGACCCACACGCCGTCGGCGGTCGCAGTGACCGCGAGGCCCTTGTCCTCGCCTGCTCCCCCGAGCTGGCGCGACCAGAGGAGCTCGCCGGTGGCCGAGACGCGCGCGACGACGGCGTCCTTGTCCCCCGCGCCGGGTGTCCCGGCGAAGCTGCCGCCCGTGTAGCCGGCGACGTACGCGCCGCCCGCGCCGTCGGAGGCCACCGCGTAGAAGCGGTCGGCCGCCGAGCCGTCACCCGTCTGAAGGGTCCAGGTGCGCTGCCCGTCGGCGTCGAGCGCCGCCACGAACCCGTCGTCGGTCGCGCCCGAGGGATGGGCGCCGTCCAGGTTCCCGCGGGTGTAGCCGGCGACGAGGACGGACCCGTGCGCGCCGGGCACGGCGCCGTAGGCGCGGTCGTTGGCGGACGTCGCGACGCTCTGCTGCCAGGCGACCTCGCCGGCAGCGTCGCGGCGTGTGACGGTGACGTCGAGGCCGCCTGCGTGCGGGCGCCCGTCGAGCGACGCCCCGGCGTTCATGACGAGGGTCTGCGCGTCGGCGTCGACGACGAGGCCACCCGTGCGGTCGTCCGCAGCGCTCCCCGTGAGCGAGGCCTCCCACGGCTCGGGCTCGGCGGTGCGCAGGCGCGCAGACACGTCGACGAGACCTTCACGGAATGCCGGCTGCCACACGTCCCAGTCGTGACCCCCGTTGAGCACCCGCAGCTCGGCCGTGATGCCCGGGACGCGCCTGGCCGCGTTGTAGAGCTGGGCGGACTCCAGGTCGAGGTCGTGCTCCGCGTCGCGCGGGTCCGGGTTGGCCCACTCGTCGTCACCCACGGCGATGAAGAGGTGGACGGGCAGCGCGGGGTCGAGGTCGTCCATCGCCGCGGGGTACGCGAGCTCGCGGTAGCGGTGCGACGAGAACAGCCGGCGCCCCTCGCCGTACGCCCCGTAGTCGCGCACCGAGGAGTCGCGGGGCGGCTGCGGCACGTAGACGGCGGCGGAGAGGACGATCGCCGCGGAGAACGTGTCCTGGTGGGCCAGGACGAAGCGCAGCGCTCCGGCGCCACCCATCGAGTACCCGCCCACGGCACGCGCGGCGCGGTCGTCGGCGGTGCGGTAGGTCGCGTCGACGTGGTCGACGAGGTCCCGCGTGAAGGCCGTCTCGACGGCGACACCCGGTTCGCCACCCGACCGGCCCGGGCGGTACTTCGAGTCGGTGTACCAGTGGCCACGCTCGTTCCACGGGGCGTCCGGCATGACGACGACCATCGGCTGCACCGAGCCGCCAGCGATGAGCTCGTCGAGGTCGGTCGTGACGCGCTGCCACGCCGCCTGCGTGTCGCCGCGGCCGTGCAGCAGGTAGAGCGTCGGGTACTCCCGCTCGTCGTCGTCGTAGCCGGGTGGGAGGTAGACCGTGTAGTCGATCGTGCCCACCGCGGTCGAGGTCGCCTGGGCGGTGAGCACCGTGCCCTTCTCGACGGCGAGCGCCGGGACGGCGAGGAGGACGCCTGCGGCGGCCACCGCGGTGGCGGCGAGCGCTGCGACGAGGCGTGGTCGGGTCCGTGCCATGTGTCTCTCCTTCGAGAACCTGGGACTGGGCTGACGTGCGTGCGGCGGGTGGGCTGACGTGCGTGCGGCAGGTCGGCTACGGGAGGTGCGCGAGCGCGACGACGGTGCGGGCCTGCGCGACCATCGCGGCGTCGAGGAACGTGCCGTCGGCGAGCACGAACGCGCCCACGCCGGCGCTGTGGGCCTGCGCGACCCGGTCCAGGACCTCCTGCGCGCGCTCGACCTCGGCGTCCGTCGGGCGGAAGGCGGCACGTATCGGTGCGAGCTGGGCGGGGTGGATGGCCGCCCGGCCCAGGAAGCCGAGCGCACGCCCGGCACGGCAGGACGCGACCAGGCCGTCGACGTCGCGGACATGGGGGTGGACCGACATCGTCGGTGCGGGCAGACCGGCGGCCCGGGCAGCGACGACGACGCGGCTCCGCGCCCACGCGAGCCCGGCGTCGTCGCTCACCCCCAGGTCGGCGCGCAGGTCGGCCTCCCCCAGGCCGAGCGTCGCGACCTGGCCCGACGCCGACGCGAGCTCGAACGCGCGCTCCACGCCGAGCGCGGACTCGACGATCAGGTGCAGCGCGCGGCCGGGCAGCGTCGCGGCGAGCGCGCGCACGGTGTCCGGGTCCTCGACCTTCGGGACCCGGGCACCGACGTCGGGCGGCAGCGCGGCGACGGCGAGCACGTCGGCGTCGTGCCACGGTGTGCCACGGCCGTTGACCCGGACCTGGACGCGGCGCACGGCCGGGTCGATCGCGCCCAGGAGCGGGACCAGTGACTCCCGCGCCGCATCCTTGTGGGCGGGCGCCACGGCGTCCTCGAGGTCGAGGACAGCCACGTCGGCGTCGCTCGCGAGGGCCTTGGCGGCGCGGTCGGGCCGGTCCGCGGGCGCGTAGAGGAGCGTCAGGACGGGGCGGGGTCCGGGCGCCGAGCCCGGCGCGGGCACGGCGCTCACACCGCACCGGCCTCGCGCAGGGCCGTGACCTGCTCGGACGTGTAGCCGAGCTCGGCGAGCACGGCGTCGGTATCGGCGCCGTGCGCCCGTCCCGTGAAGGAGAGGACGGCGTCGTCGTCCGAGAGCCTGAAGAGCGGGCCCTGCATCCGCATCGGGCCCAGCTCCGGGTCGTCGATCTCGTGGATGGTGCCGAGCGCCTGGAACTGGGGGTCCGCGACGATGTCCGAGGCGTCGTAGACGGGCGCGACCGCCGCCTGCGCGGCCTCGAACGCCGCGACCACCTCGTCCCGTGAACGCCCGGCGATCCACCCGCCGACGGCCGCGTCGAGCTCGTCCGCGTGCAACGCCCGCGTCGCACCCGTCGCGAACCAGGGCTCGGCCGCGAGGTCGGGCCGCCCCACGAGGGTCATGACGCGCTCCGCGATGGACTGCGCGGACGTCGAGACCGCGAGCCAGTGGCCGTCGCTCGTGCGGTACGTGTTGCGGGGCGCGTTGTTCGCGGACCGGTTGCCGGTGCGGGGCTGGACGGTGCCGAGCTGGTCCCACCGGGTGATCTGCGGCCCGAGCATCGCGAGGATCGGCTCGATGATCGCGATGTCCACGACCTGCCCGCGCCCCGACGCGGCACGCGCGTGCAGAGCGACCATGACCGCGTACGCCGTCGCGAGGGACGCGATGCCGTCGCCGAGCCCGAAGGGCGGGAGGGTCGGTGGGCCGTCGGGCTCGCCCGTCATCGCCGCGAACCCGCTCATGGCCTCCGCAAGCGTCCCGAAGCCCGGCCGCGACCGGTACGGGCCCACCTGCCCGAACCCGCTCACGCGTGCGAGGACGAGCCCGGGGTTCGCCGCCGAGAGCACGTCGTAGCCCAGGCCCCAGCGTTCGAGGGTCCCGGGGCGGAAGTTCTCGATCATGACGTCGGCGCGCGCGGCGAGCCGCTCGAGGACCTCGCGGCCACCCGGCGAGCTCAGATCGGCCGTCACCGCGCGCTTGTTGCGGCCCAGCGTCTTCCACCACAGGTTCACGCCGTCCTTCGTGGCGCCGTGGCCGCGCGACGGGTCGGGGCGGCGCGGGTGCTCGACCTTGACCACGTCGGCGCCCATGTCGCCGAGGTGCATCGCCGCCATGGGCCCCGCGAACAGCGTGGAGACGTCGAGGACGCGCAGACCCGCGAGCGGGCCGTCGGCCGGGTCGCGCGAGACGCTCACGGTGCCTCCTCCAGCGTCCAGGCGCACCGGAAGCCGATGCTCGCGCTGCGTGCGACGCCCAGGCCGGGCAGCAGGAGCTTGAGCGCGAACGACGGGTCCTGCGGACCGCCGTCGACGTACCACTCCGAGCCCTGCGACACGTGGTCCGCACCGCCCTTGAGCATCACGAAGCGGCTGCGTCCGTCGCTGTGCTCGCTCTCGGTCCAGCTCCACACCCGCGGGCCGGGCGGTACGGATGGCCCGGACGTCGCGCGGCCGGTCGCCAGGGCCTGCGCCGCGAGCTGCCACTCGTCCTCCGTCGGCAGCCGACCGCCCCGCCACGCGCAGTACGCGCGGGCGTCCCCCAGGTCCACGTGGGTCACGGGCTCGTGCTCGCGGCCCACGGGCGGGCGTCCGTCGTCCCAGCCCGCCAGGAACCGGTGCCCGACGGCGGGTCGGTAGCCGGTGGCGGTCAGGAACGCGGCGAACTCGGCGTTCGTGACGTCGCGGGACGCGACGGCGACGGGACGCTCGAGGGCGCCGTCACGCTGAAGGGTCCGCGCGTCGTGCAGCCGCGGGGGCAGGGGCTTCCACTCGTCGACGTACGGCGCCCCCTGGTACATCCCGGTCTCGCGCGCCCGGTAGCGCACCGTGAGCACGTACTCCCCTGCAGGCACCACGACCGCGTCGCCCGGGACGTCCGCGTGGGCGACGGCCACCGGCGACGGCGGGCCCACGCGTCGGGCGACCCGGTGCGGGAACGAGGCGTCGGCGTCGTGCGGCCGGGCGGCGGCCGTCGCGCGTACCTGGGCGACCCACCCCGGCTCCGCGACACCGGGCGCGAGGTGCAGCACCGCGGCGACGCTCCCGGCGGGGACGACGACGCCGTCGGGCGTGTCCGGCCCGAGGAGGTCCACCACACGCCCCTCGCCCACCTCGACCCATGGCCCGACGGCGTCGGACGAGCCGCGGTTCGCGAGGGTCCACAACGTCACGCCGTCACGTGCGAACGCCGACGCGACCACACCGGCCTCGAACGCTCCCGGGGCGAGCGGGGCGAGCGGCGTCCACTCGCCGTCGAGGAGCAGGTCCGCCGCTGCGCGCTGGACCGTGAGCATGCGTGCCAGCGTCGACGCGTCGCGCGGGTTCCAGCCGACCCAGACGCCGAAGACGACCTCCCAGACCATGACGCCCACACCGTTGAGCCACGCCGAGCGCAGCTCCTCGCCGTGGTCCCGGTGCCACCGCCGCACGTGGTGCTGCATGTGGCGACGCTCGTACCAGTGCGCGCGCAGCACGCCGGGGACGGGGCTGTCGGCGAAGAACTGGGCCCACGAGAGCGCGTGGTCGGCGACCCGCGCGACCGGAAGCTTGGACTCGCCCTCGAGCACGACGCCCGGCCGCGCGCGCTCGAGCCGTTCGACGAGCTCCGGCTCGGCCTTCTTGAGGGTGTCGAGGAACACCCCGTCCGCCCCGAGGTCGGCGACGAGCTCGGCGAGCTCGGTCACGTCGTCGCGGCCCCGCCGGGTGCCGACGTCCCACGGGTTGTAGTCGACGAACACCCGCAGCCCCGCGGCGTGCAGGTCCGCGACGAGCCCGTGGATGCCGGGGACGTCCCGGTAGAAGTCCCACTGGTTGCGGTCGTCGATGCCGATGACGGGGTACGCGTGCCACAGCACGACGGCGTCCAGGCCACCGAAGCGCTCGGCGTCCGCGAGGAGCCGCTCGGGCGTGAACCGGTGCTCCTCGAACGAGTAGAGGAGCTCGTCCCACAGCCACACCTGCGCGACCGCGTGGCAGGTCGCGGCCCACGCCGCACCCTCGCGCCGGTACGCGGCGTCGCTGTACGCGTGGCGCACGCGGGCGTCGGAGCGCCACGTGTGGAGGCGCTCGCGCCACGCCGACCACTGCACGGGGTTGTCCGGCGCGGCGAAGATCTTCGCGTCGTCGAGGTCACGGAGCCCCTCGACGTCCGTCGGCGCACCGAGGTGGACGACCGTCGGCAGGTCGATCGGCCGCGGCACCAGGGGGTCGAACACGTAGCTCACGCGCCCTCCCCCATGCCACGGGCGGACGGGTCGTGCGGGGCGCCCGCCATCGCGCGGGCCAGCTCACGCGTGGCCGCGGCCGACGGGACGGCTGCCTGCGCACCCGGCGTCGTCACCGCGAGCGCACCCGCGGCGCTCGCGAGCCGCACCGCGTCGACGAGGCTCTCCCCGCGCGCGAGCGAGGCCGCCAGGACGCCGCAGAACGTGTCACCCGCACCTGTCGTGTCGACGGCCGTCACGCGCAGGGCCGGTACCTCGACCCGCGGCTGGCCGCGTTCGGCGACGAGGCACCCGTGGGAGCCGAGGGTCACGACGACCGCGGGCACCCGCTCGAGCAGGGCGGTCGCGAGCTCCGCGGGCGTGCCCTCGGTCTCGGCGACGTCCCGCGCCTCGTGCTCGTTGACGACGAGGAGGTCGACCTGGGACCACAGCTCCGCGGGCAGGGTGCGCGACGGTGCGGCGTTGAGCACGAACCGGGCGCCCGGGCGGCGCGCGCGAGCCGCGGCGACGACCGTCGGCAGCGGGATCTCGAGCTGGGCGAGCACGACGTCGGCCTGCCCGACGGCGCGGGCCCCGGCCGCGTCGAGCGTCGCCCGGGCGTTCGCCCCCGGGGCGACGACGATCGCGTTCTCCCCGTCCGGCGTGACGCTGATGAGCGCGGTTCCCGTCGCGGCGCCCACGCGTGCGACCAGGTCCGTGCGCACGCCCGCACCGTCGAGCGACGCGAGCAGCAGCGCCGCCGCGTCGTCCCGCCCGACGGCGCCCAGGAACGTGGTGCCCGCACCGCCGGCACGCGCGGCGGCGACGGCCTGGTTGGCGCCCTTGCCACCCGGGCTGCGGACGAGGTCACCCCCGAGGACGGTCTCACCCGCACCGGGGTGGCGCTCGACGGGGACGACGAGGTCCACGTTGGCGCTGCCCACCACGACGACCTCGCCGCTCATCGCCCGCCCCCCGTCCTCGTCGCGGCGGCGTGGTCCGCGCCCGCCTGGTCCTGCGTGGCCGCCCCGCTCCCGGCACGCACGCCCGGTGACGCACCGCGGGCGCCCGACCCGGCCGGGAGCGCCGCCTGGAGGGCGAGCGTGCGGTGCACGAGGTCGTCGATCGAGCGCTGCGCGCCGCCCGGCAGGGTCGTCGCGATGCGCCCGCGGATGGGGTCCGCCCAGCGCGCCGGCACACCGTCCGCACCGGCGAGCCCGCCGAGGACCGAGCCGACGGTCGCGCCGGCGGAGTCCGTGTCCCACCCTGCGGTCACGGCGGTGGTGATGCCGGTGCCGAGGTCGCCGCCGCTGCGTGCGAGCGCGTACGCGATCACGGCGGCGTTGTTGAGCACGTGCACCCAGTGCAGGTGACCGAGCTCGGCATGGAGGAGGTCGAGGCCCTGCGTGAGGTCGCCCTGGAGGGCCGCGGAGCGTCCGAGGCGGATCGCCACATCCAGGCGGCTGCCGGGCGGAACCACGGCGTGGGCGGCGTCGAGCACCTCGTCCACGTCGTCGCAGACGAGCGACGCCGAGCAGAGCGCCGCGGCCCACATGGCACCGTAGACGCCGTTGCGCGTGTGGCTCAGGCGCGCGTCGGTGTACGCGAGCCGGGCCGCGCCACGCACGTCGCCGGGCCTGACCCAGCCGTGCACGTCCGCGCGGATGAGCGCACCGATCCACTCGCGGAACGGGTTGAGGTAGGTCGCGGTCTGCGGGACCGGCCGCGCGTCGAGGACGTTCCGGTACGCGGCGCGCTCCGCCGTGAACACGCGGCCCGCGGGCAGTGCGTCGATCCACAGCTGCGCGACGTCGTCGGACGTGAACGACGCGCCGTGCCGCTCGAGCAGGTCGAGCGCGAGCAGCGGGTAGTTGAGGTCGTCGTCCTCGGGCATCCCGTCGATGTTCTCCTCGAGCGACGTCGGTGCGCTCCGCCGGTTCCACGGCCACCGCGCGGCGACGTCGTCGGGCAGGCCGACGGCCGTGAAGTAGCGGTCGAGCGGCCAGCGGCCCGCGGCGCGCAGGATCTCCTCGATCCCGGCCCTGGGGATCTTCTCGACCGGCTTGCCGAGCAGGCAGCCCGCCGCGCGGCCCGTCCACGCGCCGCGCACGCGCCCCTCGAGCTCCGCGCGCGCTGCGGGTGCGCCGGTGTCGGCCGCGGGGCGAGGCAGTGCCGGCTCGGGAGGCAGGAGCGCGACGATCGCGTCCCACTCGTCGGGCTCTGCGGCGTCCACCGGGCGCGCGAGCCCGTCGAGCTCGACGAGGAGCTCACGTGCGAGCGCGCGCAGGTCGGCCGTCGCAGGCGTCGTGCTGGCGCCGCTCACGGCGGGGACGAGGTCTCCCCCGGCAGCCTCCCACCGGGCTGCGACGTCGGCGACGTCACGCCCCTCGGCGGCTGACTGGACGAGCTCGTGCGCGACGAGGTCCTCGGGCTGGGCCCACGTGAGCCTCACGCCTGCTCCCCTCCCAGGAGGTCGGCGAGCGCCGCTGCCCGGGCCTGCGCCCGGCGTCGGTCGTCGGCGAGGATCTCGCCCGCGACCTCACCCATGAGCCGCCCGGTCGCCCGGACGTCCATCCGGCTCGCGGCCTCGATCGGGTCGAGCCACTCGGTGGGCACGACGTCGACCCCGCCGATGCCCGCCGCGAGCGCGCCCGCCATGACGGCGATCGAGTCGGCGTCCCGGCCGTAGTTGACGGCTGCGAGGACGGCACCGCGGAAGTCACCTCCGTGGCCCGCGAGGAGGCCGAGCGCCACGGGCAGCTCCTCGATCGCCTTGGTCCGCGAGGGGCGCCGGGCGTCGCGCGACATGTTGCGGTACTCCGGCCCGACCGAGTCGTAGGGTGCGACGGCCGCGCGGACGGCCCGCGCGAGCTCGCGCTCCTGCTCGTCGGTCGTAGGCGCAGCCCAGCCATGCACGGCGGCGACGACGGCGGCGATCGCGTCGGCCGTGCCGTCGTGCGCGACGTCGGTCGCCGCCGTCAGGACGGACGCGACGTCGGCGCCCGGGGTGACGCAGGCCGCGACGGCCGCGGCGAACACGCCCGCAGCCTCCCGGCCGTAGCTCGACTGGTGCGCCCCCGCGACGTCGATCGCCTCCGCGTACGCCGCTGAGGGGTCACCCGCGTTGGCGAGCCCGACGGGCGCCATGTACATCGCGGCGCCGCAGTTGACGATGTTGCCGACACCGGCCTCGCGCGGGTCGACGTGGCCGTAGTGCAGGCGGGCGACGAGCCACTTCTCGGCGAGGAAGACGCGTTGCAGGATGAGCGCGTCCGCCTCGAGCTCGGGGATCCACCGAGGCTCCCCGATCATCCGCGGCACGAGCTCCTCGGCGACCGCGTACGCGTCGAGGTGCGCGCGGCGCGCCGCGTAGACCTCGACCAGCGCGCGCGTCATGAGGGTGTCGTCGGTGATGTGCCCGTCGCCCTTGTGGTACGGCGCGATCGGTCGCGCATCGCGCCAGTTCTCGTGGAACGGCCCCACGATTCCGGTCACCCGGCCGCCGTGCCGCTCCTCGATCTGCTCGGGCGTCCAGCCCTCGGTGGCGCCCCCGAGGGCGTCGCCCACGGCCGCACCCGTGATGACCGCGACAGCCCTGTCCGCCAACCAGCTCACGTCCCGCTCCCTGCCTCGTGTCCTGCTCGTCCCAGATCCCTGCTCACCTGCTGCGACCGCGCGGGCCGGCATGCTCGGCCGGCCCGCGCGGCGGGTCAGGCGGTGATCTCGTCCCAACCGCTCTGCAGCGCCTCGGCGAGCCCGTCGGCGTCGATCTCACCGGCGAGGAACCGCTGGAACGCGGGCGTCGCCACGGTGTCCTTCCACTGCGCGTACGCGTCGACGAAGAGGTACGGCGCGTCCGTCATGTGCTGGCCTGAGGAGAGCACGACGTCCCAGCCGGGCTCGCCCTCGAGGTTCTTCGCCATGAGCTCCTGGGCCGAGCTCGACGCGGGGATGAGTGCGTCGGCCTCGTTGAGCGCGGCCAGGTTCTCGGCCTGCGTGAAGAAGTTGAGGAACTCCGCGGACTCCTCCACGTGCTCGGAGTCGATGTTGACCGAGAGCGTCTGGGGGTTCGCGGCCTGGCCGGCCCCGTCCGGGCCCTCGAGCGGCGGGAGCACGACCCAGTCGAAGCCCTCGGGCGCGTCGGCCGCGATGTTCGCGGCCTGGAACGAGCCCTGGATGGTCATCGCGATCGCACCGGCGTAGAAGGACGCGAGGACCTCGGAGCCCGACTGCGTGAGGCTCACGGGCAGGATCGAGGAGTCCTCGGTGCTCATCGCGCGCACGAGCTCGGGGATCGCGAGCTCGCCCTCGCCCACGGTGAGCTCGGCGTCGGCGCCCGTGCCCTCGAAGAAGGTGCCACCGAAGGCGGGGGCCATCGTCATGAACGCGGCGGTCGGGCTCTTGAGGCCCCAGCCGAGGCCGTAGGTGCCGCCCGTCGTCGTCGCCAGGGCGATCTCGCGCAGCTCCTCCCACGTCATGGTCTCGCCGCTCGGGATCTCGACACCTGCCTGGTCCAGCAGCGTCTTGTTCGCGAAGACCATGTAGGACTGGAGCTCGGTCGGGTACGCGATGACCTCGCCGTCGACGGTCACGCTCTCCATGATCCCCTCGGGCACGTCGGCCACGAAGTCCTCGGACATGTGCTCGGACAGGTCTGCGAGGTAGCCGTCGACGGCGAAGGGGACGATGCTCGCGGCCTCGTAGTGGATGATGTCCGGCGCCGCTCCGCCGTTGAACTGGGTGATGAGCTTGTCGTAGATGCCGTCCCAGCCGGCCGGGACGATCTCGACCTGCACGTCGGGGTTCGCCTCGTTCCAGGCGGCGACGATGGACTCGGTGGCCTCGATCGCCGCAGGCTGGTCGGAGAGGGACTGGAAGGTCAGCTCGACGGGCTCGGCGGTCTCGTCGACCGCCTCCCCGCCCTCGTCCTGGCCGCTCCCGCTGCATGCGGTGAGCAGGAGGATGCCGGCCGTGAGGCTTGCAGCGATGGAAGCGCCACGCTTGTGCATGATTCGGCTGCCTTTCGAGGGGATCGGTTCAACCTTTGACGGCGCCGGAGAGGAGGCCGCCGGTGAGCTTCTTCTGCATGAAGGAGAAGAAGACGATGCTGGGGATGGCTGCGAGCACGGAGCCCGCGGCGAGGGGCCCGAGGGCGACCTTGCCCTCACCGCCGATGAACATCTTGAGCGTGATGGGCAGGGTGTAGTTGTCGGGCGACTGGAGGAGCACGAGGGCGAAGAAGAACTCGTTCCAGGAGGACACGAACGAGAACATCGCGGTCGCGACGATCCCGGGCATGAGCAGGGGGAAGACGATCTCGCGCAGCACCCGGGTGCGCCCGGCGCCGTCCATCGCCCCGGCCTCCTCGAGCTCGGTCGGGATCGCCGTGACGTACCCCTGGAGCATCCAGAGCGCGAAGGGCAGCGTGTACGTGGCGTGCACGAGGGTGAGGCCCACGAGGCTGTCCGTCAGGCCGATCGTCCGCAGGATGAGGAAGAGCGGCAGGATGATCAGGATGACCGGGAACACCTGGCTGACGAGGATCCAGCCCGTCCCCACGGTGCGCAGCAGGCCCCGGAACCGCGCGAGCGCGTAGGCGGCGGGCAGTGCGATGAGGATGACGAGGGCGGTCGAGACGAGCGCGACGACGATCGAGTTCGCGGCCGACCGCACCAGGCCCTGCCGCTCGAGCGCCTCGCTGAAGTTCTCCCACCGCCAGTCCTGCGGGATCAGGTTGACCGTGAGCGAGTTCAGCTCGGCGGACGACTTGAACGAGGCGGACACCAGCCACAGGAGCGGGAAGCCGAGGAACACGATGTAGGCCGCCAGGGCGAGGTACTGGGCCGGCTTGACGAGGACTCGCACGTCAGCGCTCCTTCTCGGCACGGAACTGCGACCAGAGGTAGGCCGAGAGCAGCAGGACGACGACGACGACGAGGACGACGCCCATCGCCGCGGCGTACCCGATGTTGCGGTTCTTGAACGCCTCGAGGTATGTGAACAGCATCGGCAGCATCGTCTTGCCGCCCGGGCCGCCCTCGGTCAGGACGTACACGAGGCTGAACGAGTTGAAGTTCCAGATGAAGTTGAGCGACGTGATCGACGTGACGATGGGGCGCAGCGACGGGAGCGTGACCGCGGTGAAGCGGCGCCACGCGTTCGCGCCGTCCACGGACGCCGCCTCGTTGAGCTCGCCAGGGATCTGCTGGAGGCCTGCGAGGAGTGTCACGGTCGTCTGCGGCATCCCGACCCAGACGCCCACGACGACGACGGCCGGTAACGCGGTCGAGAAGTCGGCGAGCCAGTTGATGTCGTCGGGCAGCCCGAGCCCGCCCAGCGCCGCGTTGAGGGGCCCGGCGTTGGGCGAGTAGATCATCCGCCACATGATCGCCACGACCACGGGCGGCATCGCCCACGGGATGAGCGCGAGGACACGGGTCAGCCCCTGGAGCCGCAGGTCGGCGTTGAGAAGGAGCGCGAGCCCCATGCCCGCCAGCAGCTGGAGCACCGTCACGGACACGGCCCAGACCATCCCGATGCGGAACGAGTCCCAGAAGAAGCCGTTGTCCAGCAGACGCTGGAAGTTCTCCAGGCCGACGACCTCGTACTCGGGCCGACGGACCAGGCGGGCGTCGGTGAACGCGAGCAGGACGCCGACGAGCAGCGGGGCGACGCTGAGCAGCAGCACGGGCAGGAGGGACGGCACGACGAGGGCGATCGCCTCGCGACGCTTGGCGCGGCCGACCCCGCCCATGCTGCGCGCACCGCTCCGGCCGGGCCGTCTCCCGCGGCCACCGCCGGTGCTGGCAGGCCTGGTCAGGCTCGTGGCGGTCATGCGGCACCTCCGGCGTCGAGCGTCGACTCACGGACCTCGAGCGCGGGTTCGACGAAGACCCGCCGCGCATCTCTGCCCGGCTCCTCGAGGCGCGAGAGCAGCAGCTCCGCCGCCGCGCGGCCGCGTTCGCTCGAGCGCAGGGACACGCTCGTGAGGGTGGGCGCGAACACCTTGCCGATCTCCGTGTCGTCCATGCCGGTGACAGCGACGTCCTGCGGCACACGCAGCCCGAGCTCGCGGGCCGCCTTGATCGCGCCGATGGCGAGCAGGTCGTTCGCCGCGACGATCGCGTCGAGGCCCGCACCGCGCGCGAGGTTGCGTGCGAGCAGCGCGCGTGCGCCGACGAGCCCGGCGGTGACCGTGAAGTCCTCGGCGACCTCGGAGTCGACGGAGTCTCCCGGGTAGTCCTCGCGGCCCACGGCGAGGTCGAACCCGCGCTGACGGGCCTCACCGGGGGTGGTGTCCAGGGGGCCGTTGAGGAACCCGAGGCGCCGACGCCCCAGGCCGAGCACATGGGCCACGGCCTGGCCGATGCCGCGCGCCGAGTCCGTCGAGACGGCGTCGAACGCCTCGCCCGCGAGCGTGCGACCGATGACGACGACGGGCATCGACGCGGCCCGGAGCTCGGTCACGAGCGCGGCATCGACGCGTAGGGGGCTGATGACGAGGCCGTCGACGAGGCCCGAGGACAGGCCCTGGACCATCTCGATCGTGGAGCCCGTGGTGCTCCCGGTGGTCGCGACGACGAGGCGGTAGCCGCGCTCGGCGACCACCTCCTGGATGGCGGTGAGCATCTCGACGTACACCGGGTTGCCGATGTCCGCGACGGCGAAGGCGATCTGGAAGGTGCGGCGCAGGCGCAGCGACCGGCCGGTCGCGTCGGGCTGGTACCCGAGCTCGCGGGCCGCGGCCTGGACCCGGGCGACCATCGCGGGGCTCGCCCCGTTCCCGTTCAGGGCCCTGGACGCGGAGCCGAGCGATACGCCGGCGCGCGCCGCGACCTGCGGAAGCGTGACGCGGGCGGATGCCATGTCAGTCCCCTCGGCGGTGAGGTCGGGTCTGCGGGTCGATCGGCTGGAAACGTTTCCAACCGACGGCCTCCACAGTGGCACGCGAGGTGCAACCGTGTCAACGCCGCCTCGGCGCCGTCGGGCTCAGGCCCGTCGGTGCCGGCCCGTCCACTCGAGCAGCCGCTCGACGGGCCACGTCGTCACGACGCGCTCGGCCTCGACCCCGTGGGCGGCCAGCCTGTCGCAGCCGTCGACGAGCCAGTCGAGCTGGCCCGGTGCGTGCGCGTCCGAGTCGACCGCGAACAGGCAGCCCGCGTCCGCCGCGAGCGCGATGAGGTCGTCGGGCGGGTCCTGGCGGTCCGGCCGGCTGTTGACCTCGACCGCGACGCCCCGTCGGGCGCACGCCGCGAACACCTCGGCCGCGTCGAACTCGCTCTGCGGGCGCTCGCGTCCGCGCACGCGCCGCCCCGTGCAGTGACCGAGGACGTCGGTCGCGGGGTCGTGCACGGCCGCGACCATGCGACGGGTCATCGCGGAGCGCTCCATGCGCAGCTTCGAGTGCACGGAGGCGACCACCACGTCGAGCGACGCCAGGAGGTCCGCCTCCTGGTCGAGCCGCCCGTCGTCGAGGATGTCGACCTCGATGCCGGTCAGGAGCCGGAACGGTGCCAGGACCCCGTTCATGGCTCCGATGCGCTCGACCTGGGCACGCAGGCGCGCGGCCGACAGGCCGTTCGCGACCGTCAGCCGCGGGGAGTGGTCGGTGAGCGCGAGGTACTCGTGGCCGATCTCCACGGCCGCGAGGGCCATGTCCTGAGCCGGCGCTCCGCCGTCGCTCGCGTCGGTGTGGGCGTGCAGGTCGCCCCTGACCGCCTCCCGCAGCGCGCGCCCGGGCGCGGTCGCCGCGTCGAGGCGGGCGCCGAGGTCCCGCTCGAGCTCGGCCAGGACCTCCGGGGTGCCCCCGCGCAGGACCGTCGCGATCACGTCGGCCGTCTTCGCCCCGACGCCCGCGAGCTGCTGCCACGCCCCGTCCCGGACGTGCGTGGCCCACTCGACGTCCTCGAGCCCGGCGACCACGTCACCCGCGGACCGGTACGCACGCGAGCGGTACTCGGAGGCCTGCTGCCGCTCGAGGAGGAACGCGATCCGGTGCAGGGTGTCGACGACCTCCGCGCGTCGGCCGTCCCCCGCGCCTCGTGCCACGGGTCAGGAGGCCCGACGGCGCGCGGTCGCCTTCTTCGCGGGCTCCGCATCCGCTGCCTTGCTCGCCCGGCCACCTGACGCCTTGGCTTTCGCGGGCGTCGACGACGCCGCCGACCCGCGGGTGCCCGTGGAGCGTGCCGTCGACGCCTTCGCGGCGGGCTCCTTGGCCGAGCCGCCCGCGCTCCGGGAACCTGACGCCGTCGAGCCGGCCGACCCGCGCGCGGCCTCGGCCGTCGTCGCCTTGGCGCCGGCCCGGGTCGTGCTCGACCTGCCGGTGCTCGCCTTGGCCGTGCTGTCCTTGGCCGTGCTCGTCCTGGCCGTGCTCGTCCTGGCCGTGCTCGTCTTGGCCGTGCTCGCCTCGTCGGTGCCCGCCTCGTCGGTGCTCGTGCCGGCCGACCGCGTGCTCGTCCGCGAGGCCTTCGCACCCCCAGCCGACGCCGCGCCCCCGCTCTTCCTCGGACGCGACGAGCCGCCCGACGCCGCAGCGGCCGGGCTCCCGTCGGCCCCGGCCGGACGCGACGCCGCTCCCCCGGCCCGCGCACCGCGCGCCTTCTCGACGCTGCGCTGCAGGGCCGACAGGAGGTCGACGACCTCGCCCCCCTGCTCCCCCTCGTCCTCGGTCGCCTGGGCCACCTGGACGGTCCGCCCGGACGTCACCTTCGCCTCGATGAGCGACTCGAGCGCCGCCTGGTAGGAGTCCTCGAACGCGGACGGGTCGAAGTCCGCGGCGAGCGACTCGACGAGCGAGGACGCCATCTGGAGCTCCTGGGGCCGCACCTGGACGTCGGTGTCGAGGATCGGGAAGTCGGCCTCGCGCACCTCGTCGGGCCACAGGAGGGTCTGCAGGCAGATCACGTCGTCCCGTACCCGCAGCACGGCCATCGACTCGCGCTGCCGGAGCGCGACCTTGACGACGGCCATGCGGTCGGTCGTCTTGAGCGCCTCGCGCAGCAGGGCGTACGGCTTGGCGGCGGTCTTCTCCGGCTCCAGGTAGTACGTCTTGGCCAGCATGATCGGGTCGACCTGCTCCGCGGGGACGAACTCCTCGACCGCGATCTCGCGCTCGGTCGCCAGGGGGAGCTCGTCGAGGTCCTCGTCGGTGAGGACGACCATCCCGCCGTCGTCCGTCTGGTAGCCCTTGGCCATCGCGTCGATGCCGACCTCCTCGCCGCACACCGAGCAGACCTTGCGGTACCGGATCCGCCCGCCGTCGTCGCGGTGGACCTGGTGCAGCGGGACGCTGTGCTCACCCGTGGCCGCGTAGAGCTTGACCGGCACGTTGACCAGACCGAACGCCACCGCGCCCTTCCAGATTGCGCGCACTCGCCCACCTCCGTGTGCCGGGCCCCGGGGCGGGGTCGGCCGGGTCCCCGGACGTGCTCGCGCACCTGGAGGACGACGCGCGCGGTCTGGGTGCCGGTCGGCACCTTCCTGGGCAGGATGGACCCGTGCAGCCCATGCTCGCTACCCGAGCGCCCGTCGGATCTGCGCTCCCGCGCGGTCCGGAGTGGTCCTACGAGGTCAAGTGGGACGGCGTCCGGGTCCTCGCGGACACCACGAGCGGGACCCTGCGCCTGCGGGCGCGCTCCGGCCGGGACGTGACGGTGACCTACCCCGACCTGGCCGCGCTGGCCGACGTGCAGGGCGCCGTGCTCGACGGCGAGGTGGTCGTCATGGCGGGCGGGACCCCGTCGTTCGAGGCCCTCGCCGAGCGCATGAACGTGCGTGACCCCGCCCGCGCCGCACGGCTCGCGGCGCGCACCCCGGCGACGTACGTCGTGTTCGACGTGCTGACCCTCTACGGGGTGGACGTCCACCGGAGCACGTACGACGAGCGGCGCGCGATCCTCGAGCGGGTCACGCTGCCGGACCGCGCGCTGCTCTCCCCGGTCTACCCCGACGGCGACGACCTGTGGGCGGTGACGCTCGAGCACGGGCTCGAGGGCGTCGTCGCGAAGCGCCGCACGTCCACGTACCAGCCGGGCCGACGCTCGTCGGACTGGGTCAAGGCGGCGCACCGCGCGACCCGGACGGCCGCGGTCGTCGGGTGGCGCGCCGAGGGCCTCGGCCGGTCCGGCGGCGCGCGCGGGGTCGCCGACCCGGGTGGACGGCTCGGTGCCGTGCTGCTCGGCGCCCCGGACGAGCAGGGGCGCTGGCGCTACCTCGGCAAGGCGGGCAGCGGTCTCGCCGGACGGCGCGGTGCCGACCTCGTGCGCGAGCTCACGGGCCTCGAACGCCCCGGCCCGCCGCTCGAGGACGAGGTGCCCGCGCAGGACGCGCGAGGCGTGACCTGGTGCGAGCCGCGCGTCGGCGTCGACGTCCGCTACCTGCACCGGATGAACGGCGGACGCCTTCGCCAGCCCGTCGTGCTCGCGCTGCGCACCGACGCAGCCGTCGACCCCTGGGAGGTCCCGTGACGCCCCGACCGACAGCCGCCGATGCCCCGTCGGTGCGCCCGTGAGCCCCGACGAGGCCCCCAGTGGGTCGAGGTCGACGGCCGACGGCTCAAGCTCACGCACCTCGACCGGGTGCTCTACCCGTCGACCGGCTTCACCAAGGCCGAGATGGTCGACTACTACTCGCGGGTCGCGCCGGCGATCCTGCGCCAGCTCGAGGACCGACCGGTGACGCGCATCCGCTTCACGGGCGGGGTCGACGGCGAGAAGTTCTTCGAGAAGAACATCCCGCGCGGCGCGCCCCCGTGGGTCCGGCACCAGCGGCTCCACGCGAGCCCGGGGACCGACGACGAGGGCACCGTCGTCGACTTCCCGTTCATCGACGACCTCGCAGGGCTCGTCTGGGCGGCGAACCAGGGGGCCGTCGAGCTGCACACCCCGCAGTGGCGCGTGGGCCCGCGCGGCGGGCTGCGCAAGCCTGACCGGCTCGTGATCGACCTCGACCCCGGGCCGCCCGCAGGCCTCGACGAGTGCGCCCACCTCGCGCATGTCGTGGCCGACCGGCTGGCCGACGACGGTCTCACCACGACCTACCCGGTCACGAGCGGCAGCAAGGGCATGCAGCTCTACGCGCCGCTCGACGGGCGCCGCACGGCGGTCGAGATCCGCGAGTACGCACGCACCGTCGCGTACGAGCTCGCCCAGGCGCACCCGGACCGGGTCCTCGCGAACATGAAGCGCGCCCTGCGGCCCGGCAAGGTGCTCCTCGACTGGTCGCAAAAGGCTACCAGAGAGCACTAGAGCGTGGGGAAGGAACCGGGCCTGACCTGCAGCGATGCACCGAACGGAGGGATATGCAGTGGACGAGGCACTCACCGAACTGCGTGCCGGCGGAACGTGGCGGGTGCATGGCCGCGACCTCCGCGTCTCCAACCTAGACAAGATCCTCTTCCCCGGTAGGGGGGACGAGGCACCCGTCACGAAGCGGGAGTTGCTCGACTACGCGGCGGCCATCGCACCGACTCTGATGCCCTACCTACGGGGACGTGCCCTCAACATGCACCGCTTCCCAGACGGTGCGGCGCGCGCCGGCTTCTGGCACAAGGAGGTCCCGGCACACGCACCCGACTGGGTCTCCCGGTGGGTGGAGCCCAGGGACGGAGAGGCGCCCCGAACCCATCTCCTGGTCAACGAGCCGGCAACGCTGGTGTGGGCAGCCAACTTCGGGGCGCTTGAGTGGCACGCGTGGACGTCACTGGCCAGCGCCCCGGACTTGCCCACCTACGTGCTCTTCGACGTCGACCCCGGAACGGCGACTGCGTGGCCAGATGTCCTCCTCCTGGCGAAGCTGCACCGCGACGCCCTGGCCCACCTCAACGTCACAGCAAGCCCAAAGGTCACGGGCAAGCGGGGTATCCAGATCTGGGTTCCCATCGAGCCGGGGCCGACCTTCGACGAGACGCGTGCCTGGGCGGAGGCCGTCTCGCGCGCCATCGGCGCGGTCGTCCCGGAGTTGGTGAGCTGGCGCTGGGAGGTGCGCGGCCGTGACGGCTTGGCTCGCCTCGACTACACGCAGAACGCCGTCAACAAGACCCTCGTCGCCCCGTACAGCCCGCGCGCAACCCCCGGCGCTCCGGTGTCTGCGCCGATCACCTGGGATGAGCTGGATGACCCCGCGCTCCGCCCGGACGCAATCACCATTCGCGGCCTCGCGCGGCGCCTGGACGAGCACGGGGACCTCTTCGCGTCCGTACTCCAGCCCCAGCCACTACCGCCGGTGAGGTGAACTCTCGCTAGCACCACGAAGGGCCTCAAGCCTAACCCGAGGTTTGAAGACCGACCATCGCGCGCTGGATCTCGTCGAACAACTCCGTACTCGTTAAGCCGCTGGTAGCCCTGCACAAGAACTCCGTCGACACGGCAACGCGGGTTCCGCGCCGAGGATTTAGGAGGACCACCTCGTCGTATCCTCCTCCAGCCGCGTGGGCCATGGCGCAGTAGGTCAAGAGTTGTTTGAGGTCGGATGCCCGGAACGGTCTCGATACCGACTTCACTTCTCCGAGCGCCGAGCCGAAAGTGACGTCGGCACGAGCTGCGTCGACCACTCCACAACCTGGGACGAGAGGGTAGAACTCCACTGGCCCCAATCCGTCCAACAGGGATCTGAGACTCTTCGCCAGCGCAACACACTCCTGCTGCTCGTCGTCGTCGAGGTCGACGTCACCGGGCGGGTGCGAACGGAAGCGATTAAGGTATTCGCGTACTCTCGCCTCGACACTTGCTTCGATCGGTACGAGCAAGGCGCAGTCGGCCGCGACAAGGCCGAATGCAATCTCCGCTATCAACGAGTTGTTCGCAGGCTCACCACCCACCGTAGGGACCGGCGCACCCACGGGCTCCACTCGCGCATTGAGCCAATGCGTAACCGAATCCATCGTAGGGGTCAGTGAATTCCAGATGCTCGAAGTTCGAGCGAATGTTCTGGCGGAGATCATATTGGGATCACCCAGGCGCGCAACTGCTTCTTCTCTGCGACCCATTGTGAAAACAAGCGGTCATAAGGCGAGAAGGCATGTTTTCGACTCTCTCGCCAGTGCCTGCCTTCATCGCCAAGTTCGTAGGAAGCCAGGATGAAGGCGCGCTTCACCCAAGGATGCTGCTCTGCGTACACCGGCTTCAGATTGCTCAGCCAGTAGCGAAGCCCCCAACGGGCGAATGTCAAGGTGATGTCACGCTGGATCCCAGGCGAGGGCCGGCCCGAGAACCCGTGCGGCCGATCCCAGAGCGATGCGAGAAAGCGCTCGTTCTCTGGGGTGTGGTCCTCCCCGAGGACTCGTACTACGTAGTGCAGATTGAGTTCAATTGTCGTTAGAGGGTGCCCAGCTTCGACTCGGGCGCGAAGGGTTTGATGGATCAAAGCACGGAAGGCCGGCGGTAGGTCCCGCAGGCAGTCACGAATGGCGGCCAGTACGTTCGGCAGCACGGGAGCGAGCTTTGCGAAGTTGCCTTCATCGACCAGCGAGAGGATCGCGCGCTCCTGCGGTTCTGCATCCAAGAACTTCAGCGCACGGACCAGCCTCTTCACTAGGCCAGCATGTACCTGTCCTTTCGCGAGTTCCGCTCGTAGGAGATCGAGGATGTCGAACTCCTCCATTTGCTGCTTGAGTTCGAGATAGTCTGCTTCCGGCGTGTCAGAGTATGGATCGAAGTGGAGATGAAGTTTCTGAAAGCGCGCGGCACTCCCTTCCGGTGGATCCACAGGGTCGAGGATGCTCAGATACTCTTCGCCGGTGAAGATCCGCGTCTTGCTCTTCTGAAGGGAAAGCCCTTGGTTCCTGAAGAGCTTCTCGGAGAGCGAGCCGATCACGCGGTATGCAGCCGGCAAGTCATCTACGAATATTCGGAAGTCGTCTGCGTATCGTAGGTACGTGCCCGACGGAAGTTCGCTCATCATGAGACGGTCGATCTGGTCAATGGTGAGTTCCGATAAAATCCGTGACGCTGGCCCTCCGACCGGAAGGCCATACGACGTGTTCTCGGAGAGGCGCTTCAGGATCTCCATTACCTGACGCGTCACATTGTGCCCCGGGTCAACGCCGTGAAGTGCGTTCTCGACTCGATGATGGTAAATTCGTTGATAGAAGTCTGAGACGTCTGCCGTGATCACGTAGCGGTGTGCCGCAGCCTGCACGCGGCCGCGGTCCTGGAACGCTCTCCACCCCTCCGCCCAGAAGAGGCCAGCAGAATCTGGGTCGAGTCTATATGAGTAGACCGCCTCCTGGTCACGAGGAACTCTCGCACCCTCGATTCTGTCACCCAGGTGTAGAACAAGCCCCAGCAGATACGCGTTCCAGTAGGGCTCTATCTGGGTTGCCCAACGGAAGCCGACGTAACCAACCGGCGAAAGCGTCGAATGGTGGCGAAGCTCAACTTGCGACAGCGCAAGATCCTGATCAGACACCGACGACTCCAAGAGTTGCGCGATGTCCGAAGTGGAGTCAAACATGAAATGATTGTCGATCGGGAATGGAAAGATGTCGGTATCGCCCCATTCGGCGATATTCAGCAGCGCCTTGGAGAAGGTGCTCTTCGAAACGAGGGGCATTTTGGGATTCATCTCAGGGTCGAGGTCCGACGCGACGTATGGGATGGACCCTACCGCCGGCACGCCCGCTAGCACGGTCAGTGGGGCCGGGTCTCGCCTCTCATCTCTCCGGCGGTCGTTCCTATCTCCCGCGGGTTCGACTGGTCGCAGAACCACCCGGCGAAGACGACTGTGACGCCCTACTCGCTGCGCGGACGCGAGCGTCCCGCCGTCGCGGCGCCACGGCACTGGGACGAGGTGGGGCCGGGGATGACCCAGCTCGCGCCGGACGAGGTGCTGCGCAGGCTCGAGGAGGACGGCGACCTCCTCGACCGGTGAGGCGGACCGGCTCCCGGCCGGCGGGGCCGTCTCCCCGCCCCGGGGCGCCCGGCACGGCTCGACCCGCGACGTGTGCTTGGCTGGAGCGGTGACCCCGAACGACGCCGACGCGATCACCCACCTGCTCGAGCAGCCCGCGCGCTGGGCCGTGGTGGGCCTCTCGACCAACACGTCCCGCGCGGCCCACGGCGTCGCGGCCTACCTGCAACGCCTCGGCCACGAGATCGTGCCCGTGCACCCGCGCGCCGAGACCGTCCACGGCGCGCAGGGGTACGCGCGCCTCGCCGACGTCCCGGGCCCGGTGGACGTCGTCGACGTCTTCGTGAACTCCGCACGCGCGGGCGAGGTCGTCGACCAGGCGGTCGCGATCGGCGCCAGCGCGGTGTGGCTCCAGCTCGGCGTGCGCGACGAGGCCGCCGAGGAGCGCGCACGCGCGGCGGGCCTCGTCGTCGTCGCCGACACGTGCCCCAAGATCGAGGGCTCCCGGCGCGGCCTCTAGCGAGCGCCGCGTCCCCGCTCAGTCGCCGTAGAACACCCGCTCGACGACGGCGCGCGCGCGCCGACCCGTGCGCAGGTAGGTCTCCTCGACGTCGCCACCGCTCCCGGGCGGGAGGCCGAGCAGCCGCGCGAGGCCCCCGAGTGCGCGCCGGTCGTGGGGAAGCACGTCGGCGGCCGCGCCACCCACCCGACCGGTCCACAGGACCACGGCGTCACGCAGGCGCGACGACAGCACCCACGCCTCACGCAGGGTCGCCGCGTCCTCGGCGGAGACGAGCCCCGCGGCGGCCGCCGCGTCGAGCGCCTCGAGGGTCGACGGGCTCCGCAGGCCCGCGTGGTCGTGCCCGTGCCGCAGCTGGAGCAGCTGCACCGTCCACTCCACGTCGCTCAGCCCGCCCCGGCCGAGCTTGAGGTGACGCGCGGGGTCCACGCCGCGGGGCAGCCGCTCGGCCTCCATGCGCGCCTTGAGGCGACGCACCTCCTTGAGCACGTGCGCGTCGGCACCGCCCGGCGGGTAGCGCAGCGGGTCGACGAGCGCGACGAACCGCTCGCCCAGCCCCGTGTCGCCCGCGACGGGTCGCGCCCGCAGCAGCGCCTGGCTCTCCCAGGGCGACGACCACCGCTGGTAGTACTCGCCGTACGCGGCGAGCGACCGCACGAGCGGCCCGTTGCGGCCCTCGGGGCGCAGGTCGGCGTCGACCTCGAGAGTCGGCTCCGGGCCGACGTCCCCGAGCAGGGACCGGACGCGCATCGCGATCGCCACGGCCTGAGCCTGCGCCGCCGGCTCGTCCACGCCCGGCAGCGGGTCGTGGACGAACAGGACGTCGGCGTCCGAGCCGTAGCCGAGCTCACGGCCACCGAGACGCCCCATCGCGATCACGGCGTTGCGGGTCAGCAGGCCGTCGGGGCCGTGACGGACCTCGTACTCGGCGATGCGCAGAGCCCCCGCGAGCACCACGTCGGCGGCAGCCGTGAGCGAGGCCGCCGCGGTGGTCACGGAGCTGCGTCCGAGCACCTCGGCCGCGGCCGTGCGCGCGAGCTCGCGACGACGCAGCGCGCGCAGGAGCGTCGCTGCACCGACCGGGTCGTCCTGCCGCGTCAGGACGGCGTCCGCCTCCGCCGCGAGGCGCGCGTGGTCGCGCGGGGCGAGCTCGGCGTCGTCGTCGAGCCACGCGACGGACTCGGGCGAGCGCGCGAGCGCGTCGGCGACGTACCGCGAGGTGGACAGGAGCTGCGCGAGCCGGTGCGCCGCGACCCCGGAGTCCCGCAGGAGCTTGAGGTACCAGTGGGTGGTGCCGAGCTCGTCGGAGAGCCGCCTGAACGCGAGGAGACCGGCGTCGGCGTCCGCCCCCTCCGCGAACCAGCCGAGCAGCACGGGCAGGAGCTGCCGCTGGATCGCGGCGCGGCGGCTCAGCCCCTCGGTGAGCGCCGCGATGTGGCGCAGCGCACCCGCCGGGTCCCGGTACCCGATCGCCGCCAGCCGAGCGCGCGCGGCCTCGGGCGCGAGGCTCACGTCCTCGGCGGACAGGCTCGCCGTCGCCGGGAGCAGCGGGCGGTAGAAGAGCTCCTCGTGCAGGTGGCGCACGTCGCGTCGCACGGTCCGCCAGCGCTCCACGACCGCGTCCGCCCCACCGGTGCGGATCCCGACCGACCGCGCGAGCCGGCGCAGGTCCGCCTCGGCCGTGGGCATCAGGTGCGTGCGCCGCAGGCGGTGCAGCTGGATGCGGTGCTCGAGGGCGCGGAGCAACCGGTAGCAGACGGCCAGGCGTGCCGCGTGGTCGCGACCGACGTACCCGCCTGCGGACAGGGCGGCGAGCGCGGTCAACGTGTTGGGGCTGCGGATCGACTCGTCGGAGCGCCCGTGCACGAGCTGCAGGAGCTGGACGGTGAACTCGACGTCGCGCAGGCCGCCGACCCCGAGCTTGAGCTGGCGGTCCGCCTCCGCCGCGGGGACGTGGTCCTCGACGCGACGACGCATCGCCTGCGAGTCCTCGACGAAGTTCTCACGCTCGACGGCGCTCCACACCATGGGCGCGAGCGCGTCCGTGTACGCGCGGCCGACCTCCGTGTCGCCGGCGACGACGCGTGCCTTGAGGAGCGCCTGGAACTCCCACGTCTTGGCCCACCGCTCGTAGTACGTGACGTGGCTCGCGACGGTGCGCACGAGCGGCCCGTTCTTGCCCTCGGGCCGCAGCGCCGCGTCCACGGGCCACAGCGCGGGCTCGGCGGACGCGGACGAGCACGCCTTCGCGAGCGTCGTGGCCAGCCGTGTCGCGCACGCGAGGGCCTCCTGCTCGTCGTGCCCCGGCGCCGGCTCGGCGACGTACACGACGTCTACGTCGGACACGTAGTTGAGCTCGCGTCCGCCGCACTTGCCCATGCCGATGACCGCCAGGTGCACGCACCGGCCGTGGTCGTCCTGCTCGGCCCGGGCCAGCGCGAGCGCGGCCTCGAGCGCCGCGCCCGCGAGGTCGGCGAGCGCGGCCGCGACGGCGGGGAGCAGGGTCAGCGGCTCCGACGAGACGAGGTCGGCGGCAGCGATCATGAGCAGCCGCCGCCGGTAGGCACGGCGCATCGCGTCCGTCCCGTCCTGCCCGCCACGCGTCGCGACCGGCGCGGCGTCGTCCCCCGACGCCCCCACCGCCGCGAGGATCTCCGCCCGGACGGTGCGCACGTCCGCGCCGATCGGGCTCGGCTCGGCGAGCACGTCGACGTCCTCCGGGTGCCGCACGAGGTGGTCGGCGAGCGCGGTCGACGCACCGAGGACGGCGACGAGCCGCGCGCGGGCACCGGCTCGGCCGGGCTCGAGCAGGAGCGCACGCAGCTCGGCGCGGCGGGCCTCCCCCGCACCGATCGCCGCCGTGGCGAGCCGCGTCAGGGCCAGCAGCGCGTCGTCGGGCGACGCCGCCGTCGCGATCTCCTCGACCAGCGTCGCCCCCTCGAGCGGGCCGGCGAGCGCGCGCAGGTCAGGGTCCTCCAGCAGGCTCGCCGCCCGGCCCGGGTCGGTGAAGCCGAGCCGGGTCAGCTGCGTGCGCAGGCCTCCCGTGCGCCGCCCCGGGTCCCCGTCGGCGGTCACAGGACCGAGAGGAACCGCTTCAGCTCGAACGGGGTGACCTGCTGCCGGTACGCGTTCCACTCCTCGCGCTTGTTGCGCAGGACGAAGTCGAACACGTGCTCACCCAGCGTCTCGGCCACGAGCTCGGACTTCTCCATGATCGCGATGGCCTGCTCGAGCGAGGACGGCAGCGGCTGGATGCCCAGCGCCCGGCGCTCGGCGTCGGTCAGCTCCCAGACGTCGTCCTCCGCGCCGTCGGGCAGCTCGTAGCCCTCCTCGATGCCCTTGAGGCCGGCGGCGAGCAGCAGCGCGTACGCGAGGTACGGATTGGTCGCGGAGTCGACGCCCCGGTACTCGACGCGGCTCGAGTTGCCCTTGCCCGGCTTGTACATCGGGACCCGGACGAGCGCTGAGCGGTTGTTGTGGCCCCAGCAGATGTAGCTCGGTGCCTCGGCCCCGCCCCACATGCGCTTGTACGAGTTGACGTACTGGTTGGTGATCGCCGTGATCTCCGCCGCGTGGTGCAGCAGGCCGGCGATGAACTTGCGCGCCGTGGCCGAGAGCTCGAGGGGCGCACCCGGCTCGTGGAACGCGTTGCGGTCCCCCTCGAACAGCGACAGGTGGGTGTGCATGCCCGAGCCGGGGTGGTCCGCGAGCGGCTTGGGCATGAACGAGGCGTAGATGCCCTGCTCGAGCGCGACCTCCTTGACGACCGTGCGGAACGTCATGATGTTGTCGGCCGTCGTCAGCGCGTCGGCGTACCGCAGGTCGATCTCGTTCTGGCCGGGCCCGGCCTCGTGGTGGGAGAACTCGACCGAGATGCCCATGGACTCGAGCATCGTGATCGCGGCCCGGCGGAAGTCGTGGCCCGTCCCGCGCGGCACGTGGTCGAAGTACCCGCCCGAGTCGACCGGGACGAGCGGCTGGTCCGGCTCCGCCGGGTTCTCGAAGAGGTAGAACTCGACCTCGGGGTGCGTGTAGAACGTGAAGCCCTTGTCGCTCGCGCGCTCGAGCGCCCGCTTGAGCACGTACCTGGAGTCCGCGAGCGAGGGCTCGCCGTCGGGCGTCTGGATGTCGCAGAACATGCGCGCGGTCCCGTGCGTCTCACCTCGCCACGGGAGCACCTGGAAGGTCGACGGGTCCGGCTTGGCGAGCATGTCCGCCTCGTAGACGCGCGTCAGCCCCTCGATGGCGCTGCCGTCGAAGCCGATGCCCTCCGCGAACGCGGACTCGAGCTCGGCCGGTGCGACCGCGACCGACTTGAGGATCCCGAGGACGTCGGTGAACCAGAGACGGATGAAGCGGATGTCCCGCTCCTCGACCGTGCGGAGCACGAACTCCTGCTGCCTGTCCATGGGGCCATCCTGCCGTACGCATGTGTCTGGTCGGTGAACGGTCCGACGCGGGCCCCCGAGGGTGCGCGTCGCGGCCCGCGTGCAGCGTCCGACACCCTCGATAGGGTTGCCGCCATGGCTCCGCTGACGATCGCACTGGCCCAGGTGGACACCTGTGTGGGGGACCTCGAGCAGAACGCCGCAACGGTCCTCGAGTGGACCGTGGCGGCGGCCGCGGAGGGGGCCACGCTGGTCGCCTTCCCGGAGATGACGCTCACGGGGTACCCCATCGAGGACCTCGCGCTGCGTGACTCGTTCGCCCGCGCCGCGGACCGCACGCTCACCGAGCTCGCGGCGCAGCTCGTGGACCGCGGGCTCGGCGAGGTCACCGTCGTCGTCGGCACGCTCGGCCGCACCGCCACGGGACGCGCGACCAACCGCGCCGTCGCCCTGCGCCGGGGCGAGGTCGTCGCGACGTACGACAAGCACCACCTGCCCAACTACGGCGTGTTCGACGAGTACCGCATCTTCGCGCCGGGCTCCGAGCCGTGCGTGCTCGAGGTGGACGGCCGACGGGTGGGCCTCGTGGTGTGCGAGGACATCTGGCAGGACGGCGGTCCGGTCTCGCAGATGGACGAGGCCGACGTCGACCTGCTCCTCGTCGTCAACGGCTCGCCCTACGAGGAGGGCAAGGGCCACGTGCGCTCCGACCTCGCCGTCCGACGGGCCCGCGAGGTCAAGGCGCCCGTCGCCTACGTGAACATGGTCGGCGGCCAGGACGACCTCGTGTTCGACGGCGGGTCGTTCGTCGTCGCCGCGGACGGCACCCCGCTCGCCGGCTCACCCCAGTTCGTCGAGCACCTCCTCGTGTGGGACCTGCCCGAGCGCGGTCAGGCGCCCCGGCCCGGCCTCCTCGCGGAACCGATGGACCCGGACGCGGAGGTCTACACGGCCGTCGTGACCGGTCTGCGGGGCTACGTCGAGAAGAACGGGTTCCGCTCCGTCGTCCTGGGGCTCTCCGGCGGCATCGACTCCGCCCTCGTCGCCGCGATCGCGGCGGACGCCCTGGGCGGGGAGAACGTCGTCGGAATCTCGATGCCGTCGGGGCACTCGTCCGAGCACTCGCGCGACGACGCGGCGGACCTCGCCCGGCGTATCGGCGCCGACTACCGCGTCCAGCCGATCGCGCCGATGGTCGACGTCTTCCACAGCCAGATGGAGCTGCCCGGCATCGCCGGCGAGAACCTCCAGGCGCGCGTCCGGGGCGTGATCCTCATGGGCGTCTCGAACGTCGAGGGCCACCTCGTGCTCGCCACGGGCAACAAGTCGGAGCTCGCCGTCGGCTACTCGACGATCTACGGCGACGCCGTCGGCGGGTACGCCCCGCTCAAGGACGTCGACAAGTCGCGCGTGTGGGCCCTCGCCCGGTGGCGCAACCAGGTTGCCCTCGACGCCGGCGCGGTCCCACCCATCCCCGAGAGCTCGATCACGAAGCCGCCGTCGGCCGAGCTGAGCCCGGGCCAGATGGACACCGACTCCCTGCCCCCGTACCACCTCCTCGACGAGGTGCTCGACGCGTACGTGGAGCACGCCGAGGGTCGTGACGAGCTGCTCGCGCGCGGGTTCGACGCCGAGGTCGTCGACAAGGTCCTCTCGCTCGTCGACCGCGCCGAGTGGAAGCGTCGGCAGTACCCGCCGGGTCCCAAGGTCTCGGCCCTCGCCTTCGGCAGGGACCGTAGGCTGCCCGTGACGAGCCGCTGGCGTGAGCCGAAGGGAACGATCGATGAGTGAGCCCACGTCCGGCATGACCGCCGCGCCGACCGGAACCACGAGCGGGGACGGCCCAGGTGCGCCGACGTCGCCCGAGGCACCCCGCGTCAAGCGCGTGCGCGTGCACCACCTGCGCGAGGCCAAGGAGCGTGGCGAGCGGATCACGATGCTCACCGCCTACGACGCGCCGACGGCGCAGATCTTCGACGAGGTCGGCACGGACGTGCTGCTGGTCGGGGACTCGGTCGCGGACAACTTCTACGGCCACACCAGCACGCTGCCCATCACCGTGGACGAGATGATCCACCACACGCGCGCCGTGACCGGCGCGGTGCGGCGCTCGCTCGTGGTCGCGGACCTGCCGTTCGGCTCCTACGAGGCCTCACCGCAGCAGGCCCACGCGACGGCCGTGCGCCTGATGAAGGAGGCCGGCGCCCACGCCGTGAAGTTCGAGGGCGGCCGACGCGTCGCCGAGCACGTGCGCCTGCTCGTCTCGTCGGGCATCCCCGTCATGGGGCACCTGGGCTTCACGCCCCAGTCGGAGAACGCGCTGGGCGGCAAGCGCGTGCAGGGCCGCGGGGACGACGCCGCCGAGCGCCTGTCGGAGGACGCCCTCGCGCTCCAGGAGGCGGGCGCGTTCGCCGTCGTGCTCGAGATGGTCCCGGCGCCCCTCGCCGAGCGCATCACCGAGATCCTCGCGATCCCCACGATCGGCATCGGCGCCGGCCCCGCGTGCGACGGCCAGGTGCTCGTCTGGCCGGACATGGCAGGCCTGAGCACGTGGTCGCCGCGCTTCGCGAAGCGCTACGGACGCGTGCGCGAGGCACTCGTCGAGGCGGCCCGCGCCTACAACGACGAGGTGCGCACGGGTGCGTTCCCCACCGCGGAGCACAGCTTCTCCGAGTGAGCCCCGCCGCTCGCTGGCGGACCGGTCCGCGCTTCGAGCCGGTCCGCGTCCGCGCGTCGAGCGGGTCCGCGTCGGCACGGGTCAGCGCCAGCCGGTCTACGTCCGCGGGTCAGCGCCAGCCGGTCAGCGCCCGTGGGTCAGCGGCCCTCGCTCCAGCGACGGTCGTCCTCGTCCCAGGCGTCGCTGCGTGCGCGGGCCCGGAGCAGCGCGTCCTGCGCCGCGGCACGGGTGGGGTAGGGGCCCATCCGCTCCGTCCAGGGGCTGACGCGACCCTCCTCGACCTCACCCGTGCCGGGGTTGAACCAGAAGTCCCCCGTCGGCGCCGCGCCGCCGCTCGTCCGCTCGGTCTCACCCATCGCCGCATCCCCCGTCGCTCGTCGCAGGTGGGCACCGCCGCTCTCCCCGGCCACCGAGACACCCGCGCCGCCCGACGCCGGTCACATGACCGACCCGGCCAGTCCCGCGGGAGGCCCACACCCCCGCGGCGCGCACCGGTGCCCGCATCCGTAGACTGCCACGCATGCCCACCGCGCACGCGCCGACGGGGACCCTGGTCCCCGGAACCATCAGCCCCCTGCGTCAGGTGCCCGCGCACATCGAACGGCCGGAGTACGTCGGCAAGGACCGTGAGCTGCCGTTCACGGGGTCGGAGGTCAAGGACCCCGAGACGATCGAGCGGATCCGCGTCGCCTCCCGCCTCGCCGCCCAGGCGTTGCAGGAGGTCGGGCGGCACGTCACCCCCGGTGTGACGACCGACGAGCTCGACCGGGTCGGCCACGAGTTCCTCTGCGACCACGGCGCCTACCCCTCGACGCTCCGGTACCAGCCGCACCCCCGCCAGGTCCCCTTCCTCAAGTCCCTGTGCACCTCCGTCAACGAGGTGATCTGCCACGGCATCCCGGACTCGACGGTGCTGGCGGACGGGGACATCGTCAACGTGGACGTGACCGCGTACCTCGACGGGGTCCACGGCGACACGGACGCGACGTTCCTGGTCGGCGACGTCGACGAGGAGTCACGGCTGCTCGTCGAGCGCACGCACGAGGCGATGATGCGCGGGATCAAGGCCGTCGTCCCGGGGCGCGAGATCAACGTCATCGGCCGCGTGATCGAGAAGTACGCGCAGCGGTTCGGCTACGGCGTCGTCCGGGACTTCACGGGTCACGGCGTCGGCGAGAGCTTCCACTCGGGCCTCATCGTGCCCCACTACGACGCCGCACCGGGGTACGCGACGACGATCGAGGCCGGCATGGTCTTCACGATCGAGCCGATGCTCAACCTCGGCACGCACGAGTGGGAGATGTGGGACGACGGCTGGACGGTCGTGACCAAGGACAGGCGCCGCAGCGCGCAGTTCGAGCACACCCTCGTGGTGACCGAGACCGGAGCGGAGATCCTGACACTGCCATGACCCACGCGACCTATCCCCCGGCGGCCGAGACCGGCGCCTTCGGCATCGACATCGGCGGCAGCGGCATCAAGGGTGCGCCCGTGGACCTCGTCGTCGGCGAGTTCAGCGCCGACCGCGTGCGCATCCCGACCCCTCAGCCGGCGACACCTGACGCGGTCGCCGCGACCGTCGCGCGCCTCGTCGACTCGTTCGACCTCTCGCACGACCTGCCGATCGGCGTCACGTTCCCGGCGGTCATCCAGCACGGCATCGCCCGGTCCGCAGCGAACGTCGACGACTCGTGGATCGGCACGGACGTGAGCCGCGTGATCGCGGAGGCGACCGGACGGCGCGTGCTGGCCGTCAACGACGCGGATGCTGCCGGCTACGCCGAGACCCTCTACGGCGCGGCACGCGGGCACGACGGGGTCGTGCTCGTGGTCACCCTCGGCACCGGGATCGGCTCGTGCCTCGTGGTCGACGGGACGCTCGTCCCGAACACCGAGCTCGGGCACCTCGAGGTCGACGGGCACGACGCCGAGAGCCGCGCCGCCGACAGCGCGCGCGAGCGTGAGGACCTCGACTGGGAGCAGTGGGCGGAGCGTCTCCAGCGCTACTTCCGGGTGGTCGAGGACCTCCTGTGGCCCGACCTGATCGTCGTCGGCGGCGGCGTGAGCAAGAAGCACGACCACTTCCTCCCGCTCCTCGACCTGCGGACCCCGATCGTGCCCGCGACCCTGCGCAACGCGGCCGGGATCGTCGGGGCGGCAGCGCTGGCCGCCCGCGGGACGCACCTGGACTGAGCGGCACCGGCGTGGACGCGGTGTCCTGGCTCGCGGTGGCCGCGGGAGCCGTCGTCGTCGCCGTGGTCGCCGACCGCGTCGTCGCGCGCCTGCCGCAGCGCACCCGTACGCGCGAACGACGTCCGGGCGGTGGCGGCGCGGGCGCGTTCGGCGAGCTCGTCGCGGGGTTCCAGCCCGGCGTCCGCCACCTCCAGGCCGAGCAGGAGCGGCAACGCCACGACCTGGTGCTGCCCGGCGACGCGGACAAGCCCTGGGGGCTCGACCTCGACGCGGGCACCGTCGAGCTGCCCGCCGCATCGTCGCGCGCCGCGGGTGACGCCCGCGGCGGCGGAGCACCGGGGCTGCCCCGCGCGGGCGGGCACGGACCGACCGAGGTCGCGCCGGGCGTGTGGACGTGGACGGCCGTCCGCTGGAGCACGACCACGACGGCGGTCGTCGACCCCGACGGTCGGTGCCTGCTCGTGGACCCGGGCCTGACGGTCGCCGAGCTCGACGCCGTCGCCCGCGACATCCGGGCACGCGGGTGGGAGGTCGTGGCGGGCTTCTCGACCCACCCGCACTGGGACCACGTGCTGTGGCACGCGTCGTGGGCGGGCGTTCCGCGCTGGGCGACGCCCGCAGCCGTGCGCACCGCGTCCGCCCGACGGGTCGCGCTGCTCGCTCAGGCCGACGCCGATGCCCCCGGGCACGACCCTGCGCTCGTCGGCCGGCTGACCGCGCTGCCCGACGGCGCGGCGGAGCTGGCCTGGGCAGGCGCGCGGCGGGTGGTCGTGGTCCCGTACGCAGGTCACTGCGCCGGTAGCGCCGCGCTCGTCGTGCCGGACGTCGGCGTCGTCGTGGCTGGTGACCTCCTCTCGGACCGCGAGGTGCCCCTCCTCGACCTGTCCGGCCCCGACCCGGCGGGCACCTACGCGGCCACGCTCGACACGCTCGAGGCCGTGATCGAGCGGTGGGACGTCTGCGTCCTCGTCCCGGGCCACGGGGCGCCGACCGACGGTGCGGGGCTGCGTACGAGGCTCGCTGCGGACCGCGCGTACCTCGACGCCCTGACGACGGCTGCGGAGGTCAGCGACCCACGCCTGGCCGACCCCGAGCAGGCCGCCCAGCATCGCGAGCAGCGCGCCCTCCTGCGCCGGCACGGCGGTTGACGCGGCGCGCCCCGACGGATCCCTCCGACGGGGCGCCTCGCGCTCGGTGACCGCGGCTCCGGCCGCCCCCTGCCCGGCCGGGCCACGTCTGCGAGCCGTCAGCTCCGCACGAGCGGGGGCTCCTCGTCGCTGCCGGTGACGCGGGCGGTCGACTGCACCTGACCGCCCTCGAACATGTGGCCGAGCCCCAGCATCGTCAGGACGTCGGTGACGATCGCCGGCGCGTTGAGGAGCCGCACCTCGATGCCCTCCTCGCCCCCGATCCGCAGGAACTGGATGAGAAAAGCCACGCCGGTCGAGTCGATGAACGTGACCTCGCCGGCGTCGAGGACGACGGGCAGGTCGCGGCTCAGCGCGCGCGTCAGGGCGCTGCTGGCCTGGTCGCGCAGCGCCTCGTCGATCTCGCCCCACAGGTGGGCGACGGTCGACTCCGGGGTCTCGGTGACGGTGATGCCGCCGACCGGTCCGCCGTTGATTCCGTGCATGGGCTTCCGCCTTTGGTGTCCGAGCGCTTCCGCGGACCGGGGTTGCCGATGGGCGGGTTCATCGCTTCCTGGGTGCTTCACCAGAGCGGGGTCCGGGCGCTGGAGCAGACGTCGCCCAATCTACCCGTCACAGGGTGGCTGTGCACCCGGGACCCGCCTGGGGGCGACGGGAGATCACTCGTAGCCGCCGAAGCCCACGAGCGGGGTGACGCGCGTCCCTGCCGGCCAGCGGCCCGGGGGCGGATGAGTCGGCCGGTACGCCGGGTTCTGTCCCCGTGCGCGGTTGCCCACGCGCGGGTGGCGGCCATCCATCTACGACGTACGTTGCCGCACGCCTCCAGCGGCCTACCCGGGAGCTCGGGCGAGCAGCCCTCGAACGCTCCCTGTCTGGCCTTGCTCCAGGTGGGGTTTACCTAGCCGCACCGGTCACCCGGCACGCTGGTGGTCTCTTACACCACCGTTTCACCCTTACCCCCGCCGCCCGGCCGTGGCCGTGCAGCGGTGGCGGTCTGTTCTCTGTGGCACTTTCCCGCGGGTCACCCCGGGTGGGTGTTACCCACCACCGTGCTCTGCGGAGCCCGGACGTTCCTCGGCGAGGGCGAACCCTCGACGCGACCGCCTGGCCGACTCATCCACCGCCAGGCTACCGCGCCCGGCTGGGGTGACCGACGTCACCCACGGGCTCGGGCTGCGGGTCCGCCGGCCGTCGGGACGGGCCACTAGCCTGCGACGGTGCTCGTCCTCCTCCCCCCGTCCGAGGGCAAGGCCGCCCCGCCGTCGGGCGCACCGCTCGACCTGGGCTCCCTCGGCAGCCCCCGGCTCACGGCGCACCGCAGGCGGGTGATGACGGCCCTCGTGCGGGCGAGCCGCAGGCGTGACGCGCTCACGGTTCTCGGCGCCGGCCCGTCGCTCGCCGCGGAGGTGGACCGCAACGTGCACCTGCGCGCGGCCCCGGCCGCACCCGCACGCGAGGTGTACACGGGTGTCCTGTACGCGGCGGCACGGCTGGAGGCGCTGCCCGACGCCGCGGCGCGCGAGCGCGCCGACCGCATGGTCCGCACGGTCTCCGCGCTCTGGGGCGTCGTCTCGCCGGCCGACCGGATCCCCGCGTACCGGCTGTCGATGGCGACCGACCTGCCCGGCGTCGGCCCCCTCGCGCCGTCGTGGCGGGGCCCGCTGTCCCGCGAGCTCGACGCCGTCGCCGCGCGCGAGCTGGTCGTCGACTGCCGGTCTGCCGCGTACTCGGCGGCGTGGCGCGTGCCGCCGGGAGGCCCCGGGCACGTGACGGTCTCGGTCCTGCGCGAGGCCGAAGGACGTCGGACGGTCGTGTCGCACTGGGCCAAGCACACGCGCGGGGTCCTGACCCGCCACCTCGTGACGCGTGACGGCCCCGAGCCCGCGACGGCGCAGGAGCTGCTCGACGCCGCCCGGGAGCTCGTCGGTACGGAGCTGCTCGAGGCGACCCTGGCCACGGGCCCACGCGGGTCGACGGTGCTGGGCCTCGTCGTCGCCTGAGCCGCGGGCTGTCACCGGCCGTACGAGCGGTGGCACGGCACGCGGGCGGTCACCGGACCTCCGAGCGCGCCTCGAGCATCGCCCGCGTCAGAGGTCGGTCGGCATCCCGACGACGGCCACCTCGCGCTCGCCGTCAGCCCAGAGCCGCACGATGCTCACCGACGCCGGGCCCACGCGCACGGACGCCCACACCGAGGAGGGCGCCCCGAGCACCACGCCGATCGCGGCCCGGATCACGACGGAGTGGCACACCACGACCACCGTGCGGTCGACCCCACCCACGAGCAGCCGCTCGAGGCCGGCGCGCACCCGGGCACCGACGTCCTCGATGGACTCGCCGCCCGGTGCAGGGAACGCGGCGTCGACGTGCCAGCGCTTGAGGTCCCCCGGCCACCGCTCCTCGATCTCGTCCGCGACGAGACCTTCCCACGCACCGAAGTCGCACTCGGCGAACGCCTCGTCGACGTGGACGGGTAGCCCGAGGCGCCGTCCGACCGCACCTGCGGTCTCCTGGGTCCGGACCATCGGTGACGCGACGAGCTCGCTCGGGTGCGGGACGTCGGGCCACAGGTCGCGACCGATGCGGAAGGCGAGGTCGGCGGCCTGCGCCGCCTGGATGCGGCCCGTCGACGTCAGGGGCGGCCCGGGCACGGAGGACCCCGAGTACGCCTTGCTCGTCGTCATCGGCGTCTCGCCGTGCCGCACGAGGACCACCGTGAGCGGCTCCTCGTCGTCGAACCGCATGGCGGCGCCCGACGGCCGGCGCGCCCGGTGCGAGGCACGCGTCACGTCGGTGCCACCCGCCGGCTGCACCGCGTCCCCGGGGCCGGTGACGTCCCCAGGCGCCGGGACGTCGTGGTCACGCACGACGCCGCCGCGCGACGACATCGCCTCGTTCGCGAGGGCGTCCGCGGCACCGTTCTGCGCGCGGGGTACCCACGTGTACGTCACGCGGTCGGCGGGCAGCACGGCCGCGGCCACCGCGGCGAGCCGCTTCATGTCCGCGTGCTTGATCTGCCAGCGGCCGCTCATCTGCTCGACGACGAGCTTGGAGTCCATGCGGACCTCGACGCGCGCCTCCGGGTCGATCGCGCGCGCGGCCTCGAGCCCCGCGACGAGGCCCGAGTACTCGGCGACGTTGTTGGACGCCACGCCGAGATACCCGGCACGCTCGGCCAGGAGCGCACCCGTGGCGGCGTCACGCACCACGGCTCCCCAGCCGGCCGGCCCGGGGTTGCCGCGGGAGCCGCCGTCCGCCTCGACGACGAGGTCCGTCATCGGGCGGCGTCGGCGGGTCGCACCGCCTCGGCGTTGCGCACGAGGATGCGCCCGCACTCCTCGCAGCGCACCACCTGCTCGGGGGCGGCGGCGTTGAGCTGGGCGACGTCGCTCGGGTTGAGCTCGAGCCGGCAGCCCTCGCAGCGCCGGCCACGCAGCGCCGCGACACCGAGCCCGCCGAGCTGCCCGCGCAACCGGTCGTAGAGCGCGACGAGGCCCGCGTCGAGGCCGACCGCGCGCTTCTCGCGCTCGACCGCGAGCTCCGCGGCCTGGGCGTCGAGCTCGGCGAGGGCCTCCTCGAGCTGGCGGGCGGCCCACTGCTGCTTCTCGAGCATCTCGTCACGCGCGCGGGTGACGTCGGCGAGCGCGGACTCGTGCGCCTCGAGCCGCTCCATGACCTCGAGCTCGATCTCCTCGAGGGCTGCCTGGCGGCGTGCGAGCGCCTCGAGCTCGCTCGTCAGGGCCTGGGCGTCCTTGGCGCTGACCGCTGCGGAGTCGAGGCGCGCCCGGTCCCGCTGGGCACGCGTGCGGACCTGCTCGACGTCGGCCTCCGCCTTGGCGAGCTCGCGGCGCAGGTCGCCCGCGGCAGTCCGCGAGGTGACGAGGGCGGACTCGAGGTCCGCGAGCTGGGACGCGAGCTCGGTCGCCGCGGCGTGCGCCGGGTGCGTGCGCCGCTGGTGCGCGATCTGCGACGCGCGCGTGTCCAGGGCTTGGACCTCGAGGAGACGGAGCTGGTCGGCCACGGGGGCGGTAGTCACGAGAGCGGTCCTCCGGATGCGGGGTGGGCGGCCGGCGACGCGACGCGGGCCGTCCAGGGGTCGGTGCGCAGGGTGCTCACACGGGTCTCCACCGTAGTGCCCGGGTGGGTCGCCGCCAGGTCGGCCATGAGGTCGGTGGCGGCCTGGGGCAGCCACAGCCACTCGCTGGCGGAGTGGGCGACGTCGACGAGGAAGGGGCGACCGTCCCCGCGCGGGCGGCCGGCGCGCTCCGCCTCGAACGCCGCACGCTCGCGCAGCTCGGACGCGGGGTGGTGCCGCAGGTCTGCGGTCACGTACGCGTCGGCGCCGCTGGCCCGCACGGCGTCGAACAGCGAGTCGCCTGAGCCGCCGACGACGGCGACGGTCCGCACGAGCGCGTCGAGGTCACCGGCGAGGCGCACGCCCTGCTCGGTCGCCGGGACGGCCGCGGCGACCCGTTCGCCGAAGGTCCGCAGCGTCGTCGGCTCGGCGAGCGCACCGACCCGGCCGATGCCGGTGCTCCCGGCGCTCGTCGCGAGCTCGAGGACGTCGAACGCGGGCTCCTCGTACGGGTGTGCCCGCCGCATCGCGGCCACGACGCGGTCGCGCAGGCCGCGCGGCGCGACCATCTCGACGCGAGCCTCGTGGACCTGCTCGACGACGCCGGGGGTGCCCACGGCGGGGTTCGCGTCCTGACCCGGCCGGAACGTCCCTCGGCCGGTGGTCGTCCAGGCGCACCGGCTGTACGCGCCCAGCTCGCCGGCCCCGGCGGCGGACATCGCGTCGACGAGGTCGTCCGCGGCCTCCACGGGGACGAAGACGACGTGCTTGTCGAGCGCGGGCGTCGGCAGCGGCGTCAGGGGTCGGAGGTCGACGAGGCCGACGGCGCGTGCGAGCGCCTCGGCGACCCCGCCGCTCGCGGCGTCGGCGTTGGTGTGGGCGTTGTGCAGCGCGCACCCGCCTCGGATGAGCCGCTGGACCAGAGCGCCCTTGTAGGTGGTCGCCGCGACGGAGTGCACGGGCCGCAGCAGGAGCGGGTGGTGCGTCAGGAGCAGGTCGGCGCCCCACGCGAGGGCCTCGTCGACGACGTCGGCAACGGGGTCGACCGCGAGCAGGACCTTGCGGACGGGCTGGTCGGGGTCACCGCAGACCGTGCCGACCGCGTCCCACGACTCTGCGGTCGCGGGCGGGTAGCGGCGGTCGAGGACGGCGACGACGTCGGCGAGCGTGGGCGGTCGTGAGGCGTCGCTGGGCACGTCCCGAAACCTACCGGCCAGCGGCACGCGTGCGGCCCCTGGCGCGCGGCCGGGGCCGTCAGAGGCCGAGGGTCGGTTTCACCGCACCCTGCGCGGCCGGCGACGTCCATGCCTCGACCCGGTCCCCCACCCGGATGCGGCCCGTGGTGACGGGCACGAGGCGGATGCCGAACCACACCATGCCGTCCCAGCGTCGGTGCTTGGCCAGGGTCCGCAACGGCTCCTGGCCGCGCACCTGCGTGTGCGGGTCGAGCGTCGTCAGGACGCACCTGTCGCACAGCTCGGTGACGCGGAAGTCGACGTCGCCGATGCGCACGCGCTGCCACCCGTCCTCGGCGAAGGGCTCGAGGTCGCCGTCGACGACGACGTTGGGCCGGAACCGCTCCATCGCCAGGGGCGCCGGTCGCGTGCCCGCGGACGCCCCGCACCGCGCCACGCGCTCGGCGTGGGCGTGCACGGACCACCGGTCGACCTGGCGCAACGAGACCTGCGACGTCAGGAGCAGCGGGCCCGTGTCGGCGAGGCTGAGGACGTCACCCAGCTCGCCGCCGTGCCGGGGCGAGACGGTGCGGCGCGTCGGGTCGTCGAGCCACACGAGGTGCGCGGGAACCCCCAGCGCCCCGGCGAGCCAGGCATCTGCCCGCGGACCGGCCGCAACAGCGGTGCCGACCCGGCTCAGACCAACGGCGACCGCAGCTCCTGCGACGGGGACCGGCACCCGGAGCGGTTCACGTCCTCGCGCGTGCAGCGTGAGCGTCCCGTCGGTCTCGGTCGTCGCGGTGACGGAGAGCATCGCCGGCAGCGCGCGCGCCGTCAGCACCTCGCCGTGGTCGTCGACGACCATCCAGCGCCGGTCGTCACGGAGCCCGAGCCGCTCGACGTCCCCGACCTGGGCCGCGAACCCACGCAGCGACTTCACGGGGAACACGTGGAGCGCGCTGACCTGCACCCGCAGGACGCTAGCAGCGCGTCACGCGGTCAGGTCGAGCGGATCAGCAGCATCGCGCCGAGGGCCACGGCCGCGCCGACGAGCAGGAAGAGCGGCTGGAGCCAGCTGCCGAAGCCGATCAGCGTCACCTGGACGACGATCCACGCGACCTGCGCCAGGCCGGCGAGGAGCGCGACGAGCGGTCCCCACGGGTGACCGGCCCACAGCAGCACCGCCGCCACCGCCATCGGTACCGCGACCCCGGCGATCAGGAAGAGGCCACCCGGCACCCAGCTCGTGAACCCGAGCTGGCCGAGCCGCGTGCTCGTGACGTCCTGGTCCCCGAGGCCCACGCTCATGAGCATCCAGCCCCCGCCGACCGCGCCCACGGAGGTGAGCAGGGCGAGGACGATGACGACGACGCGGACAGGACCGGGGGCGAACGCGAGAGCGGTGTCGGCCATGCCTCAGCGTGGCGGCCCGTCGCGTCCGGGACCCCGGACGGAGGTCCCCGCAGGTGCGTGCGGTGGGCCCGGCCGGTCTCGAACCGACGACCTCCGCGGTGTAAGCGCGGCGCTCTGACCAACTGAGCTACAGGCCCCTGATGACGGGGGCACAGCCTACCCGGCGCGTCGCGGGGCGGTCGGCCGGTGCGAACAGGCCGTGCGCACCTCGCCGCGAGGGTGCTCCGTACCTCGACGCGAGCGTCTACAGGGCGGCGAGGGCGGCCCGGTAGGCGCCGATGTCGCGCGCCTGGCCCCGGGGGTTGACGACGCTCCAGCGCACGATCCCGTCGGCGTCGATCAGGAAGCTCCCCCGCACCGCGATGCCCTGGTCGGCGTCGAACACGCCGTAGGCCCGCGACGCCGCCCCGTGCGGCCAGAAGTCCGAGAGCAGGTCGAAACCGAAGGCCTGCTGCTCGCCCCAGGCGCGCAGCGTGAACATGGGGTCGCAGGACACGCCGAGGAGCCGGACGCCCGCGGACTCGAAGTCCTCGATGCTGTCGCGGAGCTCGCACAGCTCGCCCGTGCACGTGCCCGAGAAGGCGAACGGGAAGAACACCAGGGCCACGGGCATGCCACGCATGCCGACGAGCGACACGGGCGTCCCGTGCGCGTCGGGCAGCTCGAGGTCCGGCGCGACGTCGCCGGGGCCGGGCGGCACCACGTCGGGCAGCGCGCCGGCCACCGAGGTCACTTCCCCCGGCCGCGGGTGCCCAGGCGCGTGGCGGACCAGTCCGACGCGATCGCGAGCGTGCTCGTCGCGTGGAGGCCCGCGGTCGTCGCGGCCTCCTCGATGTCACCGTGGTCCACGTGGCCGTCACGCCCCGGCTTCAGCGTGAAGAGCCAGATGAGGCCGCCGTCGTCGAGTGCGGTGCGCACGTCGACGAGCGCGTCCGTGAGGTCGCCGTCGTCGTCACGCCACCACAGGATGACGCCGTCCGTGACGTCGTCGTAGTCCTCGTCGACGAGCTCGGTCCCGATGATCTCCTCGATCCCGGAGCGCAGCGCGTCGTCGACGTCGTCTGCGTAGCCGAACTCCTGGACCACCTGCCCGGCTGCGAAGCCGAGCCGGCCCGCCCCCGCTCCGCCCTGGCCGCCCTCAGGCTGCGCGGTCGCTCCCACTGGTGTGCCGTTCCCTTCGTCCTGCGCCGTGGCCTGTCCACCGCTGGTGCGCACTGGTGTGCGGCGCCCACACGGTAGCCCACAGCATCCCCCTCCTGTGTGGCAAGCGCCACACCGCGAGTCCCCGGTGCCGGCATGGACCGATCCAGGGCGAAACATGGGATGTTATGGACGTCACCGTGGTGCCGGTGTGACTTTCTGGCCCGGAAGGCCGGACAATGGTCCTACGACCGGGGGCGTCCGGCGCTGACCGCGCCGCCCACGGGCCGACCCGAGCATCGTGGCCGACCGGCCCAGCGGTGCGGACGAGAGGTGAGGTTGCTGGTGGCTGCACGCGACACGACGGGCCCGCTGATCAACGGACTGCTCAGCCAGGTCCCGGACATCGACCCGGACGAGACCGACGAGTGGATCGAGTCCTTCGACGGCCTCGTCGACGAGCGCGGCGGCCCCCGCGCGCGGTACGTCCTGCTCAACCTCCTCAAGCGGGCACGCGAACGCAACGTCGCCGTCCCGACGTCGATCAACACCCCGTACGTGAACACCATCGGGGTTCACGAGGAGCCCTACTTCCCCGGCGACGAGGTCGTCGAGCGCCGCTACCGCAGCTGGCTGCGCTGGAACGCCGCGGTGATGGTGACCCGCGCCCAGCGGCCCGAGATCAGCGTGGGCGGCCACATCTCCTCCTACGCGTCCGTCGCGACGCTCTACGAGGTGGGCCTCAACCACTTCTTCCGCGGCAAGGACCACCCCGGCGGCGGCGACCAGATCTACTTCCAGGGCCACGCGGCCCCGGGCGTGTACGCGCGCGCCTTCCTCGAAGGCCGGCTGAGCGCCGAGCAGCTCGACGGGTTCCGCCAGGAGGTCTCGGCACCCCAGGGCGGCCTGTCCTCCTACCCGCACCCGCGCCTCATGCCTGACTTCTGGGAGTTCCCGACGGTCTCGATGGGCCTCGGCCCGGCGTCGGCCATCTACCAGGCCTGGGTCAACCGCTACATGCACAACCGCGGGATCAAGGACACGAGCCAGCAGAACGTCTGGGCCTTCCTCGGCGACGGCGAGATGGACGAGCCCGAGAGCCGCGGCATGCTCCAGCTCGCCGCCCAGCAGGGCCTCGACAACCTCAACTTCGTGGTCAACTGCAACCTGCAGCGCCTCGACGGGCCCGTGCGCGGCAACGGCAAGATCATCCAGGAGCTCGAGGCGTTCTTCCGCGGAGCGGGCTGGAACGTCATCAAGGTCGTCTGGGGCCGCGAGTGGGACGCCCTGCTCAACGCGGACAAGGACCGCGCGCTCGTCAACCTCATGAACATCACGCCCGACGGCGACTTCCAGACCTACAAGGCCAACGACGGCGCGTTCGTCCGCGAGCACTTCTTCGGCCGGGACCCCCGGACCAAGGCGCTCGTCGAGAAGATGACCGACGACGAGATCTGGGAGCTCAAGCGCGGCGGCCACGACTACCGCAAGCTCTACGCCGCGTACTCCGCAGCGGTCGCCCACACGGGCCAGCCCACCGTCATCCTCGCCCACACGATCAAGGGCTACGGCCTCGGCTCGGGCTTCGCGGGGCGCAACTCGACGCACCAGATGAAGAAGCTCAAGGTCGACGACCTCAAGCTGCTGCGCGACTCCCTGCGCATCCCGATCACGGACGAGCAGATCGAGGCGGACCCGTACGCGCCCCCGTACTTCCACCCCGGTGAGGACGCTCCCGAGATCCGCTACATGATCGAGCGGCGCAAGGCGCTCGGCGGGTTCGTGCCCGAGCGGCGCTCGACGTTCACGCCCGTGACCGTGCCCCCCGCTGCGGCCTACGACGGCCTCGCGAAGGGCTCCGGCCACCAGCACGTCGCGAGCACCATGGCGTTCGTCCGCCTGCTCAAGGACCTCATGAAGGACAAGGAGTTCGGGCAGCGGATCGTCCCGATCATCCCCGACGAGGCCCGGACGTTCGGGCTCGACGCGATCTTCCCGAGCGCCAAGATCTTCAACACGCAGGGCCAGAACTACCTCGCCGTCGACCGCGACCTGATGCTCTCCTACAAGGAGTCCGAGCAGGGGCAGATCCTGCACACCGGCATCAACGAGGCGGGCTCGGCGTCGGCGTTCCAGGCGGTCGGCACCTCGTACGCGACCCAGGGCGAGGCCCTGCTGCCCGTCTACATCTTCTACTCGATGTTCGGGTTCCAGCGGACGGGCGACCAGTTCTGGGCCGCGGGCGACCAGATGACCCGTGGCTTCATCATCGGTGCGACCGCGGGCCGCACGACGCTGACCGGCGAGGGCCTCCAGCACGCCGACGGGCACTCCCCGATCCTCGCGGCGACGAACAGCGCGGTCGTGCACTACGACCCTGCTTACGGGTACGAGATCCGGCACATCGTCCGTGACGGGATCGACCGCATGTACGGCGACGGTGACGGGCGCGACCCGAACGTCATGTACTACCTCACGGTCTACAACGAGCCCATGATCCAGCCGGCCGAGCCGGAGGACGTGGACGTCGAGGGGATCCTCAGGGGCATCCACCGCGTGTCCGTGGCCGAGGGCGAGGGCCCGCGGGCGCAGATCCTCGCGTCGGGGGTCGGCGTGCCGTGGGCGCTCGAGGCGCAGCAGATCCTCGCCGAGGACTGGGGCGTGCGGGCCGACGTCTGGTCCGTGACGAGCTGGAACGAGCTGCGACGTGACGGCCTGGCTGCCGACGAGCACAACTTCCTGCACCCCACGCAGGAGCCGCGCACGGCGTACCTGACCGAGAAGCTCAAGGACGCGCAGGGGCCGTTCGTCGCGACGAGCGACTACGACCACCTCGTGCCCGACCAGATCCGCCAGTGGGTCCCGGGCGAGTACGCGACGCTCGGTGCCGACGGGTTCGGCTTCTCCGACACCCGTCAGGCAGCCCGTCGGCACTTCAAGATCGACGGACCGTCCACGGTCGTCAAGGTGCTCCAGCTCCTCGCCCGGCGGGGAGAGGTCGCCGCCGACGCGCCGGCTCAGGCGATCGAGCGCTACCAGATCCACGACGTGCGGGCCGGCGCCTCGGGCATGGCGGGCGGCGACTCCTGAGCCACACGTGAGCGCCGTGGGTCGGGTCCTCGAGGACCCGACCAACGGACGTACGACGAAGCCCCCGCCGTTCTCGGCGGGGGCTTCGTCGTGCTCAGGCCGGACCGGGCGGGATCCGCCGAGCAGTCCGGGTGGGTCGGGGCAGCGCCTGGGTCAGGTCCCGGGGATGCTCTGCTCGGCCTGTGCGATCGCGCGCAGGAGCTGCGGCTTGAGCACGGCGACCGCGTCCTTGTCCGGGTGCAGGTCGAGCGCGTCGAGGTGGTGACGGGCCTCGAGCGGACGGTCGGCCTCGATCGCCGCGAGGACGAGCTGACGCGCGACCTCGGGCGTCTGCTCCCGCACCCGCCAGTGCCCCACGCCCAGGTTCAGCGCGTCGCCGGGCAGGCCCGCGTCACGCAGCACCTGGAGGCCCTCGACGAGCGCAGCGCCGGTCTGGTCACGCTCGGAGGCCGTGGTGAGGCGGCGCATGGCACCCTCGTGGTCCTCGTTGACGGAGAGCCGGGCCAGCTCGATGAGCGGGTACCAGGCGCGAGGGTGGCCCGCGAGCTCCTCGCCGAGCGACCAGACGGCGAGATCCGCGGCCTTCTGGCGCTCCACGTCGTCCGGCCCGGTCAGCGGGTCCCCGTCGGGCCCGACCTCGGCCGCGCGCCGACGAACGATCTCGGCGAGCGCCTGGAACGCGCGCGCGTCGTTGGGGTCCTCGCCCAGCATCGTCCTGAGCGTGTCCTCGTGGATGGTGTCACCGCGCCGGGCCGACGTCGGGCGACGCACCCCGACCCGCGACGCGGACACCGGTCGACGGAGGAGACGGCGGAGTCGTGGGAGAAAGGCCATGACTCCGACCATAGCCGCACATGACTTTTCGCACCGGTCGGCCTGACACCGTTCGACCCCTCCGCGGCCGCCGCGACGGCGTCGCGCACCCCCGGCCCCGCGATCCCCCGTTGTGCGCTCCCTACAAGCGGAAGGCGCCGCGCGGCCCTCGTCACGGTCTCGGAGACCCTATGCTCTGCGCATGGTTCCACCGGTGCAGCGCGACCAGGCGCACACCCTGCGCAGGCTGCACGACGGGAGCGGTCTGCTGGCCGCCGCGGCGATGCGCAAGCTCGACGAGAGCCTGCCCTGGTACCGCGAGCTGCCGGCCGAGGACCGCTCGTCGCTCAACCTCGTGGCGCAGGCCGGCATCTCGAGCTTCATCACCTGGTTCTCGGACCCCAGCACGCCCCCGAGCGGCGCGAACGAGATCTTCGCGGCCGCGCCCCCCGAGCTGACCCGGTCGATCTCGCTCCAGCACACGCTCCAGCTCGTCAAGCTGCTCGTCGAGGTCGTCGAGGACCACAGCGACCGTCTCGCCGCACCAGGGACAGAGCGCGACCTGCGCGAGGCCGTCCTTCGCTACTCGCGCGAGGTCGCCTTCTCCGCGGCCGAGGTCTACGCACGCGCGGCCGAGGTCCGTGGCGCCTGGGACGCCCGGCTCGAGGCTCTCGTGGTCGACGCGCTGATCCGCGGCGACGCCGACGACGCCCTGCGCTCGCGCGTCGCGGCGCTCGGCTGGACGGGCCACGGCAGCGCGCTCGTCCTCGTCGGGACCACGTCCCAGCCGCTCGACGACGTCCGGGTCGCGGACCTGCGCCGGGCGACCCGGCGTGCGGCCGACGACGCCCTGGTCGGCATCCAGGGCGACCGGCTCGTCGTCGTCCTGGGCGGCGAGGGCGACCTGCGTGCCGCGGCGACGACGCTCCTGCCCCGCTTCGGCCCGGGCCCCGTCGTCATCGGCCCGTCCGTGCCGAGCCTCGACGAGGCGGGCCGGTCCGCAGCCGCGGCCCTCGCGGGCCTCGCCGCGGCACCCGCGTGGCCCACGGCACCGCGCCCCGTGCCGGCCGACGACCTGCTGCCCGAGCGGGTGCTCGTGGGCGACCGCGTGGCGCGGCGCACGCTCGTGGAGCAGGCCTACCGCCCGCTCGTCGCGGCCGGCGGCTCGCTGCTCGACACGCTCGCCGCGCACGTCGAGCACGGACGATCGCTCGAGGCTGCCGCCCGTGTGCTGTACGTGCACCCCAACACCGTCCGCTACCGCCTCCGCAAGGTCGCGGAGATCACCGGCTGGGACCCGCTCGACGCGCGCGAGGCCTACGTGCTGCAGACGGCGCTGGCCCTCGGCCGGCTCGGCTCCGCGCAGGGCGGCGGTGCCTGAGGTGCCCGGCAGGCGCTTGTAGGTTCCGCACAAGGGGTCCGCCCCAGGTTGGTGGGCGTCGTGGCCCGGGGACGGCCCCCGCGTTCGGCACAGTGGTCCCCGTGCTAGCCATCGTGTGCCCGGGCCAGGGCTCCCAGACGCCCGGATTCCTCTCCCCCTGGCTGGACCTGCCCGGCGTCGAGGACCGCGTCGCGGCATTCGCCGAGGCGTCCGGCACGGACCTGCGCACCCACGGGACGACGTCTGACGCGGACACGATCCGCGACACGGCCGTGGCCCAGCCGCTGATCGTCTCCGCCTCGCTCGTGGCCTTCCGTGCGCTCGTGGGCGACGCCGACCCTTCCGGTCTGGTGGACGTCACCGCCGGTCACTCGGTCGGGGAGCTCGCAGCGGCCGCCGTCGCGGGAGTGCTCGACGACGCGGGCGCGGTCGGGCTCGTGGCACGGCGCGCGCGGGCGATGGCGGACGCGGCCGCGCTCGAGCCGTCCGGCATGAGCGCCGTCGTCGGCGGTGACCCGCAGGAGGTCCTCACGGCGATCGAGGCGTGCGGCCTCGTGCCCGCGAACGTCAACGGCGGCGGTCAGGTCGTCGCGGCCGGCTCCCTCCCGGGGCTCGCCCGGCTCGCCGAGGACCCGCCGGCCAAGGCCCGCGTCATCCCGCTCCAGGTCGCCGGCGCCTTCCACAGCGACTTCATGCGGCCCGCGCTCGACGCGTTCGCCCCGGTCGCGGCCGCGTGGCCGGCTGCCGACCCGCGCCTGCCCCTCCTCTCCGACGCCGACGGCGCCGCGTACGGACCGGGCACGCCGGCGGACGGCGTCCCCGCGCACGGCCGGGGCCGCGACGTGCTGGCCCGCCTGGCCGCCCAGGTCGTCGCCCCGGTGCGCTGGGACCTGTGCCAGGAGACCCTCGCCGCGATGGGTGTCACCGGCCTCGTCGAGCTCGCCCCTGCGGGTGTCCTCACGGGACTCGCGCGGCGTACCCTGCCCGGGGTGGAGACGGTCGCGGTCAAGACCCCCGCCGACCTGGATGCCGCGCGTGCGCTCGTCCACCGGCACTCCGGAACCCGCCCGACCACCGAGGAGACCCCGGCGTGACCCGACCCACCCTGACGCAAGCCACCGGACCGGCCCACTCGAGGATCCTCGGCCTCGGCGCCGTACGCGGCGAGAACGTCGTGACCAACGACGACGTCGCCGGGCCGATCGACTCCTCCGACGAGTGGATCCGCCAGCGCACCGGGATCATCACCCGGCGCCGCGCGGGTGCCGGGACCGACGTCGTCGACCTCGCCGAGGGCGCCGCACGTGCCGCGATCGCCGACGCCGGCCTCACGGGCGCGGACATCGACGTCGTGATCCTCTCGACCGTCACCTACTTCCACCAGACGCCCGCAGCGGCGGCGATCGTCGCCGACCGCATCGGCGCGACGCCCGCGGCCGCCTACGACATCTCCGCGGCGTGCGCCGGGTACAGCTACGGGATCGGCCAGGCCGACGCGCTCGTCCGGTCGGGCAACGCGCGCCACGTCCTGGTGATCGGCGCCGAGAAGATGAGCGACTTCATCGACCCGACGGACCGGTCGATCTCGTTCCTGCTCGGCGACGGGGCCGGCGCGGTCGTCGTCGGGCCGTCGGACGTCCCCGGCATCGGGCCCACGATCTGGGGCTCGGACGGCGGTCAGGCCGGCCTCATCGGCCAGACGCACTCGTGGCAGCAGGCCGTCCAGGAGGACCGCGGCTGGCCGACGCTGCGCCAGGAGGGCGCGAGCGTCTTCAAGTGGGCCGTGTGGCAGATGGCCCCGATCGCCGAGAAGGCGATGGCCGCGGCCGGAGTGAGCGCCCAGGACATCGAGGCGTTCGTGCCCCACCAGGCCAACATGCGGATCATCGACCAGCTCATCAAGCAGCTCAAGCTGCCCGAGCAGGTCGTCGTCGGCCGCGACATCGCCGACACCGGCAACACGTCGGCCGCCTCGATCCCCCTCGCGACGGAGCGGCTGCTCCGTGAGGGCCAGGTCGCGAGCGGCGCGCTCGCGCTGCAGATCGGGTTCGGCGCGGGGCTCGTCTACGCCGCACAGGTGGTCGTCCTGCCCTGAGGCGCCGGCCCTGCCCTGGGCGGCGCCCGGACGGGCGTGACGGCGACGAGAACCACAAGACCGCACGACAGCACGACTTCGCGAACGGGCGGGACCCGACCGGGGACCGGCCACCACCACCACCAAGGAGACACCCATGGCGTACAGCGAGCAGGAGATCTTGACCGGTCTGGCCGAGATCGTCAGCGAGGAGACCGGCCTGCCGACGGACTCCGTCTCGCCCGAGAAGTCCTTCACCGACGACCTGGACATCGACTCGCTGTCGATGATGACGATCGTGACGCTCGCCGAGGAGAAGTTCTCCGTGCGCATCCCCGACGAGGAGGTCAAGAACCTCGCGACCGTCGGCGACGCCGTGAGCTACATCAACGGCGCCCAGGCCTGATCGTCCGCACGCCCCGCGCCGGGGCCCGGCAGCACCGGGCCCCGGCGAGCCGCCCCATCCCCCCGTGGCCCCGCACCGTGGCCAGCGCCCGTGACCGATCACCCGCCCTGGAGGACATGTGAGCACCACACCCGACGTCGTCATCACCGGTCTCGGCGCGACGACGCCCCTGGGGGGCGACGTCCCGAGCACGTGGCGCGCGGCGCTCGCCGGCGAGTCCGGCGCACGCACCATGGACAACGACTGGGCGGCCACCTACGAGATCCCGGTGAGCTTCGCGGCCCAGCTGCGGGTCCGGCCCGAGGACGTCCTCAGCCGGCCCGAGATGAAGCGCATGGACCCGTCCGCGCAGTACGCGATCATCGCGACGCGCGAGGCGTGGGCGGACGCGGGCACGCCCGACGTCGACCCGGAGCGCCTGGGTGCCGTCGTCTCGTCCGGCATCGGCGGGATCTGGACGACGCTCGACGCCTGGGACACGCTGCGTGAGAAGGGTGCCCGTCGGGTCCTTCCCATGACGGTCCCGATGCTCATGCCCAACTCCCCCGCCGCCTACGTCGAGCTCGAGCTCGGCGCGCGCGCAGGAGCGCACGCCCTCGTCTCGGCGTGCGCGTCCGGTGCCGAGGCGATCGGCTACGGCGTGGAGATGATCCGCTCGGGCCGCGCCGACGTCGTCGTCGCCGGTGGCACCGAGGCCGCGATCCACCCGATGCCCCTGGCCGCGTTCGCGGCGTCGCGCACGCTGTCCACCCGCAACGACGACCCCGCCGGGGCGTCCCGGCCCTACGACGCCGATCGCGACGGGTTCGTCCTCGGCGAGGGTGCCGGCATCGTGGTCCTCGAGAGCGCCCAGCACGCCGCCGCCCGGGGCGCCCGGGTGTACGCACGCATCGCCGGCGTCGGGCTCAGCTCGGACGGCTACCACATCACGTCCCCCGAGCCGGGCGGCCGCGGGCAGATCTCGGCGATGCGGGCCGCCCTGTCCGACGCGCACGTCTCGGCCTCCGACATCGTCCACGTCAACGCGCACGCCACCTCGACGGTCGTGGGCGACCTCATCGAGGCGCGCGGCGTCCGCGAGGTCCTCGGCGCCGACGCCGACCGGGTCGCGCTGTCCGCCACGAAGTCGATGACCGGGCACCTGCTCGGCGGTGCCGGCGCGCTCGAGACGATCTTCACGGTCCTGGCCCTGCACGACCGCCTGGCCCCGCCGACCATCAACGTGTCCCAGCCGGACCCCGAGCTGGTTCTCGACCTGGTGCGGGACACGCCCCGCGCGCTGCCCGACGGGCAGATCGCGGCCGTGAACAACTCCTTCGGGTTCGGCGGGCACAACGTCGCACTCGTGGTCGCGTCCGTCTGACCCGTCCGGTCGTCCGGTGGGCCGCCCGACCGGACGGTTGACCGCCGGGCGTCCGCCGGACCGCCGTCGTCGCCCGGGGCTCCGTCAGCCCACGCGGTGCAGCCAGCGGACGGGTGCACCGGCGCCGGCGTAGCGGAACGGCTCGAGCTCGTCGTCCCACGCCTGACCGAGCGCCAGGTCGAGCTCGCGGCGCATGCGACCGGCGTCGTGCGCGTGCTCGAGCGCGGCCCGCACACGGTCCTCGGGGACCATGGTGTTGCCGTGCACGTCCGTCGCGGCGTGGAAGATGCCGAGGTCGGGCGTGTGGCTCCACCGGGCGCCGTCGGCGCCGTGGCTGGCCTCCTCGGTCACCTCGTAGCGCAGGTGCGTCCAGCCGCGCAGGGCGGACGTCAGCCGTGCGCCCGTGCCCTGGACGCCCTGCCAGGAGAGCTCGGCACGGAACATGCCCGGGGCCGCCGGCTGCTCGGTCCAGTCCAGCGACAGGCGTGCGTTGAGGACGCCCCCTGCCGCCCACTCGATGTGAGGGCACAGGGCGCGAGGCGCAGAGTGCACGAAAAGTACACCGCGGGTGATGGCACCAGCCATGTCGTCCCTCCTGACGGGTCGAGGTTCGTCTTCCCCAACGACCTCAGTCCCGTGACGGGAGGGCACACGGTCACGCGGCGTGCTGTGCCCAGCATGCCCGATGACGGCGCCTCGGCGCCAGCAGGAACCGCCGGAGCCGCCCGAGCAGTCTCGAGCCGCCGTCGCAGCGCGAGCCGCAGTCGCAGCGCGAGCCGCAGTCGCAGCGGGAGGCCGTCGCAGCGCGAACGGCCGTCGCCGTCAGGCGAGCTGCTCCCGCATCGTCCGCATGGCCTTCTTGCGGACCGAGCGCTCGAGCCGATCGAGGTAGAGCATCCCGTCGAGGTGGTCCACCTCGTGCTGGAGGCAGCGGGCCATGAGCTCGGTGCCCTCGACCACGACCTCCTTGCCGTCCAGGTCCTCACCGACCACGCGCGCGTACCAGGCACGCTTGGTCGGGTACCACAGGCCCGGGACGGACAGGCAGCCCTCGTCACCGTCCTGGTACTCGTCCTCGGACAGCTCGACGATGCGCGGGTTGAGCACGTAGCCCAGCTCGTCGTCGATGTTCCAGGAGAACGCGCGCAGCCCGACGCCGATCTGGTTGGCGGCGAGGCCCGCGCGACCCTCGTGGTCGACGGTCTCCAGCAGGTCCGCGACCAGCGACCGCACGCGCTCGTCGATCACCGTGATCGGCTCGCACGGGGTGCGCAGGACGGGGTCGCCGACGACGCGGATGTCTCTCATGGCCATGGGTCCCATGCTCCCACGATCACGGCGGAGCCGACGGACCGGCACACGCAGCCCGTCGGTTGACCGCGCGGCCCGTCGACGGCGCGCCTACGCTCGGCAGGGTGCGAGGCGCCACTGCGCGCACCAACGGACGGAGGGACGTTCATGCGGACGAAGGCAGCATTCCTGATCGGCGGTGCGGTGGGCTACGTGCTCGGCACCCGCGCGGGCCGGGAGCAGTTCGAGAAGATCCGGTCCTCGGCCAAGTCCCTGTGGGAGGACCCGCGGGTCCAGGACACGGTGTCCGAGGCCACCGACTTCGTGAAGGACCGGGCCCCCGAGGTCAAGGACAAGGTGGGCGGTGCGGTGAAGTCGGCGAGCGACGCCGTCCGGTCGAAGACCGGTGGCGGGGACGACTCCGGCACCCCCTACGGGACGACGTCGGGGACCTCCGGCACCTGACCGCCGCGCGGCCGGGCGGGGCGGCTGCCCTCCTCGGCCGGCACGGGCACACTGTGTCCCGTGAACCCTGTTCTGCTGGCGCTCGGCGCCGTCCTGACCCTCGGCGGGGCCGGGCTCCTGGTCGTGGCGTTCCGCCACGGTCAGGCCGGTCGGACGGACGCCGAGCGTCGTACGTTCCGGCTCGCCGTCGCCGGCCTCGCCGCGGGCTCGCTCGCGCTGCTCGCGACGGTCGTGCTCTCGGGCGCGTGACGCGCACGCCCGACGGGCGCTGCCGCCGGCGAACGACGACGCGTGGCCACCGTGGGACGAGCCACGGCGGCCACGCGTCACACCCGCGGACGTCGTTGGCCGCGGGAGCCTGGGGACGGACTCAGGCGGCGCGGTCCCCCGCCCCGTCGTCGGTCCGCTGGACGAGGTGCTGCGGGTACGCCACGAGCGTCAGGAACGTCGGGTAGTCGTCCGTGAGCGCGACCTGACGCAGCACCTCCTCGGCGTCGTCGAACCTGTCGCCGGGCGACCGCGTGAGGTCCGTACGGACCGCCGCGAGCAGGCGCTCGACGTACTCCGCCGTGATGGTCGCGCCCTCGGCGGTGACGGTTCCCTGGTGGATCCACTGCCAGATCTGCGAGCGCGAGATCTCGGCCGTCGCGGCGTCCTCCATGAGGTTGTCGATCGCCGCGGCACCGACGCCGCGCAGCCAGGACTCGAGGTACCGCAGGGCCACGGAGACGTTGCCGCGCACGCCGGCCTCGGTGACGCTGCCCCCAGCCGACTGGATGTCGAGCAGGTCCGCGGCCGTCACCCGGACGTCGTCGCGCTGCCGCTCGAGCTGGTTCGGCCGGTCGCCGAGCACGCGGTCGAACACCTCCCGCGCGACGGGCACCAGGTCGGGGTGGGCGACCCACGTGCCGTCGTAGCCCGCACCCGCCTCCCGCTCCTTGTCGGCCCGCACCTGCTCGAGCGCGCGCCCCGTGACCTCCGGGTCACGGCGGTTGGGGATGAACGCCGACATCCCGCCGATCGCGTGCGCGCCCCGGCGGTGGCACGTGGCCACCAGCAGCTCGGTGTACGCCCGCATGAACGGCACGGTCATCGTCACCTGCGAGCGGTCGGGCAGGACGAACCGGGGCCCGCGGTCACGGAAGTTCTTGATGACGCTGAAGATGTAGTCCCAGCGCCCGGCGTTGAGCCCCGCGCAGTGGTCGCGCAGCTCGTAGAGGATCTCCTCCATCTCGAACGCCGCGGTGATGGTCTCGACGAGGACGGTCGCGCGGATGGTGCCCTGCGGGATGCCGAGGTAGTCCTGGGCGAAGACGAAGACGTCGTTCCACAGTCGCGCCTCGAGGTGCGACTCGAGCTTGGGTAGGTAGAAGTACGGCCCGCGCCCCGAGTTGATGAGCCGCTGCGCGTTGTGGAAGAAGTACAGCCCGAAGTCGACGAGGCTCGCCGACGCGCTGCACCGCTGCCCGGCGCGGTCCGTGAAGCGCAGGTGCTTCTCGGCGAGGTGCCAGCCGCGGGGGCGCATGACGATGGTCGGCGTCGTCGGGCCGACTCGGTACTCCTTGCCCTCCTCGCTCGTGAAGTCGATCTGGCCGCGGATCGCGTCGTACAGGCTGTGCTGGCCGCCGACGACGTTGTGCCACGTCGGCGACGTCGCGTCCTCCTGGTCGGCGAGCCACACCCGGGCGCCCGAGTTGAGCGCGTTGATCGTCATCTTGCGGTCGGTGGGTCCCGTGATCTCGACCCGGCGGTCCTCGAGTCCGGGGCCGGCGCCGGCGACGCGCCACGTGGGGTCGGTGCGGATGTGCGCCGTCTCGGGCAGGAAGTCCGGGTCGACGCCGTTCGTGAAGCGCTCGCGGCGCCGCTGGCGCTCCAGGAGCAGGTCGTGGCGCGGGCCGAGGAACCGCACGTGCAGCTCCGTGAGGAAGTCGATCGCGCCGGGTGTCAGGACCTGTGCCGTACCCGGGACGTCGTGCCCGAGCACCTCGATCTGCGGGGTCATGGTGGGCGTGCTGCTCGACCGGCCGGTCGAGCCTCGCTCGGTCGTCGTCGTGCTCATGGTCGTCTCCGATCGTGGTCCCGGATGGTCCGGGCGGTGCCGTGAAGGTCGGTGGTGCGGGCCGTCGTCGGGCCCGTGTGCTCGCCGGGCGGGTGCGGCGGCGGGTGCGCCGGGATCCGCGGGTGCGGCCGGCACGGTGGTGCCGGCCGCCCCGCGTCGGGCGCGCTGGACGGGTCAGTGCGTGAACTGGGCCGTCTCGGTCGAGCCCGCCATCGCCGTCGTCGCGCTCAGCGGGTTGAGCGTGGTGGCCACGCGGTCGAAGTACCCGGTCCCGACCTCGCGCTGGTGGCGCGTCGCCGTGTAGCCGTCGGCCTCCGACGCGAACTCGGCCTCCTGGAGCTCGACGTACGCGCTCATGCCGCGCTCGGCGTAGCCCCGGGCGAGGGAGAACATCGAGTGGTTGAGCGCGTGGAAGCCGGCCAGGGTGATGAACTGGAAGGCGTAGCCGTAGGACGCGAGCTCCTTCTGGAAGCGCGCGATCGTCGGGTCGTCGAGGTGCGCGCGCCAGTTGAACGACGGCGAGCAGTTGTAGGCGAGCAGCTTGCCCGGGAACTCGGCGTGCAGCCGCTCGGCGAACTCGCGTGCCAGCACGAGGTCCGGCTCGGAGGTCTCGACCCAGATGAGGTCGGCGTACGGCGCGTACGCCTTGGCCCGCGCCACGACCGTGTCGAGACCGGGTGTGACCCGGAAGTAGCCCTCGCTCGTCCGCTCCCCCGTGAGGAACTCGTGGTCGCGCGGGTCGGCGTCGGACGTCAGGAGGTCCGCCGCGAGCGCGTCGGTCCGCGCGACGACGACGGTCGGGACGCCCGCGACGTCGGCCGCGAGCCGGGCCGCGCTGAGGGTCCGGACGTGCTGCGAGGTGGGCACGAGCACCTTGCCGCCCAGGTGCCCGCACTTCTTCTCGGCCGCGAGCTGGTCCTCCCAGTGCACGCCCGCGGCACCCGCGGCGATCATCGACGCCATGAGCTCGTAGGCGTTGAGCGGGCCGCCGAAGCCCGCCTCCGCGTCGGCGACGATCGGGGCGAGCCAGTCACGGGTCGGTGCGCCGCTCTCGGCCGTCTCGAGCTGGTCGGCGCGCAGCAGCGCGTTGTTGATGCGGCGCACGACGGCGGGGACCGAGTTCGCGGGGTACAGGCTCTGGTCCGGGTACGTCTGGCCCGAGAGGTTCGCGTCCGCGGCGACCTGCCAGCCGGACAGGTAGATCGCCTTGAGGCCGGCGCGCACCTGCTGCACCGCCTGGTTGCCCGTGAGGGCGCCGAGCGCGGGCACCCACTCCTCGGTGTGGAGCAGCTCCCACAGGCGCTCCGCACCGCGCCGCGCCAGGGTCGGCTCCTCACGCACGGAGCCACGCAGGGCGATCACGTCCTGTGCGGAGTAGTCGCGGCGGATGCCCCTCCAGCGGGGGTCCGTCTCCCACTGCGCGGCGAGCTCGGCGGCGGTCTGGACCTGGTCGCCAGGGCGTACGGCCGGCCGCCGGGTGGCCGTCCCCTGCTCCGTGGACGGTCGGGTCGTGGTCGTCGCGGTGCTCACGATGATGCTCCTTCTGCTCGTCGTCGGGCTCTTGTCACCACCGTGACGGAAGGTCAACCGGTCTTCACCACCCGATCATCGAAAAGAATCGGGAAATTTCACGTCCGTAGAAGGTGGTGGGCGCGCGGGCCGTCTGCGACCGTGAGGTCATGGCACTCGTCGACCAGAGGTTCCCGGCACCCGTCGCCCCCGGACCGGCTGCCGGTGCCGCAGCCGCGGACCACGCCGCGGTCGCGGACCCGCTCGTGATCGGGCGCAGGGTCCGCCACCTGCGCACCGCGCGTGGGATGACCCTCGAGGACCTGGGCGCCGCCGTCGGACGCGCGGCGTCGCAGATCTCCGTCCTGGAGAACGGGCACCGCGAGGCCAAGATCTCGGTGCTCCACCGCGTCGCGGCCGCGCTGGACGTCCCCCTGAGCGAGCTGCTCGACGCCGAGGCCCCCAGCCCGCGCGCGGCGCTGGAGGTCGCGCTCGAGCGCGCGCAGCGCGGCCCGCTCTTCGCCTCGCTCGGCCTCCCCCAGGTCAAGGTCGGCAAGTCGCTGCCGACGGACGCGCTCGAGACGATCGTGCGGCTCCAGGAGGAGGTCCAGCGACTCCTCACCGAGAACGCCGCGACGCCCGAGGAGGCCCGCCGGGCCAACGCCGAGCTGCGCGCGACCATGCGCGCCCAGGACAACTACTTCCCCGACCTCGAGGCGCACGCACGCGACCTCCTCGCGGCTGTCGGCCACCCCGGCGGGCCGCTCTCGCAGCGCGGCACGGCCGAGATCGCGGCGCACCTGGGGTTCACGCTGCACTACGTGCACGACCTGCCGCACTCGACCCGCTCCGTCACGGACCTCGAGCACCACCGCATCTACCTGCCGCACGCGCTGACCACGTCGAGCGACCCGCGCTCACCGCTGCTCCAGGCCATCGCGAGCCACGTGCTCGGGCACACGGAGCCGCGCGGCTACGGGGACTTCCTGCGCCAGCGCGTCGAGACCAACTACCTCGCCGCCGCGCTGATGCTGCCCGAGGAGGGCACTGTCGACATGCTGCGCGAGGCCAAGGCCGCGCGCCGGCTGTCGGTCGAGGACCTCCGCGACGCGTTCGCCGTCACGTACGAGACAGCCGCGCACCGCTTCACGAACCTCGCTACTCGGCACCTGGACATCCCCGTGCACTTCATGAAGGTCCACGAGAGTGGCACCCTGCACAAGGCGTACGAGAACGACGGCGTCGACTTCCCGAGCGACCCGTTGGGCGCGATCGAAGGCCAGCCCGTGTGCCGGCGCTGGACGGCCCGCGTGGTGTTCGCCATCCCGGACCGGTTCAGCCCCTACTACCAGTACACGGACACCCCTTCGGGCACCTACTGGTGCACGTCGCGCGTGCAGGGCTCGCCCGACGGCGAGTTCTCGGTGAGCGTGGGCGTCCCGTTCGGGCACGTGCGGTGGTTCCAGGGCCGGGAGACCACCGAGCGGTCGCGGTCGCGGTGCCCCGAGCCGAGCTGCTGCCGCCAGCCGCCCGCGGCGCTCGCCCAGCGGTGGTCCGGCCACTCGTGGCCCAGCGCGCGGCCGCACGCGAGCATGCTCGCGGCCCTCCCGACGGGCGTGTTCCCCGGCGTCGACCAGACCGAGGTGTTCACGTTCCTCGAGCGGCACGCGCCCGGCGACGCCTGACGCCCGCCGTAGCGCCGTGGCCGACCGACCGTGGGGCCTGCCGACCCCAGCAGCCCTGGCTCAGGCCTCGGAGCAAGCCGCAGGCCCCCTACCTGGCGGGTCTCAGGGCGCGCCACCCGAGATGGTGAAGTAGTAGACGCCGATCGCGGCCGAGACGAGCGCGGCGCCCCCCAGCGAGGCAACGATGAACCATCGTGGCCGGCCCGCGAGCCACGCCGCGACCGGGACCAGGAGCGGGAAGAGCGGCAGCATGAACCGCAGGGGCGAGAGGTAGAACGCCCCGCCCTGGCCGATCGCGAGCAGGGTGCCGAGCACCAGGAACGTGAGGACCGGCAGGGGCGGGCGGCGCAGCGCCGCGAGGACCGCGAGCGCCACCGCCGCCAGGACGGCGACCGCGAACACCATCTTGGTCGGGTTCGAGGCCTCCGTCATGGTCGTCCAGACCCACCGCGCGAACGTCGCCCCGCCGTCGTACCGCACGCGCCAGCCCTCCGACTGCGTGATGAACCAGGCGTCGAGGCGGCCCGCCGAGAGCCCGATCAGCGCGAGCGAGCCGAGCGTGCCGAGCGGGGCGATCGCGAGGGCCACGAGGCTGCGCCACTCCCGCCGTCGGGCGATCGCCTCGAGCACCGCAACCCCGACGGCCGCGACGACCACGATGCCGGTCGGCCGTGCCGCGCCCGCGAGGGCCGCGACGACGCCCGCCCAGACCCACTGCCGCCGCAGGAGCAGCAGGAGCGTGCCGGCGGCTGTGAGCGTGAACAGCGCCTCGCTGTACGCGACGGACAGCACGGAGGCCGTCGGGAACACCGACCAGCAGCAGGACACGAGGATCGCCACCCGGTCCCCCACGTAGTGCCGGCACACGAGCGCGATGACGACGGCGGCGCCCGTCGAGCACGCGAGCACCTCGACCTGCGCGGCGAGCCAGTACGGGATCCCGAGCGCGGTGAGCGGGCGCAGGAGCATCGGGAACAGCGGGAACATGGCCGCGGGGTTCGTCACGACATGGCCGGCCTCGTTCACGGGCAGCTCGGTCGGGTAGCCGCCCGCCACGATCTGGCCGAACCACTTGCCGTCCCACCCGGTGACGACCTCGGCGTAGGAGCGACCGTCCCGCAGCGCCCCGACGACGAGCGCCGTGACCGTCAACGCGCGGGTGAGCAGGTGGAAGAGCAGTGCGGGCCCGACGAAGGCCCACGCCCCACGCGAGCGGTCCGGCGTGCGGTGCTCCGCGCCCAGCACCACGGTCGACGCAGCCATGTCGCTCCCAGCCTCCCCCGTACCCGGGCGTCGGCCGACGGAGTCGCTCCGGGATCTCGTCAAGGTAGCGCCGGGCCCCGTGCCGCGAGAAGGGTTTCGTCCGGATATGACCCGGTTGACGCAGCGTGCGGCCGCTTCCGAGCGGTTGTCCACAATCGCCGTGACCCGCGCTCGCGTGTCACGGCAGGATGCTGACCATGACGCGAGAGCACCTGTCCGACCGCCTGATCAGCTGGGCGTCCATCCTCGAGCCCAGCACGCGCGAGCAGGCCGTCCGCACGTCCACCATGCCGTTCATCCACCCTCACCTCGCGCTCATGCCGGACGCCCACCTAGATGTTGTCTGGACGACTCACCAAGGCGTTGCGTGACCCTCTTCATGTGCGCGCTGGATGGGCCCCCGGCGTCCAGGTGAGGTGCCGCGTGCCGCTCGACCTTGGACCTGGAAGGGACAAGCCTCCCGCGTCCCGGCCCACCGATCCCCTGAGCGAGCGCCCCGGGGATGGGGCGCCTTTTCGCGCGCACGAATGGCTTGAGCGAAGGGCGGCCGCGCCGCCGATCAACGCGCGTAGGTTGCCCACCCAAAAGCGCGCAGCCGCCCGCCATTCGGCGGTCAACACGAAGCCCTTCTGTGGCCGATGACGAGCGCGCTACTCCGCGCGGCGGGTGAGTGTCGTTGTGGTACGCGCCGTAAGGGCACCCGCGACGCCCACGACGATCGGCAGTCCGACGAGTACCGCGATGATCGGGCCAGGCGGCACAGCGAGGGCCGTGAGTGGATTGGACTCCAGATACGCCTGGTTCCGCTGTGCGGTCAGGAAGAGCCAGCCAAGGGCAAGGCCGGCTGGGACGCCGCACAGTGAGCCTGCTGCCGCGACGAGGCCCGCTTGGCTGCCGGCGAGTCGGCGGCGAGTTCGCGGGGACGCACCGACCGCTTCGAGGGTGGCAAGGTCGGATTGCGCCTCGTGGGCCGCGAGGGCGGTCATGGCCCAGGTCACGAGTAGCACCGCCAAAGCACCCGCGGCGATGAGCGCGTAGTCCGTCCCGTCATCGGCGAACCGCGGACCGCCGAGCTCGACCTGCCCGTTGAGGGCCTCCTGGACCTGCGCGACGTCTCCTGCTCCGAAGCGCTGTTCGGGGATGACGAGGGCGCCAACGGTCGTCGCCGTCAGCCCCAGGTCCTCAGCGACCGATTGGGGCAGCACGACTGGCGCGTACCGCCAGAGGGCTGGGACAACCGTCGCGGAGACGGTGGTCGACCGGCCCTGCGACCGCAGCGCCACCGTGCCATCTGCACCGAGGACACGCCGGGAGGGTACGAGCGCTGAACCGTCACCGACCGCGTCTACGGCGCCCGCGCCCAGTCCCAGCGCGGTGACCAGTTCCGGCGTGCCTACGAGAGGCCCGTACATGGTCAGGGCAGAACCATCCGCATCGACGAAGGCCGGTCCGGAGGGGCCGACCTCGATGTGTGTGAAGTCCTCCGCTCCGATCGCCACCGTGAGCGGGACAACGTCGCGGATGTCCCTGAGCGCCTGCGCTGCGGTGCGAAGGTCGTCGACCGACTCGACGGTGTCATCGAACAGGACGAGCGCTGATCCGATCGGCGCGACAAGCCTGTGCCGTGCGGCTTCGTCGGCGTGCTGGGTCGCGGAGTAGGTCAGGGCCGCGACTGCCCCCGCGATCATGACCGCCGCTGCGGCCACGGCCGGGAGAACGCGCGTGCGGCTGCGCGCGGCGTCGCGAAGGACGTACGCGGTCACCACGTTCCGGAGCGGGACCCGGCCCAGCGCGCCCAGGGCCGCCCCGACGAGCCCGAGCAGCCCTGCCTCGGCCAGGACGACACCGGTGACCATCGCACTCACCGTCTGGCTGCGGGCGCCTGCGAACGCCAACGGCACGCCACCTGCGAGCAGGGTCACTCCAAGCGTGGCCCACACCAGCAGCCGGCCGGGCGCGGGCGCGGCCGTCGCCGGTGCGGCGCGAAGCGCCGCTGTGGGCGACTCGCGCAGCACGCGTCGGGCGGGTACCCACGCGACCAGCGCGCACAGCAGAACGTTGAGTGCCACGACCGCGCCCACGGTGGGCACGACCGCAGCGATCTCTTGCAAGGTCGGCGGAGCCATCAGCAGTCCGAGTGTCAGAGCCGCGACGCCGCCGATCCCGGCCCCGAAAGTCGCAGTCACCACAGCCGGCCCAAGCACGATTCGACGGATGTCAGCGGGGCGCGCGCCGGTCGCCGCAAGCACACCAAGCTCTCGCGTCCGGCGGCGCAGGCTGATCAGGAACGCGGGAGCGACCAGGACGAGAGTCTGCAGCAGCGCGAGCGCGCCGACCGCTGTGAGGATCGCGACCGTCGCGTCGTCGACGGACACCTGCGTGTTGAGGTCGGCAGCGCTCGTCAGAGTCACTGAGCCGCCAGGCGTGGTGACCCGGGCCACCGTCGAGGCCGTGAACCCAACGACTGCGGTCGCGATCGCGACTGACAGGACGACGAGTGCGGTCCGGACGCGGTGGGCCCGCACGTCCCGCCGGCCCAAGAGGACCGCGAGCCGCCAGCGAGCCAGGACCCGAGACACCGACGTGGGCGACGCGTCGCCTTGCAGTTGCACGGGCCGGGCGTCAACGGTCACCACGGTCGACCACCGCCTTCGGCGAGCAGAGCGCCTGGTCCCATCGCGATCGCCTCGTCCACCACGGTGCCATCCACGAGGAAGATCGTGCGGTCCGCCCAAGCCGCGAGCCGGGCGTCGTGCGTCACCACGACAGCGGCCGCGCCGGCGTCCACCCGACCACGGAGCACCCGCATCACCTCTTCGCCCATGACCGAGTCGAGGGCGCCCGTCGGCTCGTCGGCGAGGACGACACGCCTTGGACCGACGAGCGATCGGGCGATGGCGACCCGCTGCTGCTGGCCGCCGGACAGCTGTCCGGGGAAGCGGCTGGCTAGGTTCGCGACGTCGAGCTGCGCGAGCGCCTCGACCGCCTCTCGGCGCGCTGTCTTCGGGGGCACCCCGTCGAGCTCGAGCGGAAGCGCGACGTTCTCGAGCGCCGTGAGCAGCGGCATGAGGTTGAGATCCTGGAAGACATACCCGACGCGACGGCGCCGCACGCGGGCCCTGCCTGCGCGGTCCATCGCTGCTAGGTCGTCTCCGGCCAACATGACCGAGCCGCTCGTGGGCGCGTCAAGGCCCCCGAGGAGGTGCAGGAGCGTTGACTTGCCCGAACCGGAGGGGCCCATGACCGCCACGAGCTCGCCGAGCCGCAGATCAAGGTCGACGCCGCCGAGGGCCGTTACCGGTACTGGCCCGCCGGTGTGCACGCGGGTGAGGCCCCGTGCGCTCAGCACCACAGGGCCACGGGAAGCGGCCGCGCCCCCGAGCTCGCTCACCTGTCACCACGAGCGACGACACGCTCACGCTCCGAAGCGAGAGTGCTGGCGGCCGCATCCGCGGGGTGCGCCGCGCCCGCCCGGGTCAGTCGCGCCTGGACGTGATCGAGCCAGCGCATCTCTGACTCGGCGGCGAACACGTAGTGGTCGAGCAGCAGCTGCCACGCCACGTCGTCGGCTTGCGGCTCCCCCCGCAACCGCGTCAGCGCCTGCAGCCACCGCATCGTCTCCGTGCGCTGTGCGCGGACGATCGCCTGGACCTCCACCCCAGGCAGCGTGACCGCGAGCGCCAGCTTCATCGCCAGCTCATCGCGTGCTGGGACGCCTCGTTCGACCGGTGCCGCCCACCACGATTCGAGCTCCGCCCGGCCACCGTCTGTGAGCGCGTAGTGCGGGACGTCGCCGTCGCTCGGAACTTCCGCAACCAGGCCATCACGCTCCAAGCGGTCGAGGGTCGTGGAGACTTGGCCCATGTTGAGCGGCCAGGTGCGGCCGGTCCGGCGCTCGAACTCCTGACGGAGCGCGAAGGCGCCCACAGGCGCGGTGCCGAGGAGGGCGAGAAGAGCATGTCGGACGGACACGGATTCACCTCCGGTTATCGGGTAACCAGGAGGTTACTGCGTAACCGCGCGTGCACCGCGGAGTTGTCGTGCCTGGCGTGTCGCGCGGCGTAGCGACTCAGCACGCTCCCGGCAGCACGAGTGGATCCAGGAGCGCCAGCTCGCCGACCCCGTCTCCACGTACGTCTGCCGGAACTGCGCCGAGCAGGTGCGGGGCTGCAACACCTGCGACGAGGTCCTCACGATGTCCATGGCCACCTGCGAACGCTGCATCCAGCGCGCCAGGCGCATCCTCGAGGACATCGTCCACGAAGCCGAGACCGTGCCCTTCCACGTCGCCGAGTTCATGGGCCTACGCGCCGTCCGCTACGACGGCGTCCGCGTCACCACCAGCGACGACGACTCCCGCCTGCCTTTCGGCCTCGACCGCGTCGTCGAAGCCCCCGAGGGCCACCGCATCGAAGCCGCGAAGCGACCAGGGTCCGCGATCGACGTCCTCGTCGGGTGGGCCTGCACCTGGGCCGACGTCCTCGGGAAGCCCTACAACGGCGGCTGGTCGGGGTGCCTCCTCGAGCACACCGTGTGGGCCGCGCAGAACCCCGACGTGTCCGGGTGGTTCGACTACCTCGGTGAGGCACGCCGGGGCCGTACCACGGTCCGCCGGCTGCTCAGCATCAACCCCGAACGCCAGGCCGCACCGTGCGTGCACTGCGGTGGCCGCATCGTCCAGGAGTGGACCGCCCGGGCCTCGCGACCAGCTCCGGCGCCGGGTGCGGCCTGACTGGCGGGACCGGTCATGGCTGCAGTACGCGAACCTCCACACCGTCCACGAGCTCCCCACGACCCACCCCGACGCCCTTGTGACGATCACCGAGGCGAAGGACATGTCCAAGGGCACCCGCGCGGCGCGCTCGCTCGACACGTCAGTGCGGCGTGGGAGCCTGCCAGTGGCCCGTGATGGCAACGGGTCGCTCATCCGCAACGAGCGCGGGGAGCCGCTCCACCTGCTTCGCACCGTCGCGACGCAGGTCACCTAAGGGAAGGAAGCTCCGTGAGGCTTGACGAGATCCGTGACCTCATCATCAACAGCGACCGCGAGCGCGACTGGCACGACGTAGCCGTTGGCTCGTACTTCAAGGACGTGCCAGACGTCGACGAGGACACGTTCGAGTGGCACGGCTCGCTCATCGTCTACAAGCCCGATGTCGACCTCACCATCCAGTGGGGCATGCGCGCCCGACAGCACCTGAGCAAGGTCACCGACGCCAAGAGCCTGTGGGAACGCCGGGGCGCGTTCCCTGACCCGTCGGTCTCGGTCGTGCACGCAGACGTGTTCTGGGCAGGCTCACTCATCGATCGGGTGTACGTGGTCCACGTCGACGGTGGCCGCGCGATCTTGCCGCTCGGCGACCGGAAGGCGCTGAACCTCGACCCGGATGCGCCGCGCCCCCAGGACATCGAGTGGGAGTACTCGGCCAGCGGCTGGGAGACGGGCCTCGCGCGCCTACTCGATGGGGACAGAGACTTCGAGCGGTACTTCGACCAGCTCGGCATCGTCGTAAGGGACTGACGGCACCTCGTTGCCCAGACCGCGTGGTCTGTGGAAAGCTGACACCGTTGCGTGGATATCTCGCGCCCAAGGCCCGGCGAGCACCAACCGCTCCCGGGCCTTCCTCAGCCCCGCCAGGAGCCGACACCCCAACCAGCCGCCACGAGCGGCCCGCCGCGCGCACCGCGGAAGGGCGGGAACCACGTCAGTCGTCCACCCGCGGAGCCGCGACGCCAGCCTCGAGGAAGCGGTCGAAACACGCTTTGGTAAGCGGGCCCCTGACATACACCTCGCTGTTCTCGTTCAGCGACCAGCGATGGCGGTCCGACACGGCAAGATCGCTTCCCAAGCGCCGCTGCGTGAGTGCGTGCCGCTCTAGCGTGGCGATTGCCGGACGCCGGAGCTGACGAAACCCGGAGACCTGGCCCAACCGATCAGGTGACACGATGATCATGTGCCCAGGGCGTTCCGAGTCGCTTCGGAGCAGGTACTCGATCATGCGTAGGTGTGGCGCCTCGAGCTCGCTGAGGATGCCGACCCAGTAGATCTCCTCGTCGACAAGCGCGTCGTCATCAACGAGCGCACCCGTGGCCAGAGAATGACCGAGAACCCGGATGCGCCTCTCCCATGCACTTCGGTAGGCGCCCTGAATCGCTACGGCGAGGAGCTGTGTGCGCCGCTCATCTCGGATCAGCGCATCAACCAGCTCCTCAGGCGACACTCCAGCTGTCGCTGCTGCCACACCGACCGTCGCGGCCGCACGCTGCTGCATCCGATGCGCTGCCGCTTTCGCCCCCGCCGACGCAGCCGGAGCTGCACCCGCAGCGAGGACACCGAGCGCGGGATCGGCGACTGCGGCGCCAGCCGCCAGCAGGCCTACGGACGCGTCGATCGCAAGCTGTAGCGCCCGGCTGTCGTCATGCTCCACGCAGCACACCCTGCCGTGGCCGGATGGCGGCGTCTACGTCCCCGGGAGGGCCCGGTGTCGCTCACCTGGCTCGAGCACGCCGCGCGGGCCTTCGGACCCCCGCCCGCACCCCGCTGGCCAACCCCCGCGGACATGGCCGCCGAGCTCGACCCCAGGTTCCGCCGCCCCCCCTCGACCACATCAACCAGGCCATCACCGAGACCCTCGACACCCTCGACGGGCGCCTGATCGTGTCCATGCCCCCACAGGAGGGCAAGTCCACCCTCACCACCAAGTGGACCCCGGTATGGCACCTGCAGGACCGGCCCGACGCGCGCATCGTTGTTGCGTCCTCCGTGGGCCGTAGAAGAGCCGGAGCAACGCAGCGCGGGCGCGAGCGATGGTGGACGGCGCGTTCGTCGCGGACCCCCTCGGGAGGATCCGCCGGATGCGCCTTGGATGCAGTCCTGGGTACAGGGCCTGCATTGACCAAGACGCATAGTCCCAGTTCAGTAGTGGTGGGCCAGGTGGGGCTTGAACCCACGACCGACGGATTATGAGTCCGCTGCTCTGACCGGCTGAGCTACTGGCCCGCGCGGCAAGGCTACGGGACTACGGTCGTCGGGTGCCGCACGTCCTGGTCGCCGGTCCGGCGTCGTGGAACACGCTCGTCGACGTGGACGCGCTCCCCGCCCCGCGGTCCCACACCGCCATGGCCCGCGGGCACCGTCGGTCGCTCGGCGGGACGTCGGCCGGCAAGGCGCTCACTCTGGCCCGCCTCGACGTCCCGGTCACGCTGCGCACCGCGCTGGGTGACGACGACGCCGCCGAGCAGATCGTCGTCGCCCTCGGTCATCCGCTGCTCACGCTCGCGGGCGAACGCAGGCCCGGGGCGAGCGAGCAGCACCTCAACCTGATGACGCCCGACGGCGGGCGGCTGTCGATCTACCTCGACCTCCCGCCGGACCCCGGACCGCCGTCGCGGGAGGTCGACACGCTGCTCGGCACCGCGGACGTGGTCGTCGCAGACCTCGCGGGTCACGTGCGCGACCTGCTGCCCACCATCCGCTCCCGCGCGCGGGAGGTCTGGTGCGACGTGCACGACCACGACGGCGTCGCGGAGTTCCAGGCTCCGTTCGTGGAGGCCGCGGACGTCCTGGTGGTGTCCACCGAGCGCCTGCCGGACCCCCGGGCGTACCTCGCCGAGCGCGTCGCGGCGGGGACACGCTGGGTCGTGTGCACGGCAGGAGCGCGCGGTGCCCTCGCCCTGGGCCGTGACGAGGGCTGGCTCGAGGTCCCCGCGGTCCCCGCCGTGCAGGTGGTCGACACGAACGGCGCCGGCGACGCGTTCGTGGCCGGGATGCTGCGCGGCCACCTGGACGGCCTCCCGCTCGAGGCGTGCCTGCGCCTGGGAGCCGCGGCGGGTGCGCTCGCGGTCGCCTCGGCCGGCCTCGTGGCCGACGTCGGGCTCGCACAGGTGCGCGCGCTCGCCGGGCTGGACTGACGCCGGGTTAGGTTGGGCGCATGGCACTGCTGCGGCGAGGACCCCACCTGCCCGACGACGTCCGGTCCCGGCTCGACCTCCGGCGCGGCGAGCGCGTCGTCGCGATCGGCGAGCTGACGCAGGGGTGGGCGGCCGCCACCCTCCGGGGCCTCTACATCGCACTGACCGACCAGCCGGTGACCCACCGCGCGTGGTCGGACGTGGACGGCGCACGCCTCAACGCCGCCGAGGCCGAGCTCACGCTCACCTGGGTCGACGGTGCGCAGCCGACGACGCTCCACCTTGCCGACGACCGCTCCCCCGCGCTCGCACGGACCGTCCACGAGCGCGTGCAGGCGTCCGTGGTCCACACCGAGAAGGTCACGCTGCCCTCGGGGGCGGTGGTGCGCGTGGCACTACGCCGCGACCCCGACCAGAACCTCCTGACCCAGGTGCTGGGGACCGGGGACGTCGACCTCACGGACCCCGCGACCGCGGAGCTCGTGGACGCCGCGGAGGCCCGGGTGCGCGAGGCGGCGGGCCTCACCTGAGGCATCGGGCCGGCCCACAGGCAGGCCGGCCGTAGACGACCCGCCCGGCCGCGACCGATGTCTGGACACCCGCGCACATCGGGTAGCATTGCGAACCGCGATCCCGCGTAGCTCAATTGGCAGAGCATCCGACTGTTAATCGGACGGTTACTGGTTCGAGTCCAGTCGCGGGAGCACAGGACGAGACGCACATCAAGGCCCCGCCTCGGCGGGGCCTTCCTGCGTTCACGCGCTGCGTCACGCCCCCGGTCGGATACCGATCGCGCCGCCGCCGCCCCTCGAACGGGTAAACACAAGGTCACAGATCAGTAACAATCAAGATCTGGTAAAACCGCAGGTCAGACGCCACTCGCCGACCTTCAGACCCGTCGATCGAGCCCCGATCGGGCCGATCGACGCTGGACCTCGGACCCGATCCGCGACATGGTGGGGCCCGACCTGATCAGCGATCGGTCGGCATGATCCGGTGCCCAGGCACTGCGTCCGACGCCCCTCGAGGGCGTGTCGCGTCCCCGCCGAGACCCTCTTCGGCAGGACGCCCCGAGGCGCGCCCGTGGCCCGGACGTGGACGCTCCCCCAGGCGCCCGCCGGACGATCCACCTCGGCCGCCCACGACCCCGTGGGCGCTCGCACCTCGGGAGAGCGTGCCGCGCGCGGTCCCCCGCGCTGCCGAGGACCGACACGAGCGAGACGAGAGCCACGTGACCGCACTCCGCGCCGAAGGCGTGTACAAGGTCTTCGGCCGCCGACCGGCCGAGGCCGTCCGGCGGCTCCAGGCAGGCCAGACCCGTGACGAGGTCAAGGACCACGGCACCGCAGCCGTCATCGACGCGAGCTTCGAGGTCGCCGACGGCGAGACCTTCGTGGTCATGGGCCTCTCCGGCTCGGGCAAGTCCACCCTCATCCGGATGCTCAACGGGCTGTGGCGGCCGACCGCCGGCCGCATCCTCCTCGGCGACGCAGACCTGTCGACGATCACGCCGCGGGACCTGCGCGCGCTGCGCCAACGACGCGTCTCCATGGTGTTCCAGCACTTCGCGCTGCTCCCCCACCGGACGATCATCGACAACGCCGCCTACCCCCTCGCCCTCCAGGACGTCGACCGCACCGAACGGCGGCGACGCGCAGGCGAGGCGCTTGAGATGGTCGGTCTGGCGGGTTGGGAGGACCACCTGCCGTCCGAGCTGTCCGGCGGCATGCGCCAGCGGGTCGGCCTGGCGCGCGCCCTGGCGGCAGGCACCGACGTGCTCCTCATGGACGAGGCGTTCTCCGCGCTCGACCCGCTGATCCGTCGCGAGATGCAGGAGCAGCTGCTCGAGCTCCAGCAGACCCTCGGCAAGACCATCGTGTTCATCACGCACGACCTGAACGAGGCCATGCACCTCGGCGACCGCATCGCCGTCATGCGTGACGGGCGCATCGTGCAGATCGGTACCTCCGAGCAGATCCTGTCCGACCCCGCGAACGACTACGTCGCGCAGTTCGTCGCCGACGTCGACCGCACGCGCGTCCTCACGGCTCGGTCCGTGATGGTCCGCCCCGCAGCCGTCGTCACGACCGGCGCCGGCCCCCGGGTCGCGCTCCACGAGATGCGCGCGGCGCAGGCGACCGCCGCCTACCTCGTCGACCGCGACCGCACCCTGCGCGGCGTGCTGCGCGACCAGGACGTCGTCGCGGCACAGCGCGCCGGCACGGAGTCGCTCGTCGACCTCACGTGCGACGAGGTCACCCCCGTGCACGTCGACGCTCTCCTGGCAGACGTCTTCGCACCCTCGGCAGAGACCCCGCTGCCCGTCCCCGTCATCGACGACCGGGGCCGCCTGGTGGGCGTGATCCCGCGGGTCACCCTCCTCGAGGCGATGTCCCCACCGGTGGTCGAGCCGTCGTCACCCGACCCGGCACCGGCCGACGAGTCCGCGGCGGTGCCCGCATGAGCGCCACCGACCTCGAGCTCCGACTCCCCCTCGGCGACTGGGTCGAGGCCGGCGTGGACGGCCTCATCGCGACGTTCGGCGGCTTCTTCGACCTGGTCAAGACCGTGCTCGTCGCCTGCTTCGACAGCCTTGAGCTGGTCCTGGCGACGCCGCCCATGTGGCTCGTCGCCCTCGTCCTCGCCGCGATGGCCTTCGCGGCGAAGGGCTGGAAGCTCGCCGTCGGCGCGCTCGTCGGCTTCGTCGTCGTGCAGGGCGTCGACCAGTGGGACAACGCCATGGCGACCCTCGCCCTCGTGCTCGTGGCGAGCGTCATCGCACTCGCCATCGGCATCCCGCTCGGGATCTGGGCGGCGCGGGACGATCGCGTGTCGAGGGCCGTGCGACCGGTGCTCGACTTCATGCAGACCATGCCGGCGTTCGTGTACCTCATCCCGGTGGTGATCATCTTCCTCACCGGCGCGGTGCCCGGCATCGTGGCGACCATCGTGTTCGCCCTCGCACCCGGTGTCCGTTTCACCGAGCTCGGCATCCGCGGGGTGGACAAGGAGGTCGTCGAGGCCGGCCACGCCTTCGGCTCGACGCCGGGCCGGATCCTGCGGCAGATCCAGATCCCTCTCGCGCTGCCGACGATCATGGCCGGCGTCAACCAGGTGATCATGCTCGCCCTGTCGATGGTGGTCATCGCGGGCATGGTCGGTGCGGACGGTCTCGGCCGCGACGTCGTCTCTGCCCTCTCACGCGTCAACGTCTCGCTCGGGTTCGAGGCGGGTCTGTCCGTGGTGATCCTCGCGATCTACCTCGACCGGCTCACGTCGGCGCTGGCCGACCGTTCCCCGGTGGCGCGAGCCATGAGGGTCACCGCCGCCTGATCCACAGCCCAGGGTCACCCCGCCCGATCCCCCGGCTCGAGCCACCCGGCCCGACCACGGCACACCCCCGGCCCCGTCGAGGGGCCGCCAACCCCGGCGGTCCGCCGCCACGAAAGGAAGCGATGACTCATCGCACCCGTCACACCATGACCGCAGCTGCCTCCGGCGTGGCCGTCGCGCTCGCGCTGACCGCCTGCGCCGGCGGCTCGTCCGACGACGAGGCGCAGGGCGCCGGTACGTCCGGCGACCAGGAGGACATCACGATCGCCATCCACAACGGCTGGGACGAGGGCATCGCCGTCTCCTACCTGTGGGCGAACCTCCTCGAGTCCGAGGGCTACTCGGTCGAGCTCGAGATGGCCGACCCCGGCCCCGTGTACACGGGCATCGCGGGCGGCCAGTTCGACGTGAACTTCGACATGTGGCTGCCCATCACCCACGAGGACTACCTCGAGAAGTACGGCGACGACATGGAGCAGCTCGGCTCCTGGTACGACGACGCCAAGCTCACCATCGCCGTGAACGAGGACTCGTCGATCACCTCGCTGAGCGAGCTGGGCGACGCGGCGGAGGCCTTCGACAACCGCCTCGTCGGCATCGAGCCCGGTGCGGGCCTGACCCGCATCACCAAGGAGTCGGTCATCCCGACGTACGGCCTCGAGGGGATGGAGTTCATCGAGTCCTCCACGCCCGCCATGCTGGCCGAGCTGACCGGCGCCGTCGACGCCGAGCGCGACGTCGTCGTGACGCTGTGGCGCCCGCACTGGGCCTACGACGCGTACCCCATCCGGGATCTCGAGGACCCCGAGCTCGCCCTGGGCGAGGCCGAGCGCATCGAGATGGTCGGCCGCACCGGATTCGGCGAGGACTTCCCGCAGCTCGCCGGCTGGCTCGCGGAGTTCACGCTGACCGACGAGCAGCTGTTCTCCCTCGAGAACATCATGTTCAACGAGAACCAGGGCGAGGACAACGAGGCCTCCGTCGAGCAGTGGCTCGAGGAGAACCAGGAGTTCTTCGAGTCCATCAAGGACGCCGCCGGCGAGGCCTGAGCCGGATCGGCACCCGATCGTCACGGCACCGTTCGGGTGCCCCACGTGAGGACGCCCCCGGCTCGCGACGCATGCGGTCGCGAGCCGGGGGCTTCTCCGTTCTCAACGTATAGCTCACGGGGGGTCTTGCGGCAAGGCCCCCGTCGTGCCGCAGACTCGTCGGCCGGTGCCCGGGGCGGGCACCAGCGGCTGCGACCGACACCCCTGGAGCTGATGACGTGGACCTCACCCGGACCAGCGCGTTCGCGCTTCCTGACCACCTCGCGCGCAAGGGCGACCCGGCGCTCGTCGCCGCCGACGAGCGCCACTTCGCCGCCATCACCGAGAGCCTCGAGCACACGCTCGCCGAGCTCTCCGAGCGGCTCGACGCCGCCCGCAGGGCACCCGGGCGCAGCGGCCAGGCCGCGCTCGAGAGGGACCAGGAGATCCACCGGTTGACCGCACGCCTGCGCACGCTGCGTCGCTTCGGGCTCGACCTGTGCCTCGGCCGGATGGTCCCCGCCGCGCAGCCCACGGAGCCCGTGTACGTCGGCCGCCTCGGCCTCACGGACGGCGCCGACCGTCGTCTGCTGGTCGACTGGCGCTCCCCCGCCGCCGAGCCGTTCTTCGGCGCGACTCACCGGAACCCGATGGGCCTGGCGAGCCGCCGGCGGTTCCGCTGGAGCGGCGGCCGCGTCAGCGACTACTGGGACGAGGTCTTCAGCACCCAGGACAGCACCGGCATGGACATCACCGACGCCACCAGCGGCAACGGCGCCACCGACGGCGCTCCCGACCTCGCGCACCACCCCGCCCTGGACGACCAGTCCGCGTTCGTCGCGAGCCTGGCGGGCAGCCGCACGCCCCGGATGCGCGACGTGCTGGCGACGATCCAGGCCGACCAGGACGCGATCATCCGTGCGGGCGCCCACGGCCCGCTGGTCGTCGACGGCGGCCCGGGCACGGGCAAGACCGTCGTCGCGCTGCACCGGACCGCGTACCTCCTGTACTCGGACCCACGGCTCGGCCACCGGCGGGGTGGCGTCCTGTTCGTCGGGCCGCACGAGCCCTACCTCGCGTACGTGTCGGACGTCCTGCCCAGCCTCGGGGAGGAGGGCGTTCAGACGTGCACCCTGCGCGACCTCGTGCCCGAAGGGGCGTCGGCGGGGCCCGAGCCGCACCCGGAGGTCGCGCGCCTCAAGGGCGCCGCTGCCATGGTCGGCGCCGTCGAGCCCGCCGTGGCGTTCTACGAGCGGCCGCCCCAGGCGGGGATGACGGTCGAGACGCCGTGGGCCGACGTGTGGCTCAGCACGGCGGACTGGGCGGAGGCGTTCGAGGCGGTCGACCCCGGCACCCCGCACAACGAGGCGCGCGACGAGATCTGGGAGGCGCTGCTCGCCATCCTCGTCGACAAGCACGACGACGAGGAGGTGCCCGCGGACCTCCTGCGCCGATCGCTCGCGCAGAACCGCGACCTGCTCAGGGCGTTCGGCAGGGCCTGGCCGGTGCTCGAGGCGACCGACCTCGTCGGGGACCTGTGGACCGTGCCCGCCTACCTGCGCCTGTGCGCCCCCTGGTTGTCCTCCGACGAGGTCGCGGCGTTGCAGCGCGCCGACGCCCAGGCGTGGACGGTAGCCGACCTTCCGCTGCTGGACGCGGCGCGCAGACGCCTCGGCGACCCCGAGGCCTCCCGACGACGACGGCGGCACGAGGCCGCGGTGACCGCCGAGCGCGCCCGCATGGCCGACGTCGTCAGCGACCTCATCGAGTCGGACGACTCCGAGCTGCTCGTCATGTCGATGCTGCGTGGTGAGGACCTCCAGGCGGCGCTCGAGGACGGTGCGGGCGTGGACCGGGCCGACCCGGACCTGCTCGGCGGGCCGTTCGCCCACGTGGTCGTGGACGAGGCCCAGGAGCTCACCGACGCGGAGTGGCAGATGCTGCTGCACCGGTGCCCGTCCCGGAGCTTCACGGTCGTGGGTGACCGCGCGCAGGCGCGCCACGGCTTCCCCGAGTCGTGGCAGGAGCGGCTCCTGCGGGTCGGGCTCGGCGAGGCAGCGGTGGCGAGCCTGAGCATCAACTACCGCACGCCCCAGGAGGTCATGGCGGTGGCCGAGCCGGTCATCAGGGCGGTGCTGCCGGACGCCAACGTGCCGACGTCGGTGCGCAGCGGCGGCGTGCCCGTCGCGCACGGGAGGATCGCCGACCTCGAGGCCGTCGTCGCCGCGTGGCTCGCCGAGCACGCGGACGGGATCGCGTGCGTCGTCGACCACCCGGGGTTCGGCGCGACGGACCGGGTCCGCTCCCTGCCCGCCGAGCTCACCAAGGGGCTCGAGTTCGACCTCGTGGTGCTCGTCGACCGGGCGCCCGGCCCGGACGAGACCGGCCGCGTCGTGCGCGCCGTCGACCGCTACGTCGCGATGACGCGCGCGACGCAGCAGCTCGTGGTCCTCACGAGCTGAGGCTCAGGGCCTGACGTGCCGAGGCGGGCCGCGGCCGCCCCGGTCAGCCCCCGACGGGGGTGGCGGTGCGCCACCCGTCGCCGACCGGCGCCGCGTCGGGCGGGAGGTCGGCGGTCTCGACGACGACGTTCGTCCCCGTGCCCGAGACGGGCTGCCACCGGCTGGAGAAGTTCATGTCGACCCGGGCCTCGGGCTCCCGCGGCGCGAGCGTCGCGTCGTCCAGCAGCTCGGTGGTGCCGCGCGGGTCGTGGTCGGTCCAGAACACGCCGGTGGTGTGGCAGTTGTAGCTCGCCCACTCCCACTTCCACTGGCGCTGGACCCTCTCCCAGTGGCACAGAGTCTCCGTCGTCTCGGACATGTGCGGCCCACCTCCTGGGTCGACCGTGCGCGCCGTCGCGCACGTTCTTGTCCCCGATCCTCGCAGGCCTGCCCCCCGTGCGGGCGCGGGACCTACGGCCCGACCTGCCCCCGACGCACCCGTCGTCCTGCCCACCCCGCTCCTCGTCCACAGGCGAAGGGTCCTGGGAGGCGAACCGGACATTCACCTCGTAACGTCACGGCATGGACGAGCACACCCCCGGTGCCGTGACCTCGACCCTCAAGGTCACCCTGCATCCCCGAGACCATCAGCCCATCGCCTGCTGGGTCATCCACCCCGTCCGCGGCGGCGACCTCGACGCCACGGGGACCCTCACCAGGACCCTGCGGATCCCGCTCGGCTCGGGTGAGCACGTGAGCCGAGTCGACCCGAGGAACGGCACCGTCGACCTCACGGCGGGTCTCGTGCAGCTCGTCGACGGCGAGCAGGTGCTCGTCTCGACGCGGTGCGACGACCCGGGATGGTGCGACGTCGCGCGGCGACGCGGCTGGGCCATCGTCATCATCGGCACTCGCCCGCCGGGGCCCGAGGGGCTCGACGGCTACCTGACGGACCTCGAGGACAAGCACGTCGCTGTGCTCGCGGTCGCGGGGTCCTGACCTCGCCCGCGGCTCACTCCCGGTCGCGCAGCGCGCGCCGACGCCCCTCGAGCCCCACGAGGTCGGCGAACGCCGCCTGGTACGCCTGTGCCTCCACCACCGGGTCCATGCGCTGGAGCCGTCCCCGCGCGTCGGCGATCTGACGCGTCAGGCCGAGGTCGACGAGCGCCTCGACCACCCCGCGCACGTAGTCGTCGACCGCGTCGGGCCGGTCCTCGGGCAGGGGTGTCACGGCAAGCTCCGTCACGAGCCCCGCGACGGGTGCTGCGGCCTCGTCGCGCACGCGCTCGACCCAGCGCTCGACGCCCAGGGGCTGCCCGGCCGTCCCTGCGCCGTGCTCGGAGGCGTCGGGCTCACCAGCCGGCAGCCCGCGCGAGGCGCTCAGGCCCCCGGCCGCGCGGATGGCCTCGTGCACGGCGCGGAACGCGGGGACCGAGAACGCGTCGTGCGGGAGCGCGTCGAACGCCGACGCGTCGACGACCTCCGGGTGCTGCAGGACGGCCTCGAGCGCGTTGCGCTCCAGCTTCGCGACCGGGTCCGCCCGGTCCGGCGCGATCGGCCGCGGCCGCGCGTCACGCGTCGTGTCACTGCCCTGCCGGCGTGAGCCGCCGTCGGGTCGCTCCCCCGGGCCCGGCATCGTCGGGTCGGGCCTGCGCCGGTCGCCCGCGGTCACCGGCGCCTGCCGTGACGCGTCGTGGACCGCGCGCTGCACCGCGTCACCCTCCATGCCGAGCCAGCCGGCGAGCATGCGCGTGTACTCCGGCCGCAGCGCCGTGTCCCGGATCCCCGCGACGATCGGGGCCGACGCCCGCAGCGCGGCCACGCGGCCCTCGGCCGTGTCGAGGTCGTGCGCGCGGAGCGTCGAGCGGATGACGAACTCGAACAACGGCTGGCGCCCGGCCACGAGCGCACGCACGGCCTCCGGCCCCTTGGCCAGCCGCAGGTCGCACGGGTCCATGCCCCCCGGCTCGACGGCGACGAACGTCTGCGCGTAGAAGCGCTGGTCCTCCCCGAACGCCCGCAGCGCGGCCTTCTGACCGGCGGCGTCGCCGTCGAAGGTGAAGATGATCTCCCCGCCGACGGACGCTCCGGAGGAGAGCTGCACGCCCGCGCCCGACGCGGTGTCCCCCACGAGGCGCCGCACGACGCGCGCGTGGTCGGAGCCGAAGGCCGTGCCGCACGTCGCAACCGCCGTGGGCACACCGGACAGGTGCGCCGCCATGACGTCGGTGTAGCCCTCCACGACCACGACCTGCTTCGCCTTGGCGATCTCCCGCTTGGCGAGGTCGATGCCGTACAGCACCTGGGCCTTCTTGTAGAGCGCCGTCTCCGGGCTGTTCAGGTACTTGGGCCCCTGGTCCTCCTCGAGGAGCCGCCGGGCACCGAACCCGACGACGTCGCCCGTGACGTCGCGGATCGGCCACACGAGGCGGCCCCGGAACCGGTCGTAGAGGCCCCGGTTGCCCTGGCTCATGAGGCCCGTGGCCGTGAGCTCGGCCTCCGTGAACCCCTTGGAGCGCAGGTGACGCAGGAGGTGGTCCCACCCGGCGGGCGCGAAGCCCACACCGAAGTGCTCCGCCGCGGCCCGGTCGAAGCCGCGCTCCGCGAGGAACGTCCTGCCGACCGCGGCGGCGGGCGTCAGCATCTGCTCGGCGTAGTACGCGGCCGCGACGCGGTGCGCCTCGAGGAGCCGCTGCCGGCGCCCGGGCTCCTCGCCGGGACGCATCGCCCCGCCGTCCTCGTAGCGGAGCTGGATGCCGACCCGACCGGCGAGGTGCTCGACGGCCTCGGTGAAGCCGAGCCCGTCGATCTTCTGCACGAACGAGATGACGTCGCCGCCCTCGCCGCACCCGAAGCAGTGCCACAGACCCACCTGGGGCCGCACGTGGAAGGACGGGGACCGCTCGTCGTGGAACGGGCACAGGCCCTTCATCGAGCCGACGCCCGCGGTCTTGAGCGTGACGTGCTCGCCGACGACGTCCTCGATCCGCACACGCTCGCGGACGGCCGCCACGTCCTCGCGTCGGATCCGTCCTGCCACGGCGCGAGTCTAGGTGCTGGTGGCGCACCGGCCCGACGCGCGGACCGACCCGGGCCTGCGGCGGGGGCCGGGCGACCTCAGAGGCGCGACGGGCGGACCAGCCGGGCGTGCCACTCGGCGGCGCTCACGTCGGTCAGGGACGCGACCTGGTCGACGACGACGCGCAGGCGCCCGGAGTCGTCGCCCGCCGCCAGCCAGTCGGCCGCGAACGGGGGCTCGAGCGCGACGGGCGCCCGGTCGCTCAGCACCGCGACGAGGTCGGCGATCAGCTCGCGCTGGCGACGGTAGAGGGGCTCCTGCTCACGCGGCGCCATGACGTAGGTGACCGCGAGGCCCTTGAGCACGAGGATCTCCGCGAGCGTCGGCGCCGGCACGACGAGCTCCGCCGCGTAGCGCGTGAGCGGCCCGGACCCGTAGACCTCCCGGGTCGCGTCGATCGCCGCGTCGCAGAACCGGCCGATGAGCTGGCTCGTCATGTCCTTGAGCGCGGCGAGCGCCCGACGCGAGCCGTCGAAGCCCGAGACCCACGTGTCCGTCGCGGGCAGGCGCCGCATGGCCGCCTGGAGGCCGTCCTCGTCGACGACGCTGCCGTACCAGTCCATGACCTGCGCGACGACCCGGTCACGCGCCGCCGGGTCGGCGAGGACGTCGAGCTCGAGCCGCCCGCCGACGACGGCGTCCTCGACGTCGTGGACCGAGTAGGAGATGTCGTCCGCGAGGTCCATCACCTGGGCCTCGAGGCATCGGACCCGCTCCGGCGCCCCCACGCGCAGCCAGGCGAACACCTCGGCGTCGTCGGCGTACACACCGAACTTGGCCGACGGCGTCCCGTCGGGGCGCAGCGGGGCGTCGAGGGCCGACCAGGGGTACTTGGTCGACGCGTCGAGGCTCGCGCGGGTCAGGTTCAGGCCGACCGGCCGGCCGGTGGCGGGGTCGGCGACCTTGGGCTCGAGCCGGGTCAGGAGGCGCAGGGTCTGGGCGTTGCCCTCGAACCCGCCGATGCCGGCGCTGACCTCGGCGAGCGCGCGCTCGCCGTTGTGGCCGAAGGGCGGGTGGCCCAGGTCGTGCGCGAGGCACGCCGTGTCGACGACGTCCGGGTCGCAGCCGAGCGCCTTGCCGAGCTCGCGCCCGACCTGCGCGACCTCGAGCGTGTGCGTCAGCCGCGTCCGCACGAAGTCGTCGCTCGCCGGGCCCAGGACCTGGGTCTTGGCCCCGAGCCGGCGCAAGGCCGAGGAGTGCAGGATGCGTGCGCGGTCGCGCTCGAACGGGGTGCGCTCCTGGGACTTGGGCGCCTCGGCGGCCCACCGCTCACGGTCGTCCGTCGTGTACTCGCCGACGGGTCGCTGCGCGGTGGGTGGCACAGGGACGACCTTAACGAGTGGACGCCGCACCCGGTCAGGACGCGCGGTGCCTGGCGAACCAGGCCGCAGCGTGCGCGACGAGCGCACGCTGGTCCATGAGCTGGGCGAGCGTCGCGCCGACCTGGGTCGAGCGCACACCCCCCGCCGCCGCGAAGTGGGTGCCGACCTCGGCGAAGTCGGCGTCGTCGACGACGGGCTCCTCGAAGGCGACCCAGCGCCGCACGCCTGCGACCAGCAGGGGCGCACCGTTCGGGACCGTGCGCACCGGCAGGCCGGACCGGGCCTCCGCCAGGTGCAGCGAGGTGTTCTTGTCGTGCCCCACGCCCAGCAGGAGCACCTGCCCGTCGAGGCGGTGGACCGCTGCGAGGGGCGAGCCCTCGCCGACGGGGTCCGCCAGGTCGTGACGCCGCACGACCTCGGCGGCGCGGGGACCGTGGGCGGCGAACGAGCGGTGCGGGTGGCCGCTGCGCACGGTCCCCGGCTGGGTCCGCAGCGCCTCCGCGACGGCGCCCATCGTCCGCGTCGGGGTCCACGTGGGGTCGTACGCGGGCAGCGCGTCCCGCACCGCGTCCCACTCGTGGGCCGGCCGGTCCTGCAGGTACGCCGGGTCGCACAGCTGCCACGACTGGCTGGGCATCACGAGGGTCCCCCGCGGGCCGAGCGCGTCCTCGAGGGCGAGCACGACGGCCTGCTCGCCGCCGACCACCCAGCCGAGCCGCGAGAGCGACACATGGGCGAGGAGCACGCCGCCGGGGCGCACGCCGAGGCGTTCGAGGTCGGCCGCGAGGCTCGTCCGGGTGATCACAGGCGCCACACCCCCACGCCGGGCCCGTCGCCGGGCAGGTGCAGGCCGTCGGCGTCCGCGCGCAGGTCCGGGCCGTGCAGGGTCTCGACCCGGCCGCCCGCCAGGAGGTGGCCGGGAAGCGTCGCGCCTGCCCACGGGGCGCGTGCGACCAGGACGAGAACCCGCTCGTCGGACGTCTCGCGCAGGTATGCGACGGCGTCGTCCTCGACGAGCACCCAGCGCAGCCCGCCGTGGGTCAGCGCGCGCGACGAGCGTCGGACGGCGATGAGGGTGCGGTACGTGGCGAGCGTCCCGGCGTCCCAGCGCTCGGGGCGGTCCCAGGGCATGGTGACCCTCGCGTGCTCCCCGTTGCGGCCCGTCGCACCGATCTCGTCGCCCGCGAACAGGACGGGCGTGCCGGGGTAGGTCATGAGGAGCCCCACGGCGGCCTCGACCAGACCCGGGGCGCCCAGGAGCGTGCGGATCCGTGGCGTGTCGTGCGAGCCGAGCATGTTCCACTGCTGGGACGTGACCTGCCACGGCACGGCGGAGTCGAAGTCGCGCATCGTGGCGACCATGGCCGGGCCGGGCCGCCGGGGTCGCGGCACCGGCAGCCCGAACATGGCCTCGTCAGCACCCCGGGGTATCAGCCAGGTCCACACGGGGCGCGTGAAGCCCGTGTAGTTCATGTTGCCGTGCCAGCCGTCGCCGACCAGGTCGCCGGTCGCGTCGTGGAAGTGCTCGCTGATCAGGAGGGTCTCGGGCGCGACGGCGCGCATCGTGCGGCGGATCGTCCGGGCGACGGCGTGCGTGCGGTCGACGTCCGCGTACCTGCCCGTCATGTTCGCGACGTCGATGCGCCAGCCGTCGAGCGCGTACGGCTCACGGAGCCAGCGTGCGATGACCGAGTCCGGCCCGTCGACCATCCTCGCCGCGAGCGCCGGGGCCCCGTGGTCGAGCTTGGGCAGGCTCGCGTGGCCGAGCCACCCGACGTACCCCCCGTCGTCGGTCCAGTGGTAGAACGACGCCTCGTCGCTCGACGCGTCCGCCTGCGCGCGCGCGAACCACTCGTGCCCGTCGCCCGTGTGGTTCGTGGTGAGGTCCCCCATGAGGCGCATCCCGCGGGCGTGCAGCGCCCTCGACAGGGACGCCAGGGCCTCGTCGCCCCCCAGCAGCGGGTCGACGTGGTCGAACGAGCTGGCGTCGTAGCGGTGGTTCGAGCGGGCCGGGAAGAACGGTGTGAGGTACAGGACGTCGACGCCGAGCGCGACGAGGTGGTCGAGCCGTTCCTCGATGCCCGCGAGGTCGCCGCCGTAGAGCTGACGCGGCGTGCTGGGCCCCGCGCCCACGGGCTCGTCGTCCCACACGGCGCGCTCCGCCCACGACGGCAGGTCGCGTCGCCCGGCGTCGCGTGAGCGCGCGAACCGGTCGGGGAACACCTGGTAGACGACGGCGTCGCGGGCCCACGCGGGTGCGGGCTCGTGGACGGTGAGCCGGAAGTCGGCGGCGTCGGGGACGTCGCGCGCGTGCAGGCCACGTCCGTTGAGCCACCGGTAGCCGCCCGGCTCGTCGAGCAGGAACCGGTAGGACGTGACCGGGTTGTGGACCTGGACCTCCGCGACGTACCAGCGCTCGTCGGGCGTGCTGCGGTCGAGGCGGGCGGGCGTGACCATGGGCTCGCCGTCGCGCACCACGCGCACGTGGACGCCGCGCTCCCCGGCCGACGCGGGGACGCGGACGCGCACGGGTACGACGTCGCCGAGCGCCGGGGTGCCCGCCGGGACGTAGAGCCCGCTGCCGTCGTGGTGCGGGCCCAGGTCGATCCGGCTCATCCCTTGACGGACCCCGCCGTGAGCCCGCCGACGATGTACTTCTGCAGGAAGATGAACAGGAGGACCACGGGCACCGCGCTGATCACGGCACCGGCGGCGAAGAGCCCCCAGTTGGCCGAGAGGCGGTCCGCGACCCACTGGTAGAGCCCGACCGCGAGGGTCCAGTTCTCCTCGGACTGCAGGATGAGCTTGGCCAGCAGGAAGTCGGAGAACGAGCTGATGAAGGACAGCAGGCCGACGACCGCGAGGATCGGCGAGACGAGCCGCAGGATGATCGTCCAGTAGACCTGCGCGTGGGTCGCCCCGTCGATCTTGGCGGCCTCGTCGAGCTCCTTGGGCACGGTGTTGAAGAACCCGTACATGAGGAACGTGTTCACGCCGAGCGCGCCGCCGAGGTACACCATGATCAGAGCGAGGCGGGAGTTGAGGCCGAGAGCGGGCACGACGTCGCCGAGCGCGAGCAGCAGCAGGAAGACCGCGACGAACGCGAGGAGCTGCGGGAACATCTGGATCACGAGCAGCGTCGTGAGCCCGACGCGCCGGCCCGTGAACCTGAAGCGGGAGAACGCGTACGCGGCCGCAGCCCCCATGAGCACGGTGCCCAGGGCGGTGACCGTCGCGATCACCAGGGTGTTGCTGACCCAGGACCAGAAGCGCGTGTCGTTGAGCGCCGCGTAGTTGTCGCCCGTGATCGTCCCGAAGAGCTGGTTGGAACCCGTGAGGGTGCCCCCGGAGGCGAACGAGGCGGAGATGACGTACAGGATCGGGAACCCGGCGTAGACGATCGCGAGGCCGGCGACGACGTAGCGCCAGCCGAGCTCGCTCCACCAGCGGCGGCCGGTGACCGCGGTGTGCTGGTCGGCGGGCCGCCGGCCACGGCGTGCCGCGGGGGCGCTCACGGTGTGCGTGGCCATGTCAGTTGATCTCCTCGAGCGAGCGGGTGCGCTTGAAGCTGATCACCGAGATCGTCGCCACGATGACGAAGATCACGATGGAGAGCGCGCTGGCCAGGCCGTAGTTCTTCGCCGCGCCGCCGTCGAGGCCGGACACGGAGTAGACCATCGTGATGAGGATGTCCGTCGAGCCGACGGGGACCGACGCGTCCGGGAACCGCGGGTTGCCCTCGGTGATCATCTCGATGATGTTGAAGTTGTTGAAGTTGAACGCGAACGACGAGATGAGCAGGGGCGCGGTCGCGACGAGGACCAGCGGGAGCGTGATCGACCGCCACAGGCGCAGACGGCCCGCCCCGTCGATCTTGGCCGCCTCGACGAGGTCCCCCGGGATCGACTGCAGGGCGCCCGTGCAGATGAGGAACATGTAGGGGAAGCCCACCCAGACCTGCACCCCGAGGATCGCGATCTTGGCGAGCCACGGGTCGCTCAGCCAGTTCAGGTCCGCGCCGCCGAGCAGCACGGTGTTGACGAACCCGTAGTCCTTGTTCAGCATCCCCCGCCACAGCAGGTAGGACATGAACGCCGGGAACGCGTACGGCAGGATCAGGAAGGACCGCAGCACGCGCCGGAACCGGATGCGGTCGTCGTTGAGCACGACGGCGAAGAAGAGCCCCACGAAGAACGTGAGCGCGACCGAGAGCAGCGCGAACACCACGGTCCAGACGAGCACCTTGAAGAACGGCGTCGAGTACCGCGGGTCGCCGAACGCGGTGGTGAAGTTGTCGAACCCGACGGGGACCCGCCAGCCGACCGCGAGCGTCGAGCCGTCCGCCGCCTCGAACTGCCCGTCACGGTTGGGCTCGTACACCGTGCCCGTCTCGGTGTCGGTCATCGTGTCCGCGGCCTCGTCGTAGACGAGCGTCGAGCGGTACAGGTAGCCGTTGCGCGCGTCCTGGGTGCGCACCGACCCGGCGTCGGCCTCGTCCGAGTACGGGACCCGGAGCGCCGTGACCTCCGTCTGCCGCTCGAGCACCTGGGCGCGGCTCAGCACCTCGTACCCGGGGACCTCCGTGATGTCGCCGTCGACGACCACGGCGTCCGGCGCGTCGGCGAGGGGCTCGTCGGCCGTACCGACCCGGACCTCGTCCCCGTCGAGCACCGCGAAGCCCAGTCCCCCGCCGCCCTCGACGACGGCGAGCGGGTAGGTCGCGCTGTCCTCGAGCCGCTGCTCGTTCTGGATCAGGAGCGCGTCGACCGCGTGGGCCTTGGTGGAGTTGTGACCGTCCCCGTAGTTCGTGAACGCCACGTAGCCCGTGTAGCCGACCACGAACACCTGGTAGACGAGCAGGAACGCGAGGCCGGGCAGGAAGTACTTCAGCGGCACGGCCCGGCGGGAGAAGTAGACCCAGTTGGTGACGACGAGGAGCGCCACCATGACCCAGAGGATCCCGTAGGACTCCTGGGCGAGGGCGGCCATCGCGACGTAGACGCCGAGCGCGTCGACCACCGCGAGGAGCACGAGCTTGGCGAGGAACCCTCGCGACCACGTGCGTGCATGGGAGGCGCCGCCGCGCGGCGGCACGACCCGCACGTCGCGCCCCGCCTCGTCGGACTGCGGTGCACCGTCCGTCGGCGTGGCCTGTGGGACGTGGGGCGAGCTCATCGGGTCCTCCGTGGCTGCGGGCCGGGTCGCGTCGCCGCGACCCTCGGGACGTGGGCCGCGTCGTCGCGACCCTCGGGGCGTGCGGGCGCTGGTCGCGGTCCGCGCGCGCGTCAGGGGTGGGGGGCCGCCGACCTGCCGGTCCGGCGGGCCGTGCGGATCATCAGTGCGGTGGGGGTCGCGCGCCGGGCGACGCCCGGGGCGCGGGTCGTGCGCGTGGCGCGCAGCCGGCAGGTGCTCCGGCTGCGCGCCACGGCGGTCACGCTGCGTCGCGTCAGGACGCGTCGATCGCGGCCTGGATGTCCGTGACCATCTTCTCCCAGCCGGCGACGGGCTCGATCGAGCCCGAGATGATGCCGGCCTCGGTCACGCCCCAGAACGACCAGACGGAGCCCATCTCGGGGATCGACGGCATGGGCAGGGCGCCCTCGCCGACGGCCAGGAAGCCCGCCGTGATCGGGTCCTCGGAGACGGTCTCGGCAGCGGCCGTGAGGGCCGGCGGACGGTTGCCCGCCTCGTAGATCGCGATCTGCGCCTCCTCTGTGGCCATGAAGTTGGTGAGGAAGTCGGTCGCGAGCACCTGGTTCTCGGACTGCGCGTTGACGTAGAAGCCGGCGACGCCCGTGAACGGCTGGGCGGGCTGGCCACCGGCGCTCGGGATCGGGTCGATCGCGAGGTCGAGGTCCGCGAACTGCTCGAGCATCCACGGGCCACCGAGGATGTACGGCGACTCGCCGTCGGCGAACGCCTGGACGGCGATGTCGTACGTCATCGACGTCGAGAGCACGCCGGCGTCGGCCTGGGCCTTGAGCCACGTGGCGAACGCGTTGCCCGTCTCGCCGCCGAGCGCGAGGTCGGACGTGTAGGAGCCGTCCTCGGCCTGCGCGAACACGGGCGCACCGAACGACGTCTGGAGCGGGTACATCGTGTACGGGTCGCCCTTCTCGTCAACCTGGACGAGGAACGGGTAGGTCGTGCCGGCCGCGCGGCCCTTCGCGATCATCTCGTCCCAGGTCGCGGGCGTGGAGTCCGCGAGCGCGGTGTTGCGGATGATCGCGATGTTCTCGATCGCGTAGGGCAGGCCGTAGACCTGGCCGTCGTAGGTGAACGCCTCGACGGCCACGTCGGCGAAGTCTCCTGCGAGGTCGCCGAGCTCGATGGGCGCGACGACGCCGTTGGCGGTCATCTCGCCGAGCCAGTCGTGCGCGCCCACGGTGATGTCGGGGCCCTCGCCCGTCGGCACCTGCGCGAGGAAGTCGGCGCGGATGTCGTCGAAGTTCTTGAGCACGAGCTCGACATCGGCGCCGGTCTCGGCCTCGAAGTCGGCGGCTGCGGCCTCGACCGCGGCCTGGCGGGTCTCGTCGACCCAGACGGTCAGCGCGCCGCCGTCGGCCGCCTCGGTCTCCTCCGCGGCTGCGGACTCCTCGGGCTCGGGGTCCGATCCGGCGCACGCGGTCAGGGTCAGTGCGGCGCCCAGGGCCACCGCTACCAGGGGGATGCTCCGTCGCATCGGGGTTGTCTCCAAACGGGTCGTGAAACCGGCCGTCCGTCGCCGGTCTCACCGCCGACGCCGGCCCTGATGACGGGACGCTAACCCGGCGACTGGCGATCCTGCAAGCCGTTGCGGTAACTTTCAGGCAACGCTTACGAGAGACCCGGCGCAGAGGCCGGGGCGTCCACCACGAGGAGGTGCTGGTGTCCTCTACGCTGCCCCACGTGCGTACACGCCTCAAGGACCTTGCCGACCAGGCCGGCGTCAGCACGGCGACCGTCTCACGGGTCCTCAACGGCAAGGCGGGTGTCGCCGGGGAGACGCGCAAGGCCGTCCTCGCAGCCCTCGACGTGCTGGGCTACGACCGTCCCGAGAAGCTGCGCACCCGGTCCGAGGGCCTCATCGGGCTCATCGTGCCCGAGCTCGACAACCCTGTCTTCCCGGCGCTCGCGCAGGCGATCGAGACCACCCTCTCCGACCGCGGCTACACGCCGCTCCTGTGCACCCAGTCCCCCGGCGGCACCACCGAGGACGAGTACGTCGAGATGCTCCTCGAGCACGGCGTCGACGGCATCGTCTTCGTCTCCGGGCGGCACGCCGACACGACCGCGAGCCGGGACCGCTACCACCGCCTGATCAGCCGCGGGCTCCCCGTCGTCCTGGTCAACGGCTACGCCGAGGGTGTCGACGCCCCGACCGTCTCCACCGACGACGCCGTCGCGATCGACCTGTCGCTGCGGCACCTGCGCTCCCTCGGGCACCGGGAGATCGGCCTCGCGATCGGCCCCGACCGGTACATCCCCGCACGCCGCAAGGTCGCGGCCTTCAGCGAGGGCCTGCGGCGGCAGACGCCCGACATCGACCCCGCCGAGCACATCGTCACCACGCTCTTCACCGTCGAGGGCGGGCAGGCCGCAGGCGGCGAGCTCATCGACAGCGGGCACACCGCGATCATCTGCGGCTCGGACCTCATGGCGCTCGGCGCCATCCGCGCGGCTCGCGCACGCGGGCTGCGCGTCCCCGAGGACATCTCGGTCCTCGGCTACGACGACTCCCCGCTCATCGCCTTCACCGACCCCCCGCTGACGACCGTCCGCCAGCCCGTCAGCGGCATGGGCAAGGCCGCCGTGAGCGCACTGCTCTCGGAGGTCTCCGGCGCGCGCGTGCCCCGCACCGAGCTGCTCTTCCACCCGGAGCTCATCGTCCGTGGCTCGACGGGACCCGCACCCGCCGTACGCTGAAAACTGCCCTCGCCCCCGATCCCGACGGGAACACCGTGCGCTCAGACACGCCCACCGCCACGACGGCGCCCGCGCCGACCACCACCACGACCCTCGTGCACACGCCCGCGACGGGGGCGGCCGAGTGGTGGCGCACAGCGGTGATCTACCAGGTCTACCCACGCTCGTTCGCGGACGCGAGCGGCGACGGCATCGGCGACCTGGCAGGGATCACGTCGCGGCTGCCGCACCTCGCACGCCTCGGCGTCGACGCGGTGTGGCTCTCACCCTTCTACCGCTCGCCCCAGCACGACGCCGGGTACGACGTGGCCGACTACCGCGACGTCGACCCCCTGTTTGGGACGCTCGACGACTTCGACACGATGCTCGCCGCGGCGCACCGGTACCGCATCCGCGTGATCGTGGACCTCGTCCCCAACCACACCTCGAACGAGCACGCGTGGTTCCGCGCCGCTCTCACGGCAGCCCCCGGCAGCCCCGAGCGGGCGCGCTACGTCTTCCGTGACGGCCGGGGGCCCGACGGCGCCGCGCCCCCGAACAACTGGACCTCCGTCTTCGGCGGCACCGCATGGACACGCGTGACGGAACCGGACGGCACGCCCGGCCAGTGGTACCTGCACCTCTTCGACACCACCCAGCCCGACCTGGACTGGACCAACCCCGAGGTGCGCGCGGAGTTCGAGTCCGTCCTGCGCTTCTGGCTCGACCGCGGCGTGGACGGGTTCCGCGTCGACGTCGCGCACGGCATGGTCAAGGAGCCCGGACTGCCCGACTGGGCCGGCAGCTCCTCGATGATCGAGGGCGCGCACGAGGGGACCACCGGCTCCGAGGACGGCTCGACGGGCGCCGGGAACCAGGGGCCCATGTGGGACCAGGACGGCGTGCACGACATCTACCGCTCGTGGCACGCCGTCCTCGCCGAGTACGACGGCGACCGCGCGCTCGTCGCCGAGGCCTGGGTCGAGCCCCTGAGCAGGCTCGCCCGGTACGTCCGCCCGGACGAGATGCAGCAGGCGTTCAACTTCTCCTTCCTCACGGCGCTGTGGTCCGCGCCGGTGCTCCGCGAGGTCGTCACCGCGTCCCTCGAGGCCAACGACGCGGTCGGCGCCCCGACGACGTGGGTGCTCTCGAACCACGACGTCGTGCGGCACACGTCGCGCCTCGGCCTCGAGGTGCCCGGGTCCAAGCCGAACGGCATCGGAGCCGGCGACCCGCAGCCTGACGAGGCCCTGGGCCTGCGCCGCGCACGGGCGGCGACGCTCATGATGCTCGCGCTCCCCGGCTCCGCGTACCTCTACCAGGGTGAGGAGCTCGGCCTCCCCGAGCACACGAGCCTCGACGACGACGAGCGCCAGGACCCGACGTGGTGGCGCTCCGAGCACACCGAGCGCGGCCGTGACGGGTGCCGCGTCCCGCTGCCGTGGGCCGCGGACGAGCCCGCGTTCGGGTTCTCGCCGACGGGCGCCGCCTGGCTGACGCAGCCGGAGTCCTACCGCCGCTACGCCCTCGACGCGCAGCGCGGCACGGCCGGGTCGACCTACGAGGTGTACCGATCGGCCCTGCGGCTGCGCCGGGAGTTCCGGCTCGGCTCGGGCTCCCTCGCGTGGGTCGACGGCCTGCCCGCGGGTGCGCACTGCACGGTGCTGGCCTTCGTGAACCGCGAGCTGCTGGTCATCACGAACTTCGGCCCCGACGCCCTGCGACTGCCCGCCGACCTGACGCTCGTCCACGCGTCGGACGACCTGCCCGTCGCGGACGACGACGCCGTGCTCGTGCCGCCGGACACGACCGTGTGGGCACGGCTGACCGCCTGAGCCCAGGCGCCCTCACCCGAGGGCGACGACACCGTCCTGGGTCGCGGCGAGCACGGCGCCGCTGCCCGTCGTCTGAAGGAACATGAACCCCTCGGGCACGGGCGCGCGCCAGCGGACCGTGCCGTCCTGCACGTCCCGCGCGACGAGCATGGTCTGCGTGCCGGTCATCTCCGAGGTGACGATCAGCTCGCCGTCCGTGAGCGACGACCCGTAGCCCATCGCCCCGTCCGGGGTCGACCACCGGACGGCGCCGTCACGGACGTCCACCGCGTGCACCGCGTTGCCGTCCTGGAGGACGAGCACGCCGTCGACCTGGAGCAACGGGACGCTCGACCCCACGATCTCGTCCGAGCGCCACCGCCGCTCGCCGTCGGCCAGGTCGAGCGCCGCGATGCCCGCGCCGGCGCCGACCACGAGCACCTCGGGGAACGAGCCGTCGTAGTGGTGGGGGCGAAGGACCTGGCCGGGCAGCGCGAACAGGACCTGCCCGTCCGGGCCGAGGACCTCACCCTCGCTGGCGAGGTGGACCGAGCCCTCGCGCCAGACGGCCTCCCGCCCACCGCCCAGGTCGGTGCGCGTCATCCACGCCGTGTTGTCCGTCGCCGAGACGGCCTCGCCGCGCTCCCCGGGCTCCCCGGTCTCGACCGAGACGCTCACCCGCATGGTCCCGGTGATCACGAGGAAGCCGTCGCGCAGCTCCCAGCCCTGGACGGTCCCGCCGGGGGCGATCGGCTCCGGGCTCGTCCACTCCCACGCGAGCTCGCCGGAGTCGGGGTCCCAACGCGTCACGCGCAGGAACCCGTCCGCGGTCGCGGTGCCGAGGATCACGTCGTCCTCGGTGCTCAGCGCGTTGATGAGGGCACCCTCGACCGTCCGCGTCCGCAGCGAGCGGCCCGTCGCGCCGTCCACGACGGTCAGGGTCCACGGCGCGGGCGCGACCTCCCGCGCGTCGGAGCCGCTGCTGTAGCCGTATGCGCCGGACGCGAAGCATGCGAGCAGCACCGGGCGGTCGTCCGCCTCGGCCCCCTGCGCTGCCACCGACTGACGCCCCGTCGCGTCGACCGTCAGCCCGAGGTCCCGGGCGCGTTCGCCGACCGGGGCGCAGTACTCCTGGGTCTCGCCGAGCTCCGGGTCGCCTGCGGCGTCCGTCCGGGACCAGACGACCGCTCCGGTCGCCGGGTCCAGGCCGGAGATGCCCGTGTCCGACCGCACGAGCAGCACCTCCCCGGCGTCGCCCGAGTACCAGCCGGGTGCACGCCACAGCTCCTCGAGGGGCTCGGCGAGCGACGGCACGGGCCCCAGCGCGGCGGCGAGCGTCTCGCGGCGCTCCGCCGCGGCCCGCCCCTCGACGACGTTGGCGCCGACGACGACGGCGAGCGCGAGTCCCGCGGCCACGAGGACCTGGGGCCGCGCGCGACGCAGGCGCCGCACGACCGCCGCACCGCGCCGTCCGCCCTCAGCCGGGTCGGGGTCCTCCGCCTGTTCCGCGGCGTCGTCGTCGATCGAGAACCCGCGCGAGACCAGGAGGTCCTCGACCACGTCGTCCCACGGGCTCGCGTCGACGAGCTCGACCTCCATGAGCTCCGTGTCATGGCCCGAGCGTCGCCCACGTCGGCCGCGCATGACGCGAGCGTAACCAACCGACGCGCACCGGGGCACCCGGTCGGGGGCGCGCGCTGCTCGGCCGCCGTGCTGGTCGGGGCTCAGCCTCCAGGCAGGCGCACCCTAACCGCCCGAGACGCTGGGCTCAGCCGCCCGAGACGCTCAGCTCGGCCTCCGCGAGGGCCGAGCGGAAGGCGGGGCTCAGGTCCCGCGAGTCGAGCCAGCCCTCGGGCAGGATGGGCCGCTTGGGCGACCCGGACCGACCACGCTGCCCCTCAGCACCCGCACCGGGGTACGGCTGGTCGAGGTCGAGCGTCGACAGCAGCGCGTCGAGGTGCTCGAGCGTCTCGACGAGGCCGAGCTCGGCACGCAGGGCGCCGCCGACGACGTACCCCTTCAGGTACCAGGCCATGTGCTTGCGCATCTCCCGCAGCGCCTTGAGCTCGTCGCCGAACTCCTCGACCATGAGCTCCGCGTGCCGCCGGATCACGTCCGCGACCTCGCGCAGCCCGGGGCGCACACGCACGTCCGAGCCGTGGAACGCGGCCGCCAGGTCCGCGAAGAGCCACGGCCGGCCCTGGCACCCCCGGCCGACCACGACGCCGTCGCAGCCCGTGCGCGCGACCATCTCGAGCGCGTCCTCCGCGGACCAGATGTCCCCGTTCCCGAGCACCGGGATGTCGGTCACCGTCTGCTTGAGGAGGGCGATCGAGTCCCAGTCCGCGGTGCCCGAGTAGTAGTCGGCGGCGGTGCGGGCGTGCAGGGCGACGGCCGCGACCCCGGCGTCCTGCGCCACGAGGCCCGCCTCGAGGTACGTCAGGTGGTCCTCGTCGATCCCCTTGCGCATCTTGATCGTGACGGGCACGCCGTACGGCGCCGCGGCGTCGACGGCGGCACGCACGATCGACGCGAACAGGTCCCGCTTCCACGGGAGCACCGCTCCCCCGCCGCGGCGCGTGACCTTGGGCACGGGGCACCCGAAGTTGAGGTCGACGTGGTCGGCCCTGTCCTCGGACGCGAGGACGTGGACGGCGGCACCGACGGTCGTCGGGTCGACGCCGTACACCTGGACGGACCGCGGCCGCTCGTCGGCGTCGTGCCGGATGATGCGCATGGACTCCGGCGTCCGCTCGACGAGCGCGCGCGACGTGACCATCTCGGCGACGTACAGACCCGCGCCGTGCTCGCGGCACAGGCGCCGGAACGCGCGGTTCGTCACGCCCGCCATCGGGGCGAGCACGACGGGGGTCTCGACCGTGAGCGGGCCGATCCGCAGGGGTGGCAGCACAGCGGTCATCCGCCGATTCTCCCATCCCGTCGGCCCGGCCCCGTGACCAGGCCGCGGCGCCGCCCGGTGAGGCCGCCCGGCGTGAGGGATGATCTGCGGGTGCCACGCCCGTCCCGCCGCCTCGACCGGACCACCACCGCGCTCCTCGCGGTCCTCGTGCCCCTCGCGCTCGCCACGGTCGCGGGCCTGGTCGCCCTGTGGCCCACCGGCGAGGGCCCGACCACGGGCATCGTCGCGATGGACGCGGAGTACCCGTCGGCTCGCGTCCTGACGGCCACGAGCGAGTCCTGCGGCGGCGAGAACGAGGACCGCCTGCCCGACGGCACGATCCCGGAGTCGGTGGCGTGCACGCTCGTGACCGCGGAGGTCACGTCGTCCGACGCGGCCGGGGAGCAGGTAGAGGTCTGGGCACCCGCCAACGTGCGTGACCGCGACCTCCCCGCGGGGACCTCGATCGTGCTCGTCCGCTACCTCCAGACCGACACGGAGCCGGAGGTGTGGGCCTGGTACGACTTCGCGCGGACGACGCCCCTCGGCGCGCTGGCCGTGGCGTTCGCGATCGTCGTGGTCGCCGTGGCCGGCCTGCGCGGCCTGCGTGCGCTCGTCGGCCTCGTCATCGCCTTCGCCGTGATCGGGGCCTTCATGCTCCCCGCGCTCCTCGAGGGCGCCGACGCGCTCACGGTGGGCCTCGTGGGCTCGTCGGCCATCATGTTCGTCGTCCTCTACCTCGCGCACGGGTTCTCGAGGCGCACGACGACGGCTCTCGTCGGAACCCTCGCCGGGCTCGGCGTGACGGCGGGCCTCGGGGTCCTCGCGGCGCGCGCCGCGCACCTGACCGGCATCGCGACCGAGGAGGACTACCGGCTCGCCCAGCTCACCGGCCAGCTCGACGGGTCGGCGCTGCGCGGCCTGTTCCTGTGCGGGGTGGTGCTCGCCGGGCTGGGCGTGCTGAACGACGTGACCATCACGCAGGCGTCCGCCGTGTGGGAGCTGCGCAGCTCCGACCCCGACGCGTCCCGCCGGACCCTGTTCTCACGTGGGATGCGGATCGGCCGGGACCACATCGCGTCGACCGTGTACACGATCGCGTTCGCCTACGCGGGCGCGGCGCTGCCCGTGCTGCTCCTCCTCCAGGTGTACCAGCTGCCCCTGCTCCAGACGCTGAGCAGCGGCGAGTTCGCCGAGGAGGTCGCCCGCACCCTGGTGGGCTCGATCGGCCTCGTGCTGGCGATCCCCTTGACGACGGCGATCGCCGCGGCCGTCGTCACGGCGTCACCGGCGAGCCGGCACCGCTCGCCGCAGGCCGGCGGCCACCTGCACGCCCACGCAGCCACGGCGGTGGCGCCGTCGTCCGGCTCTGCCCCGTCCGGCTCTGCCCCGTCCGGCCCGGACGGCGGACCGGGCGCGACGGAACCACCCGCTCGGGGCGCGCAGACCGACTGACGACGCGACCCCGCCGCACCCGTGGGTGCAGCGGGGCCGGCGCCGAGCAGACCTGAGCGTGGACCGGGGCTCAGCAGCCGACGAGGCGTGCGGCGAGGTAGCCCGTCACCTGGTCGAGCGAGACCCGCTCCTGCGCCATCGTGTCGCGCGACCGGATGGTGACGGCCTGGTCCTCGAGCGAGTCGAAGTCCACGGTGATGCAGAAGGGCGTGCCGATCTCGTCCTGCCGGCGATACCGCCGACCGATCGCGCCGGCGTCGTCGAAGTCGACGTTCCACGCCTTGCGGAGCTCGGCGGCGAGGTCCCGCGCCACCGGCGACAGGTCCTCGTGCCGCGAGAGCGGCAGCACCGCGGCCTTGACGGGCGACAGCCGCGGGTCGAGCCTCAGCACGGTCCGCTTGTCGACGCCGCCCTTGGCGTTGGGCGCCTCGTCCTCGGCGTACGCCTCGACGAGGAACGCCATGAGCGAGCGCGTCAGACCGGCCGCGGGCTCGATGACGTAGGGCACCCACCGCTCGTTCTTGGCCTGGTCGAAGTACGACAGGTCCTGGCCCGAGTGCTCGCTGTGCGTCTTCAGGTCGAAGTCCGTGCGGTTCGCGATGCCCTCGAGCTCGCCCCACTCGCTGCCCTGGAAGCCGAACCGGTACTCGATGTCGACCGTGCGCGTCGAGTAGTGGGACAGCTTCTCCTGCGGGTGCTCGTACAGGCGCAGGTTGTCCCGCGACAGCCCGAGACCGACGTACCAGTCCGTCCGGGTGTCGATCCAGTACTGGTGCCACTCGGCATCGGTGCCGGGCTCGACGAAGAACTCCATCTCCATCTGCTCGAACTCGCGTGTGCGGAAGATGAAGTTGCCGGGCGTGATCTCGTTGCGGAAGGACTTGCCGATCTGCCCGATGCCGAACGGCGGCTTGCGTCGCGACGTCGTCATGACGTTCGCGAAGTTGACGAAGATGCCCTGGGCCGTCTCGGGGCGCAGGTAGTGCAGGCCCGACTCGTCCTCGACGGGGCCGAGGTACGTCTTGAGCATCATGTTGAAGTCGCGCGGCTCGGTCCAGCGGCCCCGCGTGCCGCAGTTGGGGCAGGCGACCTCGGCGAGGCCCCCCTCGGGCGCACGGCCCTTCTTCTCCTCGAACTCCTCGAGCATCTGGTCCTCACGGAACCGCTTGTGGCAGCTCAGGCACTCGGTGAGCGGGTCCGTGAACACGCCGACGTGACCGGAGGCCACCCAGACCTGCCGAGGCAGGATGACGGACGAGTCGAGCCCGACGATGTCGTCACGGCTCGTGACCATCGCCCGCCACCACTGGCGCTTGATGTTCTCCTTGAGCTCGACACCGAGGGGGCCGTAGTCCCACGCGGACCGCGTACCGCCGTAGATCTCGCCCGAGGGGAACACGAACCCCCGGCGCTTGGCCAGGTTGGTGACGGCGTCGAGGCGGGACGGCGTTGCGGCCACAGGTGATCACTCCAGAGCTCGTGCGGGTCCGCACGTGGCTCGCGCGGACGGGACGCGCCGGCGCAGGCGGGGCACGTCGTCGGCCAAGGCTACCGGCGGACCGCACGCCGCACGCGCGACCGCGCCGGGGCCGGTTTGACAATCGTTCTCACCACTACTGAGAATGATCCTCATGACATCCCCCCGTCGCCGCCGCGCGGCCGCCACCTCCGTCGCACTGACCGCCGCCGCGGCACTGACCCTCGGCGGCTGCGCGACCGAGGCCGGCGCGGACGACTCGGGTCGCCTCCAGGTCCTCGCGTCGTTCTACCCGCTCCAGTACGTCGTCGACCAGGTCGGCGGCGACCTCGTCGACGTCACCTCCCTGACCCCGCCCGGCGCCGAGCCCCACGACGTCGAGCTCTCGCCGCGGCAGGTCCGTGAGGTCGGCGAGGCCGAGGTGGTCGTCTACCTCGCAGGCTTCCAGCCCGCCGTCGACACGGCCGTCGAGGCACGCGAGCCGGCCCATCTGGTCGACGCCGCCGCCACGCCCGCCGTCGCCGAGCACATGGGCGAGGCGACCGAGGAGCACGCCGAGGAGGACGAGGCCGACGAGCACGCGTCCGAGGAGGAGACGGCCGAGGCCGACGACGGCCACGGGCACGACGGGCAGGACCCGCACTTCTGGCTCGACCCGACCCTGCTCGCGGCCGTCGCGCTCGACGTCGCCGACACACTGAGCGAGGCCGACCCGGACCACGCCGACGACTACACCACCGCCGCCGAGGCACTGGGAACCGACCTCGCGGCGCTCGACACCGAGCTCACCGACGGCCTCGCCGACTGCGAGCGCGACGTGATCGTCACCTCCCACGCCGCCTTCGGCTACCTGACCGAGCGCTACGGGCTCGAGCAGGTCGGGATCTCCGGGCTCGACCCCGAGTCCGAGCCGTCGCCGGCGCGCCTGCGCGAGATCCGCGAGGTCGTCACCGAGCACGGGGTCACGACCGTCTTCACGGAGACCCTCGTCAACCCCAAGGTCGCGGAGACCCTCGCGGACGACCTGGGGATCACGACCGCCGTGCTCGACCCGGTCGAGAGCCAGACGGACGACGCCACGGACTACCGTGGAGTCATGGAGCAGAACCTCTCGGCGCTGCGCGCCGCGCTCGGCTGCCGATGACACCGGTCGTCCGCGCCGCGGGACTGCGGGTCAGTCTCGGCGGGTCCGTCATCCTTCACCACATCGACCTCGCCGTCGACGACGGCGAGGTCGTGGCCCTGCTCGGCGCCAACGGGTCGGGCAAGTCGACCCTGGTCCGCGCGCTCGTCGGTGCCGTGCCCGCCGAGTCGGGCACGGTCGAGCTCTTCGGCACACCCCTCGGCCGTGCCGTCCCGTGGGAGCGCGTCGGCTACGTGCCGCAACGCGTGAGCGCGGCGTCCGGCGTGCCCGCCACGGCGTGCGAGGTCGTCGTCTCCGGCACGCTCCACGCGCGCCGCCTGCTCCCCCCGCGCGACGCGCGCCGGCGTGCGTGCGCCGCGCTCGAGGAGGTGGGTCTCGGGGCAGAGGCCGACCGCCCGGTCCGGGAGCTGTCCGGAGGGCAGCAGCAGCGCGTGCTCATCGCGCGCGCGCTCGTCCGCTCCCCCGACCTGCTCGTGCTCGACGAGCCCGTCGCCGGCGTCGACCTGCCCAGCCAGCAGGTCTTCGCCGATGCGTTGACCCGGCTCACGCACCGGGGCACCACCGTGCTCGTCGTGCTGCACGAGCTGGGCGCGCTCGAGCCGCTGATCCGCCGTGCGGTCGTGCTGCGGCACGGCTGCGTCGCGCACGACGGCACCCCGCCCGCGCCGTCCGCGGAGCACGCCGGCCCGGACCACGTGCACCTGCACCCGCACGACGGCGACCGCGGCCCGGCGTCCGAGGGGCAGCCCGCCCTCGCACCGACCATCAGGTGGCAGGCATGAACGCCCTGGACGAGCTCGGCGCGATGCTGTCGGACCCCCTCATGCAGCGTGCGCTGGTCGCGGCGCTGCTCGTGGGCCTCGCGGCGCCCGTGATCGGCACCTACCTCGTGCAGCGCAAGCTGTCGCTGCTGGGCGACGGGATCGGCCACGTGGCACTCACGGGCGTCGCGCTCGGATGGCTCATCGGCAACGCGCTCGGCCTGGCGCCCGACGACGCGCTCGCCGTCCCGGGCGCCGTCGTGGCCGCGGTGCTCGGCGCCCTCGCGATCGAGCTCGTGCGTGAGCGCGGGCAGACCAGCGGTGACGTCGCCCTCGCGCTGCTCTTCTACGGCGGCATCGCCGGCGGCGTGCTGCTCATCTCGCAGGCCGGCGGCACGAACGCCAACCTCATGGGCTACCTCTTCGGGTCGATCTCCACGGTCACGACCGGTGACCTCACCCTGACGGTGCTCCTCGCGCTCGGCGTGCTCGTGGTCGGCGTCGGGCTGCGCACGGCGCTCTTCGCGGTGAGCCACGACGAGGAGTTCGCGCGGGCCAGCGGTCTGCCGGTGCGCGCCCTCAACCTCGCGATCGCCGTCATCGCGGCGCTCACGGTCACGGTGGCGATGCGCGTCGTCGGCCTGCTGCTCGTGAGCGCCCTGATGATCGTGCCCGTCGCCGTCGCACAGCTCGTCACGTCCTCGTTCCGACGCACCATGGCGACCGCCATGGTCGTGGGGGTCGTCGTGTGCGTCACCGGCCTGTCCATCACCTACTGGCAGGACGTGTCGCCCGGGGCCATGATCGTGGTCCTCGCGATCGGCCTGTACGCGGTCACGACCCTGGTCCGCGGTGTCCTAGGCTTCGCGAGGCGGCGGCGCCGCGAAGGTGTGGACCCGCACCCGCAGGTCGCCGACGACGTCGAGCTGGCCACCCCGGGAGGTCGATGATGCAGCGCATGACCCGCCAGCGCTCCGCGGTGGCGGACGCGCTCACCGAGGTCGAGGAGTTCCGCTCCGCCCAGCAGCTCCACGAGCTCCTGCGTGACCGTGGCGAGGGCATCGGGCTCGCCACGGTCTACCGGACCCTGCAGTCGCTCGCGGACGGTGGCGAGGTCGACGTGCTCCGCAGCACCGACGGCGAGGCCGTGTACCGCCGGTGCGCCCGGCGTGAGCACCACCACCACCTCATGTGCCGGACCTGCGGTCGGACCGTCGAGATCGACGGTCCGAGCGTCGAGGCCTGGGCCGCCCAGGTCGGTGCGAGCCACGGGTTCATCGACATCGACCACACGATGGAGCTCTACGGCACCTGCGCGGCGTGCGCCGCCCACGACGCACCCACCGACCGGGGCCCGGGCCCGCACGAGGGCGCGTCATGACGCCCACGCAGGCCCCCTGATGCCCGCCTGGACCTCGGACTGGCCGGTCCTGGGCATCTACCTGTTCTTCCTCTCCGGCGCGCTCATGCGGTCGCAGGCGACGTACTGGGCGGGACGGGGCGTGGCCGTCCGCGTGCTGAGGTCACGCTGGAAGGACCGGCTCGACTCCCCGCGTGTCCACCGCGGCGTGCGGGCGATCGAGCGGTGGGGCATGCCCATCGTGCCGCTGTCGTTCCTCACGGTGGGCTTCCAGACGGCCGTGAACGCCGCCGCGGGTCTGCTGCGGATCGGCTGGCTCCGCTACACGCTGTGGGCGCTGCCCGGGTGCCTCGTGTGGGCCGCGGTGTGGGGTGGCGGCGGGATGGCGGCCGTGGCGGGCGCGATCGCCCTCGCGGCCCGCTCGCCGTGGGCGCTCGCGGGGGCCGTCACGGTCGCGGTCGCTCTCGTCACGGTCCTCGTGGTGCGCAGCCGTCGCCGACGTGAGCAGCGTGACCGCATCGAGGACCTCGCCGCCGAGGGCGCCGACGCCAGGCCGTGAGCCGGGCGCGTGCCGTCAGTGCCGCTGCGACACGCAGAACTGGTTGCCCTCGGGGTCCGCGAGCACGACCCAGGCGAACCCCGCGCTCTCGTGACGTGCGACCTGGAGGGCGCCGTCGGCGAGCAGCCGCTCGACCTCGAGCTCACGATCGGGCGCCTCGAGGTCGAGGTGGACCTTGTTCTTCCCGGGCGTGGGGTCTGCGACCTGCTGGAACCCCAGGACCGGCCGGTCCGGCCCGGCCGACACCATGAGGAACCACCCGTCGTGGTCCGCCACGACCTCACCGCCGACCTGCCGCGCCCACCAGGTCGCGAGCGCCCGGGCGTCTCGCGCGTCGAAGGTCACCATCGCCACGTTCATCGTCATGGCACGACGCTAGCGCCGGGCACCCACACCCGACATGCGACGGGGCGAACCGCGGGCGGGAGCGCTCAGGCCTGCGTCGCGTCGACGGCGCCGCCGTACCTGCGGTCACGGCGCGCGTAGGTCTCGACGGCACGCCACAGGTGCCGCCGGTCGACGTCGGGCCAGTACTCGTCGAGGAAGACGAGCTCCGCGTAGGCCGCCTGCCAGATCATGAAGTTGGAGGTGCGCTGCTCCCCCGATGTCCGCACGAAGAGGTCGACGTCGGGCAGCTCCGGCTCGTCGAGGAAGCGCGCGACAGTGCGCTCGTCGACCCGGTCCGGGTTGATGCGCCCGGCCGCGACCTCACGAGCGATCGCGCGGGCCGCGTCGGCGACCTCGGCGCGCCCTCCGTAGTTGACGCACATCGTCAGGGTGCACACGTCGTTGCGGCGCGTGAGCTCCTCGGCCGTCTCGAGCTCGTGGATCACCGACTGCCAGAGCCGTGGCCGACGCCCCGCCCAGCGGACGCGGACGCCCCAGTCGTGCATCGTGTCGCGCCGCCGCCGCAGCACGTCCCGGTTGAAGCCCATGAGGAAGCGCACCTCCTCGGGCGAGCGCTTCCAGTTCTCGGTCGAGAACGCGTAGGCGGACACGTGCTTGACGCCGATCTCGATCGCGCCGGCGACCACCTCCAGCAGCGCCGCCTCGCCCGCCGCGTGCCCGGCGGTCCGCGGGAGGCCACGTTCGTTGGCCCACCGGCCGTTGCCGTCCATGACGATCGCCACGTGCCGCGGCACGAACTCGGCCGGGATGCGCGGGGCGGTCTCGCCCGACGGGTGCGGTGGCGGCGGGACGACCACGTGGGACGCGGGTGCGGCCGACCTGCCCCAGCCCCCGGCGCGCGGCGTCATACGCGCTCGACCATGCGCAGCGAGCGCAGGCTCCGCTCGAGGTGGAACTGCAGGAAGGCCGCGACGAGACCGCTCGCCTCACGGCGGTGGCGCTCGTGGCTCGCGTCCGCGGTGCCCCACTCGCCGGAGAGCAGCGCGGCGAGCAGCTCGAAGGTCTCGGGCGCCGGGGAGGCCGCACCGGGCGGTCGGCACGCGGAGCAGACCGCCCCGCCCGACCCGACGGCGAACGCGCGGTGCGGGCCGGGCGCGCCGCACCGCGCGCAGTCCGCGAACGACGGCGCCCACCCCGCGACGGACAGCGCCCGCAGGAGGTAGGAGTCGAGCACCAGGCCCGGGGCGTGGGCGCGCTCGGCGAGCGAACGGACGGCGCCGACGAGGAGCAGGAACTGCTGCGTCGACGGCTCCCGCTCGGCCTCGACGAGCCGCTCCGCGGTCTCGAGCATCGCCGTCCCGGCCGTGTACAGCGCGTAGTCCGCGCACACCGCGCGGCCGTACGGGCCGAGGGTCTCGACCTGGGTCACGACGTCGAGGCTGCGCCCCGTGTAGAGCTGGACGTCGATGAGCATGAAGGGCTCGAGGCGTGAGCCGAAGCGCGACGACGTGCGGCGGACCCCCTTGCCGACCGCGCGCACCTTGCCGTTCTGACGGGTGAGCAGCGTGACGATCCGATCGGCCTCCCCCAGCTTCTGGGCGCGCAGCACGATCGCCTCGTCACGGTAGAGACTCACCCGCCCATTGTCCCCCGTCGGCCCCACGACCGCGTGCCCGGCGCGCCCGCCGTCGTCCGACGATCCTCGATCCGACCGGGCGCGAGGCTTGGCCGCCCGGCCGGCCCCAGGAATGCACGTGACGAGCGCGCGGCACCGGGGCTAACGTGCGGGACGACGGCCGGGCGGGACCCGGACGCGCCGGAACGGACGGGGAGGTGCGGACCATGACTGCCGATGTGCTCGTCGTCGTGCCCACCCCCTTCCGCCCCGCGCAGCACTGAGGCCGCGCGGGTCTCCCCGAGAGGTCCAGACCGTGCCGTCAGTACCCGCAGTGCCAGCACCCGCAGTGCCCGGCTCCGCAGCCCCCGTTCCCTCAGCACCAGGGTCCGCAGCCCGCGTTCCCGCAGCCCGCGTTCCCGCAGCCCGGGTTCCCGCAGCCGCAGCATCCGCGGTTCCAGGACCCACCGCGCCGGGCTCCGTCCCCACGCCCGACGACGCGCTCCTGCGGCTCGGCTGGGACACCACCTGGTCCGCAGCCCTGCGCGACCTCGACGAGGCCCGGCCCGGCGGCCCGAGGTCGGCCGGGCGCGTGGTCGGCCGGGTCGCGCGTGCCGACCGTGGCTCGTGCGAGGTGCTCGCGCCCCAGGTCGGCGGGACCCGCGGCGCCGAGCTCGTCACGCTGACCGCCGCGTGGGGCCCGGCGCTCGAACGCGCCGTGTCCCACGACCCGACCCGGGTCCCCGCCGCCGGGGACTGGGTCGTCGCCGAGCCGGTGGACGGCTCCCGGGCCGAGGCCAGGCTCGTCCTGACGGCTGTCCTCCCGCGCCGCACGGCCGTCGTCCGGGCGCAGGCGGACGGCTCGTCCCACGGCCAGGTGCTCGCGGCCAACGCCGACGTCGTGGCCGTCGTCGAGGGCATGGTGCCGGACCTCGACGAGGCGCGGATCGAGCGCCTCCTCGCGCTCGCGTGGTCCTCGGGCGCCCGGCCCGTCGTCGTCCTGACGAAGGCCGACCTCGCACGGGACCCGGGCGCGGTCCGGGACGAGGTCGCGCTGCTGGCCCCCGGTGCCGACGTCCTCGCCGTCTCCACGCCCTCGGGTGACGGCCTCGAGGCGTTGCACGCCCACCTGGCGGCCGGCGCGACGATCGCCCTGCTGGGCGCGTCGGGTGTCGGCAAGTCGACGCTCCTCAACGCGCTCGTCGCGGGCGACGTTGGCACCGGGCCGATGGCCACGCGGTCCCTCGGGGCGGAGGGCAAGGGCAGGCACACAACCGTCACCCGGGAGCTCCATCTCGGTCCGGTGGCGGGCGCCGTGCTGGACACCCCGGGGATGCGCACGATCGGCCTCTCGGGGCACACGGACGTCGAGACGGTGTTCCCGGAGATCGAGGAGCTCGCCGCCGCGTGCCGGTTCCGGGACTGCGAGCACCGCACCGAGCCGGGTTGCGCCGTGCTCGCGGCCGTCGACGCCGGTGACCTGCCGCTGCGCCGTCTGCTCAGCTTCCGCAAGCTCCTGCGGGAGGCGGCGTGGCAGGCGTCGCGCACCGATGCCCGCCTGCGCGCCGAGCTCGTCCGGCCGTGGAAGGAGCATGCGCGCGCCGCCCGGGCACACCCCAAGCGGCGCTGAAGCACCAGGGCCTCGAGCCCAGGACGCTCCGGCGGTGGGCACGAGCCGGCCCGGGGCGCGCCCGCCCGCGAGGACGGGCGCACCCCGGATCAGGCTGCGTCGCACCCCGGATCAGACTGCGTCGCAGCCCGGATCAGGCTGCGTGCAGCCCGGGTCAGCGCTGCGCGCGGTTGACCGCCGAGATGATGGCCTTGAAGGAGGCCGTCGTGATCGACGGGTCGATCCCGACGCCCCACAGGACCTCGTCACCGACGGCGCACTCGACGTACGCCGCTGCGGTCGCGTCGCCACCGGTCGAGAGGGCGTGCTCGGCGTAGTCGAGCACCTCGACACGCTGGCCCATCGAGCCGAGCGCATCCACGAACGCGTCGATCGGGCCGTTCCCGACGCCCTCGACCGTGCGCTCGGCGCCGGAGTCGACGAGGTCGACCGAGAGCCGGTCCGGACCGTCCTCGACGCTCGCACTGCGGCTCCCCCGCAGCGAGAACCGGCCCCACGGGGCGAGGTCGCTGCCGGGCTCGACCGGAAGGTACTCGTCGGTGAAGATGCGCCAGAGGTCGTCGGCCGTGACCTCCTGACCCTGCGCGTCCGTGTACGCCTGGACGGCCCGCGAGAACTCGATCTGGAGCCTGCGCGGCAGGTCCAGGTGACGCTCGCTCTTCATGAGGTACGCCATGCCGCCCTTGCCGGACTGCGAGTTGACGCGGATGACCGCCTCGTACGAGCGGCCCACGTCGCGCGGGTCGATCGGCAGGTAGGGCACGGCCCACACGATGTCGTCGACCTCGGCTCCGGCCGCGGCGGCCCGGGCGGCCATCGAGTCGAAGCCCTTCTTGATCGCGTCCTGGTGGGACCCGGAGAACGCCGTGAAGACGAGGTCGCCGCCGTAGGGGTGCCGCTCGTGGACCGGGAGCTGCGTGCAGTGCTCGACGGTCCGTCGCACGCGGTCGATGTCCGAGAAGTCGATCTGCGGGTCGATCCCCTGGCTCGCCAGGTTCATCCCGAGGGTCACGAGGCACACGTTGCCCGTGCGCTCGCCGTTGCCGAAGAGGCAGCCCTCGATGCGGTCGGCCCCGGCCAGGTACCCGAGCTCGGCCGCCGCGACCGCCGTGCCGCGGTCGTTGTGCGGGTGCAGCGAGAGCACCACGTTCTCGCGGTGGTGCAGGTGGCGGGACATCCACTCGATCGAGTCCGCGTAGACGTTCGGCGTCGCCATCTCGACGGTCGCCGGCAGGTTGATGATGACCTTGCGCTCTGGCGTCGGCTGGAGCACGTCCAGGACCGCGTTGCACACGCGCACCGCGTACTCGAGCTCCGTCCCGGTGTACGACTCGGGCGAGTACTCGTAGTAGACGTCCGTGCCCGGGACCGTCTCCTCGTACTTCTTGCACAGGTGGGCGCCCGACGTCGCGATGTCGAGGATCCCGTCCTGGTCGGCGCGGAAGACGACCTCGCGCTGGAGCACCGAGGTGGAGTTGTAGAGGTGGACGATCGCCTGCTTGGCGCCGGCGATCGCCTCGTACGTGCGCTCGATGAGGTGCTCACGCGACTGGGTGAGGACCTGGATGACCACGTCGTCGGGGATGCGGTCCTCGTCGATGAGCATCCGGACGAAGTCGAAGTCGGTCTGGGACGCCGAGGGGAAGCCGACCTCGATCTCCTTGTAGCCCATGTCGACGAGCAGCTCGAACATCCGCAGCTTGCGCTCGGGGTTCATCGGCTCGATGAGCGCCTGGTTGCCGTCGCGCAGGTCCACCGCGCACCAGCGGGGTGCCCGGTCCATGCGACGCGACGGCCAGGTGCGGTCGGGCAGGTCGACGGTGATCTGCTCGTGGAAGGGCCGGTAGCGGTGGACCGGCATGGGCGACGGCTTCTGGGCCGTCCGCTCCTCGTACGTCCGCTGGGGCGACGCACCGTTCTGGACGGTGGTCGGCGTGCTCTGCGTGCTGGGGTTCATGGCGTGTTCCTCGGTGTCGGGCTTGTCAGCGACGACCGGCACGACGACCACCGCGGCGAGGGACCGGTCTGTCAGACCTCACCGCGGCGACGAAGAAGGAGTCCATGCCTTGTCACGCGCACGGTCGACACCATACCCCCGGACGTGGGGACGTCCCAGACCCGACCACCTGGCGGGCCAAGGGCGTCCCCACGCCGGTGCACGTCACTCGTTGCAGAAGAGCTGCCCGGCGTCGCGACCGCGACCGCCGCAGGTGTCGCCGAACTCCTCGTACTCCGTGCCGAAGCCGGACTCCATGTAGAGGTCGTCGCACGCCTGGTTGTCCCCGTCGGCGCACGCGTCGTACAGGGCGTCGAGCTCGGGGTCGCTGCCGTAGGTGCCCTCGGACGCCCCGGTGTCGGTGCCGGTGTCCTCGCCCGTGTCCTCACCGGTGTCGCCCGTGTCGGTCGTGCCCTCGTCGGTCCCGGCCGCGCCGAACTGCTCGGTGCACAGGATGTCCTGGTCGCTGCGCCCGCCGCACGAGAAGCCGAACTCCTCGTACTCGGAGTCGAGCGGGGACTGGTTGTACAGGTCGTCGCAGGCGGCCCAGTCCTCGTCGGCGCACGCGTCGTAGAGCTCGTCCAGCGCGGCGTCCGACCCGTAGGAGCCCACCTTGTCGAGCAGGCCGCGGACCACGAAGATGCCGGCGACGCCGAGCACGACCACGAGGCCGACGACGCCCAGGACGATCCAGAGGGCCGTCTTGCTGCTCTTCTTGGGAGCGGGGGCGCCCGGGCCACCCTGGTAGCCGTACGGCTGACCCGCATAGGGCTGGCCGGGGCCGGCCGGAGCCTGACCGGGGGCCTGGTAGGCCGGCGCGCCGCCCGCGAAGCCCTGGGGCCCGGGCGGCGGGGTGCCGAAGCCCGGGGCGGCCTGCTGGGGCTGCTGCCCCTGCCAGGCCGGCTGCTGCCCCTGCCAGGCAGGCTGCTGCCCCTGCCAGGCAGGCTGCTGCGCCGTCGGCGCCTGCCACTGGGGTGCCTGCGGGGCGGTCGGCTCCGACTGCCACTGCGGCGTCTCGGCGGTCTGCGGGGCGTCGGGAGCCTGGGGGGCCGAAGGGGCCTCGGGCCGCGCGGCGATGGCCGCGTCGACGGCGGGCTCGCCGAGGCCGCCGAGCCACTCGAGGAGACCCGGGTACGCGGACGGGTTCGCCGCCACGGCCGCACGGAGGTCCGGACGAAGGGCGGCGATGTCGGCGAGCACCTGGGGGCTCGTGGTGGGGTCCGACGCCTGCGCGCTGGTGTAGCTGTCTTCCTGGCTCATGTACCTGCTGCCCTCTCCGTGCCGCGACGTGCGGCGGCTTCAGGGCGAACGTTAGCGCTGGTCGGGGGTGCCGTGGGTAGTCCTCCCACCGTCAGAACGTCGGGAACACGCCCCAGTACGCGAGCATCACCAGGAGCGCCGAGGAGCCGCCCACCCCGCACGCGACGGTCCACGCGCCCGCAAGCGTCCGAGCGGCCGACTCCCGGCCCCGACGACGGCCGTCCAGCACCCGGTAGAGCAGCACGACGCCGGCCACGACGCACGCGATCCCGAGCATGCGGATCACGAGCCAGCCTCCCTGCACGACGACGGCGCTCTGGCGGTAGTTCTGCGCGAGGTTCGCGACCGTCAGCAGGTACACCACCAGGCTGAGCAGCGTCGCGACGGACCCGGCCGTCACCGTGGCGAGGGGTGCGAGGACCCCGTCACCGAGCGCACGACCGCGGTTCCCTCGCACGCGACGGACCATCCACAGCACGGGACCCACGAGCAGCGCGAGGAAGGCCGCGGCCATGCCCGCCACGATCAGGTCGCCCTCCGCGAACCAGCGGGGTCGCTCGACGGGCGCGGCCAGGAAGCGCTGGTACGGCTCGGCTCCGGCGATCCGCGGCTCGGCGTGCGCGGACGTCGGAAGGGCCTGGATCCAGCCCGACAGGTCGCGGGCGAACGCGGGGACAAGCACCCGGTCGACCTTGATGCCGTGGTTCGCGCCCTCGTAGTAGCGCACCGTGTGGTCGGGGTTGCCCGCGACCTCGAGGTCCTCGATGACCTGGAGCGCGCCCTGCACCGTCGGCATCGCGGCGTCGCCGGTGCCGTACACGAGCAGGAGCGGCTGACGCATGCGCTGCTGGAACGGCCGCACGTCGAACCGTCCGTAGTCGAACCCTCCGCCCGGGAACTCCATGCCGACGAACCGCGGGATCGCGCGCAGCACCTCGTCCGGCACACCGGTGTTGCGCAGGTACGAGTCCACCGCGAACGCCGCCTGCTGGCGCGGCGGCACGACCGGGGCGGCGACGAGCACGACGAACGCGACGGCGGGGTTGTCCGCGGCCATGACCGGGACGATCCATGCGCCCTCGCTCTCGCCGTACACGCCGACCCGGTCCGCGTCGACGCCCGGGAGCTCGCGCAGGAGCTGGACGCTGCGCAGGTAGTCGTTGGCCATGGCGATGTAGTCCCGGTCGCGCGTCGAGTACGTGTCGAGGCGCTTGTTCGGCACCATCGCGACGACGCCCGCGCTCGCCAGGGCCTCGGCCTGCGCGACGAACGCGTCCGCGAACCGGCCCGTGCCGGCCCCATGGACGAAGACGACGCCGGGCCGGGCGCCGTCGGCGCCGACAGGGGTGCTGATGCGCGCCTCGACCTGCGCGCCGGCGAGGTCGACGGTCACGACCTGCGTCTCGACCTCGTAGGTCCCGACGGGGTCTGTGCCCTCGGTCCCGCCGACCGAGGTGTCGGACGTCTCGACGTCGATCGTCTCGGTCATCGGCACGGGGTCCCAGCCCGGTCCGGACACCGCGCCGACCACTCCGAGCGCCACCACCACCACTGCGCTGGTCAGCGCTATCCGGTACCGCACGCGGGGAGTCTAGCCACGCCTGGTGACGGGCTTCAGAACCCGAGCCGGTGCAGCTGCTTCGGGTCGCGCTGCCAGTCCTTCGCGACCTTCACGTGGAGGTCCAGGTAGACGCGGGCGCCGAGGAGCGCCTCGATGCCCCGGCGAGCGGTCGAGCCGACGTCGCGCAGGCGCTCACCGCCGCGCCCGATGATGATCGCCTTCTGGCTGTCGCGCTCGACGAAGAGCTGGACCCGCACGTCGAGGAACGGCGGGTTGCCGTCGCTGCCGTCGCGGCCCTCGCGCGGCGTGATCTCGTCGACCACGACGGCCAGGGAGTGGGGCAGCTCGTCCCGGACGCCCTCGAGCGCCGCCTCGCGGACCAGCTCGGCGACCATGACCGCCTCGGGCTCGTCGGTGAGCTCCCCGTCCGGGTACAGGGCGGGGCCGGGCTGGAGGTGGCTGACCAGGACGTCGACGAGCGTGTCGACCTGGTAGCCCTCGGTCGCGCTCACGGGCACGACGTCGGCCCACTCGCCGAGCTCCGCCACGGCCATGAGGTGCTCGGCCAGGCGGCCCTTCGGCACGAGGTCCGCCTTGGTGGCGACGGCGACGACGGGGGTGCGCTGCGGCCCCTGCGCGAGCTCGGTCAGCTGCTGCGCGATGAAGCGGTCACCCGGCCCCACCCGCTGGTCGCTCGGCAGGCAGAACACGACCACGTCGACCTCGGTCAGGGTGTTGCGCACGAGGTCGTTGAGGCGCTCCCCGAGGAGGGTCCGCGGCCGGTGCAGACCCGGCGTGTCGACGAGGACCACCTGGGCGGCGGGCCGGTGCACGATGCCGCGGATGACGTGGCGCGTGGTCTGCGGCCGACCGGACGTGATCGCGACCTTCTGGCCGACGATCGCGTTGGTCAGCGTCGACTTGCCGGCGTTGGGCCGGCCCACGATGCAGACGAAGCCCGATCGGAACGGCGTCGGGGTGGTCATCGGGTGGCTCCCTGGTGAGGTGGTGCGCCGTCGGACGGCTCGGTGTCGTGCTCGTGCTGCGCGCGGCCGACGACGAGGGTCGCGACCTGCTTGCGGCGGCCCTCGACGCGGTCGGCGGTCAGCCGGAGGCTGCCCACCTCGGCGCTCGAGCCCGCCAGGGGTACCTTGCCCAGCGCCTTGGCGAGCAGCCCGCCGGCGGTGTCGACGTCGTCGTCCTCGAGGTCGAGGCCGAAGAGCTCGCCGAGCTCGTCCACGGGCAGGCGCGCGGGCACCCGGAAGGTCCCGTCACCGAGGTCCTCGACCTCCGGGGCCGAGTGGTCGTGCTCGTCGGTCAGCTCGCCGACGATCTCCTCGAGCGCGTCCTCGATGGTCACGAGGCCCGCGATGCCGCCGAACTCGTCGACCACCATCGCCATGTGGAACGCACCCTGCTGCATCTCCCGCAGCAGGTCGTCGACGGGCTTGGACTCCGGCACGAAGACCGGGGGCCGCACGAGGGCGTCGACGGGCTCCTGGTCGGTCTCCGGGTGCAGGTGCCGGTGCCGGACCACGTCCTTGAGGTACAGGACCCCCACGAGGTCGTCGACCGACTCCCCGACGACCGGGACACGCGAGTAGCCCGAGCGCAGGAACAGCGAGAGGGCCTTGCGCAGGGGCGTCCCGCCCGGGAGCGTGATCATCTCCGTGCGGGGGACCATGACGGCCCGCGTGATCGTCTCGCCGAGCTCGAGGACCGACCGGAACATCTCGCGCTCGTCGTCCTCGATGTGGTCCGACTCGCTGACGCGGTCGACCATGTCGCGGATCTCCTCGTCGGTCAGCGCCGCCTCGTCGGATCGCCCGAGCCTGCGCACGGGAGCCGTGCAGGCGCGGGCAGCGGCCAGCAGCACCGAGCTCATCAGGAGCGCGCCCAGCGGGTGGCGACGCGCGAGGCGTCGGGGCAGCCATCGCACGACGAGGAGCGCCAAGGAGCCGACGACGGCGAGACCGACGCCGAGCGCCTCCCACCACGTCGACGCGGCGCCCCCCACCACGACCATCAGGCAGACGGCGGCGACCACCTCGAGCACCGTCGCGGCAGCGGCGGCAGCGGCGGCCGTGCCACGCGGGTCGGCCATCGCCCGGCGCACGCGCACGGCACCGGGCAGGGACGACGAGCCGAGCTCGGCCAGCGCCGTACGGCTCACGCGCCGGGTCGCGGTCTCACCGGCCGACAGGAGGGCGGCTCCGAGGGCCGCAGCGAGGGCAAGAGCGACCAGGGCGCCGTCGGGCACACCGTTCATCGACGCGCGAGGAAGGTCAGGAGGAGCTGACGCTGGAGGGCGAACATCTCCTTCTCCTCCTCGGGCTCGGCGTGGTCGAAGCCGAGCAGGTGCAGGATCCCGTGCGTGGTCAGGAGCAGGAGCTCCTCCTCGGTCGAGTGTCCCGCCTCACGCGCCTGACGCGCCGCGACCTCGGGGCACAGGACGACGTCGCCGAGGAGGCCCGCCGGCGTCGGCTCGGCGTCGGAGCCGGGGCGCAGCTCGTCCATGGGGAACGACAGCACGTCCGTCGGGCCGGGCTCGTCCATCCACTGCACGTGGAGCTCGCTCATCACGTCGGTGCCGACGAGCAGGATCGACAGCTCGGTCTGCGGGTGCACGTGCATCGCGTCGAGCACGTGCCGCCCGAGCGCCGCGAACTCGGCCTCGTCGACGGCGTAGCCGGACTCGTTGTTGACCTCGATGCTCATCGCACACCTCCACGCGTGTCGCGGCCGGCCTCACGCCGCACGTCCCAGCTCGCGTAGGCGTCGATGATGTCGCCGACGAGCCTGTGACGCACGACGTCCTCCGAGGTCAGGCGGCAGAACTCGACGTCGTCGACGCCGCCGAGGATCTCCTCGACCACCCGCAGGCCCGACGTGGTGCCGCCCGGCAGGTCGACCTGCGTGACGTCGCCGGTCACGACGATGCGTGAGCCGAACCCCAGCCGGGTCAGGAACATCTTCATCTGCTCGGTCGAGGTGTTCTGCGCCTCGTCGAGGATGATGAACGCGTCGTTGAGCGTGCGCCCGCGCATGTACGCCAGAGGGGCGACCTCGACGGTCCCCGCCTCCATGAGCCGCGGGATCGAGTCGGGGTCCACCATGTCGTGGAGCGCGTCGTACAGCGGACGCAGGTAGGGGTCGATCTTCTCGCTGAGCGTCCCCGGCAGGAACCCGAGGCGCTCGCCGGCCTCGACGGCGGGACGCGTCAGCACGATGCGGTTGACCTGCTTGGCCTGGAGGGCCTGGACGGCCTTCGCCATCGCGAGGTAGGTCTTGCCGGTGCCCGCGGGCCCGATGCCGAACGTGATCGTGTGCCGGTCGATCGCGTCGACGTACGCCTTCTGCCCGACCGTCTTGGGACGGATGGTGCGCCCACGGCTCGACAGGATGTTCTGCGTGAGCACCTCGGCGGGCCGGCTCACCGTCGCCGCGGTGAGCATCTGCACCGAGCGCCCGACGACGTCCGCGCTGAGCGGGGTCCCGCTCAGCGCGACCTCGAGCAGCTCGTCGATGAGGCGCGCGACGAGCTCGACCTCGCCCGGGGCGCCGTGCAGCGTGATCTCGTCACCGCGGGCGTGGATGCGGACCGTCGGGAACCCGGCCTCGACGGCACGCAGGACCTCGTCGCCGGGCCCCAGGAGGGCCACGACGGGGAGGTGCGCGGGGACCACGATGCGGTGCTCGACGTCGCCAGCACCGGGGCTGCGGCGTGCGGGTGTCTCTGCCATGGGAACGGCCGACGGGCCTGGGTCTCCTCGGGGTGTGGTCGAGCGTGCCCACCCATCCTACCGAGGTGCGCCACGCGCACCCGGGGTCGCGTCAGGCGGGAGACCAGCCGAGCTGCGTGCCACCGATGACGTGGGCGTGGACGTGGAACACGGACTGGCCGGCCTCGGCGCCGGTGTTGAACACGAGCCGGAACTGGCCGTTCGCCTCCGTCTGCGCGACCTCGTCCGCGAGGCCCACGACCTCGGCGAGGAGCGCGGGGTCCACCGCAGCGAGCTGGGCGACGTCGGCGTGGTGGTCGCGGGGCACGACGAGCACGTGGAGCGGCGCCTGCGGGTTGATGTCCGCGAACGCGACCGCCCGTTCGGTCGTCGCGACGACCGTGGCGGGCACCTCGCCGCTCACGACGCGGCAGAACAGGCAGTCCGGCACGGTCAGGTGGCCCTCGGAGGACGTCGACATGCCGCCAGAGTAGTGCCGCGTCGAGCCGGATCCCTGGGAGGATGACCGGACGGCACGACCTTGCGGACGGAGAAGGACATGCGAACCACGACGAGGCGGGGCACGACCGTCACCAGGAGCACCCGGCGCACCGCGTCGCGGCTCGGCCCCCGCGCTGCCGCGGCGGCTGTCGCGCTGCTCGTGCTCGCGGGCTGCCAGACCGGTCAGGAGCCGGCCGACGAGCCGTCGACCGGGACGCCCACGCCGACGGCGACCGCTGAGCCCACACCGACCGATGAGCCGAGCCCCTCGACGGCACCGGACGCGGGCGCCGCGACGAACGGCCCCAACACGATCACGAGCCCCGTCGCGGGCGACACGCTCGCCGGCCCGCAGGTCACGGCCACCGGCGAGGGCACCGCGTTCGAGGCGACCCTCAGCTACCAGGTGGTCGACGCGGCGTCGGGCGACGTCGTCGTCGGGCCGGACTACACCATGGCCGGCGCCAACGGCGAGGTCGGCCCGTGGACGATCGACCTCGCGCTCGAGCCCGGCCAGTACACGCTCCAGGTGTGGGAGCCGGACATGTCCGACGGCGAGGGCGGCGAGGGCGCTGAGGGCACGGACGGCCTCGGCACCAACCCGGTCGAGGTCACGTTCACCGTCGAGTGACCGTGGCCTGACGGCTCGCTCAGGCCCACCGACCGAGGCGGCGCGCCAGGAGCGCGAGGGCGACCGGGCCGGCCGTCGACGTCCGCAGCACGTGCGGCCCGAGGAGCACGGGCCGCGCGCCGGCGTCGGCCAGCACCGCCAGCTCCTCGTCCGCGATCCCGCCCTCGGGCCCGACGACGACCAGCACATCGGTCGAGCCGTCCGGCGCGGGCTCAGGCAGGTCGGTGTCCCACAGGGGCAGCTCCGCCGACTCGTGGAGGACGAGCGCGACCCCGCCCGCTCCCGTGAGGTCCCGGACCCGCGCGACCAGACCGCGCGTGTCGACCGCCTCGTGGACGTGCGGGACGAACGCCCGGCGGGACTGCTTCGCGGCCTCGCGCACGGTCGCGCACCACTTGGCGCGGCTCTTCGCGGCCCGGTCGCCCCGCCACACGACGATCGACCGGGCTGCCTGCCAGGGCAGCACGGCGTCGACCCCGACCTCGGTCGCGGCCTCGATGGCGAGCTCGTCGCGGTCCCCCTTGGCCAGGGCCTGCGCGAGGACGAGGCGGACGGTCGGCGCCGGCTCGTCCTCGCGCTCGAGGACCTCCAGCACGAGGCGCCCGGGCTCGACCTGCGCGATCGTGCAGCGGATCCGGACCCCTGCGCCGTCGACCACGTCGACGCGCTCCCCCGCCCGACGGCGCTGGACGACGCCAGCGTGGCGCGCCTCGGCGCCGGAGAGCTCGTAGCGCGAGCCGGCCGCGCAGCCGCCGAGCAGGCCGGGCTCGGTGAGGAAGACGGGGGCGGTCACGTCGGTTCAGCGACCCGCGAGCTTGTCGCGGAGCTTCGCGAAGACCCCGGGGTGGGCGGGGGCGAGGCGTGACGGGGGACGCTCCTCGCCGCGCAGCACGGCGAGCTCGCGCAGGAGCCGCTCCTGCTCCGGGTCGAGGCTCGTCGGCACCTGGACGTCGACGTGGACGTGCAGGTCCCCACGTCCGCCGACGTGCAGGTGGCCGATGCCCAGCCCGCGCTCGACGATGACCTCGTCCGGCTGCGTCCCGGGCCTGACGTCGATCTGCCGTGGGCCGTCGAGGGTCTCGAGCTCGACCCTCGTGCCGAGCGCGGCGGCGGTCATCGGGATCTCGAGCGTGCAGTGCAGGTCGTCGCCGCGGCGCAGGAAGATCTCGTGCCGGCGCTCACGCACCTCGAGGTACACGTCGCCGGGGGGACCACCCGCGGGGCCGACCTCGCCCTGGCCCGTGAGCTTGATGCGTGTGCCGGTGTCGACGCCTGCGGGGATGTCCACCGACAGCGTCCGGCGGCTGCGCACCCGGCCCTCGCCCGAGCACTCCGGGCACGGCTCGGGGATGACGGTGCCGAACCCGTGGCACGCGGCGCACGGGCTCGACGTCATGACCTGGCCGAGGAAGGACCGCGCGACGCGCTGCACGACGCCGCGCCCGCCGCACACGTCGCACGTGCGCGGCGACGTGCCCGGACGGCAGCAGCTGCCCTGGCACGTGGAGCAGAGGACGGCCGTGTCGACGGGGACGTCGCGGTGCACGCCGAACGCCGCCTCCGAGAGGTCGATCTCGACGTGCACGAGCGCGTCCTGCCCACGCCGCGCGCGCGGCACCGGGCCACGCTGGGCCGAGGCCCCCTGGGGCGCACCGAAGAACGTCTCGAAGATGTCCTGGAAGCCGAACCCCGGCCCGAACCCCGCGGATCCCCCACCGGGCGCCGTCGGGTCGACCCCGCGGTCGTACATCTGGCGCTTCTCGGGGTTGGACAGCACCTCGTAGGCGCGCGAGACGTCCTTGAACCGCTCCTCCGAGCCGTCCCCGCTCGCGACGTCCGGGTGCAGCTCGCGTGCGAGCCGGCGGTACGCCTTCTTGATCTGGTCCTGCGTCGCGTCGGGGCTGACGCCGAGGATCTCGTAGTAGTTGCTGCTCACGTGTCGCTCTCTGCCGGGGCCGCCTGGCGGCTCGCCCGGACGTGACGGTGGTGCGGGAACGGTCGGTGGCTCGTGCGGGCAGGTGCGGGCGGAGGCGGTCTGTCGGGCACGCCTCAGCCCGCCAGGATCCGGGACAGGTACCGGGCGACGGCCCGGACCGAGGCGATCGTCCCCGCGTAGTCCATGCGGGTCGGTCCGAGCGAGCCGATGCGTGCGACCGGGTCGCCCTCCGCACCGTAGCCCGTCGCCACGATCGACGTCTCGGCCAGGCCTGCGTGACGGGTCTCCCGGCCGATGCGGACGGCCACGCCCTCGGAGTCCTCGGCCATCTCCGTGAGCAGGCGCAGCAGGACGACCTGCTCCTCGAGCGCCTCGAGCACGGGCCGGATGGTCTGGGTGAAGTCGGTCCCGCTGCGCGCGAGGTTCGCGGTGCCGGCCATGACGATGCGCTCCTCGGTGGCCTCCGCGAGCGTGTCCTCGACCACGCGGATCACGCGTCGCACGAGGGCCTGGTCCGCCACGGGGAACGCGCTCACCATCTGCTCGAGCGGCTCCGGGAGGTCGACGAGCCGCCTGCCCGCGACCGTCGCGTTCAGGCGCGCCCGCAGCTCCGGGACCACGTGCTCGGCGAGCGCGTCCTCGAGGTCGAGCATGCGCTGCTCGACCCTTCCGTTGTCCGTGATGATGACGACGAGCAGCCGGCTGTCCCCCACCGGCACGAGCTCGAGGTGGCGCAGGGCTGACCGGCGCAGCGACGGGTACTGCACGACGGCGACCTGGTGCGTGAGCTGCGCGAGCAGCCGCACCGACCGGTCCACGACGTCGTCGAGGTCGACGGCGTCCTCGAGGAAGTGCTGGATCGCCCGACGCTCGGGCGACGAGAGAGGCTTGATGGTCGAGAGGCGGTCCACGAAGAGCCGGTAGCCCTTGTCGGTCGGCACCCGCCCCGCCGACGTGTGGGGCTGGGCGATGTACCCCGCGTCCTCGAGCGCCGCCATGTCGTTGCGGATCGTCGCCGGCGAGACACCGAGGTTGTGGCGCTCCACGAGCACGCGCGAGCCGACGGGCTCGTGCGTCTGCACGTAGTCCTCCACGATCGCGCGGAGCACACCGAGCCTGCGGTCCTCGACCATGGAACCTCCTCCCGCCACGGACACCGCGGGGCCGGTCCGCCGCTGCGGCGCCGCACCCGGCGCGCCGCCGACCGGTGGCACTCGACCCCTCCGAGTGCCAATCCTACGACGCCCGTGCGACGCGAGGCGTCCCGGGCGCCTCGCGTCGGGTGCGAGCGCCGGCACGCGGCCGTCGCAGGTGCCCGCGCCCGCGTGGGTGCCCGGTGACACGCTGCCGCCCGCCTGCGGGGCACCCGGACGTCCCCCTGGCATCATCGACCGGACCGCACAGGAGGACGAGGGAACCGGTGAGCAGGGACCACGCATGACCACGGACCGGTACGGGCGCGACGTGCTCCGAGCCCCGGACCCGGCTCCGGGCGCACCCCGCGGCAGCGCGGCGCGGACGCGCGGCATGCGGACGTCGCGCCCGCAGGTCGCCGAGACCGGCCTCGTCGTCGAGGAGGTCACGACGGGCTGGGTGGGCGCCGTGGTGCGCGTCGAGCGCTCCGGCGGCATGCGGGTGGTCGTCCTCGAGGACCGGCACGGGCGCACGCGGACGTTCCCGCTCGGCCCGGGCTTCTGGGTCGACGGGGAGCCCGTCGAGCTCACCCCGCCCGCCGGACCGTCGGCGCCCGCGGCGCCCACCCGGACGGCGTCGGGGTCACGCGCCGTCCCGGGCGTCCGTGCTCGCGTCGCGCGCGGCGCGCGGATCTGGGTCGAGGGCCGCCACGACGCCGAGCTCGTCGAGAAGGTCTGGGGTGACGACCTGCGGATCGAGGGCGTCGTCGTCGAGATGCTCGACGGCGTCGACAACCTCGCCGACGCGCTGGCGGACTTCGCCCCCTCGGCCGACCGGCGGGTGGGCGTCCTCGTGGACCACCTGGTGCCCGGGAGCAAGGAGTCGCGCATCGCCGCCGAGGCGGTGCGGGGCACCCGCCCCGGCACCGTGCTCGTGCTCGGCCACCCCTACGTCGACGTCTGGCAGGCGGTGCGGCCCGCCCGCCTCGGCCTCGACCGCTGGCCGACCGTCGACCGCCGGACCGAGTGGAAGCACGGCATCCTCGACCAGCTCGGCTGGCCCTGCGCGGACCAGGCCGACGTCGCCCGGGGCTGGCAGCGGATCCTGGCGTCGGTACGCGACTACCGGGACCTCGAGCCCGCTCTCCTGGGGCGGATGGAGGAGCTCATCGACTTCGTCACGGCGGACGCTCCCCCCACTCCCTGACCCCTTTCGCTACTGTTTCCACTGAACTGGGAGCGATCGCTCCGCGAGCTCGACCGGCGCCCTCCCGCGCCGGGCAGGCGACCCTTCTCGACAGAGCCGGTGAACTGATCATGACGACCAACCCGTCCGACGAGCCCAACGTGCCGGGCAGCGACCAGCCGGCACCTCCGCCGCCGCCCGCGTACGAGGCACCCGCGACGCCGCCGGCCGGCGCCGTCCCGCCCCCGCCCGGTGCGGTTCCGCCGCCCGCGTACGGCAGCACGCCCCCGCCCGCCTACGGCACGACGCCCCCGCCGGCCTACGGCAGCACGCCGCCGCCCGCGTACGGCGCGACCCCGCCGCCCGGGTACGGCGCCGCGCCGCAGGCGCCCGGGTACGGCGCGCCGATGGGTGCACCGATGACCGACGCCGACCAGCGCCTCTGGGCGACCCTCGCGCACATCGGTGGCCTGATCCTCAGCTTCATCGCCCCGCTCGTGATCTGGCTGATGTACAAGGACCGTGGCCGCTTCGTCGAGGAGCAGGCCAAGGAGGCCCTCAACTTCCAGATCACCGTCGTGATCGCGAGCATCGCGCTCACCGTGATCACCGTGGTCACCTTCGGCCTCGGCTCGATCCTGTGGGTCGTGATGATCGCACCGCTGGTCTTTATGATCATGGCCGCGGTCGCCGCCAACAAGGGCGAGGCGTACCGCTACCCGGTGAACATCCGCTTCATCAAGTGAGCCGCTAGGCGCACGACGAGGGGCCGGTGACCGCGAGGTCGCCGGCCCCTCGTGCGTCTCAGAGGCACGGGCCGCGAGGTCCGCGGCGGTGGTGCGTCGGGCGCGGGAGCAGCTCAGTCCGTCAGCGCGCGGACCACCGCATCGGCGAGCAGCCGCCCGCGCCGCGTGAGCAGCACGCGACCACGCACCGCGGCGACCCCGTCGAGCAGGCCGTCCGCCACGAGACCCGCGACGGCGGTCCGGGCGCCCGGGGCGAGGAGACCGAGGTCCATGCCCTCGGCGAGCCGCACGCCGAGCAGGACGCGCTCGAGCGCGACGTCCTCCGGCTCCAGGAGCTCACGGCCGGCAGCCGGGCTCCGTGCACCGGCGAGCCGGTCCGCGTACGCGCGGGGGTGCTTGACGTTCCACCAGCGCACGGCCCGGTCGCCGGCACCCACGTGCGAGTGCGCACCGGGACCGACCCCCCACCAGTCGTCGCCCCGCCAGTAGGCCAGGTTGTGACGGCTCGCGTGCTCGGGTCCGCGCGACCAGTTGCTCACCTCGTACCAGTGCAGCCCGGCCGACGCGAGCAGGTCGTCGGCGAGCTCGTACTTCGCGGCCTGGTCGTCCTCGTCGGGGAGCGTCAGGAGGCCGCGGCGCACCTGCGCCGCCATGCGTGTGCCCTGCTCGACGACGAGCGCGTAGGCCGACACGTGGTCGACGCCGCAGGCGAGGGCCGCCTCGACGGACTCCCGCCAGTCTGCGAGGGTCTCCCCCGGCGTCCCGTAGATGAGGTCCAGCGAGACGTCGAGCCCCGCGGCGCGCGCCCACGCGACCACCTGGGGCACGCGCGCCGGGTCGTGGGTCCGCTCGAGCGTCGCGAGCACGCGCGTGACGGCCGACTGCATCCCGAAGGACACGCGGGTGAACCCGGCAGCGGCGAGGCGCTCGAGCGACTCGGGGGTCACGGAGTCCGGGTTGGCCTCGGTCGTCACCTCGGCGCCCGGGGCCAGGCCCCAGGTCCGCCGGACAGCCGCGAGCATGAGGCTCAGGTCCGCCACGGGCAGCACGGTGGGCGTCCCGCCGCCGACGAACACGGTCGAGACCGCGCGTCCACCGACCCCGGCGTCGTCGAGGACCCGGGCGGCGAGGGCGATCTCCTGGACGGCCGTCTGCGCGTAGGACGCCTGGCTCGCGCCCCCGCCGAGCTCGCTCGCCGTGTACGTGTTGAAGTCGCAGTACCCGCACCGCACCGTGCAGAACGGCACGTGCAGGTACACGCCGAAGGCGCGCTCCTCGACTCCCGCCGGCGCGGTCCGGGCCTGACGCACCCAGGCGGGAAGGGCGCCGTCGTCCGGGACCGGCTCGCCGTCGGGCAGCGCCGGGGTCATGGCGTGCCCACCGTCACTTCTTGGACTTGTCCTTGGCGTCCTTGCCGCCCGACTCCGTCGACAGGGCGGCGATGAAGGCCTCCTGCGGGACGTCGACCCGTCCGATGGTCTTCATGCGCTTCTTGCCCTCCTTCTGCTTCTCCAGGAGCTTGCGCTTACGGGTGATGTCGCCGCCGTAGCACTTGGCGAGGACGTCCTTGCGCATCGCGCGGACGGTCTCGCGCGCGATGACGCGCGCTCCGACGGCGGCCTGGATGGGCACCTCGAACTGCTGGCGCGGGATGAGCTCCTTGAGCTTGCCGGCCATCATGACGCCGTACGCGTACGCCTTGTCCTTGTGGACGATCGCGCTGAACGCGTCGACCTGCTCGCCCTGCAGCAGGATGTCCACCTTGACCAGGTCGGCCGCGGCCTCGCCCGCGGGCTCGTAGTCGAGCGACGCGTAGCCGCGCGTCTTGGACTTCAGCTGGTCGAAGAAGTCGAAGACGATCTCGGCGAGCGGCAGCGTGTACCGCATCTCGACGCGCTCGGCGGAGAGGTAGTCCATGCCCAGCAGGTCGCCGCGGCGGGACTGGCACAGCTCCATGACGGCGCCGATGAACTCGCTCGGCGCGAGGATCGTGGCCTTGACGACCGGCTCACGGACCTCGCCGATCTTGCCGCCCGGGAACTCGCTCGGGTTGGTGACCGTGACCACGGACCGGTCCTCGAGGGTCACCTCGTAGACGACGTTCGGCGCGGTCGAGATCAGGTCGAGGTCGAACTCGCGCTCGAGCCGCTCCCGGACGATCTCGAGGTGGAGCAGGCCGAGGAAGCCGACCCGGAACCCGAAGCCGAGGGCGACCGACGTCTCGGGCTCGTAGACGAGCGCGGCGTCGTTGAGCTTGAGGCGGTCGAGCGCGTCGCGCAGCACCGGGTAGTCCGAGCCGTCGATCGGGTACAGGCCCGAGAAGACCATGGGACGCGGGTCGTGGTACTCGGCGAGCGCCTCGCTCGCAGGCTTGCTCTGGTTCGTGACGGTGTCGCCGACCTTGGACTGGCGCACGTCCTTGACGCCCGTGATGAGGTAGCCGACCTCGCCGACGCCCAGACCCTTGGTCGGGATGGGCTCGGGCGAGATCACACCGATCTCGAGGAGCTCGTGGTGCGCCCGGGTGGACATCATCACGATCTTCTCGCGCGGGCTCAGGTGGCCGTCGACCACCCGGACGTACGTGACGACGCCCCGGTACGTGTCGTACACCGAGTCGAAGATCATCGCGCGCGCCGGCGCGTCGGCCGAGCCCTGCGGGGCGGGTACGCGCTCGACGATCCGGTCGAGGAGCTCGGTGACGCCCACGCCGGTCTTGCCCGAGACCTTGAGCACGTCGGCCGGGTCGACGCCGACGAGCCCGGCGAGCTCCTCCGCGTACTTCTCGGGCTGCGCGGCCGGCAGGTCGATCTTGTTCAGCACGGGGATGATCGCGAGGTCGTTCTCCATCGCGAGGTAGAGGTTGGCGAGCGTCTGCGCCTCGATCCCCTGCGCCGCGTCCACCAGCAGCACCGCTCCCTCGCACGCCGCGAGCGACCGCGAGACCTCGTACGTGAAGTCGACGTGGCCCGGCGTGTCGATCATGTTGAGCGCGTACGCCGTCGTCGTCCCGCCCGCCTCGACGGCCCACGGCATGCGGACGGCCTGCGACTTGATCGTGATGCCGCGCTCGCGCTCGATGTCCATGCGGTCGAGGTACTGCGCCCGCATGGCGCGGTCGGAGACGACGCCCGTCTGCTGGAGCATCCGGTCGGCGAGCGTCGACTTGCCGTGGTCGATGTGGGCGATGATGCAGAAGTTGCGGAGGAGCTCCGGTGCCGTGGCGGCGGGCTGGATGTGCTCGCTCAGCGCTGCGCTGGGGATCGGGGACACTAAGGACGCGCTCCGGGACTCGTGGGGTGGACGGTCGACGACGGCTGCGGTCACCCGTGCCGTCGTCCGACGGGTGCCACCATGGTCCCACGAGCCGGTGCCGATGCCGCACGGTCGCTCGTGCAGGACCCCGGCTGATATCATCGGCGTTCGCGTGTCCGCCCAGGTCGGCGGGCACTGGTCCAGCTCCTCTCCGAGGGTGTCCCCACGCCCCAGTCCCGGCGCTGGACGCGCCCTCTACGACCTGTCAGATCGCTTCGGCGAACGCACAAGAGAGTCAACCTACGTGGCGAACATCAAGTCCCAGATCAAGCGCATCCGTACCAACGAGATCGCGCGCCTCCGCAACAAGGCGGTGAAGTCCGAGCTCAAGACGCATGTGCGTCGTGTGCGCGAGGCCATCGCCGCCGGTGACAAGGACGCGGCCGCGACCGCGCTGCGCACGGCCTCGACCAAGCTCGACAAGGCTGTGAGCAAGGGCGTCATCCACGCCAACCAGGCAGCGAACCGCAAGTCGTCGCTCGCCAAGCAGGTCGCGAGCCTCTGAGCCACACCTCTCACGGACGACGTCCGTGAGATCGACGGCGTCACCCGCGTCATGGGGTGACGCCGTCGGCGTCTCACCAGGTGTGCCGAACGCCGCGCCCCTGGTCGCCCCTGAACCGCTGCTCAGCCTGGTGACCCCCGAGCTCGACACGGCACCCCGACCCCGACCCCGGGTCGTGGGGCGCCAGGGCATCTTCACGGCCGACGGCGCGGTCCACGGCCACGAGTTCCTCTACCGCACGGGTCAGGACCACGCGCTCAAGGTCGACCGCTGGTCACCCGCGGCCCAGGACCGGGCGACCATGCGTGTGCTCGGCGCGACGTTCACCCGCAACGGCCCGGGGCCGCTGCTCGGTGGTCGGCCGGCCTTCGTCAACTGCACGCGCTCGTACCTCACGGGGCGCCTGCCGCTCCCGCCCAGCCCCGAGCACCTCGTGGTCGAGGCCGTCGAGACGGTGCGTGTCGACGCCGCGGTGCTCGCGGGCGTCCGTCGCCTGCGCGACGCGGGCTACGCGCTCGCGATCGACGACTTCGTGGGCCTGGACAGCCAGCTGCTCATCCTGCCCCACGCCTCGTACGTGAAGGTCGACCTGCGCGACCTTGCGACACGGGGCCCACGGCTCCTGGACCTCGCCCGCAGCCATGGCGCGCTGCTCGTCGCCGAGCGGATCGAGACCGCCGCCCAGTGGGACGACTGCGTGGCCCTGGGGTTCGACCTGTTCCAGGGCAACCTGCTCGAGCCCGCCCGCGTGCTCGCTGCCGACCCGATGACGGTCCCGCAGCCGCGACAGCCGGTGGACCGCCCCGGGGCGCCGCCGCGAGGTACGGCGCCCCACAGTCCCACCCACGTGCCCGCTCCGCGCCCTGCCTGAGGGCGCTCGACGCGTGGTGAGAGCACGGCGCTGGCTCCCCCTGCCCGCCAGCCCCGATGACGCAGGTCAGACCTCTGCGGCCTGACCGAACCCAGCGGCGAGGGCGCGCGGCGTGACGAGCGGGAACGTCGTCGGCCGGATCCCGGCCTCGCGCAGCGCCATCTCGTAGGCGCGCACGGCGCCCGCCTCGTCCCCGTACTCGAGCATGCGGTCGGCCAGCGAACGCCACACGGTCGCCGACTGGCGCCCTGCCGACATCATCGCGAGCCTGTCGGCCGCCCAGCGGTACGCCTCCTGGGCGCCGTCGCGGTCTCCGAGCGCGGCCCGCACGTCACCGAGGACGATGTGGCCGTCGCACGCCTCGAACACGGCCTTGTCGTCGAGTCGTGCCAGGCCCTCCTGGACGAGCGTGTCCGCGACGTCCGTGCGTCCGAGCATGAGGTGGGCACGCGCCGACTCGAACGCGCAGCGCGCGAGCTCGACCTCGGAGCCGATGAGAGCCAGGTCGACCGCCGCCTGCTCGAGGTGCTCCAGCGCGGTCTCGGGCTCGGGCGGGTCCGTCCGGAGCAGGAGCCAGCCGTAGTGCTGGCGCAGCCGCGGGACGTCACGGCTCGCGGCGCCCTCGCTCAGGTACGCGAGGGCACGCTCGGCGAGCCGGCGCGCCTCGGCGAAGTCGCCGCGGCCCTCCGCCACGAGCGAGGCGTTCCAGTAGATGCTCCCCCGGCCACGCATGGAGCCCTGCCCGTCGGCGAGCGAGATCAGCTCGCCGGCACGGTGCGTCGCGTAGAGCATGTCGCCGCGGTCGTAGTACGACCACAGCACCGTCGAGGCGAGCCGCAGGTGCTCGTCGGTACCGGCGATCCCGTCCGCCTCGATCTCCCGCAGGACGTCCTCGCCGAGCTCGATGCTGTGCCCGAGGTCGCCGGCCTCGTGGTAGGAGGCGACGAGGTCGGTCGCCAGACGCGCGGACTCGAGGGAGCGCCGGTGCGCCCGGGCGTCGTTGAGCAGGGGCTCCAGCACGGCGACGGACTCGTCAAGGTCGCCGAGCGCCTCGTGGGCGAGAGCGAGGGCGTGGAGCGCCTCCTGGTGGTGCCGCGGCGCGATCGTCGAGAGGTCGAGCGCCAGAAGGCGGTCACGGGCCTCCGCAGGCTCTCCGTTCGCGAGCGCGAGCCGTGCGAAGCCGATCTCCATGCGGGCCTTCTCCTCGCTCGGCGCCTTGTCGCCGAACCGGAGGTAGTCCGCCGAGGTGCCCAGCCGGCCGGCGAGGACCTTGAGTGCCGCCTCGGTCGGCGTCCTCCGCCCCGCCTCGATGAGCGAGATGTAGCTCGGCGAGAAGTCGTCCCCTGCAAGGGCGGTCTGCGAGAGCCCAGCACGGGTCCGCTCCGCACGCAGCCGTTCCGAAAGGTCAGTCACAAGCCGTAACTGTACCCATGACACGGCCTCGACGGGAGGGGCTGTCCACACTCGTCGGGGTGAAAAACGCGCGTGCCGCGACCGTCCGGGCAGGTCAGCCGCGCAGGTCGGCTCGCATGGTCGACAGGGACGGTCAGGCGCGCGGGCCGGTGGGCAGGTCGGCAAAGGCAGGTCAGGCGCGCGGGTCGGCGGGACGGTCAGGCGGGCGGGTCGGTGGTCCTGTCAGACGCGCGGGTCTCCGGCCCGGCCAGCGGCGAGGGGCTCCCGGTCTGCCGGGAACCCCTCGTCGTGCGACGCGGCACCGGTCACTGGCGGCAGCAGCCCGAGGTCCCGGTGCTGATGGTCATGCCGCCGTCGCCGGACGTCAGCGGGAGGCCGACGACCGCGAGGCTGAGCGTGATGGCGGTCGCCGCGAGGGTCTTGAGCGAGCGGTTCATGGTCCTTCTCCTTCGTCTGCAGCGGGGGGGCTGTCATGACGACTATGACAGGGTTCCTCCTGATTTGCACCGGCGATCAAGGACCTCGGGGGCACATCTGCCCGACGTTTGCTGACAAAGCCGGAGGGATCCACCCGCCATTTCGGTGTGATGTTCATCACACCTGTTGCCACGTCATCCGAACGTGCCCTGGCAGTCACATCTGATGTGACTCCGCTTCTGAGCGCTGCACCCCGTGCGGTGCGAGCCGACGGCTCGCACCGGGCCCCGCGGGTCCCACGGCAGCGCGGCGGTGAGGTCCCACGTCAGCGCGAGGGCGGCACCCTGCCCTCCCCGCCACCGGCGCACCGTCAGGCGGGCGAGGCGGACAGGCGCCGCCCCGTCCTGCTCGGGCGGCAGACGGTGTTCACGGTCGGCGGCGCGCGCTACGGCTGCGAGCTCCTGTACCGCTCGGCCGTCGCGACGACGCCTGTCGACGAGTGGCCCGCCGACGAGCAGGACCGCGCCACGCGGCACGTGGTCCTCACGGCGCTGCGGTGCGGGCTCGAGGCGCTCGGTGGGCACGGCCCGGTGTTCGTCAACGCCACCCGGACCTTGTTCGTGGGCGAGATGGACCTGCCGCCCCTGCCCGCAGGTATGGGTCTCGAGGTCGTCGAGTCGGTGCGGGCCGAGCCGGACGTCGTCGCCGGGGTGCGGGCACTACGCGACGCAGGTCACCTGGTCGCGATCGACGACTTCAGCGGGCTGCCGGACCAGCTGGTCCTCCTGCCGGACGTCGACCTCGTGAAGATCGACCTGAGGGACCTTCGCGCGCACGGCGCGGGACTCCTGGACGCGGCGCGGCGTTACGGCGCGACGACGGTGGCCGAGCGGGTCGAGACGCCGGACGACCTCGCGTGGTGCCGCACGCTGGGCTTCGACCTCGTCCAGGGGAACCTCCTGGAGCCCGCCCTCGTGCTCGACGTCGGGCGGGTCAGGTCCTCAGGGTCGCACCGCTGAGGCGACCCGCAGCACCGCGCGCTCGATCGCGAAGACGGGGTCGCGTCCGGCGCCCTTGACCTCGGCATCGGCCTGGGCGACGGCGGCGATCGCGTCGGCGAGCGCCTCGGGGGTCCATCGGGACAGGTCCCGGCGGGCGCGGTCCACCTGCCACGACGCGAGACCCAGGTCCCGCGCAGGGTCCAGCCCGCGACCACGCGCTGCACCGACCTTGGCCAGGGTGCGGAGCTTCGCCGCCAGCGCGGCGACCAGCGGCACGGGATCCGTGCCCGTGGCGACCGCGTGGCGCAGGAGCGCGACGGCCTCCCCGGCCCGTCCCTCGACCGCGGCGTCGGCCACGCGGAAACCCGTCGCCTCGACGCGGCCCCCGTAGTAGCGGGTCACGACCTCGAGGGTCACGGTCCCGGTCGTGTCGGCGGCGAGCTGCTGGCACGCCGCCGCGAGCTCGCGCAGGTCCGCGCCGCATGCCTCCACGAGCGCGCGCAGCGCAGCGGGCTCGGCCTTGCGCCGGGCCCTGCGGAGCTCGGCCACCGCAAACGCCGACTTGTCCGCGTCCCGCTTGACCGGGTCGCACGCCACCGTCAGGGCACCGGCGGCCCGGATCGCGTCGAGCGTGCGCTTGCCCCGGACACCGCCCCCGTGCTGGAGCACCAGGACGACGTCGGGCGCCGGCGCCGCGACGTACTCCGTGACGTCGGCGAGCGCCTGCTCGGTCGCGGCCTGCAGGTCGGTGAGCACGACCACGCGGGCCTCGTCGAAGAGCGAGGGGCTCGTCGCGACCTGGAGCCGCCCGGCCTCGTAGGAGGGACCCTCGAGGCGAGTGACCTCGACGGACGGGTCCTGCTCGCGCGCCTGGCCGAGGACCCGCTCGACCGCTCTCTCCGCCAGGAGCGCCTCACCACCTGTCACGAGGACGAGGGGTGCGATCTCGACCTGGTCCCACGTGACGGAGGCGCTCGCCGGTCGGCGACTTGCTGGGGGCATGCCGCACAGCCTGCCACGTACCGCTGTCACGCACGCTCCTCGGAGCGGGAGCGCCCGCCACGCACGAGGATCCCGAGCACCGCGGCGGTCAGGCCGGCGAGGAGCGCGGCGCCCACTGCTCCCCCGGGCCACGCGACGCTCGCCCCGGGCAGCCCGGCGAACGTCCGGGCGACGGTCGCGATCCACCACGTCGCGCCGGCGGCGCCGCGTGCGAGCAGCCCGGCGACCTCCGGCGCCCAGGGGCCGGTGACCGTCGCACCGACGCCCAGGAGGGTGGCCGGGACGAGTGCGGGCGCCGCGAGCACGTTCGCCGGGACGGCATAGGGCGAGAGGGTGGGCTGGAGCATGAGGAGGACCGGTCCGCACGCGGCCTGCGCGGCCACCGGGACCGCGATGGCCAGGGCCAGCCAGTGCGGGACCAGGCCGCGCACCCGTGCGGCGAGGCGAGGTGCGAGGAGCACGATCGCGCCCGTCGCCGCCACCGAGAGCACGAACCCGTAGGACCGTGCGAGCCACGGGTCGACCACCAGGAGCACCACGACCGTCGCGGCGAGGGCCGGCACGGCGCGCGACGGGCGGCCCACCAGGAGACCGACGACGCCCGCGAGGCCCATCGCTGCCGCCCGGAGCACGCTGGGCTCCGGGTGCACGAGGAGCACGAACCAGGTCATGACGGCTCCGACGGCGAGGGCGCGTGCCCAGCGCGGCAGGCCGAGCAGCGCGGCGAGCCCGAGCACCGTCGAGGAGAGCACCGCGAAGTGGCCACCGGAGACGGCCGTCACGTGCGTGAGGCCGGCCACGCGCATCGCCTCGTCGAGGTCCGCCGGCAGCCGGCTCGTGTCACCCACCGCGGCACCGGGGACGAGCCCGCGGGCGTCCGCCGGGAAGCCGTCGGTGACCTCGAGCAGCGTGCTGCGGAGCCTGCCGAGCTCGCGGTCGACCATGCCGGGCGGTCCCAGGACGCGCGGTGCGCCGTCGACCGCCAGCACCGCGCTCTCCCGAGCGCCCGGCTGCCCAGGACCGAGCCGCCCGCGCAGCTCGACGCGGGCACCGTACGGCACGACGAGCTCCGCCCCGCCCCGCACGAGGACGAGCGCGGACACCCGCACCGTGGCGCCGCGGCCGGTCACCGCCTCGACGGCCACGACCGTCGTGCGTCGCGGAGCGCCGCCTCCGGACCCGGTGCCCACGGCCTCCGGCTCGGCCCGCACCACCCCGACGACCACGACCGTCGCACCGTCGGCCGCGAGCCGTGTCAGCGGCCCCGTACCGCGCACGTGCAGCTGCGCGGCGGCGCTGACGCACACGAGGGCGACGACGCAGGCGAGGAACCAGCACGAGGACAGGACGTCCGCGCCACGCCCGGGGGCTCGGGACCGGGGGCGCCGCGCCCGGCGGGTGACCAGGGTGACGAGAGCGGCGACGGCCAGGGCGAGGCACCCCGTGAGCGCGACGGTGGCTGTGCTCATGCCGACCCCTGCCGCGCTCGTCACCCAGGCGGCGAGAGCCGCGGGCACGAGCCGGAGGTCCGTCGTCGGCCGCAGGTCGGGGGCGGGCCGCAGGTCGGGAGCCCCGCGCGCACCAGGACGCAGCTCCGTCCCGGGCGCGCCTGCGCTCACCGGCCCGGACGTGCGCTCACACCCCGACGAGCTCACGCAGGCCCTCGAGGACGGACGGCCCGATCCCGCTGACCTCGCCCAGCTCGTCGACCGAGGTGAAGCGTCCGTGCTCGGAGCGCCAGTCCACGATCCGCTGGGCGAGGACCGGGCCGATGCCGGGGAGGGCGTCGAGCGCCGTCGCGTCGGCGGTGTTGAGGTCCAGGACGTCCGACGGGGTGGGCGGCGCACCCGCCGCGTCCCCCGTCTCGGCGGGTGAGGCGCCGGCGAGCACCTCGCCCGGGCGGGGGACGGCGACCTGCTCCCCGTCGACGAGCTCACGTGCGAGGTTGAGCGCCGAGAGGTCGGCCTCAGCCGTCGGGCCGCCGGCCGCGGTGATGGCGTCCGTCACGCGCGCGCCGGCGGCGAGCGTGACGACACCGGGCGCCGCGACCTGCCCGACCACGTGGACCACCACGTCCTCGGCTGCCGGTGCACCCGGGTCCGCCGCGGTGCCGCCTGTCGTCCCGCCCGTCGTCCCGCCCTCGTCCGCACCGGCAGGCACGCCGCCGTCCGCCGCCGCTCCTGCACCGCCGTCCGCCGCCGCCGAGGTGCCGACCCCGGCGTCACCCACGCCCACGACCTCGACGATCGGGGCCGCCGTGACGAGGCCGCCCCGCAGCACGACGACGAGGGTGATGGCGGTCAGCGCCACGAGCCCGGCGATCGTGACCCGTGGCGAGAGCGCCCAGCGCCGCCGCTCGGTGCCCGGACGCGCGCCGTCGTCCGACTCGTGCTCGAGGGGGTGGCCGTGCGCTGCCGTGTAGGCGCGGACGGCGGACCCGATGGCGCGCTCGCGCAGCTCGCGGCCGGCCGGTGCCACCGGGGCGGCGCCGTCCGCCGCGTCAACCGGCCAACGATCGCGCGGCAGCCACGCGCCCCCCGGGGACTGCCCTCCGGCTGCCGGCCAGGGGACGTCCGGCGACGGCTCCGCGGTCGGCGTCCCGTGGGACGCCCGGGGTGCGGCGGGACGGGCGGGGACCCACCGCTCCTCCTGGGCACCCGTCCCCGAGGCCGAGGTCGGCTCCGTCGGGAGGGCACGGTCGCCTGCGGGGACGTGGCGGTGGGCGCGTCCGCGGACGGCTCCCGCACCGGTCGTCGCACCTGACGGCTGCCAGGCTCGCTGCTCCCCCAGCGCCTCGGCCGTCGCCGCGGTGCCGGGTGCCGAGGTGCGGCGGGCGCCCTGCGCGATGCGCAGGAGGCGTGCCCGCGTCGCCTCGTCCAGGTTCTCCTCGGCTGCCACCGGAGCGACGCTAGGGGTCGGCCCGGGCGCACCGGGCGCGGGGGCGATGGGCCTGTGCGCGCTCGTGGCGCGCCTGGACCTGTGGACCCGCGGGTCAGCGCTCGGCGACCACCACGGCGACGAGGCCCGGGCCCACGTGCGCACCGACCACGGCACTGATCTGGGCCACGTGGACGTCGTCCAGGCCGGCGCCGCACCGGTCACGGATCACCCGCGCGACCTCCTCGCCGAGAGCCGGGTCGTCGAAGTGGTGGACGGCCGCGACCGCCGTGGACCGGCGTCGCACCGCCTCGACGGACGCATCGATCACGCGCTCACGCGCACGCACGCTCGTCCGGACCTTCTCGACGACCTCGATGCGGCCGTCGCGCACCCCCAGGACGGGTCGCAGACCGAGCACGGCCCCCACGGCGGCGGCCACCGGACCGAGGCGCCCCCCGCGCCGCAGGTGGTCGAGGGTGTCGACGGCGAAGAGCACCTCCGACGACGCGGCGCAGCGCAGAGCCGCCCGCGCGGCGGCGTCACCCGACCCGCCGGACGCGTCCGTCTGCGCGCCGGCGCGGGCCGCGGCGAGCACGGCGAACCCGAGCCCCATGCCGACCGTGCGCGAGTCGACCACGTGCACGGGGACCCCGCACGTCTGCGCGGCGATCTGGGCGGACGTGACCGTCCCGGAGAGCTCGGAGGACAGGTGCACCGAGACGATCTCGCGCGCTCCGCGGGCCGCCAGCCGCGCGTACACGCGTGCGAACGCGTCCGGCCCGGGCTGGGACGTCGACACCGTGGCGCCCGCGCGCATCGCGTCAGCGAGCGCGCTGGGGCACAGGTCGACGCCCTCGCGGTGGGGCACCCCGTCGATCACGACCTGGAGCGGGACCACCGTGATGTCAGCGGCGTCGAGCAGCGCCGCCGGGACCGACGCCGTGGAGTCGGTCACCACGGCGACCCGGTGCCCGGCGGCAGGCGGCATGCTCAGGCCGGCACGACGTTGACCAGGCGCGGCGCCCGCACGACGACCGTCCGGACCTCACGCCCGTCGAGGGCCCGCCGGACGCCGGCCGTCGCGAGCGCGAGCTCACGCAGCTCGTCCTCACCGATCGACGCGGGCACCTCGAGCCGGTCGCGCACCTTGCCCTGCACCTGCACGACGCAGGTGACGGTGTCCTCGACGAGGAACGCCGGGTCCGCCACGGGGTACGGCTCCCGGATCAGGCTGTCCGGGTGGCCCAGGCGGGACCACAGCTCCTCGCTGATGTGCGGGGCGATGGGCGCGACCATGAGCACGACGGCCTCGGCCACCACGCGCGGGACACGTGCCAGGCCCGTCATGTGGTTGTTGAGCACGATGAGCTTGGCGATCGCGGTGTTGAAGCGCATCGCGCCCATCTCGGTGCGCACGTCGTCGATCGTCCGGTGCAGCAGCCGCAGCGTCTCGGGCGCGGGCTCCTCGTCCACGACCGTCAGCTCGCCCGTGTGCTCGTCGACGACGTTGCGCCACAGCCGCTGGAGGAACCGCTGCGAGCCGACGACGGCGCGCGTCTCCCAGGGGCGTGACAGGTCGAGCGGGCCCATGGACATCTCGTAGACCCGGAACGTGTCCGCACCGTAGGCCTCGTACATCTCGTCGGGCGTGACGCTGTTCTTGAGCGACTTGCCGATCTTGCCGTACTCGCGGTGGACCTCCTGGCCCTCCCACGTGAAGCCCGTCGACGCCGCCTCGTCCTCCACGACCTCGCTGGCCGGCACGTACTGGCCGCGCGCGTCCTTGTAGGCGTACGCCTGGATGTAGCCCTGGTTGAACAGGGTGCGGAACGGCTCGACGCTCGAGACGTGCCCGAGGTCGAAGAGGACCTTGTGCCAGAAGCGCGCGTAGAGCAGGTGCAGCACCGCGTGCTCGACGCCGCCCACGTACAGGTCGACACCACCCGAGGAGCCCGTCGCCGCGTTGTGCTGCGGGCCCATCCAGTAGCGCTCGAGCGCCGGGTCGACGAGCACGTCCCGGCGACCGGGGTCCAGGTAGTTCAGGTAGTACCAGCAGGACCCCGCCCAGTTGGGCATCGTGTTCGTGTCACGGCGGTACGTGCGGGGCCCGTCCCCCAGGTCCAGGGTGACGTGCACCCACTCCTCGTTGCGGCCCAGCGGCGGCTCCGGGGTCGAGTGCACGTCGTCCGGCTCGAAGGTCCGCGGCGAGTAGTCGGGGACCTCGGGCAGGTCCACCGGCAGCATGCTCTCGGGCAGGGCGATCGGCAGGTCGTGCTCGTCGTACACGATCGGAAAGGGCTCGCCCCAGTAGCGCTGCCGGCTGAACAGCCAGTCGCGCAGCCGGTACGTGACGGTCCCGGTGCCCAGGCCCTTGTCGGCCAGCCACGCGGTGATCGTGGCCTTCGCGTCCGCGACCTCCATCCCGTCGAGGCTGATCTCCTCGTTCGACGAGTTGATCGCGGGCCCGTCACCCGTGTAGGCACCGCCCTCCCAGCCCTCGGGCGGCGCGACGGTGCGGACGACGGGCAGCTCGAACGCCTCGGCGAACTGCCAGTCGCGCTCGTCCTGCGCGGGGACGGCCATGATCGCGCCGGTGCCGTAGCCCATGAGCACGTAGTCGGCGGTGAAGACCGGGATCGGCTCGCCGTTGACCGGGTTGATCGCCAGGTGCCCGGTGAACACGCCCGTCTTGCGGCCCGCGTCGGCCTGACGCTCGACGGCCGTCTTGGCGGCCGACGCCGTCCGGTACTCGGCCACGGCCGCGACGGGCGTGCGGTGACCGCCCGTCCACGTCTTGTGCGTGCCGTCCGGCCACTCGGCCGGCACCTCGTCGAGCAGCGGGTGCTCGGGCGCCACGACCATGAACGTCGCGCCGAACAGCGTGTCGGGACGGGTGGTGAAGACCTCGACCTCGGTGCCGCCGATGACCTCGAACGTCACCTGGGCGCCCTCGGAGCGCCCGATCCAGTTGCGCTGCATCGAGCGCACCTTCTCGGGCCAGTCGATCAGGTCGAGGTCGTCGGCCAGGCGGTCGGCGTACGCCGTGATGCGCATGTTCCACTGGCGCAGGTTGCGCTTGAACACGGGGTAGTTGCCGCGCTCGGAGCGGCCGTCGACCGTGACCTCCTCGTTCGCCAGCACGGTGCCCAGCCCGGGGCACCAGTTGACGGGCGTCTCGGAGACGTACGCGAGGCGCGAGGCGTCCAGCACGCGGCGTCGCTCGACGACGTCCAGGTCCGCCCACGAGCGGCCGTCGGGCGTCGCACGCTCGCCCGCGGCGTACTCGGCCTCGAGCTCCGCGATGGGCCGCGCCCTGCCGCGCCCGCCGTCGGGGCGCACGGCGTCGGCGTCGTACCAGGAGCTGAAGACCTGGAGGAAGATCCACTGGGTCCAGCGCACGTAGTCGCTGTCGGTCGTCGCGAACGAGCGGCGCTCGTCGTGCGCGAGGCCGAGCCGGCGCAGCTGCCGGCGCATCGTGGCGATGTTGGCCTCGGTCGTGACCCGCGGGTGCTGGCCCGTCTGGACCGCGTACTGCTCGGCGGGCAGGCCGAACGCGTCGTAGCCGAGCGCGTGGAGCACGTTGTCCCCGCACATCCGGCGGTAGCGGCCCACGACGTCGGTCGCGATGTACCCGAGGGGGTGGCCGACGTGCAGGCCGTCCCCCGAGGGGTACGGGAACATGTCCATGATGAAGAAGGCGGGCGTCTGCTCCGCGACGTGGTGACCCGCACCGTCGGTGAGCGGTCCGTCGGGGTTGGGCGTGTGGAACGTGCCGAGCTCGGCCCACCGGTCCTGCCAGCGCTTCTCGATGTCCGCGGCGAGCGCGGCGGTGTAGCGCAGGGGGGCTTCCGGCGGGGTTCCGCCGACCGGGGTGGACGTGGCTGTCGTGGGCTCGTTGTGCACCCGCTCAGGCTACCGTCGCGCGCGGCACCGACCCGCACGTCGTCGACGCCGCGGGTCGGGCGGTGCGCCCGTCAGCGCGCGGAGCGGTACTCCAGCGTCAGGGGGCACTGGAACGGGTCCCGGGCCGCGAGGCCGACGGTGTTGAGGTACCGGATCACGATGCCGTACGACCGGGCGAGGGTGGTCTCGGTGTAGTGGATGCCGCGGCTCGCGCAGAACTCGCGGACGATCGGCTGCACCTTGCGCAGGTGCGGCCTGGCCATGTTCGGGAAGAGGTGGTGCTCGATCTGGTAGTTCAGGCCGCCCATGAACTCGTCGATCACCCGGCCGCCCTTGACGTTGCGGCTCATGAGCACCTGGCGCCGCAGGAAGTCGATCTTGGCGTCCTTGGGGACGATCGGCATGCCCTTGTGGTTGGGCGCGAAGACGGCACCCATGTAGACGCCGAAGATCCCGAGCTGGACGCCCAGGAAGGCGAACGCCATGCCGACCGGGAGGAGCCAGAAGACGAGCGCGAGGTAGCCGCCGAGGCGCAGGGTCACGAAGGCCATCTCGACGGGCCGCCGCTTGACCTCGCCGCGGCCGAAGATGGTCCGGACACCCGAGATGTGCAGGTTCAGGCCCTCGAGGAGGAGCAGGGGGAAGAAGAGCCACCCCTGCCGCTGCGTGAACCAGCCGACGAGCCCGGTGCGGGGCTTCGGCAGCTCCTCGGTCGTGAACACGAGGGCGCCCGTGTCGATGTCCGGGTCCGCACCGATCTGGTTCGGCTTGGCGTGGTGCCGGCTGTGCTTGTGCTGCCACCAGCCGTAGCTCATGCCCGCGTACAGGTTCGCGATGACCAGGCTCGCCCAGTCGTTCCACCGGCCCGACGCGAAGATCTGGCGGTGCGCCGCGTCGTGACCCAGGAACATGACCTGACCGAGCACGAGCGCGAGGAGCGCCGCGATGCCCATCTGCCACCAGGACGGGCCGATCATCACGAAGGCGACGCCGAGACCGACGAGCATCGCCGTGATGACGACGAAGCGGGTCCAGTAGTACCCGTACCGGCGCCGCATGAGCCCAGCCTCCTGGACGGTGCGGGTCAGCGCCGTGAACTCGCTGACCTGCCGCTCGCGCGGGGTCGCGGGGGCCGCCTGGACGTCGGCGTCGGTGGCCGTGAGGGCTGTCGTGCGAGGCGAGGGGTTCATGCACATCCCGGTCTGATGGGGGGGCGACGCGATGCCGTCGGCAGCACATCGGATCGGTTTACCTACGCAAGCGTAACCTGCGGATGCCGAAAGGGACAGAGGTCCTACCGACCGACGGCCGGCGTGTCCGCACGGACCACACGGATCGCCCGGACGGCCGCCGCCGAGAGGCTCACGGGCGCGGTGAGCAGCGTGTCGAGCCCCACGCCCGCGGCGGTGCACTCGCGCAGCACCTCGGGGTCCTCGTCGGACACGCGCGCGACCCGCCCCCGCTCGCCCGGCGCCAGCTCGACCAGGGGCACCGCGTCGGGGCGCCGGACCGTCCCGTCCGCGGCCGGGACCGGGTCGCCGTGCGGGTCGCGCACCGGTCGCCCGAGCCGTGCGTCGACGCGCTCGACGAACACGTCGGAGACGGCGTGCTCGAGCACCTCGGCCTCGTCGTGGACCTCGTCCCAGCCGTACCCGAGGTGCTCGACGAGCCAGGTCTCGATGAGCCGGTGCCGGCGCACGGTCGCGAGCGCGAGGGCCTGGCCGTCCGGCGTCAGGCTCACCCCTCCGTAGCGCTCGTGCTCGACCCAGCCGCGCGCCACGAGGCGGGCGACGGTCTCCGAGACGGTCGGCGCGCCGACGCCCAGACGCTCCGCGAGCACCGAGGTGGTCACGGGGCCCGGCGACCACTCCTGCAGGGTCCACACGAGCTTGAGGTAGTCCTGCGCGACGGCCGTGAGACCGGGCTCCCGCCGGCCGCCGGGCGTCCTCGCGGGGGTCATCGCACCCGCTCCCGGCGGCGGGCCACGACGTAGGCGACCGCGAACGCGAGCCCCTGGAAGACGACGACGAGCCCGGCGCTCGCCGCGTCGAGGAGGTAGCTCGTCCAGATCCCCGCGACGGCGCAGACGGTCGCGACCAGCGGTGCCACGACGAGCATGCGCTCGATGCGGTCGGTGAGCAGGAACGCCGTCGCCCCCGGCGTGATGAGCATCGCGACCGCGAGGACCACACCCACGGCCTGCAGGGCGACGACGACCGCGAGTGCGAGCAGGAGCAGCAGCATCGCGCCGATGCGCCGCACGGGCAGCCCGACGACGTGCGCGTGCACCCGGTCGAACGCGTACAGCGTGATGTCCCGACGGCGCGCCACCAGGACGGCGAGCGCGACCGCCGCGAGCACGACGACCTGCACGATGTCGGCGTCGGACACCCCCAGGACGTTGCCGAAGAGGATGTGCGACAGGTCGACCTGGCTGGGGGTCGTCGAGACGAGCACGACACCCACCGCGAACGCCGTCGTGAAGACGACGCCGATGGCCGTGTCCTCCTTGAGCCGCGTCGTCTCCCGCACGGCGCCGATCAGCCCGACGGCGCCGAGTCCGAACACGAGCGCGCCGACGGCGAACGGCGCCCCCACGAGGTACGACAGGACGACGCCGGGGAGCACGGCGTGCGAGACCGCGTCACCCATGAGCGACCAGCCGATGAGGACGAGCCAGCAGCTGAGGACCGCCGCGACCACCCCGGCGAGCACCGTCACGAGCAGGGCGCGCTGCATGAACTCGAACTGCCACGGCTCGACGAGGACCTCCCACCAGGTCATGGCGCCTCCCGGGTCATGCCTCGGCCCGCGCGTCGAGCCCGAAGGTCCGTGCGAGGTTCTCGGGTGTGACGACGTCCGCCGTCGGACCCTGGGCGAGGACCCGGCGGTGCAGCAGCACCGACGTCTCGCACAGCTCCGGGAGCGTCGCGAGGTCGTGCGTCGAGAGCAGCACCGTGCAGCCGTCGTCGACGAGCCCGCGCAGCACGGCGGTGATCGCGGCCTCGGAGACCACGTCGAGGCCGGTGAACGGCTCGTCGAGGAGGAGGACGCGCGCCTCCTGGGCCAGGGCGCGCGCCAGGAGCACGCGCTGGCGCTGACCGCCGGACAGGCGACCGATCTGCCGGCCGGCGAGATCCGCGAGGCCGACGCGGGTGAGCGCCTCGTCGACGGCCGCGCGGTCCACCGGACGCGTGCGCCGCCGACGGCCCATACGGTGGTAGCGCCCCATGAGGACGACGTCGTCGACCGTGACCGGGAAGTCCCGGTCCACGTCGTCGACCTGCGGCACGTAGCCGACCAGGCCGCCCGCGCGAGCGGCGTCAGGCGTCCCGCCGAGGACGGCGACGGACCCCGCGTCGGGCCGGACCAGCCCGACGACCGCCTTGAGCAGCGTCGACTTGCCCGAGCCGTTCATGCCGACGAGGCCGCACGCCTGCCCCTGCGCGACCTGCACCGTCACGTCCTCGAGCGCGACGACGTCGCGGTAGCGGACGGTCAGGCCCCGGACGTCCAGGGCGGGCTCGCTCACGACGCCTCCTCGCCCGTCAGCCCGGCGACGACGACGTCCGCGTCGTGGCGCAGGAGGTCGAGGTAGGTCGGCACGGGGCCGTCCGGCTCGGACAGCGAGTCGACGTAGAGCACGCCGGCGAACCGCGCACCCGTCTCGCGTGCGACCTGCCGCTGCGCCGTCGCCGACACGGTCGACTCGCAGAACACTGCCGGGACCTGTGCGGCGCGCACGGCCCGGATGACGTCGGCGACCTGCCGGGGCGTCCCCTGCCGCTCGGCGTTGACGGGCCACAGGTACGCCTCGGCGAGGCCGGCGTCCCGCGCGAGGTAGGAGAAGGCGCCCTCGCACGTGACCAGCAGGCGGTGGGCCTCGGGCAGCCCCTCGAGCCGTTCGGTCAGGTCGGTCCGGATGGCCTCGATCTGCGCCGCGTAGGCGGTGGCCCGCTCCTCGTAGGCGGCTGCGTGGGCCGGGTCCAGGTCCGCGAGCGCGTCGGCGATGGCACCGACGTACCGGACCCCGAGGTCGGGCGACATCCACAGGTGCGGGTTCAGCGGGGCGTGGTCGGTCCCGGGCGAGCCGGTCCCCGAGGCGCCGGCTCGCGTGCCCTGCGTCGGCAGGTGATCCACGTCGACCTCGTCGGCGAGCTCGACCGTCGGCAGGTCGAGCGGCTCGACGAGGGCCTCGAGCCATGCCTCGAGCCCGAGGCCGTTCGCCAGGAGCAGGTCGGCGCCGGCGGCCCGCCGGAGGTCGTCCGGGGTGGGCTCGTAGCCGTGGATCTCCATGCCGACGCCGGTGATCGACTCGACGTGCGCGTCCGGGCCCGCGACGGCGCCGGCCATGTCCGCGAGCACCGTGAACGTGGTCAGGACGACGGGCCGCCCGTCGTCGGGACGCGCGGCGGCCGGGGTCGCGCAGGCCGCGCACGTGGCTGTGGCCGCGGCCAGGACCGCCGCACCGGCGCGGCGGCAGGCGCGCGCACCCGGCGGCGCGACGTGGAGCCAGAAGTTCGGCACACCGAACTGTAGGCCGAGCGCCTCACGGGCGCCACGGGTCGGTCAGCGGGTCAGAACGAGCAGGAGCTCGATCGCGCCCGACGGCTCGACGGTGACGAACCCCAGGTCGGGCGCGTCGAGGCCGTAGTCCTCGAGGGTGACCGGCACCTGCCCGACGACCTCGACGCCCGTCGGGGTGCGCTGCACCTCGAGCGCGACCTGGACGGGCTGCGTCACGCCGTGGAACGTCAGCGAGCCCTCTGCGGTGACGGTGACCGTCCCGAGGGCGGTCGCGACCGCGGACACGTCTGCGGGTGCGGTGAGCTCGAACGTCGCCTCGGGGTACGTCGTCGTGTCGAGCGCGCGCCGGAAGTACGCGTCACGGGCGGACTCGTCCGTCGTGATCGACGCGACGTCCACCACGACGCGCGCCTGGGTCAACGCGCCGTTCTCGATCTGGACGGTCCCCGTGACCCCGTCGGTGCGGCCCGCGACGGTGACCTGCTCGCCGGAGAGCACCTCTCCCAGCCGGTAGCCGGCGAGCGACCCCTCGCCGACCTGCCAGGCGCCCTCGACGTCCGTGGACGCCGGGACGCTCTGCGCCTCGCTGTCCGCACCCGGCGTGGCGGTCGGGCTGCTCAGCGCCAGGGGGTCACGCGCCTCGGGCATGACGACGCGCGCGTACAGCCACGGGCCGCCGACGACCGCGCCGACGGCGACCACGACGACCACGAGGGTCGTGACGAGCCAGCGGCGCCGGTGCTCCGGGGGCAGGGTGCTGCCGTGCCGTGCGGTGTCGTTCATCCGCTCGCCGTCCGACGGATGCGCACGACGGCGGCGACCGCGCCGACGGCGAGGACGGTGATCCCGGCGACGAGCCAGCCACCGGCGTCGGAGCGTGGGAGGTCGACGTCGGGCGTGTCCGTCGCCGGGCTGCTCGACGGCTCAGCGCTGGGCGCGGCGGTCTGCCCGTCGGTCTGCTCGGGGCTGCGGCCGCTCGTCGCCTCGTCAGTCGCCCCGCTCGCGGCGGGCGTCGTGCTCGGCTCGGCGCTCACCGCTGCGGCCGCGGCGTCGGCGACGCCCGCGACCGTGAACGTGTACGCCCCTTCGACGGGGTGCCCGTCGCCCGAGACGGACCGCCAGGTGACCGTGTACTCGCCCGCAGGCATGCCCGGCAGGAGCGCCTGCGTGACCACGGACCCCGCGACGACCGGCGTTCCGTCACCCCACGCAGCACCCGCTCCCGTGACCTCGACGACAGCGCCCACCGCGAGCTGGTCCGCCGAGAACGTGAGCTGGACCTGCGTCGGCGGCGCGTCGAGGGCAGCGGACGCGGCGGGCTCCGTACCGAGGAGCGTGTCGTGAGCGGCGGCGGGCGACGGCGACGCGAGGAGGAGGACCGCGCCGACCAGCGGCGTCAGGACGGCCGTCGCGAGCACGGGCGCGAGCGTCGCGATCGCCCGGGCACGCCTGCTCCGTGGCTCTCGCACACCGCTCCTTCCTCGTCCCGCGGCCGCGGCGAGCACCCACCCGCCCGTGGTCGCGCCGTCGTCGGGGGCGACGGCGGGACAACGTTACGCTGCCCGACCGGGTTCCCGGGAACCGGCACCACGGCGGTTCACTGCGGCTCGTCGGGTCCGGGCACGTCCTCGCGCGTCGGGCTCGGCCACGGGACCGCGAGGCCGACGCCGACCGAGCCGTCCGGGTGGATGCGCACGAGCCGCTGGTCCACGAACTCGCGCGCGTCCGGGTCGAAGCGGAGCACCGTGATCTCGGCGACGCCGTTGAGCGGCCCGATCGTCGCCTGGCCCAGGGCCGCGCCGGCCGTGCTCGTGCTCACGTACCGGACTCCTTCGCCGACCGGGACGGGGCCGACCCGACGGTGCAGGTGCCCGGAGATCTGGGCGGGTGCGCACCCGCGGTCCAGCGTCGCGTTGCCGACGTTCGGGTTGTGCACGAGCAGGAGGTCGACGCCGTCCTCCTCGGCGCAGGCGACGTCGGCGAGGCGGCGGCCCGCGTCGGCGACCGTCTCCTCGCCGACCGGGAGGGTGCCGATGCCCACGCGTGTCGCGTTCGGGTCGGAGTCGCCGAGGACCCGGATCCCCGCGACCTCGACGACACCACCGTCCAGGACGCGGGCACCTGCGGCACGCTCCTGCTCGGCGGTCTGGACGCTGTCGTGGTTGCCGTCCGCGATGACGAGCGGCACCCCGGAGGGCACGGCGTCGGCGAAGGCGCTCACGCAGTAGGACTCGACGGCCGTCCCGTTGACGGTCGAGTCGCCCGCGTTGAGCACCACGTCCGCGCCAGCCAGCCCGACGACGCTGCGGATCACCCTGGCCATGCCCACGTTGCAGTGCAGGTCGCTCACCACCACGACGGTCACCGGCTCGGAGGCCTCCTCGTCCGCGCTCCCGTCAGCCCCCGCCTCGTCCTCCGCGTCGGTGCCGGAGGTCGTGCCGGGCGTGCTGGACGAGCCCGTGCCGGTGGGCGCGCCCGTCGCGGACCCACGCGCGGCGTCGCTGCCCGTCCCGGCGCCGTCCTCGCCCTGCTCCCCACCCGCGCCCTGCTCCCCCGCGTCGTCGCCGTCAGCCGCGTCACCCGGGTCACCTGGGTCCGGCGGCTGCGTGTCACCTGCGGTCGGGCGACCCGTGGGGCTCGCGGACGCCGTGCGGGACGCCTCGAGCGCCGCCTCGGCCTGCGCCCGCTCGTCCCACGACGCCTCGAGCGCGGTCACGGCCCCGTCGTAGAAGGCCTCGTTCTCGCGGTAGGCGTCGACGACGTAGCCGCCGTAGGTGTCGATCACGCCCGCGAGGCGTCCGGTGATGCGGGCGCCCTCAAGCGGCGTCCCGTCGAACACGGCCGAGGCGGACGTCGCGCCGGACCGGTCCTGCGCACCGGGCTCGCTCGCGGTCAGCGTGCTGGCCAGGGCGAGACCCACCACCAGAGAACCTGTGACGACCGGTCGGTAGGGCGCGACGGCGGCGCTCAGCTCGGCGCGACGCGCGCCCCCGAGCAGGGCGCGGCTGCCCCACACGGCGAGCGCGAGGAGGACCGCGGCCAGGAGCGTGCGCCGGGCGGCGTCGGCCAGCAGCGAGCGGACGGCGACGTCGAGCGCAGCCTCGGGCCCGCTGAAGAACTGGACGTACCCCTGGAGGTCCTCGCCGAGCGCGGCAAGCGTGTCGACCTGCTCGACGGCGGTGACCTCGCGCGGGATCTCCTGGACGACGACGCGCGCGCCGAGCGTCAGCGGGAGCGGCGAGTCGATGACGAGCGTCCCCAGGGGGCCGAGGTCGACGGTGATCTCGTGGTCGAGCGTGACGTCGTACCGGGCGACGTGGGGACCGAGGCTCGCCTCCGCGGACGCTGTCGCCACGCCCCAGCACGCCGCGGGGACGAGGATCGCGAGGCCGAGCGCGACACGTCGGAGGATGGCGCGGGCCACGCTCTCCGGCCGGCTCCCGCCACCACCCGCTGCCGTCCGGCCGCGGAACGCGCGCAGGCCACCGGCGGACCGCCGGACCATCCGGGCCCAGGCCCGCCCGCGAGGCTCGGGGCGCGGGTCGGGGGGCATGATCTCCAGCGTGGCCCATCCGCGGACCTGGGACCAGCGGTGAGGTCGTGGCCCAGCACGGCTCCGCGGCACCGCGTTCGCCCAGAGCGAAACGCCCGGCGCTCGCGGCCCACGCCGCGTGGCAGGGCCCTCTGCTCGGGCCCGAGCGGGCCCGACGCTGCGCTACGCGGGCTCGGTGTACCGGTCGAGCGGCTCGAGCACGTCCTGCTCGTCCCCGGGCCGCGCCGGCGGGTGGGGCTCGGCCGGCGCGCCCGTCCGCCCTCGCATCAGGACCTCCGCGGCGTGGTCCGCGAGCGCGAAGCCCGCCGATCCGTACAGGTGGAACACCGCGTCGGCGCCGTGCCGCTGGAGCTCGGCGACGTCGTCGTCGTACCGCGCGACGGCTGCGACGCGGCCCGTGAACCCCGCGGCCTGGAGACGCGCCAGGGCGATCAGGTTGGCGTTGTGGAACGGCATCGCGAGGACCGCCACCTGGACCCGGCCGGCCCGCTGGACCCGGGTCCAGAACTCGAGGTCGGTCGCGTCGGCCCGCACGACCTCGAACCCCTCGTCCTCGAGCGCCTGCACGCGGGTCCGGTCGTGCTCGACCCCGACCACCGACAGCCCGTACTCGTCCCGCAGGCGCGCGTAGGTCGAGGCGCCGACACGGCCGAGACCCAGGACGAGCGCGTCGGCGGCTCCCACGTCGACGAGCCGGTCGTCGGGGTGCAGGCGGTCGCTGTCCCGCGCGGGCAGGAGCCGGGACAGCCGTGTCGCGTGCTCGACGCCGCGCCGGTTGACGACGGACGACAGGACGAAGCTGAAGGCGACCGCGAGGGAGATCACCACGACCCACTGCTCGTCGAGCAGACCGCTGGTCGCTCCCACGGCCGCGACGATGATGCCGAACTCGGAGTAGTTGGAGAGCACGAGGCCCGCCAGGAACGAGGTCCGCCGTCGCAGCCGCATGAGCCACAGCACGAGCGCGTAGGCGCCGACCTGGAACGGCAGGACGAGCAGGAGGATCAGCGCCAGGCCGACCTCGAGCAGGTGGGGTGTCCCGTGCAGCCCGATCTGCACGAAGAACGCCACGAGCATGAGGTCCTTGAACGTCATCAGGGACCGGGACAGCTCGCCCGCCTGCGGGTGCGTCGAGAGCAGCACGCCGACGACGAGGGCCCCGACGTCGCCCGAGATCCCGACGAGCTCGAACAGCCCGTACCCGAGCACCACGGCCACGGCCACGCCGAACAGCGCCTGGAGCTCGCCGTGCCCGACGCGGTCCCACACCCGGTGCAGCACCCAGGACGCCGGGAGGAGCAGGACCAGCAGCAGCGCCCAGGGGCTCGGCGGCTCGCCGCTGGACAGGGACAGGAACACGACGGCCGCGACGTCCTGCATGACCAGCACTCCGACGGCGATGCGGCCGTAGAGCGAGGTGGTGTCGGAGCGGTCGTCGAGCACCTTGACGACGAAGACCGTCGAGGAGAAGGAGAGCGCGAACCCGACGAGCGCGAGGGCGCTGAACGACTCGTCGGCGACGTATCCGAAGCCGACCACGGCCAGGACACCGAGGAACCCGAGCGCGACGGCCACGCTCACGGCCATGTGCACGACGGTGGTGAGCCAGACCTCGCGGCGCAGGAGCGTGCGCACGTCGAGCTTGAGGCCGATGGCGAAGAGCAGGAGGACGACGCCGAGCTCAGCGACCGGCTCGAGGTACGGCGGGGGCGACGCTCCCCCGGCTCCCAGCGCGAACCCGGCGACGAGGAACCCGACGAGCGGCGGCAGGCGCAGCAGGACCGCCAGGAGGCCGCCCAGCAGCGCGGCCCCGAGGTAGAGCGCCACTGCTGCCACGGCGTTCCTCTCGCGTCGGCGCGGGTGGTCCGCTCCCCATTCTGCCCGCTACGAGGATCGCGCCGTGCGCCGCCCGACGACGGTCTGGACATCCAGGGCGTGCGTTCGACACCGTTGACGCCTGCACCGAGCGGCACCGCACCGCCGACGCGGCCGGGACGGCCGCCGCGCCCACCGACCGGACGGAGAACGCACATGTCGTTCCAGGCCTACCTCGACACGATCGAGGCCAGGACGGGTCTCACACCGCGCCAGCTCCTGGCCCAGGCGACCGAGCGCGGGTTCGGCCCCGGCACCAAGGCCGGCCCGATCGTGGAGTGGCTCAAGGAGGAGCACGACCTGGGACGGGGCCACGCGATGGCCATGGTCCACGTCATCACCAAGGGCGATCGCATCAGCGCCACGCACGTCGGCTCGGACGGTACGCACGCCGACGCGACGGACCGCCTCTGGCTCGACGGCAAGGCGTCGATGCCCAAGGACTGGTGAGCCTGCGCGCCCAGGCGCTCCGGGGAGCCCGGCGCGGGGACGCGGGTCTCAGCGGCGGCCCGCGCGGCCCAGCAGCCAGAGGAAGTAGGGCGTGCCGACCAGCGCCGTGACGAGGCCGGCGGGCAGCTGGGTGGGGGCCGCGGCCGTGCGCCCGACGGTGTCGGCGACGAGCACGAGCGTCGCCCCGAGGAGCGCGGCGAGCGGCACGGCCACGCGGTGCCGCCTGCCGACGAGCGCCCGCGCGGCGTGCGGGGCGACCAGCCCCACGAACCCGACGAGCCCGACGGCCGCGACGGCGACGCCGGTGAGCAGCACCGCCGCGCCGAGCAGGGTCGCGCGCGCCCGCCCCGGCGCGAGGCCGAGCACCCGGGGGGTGTCCTCGTCCAGCGAGACGAGGTCCATGCTCCGGTGCTGCACCCACACGAGGGGCACGAGCACGAGGCAGCCGAGCGCGAGCGGCACGAGGTGCTCGTAGGTGCGCCCGTAGGTCGACCCCGCGAGCCACGTCAGGGCCTTCGCGGCATTGAACGGGTCGGTCGTCACGACGAGCACCGTGACGAGGGCCGTGGTGACGTAGCCGATGCCCAGGCCGACGAGGACGAACGTGTCGGAGGCCAGGCCACGCCGCGCGACGAGCGCGAAGAGCAGCGCGGACGCGGCGAGCGCCCCGAGGCCGGCAGCGCCTGCCAGCGCCCAGAACCCGGCGAGCGGCACGAACGTCACGACGAGCACCGCGCCCACGGACGCGCCCCCCGCGACGCCGATGATCCCCGGGTCGGCGAGCGGGTTGCGTGCGGCCGCCTGCACGGCGGCTCCCGCGACGGCGAGGGCGGCTCCCGCGAGCACGGCGGCGACGACGCGTGGCACCCGGGTGCCGAGCACCCCGCTGACCAGCGGCCCGGCGTCGCCGCTGAGCCAGACGGCCACGTCACCGAGGAGCAGCACCCGGTCGCCGAGCAGGACGGCCGCGACGGCCGCGGCCACGAGGACCGCCGCCGCGACGGCGACGACCACCCCGCGATGCCGCACGCCGACACCCGTCACGGGCAGCGAGGCGACCGCGCCGCCGAGGCTGCGCGAGCGCAGGCGCAGGGCGACCGCCACGACGACGGCCCCACCGAGCAGGGCGGTGATCGTCCCCGTGGGCACCATGACGGACGCCTGCGGGCCGATGAGGGCGCGCAGCCCGGCGTCGGCGGCGAGCACGAGGACCGTCGCGGCGAGCCCGGAGGCGGGAAGCAGTGCGCGGTGCCGGTGCAGGCCGGGCACCCAGGGCACGAGCAGCCGCACGAGCGCGGGCGCCGCGAGGCCCACGAAGTCGAGCGGGCCGGTCGTCGCGACCGCCGTCGCCGCCAGGAGCACCGCGGTGACCAGCGCGACCAGGCGCGCTCGACGCACGGGTACGCCGAGGGTGGCGGCGTGGTCGTCGCCGAGGGCGAGCAGGTCGAGGCGGCGCGCCTGGAGCAGGGCGAGCACCAGGCCGGCGACGACGAGCGGCAGCGCCCAGCGCACCGTCCCCATCCCGTTCTGACCGAGCGACCCGGCCGACCACGCGATGAGCCCCCGGGCCTCCATCGGGCGCAGGATGATCAGCGCCGTCGTGACGGACGCCATCGCCATCGCGAGCGCCGTCCCGCCGAGGACGAGGCGGGTGCCCGCGGCGGTCGGCGTCCCGCCGGAGAGGGCGAGCACGGCACCCGCCGCGAGCAGGCCGCCGACGAACGCGACCGCGACGTCGCCGGCGAACGCGATCGGCAGCCCGACGACGGACGCGACGCTCAGCGCGAGGTACGCACCGCTGTTCACCGCGAGGGTGTCGGGCGACGCGAGCGGGTTCCGGGTGATCGACTGAAGGGTCGCGCCGGCCGCGCCGAGCGCGAGGCCTGCGACGAGGGCCGCCGCGAGCCGCGGCACCCGCGACTCGAGCACGACGGCCGTCGCCAGGCTCGCGTCGTCCAGGTCCCCGGTCAGCCAGGCGAGCAGGTCGTCCGCGCCGACGTCGGAGGTGCCCTGCGTCAGGTGCCACACCGCCAGCGGGACCAGCGCGGCCAGGAGGCCGCAGACCAGCAGCGTCAGCCGGAGGCCGGGGCGACCCGCGCGCCCGTCCGGCACCTCGACGAGGGTGCCGGACGGGCGCGCAGGCGCCCGGGTGAGGGATGCGGCCACGGTGGTCAGCCGGCCGCGGCGACCGCGCCCTCGACGATCCGCAGCATGGACTCGGGGCCGCCGAACATCCAGATGCCCTCGTCGAAGGCGACCGCCGAGGAGGCGAACGGCAGCGCGGTCCAGACGGCGTTCTGGGCGAGGGCCCCGGCGAAGACGTCGGAGCTGGCCTCGGACGTGCCCGGGTACCAGAAGCGGGTGTCGGCAGGCAGGTGGGCCAGCGTCTCCACGTCCACCTGGCCCAGGCCGTAGTCCTCGTCGCTCTCCAGATCGGGCACCGCGGACCAGGCGTCGGCGAACCCGAGGTCGGCGAGCACGCCGCCGACGAGGGAGCCGGCCGTGTAGGGCCGGATCACGACGGCCTCACCCGTGTCGTACCCGTCTGCGAAGGCCACCTGGACGCCGGAGACGTCGCCGAGCTCCTCGCGGGCCGCGGCCACGGCGTCGTCGTACTCCGCACGCAGCTCCGCGGCCCGGTCCTGGGTGCCGGTCACCTCGGCGACGAGGTCGAGGTTGGCGAACATCGCGCCGACGGGGTCCGACGCGTCGCCGCCGGGCACGACGACGACCGGGATCTGCGCCTCGATCTGCTCGATCGCGCCCTCGACCAGGGAGTCGGTGACGAAGAGGACGTCGAGGTCGAGCGCGGCGAGGCTGTCGATGCTCGGCTCTCCGCGGCTGCCGATGTCGGTCACGTCGTCCGGCAGCGTGACGGTGCTGTCCCACGTGGTGAAGCCCTCGACGTCGGCGACGCCCACGGGCGGCGCGCCGAGCGAGACGAGGTACTCGGCGACGTTCCACTCGGTGACGGCGACGCGCTCGGCCGGGCCGTCCAGCGTCACCTCGACCCCGCGGGCGTCGGTCACGGTCACGGGGCCGGCGTCGCCGTCGCTCCCGGCCGTGGCGGGTGACGCGTCCGTCGCCGGGCTCTCCGTGGTGCCGCAGGCGGCGAGCGCCAGGGCGAGCGCGACGGCGAGCGGGGCGCCGGCTGCGCGGGACGTGATCCTCATCGGGTCTCCTCGTGGGAAGGGGTGGGGGCGGGGGCGACCGGCGTGGCAGGGGCCTGCCGGGAGCGGTGGTGGTGGCGTGCCGTGGCGCGGGTGCGCAGCAGGCCGGTGGTCGGGTCGCGGTGCACCTCGACCGGGACCCCGTAGGCGGCGCTGAGGTGCTCGGCGGTGAGCACCGCCTCCGGCGGTCCCGCGGCCACGACCCGGCCGTCGACGAGCAGCAGGACCTCGTCGGCGACCGCGGCCGCCTGGTCGAGGTCGTGCAGCACGAGCCCGACGGCGATGCCGTGCTCGTCCGCGAGGTCTCGGACGATGTCGAGCAGCTCGGCCTGGTAGCGCAGGTCGAGGAACGTGGTCGGCTCGTCGAGCAGGAGCAGCGGCGTGTCCTGCGCGAGGCACGCGGCCAGCCACACCCGCTGGAGCTGGCCGCCGGACAGCCCGTCGACCGGCCGTTCCGCGAGGTCGCTCACGCCGGTGAGCTCCATCGCCCAGGTGACGGCCCGGGGGCCGTCGGGGTCGTCGGTGCGCCAGCGGCCACGGTGCGGGTGCCGCCCGTACTCGACGAGCTCGCCGACGGTGACGCCGCCCGGCGTGGGCCGGCTCTGCGAGAGGAGGGTGAGGCGCCGTGCGAGCTCTCGCCGGCCCAGGGCGTCGAGGGAGGCCCGCGCGCCGTCCGCGCCCACGCCGACGTCGCCGCCCCGGCGCGGGTGCAGGGCCGCGAGCGTGCGCAGGAGCGTCGACTTGCCGCTGCCGTTGGGCCCGATGAGCACTGTGACGCGCCCGTCGACGAGGGACAGGTCCGCCTCGTGGACGACTGTGGTCGAGCCGTAGCCGGCGCTGACACCCGTCGCGATGAGACGTGGGCTTCCAGAGGCGGGCATGGTGCTTAAGGTAAGGCTTCCCTAACCACCACCTGGTGCGGGCGTCCGCATGTCGAGACATCTCCGGCCAAGCGCTGCTCTCCCCCCGGCGCCTCGACGCGCGCCACGACCGCGCTGACCTCGCCCTGAGCGCCCACGCGCGGCGGTCCACGAGCGCTGCCGCCCCCGCCCACGCCCCCTGGCGCGCCGCGCCGCCCTTGCCCGGGCAGACGAAAGAGGCGGGACATCGACCGACGATGTCCCGCCTCTTCACCGGTGGAGCTGAGGGGACTCGAACCCCTGACCCCCTGCATGCCATGCAGGTGCGCTACCAGCTGCGCCACAGCCCCATCACCCCGAAGGGCTCGTGCAGTCTAGGCGAACCCGGGCCCCGAGAGCCAATCCGCGTCGCCGTGACCGCCGCCACACGGGTCACCCCGGTGCCGCCCTGGCTCAGGCGCGCATCGCGTCGGCCGTGCTGCTCGGCATGGCGTCGACGGGCACGCCCGCGTTCCAGTCCTCGACCGCGACCGCGGGACCGAGGTTGTGCGCCTCGATGTACCAGGCCGACCCGATGTTGCGTGAGCTCCCGCGCAGCAGCGTCCAGTGCGCGTTGTGCAGGCCACCCAGCCCCCGCCAGGCCGCCGGGTCCAGCCCCAGGAGCGCGACGAGGCCGAGGGTGATCGCCGCACCGTGGGACACGACCACGAGGGTGTCGTCCTCGCCGAGCGCCGCAGCCTGCTCGGACAGCGCGGTCACCATGCGCTCGGCCACCGTCGCCCTCGTCTCGGCGCCCGCGCGCTCCGGGTCGCGGCCCGCACGCCACGTCCGGTACGCCTCCGGCCACCGCTCCGCGATCTCGTCGGCCGTGAGGCCCTCCCACTCCCCGAAGCTGCGCTCACGCAGGCGCGGGTCGACAGCCACCTCGAGGCCGACGACGTCGGCGAGGGCCTGTGCCGTCGCGACGGCGCGCCCCAGGTCCGAGCTGACGATGCGCGTGGGCCGGTGGCGCTGCGCGAGGTGCTGAGCGGCCTCGGTGACCTGCCACCGACCGACGGCGTCGAGCGGGATGTCCGTGTGCCCCTGGAGGCGGGCGGCGGCGTTGTACTCGGTGCGCCCGTGCCGCCACAGGATGACGGCGCGGGCCGTCATGCGTCGGCCTGGCCGTCGCCGCCCCGCGCGTCCTCGGGCAGCTCGATGACCGGGCAGTCCGACCAGAGGCGCTCGAGCGCGTAGTAGACGCGGTCGTCCGCGTGCTGCACGTGCACCACGACGTCGCCGAAGTCGAGCAGCACCCAGTGGGCCTCGCGGACACCTTCCCGGCGGATGGCCTTGACGCCCTGCTTGTGCAGCGCCTCCTCGACCGCGTCGACGATCGCCGACACCTGACGTTCGTTGGTCGCCGACGCGATGAGGAAGACGTCCGTCAGGACGAGCCTCTCGCTCACGTCGAGGGCGATGATCTCCTGGGCCTTGAGACCGGACGCCGCACGGGCGGCTGCCAGTGCGATGTCCAGTGCGCGGTCGGTGGCGGGCACAGATCCCCTGTCGTCGTTCGGGTGGTGGTCACGGTGGTGCTCTGCGTCGCCCGGCTCTGCCGGGCAGGTCGTGGGTCGGCGGTCCTGCCCGGTCACGTCCGTGGGCCGGGCGCGGGTTCAGGTCACCGCGTCGGCGTCGTCGTCCTCGAGCGCCGGGGCGGACGACGTCGGGTGGACGTCCGCCGCAGCACCCGCCGTCTCGTCGGGCGGGTCGTTGGTCACGACCATGAAGATGAGCATGCCGAGGACGAACGCCACCAGCACGAGCACGATCATGTGGAGCCACGTGTAGGGATGACGCACCTCGGTGACGTCCTGACCTGGGTCCGCCTCGACGGCCTCGGCTGCCCCCGCCGCGTGCACCGCGTCGGCCGCCGCCTCGGGCGTCGCGAGCGGCGTCGGGCTCCAGGCCGTCGTCGTGGCCGGGGCGACGTGCCCCCACGTGGGCACGGGCGTCTCGGTGGGCACGGGCGTCTCGGTGGGCACGGGCGTCTCGGTGGGCACGGGTGCGTCGGCAGTGACGGTGCCGGCTCGTCCCTCCGCGACGGCTGTCCCACGGGCGGAGCCCGACGGCGCGGACCCCGCACCGCCCGTCGCCGCGGACACCGGGGCGCCCGGGCGGGGCATCGAGACCGACCCGAACGTCTGGCCCACGCGCGGGACACGGTTCGCCGGGACGACGACGGCTCCGCCCGCGCCCGGCGCGGGTGCGACGGCGTCGGCGGCCCAGGGGCGGACCAGCGGCGCCTCCGCGTCGTCGTCGCCGTGCGGGATGCGCGGCGCGGGCACCTGCTGCGGGCGGGACTGCGACGGCTGCTGCCAGGCGGGCATGGCCTGCGTGGCGGCCTGCGGCGACGGCGTCGGGCGCGCGCCGCCCTGCTGGCTGACGGGGCGGCCCGGTGCACCGACCTCGGGCCGGGACGTGTGCTGGCCCGGGCCGGCGGCGTCGGCGCGCGCGCCGGAGGTCGCGTCCGGACGCGGCGCCTGGGTCTGCGAGGCCGGGGCCGACGCGTGCGGGGCCCCCGCGTACGAGCCGGGCGTCGGGCCCGGCCCGGTCGGACGCTCGCCGGGGACGGGCTGGGTCGGGTACGGCCACGCCGCGCCCGCGGGCACGGGCGGGGCCTCGGCGGCACGCACGGCCGGGCTCGGCCCGGCGAACGTGTCCCTGTCGGGGTCACGCTGGCGCCGCGCCTGGGGCGCGGCTGCGCCCGCCCAGCCGTAGCCGCCCGCGTCTCGTCCCGCGCCGTTCTCCCGGGGCCCGGCGGGACGAGCCGCCGGGGTGCCGGGCTCTGGCCGTCGGGCGGACTCACGCGCGGCACGCTCGGCCGCCGCGCGCTCGGCGGCTCCCCGGGGGTCCGAGCCCGAGGGCCTGTCCTGCTCGGTGCGCGCCGACGCCGCGCGCTGCGCCTGCGCCCGCTCCGCGTTGAGACGCGCGGCCTCCTCGCGTTCGGCCTGGGCGCGCGCCGCCTGCGCCCGGACCGCCGCGGCCCGCGCCTGGGGAGACAGGAGCGAGGGCCCGTCCTCTGACGGGGCACCGGCCGTCGACGGCCGGACCGCCGGTCGTGAACCCGCCGGGGCCCGCCCGGCCGATCCGGGTGCGCCGGTCGGAGGTGCGCCGGTGGTCGCGCCTCCCGCTGTGTGCGCGCCGGGCATGCTCTGCCCCGGCGCGGCCGGCTGTGCGGTGGACGGCCTCGCGCCGGCGGGCCCTGCGGTGGTCGGCCGAGCGGCGGTCGACCGAGCGGTGGTCGGCACCGCCGGGGACGAGCCCGCCGTCGGCGATCCCGTCGCAGGCGCCGTCCGGGTGGAGGCCTCCCCCGGCTGAGGTGTGCGCTCGACACCCGAGAGACGCCCACCCGCCACGACGCGCCGGACACCGCCGGTCACGGCCGGCGGCTGCACCTGCGGCGTGCGCCGCTGGGCCCCATCGGGCTCACCACCGCTCGCCTCGCGCAGCGCTCGCCGCGACAGCGGGCGCTGGGGAGTCGGCTGCGGGTCCGTCGCCCCGGCGTCCGGCGAGGCGACGCGCGCCTGGGGCGTCGCGGCGGCCTCACGCGCGGCGTGCGTGCGCGGCGTCGGGGAGGCCGGCACTGACGGCGGCGTCTGCGCCGGCGCGGTCCCACCGCGCGGTGCGGCAGCGTGCGGTGCGGCAGCGTGCGGTGCGGTAGCGCTCTGTGGTGCAGCGCTGCGCGGCGCGGCAGCGTGGGGGGCGGCCCTGCGCGGTGCGGCAGCGTGCGGTGCGGCACTGTGCGGTGCGACGGGCTGGGCTGCGGGCGCGTTCGCCTGCGCGGCCCGTGCCGCCGCGGCGGCCTCGGCCTGCTCACGCAGCTCGCGCCGCGAGGGCTGCCGCGCGGCGGGCGCCGGGCTCGCCGCCGGCGGGGCCGCGTGGCTCACGGGGACGGGACGACCCGGCGAGGGCGGTGCACTCGCCGGCGCGGCGGCCTCGCGCTGCCTCGCCTCGGCCGCCTCCTGGGCCGCGAGCGCTCGGAGGCGCTCCTCCTCGCGGCGTCGACGGCGCTCGCCCCACTCCGTGGGCGACTGCTCAGACATCTTGATGACCTCGATACAGACCGTGCTTCGCGATGTACTGGACGACGCCGTCCGGGACCAGGTACCAGACGGGCTCACCGTGCCGCGCCCGGGCACGGATGTCCGTCGAGGAGATCGCCAGGGCCGGGACCTCGAGCTGCGTGACGGCCTCGGCGGGGATCCGCTCGATGGACAGGGTGTGGCCCGGCCGCGTCACGGCGACGAAGTGGGCCATCGACCACAGGCTGTCGACGTCCTTCCAGGTGAAGATCTGCTGGATGGCGTCGGCGCCGGTGATGAAGAACAGGTCGGCGTCGGGCCGCTCGGTCCTCAGGTCGCGCAGAGTGTCCACGGTGTACGTGAGGCCGGGCCGGTCGATGTCGGCGCGGCTCACCGTGAACCGCGGGTTGGAGGCCGTCGCGATGACCGTCATGAGGTAGCGGTGCTCGGGCGCCGTGACGCCGGGGTGCTGCTTGAGCGACGGGCGCCCCGTCGGTACGAACACGACCTCGTCGAGCCCGAGCTCCGCGGCGGCCTCGCTCGCGGCGACCAGGTGGCCGTGGTGGATGGGGTCGAACGTTCCGCCCATCACCCCGATCCTGGGCCGTTGCTGGGTCATCCGCTGCGTTCCTCCGGGCTGCACGTGGCGGGTCGTTCCTCCTGGACGTCGGTCAGTGGCGCAGTCCGACGCTGCGGAAGGCATACGTCGCGGCCAGCAGGACCATGAGCGCCCCGAAGGCGGCGAGGCCGACTCCGACCGGCGGGATGGCGAGGGTCGCGGCCTCGGCGGACTCCTCGGCGGCGAGCAGGACAGCGTGCACGTCGACCTCCTGGGCTCTCGTCTCACCGCGTGCGCGGGCGGGCACAGCGGTCCTCCAGTGTCGCACGTCCCGCGGGTCGACCCGTCGGCGGCACGACGGCCGTACGGGTGAGTTGCCACGGCCACGGGGCCCGTCGTGACCCCCTCACGCGGCCGCGGGCGCGGCCGGCGCGGGTTCAGGCGCGGATCTGGCCCTCGCCGTGCACCACCCACTGCGTCGTCGTCAGCTCCGGCAGGCCCATGGGCCCGCGCGCGTGCATCTTCTGCGTCGAGATGCCGATCTCGGCACCGAGGCCGAACTGCCCGCCGTCCGTGAAACGCGTGGAGGCGTTGACGATGACGGCGGCCGAGTCCACGTCCGCGACGAACCGCTCGGACGAGGCGAGGTCACGCGTGACGATCGCCTCGGTGTGGCCTGACGACCACGTGCGGATGTGCTCGACGGCCTGGTCGATGTCGTCGACGACGCGCACCGCGAGGTCGAGCGACAGGTACTCCGTCGCCCAGTCGACGTCGGTCGCGGGCACCACTGCCACGTCCGCCGGCGCGAGGGCGGCAGTCCGCTCGTCGCCGTGGATCACGACGCCGGCTGCGGAGAGCGCGGCGAGCGCCGACGGCAGGAAGCCCGGCGCGGCGTCGGCGTGGACCAGGAGCGTCTCGGCCGCGTTGCACACGCCGACGCGCTGCGTCTTGGAGTTGAGCAGGATCGGCAGGGCCATCGCCGGGTCCGCGCTCGCGTCGACGTAGACGTGGCAGTTCCCGACGCCCGTCTCGACGACAGGGACGGTGGCCTCGCGCACCACCGTCTGGATGAGGTCCGCACCGCCTCGCGGCACCAGCAGGTCGACGAGCCCGCGTGCGTGCATGAGCGCGACGGCCCCGGGCCTGCCGTAGGAGTCGATCGACTGCACGGCGTCGGCCGGGAGCCCGACGGACTCGAGCGCGGCGGCCAGGACGCCCACGATGACCGTGTTCGAGCCGGACGCTGCGGACCCGCCGCGGAGGATCGCCGCGTTCCCGCTCTTGAGGGCCAGCCCTGCGGCGTCCACCGTCACGTTCGGCCGTGCCTCGTAGATCATGCCGACGACGCCGAGCGGGACCCGCACCTGCCGCAGCCGGAGACCGTTCGGCAGGGTCGAGCCGCGCACGACCTCGCCGACCGGGTCGGGCAGCGCCGCGAGGTCACGGAGCGCCTGCGCGATGGCCCCGATCCGCTGGGGGTCGAGCGCGAGCCGGTCCAGGAGACCGGCCGAGACGCCGTCGGCCTGTCCGCGCTCGAGGTCGACCGCGTTCGCGCTGACGATCTCGGGGGTCGCGGCCACGAGCGCGTCGGCCATGGCGTGCAGGGCGGCGTCCTTGGTGGCCCGGGTCGCACCCGCGAGGACCCGTGCGGCGACCCGGGCGCGTCGCGCGACGGCGCGCACCGCGTCCTCGACGCCGGGCGGAGCGGCGTCGGCGGGCTCCGCGTGCTCGGCGGGCTCGGGTGCGGGGTGCAGGGGGGTCGCCGTGCTCATGGCCGCAGGATAGCTCCGGGCGCGGACACCCCCCGCGGGCGTCCGCCGCCCCGGTCAGACGCTCAGCGGCGCGCGAGCACGAGGTCGTCGCGGTGGACGACCTCCCGGTCGTACCCCTCGCCGAGCTCCTCGCGCAGGTCGTGGGTCGAGCGTCCGAGCAGGCCGGGCAGCTCTCCGGCCGAGAAGGCCACGAGGCCCCGGCCGACGACACCACCGGCCGACGTCACGAGCTCGACCGGGTCACCGGCCTCGAACGCGCCCTCGACCGCCGTGATGCCCGCGGGCAGGAGCGACATGCGGCGGTCGACGACGGCCCGCACGGCGCCGTCGTCCAGCACGAGCCGTCCCTGGGTCGTCGCGGCGTGCGCGAGCCAGAGCATGCGGGTGGACCGGCGCCGGCCGGTCGCCGCGAACCACGTACCGACGGGTTCCCCGGCGAGCGCCTCCGCGGCCTGCTGGGCAGACGTCAGCACGACGGGGATGCCCGACCCGGTCGCGATGGCGACGGACGCGAGCTTCGTGACCATGCCGCCCGTCCCGACGGCGCTCCCCCGCACGCTTACGTCGATGCCGTCGAGGTCCGCGGGGCTGCGCACCTCGCTGATCCGGCGGGCTCCGGGGCGCGAGGGCGGACCGTCGTAGAGCGCGTCGACGTCGGTCAGGAGGACCATCGCGTCGGCCCGGACGAGGTGCGAGACGAGCGCAGCGAGCCTGTCGTTGTCACCGAACCGGATCTCGTCGGTCGCGACCGTGTCGTTCTCGTTGACGATCGGCACGACGCCGAGCCCCAGCAGCCGCTCGAGGGCGCGCTGGGCGTTCCGGTAGTGCCCGCGCCGCACGGTGTCCTCGGCCGTCAGGAGGACCTGTCCGACGCGGATGCCGTGCGCCGCGAAGGCCTGCGTGTAGCGGGCGACGAGCAGGCCCTGGCCGACCGAGGCGGTCGCCTGCGCGGTCGCCAGGTCACGAGGCCGGCTCGTGAGCCCGAGCGGGGCGAGCCCTGCGGCGATCGCGCCCGACGTCACGAGCACCACCTGGCCGCCGGACGCACGGCGCTCGGCGAGGACGCCCACGAGGCGTTGGAGCGCGGGCACGTCGAGGTGGCCGTCGTCGCCCGTGAGGGACGAGGACCCGACCTTGACGACGACCCGCGCCGCCGAGGAGATCAGCGAGCGATCGGTCACACGTCCTTCTCGGGGTCGGTCCAGTGCCCGGCCTCCCGCTCGGTCCACAGCTCGGACCGCGCCTCGGCCTTGGCGTCCATACGTTCCTTGTACTCCTGACGACGGGCCGCGCGTGTGGGGCGCGCCGAGTCCTCGAGCCTCAGGTCCGTGCCGCGCGGACCGCCGAGCAGCTCCGAGCCGGTGAGCAGGGTGGGCTCCCAGTCGAAGACGACGGCGTCGTCCCCCGCGCCGATCACGACCTCCGCACCGGGCGTCGCACCCGCGGCGAACAGCTTCTCCTCGACGCCGAGCCGCGCGAGGCGGTCGGCGAGGTAGCCCACGGCCTCGTCGTTCGAGAACTCGGTCTGGCGCACCCAGCGCTCGGGCTTCTGCCCGCGCACCTCGAACCACACGCGGTCGCCGTTCTCGCGGCGGGTCACGGTGAAGCCGGTGTCGTCGACGGCCTTGGGGCGCAGGACGATCCGTGCGGGCACGACGGAGCGGGCGGCCTCACGCGCCTGGCCGACGAGCTCGGCGAGCGCGAACGTGAGCGGCCGGAGGCCCTCGTGGCTCGCGGCGGAGATCTCGAACACGCGCAGCCCGCGCGCCTCGAGCTCGGGCCGGACGAGCTCGGCGAGGTCACGTGCCTCGGGGACGTCGACCTTGTTGAGCACGACGAGGCGGGGGCGCTCGGTCAGGGGGACCTCGCCGCCGGCGATCTCGAGGTCGCCCGCGTAGGCGGCGAGCTCGGCCTCGATGACGTCGAGGTCGCTGATCGGGTCCCGGTCCGGCTCGAGCGTCGCGCAGTCCAGGACGTGCACCAGCACGGCGCACCGCTCGACGTGCCGCAGGAACTCCAGGCCGAGCCCCTTGCCCTCGCTCGCCCCCGGGATGAGCCCGGGGACGTCGGCGACGGTGTAGCGCGCGGACCCGGCCTGGACGACGCCCAGGTTCGGCACGAGCGTCGTGAAGGGGTAGTCGGCGATCTTGGGCCGCGCGGCGGAGATGGCCGCGACGAGGCTGGACTTCCCGGCGCTCGGGTAGCCGACGAGCGCGACGTCGGCGATCGTCTTGAGCTCGAGCACGACGTCCCGCGTCTCGCCCGGCTCGCCGAGCAGCGCGAACCCGGGGGCCTTGCGGCGCGGCGAGGCGATCGCCGCGTTGCCGAGGCCGCCGCGGCCGCCTGCGGCGATGACGTAGCGGGAGCCCTCGCCCACGAGGTCCGCGAGGACCTCTCCGGTGCTGGACTTCACGACGGTCCCGTCGGGCACCTTGAGCACGAGCTCGTGCCCTGTGGCGCCCTGGCGGTCGTCGCCCATGCCCTGGGTCCCCGACGGCGCGTGCTTGTGCGGCGAGTGGTGGAACTCCAGCAGGGTGGTCACCTGGTGGTCCACCTCGAGGACGACGTCGCCGCCGTCGCCGCCGTTGCCCCCGTCGGGCCCGGCGAGCGGCTTGAACTTCTCGCGGCGGATCGAGGCGCACCCGTTCCCGCCGTCACCGCCGGTCGCGTGCAGGACGACGCGGTCGACGAACGTAGCCACGGCGTGCTCCTCTCTCGGCGTTCATGACAGGTGGGTGCCCCGCAGGACCTGCGGGACGACGAAGGGGCGCACCGATCCGGTGCGCCCCTTCGTGGAGGATGAGATCAGGCGTCGGCCGTCACGATGTCGATGACCTTGCGGCCACGACGGACGCCGAACTGGACGGCACCGGCAGCGAGCGCGAACAGCGTGTCGTCGCCGCCACGGCCCACGTTGACGCCGGGGTGGAAGTGGGTCCCGCGCTGGCGCACGATGATCTCGCCCGCGTTGACGACCTGACCGCCGAAGCGCTTGACGCCGAGGCGCTGCGCGTTGGAGTCGCGGCCGTTCCGCGAGGAGCTGGCGCCCTTCTTGTGTGCCATGACAGACCTGCTTTCGTGCGGTGCGTGAGGAGAGGAGGAGGACTCACCGGCGGCCGCGAGCGGCCGCCTGGCGGGTCACTTGATGCCGGTGACCTTCAGGCGGGTCAGCTTCTGCCGGTGACCCATGCGCTTGCGGTAGCCGGTCTTGTTCTTGTACTTGAGGATGTCGATCTTCGGGCCCTTCTCGTCCCGGACGATCTCCGCGGTGACCGTGATCTTCGCGAGCGCCGCGGCGTCGGAGGTCACCTTCTCCCCGTCGACGAGCAGGAGGGCGGGCAGCTGGACGGTCGAGCCGGTGTCACCGGACAGTCGGTCCACGACGACGACGTCGCCGACCGACACCTTCTCCTGGCGGCCACCAGCCTTGACGATCGCGTACACCACGTTGCTGCTCATCTCTACTCGTACGTCTTCTCGCGTCTGCGACGGGCCTGCGACGGGCCCGGCATTCGGCGCACCGTGACAGGCCTCGATCTGAGGTCCAGGTCTCGGGGCACGTGGGAATGGGGCACGTGGAAGCGGCGCGCACACGGCGCACCGACGTTCCAGAGTACGGAAGCCGACGCCCAACGGTCAAATGGAGCGGCCGCCCCCGCGGGTACCTGATGTCCCGAGGTGTTGCCATCCTACCCGGGCCCCGGGCACGCCCGGGCGCAGGCCCGCCCGACACGCCAGGGGCCGGCCGTCGCGGTGCAGCGACGGCCGGCCCGTGGGACGTGACACGCGTGGGGCGCGCGAGCGCGCCACGCGTCAGGACTGCTCGGTCTCCTCGTCCGGACCGGAGAGGCCCGCGAGGTTCGCCGGGTCGGTCGACGCGGCTGCGGTCACCTCCCCGAGCACGAGGTCGACGCCCGCGTCCGCGGGCTCGTCGCTCTGCTCGGCATCGCTCTGCTCGACGTCGCTGTGCTCGACGTCGCTGTGCTCGGCGTCGCTGTGCTCGACGTCGCTCTGCTCGACGTCGCCCTGCCCGGCGTCGCTGTGCTCGACATCTCCGTGCTCGGCCTCGTCCTGCCGGGCGTCGTCGTGGTCCGCGTCGTCGTGCGCGTGCTCGTGGGCGTGGGCCGCGGCCGCAGCGATGGTCGCGAGGGTGGCCTTGACCGCCTCACGGGCCTCGGGGAGCACCGGGACGCTCACCGGCGCGGCCACGGGTGCCGCACCCTTCTTGCGGCGCGAGCGCTTCGGCTCCTCGCCACCCGTCGGCCGGGCGGGCTCGGGCTCGACGGCGATCTTGTCGACCGGTTCGCTGTGCACGATGAACCCGCGCCCGTTGCAGTGCTCGCACGTCTCGCTGAAGGCCTCGACGAGGCCCTGGCCGACGCGCTTGCGGGTCATCTGGACGAGGCCGAGCGACGTGACCTCGGCGACCTGGTGCTTGGTCCGGTCACGGCCCAGGCACTCGACGAGCCGTCGCAGCACCAGGTCACGGTTGGACTCGAGCACCATGTCGATGAAGTCGATGACGATGATGCCGCCGATGTCCCGCAGCCGGAGCTGGCGGACGATCTCCTCGGCGGCCTCGAGGTTGTTGCGCGTGACCGTCTCCTCGAGCGTCCCGCCCGAGCCCGTGAACTTGCCGGTGTTGACGTCGACGACGGTCATCGCCTCGGTGCGGTCGATCACGAGCGAGCCGCCCGACGGGAGCCACACCTTGCGGTCCATCCCCTTGGCGAGCTGCTCGTCGATGCGGTGGGCGCCGAACACGTCACCGCTGCCCGTCCACCGGCTGACCTTGGGGGCGAGGTCCGGCGCCATGGCCGAGACGTACTCCGAGATCATCGACCACGCGTCGTCGCCCTGGACGACGAGCGAGCTGAAGTCGTCGTTGAAGATGTCCCGGACCACGCGGATCGCCATGTCCGGCTCGCCCTGGAGCAGCGCCGGCGCGGACGCGGTCTTGACCTTCTTCTCGATCGCGGCCCACTGGTCCTGGAGGCGCTGGACGTCACGGCGCAGCTCGTCCTCCGACGCACCCTCCGCGGCGGTCCGCACGATGACGCCCGCGGCGTCCGGCACGATCTCCTTGAGCAGCTTCTTCAGGCGCGCACGCTCGTTCTCGGGGAGCTTGCGCGAGATCCCGGTCATGCCGCCCGACGGGACGTAGACCAGGTACCGGCCGGCGAGCGTGATCTGCGACGTGAGCCGCGCACCCTTGTGCCCGATCGGGTCCTTCGTGACCTGCACGAGGACCGAGTCGCCGGACTTCAGGGCCTGCTCGATGCGACGCGGCTGCCCCTCGAGGCCGGCGGCGTCCCAGTTGACCTCGCCCGCGTAGAGCACGGCGTTGCGGCCCTTGCCGACGTCGACGAACGCCGCCTCCATGCTCGGCAGCACGTTCTGCACCCGACCGAGGTAGACGTTCCCCGCCATCGAGCTCTGCCCGTTCTGGGCGGAGCGGGACACGAAGTGCTCGACGAGGACCCCGTCCTCGAGCACCGCGATCTGCACGCGTCCCTGCGACTCGCGCACGATCATCGAGCGCTCGACCGCCTCGCGGCGCGCCAGGAACTCCGCCTCCGTCACGATGGTGCGGCGGCGCCCGGCGTCGCGGCCCTCGCGCCTGCGCTGGCGCTTGGCCTCGAGGCGCGTGGAGCCCTTGAGGGCGGTGACCTCGTCGGAGCCGGTCCGGCCGGCGCGCGAGCGGGTCCGGCCCGACGTCGCAGCGCCGGCGGGCTCGTCGGCCGTGTCGCCGTCACCCCGCGTGGCACGACGGCGCCGCCGACGACGCCGGCTCGAGGCGCTGCCGCCCTCCTCGCCGTCCTCGGTGTCGCCCGCCTCGTCCGCGTCGTCCCGGTCGTCCTGCTCGCCCTGGTCGTCGCCCGCCGCGGCGGTGCCCCGGCCGCGTCCGGCGGGCGCCTCCTCGCCGTCGTGCGCGTCGTCGCCCTCGCCCGCATCGGCACGGTCGCCCGCGCCCGAGCGGCTGCGGCGACCGCGGCCGCCGCGGCGACGGCGACGACGCGGGCCGCCGTCCTGCTCGTCGTCGTCCGCCGGCTCGTCGGCGTCGGTGTCGGCACCCGGCGTCTCGTCGGTCTCCGCGGTCGCGTCCGTGAGGTCGAGGACGTCGTCCTCGACGGACTCCTCGTCGGGCACCGCGGCGTCCGCGTGCTCGTCCTCGAGGCGCGGCGGTCCGGCCGGGGCCTGCGCGCGGCGCCGGCGGGGACGGCTCGTCGGCTCCGGGGCCTGGAAGAGGAGCGCCGTCGCGGGCCGGCGCGGCGTCTCCTCGACCGCGTCCTCGGCGTCACCCTCGGTCTCGGCGTCGTCCTCGGCCGCGGCACCGGGGTCGCTGACGGGCGCAGGACGGTCGGCGCCCAGCGCGGCGAACACGTCCAGCGTGGGCTCCTGACGGCGCCGACCACCACGCCCGCGACGGGCGGTCTCGCTCGGCGCCTCGACGGGTGCGGCGGCCTCGCCGTCCGTCGCGTCCGCCACGGACGGCTCGTCCGTCGCGGCGGGCACCTCGAGCGGAGCAGCTGCGGCGCCCCGGCCCGAGCGCGTGCCGCGCCTGCGGGAGGGACGCGTCGAGCCCTCGTCACCGGCCGCGGCAGACGCCGCCTCGCCGGTCACGACTGCCTCCTGAGGCGTCGTCGCCGCCTCAGCGGGCGCCTGCACCTCGGAGGTCGCCTGAGCCTCAGGAGCCGCATGGGCGGGCGCCCCGGCGCGCGCGACGCCCGAGGTCGCACGCCGGCTGCGGCGCGGACGCGCGGTCGTCTCCTCAGAGCCCGCTGCCGACGCCTGCGCGGGCGCCACCGCCGCGGTCGTGGCCTGCGTGCTCGCCTCGGGCGCGGCGGGGGCGACGGCCTCGGCCGTGCGCGGGGCGTCAGAGCCCGGCTCGGTCACGGGCGCCGTGGCCCGACGGCTCCGCGAGCGCGGGGCCTTGGCGACGGTCTGCTGCGTCTCGGCGGGCGCGCTCGCCGCGGGGGTCTCGACCGGGGCCGCCGCGGCCGCCGCGAGGTCCTCGGTGGCGGGGGCGTCGGTCTGAGCACCGGTCGCACCTGCCCGGGCGCCGCGCGCGGCGCCCCGGGTGCGTGCGGGGCGCTTGGTGGCGGCGGTCGGCTCGACCTCCACCGGCGCGTCGGGCGTGGCGCTCGCCGGAGTGGTCACGCCGGTCGTCGCCCGGCGGGCCCGGGTGCGCCGCGCGGGAGCCGCTGGGGCCTGCTCCGGTGCTGCCGAACGGTCGTCCGCTGAGATGTTCTCGTTCGTCACGAGGTGCTCCAAGCCCGCTGGCTGTCCACACTCGCCGGCCGTCGGGCGGTTCGGTCGTCGCGTGCGCATCGCGCCCCGCGACGGAAGTCGTCGGTGTCGTCTGGCTGGACGGGCGGGCGGCGACGGCGCCTGCCATGTCATCGGCGATGACGGCGGCGCGCGGCGTGCCGCGGACCATGTCCAGCGGAAACGTCGTCGGCCTTCGGGACGGTGTGGCGACCCGTGCAGCCGGCGTCAGTATCGCACAGGGACGGCCGTCCGCCACGGCGGCGCCACGCCTGGGACACGCACCACGCGTCGCCCGTGGCACCCGGCAGGATGTGACGCCCCGTCACCAAAGAGGGACCAAGGTCCCGGTTCGGCCGCTCCCCCGGTTTCTACGGTCGGAGGGACGAGCCGCTCTGCCCGCCCGCTGCCGCACGCGCCCCGAGGAGAGACCGTGGAAGCACTCGACCTGGCCCGGTGGCAGTTCGGCATCACGACCGTCTACCACTTCATCTTCGTGCCCCTGACGATCGGTCTCGCGCCGCTCGTCGCGCTCATGCAGACGTTCTGGGTGCGCACCGGCAACGAGCGGTGGCTCCGCCTGACGAAGTTCTTCGGCAAGCTCCTGCTCATCAACTTCGCGATCGGCGTCGCGACGGGCATCGTGCAGGAGTTCCAGTTCGGCATGAACTGGAGCGAGTACTCGCGGTTCGTCGGCGACGTCTTCGGGGCCCCGCTCGCGATGGAGGCGCTCGCCGCGTTCTTCGTCGAGTCCACGTTCCTCGGCCTGTGGATCTTCGGCTGGGACCGCCTGCCCAAGAAGATCCACCTGGCGTGCATCTGGGCCGTCGCGTTCGCGACCAACCTGTCCGCCTACTTCATCCTCGCGGCGAACTCGTGGATGCAGCACCCCGTGGGTGCGATCTACAACGAGGAGACCGGCCGCGCCGAGATGGTCGACATCGGCGCCGTGCTCAGCAACCCGACGCTCCTCGCGGCGTTCCCCCACACCATCACCGCCGCCTTCCTCACGGCCGGCACGTTCGTCGCGGGCATCGCCGGCTGGTGGATGGTCCGGTCGATCCGCCAGGGCCGCGAGGAGCTCGCCCGGGACGTCTACCGCCCGGCGGTCGTGCTCGGCGTCGTCACGATGCTCGTCTCCGGCGTCGGCATCGGCGCGACCGGCGACTGGCAGGCCAAGCTCATGTACGACCAGCAGCCGATGAAGATGTCGTCCGCGGAGGCGTTGTGCGAGGGCGAGAACGGCGCGTCGTTCTCCCTGCTGACCATCGGCGACCTGTCCAACTCGTGCGACGGCGTCACGCACATCCTGACGATCCCCGGCGTGACCTCCTACCTCGCGTCCGGAGACTTCAACTCCTACCTGCCCGGCGTCGAGGAGCTCCAGCAGCGCTCCGAGGAGCTCTACGGCGAGGGCGTCGACTACCGGCCCAACCTCGCCGTCACCTACTGGAGCTTCCGGCTCATGATCGGGCTCGGCGCCGGCAGCGCCGCGCTGGCGCTGGCCGTGCTCTGGCTGATGCGCAAGGGCCGGGTCGTCTCGCACGCATGGTTCGGCAAGCTCGCGCTCGTCGCCATCCCGACGCCGTTCCTCGCGTCCGCCTTCGGCTGGATCTTCACCGAGATGGGCCGTCAGCCATGGGTCGTCGTGCCCAACCCCAACCCGAGCGGCATCGACGGCGTCTGGATGCTGACCGCGAAGGGTGTCTCGACGGTCGTGAGCCCCGGCATGGTCATCGCGTCGATGGTGGCCTTCACGCTGCTGTACGCGCTCCTCGCCGTGATCTGGTTCCGCCTGATGGTGCGCTTCGCGGCCCACGGCGTCGCGGACACCGAGCCGGACGTCTCGCCCGACAACCAGGGCACGGGCGGCGACCGCCCCCTGTCCTTCGCCTACTGAGGAAGCAGGAGACATGGAGCTGTCGACCGTCTGGTTCCTCCTCATCGCGGTGCTCTGGACCGGGTACCTGGTCCTCGAGGGCTTCGACTTCGGTGTCGGGATGCTGCTGCCCGTCCTGGGCCGCAAGGACACCGACCGCCGCGTGCTGATCAACACCATCGGGCCCGTCTGGGACGGGAACGAGGTGTGGCTGCTGACCGCCGGTGGCGCGACCTTCGCCGCCTTCCCCGAGTGGTACGCCACGATGTTCTCGGGCTTCTACCTCGCGCTGCTGCTCATCCTGCTCGCGCTCATCGTCCGCGTCGTCGCCTTCGAGTGGCGCGGCAAGATCAACGACGACCGCTGGCGGCGCTGGGCCGACCGCGCGCTCGTCGTCGGGTCCTGGGTCCCCGGGGTCCTGTGGGGCGTCGCGTTCGCGAACCTCGTGCGCGGCGTGCACCTGGACGCCGACCACCAGTACGTGGGCACCTTCTTCGACCTGCTCAACCCGTTCGCACTGCTCGGCGGCGCGACGACGGCGCTCATCTTCCTCACGCACGGGGCGGTCTTCCTCGCGCTCAAGACCGACGGCGAGATCCGCGCGCGGGCCGGTGCGCTCGCCGCACGACTCTCCGTCGCGACCCTCGTCGTGGCTGGTGCGTTCGCCGTGTGGGCGCAGCTCGCCTACTCCGTGACCTGGACGTGGGCCGCCACCGCCGCCGCCGCCATCGCGCTCCTCGTGCTCGTCGGCGCCACGCGCATGCGCCGTGAGGGCCTCGCGTTCCTCGCATCCGCGGTGGCGATCGTCGCCGCCGTCGTGCTGATCTTCGGCTCGATGTGGCCGGACGTCATGCCCGCCCTCGACCCGGCGAACTCGCTGAGCGTCGCGGAGGCGTCGTCGACCGACTACACCCTCACCGTGATGACCTGGGTCGCCGTCGTGCTCACGCCCGTCGTGCTCCTGTACCAGGGCTGGACGTACTGGGTCTTCCGCAAGCGCCTGACGGTCGAGCAGATCCCCGAGCACACGGGGCTGCCGCTCGAGCGGGTGTGAAGCCGCTCGACCCGCGCCTGCTCCACCGCGCCCGGGCCGCCCGGCTCTACGTCCTGCTGACCGCCGGCCTCGGGATCCTCACGGCGGCGCTCGTCATCGCCCAGGCCCTCCTGCTGGCGGCCGTGCTCGCCCCGGTGGTCACCGGTACCGCGCGCTGGGACGACGTCGCGCCCACCGTGGCCCTGCTCGCCGCCGTCGTCGCGGTCCGGGCGCTGGTGAGCGGTGCGCAGGAGCGCTTCGCCCACCGGTCGGCGACGCGTGCCACGGCGGAGCTGCGGGAGCAGGTCGTCGCGCACGCCGTGGCCCTGGGGCCCCGCTGGCTCGCCCGGGAGGAGGGCGTCGGCGTCGCGACGCTCGCGACCCGCGGGCTCGACGCCCTCGAGCCGTACTTCGTGCGGTACCTGCCCCAGCTCCTCCTCGCCGTCACCGTGACGCCGGGGGCGCTCGCCGTCGTGCTCGGGCTCGACTGGGTCGCGGCGGCGACGATCGCGGCGACCATCCCGCTGGTCCCGCTCTTCATGGTCCTCATCGGACGCCTGACGCAGGGGTACGCCGAGCGCCGGATGACGGTCATGGCACGGCTCGGGCACCAGGTGCTGGATCTCCTCGCGGGCCTGCCGACGCTCCAGACGCTCGGACGCGAGCGCGGACCCGCGGCGCGCGTGCGCGAGCTCGGCGACGCGCACCGGGTCGCCACCATGGGCACGCTGCGCGTCGCCTTCCTCTCGGGCATGGTCCTCGAGCTGCTCACGACGCTGTCCGTCGCGCTCGTCGCCGTGGGCGTCGGGTTCCGGCTGGTCGGCGGCACGCTCGACCTCCAGACCGGCCTCGCGGTCCTCGTGCTCGCGCCGGAGGTCTACCTGCCGCTGCGTCAGGTCGGGGCGCACTTCCATGCGTCCGCCGACGGCGTGGCGGCCGCCGAGCAGGCGTTCACGCTCCTCGAGACGCCGGCGCCCGGCCACGGCACCCGCCCGGCGCCGGACCTGCGGCGCACCACCGTGGTGCTGCGCGACGTCTGCGTCGCTGCACCGGACCGGGACGTCCTGGCACCCGCCCACCTCGACCTCGAGCTCGCGCCCGGGACGACGGTCGCGCTCGCCGGGGCCAACGGCGCGGGCAAGTCGACCGCGGTCTCCGTGCTCCTCGGCCTCCTGCCCCCCACGGACGGCACCGTGACGCTCGTGCCCGCGGGCACCTCCGAGGCCGCCGAGGCCGCCGAGGCCGACAGGCCCGACGCACCCGGTGAGCCGGGCGGCCCCGACGGGGGCGCGCTCGCCCTCGCCGACGTCGACCCGGCGACCCTCTGGGCCCAGGTCGCGTGGGTGCCCCAGCGGCCGGTCCTCGAGCCGGGGACCCTGCGGGACGCCGTCGCGCACGGTCGCACCGTCGGCGACGAGGCGCTCGGGCGTGCCGCACAGGCCACCGGCCTGGACGCCGTCCTCGCCGGTCTCCCCCAGGGCTGGGACACCCGAATCGGGCAGGGCGGGGTGGGCCTGAGCCTCGGTCAGCGCCAGCGGGTCGCCCTCAGCCGGGCGCTCGTCGCGGACGCCCAGCTCGTGGTGCTCGACGAGCCGACCGCCCACCTCGACGCCGACGGCGAGGCCGTCGTGCTGCGCACCCTGGCCGCGCTCGCCGCGCAGGGCCGCACCGTGCTGCTCGTCGCGCACCGGCCGGCGCTCCTCGCGTGCGCGGACACGGTCGTCACCGTCGTCGCGGAACCCCGCGGGCTCGACGCCGCCCCGGACGCACCCACCGTGTCCGAGGGGGTGCGTCCGTGAGCCCGCGACCCGCGCGCGACGTGCTCCGGCGCGACGACCCGCTGCGCCGAGCCGTCGCGCTCCTCGAGGTCGACCGACGCCGCGTGCTCCTCGCCGTGCTCGCCGGGACCGCCGGCCTCGGCAGCGCCGTCGGGCTCGCCGCGGTGTCCGCCTGGCTCATCGCCCGGGCGTCCCAGATGCCGCCGGTCATGTACCTGACGATCGCCGCGGTCTCGGTCCGCGCCCTAGGTATCTCGCGTGGCGTGCTCCGCTACGTCGAGCGCCTCGTCTCGCACGACGTCGCCCTGCGCGGCATGGCGACCCTGCGCGTCCGGCTGTACGAGCGGCTCGCGGCCGGGGACGCCGGCGCCCTGGTCGCCCTGCGGCGCGGTGACCTGCTCGCACGCGTCGGCGCCGATGTCGACAGCGTCGGCGACGTCGTCGTGCGCGGCCTGCTCCCCGTCGGGGTCGCCGCGACGCTCGGCGTCGGCTCGGTCGTGCTCGTCGGCGCGTTCCTGCCCGAGGCCGGGCTCGCGCTCGCGCTCTGCCTGCTCCTCGCCGGCGTCGTCGCGCCCTGGTGGTCGGTGCGCGCGACGCGCGAGGCGGAGACGCGCTCCGCGCAGGCTCGGGCGGACATGGCGGCGACGACGCTGACGCTGCTCGACGGTGCCGGCGAGCTCGCGGTCGCGGGTCGCACCGGCCAGATGCTCGGCCACCTGCGCCGGGCCGACCGGGACCTCGCCGACGCGAGCGACCGTGCCGCACGCCCCGCCGCCGTCTCCGCGGCCCTCCTGCCCCTCGCGATCGGCCTCGCGGTCCTCGCGGCCCTCGTGCTCGGCATCCCGGCGACCACCGCGGGCCGCCTCGCACCGGTCGAGCTCGCCGTCGTGGTGCTCACGCCGCTCGCGGCCTTCGAGGCCGTCTCGATGCTGCCCGCGGCGGGGGTCCAGCTGCTCCGCTCGCGGCAGGCCGCCCGGCGCATCACCGAGCTGCTCGACGCGGCCGGTGGAGAGCCGTCGCCCGCGGGCGGCCCGGTGCCACGCGGAGGGCGCGGGCAGGCCGCCGGGGCCCCCGGGACGCCCGAGGTCGACGAGCGGCCGGCTGCAGACGGAGCGCGTGACGCGGGGCCTGCACGGCCGGGAGCGGCTGCAGGCACGCTCGTCGCGCGCGGGCTCGCCTGCGGCTGGCCGGGACGCGCCCCCGTGCTCAGGGACCTCGACCTGACGGTCGGGCCGGGGCGCAGCGTCGCCATCGTCGGGCCCAGTGGTGTCGGCAAGACCACGCTGCTCCTCACGCTCGCCGGGGTGCTGCCACCCGTCGCAGGCGAGGTGCGCGCGGGAGGCGACCCCGTCCACGCCCTGACCCGCTCTGCGGCCGCGCGTCGCGTCGCGCTCACGACCGAGGACGCCCACGTCTTCGACACGACCCTCCTGGAGAACCTGCGGGTGGGTCGCGGGGACGTCACGCCCGAGGAGGCCGCGGCCACCCTCGACGCCGTCGGGCTGCGCGCGTGGCTCGACGCCCTGCCCGACGGCCTCGAGACGGTCCTCGGCGCCGACGCGACGCGCGTGTCGGGCGGCGAGCGGCGCCGCGTGCTGCTCGCCCGTGCCCTGCTCGGCCCCGCCCCGGTGCTCCTCCTCGACGAGCCCACCGAGCACGTCGACGCGGGCGCCGCGCGCGTGATGACCGGCCTGCTCGACGGGTCGCTCACCGGCGGACGCGGCGTGGTCGTGGTCACGCACCGCGTCACCGGGCTCGAGGCGGCGGACGAGGTGATCCTGCTCGACCGGACGGGTAGCGTGCGTGCACGCGGGCGTCACCGCGACCTCCTGGGCGTGGACCCGGACGGGGTCGAGGACTCGGACGTCCGCGCCGCGTACCGCAGTGCCTGGACGGCACAGGAGCAGGAGAGCTGATGACCCCCCGGGGCACCGACCACCACGACGGCTCGCTCGCGGCCGCCGACCTGCTCCAGGCCGCGCTGGGCCTCGCGTCCGACCTCGACCTGCCCACGGTCCTCCAGCGCTTCGTCAGCGCGAGCGCGGACCTCACGGGTGCGAAGTACGCGGCGATCAACGTGCTCGACGCGCGGGGGCGGTCCACGACGTTCGTGCACACGGGGATCGACGACCGGCTCGCCGCGATGCTGGGCCGGCCGCCGCACGCGATCGGCGTGCTCGGGTCGATCCCCTCGCACGGGACGCTGCGGCTCGACGACCTCATGCACCACCCCACGTTCAAGGGGTTCCCGCCGAACCACCCGCCCATGGGCTCGTTCCTCGGCGCCGCGGTCCGGGTCCGCGACCGCGTGTTCGGCTACCTGTACCTCTCCGAGAAGGCCGGCGGGTTCACCGACGAGGACGACGAGGCCGTCATCACGCTCGCGGCCGCGGCCGCGGTGGCCATCCAGAACGCCCAGATGTACGCCGAGTCCGAGCGCCGCGAGCACTGGCTGCGCGCGGGCCAGCAGATCACCACGATGCTGCTCTCGGGTGCCGAGGAGGAGGAGGTCCTCGCGCAGATCGCCGCCTCGTCCCGCGAGGTCGCGGGAGCCGACACGGCGGCCCTCGTGCTCCCCGGGCTCAGCGACACGTGGGTCATGGAGATCGTCGACGGCGTCGGTGCCGACGAGCTCATCGGGACGGTCATGCCGCCCGACGGCCGCGCACGCACCGTGCTGCGTGACGGCAACGGGCTCGTCGTCGACTCCCTGTCACGGGCGCGTGCGATGCGCGTCGACGCGATGCGCCAGTTCGGCCCGGCCCTGTACGCGCCCATGCAGTCCGACGGTCGCGGGGTCGGCGTGCTCGTCCTGCTGCGCCGCAGCGGCTCGGCCCCCTTCGGGCCCTCCGACCTGGCGACCGCGGAGACCTACGCCGCGCAGGCGGCGCTCGCGCTCGTCCTCGCCGAGGCGCGCCACGCGCAGGACGTCGCCGCGCTGCTCGACGAGCGCGAACGCATCGCCCGCGACCTCCACGACCTGGCCATCCAGCAGCTCTTCGCGACCGGCATGCAGCTCGAGACGGTCCGACGACGCGCCGCGCGCGGCGTCGACCCCTCCGAGCTGACGGGGATCGTCGAGGACGCCCTCGACAACGTCGACTCGACCGTCCGCCAGATCCGGTCGATCGTGCACGCCCTGCGCGACCCGGACGCGTCCGCACCGCTCGCGGAGCGGCTGCGCCGCGAGGCGTCGCTCGCCCGCACGGGCCTCGGGTTCGCCCCGTCCCTCGTCATCACCGTCGACGGTCGCGTGCTCGACTCGGCGGAGGCCCTCGACGGGGACGCGGGGGCGATCGACGACCGCGTGGGCGAGGACATGGGCGACGACGTCGTGGCAGTCGTCCGGGAGGGTCTGGCGAACGCCGCCCGGCACGCGCGTGCGACGGCGGTGGCCGTGCGCATCGACGTGGGCGGCGAGGGCCCGACCGGGCGCATCACCGTCGAGGTCGAGGACGACGGTGCGGGACTGCCGCCCGAGCGCGACCGCAAGTCGGGGACGGACAACCTCGCCGCGCGCGCTCGCCGCCACGGCGGCACGTTCACGCTCGGCGCGACGAGCGAGGGCCGCGGGACGCTCCTGACCTGGCAGGCGCCCTTCTCGGGCCGCGCGAGCGCCTGAGCCGAGCTCTCCCCGCGCGGCAGCGGGTCCGCCGGTTCAGGCAGTCGGCCCGGCCGCTGGGAAGGGCCGGGCTACGGGGACGGCGCGGGGGGCTACTCCCCCGGCTCGCTGCGCCACGAGCTGTGCTTGTGGCCCGCGACCCACGCCGCGACCTGCGTGCGGCGCTGGAGGCCCATCTTCGACAGCAGCGACGTGATGTGGTTCTTGACCGTCTTCTCCGCGACACCGAGGCGCTCGGCGATCTCCCGGTTGGACATGCCCTCACCGATGAGGTCGAGGACCTTGCGCTCGCTCGGAGTCAGGTCGGCCGTCGGGTCGTCGTGGTCGGCGCGGCGCCGCGTCACCGTCCGCTCGTCGAGCAGGGTGCGGCCCGCGGCCACGGAACGGATGACGTCGGCGATCTCGGCGCCCCGCACGCTCTTGAGCACGTACGCGGCGGCACCCGCCTGGAGGGCCGCGGCGAGCGCGTCGTCGTCGTCGAACGAGGTCAGCACGATGGCCCGGGTCTCGGGGAGGGACTCGCGCAGCGCTGACATGAGGTCGATGCCCGTCCCGTCGGGCAGCTGCAGGTCGACGAGCATGACCTGGGGGCGCACGAGCGTCGCGCGCCGGATGCCCTCGGCGACCGAGCCGGCCTCGGCGACGACCCCCATGCCCTCGGAGCGGTCGATCACCTCCGCGATACCCCGCCGGACCACCTCGTGGTCGTCGACGATCATCACGGCAATGTCAGCGGGGCGCCCTGTCGGGGGCGGGACGTTGGCTACCACGTTCGGCATCCTAGAGAACTCGGCGCGATGCCGCTTGAAGGCGTGCCGCACGCGGACGCGGCTGGCACCGCGGGCAGCTGAACGACGAGCGGTTCATGAAGGCCTCCCGGACCAGCGGCGTGCCGCACCGCGGGCACGGTCGGCCACCCTGCCCATACACCGCGAGGGACCTGTCGAAGTACCCCGAAGCACCGTTGACGTTGACGTACAGCGCGTCGAAGCTCGTCCCACCGGCGGTGAGCGCCTCACCCATGACCTCCGCGGCGGCGTCGAGCAGGCGCGTGACCTGGACGGGCCGCAGCCCGTCGGTCGGGCGTCGACCGTGCAGCTCGGCCCGCCACAGCGCCTCGTCGGCGTAGATGTTGCCGACGCCCGAGACGAGGGTCTGGTCGAGCAGCGCACGTTTGACCTCCGTGCGCCGACGCCGCAGGGCCGCGACGAGCGCGGCCCGGTCCAGGTGCGGGTCGAGCAGGTCGCGCGCGATGTGCGCGACGGGTCCCGGCACGGCGGCGACGTCGGAGCCGTGCCCACCGGGCGCGCCGTCGGACGTCGGGACGAGGTCGGCGAGCATCAGGTGCCCGAAGGTCCTCTGGTCGACGAAGTCGAGGACGAGCGGCCCGGCCGCTTCCTCCGACGCGCCGGGGGCCGGGTCCGCCGCGGGCCCGAGGGCGAGCCGTGCCCTCAGGTGCCGGTGGCCCGGCTCGGCGAGCTCCCCGCCCGAGCGCACGAGGAGCTGTCCGCTCATGCCGAGGTGCGCGAGCAGGGCCTCTCCGGAGCGCGCGTCGTCGAGCAGGAGCCAGAGGAACTTCCCGCGCCGGACCGCGGCCGACAGGGTGCGGCCCACGAGCCGGTCCACGAAGTCGTCCGGACCACCCGCGTGACGCCTGACGCTCGACCCGCGCAGCACCTGCGCACCCGTGACGGTGCGTCCCAGGACGTGCCGGTCCAGCCCGTCACGAACGGTCTCGACCTCGGGCAGCTCAGGCATGTGCCCTCCCGGCTCGTCGGGCGGTCAGGGGTGCGGCGTGCGGGCCGGTCAGTCCGCCGCGGGCCCGGCAGGGCCGGTCCTCGCGGCGAGCACCTGGAGCGCCCGGTACGCGGCCGCGGCGGCCTCCTGCTCCGCGATCTTCTTCGCGGTGCCGGTGCCGGTCCCCCGGACCTCGCCGCCGATGACGATGCGCGCGGTGAAGACCCGCGCGTGGTCGGGCCCCTCGCCCTCGCACTGGTACTCGGGCGCGCCGAGCTCGAGCCGTGCGGCGAGCTCCTGGACGGACGTCTTCCAGTCGAGCCCTGCGCCGAGGTCCGCGGCGATCACCAGGGTGGGCTCGACGAGACGTTCGACGACACCGCGTGCGACCTCGAGGCCGTGCGTGAGGTAGATGGCCCCGAAGAGCGCCTCGAGCGTGTCGGAGAGGATCGAGTCCTTGTCCCGCCCGCCTGTCGCGAGCTCACCCTTGCCGAGCAGGACGTACTCGCCGAGGCCGAGCTCCCGCGCGATCGCCGCCAGCGAGCGCTGGGAGACGGTGGCGGCGCGCATCTTCGCGAGCTCACCCTCCGACAGGTCGCTGTGGCGTCGGTAGAGCGTCTCCGTGACCACCAGGCCCAGCACGGTGTCGCCCAGGAACTCGAGGCGCTCGTTCGTCGGGATGCCGCCGGCCTCGTGAGCGAACGACCGGTGCGTCAGGGCAAGCACGAGAAGCTCGGCGTCCAGAGGGACGCCGAGCTTCTCGTGGAGCTGGGTTGCAGGCGCCACGGTCATCGACCGGTCACCTGCACGCGTACCACGACCGTGAGGTCAGCGGGACTCGTGCTCGGTGCGCAGCGCCTCGGCGTACTGCCGGCCGTTGTAGGCGCCACAGGCCGGGCACGCGACGTGCGGCAGCTTGTCGGCCTTGCAGCGCGGGCACGTGGTGAGGGTCGCGGCAGTCGTCTTCCACTGCGACCGACGCGCACGGGTGTTGCTGCGCGACATCTTGCGCTTCGGAACAGCCACGGCTAGCTCTCTTTCGTGTCGTCGAACATGCTCTTCACCCGGTCGAGCTCAGCCCACCGGGGGTCCAGGATCTCGTGCGTGTGGTCCGCGTTCTCCGGGTCGGCCAGGCGTGCCCCGCACTGGGGGCACAGACCCGGGCAGTCCGGCGAGCAGACCGGGCGGAACGGTAGCGCAGGCACCACCGAGTCGCGCAGCGCGGGCTCGAAGTCGATCAGATCGCCCTCGAGCTCGCGCACGTCCTCCTCGTCGTCCCCGTCCTCGATCGCGACGCGGGCACGCTCGGGGTAGACGTAGAGCTCCTGGACGCCGGCGTCGATGTCCTCGACCACCTCGCCCAGGCAGCGCACGCACTCCCCGACGGCCCGGCCCCGGATCGTTCCGGAGACCAGGATCCCCTCCATCACGGCCTCGAGCCTCAGGTCGAGGTCGAGGTCGTCACCGGTGGGGATGCCGATCACGGCGGTACCGAGATCCTCCGGCGCAGGGACCGTCCGCTGGATCGTCCGCATCGTCCCCGGTCGCCGACCCAGCTCGTGCGTGTCGAGCACGAACGGCGAACGGGCATCGGGGGTGATCGGGCGCTCCACGGCGTCTGGTCCTGGTGTCGAGGGGTCTCGGTCCACGCCACGAGCGGCAGGACCAACCGGCAATGCTACGGCATCGCAGGGGGCCGCCCAAACGCCCGGGCCGCACAGCGCGGCGCGCCGCCCGGCCGGACGTCCCCGCCGGCCGGTACCGGCCCGCGCCGGGTGGTCCGAGCCCTCAGGGCTCGAGGTCGAGACGGTCCGCGAGCTTCGCCCGCCCCGCCTGCACCTGGGCCAGCACCTTGCCGAGATCGATCTCGAAGTCGGCGAGCTGACGGTCGCAGTAGTCGTCCGCGTCGCGCCGCAGCGCGACGGCCGTCCGCTCGGCCTCCGCGACGATCTCGTCGGCGCGCACGCGTGCCGCCACGACCACCTGCTCCGTGGCCACGAGCTCGTCCGCCCGGGCGCGCGCGGCCGCGATGACCTGCTCGGCCCTCGCCCGCGCGTCGGCCAGGACCTCGTCGGCGCCGGCGAGCACCTCGTCCGCCTCGGTGAGCTGCGTCGGCAGCACCGCGAACGCCTGGTCGAGCAGGTCGAGCAGCTCGGCACGGTTGACCAGGACGGACGAGGACATCGGCATCGCGCGGGCCTGGCTCACGGCGTGCTCGAGCGCCTCGAGGATGCCGGTGAGCCCCTCGGGGTCCCGCCGGTCGTCGTGCTGCGTGCCGTCCGGTGCCGTCATGCCGGCCTCCTGGGGTCGTGGGTCGCCGCCTGCTCGAGACGTGCGCGGAGGGCGTCCGCCACGCCGGGCGGCACGAGGTCGTCGACGTGGCCCCCGTGCCGCGCGACGTCCTTGACGAGCGACGACGCGATGTGGGCGACCGAGCGGTCGGCGGGGATGAAGAGCGTCTCGACGCCCGTCAGGTGGCGGTTCATGAGCGCCATCGGCAGCTCCGCGTCGTAGTCAGCCCCACCGCGCAGGCCCTTGAGCAGGACGCTCGCCCCGATCTGGCGGCAGAAGTCCACGAGGAGGCCGGGGACGGGCTCGACCCGGACGCCGGGGATCCCTGCGACGGCGGCGCGTGCGAGAGCGACGCGCTCCTCGACGGGCAGGAGGGTCTGCTTGGTCGCGTTGGTCGCGACGGCGACGACGACCTCGTCGAAGAGCTCCGCACCACGGCGGATCACGTCGAGGTGGCCGAGGGTCACCGGGTCGAACGAGCCTGGGCAGACGGCGATGCTCACGTCGCCACCTTAGGACGGGGCCCGCCCGCCGGCTCACCCTCGACGTCGGCCGCACCGTCGGCCGCGTCGTCCGCGGTGTCGTCCAGGGCCACGCCCGTCGCCTCCGCGAACCACAGCACGGTCTCGCCGTAGCGCTTCTCGGCCGTCCGCACGAGGCCGGCGGCCGGGCCGCCGGCGGGCCACGCCGGCTCGGGCGAGCGGGTGGACCGCTCGACGACGACCACCGCCTCGGGCGCCAGGTGAGCGGTCAGGGCCGCCAGCACCCCGGCGAGCTCCGCCTCGTCCAGCTCGTAGGGCGGGTCCACGAGCACCACGTCGTACCGTTCGCGGACCGGCCGCCGCAGGAACGGGAGCACGCGCTCGGCGACCACCTGGACCCCCGGGATGCCCACGGCGGCCGCGTTCCGACGGCAGACGTCGGCGGCCGCGCGCGCGGACTCGACGAGCACGACAGCCACCGCTCCCCGGCTCGCGGCCTCGAGCCCGAGCGCACCTGAGCCCGCGTACAGGTCGAGCACGCGGGCGCCGTCGAGAAGGTCGGCGTGGTCCAGACGGGAGAAGAGCGCCTCACGGACCCGGTCGCTCGTGGGCCGGGTGCCCTTGCCCGGCACCTGCAGCGTGCGCCCGCCCGCGCTCCCGGCCACGATCCGCGTCATGCCACCAGGCTAGAGCGCCGGGCGGGCCGGGCGGCCCGGCGTGGGCTCCAGCGGGCCGGCCAGGCCGGCGGGGCCTCCAAGGGGCGGGCCGGCCCGGGCGGGCCCGCCCAGGGGCCGGGCGGCGCGTCAGGCGCGGTCGAGGAACTCCTCGCGCTGCGGGTCGAGCCAGTCCTCGATCGCGGAGCGCAGCGCGGGCCACGGCGTGAGCTCGGGGTCCTTCTCGACGAGGGCGACGGCGTCCTGGCGCGCCTCGGCGATCAGCTCGGCGTCACGGACGACCCGGAGCAGCCGCAGCGAGCTCGCGCCCCCGGACTGCGAGGCACCGAGCACGTCCCCCTCGCGGCGCAGCTCGAGGTCGACGGTCGCGAGCCGGAAGCCGTCCGTCGTCTCCGCGAGCGTCTGCACGCGTGTCGCGGCGTCCGTGCCCTCGGGGGCGTCGCTGAACAGGAGGCACAGGCCCGGCGCCGCGCCTCGACCCACCCGACCGCGCAGCTGGTGCAGCTGCGAGAGGCCGAACCGGTCGGCGTCGAGCACGACCATGACCGTCGCCTCCGGGACGTCGACACCGACCTCGATCACGGTCGTGGACACGAGCAGCTGGAGGTCGCCCGAGGTGAACCGGCTCATCGTCTCGTCCTTCTCGGCCGCGGACAGGCGCCCGTGCAGGACGCCGATCGCGACGCCCGCGAGCGCGGGCTCCGCGGCGAGCTCCTCGGCGACCTCGAGGACCGCGCGCAGCGGCCGACGGTCGCGGTCACCGCCGTCGGGACGCGGCGCGTCGGCGTCACCGCCCACCGGGTCGCCGGACGGGCCCGGGACCGGCGAGCCGCCCGCGCCCGCGAGGCCGAACGGGTCGAGCGTCCCGTCGTCGTCGCCCTGCGCCGTCGAGGCACCTGCGCCGCGGGCCGGCCGCTCCGCCACGAGGTCGGCGTCGTCGCTCCCCTCGGCCGAGCCCGGGTCGTCCGGGCTGATGCGCGGGCACACGACGTACACGCGGTGCCCCGCGTCGATCTCCTCCCGCACGCGCTGCCACGTCCGCCGGACCCAGGACGGCCGGGCGGCGGGGACCACGTGGGTCGTGACGCCTGCCCTTCCGGCAGGGATCTCGGTGAGCGTCGAGACCTCCAGGTCGCCGAACACCGTCATCGCGACCGTGCGCGGGATGGGCGTCGCGGTCATCACGAGGAGGTGGGGCGTCGTGCCCGCTCGGCTGCGGAGCTCGTCGCGCTGCTCGACGCCGAAGCGGTGCTGCTCGTCGACGACCACGAGGCCCAGGTCCGCGAACTGCACGGCCGAACCGAGGAGCGCGTGCGTGCCGACCACGATCCCGGCGCGTCCCGAGGCGGCGTCGAGCAGTGCGGCGCGACGCGCGGCGGTCGGCTGCGAGCCGGTGAGGAGCGCGACACGCGTCGCCCGGTCGGCCCCGCCGAGCATCCCCTCCTCCGCGAGGGGTCCGAGCAGCGCGCGCAGCGTGCGCAGGTGCTGCGCCGCCAGGACCTCCGTCGGCGCGAGGAGCGCGGCCTGCCCTCCGGAGTCCACCACCTGGAGCATCGCGCGCAGCGCGACGACGGTCTTGCCGGAGCCGACCTCCCCCTGGAGCAGACGCTGCATCGGGCTCGGCGCCGCGAGGTCCGCGGTGATGTGCTCGCCGACCTCCCGCTGTCCCGCGGTCAGGGTGAACGGCAGCCGCTCGTCGAACGCCGAGAGGAGGCCCTCCTCGCCCGAGGGGGCACCGGTACGCGCGACGGCTCCGCGTGCCGCGACGAGCGCGCGACGACGGGCGAGCGCCGCCTGGAGCACGAACGCCTCCTCGTACCGCAGCCGCCGGCGGCCACGCCGCCAGTCGGCGTCGGTGTAGGGCTCGTGGACGTCGTGCAGCGCCTGGTGGATCCCGACCAGGTCCCGGCGTTGCCGGACCTCGTCGGGCACGGGGTCAGGGACGTCGGCGGGCCGGAGCGGGTCGAGCACAGTGCGCACGGCCCGGCTGATCCGCCACGTCGGGACCGCTGCCGAGGCGGGGTAGATCGGGTAGGGCCTGCTCGCCTCGACCAGGGCGGCCGCCTCGTCGTCCGCGTCGACACCCACCACCTGGTAGTCGGGGTGCGTGAGCTGGAGCTCGCCGCGGTAGGAGCCGACCGTGCCGGTGAACAGCCCGACCCGGCCGGGCACGAGCCTCGACTCGTGGGTGCGGAGCCGTCCGCTGCCCTTCGCGAAGAAGGTCAGCGAGAGGGTCCTGCTCCCGTCCGTCACCTTGACCTGCATCATCGCGCCGCCGCGTGAGCGCATCTGGCGCACCGTCGCCTGCACGACCCTGGCCATGACCGTGACGTGCTCGCCGACGACGAGACCGGTGAGGTCCGTCATGCGGCCGGGCTCGGAGTACCGGCGCGGGTAGTGCCGCAGGAGGTCACCCGCAGTCTCCAGGCCGAGCTTGGCGAGCGGCGCGGCCGTGCGGGGGCCCAGCAGACGCGTCAGCGGGTCCCGCAGGCGGTCGCGCCCCGCGAGGACCGCGTCCGCGTCGACCTCACCCAGCCCCGTCACGACCTTCTCCTCACCGTGCGCCCGCCGGCCCGTGCCGGGCACCGCAGCCGCACGCTAGCCGACCCGTCCGACGGTGCCGGCCGCGACGCCCGCACGGAGCTCCTCGACGCCGACGACCACGCCCGAGCCCGGGGTCCCGGCGGGCAGCACGACGAGGTCGGCGCCAGGATGCGCGCGGCCGACGGCGGCGAGCCCGGCGACGACCGACGGCGGCGTCGCCTCGGACGTGAGCACCGTCACGAGCGGTGCACCCGTTCCGAGGTGGGCGAGGACGACCTCGGCCACCCGGTCCGCGAGCGTGGCGGCGTCCGGCCCCGCGTCCACGGCCGTCGTCCGGACGCGACGCACGGCCTCACGCACGACCTCGAGCGCACCGTCGTGCGGGCCCGTCGGTCGCGCGCCGAGCTCCGCGAAGGTCGCGGTGCCCGCCACGACCTGGATCTCGGACAGCCCGTCGAGGACCTCGACCGTCAGCGCGCGGCCCCCGAGGCGCGCACCCGGGCCCAGGCCGGTGCGCGACGTCGGGACGTCGACGGCGGCGAGCACCAGGACGCGCGCGGCACCCGTGTCGTCGACGGCACGGCCCACCTCCGCACCGACGCCGGCGCCGCCCTCGGGCGCGAGGACCACGACGGCTCCGGCGCGCGCCAGGTCGGCCACGAGGCCCGGCGCCGTGGTGACCACCACGAGCCCCAGCCCGGGCGGGGTGCCCACGTGGACCCCCGCCTGCTCGGCGAGGTGGCGGACCCGGATCTGCGAGGCCCGCGCCCCGACGACGCCGGGTACACGCAGCGCGTCGAGAGGTCGGTCGGTGTGGACGTGCGCCTGCCACAGGTCGTCGCCGCCGACCACCGCCACGGACTCGCCGACCAGCGCGAGCCCGCGCCGCAGGGCGCTCGCGACGCCGTCCGCGGAGGAGTCCTTCGACGGGGCCTCGGGCGACGTGCCGTGCTCGGTGGCGGCGGTCCCAGGGGATGCCGGTCCCGTCGGCCCCTCGACGACGTACATGACCTCGAACTCCCCGGGCCCGACGCCGCGGGCGGCCGGCGTCCCGGTGCCCGGCCCAGGGTGCTCGCACGATGCGGCGTGCGCCTCGCCGGGCCCCGTGCCCGGAGCGGCGTGCGCCTCGGGGCACGGCGCACCGGGTCGGGTGCGCAGCGCACGCACCGTGCGGCCACCCGCACGGCTCTCGAGCCCTCGCGTCCGGTCGGGCCCGCGCCGCTCGCCGCGCTCGGGCTCCCTGTCGAGCGCCTCGGCCAGCGCCTCGAGGACGATGAGGAGCCCCAGACCGCCCGCGTCGAGGACGCCCGCCGCGTGCAGCGCGGGGAGCTGGTCGGGCGTGCGCTCGAGCGCGACGTAACCCGCGTCGAGGCCCGCGCGCAGGACCTCGGCCACCGACGCCACCGGGCGCGCCCCAGCCTCGTGGGGCTCCCCGGCCTCGTACGGCTCCACTGCTCGTCCGACGGCGCCGTCCACCGCGGCGGCCACCGTGAGCACGGTGCCCTCGACGGGCTGCGTGACGGCGCCGTAGGCGGCTGCGGTGGCCTCCCTCAGGCCGTTCGCGAGCGCCCCGGGCGTGATGTCGACGCTGATGGGGTCCCCGGAGCCCGGGCCGATGGCGGCCGGCAGACCCCGCGCGACGGCCCGCAGGAGCGCGCCGACGTACTGGCTCACGATGACCCCGGAGTTGCCGCGGGCACCGACGAGGGCTCCCCGCGCCAGGTCGCGGGCCGTGCGCGCGACCGTGGCGCCGTCTGCGGGCGTCCCCACCGCCGCGGACGCCTCGGCGAGCGTGAGGTAGAGGTTGGTCCCCGTGTCTGCGTCCGCGACGGGGAACACGTTGAGGCGGTCGAGCGCCGCACGGTGCTCGTCGAGGCGTCCCGCGGCCAGACGGACCCAGGTGCGCAGGACGGCGGCGTCGACGGTCACCGCACCGGGCACAGGACCGTGCACCAGCCACCTCCCTCGCCTCGACCGGCCGTGCGACCGGGCCCACCGGGCCACCGGGCCCGTCGCGGGGGCGTCGGGCCCTCGCGACGGTCCACGGGCGCTCCCGTTTGGGGCCAGCCCGTCGATCGGCTACCCTATCGAGGTTGCCTGGTCACGCCCGGGCACCCGAGCGTTCGTCCCCGCCGGCCCGTTCTGGCAGCGACGAGCACCTCGCATCCGAGACACTCATCACCTCGTCGCCCTCTCCCCGAGCGCGCGGCGTGCACGACGATCAGGAGAGAGAACGTGGCTGCCAACTGCGACGTCTGCGGCAAGGGCCCGGGCTTCGGGCACAGCATCTCGCACTCCCACCGCCGCACCAAGCGTCGTTGGAACCCGAACATCCAGCGTGTGCGCGCGGTCGTCGCCGGTTCGCCGAAGCGCCTGCACGTGTGCACCTCGTGCCTCAAGGCCGGCAAGGTCCAGCGCGCCGCCTGAGGCGTCGCCACCTCGCGGTGGCACCTCTCGTCGACGAAGCCCGCGGAGATGTCTCCGCGGGCTTCGTCGCGTCCGGACGGCGGACCACGAGCCGGGCAACGCCCTGGCCTCACGCCCATCGGGATGGCAGGGTGGCCGCATGGTTGACGACCTTGACGACGTGGTGATCCGGCCGGCGACGGCCGACGACGCCGATCAGATCGCCGGCGTGCACGTGGCGTCCTGGCGCCAGGCCTACACGGGCGTGGTGGCCGAGGACTACCTTGCGGGCCTCGACGTCCAGACCCGTGCCGCACGATGGCACGAGCTCCTCGAGCGGGCGGCTGCGACCGGGACCCAGGTGTGGGTCGCCGAGTCGGAGGGCAGCGTCGTCGGGTTCGCCTCGGTGGGGCCGAGCCTCGACGAGGACGCCGAGCGCACGACGCTCCAGATCCACACGATCTACCTCGAGCCGCGGTCATGGGGGCACGGCATCGCGCGCGAGCTCATGCGGACCCTCCTGAGCGACGTGCCGCCCGGCGCCGCGGTCACCCTGTGGGTGCTCGCCGCGAACGAGCGCGCCCGGCACTTCTACCGCCGCAGCGGCTTCTCGCCGGACGGCGTCGAGCGCCTCGAGGAGCTCGGTGGCGAGGAGTACCGGTCGGTCCGCTACCGCCGGGGCTGAGCCGGGCCCGCTGCACGCGTGTCAGGCGTCGCGCCTGAAGTGGTCCCACCCGGGCGAGGCCGCGGTGAACGGCTGCCCGGAGATCAGGACGTCGCCCCCGGACCCGCGCCCACCGGGCGCGTGCACCGTGCCGATGCGGTCGAACGGCTCGGGCAGGACCGCTCCCGCCGGGAACGTCGCGAGCAGGCCGTGGTCCTCCCCTCCCGTGAGCACCCAGCCCACGGCGTCGAGGCCCAGGTGCGCCGCGGCGGGCCCGAGTGCCGCGAGGTCCTGGGCGAAGACCGACTCCGGGCGGTCGAGGTCGAGCACGACACCGCTCGCACGGGCGAGGCGTCCCGCGTCGCGCACGAGGCCGTCGGAGACGTCGAGCATGGCTGACGCGCCCGCGAGAGCGGCCTCGACTCCCGCCGCGAGCGGTGAGACCGGCCGCAGGTAGCGCGCGACGAGAGGTTCCCACGCGGCGTCGTGCGCCCCGGCCGTCAGGAGCGCGAGCCCGGCGGCCGACCTGCCCCGCACCCCGGCGTGCGCCACGACGTCGCCCGGGCGGGCGCCGCTGCGCAGGACGGGCGCACGGCCGTCGAGGTCGCCCAGCACGGTGATCGACACGACGATCTCGTTGCCGCCGGAGAGGTCCCCGCCCACGACACCCACGCCGTGCGGGCCGCACACCTGCGCAAGGCCCCGCGCGAGGTCGAGGACCCACCTGGCCGGCAGGTCACCCGGGATGACGAGGCCCACGACGATCGCGGTCGGACGCGCGCCCATCGCCGCGATGTCGGCGAGGTTCTGGACGGCTGCCCGCCGTCCGAGGTCCACGCCGGACGACCAGTCGCGGCGGAAGTGGCGCCCCTCCACGAGCACGTCGGTCGAGATCGCGACACGGCCGTCCGGGGCGGCGAGCACGGCGGCGTCGTCGCCGGGGCCGACGGACGTGCCGGCGCCCGCAGGGAGCAGCGGGAACACCTGGGCGAGCAGGGCGTCCTCACCCAGGTCCGCGACCGTGGGCCCGGCGGCCGTGCCGGGCGTCGGACGGACGTCGTCGGTCTCGGTGCTGTCCACGCGCGCAACGCTACCGAGGCGCGGCACCGTGGTCCGGCGGCCGTGCCACGGCGGCTACCGTGGAGCGCGTGCTGCCGGCCTCCCCGCCACCCCCGTCACGGCGTCGTGCCGTGCGTCCTGCGACGTCGCTGGTGGGTTCCCTGCTCGCCGCCGCGGCCCTCGCGGGGTGCTCGCAGCCCGTGGTCGTCCCGGTCGCGCCCCATGCCGCGGAGCCGCTCTGCGCGGACGTCGTGCTCGCGCTCCCCGTGGACCTCGGCGACCTCGAGCGGCTGGAGACCGGCAGCCAGGCCACCGTGGCGTGGGGTGACAGGGCCGACCCGGTGACCTTGCGGTGCGGCGTCGAGCCCCCGGCGCCGACGACCGACCACTGCGTCACGGCCGAGGACGAGCGCGCGTCGGTCGACTGGGTGGCCGTCCCCGGGGAGGCCGACGAGGACGGGTCCGCGCCGTGGACGTTCACGACCTACGGCCGCTCCCCCGCCGTCGAGGTGCAGGTGCCGGCCTCGGTCACGTCCACGAGGTCCACCTCCTTCCTGCTCGACCTCGGGCCCGCGATCGCGCAGGTCGAGCAGACGCGGACCTGCCTGTAGCCCCGGCAGCGCCCACGCGTGGGCCCGTAGGATCATGGAACGGACGACGACGAAGGGACCGCCCCGGTGAAGACCGAGCTCGAACGTGTCGCAGTGATCGCCGGGGGGCTGTCGAACGAGCGTGAGGTCTCGATGCGCTCGGGCCGGCGCGCCCTCTACGCCCTCGGGCAGGCGGGTGTCGACGCGGCGCTGTACGACGCCGACGAGTCCCTCCTGGACCGCCTCGCGGCCGACCACATCGACGCGGCGTACATCGCGGTGCACGGTGCGAGCGGCGAGGACGGCTCCCTCCAGACGGCGCTCGAGCTCATCGGCCTCCCGTACGTCGGGTCGCCGCCGTCGTCGTGCCACCTCGCCTGGGACAAGGTCGTCGCGAAGGTGCTCATGTCGCGCGCGGGCCTCGCGACGCCGCCGTGGGTGGCCGTGTCCGCACGCTCGTTCCGTGAGCTCTCGCCGACCCAGATCGTGCGCAACGTCACGCAGCACCTCGGCCTGCCCGTCGTCGTGAAGCCCGCGACCAGCGGGTCGACGCTCGGGATGAGCCTCGTCGAGGACGCGGCCGACCTTCCCGCCGCACTCGTGCGGTGCTTCACGTTCGGCGGCGTCGCGCTCATCGAGAAGTACGTCGCGGGTCAGACGATCGAGACGGTCGTCGTCGAGGACGAGCACCCGACGGCGCTGCCGCCGGCCGAGTTCCAGAACCCCGACGTGTCGCCGTTCTCCTTCGAGGCGCGCTACAGCGCGGACCTCATCACGATCGCGCTGCCCGCTCCCCTGCCGGCCGAGGCGCTCGCGGCGGCCGCCCGGGCCGCGGAGCTCACCCACGAGGTCCTGGGCCTGCGTGACATCTCCCGCACCGACCTCATCGTCGACGAGGCGGGAACCCCCTGGTTCCTCGAGGCGGCGATCTCACCCGGGCTCACGGAGACGTCGGTGCTGCCGCTCGCCGCGGCCGAGGTGGGCCGGCCCCTGGGTCGTCTGCTCGCCGACCTGCTGCTCAAGGCCCACCTGCGCGCCCAGGCCTGACCGGCGGTCTGCGCGCCGGACCGGCGCGCGGGGCCCTGACGCGCGAACGGGCCTGACCCACGACCTGGCACGACGACGTCGGGCACCGTCGAGGCGCCCGACGTCGCTGCCGATGATCAGGCGCGGGGGCCCTCGAGGCCGACGAGCTTGCCGGAGATCCCACCGGCCGCACGCAGCGCCGCCCCGGAGCCGAAGCCGCTCGCCACGGATGCGACGCCCGCGTCCCGGGCCTCGACGAGGGCGTCGCGGAGCACCTCGGCGGCAGGGTGCTTGGAGGCCCACAGGTACAGGGCCATCGCCCCCGGCACCGAGTTGACCTCGTTGACGTACAGGTCGTGGGTCTGCGGGTCGTAGAGGAAGTCGACCCGGACCACGCCGGTCAGGCCGGTCGCGACGGCCACGCGCCGCGCCAGGTCCCCGGCGAGGGCCGTGACCTGGTCGGGCACCTGGGCGGGCATCTCGCGGGGCGCGGTCGACAGCCCCGCGCCTTCGCCGGCCTGGCCGGCCAGGTACTTCTCCGCATACGAGTAGACGCCGCCGTCGGCCGCGCGGAGCGGCCGCTCGAGGTCCGACACCTCGAGCGAGGGCGCGGTGCGGAAGGAGATGTTGAGGTCGACGAGGTCGCGCCGGAACGGCTCGAGGACCGCGCCGGCGCGCAGGTGCGTGCTGCTGCGGGCCACGGCACGCGCGGCCGCGACGTCGTCGACGATCTCGATGCCGATCGACGACCCGCCGAACCGGGGCTTGACGATGTACGGCCCGGCGAACGGGGGCTCGACGTCGGCCTCGAGGCCGACGCGCGGGAGCGACGGGATCCCCGCGACGGCCATGACCCCGCCGAACGCGAGCTTGTCCATGCCCAGGGCGGACGCGTACACGCTCGACCCGGTGGCGGGGACGCCGAGGAGCGCGAAGAGCCCCGCGAAGCCGCCGCCCTCGCCCAGGCCGCCGTGCAGCGAGCTCAGCGCGGCGTCGACCTCGAGACGCTCGGAGCGCAGGCGCCCCTTGACGAAGAGCCCCGGGTCCGCGCCGAGGCGGATCTCCACGGGCTTGGCACCCGACGGGACGCCCTCGAGGTAGTCGCGGGCCTCGGTGCCGAGCGGCACCTGGAACCATCCGCCGGTGGGCGCCCAGTACAGCGGGATCACGTGCTCACCCGCACGGGTCAGGACCCGCTCGCTCTGCAGACCGGTCAGGATCGAGATCTCGTGCTCAGGGGAGGGTCCCCCGAACACGACGGCCCAGCTCGAGCGTTCGGACATCGCCAACCATCACCTCATGGGTCGTTGCGGAGTGCGGGCCACCGATCAGGGGTAGTGGTCCGGAAGATCGTTCTCGTAGAGTATGACGCCCTGCTCACCCGCCGCCGACGTCGCGACGGGGACCGCCTGGGACCGCTGGTCCACGACGTCGACGCTCGCCCCGCCCGCGAGCGCACCCTCGAGCAGGGCCGCACGGTTGGTCCGCCCCACGACCACGAGGTGGGCGCCGGCGTCCGCCGCTGCGCGTGCGAAGTCAGCGTTCCGGACGTGCTGGACGGGCCCGAGCTCGACGATGCCGGGCGTCACGACGACGAGCCTGCCGCCGCGTGCCTGGGCGAGCGCGGCGGCCTCGTCGAGTGCGGCCCGCGCGCCGATGGGGTTCGCGTTGTACGTGTCGTCCACGACGAGCAGGCCGGTGCCCGGGTCCTGGACCTCGGCCCGGTGGGCAGCCCGGGGAAGGGCACGCAGGCGGGCGCCCACGGGTGCGAGGTCGGCGCCGACCGCGAGCGCGACGCCGAGGGCGACCCCGAGGTTGACGCCGTGCGCGACGCCCTCGCCGACCGTCAGGGTGACCGGGCCCTCGGGCCCGCGGACGTCGACGGTCCCCGCTGCCAGGTCCACGACGACGTCGGCGTCGGCGACCGCTGGGGCGGGCTCGGCCGCCTCACGGACCGAGACGGTCACGACCCGCTTGCCCGCGTCACGGCAGCGGTCCGCGAGACCGGCGAGCTCCGGGGTGTCGATCGGCAGCACCACGGTGCGCGCGCGCTCCGTGATCTCCGACTTCGCCGCGAGGATCGTCTGCGTGGTGCGCATGCGTTCGAGGTGCGCCTCGCCGATCGTCGTGATGACCGCGACGTCGGGCGGGAACAGCGTGCACAGCTCGCGGATCTCGCCCGGGCCGTACGTGCCCATCTCGGCGACGAACACCTCGGTGCCCTCGACGAGCCCGTCGTTGACCGCGCGGGAGAGCCCGAGCCGGTTGTTGAAGCTCGCGGGCGACGCGACGACGGCCGTGCTCGCGCTCAGGAGGTGCGCGATGTACCCCTTGGTCGACGTCTTGCCGTACGAGCCTGTGACGGCGACGACCTGCGGTCGGATGCGGGCGAGCCGCCGCTGCGCCTGCGCGACGAAGGGGGCCGAGAGCCGCTTCTCGACGACCTCCATCACGGCGAGCGCGACGTCGAGGGTCAGCGGAGCGCCCACGACGAGCACGGCGAGCGACGCCGGGCCGAGGAGCCAGGCCAGCAGCGTCCCCAGGGCGACGTTCAGCAGGGCCCAGGCGATCGCGAGCCGCCGCAGCCGGCTGGTCCAGCTCAGGCGCGAGGTGCGTCCGCGGATCCCGAGGCCACGCGGGAGCACGACGGCGAGCGCCGCGCCGGCGAGGCCCGCCGCGGTGGCGCCCCACCCGAGGGGGCGCACGCACGCGACGAGCGCGAGCACGGCGGCGGCGGTGGCCAGCGCGAGGTCGGCACGGGAGCGGGAGAGCCAGAGGCCGGCGATGCGGCGTGCGCGACCGCCGATGTAGTGCTCGCGCTGCGCGACGCGCAGCCACCTCAGGCCGGTCGCGGCGAGCGCGGCGACGCACAGGAGCGCGACGAGCAGGCCCGTCAGGGTGTCGCTCACGCGTCGCCCCCGGGAGCAGGGGTGTGCGCGAGCGCCTCGAGCAGCGTCGTGCGCACGTCCGCCTCGAGGCGACCCTCGAGCAGGTGGCCGGCACCAGGGACGACGGTCAGCGCGGCGTCGGGCAGCAGCTCGGCTGCGAGCCTCGCCCCCGCGACCGGGGCGGCGTCGTCGAGCTCGCCCCAGACCATGTGCACCGGGACGGTGACGCGCGCGAGGTCGTCGCGGTAGTCCTCCCCGACGACACGCACGAGGACCCCGCGCATCACGCCGTGCGCCGCCTGGTAGTCCGCCGAGCCGCCCGAGCGGCGCAGCCGGTCGACGACGCCGGAGGGCAGCAGGTGGGCCGCGTGCAGGCGCTTCGCGAGCCGGAGGCTCAGCCGCGGGCGTGGCGGCGGCGTCGCACGCACGAGCGGGACGCCCGTGAGCACGAGGGAGGCCACGAGCTCCGGGTGCCGCGCGGCGAGCCGGACGGCCACGCGGCCGCCGAACGAGTGACCGACGACGACGTACGGCCCGGTGCCGGCAAGCGCTGCGGCGAGCTGCTCCGCGTAGTCGACGCTCCCCCAGACCTCGGGCGGCTCGGCCGTGGTGCCGAAGCCCGCGAGGTGCACGGCGAGGCCGTCGGTGCCCTCGAGGATCCGCGCGAAGTCGGCCCCCGAGCGGGCCCAGCCGTGGAGGGCGAGCACGCGCGGCTCGGAGCCGCCGACCCGGTCGGCGAGCACGTCCCCCGCCAAGACCGTCAGCACGCGGACGAGGCTAGCACCCGGCCGCCGGGCTCACCTGCCGGCCGCCGTTAGGCTCCAGAGGTGACCGACCACCGTCCCCGCACAGGCCCCGACGACACCCCCGAGGTGTCCCCCGCGACGCTCGCCGTGACCGCCGGCCGGCCCGCGCGGACCCCTGGCGACCCCGTCAACCCGGCCGTCGTGCTGTCCTCGACGTACGTCTCGACGGGCACCCCTGGGCCTGGTGAGAAGTTCTACGCGCGCAACGGCACGGAGACGTGGGAGCCGTTCGAGGAGGCGCTCGGGCTGCTCGAACGGAGCCCCCTGCCGGCGCTCGTCCTCGGCTCGGGCATGGCGGCGATCGCCGCCGCGCTGTCGCTGGTCCCGGCCGGCGGGCGCCTGGTCATGCCGCGGCACGCCTATCAGATGACCGCGGCGCTCGCCGCGGACCTCGGCGAGCGCACGGGTCTGCGCGTGGAGGCCGTCGACATCGCGGACACCGACGCCGTGCTCGCGGCCGTGCGGGGCGACGCAGCCGGGCACGGCGGCGACGTGGCCGCGATGCTGTGGGTCGAGTCGCCCACCAACCCGATGCTCGAGGTCGCCGACCTCCCCGCCCTCGTCGCGGGCGCGCACGCCGCCGGTGCGCTCGTGGTCGTCGACAACACGTTCGCGACGCCGCTCGGGCAGCGTCCCCTCGAGCACGGGGCGGACGTCGTCGTGCACTCGGTCACCAAGTACCTCGCGGGGCACTCGGACGTCGTGCTCGGCGCCGTGGTCACCGCGGACGCCGCCCTGCGGGGCCGCCTGCACGGCTACCGGACCGTGCACGGCGCGGTCGCCGGCCCCTGGGAGGTGTGGCTCGCGCTGCGTGGCCTGCGCACGCTCGCCCTGCGGGTCGAGCGGTCCCAGCACAACGCGCGCGTGCTGGCCGAGCGCCTCGCCGCCCACCCCGCGGTCCTCGAGGTGCGGCACCCGAGCCTCCCGGGCGACCCTGGCCACGAGCGTGCGACCCGTCTGCTGGACGGGTACGGCTCGATCATCGGCCTGCGCCCGAGCGGCGGGGCCGAGGGCGCGGACGCCGTCGTCGAGGCCGTGCGGCTGTGGCTGCCCGCGACGAGCCTGGGTGGCGTCGAGTCGAGCCTCGAGCGCCGCCGCCGCTTCCCCACCGAGTCCCCGACCGTGCCCGACGACCTGCTGCGCCTGTCCGTGGGCGTCGAGGACGTCGAGGACCTGTGGGCCGACCTGCGCGCGGCTTTGGACGGGCTCGCGCAGCGCTGACCTGCGGTCAGACGCCCTCGGCCTTGTGGGGCCGCGCGAGGAGGAGCTGCGCCATCTCGGAGACGGGCAGGCCGTGGTGCAGGACCGCGACGACTGCCGCGGTGATGGGCATCTCGACGCCGACCGTCCCGGCGAGCTCGAGCACCGACGTCGAGGACTTCACGCCCTCGGCGGTGCCGCCCGTGGCCGCGACGGCCTCGGCCAGCGACATGCCCTGGCCGATGTGGACGCCGAGCGTGTGGTTGCGGGACAGGGGCGACGCGCACGTCGCGACCAGGTCACCCATGCCGGCGAGCCCCGAGAACGTCTCGGCGTCCGCACCGAGCGCGAGGCCGAGGCGCGTGATCTCCACGAGCCCGCGCGTGATGACCGTCGCCATCGTGTTGTGGCCGAACCCGCTCCCCTGCGCGATGCCGACGGCGACGGCGATGACGTTCTTGACCGCGCCGCACAGCTCGACGCCCACGACGTCGTCGTTCGTGTAGGGGCGGAAGTACGACGAGGCGCACGCGGCAGCGACGCGACGGGCCGTCTCCTCGCTCGTCGAGGCCACGACCGTCGCGGTGGGCTGCCGCTCGGCGATCTCCCGCGCAAGGTTCGGCCCCGAGACGACTGCGATGCGCTCGGCGGGCACGTCGAGGGCCTGCGCGACGACCTCGCTCATGCGCCGGTCAGAGCTCAGCTCGACGCCCTTCATGAGCGAGACGACGAGCGCGTCGGGCTCGATCAGCCCCGCGAGGGGCTCCAGGGTCGCCCGCACGCTCTGCGCGGGGATCGCGACGGCGACGATCTCGGCGCCGCGCAAGGCCTGCGCCGTGTCGGTCGTGGCGCGCACGGCGTCGGGGAGCTGCACGCCGGGCAGGTAGGCGTCGTTGCGGTGCAGCGTCGTGATCTGCTCGCACACCTCGGGGCGCCGACCCCACAGCGTCACGTCGCGCCCTGCGTCGGCCAGGACCGCAGCGAACGTCGTCCCCCAGCTGCCGGTGCCGAGCACCGCCGCACGGCCGGGCTGGACGGTCATCTGGCGCCGCCGTCGGTGCTCCGCCACACGAAGCGCTCCGTCGGCGCCTTCTCACCGCGGATGTCCTCGAGGAGGGCGGTGATCGCAGCCATGACCCGCTCGGTCGCCTCACGCAGCACGACGGTGTCCTGCGGGCGGTCGTAGAGGTCGGAGAGGTCGACGGGCGGGCCGGCGACGACGGTGACCTTCTTGCGGGGGAACGGCTTGAAGAGCTTCTTGTACCGGCCGAGCAGGTCCTGGGGCCCCCACTGGGCGATCGGGATCACCGGCGCACGCGTGGTCAGGGCGAGGCGTGCGACCCCGGTCTTGCCGGCCATCGGCCACAGGTCGGGCTCGCGGGTCAGCGTCCCCTCCGGGAAGACGGCGACGCACTCGCCGGCCTCGAGCGCCGCGACGGCGGCCTGGAGGGACTTCCCGGCCTCGGCAGTGTTCCGGTACACGGGGATCTGGCCCGTCGCACGCAGCGTCGGCCCGAGGATCGGGATGGGGAACAGCGACGACTTCGCGAGGATCTTCGGGGCAAACCCGTGGTCGTACAGGTAGTGCGCGAACGTCAGGGGGTCGATGTTCGTCATGTGGTTGCCGGCCGCGATGAACCCGCGGTCCTTCGGCATGTTCTCGCCACCGCGCCAGTCCCGCCGCGTGACCGCGAAGAGGAACGGGCGCACGATCCTCGCGACGTTGCGGTAGGCACGGTTCGAACGCACAGGGGCTGGCACGGGAGCCGATGCTACCGGCCGCCCGGCAGGAGGGCGGGCGGGGCGCCGCGCCCGGTCGCCCGCCCGCCCCGCCGATCGGGTCGGGCCGTCAGTCCCTGCTGAACTCGGCGCCGAGCGCCGCGAGCTTCTCGGTGAAGTGCTCGTAGCCGCGGTCGATCAGGCCGATGCCGCTCACGGCCGACGTGCCCTTGGCCGCCAGGGCGGCGATCAGGTGGCTGAAGCCGCCCCGCAGGTCGGGGACCTCGATGTCCGCGGCCGCCAGGGGCGTCGGGCCCGAGATGACGGCCGAGTGGTAGAAGTTGCGCTGGCCGAACCGGCACGCGTGCCCGCCGAGGCACTCCCGGTACACCTGGATGGTCGCGCCCATGCCCACGAGCGCGTCGGTGAAGCCGAAGCGGTTCTCGTAGACCGTCTCGTGGACGATCGACAGGCCCTTGGCCTGCGTCAGGGCGACGACGAGCGGCTGCTGCCAGTCCGTCATGAACCCCGGGTGCACGTCCGTCTCCAGGACGATCGAGCGGAGGTCGCCTCCCGGGTGGAAGAACCGGATGCCGGCGTCGTCCACCTCGAACTCGCCACCGACCTTGCGGAAGGTGTTGAGGAACGTCGTCATCTCGGGCTGGGTCGCGCCCCGCACCATGATGTCGCCGCGGGTGGCGAGCGCCGCCGACGCCCACGAGGCGGCCTCGATCCGGTCCGAGAGCGCGGTGTGCCGGTAGCCGCTGAGCCGCGGCACGCCCTCGATGCGGATCACGCGGTCCGTGTCGACCGAGATGATCGCGCCCATCTTCTGGAGCACGTTGATCAGGTCGAGGATCTCCGGCTCGATGGCGGCGTTCGAGAGCTCGGTGAGACCGTCCGCCCGCACGGCCGTCAGGAGGAGCTGCTCCGTGGCACCGACGCTCGGGTAGGGCAGCTCGATCTTGGTGCCCTGGAGCCCGCGCGGGGCCCGGATGTGGATGCCCTGCTCGCGCTTCTCCACCACCGCACCGAACTGGCGCAGGATGTCGAGGTGGTAGTTGATCGGCCGGTCGCCGATGCGGCACCCGCCGAGGTCGGGGATGAACGCCTCCCCCAGCCGGTGCAGGAGCGGGCCGCAGAAGAGGATCGGGATGCGGCTCGAGCCGGCGTGCGCGTCGATGTCCGCGACGTGCGCCGACTCGACGTTGCGCGGGTCGAGGGTGAGGACGCCAGCCGCCTGGTCGGCCGTCACGGTCACGCCGTGCAGCTCGAGGAGCCCGGTCACCACGGCGACGTCGCGGATCACCGGGACGTTGCGGAGCTCGCTCGGCCCGTCGCCGAGCAGGGCCGCGACCATCGCCTTCGAGACGAAGTTCTTGGCACCGCGGACGGTGATCTCACCCTCGAGGGGGGTGCCACCGTGGATCTGGAGGACGTCTCGCATCCCCCTATCGTCGCCTACCCGAGGGGGTACGTCATGTCGCCTGGTGAGGGGCCCGGCGCGCCCTCGTGTCAGGGGTCCGTCCTAGCGTGAGGCGGTCACGAGCGGCGCCGGTGGCACCCACCGGGAACGGGCACGACACGGGAGGCACCATGAGGTTCGGCTTCGTCGGCAGCTTCGGCACCGTCGCGCAGCAGCTCGAGATGGCCCGCGAGGCCGAGGAGCACGGGTGGGACGGGTTCTTCACCTGGGACGGCATCAGCATCGCGCCCGCGGACACCTGGGACCCGTGGGTCCTGCTCGGCGCGGCCGCGGGGGTCACGGAACGCATCCGGCTCGGCGCGCTCGTGTTCGCGCTCGCCCGCCGGCGGCCCTGGAAGGTCGCGCGCGAGGCGCTGACCGTCGACCACCTCTCGGGCGGGCGGCTGGTGCTCCCCGTCGGGCTCGGCGTCCTGGACGACGCGGGCTTCTCGCGCGTGAGCGGCGAGGCGCTCGGTGCGCGCGAACGTGCTGAGCGCCTCGACGACGCGCTCGCCATCCTCGAGCTCGCCTGGACCGGCGAGCCCTTCTCGTACGCGGGGCGCCACCACACGGTCGAGGACGTGCTGATCGCCCCGCGGCCGGTGCAGACGCCACGCATCCCGGTGTGGCCCGTGGCGGGCGTCGGGTCGGAGCGCTCGATGGGGCGTGCCGCGCGCTGGGACGGCGCGGTGCTCCAGCGCATCGGCGGGGACGAGCCCCTCGAGGCCCGTGAGGTCGAGGACGCGGTCGCGTGGCTGCGCGAGCGGCGGACCGCCGCCGGCCTTGACGGCGTCGAGGGCTTCGAGGTCGTCCTCGAGGGCGTGCTGCCCGAGGACCCGGCGGCTGCACGCGATCACGTCGCCGCCCGGGCGTCCGCCGGGGTGACCTGGTGGATCGAGGCCCGGTGGGACCCGGCTCGGGCCACACCCGAAGCCTTGCTGGCGCGCATCCGTCAGGGGCCGCCCGACGCCTGAGTGCGGGAGCCTCGGGCGCGGGCGGTCCTCGGTCCTGCGTGGTCAGACGAGCGCGTCGTCACCCGTGGGCAGGGTCGGCACGACGGGGCGCGCGGCCACGATCTCGACCGGCGGCAGGTGCTTGGCCGGCAGGGTCAGGGGACGCCACGGCTCGCGCCGGGACTCGAACTCGGTGATCTCGGCCTCGTGCTGCAAGGTCAGGCCGATGTCGTCGAGGCCCTCCATGAGCCGCCAGCGCGTGTAGTCGTCGACGTGGATGGGCACCACGACGTCGGCGCAGCGCGCCTGCTTCGCGACGAGGTCGACGGTCACCTCGGTGCCGGGGTGCGTCTCGAGGACCTTCCAGATGAGCTCGATGTCCTCCTGCGCGACCTGGGCGGCGAGGAGCCCCTGCTTCCCGGAGTTGCCCCGGAAGATGTCGGCGAAGCGAGGCGAGAGGACGGCGCGGAAGCCGTAGTCCTTGAGCGCCCACACGGCGTGCTCACGGGACGAGCCGGTGCCGAAGTCGGGGCCTGCGACGAGGACGGAGCCCGGGCGGTAGGCGTCCTGGTTGAGCACGAACTCGGGGTCGCCGCGCCACGCCGCGAAGAGCGCGTCCTCGAAGCCCGTGCGGGTCACGCGCTTGAGGTAGACGGCCGGGATGATCTGGTCCGTGTCGACGTTGCTGCGTCGCAGCGGGACCCCGACGCCGGTGTGCTGGGCGAACTTCTCCATGGTGGTTCTCTCCTCCGGGGCGTCGGGTCAGGCCGGCTGCATGTCGGCGTGGGAGTCCGTGAGCGGGCTCCCGTCGGGCGCGACGACGTCCGGGCCGAGGTCGGCGATCGAGGACAGGGTCCCCCGGATCGCTGTCGCGGCGGCGACGAGGGGGGACACGAGGTGGGTGCGCCCGCCCTTGCCCTGCCGGCCCTCGAAGTTGCGGTTCGACGTCGACGCGCTGCGCTCACCGGGCGCGAGCTGGTCGGGGTTCATGCCGAGGCACATCGAGCAGCCGGCGTTGCGCCACTCCGCACCGAAGTCGAGGAAGATCTGGTCGAGCCCCTCGGCCTCGGCCTGCAGGCGCACCCGGGCGGACGACGGCACGACGAGCACGCGCACCGAGTCGGCCTTCTTGCGCCCGCGGACCACCTTGGCGACGGAGCGCAGGTCCTCGATCCGCCCGTTGGTGCACGAGCCGATGAAGACGGTGTCGACCGGGATCTGCCGCAGCGGCGTGCCGGGCGTCAGGCCCATGTACTCGAGCGCGCGCTCGGCGGCCACGCGCTCGTTCTCGTCGGCGATCTCGGCGGGCACCGGGACGCTCGCGGAGAGCGGCAGGCCCTGGCCCGGGTTGGTGCCCCACGTCACGAACGGCTCGAGGTCGGACGCCTCGAGGACCACCTCGGCGTCGAACACCGCGTCGTCGTCGGAGCGCAGCGTGCGCCAGTAGTCGACGGCCGCGTCCCAGTCGGCGCCCTCGGGCGCGTGGGGACGGCCCTTGAGGTACTCGAAGGTCGTCTCGTCGGGCGCGATCATGCCGGCGCGTGCGCCCGCCTCGATCGACATGTTGCAGATGGTCATGCGCGCCTCCATCGACAGCGCACGGATCGCCTCGCCGCGGTACTCGAGCACGTAGCCCTGGCCGCCACCGGTGCCGATCTTGGCGATGATCGCGAGGATGATGTCCTTCGACGTCGTGCCGGGCGGCAGCGTGCCGTCGACCGTGATCGCCATCGTCTTGAAGGGCGCGAGCGGCAGGGTCTGCGTGGCCAGGACGTGCTCGACCTCGCTCGTGCCGATGCCGAACGCGAGCGCGCCGAACGCGCCGTGGGTGGAGGTGTGCGAGTCGCCGCAGACCACGGTGAGGCCGGGCATGGTCAGGCCGAGCTGAGGGCCGACCTGGTGGACGATCCCCTGGTCGGCGTCGCCGAGCGAGTGGAGGCGGACGCCGAACTCGGCGGCGTTGTTGCGCAGCGTCTGGATCTGCGTGCGGCTCGTGAGGTCGGCGATCGGCCGGTCGATGTCGAGCGTCGGGGTGTTGTGGTCCTCGGTCGCGATCGTCAGGTCGGGCCGGCGGACCGGGCGCCCGGCGAGCCGGAGCCCCTCGAAGGCCTGCGGACTGGTCACCTCGTGCACCAGGTGCAGGTCGATGTAGAGGAGGTCGGGTGCGCCCTCGGTGCCGCGGCGCACGATGTGCGCGTCCCAGACCTTCTCCGCCAGCGTGCCGGCCATGAGCGTTCCTTCCAGTCGTCCACCCGGGTGGTCCCCGAGGTCAATTCGGCCGCGTCACTTGCGTCTCAGTGCGCGAGACGCCAATATCGACCTATGGACAACTCTAGCGGAGTCGGCGTCCTGGACAAGGCCGCCTCGGTACTCAGTGCCCTGGAGGCCGGACCTGCGACGCTCGCGCAGCTCGTCGCCGCCACCCATCTTGCCCGACCGACCGCGCACCGACTGGCCGTCGCCCTCGAGCACCACCGCCTCGTCGCACGGGACATGCAGGGCCGGTTCGTGCTCGGCCCACGCCTGTCCGAGCTGAGCACGGCAGCGGGCGAGGACCGCCTGCTGGCCGCGGCCAACCCCGTGCTCGCCGCGCTGCGCGACCACTGCAACGAGAGCGCGCAGCTGTACCGCCGTCAGGGCGACCAGCGCATCTGCGTCGCGGCTGCCGAGCGGCCGATCGGCCTGCGCGACTCGATCCCGGTCGGCGCCACGCTGACCATGCAGGCGGGCTCCGCCGCCCAGATCCTCCTGGCCTGGGAGGAGCCGGACCGTCTGCACCGCGGTCTGCAGGGCGCCAAGTTCACGGCGACGATCCTCTCGGGCGTCCGACGTCGCGGCTGGGCCCAGTCGGTCTCCGAGCGCGAGGCCGGCGTGGCCTCCGTGTCCGCCCCGGTGCGCGGGCCGTCGGGACGCGTCGTCGCCGCCGTGTCGATCTCCGGCCCGGTCGAGCGGCTGAGCCGCCAGCCCGGCCGCCTGCACGCGGGCGCCGTCGTCGCGGCCGCCAACCGCCTCACCGAGGTCCTGCGCCGCACCGCGGAGTAGCCCGGACATGACGGAGGCCCGGTCACCAGTGGTGACCGGGCCTCTTCCGTACCCCCAAGGGGATTCGAACCCCTGTTACCGCCGTGAGAGGGCGGCGTCCTAGGCCACTAGACGATGGGGGCCTAGCGATTCCTGACCCCCGGAAGGGATCGGGACTCGGAAACCTTACAGCATGTTCACCGGGCCGATGACCACTGTCGCAGCGCGCGATGAACGCTGGGGTACCAGGACTCGAACCTAGACTAAGTGAACCAGAATCACTCGTGCTGCCAATTACACCATACCCCATGGGGTATCCGGCCCGATCCGTCCGTGCTCACGCACGTCCCAGATCCGGACCTCGTACCGGCGGGGAACTCTACCCGAGTGCACCGGTCCCACCAAAACGAGCAGCGGAGCCGCGCGCCGTCGGCGCTCCGGCGCGCGAGGTGCGACCATGCCGGGCGTGACCTCTCCCGCCTTCACCACCCGACCCGAGATCGTCGGGACGCACGGCATGGTGGCGTCGACCCACTGGCTCGCGTCGCAGAGCGGCATGGCCGTGCTCGAGCAGGGTGGCAACGCGTTCGACGCTGCCGTGACCACGGGCATGGTCCTCCACGTCGTCGAGCCGCACCTCAACGGTCTCGGCGGCGACGTGCCCGTCATCGGCTGCCTGGCGCCGTCGGGCGAGCCGTTCGTCCTTGCCGGGCAGGGGCCTGCGCCCGCCGCCGCCACCGCGCAGGCCTTCGCCGACCTCGGCCTCGACCACGTGCCCGGCACCGGGCTGCTCGCCGCCGTCGTCCCCGGCGCCTTCGGCACCTGGATGGACCTGCTCGCCAGGTACGGCACCTGGCGGGTCGCGGACGTCCTCGCACCGGCGATCGGCTACGCCAGGCACGGGTACCCGCTCCTGGCGCAGGCGTCGGCGACGATCGCGCGCGTCGCCGACATGTTCAGCGAGCACTGGCCCACCTCGGCAGAGGTCTACCTCCCCGGCGGGCGAGTCCCCGCCCCCATGAGCCGCTTCAGCAACCCCGACCTGGCACGCACGCTCGAGCGGCTGGTGCACGAGGCCGAGGCCGCCGGGCCGGACCGCGACGCGCAGATCGAGGCCGCCCGCAGTGCGTTCTACGAGGGCTTCGTCGCCGACGCGATCGCGGCGTCCTCCTCCCGCAGCGTCGTCGACTCGACCGGGCGCGCGCACCGGGGGCTGCTGAGCCGCGCCGACCTCGCCGGCTGGCGCGTCCGCGAGGAGCGCCCCGCGACTCTCGACTTCGCCGGCCGGACCATCGCCAAGACCGGCCCCTGGGGTCAGGGCCCGGTGCTGCTCCAACAGCTCGCCCTCCTCGACGGCACGGACCTCGCGGACACCCGGCCCGGTTCCGCCGAGCTCGTGCACGCCGTGGTCGAGGGCGCGAAGCTCGCGTTCGCCGACCGCGACGCCTGGTACGGGGACCCGGACCACACCGACGTCCCGATCGACGCACTCCTCTCCCCCGGCTACGCCGCCCGGCGCCGCGAGCTCATCGACGCCGACGCGTCCGACGAGCTGCGACCCGGCAGCCCGGACGGCGTCGAGCCACGCCTCCCCGCACGCGTGCACGCCGAGGTCGAGCGCGCACGCCGCGCGTCGGGCTCCACGTCCGGGAGCCGCCACGCGGTCGCGGGCGCGGGCGAGCCGACGTTCGCCCCGAGCGACACCGGGACGGACCCCGCCGTGGGACGTGACGGGACGGTCCGCGGCGACACGTGCCACCTCGACGTCGTCGACCGGCACGGCAACGTCGTGTCCGTCACGCCCAGCGGCGGCTGGCTGCAGAGCTCACCCGTGATCGGGTCGCTGGGCTTCCAGCTGCCGACGCGCGCGCAGATGTTCTGGGTCGAGCAGGGGCTGCCCGGCTCGCTCGGCCCCGGCCGACGCCCGCGCACCACCCTGAGCCCGACGCTCGTGCTCCGGGACGGCGCGCCGGAGATCGCGTGCGGGACACCGGGCGGGGACCAGCAGGACCAGTGGCAGCTGCCGTTCCTGCTCAACCACCTCGTGTTCGGCATGGGGCTGCAGGAGGCGATCGACGCCCCGACCTGGCACACGACGCACCTCGTCTCCTCCTTCGACCCGCGGGAGATCGAGCTGCGCGGCCTGCACGCCGAGGAGCGCCTCGGCAGGGACGTGCTCGACGACCTCCGACGCCGGGGGCACGCGCTCACGGTCACGGGCCCGTGGTCCCTCGGACGCCTCACGGCGGCCGCGCGGGGAGCCGACGGGATGCTCCACGCCGCCGCGACGCCTCGCGGCATGCAGGCCTACGCGGTGGGCCGCTGATGGCCCCCGTCGAGCTCGTCCTCGTCCTGCTCGCGGGCGTCCTCGCCGGCACGATCAACACGATCGTCGGGGCGGGGACGCTCATCACCTTCCCGCTGCTCGTGTGGCTCGGCATCCCGCCGCTCACCGCCAACGTGTCCAACACCGTCGGCCTCGTGCCCGCCGCCGTGACAGGGGCGTGGGGCTACCGCAGGGAGCTCGCCGGCCGCTGGCGGACCGTGGCGACCATGGCCGTGCTCTCGGCCGTCGGCGGGGTCCTCGGCGGGCTCCTGCTCCTCGTCGCGCCGGCCGAGACCTTCACGTCGGTCGTGCCGTGGTTGCTGGTCCTGGCCGCCGTCCTCGCAGCGGTGCAACCCCGGGTCGCCGCCTGGCTGCGACGGCGCTCCGCAGCTCCCGACCCGGCAGCCGGCCCGGCGCAGCACACCGACATCTCGACCCGGCCGCTGACCGTCGGGCTCATGCTCGGCGTCGGCGCGACGGGCGTGTACGGCGGCTACTTCGGGGCCGCGCAAGGCGTCGTGCTCCTCGCCCTGCTCGGCATCGCGTGGACGACCGACCTGCAGCGGGCCAACGGCGCCAAGAACGTGCTCGCCGGGGTCGCGAACCTCGTCTCCGCGGTCGTCTTCGTCGTGGGTGGCGCGGTCGACTGGCAGGTCGCCGTCCTCATCGCGATCGGGTCAGCCGTCGGCGGCATCCTCGGCGCCCGCCTGGGCCGACGCATCCCGGCGCCCGTGCTGCGCACGGTCATCGTCGTCGTCGCACTGAGCGCCGCGGTCGTCATCGGCCTCGACCTCTGACGCGCACCCCTACCCGCTCGCCCCGACCACGATCCAGTGCGTCGAGGTCGGCCCGCCGCGTCGAGGTCGGCCCGCCCAACGGGCGACCTCGGCACGAGAGGCCGACCTCAGCGGTGGTTGACCGGCCCCCCGCGAGCACGTCGGTCCCTGCGCCGAGTTCGGTCCTCCGCGTCGAGGTCGGCCCGCCCAACGGGCGACCTCGGCGCGAAGGGCCGACCTCAGCGGTGGTGGGCCGGGGCGCGGGGGTCAGGCTTCGAGGTCAGGTCGGCAGGGCTAGGAGCTCGGGGAGCTCCGTGAGGCTCGGGACGACCCGGACGCCGGCGTCGCGGGCCGCGCGGATGTGGTCGTCGGGAATCGTGACCCGGCGGGGGCCGGGCCTGTCGACCCAGACACCCCGGAGGCCTGCGGCGACCGCCGCGCGGGCGTCGACGTCGAGCTCGTCGCCCACGTAGACGGTGCGCGCGGGGTCGGTGCCGAGCCGCCGGCACGCCTCCACGAACACCCGGGGGTCGGGTTTGCCGACGCCGAGGGTGTCGACGCCCACGAGCACCGGGACCCGGTGGTCCAGGCCCGCGCGGGCGAGCTTGCCGGTCTGGTAGGCCACCGCGGCGTTCGTCAGCGCGCCGACCGCGAGGCCTGCGCCGATGAGCCGGTCGACGACGTCGTGCGCCTCCGGGTGCGCGGCCCACGCCGCGCTGAACCCGCGCTCGAAGACCTCGTTCCAGGCGTCGAACGACGCGTCGTCGAGCACGACGCCGCCGAACTGGTCGTGCAGGGAGTTCGCGCGGGCGAGGCGCTGGTCGCGGTACGTGACCTCGCCGCGCGTGTACCGCTCGTAGTGCCGCGCAGGGTCGGCCCGCCACGCGGCCACGACGTCGGCGAGGCGCTCCGGGCCGAGGTGCGGCAGGTACGTCCGGGCGACGTCGGCGAGGGCCGCGCCGAAGGCCCCGCGCGTGTCGACGAGCGTGTCGTCGATGTCGAAGAGGACGCCGTCGACGGCGCCTGCCCAGGACGGGCCGGCAGCCGTCACAGGGAGGCGCGCAGCGCGGCGACGCGTGTGAGCGTGGACTCCTTGCCGAGGATCTCCATCGACTCGAACAGCGGCGGGGACACCCGGCGACCCGAGACGGCGGTGCGCAGCGGCGTGAACGCGAGGCGCGGCTTGATGCCGAGGCCGTCGACGAGGGCGCCGGTCAGGGCCTCCTGGGTCGCGGCCGTCGTGAAGGCGTCCGCCGGGATCGGCTCGAGCGCGGCGGTCGCGGCGTCGAGCACCTCGGCGGCACCCTCGCGCAGCCCCGCACGGGCCTCGTCCTCGACCACGAGGGCGTCGTCGGTGACGAAGAGGAAGCCGAGCATGCCGACGACCTCGCCGAGCAGGTTCATGCGCTCCTGGACGAGGGGCGCCGCGACGTCGAGGATCCCGCGTTCGTGCGCCGTCAGGTCGGCGTACGTCGCCGCGGAGACGAGACCCGCACCGTGCAGGTACGGGACGAGGCGCTCACGGAACACCTCGGGGGCGAGGAGCCGCACGTGCGCCGCGTTGATGGCCTCGGCCTTCTTGAGGTCGAACCGCGCGGGGTTGGGGTTGACGTCGGCGACGTCGAACGCGGCGATCATCTCGGCGACGCTGAAGATGTCGCGGTCCGCGGAGAAGCCCCAGCCGAGCAGGGCCAGGTAGTTGAGCAGCCCCTCGGGGGTGAAGCCCCGGTCGCGGTGGAGGAACACGTTGGACTCGGGGTCCCGCTTGGAGAGCTTCTTGTTGCCCTCCCCCATGACGTACGGCAGGTGGCCGTACACGGGCTCGACGGTCGCGACGCCGATCGCCATGAGCGCGCGGTACAGCACCGTCTGACGCGGGGTCGAGGAGAGCAGGTCCTCGCCGCGCAGCACGTGGGTGATGCCCATGAGGGCGTCGTCGACCGGGTTGGTCAGCGTGTACAACGGCTGGCCGTTGCCGCGGACGATCACGAAGTCGGGCACCGAGCCGGCCTTGAAGGTCAGCTCGCCGCGGATCATGTCGGTGAAGACCACGTCGTCGTCGGGCATCCGGATGCGCAGGGTCGCCTCGCGGCCCTCCGCGCGGTAGGCGGCCTTCTGCTCCTCGCTCAGGTCCCGGTCGAAGCCGTCGTAGCCGAGCTTGGGGTCGCGGCCGGCGGCACGGTGCCGGGCCTCGACCTCCTCGGGCGTCGAGAACGACTCGTACGCGAAGCCGGCCTCGAGGAGGCGCCGCGCGACGTCGGCGTAGACGTCCAGGCGCTGCGACTGGCGGTACGGCTCGTGCGGGCCGCCGACCTCGACGCCCTCGTCCCAGTCCAGGCCGAGCCACCGCAGCGCCTCGAGGAGCTGCTGGTAGCTCTCCTCGCTGTCACGCGCGGCGTCGGTGTCCTCGATGCGGAAGACGAACGTGCCGCCGACGTGCCGCGCGTAGGCCCAGTTGAACAGGGCCGTGCGGATGAGGCCGACGTGGGGCGTGCCGGTCGGTGAGGGGCAGAAGCGCACGCGGACGGCCGAGCCCTCGGCCGTCGTGGGGTGGCTGGACGGGGTCGCGAGGTTCTCAGGCATGGTCCTCCCAGCCTAGCGGCGGCGCCCGCACGGCCCGTCAGTCGCGCCGGATGACCGGGTTCCGCAGCACGCCGATGTCCTCGACCTCGATCTCGACGACGTCGCCGTGCACCACTGGGCCGACGCCCGCGGGCGTCCCGGTGAGGATGACGTCGCCGGGCAGGAGCGTGAACGCCTCGCTCACGTAGGAGACGAGGTGCGCGACGTCGAAGATCATCTGCGAGGTGCGGCCGTCCTGCCGGACCTCACCGTTGACGCGTGCGCTGACCCCGAGGTCGTCCACGTCGAGCCCGGGCACGACCCAGGGGCCCAGCGGGCAGGAGGAGTCGAAGCCCTTGGCCCGCGCCCACTGGCCGTCGGTGCGCTGCACGTCCCTGGCCGTCACGTCGTTCGCGACCGTGAACCCGAACACCTGCGCGAGCGCCTTCTCGGGCGAGACGTCGCGCGTGACCTTGCCGATGACGACGGCGAGCTCGGCCTCGTGGTGGACCTCCTGCGACCAGGCGGGCAGCACGATGGGGTCGTCCGGGCCGATCACGCTCGTGTTGGGCTTGAGGAACAGCAGCGGCTGGGCGGGGACCTCGTTGCCCAGCTCCGCGGCGTGCTCGGCGTAGTTGCGCCCGACGCCGATGATCTTGGATCGCGGGATGACCGGGGCGAGGAGCCGCACGTCGTCCCGGTCGAGCGGGACCTGCTCGCCGGTCGGCTGCACGGGCATGTAGATGGGGTCACCGGTGAGGACGACCAGCTGCTCGGAGCCGGGCTCGCCGTCGACCAGGGCGTAGCGGGGGTCGTCCCCCGTCGTGAACCTCGCGATGCGCATCTGCGCAGCGTATCCGCGTCGTACGCTGCCCCGGTGCAGCGTGTGGCGGGCGTCGACGTGGCCCGGGGCCTCGCCGTCCTCGGCATGTTCGCGGCGCACCTGGGCGACGACTCCGGCGGCGACTGGACGCGCACAGGCTGGCTCCAGGTGGCCGACGGGCGGTCGGCGGCGGGCTTCGCCCTGCTGGCCGGTGTGTCCGCCGCGTTCCTCAGCGGCGGCCCGCGAGTCGTGTCCGGGGCGGCCCTCGACCACGCCCGCGTGCGCATCGTCGTCCGGGCCCTCGCGCTGCTGCCGCTCGGCGTCGTGCTCTCGTTGCTCGGGACGCCCGTCGCCGTGATCCTGCCCGGCTACGCGGTCATGTTCTCGCTGGTCACGGTCGCGCTGACCTGGAGGACGCGCACACTGCTGCTCGCGGCCGCGGGGTTCGCGAGCGTGGGCTCCGCCGTCGTGGTCGTGGTGCGGGACGCGTTCACCTCAGGGCCTTTCGGCGGTGTCCCGCCTGGGCTCGACCTCCTGGTCGGTGAGCACTACCCCGCCGGCGCGTGGATGGCGTACCTGCTCGTGGGGCTGGCCGTCGGGCGCACGGACCTGCTCGCCCCGCGCACCCCGCTGGTGCTGCTCGGCGTCGGCTTCCCTACGGCCGTCCTGGGGTATGGCGTGGGTGCCGTGGCGGTCCGGAGCATCGCGCCCGACCAGACGCTTCGCCGCGCGCTGCTGACGGCCGAGCCCCACGCGGACACGGTGACGGAGATCACCGGGAACGTCGGCGTCGTGCTCTGCGTGCTCGCACTGTGCCTGCTGCTGGCCCGCTACGCCGGACGGGTCGTGGCGCCGCTCGCGGCGACGGGGTCGCTCGCGCTGACCCTGTACGTGGGCCACATCCTGGTGATCGCCATGATGGGCCCGATGGTCGTGTGGGACCCGAGCAACGCGCGCCTGCTCGCGTTCGTCGTCACCGGCGTGGCGTTCGCGACCGTGTGGCGAGCGCTGCTCGGACGCGGGCCGCTCGAGCGCGGCCTCCACAGCCTGTCGACGACGGTCGCCGACCACCTCGCTCCCACGGGACGCCGCGGATGGGTGCCGCCTGTGCCCTACGCGGGAACCCCGACAGGCCCGTACCACGGCGGGCTCGCGGGACCGCGCTCAGCCTGGCCCCCGCCGCCCCCGTGACGTAGCCCGGAGCGCGGGCCCGGTCGGCACGTGCTCACACGCGGGCGAGCAGCTCCCCGTGCAGCACCGCGAACCAGCCGTCGGGCGCCTCGCCCCAGGCGCGCCAGGCGTCGGCGAGGAGCTCGAGCGCGACGTCGTCCGCGAGGCCGTACCCGATCGCCTGTTGGGCGAACGCGGACGACGTCACGCGCTCGGCCCACGTCTGCGACCACCACGCGCGTTCCTCGGGGGACGCGTAGCACCACACCCCGGCGCCGGCGGTCAGGAGCTCGGGGTCGAAACCCGCCTCCTGGGCCCACGCGACGAGGCGGCGCCCGGCGTCGGCCTCAGCGCCGTTCGCGAGCGTGACCTCGTGGTAGAGCGCGAGCCACTCGTCGAGGCCGGGCGACGCGGGGTACCAGGTCATCGCGGCGTAGTCGGCGTCCCGCACGGCGACGACACCGCCGGGCCGGGTCACACGGCGCATCTCCCGCAGCGCGGCGACCGGGTCGGTGAGGTGCTGGAGCACCTGGTGGGCGTGCACGACGTCGAACGAGGAGTCCTCGAACGGGAGCGCGGCGGCGTCGGCGACCTGGAGCCGCACGTTGGCCAGGCCCGCGTCCTGCGCGGCCTGACGCGCGACGTGGAGCACGGCGGCGGACGTGTCGACGCCAACGACCTCCCCGGGGGCGATGCGCGCGGCGAGGTCGACGGTGATGGAGCCGGGGCCGCAGCCGACGTCGAGCACGCGCTGACCGACCTCGAGCGCGGGGACGAGGTAGGCGGCGGAGTTCTCGACGGTGCGTCGGCTGTGCGCGCGCAGAACGCTCGCGTGGTGCCCGTGCGTGTAGACGTCCTGGGTGGTCACCTGGCCAGTAACCCGCACCCGCGCTCGTGTATCAAGTTCCAAGACATGACGTCTCGCGGCGTGGACGGATGGCGGCCGCGGGAGATGGGGCCCTGCTCAGCGCACGGAGTCGACGCCGCGGTTCGCGAGCTGGTCGGCGCGCTCGTTGCCCGGGTCACCGGAGTGGCCCTTGACCCACACCCACGCGACCGTGTGCCGCGCGACCTCGACGTCGAGCTCCTGCCAGAGCTCACGGTTCTTCACGGGCTTCTTGTCCCCCGTGACCCACCCGTTGCGCTTCCAGCCCGCGAGCCAGCGACCCATTCCGTTCATCACGTACGTCGAGTCGACGTGCAGCGTCACGGCACACGGCCGCTTGAGCGCCCGCAACCCCTCGATGACCGCCGTGAGCTCCATGCGGTTGTTGGTCGTGAGGACCTCGCCGCCGAACAGCTCGCGCTCGTGCCCGCCCGCGCGCATCCAGGCGCCCCAGCCACCGAGCCCGGGGTTGCCCTTGCACGCGCCGTCGGTCCACATCTCGACGACGGTCAGTGCCGCGGCGCCCGTCGCCGGGTCCATGCGGTCGACGCCGGTGGCGCCAGTGACGTCGGCGTCCGGCTCGGACGGCGCGACGTCGGGCCCCGGCTGCGGGCGGACCGACGTGGCGGCGGCATCCAGGGCGTCGAAGAGCATGGCCGCCACCCTACGGCCGCACTCGGCCGCTCACGGCCAGGGCGCGAGCTCCGGCAGCGCCACCGGGGCACCCGCCCGTTCCGCGACGACGGGGCTGAGCGGACGCCGGCCCGCGAGCCACGCGACGAGGTCGTTCGCGGACCCCCGCACGGTGACCGTCCCGTCGGCGGCAGCGGCCGTGTCGTCCAGCCCGACGGCGGTCGCCGCGCCGTCGCTGAGCACCCACCGGTCGTCGGAGTCGGTCGCGGCGAGATGCAGCCGGACGCCCGCGGGAGCACGGTCCGCGAGGTGGTGGACGAGGTGCTCGCGCAGCTCGCGGGTCCACGTCGTGGCGTCGTGGCCCAGCTCAAGGTCGGTGAGGTGGATCGCGAGCTCGCGCCACCACGCGTCGATGAGCGCGGACGCCGGACGGTCGCGGTGACCGGTCCGCCGGGCGAGCGTCTCTGGTGTCATCCGGGCCAGGGCGGCGCCGACCCGGTCGATCGCCGTGCGGAGCGTGGCGAGGTGGTCGGCGGCGGGTGCGGGCGCGGCGAGCTCGATCGCGGCGTCACGCCCCGCACGCCCGCCGTCGTAGAAGTCGACGCGCTCGGCGTCCTTCACCGCGTTCTCGAGCTGACGCGCGACTGCCGAGGCGACGCCGCCGAGGTGCGCGAGCAGGTGCCCACGTGTCCAGCCGGGCAGCGACGAGGGGCCGCGGACCTGGTCGTCGGTGAGGCCCGCGAGCGCCACCAGGAGCTCCTGCTCCAGCCGGTGGATGTCGTCGAGCCGGCTGGTCGGGTACGTGGTGGTCGTCATGGCACCATCCCAGGGCCAAGGGCGCGGGTCGCGCAACACGGCAGCCCTCGCCCTACCCTGACGCGGTGGGGACGCGAGCGACGGCGGACCGGGCCCGCGTGGTAGCCGCGGAGGCCTGGCTCCCTGTGGCGCGCGCGCATGCGGACCGTGCGGACGCACTGACCGCCGCCCACCGGGAACGCCGGGGCACGGGCGAGCGGCACCCGGTCGAGGACTTCCTCTACGAGTACTACGGCGTCAAGCCGTCGCTCCTGCGGCGCTGGCACCCGGGCGTGGGAGTCACGCTCGGGCCGACGGCGCAGGGCCCGGCCGAGCACGCCGCGTGGCGCTGGTACGGGGTGCACGACGACGGGTCGGTCGGGCTGGACGTCGAGGCGTTCCTGGCGGACCGCGGCGAGACCGTGGCGTACGTGCGACGGCTGCTCGATGCGACGGCGTCACGCCCGGCGGCCCTGGGCTGCCTCGGGCTGCACGAGTGGGCGATGGTCTACCGGCAGGACGACGCCCGACGCCGCCACTCGCTGCCGCTGCGCCTCGGCCGCGAGGGCACGGACGCCGTGGTCGACGCCCACCCGGTGCGCTGCTCCCACATCGACGCGTTCCGCTTCTTCACGCCCGACGCCGTGCCGCTCAACCGCCTGCAGCCCACGCGTGAGACCCAGGTGGATCTCGAGCAGCCCGGCTGCCTGCACGCCAACATGGACCTGCTCAAGTGGTCGCTCAAGCTCGGGCCTGCCGTCCCTGGCGACCTGCTGCTCGACGCGTTCGCGCTCGCGGCCGAGATCCGGCTGCTGGACATGCAGGCGTCGCCGTACGACCTGTCGTCGCTCGGCGAGCCGGCCGTCGCGATCGAGACTCCCGAGGGCCGGGCCGAGTACGTCGCCCGGCAGCGCGCGTTCGCGGAGCGCTCCGCCGGGTTGCGGGTGCGGCTCCTGGAGGTGTGCGAGGGCCTCGACAGCCACGCGTGACGGTGGCGGCTGCCAGACTGCGACCGTGCCGATCCGCTACCCCCGTCCCCTGCGTCCCGGCGACCGCATCGGGGTCACGTCGCCCTCGTCGGGCGTCGCCGAGGTGCTGAGGCCGCGGCTCGACGTCGCCGTGCGACACCTCGAGGGTCGCGGATTCCAGGTCGTGGTGGGCGACTGCATGGACGGCGCGGGACCCGTGAGCGCACCGGCCTACGATCGTGCCGCCGAGCTCACCGCGATGCTCACGGACCCGACCATCCGCGCGGTCGTGCCGCCGTGGGGCGGCGAGCTCGCGATCGACCTGCTCAGCGTGCTCGACTGGGACGCGATCGCGGCTGCCGAGCCCACATGGCTCGTCGGCTTCTCCGACATCTCGACGCTCCTCGCGCCGCTGACCGCGCGCACGGGTGTGGCGAGCCTGCACGGACAGAACCTCATGGACGCGCCCTACGAGGTGCCGGCACCGCTCGCCTCGTGGCTCGACGTCGTGACGGCGCCCGCGGGCGCCGTCATCAGCCAGGGGCCGTCGCGCATGCACCGGTTGGCCGGGTTCGACGACTGGGTCGCGGACCCCGCGGTGTCGCGGTACGCCCTGGACACGCCCGGCCGGTGGGAGCGCCTGGACTCGACCGACGCGTTCACCGCGACCGGCCGGCTCCTCGGTGGCTGCATCGAGACGCTGTCCTCGCTCGCCGGGACGCTGCACCTCGACCCGACCGCGTTCGCCACCGAGCACGCGCCGGAGGGTCTCGTCCTGTACCTGGAGGCCGCGGAGGTGCCGGCGTTCGACGTCGGGCGCCGTCTGCACGGCCTGCGTGACGCGGGCTGGTTCGACGCCGTCAACGCGGTGCTGGTCGGCCGCACGCAGGCGCCGGACTCCCCCGGCTACACGCAGCGGGACGCGGTGCTGGACGCCCTCGGCGGCCTCGGTGTCCCGATCCTGGGCGACGTCGACTGCGGGCACGTCGCCCCCTACCTGGCCCTGGTCAACGGCGCACGGGCCGAGGTGGCCTGGTCAACGAGCTCGGCGGTGCTCACGCAGACGCTCGTCTGACGCGGCTCTGGGAGGATGGCCGTGATGAGCCTGCCCAGCGTTGCCCCGTCCGACGACACCGGCCCGTCGGCCACCCACCCCACGGGTCTCCTCGTGGACCGCATCCCGGCCGACCCGACCGACCCCGACGCGCTGTACGACGCGTTCGTGACGTGGGCCGGCGAGCAGGGCTTCAACCTCTACCCGGCCCAGCAGGAGGCGCTGCTCGAGCTGGTCACGGGCTCGCACGTGATCCTCTCGACGCCCACCGGCTCGGGGAAGTCGCTCGTCGCGATGGCCGCGCACTTCGTCGCCCTCGCCCAGGGCCGGCGCACGTACTACACGGCGCCGCTCAAGGCGCTGGTCAGCGAGAAGTTCTTCTCCCTCGTGGCGGCGTTCGGGTCGGCGAACGTCGGCATGATGACTGGCGACTCGAGCGTCAACCCGGGCGCGCCGATCATCTGCTGCACGGCCGAGATCCTCGCGAACATCGCGCTGCGCACCGGTGAGGGCGTGGCTGAAGCCCCAGGCCACGAGGACGACCCGGCGGTGCCGGGGGACGACGCCGTCGGGCAGGTCGTCATGGACGAGTTCCACTTCTACGCGGACCCGCAGCGGGGCTGGGCGTGGCAGGTGCCGCTGCTCGAGCTGCCGCGCACCCAGTTCCTCCTCATGTCCGCGACGCTCGGCGACGTGTCGTTCTTCGTCGACGACCTGACGCGCCGCACGGGCCGACCCGTCGCGGACGTGAGCAACGCCGACCGGCCGGTGCCGCTGACGTTCTCCTACGTCGTCGAGCCGCTGCACGAGGTCGTCGAGGACCTGGTCCACACGCGCCGCTCCCCCGTGTACCTCGTGCACTTCACGCAGGCCGCGGCGGTCGAGCGCGCGCAGGCGCTCATGTCGAGCACGGTCGCGTCCCGTGAGCAGCGTGACGCGATCGCCGTCGAGCTCGGCGACTTCCGGTTCGGCGCCGGGTTCGGCAAGACGCTGTCCCGCCTGCTGCGGCACGGCGTGGGCGTGCACCACGCGGGCATGCTGCCCCGCTACCGGCGCGTCGTCGAGCGCCTGACGCAGCGCGGGCTGCTCACGGTCGTGTGCGGCACGGACACCCTGGGTGTCGGCATCAACGTGCCGATCCGCACCGTGGTACTCACGTCACTCGTGAAGTACGACGGCGTGCGCATGCGGCACCTCTCGGCGCGCGAGTTCCACCAGATCGCGGGCCGCGCGGGGCGGGCCGGCTACGACACGATCGGCGAGGTCGTGGTCATGGCACCCGACCACGTCATCGAGAACCGCGCGATGCTCGCCCGGGCCGGCGACGACCCGAAGAAGCTCAAGAAGATCGTCCGCAAGAAGGCTCCCGAGGGCGCGGTCAACTGGACCGACAAGACGTTCGAGCGCCTGCGCGACGCGCCGCCCGAGCCGCTGACCTCGAGCTTCGCGGTGAGCCACGCGATGGTGCTCAACGTCCTGGCACGCCCGACGGGTGACCCGGTCGAGGCGATGACCCGCCTCCTGACGGACAACCACGAGCCGGAGGCGGCCCGCGGACGGCACGTGCGCCAGGCCGTCAACGTGTACCGGTCGCTGCGCACCGCCGGGGTGCTCGAGCGCGTCCCGCGGGCCGACGGGCGCGGGAAGACCGTGCAGCTCACGGTCGACCTGCCCGCGCAGTTCGCCCTCAACCAGGCCCTGTCCCCCTTCGCGTACGCCGCGCTGGACGTGCTGGACCGGGAGGCGCCGTCGTACGCGCTCGACGTCGTGTCCGTCATCGAGTCGACGCTCGACGACCCCCGCCAGGTGCTCGTCGCGCAGGAGAAGAAGGCCCGCGGCGAGGCGGTCGCCGCGATGAAGGCCGAGGGGTACGACTACGAGGAGCGCATGGCGGCGCTCGAGGAGGTCACGTACCCCAAGCCGCTCGCGGAGCTGCTCGAGGCGACGTTCACGATCTACCGCCGCACCAACCCGTGGGTCGCGGACCACACGCTCTCCCCCAAGTCCGTGGTGCGTGACCTGCACGAGCGCGCCATGACGTTCACCGAGTACGTGGGGTACTACGGCATCGAGCGGACCGAGGGCGTGCTGCTGCGCTACCTCGCCGACGCGTACCGGGCCCTGCGCCAGACGGTCCCGCCGGAGCGGCGCGACGAGGCCCTCGAGGACGTCGTCGAGTGGCTCGGCGCCGTGGTGCGCGGCACCGACTCGAGCCTCCTCGACGAGTGGGAGCGCCTCGCGCACCCCGACGACCCGACGGGCGCCGCGCCGGAGGCCCGGCCGTCAGGCCCGGCCGTCAACGTGCGGGCGCTGCGCGTCATGGTCCGCAACGCGCTGTTCCGTCGCGTCGAGCTGTTCGCGCGCGAACGCTGGGGCGAGCTCGGTGCGCTGGGCGACACGGATCCCGACGGCGGTGCGTGGACCACGGACCGGTGGCGCGACGCGCTGGACCCGTACTTCGACGAGCACGACGACGTCGGCGTGGGCTCGGAGGCACGCGGACCCGCGATGCTGCTGGTCACCGAGCGCCCCGCCGTCGCGGGTGGCGCCGGCGAGCGCTGGGAGGTCCGGCAGGTCGTCGACGACCCCGCCGGGGACCGCGACTGGCGCATCGACGCCGTGGTGGACGTGATGGCGAGCGCCGAGAGCGGCGAGCCAGTGATGACGATCGTGGCGGCGGGGCGGCTGTAGGGCGCCGCCGTCAGGATCTGCGCGGGGCCGCCGCGGCGCCTGGGTCGCGCGCGGGGCCGACGATAGGTTGACGGACGACAGGAGGGAACCCGCATGCGCCTCGGCATCCCGAGCCCGGACCTGGACTGGGCCACGTTCTCCGTGGGCCCGCTGACGATCCACCTGTACGCGCTGTTCATCCTCGCGGGCATCGCGGCTGCGGTGTGGCTGACGTCGCGGCGCCTCACGGCACGTGGCGGTCATCCCGACGCGGTGCTCGACATCGTCATGTGGGCGGTGCCGTTCGGCATCGTCGGGGCCCGGATCTACCACGTGGTCACCCACTGGGGCGACTACTTCGGCGCAGGTCAGGACCCCCTGGTGGTCCTGTACATCTGGGAGGGCGGCATCGCCATCCTGGGGTCGCTCCTCGGTGGCGCCGTCGGTGCGTACATCGGGTGCAGGCGCGCCGGGATCCGGTTCTGGTCCTTCGCGGACGCACTGGCCCCGGCGATGCTCCTGGCCCAGGCGATCGGCCGCCTCGGAAACTGGTTCAACCACGAGCTGTTCGGCAGCCCGACCACCCTGCCGTGGGGGCTTGAGATCCCCGCGAGCAACCGAGCCTTCCCGGAGGGGTTGCCCGCAGACACGCTGTTCCATCCCCTGTTCCTCTACGAGATGCTGTGGAACCTGCTGGGCGTCGCCGTCATCCTCCTGCTCGAGAAGCGCCTCTCCCTGCGCTGGGGCGCCGCCTTCGGCGTCTACCTCATCTGGTACGGCTCCGCCCGGGTGTGGCTCGAGCTGCTGCGGATCGACCCGACGAGCTCGACCCCGCTCGGCCTGCCTGCCAACGTGTGGGGCGCCTTGGCGGCGATCGCCGTCGGGGTGGCGATCATCGTCGTCCAGCGGAGGCGGCATCCCGAGGGTGAGGAGTCGGTGTACTCGCCTGGGCGTGAGCCAGCGGAAGCCCACGCTCACGCGACGGATGACGACTCCGGCGCGTGAGCAAACCGTGCGCGGGGGCAGTGCCGCTCCCGTGCTCGGGTGCGACGGGAGGCGGCGACGCGACTACTCGCCAAACCACCCTGCCAACAGAATCCTCGTAGCGAAGCCTCACATACGCGAGCGGACGCTGCATGAGAGATCGGTTGGCGCGTGATTCGTTTTCGCAAGCGACTGTGGCAGTCTGATAGCCATGGAGTCTGAAGAGACACACGGCCCCTCAACGCGGCGGGCACTCGAGGAGGTTCCCAGCGGCCTTAGCGAAGAGGCTGAGAGGGCCATTGAGGTGCTGGCAATAGTCGACGAGTATGAGAACCGAGTGGACGCCCTCCGGGAACTCTTGGACGCGACGCTGCAACACGCCAGAGAACTCGATTCCGTTGAGAACCGCTTAAAGCACATAAGCGTCATCCTGGCTCTCATTCCGCGCGACAAACGGCGTGAAGTCCTTGATGCAATGAGAATTCCCGACTCGCCCACATGGGCCCGCGACACAATACTGGTGCTCGTAGACAGGTTCTTGCACGAAGAATGGGGGCCTCGTCTCGTCGCCGCCGTGCGCCGCTCGTTCACACAGCCGCCAAGGTCACCCATTCTGCTGAACTCTCTCCTAACGAACGCAGTTAGCGCATTCGAGCTACATCTCGCCGAACTGACGCGGGTCTATTACGAGTGCATCCCACAGGCCCTCGATGCCGCTTCGAAGGAAAAGGAGTTCTCGCTTCCAGAACTAAAGGCACTCGGCTCCATTGAAGACGCCGTGGATGTCGCCGTTTCCCGACGGATTGACGGGTTGCTATTTGGGAGCTTTGCCGGTTGGCGAAAGTTCTACCGCGATGGGATCAAGATCGACTTTGAGACACTCTCCATCGACTGGGCGGCTGTCCAGGAGGTCTTCCAGCGGCGACACACGATCGTGCATAACGGCGCTCGCGCTACGAAGCGATACATGACGGAGACCGGCGCTCCTGTCGAACTCGGCCAACCTCTTGACTGCACTCCCGACTACGTAGAAGCGTGCTTTGACGAACTCTTTGCTCTGGGTGCTCTCGCGGCGGTAGAGCTGTTCCGAAAGGTCGGCGGGGAAGATCGGGCCGCCTGCGATGAACTGCACGGCATCGAGTACCGCATGATGCTCGCCGGGAAGTGGCGACTCGTTTCGCGAGTGTCGTCACACGGCCTAACCATTCCTGCTGACTCCGCTACGTCAGAGGTCTTTAAGGTGAACCTGTGGCTCGCGCGGAAACGCCTCGAAGACTTGGACACCATTCGCCCTGAGGTAGAGGCATGGGACGTGTCCGCTTCAAGCGATCGTTTCAAGCTGGCAAAGGCCGCGCTGCTCGGCGAAGCCGATGAAGCGTTCGCTCTTATCCCGGGCCTCTTGGCTAGTGGCGACATCTCCGGGATTGACTTGTTTGAGTGGCCACTTCTCAATGACCTTCGGGCGGACGAGCGGTTCAAAGACCTGCAAGACACTATCCGCTCATCCGTCGAACGCGAGTTCGCTGGAGCAGCGATGACCCCGGGCAGCGGTGTCTACCACCGCCGAAGTTGCACACGGGCGGGACCGCGTGCCTTCTCAGTACCTGAGGAGCAGGCGGTCGCAGCGGGCGCCCGGCCCGCACGGTGCTGCCACGCCATGCGCGCAGAGGGCGCGACCGACTTGACTTAATTCAGCTACGTAACTCGGGGAGTCTACTGACGAGGCGGGCGTCGGACTCGGCATCGCTGCGCCGGTGCTGCTGGGCCAACCGCCTCAGTCGTCTCGGGACTGCGCCGGGCGAAGGCTGCCACGACCAGCTGCAGGTCCGAGACGACCTGGCGACGTTCCTCCGTGACCTGCGCGAGGGCTCGGGCAGTGACGCTTTCCCCTACGCGGGTGCCAAGGTGGCACAAGAGCGGCCACGCGTTGCACGGGCACTTCGCTCGGCAGTACCTGCCCCAGCCGCCGATCCGGGACGCCTGGGGTGGATTGTCTCGACCAGATTGAGCGGTGGCCTTCCCGTGGAGTCCGTGCTGCTGTCCGAGGGGCGCTCTACGTCGAGTACGGCGTGTAGCGCACCGCTGACGCCAAGGATCGCAGTGGCCGGCTCGGCGCGACAGGTGCGGCCACCCGTGACCCCGTACCCCGAGACGACGCGGCCGGGGTGCCAGTCCCATCACAACCGGTCACACGCGACCGATAGGTGCGTGACCCCCTCGCACCGACCGAAGGACCGCTATGCCCCGAACCTCCACGACGGTCCTCGCGGCACTGGTCATCGCGGCGACTCTCACCGGATGCTCGGCCGTCGCCGACGACTCGGCGCCCCCGAGCGAGACCACCACCCAGCAGGCACCCGCCGTCGAGGCGAGCCCCGCCCCCACCCCGACACCTGAGCCCGCTCCCGAGCCCGTCGCGGACGAGTTCAGCCAGGTCGTCAACGGGGTCCTCTTCCAGGGCACCGAGAAGGCGCCCGTCCGGATCGGCACCGACGTCCCCGGGCAACCCCCGGTGGTGGAAGCGCAGCTCGTGATCGACGCGGAGGGACGGTCGCTCAACGCCGAGCCCCTCGCCACGGACAACGACAAGTACATCCTCTACGTGTTCTCCAGCGAGGAGAGCGGCGGCTGGATCTGGAAGGTGTTCGGCATGAGCCGGCACGGCTCGTTCCGCGACCTCGAGAACAACCTCGGCGCACCGCTGGCCAGCGCCGATGCCGCGATCGCCGGCGCCGCTGTTGACGGACGCATCCTCGACCGCGCCGAGTACATCCTCATGGTGGTCCCCTGACGCCACGCACCACCGGGGCACGGCACGTCGCGCGCCGCGGCGCCGGTGAGCGGTGCCGCCGACGAGGACGCCACCCGCATACCCTGGCCCGCGTGGCGAAGAGGGTTCAGCACGGCGGCACACCCGCGCTCGTGGCACTCGAGACGGCAGGCGTGCCGCACACCGTCCACCCGTACGAGCACGACGCCGGCACGACGCTCGGCTACGGACTCGAGGCGGCGCACGTGCTCGGCATCCCCGCGGAGCAGGTGTTCAAGACGCTGATGGCCGCGGTCGACGGCCGCCTGACTGTCGCCGTCGTGCCCGTCACCGGGAAGCTCGACCTCAAGGCCCTCGCGCACGCCGTCGGCGGCAAGCGGGCCGCGATGGCCGAGCGCCCGGCCGCCGAGCGCGCGACCGGCTACGTCGCGGGCGGCATCTCCCCGCTCGGCCAGAAGACGACGCACCCCACCGTGGTCGACGAGAGCGTCGAGCTGTTCGACACCGTCTACGTCTCGGGCGGTCGCCGCGGCCTCGACATCGGCCTCGCCCCGGCGGACCTCATCCGCCTGACCGGCGCCGTCGTCGCCGACATCGCCCGCGGCTGACGTTACCGGGGCAGCGAGAACCGAGGACAGGGCCATCCAGTAGCATCGGATATCGCGATATCCAATGTTAGGGTGAGATCGTGGCAACGGATACCTGGCCCGTGTTCACCACGGAGAGCGTCGAGTGGCACGCCGCCGACAGCGCCTACGGTCCTCGCGCGGCACGGTCCCTGCACCGTGGCCCCTACGAAGCCGCCGTGCCACCCCCGATCGCCGACGCCGTCGTGCACCTGCCAGCCCAGACGATGACTCTCGTCACCGAGGCGTCCGCCGAGATCGCCCGGTTCGACGGGGAGACGCTGGGGGCGACGACGTCGTTCGCGGCGCTCCTTCTGCGCACCGAAGCGGCCAGCTCCTCGCAGATCGAGAACCTGACGTCCTCGGCCAAGGCGATCGCCCTCGCCGAGCTCCGCCGCAAGGGCCGCACCAACGCCGACGAGATCGTGGCGAACGTCGCTGCCATGACCGAGGCCATGCACGGCTTCGACCACCTGGATGTCGCGGCGATCCTGCACATGCACGACGCCCTGATGGCACCGCACTCCGCGGTGATCGCCGGACGCTGGCGCACGGAGCCGGTCTGGATCGGCGGCAGCAGCCGCAGCCCGCACGGCGCCTCCTACGTGGCACCGGTCCACGAACGGGTGCCGGCCGCGATCGACGACCTGGCAGCGTTCCTCAGCCGAGATGACATCCCGCTGCTCGCACAGGCCGCGCTCACCCACGCACAGTTCGAGTCCATCCACCCGTTCCCGGACGGCAACGGACGCACCGGCCGTGCGCTGCTGCACGCCCAGCTCCGGCACGGCGGTCTCATCAGACGGGCCATCGTGCCGGTCTCCGCCGGGCTGCTCGCCGACACGAACAGGTACTTCCACGCGTTGTCCGTGTACCGGGACGGCGACATGGAGGCGATCATCACGGAGGTCGCCCAGGCGGTCTTCCCCTCGCTGGCGAACTCCCGTCAGCTCATCGCAGACGTCACGTCCGCGCGCGCAGCGTGGGACGAGCAGATCCAGGCGCGCCGGGGCGCTGCCGCCTGGTCTCTGGCGGACCTCGTGATGACGCGGCCGGTGATCGACGCCCGCCTCGCCGCCGAGAAGCTCGGCGTCACCACGGCCAATGCGCAGCTGGCCATCGACCGGCTCGTCCAGGACGGCGTCCTCGAGCAGATCGGCAACGGCACCCGTGACCGGGTGTGGCAGGCACCTGAGGTGCTCGCGGCGATGGACGCGTTCGCCGACCGTGCTCATCGCCGGATCTGGTAGGAACGCCGTTCCCGGTGGGAACGGCACTGCCCACCGGACCCCGCCGGCCCGCCTTCCCTCAGCGCACCCCGGCGTCGACCTTGCTCAGCGCCTCCTCGACTGCCTCACGCACGCGCGCCTCCTCGCGGGCCGCCCGCTGCGCGCGACGCTGCGCCCGGACACGGCGGGCCACGAGCGCGGCGGCGACCAGCAGGACGACCAGCCCGACGAGCGCCCACGGCACGGCCCACGCGCCCGCGGTCGCGACGACCGGCTCGAGCGCCGTCGTCGAGCCCGAGGGATCCGTCAGGACGGGTGTGACGCTCACGGTCGCGGCAAGGCGGACCGCCGCGGCGACGTCGTCGACCGGGACGGTGACCTCCCAGCTCTCGCCCGGGAGCAGCTGCGGCGGCGCGTCGACCTCGCCTGCCGCCGTGTCGAACCACCCGAACGGGCCCTCGACGGTCGCGGCCTGCTGGGCGGAGAGCACCGCGTTGCCCGTGTTGTGAACCGTGTAGCTGACGGTCGCGTCGCCCCCCGCGAACGGGTTGAGCCCGCCGCCGTAGCTCAGTCGCACGTCCTCGACCGCGAGCGCGGGCGCGAGCTCCCCGCCCACGCGGAGCGCGATGCGCACGCCCAGGCGGCGGTCGACGGTGATCCCCTCGGTGTCGCCCGGCTGGGCGAGGGACGTGACGATGCCGCCCGCGTAGTCTCCGGGCGTCGCGTCCGCCGGGACGCTCACGGTGAAGGGGACCTCGACGGAGGTGCCGGGCTCGACGGTGATGTGGTCCGTGGCGCCCGTGACCCAGGCGCCCACGCCGACCGACTCCTCACCGCCCAGCACCAGGTCGAACTGGCCGGCCTCGGTCGTGAAGCCGTCGGCCGCGTACACCGCGAGGTCCAGCGGCGCGGTCCCGCCGTTCGCGACGACGAGGGCATCCTCGACGGCCGTCCCCGGGTTCACCGCGTACTCGTAGCTCGTCCGGTCCGCGCCCAGGTCGTTGGAGGCGGTCCGCACGGTCCACGTCACGTCGCCCTCCGCCGCGGTGGCACCACCCGCGGGGGACGCGACGAGGCCGGCCGCGACGGCGACCGCCGCCAGGAGGACCGCCCGCACCGCACGCAGGTGGCGTGGCACGGCATCGGCGCGAGAGGGCGTGTGCACGGCGGACGCAGTCATGAGGGTCCTCGGGTCGTCGGGTGGAACGGGAAGGCCCGGGGTGGGGCGCCTGTTGACGCCCCACCCCGGGGTCACGCGGGTGCGCTCAGCTGCTCAGCGCGGTGATCGTCAGGGTCGTGCGGTAGCTGCCCTGCTCGATGCTCGCCGGGACCTTCAGGTCCAGGTCCGCGCCGAGCTTCGCGGTCCCCCGCGGGTGCCCGTCCTCCGCCCAGCCCAGGGTGCGTGCGACGGACAGGCCGTTGCCGCCGTCGTACCCGGAGCCGACCGGGGCACCCGGCTGCGCGCCGGCCCCGGCCTCGACGAGGGTCGGGGCCCAGCCGAGGTGCGCACCGGAGAACGTCCGGTCGCCGTCGCGGAAGTCGCCGACGGACGCCGAGATGGACCACGACGCCAGCGAGCGCCGCGAGTCGGAGACGGTGATCGGGTTGATCGACCCGGTCGCCTCGAAGTAGTCCTCGTGCTCGACGGCCGTGCCCAGGTCGACCAGGCCGTTGTGCCCGTCGATGGTCCAGCCGAACTCGCCGGGCAACGCCTCGGGGACGGCCACCTGGATCTCCTGGCCACCGTCGCCGTGGTACGGGTGCACCGTCACCGAGTCGACGATCGAGCCGACCGGCTGCGCGGCGCTCGCACCGCTGTCGGGGCCGCACCACGCGACCTTGCCAAGCTCGACCGCAGCGTTCGGGGCCTCGCACGTGCCGCTGCGGATGTTCTCGACGACGAGCTGGTCGTTGCGGACCTTCACGCGGACGTAGGTGCGCACGTGCTCCTGGTCCTGCACCGAGTTGTACCAGTAGCTGCTCGGGTCCAGGGGGTCGGCGCCGTTGCCCGCGCCGCTCGTCCCCGTGCCGTCGGGCGACGTGATGTCGTAGTACTTCGAGCCCGACGCCGTGTTGGCCGTCACGTACAGGACACCGCCGGGGCCGGCGTACACGTCGGCGGCGCCGGGCTGCTCGGCCGGGTCCGCCTTCTCGCCGTTCTTGATCAGGTAGCTGCGTGTGTAGACGTGGTCGTGGCCCTGGAGGACGACGTCGACGCCGAGGTCGGAGAACGCCGTCGGGAAGTCCGTGCGACGCACCTTGGCGTCGCCGTCCTTCGCGTGAGCCGCGGCCGAGTAGATCGCGTGGTGGTAGACGAGGACGGTGTACTTGGCCTCGTCGCCGTGCTGCTCGACGATGTCCGTCACGTACTGCAGGTGCGCCTCGTCACCGCCGCCGCCCTGCCGGGTCGCGTAGCTGTTGCTGTTCAGGTCGATGAACAGCACGTCCTTGTAGATGAACCAGTAGTCGCCGCCCGAGGTGTTCGACGCCGGGTTGCCGTTCGCGTAGTACGCGGAGGAGCGGTCCGTGTTGGGCGTGAAGAAGTGCTGCTCGTAGGCCTTGCCGCCCACGTCGTGGTTGCCGATGGTCGCGACCCACGGGTACTGGCGCAGCTGGTCGGGTGCGAGGAACGCGTCCCACTGCGGCTCGGTGTTCGCGGTCTCGACCTGGTCCCCGCCCGAGACGAGGAGCTCGGTGTCCGGGTTCGCCGCGAGCGCGACGTCCAGTGTGTCCTGCCAGCCCGCCTGGTCCTTGGCGATGTTGCCCGAGGCACCGATCTGCGGGTCCCCGAAGAACAGGAAGTCGTACTCGCCGTCGAACTCCTGCGTCTTGAACGAGTAGGTCGCCGACCATGCGCCCTCGGCGCCCACCCGGTAGGAGTACTCGGTGCTGTCCGTCAGGCCCGTGAGCGTCGCGTGACGGTTGAAGCCGCCGCTCGTGGCGATGTTCGCGCCGCCGACCGCGGAGTAGGTCACGGCGCCGGCGGGAAAGGCACCGTCGACGAGGGACGACGTCGGGGCGACCTGGACCTGCTGCGCGGTGTCCGTCGAGGTGTACCAGGACACCACGCGCTGCGACTCGTCGGCGCCGACGCCCAGGACGATGCCGGTCATCGTGGTGGGGTCGGTCACGGGGTCGGCGGCGGACGCGGGCAGGCCCGCGAACCCGCCGATCACGACCGACGTGCCGAGTGCGATGGCGGCGAGCCTTCGGGACAGCCGGTGGGCGGCAGGCCCACGGGCGTGAGCCACGGTGGAGGAGGACATGCGTCGTCCGTTCTCTTGGGAGGTGCGGAATGGGCGGAACGCGACCGTTCTGCCCGATGTGCCCAACGTCGTCACCGTGCCCACCGCGCGTGAACCCCGGACGAACGCGAGCGGGCCGTCCGACGGCAGGTGCCCGAACACGCAGGCGTCACCCTCCGAACAGGCGCTGCGCGAACCACACCAGCCCGGCCGCCGCGACCCCGACGGCTGTCACGCCCGTCACGGCACGCGCGGCCCGTGGCGCACGCCGACGCAGCAGGGCGAGCAGCGGGAACGTCAGCGCGATGAGCGCGAGCTGCACCGTCTCGATGCCCAGGTTGAACACGAGGAGCGACCAGAGGAGGGTCCACGACCACGCCTCGTCGATGCCGAGCGCACCCGCGAAGCCGAGCCCGTGCACGAGGCCGAAGCCGAACACCACGCCGACGCGCAGCCACCCGGCGCGGTCCAGGCTCAGGTGCCCCCCGCCCGAGTCCAGCCCGTCACCACCGTCACGATCGCCCGGGAGCCGCCACAGGTGCCAGCCCGCGACGACCGCGATGGACAACGCGATGAGCGGCTCGACGACGCGCCCCGGCACCTCGACCGCGCCCGCCGCGGCGAGCACGAACGTGACCGAGTGGGCGACCGTGAAGGCCGTCGCCGCGAGCACGACCTCCCGCAGGCGCCGGGAGCCCGCGACGAGCGCGAGCAGGAACAGCACGTGGTCGAGCCCGAGCAGGAGGTGCTCGGCGCCCAGGTGGAAGAACGTCCAGAACCGCTCCCCCGTGGACTGCGCCGTCGAGAACGAGGGGTTCGCGCCGTCGAGCGCCGTGCTGCCCTCCTGGCCGTCCAGCACGTACGTGAGGATCGTCTCCGTCCCCGTCACGTAGCCCTCGGAGTCGGCGAACAATGTGCTGCCGATCTCGTGCGCGCCGTCCGACGCTGCGCACGTGTGCTCGAGCACGAGGGCCGCATACGGCACCCCGTCACGCACCGCCACCGTGACGTCGCCCACCTGCTCCGCCACGCAGTCCGCGCCGCCGGCCGCGACCGTGAAGCGCTCCGTGACGTACGCGAGCACCGTCTCCGGGTGCCCCGCGAGCGCCTCCGCCTGCCAGGTCAGGTCCGCCGCCTCGAACGCCGCAGTGCCGTCCTGGAACAGCGCGTCGTCGTCCTGCGCGTCGGCAGCGGAGACGACCAGCAGGTCGTACTCGAGGTCAAGCTCCGTGCGCACGGCGCCCGCGCCGGCGGACGTGACGTCCGCGTAGACGGTCGACGTGAACCCGTGCGCGCCCGCGGGCCCGGCGCCGAGCACCACGACCGGCACTGCGGCCGCAGCGGCTGCGCACACCAGGGTGGTCAGGGCGGCTCTGCGCCTCGTGCGTGACATGCGGCTCCCTCGACGGGCCGGCCCAGGTGCCGGCGACCGCACGCTGCACCGCACCGGTGAACGCCACGAGTCCCCCGGGAGAACGCTCGCGGAAGGGATGGCCCGCTCCCCCGTCCGGCATGTCGACCGGCCGGCCCCGTGAGGTAGGAAAGGGCCGCACCACCGACCCGGCGGCCAGACGAAGGACGGACCCACGTGCGCGCGCGACAGCACTCGACCCTGCTCGGCGTGGGGGTCCTCACGACGGCCCTGCTGACCGGCTGCGCCGGCGACCCGTGGGACGCGCCGAACCCCGAGCCGTCGGCGGTCGGGGCGCTCGGCAGCGGGTTCCTTGAGCCGTCGACGACGCCCACGCCCGAGGCGACTGTCGTGCCTGAGGCCGGCTCCTGGGACGACGTCCGTCCGTCGCGCGGCTACCGCGTCGTGCTCCTGCACGCGGGCGACGACCCGGCCACGTCGACCGTCACCGCAGCCGTCGAGCAGTGGGCCCAGGACGAGGACGTCGACCTGCGCACGGTCGACGCGGACGAGGACGGCGACCTGGTGGCCGGGATCGTCCGTGCGCTCGAGCTCGCGCCCGACCTGGTCGTGACCGCGGGCAACGCGCTCGTCGACCCGCTCGCGGTCGTCAGCGCCAACCACCTCGACCAGGACTTCCTCGTGGTCGGTGCCGAGGTGGGCGAGCCGACCTACAACGTGACGGCGGTGTCCTGGACGGGGGCGTCGTTCCGGGGCACGGGCAACGGTGCCGCCTCGGAGTACGACGCCGGGTCGTTCACCCCGGAGCGCTGCGCCGCCGCCGTGCGCGCCGGCGCCGCAGCGGTGCTGCACGACCTCACCGGCATCGTCCTGTGGATCGACTGACCGCCGCGACGACGCTCGTCAGCGGCCGTAGGCGGCGGTCAGCGGCCGTAGGCGGCCATCCACCGGTCCGTCGTAACGATCTCCTTGCCCAGCGGCATGAGCGAGACGGGGACGAGCTTGAGGTTCGCGATGCCCATCGGGATCCCGATGATCGAGATGAACAGCGGGATCGCGGTCAGGACGTGCCCGATGGCCAGCCAGAACCCGGCCACCAGGAGCCAGATGACGTTGCCGATCGTCGACCAGGCGCCCGCGTCGGGCCGGTCCACGACCGTCCGGCCGAACGGCCACAGCACGTAGCCCGCGATGCGGAACGACGCGATGCCGAACGGGATGGTCACGATGAGCACGCAGCACAGGATCCCGGCGAGCACATACCCGACCGCGAGCCAGAAGCCGGCGAAGACGAGCCAGATGACGTTGAGCAGCGTGTTCACGTCAACGACTCTGCCGCTCCCCCGCCGCGAGCGGTATCAGGGAGAGTCCTGACTCGTCCCTGAGCCGCACTAGGGTGACGGACCATGGAGCACCAGGGTCGCGGGGTCGGGCCCGCGCTCGCCGAGGCCCGCGAACGCCTCCGCCGCGCCGAGGTCGCAGCCCTGCGTGAGCCCGGCAGCGTGCGGCTGCTCCTCGCGACCAAGACTCTGCCTGCCGACGTCGTGCGTGAGGCCGTGCAGGCGGACGCCCAGGCCTGCGCGACGACGGGCGCCCGGAGCGCGATCCTCGGCGAGAACCGCGCGCAGGAGCTCGTCGCCAAGGCGCCCGCGCTCGCCGACCTGGCGCCCACCTGGCACTTCATCGGTCCCCTGCAGTCCAACAAGGTCAACGCGGTGCTGCGCCACGCGGCGTGCGTCCAGACCGTCGCCTCGCTCGACCTCGCCCGGCGCCTCGCGGAGCGGGCCGTCGCCTCAGGGCGCACGCTCGAGGTCATGCTGCAGGTCAACGTCTCCGGCGAGACGACCAAGGCGGGCGCCGCGCCCGACGACGCCGTGCCGCTCGCGCTCCAGGTGGCTGGGCTCGACGGCCTACGGCTCACCGGGTTCATGACGGTCGGGGCGAACTCGCCGGACCTCGGGGTCGTCCGGGCCGGCTACGCCCTGCTGCGTCAGGTGCGGGACGCGGTCCTCGCGAGCGGTGCGGACGGCACCGAGCACGCGTGCGAGCTGTCCATGGGCATGAGCGGGGACCTCGAGGCCGCCGTCGCGGAGGGCGCGACCGTCGTCCGCCTCGGGACGGCCGTGTTCGGGGCCCGCCCGCGGCCCTGAGGTGACGCGGTGGTGCGGCCGCGCCTGCGGTTCGGCTGCACCAACGGCTCAGCCGCAGAGCACCTCGTCCGGGTCCTCGCCCGTCTGGACCACGAAGTCCGGCTCGGGCGGCGTGACCGGCGCGCCCTCGGTTCCGGTCGCCGGCGTACCCGCGTCCGGGGTGCCCGTCGCGGGCGGCGTGGTCCCGGTCGCCGGCGGCGCCGTCCCCGTCGCGGGCGGCGTCGTCTGACCGGCCCCGGCGGTCGGGTCGGCCACAGGGTCGGCGGGCGGCGGGGGTGTGCCGTTGACCGGCTCGTCGGCGGCGAGGCGCTGCCACAGCAGGTCGGCGTCGGACGTCCACGTCACGTACCCGTTGGCGCCGTACGCCCACGGGACGGTCACGAACGTCACGTCGGCCGGGCGCAGGTCACGGACGCTCCAGATGAGGCCGAGGAGCGTCGCGGGCGAGGAAAGCTCCTCGGAGACCGTGAGCGCGCTCGTGGCCGCGTCGAGGAAGCCGCCGAGGGCCAGGGGGCTGGTCAGGACGTCCGACGACGTGACCTTGCGGACGACGGCGCCGACGAAGCGCTGCTGCCGCTCGATGCGGCTCGGGTCCGTCCCGTCGGTGCCCTGGACGTGCCTGGCGCGGACGTAGTCGAGCGCCTCGGCACCCTGGAGGTCGTGCCAGCCTGCGGAGAGGTTCAGCGCCGTGTAGCGCCCGTCCTTGAGCGGCTCGGGGACACACACGCGCACACCGCCGATCGCGTCGACCATGCCCTGGAAGCCGGCGAAGTCCACGAGCGCGAACGCGTCGACCGTGAGGCCGGTCATCGTCTGCACCGTCGAGATCGCGCAGGCCGCACCGAGCCCCACGTCGCCGCCACCCGCGCCCGTCGCGAAGGCCGCGTTGAACTTGGCGGTCTGCGGCCGGGACATGCGACCCTCCGGGTCCCAGTCGAGGTGGCACGCGGGGATGCTCGCCTTGCTGTCGCGCGGGATCGACGCGACCTCGACCCGGGTCCGGTCGGCCGAGACGTGCACGATCATCGTGGTGTCCGCGCGCATGCCGTCCACGGTCCCGCCGATCTCGCCGTTCTCCCCGGACCGGTCGTCGGAGCCGAGCAGGAGGATCGTGACGGCACGGCCCGCAAGGGCGTCATCGGCGGTCACGGGCGTCGGGCTGGCCGACGACCCCGGCGCGGACGCCGGGACCACCAGGTCGTCGATCGAGCCGACGGACGTCACGTTCCCGTGCCAGCGTGCGACCGTGAACGCCGCCGCCGAGCCACCGAAGGCGAGGACGGCGGTCAGCGTGAGCGCGACCTCGCGCAGGTGACGCGGGCGACGGTTGCGGGTGCGTGCATGCCGCGCAGCCTGGTCGACGGGCATGAGAGCGCTCCTTCTCGGCGGGACGTGCGCACTCTACGAGGGGCAGGCCCACCCCTGGGCGCACTCCTGTGCGCGCGTCGTGAAGGTCGTGTGGACCTTCACCGTCACGTCACCCGAATGCATCAGTGCAGGTCATGGCACCCGCGCGGTCCACTCCGCCGTCGCGAACTTCTCGGCGACGAGCGCCTCGGCCCGACGCCGCTCGTCGTCGGTGACCGCGCCCTCGACCGTCCGGTAGCGCGAGCGGAAGTGCTCCTTGAACGCCTCGATGACGTCGGCCCGCGGCATGCCCGTCTGCGAGCGCAGGGGGTCGACCCGCTTGTTCGCGCTCTTGGTGCCCTTGTCCGACATCTTCTCGCGGCCGATGCGCAGCACCTCGAGCATCTTCGTGGCGTCGATGTCGTACGCCATCGTCACGTGGTGCAGCACCGCGCCGTTGGCCATGCGCTTCTGCGCGGCGCCGGCGATCTTGCCGGCGGGCGACGCGATGTCGTTGAGCGGCACGTAGGTGGCGTCGATGCCCAGGCCCCCGAGCGCACCAAGAACCCAGTCGTCGAGGAACGCGTACGAACGCTCGAAGCTGAGCCCCTCGACCAGGGACGCCGGCACGGTCAGCGAGTAGGTGATTGTGTTCCCGGGCTCGATGAACATGGCACCGCCCCCGGAGATGCGGCGCACCACGGTGATCCCGTGGCGCTCGGCCCCCTCCGGGTCGACCTCGTTGCGCAGCGACTGGAACGAGCCGATGACGACGGCCGGCGCCCCCCACTCCCAGATGCGCAGCGTGGGCCGGCGGTGGCCCTCGCCGACCTCCTCCGCGAGCACCTGGTCGAGCGCCATGTGCATCGCGGGCGACTGCGGCCCCTCGTGCACGACCTCGAACTCGTGGTCCTCCCACCGGGACGCGTGACCGAGCGCGCGACGGACGGCGACCGCGACGGCCTCCGGGCTGAAGCCGACCATCGTGACGTCGTCCGACAGGACGCTCGTGATCACCTGGGTCAGCTGCGCGACCGTCGCCGTCTCAGGCATCCCCAGCAGCGCGCCGTCGATGCTCTCGAGGGCGTCGTCGGGCTCCAGGAAGAAGTCGCCGCTGACGGCGGCCCGGCTGATCCTGCCGTCGGCGACCTCGACGTCGACCGCGACCAGCTTGCCACCGGGGACCTTGTACTCACCGCGCATGAAATCATCCTATGACCTCGTCGGGCGAAGCAGGGCAGTCGCATGATCACATGGGGTGCGGACCCACCACCAGGCGGGCGCACGCGGGCACCAGGCGAGGGAGACGACGTGGACGCCGACCGACCCGAGCACACCGAGCACACCGAGCACACCGAGCAGGGCACGTACACGGTCCCCGGCCAGGAGTACTCGCGGGACAGCCGCTACCTCACGACGCGCATCACGGCCGACGGCCGCGACGGCTACCCCGTAGAGCCGGGCCGGTACCGCCTCGTCGCCGCGCGTGCCTGCCCGTGGGCCAACCGCGCCATCATCGTGCGGCGGCTCCTCGGGCTCGAGGGCGTCCTGTCGATGGGCCTCGCCGGCCCGACCCACGACGAGCGGTCGTGGACGTTCGACCTCGACCCCGGCGGCCGCGACCCCGTGCTGGGCATCGAGCGCCTCCGGGACGCCTACCTCGCACGCGACCCCCACTACCCGCGCGGCATCACCGTCCCGGCCGTCGTCGACGTCACCTCCGGCGCCGTCGTGACCAACGACTTCGCGCAGATCACCCTCGACCTCGAGCTCGAGTGGACGGCCCACCACCGGCCCGGCGCGCCCGACCTGTACCCCGAGCACCTGCGCACGGAGATCGACCAGGTCAACCGCCGGGTCTACGCCAAGGTCAACAACGGCGTGTACCGGTGCGGGTTCGCGGGCGACCAGGGTGCGTACGAGGCCGCGTACCGCAGCCTCTGGGACGGGCTGGACTGGCTCGAGGAGCGGCTGAGCGGGCAGCGGTACCTCGTCGGCGAGACGATCACCGAGGCGGACGTGCGGCTCTTCACGACCCTGGTCCGGTTCGACGCCGTCTACCACGGGCACTTCAAGTGCAACCGGAACAGGCTCACCGAGATGCCGGCGCTCTGGGCCTACGCGCGCGACCTCTTCCAGACCCCCGGCTTCGGCGACACCGTCGACTTCGCCCAGATCAAGGAGCACTACTACGTGGTGCACCGGGACATCAACCCGACGGGCATCGTTCCGCTCGGGCCGGACCTGTCCGGATGGGTCGCCGCGCACGGCCGGGAACGGCTCGGCGGCCGGCCCTTCGGCGACGGCACACCACCCGGGCCGGTGCCCGACGGCGAGCGGGTCGACCCCGGGCACACCCCGCTGGGCTGACGTCGGCGGTGCGATCAGCCTCTGACCTGCGCGCTCGCAGGGCCACGCTCGCGCTAGGGTCGCGCCGTGCCGCACGACATCAGCTGGGACGAGTACAACGCAGCGCAGGCCGGCCGGCCGCCGAGGGCCTCGCTCGGCGCGGCCCTGGACGCGGTCGCGGGCCGGGCCGACCGGCCCGTCGAGGAGGTCCCGGGAAGCGGGCGTGTCGCCGTGGACGTCGGCTGCGGCGAAGGGGTCGAGGTGACCGCGCTGCTCGAGCAGGGGTGGACGGTGCACGCCCTGGACGGCGAGGGCGCCGCGCTGGATCGCCTCGTCGCTCGCACGCCGACCGGGGCACGTCAGCGCCTGCACGTCCGCCGCGTGGACTACGGCGAGCTCGACGCGCTGCCCGACGCCGACCTCGTCCACGCCTCGTACTCCCTGCCGTACTGCGGGCCCGCGCACTTCGACCGCGTGTGGGCGGCCGTGCGCGCGGCCCTGCGGCCCGGCGCCGTGCTCGCGTGCCAGCTGTTCGGCCCGCACGACGACGCGTACGGCGATCCGGAGATGACGTTCCACACGGCCGACGAGGCGCGGGAGCTCCTGAACGGCCTGGAGGTCGTGAGCTGGACCGAGGAGGACGCCGACGGCAGCGCCTACACGGGCCCCAAGCACTGGCACGTCTTCCACGTCGTCGCGCGGCGCCCCCACGCCTGAGCCGTCCGTCGAGCGGCCGACCGGCCTCTCAGCCGCCGATGATGCGCAGCGTCACGCGTCCGTCGAGGTCCGCGACGTCGAGCACGACGCGGTCGCCCGCGAGCAGCGGCGACCACGGGTAGGCCTCCGGGCGCGCGCTCGCACGCCGCTCACCCGTGCGGACGTCGTACACGTCGACCGCGACGTGGTCAGGGTCCTGCGGCGCAAGCCACTCGTGCAGCAGGAGGGGGCGGGTGTAGCGGGTCAGGACCAGCACCTCGCCGTCCAGCTGGAGCGACCGGATGTCGTCGCCACGTGTCGCGAGGGACCACAGGCGCTCATCGCTGCCCGGGTCGCGCACGGTCAGCCCACCGGGGTCGACGTCGACCTGGACGCCGGCACCGAGCACGTGGACGGGCTCTCGGTCGGCGTCGAACTCTCCGTAGGGGAACCACTGCGCCCAGTAGCTGAAGCCCTCGTAGCGCACCGTGCCGTCCGCGAGGTCGACGACGACCGTACCCGTCTCCTCGGCGGGCCGCGTCCAGAGCTCGCCGGAGACCACCACGCCCGGCGTCGTGAGCTCGTGCTCGAGCTCGGGCCACCGCGCGCAGTCGAGCTCGGTGGCCCACACGGGCTCACCGTCGCGCATCAGGGAGACGGAGCAGTCGCCGCTCTGTTGCACCAGGAGGAGCTCACCGCCCACGAGAACCGGTGCGCGGCCGTCGTCGGGCAGGGTCTGGACCACGTCGCCCGTGGTCGCGTCGTGGACGTCGAGCGTCCCGGAGGCACCGCGGACCACGACGAGCGACGACGGGACCGCCGAGACGTAGTCGTCCCAGAGCGGGCGCCCGACCGCGGACCACCCCGCGGCCCAGGTCCCCGACGTCTGCCACACGGTGTCGCCGGAGTCGACGTCGACTCCAGCCCACGTGCACTGGGCGGGTGACCCCTCCTGCGACGTCGTGCAGGAGCGCAGCACGACCACGCGCTCCCCCATGGCGACGACGTCGTACTCGACCTCGGCGTCGGCGTCGAGCGGACGGGACCAGAGGTCCGCACCGTCCGTACCGGTGGCGGACAGCGCCTCGTAGCCCAGCGTGACGAGCCGGTCCTCGGAGACGGACCAGAGGCGCCGCACGCCGTCGGCCACGGACGTCCACGCCTCGGCGCCGTCCTCGTCCAGCGCGACGAGCGCGTCGTCCCACAGGAGCACGGGCCCGCCGTCGACGGTGGTGACGTAGTGCGAGAACGACTCGACCGACGCCGGTGCCTCGACCCCCACGGGCGCGTACGCCAGGCGGGCACCGAGCCACGGGCCGCCCACGCCGAGGAGCGCGACGAGCCCGACCAGCCCGGCGAGTGCCAGGGGCCGCAGGTCCCGCCGGTCCCGCAGGATCCTCAGGGCGCCGATCACGGCCACGACCAGCCCGACCACGTACGGCCAGGTCAGGCCGGCCCGCCAGCCCCAGACCACGCCCACCACGCCGAGACCCGCCACGAGCCACGGCCGCAGCACCGACAGGTCGGGACGCCGGGACGGCGCGCTCTCATGGTCACCTACGGTCACAGCGCTCCCCCCGGGGCAAGGACGGTCGTCTGGGCGGCGCGACCCTACCGGATCGCACCGCAGGTCAGGCGACGGCTGCTCAGCGCGTGAGCCGTTCGACGTCGCGCACCGCACCCTTGTCGGCCGACGTCGCGAGGGCCGCGTAGGCGCGCAGCGCAGGTGAGACCTCGCGCTCCCGAGCACGCGGCCGGTACCCGCCGGCGGCCTCGAGCGCGGCGCGGCGCGCGGCGAGCACGTCGTCGGCCACACGCAGCTCGATCCGCCGGGCCGGGATGTCGATCTCGACGACGTCGCCGTCCTCGACGAGCGCGATCACGCCGCCCGACGCGGCCTCGGGCGACACGTGACCGATCGACAGGCCGCTCGTGCCGCCGGAGAAGCGCCCGTCCGTGATCAGCGCGCAGACGGCGCCGAGGCCCTTGGCCTTGATGTACGTGGTCGGGTAGAGCATCTCCTGCATGCCGGGCCCGCCCGCGGGCCCCTCGTACCGCACGACCACGACGTCGCCCGCCCGCACCCGGTCGGTGAGGATCGCCTCGACCGCCTCCTCCTGGGACTCGACGACGACAGCGGGGCCGGTGAACGTCAGCGCCGACTCGGCGACGCCGGCCGTCTTGACGACGCACCCGTCGACGGCGAGGTTCCCGGAGAGGACCGCGAGGCCGCCGTCCGCGGAGTACGCGTGGGCGACGTCCCGGATGCAGCCGCGCGCCGCGTCCTCGTCGAGCGACTCCCACCGCTCCGACTGGGAGAACGCCGACGACGACCGCACCCCGCCCGGCGCGGCATGGAACAGCTCGACCGCCTCCGCCGACGGCGACCCGCCCCTGATGTCCCAGTCCTTGAGCCACACGTCGAGCGACGGGGCGTGGACGGCGTGCACGTCCTCGCGGAGCAGGCCCGCGCGGTGCAGCTCGCCGAGGATCGCGGGGATGCCGCCGGCGCGGTGCACGTCCTCCATCAGAAAGCTCCCGTTGGGCGCGATCTTGGAGACGCACGGGACCCGCCGCGAGATCGCGTCGATGTCCGCCATCGTGAAGTCCAGCTCGGCCTCGCGCGCCGCCGCGAGGATGTGCAGCACCGTGTTCGTGGAGCCGCCCATGGCCACGTCCAGCGCCATCGCGTTCTCGAAGGCCGCCCGCGTGGCCACGTTGCGCGGCAGCACCGAGGCGTCGTCCCGCGCGTACCACCGCTCCGCGAGCTCGACGGCCCTCGCCCCGGCGCGCTCGTACAGGGCACGCCGGGCGGTGTGCGTCGCGAGGACCGAGCCGTTGCCGGGCAGCGCGAGGCCCAGCGCCTCGAGCAGGCAGTTCATCGAGTTCGCGGTGAACATCCCGGAGCAGGAGCCGCACGTCGGGCAGGCGTTGGCCTCGACGCGCGCGAGGTCCTCGTCGCTCACCGACTCCGAGACGCCGTCGACCATCGCGTCGATCAGGTGCATGCGGGTGCGGACCGTCCCGTCGACGAGGACGGTGCGGCCGCCCTCCATCGGCCCGCCGGAGACGAACACGGCAGGGATGTTTAGGCGCAGGGCCGCCATGAGCATCCCCGGCGTGATCTTGTCGCAGTTGGAGATGCACACGAGCGCGTCCGCGCGGTGCGCGTTGACCATGTACTCGACGGAGTCGGCGATCAGGTCGCGGCTCGGCAGGGAGTACAGCATCCCGCCGTGCCCCATCGCGATGCCGTCGTCGACCGCGATCGTGTTGAACTCGCGCGCCACGCCCCCGGCGGCGTGGACCGCCTCGCTCACGATGCGGCCGACGGGCGCCAGGTGGGTGTGCCCGGGGACGAACTCCGTGAACGAGTTGGCCACGGCGACGATCGGCTTGCCGATGTCCGCGTCCGCGACGCCTGCCGCGCGCAGCAGGGCGCGCGCTCCGGCCATGTTGCGGCCGTGGGTGACGGTCCTGGAGCGGAGCTCGGGCATGGGGGTGCCTCCTCGGTGACGCGACGGTGACGCGGGGGCGACGCTAGTCGCAGTCGGTGGTGACGCCGTCGGGCGTCTCGGAACGGTTCGGCGTGCCGGCGCGCAGCAGGCCGTACACGATCGAGTCGACGAGGGCCTCCCACGACGCCTCGATGATGTTGGGCCCGACGCCGACGGTCATCCACGTGGCCTCGGCGCCGCTGTCCATCGTCTCGACGAGCACGCGCGTGACCGCGTCGGTGCCCTGCTCGGTGTCGAGGATGCGGACCTTGAAGTCGATGAGCTCGAACCGGTCGATCTCGGGGTAGGTCGGCGCGACGGCCTTGCGGAGCGCGGCGTCCAGCGCGTTGACCGGGCCGTTCCCCTCGGCCGTCGCGAGCATGCGGGACCCGCCGACGTGCATCTTGACCGTCGCCTCGGCGTTGGTCTCCGTCGGCTTGCCGGGCGTCGTCTCGACGAACACGCGCCACGACTCCGTGCAGAAGTACGCGGGGCGCCGCCCGTCGAGCTCCTCACGCAGCATGAGCTCGAACGACGCGTCGGCGGCGTCGTACGTGTAGCCCTGGGCCTCGGCGTCCTTGACGCGGTTGGTCACACGGGTGAGCAGGTCGCCCTGGCCCGCGAGGTCGAAGCCCAGCTCGCGGCCCTTGAGCTCGATGGACGCGCGCCCGGCCATGTCGGAGATGAGCATCCGCATGTCGTTGCCCACGGCGACCGGGTCGGCGTGCTGGTACATGTCCGGGTCCACCTTGATGGCGGACGCGTGCAGGCCTGCCTTGTGCGCGAACGCGCTCGCGCCCACGTACGGCTGGCGCGCGAACGGCGCGATGTTGGTGATCTCGGAGATGGCGTGCGAGATGCGTGTGAGCTCCCGCAGGCCGCGGCCGGTCAGGACGTCACGGCCGAGCTTGAGCTGGAGGTTGGCCACGACCGCACCGAGGTCGGCGTTGCCCGTGCGCTCCCCGTAGCCGTTGACGCAGCCCTGCACGTGCGCAGCGCCGGCGGCGACCGCCGCGAGGGTGTTCGCGACAGCGCAGCCGGAGTCGTTGTGCGCGTGCATGCCCAGGCGGCCGTCGGTCTCGGCACCGACCCGCCCGACGACCTCGTGGACCCAGTCCGGGAGCATCCCGCCGTTGGTGTCGCACAGGCAGACCGTCTCGGCGCCGGCCTCGAAGGCCGTCACGACGGCGCTCAGCGCGTACCCGGGGTCGTACCGGAAGCCGTCGAAGAAGTGCTCGGCGTCGAGGATCACGCGCCGACCCTCGCCGCGCAGGTAGGAGACGGTGTCGCGGATCATCGCGAGGTTCTCCTGCGGCGTCGTCCTCAGCGCGCGCTCCACGTGCCGGACGTCCGACTTCGCGACGAGCGTGACCACCGGCGCCTCGGAGTCGAGCAGCGCGCGCACCTGGGCGTCCTCGTGCGTCTTCGCGCCGGCCTTGCGTGTCGCGCCGAACGCGGCGAGCTCCGCGTTGCGCAGGTCCAGCTCCTTCGCGGCACGCTTGAAGAACTCGGTGTCCTTGGGGATCGCACCGGGCCAGCCGCCCTCGATGAACCCGACACCCAGCTCGTCGAGCAGCGGCGCGATGAGGAGCTTGTCCGCGACGGACAGGTTCATGCCCTCCTGCTGCGCGCCGTCGCGCAGGGTGGTGTCGTAGACGTCGAAGGACGTGGTGTCCACGGTGGCTCTCTTCGTCGTGCCGACGGCGGCGTGGGCCGGCGTCGGGTTCGAGGTGCAGCGTCGTCGAGGTGCAGCGTCTTCATCGAAGCATGCGTCGCCCACGCTCGGTGCGGCTGAGGGCTCCGGCAGGGGTGGCGCCGGGTGGGCGACGGTGTCGGGACGGGCGGGGGTGGTGCCCGGACCAACAAAAAGACCCCCCGAGGATCGGGAGGTCTGCGCGTTCGGCGGTGGTGGGCCGAACGCGCTACTCGATAATGAGGGTGAGCTGGGTCACGCGGGCATCATGCCACACGGTCCGACCGGCGAGAAGAACCCGTCCACCCCTCAGACGGCCGCCCCCGGGGCCGGCATCCGGCCGGCACGGGCGAGGGCCCGACGCCGTGGCGCCAGGCCCTCGTCGCACGTCCCTCGGGATGCGGCTCAGACGAGCCGGTGCATCCAGCCGTGGGAGTCCGGCGTGCGCCCGTACTGGATGTCCGTCAGGCGCGTGCGCACCGCGGAGGTGACCGCGCCGGTGGCTCCGCCGGCGACCGTCAGGTCGAACCCGTCGCCCGCGAGACGCCCGATCGGCGTGACCACGGCCGCTGTGCCGCAGGCGAACACCTCGGTGACCGTCCCGTCCGCGAGGCCGTCGAGCAGCTCGGCGAGCGGGACCGGGCGCTCGGTGACCGCGTGGCCCGCCTCCTGCAGGAGCGTGAGGATCGAGGAGCGCGTGACGCCCTCGAGGATGGACCCGTTCAGGCCCGGCGTGACGACCTCGCCCGAGGCGAGCACGACGAACACGTTCATGCCCCCGAGCTCCTCGAGGAAGGTGTTCGTCGCCGCGTCGAGGAAGCACACCTGCTCGCACCCCTGCGCGTAGGCCGCCTGCTGCGGGAGCAGGCTCGCGGCGTAGTTGCCCCCGCACTTGGCTGCCCCCGTGCCCCCGGGACCCGCACGGTGGTAGTCCTGGGCGACCCAGATCGACACGGGCTTCACACCACCCGAGAAGTACGGCCCGACCGGCGACGCGATCACGACGTACTCGGCCTCGCGCGAGGGCCTCACCCCGAGGAACGTCTCGGACGCGTACATGAACGGGCGCAGGTACAGGCTCGTCTCCTCGCCCGACGGGACCCACGCGCGGTCGGCGCGGACGAGCGCCTCGATCGAGCCCAGGAAGTCCTCGACGGGGAGCTCGGGCAGCGCGAGGCGGCGCGCCGAGGCCTGGAAGCGTGCGGCGTTGGCCTGCGGCCTGAACGTCCACACCGAGCCGTCCGCGTGCCGGTAGCCCTTGAGTCCCTCGAAGACCTCCTGGCCGTAGTGCAGCACGGCCGAGGCGGGGCTCAGCAGGAGCGGCCCGTGCTTCTCGACGCGACGGTCGTGCCAGCCTGCGTCGGCCGTCCAGGTGACGCGCGCCATGTGGTCGGTGAAGACGGTGCCGAACGTCGGGGAGGCCATGAGGGCCTCACGCTCTGCATCGGCGAGCGGCACGTCCGTGGGGCGCACGTCGAACGCCGCGGCTGCGGGGCTGAGGTCGGTTGCGGTGGTGCTCATGTCGGGGGGTCCTTTCACCAGGCGGCGACCGAGGCGCTCGGTCTGACGGTACCGGTGGTGACGGCCGACGAGGAACGCGGCTCAGCCGGCGACGCGCGCCGCGAGCTCGGTCCCGACCTCGGCCGTCGACCGTACTCGGTCGCCCCGCTCGGCCAGGTCGGCCCCGACGGCCGCCTCGACGCGGGCGCCGGCCTCGTCGAGGCCGAGGTGCGCGAGCAGCATGCTGACGCTGAGCACCGTCGCCGTCGGGTCCGCCTTGCCCTGGCCCGCGATGTCGGGCGCGGAGCCGTGCACGGGCTCGAACATCGACGGCGTGGTGCGGTCGGGGTTGATGTTCCCCGACGCGGCGAGGCCGATGCCGCCCGTGATGGCGGCGGCCTGGTCCGTGAGGATGTCGCCGAAGAGGTTGTCCGTGACGATCACGTCGAAGCGCGACGGCTTGGTCGTCATGAAGATGGTCGCGGCGTCGACGTGCAGGTAGTCGGTGGTCACGTCCGGGAAGTCCGCGTTGACGGCCTCGACCGTGCGGCGCCACAGGTGACCCGCGTGCACCAGCACGTTGTGCTTGTGGACGAGCGTGAGGTGCTTGCGCGGCCGGGCCTGCGCGCGGGCGAACGCGTCACGCACCACGCGCTCGACGCCGAACGCCGTGTTCACGCTGACCTCGTTGGCGACCTCGTGGGGCGTGCCCGTGCGGATCGACCCGCCGTTGCCGACGTACGGCCCTTCGGTGCCCTCGCGCACGACGACGAAGTCCACCTCGCCGGGCTCGGCGAGCGGTGACCGCACCCCGGGGTAGAGCCGCGCCGGTCGCAGGTTCACGTAGTGGTCGAGCTCGAAGCGCAGGCGCAGCAGGAGGCCGCGCTCGAGGACGCCCGAGGGCACCCCCGGGTCGCCGATGGCGCCCAGGAGGATCGCGTCGTGCTCGCGCACCGTGGCGAGGTCGGCGTCCGTGAGGGTCTCCCCGGTCGCGTGCCAGCGGCGCGCCCCGAGGTCGAGCTCGGTGGTGGCCACGGCGACGTCCGAGCCGGCAAGGGCGGCGTCGAGGACGCGGAGGCCCTGCTCGACGACCTCGGTACCGATCCCGTCACCTGCGACGACGGCGAGCCTGATGCTGCGAGTCATGATCGCGACCCTACTCCCGATCCCATCAGGCGGGACGGGCGTCTCACTCCTTGACCGCCGTGGGCGCCCGACGGAGCCCGGACGCCAGCGCGGGCGGGAGGACGACCGTCCCCCCGCCCGCACCGCACGTCCGTGACCGCGTCAGCGGCCGGCGTGGCCCTCGACGTAGTCCGAGTCGGCCGGCTTGATCCACGAGAACATCTTGCGCAGCTCGCGGCCCGTCGCCTCGATCGGGTGCGCCTCGCCCTTGGCGCGGAGCTCCTTGAACTCGGGCGCACCCGCGTCCTGGTCCGCGATGAAGCGCTCCGCGAACGCCCCGGACTGGATGTCCGCGAGCACGGCCTTCATGTTCTCCTTGACGACCGGCGAGATGACGCGCGGGCCGGAGACGTAGTCGCCGTACTCCGCGGTGTCCGAGACGCTCCAGCGCTGCTTCGCGATGCCGCCCTCGACCATGAGGTCGACGATGAGCTTGAGCTCGTGCAGCACCTCGAAGTACGCGACCTCGGGCTGGTAGCCCGCCTCGGTCAGCACCTCGAACCCGTACTGGACCAGCTGGGACGCGCCACCGCACAGCACGGCCTGCTCGCCGAAGAGGTCCGTCTCCGTCTCCTCGGTGAACGTCGTCTTGATGCCGCCGGCGCGCAGGCCACCGATCGCCCGGGCGTAGGAGAGCGCGAGCTGCCACGCACCACCCGTCGCGTCCTGCTCGACGGCGACGATGACCGGGACCCCACGGCCCTGCTCGTACTCGCGGCGCACGAGGTGACCGGGGCCCTTCGGGGCGACCATGACCACGTCGACGCCGTCCGCCGGCGTGATGTAGCCGAACCGGATGTTGAACCCGTGGCCGAACACGAGGGTGGCGCCCTCGCGCAGGTTCGGGGCGATCTCGTCGCGGTAGACGTGCCGCTGCACCTGGTCGGGCGCCAGGACGACGACGACGTCGGCCTCCTGGACGGCCTCGGCAACGGTCACCACGCGCAGGCCCTGCTCCTCGGCCTTCGCACGGGAGGGCGAGCCCTCACGCAGGCCGACGCGGACGTCGACGCCCGAGTCACGGAGGTTGAGCGCGTGCGCGTGCCCCTGGCTGCCGTAGCCGATGACGGCGACCTTGCGGCCGGCGATGATGGACAGGTCGGCGTCGTCGTCGTAGAACAGCTCAGCCACGTCGGTTGTCTCCTTGTTCTCGGTGATCTGGGAAGTCTGCTGGATGTCAGGCGGACCGGCTCGCGCGTTCCAGCGCTCGGTCGGTGATGGAGCGGGAGCCCCGCCCGATCGCGACGGTGCCGGACTGCACGATCTCGCGGATGCCGAACGGCTCGAGCGCCGCGAGCAGCGCCTCGAGCTTGCCCGGGCCGCCCGTGGCCTCGATCGTCACGGCGTCGGGGACCACGTCGACGACGTGCGCGCGGAACAGCTGCACGACCTCGAGGACGTGCGAGCGGATCGCGGGCTCGGCGCGGACCTTGACCAGCAGCAGCTCGCGCTGGACCGAGGCGTCGGGCTCGAGCTCGACGATCTTGATGATGTTGATGAGCTTGTTGAGCTGCTTGGTCACCTGCTCGAGGGGCAGCTCGTCGACGTCGACGACGACGGTGATCCGCGAGATCTCGTCGTGCTCCGTCGGGCCCACCGCGAGCGAGTGGATGTTGAACGCGCGGCGGGCGAAGAGGCCCGCGACCCGCGTCAGCACGCCCGGCTTGTTCTCGACGAGCACCGACAGCGTGTGCCTGGTCATGCTGCACCTTCTTCCGAGGACGTGGAGCGCGGCTGCGGTGCCGCGTCGAGCAGGGCCGGACCGACCGCGGGGTTCGTGGCGCGCACTACTCCTCCCGGTCCCACGCCGGGCTGATGCCCCGCGCGTACTGGATCTCGTCGTTGCTGACACCGGCGGCGACCATGGGCCACACCATCGCGTCGCGCGAGACCGTGAAGTCCACGACGACGGGCTGGTCGTCGATCTCCATCGCACGCTGGATCGTGGCGTCGACGTCGGCCGCCGTCTCGCAGCGCAGACCGACGCACCCGTACGCGTCCGCGAGCTTGACGAAGTCCGGGATGCGCACGGTGCCGTGGCCCGTGTGCAGGTCGGTGTTCGAGTACCGCGACTCGTAGAACAGGGTCTGCCACTGGCGGACCATGCCGAGCGAGGAGTTGTTGATGACGGCGACCTTGATCGGGATGTTGTTGATCGCGCAGGTCGCGAGCTCCTGGTTGGTCATCTGGAAGCAGCCGTCGCCGTCGATCGACCAGACGGTGCGCGAGGGGTCACCGACCTTCGCGCCCATCGCGGCGGGCACCGAGTAGCCCATGGTGCCGAGCCCCCCGGAGTTGAGCCAGGCGTTGGGACGCTCGTACCGGATGAACTGCGCCGCCCACATCTGGTGCTGACCCACGCCCGCGACGTACACGGCCTCGGGGCCGGCGATCTCGCCGATGCGTCGGATGACGTGCTGGGGCGCGAGGTGCCCGTCCTCGGGCTCGGTGAACCCCAGCGGGAACGTCTCGCGCCAGTCGTCGATCTGCCGCCACCACGCGCCCAGGTCGGGCTTGCCGTGCTGCATGTGCTCACGGGCCAGCTCGGGGAGCAGGTCCGCGATGACCTCCTTGAGGTCGCCGACGATGGGCACGTCGACCCGGCGGTTCTTGCCGATCTCGGCCGGGTCGATGTCCGCGTGCACGATCGTCGCGTGCGGCGCGAACGAGGACAGCTTGCCCGTCACCCGGTCGTCGAAGCGTGCACCGAGCGCGACCACGAGGTCGGCCTTCTGCAGCGCGGCGACGGCCGGCACGGTGCCGTGCATGCCGGGCATCCCGAGGTTCTGCGGGTGGGAGTCGGGCAGCGCGCCGCGGGCCATGAGCGTCGTCACGACGGGGGCGCCCGAGGCGTCCGTGAGCCGCCTGAGCTCTGCGCTCGCGCCGGCACGCACCGCGCCGCCGCCCACGTACAGGACGGGCCGACGCGCGGTCGCCAGCAGCCGGGCGGCCTCGCGGATCTGCTTCGCGTGAGGCTTGGTCACCGGGTGGTAGCCCGGGAGGTCGACCGACTCGGGCCACGTGAACGTCGTCCGCGCCTGCATCGCGGACTTGGCGATGTCCACGAGCACGGGCCCGGGCCGGCCCGACTGCGCGATGTGGAACGCCTGGGCGATGATCTTGGGGATCTCGTCGGCGTCCGTGACCAGGTAGTTGTGCTTGGTGATCGGCAGGGTGATGCCGACGATGTCGGCCTCCTGGAAGGCGTCGGTGCCGATCATCGACGCACCGACCTGGCCCGTGATCGCGACCATCGGCACGGAGTCCATGTTCGCGTCGGCGATCGCGGTGACGAGGTTCGTCGCCCCGGGGCCCGAGGTCGCCATGCACACGCCGACCTTGCCGCTCGTGTAGGCGTACCCCTCGGCCGCGTGGCCGGCGCCCTGCTCGTGCCGCACGAGGATGTGGCGCAGGACCTTCGAGTCCATGAGCGGGTCGTACGTCGGCAGGATCGCGCCGCCGGGGATCCCGAAGACGGTGTCGACCCCCGCGGCCTCGAGGGAACGCACGATCGACTGCGCGCCCGTGACCTCCTCGCCCTGCCCGACGAGCGCCGGCGCGGGCCGTACGACGTCGGCCGGCGAGGCCGCGACGGCCTGCGGGCGGGGCGCCGTCGACGCACGACCGGTTCCAGCGGGGGCTGCCGGGTGGGGACCCTGGACCATCGTTGCTCTCCCTGCTCGGTGCTGAAGGGTGATGCTGGGTCCTGACATGAAAAAACCCCTCGGCCCGTCAGGTGGGCTGGTGAGGGGTGCGCGCGGACGAGACCTGGCTGGGCTGTCGGCCGGCGCCTAGGTAAGTACTACGAGGGTGGTCTGCACGTGGGCAGCCTACGCCTCCGTAGGCGGCCGTGTCACGCAGACTCCCGCCCGTCTCACATCGTGGCTCACGCGATCGCAGAACGAGACGCCGTGCGGGGCGGGGCCGGCCTGCCCGCACCGGCCCCGCCTCGTCCCGCCGTCCCGCTCACCTCAGCAGCACCGCGCCCCCGGCTGCCGGTCCGCGGCCGCGTGCCGCTCACGCCAGTACTGCGCGACCGGCACGGGCACCTCGCCCGGGTGCGTGCGGGCGAGGTGCGCCACGTAGCGCTCGTAGTCCCGCTCCCCCAGGACCGACGCTGCGTACCAGCGCACGGCTCGCGCGGCCCGCACGGCTCGACGCATCGCGCCGCCGGCCCAGACGGGGCTCCCGACGCTCCCGGAGCTCCCGCCGCTCACTGGCGGTCCGCCGTGGCCCCGGCGGTGACGTGCTCGCGCCACTGCGCCTCGACCTCTCGCTCGGCCGCGCTCGGGACGAGGCCACGCGGCGCGAAGATGTGCGACGGCACGTCGGGCTCCTCCGACGTCGGCAGACCGCCCGCCCGGACCGCACGGACCATGACGCGGATCCCCGCCAGGACGACCGCGAGGACGAGCACCGCGAAGACGACCGAGAGCGTCCCCTGGACGAACGTGTTGCGCACGACCGCGGCGATCGCCTCGGGCGACTGCGCGGAGCCGAACGTCTCGGCGCCGTCGGCCTGGGCCTGCCGGAAGGCGTTGTGCTGCGCCCAGTACCCGAGCCGCGGGTCGCTCGAGAAGATCTTCTGGTACGAGGCCGTCATCGTGACCACGAGGTCCCACGCGAGCGGCAGGCCGGGGATCCAGGCCCACCGCAGCAGCCCCCTCTTGACCACGACCACCATGACGAGGGTCAGCGCGATCGCCGCCAGGAGCTGGTTCGCGATGCCGAACAGCGGGAACAGCGTGTTGATCCCGCCGAGCGGGTCCGTGACGCCCATGAGCAGGATCGCGCCCCACCCCGCGACCACGAGCGCGGAGCACACCCAGGCGCCGACGCGCCACGACGGGTCCTTGAACCGCCGGGCACCACCGGGGAGGTTGCCGAGGGTGTCCGAGAGCATGAAGCGCGCGACACGGGTTCCGGCGTCGACGGTCGTGAGGATGAAGAGCGCCTCGAACATGATCGCGAAGTGGTACCAGAACGACGCCATCGTGGATCCGCCGATCGCGCTCGCGAGCACCTGCGCCATGCCGAAGGCCAGGGTGGGGGCCCCACCCGTGCGGGAGATGATCGACTCCTCCCCCACGTTCTCGGCCGCAGCCGTGATCTGCTCGGGCGTGATGCCCGCACCCGTCAGACCCAGCCCGTTGACGTACTGCGCGGCGGCCTCGGCGGTGCCACCCGTGAGCGTCCCCGGTGCGTTCATCACGAAGTAGAGGTTCTGGTCGATGACGACCGCCGTGATGAGCGCCATGATCGCGACGAACGACTCCGTCAGCATGCCGCCGTACCCGATGAGGCGCGCCTGGCTCTCCTTCTCGAGCAGCTTCGGCGTCGTGCCCGACGCGATGAGCGAGTGGAAGCCGGACAGCGCCCCGCACGCGATCGTGATGAACAGGAAGGGGAAGAGCGAGCCGGCGAACACCGGCCCCGTCCCCTCGAGCGCGAACGGCGAGAGCGCGGGTGCCTGGACCTCGGGCCGCACCAGGAGGATCCCGACCGCGAGCAGCACGATCGTGCCGACCTTCATGAACGTCGACAGGTAGTCGCGCGGCGCCAGGAGGAGCCACACGGGAAGCACCGACGCCGCGAACCCGTACGCGACGAGCCACCAGGCGAGCGCGACCTTGCTGAGCGTGAACCAGTCCTGACCCCAGTCCGTCTCGGCGACCCAGCCGCCCGCGACGATCGCCGCGAGGAGCAGCACCACGCCGATGACGGAGACCTCGCTCACCTTGCCCGGTCGCCACAGCCGCAGGTAGAGGCCCATGAACAGCGCGATCGGGATGGTCATCGCGATCGAGAAGACGCCCCAGGGGCTCTCGGCGAGCGCGTTGACGACGACGAGGCCGAGCACGGCGATGATGATGATCATGATGGCGAAGACGCCCAGCAGGCCCGCGACGCCGCCGAACCGGCCCATCTCGTCACGGACCATCTGGCCCAGGCTGCGGCCCCGGCGACGCGACGAGATCGCGAGCACGAGGTAGTCCTGGACCGCACCGCCCAGGACCGCGCCGATGATGATCCAGATCGTGCCCGGCAGGTAGCCCATCTGGGCCGCGAGGACCGGGCCGACGAGCGGACCTGCGCCCGCGATGGCCGCGAAGTGGTGCCCGAAGAGCACGCGGCGATCGGTCGGCAGGAAGTCGTGGCCGTTCTCGTGGACCTCGGCCGGTGTCGCCCGGTCGTCGCGCGGCCGCACGATCTTCTGCTCGACGAGGCGTGCGTAGAAGCGGTAGCCGATGACGTACGTCGCGACGGCCGCGAACACGAACCAGACCGCGTTGACCGTCTCGCCCCGCGCGGTCGCGATCATGGTCCAGGCCACGGCTCCGAGGACGGCGACCGCGACGAGCACCAGGCGCGCGACGGGCGACGCGGGAGTCCGGTCGACGACACCCACGGGTGGGTCCTGGGGATCGGTGCGCAGCAGTTCGACCGTGCCCTGGTCGGCCATCACGTCCTCCTCGACGTCATGCCACGCCCGCGCCCCGCACCGTGCGGCCAGCGTCATCAGCGACGTGACGCGGGTCAGCATACGCCCAGACTCGCCGTGCCCGCGCGCGCGTCCTGCGTCCGCCGGACGGTCAGGTCACTTGATGGCGCCTCGCGTGACCCCCGAGATGACCCAGCGCTGGGCGACCAGGTAGACGAGCAGCAGCGGCACCATGGCCATGAGGTAGGACGCGAAGGCCACCGGGTAGTTGGTGCTGAACTGGCTCTGGAACACGTACTGCTGGAGCGGCAGGGTCGCGGCACGCGGGTCGGAGACGATCACGAGCGGCAGGAGGAAGTCGTTCCACGCCCACAGGCACGTGAGGATGCCGACCGTCGCGTTCATCGGCGCGAGCAGGGGGAAGATCACGCGCCAGAACGTGGTCCACGTGCTCGCCCCGTCCATCGTCGCGGCCTCCTCGAGCTCCCGCGGGATCGAGTTGATGTACGCGACGAACACGAACACGTTGAACGACAGGCCGTAGACCGTGTACAGGAGGATGAGTCCCACCTGGTTGTCGAGGCCGAGGATCGCGGTCTCCTTGGCGACGGGCAGCATGAGGATCGGGAACGGGACGAAGAGCGCGGACACGAAGTAGAAGAACAGGCCCTTGAACACCCGGCGGTGCATGTTCCGCGCGATCGCGTACGCGACCATCGAGTTGGTCAGCAGCGTGAGCACGACGGCCCCGACCGTCACGACGGCGCTGTTGAGGGCCGAGCGCGGGAAGTCCGTGAGCGTCCACGCGTCCGCGAAGTTCGCCCAGCGCACCTCGGTCGGCAGCCCGAAGCCGGCGCCCGTGAGCTGGTCCGGCGTCTTGAGGGCCGTGACCACGGCGAAGTACAGCGGCACCGCGATCGTGAGGGCCAGGAACACCAGGAGGCCCGTGAGCCACCAGTTCACCCGGCCCTCGGGGCCGGCCCGACGCGAGCGGCGGCGCGACGGCACCCCGGGCACGTCCGGGCGGTCGGGCGGGAGCCCCGACCCGGCCCGCGGCGGGGCCGCGACGCTCGGCCCGGTCACGCCGACACCTCCCGGCGCTGCAGCACGCGGAGCTGGAAGACCGCGAGCACGACGATGACGACCATGAAGACGACGGCGTTCGCGAGCTGGTACCCGTACTCCCCACCCTGGAAGCCCCCCTTGTAGATGAGCACCCCGACGGACTCCGTCGCGGTCCCGGGACCGCCCGCGGTCATCGCCATGATGTGGTCGAACACCTGGAGGTACCCCTTGAGCGCGAGGACCATGTTGATGGTGAAGAACGCCGCGATCATCGGGAACGTGATGCTGCGGAAGCGTCGCCACGCGCTCGCGCCGTCCAGGGACGCGGCCTCGTAGAGCTCCGGCGGGACCGTCTGGAGACCGGCGAGGTAGAGCACGATGTTGAACGCCGTTCCCTGCCAGACCGCGAGCACCACGATGCCGATCCACGCCAGGTCCGGGTCCGCCAGGATCGACGACGACAGGCGTGCGCTGCCGAGCGCCTCCCCGATCGCGGGCAGGGAGAACGTGAACAGGTACTGGAACACGTAGCCGACGACGAGGATCGCCAGCACGTTGGGGATGAAGTACACCCCGCGCAGGGCGGTCTTGAACCGGATCTTGCCGTTGAGCGCGACCGCGAGCGCAAGGGCGACGACGTTCGTCAGGATCGTGGCGACCACCGCGAACTGCGCCGTGAACAGGTACGCGTCGCGGACTCGCGGGTCGCTCAGCAGGGCGACGTAGTTCGCGAGGCCGACTGCCTCCCACGCCCCGTACCCGGGCGAGTCGGTGAAGCTGAAGAACACGCCCTGGAGCACTGGCACCGTGTGGAACACGAAGAAGAGCACGAAGGCCGGGACGACCATCCACACGAACGCCCGCGGGAGCCGCGCCGCCACGAGCGTGCGACGGGGCGGGGCGGAGTCGGTCGGCCGGTCGACCGGCTGGACGGAGGTCACGACGCCGCCGCCCCGAGACCCCACGTGCGCCGCAGCGCGACGCGGTCCCAGCTCGCGTCGAGCTCAGCCAGGAACGCGTCGAGGTCACCGTCGGTGAGGTACTGCTGCAGCAGCGGTGCGAGCGGGATGGCCGGGATGAACTGGTGGTCGGTGAAGCCCACGAGCCTTTCCTCCTCGATGAACGGCTGGATGCCGGCGAGCGCAGGGTCCTCGTTGACCGAGCCCTCGAGCACGGGGATCGCGACCTGCGCCTCCGCGTACTCCTGGATGACCTCGGGCTGCATGAGGAACTCGATGAACCGTTGCGCCTCCTCCGGGTGGGGGGCGTCGGCGCCCGCGGTCACGAGCACGTCGACGCCCGAGACGAGCGTCGTCTCGGCCGGGTCGTCGGTGCCGGGCAGCGCGAAGGAGCCGACCGTGAACGTCGGCTCGAACGAGCGGATCTGCGGCACGGCGTAGCTGCCGATGAGCAGCATCGCCGACTCCCCCTCGGCGAACGCGCGCGTGCCGTCCTGGTAGCCGACGGCACCGGCGTCCGGCTGCGTGTGCTCGAAGAGGGTGCCGAGCCGTTCGATCGGCTCGCGCCACCCCTCGGCGAACGTGGTCTCGCCGGCGAAGCGGGCCTCGAAGAAGTCCTCGGGAGCGCCCTGGGCCGTCAGGGGTGCCATGGGCGACTGCGCGGTCCACGCGTCGGCGAGCATGCCGTAGAACGGCACGACGCCCGCGTCCTCGAACGTCCGCGCGGCCGTGACCAGCTCCTCGAACGTCTCGGGAGGCTCCACACCGTGCTCCGCGAAGAGCTCGACGTTGTAGAGCACCCCCGACGCGTTGGCGGCGAACGGGACGCCGTTGACCTCGCCGGGCGACCCCGCGCCGAGCTCACGGACGACGTCGACGTAGCTCTCCTTGACCCCGTCCAGCACGGGGTCGTCGGCGAAGTCCGCGAAGACCCCCGCCGAGGCGAGCTCGCCGAACGTCCCGTTGCCGTTGAGGGTCAGGACGTCCGGCACGTCGTTCTTGACCAGGCGCGTGCGCAGGGCCGTCTCGGCGTCGGGCACGTTCTGCACCAGCACGTCGATGTCCGGGTTCTCCGCCTCGAAGCGCTCGGCGAGCTCCTCGAAGTACGCGACCGCCTCGCCCTTGAACTGGAAGAACGTGAGGGTCGTGCGCCCGGCCTCCCCGGAGCACGCACCGAGCGGCAGCACGAGCGCGGCGCAGGCCGCCAGCCCTGCGAGCCGGGTGCCGGACGGTCTCATACCCACCCCCTGGGTCCGTCGCGACCGAGCCCTCGGGCCCAAGTCGCTGCCGCCCGAGCCACGCTGCCCGGGTACGACGTGGTCCAGTGTCGGCCCGGTCCGCGCGGTCGGCACCTCGAGCGCTCGGGAGCCGCCGACCCACGCCGGCGCGGCCCCGTCCGGGCCCGGTGCGTGCGGGCTACCAGTCGACGGCGGGCAGACCGTCCAGGCTCTGGGCGTTCTTGGTCGCGCGGTAGCGCACGAGGTCGTCGGCGGACCTGCGGCCGTTCGCCCGGTCCAGCAGGTCACGGTCCGCGACGTGCTCCATGAGCGGCACCGCGAACCCGCAGGAGTCCGAGACGCGCTCGACGTCCACCACGACCACGGCCCGCGGGCCCGGGTGCACGGGGAACCGTCCTTCCCACGTCGCGAACTCGGGGTCGACCGATGCCACCACCCGGCCCCGGCCGTGGAGGCGGACGACGTTCGGCGGGCCGGTGAACGCGCACAGCATCACGGTGATGCGGCCGTTCTCCCTCAGGTGCGCGATGGTCTCCGCCCCGGAGGCGGTCAGGTCGAGGTAGGCGACCGTGTGCGGGTCGATCACCCGCAGGGTCCCCCTCCCGCCCTTGGGCGACACGTTGACGCGTCCGTCGGCGGCCAGGGGTGCCGTCGCGACGAAGAACACGGGCTGGGACTCGATGAACGTCGCCAGCCGCTCACCGATCGACTCGTGGACCTTGCCCACCCACGCACCTTCCTGCCGTCGGGCCGGGCCGTCAGATGAGGACGGCGCCCTTGCTCGCGGACTGGACGAGCTTCGCGTACTTCGCGAGCACGCCGCGCGTGTACGTGGGCGGCAACGGCTCCCAGCCCACCGCACGCTCCGCGAGCACCGCCGGGTCGACGAGCAGGTCGAGCAGGCCGTTCGCCACGTCGAGGCGGATCCGGTCACCGTCGCGCACGAAGGCGATCGGGCCGGCGTCGACCGCCTCGGGAGCGACGTGCCCGACGCACAGGCCCGTTGTCCCGCCCGAGAACCGGCCGTCGGTGAGGAGCAGCACGTCCTTGCCCAGGCCGGCACCCTTGATCGCACCGGTGATGGCGAGCATCTCGCGCATGCCCGGCCCGCCCTTGGGGCCCTCGTACCGGATCACGACGACGTCGCCCGCGACGATCGTGCCGTCCTCCAGGGCGTCCATCGCGGCCCGCTCCCGCTCGAAGACGCGCGCGGTGCCCTCGAACACGTCGGAGTCGAATCCGGCGCTCTTGACGACGGCCCCCTCGGGTGCGAGCGACCCGTGCAGGATCGTGATGCCACCCGTGCGGTGGATCGGGTTGTCGAGCGCCCTCAGGATCTTGCCGTCCGGGTCGGGCGGTGCGATGTCGGCGAGGTTCTCGGCGACCGTCCGGCCCGTCACCGTGAGGCAGTCGCCGTGGAGCAGGCCCGCGTCGAGCAGGGCCTTCATGATCACCGGGACGCCGCCGATGCGGTCGACGTCGTTCATCACGTAGCGGCCGAACGGCTTGAGGTCACCCAGGTGCGGGACCTTCGCCGCGACCCGGGAGAAGTCGTCGAGGGTCAGCTCGACCTCGGCCTCGTGCGCGATCGCGAGGAGGTGGAGCACCGCGTTCGTCGACCCGCCGAACGCCATGACGACGGCGATCGCGTTCTCGAACGCCTCCTTGGTCATGATCTGGCGCGCCGTGATGCCCCGGCGCAGCAGCTCGACGACGGCCTCCCCCGAACGCTGCGCGAAGACGTCGCGGCGGCGGTCCGCCGACGGCGGCGCCGCGGACCCGGGCAGCGACATCCCCATGGCCTCGGCCACGGACGCCATCGTGTTTGCCGTGTACATGCCGCCGCACGCGCCCTCGCCGGGGCAGATCGCGCGCTCGATGCGGCCGAGGTCCTCGCGGCTCATCAGCCCGCGCGCGCACGCCCCGACGGCCTCGAACGCGTCGATGATCGTGACGTCCTTCTCGGTGCCGTCGCTCAGCTTGACGAAGCCCGGCGCGATCGAGCCCGCGTAGAGGAAGACCGACGCGAGGTCCAGTCGTGCCGCGGCCATGAGCATGCCGGGGAGCGACTTGTCGCAGCCCGCGAGGAGGACCGACCCGTCGAGCCGCTCGGCCATCATCACGGCCTCGACGCTGTCCGCGATGATGTCGCGCGAGACGAGCGAGAAGTGCATGCCCTCGTGCCCCATGGAGATGCCGTCCGACACCGAGATGGTGCCGAACTCGAGCGGGAACCCGCCACCCGCGTGCACACCGTTCTTCACGGCCTTCGCGAGGCGGTCGAGCGAGAGGTTGCACGGCGTGATCTCGTTCCAGGACGACGCGACACCGATCTGCGGCTTGGCGAAGTCCTCGTCGCCCATCCCGACGGCCCGCAGCATGCCGCGCGACGCCGTCGCCTCGATCCCGTCGGTCACCTGCCGGCTGCGCGGCTTGATGTCGACTGCTGCGTCCGGGGCCGGGGTGGTGTCGCTCATGACGCGGAGTCTAGGTCGACCACGTCACGCGCCACAGTGGAGGGTCAGGGCGGGACGGCGCGCCGGACCCCTCCGCGGCGCGCCCGCGGGTCATCCGCGTGCCTGCCACGTGCACACGCACACCTCGTTGCCCTCCGCGTCGGCGAGGACCCAGAAGGCCGGGGCACGGCGGTCGCTCACCAGGTGGCCCCCGGCGGCGACCGCGGCCGCGACGCGCTGCTCCGCGACGTCGTGCGGCACCGAGACGTCGAGGTGGATCCGGTTGCGTTGAGGTCGCGGCGCGTCCATCTGCTGGAACCACACTGACGGGCCGACGCCCAGCGGGTCGACGAGCGCCGGGGACGCGTCGTCCGCGGCGACGCGCTCGTCCTCGTACCCCAGGACCGCACGCCAGAAGGGCACGACCGCGGGGATGTCGAGGGCGTCGACCGCGACCTCGAAGCCCTGGGGCTGCGCGGTCACGGCCTCGATCCCGAGGTCGTCGACGACGCCGCTGATCGCCGCCGCGAGGGCGACGTCACGCTCGGTGAGCGCGCCGACGTCATGCGACCACGTCGAGACGTGCACGGCGGGGTAGCGCAGGTCCACGTCGGGATGGTGGCCGAGCTCCTCGGCGACCTCGGTCACGCGTCCGACGAGCGCCGCCCCGCGCACGAAGCTGCCCGTGCGGAACGTCCCGTGCACGCGGCCCAGGACGACCCGCCAGTGCCTCGCGTCGATGCGCTCGGTGACCTCGGAGTCCGTCAGCCTCTGGCCCATCGCGTCACTGTCGCACCGGATCCGCCGCGCGTCGAGCCTGCGCCTCGGACTGCAGGCTCGATGCCGCACGCACGTCGACGTGGGCCTGCGCGGGTCGGACGGGCCGACGGTCGGACGCGGCCGTCAGCCGCGGCGGTCAGCTGGCGGGGACGTACTCGACCTGGTCGACGTGGGCGACGGTCGTCGTCGGGCGGCCGTTGCTCGACGCCACGACCCCGATCCACAGGCCGAGGAACCCGCCGGCCGCGGCGCTGTCGAGCGTCCGCCCGTCCGCGACCGCCACCGTCACGGGCCCGGACCCGGGCTGGTCGAGGACGAGCCGGTAGTCCTGGTCATGGACGTCGACGGCGAGCGTCACGGCGTCGTCGGACGCACCGCGCTCGCCGGGCGTGGCGAGGACGGCCTCGCCGATCACCGTCTCCACGCCGCCTCGCACGTGGGTGGCGACCACCCGGCGACCCGTGCGGCCGTCGTCGTCGGCACGGACCGTGAGGCGCACGTGGTCGCGCTCGGACTGCCGGATCGCGAGCCCGACCTCCTCGCCGGGGGCCAGGGCGGCCCGGACGGTGGCCCGCACCACGAGCTGCCGGTGCGCCTGGCGCAGGCCCAGGAACGCGGGCACGTCGACGTCGGCGAGCGTGCTCGGCCGCAACGGCAGGTCCCAGCCGTCCCCGCGCGGCGCGGCGACCTGGGACGGGAGGCCCCGCACGGCGGTCCAGCGCCCGTCGTGCGGCGGGACGAGGCCGCTGGGCGCGGGCGCCGGGGCCCCGGCGAAGGGGACGTCGACGACCTCGGGGACGCGCCCCTCGCCGGGCGCGAAGACCGGCCAGCCGTCCTCCCACGTGACAGGGACGAGAAACGTCTCGCGGCCCAGCGGGTAGTGGTAGCCGCCGTAGGTGCGCATGCCGAGCAGCACGGCCCACCAGGAGCCGTCGGGCGCCTGCGCCAGGTCGGCGTGCCCGACGCCGACCAGGTCGGCCCCGCGGCCGAGGTGCCGGTGCGTGAGCACGGGGTTCCCGCGGCAGCCCTCGTAGGGGCCCGTGACGGCCGACGCGCGCGCCACCGAGACCGCGTGGTGGAAGTCCGTCCCGCCCTCGGCCGCGAGCAGGTAGTACGTGCCGTCGACCTTGTACAGGTGCGGGCCCTCGGCCCAGACCGCACCACGCACCGCGCCGCTCCACAGCACGTGCTCGGGCCCGACGAGCTGCCGGGTCTCGAGGTCGAGCTCACGGACCCAGACCTCGGTCTGGTCGTGCCACTCGGGCTCGTCCACGAGACGCGTGCCGTGCACCCACGCGCGGTCGTCGTCGTCGAAGAACAGCGACGGGTCGATGCCCGCGACACCGAGCCACGTGGGGTCCGACCACGGGCCCGCGGGGTCCGTCGCGGTCATCACGAAGTTGCCGCCGCGGCTCGGGTCGGCCTGGTCCACGAGCGTGCACACGACCCAGAAGACCCCGCGATGGTACCGCAGCGTCGGCGCGTACAGGCCCCCGGACGAGGCGATGCCCGCGTAGTCGAGCTGCCCCGGGCGGTCGACGACGTGCCCGATCTGCTCCCACGTGGCCAGGTCCCGGCTCCGGAAGACCGGGAGCCCCGGCAGGTACTCGAACGTGGACGTGACCAGGTAGAAGTCGTCACCCACCCGGCAGATCGACGGGTCCGGGTAGCACCCGGGCAGGATCGGGTTGCGGACGGCCGTCATGCGCCGTCGACCGACGCCTGCACCCAGCGCGCGTCCGCGGTCGTGACCTCGTGGACCGGGCCGGTGATCGCCACGACGGCGCGGTGCGTGGCCGAGCCCGGTGCGCCGGTCGCGGCGCCCTTCGCAGCGCTCGGGATCGCGCCACCCGTGGTGCCCCCCGTCGACACGGGGCCTGAGGACACGGCCGACGCCGCGGCGTCCGACCCGACCCAGACCTCGACGTCGCCCGGCTCCACGATGCGCACCATCCTCCGGTCGGAGAACGCGAAGCGCGTCGTCGGGACCGCGAACCTCACGCGTGCCGACTCGCCGGGGCCGAGCGTGACCCGCGTGTAGCCCAGCAGCTGCGCCACCGGCCGGGTCACCGACGCGACCGCGTCGTGCCCGTAGAGCTGCACGACCTCCGTGCCAGCGACCGCGCCCGTGTTCGTCACCGTGACGGCTGCCGCGAGCTCCTCGCCGGCCTGCACCTGCGCGTCGACCACCAGGTCGGAGTACCCGAACGTGGTGTAGGAGAGGCCGAAGCCGAAGGCACGCACCGGGGTCGGGTCCGCGGCCGTCACGTCGGACGGCCCGCCGAGCACCGGCTGGAGGTAGGAGTAGGGCTGCGACCCCGACGTGCGGGGCAGCGACACGGGCAGGCGTCCCGAGGGGTTGACCCGACCGGTCAGGACGTCAGCGATCGCGAGACCGCCCGCCTCGCCCGGGAAGAACGCCTGCAGCACGGCACCAGGGCGCGGGCCCTCGCCGTCGAGGGCCCACCCGATCGCGTACGGACGGCCCGTGAGCAGCACCATCACCACGGGCGTACCCGTGGCGAGCACGGCCTCGACGAGCTCGCGCTGCCGACCGGGCAGCTCGAGCGACTCCACGTCGTTCCCCTCGCCCACGGTGCCCCGGCCGAACAGCCCGGCCTGGTCACCGACGACCACGACCGCGACGTCCGCGGCAGCAGCCGCCGCGACGGCCTCGTCGAAGCCCGACGTGTCGTCGCCCTCGACCTGGCAGCCCTCGGCCACGACGACGTCCGCGTCCGGCATGCCCGCGTCCCCGAAGGTCGCCCGCAGCGCGTCTGCCACCGTCGGGATCTCCAGGCCCGTCGGCACGTCCGGGTGGTGGGCCAGGACGTGGTTGACGAACGAGTAGCAGCCCATGAGGGCCTCGCCCCGGTCCGCGTTGGGCCCGATGACCGCGACCTGCGCCGGCGGCGTCTCCCAGCGGTTCAGCGGGAGGACCCCGTCGTTGGCCAGCAGGACGAGCGACTCGTCCGCGAGGCGGCGGGCGAGGTCGCGGTGGCGCGGCGAGTCGAGGTCGACCGCCGAGGGCGGGTCGTCCTCGAACGCACCCGGCTCGAGGAGGCCCAGGGCCTCCTTCTGGCTCAGGGCGCGCAGCACGGCCCGGTCGACGTACGCCTCGTCGAGCGCACCCGAGCGCACCCGCTCCGCGAGCGGCTCGAGGTACGCGTCGCCCGACGGCAGCTCGACGTCGATGCCGGCCACGAGGGCCTGCGCCGCGGCCTCGCCGCGGTCGGCCGCGACGCGGTGCATGACCTCGAGGAAGGCGACCGCGAAGTAGTCCGCGACCACGACCCCGTCGAAGCCCCAGCGACCGCGCAGCACATCCGTGAGGTACTGCGGGGTCGCCGCCACGGGGATGCCGTCGATCTCGGTGTACGCGTTCATGACCGAACGGGCGCCGCCGTCGAGCACGGCCATCTCGAACGGGGGCAGGAACACGTCCGCGACCTCACGCGGCCCCGCGCTCACGGGCGCGTGGTTGCGTCCGCCGCGCGAGCCCGAGTAGCCGACGAAGTGCTTGAGGGTCGCGTGGACCCCCGCGTCCTGGAGCCCCCGGACGAACGACGTCCCGACGGTCCCGACCAGGTACGGGTCCTCGCCGATGCACTCGTCGACACGGCCCCAGCGCGGGTCGCGCACGACGTCGAGGACCGGTGCGAGTCCCTGGTGCACGCCGAGGGCACGCATCGAGTCACCGATCGCCACGGCCATCTCGCGGACCAGTTCGGGGTCGAACGAGGCCCCCCACGCCAGCGGCGTCGGGAAGGTCGCCGCGCGCCACGCCGCGAGACCCGTGAGGCACTCCTCGTGGACCAGCGCGGGGATGCCCAGCCGGGTCTCCCGCTTCAGGCGACGCTGCTCCGCCCAGAGCCAGGCGGCCCGCTCGACCGGGTCGACCGGGCGGGTGCCGTACACCCGCGTGTAGTGGCCGATCCCGTGGGTCGTGATCGCGGGCAGTGTGCCCGGGTCGCCCTGGCCCGCAGCCATCTCGGACTGCATCGGGGCGACCGTGCCGTTCTGGTCGAGCCAGTAGCCCACCAGCTGGGCGAGCTTCTCCTCGAGGGTCATGCTCGTCACGAGCGCGCGGACGCGCTCCGACACCTCGGGCTGCACGGTGAGCATCTGAGACACCGAACCGTTCTCCTTCTCGGGTGAACCCACCGCCACGACCTCGTGCATCAGCCCTTGACCGCCCCGGTGAGACCGCCGACGATCCGCCGCTCGAACAGCGAGAAGAAGATGAGCGCCGGGATCATGGACAGGGACGTGAAGGCCAGCACGCGCGCCGTGTCGACGGAGTACTGCGCGGCGAACGCCTGGACGCCGAGCGGCAACGTGTACGCCGTCTCGTCGTTGAGGATGAACAGGGGAAGCATGTAGCTGTTCCAGCTCGCGATGAACGCGAGGATCCCCGTGGTGATGACGCCCGGCAGGGACAGCGGGACGACCATCCGGAAGAAGAAGCCGAGCCGGCTCGCGCCGTCGATGGCCGCCGCCTCCTCGAGCTCCTTCGGGATGGCCCGCAGGAACGGTACGAGGATGATGATCGTCGTCGGCAGCGCGAAGGCGATCTGCGGGAGGATGATCCCCGGGAGGCTGTTCATCAGGCCCAGCTCGCGGACGAGGATGTACAGCGGCGTGATCGCCACCGTCATCGGGAACATCAGCCCTGCCGCGAAGAGCGAGTACAGCGCCGTGCGGCCCTTGAACTCGTAGCGCGCGAGCACGTAGCTGGCCATGACTCCCAGGACGACGACGCCCGCGGTCGTGGCGAGCGCGCTGATGGCCGAGTTGCCCATCTGGCGCCAGAAGATCTCGCTCTGGAGCACGCTCAGGTAGTTGGTGCCCTCCCACGGGCTCGGGAAGCCCGCCGGGTCGCGGATGATCTGCGAGTTGCTCCGGAAGCCGCCGATGACGATGTACGCCACCGGCCCGATGCAGATGCCGACGAAGAAGAACGCGATCAGGTAGGTCATCGGTCCGCTGCGCCCGAGGCGACCTCCGCCGCGCTTGGGCCGGGCGGACCGCTCCGCCGGGAGTGGTGGTGCAGCTACTGCGCTCGCGGTCACTTCTTCTTTCCTTCCGTGAGCGCGCCCTCGGTGTCACGGCGCAGCACGTAGCGCTGGTAGACCAGGGCGACGACCAACGAGATCAGGAACAGTACGACCGCGACAGCGTTGCCGAAGCCGTAGTTCCCTGCGTTGCGGCCGTTCACGACCATGTAGGTGGCCATCGTCGACGTGCCCGCGGTCGCGGCCACGTACTGACCCCAGATGATGTAGACGAGGTCGAACAGCTGCATCGAGCCGATGATCGACAGGAACGCCCAGATGCGGATCGTCGGGCCGAGCAGCGGCAGCGTGATGCGCCGCTGGATCTGCCAGTACGACGCGCCGTCGATGGCGGCCGCCTCGAACAGCTCCTCGGGGATGCTCTGCAGCCCGGCGAGGAACAGGATGACCGCGAACCCGATGTACTTCCAGGTGATGATCATCATCAGGGACCACAGGGCGACGTCCGGGTTGGCGAGCCAGTCGACCTGGAGCGACTCGAGGCCGATGTTCTCCAGGAGCGCGTTGAACGCGCCGGTCGTGCGGAGCATGAGGCTCCAGCCGGTCCCGACGATCACCTCGGACACGACATACGGCACGAAGATGAGCACCCGGACCAGGGAACGCCCGCGCATGCGCTGGTTGAGGAGCAGCGCCAGCGCGATGGCCGCGGGCCCCTGCAGCACCAGCGACATCACGACGATGAAGCCGTTGTGCAGCAGGGCGTCGTGGAACGTGCTGTCCCGGAAGATCGCCAGGTAGTTGTCGAACCCGACGAACTCGGTCGGCGGGCCGAAGCCCTTCCACCGGTAGAACCCGTAGTACGCCGCCATGATCACCGGGAAGATGACGAACGCGAGGAACATGAGGACGGCAGGCCCGGAGAGGAGCGCGATCTCGGCGTGCTTGCGCCAGTCGGGCCCCTTACGCCGTCCCCGGCGAACCGGGGGCGGTGCCGTGACGGCACCACCCCCGGACCGGGAGCGACCCTCGGGCGACGTCTTGGTGAGCGTGTTCTCGCCCAGGGAGTCGCTCATGAGATCTAGCCCTTGGCCGCCGCGTCGTTGACCGCGGTCACGATGCCCTCAGGCGTTCCGCTGCCAGCGAGCATCTCGACGACACCCGCGTTGAGCGCGTTGCCGACGTTCTGGCCGAACTGGGTGTCGAGCCAGACCTGGACGTACGCCGCGTCGTTGTACGCAGCGAGCACGTCGAGCAGTGCGGGGTCGGTCACGACGCCCTGAGCCTCCTGGCTCGCGGGCAGCGTCACGAACGCCTCGGCGTAGGCCTCCTGGCGCTCCTTCGACATGAAGAAGTTGAGGAAGGCGGCGCACTCCTCGGCGGGAGCGTCGGCCGAGCAGGCGTAGCCGTCGACCCCACCCATCATCGCGCTCGGGTCACCCTCGCCGTCCTCGACGGCCGGGAACGGGAACCAGCCCAGGTCCTCCATGGGCTTCTTGTCCGGCGTGAGGTCGGCGATGACGCCCGGGTTCCAGGCGCCCATGAGCTCCATGGCGGCCTGCTCGTTGGCGATCATGCCGGCGGACGAGGCAGCGCTGCCCTGGGCGTCGGTCGTCAGGAAGCCCTCGTGGAACGGCTCGACGGCGGCGAACGCCTGGAGCTCCTCCGCAGCCTTGGTCCAGCACGGGTCCTCGAACTTCACGGCCGCGCCGTCGGTCTCCATGGCCTCCTGCGAGCAGGTGCGCAGCGCGAAGAAGTAGTACCAGTGGGCTGCCGGCCAGGCGGCCTTGCCGCCGAGCGCGATGGGCTCGACGCCGATCGCCTTGATCTTGGCGACCGCGTCCTCGAGCTCGGCCATGGTCTCGGGCGTGCCCTCGATGCCGGCCTGCTCGAACATCGCCTTGTTGTAGTAGATGCCGCCGGGCAGCACGGACGTCGGCATGCCGTAGACCTTGCCGTCGATGCTGAACGCGTTCAGCGTGCCGCCGACCGCCGCCTCGACGTCGTCGGCGATCAGGTCGGTGAGGTCGAGCGCCTGGCCCGCCTCGACGATGTCGGCGAGCTTGCCGCCGCCGCGCGCCATGAAGATGTCAGGTGCGTCGCCGGAGTTCAGCGCCGTCTGGAGCTTTCCGTCCATGTCCTCGTTCTGGATGGACTGGATCTCGACCGTGACGCCGGGGTTGGCGTCCTCGAACTGGGTCGCCGTCTCGTCCCAGTACTCCTTGCCCGGTCCGGTGGTCGAGTTGTGCCAGAACGTCAGCGTGACGTCGCCACCCTCGCCCTCGGAGCCGCCGCCGGTGTCACCGCCGCTGCTACAGGCAGCGAGTAGGGCGGTGGCCATCAGCAGCGCCGTCGGCACCAGAAGCCTTCGTGTGTTCATGAGTCGTCCTCTTCGTTGAGTTGCCCTGCTTGGCAGGCCCGCTGGTGGACCTGGTGTCAGCGGTGTCGAACCGGGGGATGAATGGCGGCGCCGACAGCGACCGCACGGCCTCCCCGGCCGGAGGGGACCCTCACGGACGGCTGGGCCGATGTCTTCACCGATGCGTTCCTCTCGTCGTCGACAGGCTGGCGATTCGCAGCCTCTCAACTTCCGCGAGGCCGTGTCAACCGATATCGATAACGTTATCGAAACGCTATGCTCCCGACATGGATCATCCGGGTCGAGTGACCATCAACGACGTCGCGCGCAGTGCCGGCGTCTCGGTCGCGACAGTCTCGAAGGTCATCAACGGCCGGTACGGCGTGGCGGTCAGCACGTCCGCGAAGGTCCAGGAGGTCATCGACGAGCTCGGCTACGAGTCGAGCCTGGTCGCCCGCAGCCTGCGCAGCACGCGCACGAACGTCATCGGGATCCTGGTCGCGGAGTTCGAGCCGTTCAGCACCGAGCTCCTCAAGGGCACCTCGAGCGCCATCGGCTCGACCGGCTACGAGCTGCTCGCCTACTCGGGCGGCGGCCGTCACGGCGGCAACGTCGGCTGGGAGCGCCGGTACCTCTCCCGCCTGAGCGGGACGCTCATCGACGGCGCGATCCTCGTGACCCCCACCGTCGTCGACGCACGGCCCGGCATCCCGGTCGTCGCCGTCGACCCGCACACCGGCCCGTCGGGCCTGCCGACGGTCGACTCGGACAACCTGCGCGGCGCCGTGCTCGCGACCGAGTACCTCCTGGGCCTGGGCCACCGGCGGATCGGGTTCCTGGGCGGCCGCCCGGACCTCGAGTCGGCTCGGCTGCGCGAGGAGGGCTACCGGACGGCGCTCGCCGCCGCAGGCATCCCGGTCGACCCCGCGCTCATGCGCGTCGGCGGGTACCGGACCGAGACCGCCGACCAGCCCGCGCACGAGCTGCTGACCATGCCCGACCGCCCGACGGCGATCTTCGCGGCCAACGACCTCTCGGCGATCCGCACGATGGACGTCGCGCACACCCTGGGGCTCTCGGTGCCCGACGACGTCTCCATCATCGGGTTCGACAACGTGCCCGAGTCCGCGATGACCACTCCCCCGCTCACGACGATCAACCAGCCGATCCGCCGCATGGGGTCCGAGGCGATCGCGCTGCTCATCGGCCTCATGGACGGCTCGCCGCCCGAGAGCACGCACATCACGCTGCCGACCGAGCTGGTCGAGCGCGGCACGTGCCGGCCCCTGCACTGAGCGCGCCGCAGGCGTCGTAGCAGCGCTGCCGCCGCGACGCCTGCGTCCAGGTGCGAGCCCCCCGGGCCCGCCTCAGTGCGTGAGCTCGACCTCGTCGACGTCCTCGGCACCCTCCCGGATGTGGCGCGTGACCCACGGGGCGAGCCCGAGCAGGGCGAGGCCCGCGACGACGGCGACCGCGCCGGTCCCACCGAAGAACGCCGCCTCGTCGACCCCCTCGGTCGCCGTGATGAGCTGTGCCGTGATCGCGTTGCCCGCGGCCGGCGCGAGGAACCACAGCGCCATCGCCTGGCTGCGGAACGCCGCCGGGGCGAGGAGCGTCGTCGCGGCGAGGCCGACGGGCGACAGGAACAGCTCGCCGACGGTCTGGATCACGTAGACGAGCGCGAGCACCCACGCGGGCGAGCGACCGTCCCCGGCCGCCGCGGCCGCCCCGGCGAGGACGAGGAAGCTCACGCCCGCGAGCGAGAGGCCGATCGCGAACTTCACGGCCGTCGGTGGCCGGTCGTCGAGCCGCACCCACAGCCACGCGAACACCGGCGCGAGCAGGACGATCGACGCCGGGTTCACCGACTGGAAGAGCTCGGGCGAGATCGTCATGCCGAAGACCGACAGCTCGGTGCGGTCGGCCGCGTAGGCCGCCATCGTGCTCGCCGCCTGCTCGAAGATCATCCAGAACAGCATCGCGCCGACGAACAGCGGGACGTAGGCCTTGAGCCGCGACCGCTCACGGTCCGTCACGTGCGGCGAGCGGAACATGACCACGAAGTACGCGACCGGTGCGGCGAACGCGAGGAGCGACATCGTGTCGATGAACGTCGTGACACCCATCTCCCCGGACCGCCACCACGCGACGGCGACCGCGAGCGCGATGCCGCCGATCACGGCGAGACCCGTGCGGAGCAGGGCCGGCCGGTCCTGCGGCTGCAGGGGGTGCGGCACGTCGTCGCCCGCGCCTCCCAGGAGCCGTCGACCGGCCACGAAGAACGCGAGCGCGACCCCCATGCCCACCGCAGCGACGGCGAAGCCCGCGTGGTACCCGCCCCAGGCACGTGCCGCCCCGACGAGGAGCGGCGCAGCGAGCGAGCCGATGTTGATGCCCATGTAGAAGATCGAGAACGCCGAGTCCCGGCGCACGTCCCCGCGCCGGTACAGCTCGCCCACCATCGTCGACACGTTGGGCTTGAGCAGACCCGTGCCGATGGCGACCAGGGCGATGCCCAGGTAGGAGGCCTGCACGTTCGGGACGGTGAGCGCGACGTGTCCCGCGGCGATGACGATGCCGCCGTAGAGCGTCGAGCGACGCGCCCCGAGGACGCGGTCCGCGAGCCAGCCGCCGACGACGGACAGGAGGTACACCGACGTCCCGTAGATCGCGACGAGGGCGGCGCCCGTCGCGCTCGCGATGCCCAGCCCGCCGTCCGCGACCGCGTCGGTCAGGTAGTACAGCAGGATGGCGCGCATCCCGTAGTAGCTGAACCGCTCCCACAGCTCGGTCGTGAAGAGGGTCATCAGCCCGAGCGGGTGTCCGAAGAACGCGCGGTCGCGCGGGACACCGCGCCGGTCGGGGGCATCGAGGCTCGACGTCATTGGTTCATCCTGACCCGGACCGGCCGGACCCGCAGGGCGCAAGGACCCACTCGGCCGCCCGGGACATCCGCTAGCGAAGGTCCGTCAGCCGCGCGCGACCACGTTCTCCAGGTCCTCACCGGCCACGAGGTGCCCGAGCTGGCGACGCAGGAGCGCGGCGAGCCGCGGGGTGGTCGCGTTCGTGTTGCCGCCCAGGTGGGGCGTGATCAGGACCCCCGGGACCTGCCACAACGGGTGGTCCGCGGGCAGCGGCTCCGGGTCCGTCACGTCGAGCGCGGCGCGCAGCCGACCGCTCGAGGTCTCAGCGAGCAGCGCATCCGTGTCGACGACGGCGCCCCGGCCGACGTTGACGAGGAGCGCACCGTCACGCATGCGGGCCAGGAACCCGGCGTCGACCAGCCGGTGCGTGGCGTCCGAGAGCGGGAGCACGGCGATGACGATGTCGACGGTCGGCAGCAGCGCGTCCAGCTCGTCGACGCCGTGCACGTGGACGCCCTGCTCGTCGCGGGCCGTGCGCGCGACACGCACCACCTCGGCCTCGAAGGCGTCGAGCCGGCGCGCGATCGCGGAGCCGATCGCGCCGGCCCCCAGGACGAGGACCCGGCGGTCGGCGAGCGACGCACGCACCTCGGGCTCCCACCGCCCCTCGGGCATCGCCCGGACCGCGTCGACGACACCCCGCTGGGACGCGAGGGTCAGCGCGAGCGCGAGCTCGGCCGTACCCGCGTCGTGGACACCCCGCCCGTTGCAGAGCACGACCCCGGGCGGCACGTGCCCGAGCGCGTGCTCGAACCCGGCGCTCGGGAGCTGGATCGCGCGCAGCGCGGGGAGCTCGGTGACACGCGCGAACATCGCCGCACCGACGGCGAAGTTCGGGACGACGACGACGTCCACCTCGGCCGGGTCCACGCCGACGGGCAGCGGCCCCCGGACGCCCCACTCGACGAGCCGGACCTCGGACGCGACGCCCGGCGGCAGGTCGGCGCGGACGGCGTCGAGCACGTCGGAGTGGGCGATGGTCATGGTCACCATGCGGTGGTCCTCCTCAGGGTCCGTCGGTCCGTCGACTGCCGGCCGCTGGCCGCCGGCCGCGGCGGCGATCGGGCGTGGTCGTCCGTCGGGCGACCACGCCGTACCGCTCAGACCTGCCCGGCCGGGAGCTGGCTCGCGCGGTAGTCGTCCTCGAGGATCGCCATGACGATGGCGTCGCACCAGAACTCGCCGTCGCGGTGGCTCTCCCGCAGGCGTCCCTCGGTCACGAACCCGAGGCTCTCGTAGAGCATGCGTGCGCGCGGGTTGATGCTGAGCACGTCGAGCGACACACGGTGCAGGCCCAGGCCCTCGGGCTGCTCGGCGAACGCGAAGGCGAGGACGAGGCTGATCGCGTCGCCACCGAACCCGCGGCCACGCTGACCGGGCCGCAGCGCGAGCCGGAGGTTCGCGCTCGCCGAGTGGTCGTCGATCTCGTTCAGCACGATCTCGCCCAGGTACTCGTCCGAGCCGTGCGTGATCGCCCAGTCGTGACGCCCCGCCCGGGCGCCGACCGAGCGGCACCACTCGTCGATCTCCTCACGCGTGAACGTCGCCGTGGTCCCCGTCATCCGGTTCCCCTCGGGGTCGTTCGCGACGAGCTCCCACATGCCGTCCGCGTCCTGCGGCTGGATGGGCCGCAGGCGCACCAGCTCCCCCTGCAGCACGGGCGTGTCCATCGGTCCTCCTTGCCCCGCAGCGCCCGGGGGCACGCGGATCGGCGACCAGGGCGCTCAGCCCTGGTTGATGCGTTCCAGGACGAGCTCGCGCACGCGGCCGGCGTCGGCCTGCCCCCGTGTCGCCTTCATGACGGCCCCGATGATCGCGCCGACCGGTCCGAGGTTGCCCGCACGGACCTTCGCCGCGATGTCGGGCTGGGCGGCGAGCGCCTCGTCGACCGCGGCGAGGAGCGCGCCGTCGTCCGAGACGACCTCGAGCCCGCGGGACGCGACGACCTCCTCGGGGCTCCCCTCCCCCGCGAGCACGCCCGCCAGGACCTGACGCGCGAGCTTGTCGTTGATACGGCCCGAGTCGACGAGGCCCTGAAGCTGCGCGATCTGCTCGGGGGTGACCGGCAGGTCGGCGAGCTCGACGCCCTCCGTGTTGGACGTCCGGGCGAGCTCGCCCATCCACCACTTGCGGGCCGCCGCGGGTACGGCGCCCGCAGCGACCGTCGCCTCGATGAGCTCGATCGCGCCGGCGTTGACCACGTCGCGCATCTCGGCGTCGGCGTAGCCCCACTCACCCTGGAGGCGGCGGCGCCGCGCGACGGGAGCCTCGGGCAGCGTCGCGCGGATCTCCTCGACCCAGGCACGGCTCGGGGCGACGGGCACGAGGTCCGGCTCCGGGAAGTAGCGGTAGTCCTCGGCGTCGGACTTGACGCGCCCGGCGGTCGTGATGCCCGTGTCCTCGTGCCAGTGGCGCGTCTCCTGGGTGACCGTGCGACCCGCGTCGAGGATCGCCGCCTGCCGGGAGATCTCGTAGCGGACCGCGCGCTCGACGGACCGGAAGCTGTTGACGTTCTTGGTCTCGGTCCGGGTGCCCAGGGGCGACTCGGGCGTCGGGCGGAGCGAGACGTTGACGTCCGCGCGGACGTTGCCGCGTTCCATCCGGGCCTCGGAGACGCCGAGCCCCCGGAAGATGTCGCGCAGCGTCTGGACGTAGGCGCGCGCGACCTCCGGGGCACGGTCGCCGACCCCCGTGATGGGTCGCGTGACGATCTCCACGAGCGGGATGCCGGCACGGTTGTAGTCGACGAGCGAGTACTCGGCCCCGTGGATGCGGCCGGTGGCGCCTCCCACGTGCGTGTTCTTGCCCGCGTCCTCCTCCATGTGCGCTCGCTCGATCTCGACGCGGACGACCGTGCCGTCCTCGAGCTCGATGTCGATCCAGCCGTCGTGCGCGATGGGCTCGTCGTACTGCGACGTCTGGAAGTTCTTGGGGACGTCCGGGTAGAAGTAGTTCTTCCGCGCGAACCGGCACAGCTCGGCGATCTCGCAGTTGAGCGCGAGGCCGATCTTGATGGCCGACTCGACGGCCGTCCGGTTGAGCACGGGCAAGGACCCCGGCAGGCCCAGGGACACGGGCGTGACCTGCGTGTTCGGCTCGGCGCCGAACTCCGTCGGCGCACCGTCGAACATCTTGCTGGCCGTGCCGAGCTCGACGTGCACCTCGATCCCGATGACCGGGTCGAACCGCGCGACAGCCTCGTCGTAGTCCACGAGGTCGGTGGTGCTCATCGGGCGGTCCCCTCCGTCAGCGGTGCCGTGGGCAGCTCGGGTGCCCGGCTCAGGAGCGGCGCTCCCCAGCCGCGCTCGAGCAGTGCCTCGAGCGCGGCGCCGACCCGGTACAGGCGGTCGTCGGCACGCGCCGGGGCGAGGATCTGGAAGCCCACGGGCAGGCCGTCGTCGGACACGCCGTTGGGCACGGACATGCCGGGGACGCCCGCGAGGTTCGCCGGGATCGTCGCGACGTCGTTGAGGTACATCGCCAGCGGGTCGTCGAGCTTCTCCCCGAGCTTGAACGCCGTGGTCGGCGCCGTCGGCGAGACGAGGACGTCCGCCTGCTCGAACGCCGCCTCGAAGTCGCGCTGGATCAGGGTGCGCACCTTCTGCGCGCTCCCGTAGTACGCGTCGTAGTAGCCCGCGGACAGGGCGTACGTGCCCAGGATGATGCGCCGCTTGACCTCGTCGCCGAAGCCCGCGCCACGCGTCGCGCCCATGACACGCTCGGCCGTCGCCGGGCCGTCCGTCGGGACGACCCGCAGGCCGAACCGCATGCCGTCGAACTTCGCGAGGTTGCTCGACGCCTCGCTCGGCAGGATGAGGTAGTACGCCGCGAGGGCGTACTCGAAGTGCGGGCAGGAGACCTCGACGACCTCGGCGCCAGCGCCGCGCAGGAGCTCGAGCGACTCCTCGAACCGTGCGCGCACACCGGGCTGGTAGCCGTCGCCGTTCAGCTCGTGCACCACGCCGACGCGCACACCCGTGAGGTCGCCGCTGCTGCCGAGGCGCGCCGCACCGACGAGGTCGGGCAGGGGCTCGGGCAGCGATGTCGAGTCGCGGCGGTCGTGGCCGCCGATGACCTCGTGCAGGAGCGCCGAGTCCAGCACCGTGCGGGTCACCGGGCCCGCCTGGTCGAGGCTCGAGGCGAGCGCGATCAGGCCGTAGCGGGAGACGCCGCCGTACGTGGGCTTGACGCCGACGGTGCCCGTGACGGCTCCCGGCTGACGGATGGAGCCGCCCGTGTCCGTGCCGATCGCGAGCGGGGCCTCGTACGCGGCGACCGCCGCAGCGCTCCCGCCGCCCGAGCCGCCCGGGATCCGGTCCAGGTCCCACGGGTTGTGGGTGTTGCCGTACGCGGAGTGCTCCGTCGAGGAGCCCATCGCGAACTCGTCCATGTTCGTCTTGCCGAGGATCGGCATGCCTGCGGCCTTGAGCCGCTCCACCAGCGTCGCGTCGTAGGGCGGGACCCAGCCCTCGAGGATGCGGGAGCCCGCCGTCGTCGGGAGGCCCTTCGTCACGACGACGTCCTTGACGGCGATCGGCACCCCCGCGAGCGGGTGCAGCTCCTCGCCCGCCGCGCGTCGCGCGTCGACGTCCCGCGCGGTCGCGAGCGCCTCCTCGGCTGCGACGTGCAGGAACGCGTGCACCGCCCCGTCGACCGCGGCGATCCGGTCCAGGTGGGCCTGCGTGACCATGACGCTCGTGACCTCGCCCGCCCGCAGCGCGCGCGACAGCTCGTCAGCGCTCATGCGGGTCAGGTCGCGCGTGGCGGTGGCCGCCTCGGCGGCCGGCGTGGTGGACCCGCCGGGCGGGTCCTCGGAACCTGCGACGTGACGGCCGGCCATCAGTCCTCCTCCAGGATCTGGGGGACGGCGAACCGTCCTCCCTCGGCGGACGGTGCGCCCGCGAGGGCGTCCTCGACCGGCAGGGCCGCCTCCACGACGTCCTCACGGAAGACGTTGGTCAGCGGCAGCGGGTGGCTCGTGGCCGGGACGTCGGAGGTCGCGACCTCGCTGACCCGGGCGACGGACTCGACGATCACGTCGAGCTCCCCCGCCAGTCGGTTCAGCTCGGGCTCGGTCAGGTCGATCCTGGCGAGGCCCGCCAGACGCGCGACCTCCTCGCGGGAGATGGTGGACATGGCGGCGAGTCTAGTGGGCGCCGGCCCGCCGCCCGGAGCCGTCCGCCGGTAGGGCTGCCCCTACCCTGGGTCCGCCGGGCAGCAGGATCGTGGTGCGCCCCGGCGCGCCACCAGGATCGAGTCATGACCACGCAGCCGACCGCAGCACCCGCACCGGCGGAGCCCGAGCCCGTCCCGGCACGGCCCGAGCCCGCCGACGTCCCGAGTGGAGACATGCACACGTCACCCGAGCCCGAGGGGCACGACGCCGGGACGCCCGAGGAGGTGGCCTGGACGCCCCAGCCGGCGGCCTGGGCGCCCCAGGAGCAGCCGTCTCCCCTCGCCCAGCTCGGTCGGGACACCGCCTACCTCCTGGCGACCCTGCCCCTCGCGATCCTGTCCTTCACCGTCGCGGTGTCCGGCCTGTCGCTCGCGGCGGGCCTCCTCGTGACGGTCCTCGGCATCCCCGTCGCCGTGGGGACCCTCGCCGCGACCCAGGGCCTCGGGCGTCTCGAGCGCCGCCGCCTCGCCCTGCGCGGGACGGTCCTCGAGCCGATCGTCTACGCACCACCGCGCGGCACCGGCCTGCGCGCGATGTTCAGCACGCTCACCGACCCGCGCCGGTGGGCGACGGCCCTGCACGCGCTGCTGGCCCTGCCGATGTCCGTGCTCACGTGGTCGGTCGCGGTCACGTGGTGGGCCGGTGCGCTCGCCGGGCTCACCTACTGGTTCTGGGCGAACCTGATCCCACGGCAGGAGGACAACATCGGCCTCGCGGAGCTCCTGCACCTCCCGCTCAGCGAGTCCCTGCTCAACGCGATCATCGGCCTCGGGTTCGCCGCGACCCTCATGCCCGTGCTCCGCTGGTGCGTCGGCCTGCACGAGCTCGCCGCGAAGGCGCTCCTGACCGGCGCGTCCCGCCGGGCCCTCGCCGCCCAGGTCCAGGACCTCACCGAGCGCCGCGCCGCGGCCGCCGCCGCGGAGACGCACTCGTTGCGTCGCCTCGAGCGGGACATCCACGACGGCCCGCAGCAGCGGCTCGTCCGCCTCGCGATGGACCTCTCGGTCGCCGAGCGTCGCCTCGACGACGACCCCGAGGCCGCCCGCGAGCTCCTCGCCGCGGCGCGGGCGCAGGCAGCCGAGACGCTCGCGGAGCTCAGGGCGCTCTCCCGCGGCATCGCACCGCCCGTGCTCGCCGACCGCGGCCTCGCCGCGGCCATCACCGCGGTGGCGGCCCGCGCGACGCTCCCCACGAGCGTCGAGGTCGAGCTCCCGTCAGCGGACCGTCCGTCGCCGGCGGTCGAGAACGCGGCCTACTTCATGGTCTGCGAGGCCCTCGCGAACACGATGAAGCACGCGCAGGCGAGCGCCGCGTGGGTTCGCATCCGGCCCGCGGGCCCTGGCGCAGGCGCACGCCTGGTCATCGAGGTCCAGGACGACGGCGTCGGCGGGGCCGCGCTCGGCAAGGGGCACGGGCTCGCCGGGCTCGCCGGCCGCATCGAGGGCCTGGGCGGCGTGCTGACGGTCCACAGCCCGCAGGGCGGGCCGACGACCATCACCGCCAACCTCCCCTGGAGCTGACCGCCCGCGGGTGCTCTCTGGTGCCGCAGCCACGCCCTCACGCAGCGGCTGACCCGCGGATGACGAGCGGGGCGGATGGCGCGGCCCGGTGCACCGGTCCTGGACCGGTGCACCGGGCCGTGTCGGCGGCACGCCATAGTGGTGCCCATGCGCATCGTGCTGGCGGAGGACTCCGTCCTGCTCCGTGAGGGACTCGTCCGGCTCCTCGACGAGGCGGGGCACACCGTCGTCGCCGCGGTCGAGCACGCGGACGCGATCGTCCCCGCAGTCCTCGAGCACCGGCCCGATGTCGCGATCCTCGACGTGCGGATGCCGCCCACGTTCACCGACGACGGCCTGCGGGCCGCCGTGCGCGCCCGCGAGGCGGTGCCCGGCCTGGCGGTGCTCGTGCTGTCGCAGTACGTCGAGGAGTCGTACGCGCGGGACCTCCTCGCCGACGGCCGCGGGGGCGTCGGCTACCTCCTCAAGGACCGGGTCCAGGACCTCGACGCGCTGGCCGACGCGGTGGTGCGGGTCGCCGAGGGCGGCACCGTGCTCGACCCGGACGTCGTGGCGCAGCTCCTCGTCCCCCGGCGGGTCACCGACCCCCTGGGCTCGCTCACCGCGCGGGAGCGCGAGGTGCTCGCCCTGATGGCGGAGGGACGCTCGAACACGGCGATCGCGCAGCGCCTCGTGGTCAGCGACGGCGCCGTCGAGAAGCACGTCGGCAACCTGCTCATGAAGCTCGACCTCACGCCCTCGACCGAGGACCACCGGCGCGTGCTCGCGGTCCTCGCCTGGCTCGACGGCACGCGCACCTGACCCTCACGCGGCGGCGCGTGGGCGTCAGGCGCGCACGTCCTCCAGGGCGTGGCGGACGAGCGCGAGGACGGCGAGGCCGTAGGCGTCGGCCGGGTTGGTCGCCCCGAAGTCGGCCTCCTCACCCGAGGGCGTCCGGGTCGTGACGACCCAGGTGCCCGCGGGCCGCGGCATGGGCGAGGCGATGTGCGCGGTGCCGACCGGTGTCGGCGTGACGACGGGTGTGTCCGGCTCGAGCTCGCCGACGTGGAGCAGGGACACGAACGTCCCGCCCAGCAGCTCCCTGAGCTGGTCCTCGCGAGGCATCCAGAGGGCGTCGTCCTGGGCGACGGAGTCGAGCGCCCACTCCGTGGTGCCGTTGAAGCCCAGGATCGTCCCGCTCGGGTACTGCCGCGCCTCGATGGTCATCTCGCTCAGGGTGAAGACCTCACCCTCGAGGCCGGGCTGCGGGATGACGAAGCGGTCGCCGGCGGCGGGCTTCCACCGCAGGCCCGCGTCACGGAGCTCGGCGGCGAGGTGCTCAGAGATCATGTGCACAGTCTCACCCGAACCGGGCACCGTGGCACATCGCGACCGCCGCTCGGGCCTTCAGCGCTCGTGGTACGCGTACTCGTCCGCCTCCCGGAACCCCAGGGAGCGGTAGAGCCGACGCGCGGGCTCGTTGGTCCGTTCGACCTGGAGGAACGCCCTGCGGGCACCGCGCCGGCCGGCGACCGTCAGGGCGGCCGCCGTGAGGGCTCGTGCCAGGCCCCTGCGTCGGGCCTCGGGCACGACGACGAGCGAGGACAGGCCCACCCAGTCCTCGGCGTACGCCGCGCGGACCGCCCCCAGCACCTGCGCGTCGCGCCCCGTGCGTCGCTCGCCCGTGAGCCTCAGGTAGTCCGCGTGCGTCCCGGTGAGGACCGCGCGGGCGGCCGTGACGTCGACGGCGCGTGTCGCCTTCACACCCAGCCAGGCGTCGAGCCAGGCCTGGTCCGGCTCGGGCCGCACGTCGAGGGTCGTCCCGGCAGGCACGCCGAGCCCGGCTGGCGCCGGCGTGCCGGCGGCGTCCACCGGGACGTCGGCGACGAGGACCTGGGTCACCGCGACCGGACGGTAGCCGCGCGCCGCGAGCCGCTCAGCGAGGTCGTGCGGGCGCGCGGCGGCGCAGACGCGGAAGACCGCGGGCTGACCGTGCGTGGCGTAGAGCGCCTCGACCCTGCCGATCGCGCCCGGCACGTCCGCGGGTTCCCCGAGGGGCACGACGCTGTTGGCCCGGCGCGTGAACCCGCCCGAGAGCCCGACGCGCCAGCCGTCGACGTCGTGGACCGTCACGGCCGGCCAGGTCGCGACCTCGACGCGGACGCCGGGCGCGGGCGGCGCGCCGGTCACCCCTCCTCGTCGGCCGGCTCGCCCGACTCGCCCGGCTCGCCCGGCTCGCCCGGCTCGGCCGGCCGGACGGCCGCCGGGCCGCCCGCGAGCAGCCGTTCGAAGCCGTCCTCGTCGAGGATCGTCAGACCGAGCTCGATCGCCTTGGCCTCCTTCGACCCCGCGTTCTCCCCCACGACGACGAAGTCCGTCTTCTTCGAGACGCTGCCCGAGGCCTTGCCGCCGCGCGCGATGATCGCCTCCTTCGCCCCGTCGCGCGAGAAGCCGTCGAGCGAGCCGGTGACCACGACGGTGAGCCCGTCCAGGGTGCGCTCGACCGCCTCGTCCGCCTGGTCCCGCATGAGGACGCCCGCCGCGGCCCAGCGGTCGAGGACGTCACGGTGCCAGTCCTCGGCGTACCAGTCGATCAGCGACTGGGCGATGACAGGGCCGACGCCGTCGACCTCGGAGAGGAGCGCCACCGCCGTCGCCGGGTCGCCGTCGAGGACCTCACGCAGGGCGGTCATGGCGCCGAACCGTGCCGCGAGGGCGCGGGCCGCGGTGGGCCCGACGTTGCGGATCGAGAGCGCCACCAGGACGCGCCACAGCGGCTTGGTCTTGGCCGCCTCCAGCTCGTCCAGGAGCGTGAGCGCGCTCGAGGACGGTTCCCACGCCGGCAGGGTCCGACCCTCGGCCTGCGCGGCTGCGAGCTGCGCACGGGTGTGCCGAAGAGCCTTGCGGAAGGGCGCGCGGCGGCGCACGACACCGTCGTCGTCGGCGCGCGGCTCACCCGTCTCGGGGTCGCGGACCACGACCTCGACCTCGGCGAGGCGCGCGAGGCTGGCCCGACGGACCTCGTCGCGCCGTGCCGGTGGCGCGTCGGCGTCGTAGCCGACGAGGTCGAACAGCACCGCCTCGTTGACCACGGGCGGCACGTCCGGCACCTCGGGCTGGGTGAGCGCAGCAGCGGTCACCTCGCCGAGGGCCTCGATGTCGAGCGCACCACGTGACCCGATGTGCTCGACGCGGCCGCGCACCTGCGCCGGGCAGGTCCGTGCATTGGGGCAGCGCAGGTCGATCTCGCCCTCGCGCAGCGCACGCAGAGGCGTGCCGCACTCCGGGCACCGCGTCGGCATCACGAACTCCGTCCGCGGCACGTCGTCGTCCGCGGCACGCGGCGCCGGGCCGACGATCTCCGGGATGACGTCGCCCGCCTTGCGCAGCACGACCATGTCACCGATGCGGACGCCCTTGGCCCGCACCACGTCCTGGTTGTGGAGGGTCGCCATCGCGACGGTCGAGCCGGCGACGCGCACGGGCTCCATCACGGCAAACGGGGTCACGCGGCCCGTCCGGCCGACGTTGACCTCGATGGCCAGGAGGCGCGTGTTGACCTCCTCGGGCGGGTACTTGTAGGCGATCGCCCAGCGGGGCGCGCGGCTCGTCGCCCCGAGGCGGCGCTGCAGCGCGGTCTCATCGACCTTGATCACGATGCCGTCGATCTCGTGCTCGACGTCGTGCCGGTGCTCGCCGTAGTACTCGATCATCTCCCGGATGCCGTCGACGCCCTCGACGACCCGGGTGCGCGGCGAGACCGGCAGTCCCCAGGACGCGAGCAGCTCGTACGTCTCCGACTGGCGGGCGGTCGCCTCCTGGTGGCCCTCCCACCGCAGGGCCCCGATCCCGTGGCACAGCATGCGCAGCGGACGTGACGCGGTCACGCGCGGGTCCTTCTGCCGCAGCGACCCGGCGGCCGAGTTGCGGGGGTTCGCGAACGGGGCCTTGCCCGCGGCCACCTGTGCGGCGTTGAGCTCGGCGAAGCCCGCGACGGGCAGGAAGACCTCGCCGCGGACCTCGATGAGCTCCGGGTGGTCCGTGCCCTCGAGCACGTGCGGGATCCCCTCGATCGTCCGCACGTTGAGGGTGACGTTCTCACCCGTGCGTCCGTCGCCGCGGGTCGCGGCACGGGTGAGGCGGCCGTCCTCGTAAAGCAGCGCGATCGCGAGGCCGTCGATCTTGAGCTCGCACAGGTAGTGCAGGCCGCGCGCGGCGCCCTCGAGGTCCCGCTGCGTGCGCTCGACCCAGGCGCCGACGTCCTCGAGGGAGAAGGCGTTGTCGAGGCTGAGCATGCGCTCGACGTGGTCGACGGTCTCGAAGTCGGTCGAGAACGTGCCGCCGACCATCTGCGTCGGCGACGCGGGCGTGCGCAGGCCGTACTCGGCGTAGTGGTCCTCGAGGGCGGTGAGGCGGCGCAGCAGCGCGTCGTACTCCGCGTCGCTCACCGTGGGCGCGTCCCGCACGTAGTAGGCGAACTGGTGGGACCGGATCGCCTCCGCGACCTCGGTCCAGCGGTGCCGCGCCGCGGCCTCGTCGAGCCCCTCGTCGGCCGGCTCGAGCGGCGCGGTCGCCGCCGGGTCTCCGCGCCCGGCGGTGTCGACGGGGTGCTCCGGGGCGGGTTCCAGGGGCTGCTCGCTCACCCGCACATCATGGCGCGTCCCACCGACACCGCACGCCCGGCGAGGTGCCTCGGCCCCCGTGCGAGGACCCCGCTCCGGCAGCGGCACGGACCCGCACGGGCACGCACGGGCACGCCGTCAGTCGTCCGTCGCGCGCTCCGCGAGCTCCGCCGCGACGTGGATCGCCGTCGCGAGCCGCGCCCGCACGTCCACGGCCTTGTAGTGCACGACCTCGCTGCCGGTCACGCTGCCCGAGGTCTCGGAGTGGACGACGACGTCGGCGAGGCCACGTGCGGGCAGCCCCACGCGACGCCACGGGGCCGCCACGAGCCTGGCGACCTGCGCCGCGTCCGTCCGGCGGCCGTGCTTCTCCTGGGGCAGCCCGAACCACATCTGGCGCCCGGCCTCGACCATCGCGGCGACCTGCTCCCACTGGACGTCGCTCAGCGACGCAGCGGCCAGGCCCACGCCGTCGGCCCCGCTCCCCACGAGCGCCTTCACGGACCGCGACGCGAACCGGACCCCGCCGTGCGCCACGACGCGCGCGGCGCCGGCGGACCGGGCCGCGTCCACGACGGTCGCGAGGCCCGCGGTCGCCTCCTCGCGCGTGCGGGCCGGGATGCGCGAGTGCCCCGAGAACGTCGCGACCGTCCCGGCCAGCACGTCGGGCAGCATCGGCTCGCGCAGCACCACGACCGGCTGCGCCCCTGGCACCGCGGTCCGCAAGGCGCCGAGGAGCCCGCCGATGCCGTCCGCGAGCGACGCCGCCAGGTCCCGTGACGCGCCCGTGTCGCTCAGCACGCGGTCGCCCCGCGCGAGGTACAGGATCGCCGCGAGCGTCCACGGGCCACGGACCGAGACGACGAGCGGTCCCGAGTAGTCGTGCCCCGCGACCGCGAGGGCGTCGAGGTCCTCGCGCATCAGGGCACGCACGCGCCCGAGGTCCGCCCCGGGCCGGTCCGCGAGCTTCCAGCCGTGCGTCCCGAGCTCGATCGGCATGTCGGTGAGCAGCGCCGCGGTGCGCGCGACCGACGAGGCCTCCGGGCCACGCGCCGAGAGCTGGAGGGCCACGGGCAGGCCCTCGACCCCGTCCGGCACGTCGGTCAGGTCGCCGAGCACGGTCCGCTGGGCCTCGAGCACCCGCTTCCCCGGCCACGGTCCCAGGGCGGTCACACCTGTCATCGCGGGTTCTCCACGGGAGAAGTCTGCACCGTCGCGGAGGTCCCGCCGACCGTCGTCCGCGCGCGCGGGCCCGTCAGCGGACGGAGGCCGCGACCGTCGCCTGGCCGAGCACCCGGGTGCCGTCGTAGAGGACGACCGACTGGCCGGGGGCGACGCCCCGCAGCGGCTCGTCGAGCGCGACCTCGACGCCGCTGCCCGGACCGTCCGGGCCGGCGACGACGCGTGCCCGCGCCGCGACCGGCGCCCCGTGAGCACGCACCTGCACACGGCACGCGGTCCACGCGTGGTCCTCGTCCCGCGCGTCACCGGCCCCCTCGTCCCGGCCGAGCGACCCGAACCAGACCGCACGCTCCCCCCGCAGCCCCCGGACGGTGAGCAGCTCGGCCGCACCGACGACGACGGTGTTGCTCGACGGGCGCACGTCGAGCACGTAGCGGGGGCGCCCGTCGGCGGCCGGCCGGTCGATGCCCAGGCCCTTGCGCTGGCCGACGGTGAAGGCGTACGCCCCGTCGTGCGCGCCGACGACGACGCCGTCGACGTCGACCACGTCCCCCGGCCGCGACCCGAGCCGCTCGCGCAGGAACCCCTGGGTGTCACCGTCGGCCACGAAGCAGATGTCGTACGAGTCCGGCTTCGCGCTCACGCCCAGCCCGCGGGCGGCGGCCTCGGCCCGGACGTCGTCCTTGGATGCCGCGTCGCCCAGCGGGAACATCGCCCGCGCGAGCCGCTCCGGACCCATCACGGCGAGCACGTACGACTGGTCCTTCGCGGCGTCGCGCGCGCGGTGCAGCTCGCGTCGGCCGTCGGCACCGGTCTCGATGCGGGCGTAGTGGCCCGTGCACACGGCGTCGAAGCCCAGCGCGACGCCCTTGTCGAGGAGCGCCTCGAACTTGATGTGCTCGTTGCAGCGCACGCACGGGTTGGGCGTGCGGCCCGCCTCGTACTCGGCGACGAAGTCCGCGACCACCGTCTGCTCGAACCGCTCGGACAGGTCCCACACGTAGTACGGGATGCCCAGCACGTCGGCGGCCCGACGCGCGTCGCCCGCGTCCTCGATCGAGCAGCAGCCGCGCGAGCCGGTGCGGAACTGGTCGCGGTTGCGGGAGAGCGCCATGTGGACGCCGACGACGTCGTGCCCCGCGTCGACCGCCCGCGCCGCGGCGACCGCGGAGTCGACACCTCCGGAGAGGGCAGCCAGGACACGCATGACGGCAAGGGTACGTCGACCCCCGGCACGCCCCCGCAGGCCCTACCGCGAGGCTGGCCCCGCGGCTCGCGCACGCTCGACGACCTCGGGGAGCGCCGAGAGCACCGCCGCGACATCGGCATCCGTCGACGTGCGACCGAACGAGAACCGCAACGCCCCCCGCGCCTCGTCCGGGTCCACCCCGCACGCGAGCAGCACGTGCGAGGCCTGCGGCACGCCCGCCTGGCACGCGGACCCCGTCGAGCACGCGATGCCGCGGCTGTCGAGGAGGTAGAGCAGGGAGTCGCCCTCGCAGCCAGCGAACGTGAGGTGCGCGTTGCCCGGCAGACGCACGGCCCCGTCGAGGTCGTGCGCGTCGCCGGACCCGCCCGGCTCCGGTCCACGCAGCACCGCGCCCTCCACGGCCGCACGGGCCCCCGCGACCAGCGCGTCGCGCAGGCCCGCCAGGCGCACCGCCTCCGCGGGCAGCTCCGCGAGCGCGCGGTCGAGCGCGACGGTCAGCGCCCGGGCCGCCGCCGTGTCGACGGTGCCGGAGCGCACGGACCGCTCCTGGCCGCCGCCGTGCAGCACGGGCACGAGCCCCAGGTCCCGGCGCGCGACGAGCGCACCGACGCCCACCGGCCCGCCCAGCTTGTGCCCCGAGAACGTCATGGCGTCGAGCCCGCTCGACGCGAAGCTCACCGGCAGGTGCCCGACGGCCTGGACGGCGTCCGCGTGCACCGGGACGCCGTAGCGGTGCGCGAGCTCGACGACCTCCGTGATCGGCTGAACCGTCCCGATCTCGTTGTTCGCCCACATCACGCTCACCAGAGCCGTCGTCGCACCGTGCTCGGCGAGCTCCGCCTCGAGCGCGTCCAGGCGGAGCCGTCCCGCGGCGTCGACGGGCAGGAGCACGACCTCGGCGCCCTCGGCCTCGGCGAGCCACGCCGCCGGGTCGAGGACGGCGTGGTGCTCGACCGCGGAGACGAGGACGCGCCGCCGGGCCGGGTCCTGCGCCGTCCGGGACCAGAAGATCCCCTTGACCGCGAGGTTGTCGGCCTCGGTCCCGCCACCCGTGAGCACGACCTCGCTCGGCCGAGCGTCCAGCAGGGCGCCGAGCTGCTCGCGGGACTCCTCGACGACACGCCGCGCGGCGCGGCCGGGGCCGTGCAGGGACGACGGGTTGCCGGTCCGTCGAAGGACCTCGACCATCGCCTCGAGGGCGTCCGGGTGCATCGGCGTCGTCGCGGCGTGGTCGAGGTAGACCTCACGCGCGGGTCTGGCGGGACGCGGGACGGTGGTCACGACCCCCGAGTCTAGGGAGCGGCTGGCACAATCCATCCGTGACCTCGCACCGGAGCACGGCTCCCCTGGCCTTCAGCGGTTCGCGGCTGAGCTGGGCCGACCTGCCCCGCTCGGTCCGGGCACGCATCGCCGAGCTGCACGGCGCGGAGGTCGTCACCGAGTCCGCCGCGACGAGCGGCTTCAGCCCGGGCTACGCCGCGCTGCTGGGCATGGGCGACGGCACCGAGGTCTTCGTCAAGGCCGTCTCGCCCGAGCAGAACCCCGACTCGCCCGACCTCGCGCGCGCCGAGATCCGTGCGGCGTCCCTCGTCCCGGCCGGCGTCGACGCGCCTCCCCTGCTCTGGTCGCACGACGACGGGGCCTGGGTGATGCTCGGCTTCGCGGCGGTCGAGGGCTCGGCACCCGAGTACCCGTGGCGCCCGGAGGAGCTCACGCGCGTGCTCGGGGCACTGACCACGCTCGCCGAGGCCGGCACGCCCGGCCCGACCGGTCTGCAGCGCCTCGCGGACGCCGTCGCGCCGATGATGACCGGCTGGGCGCGCCTCGCCGCCGACGGACCCGCGCTCGACCGGGCGGCCGACGCCGTCGGCCCGCACCGGGAGTGGATGGTCGCCCACCTGGACGACCTCGTCGCCTGGGCCGGTGACGGGCCGGCGGCCGCGACGGGCGACTCGCTCGTCCACGGCGACCTCCGTGCCGACAACGTCATGCTGAGCCCCGAGCACGTGTGGCTGATCGACTGGCCGCACGCCGCGACCGCGGGCGCGCGCTGGTACGACCTCCTGGCCATGCTCCCGAGCGTCGCGATGCAGGGCGGCGGGGACTCGGCGGACCACTTCTGGTCGCACCCCAACGCCCAGGGCGCGGACCCGGACGCGGTGCGCGCCGTGCTCGCCGGCCTGGCCGGGTTCTTCGTCCACGGGTCCGTCCAGCCGGCCCCGCCGGGGATCGCCAACCTGCGGGCCTTCCAGATCGCGCAGGGGCACACCGCGCTCGAGTGGCTGCGCCGCTTCTGAGCCGCGGCACGGGCGCGCAGGCGCGCTGCTCGTCACCGCACCCGGCGGGTCCCGCGGGTCGACGCACCAGCGCGTCCCGCGCGTCGGCGAGCCCTGCGTCAGCGCTCGGCGGCCAGGCGCCGGATCTCGGCCGTCGCCTGCGGGAGGACCGTGAACAGGTCACCGACGATTCCGAGGTCGGCGATCTCGAAGATGGGCGCCTCGGGGTCGTTGTTGACGGCCACGATCGTGCCGGACGCCTGCATGCCGCCCCGGTGGTGGACCGCCCCTGAGACGCCCGCACCGATGTACAGGCGGGGCGAGATGGTCACGCCGGTCTGCCCGATCTGCGCCTCGTGGCCGATCCACCCCTCGTCGGTCGCGACGCGTGTCGCACCCACGGCGCCGCCGAGGGCGTCCGCGAGCTCCTCGACCACGCTGAAGTCGCCCTCGGTCCCGCGCCCGCCGACGACGACGACCTGGGCCTCCCCGAGCTCCGGTCGGTCCGAGGCCGCACGCGGCGTCCGCTCGACGACGCGCACGCCGTGGTCGCTCGCGAGGGTGACCTCGTGGCGCAGCACGTGGGGCGTGCGGGGTGCCTCGACGGGCTCCGCCGGAGCGGCGTTGGCCTTGAGCGCGACGACCGCCCGCCCGGCGCGGACCTCGGCCCGCACGGTCCAGGTCGAGGCGAAGGCCTGCTGGACCGTGACGACGCGGCCGTCCGCCTCGCGCTCCACGCCCGAGGCGTCGACGACGAGGCCCGCGTCGGCCACGAGGGCGAGGCGCGCGGCGACCTCCTTGTTCTCGAACGTCGAGGACACCAGCACGGTGGTCGCACCGCTGGCGACGAGCACCTCCGCGAGCGCCTCGGCGGCCGACGGCGGCAGGGGCGCGGTGCCGTCACCGACGGTCACCTGGTGCACGGTCGCGACCCCGTAGGCGCCGAGCTGCTCGAGCGCACCCTCGACGCCGTCGCCGAACCACACGGCGTGCACGACGCCGAGGCCCCGCGCGACCGTGAGGAGCTCGAGCACGGGTGCCCGCACGCCCGCGTCGTGGTGGTCGACGAGGACGAGGACGGGCGCGTCGGCGGGCGCGGATCCTGCGGCTGCGGTCTCGATCATGGGTGCTCCAGGTGCGGACGCGGTTCGGGCCGGGCGTCGGTCAGACGAGGCGGTTCTCGACGAGGTAGGCGGCCAGGCGCAGGCCTGCGTCGCCGTCGTCGGTGATGAGCACGCGATCCTCGCGCGGGGGCCGCGGGGTGGCCTCGAGCACGCGCGTGCGCGCGCCAGCCTCGCCCACGTCGGAGGGGTCGACGCCCAGGTCGGCGAGCGTCCAGGTGACCACGGGCTTCTTGCGCGCGGCCATGATCCCCTTGAAGGACGGGTAGCGCGGCTCGTTGGCCTGGTCGGTCACGCTCACCACGGCGGGCAGCGACGCCTCGAGCACCTCGGTGGCGTGGTCGAGCTCACGGCGGACCCGTACCGTCCGCGCCTCGGGGTCGACGGTCAGCTCGGCCGCGAGGGTGGCCTGCGGGAGCCCGAGGTGCGCGGACAGGAGGCTCGGCACGACCGACATCAGGCCGTCGAGCGAGGCCATGCCCGTCACCACCAGGTCGACGGGACCCTCGGCCCCGATCGCCCGGACCGCTGCGGCCAGCACCTCGGCGGTCCCGAAGGCGTCGGACCCCTCGATGGCCGCGTCCAGCACGTGGACAGCGGTGTCGGCACCCATCTGGAGCCCCCGGCGCACGGCGTCCTCGGCGTCCTCGGGTCCCATGGTCAGGACCACGACCTCGCCGCCGTGCGCCTCGACGAGGGCCACCGCGGCCTCGACCGCGTTCTCGTCGAGCTCGTTGAGGGTTCCGTCACCCTGCCCGCGGTCGACGCGGCCGTCGTCGGTGAAGCGGCGCTCGGCCTGCAGGTCAGGGACGTGCTTGACGCAGACCACGATCTTCATCCGGCTCAGCTCTCCGCTCGTCGGGCTCGGCTCTCGACCCCCGGAAGGGTACCCCGCACCGACGGTTCCCCGTTCGCCCCGGACCACCCGCCCACGGTCCTCATGGGCCCCGGCGCACGGCCGATGGGTCAGGCGTCCCGCCGCCCCGCCCCCACCCGTCGGCACGGACCGACCGCTCGACGCGCGGCCGGTGTCCGGAGCTGCACCCGACCTGGTCCAGAATTGAGGTGATGAACGTGCAGCCGCCACGTGGGCGTCCCCCCCGCCTCGGCGTCCACCTGACCGGCGACGGCGTGGACGTCGCCGTCCTCGCCTCCCACGCCGAGGCCGTCGACCTCTGCCTGCTCGACCGTGACCCCGCGAGCGCCGACGGCTGGACCGAACGCCGCATCCCGCTCGACGGCCCCGCGTACGGCGTCTGGCACGGGCACGTCCCCGGTGTCCGGGTGGGCCAGCACTACGGCTTCCGCGCGCACGGGGCGTGGGACCCGGCAGCCGGGACGCGCTACAACCCCGCGAAGCTGCTCGTCGACCCCTACGCGCGCGCTCTCGAGGGCGAGGTCGCGCTCGGCCCCGCGGTGTACGGGCACCGGGTCGACGCCGAGGGCCGCACCCTGGGACCGGGCCCGGAGCTCGACCCCACCGACTCGCGCGCCCACGTGCCGCACGCCGTCGTCGTGGACGACCGGTTCGACGGCGAGCCCACGCCCCGTCCGCACGTCCCGTGGACGGACACCGTGATCTACGAGGCGCACGTGCGCGGCCTGACGCAGCGGCTGCCCGGGGTCCCCGCGGAGCTGCGCGGCACGTACGCGGGCCTCGCGCACCCCGCGACGATCGAGCACCTGCTCTCGCTCGGCGTCACGACCGTCGAGCTGCTGCCCATCCACGCGGTGGCGGACGAGCCGCACCTCGTCGCGCGCGGCCTGACCAACTACTGGGGCTACAACACCCTCGGGTTCTTCGCACCCAACCCCGCCTACGCGACGCAGGGCGCTCGGGCCGCGGGCTCGCAGGCCGTCCTCTCCGAGGTCAAGGGCATGGTCCAGCTGCTGCACCGCGCCGGCCTCGAGGTCGTCCTCGACGTCGTCTACAACCACACCTGCGAGGGCGGGACCGACGGGCCGCAGCTGAGCTGGCGCGGCCTGGACCCCACCCTCTACTACCTGCACGACGGCGGGCGGCCCGCGCGGTTCGCCGACGTCACCGGGTGCGGCAACTCGCTCGACTTCCGACGCCCACGCGTCGTGCAGATGACGCTCGACTCCCTGCGGTACTGGGCCGACGTCGTGGGCGTCGACGGGTTCCGGTTCGACCTCGCGGTGACGCTCGGGCGCTCCGCGATCGGCTTCGAGCAGGACCACCCGTTCCTCGTCGCGCTCCAGACCGACCCGGTGCTGAGCGGGCTCAAGCTCATCGCCGAGCCGTGGGACGTGGGCCCCGGCGGGTGGCGCACGGGCGCGTTCCCGGCACCGATGGCCGAGTGGAACGACCGCTTCCGCAACGCCGTGCGCACGTTCTGGCTCGGCGACCCGGCCCAGGCCGCGCACGGCCGTCCGGGCCACGGGGTGCGCGACCTCGCGACCCGCCTCGCGGGCTCGGCCGACCTGTTCGGGTACACCGACCCGCCGCTCATGCGCGGCGTCGTCGCCTCGATCAACTACGTGACCGCGCACGACGGGTTCACGCTCGCCGACCTCGTCGCCTACGAGCACAAGCACAACCACGCGAACGGCGAGGGCAACCGCGACGGCAGCGACGACAACCGGTCCTGGAACCACGGCATCGAGGGCCCGGTGCGTGACAAGGGCGTCGGCCTCGAGATCCTGCCCCTGCGCCGCCGGTCGATCCGCAACCTGCTCGGCACGCTGGTGCTCGCGGCCGGGACCCCGATGATCACGGCCGGCGACGAGATCGGTCGCACGCAGCGCGGCAACAACAACGCGTACTGCCTCGACGACGAGACGTCGTGGGTCGACTGGGAGCTCACCGAGTGGCGCGAGAACCTGCTCGCGACGACCCGGCACCTGCTGCGGCTGCGGCACGAGAACGCGGCCCTGCGGTCGATGCACTTCTACCGTGGCCAGCCGCGCAGCGCGGCGGACCCGCGGCCGGACCTCGACTGGCGTCTGGCCGACGGGACACCGTTCGCGCACCACCACTGGCTCGACCCCGCGGTGCGGACGCTGCAGATGACGCGCACCGCGGACGACGGGTCCTCGGTGCTCCTCGTGCTCAACGGCGCCCTCGACCCCGTCGACATCACCCTCGCCGACGGCACGCGCGAGCACTGGGAGCTCGCGTGGGACTCGACCTGGGAGCACCCCGGCGAGGTCCGGGTCGCCGCCGAGACCAACGGCGGCCTGCACGCGGTGCCGGGTGACGAGCTCACGCTCGAGCCGCTCGCGATGCGCGTCTACGTCGCACCGTGACGACGGGACCGTGCTGAGGGCGTGCGACGGCCGGGACGACGTGAGGGCGGCGGCTGCGTGACGGCCGCCCCCTCCCGCAGGCGGGTGCCGTCCGCCTAGGCTGCGCGCATGGCTGACAGCGTCGTCACCCCTGGACCGACCGCCCCTGGACCGACCACCCCGGGCACGCCCCGCCCCGCCGCGCACGCGTCCACCGTGCACGCCGGCGCCCCGGGCGGCAGGCAGGAGCGCGCACGCGCCGACGCCGTCGTCGTCGGCGCAGGCCTCGCGGGCCTCGTCGCGGCGGCGGAGCTCACGGCAGCCGGCCGCAGCGTGGTCCTCCTGGACCAGGAGCCGGTCGCGAGCCTCGGTGGCCAGGCCTGGTGGTCGTTCGGGGGCCTCTTCCTCGTCGACTCACCCGAGCAGCGCCGCCTCGGCGTGCGCGACAGCGCCGAGCTGGCGATGGCCGACTGGCTCGGGTCGGCGGCCTTCGACCCCGACGACCCCTGGGACGCCCATCCCCGTGCGTGGGCGCAGGCCTTCGTCGACTTCGCGGCGGGCGAGATGCGGCCGTGGCTGCACGCACGCGGGGTGCGGTTCTTCCCGGCGGTCCAGTGGGCGGAGCGCGGGGGCCACCTGCCGGGCGGGCACGGCAACTCCGTGCCCCGCTTCCACATCGTGTGGGGCACGGGTCCCGCGATCTGCGCACCGTTCGTCGCGGCGCTGCGCGACGCGCACGCGGCGGGTCTGCTGTCGGTCCGCACGCGGCACCGCGTGACCGGCCTGACGACGACGGGCGGTCGGGTCACCGGCGTCACGGGAGACGTGCTCGCACCCGACGCCGCCGAGCGCGGCGCGCCGTCCTCACGCGAGGTCGTCGGTGCGTTCGAGGTCGAGGCGGACGCCGTCCTCGTCACGTCGGGCGGCATCGGCGCCAACCACGACCTCGTGCGCGCGAGCTGGCCCGCCGAGCACGGCCTGCTGCCCGACCGCATGCTCTCGGGCGTGCCCGACCATGTCGACGGGGCGATGATCGCGACCGCGGTCGCCGCCGGCGGGCACCTCGTGCACGCGGGGCGCATGTGGCACTACCCCGAGGGGGTCGCGAACCACTCGCCCGTGTGGAACCGGCACGGCATCCGCATCCTGCCCGGCCCGAGCTCGCTGTGGCTCGACGCCGACGGCGGGCGCCTGCCCGCTCCCCTGTTTCCCGGGTTCGACGCGCTCGGGGCGCTGCGCCACGTCGTCGGGCGCGGGGACGACCACTCGTGGTTCGTGCTCAACAAGACGATCATGGGGACGGAGTTCGCGCTCTCGGGCTCCGAGCAGAACCCGGACCTGACCGGCAAGGACGTGCGCGGAGTGCTCCAGCGCGCCCTGCCCGGCGCCGTCGCACCCGTCGAGCGGTTCGCGCAGCGGTCGCCCGAGTTCTGCTGGGCGAGCACCCCGCGGGAGCTCGCCGGCCGCATGAACGCGCTCACCGGGACGCCGCGCATCGACGGTCGCGCGCTCGAGGAGACCATCCGGGCGCGCGACGCCCAGGTCGCGACGGGCCTGGGCAAGGACCCGCAGGTCGTCGCCGCCGCCATGGCACGTCGCTACGTCGTCGACCGGCTGATCCGTGTCGCCCCGCCCGCCCCGATCCTCGAGCCGAAGGACGGACCGCTGCTCGCCGTGCGCCTGTCCGTGCTGACCCGCAAGACGCTCGGCGGGCTGCACACGGACCTGTCGGGACGCGTGCTGCGGCCCGACGGCTCCCCGCTCGCCGGCGTGTGGGCGGCCGGGGAGGCGTCGGGCTTCGGCGGCGGCGGCATGCACGGGCACCGTGCGCTCGAGGGCACGTTCCTCGGCGGGTGCCTGTTCTCGGGCCGGGTCGCCGGCAGGGCGGCCGCTGCCGCCCTGGCCGGCTGACCCGGCGCCCTCAGCCCGCGTTCGCGACCAGACCCATCTGCGCCGCCGAGGCGAGGAACCGGTGCTTGGGCACCACGCGGACGGTGTACCCGAACGGCCCGGACGCCGTGAGGCGGACGTCGCCCGCGAACGCGTGGCGCCCCGCCTCGTAGCCGTCGGCCCAGGCGAGCTCCTGGTGCTCGACGCCGCTCAGCTCGTCGGCCTCCGAGACGCGCCCGTGCACGACCTCGACCGCGACGTCCTCGGGGCGCAGGGAGCCGAGCGAGACGTAGGCCCGGACCTGGAGCAGGTCGCCGACCTGCGCGACCTCCTCGACGCCCACGGACTCCACGTGGTCGACGCGCACGTGCGACCACGCCTCCCGTACGCGTCCCTTCCATGCGGCGAGCTCCTGCGCACCCGCGTAACCGGGCCCGTCGAGCGCGCGACCGGCCGCGGCCGCGGGGACGTAGAGACGCTGGACGTACTCGCCGACCATCCGCGTCGCCTGGACCTTGGGACCGAGGCCCGCGAGCGTGTGCCGCACCATCTCGAGCCACCGCAGCGGCAGGCCGTTGCGGTCGCGGTCGTAGAACCGGGCGGTGACCTGGTTCTCGATGAGGTCGTACAGCGCGGCCGCCTCGAGCTCGTCCCGGCGGTCCGGGTCGTCGACGCCGTCGGCGGTCGGGATCGCCCACCCGTACTCGGGGTCGAACCACTCGTCCCACCAGCCGTCGAGGATCGAGAGGTTGAGCCCGCCGTTGAGCGCGGCCTTCATGCCCGACGTCCCGCACGCCTCGAGCGGGCGCAGCGGGTTGTTGAGCCAGACGTCGCACCCCGGGTACAGGGCCTTCGCCATCGCGATGTCGTAGTTCGGCAGGAACACGATGCGGTGGCGCACGCGCGGGTCGTCGGCGAAGCGCACGAGCTCCTGGATGAGCCGCTTGCCCTGCTCGTCGGCCGGGTGCGACTTGCCCGCGATCACTAGCTGGACGGGCCGCTCGGGGTCGAGCAGCAGCGCGGTGAGACGCTCCGGGTCGCTCAGCATGAGCGTCAGGCGCTTGTAGGTCGGCACCCGGCGGGCGAAGCCGATCGTCAGGACGTCCGGGTCGAGCACGTCGTCGACCCACCCGAGCTCGGCCGGGCTCGCGCCCCGCCGCTGCCAGGAGACCCGGACGCGTTCGCGCGCGTCGAGCACGAGCTGGTGGCGCAGGGTGCGGCGCATCGCCCAGAGGTCCTCGTCGGGCACGCCGTCCGGCCGGAGCCAGCCCGTCCCGTCGGCGCGCTCGGCCTCGGACAGCCGCCGCGCGGCGAGGTCGACGAGCTTGCGGTCGACCCACGTGGGCGAGTGCACGCCGTTCGTGACGGACGTGATGGGCACCTCGTCCTGGTCGAACCCGGCCCAGAGCCCGCTGAACATGCCGCGCGACACCTCGCCGTGCAGCACCGAGACGCCGTTCGCGCGCCCACCGAGCCGCAGGCCCATCACGGCCATGTTGAACAGCGTCGGGTCACCGCCCTCGTAGTCCTCGGCGCCGAGCGCGAGGACGCGCTCGACCGGGACGCCGGGGATCGCGTTGTCACCACCGAAGTGCTGGGCGACGAGCGACGCCTCGAACCGGTCGATGCCGGCCGGGACGGGCGTGTGCGTCGTGAACACGGTCGCCGCCCGCACCGCCTCGAGCGCCTCGTCGAAGGTCAGGCCGCCGTCCCCCACGAGCTCGCGGATGCGCTCGATGCCGAGGAACCCGGCATGGCCCTCGTTGGTGTGGTAGACCTCCGGCTCCGGCGCCCCCGTGAGGCGTGACCAGACGCGCAGCGCCCGCACCCCGCCGACGCCCAGGAGCAGCTCCTGCTGGAGCCGGTGCTCGCCGCCCCCGCCGTACAGCCGGTCCGTGACCTTGCGTGCGAGCTCGTCGTTCTCGGGGACGTTCGAGTCGAGGAGCAGCAGCGGGACGCGCCCGACGGCGGCACGCCACACGTGGGCGTGGAGCGTCCGGCCGCCCGGCAGGCCCAGCGACACGCGTGACGGCGCGCCGTCGGCCTCGCGCAGGAGGGTCAGGGGCAGGCCGTCGGGGTCGATGACGGGGTAGCTCTCGACCTGCCAGCCGTCGCGCGTCAGCGCCTGCTTGAAGTAGCCGGCGCCGTATAGGAGCCCGACGCCGACGATCGGGACGCCGAGGTCGGACGCGCTCTTGAGGTGGTCGCCCGCGAGGATGCCCAGGCCGCCCGAGTACTGCGGCAGCACCGAGGTGATGCCGAACTCGGGCGAGAAGTACGCGATGGCCCGCGGGAGCGGCTCGGTCGCCCCGGCGGCGGCCTCGCCCTGGTACCAACGGGGCTCGGCGAGGTAGGCCGCCAGGTCCTCGGCGGCCTCACGGACGCGGCCCACGAAGCCCTGGTCGGCAGCGAGGGCCTCGAGGCGCTCCGGGCTCAGCGCGCCGAGGAGTGCGACGGGGTCCCCGCGCACCTCGCCCCACAGGTCGGGTTCGATGCCCGCGAACAGGTCGCGGGTCGGTGGGTGCCAGGACCACCTCAGGTTGTGGGCGAGCTCGTCCAGGTCGGCGAGCTCGGCGGGCAGGACGGTGCGGACAGTGAACCTGCGGATCGCTCTCACCCGGGCGAGCCTACGCGCGGGGTCGATCTTCGCTCCAGGGGGTGTCCGCATTGCTGCAAACGGAGGAAATGCTTGCAGCGGAACGGTGCAGAGCCTGTGGAGGCTGCGCGGCGGGCCGTGTCCAGATGCCGTCCCGGCCCCCGCCTGGGTAGGTTCGTGGGGTGACGACGACCCCGCCGCCCTCGCGCCGCGCGCCGCAGCCCTCCTCCCCGTCCTCCCCGGCCTCCCCGGCGTCGTCGAGCACCCCGTCGACCTCACCGACGCGGGGTGCCGTCGTCCCCGACCGGGCACCCGCAGCACCCGCCGCACCCGCCGCGCCGCCCGCACCGCCCGCGGCACCGTCCGCCTCGACGCCCACCCCCTCGACGCCGTCGGCCCCGGCGGTCCCCGCGCCCGTGATCGGCCGCATCCCCGTGGTCGACGTCGGCCCCGTCGTCGAGTGCGGACGCTGGCCGGCCAAGGCCGTCGTCGGCGAGGCCGTCGAGGTCACCGCGACCGTGTTCCGCGAGGGCCACGACGCCGTCGCCGCGACCGCCGTGCTCGTCGGGCCGGACGGCACGGACCGCGCCGCCGTGCCGATGGACGTCGTCAACAAGGGCCTGGACACCTACCGCGCCGACCTCGTCCCCGACCGGACGGGCCGGTGGGCCTTCCGCGTCGAGGGCTGGTCGGACCCGTACGGCACGTGGAACCACGACGCGACGATCAAGGTGGATGCGGGCGTCGACGTCGAGCTCATGCTCGCCGAGGGCGCTGCCCTCCTCACGCGCGCGGCCCAGCGCCCGGAGCTGCCGGCGAGCGTCGCGACCACGCTGCACGACGCCGCGAGCGGCCTTCGTGACACGAGCCGTCCCCCGGCCGCACGGCTCGCGGCGGGCACCTCGCCCGAGGTCGTCGAGGCCCTCGCAGCGCACCCGCTGCGCGAGCACGTGTCCGCCTCGCCCACGTACCCCCTCGTGGTCCAGCGCGAGCGCGCGCTCGTCGGCTCCTGGTACGAGATGTTCCCGCGCTCCGAGGGCGCCGTCCTCGACCGGGCGACGGGGACGTGGCGCTCGGGCACGCTGCGGACCGCGGCGCAGCGGCTGCCGGACATCGCCGAGATGGGCTTCGACGTCGTGTACCTGACGCCCGTCCACCCGATCGGCTCGACCCATCGCAAGGGGCGCAACAACTCGCTCGACACCGAGCCGGGCGACCCGGGCTCGCCCTACGCCATCGGCTCGGCCGAGGGCGGCCACGACGCGATCCACCCCGAGCTCGGCACGTTCGCGGACTTCGACGCGTTCGTGTCCGACGCGCGGGCGCTCGGCATGGAGGTCGCGCTCGACCTCGCGCTGCAGTGCTCGCCCGACCACCCGTGGGTCACCGAGCACCCCGAGTGGTTCACGACCCGCATCGACGGGACCATCGCGTACGCGGAGAACCCGCCCAAGAAGTACCAGGACATCTACCCCCTGAACTTCGACAACGACCCCGAGGGGATCTACGCCGAGGTCCGGCGCGTGCTGCAGGTGTGGATCGACCACGGCGTCACGGCGTTCCGGGTCGACAACCCGCACACCAAGCCGCTGACGTTCTGGGAGCGGATCATCGCGGACGTCAACGCGGCGCACCCCGACGTGATCTTCCTGGCCGAGGCGTTCACGCGCCCGGCGATGATGCACACGCTCGCCCGGATCGGGTTCCACCAGTCGTACACGTACTTCACGTGGCGCAACACGAAGAAGGAGCTCGCGACCTACCTGCGCGAGGTCTCGGGCGACGCGGCCGCCTACATGCGGCCGAGCTTCTGGCCGACGACGCACGACATCCTGACGCCGTACATGCAGCACGGCGGGCCGCCAGCGTTCGCAATCCGTGCCGTGCTCGCCGCCACCGGCTCGCCCACGTGGGGCATCTACTCGGGCTACGAGCTCGTCGAGAGCGTGCCGCGCCCGGGCGTCGAGGAGCAGATCGACAACGAGAAGTACGAGTTCAAGCCCCGGGACTGGGTCGCGGCGCGCGAGACGGGCATCGGCGACCTGCTGACGCGGCTCAACGCGATCCGCCGCGAGCACCCCGCGCTCCAGCGCCTGCGCGGCCTCACGGTCCACCGGACGTCCGACGACGCGATCCTGTGCTTCTCGCGGCGCGTCACCGCCGCGCAGTCGCCGCACGGGCGCGAGGACACCGTCATCGTCGTCGTCAACACCGACCCGCACACGACGCGCGAGGCCGTCCTGGAGCTCGACCTCGCCGCCCTCGGCATCCAGCCGCCCGTCGACCCCGACGCCCCGACCTTCGCGGCGCACGACCTCCTCTCGGGTGCCGTCTACGCCTGGGGCGCCCACCCCTACGTGCGGCTCGACCCCTGGAGCCAGTGCGCCCACATCATCGGTGTGAGGACCCTGTGACCCCTGACCGCCCCCAGTCCCCCGCGCCCGTGGACACCGGTGCGCTGCGCGTCGTCGACCCCACCCACGCGCTGCCGCCGCGCCCCGCGCCGACGCACGCGCTGCCGGCGATCGCGCCGCAGGGCCTGAGCGACGACCCCGAGTGGTACAAGACCGCCGTCTTCTACGAGGTCATGCTCCGCTGCTTCTCCGACTCGACGGGTGCCGGGTCGGGCGACCTCCGCGGCCTGATCAACCGGCTGGACTACCTCCAGTGGCTCGGCATCGACTGCCTGTGGCTCCCGCCGTTCTACCCCTCACCGCTGCGCGACGGCGGGTACGACGTCGCCGACTACACGGCGATCGCACCGCAGTACGGCACGCTCAACGACTTCGCGGAGCTGATCGAGGCCGCCCACGCGCGCGGCATGCGCATCGTCATCGACCTCGTCATGAACCACACGAGCGACGCGCACCCGTGGTTCCAGGCCTCCCGCTCGGACCCCGAGGGGCCCTACGGCGACTTCTACGTGTGGAGCGACGACAACACGCGCTACGAGGACGCGCGCATCATCTTCGTCGACACGGAGACGTCCAACTGGACGTTCGACCCCGTGCGACGGCAGTACTTCTGGCACCGGTTCTTCAGCCACCAGCCCGACCTCAACTTCGAGAACCCGTACGTGCGCGACGCCATGAAGGACGTCGCACGCTTCTGGTTGCGGCTCGGCGTCGACGGCTTCCGGCTCGACGCCGTGCCCTACCTCTTCGAGGAGGAGGGCACCAACTGCGAGAACCTGCCGCAGACCCACGCCTACCTCGCGGAGATGCGCGCGATGGTCGACGAGGAGTTCCCGGGCCGCATCATGCTCGCCGAGGCGAACCAGTGGCCCGAGGACGTGATCCCGTACTACGGCACGCCGGAGGCCCCGGAGTGCCACATGTGCTTCCACTTCCCGGTCATGCCGCGGATCTTCTACTCGATCAAGGACCAGCGCGCGAACCAGATCGTCGACATCCTCGCCGACACGCCCCGCATCCCCGCCACGGGCGGCCAGTGGAGCACCTTCCTGCGCAACCACGACGAGCTGACGCTCGAGATGGTCTCCACCGAGGAACGCGCGTCCATGTACGGCTGGTACGCGCCGGACCCGCGCATGCGCGCGAACGTCGGCATCCGCCGTCGGCTGGCGCCGCTCCTCGACAACTCGCGGGCCGAGATCGAGCTGGCCCACGCGCTCCTGCTCTCCCTGCCCGGCAGCCCGTGCCTCTACTACGGCGACGAGATCGGGATGGGCGACAACATCTGGCTGCCCGACCGCGACGCCGTGCGCACGCCCATGCAGTGGACGCCGGACCGCAACGCCGGCTTCTCGACGTCGGACCCCGGCAAGCTCTACCTGCCGGTCATCCAGTCGCTCGTGCACCACTTCACGACGGTCAACGTCGAGGCGCAGCTCGCGTCACCCACCTCGCTCCTGCACTGGGTGCACGGCATGCTCACGATCCGGCGGCAGCACCCCGTGTTCGGCAACGGCGAGTTCGTCACGCTGACGAGCGACAACGACTCGGTGCTCGCGTTCCTGCGCCGCTCGGCCACGGAGACCGTGCTGTGCGTCGCCAACCTCGCGTCGACGCCGCGCTCGGCGGTCGTGCGGCTCCCGGACAACGCCGGGCACGAGCTCCACGACGTGTTCGGCGGCGCGCGCTTCGCGCCCGTCAACGCGCACGGCGAGGTCACCGTGACGCTCGGCTCACGGGACTTCTTCTGGCTGACGGTCTCGCCGCCGGCAGCCACCGGCTGATCGACGGCGACGGCAGGGGAGGCGGCACGGACATGGCGCACGAGGATCGCGGCAGCACGACCGGACACCCCGTCATGGCGCGAACGACCCCGCCGGACGCGGTGCTCGACCTCATCCGTCCGTGGCTCGAGCGGCAGCGCTGGTTCCCCGCCAAGGGCAGCGCGGAGCCCGTCGAGCGCATCGCGGTGCTCGAGCTCACCGACCCCGCGGGGCAGGCGGAGGTCCGCGTCGAGCTCCTGCGCCTCCCCTGGGGCGGCGCGCTCCAGGTGCCCCTCGTGCTGCGCACCGACGACGCCACGCCCTCCTCGGACGAGCACGGCCAGGAGCGGGCCGACGGTCCCGAGGTCGCCGGCCTCGTCGGACGCCTGCCCGCGTCGGCGGACCGACCGGCGGTGCTCGTCGTTGACGGGTGCCACGACGCCGCCTTCCTGCGCGCCTGGCTCAGCGCCGCGGAGCACGAGGCCTCGGCGACCGGGCACCGCGCAGGTGGGGACGCCGCGTCGGGCGTGGACGCCGTCTCCCCGTCGGCCGCTCCACCGCTCGCGGACCAGCTCATGGGCATGCGCGTGCTCACGGGTGAGCAGTCCAACACCTCGGTCCTGCTCCCCGCCGCGGTGCCGCCCGCGATCCTCAAGGTCTTCCGCACCGTCAACCCGGGCGCCAACCCCGACGTCGAGGTGCCCCTCGCGCTCAGCCGTGCGGGCTGGCGCGGCGTCCCCCGCCCGCTCGCCTGGCTCACGGGTGCGTGGCCCGCAGGACCGCATGCGGACGACGATCACCACGTGGGTCACCTCGGCGTGCTCAGCGAGCTCGTCGTGGGGGCCGAGGACGGGTTCGAGCTCGCGTGCCGCCACGCGCGCCAGGGCGAGGACTTCGGCGACCTCGCGCACGACCTCGGCCGCACGACCGCCCAGATGCACCACGCGCTGCGCGAGGCGCTGCCCGTCGACGACGCGGGGCAGGGCCCCGGGGCAGCGGAGCAGCGCGCGGGGTCCGCCGAGGACCTCGACGCCGACCGGACCGCCGTCGCGCGCACCGTCGTGGACACCCTGCGCGCACGGGCCGCGGGTGCGATCGAGGCCGCGCCCGTCCTGGCCGCGCGGTCGGCCGCGATCGACCGCGTGCTGGCGGCCGTCGGCCAGCTCGCCGACCTGCCGGCGCTCCAGCGCGTCCACGGCGACTTCCACCTCGGCCAGGTGCTCCGCTCACCCACGCGGGGGTGGGCCGTCCTGGACTTCGAGGGCGAGCCCCAGGCGAGCGCCGACGAGCGCACCCGCCCCGACCTCGCGCTCCGCGACCTCGCGGGGATGCTCCGCTCGATCGACTACGCCGCGGCCGTGGGCGCCGCACCGTCGCCGCGCTGGTCCCAGGAGGCCCGCACCGGGCTCGTGACCGGCTACCGCGAGGAGGTCGCGACGCAGCGCGCGCCCGGCGCCGACGCGGCGCACGACGCCGAGGTCACCGACGTCCTGCTGCGGGCCCTCGAGCTCGACAAGGCGCTCTACGAGGTCGTCTACGAGTCCCGGAACCGGCCGGCGTGGCTGCCGATCCCCCTGCGCGCCGTGGACCGCCTCGTGGCCGACGGCGACTGAACGCCGCACCGCTCTCCTGTGCACGCCACGCGGGCCCGTGGCAGGGTGAGGACATGACCGTGCCGCCCAGCCCGAAGACCGGACCGACCCCTCGCGACATCGTCACCCCGGAGCTCGACGCGATCGTCGCCGGCACCCACCAGGACCCGCACCGGGTGCTGGGCGCGCACGTCGACGGCGACGTCGTCACCGTGCGGGTGCTCCGTCCGCTCGCGGACGCCGTGGTGGTCGTCACCGCCGACGGCGAGCACCCCGCAAGCCACGAGCACGGCGGCGTCTGGGTGTGCGCGTTCCACGCCGAGGCGTTCCCCGACTACCGGCTGCGCGTCACGTACGGCGACGAGACCACCCTGACGGACGACCCCTACCGCTTCCTGCCCACGCTCGGCGAGGTCGACCTGCACCTCATCGCCGAGGGGCGCCACGAGGAGCTGTGGACGGTGCTCGGCGCCAACCTGCGCTCCTACCCGAGCGTCCTGGGCGAGGTGCACGGCACGTCGTTCGCCGTGTGGGCACCCAACGCGCAGGCCGTGCGCGTCGTCGGGGACTTCAACCACTGGCAGGGTGCCGCCCACGCCATGCGGGCGCTGGGCAGCAGCGGCGTGTGGGAGCTCTTCATCCCCGGTGTCGGCGCCGGCGCGCGCTACAAGTACGAGATCCTCACGCGGGAGGGCTCGTGGCGCCAGAAGGCCGACCCCCTCGCCCAGGGCACCGAGACGCCTCCGGCGACCGCGTCCGTCGTCGTCCGCTCGGAGTACACCTGGGACGACGCGGCGTGGCTCGAGCGTCGCGCGGCGAGCGACCCGCACGGCGGCCCCATGAGCGTGTACGAGGTGCACCTCGGGTCATGGCGACCCGGGCTGGGCTACCGGGCGCTCGCGGACCAGCTGACCGAGTACGTGCTCGGCCTCGGGTTCACCCACGTCGAGCTGCTCCCGGTCGCCGAGCACCCCTTCGGTGGCTCCTGGGGCTACCAGGTGAGCTCGTACTACGCCCCGACGGCCCGGTTCGGCCACCCCGACGACTTCCGCTACCTCGTCGACCGCCTGCACCAGGCGGGCATCGGCGTGCTGCTCGACTGGGTGCCCGCCCACTTCCCCAAGGACGAGTGGGCGCTCGGCCGCTTCGACGGCAGCCCGCTGTACGAGCACCCGGACCCCCTGCTCGGCGAGCAGCCCGACTGGGGCACGTTCGTGTTCAACTTCGGCCGCAACGAGGTGCGGAACTTCCTCGTCGCCAACGCGACCTACTGGCTCGAGGAGTTCCACGTCGACGGCCTGCGGGTCGACGCCGTCGCGTCGATGCTCTACCTCGACTACTCGCGCAGCCACGGGCAGTGGCGGCCGAACATCCACGGCGGCCGCGAGAACCTCGAGGCGATCCGCTTCATCCAGGAGGCCAACGCGACGGCCTACCGGCGCACGCCCGGCATCATGATGATCGCCGAGGAGTCGACCGCCTGGCCGGGTGTGACCGCGCCAACGGACGCCGGCGGCCTGGGGTTCGGCCTCAAGTGGAACATGGGCTGGATGAACGACACCCTCCGCTACCTCGCGGAGGAGCCGATCAACCGTCGGTACCACCACCACGAGGCCACGTTCTCCCTGGTCTACGCGTTCTCCGAGCACTTCGTGCTGCCGATCAGCCACGACGAGGTCGTGCACGGCAAGGGCTCCCTCCTGCGCAAGATGCCCGGTGACCACTGGCAGCAGGCGGCCGGGGTGCGCGGGCTCTTCGCGTACCAGTGGTCCCACCCGGGCAAGCAGCTCCTGTTCATGGGCTGCGAGTTCGGCCAGTCCGGCGAGTGGGCCGAGGGCCGCAGCCTCGACTGGCACCTGCTCGAGTACCCCGAGCACTCCGGGATCTCACGCCTCGTGACCGACCTGAACCGCTTCTACCGCGCCGAGCCCGCGCTGTGGACGCTCGACGGCGACCCGGCCGGGTTCGAGTGGATCGACTCCCAGGACGCGGACCACAACGTGCTGTCCTACATCCGACGGGACGGGACCGGGCGGACGGTCGTCGTGGTCGTGAACTTCGCCGGGACGCCCCACGAGGGCTACCGGGTCGGCCTGCCGCAGGGCGGGGCCTGGGTCGAGGCGCTGAACACCGACGCGGAGGTGTACGGGGGCTCCGGGGTCGGCAACCTGGGCCGCGTCCAGGCCCTCGACCAGCCGCTCCACGCACAGCCCGCGTCGGTCACGCTCCGCGTCCCGCCGCTGGGTGCGCTGTACCTCGTCCCGGAGGGCCAGGAGCCGCTCACCCGCTAGGGACCCCGGACGGGGAGCGTCGAGGTGCTCGACGCTCCCCGTCCCGCCGTAGGGCCGAGCGGGCCTGCGTCAGTAGAGCGCGCTGGCGAGGGCCCTGCGCGCCGCCATCACGCGGGGGTCGGCGTCGCCGACGACGCCGAAGAGCTCGACGAGGCGCAGCCGAGCGCGTTCGCGGTCGGGCCCCGCAGTGGCCCGGACGAGGTCGACGAGCCGGGCGAAGGCGTCCTCGACGTTGCCGCCCAGGACGTCGAGGTCAGCGACCACGAGATGCGCGTCGACGTCCTGCGCGTCGGCTGCCGCGGCCGCCCGGGCGCCGGCGGGGTCGACGCCCGACGTGCGCCTGAGCAGCTCGACCTGGGCCAGACCGACACGGGCCATCTCGTCACGCGGGTCCTCACGCAGCGCCTGGCCGTACGCCTCGGCGGCCGCGTCGAGGTCGTCGCGCTCGATGGCGTCGTACGCGGCCTGGTGCAGCGGCGGGAGCGGCGGCTCCTCGGGCTCGGCCGGCTCCGCCTCGGCCGCGGGCAGCGGCGTCACGGTCCCGGTCACTCCGTTCGCGGCGGCTGCCTGCAGCAGCTGGTCGAGGATCGCCTGGATGTCCTCGGCCGCGGCGGCGCCCTGGAAGAGCGGCACGGGCTGACCACGCAGCACCGCGACGACGGCGGGCACGCCCTGGGCGCCGAACGCCTGCGCGATCTGCGGGTACGCCTCGGCGTCGACCCGGGCGAGGACGAACCTGCCGCCGTACTCCCCCGCGAGCCGGACGAGGTCGGTGGTGACCGTGCGGCTCGCCTCGCTCCAGGACGCCCAGAGCACGAAGACGACCGGGACCTGGACGGACTGCTGGACGATCTGGCCGAACAGACCCTCGTCGGTCACGTCGACGACGACGCCCGCCGGGGCACCGGCCGGTGCGCCTGCCGGCCCACCGGGCGCCGGGGCCGCGGGCCGGCCGAGTCCCGAGAGGTCGACGGCTCCGCGGACGTCGAGACGGGGGCGGGGTCCGGTGGGCTGCGTCATCTTCTGCTCTCGCTGGTCGTGTGCGGGGGTCGTGCGTGGCTCGTCGACGGGCGCAGGCTACTCGCCCGTCACCTGGACACGGGAGTGCTCCGCGCCGATCATCCGGATCGGCTCCGTCGAGCCCGCGGGCGGCACGGCGAATGCCACCATGCTGATCCAGGTGATCCCCAGGTTGGACGCGACGGTGTCCTTGCCCAGGAGCCCGGCAGTCTGGTCACCGATCTTCAGGGTGCTGTCCGCGAGCGTGATCGTGGTGACCGTCTGGATCGCGCCCACGACGATCGCGCCGCCGTCGGCGGTCTGGACGGCGTAGGGGCCGCCGCCGGTCGGCTGGTACGTCTCGGCGAGCGTGCCGTTCTCGCCGACGAGGCCCCCGTAGGCCTCGCGCGTGCTGCGGATGCCCGTGGTGAGCGGGTCCTCGGCGAACTCCGCGACGTGGGGAGAGGCCGCCCCGTTGGTCAGGACGTCCGCGTAGCGCGCGAGCACGTCGGCCGGAGGGACCGCGAGCGTGTCCGCGTCGACCGGCAGCAGTGCGCTGCCGACCTCCGGCTGCGCCGTCGCGGGCATCTGCGCGCCGGGGAAGAGCCTCGACCAGGACCACAGCTGGTACTGCTCGCGCGGGCTGTTCTGGACGAACGTGAGCAGGAGCGGCGGCTGGAGGTCGGCCGGGGGCTCGGTCACGACCATGAGGGTGCGCGGCCACGCGTCCGTGGTGGGCGCGATGACCGTCTGCGCGGCGGCGGGCACCGGAGTGATCGCCGTGGTGTCCCCTGCCTGCGTCAGGACGTACTCGGCGTTGCGGACCGTCATGGCCGGACCGGTGACGCGCGGTGTGAGGAGCTCGAGCTGCGTCGCGGCGTCCGCCTCCGCGAGGACCGCGGAGACCTCGCCCAGGACGTCCTCGACCTGCGTCGTCGAGACCGCGGGCGGCAGCGCGGCGGGCACGGCGTCCGGCTCGGGAACAGGGAGGGGCGCGCTGCACGCGGCGAGCAGGGCGCACGCCGCCACCGCACCGGCCGACGTCCGTGCGAGGCGGTTCATCGGGCTCCTCCGTCGTGTCGTCCGCCGGCGTTCTCCTCCGGCTCGACCGGGGTCCACCCGGCGGGCTCCTCGCCGGGCGGGGTGGCGACGCCGGAGAACCCCCAGGCGCGCCGCCAGGCGTCCGCCGACGGCGCGGGTGCACCAGGGCGGCCCGGGACGGTGTCCGGGGCGACGACGGCCGGTGCCGACGCTGCGGCCGGCGTGCGCTCGACGTCCGGCTCCGACACGGGCGTCGCCGGCCCCCGACGCCGCAGGCGGCCGAGCAGGCCCCCGCGACGGTCCTGGGGCTCGGCGTCCGGCGTCGTCACCGGCGCCTGCGACGTCGGCACGGGCACGGGCTGGACCACAGGTCCCGCGGGCACGCCGGGCGTGGACCGGAGACCGGGTGCGGGGACGCCCTGCCGGCCCGGACCGCTCATCGGGGCCGACGGCGCCGTGGGCGCGGCGCCGGACGGGGCGGCCGGAGCCGTGCCCGCCGCGACGGCGGGCGAGGCGCCGGGGCCCTGCACCGCGAGGGGGAACCGCGCTCTGACGGCCGCCTGCTCCGGCGCCACGTGCTCGGCCGGCACGGGGGCCGGAACGCCGGGCGCGGGCGCGGGGGCCGACGACGGTGAGCCGGGCGCCGGCACCTGCGGGACCGCGCCCGAGTCGCGCCGCCGATGACGGTCGCGCTCGCGCTGCTGGTCGAGCTCGCGCAGCTGACGCCGGGTCATGGGGACGGCAGGGTCCGCCGTCGTGCCCACCCCGCCCGGGGCGGGCAGGCTCGTCGTGGCGGTCCCGGGCGCCACCGTGGGCGTGTCGTTCGCCCAGCCCAGGGACGGCGCCGACACGGGGGCCGTCGTCGGCACGGCCACGCCCTGGGCGCCGAGGGGCACGGACACCGGGCGGGCATCGTCGCGCGTACGCCCGGCGTGACCGGCACGGCGCGACCGGAGCAGCAGCACGGCCCACCACACGAGCCCGGCGAGCAGCAGGGCCGCACCGCCCGCGACCCCGGGGACCAGCCACGGCGTGGTCACGACCTGGGGCCACACCAGGGTCACCGTCGGCGCCCCGGCGGACTCGCCGGTCGTGGCGACGAGAAGGCTCCAGCGGCCGTCCTGCGCCTGCCACTCGAGCTCGGCCTCGCCGTCGCCCGAGGCCTCGACGAGCCACAGGTCGGAGCCGCTGGGGTTCGGGGCCGGCGTGGCCGCCGCGGCGTCGTCGCCGGTCGTCGCTGCCTCACCCTCAGCCGGCGCCTCACCCTCCACCGGGGCCTCACCCTCGGCGGGGACCTCGCCCTCGGCGGGCGTCTCCTCCGTGGCCTCGGGCGCGGTCGCGGCGACGTCGTCCGTGCTGAGCGTGCGCAGGTCGGCGAGACCTGTGACGCGCGTGTGGGCGTCGGTCCCGATCCACGCCTCGACGTCCGCGGTGCGGCCGAGCGCGAGCACGACGGTGTCACCGGAGCCGGCGCTCGCCCGGACGGTCACCTCGTCGGCCGCCATGTCGAGCACGCCGGGGTCGGTCATCAGGAGCGTCGAGCCGTCGGCGGCGGTGGCGGACGCCTCGAGGGTGTCGGAGGCGCGCCACAGGGTCGCCGAGGCGAAACCGAGGCCGATGGCGGCGGCGCCGAGCAGGCACAGCAGCGACGCGAGAGCGCGTTGGAGCACAGATCGTCCTTCCACGTGACGATCCACCATAGGCGAGACAGCCGGTCGGTTCGCGACGAGGTCCGCCCCGGTGCCCGCCACGAGCGCCACGGGGTGCGTCCGACGGACCCCTGCGCCGGGGTGGGGCGCGGCTGCGAGGACCGATACGCTGACGTCCTGGTCGGCTGCGAGGCGGGCCACGCATGCTGCGCCCTGGCTGCTGCGACGGACCGCGGAGCCCTGTGGCGGGCCCGGTGCGCCGGCCGACGCGGTCGGCGGACGTGAGTGCTGTCCTTCCCAGGAGGTTGCTGTGCCCGACGAGCGAACGCTGTTCCCCGTGGTCATGCGTGGCTACGAGAAGACCCAGGTCGACCAGCGTCTGCGCCAGCTCGAGCAGCAGCTGGCCGACGCGCGGACGCAGGTCGAGCAGCTCGACGCCAAGGCGATGCAGGTCTCCGGCGAGCTGTCCGAGGCGCACCGCCAGCTGCGCGAGGCCGAGCGCCCCACCTACTCGGGCCTCGGGTCGCGCATCGAGCAGCTCCTGCGGTCCGCCGAGGAGCAGTCCTCCGACGTCGTCGCGCAGGCCAACGCCCAGGCCGCCGACGCGCTCGCCCGCGCGAAGCTCGCGGCGGGTCAGCTCCGCGCACGTGCCGAGAACGAGGTCGCCGAGATGCTCGCGACCGCACGCCGCGAGGCCGAGGAGGTCCGCAGCTCGGCCTCCTCCGAGGCGGAGAGCACGCTCACGAACGCCCAGCGCCGCGCCGAGGAGCTGGTGGGTTCCGCCGAGCGCGAGGCCGCGCGCATCTCGAGCGCCATCACGACCGAGGAGAACGAGCGACGCACGGGCCTCGAGCGCGAGCTCGGCACGCTGCGCGCGACGGTCGAGCGGGAGACGACCGAGCTGCGCGTCTCGACCGAGCGCGCCACGTCCGAGCTGCGCAGCTCGACCCAGGCCGAGACGGCCCAGCTCCGGGACGAGGCCGAGCGCTACGCGCAGGACCTGCGGGCCTCGGCCGACGCCGACACGACCGAGCTGCGCCAGCGCACGGAGGCCGAGACCGCGGCCCTGCGCACCGACGCGGAGCAGTACGCCGCACGCCTGCGGGCCACCGCACAGACGGAGACCGCCGAGCTGCGTCAGCAGACGGACGCCCAGGTCGGTGCCCTGCGCGCCGAGGCGCAGCAGTACGCCGACGGCGTCCGTGCGGCAGCCGAGCGCGAGGCGCGGGGCGTCCTCCAGCGCGCCGAGACCGAGGCCACGGCGCTGCGGACCGAGGCCGACCAGTACGCCGCGTTCGTCCGGGCTACCGCCGACCGTGAGGTCGCGGAGCAGCGGTCCGCGGTCGCCGACGAGCTCACCGCCGTCCGCAACGCGATGGCCGAGGAGCTCGCGACGGTGCGCGCGGACTCCGAGCAGTACGCCGCCGAGCTGCGGGCCACCGCGGAGCGCGAGACGACCGAGCTGCGCGAGACCACCCAGCGCGAGACCACCCACCTGCGATCGACGACCGAGCGTGAGACCACCGAGCTGCGCGGCACGACGGAGCGCGAGACCACCGAGCTGCGCGAGACCACGGAGCGCGAGACCACCGAGCTGCGTGAGCGCACGCGCCTCGAGGTCGAGCGGCAGCTGACGGAGGCCCGCCGGACCGCCGCTGAGCTGACCGCGGCGGCGACGGCCGAGGCCGCGGCCATGCGCGAGGAGGTGCGCAACGCCCTGGCCGACGCCGAGGTCGACATCGCCACCCGCCGCGAGGCAGCGGAGCGGGCCGACGCCGAGCGGCACGAGGCCGCACGCGTGGCGACCGAACGTCTCGTGGCCGACGCCGAGGCACATGCCGCAGAGGCCGAGCAGCGCGTCGCGAACGCGCTCGAGCAGGCCGAGAAGATCCGCCGCGACGCCGACGTGCACGCGAAGGACCTGCTCTCGAACGCACGGCGCAACGCCGACCGCGTCGTCGCCGAGGCACGCGAGCACGCCGAGAAGACCCTGTCGGAGGCCATGACGGAGGCGGAGCGCGAGCGCACGAGCGCGCAGCGCCAGGTCGAGGACCTCAACCGCCAGCGCGAGTCCATCACCAGCTACCTCGACGAGCTGCGCAACCTCCTGGGCCACGACCCGACGCCCTCGCGCCTCACGCTCGAGCGCGCCGAGCACGCCGAGGCCCGGTTCGCGGCGGCCCGCGCGGCGAGCGCCGGCACCGACGCCGCGGCCGACGGTGACGTCCGGGACGCCGTCGCCGCAGCCGGCGACGCCCGCCCGGACGACGACGGCGTGGCCTCGGTCGACGAGGCCGGGGATCACGCACCGGCTGACGAGGACGCGACCGGCGCCCCGGCAGCGGACGGAGCCGTCCCGCCGACCGACGCCGAGGCCCCGGCGGACGCCGCCCCCGAGGCCGTCACCGAGGTGCCCGTGGCCGACGAGCCCAGCGAGGTCACGACCGGCGAGGTCACGGCCGACGACGCGCACGGTGCCGACCACGAGACCGCGCCCGGCAACGATGCCGAGGCCGGGGCACAGACCGCCACCGAGGCCGAGCCCGACGCCGAGACCGTGGCAGACAGCGAGGCCGGGGCAGGCACCGAGGTTCAGGCTGCCCCCGGGACGCCCGGAGACGCCGAGGCCGGGGCCGACGACGACGCCGAGCCCGCCGCAGCGGGTCCGGGGCGTGCGCCGCGAGGGGCGGGGAACCGCAAGGGTGCCTGACGGCTCGGACCAGGACTGGCGCGAGCGCCGCAGCGAGGCGGCGACCGCGCACGCGGCCGCGCTCGAACGCCGCCGGTCGGGCGAGGCCGCGCAGGCCCGTGCCCTGCTCGCGCAGTTCATCCGCGACGCGCAGGAGCAGGGGCTCGCACCCGTGCCGCTGCGCGCGCGGACCTACGACGGCCGCGCGCGCTACCGGACGCCGCTGACCGGCTGGTACCTGCGCCGCAACGAGAGCGTCGCCGTCGGCACGGACGGCGAGTTCTACATCCTCTCGGTCCCGCCTACGCTGCGCGGTCGGCTGACGGGCGCGACCGTCGAGCCCAGCGACCCCCCGCTCGTGCTGGGCAAGGGCGCTCGGGACGGCGAGTCGATCGACCTCGTGGATGCGCTGCGACTCGTCCTGGAGCGCGCCGACTCCTGAGCGCCTGAAGCCCGTGCCTGGCGTCAGGCGACGTCAGGTCAGCGACGTCAGGTTCAGTCCCCGGCGCGGCGCAGGAGCCCCTGGAGCGCTGCCGCGACGGGCTCGGGGCTCTCGTTGCTCGTCATGTGGCCGGCCGCGGGCACCACGACGAGCTCGGCGTCGGGCAGCGCGTCGGCCATGTGCTGCGCGGCCGGGACGGGCGCGAGCTCGTCCTCGCCACCCACCACGACGACCGCGGGCCCGGTGAAGCCCGCGAGGACGGCCGTCCGGTCCGGGCGCGCGGCCATGGCTCGCTGGGCCCAGGCCACGGCGTGCGGGCCCTGGTCGCGGATCCACCGCTCGATGCGCTCCGCGAGGTCGGGCCGCGTGACGCGGTTCGTCGCCCCGAGCAGCGAGGTGCGCATCCCGAGGACGGCGTCGACGCGCATCTCGGCGGTGACCGTGTCCGCGACCTGCAGGCGCTTGGCCCGCGCCTCGTCAGGGTCGGCCGTGGACTTGGTGTCGACGAGCCCGAGCCCCGCGACGAGCCCCGGGTGCCGCTCGACGAGGGCCATCGCCACGTAGCCACCCATCGAGAGGCCCGCCACGACGGCTCGCTCGACACCGGCCGCGCGCAGCGCTGACGCGACGCCGTCGGCCATCACGTCGACCGACGGCACGGCGGTGTCGGCGCCCAGGGCCTCGGCGACGTCAGGGCCCGTGGGCGACGTCCCGAAGCCCGGCAGGTCGGGCGCCAGGACGGTGGGGTCCCCCGCGAGGAGGTCCGTCACGTCGAGCCACATCCGGTGGTCCAGCGGGAACCCGTGGAGCAGCACGAGGGGCAGCCTGCCGGGCGCACCCCGTCGCAGGGTGTGGAGCTGCAGCATGCCGTCGGTCGTCATCAGAGACCCTCCGTGTCCTCGTCTGCTCGTACGTCGGTGCGTCGTGCTGTCCTCGTGCGCCGTGGCGATGCCGTCAGCGCGTCTCGTCGTCGGCCGTCGCGGTCTCCGCCGCGCCGGACCACCGCGTGGGCAGGGGCGGGTGGCCGGGCAGGACGTGCGCGACGATCTCGTCGAGCACGCGGCGCACCGCTGCCTCGCCGACCCACAGGTGCTTGGCGCCCTCGACGCCGATGACCTCGGCCTGGCGCACCGCCGCGAAGCGCTCGCGCGCCTCGTCCGGGCGCAGGTAGTCGTCGAGCTCCGGGACGAGGACGACGAGCGGCTTGCCGAAGGCGTCCCACGCGGCGAGGTCCTCGGGGCCGGCCCGGTGCAGGGGTGGCGACAGGAGGATGGCGCCCTCGACCGAGGGGTCGGCGCCGTGCATCAGGGCCAGCTCGGTGCCGAAGGACCAGCCGACGAGCCAGCGGCGCGGCAGGTCGTGGAACTCGGCGTACTCGATCGCCGCGACGACGTCGTAGTGCTCGCCCGCTCCCCCGTCGAACTCGCCCTCGCTGCGTCCCCGGGGGCTCGAGGTGCCGCGGGTGTTGAACCGCAGGACCGCGAGGTCCGCGAGCGCGGGCAGCCGCCAGGCGGCCTTGCGCAGCACGTGCGAGTCCATGAACCCGCCGTGGGTCGGCAGCGGGTGGAGCGTGACGAGCGTCGCGAGGGGCGGCCGGTCGGCGGGGACCGCGAGCTCACCCACGAGGGTGAGGCCGTCCGCGGTGCGGAGCTCGATGTCCTCGCGGCGAGCGGGCAGGACGGTCAGGGCCCGGATCTCGGTCCCGCCCTCGTCGGTCCCGTCAGGGCCGACGGGTCCGTCGGGGGTGCTGGAGCTGGGGGCGGCGCTCTCGGTGCTCATCACCCCAGAGCCTATCGACGGCCGGGCGGCGCCGCCCGCACGAGGCCCTCGAGGACGTGCGCCACGCCGTCGTCCTCGTTGCTCGGGCAGATCTCGTCCACGGCCGCCAGCACGGACTCGTGCGCGTTGGCCACCGCGACCGCCCGGCCCGCCCATGCGAGCATCGGGAGGTCGTTGGGCATGTCGCCGAACGCCCACACGTCCTGCGCAGCGACCCCGCGTGCCGCGGCCCAGCGCGCGAGCGCCATCCCCTTGGTCACGCCGGGCGCGGAGATCTCCGCGAGCCCCGCGGCTCCCGAGTCCGCGACCACGGCGCGGTCGCCGAGCGTCTCGGCGACCGCAGCGACGAACGCCTCGTCCTGCACCGCGGCGCACCGCGCCAGGAGCTTGCCCGTGCGCCCGTCCAGGACGTCCTCGATGCGCGGCGCGACGGGCGACCCGTCCGGCACAGGGTGGGACGACGTGAAGCCGCTCTCAGCAGCGAAGCCCGTCGGGCGTTCGGCTGCGAGCGCCACACCGCGGAACGCGCGGCGCAGGTCGGTGGCGAGGGTCGCGACGAGCGGGTCGGGCATCAGGTCCGCCTGGAGGACGGTCCCGGTGCCGGGCTCGTAGACCAGTGCGCCGTTGAGGCAGATCACCACCCCGTGGCCGGCGACCGCGTGCGCGACGGCGTCGATCCAGCGCGGCGGACGGGCCGTGACGAAGACGACGTCGATGTCCGCCTCGTGCGCCGCCCGCAGCGCCCGGGCCGTGCGGGGCGAGATCGACCCGTCACCCCGTAGCAGGGTCCCGTCGAGGTCGGTCGCGACCAGGCGTCGGCCCACGGTCATCGCCGCCGGCCGCGGTGCGCCCAGCACGACGAGTGCCAGTGCCGGCGTCCGGCGAGGCCCGCCTCGGCGCCGAGGAGGTCGTCGGTGGCCCACGCGACGACGTGCGTGGTGCCGGGCGTCACGTCCTGACGGCACCCCGGGCACGTGTAGACCTTGTCCGCGCTGCGCACGGTCTGCACGGTCCACTCGCCGTCGCCCGCCGACTCGGACCGGCGTCCGCCGCGCGCACGCTCGGCGTCGAGCTCGGGGTGCGCCTGCGCCCAGGGGCGCCGGCTCGACCTACGTCCGGACGGCATGGCTCCATCCTCTCGCAGACGCGGGCCCCCGGCCCGCCCCGGCCGGGCTGGACCCGGCTGGGCCGACCAGCGCCGGCCGGCCCCGGCACGGGGTCAGGCCAGCTCGGACGCGCCCTCGACGGGCGGCACGGTGCTGGTGCGCAGGAGCTCGCGGTACCAGTACGCCGAGTCCTTCCACGTGCGCTCGAGGGTGTCGTAGTCGATCCGGACGATGCCGAACCGGCGGTGGTAGCCGTAGGCCCACTCGAAGTTGTCCATGAGGGACCACACGAAGTACCCGCGCACGTCGGCACCGGCGTCCATCGCGGCGCCGACGGCCTCGACGTGGTCGTGCAGGTACCGCACGCGCTCCTCGTCGTGCACACGCCCGTCGGGCGTGACCGTGTCGGCGAACGCCGCACCGTTCTCGGTGATCATGAGCGGGAGGCCGGGGTACGTCCGCGAGAGGCCGACGAGCAGCTCGGTCATCCCGGACGGGTCGATGTTCCAGCCCATCGCGGTCGTCGGGCCGGGCTGCGCGAGGAACTCGACGTCGTCCGCCGCGATCCAGGGCGACGCGGCCGAGGCGCCGTGGCCGTCGGCCATCGCACGCTCGTGGTCGAACGTGAACGTGCGCACGCGCTGCGTCGCGTAGTAGTTCACGCCGAGGACGTCGAGCCCGGTGTGCGTGATCTCGAGGTCGCCGTCCTCGACGAAGGACCAGTCGGTCACCGCGGCTGTGTCCTCGAGCAGGTCGGCCGGGTAGTAGCCGTCGAGCACCGGGTTGAGGAAGGCGCGGTTGGCGAGCGCGTCGATCTTGCGCACGGCGTTGAGGTCGGCCGGCGACTCCGGGTCGTCCGGGCGTGCGACGTGCAGGTTGAGGGTCAGGGACAGCGTCGACGCGTCGCCCAGAGCCTCACGGACCGCCCTGCCGGCGAGACCGTGCGCGAGGTTCAGGTGGTGCACCGCCGCGAGCGCCTCGGCGCCGTCCGTGCGCCCCGGCGCGTGGACGCCTGAGCCGTACCCCAGGTACGCCGAGCACCAGGGCTCGTTGAGCGTCGTCCACACGGTCACGCGGTCGGCGTAGGTCTCGACGACCTTGCGCGCGTAGTCGGCGAAGCGCAGGGCCGTGTCACGCACCGGCCAGCCGCCCGCGTCCTCGAGCGCCTGCGGGAGGTCCCAGTGGTACATGGTGACGACGGGGTCGATCCCGGCCGCGAGGAGGTCGTCGATGAGCCTCGAGTAGAAGTCGAGGCCCTCGGGGTTGAAGGCGCCCGAGCCGGTCGGCTGGATCCGCGGCCACGCGAGCGAGAACCGGTACGCGTGCAGCCCCAGGTCCTTCATCATCGCGACGTCCTGCGCGGTGCGGTGGTAGTGGTCGGCGGCGACCTTGCCGGAGTGGCCGTCGACGACCTTGCCCGGTGTCGCGGAGAAGGTGTCCCAGATGGACGGACCACGGCCGCCCTCGTCAGCGGCACCCTCGATCTGGTAGCTCGCGGTGGCCGCGCCCCACTCGAACTCGGCGGGGAAGCGGCGGCCTGTCGGTGACGTCGTCATGGGCCGACATCATGCCGTGGTCGAACCGATTCGGCCTCCGCGTCCCAGGTGCTGGGAGCGTGGCCATCGCAGGGCGGGCGGGCGCCGTCGAGGAGGCCGCCGCGCGTTCACCCGTCCGGCGTCCGGGTGCCCCGCGACCGCGCGCGCCTCGCACGCGGACCGGTCCGCAGGGACGACCATGGAGCCAGCTCAGGGAAGGAGCCCCATGCCGACGATCGACGACGTCGCCCGGGCCGCAGGCGTCTCGGCGTCCACGGTGTCGTACGTGCTCTCCGGCAAGCGCACGATCTCCGGGCCCACGCAGGAGCGCGTCCGCCAGGCCATCGCGGACCTCGGCTTCCGTCCGCACGCGGGTGCCCGGGCCCTCGCCTCGGCCCGGACGAGCGTGATCGCGCTCATGGCACCGCTGCGGGCGGGCGTGGACGTCAACGTCATCATGCAGTTCGTCACCGGCGTGGTGCGCCGCGCACGCGAGTTCGACCACGACGTGCTGCTGCTCACCCAGGACGACATGGCGGGCATCGAGCGCGTCTCGCACGGCTCGATGGTCGACGCGGTCATCGTCATGGACGTCGAGGCCGACGACGAGCGGCTGCCGGCCCTGCGCGGGCTCAAGCAGCCCGCCGTGCTCATCGGGCTCCCGGGCGACGAGCGAGGTCTCACGTGCGTCGACCTCGACTTCGAGGAGGTGGGCCGCCTCGCGCTGCGGCACCTCACCGACCTCGGGCACCGCCGGGTCGCGCTGATCGGTCCCCCGCCGTCCGTCCTCGAGCGGCACACCTCGTACGCCGAGCGCATGCTGCGGGGCTACCGCGCGCAGGCCGAGGCCGCCGGCCTCGAGGTGCTCGTCCAGCCCTGCGAGGGCACGGCCGTGGGGGCGCGCGCCGCGACGCTCGCCGTGCTCGAGGCGATGCCCGACCTGACAGGCGTGGTCGTGCACAACGAGTCGGCGCTGCCCACGGTGCTCAGCACCCTGCGACGCGAGGGCCGGCGCGTGCCGGACGACGTCTCGCTCGTCGCCGTCTGCCCCGCGGAGGTGGCCCTGAGCCAGTCCATCGCGCTCACCGCCATCGACATCCCCGCGCAGGAGATCGGCGGAGCGGCGGTCGACCTCGTCATGGACCTGCTGACCCCGACGCCGCCCCCACGCCCGGGTGGGGCCGCCGCTCCTGCGACGGCCGCCGCCGCACCCGTCGAAGGCACCGACCCGACCGGGAGCCCGACGGGCACCGGGCCCACGCGCGCCACGGTGGCGCCGCACCTCTTCCCGCCGCACGTCACGGTCAGGGAGACGACGGCGCCGCCGCGGCGCACCCCGGCCTAGGCACCCGGCAGGTCAGGACCGCGGGCACGTCCCGCCCGTCAGGGCAGGTCGGGCAGCGCCGTGACCGACCGCGCGCCGTCCCCGACCCAGACCACGGGCCACGGCGCACCGTCGGCGACGACCGCGACGCCCCAGCGACCGGGGGCGCCGTCGGCGACGACCTCGACGGACCCGCCGGACCGTCGCACCGTGAAGCGGGCAGGCGGCTCCCCCGCGCTGTCCCCGCCGCGCGGGACGAGGACGTCCGTCGAGGTGCCGTCCGCGGGCTCGACCACCCGGAGCAGCACCCCGTCGGCGTAGTCGTAGTCCGGCACGTCGTCGCGCGCGCCCATCGGCACGACGCTCCCGGGGCGCACCATGAGCGGCAGCGAGTCGACGGCGTGCTGCTCGCGGACCCACCGCGGCCCGGTGACCTGGGCGCCCGTCTCCAGGTGCGTCCAGGTGCCCTCGGGCACGTAGTACTCCGCCGTCCCGTCGGGCGAGAACACGGGTGCGACGAGGAGCGCGTCGCCGAGCATGTACTGCGTGTCGACGGTCGCGGCGCCCCGGTCCCCCGGGAACTCGAGCACCATCGGCCGCATCATCGGCAGCCCGTCCGTGTGCGCCTCGTCGGCGACGCGCGCCAGGTACGGCATGAGCGCGAGCTTCAGACGCGTGAACTTGCGCATGAGGTCCACGGCCTCGGTGTCGAACGCCCACGGCACGCGGTACGAGTCCGACCCGTGGAGCCGCGAGTGGGAGGACAGGAGCCCGAACGCCGTCCACCGCTTGAACACGGTCGGGTCGGGCGTGCCCTCGAACCCGCCGATGTCGTGGCTCCAGTAGCCGAACCCGGACATGGACAGCGAGAGCCCGCCGCGCAGCGACTCCGCCATCGCCTCGTACGTGGACCAGCAGTCGCCTCCCCAGTGCACCGGGAACTGCTGACCGCCCGCCGTCGCCGACCGCGCGAACACGACCGCTTCCCCCTCGCCGCGCCGCTCGACGAGCAGGTCGAAGACGGCCTTGTTGTAGAGGTACGCGTAGTAGTTGTGCATGCGCGCCGGGTCGGACCCGTCGTGCCAGACGACGTCGGTGGGGATGCGCTCCCCGAAGTCGGTCTTGAACGCGTCGACGCCCATGCCGAGCAGGCGGTCCAGGTGGCCCGTGAACCAGGCGGTGGCCTCGGGGTTCGTGAAGTCCACGAGGCCCATCCCCGCCTGCCAGCGGTCCCACTGCCACACGGACCCGTCGGCGCGCTTGACGAGGTAGCCGCGCTCGGCGCCCTCGGCGAACAGCGGCGAGCGCTGCGCCACGTAGGGGTTGATCCACACGCACACCCGCAGCCCGCGCTCCTTGAGGCGCTCGAGCATGCCGTCGGGGTCGGGGAACGTGCGGGGGTCCCACTCGAAGTCGACCCAGTTGAGCTCACGCATCCAGAAGCAGTCGAAGTGCACGACGCTCAGGGGGACCTCGCGGTCCTCCATCCCCTGCACGAAGTCGTTGACCGTCTTCTCGTCGTAGTCGGTCGTGAACGACGTGGACATCCACAGCCCGTGCGACCAGCGCGGCACGCGCGCCGGACGTCCCGTCAGGGCCGTGTACCGGCGCAGGATCTCCTTCGGGTCGGGCCCGTGGATCACGAAGTACTCGAGCGACTGCCCCTCGACGCTGAACTGCGTGCGTGACGTGAGCTCGGAGCCCACCTCGAACGACACCAGCTCGGGCTGGTTCACGAAGACGCCGTAGCCGCCCGTCGTCAGGTAGAAGGGCACGTTCTTGTAGGCCTGCTCGCTCGACGTGCCGCCGTCGGCGTTCCACACGTCGACGCTCTGCCCGTTCTTGACGAACGCGCCGAACCGCTCGCCGAGGCCGTACACCAGCTCGCCGACGCCGAGGCTCAGCTGCTCGTGCACGTAGTGCGTGCCGTCGTCCGCGTCCACGACGCCGATGCCCTTGTGCAGGCTCGACGTCAGGACCCGCCCGTCGGCCACGAAGTCCACGCGCCACGCCGGCCCACGGTGGACGTGGACCGAGAGTCCACCCGAGGTGAGGACGCCGCGCGCGTCCTCGAGCGCGATCTCGACCGGTACCCGGTCCTCACCCAGCAGCTCGAACGACGGCCCGGCGTCCAGCCCACCCTGGTGGTGCTCGATGCGCACCCGGATCACGTCCGGCATCGGCGAGCTGTAGGTCACGGTGATGACGGGGCGGTTGAGGGTGTCCCCGCGCTTCGTGATGCGGGACGTGGGCGCGTAGACGGTCATCGCGTCGTCGGCCGACCAGATGTCGTAGGCCTCGGCCGGGTGCAGGGGGTGCATCCCCTCACGGACCATCCAGTAGCCGTCGGTGAACTTCATGGGTCGCTCTCAGCTCTCTCGGAGGCTCGGGTGGATGTCTGGCTACTTCACGGCGCCCGCGGTGATCCCACGGGTCAGCGTGCGCTGGAAGATGAAGAAGAAGAGGACCGCGGGCAGCAGGCTCACGAGGGAGCCCGCGTTGATCGTCGGCGCGTCCATGAGTCGATCGCCCTGGAGCGAGGCGAGCGCGACCGGGATCGTCTGCGTCGCGTTGTCGATGAGCATGACCAGCGGGATGAAGAACTCGTTCCAGGTCCAGATGAAGAAGAAGATCAGCAGGACCGCGAGCGTCGGCCGCGAGATCGGGTAGACGACCCGCCACAGGACCTGCCAGCTGTTCGCCCCGTCGAGCGCCGCGGCCTCGAGGACCGAGGGCGGGAACGTCGAGAGCACCGAGGCGAGCAGGTAGGTGCCGAACGCGCTCTGGATGACCGTGAAGATGATGATCACCGAGAGCTGGGTGTTGTAGAGCCCGGTCTCCTTCGCGAGGTAGTACAGGGGGTAGATCAGCGCCTCCTGCGGCAGCATGTTCGCGAGCAGGAACAGCGTCACGATCCACATGCGGCCCTTGACCCGCCCGATGCCGAGCGCGAAGGCGTTGAACAGCGAGACCACCGTCGCGAGGATCGCGACCGAGCCGCTGATCACGACCGAGTTGAGCAGCTTGCCCGGGTACTCGACGCGGTTCCAGAAGTTCACGAGGCCGTCGGTGTACAGGCTCGTGGGCAGGCTCAGCGGCCCGTTCGCGGAGTACTCCCCCGGCGACTTGAAGGCGTTGAGCAGCATGATCGCGAACGGCGCCATCATGAGGAGCGCGACCAGGACGGTCAGCGCGAGCACGACCCACCGCAGCGGCCCGCGGTGCAGGCGGTCACGTGCGGGGCGCACGACGCCGGCACGCGAGGCGGCGGGGCCCGACGGCGGCACGCGCGCACCGTCGGCCGTGGTGGTCGGGGCGATGCTGCTCATGAGAGGCCTTCCTTGCGCTCGCTGGCCGCCTGGACGCGCATGAAGACGATCGACACGACGATGACGATCAGCGTCAGCACGGTCGCGATCGCGGCGCCGTAGCCCACCTGGGACTTGGGGAAGAAGTTCTGGTACGCGAAGTACGAGGGCACGTTGGTCGTGTTCTCCGGGCCGCCCTTGGTCAGCACGTAGATGGGCCCGAACACCTTGAGCGCCGCGATGGTGCACGTCAGTGTCACCACGAACGTCTCGGGCTTGATCTGCGGCAGCGTGATCGCCCTGAACCGCCGGAACCAGCCGGCGCCGTCGAGCTCCGCCGCCTCGTAGAGCTCGGGGTCCACCCGCTGGAGCGCGGCCATGAAGATGACCACGGGGTACCCGATCTGCACCCAGATCATGACCATCATCACCGTGGGCAGCGCCGTCGTCGTGTCACCGAGCCAGTTGAGCGCCCAGGAGCCGAGGCCGATCCGGGTCAGGAGGCCGTTGAGGGCGCCCGTCTGCGGGTTGAGGATCCAGCCCCACAGGATGCCGGCGACCGCGACGGGAAGGATCTGCGGGAGGTAGTAGGTCGCGCGCAGGATGCTCGCGACCCGGCCGGAGAACCGCTTGCCGAGGTAGTCGAAGAGCACGGCGGCCAGGAGCAGGCCCAGCAGCGTCGGGACCACGACCATCGCGACGATCATCGCGATCGAGTTCCGGAACGACAGCCAGAACGTCTCGTCGGCGAAGAGCCGCGTGTAGTTGTCGAGCCCGGTCCAGCGGGGCTCGCCGATCCCCGCCCAGCGCGTCATCGAGTAGTACAGGTTCATGAAGAACGGCACCACGATGACGCCCAGGAAGAGCAGGGAGCCGGGGATGAGGTAGAGCCAGTACACGCGGCCGACGCCGCCCGGCCGGTGCCCGCCGGCTCGTGTGCGGCCCGGACCGGACCCGCGTGGTCGCCGGGGCGACGCGGCGACGGTCAGGCTGGCGTCCGGCTCGGTCGTGGTGGTCATGGGGACTCCTGTCGGTGCTCCACGGACGGCGACTGCGGGTGCGTGACCCGCTGGTCGCAGGGGTGGCCGGTGGCGGCCGGAGGCAGCCGGAGGGCGGCCGGTGGCAGCCGGAGGGCGGCCGGTGCGGGCCGGGACCGGTGGCGAGCACCGGTCCCGGCCCGGGGCCTCACTGGATGTTCGCGACGCCGTCCGCGTACGAGGTCCCGATCGTGTCGAGCACCTCCTGCGGCGACTGCGACTGGTTGATCAGGGACTGGAACCCTGCGACGAGGACGTCGTAGTAGCCGGGGACCGGCCAGTCCGGGTAGAACGCGAGGCCGTCGTTCTCGAGCACCTCGTTGAACGCCGTGATGAGCTCCTGGCTCTTCTCGTCGGTCACGTCGGCCGGGTCGGCCGCGAGCGGCAGGCCACCGTTGTTGCCGAGCAGGGCCTGGATCTCGGGGCGCATCGTGATGTCGATGAACTCGTACGCGAGCTCCTTGTTCTCCGAGTTCTCGGGGACGACCCACAGGTTCCCGCTCGAGCCGGCGTTGAGCGTGTTGCCGGGGAAGTTGAAGACCCCCCAGTCGAAGCCCTCGATCTCGGACACGAAGCGCCCGTACCACCAGGAGCCCGAGACGATCATCGGCGTCGTGCCGTTGATAAAGGCCACGCCCATGTCCTCGGCCTTGAGGCTCGCGGAGTCCGGGGCGACGTAGCCCGCCTTGACCCACGCGTCGAAGGTCTCGGCGCCGTACTTGAGCGGGTCGGCCTGGAAGTCGACCTCCTCGGTGTACGTCTGGTAGGCCGTCACGAAGTCACGGTCCGCCTGGCTGAGCGCGAGCTGGTAGAAGAGCTGGCCCGCCGGGTACTCGGCGCCGGCCATGCCCAGCGGCGTGACGCCGGCGTCGACGAAGGTGTCCATCGCCGCCTCCATCTCCGCGAGCGTGGTCGGCACCTCGACCCCGTGCTCCTCGAAGAGGGCCTTGTTGTAGTACACGGTCACGAACTCGCCGTAGTTGGGCACCCCGTACCAGGCGCCGGAGCCCATGACGCCGCGCTCGTCGTAGCGGGCCGTCGTCTGGATGCTCTCGGGGAGCGCGTCGGACCAGCCGCGCTCGTCCGCGACGTCCGTGAGGTCCGTCAGGAGGCCCTGCGAGGCCAGGAGGCCCGCGGTCGCGTTGCCCTTGTTGTACTCCATGAGGTCCGGGCCCTCGTCCGAGCTCAGGACCATGCCCGCCGTCTGCTGGATCTGCTCGAACGCCTTGCGCTCGAACTCGACGGTCGCGCCCGTCTCCTCCTCGAAGATCTTGATCGCCTCGTCCCAGGCGATCCCCATGGCGCCGTTCTCGCTCTCGTAGTGCCAGAGCTTGAGGGTCTGGTCCTCGGTGCCCCCGCCGTCCGTGCCCCCCTCGTCGCCGCCGCTGGCGCACGCCGCCAGGGCGAGCGGGACCACGATGAGGCCGGCGACCAGCCGGCCGTACTTGCGCTTACCCATGTCGTTCTCCTCGTTGAGTGATCTGGTTGCTGCTCGGTCGTGCTTCGGTGCTGCCAGGTGCTGCCAGGTGCTGCTCGCGTGGTGCTGGATGAGGCCCGGTCCGGCTGTCGTGCGTCCCGACGAGCGGGGGTCTGGTGGGTGGCTCGCTGCTCGACCTGGAGGCTGGTCCTCGGACCCGTCAGGTGGTCGAGTCACGGGGGCGGCGCGGTGGTCCCGCCCGGCTCGAGGTCGCACACGAGGAGGCTGGGCTCGGGCGGGTGCCCGTCCGGCTCCTCGATCAGGTGGATGAGGCTGAGCACCGCGAGGCGACCGAGCTCTGAGCCGGGCGCGTGCATCGTGGTCAGCGGCGGGTTGCTGAGGGCGCCGACACCGGGCGACGTCGCGATCGAGAGCACGGACACGTCGGCCGGGACCCGGAGCCCGCGGGCCTGGAGCTCGACGGCGGCTCCGAAGGTGGCCATCTCGTTCATCGTGAGCACGGCCGTCATCGCGGGGTCACGCTCGAGGAGCTCGGTCATGGCACGGCGGCCCGCCGCCGGGTTCTCGTCGCACAGCACCGCGTGGGCCTCCAGGCCCCGCTCGCGCATCGCCTCGCCGAAGGCGCGCTCGGCCCGCAGGGTGGGCGCGTACCCGGCCGCGTGGCTCGTCGCGGAGTGGTTGAGGAACCCGATCCGCCGGTGCCCGAGGTCCACGAGGTGCGCGACGGCCTGCCGCACCGTCGCGTCGAAGTCGATGTCCACGAACGTGAGGCCTTCGACGTGCTCGGTACGGCCGATCATCGTGAACGGGACGCCCGCGGCGTGCAGGGCCTCGACGCGGTCGTCCTGCAGGCAGACCTCCATGAGGAGCACGCCGTCCGCCATCCCCTGGTGGACGAGGTCACGGATCTCCTCGGCCTCGTGGGCCGCGAACGGCCAGAGGACCAGGTGGTAGCCGTGGCTCCGCGCAGTGCCGGCAGCGCTCGAGACGAACTCCGCGACGGTCCCGCTGATGCCCGCCTCGGTCGCGGGGAAGATCAACGCGATGGTCCGGCTCCGGCGGCTCGCGAGTCCACGCGCGAACGCGTTCGGCCGGAAGCCGAGCTCGCTCATCGCCTGCTCGACCCGCGCCTTCGTCGGCGCCGAGACGGGCCGGGCGCCGCTCAGGGCGTAGGAGACGGTGCTGACCGAGACCCCGGCCCGACGGGCGACGTCCTGCATCGTCGACATGCCCGCCTCCCTCGGCTCGGTGCTCCGTCGCGCCGCGGCGCGCGAGGCGCCGGGTCCCTGTGTCGAAGCGCTTCGTCGAAGCGCTTCGACAGGAGTAAACAGGCAGCAGAGGATCCGGTCAAGGGCGCCAGGTCACGAATGCGCAACGAAGCGCTTCGACAGCCGAAGGCGCAGGCGACTCATGGCGTGGCGCGCCGCTGCTCCCGGCGTACGCACGACTCGCGGCGTGGCGTGGAACCCTGCGCGCCGACGACTCACGGGATGGCCCGGACTCATCCGGGCGCACGCGACCCCTGGGGTGGCCGTCGGCCGCCCCAGCGGCGGGAGTCGTCTCAGGCGGAGGGCACCACGACGCGACCGCCGCGCACGACCTCGAGGGGCCGCAGGTCGTCGTCGAGCACGAGCACGTCCGCACGCAGCCCCGCCGCGAGCGCACCGATGTCGGTGCGGCCGAGCACCGACGCGGGTGTCGCCGTCGCGGCCTCGATCGCGTGCGCGACCGGGACACCCGCGGCGACCGTGCTGCGCACGACGTCGAGGAGGTGGGCCGTCCCGCCGGCGATCGCGTCGCCGTCCGCCAGGCGCGCGACGCCGTCCACGACCCTGACCTGCATCGACCCGAGGTCGTAGCGTCCGTCGGGCATCCCCGCCGCCGCCATCGCGTCAGTGACGAGTGCGACGGAACCGGGCCCGACGAGGTCGAACACGGTGCGGACCGTCGCCGGTGAGAGGTGGACGCCGTCGGCCACGAGCTCGACGACCGCCTCGCCGCGGGCGGCAGCCGCGAGGCACGCGGCCACCGGGCCCGGGTCGCGGTGGTGGAGCGCGCGCATGCCGTTGAACAGGTGGGTCGCCGTCGGCCGCCCGGAGCGGGTCCCCTCGGCGCCCAGGGCCCGCCGGGCCGCGACCAGCGCCTCCTCGGTCAGCTCGGCCGAGCCGTCGGTGTGCCCGATGGACGGGACCGCACCCACCTCGGCGAGCGCCTCGAGCGCGCCGCCGGCACCGAGCACGCCCGGGACCTCGGGTGCGATCGTCATGGTCGCGAACCAGCCGCCGCCCACACGCGCGACCTCACGCACGAGCGCGGCGCTGCCGGCCTGCATGAGGGCGGGGTCCTGCGCCCCGCAGCGCGCGCGGGAGAGGAAGGGCCCCTCGAGGTGGATGCCGACGATCTCCCCCGCCGCGGCGAGCTCGGCGAGCATCGCCGTGCGCCGCACCAGCGTCTCGGCATCGGCGGTGACGAGCGACGCGACGAGGCTCGTGGTGCCGTGCGCGAGGTGCTCGGCGACCGCCGTGCGGGCGGCCTGGGCGTCGGCCACGTCGGGGAAGCCCGCTCCCCCACCCCCGTGGCAGTGGATGTCCACCAGGCCGGGCACGATCGTGGCCCGCGGGCCGGGGGCGGCGGGCGGCACGTCGATGCCCTGCGGTGCCGCCTCGGCGGCGCCGACCCAGGCGATCCGCTCGCCCTCGAGCACGACGAGCCCGTCGTCGAGGACGCCGCCAGGGGTCACCACGCGTCCGCGGTAGGTCAGGGCTCCGGACGGCGTCTGCGAGGCGATCATGCTCCCATTGTGGCCCCCTGCCCGTCCCGGGCGCTGGGCCGAGGGACCCGGGCCCGGACGTGCCGGTCCGTCGGTCCCGGGAGAGGCCAGGGCACTGGGCCAGGGACGCGTCAGGGCGCGAGGCGCTCGACGACCCAGCCGTGGCCGTCGCGGCGGTAGCGCAGCCGATCGTGCAGCCGCGAGACGCGCCCCTGCCACAGCTCGATCGTCTGCGGCACCACGCGGAACCCGCCCCAGTGGTCGGGCACGGGGACCTCGGCGTCGTCGACACGGCGCGCGGACTCCTGCGCGAACCGGTCGTCGAGCTCCCGGCGGGACGCCAGGACGCTCGACTGGGTGCTCGCCCACGCGGCGATCTGCGAGTCGCGCGGGCGGGTCCGGAAGTACTCGCGCGTCGTCGCGCGATCCACCTGCTCGACGTCGCCGACGACCACGACCTGCCTGTCGATCTCGAACCACGGGAACACGAGCGACGCACGCGGGTTCGCGAGCATCTCGCGGCCCTTGCGGGAGCCGTGGTGGGTGAAGAGGACGAACCCACGCTCGTCGAGGCCCTTGAGCAGCACGACCCTGGCCGACGGTGTCCCGTCCGGTCCCGCCGTGGCGAGGACCATCGCGTTGGGCTCGGTCAGGCCGGCGGCGAGCGCGTCGTCGAACCACCGGTGGAACTGGACGAACGGGTCCTGCGCGAGGTCGGCCTCGGCCAGCGTCGAGCGCTCGTAGCTGCGTCGCAGCGCCGCGAGCCGCTCCCGACGCGCGGCCGCGGCCCGCTCGGCGGCACCACCCGCGTCGTTCACGAGCGGCCCCGGCAGCGCGTCCTCGTCGGCACGGCGTCCCCGTCCGGTCAGAAGAGCCGTGAGTCGACGTCGTCGACGCCGCGCATCGCCTCGTAGTCGAGGACGAGGCAGCTGATCCCGCGGTCCTGCGCGAGGACGCGGGCCTGCGGCTTGATCTCCTGCGCGGCGAAGATTCCGCGCACGGGGGCCAGGTGCGGGTCACGGTTGAGCAGCTCGAGGTACCGCGTGAGCTGCTCGACGCCGTCGATGTCGCCGCGGCGCTTGATCTCCACGGCGACCGAGCCGCCCGAGGCGTCCCGCGCGAGGATGTCGACGGGGCCGATGGCGGTCGGGTACTCGCGTCGCACGAGCACGTGCCCGTGGCCGAGGAGCTGGATCTGCTCGGCGAGGAGCGCCTGGAGGTGCGCCTCGACGCCGTCCTTGACGAGCCCGGGGTCCACGCCCAGGTCGTGGGCCGAGTCGTGCAGCACGTCGTGCAGCTCGATCTCGAGCCGGTCGTCGGACTTGGTGTGCTGGACGTGCCACACCTGGGTCACGCCCCGATCGGCGGCGTCAGGCGCCGGGTCCAGGACGGCGAGCGAGCACGGCGGGCTCATCCAGTTGAGGGGCTTGTACGACCCGCCGTCCGAGTGGAGCAGCACGCTGCCGTCGGCCTTGACCACGAGGAGGCGCGTCGCGAGCGGGAGGTGGGCCGAGAGGCGGCCCGTGTAGCGCGCCGAGCACTGCGCGACGACGAGCCGCACTAGAGCACCCTCCCGACGGGCCGCGGACCGGACTCGAGCCAGGACACGAGCCCTGCGCAGGCGGCGACGGACATCGTCAGCTGGAACCTCTCCTCGTGGTGGCGGCAATGGACGAGCATCATCGCCCTGCCGGCGTCGTCGACCTCGTCGAGCGGGACCCGCTCGAGCAGCACCAGGTCGTTGCGGGACCAGGTGCGGGCCGGGCGGGGCGCGAGCGAGAGCGTGCGCCACCAGACGATCCGCGCGGTGCCGTACTGGGCGATGCCGGCGACCCAGCCCGTGTCCTCGTCAGGCAGCTCGTCGCGCAGCTGGCACGTGAACGAGCCGACGCGGCGGGAGAGGGTGCTCTGCCGTGAGAGGTACAGGCCGAGCGGCACGGCCAGGGCGAGCAGCAGCGCCCCGACCCCCAGCAGCGCGGCCAGCACCTCCACGGTCGGCGCGCCTCAGTGCCTGCCGGTCGTGCCGGGCACCGCGTCCCGGGCGGTGTCGACCACGACGGTGACCTGGTTGTCGTCGACGGACAGGAAGCCCGCGTCGACCTGGACGACGTGCGACCCCCCGTCGACCGCGGTGATCCGGACCGTGCCGGCGCGCAGCACCGCCAGCACGGGCGCGTGCCCGGGCAGGATGCCGATGTCGCCGTCCGCGGCCGGTGCGCTGATCATGCTGGCCTCGCCCGACCAGACCTTGCGGTCCGCAGCGACGAGGTCGACCTCGAGGTTCGCCACCTGTGCGCTCCTCAGCCGATCTCGGACTGGATCCGGGCCCAGTTGCGCTCGAGGTCCTCGAGACCGCCGATGTTGAAGAAGGCCTGCTCGGCGATGTGGTCGAACTCGCCGTCGGCGATCTTCGTGAAGGCCTCGATCGTCTCCGTCAGGGGGACGGTCGAGCCGGGCACGTTCGTGAACTGGGTCGCCATGTAGGTGTTCTGCGACAGGAACTGCTGGATGCGACGCGCACGCGAGACGACGATCTTGTCCTCCTCGGACAGCTCGTCGACGCCGAGGATCGCGATGATGTCCTGGAGCTCCTTGTTGCGCTGCAGGATCTGCTTGACGCGGACGGCCGCCGTGTAGTGGTCCTGCCCGACGTACCGCGGGTCGAGGATGCGCGACGTGGACGTCAGCGGGTCGACGGCCGGGTACAGGCCGCGCGACGCGATCTCACGGGAGAGCTCGGTCGTCGCGTCGAGGTGCGCGAAGGTCGTCGCCGGGGCCGGGTCCGTGTAGTCGTCCGCGGGCACGTAGATCGCCTGGAGCGACGTGATGGAGTGGCCGCGCGTCGAGGTGATGCGCTCCTGGAGCTGGCCCATCTCGTCCGCGAGGTTCGGCTGGTAGCCGACGGCGGAGGGCATGCGGCCGAGCAGCGTCGAGACCTCGGAGCCGGCCTGCGTGAAGCGGAAGATGTTGTCGATGAACAGGAGAACGTCCTGCTTCTGCACGTCGCGGAAGTACTCCGCCATCGTCAGCGCGGACAGTGCGACCCGCAGACGCGTGCCCGGCGGCTCGTCCATCTGGCCGAACACGAGGGCGGTCTGCTTGATGACGCCGGACTCGGTCATCTCGTCGATGAGGTCGTTGCCCTCACGGGTGCGCTCGCCGACGCCCGCGAACACGGACACGCCGTTGTGGTTGTTGGCGACGCGGTAGATCATCTCCTGGATCAGGACCGTCTTGCCGACGCCCGCACCACCGAAGAGGCCGATCTTGCCGCCCTGGACGTACGGGGTCAGCAGGTCGATGACCTTGATCCCGGTCTCGAACATCTGGGTCTTCGACTCGAGCTGGTCGAAGGCCGGGGGCTTGCGGTGGATGGGCCAGCGCTCGGTGATCTCGAGCTTCTCGCCCTCCTTGAGGTTCAGGACCTCGCCGGTCACGTCGAAGACGTGGCCCTTGGTCACGTCGCCGACGGGCACGCTGATGGGCTGGCCCGTGTCCGTGACGACCGCACCGCGCACGAGGCCGTCGGTCGGCTTGAGCGCGATCGCGCGCACCATCGAGTCGCCGAGGTGCTGGGCGACCTCGAGCTTGAGGGTGAACGAGGTCGCGGTGCCGCCGTCCTGCTGGCCGAGGTCGATGTCGACCTCGAGCGCGTTGTAGATCTCGGGGATCGCGTCGGTCGGGAACTCGATGTCGACGACCGGGCCGATCACCCGGGCGACGCGGCCCGTGCCGGCGCCGCCCGTGGCCTTGGCCGCGGTGTCGGTGGTGGTGGCAGTCATGTCTCTCTCGCTTCGCTCGACCGGAGCGTGCCCCGGTGGTTGGTGCGTGGTCCAGGTGGTGCGCGGGGTCAGGAGGCGGCCAGCGCGTCGGCGCCGGACACGATCTCGCTGATCTCCTGGGTGATCTCGGACTGGCGGGCCTGGTTGGCCAGCCGGGTGTACATCCTGATGAGGTCCTCGGCGTTCTCCGTCGCCGTGTGCATCGCGCGCTGGCGTGCGGCCAGCTCGGACGCGGCGGCCTGGAGCAGGCAGCTGTGGATCCGGCTCTGGATGTACCGCGGCAGGAGGGCGTCCAGGACGACCTCGGGCGACGGCTCGAACTCGTAGAGCGGGAGCGGGTCCTCCCCCGGGGCCGCGACCCCCTCGACGACCTCGAGCGGCAGCATGCGGATCACGCGGGGCGTCTGCGTGACCATGTTGACGAACTGCGTGTACACGACGTGCAGCTCACCGACGCCGCCGTCCTCCGGCGCCGCGAGGAACGCCTGGAGCAGCGTGTCGGCGATCTCCTGCGCCGTCTCGGCCGAGGGTGCGTCGGACGATCCCGTCCACTGGCCCGCGACCTCGCGGTGGCGGAACGAGTAGAACGAGACGGCGCGCCGACCGGTCACGTAGAGCGCGACCTCCTTGCCCTCGTCCGTGACCTGCTGGATGAGCCGCTCGCCCTCGCGCAGCACCGACGCCGAGTACGCGCCGGCCATGCCGCGGTCCGACGTCACGAGGAGGATCGCCACACGCCGGGCGTCGGGACGCTCCGTCGTGAGCGGGTGGTCGACCCCGGCGTGCGTCGCGACAGCCGACACCGCACGCGTGAGCGCACGCGCGTAGGGTGCCGCCGCAGTGACCCGGTCCCGGGCCTTGCCGATGCGCGAGGCAGCGATGAGCTCCATCGCGCGGAAGATCTTCTTCAGCGACTGTGTCGACCGGATCCGCTGCCGGTAGACGCGCTGCTGGCCCGCCACGCTCAGCCCCGCTTCTGCTTGACGATCTGCTCCTGCTCGACCTCGGCCTCGAGGTCGCCCTCCTGGGGGACCTCGGCGGCGACCACGTCGGAGCCCGCGAGGAAGCCCTGGGCGAACTCGTCGACGGCGGCGGCGAGCTCGGCCTCGGTCTCGTCGGACAGCTGGCCCGTCTCACGGATCGTGTCGAGCACCGAGGTGTGCCGGCGCAGGTGGTCGAGCATCTCGGTCTCGAAACGGCGCACGTCCGCGAGCGCGACCTTGTCGAGCTTGCCCTTGGTGCCGGCCCAGATCGACGCGACCTGGTCCTCGACGGGGTACGGCGAGTACTGGGGCTGCTTGAGCAGCTCCATGAGGCGCGCGCCACGGGTCAGCTGCTGGCGCGAGGCCGCGTCGAGGTCGGACGCGAACATCGCGAAGGCCTCGAGGGAGCGGAACTGCGCGAGGTCGATCTTCAGCGTGCCGGAGACCTTCTTCATGGCCTTGACCTGCGCGGACCCACCGACACGGGAGACCGAGATGCCGACGTCGACGGCGGGCCGCTGGTCCGCGTTGAACAGGTCGGACTGCAGGAAGATCTGCCCGTCGGTGATCGAGATGACGTTGGTCGGGATGTACGCCGAGACGTCGTTCGCCTTGGTCTCGATCATCGGGAGACCGGTCATGGAGCCGGCGCCCAGCTCGTCGCTGAGCTTCGCGCAGCGCTCGAGCAGGCGGGAGTGCAGGTAGAACACGTCACCGGGGTAGGCCTCGCGGCCCGGCGGGCGGCGCAGGAGGAGCGAGACGGCACGGTAGGCCTCGGCCTGCTTCGACAGGTCGTCGAAGATGATCAGGACGTGCTTGCCGTCGTACATCCAGTGCTGGCCGATCGCGGAGCCCGTGTACGGCGCGAGGTACTTGAAGCCCGCGGGGTCGGACGCCGGGGCCGCGACGATCGTCGTGTACTCGAGCGCACCGGCCTCCTCGAGCGCGCCACGCACGGACGCGATCGTCGAGCCCTTCTGGCCGATCGCCACGTAGATGCAGCGGACCTGCTTCGTGGGGTCGCCCGTCTCCCAGTTGGCCTTCTGGTTGATGATCGTGTCGATCGCGATGGCCGTCTTGCCGGTCTGGCGGTCGCCGATGATGAGCTGCCGCTGGCCGCGGCCGATCGGGATCATCGCGTCGATGGCCTTGAGGCCCGTCTGGAGCGGCTCGTGCACGCTCTTGCGTGACATGACGCCGGGCGCCTGGAGCTCGAGGGCGCGGCGGCCCTCGGTCGCGACGTCACCGAGGCCGTCGATCGGGTTGCCCAGCGGGTCGACCACGCGGCCGAGGTAGCCGTCGCCGACGGGCACCGAGAGCACCTCGCCCGTGCGTCGGACGACCTGGCCCTCCTCGATGCCGGTGAACTCGCCGAGGACGACGACACCGATCTCGCGGACGTCGAGGTTCAGCGCCAGGCCGAGCGTCCCGTCCTCGAACTCGAGCAGCTCGTTGGCCATCGCGCCGGGAAGGCCCTCGACCTGCGCGATGCCGTCGCCGGCCAGCGTGACGCGACCGACCTCTTCGCGAACGGCGCCCTGCGGCTCGTAGGACTTCACGAAGCTGTCCAGCGCAGCCCGGATCTCCTCGGGCCTGATCGTCAGCTCAGCCATGGTCTCTCTCCTGTCGTGACCGCACCGTCCGGTGCTGTCGTCCACATCCTGTGCGAGCCGCGCACGGTGGGCGGCTCGGTGCGTCGTGATGCCCGCGTCAGCCCGCGAGCCGGCGTCGTGCGTCGTCGAGCCGGGCCAGCACGGTCGAGTCGACCACCTCGGCCCCGACCTGGATCCGCAGCCCGCCGAGGACCTGGGGGTCCAGGGCGATGTTCAGCTGGATCTGCCGCCCGTAGGCGTTCTCGAGGAGCGAGCGCAGCCTGGTGACCTGCGCTTCGGTCAGCGGCGACGCCGTCGACACCGCGGCGAGCAGCCGCTGGCGCCGGCGGGCGGCGAGCCGTCCCAGGAGCGCGAGGGTCGTGGCCATGGTCCGGCCCCGGGGGGTGGCTGCGGCGCGCTCGACGAGCTGCTGCGTGGGTGCCGTGACCTTGCCCTCGATGAGCCGACGCACGAGCGCCGTCCGGTTCTCGGACGTCGCCGAGCGGTCGGTGAGCGCGCGGCGCAGCTCGCGCTGCCCCACGAGGGTCCGGTCGAGCCGGAACAGCTCGTCCTCGACCTGCGCGAGCAGGCCCGCGGACTGGGCGCCCGCGAGCACCGCGTCCGCCGCGACCTGCTCGACGGCCTCGGTCAGGTCCGCCTCGGCCGACCAGCGCGCCCGGGCGAACGCCGAGACGATGTCGACGACCCGCGGGTCGACCCGCCCGGCGAGCAGCCCGCTCGCCAGCCCGGCCTTCGCGTCCCCGTCCCGTGACGGGTCGCTCAGCGCCCGGCGCAGGGATCCGGAGGAGTCGAGCGCGTCGACGACGGCGAACAGCTGGGCGCCGAGCGTCGAGGCGTCGTCACCCGCGGCCTGCAGCACGGGCTCGAAGGCCCGTGCCACCTGCTCGAGCGACGCCGCACTGGTTCCCCGCATCAGCTCTCCCGGCTCGCGGACGCGGCACCGGACTCGACCGTGGTCGCCTCGAGCTCGTCGAGGAACCGGTCGATCACCCGCGACTGCCGTGCGGAGTCGGCGAGGGCCTCACCGACGATGCGCGACGCGAGCTCCGTCGCGAGCGCACCGACCTCGGCGCGGAGCGCGACCGACGCCTGCTGGCGCTCGGCCTCGATCTGCCGCTGGGCGTTCTCGAGGATGCGCGCGGCGTCGTCCGACGCCTTGGAGCGCAGCTCGGCCACGATGGCGCCGCCCTCGGCGCGCGCGTCCTCGCGGATGCGCGCGGCCTCGGCCCGCGCCTCCGCGAGCTGGCTGTGGTACTCGGCGAGGGCCGCGGCGGCCTCGGCCTGGGCGTTCTCCGCCTTGGCGATGCCACCCTCGATCTTCTCGGTGCGCTCGTCCAGGACCGCGGTGAACTTGGGCAGCACGAGCCGGTAGAACGCGAAGCCGATGATCACGGCCACGACGATCGACCAGAGGATGTCGTAGTCCGCCGGGATGAGGAGGTTGACGCCCTTCACCTCCTCGCCCGGCTCGGCGGCGAGGAGCGCCGCTGCGTCCAGGATGCGCATGGTCACGAGAAGAGGAAGCCGGTGACCAGGCCGAGCAGCGCGAGCACCTCGACGAAGGCGACACCGATGAACATGGTGGTGCGCAGCTGGCCCGCGACCTCAGGCTGACGCGCGATGCCCTCGAGCGCCTTGCCGATGAGGATGCCGAGGCCGATGCCCGGGCCGAGCGTGCCGAGGCCGTAGCCGATGGTCGCGATGTTCCCGCTGACCGCGGCGAGCGTGGTGCTGTCCACTAGGGGTTTCCCTTCATGAGGCGTCCGGGGACCCGGACGTCGTGTCGGCGCTCGACGCGCTGGTGGCGCGAGCAGGTCGGACGAGGATCAGTGCTCCTCCTCGACCGCCATGTTCAGGTACACGGCGGCCAGGAGGGTGAAGATGTACGCCTGCAGCCCGGCGACCAGCACCTCGAAGAGTGTGAAGGCCACGCCGGCCGTGAGCGACAGCGCCGCCGCGGCCTTGAGGGCGCCTCCCGCCTCGAAGAGGAAGAAGTGGGTCGCGCCGAAGCACAGGACGAGGATGAGGTGGCCGGCGATCATGTTGGCCGTGAGTCGCAGGGCGAGGGTCGCGGGCCGGAAGACGAACACCTGGAGCGCCTCGATCGGCGTCACGAGGACGTACAGCACCGGCGGGAGGCCGGGCGGCAGCAGGTTGTTCTTGAGGTAGCCGCCGAGCCCGAACTTCTTGATGCCCACGGCGAGGTACATGACGTACACCCAGGCGGCCAGCACGAGCGGCATGCCGATGAGCGAGGTGCTCGCGATGTTGAGCAGCGGCACCACGCCGGTGAGGTTCATGGCGAGCACCGCGAAGAAGATCGTGGTGAGCATCGGCAGGAACCGCTTGGCGTTGTGGCCCATCGTCTCCTGGGCGATGTTGACCCGGACGAAGTCGAGCGCCATCTCGGCGACGTTCTGGCCGCGGCCCGGCACGAGCTGGGCACGGCGCGCGGCGACCACGAAGAGCGCGACGAGGACCGCGGTGGCGACGAGCCGGACCAGGATGATCCGGTTCATCTCGAACGGGGTGCCCTCGAAGGCGAAGGCCGCGGGGAAGAACTCGGCGATCGACGGCGGGTGGAACCCGCCGCCCTCACCGGAGGCGGCGATCATGAGGTTCGTCGCGACGGTGGACAGAGCGCACTCCCCCGGGTCGTTGGTGCAACGGGAACCGCCGTGCAGGCGCGCCGTCGGACCAGGTCATGTTGGATCGCCGAAATCCTAACCCATCGGGGACCTTCGTCCGACCGCGTGTCCGCACTTGTGCATCCGCTCACAACCCTCGCCACGGACCTTCGTCCTTCCTCAGGCCGACGGCTCGGTGTAGGGCACGCGGCCCCGGCTCACGGCCCGGTAGTCGAGGTAGGCCGAGCCCACGACGCCGACCAGGACGACCCCCACCAGCACTCGTCGGTCGTAGAAGTCCATGCCGTCGAGCACGGCGAAGAGCGCCACGAGCACCATCATCTTGACGAGCCAGGCGCCGAGGATCACTGCCCCGGTCGTGGTGACGGACGCCGTCGTCGTCCGCATCATCGAGACCACCGTCGTCCCGCTGAACAGGAGCGCCACGGCAGCGCCGATGAGGGCGCCCCAGACACCGGGGAGCCCGGCGACGATGCCACCCACGACCACGCCGACGACCGTCACGACCGCGACGAGGACCAGCATCCCCCGCAGGGCCTGCTGGAGGACGTCGCGCACGGGGTCCGCGGCAGGGGCGCCCTGGCCGGTCACGTCGGGAGCCGGCTCGTCCGCGGCGCTCGGCACGTTCTCGGTCATGGTCGGGCTCCTCGCGAAGGGGTGGGGCGGCGGGCCTTGCCGCCGAGCGGGCCCAGGGTCAGGGCCAGGATCAGGATCGCGCCGACGCCGGTGGCCACGAGCACGGTCGTCGTCGTCCAGACCATGAGCGACGCGGCGCCGAACGCGAACAGCGCCGTCCACAGGTACATGATGACGACCGCGCGCCGGTGCGAGTGCCCGAGCTGGAGCATGCGGTGGTGCAGGTGGCTGCGATCGGGGTGGAACGGCGACTTCCCGCGTCCGACGCGCCTGATCACCGCGAGCCCCATGTCGAGCAGCGGGAGCATGAGCACGGCGACCGGCAGGAGGGTCGGCAGGAACGCGGGGAGCTGCTGACGCGCCGAGACCTCGAGCGGCTCGATGCGCCCGGTGACCACGATGCCCGCTGCTGCGATGGTGAGTCCGATGATCATCGAGCCCGAGTCGCCCATGAAGATGCGCGCCGGATGGAAGTTGTGGGGCAGGAACCCGAGGCACGCGCCCACGAGCACCGCGACGACGAGGCTCGCCTCGTCGGAGTAGTCCAGCGGGCTCGCGTCGATCGACAGGAGGTAGGTGTAGGCGAAGAAGCCCGCCCCGCCGATCGCGATCAGCCCCGCGGCGAGCCCGTCGAGCCCGTCGACGAAGTTCACGGCGTTGATGGCGACGACGACGACCAGGACCGTCACCGCGAGCGACATGCCGCTCGACCCGATGGTCTGGCCCGCGATGGGCACCGAGTAGAGCTGCACGCCGCCCTGCCACGCCATGAACCCCGCCGCGAGCACCTGGCCGAAGAGCTTGGTGTACCAGTCGAGGTCCCAGATGTCGTCAGCCGCGCCGAGAAGCCCGACGAGCGCGGCACCGCCCAGGATCGCCCACACCGTGTTGGACGTCTCGAACACACCCTCGAGGAACGGCATCTGCGCCGCGAGCACGAGCGCGACCGCCATGCCGAGGAACATCGCGACGCCGCCCATGCGCGGCGTCGGCGTCGCGTGGACGTCGCGTTCCCGCACCGCGGTGATCGCACCCGAGCGCAGCGCCATCCACCGCGCGAGCGGCGTCGTCAGGTAGGTGACGGCCGCCGCGACGAGCATGAGGAGCAGGTAGACCCTCACCCGGCGCCCCCACCGGGCGCCGTGGACGCCTCCGCCTGGTCCGTCGGGTCGGTCCGGTCGTCGGGCCCGAGGACGTCCGCGACCGCCCGCAGCTCGTCGAGGCTGAGGGCGCCGGCACGCACGAGGCGCAGCGTCCCGGCAGGGTCCGTGGCGTCGACGATCGACGAGGCGACACCGCCCGGGACGCGGCCGGCGTCGAGGTAGACGGCGACCGACCCGCCGAGCTGCTCATGCGCCTCGGTCGCGGTCAGGGCTGCCGGCCGTCCCGTGAGGTTGGCGCTGGAGACGGCGAGCGGGCCCGTGCGGCGCAGGAGCGCGAGGGCGGCGGGATGGTCGGGCATCCGGACGGCGACGGTGCCGTGGGTCTCGCCGAGGTCCCACGCGAGGGACGGCTGCGCGCGGCAGATGACCGTGAGGCCGCCGGGCCAGAACGCCGCGACGAGGTCACGCACGGCCTGGGTGACGCCGACGCACAGGCCGTCGAGCGTGCGGACGTCGGGGACGAGCACCGGTGGCGGCATCTGCCGGCCCCGACCCTTCGCGGCCAGCAGCGCCGCGACGGCCGGGGGCGTGAACGCGTCGGCGGCGATGCCGTAGACCGTGTCCGTCGGCAGGACGGCCAGACCGCCACGCCCCAGGACGTTGACCGCCTCGTCGATCGCGGGACCCCACGTCGCGGGGTCGCTGCACTGCATGAGCGTCACGGGCGCGAGTCTTTCACGACCGGGCTGCCCGACGGCGCGGCCCGCCGGGCGACGACCATGCGGTCCCGGCCCGTCAGGTCGGTCCGCGTCGCGACGTCGGTGAAGGCGGGCGTGCCGTCGTCGCGCACGACCTCGGCGACCAGACGCCGCACGGCCGGTGCCTGGACCTCGGCGTGCTCCATCACGAGCACCCCCCCGACCCGCAGGAGACGGGCGGCCGCCGCGGCGACACCACGCGGCACGAGCAGGCCGTCCGGCCCGAGCCCGTACAGGGCGACCTCCGGGTCGTGGTCCCGGACCTCCGGGTCCACCGGCACCGCGTCCGGCGGGATGTACGGCGGGTTGGACACCACGACGTCGACGGTCCCCGCGAGCTCGGGCAGGGCGGTCCGCGCATCGCCGCGGACGAGCGTGACCCGGGCACCCGCGGGCAGGCTGTCGAGGTTGCGCCTGGCCCAGGCCTCGGCGCGGGCGTCGAGCTCGACCGCGTGGACCCGTGCCCCGGCGACCTCGTGCGCGACGGCGAGGGCGATCGCGCCCGAGCCCGTGCACAGGTCGACGACCACGGCCGCGCCTCGCGCGGCGACCGCGGCGTGCGCGGCGTCGACCGCGACCTGGGCGACCGCCTCGGTCTCGGGGCGCGGCACGAACACGCCGGGCCCGACGGCGAGCTCGAGCCCACGGAACGGCGCGGTCCCGGTCAGGTGCTGGAGCGGCACACGGTCGGCGCGACGCCGGACGAGCTCCTCGAGGCCGTCGGGCGCCGGACGGCCGAGCACCGCGGCGGCGCGCACCTCGCCCCGGCCGAGGCCGAGCAGGTGCCCCGCGAGGAGCTCGACGTCGGCGTGCGGCGAGCCGACTCCGGCTGCGGCGAGCCGCCCGGCCCCCTCGCGCAGGGCGACGTCGAGGGACGTGCCCGGCCGGGCCGGCGTCATCGTGCCGCCCCGGCCTCCGCGAGGCGCGCGGCCTCGTCGGCCTCGACAGCCGACCGCACGACCGGCTCGAGGTCGCCGTCGAGCACCTGGTCCAGGTTGTACGCCTTGTACCCCGTCCGATGGTCCGCGATGCGGTTCTCCGGGAAGTTGTAGGTGCGGATGCGCTCCGACCGGTCCACCGTGCGGACCTGGGAGCGGCGCGCCTGCGACGCGGCGGCTGCGGCCTGCTCCTGCTGCGCCGCGAGGAGCCGGGCGCGCAGGATCCGCAGGGCCTGCTCCTTGTTCTGCAGCTGGGACTTCTCGTTCTGGCACGAGACGACGAGGCCCGTGGGCAGGTGCGTGATGCGCACCGCGGAGTCCGTCGTGTTCACGGACTGGCCGCCGGGACCGGAGGACCGGTAGACGTCGATCCGCAGGTCGTTCGGGTCGATCTCGACCTCGGTCGCGTCGTCGGCCTCCGGCAGCGCGACGACCCCTGCTGCCGACGTGTGGATGCGCCCCTGCGACTCGGTGACGGGGACGCGCTGCACACGGTGCACGCCACCCTCGTACTTCAGGTGGGCCCAGACGCCGTCCTCGGGAGCCACCGCCCCGCGCGACTTCACGGCGATCGTCACGTCCTTGTACCCGCCGAGGTCCGACTGGGTCGCGTCGAGCACCTCGGTGCTCCACCCGCGCCGCTCCGCGTACCGCAGGTACATGCGCAGCAGGTCGCCCGCGAACAGGGCCGACTCCTCGCCGCCCTCGCCCGCCTTGATCTCGAGGAGCACGTCACGCGCGTCGTCGGGGTCACGCGGCACGAGCACGCGGTGGAGCACCGCGGCGGCCTCCTCGGCCGTGCGGCGCAGCGTCGGCAGCTCCTCGGCGAACGCCGCGTCGTCGGCCGCGAGCTCCTGGGCGGCCTCCGCGTCGCCCGCGGCCTGCTCCCACGCACGGTACGCGGCGACGACGCGGCCGAGCTCGGCGTACCGGCGGCCCAGGGTGCGCGCACGCACCGCGTCGGCGTGCACCGCCGGGTCGGCGAGGCGGGCCTCGATGTCCGCGTGCTCCGCGAGCAGGGGCCCGACGGCGTCCAGCGTCTCGCTCATCGCGCTCTCCCTCTCCCGACCGGGCCCCACAGGACACGACGACGCCGGCGGGCCGGCCGCGGTCGAGCGCCATGGAGGGCGCTGCGACCGGGCGGCGGACCGCCGGCGTCGAGGGTGCTACTTGGCGGCGTCGGCCTTCTTGCCGTACCGCGCCTCGAACCGGGCCACGCGGCCACCGGTGTCGAGGATCTTCTGCTTGCCCGTGTAGAACGGGTGGCACGCGCTGCAGACGTCGGCGTGGATGCTGCCGCTCGTCGCGGTGCTGCGGGTGGTGAACGTGTTGCCGCAGGTGCACGTCACCGTGGTGGCGACGTACTGCGGGTGGATGTCCTTCTTCACGGGCTTCTCCTCGTCAGGTGGTCGCCGGGTCGCAGGCGGGCTCGCCCACGTGAACCGGAACCAAGGGGACAGTCTGCCAGAACGGTGGGGAAGCCCGAAAACTTCCCGACCGCCGGGCCGACCGCGATCAGTGGTCGCGGTGCGTCAGTCGCTGCCGTGCCCGGGGGCGGACGGCGTCGTCTTCTGCACCTGGAGCAGGAACTCGACGTTCGAGTGCGTCTCCCGCAGCTTGCCGAGCATGAGCTCGATCGCCTGCTGCTGGTCGAGGGCGCTCAGCACCCGGCGCAGCTTCCAGCTGATCTTGAGCTCGTCGGCCGGGATGAGGATCTCCTCGCGGCGCGTGCCCGAGGCGTCCACGTCCACCGCCGGGAAGATCCGCTTGTCCGCGAGCTGGCGGGAGAGCTTGAGCTCCATGTTCCCGGTGCCCTTGAACTCCTCGAAGATGACCTCGTCGGCCTTGGACCCCGTCTCGACCAGGGCCGTCGCGAGGATCGTCAGCGAGCCGCCGTTCTCGATGTTGCGCGCCGCACCGAAGAAGCGCTTCGGCGGGTAGAGCGCGCTCGAGTCGACGCCGCCGGACAGGATGCGGCCCGAGGCGGGCGCCGCGATGTTGTACGCGCGGCCCAGCCGGGTGATCGAGTCCAGGAGCACGACGACGTCCTGGCCCAGCTCGACGAGACGCTTGGCCCGCTCGATCGCGAGCTCGGCGACCGTCGTGTGGTCGTCCGCCGGCCGGTCGAAGGTCGAGGCGATGACCTCGCCCTTGACGGTGCGCTGCATGTCCGTGACCTCCTCGGGGCGCTCGTCGACGAGCACGACCATGAGGTGGACCTCGGGGTTGTTCGTGGTGATCGCGTTGGCGATCGCCTGGAGCACCAGCGTCTTGCCCGCCTTGGGCGGCGAGACGATCAGGCCACGCTGACCCTTGCCGATCGGCGCGACCAGGTCGATGACACGCGTGGTCAGGACGTTGGGCGCCGTCTCGAGCCGCAGACGCTCCTGCGGGTACAGCGGCGTGAGCTTGCCGAAGTCGGGGCGGGCGCGTGACTCCTCGGGCGACATGCCGTTGATCGAGTCGAGCCGGACCAGCGCGTTGACCTTGCTGTTGCGGCCCTGCGGCTGCGGGTCCCCCTCGCGCGGCTGCCGCACGGCGCCCACGACGGCGTCGCCCTTGCGCATGCCGTTCTTCTTGACCTGGTTCATCGACACGTACACGTCGTTGTCCCCCGGCAGGTAGCCGGAGGTGCGCACGAACGCGTAGTTGTCCTTGATGTCGAGGATGCCCGCGACGGGCAGCAGCACGTCGTCGTCGTTGACCTCGACGTCGTCGTAGCCCGTGAGCTCGCCCTGGCCCGTGCGGCCGGTGCGGCGCTTGTTGCGGTCACGGTCGCGGTAGCGGCCACGGCGACGGCGGCCGCCGCCCTCCTCGTCGTCGAACACCTCGACGGCGCGGCCCGGCTGCTGGCGCTGCTGGGCGGCCTGGCGGTTCTGCGCGTCGCCGCGCTGGGCCGCCTCACGCTGGCCGCCGTCACGCTGGGCGTCCCGCTGCGCGCGGTCGGCGTCGGCGCTCTCCACGACGGGGGCGGAGTCGTCGGTCGACGCCGGCGCACCCTCCGCGCGGCCGGCACGGCGGGAGCGGCGTCCCTCGACGGTCACGGACCGGGCGGCGGCGGCGGCGCGCGCGGCGCGCTCGTCGGCGCTCTCGCCCCCGTGACCACGGTCGGCGTCACGCGTGCGGCCCGTGGCGGCCGCGGTGGCGGTGCGCTCGGTCGGCGTCTCCTTGGGCTCCGGGAGCTCGATCCTGGGCTCCGGGAGGTCGAGCTTGGGCTGGCTGCTGGCAGGCGCCTCGACGGGCGCGGACGCGGCGGCGGCTGCGCGACGGGTCGGCGCGGTGGCGCGGCCCTGCGTCGAACGGGCGCTGCTCGACGCGCGGCGCGGGGCGGCAGCGGTCGGGGCACCCGCCCGGTGCTCCTTGATCGCGTTCATGAGGTCGCTCTTGCGCATCCCGGACGTCCCGGGCACGCCCAGCTCGGAGGCCAGTGCCTGGAGCTCGGGGAGCCGCAGCGTCGAGAGCGCGGCGCCGCGGTTGGTGCTGCCGGCCGCCGCGGTGGTCGCGGGGCTGCTCGTCGCAGCATCGATGGTGTCGGTCACGAAGGATCCTTCCCCCTCGTTCGGCGGCCTGCATCACAGGGGTGGTGGGCCGCGCTGGGTCGACGTCCGCGCCATGAGGCCGGATCGGTGTTCAGCCGCGGCTCCGTCGTACGACGACGTCGGCTCGATCAGGTGGCGGCTGAGGCCCGCCGGTCCAGGGGATCTGTGCCGCGGACGAGCACGTTCTCCGCACGAAGCACCGGGGGGATGCTCCACGGTACCACCGCGGCCGGAGGCCGGGTGCGCGTGTGTCGGATCTCACCCGAGGTGCGTCCGGACGCGTTCCGCGACCGCCCCGGCATGCGCGATGCCGGGTGTCAGGACCCGCCATCCGGACGGCGTCGACCCGTCGGGTGCCACCGGTCCGAGCAGCTCGGCGCGCGCCCGGGCCGCGGCGTCGGAGTCGGCCGCACGCTCGAGGACGAGCACCGCGGGGCCCGCACCCGAGACGACCGCGGCCTGGCCCACGTCGCGCAGTGCTCGCACGAGCTCCCACGAGCCGCGCATGACGGCGGCCCGGTAGTCCTGGTGCAGCCGGTCCGCGGTGGCGTCGAGGAGGAGGTCCGGCCGGTGGCACACGGCGTGCACGAGGAGCGCCGCGCGTCCCGCCGTGAAGGCCGCGTCCGCGTGCGGGACGGTCGCCGGGAGCGCACCCCGCGCGGTGCGGGTCGCGCAGCGCACGGCGGGGACGAGGACGACCGGCACGACGTCGGCGTGCACCGGCAGGGTGGACGCGTGCGGCCCGTCGTCGTCGGTCCACGCGACCGTCGCGCCACCGAGGAGCGCCGGCGCGGCGTTGTCGGGGTGCCCCTCGAACGCCGTCGCGAGCCGGAGCGCGGTCCGGTCGTCGAGCGCCTCGGGCTCGCCGATGAGCATGCGGGCCGCGAGGATGCCCGCGACGACCGCAGCAGCCGAGGAGCCCATGCCCCGGCCGTGCGGGATCCGGTTCACGCAGGTCAGGTGCAGGCCCACCTGCGGCGCACCGACCTCGTCGAGCGCGGCACGGATCGCCCTGACCACGAGGTGGTCCTCGCCCCGGGGGACGTCGTCGCTGCCCTCCCCCTCGATCTCGACGGTGACCTCGGGGCTCCCGAGCGCCCTGACGTCGATCTCGTCGACATGTCCCAGGGCGAGCCCGAGCGCGTCGAAGCCCGGCCCGAGGTTGGCGCTGGTCGCAGGGACCCGCACCCGGACGTGGTCGCTACCCAGCCGCATCGCGTGGCCGGTCAGTCGAGCTCGAGCGCGGCGGCGACGGACATGACGTCCGCACCGACGCGGACGGGCCGCACCTCGGAGCCGTCGGCCGTCCGCAGCGCCCACTGGGGGTCCTTGAGCCCGTGACCGGTCACCGTGATGGTGATGCGGGTGCCCGCGGGCACCCGTCCCTGTGCGGCGAGCATGAGGAGGCCCGCGACACCGGAGGCCGACGCCGGTTCCACGAAGACGCCGACCTCGGCCGCGAGGATCCGGTGCGCGTCGAGGATCTGCTCGTCGGTCACGGCCTCGATCAGCCCGCCGGACTCGTCACGGGCCGCGAGGGCCTGCGGCCACGACGCGGGGTTGCCGATGCGGATGGCCGTGGCGATCGTCTCGGGCTCCGTGATCGGGTGGCCGGCGACGATGGGCGCCGCGCCCGCGGCCTGGAACCCCCACATGGCGGGCGTCCGGGTCGCGGGGCCGTCGGCCGCGTACTCGGTGAAGCCCTTCCAGTACGCCGTGATGTTGCCGGCGTTGCCGACGGGCAGCACGTGGACGTCCGGGGCGTCGCCGAGCGCGTCGACGATCTCGAACGCGCCGGTCTTCTGGCCCTCGATGCGATCGGGGTTGACGGAGTTCACGAGCTCGACCGGGTAGGACTCGGCGAGCTTGCGGGCCGCCACGAGGCAGTCGTCGAAGTTGCCGTCGACCTGCAGCAGCCGCGCGCCGTGCGCCACGGCCTGGCTCAGCTTGCCCATCGCGATCTTGCCGTCCGGGACGAGCACGGCGCACGTCATCCCGGCCGCGGTCGCGTAGGCCGCGGCGGACGCGGAGGTGTTCCCGGTCGACGCGCACACCACGGTCCGGGCGCCGCGCGCGGCGGCCGCGGAGATCGCCGTCGTCATCCCGCGGTCCTTGAACGAGCCCGTGGGGTTCATCCCCTCGACCTTGAGCCACACGTCGGCGCCCGTCCGCTCGCTGATCGCCCGCGCGGGCACGAGCGGCGTGCCGCCCTCCCCGAGCGTGACCACGTGCGTGAGCAGGTGGGCGGGAAGGCGGTCGGCGTACTCGGCGATGACGCCGCGCCACTGGTGGGCCACCTAGGCTCCTTCGACTCGCAGGACGGACTGGACGTTGTCGACCGCGGGCAGGCCCGCGAGCTCGGTGACGGTCGCGGCGAGCGCCGCGTCGCGTGCGGCGTGGGTCACGACCAGCAGGTCGGCCAGGTCGGCACCGACCGAGGCGCGGCCCTGACGGACCGCCTCGATGGACACGCCGTGGGTCGAGAAGACCTGCGCGACCTGCGCGAGCACCCCGGGCCGGTCGGCGACGCGCAGGTGGATCTGGTAGCGCGTCAGGGCCTGGGCCACCGGGTGGACCGGGAGGTCCGCGTAGCTCGACTCGACCGGGCCCTTGCCGCCCAGCACCCGGTGGCGCGCCACGGTCACGACGTCGCCGAGAACCGCGCTCGCCGTCGGCGCGCCGCCTGCTCCGCGCCCGTAGAACATGAGCTCGCCTGCGGCCTCGGCCTCGACGAAGACCGCGTTGAAGGCGCCGTGCACGCCCGCGAGGGGGTGGCCGAGCGGGACGAGTGCGGGGTGGACGCGCACGACGACGCCGTCGTCCGGGCCGTCGACGCGCTCGGCGATCGCGAGCAGCTTGATCACGTGGCCCGTCTGGCCCGCCCACTCGACGTCGTCGGCGGTCACGGAGCTGATGCCCTCACGGTGGACCTCGTCGACGCTCACCCGGGTGTGGAACGCGAGCGAGGCGAGGATCGCGGCCTTCGCCGCCGCGTCGAACCCCTCGACGTCCGCGGTCGGGTCCGCCTCGGCGTAGCCGAGCTCCTGCGCCTGCTTGACGGCCTGGTCGAGCTCGAGGCCCGTCGTCGTCATCTGGTCGAGCACGTAGTTGGTCGTGCCGTTGACGATCCCGAGCACGCGTGTGATGCGGTCCCCCGCGAGGGACTCCCGCACCGGGCGGACGAGCGGGATCGCCCCGGCGACCGCGGCCTCGAAGTAGAGGTCGGCGCCTGCGGCGTCGGCGGCCGCGTAGAGGGTCGGTCCGTCCTGGCCGAGCAGCGCCTTGTTCGCCGTCACGACGGCGGCCCCGCGCGCGAGGGCGCGCAGCAGGAGCGTGCGCGCCGGCTCGATGCCGCCCATGACCTCGACGACGACGTCCGCCCGGTCGACCAGGGCCTCGGCGTCGGTCGTGAGCAGTGCCGGGTCGACGACGGGGTCCCGCGGGACCTCGACGTCCCGGACGGCGATGCCGACGAGCTCGAGCGGTGCCCCGACGCGAGCCGCCAGGTCACGCTGCGACGCCACGAGCAGGCGCGCGACCTCCGTCCCGACGACGCCGCAGCCGAGCAGCGCCACGCGCACCGCACCCTCGTGGGCCACGACCATCCACCTCTCCTCGGTACGGCAGGACGCCCCGCGACGGCTCGTCACCGGCCGCGCCCGCGTCCGGGCGCGCCCAGGATACGGGTGCAGCCGCCCGCGGGCGGCCGGGTGTCCGCCGACGCGCGGGTCGACGGCCGTCGGCGCAGCTCGGCGCAGGTCAGCGCGCGCGGACGGCGTCGAGCACGCGCCGCGCGTCGGCCCCGTCGTTCCACAGGTGGAAGGCGATGCGGACGCCGCCCGCCCTGGCGGCCACGCGGCACCCGGCGGCCTCGAGCGCGGCCTGGACCCGGCCGTCGGCGTCGGGCAGCGAGAGGATCGGCGAGCCGGTCGGCTCGAGGTCGAGCCCGCGACGCACGGAGTCGGCGAGGCCTGCCCCGTGCCCGCGGACCGCGTCCACGTGAGGTGCGCCCGGGCCGGCAAGGTCCGCGAACAGCTCGATCGCGGGCGCCGTCCCCGCCCACACGGGCCACGCCGGCGAGAGGTCGAGGCGGCGGGCGTCAGCGGCGAGGCGCATGTCCGAGCCGTACACGGAGTCCCACGGGCTCTCCCCCGCGTACCAGCCCGCGTAGAGGGGGCGCAGGCGGGACGTCAGCTCGGGGCTGACCGTCATGAACGCGGAGCCGCGGGGCGCGCACAGCCACTTGTAGGCGCCCGTGACGGTGACGTCGAAGTCGCCCGCGTCGACGGGGAGCCAGCCCGCGGCCTGCGTGAGGTCGGCCAGCACGATCGCCCCGGCCTCTCGCGCTGCGCTACGGATCGCGTCGGCGTCCGCCAGCGCGCCGTCGGCCGACTGGACCAGGGAGAACGCGACGAGGTCGACGCCCGGCCGCACCGCGTCGGCGAGCCCGGCGACCGGGACGGTCTCGACGCGCACGCCGCGGTCGGCGTGGACGAGGAAGGGGTAGACGACCGAGGTGAACTCCCCCTCTGGGCAGACGACGCGGGCGCCGTCGGGAAGGCTCGCGGCGACGAGCCCGACGAGCGCGGAGACCTGCGAGCCGACGGCCACGCGCCCGACGTCCGCACCGACGAGCCGGGCGAACGCGGCGCGGGCACGGCGCACGTCCTCGTCGTAGCCCGGCGCCGTGGCGGTCCCGGTGCTCCAGCGGTCGAGGTCCGCGCGCATCGCCGCGACCACGGCGCGCGACGGGACGCCCATGCTGGCCGCGTTGAGGTAGCCGGCGACGAGGGGCCACTGGTCGCCGCCCGGGCGGCCGTCAGGTTCGGTGTCCATGCGTCCACCCTGGCGTAGACGCGGGCCCGCGCGTGCCACCTCTCGGGCACATCCTGTGAAGGCTCGGTCGAGTCCCGTTCGCTCAGCCGAGGTCGAGCGCGAGCAGGTCGTCCTCGGTCTCGCGTCGCACCAGGACGCGGGCGCCCCCGTCCCGGACCGCCACGACGGGTGGCCGCGGCACGTGGTTGTAGTTGGACGCCATGGAGCGGCCGTACGCGCCGGTCGCGGGCACCGCGAGCAGGTCCCCTGCGGCGATGTCCTGCGGCAGGTCCACGTCGTGCACCACGATGTCACCGCTCTCGCAGTGCTTGCCCACGACGCGGGCGCGCACGGTCTGCGTCCCGACCGCCCGCGAGACGACCGCCGCCGTGTACCGCGCGCCGTACAGCGCGGGCCGGAGGTTGTCGCTCATCCCGCCGTCGACGGAGACGTAGGTGCGGGTCGTGACCGCCCCCGTGCCGTCACCCGGTTCGCCCGGGTCGCCCGGAGCACCCGGGGCCGTCGGCGCGACGTCCACGGTCACGGGCTTGACCGTCCCGACCGTGTAGAGCGTGAGGGTGGTCGGGCCGACGACGGCGCGCCCCGGCTCGATCGAGAGCCGTGGGACCGGCGTGCCGAGCCGCGCGCAGGTCTCCTCGACGACGCCCGCGACGTCCTTGGCGGTGCGCACCGGGTCGAGCGGCACCTCGCCCGCCAGGTACGCGATGCCGAAGCCCCCGCCCAGGTCGACCTCGGGGACGAGGTGGCCCGTCCGTGCCGCGAGCTCGGCCCGCAGCTCGAGGACCCGCCGGGCGGCGACGGCGAACCCCGAGGGGTCCAGGATCTGCGAGCCGATGTGCGAGTGGATGCCGACGAGCTCGAGCTCGGGCCGGGCCAGCACGGCCTCGAGCGCGGCGAGCGCCTGGCCGCCCGCGATGGAGAGCCCGAACTTCTGGTCCTCGTGCGCGGTCGAGATGTACTCGTGGCCGCCGGCGTGCACGCCCGTCGTCACGCGCACCATGACCGGCGCGCGCACCGCGGCCTCTGGGTCGCGCCCCGGCCGCGCCACGGCGGGACCGGCCTCGGCCCGACGGCGCACGGCGGCGGCCACGCGGTCGATCTCGGCGGTGGAGTCGATGACGATGCGGCCCACGCCGGCCGCGAGCGCCCGGTCGATCTCCGCGTCCGACTTGTTGTTGCCGTGCAGCCCGATGTCGGCGCCGGGGATGCCGGCGCGCAGGGCGACGGCGAGCTCCCCACCCGTCGACGTGTCGATGCGCAGGCCCTCCTCGTGCGCCCAGCGCGCCACGGCGACGCTGAGGAACGCCTTGCCCGCGTAGTACACGTCGACCGGGACGCCGAGCGGCGCGAAGGCCTCGGTGAACGCGACACGGTAGCCGCGCGCACGTGCCCGGAAGTCGGCCTCGTCGAGCACGTACGCGGGGGTGCCATGCTCCGCCGCGAGGTCGGTCAGGCGCACGCCGCCGACGCTCACCACGCCGTCGGGCCCGACGCGGGTGCTCGCAGGCCAGACGTGGTGGTCGGCTCCCGCCGTCACATGCGCTCCGGGGCGCTGACGCCGAGCAGGTCAAGACCGTTGGCGAGCACCGTTCCCGTGGCGTCGTTGAGCCACAGCCGGGTGCGGTGGACGTCGGCGACGTCCTCGTCACCCTTGGGGATCACGAAGCGCTTCTGGTCGTACCACTTGTGGTACGCCCCGGCGAGCTCCTCGAGGTACCGGGCGACGCGGTGCGGCTCGCGCAGCTCCGCGGCCTGAAGGACCACCCGGCCGAACTCGCCGATCTTCGCCAGCAGCGTGGACTCCGAGACGTGGTCGAGCAGCGACGGGTCGAACCCGTCCTCGCGCCGCACCCCCAGGTCGGCCGCGTTGCGCGCGACGTTCCGGGTCCGTGCGTGCGCGTACTGGACGTAGAAGACCGGGTTCTCGTTCGTGGCTCGGGTCAGGAGGTCCAGGTCGAGGTCGATCATGCTGTCGGCCGAGGAGCGCGCGAGCGAGTACCGCGCTGCGTCCACGCCGACGGCGTCGACGAGGTCGTCGAGGGTCACGATGGTGCCGGCGCGCTTGCTCATCCGGACGGGCTCCCCGTCCTTGACGAGGTTGACCATCTGACCGATGAGGATCTCGAGGTTCACCCAGGGCGTGTCACCGAAGGCCGAGCACATCGCCATCATGCGGCCGATGTACCCGTGGTGGTCGGCGCCGAGCATGATGATCGCCCGGTCGAAGCCGCGCTCGCGCTTGTCCAGGTAGTACGCGAGGTCGCCGGCGATGTAGGCGGCCTGCCCGTCCGACTTGAGGATCACGCGGTCCTTGTCGTCACCGAACTCGGTGGTCCGCAGCCACGTGGCGCCGTCGGCCTCGTAGACGTGGCCGAGCTCGCGCAGCCTCGTGACAGCACGCTCGACGGCACCCGACTCGTGCAGCGAGTCCTCGTGGAAGTAGACGTCGAAGTCGACCCGGAAGTCGTGCAGCTTGGCCTTGATCTCACCGAACATGAGCTCGACGCCGTGCGCGCGGAAGACCTCCTGGGCCTCGTCGTCGCTCAGGGTCAGCGGGTCGGGCTCGCCCGCGGCACGCACGCGCTCCAGGACGGAGTCGGCGATGTCCGCGATGTACTGGCCGCCGTAGCCGCCCTCGGGCGCCTCCTGCCCGCGGGCGCGGGCGAGCAGCGACCGTGCGAACCGGTCGATCTGGGAGCCGTGGTCGTTGAAGTAGTACTCGCGCACCACGTCCGCGCCGCAGGCCTGGAGCATCCTGGCCAGCGAGTCGCCGACCGCCGCCCAGCGCACGCCGCCGATGTGGATGGGGCCCGTCGGGTTGGCGGACACGAACTCGAGGTTGATGCGCTCACCCGCGAGCGCCGTGCCGCGGCCGAACCCCGCACCCGCCTCGACGACGGTGCGCGCGAGCTCGCCCGCCGCGGCCACGTCGAGCGTGATGTTGAGGAACCCGGGGCCCGCGATCGCCACGGACGCGACGCCCGGGACGTCGGCGAGGCGTGCGGCGAGGACCTCGGCGAACGCACGGGGCGCCATGCCCGCCTTCTTGGCGAGCTGCATCGCGACGTTCGTCGCCCAGTCCCCGTGCTCACGCGACCGCGGACGCTCGACGACGACGTCGGCCGGCACCGCGGCCGGGTCGAGCGGGAGCGAGCCGTCGGCGACGGCGGCGGTCAGGACGGCGCGCAGCGCCTCGGAGAGCTCGGCAGGGGTCACGTGGAAAGGGTATCGAGCCCGCGGCCAGGGCCCCGCACCCACGTGTCCTCGAGCATCACCGGCCGGCACGCGAGGGCCGCGGCGACCAGCAGAACCACGCTCGACGTCGCGAGCACGACCGACGGCGCCGCCCAGCCGCCGGTCGCTCCGTAGAGCACGCCCACGAGCACGGGTCCGACGCCCGAGAGCGTGTAGCCCACGCCCTGCGTGAAGCCCGACAGTGTCGTCGCGCCCGCCGAGGTGCGCGTGCGGAGGTTGATCAGCGCCAGGAGCAGCGGGAACGTCCCGAGGCCGACGCCGACGAGCGACGCCCACACGACGGTCGCCCCGGCCGGGTCGAGCAGGAGGCCGGTGCCCCCCACCAGGAAGCACGCCACGAAGCCGAGCGCGAGCACGAACGGGTTGCGCAGGCGCACGGCGAGCGGCGGGGCGACGAGCGCGGGGACGAGGCCCAGGACCGCGACGTACGAGAGCCACCCGCCCGCCCGGGCGGCGTCGACCCCCGCGTCGAGCAGCAGCTGCGGGAGCCACGCGAACACCACGTAGGAGTTGAGGGAGTTCATCGCGAACGCGAGCGCGAGCGCCCACGCGAGCGGGCTGCGCCACACGCGGCCCGACGCGCGGTGCCGGGACGCGAGCGCGGGCGTGTCCTGGGGCGAGCGCCGCAGCACCTCCCGCAACCCCGCACGCGCCGCGGCGGACCGGCCGATGACGACGAGCCACGGCACCACGGCGACGACGCCGACGGCGGCCCACACGGCGATCGAGACACGCCATCCGAGCTGCTGCGTGCTCGGCACGGCGAGCAGCGGCGGGACGGCCGTCGAGAACGACATCGCGACGGAGTACGCCGCCGTGACGGCACCGATCCGGTCGGGGAAGTACCGCTTGACCAGCGGCGGCAGCAGCACGTTGCCCATGCCCATCCCCGCGAGCGCGATGACGGACCAGCCGAGGAAGCCGGCCGCCGTCGTCGTCGTGGCGCGCACGACCTCACCGACGGCGGACAGCAGCATCGCCGCCACCAGGGTGGGCTCGAGCCCGAGGCGGCGCGCCACGAGCGGGGCGATCGACCCGAACGCGGCGAACGACGCGACGGGCACCGTGCCGAGGAGCCCCGCCTGGGCGGCCGAGAGAGCGACCTCGGCCCTGATGACGTCGAGCACCGGCGAGACGGACGCGATCGCGACGCGCAGGTTGAGCGCGACCAGGAGCAGGCCGGTGAGGACGACGAGCCGGCCGCGCCACGGGTGGCGGGCCGGCGTCGTCGGGTGCTGCGCAGCGGGATGGGGCATGGGACCGAATCACCAGGGGTCGGGGTCGCAGGCACTGTATGCGGCCGGGCGCGACCAGGGCAGCAGCGGGTGAAGCATGGGACGGAAGGTGCGCTCGACCCCGCTCGCGGTGTTGACTGCCTCTCACGCCTACGTCCGGAGATGGGATGACTCGCCGCACGAACCTGATCGACCTCGCGGTCGGCCGCCTGCGTCAGCAGATCACGTCGGGCGCCTGGCAGGTCGGCACCCGCATCCCGGCCGAGCCCGAGCTCACGGAGCTCATCGGCGTCGGGCGCAACACCGTGCGTGAGGCCGTCCAGTCGCTCGTCCACGCGGGGATGCTCGAGCGCCGCCAGGGCTCCGGCACCTACGTGATCTCCGACTCCGAGCTGGGCAACGCGATGGGCCGCCAGATCGCGGGCGCGCACCAGCGCGACGTCCTCGAGGTGCGGCGCAGCCTCGAGGTCGAGGCCGCACGGCTCGCGGCGCTCCGACGCACCGACGCGCAGGTCGCCGAGCTCCGTGCCCTGCGGGACACGCGCGCCGCGGCCTTCGCGAGCGGTGAGCTCGACCGGATGGTCGAGGCCGACCTCGTGCTGCACCGCACGATCGCCCAGGCGGCCCAGAACCCCGTCCTCCTCGCGCTCTACGAGAACCTGCAGGACGCGATCAGCGAGAACATCCGCTTCAACTTCGAGCACCCGGCGCACGACGACGACTCGCACCACGCGCTCGTCGAGGCGGTCGCCGACGGCGACGCACGCGCCGCGATGCGGGAGATCGACCGCTACCTGTCGGAGCTCATGGGCCTCGTCGGCGAGCGGCACCGCTGACAGTCGGGTGCAGCGTCAGCGGAGCAGGCTGGTAGTGTTCTGCACCGCCCCGCCCGCGTAGCTCAGGGGATAGAGCGTCTGCCTCCGGAGCAGAAGGTCGTAGGTTCGAATCCTATCGCGGGCACGTCACGAAGCCCCGGTCCACCCATGGTGGCCGGGGCTTCGTCGTGCGCGCGTCGGCGCAGGTCAGCGGTGCGATGTGCCCACGCAACCAAGGACCGCAGCGTCGCGTTCCTACTCTCCACGCACCCGCAGCACGACGGCGCCTCGCTTGCGTCCGGTGTCGACGTACCGGTGCGCCTCCACGATCTCGTCGAGGTCGTACGTCCGGTCGACCACCGGCCGGATCGTCCCTTCGCTCGCGAGCCGCATGAGCAGGGCCACGTCGTCCGACGTCGCCCCGAGGTCGCCCGTGACGACGCGGATCCCCGTGCGCGCCTGGTTCCACCGGGCCGCGAGCAGGTCACCGAAGCTCCCGACGACCGCGAGCATCGCGCCGCCCGGCCGGATCACGCGGCGGGCCCGTCGGAACGGCGCGTTCCCGACGCACTCGACCACGGCGTCGTACGTCTCGCCGCGCTGGGTGAAGTCCTCGGTCTCGTAGTCCACGACGGCGTCGGCGCCAAGGCCGAGGACGAGCTCGGCGTTCCTCGCGCTGCACACGCCCGTCACGCGCGCACCCAGGTGCTTGGCGAGCTGGACCGCCATGACGCCGACCGCGCCGGACGCACCGTTGACCAGGATCTCGCTGCCCGCACCGACGCGGCCTCCGCGCAGGAACGGCAGCGCCGTGTGCCCGCCGAAGACGAGCGCGACGGCGTCCTCGAAGGTCAGGCCGTCCGGCACGTGGGCGACCGCCCCGCGGGCGTCCGCGCGGACGACGGCGTACTCGGCGTGCCCGCCGAAGTGCGCGCCGGTCGCTGCGGCGACCCGGTCCCCGGGGCGGAAGGTCGTGACGCCGCTGCCCACGGCCTCGACCACCCCGGCGACCTCCATGCCGAGCACGGGGCGTCGTGGTGCCCCGAAGCCGAGCAGGAACGGACCGACGAGTGCGAAGCCGGGCGGGAGGTCGCGGGCGCGCATCCGGTGGTCCGCGACGCTCACGTCCGACGCGTGGACCTGGATGAGCAGCTCCCCCGGGCCGGCCTGCGGCCGGGCCACCTGCTCGACCGCGACGACCTCGGGGCCGCCGAAGCTGCGGTTGACCGCGGCGCGCATGACCGTGGGGCCAGCCCCCTCGGCCGCGTCTCGCGAGTGCTGGCCGTGCGTCTGTGGCGTGGTCATCGTGGTTCCTCCTCGCGGCCTGGCCGGCCACCTGGTCCGATCGGCCTTACGGCGTAAGACTTATCTTGTAAGGTAGAGCCGTCGGCGGCTGCGGTCAACGGCTCCCGGCACGCCGTCCGGACACGCAGCCCAGGACGCGCGCGTCGTACGAGACGCCCGCGGGAGAGTGAGAGGCTGGGGGTGTGGGCGACACGACGGGCACGACGGCACGACGGCGCCCCGGGCTGACCCGCGAGCGCGTGCTGCGTCGCGCGGTCGAGATCGCCGACCAGGACGGCGTCACCGCACTCACCATGCGTCGACTCGGCGACGACCTCGGCGTCGAGGCCATGTCGCTCTACCACCACGTGCGAGGCAAGGACGGCATCCTCGACGGCGCCGTCGAGGTGGTGCTCGACGAGCTCCACGACGCTGTCAGCCGTGCCGCCGCACCACCCGGGGAGGGCGGGTGGCGCGACGCGATCCGAGTGCGCATCCTCGCGGCGCGCACCGTCATGCTGCGGCACCGGTGGGCGCCCCAGGTCATGGAGTCGCGCAACGTCATGACCCTGTCCGCCGCGCGCCACGTCGACGGAGTCGTCGCCCTCATGCGCGCGGGCGGTCTCTCCTGGGACCTCGTCCACCACGGCCTGCACGCGCTGGGGAGCCGCATCTACGGGTTCACGCTCGAGCTGGGCGAGCCCGAGGGCGGCGACGACGAGACGCAGGCGATGCTCTCGCAGATCGCCCCACAGATCCCGAACCTCGTCGCGATGTTCATGGAGGTCGCCCACGACGACCCGGACTCGACGCTCGGATGGTGCGACGACCAGACGGAGTTCGAGTTCGGGCTGGACCTCGTCCTGGACGGCCTCGAGCGGCTCGCAGCGAAGGCCTGAGCAGGTGGCACCGCCCGGACATGCCGCGGTCCTCGCCGCTCCCCCGGGCGGGGGTGCTGCGAGGACCGATGAAGGGCGACGCTGGAGGCGTGCAGAGGGGTAGGACCCTGGGGCCCTACCCGGCGAGGACGATCAGTCCTCGCCCTCGCGCGGCTGCGGGACGCCGGAGAGCAGGCTGCGGACCTCGGACTCGCTGTAGCGGCGGTGGCCGCCGAGCGTGCGGATCGCCGAGAGCTTGCCGGCCTTGGCCCAGCGCGTCACGGTCTTCGGGTCGACGCGGAACATCCCGGCCACCTCGGAAGGCGTGAGGAGAGCCCCGGGGGCGTCGTTACGGTTGGAGGTCTGAGCTGACATCGTCCACTCCTGTCGTTCGGTGAGCCCGGCCGACCTCTGGGGTCCCGTTGGCTTTGCGTCCCCACCTCGCGGTGGGTTTGCCCTTTTCGCTGACGCGGACAGGTTGACACAATCCGGACATCTACGCAAAGCCGGGCGCCCCTCGAGGGCCAGATTCACCCGTTCGCCGCAACGCTTGCCCAGCCCGGGACGGTAGGGATGCCCGCGCGTACGGCTCCCGGCGCGCCTGCGGCCCGGGACCTCCCGGACACCCCTACCCGGTCGACCCGGCCGGCTTCCGCCGCGACGCCCCGACGCGCGGCCCGCCCGGGACCGACCTACCGTGGCGGGACACCACACCGACCACCACGAGGAGGCAGGCATGCCGAACGTCGAGCAGTCGATCGATGTGGACGTCCCCGTGACGACCGCGTACAACCAGTGGACCCAGCTCGAGTCGTTCCCCCAGTTCATGGGCGGCGTGGACTCGGTGACGCAGCTCAGCGACACGCTCACGCACTGGAAGACCTCCATCGGCGGGGTCGAGCGGGAGTTCGACGCGCAGATCACGGAGCAGCACCCCGACGAGCGCGTCGCCTGGCGCTCGGTGGACGGCAAGACGCACGGCGGCGTCGTGACGTTCCACCGGCTCGGCGAGTCGACCACGCGCGTCATGGTGCAGATCGACTGGGAGACCGAGTCGATCGTCGAGAAGCTCGGTGCCGCCGTCGGCGTCGACGACGCGCAGGTCAAGGCAGACCTCAAGCGGTTCAAGGAGTTCATCGAGTCCCGTGGCGCCGAGACGGGTGCCTGGCGGGGGGACGTGAGCTGATCGCGGCGGGCGGCCCTGGGGAGGGCGTCGATACGGTGCAGCCATGACGAGCACCCCGACGCCCGCCCCCGGTGCCGCAGCCGGCAGCCCCTTCCCCGCTGGCCCCGTGGACGCCGTCCAGGGCACCGACGACGCCCTCGTGCGGCAGGTCGACCGGCTCGGGCCCGACGACCTGCGCGCCCGCGGCAGCCTGAAGTGGACAGGCACCGGCGCCGAGATCGCCGCCTGGGTGGCGGAGTCGGACCTCGGCACCGCCCCCGCCGTCACGGCCGCGCTGCACGCCGCCGTCGAGCGCGGCTTGACGGGCTACGTCCCACCTTCCGTGCAGGCCGGCGTCGCGAGCGCGTGCGCCGGGTGGTACCGGCAGCGGTACGGGTGGGACGTCGACGCCGACCGGGTCCACATGGTCTCCGACGTGCTCGCGGCGCTCCGGATCACGGTCGAGGAGCGCTCCCGCCCCGGTTCCCCGCTCATCGTGCCGACGCCGTCGTACATGCCGTTCCTGACTGCCCCGCACGCCTGGGACCGTCAGGTCCTCCAGGCCCCGATGACGCGCGCGCAGGACGGGCGATGGGCCCTCGACCTCGACACCATCGCCGCTGCCTTCCGCGCGGGCGGGCACCTCCTCGTCCTGACGAACCCCCACAACCCGACGGGTCGGGTGTTCGAGCGCGAGGAGCTCGAGGCGCTCGCCGACGTCGTCGAGGCGCACGGCGGCAGGGTCTTCTCCGACGAGATCCACGCACCCCTCGTGCTCCCGGGCCGCACGCAGCTCCCCTACGCCGCCATCTCCCCCGCGGCGGCGGCGCACACGGTCACCGCGACGTCGGCGTCGAAGGCCTGGAACGTCGCCGGCCTCAAGTGCGCCCAGGTCCTCCTGTCCGACGACGCCGACGTCTCGGCGTGGGCCCGGTTCGGCGAGCGAGCAGCCGAGGGCGCCTCGACGCTGGGCGCCGTCGCCGCGACCGCCGCCTACCGCGACGGCGGCCCGTGGCTCGACGCCGCGCTCCGCTACCTCGACGGCAACCGTGCCGCCCTCGCCCGGACGCTCGCGGACGCTGCGGGCGAGGGACGGACCACGCAGGTCGGCTACGCCCCGCCCGAGGGCACCTACCTCGCGTGGCTCGACCTGCGACCGGTGCTGCCGGCGGGGGTACCCGCGGATCTCGGCGGCCACGTGCGCACCCGGGCCGGCGTGGAGGTCGTCGACGGGGCCGCGTGCGGGGCACCCGGACGGGGCCACGTCCGGCTCAACCTCGCGATGCCCCGCGCACTCGTCGTCGAGGCGGGCCGGCGCATCGCCCGGCTGGCTGACGGGACCTGACGAGCCCTGACGAGCCCGAGGCCGGCCGCCAGCGCACGACGGCCCGGTCCGGGTGCACCAGGACCGGGCCGTCGGCGTGCTGGTCAGCTCGCGGGCTGCACCGGCTGCACGGGCTGCTCGGGCTGCTCCGCCGTGGGCGCCGTGCCGATCGCGGCGGGCGCCGTGGTCGGCGTCGCGTGCTGGATGCTGATCTTGCGCGGCCTGGCCTCCTCGGCGACCGGGATGGTCAGCGTCAGCACGCCGTCGGCGTAGCTCGCCTCGACGCGGTCGAGGGCCAGGCCCCGACCGAGCGTCAGCTGGCGGACGTACGTGCCGGACGGGCGTTCGCGTGCGAGCCACTGGACGTCGCTCTCCGTGCGCGCGGTGCGCTCGGCGCGGATCGTCAGGGTGCGGTCCTCCACGTTCACGTCGACGCTGCCCGGGTCTGCGCCCGGGAGGTCGACGTGCAGGACGTAGTGGTCACCGGCGCGGTACAGGTCCATGGGCATCCCCGGGACCTGGGGTGCTGCTGCCTCGCGCACGGAGCCGAGGAGCGAGTCCACCCAACGGGTGGGGTCGACGAACGGGTCGAGACGGGTAGCCACGCTCACCACCTCCTTCGATGGTGCACCGGCGGCTCCGGAGCACCGCGTGAGCCCGGTGGAGGTCCGCTCCTGCCGGGCGGCTACACGTCAACTATTAGCACTCTCGACCGTCGAGTGCCAAGACATGGGACGAAGATCCCGAACAGCCCTCACGGCAGCCTCACCTGGGTCGCGATCGCAGGTCGCGCGGCCTTCCGAAAGGACCTTTGGCACACGTACACCCGAATGGCCCCACCTAGCGTTGAGCACGGATCAAGGGCGATCCCTCCATCCGAAATCTCAGATGACCGGGAGAAACCCGTGGCCACACGAGCCGTACGAAGCAAGGCCCCCGAGGCTGCCGCACCGGCAGCCGCGAGCGCCGCCGAGGCAATGGGTTCGCCCATCGACGCCCTCGTCGCCGGCGCCACGAAGGCGCTCGCCGCCTACGCGTCCTTCACGCAGGAGGACGTCGACCACATCGTCAAGAAGGCGTCGGTCGCAGCCCTCAACCAGCACGGTGAGCTCGCGAAGCTCGCGGTCGCCGAGACGCGCCGCGGCGTGTTCGAGGACAAGGCCGTCAAGAACATCTTCGCCTGCGAGCACGTCACCAACTCGATGGCAGACCTCAAGACGGTCGGCATCGTGGGCCGCGACGAGCTGCACGGAATCGTCGAGATCGCGGAGCCGGTCGGTGTCATCGCGGGCATCACGCCGGTGACGAACCCGACGTCGACCGCCATCTTCAAGTCGCTCATCGCGCTCAAGACGCGTAACCCGATCGTCTTCGCGTTCCACCCGTCGGCCCAGGAGAGCTCGGTCGCGGCCGCCCGCATCGTGCGTGACGCGGCTGTCGCCGCGGGTGCGCCCGAGCACTGCATCCAGTGGGTCGCCGAGCCGTCCATCGCCGCGACCAACGAGCTGATGAACCACCCCGGCGTCGCGCTCATCCTCGCGACCGGTGGCAACGCGATGGTCAAGGCCGCCTACTCGTGCGGCAAGCCGGCCCTCGGCGTCGGTGCCGGCAACGTCCCGGCGTACATCGAGAAGTCCGCGAAGCTCAAGCGCGCCGTGAACGACGTCGTCCTGTCCAAGGCGTTCGACAACGGCATGGTCTGCGCGTCCGAGCAGGCCGTGATCCTCGACACCGAGATCTACGACGAGGCGATGGTCGAGTTCGACCGGCTGCACGCGTACCGGTGCACGCCCGCCGAGAAGGCGATGCTCGAGCGCTTCATCTTCGGCGTCGAGGCCCAGGACGCGAACTGCGGCGGCGCCAAGCTCAACGCGTCCGTCGTCGGCCAGTCCCCGCAGTGGATCGCCGAGAAGGCCGGCTTCACGGTCCCCGAGGACGCCTCGATCATCCTCGCTGAGGTGTCGCTCGTCGGCCCCGCCGAGCCCCTGACGCGCGAGAAGCTGTGCCCGGTCCTCGCCGTCCTGCGCGCCGAGTCCCGCGAGCACGGCATCCAGCTCGCCGAGCAGATGGTCGAGTTCGACGGTCTCGGCCACTCCGCCGCGATCCACTCGGAGGACGCGGAGCTCGTCGAGGAGTTCGGCGGTCGCGTCAAGGCGATCCGCGTCATCTGGAACTCGCCCTCGTCGCTCGGCGGCATCGGCAACATCTACAACGCCTTCATCCCCTCGCTCACGCTCGGGTGCGGCAGCTACGGCGCGAACTCGGTCTCGAACAACGTCTCGGCGGTCAACCTGGTGAACATCAAGCGGATCGGTCGTCGCAACAACAACCTGCAGTGGTTCAAGGTCCCGGGCAAGACGTACTTCGAGCCGAACGCGATCCGCTACCTCGAGGACATGCGTGACGTCAGCCGCGTCACGATCGTCACCGACGCGACCATGACCAAGCTCGGGTTCGTCGACAAGATCCTCGACGTCCTGGCACGCCGTTCCGAGAAGATCTCGCTGCAGATCATCGACAACGTCGAGCCGGAGCCCTCCTTCGCGACGGTCGACCGCGGCGCGGAGCTCATGCGTGAGTTCAACCCGGACACGATCATCGCGCTCGGTGGTGGCTCGCCCATGGACGCCGCGAAGGTCATGTGGCTGCGGTACGAGCACCCGGAGATCAACTTCGCGGACATGCGCGAGAAGTTCTTCGACGTCCGCAAGCGCGCGTTCAAGTTCCCGACGCTCGGCGAGCGCGCGAAGCTCGTCTGCATCCCGACGACCTCGGGCACCGGCGCGGAGGTGACGCCGTTCGCGGTCATCACCGACCAGAAGACGGGCGTCAAGTACCCGCTCGCCGACTACGCGCTGACCCCGACCGTCGCGATCATCGACCCGGCGCTCACGGGCATGATGCCCAAGTCGCTCGCCGCGGACTCGGGCTTCGACGCCCTCACGCACGCCACGGAGGCGTTCGTCTCGGTCTACGCGAACGACTTCACGGACGGCATGGCCCTGCACGCGATCCGCCTGATCTTCGAGAACCTCGAGGCGTCGGTCACGGGTGGCGGCGAGGCCACGCAGGCACGCGAGAAGATGCACAACGCCGGGACGATCGCCGGCATGGCGTTCGGCAACGCGTTCCTCGGGATCGTGCACGCGATGGCTCACACCATCGGCTCGACGTTCCACCTGGTGCACGGCCGCACGAACGCGACCCTCCTGCCCCACGTCATCCGGTACAACGGCACCGTGCCGACCAAGCTCACGAGCTGGCCGAAGTACGAGCACTACGTCGCCCCGGAGCGCTTCCAGGAGATCGCCAAGACGCTCGGCCTGCCGGCGTCGACCCCGGCCGAGGGCGTCGAGTCGTACGCCCGCGCAGTCGAGGAGCTCCGTGACAAGGTCGGCATCCCGGCCTCCTTCGCGGCCCAGGGCGTGTCCGAGCAGGCCTTCATCGGCAAGCTCGACGACCTGGCGATGCGGTCCTACGAGGACCAGTGCGCACCCGCCAACCCGCGGATGCCGATGCTGGACGACATGAAGGACCTCATGACTGCGGCGTACTACGGGACGTCGCTGCAGGACGTGCGCTCACGGCGCACGGCGACAGGAGTGGCGGAGAAGTCCGCCCAGGAGACTTCCTCCGCGTCCTGACGCTCTGGGTGTGCCCGCTCGGTCGCGCGAGCGGGCACACCTGCGTCCGGGGCCTGTCGGCACGACCCCGCCGGCCGGGCAAGGCAGACTGGGAGCTCCCCCACACCACCCAGGAGCGCGCATGACCCCCGACGCAGCCCCGGCCCGACCCACCGCCTCCCGACGCCGCCTGGCGGGCGTCGCCGCACTCGTGGGCGGCCTCCTGCTCACCGGGGCGTGCGGACTCGCGGACGACGTGCCGGAGGTCGACCTCGACCGCCTCGGCGAGCAGGTCCAGACGGGCGTGGACGACGCGCGCGCATCGCTCCAGGACGTCGAGACCACGCTCAACGACGCGGCACTCGACCCCGCACGCCGGGCGGAGATCGAGGCCGCAACCGCCTCGGCGACGGCGGCACTCGACCAGGCGCGTACGGCGGTCGAGGGAGCCGCGGCCACCGCGGGACCCGAGGCGGAGGCCACCGTCGCGGCCGCCAAGGAGGCGCTCGCCTCCGCGGACACCCAGCTCGACGCCGTCGCAGGCGACGCCGAGGGCGCCCTCAAGACGGCCCTCGAGGCGCTCTCCGCCCAGCTCGACTCCCTGGCTCAGCAGCTCGACGGGGCCTGAACCCACCGCGTCCGAGACCTTGGTCGTGGTCCCGCTCCCCCGCGGCCGATAGCGTGACCGGGTGAATCACGACATCGCCGCCACGGCTCCCGCTCCCCTGTCCGGCCACCAGATCGAGCTCGTGTCGGGCGACCAGCGCGTCACGATCACGGACGTCGGTGCCAAGGTCCGGGTCTACACCGTCGGGGGCCGTGACGTCTTCACCCCCTTCCCCGCAGACGTCCCGGCACCGGCCGGCCACGGCGCCGTGCTCGCCCCGTGGCCGAACCGGATCCGAGACGGCCGCTACACGTGGGAGGGGGCCGACCTCCAGCTCGACATCACCGAGCCCGCGTTGGGGACGGCTCTCCACGGCCTCGTCATGTGGCAGCGGTGGTCGGTGGTCCCGGTCGACGACGCCGCGCACGCGGCGGGCGAGGCCGTGACGCTGCGGCTGCGGCTCGCACCCAGCGGCGGCTACCCGTTCGACCTGCTCATGCAGGTCACGTACCGCCTGACGGCGACCGGCCTGCACGTGCAGACGTCGGCCACGAACCTCGGGACTGGTGCCGCCCCGTACGGCGTGGGGTTCCACCCGTGGCTCTCCCCCGGCGGCGCGTCCCTCGACGAGTGCACGGTCCGCCTCGACGCGGCGACGCGCGTGACCGTCGACGACCGCCTCCTGCCGACCGGCACGACGCCGGCCGAGGGCGACTACGACCTCCGAGAGCCGCGGTCGCTGCGCGGCCTCGACCTCGACGACGCCTACGTCGACGTGCTCCGTGACGAGGACGGCCTGTCCTGGATCCGCGTCGAAGGTCCGGACGGCCGCACGGCGGCGGTGTGGATGGACGAGTCGATGGACACCTGGCAGATCTGCACGGGCGACCACCTCGGTGCCGTCGACTACCGACGCACAGGCGTCGCGGCCGAGCCGATGAGCTGCATCGCGGACGCGTTCCGCACCGGCGAGCGCCTCATCACGCTCGCGCCTGGCCAGAGCCACGAGGTGACCTGGGGCGCCTGCCTGATCTGAGCTCGTCGGCGGTGCGGTGCCGCCCTGCCCGTCACGGGTAGGGCGGGCCGGCGCCGGGCGACGTCAGTAGTTGGTGCCCATCTCCGTCGTACCCGGCACGTACTCCCAGTGCCACGGCTCGAACGCGCCCGAGCCGCCGCGACGGGCCCACTGGGGGTTGTCCCAGCCGAAGATCGGTCCGTTGTCGGAGAGCCAGGACATCACGTCCGACTTGCTGTTCTCCGAGGTGCACAGGTCGATCGCGAGGCCCCAGCCGTGGTTCGAGGTCCCGGGGGACGCCGCGAGACCGGGCTTAGTGTAGGCGAGACGACGCTGCTCGGCGAGCGAACGGTACGAGTCCGTCAGGCAGATGTCGCGACCGAACGCGGCGCGGAAGTTGAGGTTGAGCTCGGACAGGGCGACGGCAGCGTCCCCCCGGAGCATCTGGTCGGGCTCCCAGAGCGCGCACAGGTCGGACGACGGGATCTGACCGTTCTGCCCGGACTCCCGCGCCTGGCCGTCGCAGCCGGGGAGCGGGTCCCTGGTCAGGGAGCGGCTGGTGGTGTCCGAGACCCGCTCGGCGCCCGGCACGCCGGCGAGGAGCGACGTCGGTGTCGTCTGCTGGACGTCGGAGGCGAGCACCTCCATCGCGGTGGGGTAGCCGAGCGCGGCGACGGCGGCCTGCGTCGTCGAACCGCTCTGCGCCGGCTGACCGGCGCCCGCGAGCGGCACCGCGATGGTCGCTGTCGCGAGGGCGGCGAGGACGCCCGCGCGCGGAAGCCAACGCGGGGCAGCACCCACCGACGTGGTCCTGCGCGTGCGGCTGCGCTCCCGGCGCTCCGCGCGCGACGGGCTGACGGCGCCCGGACCGGTCTGCGGGGACGCGGCCTGGCGCATCGCACGACGCGAGGGAGGAGCGGGTGTCACGGCGCCGTGCGCGGTCCCTGAGGAGCCCGCCGAGGTCGCCGAGTCGAGCCGCGACCGCGACTGCTCTGGCTCCACCGGACCTCCGACTGCTGCCGCCCTCGGGCGGGACGCGCACCGACATGCTGGTCCCACGGCGCGTGGCCGTGGGAACGTGACCGCCGGCCGCCGGCACAGGGGGATCCTCGGCGCGGCGGCGGTGATTACGAAACAGTAACGGGTCGGCCGTCCTGAGCCAAGCGGCCCTTGGTCCCGACCTGGTGCTGCACAGGGGCCGCCGGCGGGCGGCGCGCTCTCGTCGCGTTCACGGCGCGATCCCCGCGTTGTTCACGTCCCGTTCAGCCGATCTGACCGCGCTGCATCGCGTCACGGACCTCGCCGACGAGCTCCTCGAGGATGTCCTCGAGGAAGACGACCCCGAGGACCTCGCCGCCTGCGGTGACGTCGGAGTCCGCCGTCACCGGGCCGGGCGAGCCCTGCGCCCCCGCCGTGGCGTCGCCCGCCCGCGGCCCGACGACGCGGGCGAGGTGCGTGCCCGACCGCTGCATCGCCGCGAGCGCCTCCTCGACCTCGTCGTCCGGGCGCACCTGCGCGAGCGCGCGGACACGCCACGCAGGCACGGGCGCGTCACGCTCGTCGGGCCCGGCATACAGGACGTCCTTGAGGTGCAGGTAGCCCACCGGGTCCCCCGCGGCGTCGATCACAGGGAACCGGCTGAAGCCCGTGCGCGACACGAGTCGCTCGACGTCGGCCACGGAGCAGCCCTGCGGCACGGAGACGAGGTCCCCGACCTCGACCATCACTTCGCGCGCGGTGCGGTCGCTGAACTCGATCGCACCGGCGAGCAGGCCCTGGGCGTCGTCGAGCAGCCCCTCGGCCTGCGACCGCTCGACGATTGACTGGACCTCCTGGGCCGTGAACGCCGACGCCACCTCGTCCTTGGGCTCGACGCCGAACAGGCGGACGATGTGGTTGGCGAGCCAGTTGAGCGCCGTGATGACCGGGCTGACTGCCCGGCCGATCCACACGAGCGGCGGCCCGAACCACAGGACGGCCCGGTCCGGGCCGGCCACCGCGAGGTTCTTCGGGACCATCTCGCCGAGGACGACGTGCAGGTAGACGACGACCCCGAGCGCGACGACGAACGCGACCGGGTGCACGGCACCCTCGGGGAGGCCCGCTGCGAGCAACGGCCCCTCGATGAGGTGCGCGATCGCGGGCTCGGCGACGACGCCGAGGGAGGTCGAGCACACGGTGATGCCCAGCTGCGCGCAGGCGAGCATGAGGGACACGTGCTCCATCGCCCACAGGACGACGCGCGCCCGCCGCGAGCCGGCCGCGGCGAGCGGCTCGATGGCGCTCCGGCGCGCCGAGATGATGGCGAACTCGGCGCCGACGAAGAAGGCGTTCGCGGCGAGCAGCAGCACGCCGAGCGTGATGGCGAGGCCGGTGCTCATGAGTCCTCCTCCTCCCGCTCCTCGACGGCCCTGACCCGGATGCGCTCCACGCGCCGCCCGTCCATCTGCTCGACCTGGAGCGCGACGCCCGGCACGTGCACCACGTCGCCCGCCCGCGGGACCCTGCCGAGCCGCTCCATGAGGAGCCCGCCGAGGGTCTCGTAGGCGCCGTCGTCGGGGACCCGCAGGCCTGTGCCCTCGGTGAGCTCGTCGGGCCGGAGCAGGCCCGGCACGCTCCACGAGTCGTCGGCTGTCCGGTGCACGCCGGCCCGGCGGGGGTCGTGCTCGTCCGCGACCTCGCCGACGAGCTCCTCGATGACGTCCTCGAGGGTCACGACCCCGGCGGTCCCGCCGTACTCGTCCACGACGACAGCCATCTGCATGCCGTGCTCGCGCAGCTCGACCAGCAGGGGCCCGAGCCGGACCGTCTCGGGCACGCGCGGCGCGTCGTCCATGAGCGCCGCGGCAGGCACGTCCCCGCGCCGCTCGTAGGGGACGGCGACGGCGCGCCGCAGGTGCACCAGCCCCACGATGTCGTCGTGCGACGTGTCGATCACGGGGAAGCGCGAGTGGCCCGTGGCCCGCGCACGCTCGACGACGTCCGCCGCGGTCTCGTCGCGGCGGACCACCTCGACGCGAGTCCGGTCGGTCATCACGTCGACCGCGGTGAGGGTGTCGAGCTCGATCGAGTTGGTCAGGAGCGTCGCCGTGCCGACGTCGAGCGTCCCGACCTCGGCCGAACGGCGCACCAGGGAGATCAGCTCCTGGGCCGAGCGACCGCCCGAGAGCTCCTCGCGCGGCTCCACGCCGACACGCCGCAGGAGCGCGTTCGCGCTGTCGTTCAGCACCCTGATGACGGGGCGCAGCGCCGTCGTGAAGCCGCGCTGGGCGGGCGCCACCCCGCGCGCGGTGGCGAGCGGCGCGCTGAGCGCGAGGTTCTTGGGCACGAGCTCGCCGAACAGCATCGAGAACCCGTTGACGACGAGGATCGACAGGACCGCGGCGACGCCTGTCGCGGCCGCCTCGGCGAGCCCGGCGTCCCCCAGGGGGCCCGCGAGGAGCGAGGCGATCGCGGGCTGCGTCGTGTAGCCGAGCAGGATCGTCGTGACCGTGATGCCCACCTGCGCCCCGGAGAGCTGCGTCGACAGCTCCGCCAGAGCACGGCGGACCGAGCGCGAGCGCGCATCAGGGCGCTCCGCGACCTGACGGTCGACGACGCCCGGGTCGAGCGTGACCAGCGAGAACTCCGCCGCCACGAAGACCGCGGTGCCGGCGGTCAGCGCGACGCCGAGCAGCACCATGAGCCAGTCGCTCAGCATGGGGGCTCGCCGGTGGCACGCCCGCGGGCGTGCAGCGTGAGGTGGGAGCCGGGCACGAGCCCGGCGACAGGGACCTGGGGTGAGCCGGCACCGGCGGACCGGTACCGGCTCAGACTTGAGCTGGTCATCGTGCGGCCAGCATAACGGAGGGCTGTGCCAGGCTTGGGGCATGCCATCCATGAGGTCGGACCGTCCCCTCGGCAGCGTCCCCGGCTCACCCGGGGCCATGACCGGCGCCGGCGGGGCCGCCCCGCGGCCCGGCACGACCGCCGGGGCCACGCGGGACACGGGTTCGGTCGTCGTGCTCGTCGTCGAGGACGAGCCCGCCATCGCCGCCGCCGTGGCGCACCGCATGCGCGCCGAGGGCTGGCGCGTCGAGATCGCGCCCGACGGGCACACGGGCGTGTCCATGGCGTCGCAGCTCGCCCCCGACGTCGTCGTGCTCGACGTGATGCTGCCCGGCATCGACGGGCTCGAGGTGTGCCGACGCATCCAGGTCGAGCGACCCGTCCCCGTGATCATGCTCACCGCACGCGACGACGAGACGGACATGCTCGTGGGCCTCGGCGTCGGTGCCGACGACTACATGACGAAGCCGTTCTCGATGCGTGAGCTCGTCGCGCGGACGAAGGCGCTCCTGCGGCGCGTCGAGCGTTCGGCCCAGCTCGCCGAGCAGGCACCGGCCGAGCCCGCCATCGTCGCCGGTGACGTGGTGATCGACCGGGCGCAGCGTCGCGTCTCGCGCGCGGGCAGCCCCGTGCACCTGACGCCCACCGAGTTCGACCTCCTCGTGACCCTGGCGCAGAGCCCGCGCACCGTGCTGACCCGCGAACGGCTGCTCGCGGAGGTGTGGGACTGGGTCGACGCGAGCGGCACCCGCACGGTCGACTCCCACGTCAAGGCGCTGCGCCGCAAGCTCGGGCCGGACCTCGTGCGGACCGTCCACGGCGTCGGCTACGCGTTCGAGCCGTCGGACCAGTGACGGCGCCCGCTCCCCGCCACGCGGGACGCGGGCGGCTCCCGGACGTCCGTCCGCTCGACCGGTTCTCGTCGATCAAGATCAAGCTCGGCGTCCTCGTGACGGCGACCGTGACGCTCGCGGCGTTCATCACCTGGGTCGGCCTGTACAACCACCTCGGCCCGACCCGCACGCTCCCCCTGGCCGTCGTGGTGTCCGTCATCGGCGTGCAGGTGCTGGCACGGGGCATGACGTCGCCGCTGCGCGAGATGACGGCGGCCGCGCGCGCCATGGCGTCGGGCGACTACTCCCAGCGCGTGCGCGCGAGCAGCCGCGACGAGGTCGGCCAGCTCGCGACTGCGTTCAACACGATGGCCGAGGACCTCGAGCAGGCCGACCTGCTGCGCCGCGAGATGGTCGCGAACGTCTCGCACGAGCTGCGCACGCCCGTGACCGCCCTGCGGGCACAGCTCGAGAACATGGTCGACGGCGTGAGCGAGCCCGACCCCGCTGCGCTCGAGGCCGCCCTCGCGCAGACCGAGCGTCTCGGCCGCCTCGTGGCCTACCTGCTGGACCTCTCCCGCATCGAGGCCGGGGCCGTCGGACTGGACATCACGGACGTGCGGCTCGAGGACTTCCTGCGCGAGGCCGCAGCGGCCGCGGAGCCGCTCACCGTCGACAAGGACCTCCGGGTCGTGGTGCAGGTCCAGCCGGCGGACCTCACCCTGCCCGCGGACGAGGAGCGGCTGCACCAGGTCGTCGCGAACCTGCTGCACAACGCGATCCGGCACTCCCCCGCCGGCGGGACGGTGCGTCTGGAGGCCCGCCGTGCCGGCGCGGCCGTGGTCGTCGACGTCGTCGACCAGGGACCAGGGATCCCGGCGGCGGACCGCACGCGCGTCTTCGAACGGTTCACGCGCGGCAACGCGCCCGCGCAGACGGGCCAGCAGAGCACGGGCGGCACCGGGCTGGGCCTGGCGATCGTCCGGTGGGCCGTCCAGCTCCACGGCGGCACGGTGCGGGTCGCCGACTCGACGAGCGGCTGCGTCATGCGCGTGACGCTTCCCGTCGATCGTCCGCGACGGTTCCCGCCGACCGTTAGCGTGGCACCGTGAGCCCGCGCAGCCTCCACGACCCCTCGCCCGACGGCACCGTCGTCGTCGACCACCTCTCCAAGTCGTTCGGCGTCGTCCGGGCGGTGGACGACCTGTCGTTCACGGTCCGGCCGGGTCGCGTGACCGGCTTCCTGGGGCCCAACGGCGCGGGGAAGACGACGACGCTGCGCATGCTCCTCGGCCTCGTCCGGCCCTCCGGGGGCTCGGCCACGATCGGCGGCCGGCACTACCACGAGCTCGACCACCCAGCCCGCGTCGTCGGCGCCGCGCTCGAGGCCGCGAGCTTCCACCCGGGCCGCACGGCACGCGACCACCTGCGCGTCTACGCACCGCAGGTGGGCGTCCCCGACACGCGGTGCGACGAGGTCCTGGCGCTCGTGGGCCTCGCCGACGTCGCCGGCCGCAGGGTCGGCGGGTTCTCCCTCGGGATGCGCCAGCGACTCGGCCTCGCCGCCACGCTCCTGGGCGACCCGCGCGTCCTGGTGCTCGACGAGCCCGCCAACGGCCTCGACCCCGAGGGCATCGCGTGGCTCAGGGCGTTCCTGCGCCACCTGGCGGGCGAGGGACGGACCGTCCTGGTGTCGAGCCACGTGCTCTCCGAGGTCCAGCAGACGGTCGACGACGTCGTGATCATCGCCCACGGCAGGCTCGTGCACGCATCGCCGCTCGCCGACCTCGCTCGCCTCACGACGCGCACCGTGCGGGTCTCGTCGCCCGACGTCGACGGGCTCGCGCGTCTGGTCGCGGAACGCTGGCCCACGCTCGTCGTCCCCGCCGAGGGCGAACGGCCCGGGTCGGTGACCCTGCAGGACGTCGACGCCGCCCAGGTGGGTGCCGCCGCCTTCGCCGCACGCCTCGAGGTGCACGAGCTCGCGGTGCGCGAGGTCGGCCTCGAGGACGTGTTCCTGCGGCTCACGGGAGGCGGCACCGCGGGGCCCGCGGGCCCCGCGGGGGACGGCGGCCACGTCGCCGCGCACCGCTCGGCGGCACCACCCGGACCGACACCTCCCGCTGACACAGGTGAACCCGGTGAACCGGGACGGCACGCGCAGCCCGGAGGTGCCGCATGAGGGCAGCCCTGACGACCGAGTTCCGCAAGCTCGTGACCACACGCCTGTGGTGGGGCCTGCTCCTGTGCATGGCCGTGTACATGGCGTTCCTCGGCGCCGGGATGGCCTTCTTCTTCACGGTCGACGGTGCGGACGCGGCCTTCACGGGCATGAACGGAGAGCCCACGGGCGCAACCCTCGACGCGACAGCCATCGCGATGACCGTGTACACGCTCGCGCCGGCGCTCGGCTACGTGTTCCCCGTCGTGGTCGGTGCCCTGGCGGTCACCGGCGAGTTCCGGCACATGACCGTCACGCCCACGTTCCTCGCCGAGCCGCGGCGCAGCGTGGTGCTCGGCGCCAAGCTCCTCGCGAGCCTCCCGCTCGGGCTGGTCTTCGGCCTCGTCGGGACGCTCTTCACGGTGCTCCCGGGCGCGGCCGTGCTCGCGCTGCGCGACCAGGCGACGGCCCTCGGGGACCTCGAGACGTGGCGCACGATCGGGCTGTCCGTCCTCGTCCTCGCGGTGTGGGCGATGGTCGGCGTCGGCTTCGGCACCGTGCTGACCCACCAGGTCGCGGCGATCGTGACGCTCCTGGCCTTCACGCAGTTCGTCGAGCCGATCGCGCGCATGCTCCTCGGGTCGTCCGAGGTGACGGCCGGGCTGAGCAAGTGGCTGCCGGGCGCGGCCGGGGAGTCCGTGACCGGGGCGAGCCTCTACAGCTCCACCGGCGTGGCCGAGCTGCTCCCGTGGTGGCAGGGCCTCCTCGTCCTCGTCGGCTACGGGCTCGTGATGGCGGCCGTGGGCCGCGTCACGACCCTTCGACGCGACATCACGTGAGGCCGCTCGGGACGTCGCCCGGACCCGCGCTTGGGGATCTTGGGGGACTTTCGGCCCACCGTTTGCGTCGCCGTGACCGCACCTCGACCGCCGCGTGGCCGACCGGGCGTTCATGGCCCGCCACCTGCGCGTTCAGGCGCCGCGGGGGCCTTGCGTGGCCTAGGGTGGACACACCAAGCAGACCCTGACAACGGTCCAAAGTCCGTGGTGGAAGTGGGCGATCCCGGCGTGTCCCAGAAGGCAGAACCCGATGCTGTGCGTGCTGCGTTCGGTGCGAACGAGTGGCTCGTGGACGAGCTCTACGAGCAATACCTGACCGACAAGGACGCGGTCGACCCGGCGTGGTGGGACTTCTTCGAGGACTACCGCCCACGGAACGAGAAGGCCCAGGGCACCGGCGCCCAGGCCGGCCGGTCCGCCGCGGACGAGCAGGAGCCGACGACAGCCGGCGACGCACCCGCCGCACCGCCGCGGCCGTCCGCCGACGCAGCACCCGCCCGGCCCGCGGCCGGTGCCGACGGCGCCCCGGGGACGCCCCATGCCGCCCCGCCGACCGGGGCGGCGGCCGCGCCGAGCAGCACGAGCGCACCGGGCACCGCGAGCGCCCAGGCGACGCCGCAGCCCGCCCCGCGCGCGCCGGAGGACCGTCCGGCGCCGGACGCCCAGGCTCAGCGCTCCCCCGCGCAGGCCACGCCCCGCACGCCGCGCGAGCCCGACGCCGACGCGACCATCACCGCGCCGATCGCCGCCGCCACACCGGCGACGGCGCCGTACGCCGAGGTGCCGTCCGCGCGCCTCAAGGCGAGGCGGACCGCCGCCGAGCCGACGGTCGAGCGCCTGCGCGGGCCCGCCGCGCGCGTCGTGGCCAACATGGAGAGCAGCCTCGAGGTCCCGACCGCGACGTCGGTGCGCGCGGTCCCGGCGAAGCTGATGGTCGACAACCGCATCGTCATCAACAACCACCTCGCGCGCAGCCGGGGCGGCAAGGTCTCCTTCACGCACCTCATCGGCTTCGCCGTCGTCGAGGCGCTCGCCGACATGCCGGCCATGAACGCGAGCTACACGCTCGTCGACGGCAAGCCGGCCATCATGCAGCCCGCGGCCGTGAACTTCGGCCTCGCGATCGACCTGGCGAAGCCCGACGGCACGCGCCAGCTCCTCGTCCCGAGCATCAAGGGCTCGGACACGATGGACTTCGGTCAGTTCGTCGCCGCGTACGAGGACCTCGTCCGGCGCGCGCGGGCCAACAAGCTCACCGTCGAGGACTTCGCGGGGACCACGATCTCGCTCACCAACCCGGGGACCCTCGGCACGGTGCACTCCGTCCCGCGGCTCATGGCCGGCCAGGGCACGATCGTCGGCGTCGGCGCCATGGACTACCCGGCCGAGTTCCAGGGCGCCTCCGACGAGCAGCTCGCCCGCCTCGGCGTCTCGAAGGTCCTCACGCTCACCTCGACGTACGACCACCGGATCATCCAGGGTGCGCAGTCCGGTGACTTCCTGCGCATCGTCGGCGCCAAGCTCCTCGGCGAGGGCGGCTTCTACGAGCGCGTCTTCACCGCGCTGCGCGTGCCCTACGAGCCCGTCCGCTGGGTCCGCGACAACACCGTCGACCAGGACACCGAGCTCGCCAAGCCCGCGCGCATCGCCGAGCTCATCCACGCGTACCGCTCGCGCGGGCACCTCATGGCGGAGACGGACCCGCTCGCCTACCGCCAGCGCAAGCACCCGGACCTGGACATCCAGAGCCACGGCCTGACCCTGTGGGACCTCGACCGCGTCTTCCCGACGGCGGGCTTCACGGGCAAGCCGAAGGCCACGCTGCGGGAGATCCTCGGGCTGCTGCGCGACTCGTACTGCCGCACCGTCGGCGTCGAGTACATGCACCTGCAGGACCCGCGTCAGCGCCGCTGGCTCCAGGAGCGTCTCGAGTCGGGCTACGCCCGCACGCCGCGCGAGGACCAGCTGCGCATCCTGCGCCGCCTCAACGCGGCGGAGGCCTTCGAGACCTTCCTCCAGACCAAGTTCGTCGGGCAGAAGCGCTTCTCGCTCGAGGGTGGCGAGTCGCTCATCCCGCTCCTGGACGCCGTCCTGTCCCGGGCCGCCGAGAACGGTCTCGACGAGGTCTGCATCGGCATGTCGCACCGCGGGCGGCTCAACGTGCTCGCGAACCTCGCGGGCAAGAGCTACGGCCAGATCTTCGCGGAGTTCGAGGGCAACCAGGACCCCAAGAGCGTCCAGGGCTCGGGTGACGTCAAGTACCACCTCGGCACCGAGGGCACGTTCACGGCGGAGTCGGGCGCGTCCACGCAGGTGTACCTGGCCGCGAACCCGTCGCACCTCGAGGCCGTCGACCCGGTGCTCGAGGGCATCGTGCGGGCCAAGCAGGACCGCATCGACCTCGGCGGCGACGGCTTCTCCGTGCTGCCGATCCTCATCCACGGCGACGCCGCGTTCGCCGGCCAGGGCGTGGTCGTCGAGACGCTCAACCTCGCGCAGCTGCGCGGGTACCGCACCGGCGGCACCGTGCACGTCATCGTGAACAACCAGGTGGGCTTCACGACGGGGCCGTCCTCGTCCCGCTCGACGTACTACTGCACCGACGTCGCCAAGGGCCTCCAGGTCCCGATCTTCCACGTCAACGGGGACGACCCCGAGGCGTGCGTGCGCGTCGCCGAGCTAGCGTTCGAGTTCCGCGAGCAGTTCGACCGTGACGTGATCATCGACATGATCTGCTACCGCCGCCGCGGTCACAACGAGGGCGACGACCCCTCGATGACGCAGCCGCTCATGTACAACCTCATCGAGGCCAAGCGGTCGGCGCGCAAGCTCTACACCGAGGCGCTCGTGAGCCGCGGGGACATCACCGTCGACGAGGCGTCGCAGGTGCTCCAGGACTACCAGAGCCGGCTCGAGCACGTGTTCACGGAGACGCGCGAGGGTGGCTACACGCCGCCCGCGTCGGCCGAGCCGATCGCGGGCCTGGAGAAGCCCGAGTCCCAGCTCGAGGACGCCGGCATCATGGTCGGCTGGAAGACCGCGGTCGACCCCGAGGTGCTGCACCGCATCGGCCGGGCGCACGTGCGCCCCCCGGCCGGCTTCACCGTCCACCCCAAGCTCGAGGCGCTCCAGGCCAAGCGTGAGCTGATGTCCCGCGAGGGCGGCATCGACTGGGGCTTCGGCGAGATCCTGGCCTTCGGGTCCCTGCTCGTCGAGGGCACGCCCGTGCGCCTCGCCGGGCAGGACTCGCGCCGCGGGACCTTCGTGCAGCGCCACGCCGTGCTCCACGACCGCGAGACCGGGGCCGAGTGGACCCCGCTCGTGTACCTCTCGAGCGACCAGGCGAAGTTCTGGGTGTACGACTCCTCGCTCTCCGAGTACGCCGCGATGGGCTTCGAGTACGGCTACTCGGTCGAGCGTCCGGACGCTCTCGTGCTGTGGGAGGCGCAGTTCGGGGACTTCGCGAACGGCGCCCAGACGATCGTCGACGAGTTCATCTCCTCGGCCGAGCAGAAGTGGGGGCAGCGCTCCTCCGTCGTGCTGCTCCTCCCGCACGGGTTCGAGGGCCAGGGACCCGACCACTCCTCGGCCCGCATCGAGCGGTTCCTCCAGCTGTGCGCGGAGGACAACATGACCGTCGCGGCACCGAGCACGCCGGCCTCCTACTTCCACCTCCTGCGTCGCCAGGCGTACGACCGCCCGCGGCGGCCGCTCGTGGTGGCCACGCCCAAGTCGATGCTGCGCCTCAAGGCCGCGTCGTCGCCCGTGGAGGACTTCACGACGGGCACGTTCCGCCCGGTCATCGGCGACCCGGACGTGGGTCCCGGTGGGGTCGACCGTGTGCTCCTGTGCTCGGGGAAGGTCTACTACGACCTGCTCGCGCACCGCACCAAGACCGGCGACACCCGGACGGCCATCGTGCGCCTCGAGCAGCTCTACCCGCTCGACCCGCAGGGCGTGGCCGACGCCGTCGCCCCGTTCGGTGACGCCGAGCTGGTCTGGGTCCAGGAGGAGCCGGCCAACCAGGGCGCGTGGACGTTCATCACGGTGCAGCTCGCGCCCGAGCTGGGGCGCCCGGTGCGACGTGTCTCACGCGCCGCGTCCGCCTCGCCGGCGGCGGGCTCGTCCAAGAAGCACGCGAGCGAGCAGGTCGCCCTCGTCGAGGAGGCGTTCGCGCGCTGACCCGCCGCCGCCCGGCCCCAGGCTCCTCGACGTCCGCCCGGGACGCCGAGGAGCGGGACCGGGTGGTCCGTCGCGCACCCGGTGTGGGTCAGGAGAGCGCGGCGGCCGAGGTCGCGGGGGCGGCGAACGCCCTGCGGTAGGCGAGCGGGCTCGTCCCGATCGACCGCGCGAAGTGGTGGCGCAGGCCGGCGGCGCCGCCGAAGCCCGCGCGTCGACCGACCTCCTCGATCGGCAGGTCGGTGCCCTCGAGCAGCTCCTGGGCGCGCAGCAGCCGCTGACGCGCCGTCCACCCCGCGGGCGTCGTGCCCGTCTCCGCGCGGAAGCGCCGCGCGAACGTGCGCTCCGACATCCGCGCTCGCCGTGCGAGCGACGGCACGGTGATCTCCTCCTCGAGGTGCTCCACGATCCACGTGAGCACGGGAGCCAGCTCGCCGTCACCGCACGGGATGGGTGTGTCGATGTACTGCGCCTGCCCGCCGTCTCGGTGCGGCGGGACGACCATGCGGCGTGCGATGGCCGCCGCAGCCGCGGCGCCCAGCTCGCGCCGCACGAGGTGCAGGCCCGCGTCGATGCCCGCGGCGGTGCCTGCGCTGGTCACGACACGGCGGTCCTCGGCGTAGAGCACGGCCGGGTCGACCTCGGCGAGCGGGAACTGCTCGGCCAGGCGGTCGGTGTACATCCAGTGCGTGGTGCAGCGGCGACCGTCGAGGAGGCCCGCGCGGCCCAGCGCGAAGGCACCGCTGCACACGCTCATGACCCACGCCCCGCGCGCCTCGGCGTCGCGCACGGCCTGGAGCACGACGTCGGGCACGTCCCTGTCGTCGCCGTAGGCGGGCACCACCACGAGGTCGGCGTCGTCGGCCCGGCTCAGGTCCTGCTCGACGAGGATCGACAGGCCTGTCTTGGCGGGGACGAGGCCCGGGCTCGGCGTGCAGACCGAGAAGTCGAAGGCGGGGCCCCCCGTGTCGCTCCGGTCGATGCCGAAGATCTCGCAGACGACGCCGAGCTCGAACGGCGCCACACCCGGCAGGACGATCGCGGTCACGGAACGCAGCATCCACGCATCGTGGCACGACGGTGGCAGGAAGTCGACGAACATCGACGGACGCGCCACTCGTGGCAGATCCTCGGCGAGAGAAGACTCTCTGCCATGAGCCTCGTCGTGATCCTGCTCCTGGTCTCCGTGGCCGCCGTCACCCTCGGCGTCGCCCTGGTCCGCACCGTGCGCGGCGACGGGTACGGGCGTCGACCGCCACCCGCGTCCCACCCGGCCTGGTACGAGACGGGCGACGCCGCGTACGGGCCGAGGGGCGCTGCGCGCCTGCCCTGACCCCCGTACGACGCCGCGTGGCCCCCGGAGCAGCCGCCCGGCGACCAGGGCGCGCATCCCCCGGCACGCTCCGTCAGCGCGTCCTCCCCTGCCTCACGGTCCGGGTCCACCAGACTGGCACGCAGACGTCATCGACCTGCGGGAGGACCTGGTGGACCGCGCACAGCGCATCTGTGTGATCGGCGACGAGCTCGTCGCCGGCACGGGCGACCCGAAGGGGCTCGGCTGGGTGGGGCGCGTCACGGCGCGCACGCCCCTCGAGCCGTCGCCCTACGTGATGACGCTCGCGGTGCCCCAGGAGACCACCACGGCGCTCTCGGGCCGCTGGGAGGCCGAGACCGCGATCCGGTTCGGCCCGCCGCCGCCCGACGGCAGCCACCACCTCGTCATCGGGCTCGGCCACGCCGACCTCGCCGCGGGCGTCTCCCTCGCACGCAGCAGGCTCAACCTCGCCAACATCCTCGACGTGGCGGAGTCCCGCCGCCTGAGCACCTTCGTCGTCGGCCCGCCGCCCACCGCGCACGGGGAGCCCGACCGCCAGGCCGAGCTCTCGGCCGCGTTCGCCGACGTCGCCGGCCGACGCCGGGTGCCCTACGTCGAGACGTACGCGCCGCTCGCGCAGCACGACCAGTGGCTCGCGGACCTCGCGAGCGGTGACGGCCAGACGCCCGGTCAGGCCGGCTACGGGCTCATGGCGTGGCTCGTGCTCCACACCGGCTGGCACCGGTGGCTGGGCCTGCCCGAGGACGCGGTCTAGCTCCCCGCCCACGCGCGCCCGGCTCGCACCGGGCCGCGCGCGACGTCAGGACGCCGCGCCGTCAGTGCACGATGCCGGCGGCCCGGAGCTCGACCGTCAGGTCCTGCGGGTTGCTGGCCACGAGGCAGCCGTCCTCGTAGGTGATGACGCCGTCGCGCACCAGCGTGAAGATGTGCTGGTCGAAGGTCTGCATCTTGTAGTACTCGCCCTCGCGGATCAGGTCCTCGATGGGCGGTGCGTTGAACGGGTCGACGATCGCCTCGGCGGTGCGGCCCGTGTTGACCATGACCTCGATGACCGCGACCCGGCCCGAGGCGTCCGCGCGCCGGGACAGGCGCTGCGAGACGACGCCGCGCAGCGCCTGGGCGAGCGCTCCGCGGATCTGCTTCTGCTCGTGCGGCGGGAAGAAGTCGACGATGCGGTTGATCGTCTCCTGCGCGTCGATCGTGTGGAGCGTCGACAGGACGAGGTGGCCCGTCTCGGCCGCGGACAGCGCCGCACGCACGGTCTCGACGTCACGCATCTCGCCGACGAGGATCACGTCGGGGTCCTGGCGCATCGCCGCACGCAGCGCGACCGTGAAGTCCGCCGTGTCGAACCGCACCTCGCGCTGGGAGACGATCGCCTTCTTGTCCTTGTGCAGCACCTCGATGGGGTCCTCGATCGTGACGATGTTGACCTCCTTGTACGTGTTGACGAGGTCGACCATCGACGCGAGCGTCGTCGTCTTGCCCGAGCCCGTCGGGCCCGTCACCAGCACGAGGCCGCGCGGCTCGAGCGCGAGCTCCCCGACGATCTCCGGGAGCCCGAGCTCCTCGAGCGTCTGCGCGCCCATCGAGACCCGACGGAACACGAGGCCGAGCGTCCCGCGCGCCTGGTAGGCGTTGACCCGGAACCGGCCGACGCCGCTGAGCGAGAAGGCGAAGTCCGCCTCGTGCGTCCGCTCGAACTCGTCGCGGGTCTCCGCGGGCAGGACCTCGGCGACCATGTTGATGGTGTCGGCGGGGGTCAGGTCGGGCACCTGGAGCCGGCGCAGACGGCCGTCGACGCGCACGCGCGGCGCGGAGCCGACCTTGCAGTGCAGGTCGGAGCCGTTGGCGCTCACGAGGGCGTGCAGGAGGGGGATGACGGACTGTGCGCTCACCTCTGGTCCATCGGGCGTCCGGGGTCCGGACTTGAACGGCGCGGGCCCCCGAGTACGGCGCACCGCGCACGGTCGCCGGTGTGGGACCATGGACGCCGCCGTCCGTCCATTCGGTCGGTCTGTCAGAGCAAGGAGCCAGCCATGAGCAAGCGCGGTCGCAAGCGCCGCTCCCGCAAGGGCAGCGCCGCCAACCACGGCAACCGTCCCAACGCCTGAGCCGCCGACGGCGGGCCCCTGGTTCACCAGGGACGCCCGCCGTCCGGCTCGGTCCGGCTCGGCTCTGAGAACCGAGGTCCGCGACCCGGGCCGGGCGGTCAGCCCAGCTCTACCTGGGTGCGCAGGATCGTCAGCTGCTGACGGATCCGCACGTGCAGCTCGGCGGGCGCGGCGTCCAAGCAGGACCTGCGCACGAGCTTCTTGAGGTGGTCCTCGACGTCGTACTCCGCGAGGCACGGCTCGCAGTCGGCGAGGTGCTGGCGGATCCGGTCGCCCTCGAGCTCGTCGACCTCCGCGTCGAGGAACTCGAACAGGCGCGAGAGGGCCTCGGTGCAGTCGACGGCATGGTCGTGCGGCGCGTGGCCGTGCGGGGCCGTGGTCCCGGCGTCGTCCGTGTGATCGGCGCTCACGCGTCCTCCCCTTCCCCCGTGGACGACCCGGCCGGCACGGGCGGGGCAGCAGGTACGAGCCCTCGTTCGCGCGCGTAGTCGGTGAGCAGCTCCCGGAGCTGACGGCGGCCACGGTGCAGGCGCGACATCACGGTGCCGATCGGGGTGCCCATGATCTCGGCGATCTCCTTGTAGGCGAACCCCTCGACGTCGGCCAGGTACACCGCGATGCGGAACTCCTCGCCGATCGACTGCAGGGCCGCCTTGACGTCCGAGTCCGGCAGGTTGTCCAGCGCCTCGGCCTCGGCCGAGCGCAGCCCCGTCGACGTGTGGGAGGCCGCCCGCGCGATCTGCCAGTCCTCGATCTCGTCGGCACCGGACTGCAGCGGCTCGCGCTGCTTCTTCCGGTACGTGTTGATGAAGGTGTTGGTCAGGATCCGGTACAGCCACGCCTTGAGGTTGGTCCCCGGCCGGTACTGGTGGAACGCGGCGAACGCCTTGGCGATCGTCTCCTGGACGAGGTCCTCGGCGTCGGACGGGTTGCGCGTCATCCGCAGGGCGGCCGAGTACAGCTGGTCGACGTAGACCAGCGCCTCCTGCTCGAACCGGGCGGCCCGGGCGCCGGAGTCCTCCGCCTCGGGGGCCCGGTGGGTCTCCTCGCTCATCAACCACGAGCCTACTGGCTGCACGGCCGAGGGCGGCCACCCGGTCGCCAGGTCGCGCGCCACGGACGGTCGCTCCAGGACGGTCGAGGTCATGTGGGTGAGAACACGCGCGGCCGCCGACCGATTCCCCGCACGCCCGACGAGATGGCGCGGAGACCGGCGGGGCAGGCCGCAGCCCGTGCCGCACGCCCGCGGACGCGTTAGCGTGCGGAGCAGGTACGGCCCGCGCGCAGCCACCATGAGGAGACAACGATGCTCGTCCGTCGGATCGCCCGACCGCTGTTCGCCGCCTGGTTCATCACCGAGGGGCTCGACGCCGTGCGCACCCCGGCGCCGCACGTCGCGCGGGCCGAGGCGTCATGGCAGGCGCTGGGGACGAAGGTCGACCTCCCGGCACCGCCCGGGAGCGCCGACCTGCGCCGCCTCGTGCGGCTGCACGGCGCCCTCATGCTCTGCTCCGGCCTCATGCTCGCGACCGGCCGGGCACCGCGGACCGCGGCCCTGTCGCTCGCCGCGCTGACGGTGCCGCTCGCCGTCGTGAACCAGCCGTTCGGCGCGTCCGCGCGCCTCGTCGCGACGGCCTCGGACGCTGCCGCGCCGGAACGCGGGCGCTTCGCACGTCCCGTCGGCGCGACGGGCGGGGTCTCCGGGGCCTCCGTGCGGGCGGGCGGTGCGGACCGGGCCGCCCTGCGGGAGCGCTTCTGGCGGAACCTCTCGATGATCGGAGGCGCCCTCGCCGTTGCCGCCGACCGCGAGGGCCGGCCGAGCATGGGCTGGCGCATCGGGCACGCTCGCGTCGACCACGCGGCGGCGCGCGAGGCCCGGCTCGCGGTCGCGGAGGCCGCCCGGCAGACCCGTGCGGCCGTGCGAGAGGCCCGTCGCGCCGCGTCCTGAGGCCGCTCGTGGCGGCACCCGCCCCACGCGCTGCGCGGGCGCTCGGTCCGGGCCTGCCGTCCGGGCGCCGGGCCGGCCGTCCGGGCGGACCGAGCCGCGGCGCCACCGGCTGCCCCGGTAGCCTCGGCGCATGCCCACCGTGACGCCGGACAGCAGCCCGACCGCTCCGTGGAGCGCACCCGTGGCCACCGGCCCGCTCGACGCCGTCGTCCCCGTCCCGGGCTCGAAGTCCCTCATGGCCAGGCACCTCGTGCTCGCGGCCCTCGCCGACGGGCCCGGCACCCTGCGCGGCGCCCTGAGCTCGCGCGACACCCTGAACATGGCGCGCGCGCTCGAGCAGCTCGGCGCGCAGGTCGACACCACGGGCCCCGACTGGCACGTCAGCCCCCTGGAGCTCGATGCCGCCCGCGCCGGGACGTCGGCGCACGAGGGTCTCCTCGACGTGGACTGCGGCCTCGCCGGGACCGTCATGCGGTTCCTCCCGCCGGTCGCCGCGCTCGTCGGGCGCACCGTGCGGTTCGACGGCGAGCCCACGGCACGCTCCCGACCCGTGGGTCCCGTGCTCGCGGCGCTCCGCGCGCTGGGCGTCAGCGTGGACGACGGCGGCCGCGGCACCCTGCCGTTCACCGTCGACGGCCGGGGACGCGCCCGCGGCGGTCTCGTCGACGTCGACGCGAGCGCCTCGAGCCAGTTCGTGTCGGGCCTGCTGCTCGCGGCGCCCGCCTTCGAGGAGGGGCTCACCGTCCGCAACACGGGCCGCACGCTGCCGAGCCTGCCCCACATCGAGATGACCGTGCGCGTGCTCCGCGAGGCGGGCGTCGTCGTCGACGACTCGCGCCCCGACCTCTGGGTCGTCGCACCCGGCGTGCCGACGGCGGCGACCGTCACGGTCGAGCCGGACCTGTCCAACGCCGCACCCTTCCTCTGCGCCGCGCTCGTCGCCGGCGGGACGGTCCGGGTGCCCCGTTGGCCGGCCGTCACGACGCAGCCGGGCGCGCTGCTGCCCGGCATCCTCACGGCGATGGGCGGGCAGGCCACCCTCGACGGTGACGTCATGACCGTCACGGGTACCGGCGTCGTGCACGGGATCGACGTCGACCTGCACGAGGCGGGCGAGCTCACGCCGACGATCGCCGCGCTCGCCGCGCTCGCGGACTCGCCGTCCCGGCTGCGGGGCGTGGCGCACGTGCGCGGCCACGAGACCGATCGGCTCGCGGCGCTCGCGACCGAGATCACGCGCCTCGGGGGGCAGGTCGAGCAGACCGCCGACGGACTCGTGCTGACACCGCGGCCCATGCACGGTGCGACGTTCGAGACCTACCACGACCACCGCATGGCGACCGCTGGTGCCCTCCTCGGGCTGCGCGTGCCGGGCGTCGAGGTCGTCGACGTCGCCACGACGGCCAAGACGCTCCCCGACTTCGTCGCGCTGTGGGGCGCGATGCTCGCGAGCCGGGCCCTGTGACACCCGCATGAGGTCCCGCGCCCGCCGCTACGACGAGAGCGATGTCCGCACCCGGCCCAACCCGCGGGGGTCGCGGCCCCGCACCAAGCAGCGGCCCGACCACGACGACGCCGACCGCGCGCTGGTCACCGGCGTCGACCGCGGCAGGTACACGCTCCTCGTGGACCCCGACACCGGCGGTGAGCGCATCGCGACGGCCATGAAGGCCCGCGAGCTGGGCCGCGAGCGCGTCGTGTGCGGAGACCTCGTGGACGTCGTCGGGGACACGAGCGGCGCGGCCGGCAGCCTCGCGCGGATCGTGCGCATCTCGGAGCGGTCCACCGTGCTCCGCCGGACCGCCGACGACACCGACCCCGTCGAGCGCGTCATCGTCGCGAACGCCCACCAGCTCGTCATCGTCACCGCGCTCGCCGACCCCGAGCCCCGGACGCGCATGATCGACCGGTGCGTCGTCGCCGCGTACGACGCCGGCATGGACGCGTTGCTGTGCCTCACGAAGGCCGACCTCGCGGACCCCGCCGAGCTCGTCGCGATGTACGCGCCGATCGGGGTCGAGGTCGTCGTCACCTCCCGGCCCGCGGACGGCGCGCCCGGCCCGGACGGTCGACCGGTCATCCACGGCCTCGACGAGGTCCGCGCGCGCCTGACGGGACGCACCTCCGTCCTCGTGGGCCACTCGGGCGTCGGCAAGTCGACACTCGTCAACTCGCTCGTGCCCGACGCCTCCCGCGCGACAGGCGTCGTCAACGACGTGACCGGGCGCGGCCGGCACACGTCGTCCTCCGCCGTCGCCCTGCGCCTGCCCGACCGGTCCGGATGGGTCATCGACACACCCGGCGTCCGCTCGTTCGGCCTCGCCCACGTGCAGGTCGAGAGCCTCCTCGCCGCGTTCGGCGACCTGGCCCGGGTCGCGACCGACCACTGCCCCCGCGGCTGCTCGCACGCGGCCGACGCACCCGACTGCGCGCTCGACGAGTGGGTGGCGGCCGCCGAGGGCGAGGAGCACGCCGCGCGGGCCGCGCGCGTCGACTCGATGCGACGGCTCCTCGCGGCCCGCGCGGGCGAACCCGCCTGAACGGCCGCGCCGCGGTGATCATGTCCCCGGGCCCGGGCGCCGCGAGCGATACGGTGCAGCCATGACCCTGCGTCCCGGGTACGACGACGACCTCCGCCTCGCCCACGTGATCGCCGACCAGGTCGACGCCCTGACGATGTCGCGGTTCAAGGCGCAGGACCTCACCGTCGAGACCAAGCCGGACACCACACCCGTGACCGACGCGGACCGCCACGCCGAGGAGATCGTGCGCTCGCAGCTCGCGCGGACGAGGCCTCGCGACGCGGTCATCGGCGAGGAGCTCCCGGACACGGGCCACGGGCCCCGCCAGTGGGTCGTCGACCCGATCGACGGCACCAAGAACTTCGTGCGGGGCGTGCCCGTGTGGGCCACGCTCATCGCGCTCATGGACGCCGGCGAGGTCGTGCTGGGCCTCGTGAGCGCCCCCGCGCTGGGCCGCCGCTGGTGGGCGGCGGTGGGCTCAGGGGCCTGGACCGGCAAGTCGCTGGCCGCGGCGTCACGGCTGCAGGTCTCGGCCGTGACGAAGCTCGAGGACGCCTCGTTGTCCTACTCGAGCCTGAGCGGGTGGGAGGAGCAGGGACGCCTCGAGGCGTTCCTTGACCTCACCCGGTCGGTGTGGCGCACCCGGGGCTACGGCGACTTCTGGTCCTACGTGCTCGTCGCCGAGGGCGCCGTCGACATCGCCGCCGAGCCCGAGCTCGCGCTGCACGACATGGCGGCTCTCGTGCCGATCGTCACGGAGGCCGGCGGGCGGTTCACGTCCGTCCAGGGCGTCCCGGGCCCCCTGGGCGGCTCTGCGCTCGTGACGAACGGCGCGCTCCACGACCAGGTGCTCGCGCTCCTGGACCCGTTCGGCCGGTAGGTCCCCGGGTCAGACGTGGTTCGCCTTGACGGCGAGGCGGCCCAGCTCGCTCACGTCGTACCAGAGCAGGTCGCGTTCCGCGAGACGTTCGAGCGCGGCCTCATCACCCGCAGCCGCCGCGACGACGTCGCCTTCCGCGGCGGGCTCGTCGACATGGGCGCACGCGACGTCGTCCCAGCCCACCGACGTCGTCAGGCGCACCGCGCTCGGGGCGTGCTCCTCACCCTCGTCGACGGAGTCCACGACCGCCGCGGGGACGTCCGCGGCGACGACGACGCGGCGGCGCCCACCCACCGAGGTGGGGTCCAGCCGGTCGAGGCTGTCGTCCGCGGCCAGGAGCTGGGCCGCGTACTCGAGGCCCTCCTCGTCCTCGTCCGGCAGGGCGGCCCGCAGCGCGGGCGTCACCGCGTGCACGACCCTCGGGCTCAGGCCGGCCTTGGCCCCGAGCTCGGCCAAGGTGCAGGGCAGGTAGATGCGCATCTGTTCAGTGTGCCCCTGCCGTGGCCGGCGCGGGCACCAAGGCACGCGCGAGCGCCGCCACGGCGCGCCGCGCGGGTGAGCCCGGCGCCTGCTCCGCCAGGGTCCGCGCAGCGAGCACCGCGGCGTCGCACGTCGCCCGGTCGTCGGGGACCAGCTCGACGCGGGTCACACCCGCGTAGCGCCGCAGCGCGTCGCGGATCGCCTCCTCGGGCCGCGGGCCGCTCGCGGAGGCGCGCACGCGGTTGACGACGACCACGCGCCCCTCGGGCGGGACGCCGAGCTCGGAGAGCTCCCCGAGCGCACGCACGAGCCGCTGGAGGCCGATGGGGTCGCCCGCACCGACCACGACGACCACGTCGGCCTCGGCGAGAGCGGAGAGCGTCGCGGCGTTGCGGCGTGGCGCGCGCGTGTCGTAGCTCAGGGCCTCGTCCTGCTCGACGGCGAAGCCGCAGTCGACGACGGTCCATGTCGCGAGGCGGCGCGCGGCCGCCCACACGACGTCGAGCGCCGATGCCGGGACCTCGGGCCAGCGGTCCGCGCGCGTCAGGCCCGTGAGGACCCGCAGCCCGGAGTCGAGCGCCGGGGTGAGCCCGGCGAGGGTCGCGTCGTCGAGCCGTCCGACAGCCGCGGCCCGCGCGGCGGCGGCGATCCCGGGGGCCTCGTCGAGCAGCCCCAGCATCTGCGCGATCGTTCCACCGTAGGTGTCGGCGTCGACGAGCAGGACCGGGTCCCGCCCCGGGTCGACGAGCGCGGCCAGCTCGGCGGCGAGGTTGACCGCGACGGTCGTGCGGCCGGGCGCCCCCGTCGGGCCCCACACCGCCACGACCGTCCCCGGTGGCGCCGCCGGGCCCGGGCTCGCACCACCCCGCTCGGAGCCGGGCACCAGGTGGTCCGCCGTCACACCCGCGGACGGTTCACGGGCGGTGCGCTCGCCCGCGTGGTCCGGGAGCACGCCCTGGCTCGACGCCGGGCCGAGGCGTGCCGCGTGCCGCTGCTCCATCGGGGCGCCCGCGGCGGACCCGTTCGCGGTCGACCGGGCCGTCACGACCCCCGCGGCCGCGGCCCGGGCACCGGGCGGGAGGCCCTCGTCCGCGTCGGCGAGGACCTGCAGGACGGCGTCCGTCGAGCCCGTTCCCGCCGAGCCGTCGGGCACCACCGCGTCCACGCCGAGCGACCAGACGCGAGCGGCCGGCCACCCGGCGCGGTCGTCGGCCAGGGCGACGACCCGGACCCCTGAGCCGTGCAGGTGGTTGACGGCCTCCCGGTCGAGCCCCGGGAGGTCCGTCGAGACGACGGCGACGTGGCCCAGGCCGGCCGCGGCCGCGGCGAGGAGCTCACCCAGGTCGGCGCAGCGCCGGGTCACGTCCAGACGCCCGGCGGACGCGCCGAGGTCGCGCACCACCGCCGTCTCCGCGCCGCCGCGCACGGCGCAGAGGACCCCCGCCGTCATCGGGATGCCGAGCCCGGGACGTGCACGATCTCGACGGATCCCTCGGCCGCGAGCGCGGCCAGCACGTCGGGGAGGTCGGCGACGGGGACGAGCACGTGCACCGTGGGCTCCGTGCCGACCGCGAAGGTGCCGTCGGGCTCCGCGACCTCCGCGACCGTCAGGCCCGTGGCGAGCTCACGTGGGGCTGCCTCAGCGGCGCCGACGCCCGCACCTCCCGCGCCGCCCGCGGGCTGCGGGACGAACCAGAGGTCCACCGTGGATCCCGTGACGACACCGCGGGGCAGCGGGCCCGCCGGCTCGACGGCGACCGGGCGCAGGCCCAGGTCGACCTCCGCGGAGACGGCCGACCGCGCGACGAGCTCGCCCTCGTCCACCGTCCGGGTGAGCACGAGCCCCTCGGGTACCGGGTCCTCGGCCGAGAGGTAGGCGGCGGTGCCGCCCTCGAGACGCACCTGCCGCACCGAGACGTCACCTGCGCCCAGGGCCTGCCCCGGGACGAGCGTCTCGCCCGCCACGTACACCGGCACCGTGCGCCCCGCCGACGCCACGAGCCACGAGCCGAGCGCCACGGAGCTCGCGACGAGGACGAGCCCCAGGAGCAGCCGAGGGTCGCGCCACCCCGGCCGCCGCAGGCGCACGGCCGGTGGGCTCGACGGCGCCCCGAGCGGATGCTTCGCGTTGTGCATGGCCCCCTGCTTCCGTGTACCGAGGCGTCCCGAACGTCCCGGTAGGTCCGTTTTCCGCGCCCATCATGCCGTGTCCGGCCGTCCTCGTGTGCCGGTCGGCGACCCTGTGCACAGCCGGCCCCCACGCGCACGGTGTGGACGACGCGGGTAGGGGTCCCGCCCCGTGCGAGACTGCGGCCATGGCGGCCCGCTTCCTGACCCTCGCTGACGTCACGGAGATCCTGAACATCTCCTCCCCCCAGGCCTACGCGCTCGTGCGCAGCGGCGAGCTGCCCGCGATCCAGATCGGCGGCCGCGGGGTGTGGCGCGTCGAGGCGTCGGAGCTCGAGGCGTACATCGAGCGGATGTACGCGCAGTCCCGCGAGCGCGTGCGTTCGGGCGGGACGGGCCCGGGCACCGACGAGGACGCAGGCTGAGACCCGCCCTGACGCACCACCGGCTGCGGACCTCGCACCGATCGACAGGCCGTCGGCCTCACGCGTGACGAGGTGGGTCAGCCTGCGCTGATGACGTCGATGCCGGCGAACGTCAGCGCGCGGGTCTCGCCCGTCGGACGGCCGGAGTCCTCGTAGGCGGGCGTGACGTCGAGGTGGTCGGCGCCGACCGCGTCGATGCGCCCGAGCACGGCTCCCCCGACCGTGACGAGCCGCACGAGGCTGCGGTCCCGTGCGACGGCGCGCAGCGCGTGCCCGAGGCCCAGCCGCCGCAGCGCAGAGCGTTCCTGGGGCGCGGCCGCGTGGGGAAGGCCGGCGACCGTGACCACCGACGCGAGCGGCACCAGGTGCTCGCGAGCGCCGTCCACCAGGAGCACCCAGGCGGGCCCGACGTCGACGACACGTCCGGCGACGACGCCCGACCGCAGGGTGAGCACCACCTCGCCCCGGGCCGCCCGTAGGCGGTCGGCGAGCAGCACGCTCGCCCGCTCGGTGCGCGTGCGATCGGCCACCTCGAGCGCGACGTCCTGGGCCGACGCCGCAGCGAGCTGCATCTCCATGTCGGCGAACAGGGCGTCCCAGCGCATGGCGACACCGTAGGGCACGCCACCGAGCCCCACGGACACGGCGCCGTCCACAAGCCAAGGACGAACTGGACACATCAGACAACACGTGCCAAGGTCAAACATCATCAAACGACATCAAACGCATGTCGAGCGCACCACTCCGCAGGGGGCCGCACGTGTCCAGGAACGATCACGCACACCCGTCGAGGCACGACGTCGGGCCCGCCCGACCGCGCGTCGGCCTCGTGCGCTCCGCCGGGGCCACGGCACTCGCCACGGGCGCCGCGACGGCACTGACGTCGGCCGCGTGGTCCTCGCTCGCCGCACTCGTCGCGGACGGAACCGGCGGACTGCTCCGGGCCTCGGTGGACGAGCTCGTCGCCCTCCCGTTCCTCGGCGCGGGCGCGGTCGCCGCGGTCGTCCTGGCGCTCGGGTGCGCACTCCTCGCGCTCTCGGCGGCCACTCGAGCCGTGGGCCTCGGCGGCCGCCGGCTCGAGGCCGCGGGAGCCCGGCTCACCCCCGCCGTCGTCCGACGAGCGCTCGCCGTCACCGTCACCGCAGGGCTCAGCCTCGGCGCGACGGCCGGCCTCGCGACCGCGGCCGAGCCGGACCTCGGCTGGACCGTGACGGCCTCCGGGGCCGCGACCTCCGAGCGCGCCGCGCCGCTCGACTTGACGACGACCGCGCCCGTCGCACCCGGCGAGCAGTCGGCCGGCACGTCGGCCGGCACGTCGGTCGGCACGGCCGTCGAGACACCGACCTCCGGCACCGCGCCCGTGGCCGGGACCGACCCGCAGGGCACCGTCGCTGCAGACCGCTCGGAGGCCGCCACGACGACAGGACCCTCGGGGACCGGTGCGGGCACCGCGGCCCTCACGGGCGCGGCCCCCGCCGCACCGGGGCCGTCGGGGCTGGAGCACGGGCCCGCCCCAGAGGGTGCGACCGCAGCCGCCTCGACGCCGACCGGCGCGACCGGCACGGTCGGTACGACGGGCGCGACCGGCACCCAGGCGACGGCGCCGACGGGCGACCCTGCGGGGTTCGACCGGTCGGCCGCCCCCGCGTCCGACGGACCCGCTGCCGCGGCCCAGCAGCACGAGGTCGCTCCCGGCGACACGCTCTGGGCCATCGCAGCCGCCCACCTGCCCCCGGACGCGACGGATGCCGACGTCGCCGCCGCGTGGCCCCGGTGGTACTCCGCGAACCGCGCCGTCATCGGGGACGACCCCGACGTGATCCAGCCAGGTCAGAGGCTCGCGGCGCCGCCCGCCTGAGCCCCGGACACCGCCACCCGCCCACGCCACCGAGGAGCACCTGTGACCGCCCTGACCGTCTCCCCCGCCTCTGCGCACCGCACCCTCGCCCACCGCACCACGCCCCGCCCGCGACTCCTTCTCCCGCCCCGCGCGGAGCCCGAGTCCGTGCGCACCGCGCGGACCGCGAGCCACCTCGCCGGGCCCCTGCGACGTTCGGTGCTGTCGCCCGTCACGGAGGCCTCATGGCCGATCGCCTCCGTGGCCGCCACGGTGACCCCCGCCAGCCCACCCGACCCCGCTCCCCTGTGCGGCGCCGTCGTGCTCGCGGCGATCGAGGCGGTCGCGGGCCGTCGTCCGCTCGCCCAGCTCACGCGCTGGGTCACCTCAGAGGTCTACGACGACCTCACGCGCGCGTGCTCGACGGCAGCGACCGAGCGCGCATCCGCGGCGGCGGCAGCGCGCAGGGCCAGGCCGGTCGCGCCCGCTGAGGTCGCCGGTCCGCGCGCCGGCGCGGTACGCGGCCGACCCGTTCGCGCCGGCCAGGCCACCGTCCGCAGCACCGTGGTCTCACGCATCGGGCCGGACACCGTCGAGGCGAGCGTGGTGATCCACGACGGTGACCGCGTCCGTGCCGCCGCGATCCGTCTGGAGACGCATCGGGGGCGCTGGCGCGTGACCGTGATGCAGATCGGCTGACGCGACGGCGCCCGGGTACGGCGGACCCAGCACTCGGCACGCGAGACGCGGAAGGCGTCGACCCCCGAACGGGGTCGACGCCTTCCGCGTGCAGGGCCTGGTGCGGTCAGTCCTCGTCGTTCTTCCCGTGGCACACCTTGTACTTCTTGCCGGAGCCGCACGGGCACTGGGCGTTCCGCGGCGTGCCGGGGAACGTCTGGCCGTCCTTCTCCGTCGCCGCCGCCTCCGCCGACACGACCGCCGACGCGTCGCCGTCGATGCTCGGCGCCGAGTACTGCAGCGGCACGCGCCGCTCGGGCCCGTCGAGGCCCTTCGCGATGAGCGTGGGCACGACCGGGGCGGCGCGTCGCTGCCCCGTCGGCGCACCCGACGCCGCCCGGGCCGGCGCCGCCGCGCCACGCACCCGGTCACGCACCGGGGCGTCCGCTGCGGCGGAGCCCGCGGGTGCCGCACCCACCTGGCCGTCGTCGGCCCCGTCCGGCGACGGTGCGCCGTCGGCCGTCGCACCGTCGGGCGTCCCGGCGTCAGCCTCGGCCGGCTCCGCGACCTTGACCTCGAGGTTGTACAGGTACGTGACCGACTCCTCCTTGATGGCCTCGGTCATCGCCCCGAACAGCTGGAAGCCCTCACGCTGGTACTCGACGAGCGGGTCGCGCTGGGCCATCGCCCGCAGCCCGATGCCGTCCTTGAGGTAGTCCATCTCGTAGAGGTGCTCACGCCACTTGCGGTCGAGCACCGACAGGACGACGCGCCGCTCGAGCTGGCGCATGTTCTCCTCGCCGATCTGCTCCTCACGTGCCGCGTAGGCGTGCCGGGCGTCGGAGAGCAGCTCCTCGAGCAGCAGGGCGCGCGTCAGGCGCGTGGCCCCACCGGCCTCCTCGACGACCTCCTCGACCGTGATCGACACGGGGAACACGACCTTGAGGGCCGTCCACAGGCCCTCCAGGTCCCACGCCTCGGGCGCGCCCTCGGCCGTCGCCCCGTCCACGTACGCCGTCACGACGTCGGACACGAAGTGCTGGAGCTGCTCGGCCATGTCCTCGCCCTCGAGCACACGGCGGCGCTCGGCGTAGATCACGGACCGCTGGCGGGACAGCACGTCGTCGTACTTGAGGACGTTCTTGCGGATCTCGAAGTTGCGCGCCTCGACCTGCGCCTGCGCGCTCTGGATGCCGCGCGAGACCATCTTGGACTCGAGCGGCATGTCGTCGGGGAAGCCCGCGCGGTTCATCATCGACTCGGCGAGGCCGGAGTTGAAGAGCCGCATGAGGTCGTCGGTCATGGACAGGTAGAACCGGGACTCGCCCGGGTCGCCCTGACGTCCGGACCGGCCGCGGAGCTGGTTGTCGATGCGGCGGGACTCGTGCCGCTCCGTGCCGAGGACGTACAGGCCGCCGAGCTCGACGACCTCCTCGTGCTCGGCCGCGACCGCGGCCTTCGCTGCCTCGAGGGCGTCGGGCCACGCCTTCTCGTACTCCTCGGCCTGCTCGGCGGGGTCGAGACCACGGGCGGCGAGGTCGGCGACGGCCATGAACTCGGCGTTGCCGCCGAGCATGATGTCGGTGCCGCGGCCGGCCATGTTCGTCGCCACCGTGACGGCGCCCTTGCGGCCGGCCTGCGCGACGATCGAGGCCTCACGCGCGTGCTGCTTGGCGTTGAGGACCTCGTGCGGGACACCCTGCTTGCGCAGCAGGCGCGAGAGCAGCTCGCTCTTCTCGACGCTCGTCGTGCCCACGAGCACCGGCTGACCCGCTGCGTGCCGCTCGACGATGTCCGCGACGACCGCCGTGAACTTGCCCTCCTCGTTCTTGTACACGAGATCCGGCTGGTCGATGCGCTGCATGTCGCGGTTCGTCGGGATGGGCACCACGCCGAGCGTGTAGGTGCTCTGGAACTCGGCGGCCTCCGTCTGCGCGGTACCCGTCATGCCCGAGAGCTTGTCGTAGAGCCGGAAGTAGTTCTGCAGCGTGATCGTGGCGAGCGTCTGGTTCTCGGCCTTGATGGCCACGCCCTCCTTCGCCTCGATCGCCTGGTGCATGCCCTCGTTGTAGCGCCGTCCCGGCAGCATGCGGCCCGTGTGCTCGTCGACGATGAGGACCTCGCCGTTCATGACGACGTAGTCCTTGTCGCGCTTGAAGAGCTCCTTGGCCTTGAGCGCGTTGTTGAGGAACCCGATGAGGGGGGTGTTGAGCGACTCGTAGAGGTTCTCGATACCGAGGTAGTCCTCGACCTTCGCGATGCCGGGCTCGAGCACGCCGACGGTGCGCTTCTTCTCGTCGACCTCGTAGTCCTCCTCGGCCCGCAGGCGCAGGGCGACCTTCGCGAACTCGCCGTACCACTTGTTCGCGTCGCCCGAGGCGGGGCCGGAGATGATCAGCGGCGTGCGGGCCTCGTCGACGAGGATCGAGTCGACCTCGTCGACGATCGCGAAGTGGTGGCCGCGCTGCACGAGCTCGTCCGGCCGCCACGCCATGTTGTCGCGCAGGTAGTCGAAGCCGAACTCGTTGTTGGTGCCGTACGTGATGTCGGCGTTGTACTGCTCGCGGCGCTCGGCGGGCTTCTGGCCGGACAGGATGCACCCCGTCGTCAGGCCCAGGAAGCGGAAGACACGGCCCATGAGGTCGCTCTGGTACCCGGCGAGGTAGTCGTTGACGGTGACGACGTGGACGCCCTTGCCCGTCAGCGCGTTGAGGTAGGCCGGCAGGGTCGCGACGAGGGTCTTGCCCTCACCGGTCTTCATCTCGGCGATGTTGCCCAGGTGCAGGGCCGCCCCGCCCATCAGCTGGACGTCGAAGTGCCGCTGGCCGAGCGTGCGCCGCGACGCCTCACGCACCGCGGCGAACGCCTCGGGCAGCAGGTCGTCGAGCGTCTCGCCCTCGGCGAGACGCGCCTTGAACCGGTCGGTCTCCTCACGGAGCTCCGCGTCGCTGAGGGCGGTGAAGCTGTCCTCGAGGGCGTTGACCTGCTGAGAGAGGCCCTGGAGCCTCTTGACGATCCGGCCCTCACCCATGCGCAGGACCTTGTCGAGGATCGAGGGCACGCTTGCTCCAGACTCGTCAGCTTCCCGCGCCGGACGGCGGCGGGTCGCCCGCGCCGTCCCCGTGTCCGTGGGAACGAGGGCTCAGCGCAGACCGAGATCCATCGTAGGCGAGGCGACGGCCCGCGGGCGAAGCACGACCACGGCGACGACCAGGAGCGCCGCGCCGACCAGGCCGGACACGCCCACCCGCTCGTCCCGCAGGACGAAGGCCCCGAGCGCCGCGGTCAAGGGCTCGAGGAGCGCCACGAGCGAGGCCGTGGTCGCGGGGACCGTCCGCAGGCCGCTGAAGTAGGCGGCGTAGGCGGCCGCGGTCGGGCCCACCCCGAGGTAGAGCACGAGGACCCACCCGCCGGCCGTGACGGGCGCGCCCCACCCGCCGGCGACGGCGACGACGGGGACCAGGAGCACGGCGCCGACGGTGAAGGACGTCGCCGTGAGGGCCAGCGGGCCGAGCCCTTCCACGGGCGCCCGGTTGACCATCGTCATGGTCGCGAATCCGGCGGCCGACCCGAGCGCGAGCAGCGCACCTGCGACCGGACGCGCGCCGCCGCCCGAGGACAGACCCACGAGCAGCAGCAGCCCGGTCGTCGCGGACGCGAGCGCGACGACGGTGCGCGCGGAAGGGCGCCGGCGCGAGGTGACGGCCGTCGCGGCCGCGACGAGGACGGGGGCGGCGCCGAGGGCCACGACGGTCGCGACGCTCACGGACGTCCAGGCCACGGCGACGAAGTAGCAGCCCTGGTACAGCGCCGCGAGGACGCCCGTGACGACGATGCGGCGCCCGACGGCGCGCGAGGGCCTCAGGTGCAGGCGCCCGACGGCCGCGAGCACCACGAGGAGCAGGCCGCCGCCGACGAGGAGCCGGTAGGCGGCGACCGTGAGCATGCCGAGGTCGGCGTCGGTCGCGAGTGCGGCTCCGGCGAGGCCGCCGGTGCCCCAGAGCACGGCGCCGAGGACGACGAGCAGGAAATCACGGGGCTCGGCCCGCGGATGGGTGCGGGCCGAGAGGAGGGCTCGCGCGTGGTGGCCGGTGTCGAAGGTGTCCATGGGTGCTCCAGAGTCCGTGGGAGGGGGGACGAGGGGCACCGCAGGGCGCGCCGAGGCGGCCACCGCGACGGTGGACGTCAGCGCGCGGGCCGGCCCCGCTACCGGTGCGGCGGCGGGGTCGTCGTGAGTCGGAGCACGAGGGTGATCCTAGGACGCGGCGACGCGCGGCGGGAGGGCCGGGGCGAGGTCGCCGCCGGCGCCGTCGGGGACCACGACGTGCTCGAGGCCGAGCCAGCCCGCCAGCTCACGGAGCTCCGCCGTGAGCTCGGCCGCTGTGGCGGCCGGCGCGTGGGGCTCGAGATGCGCGGACTGGACGAGGAGCTCACCTGCCCTGCGGTCCGCCTTGAGGTCCACCCGGGCCGCGACGACCTCGCCCAGGAGGAACGGGAGCACGTAGTAGCCGTGCACGCGCTGTGCGGCGGGGACGTAGATCTCGATGCGGTACCGCGTGCCGAAGAGCTCCTCGAGGCGCCGCCGCTCGAAGACCAGCGGGTCGAACGGGCTCAGCAGGGCGCGACCCGAGGCGCGGCGCGGAAGAGTCGCGTCGCGGTGCAGGTAGGTCGTCCGCTCCCAGCCGCGCACGCGCACGGGCAGCAGGGCGCCCTCCTCGACCAGCTCGTCGACGGCGCGGGCGACGCGGCCCCCACCCCTGATCCGGAAGTAGTCGCCGAAGCAGGCGGCCGTGCCGATGCCGTGCGCACGAGCGGCGATCTCCACAAGCGCACGCACGGCGTCGGCCTCCGCCGGCTCGGGCATCGCGAGGACCTCGGCCGGCAGCACGCGCGCCGTGAGGTCGTAGCACCGCTCGAACGCGGCGTTGCGGTACGCGGCCGTGACCTCACCCGTGAAGAACAGGAACTCGAGCACGCGCTTGGCGACCGTCCAGTTCCAGCCCCAGCCGGTGCGCACCCGCGGGTGCTCGCTCTCGTACAACGCGTGCACCTCACGTGCCGTGACGGGGCCGCGGTCCGCCACGATCGCGCGGATCTCGTCCAGGACGTCGGAGTGCTGCAGGGGCACGTCGCGGATGGTCCCCCAGGCCTGCTCGCGGTAGGCGCGCTGCCGCCAGCCCTGCAGGCGGTACGTGGCAGGAGGGACGAACGACGCCTCATGGGCCCAGCACTCGACGAGCCGCCGTGGCGAGCGCCCCGCGGCGCGGTCGAGCAGCGCGGTGTCGTACGGACCGATGCGGGAGAACGCCGGCATCAGGTGCGCCCGCGCCAGGACGTTGACCGAGTCGATCTGCAGGAGGCCCAGCCGGTCGACGACCTGCTGCAGGTGCCGCATGGTCGCCTGGCCTCCCGCCCGCCGCGGCCGGTCGAGGCCCTGCGCGCGCAGGGCGACGCGACGTGCCTGGCTCAGGGAGAGCTCGGCAGCGCGGGGTGGCGCCTCGAGCACGGAGGCGGGGCGGGGTGTCGACGTCACGAGGCCATCCTGACGCGGGGCACCGACACGGGCCCGCCGGCGGCCAGAGCGACGGCCCGGCCGTGCACGGCCGGGCCGGACGGGCACGGACGTGCCCCCGCCGGAGCGCGCGCGCACGCGCCCCGCCGCGCACCTCACGGCCCGGACGTGCGACGGGCTCCCCGCACGCTGGTGCGGGGAGCCCGTCAGGGTCAGGGCGGGGTCACACGGCCTGGGCGCTCGCCGCGACCGGTGCGTCGAGCCGGATCACGCCGTAGCTCCACCCGCGGCGGCGGTAGGCCACCGACGGCAGGGCGGTCTCGGCGTCGATGAAGAGGAAGAAGTCGTGGCCGACCATCTCCATCTCGTACAGCGCGTCGTCGAGCGTCATGGGCTGCGCGCGGTGCAGCTTCTCGCGGATCACCACGGGCGAGTCGCCCCATGACGACTCGACGGCGTCACCCGGTGCCGGAGGCGGCTCGGGCGGCGCCTCGACCGCGGGCGGCCGCACGTCGACGGGGGCCAGCGGGGTGTCCTTGTGGTGGTCCTTACGCCGGTCCCGGGCGCGCCTGAGCCTCTCGAGGAGCTTGGTGGTCGCCGCGTCCAGGGCGGCGTACGGCTCGTCCGCGCTCGCCTCGGCGCGGACCACGGGGCCCTTGCCCCGCACGGTCAGCTCGACCCGCTCGCAGACGCCTGACTGCCGCGGGTTCTTCTCGTGGGTGACCTCCACGTCGACCCGCTGCGCGCGCGGAGCGAGCTGCCCGATCTTGGCGAGCTTGTCCTCGACGTGGCGGCGGAACCGGTCGGGCACGTCCGTGTGACGACCGACGACGACGATCTCCATGGCTGACCTCCTGGGGTGGGGCGGCGGGCCTTGCCGCCGCCCGGTGGACTGCGGGGAACACCCTCATGGGGCGGACGGCGCGCACCACCTCCTCCGCGAGGAGTCATGCGGGGAGCGGCCCGCGGTGGTCCGGCGGCCTCGCGGCCCGCCTCCTGTGCCTCCCGGGTACCGCTCCATGCACTGACGTTAGTCCCCGGACGCTGCTACGAGAAGCCGACGGGCGGGCGTGCAGGGGGTGGAGTTGCCGCGAGCACGACCGCGGCCAGGACGAACCCCCCGTTCCTGGACAGGACCTCCCCGGCGGCTGCGAGCGTCGACCCCGTCGTCACCACGTCGTCGACGAGCAGGTGCCATCGCCCGGCCGGCGCGGGGCGGCGCACGGGTCCTGTCCGAAGCCGGATGCGGTCCGTCGTGTTGCGGCCGCGGGCGCGCGCACCGAGCCCGACCTGGTCCCGTCCGCCGCGCCGCTGGACCAGGACGGGCGCGAGCCGCGCGGAGACGCCCTGCGACGCGAGCCCGTCGGCCACGGCGCCTGCGAGCCCGCGCACGAGGTCGGCGCCCCTGCGTCGGCGGGCGCCCGGGGCGGACGGGACGGGGACGACGTGCAGGGTCTGCGTCCCGAGCGCCGCGCGCACGTCGGGCGCGACCTCCGCGCCCATCCGGGCCGCCGTGCGCAGGAGGTGCCGGCCGAGGTCGGCCCTCCCGCGGTCCTTCCAGGCGACGACCACGCCACGCACCGGCCCCGTGTACGGCGCCACCGCCCACACGGGCAGGGGGGCCGTCCCGTCCATGCGGTCGAGCCTGGGCACGTGCTGCTCGAAGCGGTCGACCGGGGCGTCGAGGACGCCCGCGCACGCGGCGCACAGCACCACGTCCCACAGGCCGCAGCCGGGGCACTCGACGGGCAGCACGAGCCGCCCGACGTCGCGCAGGCGACCCCCGAGGTGCCCGAGGCGCCCGTGGCCCCCGACGCCGACGACCCCGCGTGCGTCGGGCTGCCCGTGGTCGTCACGCATGCGCCGAGCATGCCCGCGCGCGGCGCGCCGGAGCCGCGGTCCACAGCCCCGACGGCGACAGGTCGGGCGTCAGCCCGGGAAGACCGGGTCCCGCACGTCGGTCGCGACGGTCTTCCAGCTCGTCCCCTGCTTCGAGAGGAGCGCGTGCTCGGCGTCGACGAGGTAGAGCGCGCGCTCGCCGCGGCCGGCCGCGATGCCGACCGTCCCCTCGACGGTCGCCAGGGCCCGGGTGGGGCCCCCGACGGGCACGAGGTGCATGGTCGGGTTGCTCATCCCCCCGCTCGTGCCGAGCACCGCGAGGGTCACCTCGTCGACCCATGCGAGCTCCGTCGCGTCGGTCAGCGCGGCACCGACCCGCAGCGGCTCCTCCGTGCCACCCAAGGACTGCGGCCTGCCCTCCTCGTCGCGCACGACACCGGCGACGTCGATCACGACGTCCTCGGGCGAGGCACCGGCCGACACGACGGCGACGCGCGTCCCGTCGCGCGAGACGCGCACCGACCGCACGGCGCGCCCCTCGAGCCAGTCCGCGGCGACGGTCAGGACCTCCCTGTCGGCGGCGACTGCCGTCAGGGTGCCGTGCGAGATCGTCTCGCCGGTCCACACCCAGCCGAACCGGTCGATCGACGGCGGCACCAGACGGGTCCCGGTCAGGAGGGTCACGGGCTCCGCCGACGCCGGCAGCAGGAGGAGCCGGCTGAGACCAGCGAGGACGACGCGCAGGGACTCGTCGGGGCTGACGGCCGGGCTGCTCGGCGACAGCCCCGTGAGCGGCCACGCGTCCTCGACCGGCACGACCTCACCCTCCACGACGACCGCGAGCCGCTCGTCCTGCAGCACGTACGGGCCGCTCGCCGGGACGACGTCCAGGAGGAGCTCGGGGACCTGCGTCGCCTCCCAGGGAACCCCGCCGACGGTGACCTCGACCGCGCTGATCGCGGTGCCGGGCAGCCCCTCGAGCGTCGCCTCGAGCTGGGCCTGCAGCAGGTTGCGGCTCCCCTGGTCCGCGAGCGCGGCGTCCGCCGCGAGGTCGACGAGCGCGACACCCGTCTCCGAGACCGGCACGGCGTCCGTCGAGAGCCGGACGCCCTCGGGGGCGCCGCTCGTCACGGCGTCACGCAGCCACGGCGACGGCCCCTCGAGCAGCGCGGCGGCCGCGAGCGTCGCCGTCTTGGTGGTCGCGAACCACCTGAGGTCGGGGACCAGGTGCGTGCCGTCCTTGCTCGCGAAGTACACGGGTGCGCGACGGTAGAGGCTGTCGAAGTTCGAGGCGTTCATGACCACGCCGTCGTCGAGGCCGGAGATCCGCCACTGCCCGGCACCGTCGACCATGAGCTCGAAGACGATCTCCTCGGGGCGCGCCCCGGGCACCGCCTCGGCGTACCGGCCTGCGGAGTCGACGACGGACTGCACGGGGACGGTGACGAGGATCGACCCGTCGTCGCGCTCCTCGAGCTGCGGCCCACGGCTCTGCTCGGGGTACACCAGGACACGGGCGCGGGGGTCCCAGCTGTCCGAGGCCCCGAAGGTCAGGTACTTGCGTGCCGTCGCGAAGTCGTCGGCGAGGCCCGCCGAGCCCGCGTTGAGGAAGCCCGAGACGATGGCCTGCGGCTCGGCGTCCAGGACCGGGTCGTCGGCCAGCGGCACGGGCCGGCCCGGCTCGTCCACGGGTGCGTCGCCGGTCCCGATCGGACCGGAGGTCGGGATCCCGACGCAGCCGGCGAGGCCCGCGGCCACGGCGAGCAGCAGGGCGCCCACCCGGGTGGCGCGGCGCCGGGACCGGGCCCGCGCGCGCTCGGCGGCGCCGTGGCGCGTCGCGGGTCTCATCGGGCCTCCAGCGAGTCCAGGTCGGGGACGGCGGCCGGGTCGAGCCCGGGACGTCCCACGCTCGAGGCGTAGGAGACCGCGGGCTCGGGGGCCGTCGCCTCGGGTGCGAGCGGCAGCGGGGAGCTCGTGAGCACGATGCCGGCGCGGCGCGGCAGGGTCAGGCGGAAGCATGCGCCGTGGGCAGGTTGGCCCCACGCCTCGAGCCAGCCCCCGTGCAGGTGCGCGTCCTCGATGGAGATCGCGAGGCCGAGCCCGGTCCCGCCCGTGGTCCGCGCCCGTGCGGGGTCGGCACGCCAGAAGCGGTCGAACACGTGCTCGGCCTCCTCCTCGGTCATGCCGACGCCGTGGTCCCGCACGGTGACCGCGAGCGCGTGCGCGTCGGCGGCGAGCCGTACCTCCACAGGTCGTCCCTCGGCGTGCTCGACGGCGTTGACGAGGAGGTTGCGCAGCACGCGCTCCACGCGCCGCGGGTCGACGTCGGCGATGACCGCCTTCTCCGGCAGGTCCACGCTCAGCCAGACGCCGCGCCGCTCGGCCAGGGGCGCCGCCTGCTCGACCGCACCCGTCACGACGTCCCGGACGTCGCGTCCCTCGGCGTCGAGCATCGCGGCCCCGGCGTCGAACCGGCTGATCTCCAGGAGGTCGGCCAGCAGGTCCTCGAAGCGGTCGAGCTGGGTCGTCAGGAGCTCGGCGGAGCGCGCGGCCGCGGGGTCGAGGTCGCCGCGGGCCGCGTGGATGACCTCGGCGGCCATGCGCACGGTCGTCAGGGGTGTCCGGAGCTCGTGGGAGACGTCGGAGACGAAGCGACGCTGGAGGTGCGAGAGCTCCTCCATCCGGCGGATCTGGTCCTGGAGGCTCTCCGCCATCTCGTTGAACGACCTCGCGAGCGTCGCCATCTCGTCGACGCCCTTGACCGTCATGCGCTCGGCGAGGTGGCCGTCCGCGAGGCGCTCGGCGACACGGGCGGCGTTGCGCACGGGCTGCACGGCCTGGCGGGTCACGAGCCAGGTCATGCCGCCGAGCAGGGCGATCAGCCCGAGCCCCGCCACGAGCAGGACGCGCTGGATGAACTCGAGCGTCTGCTGCTCCGACTCGAGGCTGTAGAGGTAGTAGAGCTCGTACTCGCCGACGACGGGCACGGCGACGGTGGACCCGATGACGATGCCGGGCACGACGCCGCCGTCGTCCGACGGCACGGCGACGGACATCCAGCGCTGCAGGTCCTCGGCCCGGACGGCTGCGCGCAGCTCGGGTGTCACCAGGTCGCTCAGGTACGGGTCCGACCGCGAGGACACGTCGTTCACGATCACGGGCAGCACGTCGGCGGGTGACCGGCGCAGCGCGACCTCCTCGCTCGTCCCGCCCGTCTGGAGCGCCTGCACGAGCTGGTTGAACAGCCCCTGCACCTGCGGGCCCGTCGCGACGAGCGAGCTGTCGAAGCTCGCCTGGGCCTGCTGGGTCGAGCGCGCGGCCTCCTCGAGCACCTGGTCGCGGCGCTGCTCGAAGAGGCCGTCGCTGATCTGGTTCGACAGGTAGCCGCCCAGGAGCCCGACCGCGACGATCCCGCCGACGAGCGTCGAGGTGATGACACGGACCTGCAACGAGGAGCGCCACCGGTGCCACACGCGCCAGACCGCGTGGACCGTGCGCAGGCGGGTCACGAGGAACGTCCGGCGCACGCGCTCACGGCGCGAGCCCCGCACGCGGACGGCGGTCCCCGGAGTCCTCGCCGCCCCCGGCGCCGGCGCGCTCATGACGACGCCATGGTCACGCCGCGCCGGAGCCCGCCTTGTAGCCCACACCTCGGACGGTCACGACGATGTCCGGGTGCTCCGGGTCGTGCTCGATCTTGGAGCGCAGGCGCTGCACGTGGACGTTGACGAGCCGGGTGTCGGCGGCGTGGCGGTAGCCCCACACGCGCTCGAGCAGCACCTCCCGCGTGAACACCTGCCACGGCTTGCGGGCGAGCGCGACGAGCAGGTCGAACTCGAGCGGGGTCAGGGGGATGAGCTCACCGGCGCGTGTGACGCGGTGCCCCGTGACGTCGATCTCGAGGTCCCCGATCGTCAGGTGCTCGGGCGTGGGCTCGTCGGTGCGGCGCAGCCGGGCACGGACGCGCGCGATCAGCTCCTTGGGCTTGAACGGCTTCGAGATGTAGTCGTCGGCGCCCGACTCGAGGCCGAGCACCACGTCGACCGTGTCGCTCTTCGCGGTGAGCATGACGACGGGCACGCCCGACTCGGCGCGGATCAGCCGGCAGATCTCGGTGCCGTCCTTGCCCGGCAGCATGAGGTCGAGGAGCACGAGGTCGGGCTGGTGGGTGCGGAAAGCGCCGAGCGCCTCGTCCCCGTGCGCGCAGAACGAGGGCTCGAAGCCCTCCGACCGCAGCACGATCCCGATCATCTCGGCGAGCGCGACGTCGTCGTCGACCACGAGGATGCGACCCTTCATGGCCCCATCGTGTCATCCCGGGGTCCCGGGTGAGGACACCCACGCCGGACGCCGTCCCGCACGGTCCTGACGTGGCACGATGGGGCGCGCGCCGCATGGACGCACGTCCAGGCCCCGACGGGCCGCGCCGGCGCCCGACCGGACCGCAGGGGAAGTGACGTGAGCGAACCGAACGAGGCACCGCGTGGATGGGGGCCCCCGCCCGGGCAGCCGCCGGGCTACGGCCCCGGCACGCCCGCGCAGGGCAGCCCGACGCCCGGCGCGCAGCCTCCCTCCGGGGCACCGCAGCCCGGCGTGCCCCAGTACGGCGCACCCCAGTACGGCCAGGGCCAGTACGGGCAGGGCCAGCCACCTCAGCAGGGCCAGCAGCCGCAGTACGGCCAGCAGCCGCAGCAGGGCCAGCCGCCTCAGTACGGCCAGCAGCCCGGGCAGCCCCAGTACGGCCAGCCTCAGTACGGGGCCCCCCAGTTCGGCCAGCCCCAGTACGGGGCCCCCCAGTTCGGCCAGCCCCAGTACGGTCAACCGCAGTACGGCCAGCCTCAGTACGGCGCGGGCTTCGGCGCCCCCACCGGGCTCCCGGTGCAGCGCGGCATCATCCCGCTGCGGCCCCTGGGCCTCGGCGAGATCTTCGACGGTGCCTTCAGGTCGGTGCGGTCCAACCCGCGCGTCATGTTCGGCTTCACGGCGATGGTGGTCGGCGCGGCGTCCGTGCTCGGTGTCATCACCCAGATGCTCCTCATCCCGTTCATCGCGGGCGCGGTGACCGACTTCAGCACGGACATCGACCCCACCGGGACCGCAGGGCTCGCCGAGTCCATCGCGGGCCCCCTCAGCCTCTTCGGGGCCCTGCCCTGGCTGAGCCTCGTGACCCCCGTGCTCACGGGACTCCTCACGGCATCCGTGAGCCAGTCCGTCATCGGGCGCAAGATCACGGTCGGCGAGCTGTGGGGCCAGTACTGGCGCCGCGCCCTCATCCTGCTCGGGCTCAACACGGCGCTGTACGTCGTCTTCGTCGTGCTCCTCGCCGCGCTGGTCATCGGGCTCATCGCGCTCGGAGCGGCCGGCCAGGTGGGCCTCGCCGTCGTGCTCGGGCTGCTCCTCGGAGTCGCGTCCGCGGTCGCCGGCGTCTGGTTCAGCGTGCGGATCCTGCTCGTCCCGCCGGCCCTCGTGCTCGAGGGCGCGCCCGTCCGCTCGTCGATCGTGCGCGGGTGGCGCCTGTCCCGGGGCAGCTTCTGGCGCCTCCTCGGCATCTACCTGCTCACCTCGGTGATCACCTACGTGCTCCAGCAGCTCATCACGACGCCGTTCACGCTCATCGCGATGTTCGTGTTCCCGGACACGCAGTCGTTCGGGTACGCGGTCCTCATGACCCTGAGCATGGCGGTGTCGATGATCCCGTCGATCGTCTTCACGTCCGCCGTCGTCGCGCTGCTCTACGTCGATGTGCGCATCCGTCGCGAAGGCCTCGACGTCGAGCTCGGCCGGGCCGCCGAGACGGCAGCCCAGGAGGCCGAACGCGCTGACGGCGCGTGGTCCGGCGGTGGGCAGCGGTCCTGATCGTGACCCTGACGTCCGTGGTGCCCCTCCATGCCCGCGCCCTGCTGACGGGTGTTCCGGTCGACCCCGACGCGGAGACCGCGCGACGGTGGGCCGAGGAGGAGCTGCTCGACCCGATCTACCACCAGCGGCCGAGCCTGCTCGAGCGCCTCCTCGACTGGATCTCGCAGCAGCTGAGCGATCTCGAGATCGCCGTGCGTGACGTCGACCCGCGCATGGCGGCGCTGATCGTCGCGTCGGTCGTCGTCGTCGGCGTGGCCGTCGCGCTCGTCGTCGCCGGGCCGGTGCGTTCGTCGCGCCGGGCCGCGCGGGCCTCCACCGACGTCTTCGGCGATGACACCCGTAGCGCCGCGGAGCTGCGGGCGAGCGCGGACGCCCTCGCGCGTGACGGCCAGTGGTCGCTCGCCGTCCTCGACCGGTTCCGTGCGATCCTGCGCTCGCTCGAGGACCGCGCCCTGCTCGACCCGCGCCCAGGCCGGACCGCGCACGAGGCCGCCGAGGACGCGAGCCTGCGCCTGCCCACCTGCGCCGCCGACCTGCGCACGGCAGGCCGCCTGTTCGACGACGTCTGCTACGGGGACGCGGAGGCGACGCCGGAGCAGGACGCCTGGCTGCGCGAGCTCGACGAGCGCGTCGCTGCGACGCGTCCCGCCGCCGTGGCGAGCGCCGCGGCCACCGACCGTCTCGAGGTCCCGCGATGAGCGCGCCCGCGACCGTGCCACCCCCGACCCAGCCGCACGAGCGGGGCACGGGGTCGGCCTCGGAGCGCGTCACCACGACCGCGCCGACAGTCGTCGGCGACGGGACCTCCGCACGGTCCCGGGCACGGTCGCGCTGGCGCCGCGTCGTGTGGCCCCTCGCCGTCCTCGTGACGCTCGCGCTCGTCGCGGTCCTCATCGTCGTCCTGCGCCCCGCGACGTCCACGACCCCCCTGGCGCCCGACAACCCGGAGGGTGCGGGCTCGCGCGCCCTCGCCCAGATCCTCGCGGACCAGGGCGTCGACGTGAGGTACGTGCGGACGTCGGGCCAGGCCGTCGCGGCGGCACGCGAGGGCACGACGCTCCTGCTCGCCGGCTCGTACCTCCTCATGGACGAGCAGGTCGAGGACCTCGCGAGCACCGAGGCGGACCTCGTGCTGCTCGAGGCCGAGTCGTGGCACATCCACGAGCTCACCGACGGCGCCGTGGACCTCGGCTACGCGACCGGCACGGGGGAGGTCGACGCGTCGTGCGACGACCCGGACGCCCAGGCGGCCGGCTCCATCGACAGCGACGGCTACGGGCTCACCGCCCTGTCCCCCGACGTCGAGCTCTGCTTCCTCAACGGCGACACCCCGCTCACGGGTGCGTACGCCTCGGTCGAGGCCGACGGCCGGCGCGTCGTCGTGATCGACGACTCCACCCTCTTCATGAACGCCCGCCTGGCGGAGGACGGGAACGCCGCCCTCGCGCTGCGCACCCTGGGCCGCCACGACTCGCTCGTCTGGTACGTGCCCTCGATCAACGACCTGGGCGGCGAGGCGGGGACGAGCGCGGGTGCGGTCCTGCCCGCCTGGGCCGGCCCCGTGAGCCTCCAGCTGCTGGTGCTCGCCCTGGCCCTGGCCCTGTGGCAGGGACGGGCCCTCGGACGCGTCGTGACCGAGCCGCTCCCGGTCACCGTCCGCGCCGTCGAGGCGACCCTGGGACGCGGACGCCTGTACCGTCGGGCCCGGTCACGCGGGCACGCAGCGGCCGCCCTGCGTGCGGGGATGGCGCGCCGCGGCGCGGCCCGGCTCGGTCTCCCCCGGTCCGCCGGGGCACCCGAGGTCATCGACGGCCTCGCCCGGGCGACCGGGCGCAGCACGGAGCAGGTCGCGCACCTGCTGTACGGACCACCACCCACCGACGACGACGGGCTGCTCGCGCTGGCCCGACAGCTGGACGAGCTCGAGAGCGAGGTTCATCGCACGTGACCGAACCCACCTGGCAGCAGCCCCCCGCACCGACCGGGACGGGCCCCGGCGACGACCGGCGCTTCGCTCCACCGCCTCCCCCACCCGACGGCGCGGCCCCGCAGCCGTACGCCGGGCAGCCGGCGACCCAGCACGCCGCCCCGCAGCAGGCGGCGACCCAGCACGCCGCCCCGCGGCACGCCCCGGCCGCCGCCCCGACGCCGTCGGAGGACCTGCGCGCGGGCCTCGCCGCGCTGCGCACCGAGGTCGGCAAGGCGGTCGTCGGGCAGGACGCCGCCGTCACCGGCCTGCTCATCGCGCTCCTCTGCCGCGGCCACGTGCTCCTCGAGGGTGTCCCGGGTGTCGCGAAGACGCTCCTGGTCCGCACCCTGAGCACCGCGCTGGCGCTCGACACGAAGCGGGTGCAGTTCACGCCCGACCTCATGCCCGGCGACGTCACGGGCTCCCTGGTGTACGACGCGCGGACGGCGCAGTTCTCGTTCCGTGAGGGCCCGGTCTTCACGAACCTCCTCCTCGCGGACGAGATCAACCGGACGCCCCCGAAGACCCAGGCGTCCCTGCTCGAGGCCATGGAGGAGCGCCAGGTGTCGGTCGACGGGACACCGCGCCCGCTGCCCGACCCGTTCCTGGTCATCGCGACCCAGAACCCCGTCGAGTACGAGGGCACCTACCCGCTGCCCGAGGCCCAGCTCGACCGGTTCCTGCTCAAGCTCACGCTGCCGCTGCCCGAGCGCGACCAGGAGGTCGAGGTGCTGCGCCGGCACGCCGCAGGCTTCGACCCGCGTAACCTCGCGGGCGCGGGCGTGCGGCAGGTCACCGACGCGAGCCAGCTCGCCCGCGCGCGGGCCGAGGTGTCGCAGGTCCAGATCGCGCACGAGGTGCTCGGCTACGCCGTCGACGTGTGCCGTGCGACGCGCCAGTCGCCGTCCCTGTCGCTCGGCGTCTCGCCGCGTGGCGCGACGGCCCTGCTCGCGACCGCCCGCGCCTGGGCGTGGCTCTCGGGTCGCGGCTACGTGACGCCGGACGACATCAAGGCGCTCGCCCACCCGACGCTGCGGCACCGCGTGCAGCTGCGGGCCGAGGCCGAGCTCGAGGGCGTCACGGCGGAGAGCGTGCTCGACACCGTGCTCGCCGCCGTGCCCGTCCCCCGCTGACCGGCTGACGGATGGCCATCACGTGGCGGGCGGTCGCGCTGACCGCCCTCGGAGTCGTCGCGGTGCTGCTCGTCCCGGTCACCGCGATGGTGGTCGGGTGGACGGTGCTCGTCGTGCTCCTGTGCGGGGTCGACGTCGCGCTCGCGGCGTCCCCGCGCGAGGTCGCGGTCAGCCGCGCGGTCCCGGGGGCCGTACGCCTCACCGAGCAGGCGCGGTCCACGCTGACGCTCACCAACCGGTCCCGGCGCCGGCTGCGCGCCGTCGTGCGCGACGCGTGGCAGCCGTCCGCCGGCGCGGGCCCCAACCGGCACGCGGTGGACGTGCGGCCCGGCGAGGCGACGCGGGTGCGGACCGCGCTGGTCCCGACGCGGCGCGGGGACCGACGGGCCGACCGCGTGACGATCCGGTCGTTCGGCCCCATGCGGCTCGCCGCACGTCAGGTGTCCCTCCAGGTCCCCGGGCGCCTGCGTGTGCTCCCCGAGTTCGCCTCGCGGCGGCACCTGCCGAGCCGCCTCGCCAGGCTCCGCGAGCTCGACGGCCGCACCGCCGTCCAGGTGCGGGGCGCCGGCACCGAGTTCGACTCGCTGCGCGAGTACGTGATCGGCGACGACGTCCGCTCGATCGACTGGCGTGCGACGGCGCGGCGCTCCGAGGTCGTGGTGCGCACGTGGCGCCCCGAGCGCGACCGCCGCGTGATGATCGTGCTCGACACCTCGCGCACGTCCGCTGCGCGGATCGGGGACCTGCCGCGCATCGACGCGTCCATGGAGGCGGCGCTCCTGCTCTCGGCGCTCGCGTCGCGGGCCGGGGACCGGGTCGACCTCATCGCGTTCGACCGCCGCGTGCGCGCACAGGTCGCGGGCGCCTCGGGCCCGCGCCTGCTGCCCGCGCTCGCCGACGCCCTCGCCCCGATCGACCCGGCACTCGTGGAGACCGACTGGCCGGGTGTGGTGTCCGCGATCCAGCAGCGTCTCTCCCAGCGTGCGCTCGTGGTGCTCCTGACCTCGCTCGAGCCCGCAGCGGTCGAGAGCGGGCTGCTGCCCGTGCTGGCGCCGCTCGCCAAGGACCACATGGTCGTGCTGGCCTCCGTCGCCGACCCGGAGGTCGCGGCCCTGCGCGCGCAGCGCGCCTCGTCCGCCGAGGTGTACGACGCCGCGGCGGCCGAGCGCACGGAGCTCGAGCGCGCCGCCGTCACGGTCCGTCTGCGGCAGCGGGGTGTGGAGGTCGTCGACGCGCTGCCCGACGACCTCGCCCCCCGGCTCGCGGACACCTACCTCGCCCTCAAGGCCGCCGGGCGCCTCTGAGGCCCGCCCCGGCCGGGCGCCGGCGTGCGGCTCAGGCCGCGAGCGGGAGCTGGTCGACGTTGTGGTCGGCCCGCAGGTCACCGGTCTCCCCCGCGCGCACCGCCCTGCGCCCGAGCACGAGCGTGTAGGTCCAGTACGCGGCCAGGACGAGCGCGCCGATGACGATCTTGAGCCACCAGGGCAGGACCGTCGACGGCGTGACGAAGCCCTCGACGAGACCCGAGACGCCGAGCACACCCACGAGGCCGATCGCCACCGTGAAGAGCGCGCGGCCCTCCTCCGACAGGGCACGGCTGCGCGGGCGGCCACCCGGCGCGAGGATCGTCCAGAAGATCTTGAGGCCCGCTGCGCCGGCGATGAAGATCGCCGTGAGCTCCATGAGGCCGTGCGGCAGGATCAGCTGGAAGAACACGTCGAGGCCCCCGTGCAGCGCCATGACGCCACCCGCGGCGCCGACGCCCGCGGCGTTCTGCACGAGCACCATGACGGGCCAGAACCCCGTGATGCCGAACGCGACGCACTGCGCGGCGATCCAGGCGTTGTTGGTCCACACCTGCGCCGCGAAGCTCTGGCCCGGGTGGTTCGTGTAGTAGTTGGCGAACTCCTGCTCGGCGTACGACTCGAGCTGGCTCGGCGTGCCCATGGCGGCCTGCGCCTCGGGGTCGGTGTACACGTTGACGCCCGCCACGACGGCGATCGCGCAGCACGCGACCATGACCGCCACGGTCCACCAGCGCAGCCGGTAGAACGCTGCGGGCAGGCTCAGGACGACGAACCGCTTGAGGTCGGACCAGGAGGGGTCGTGCGAGCCCGCGATCGCGGAGCGCGCCCGGCCGAGGCTGTCCGAGAGCCGCGAGACCACCGACGGGTCCGGCGCGGTCGACCGCACCATCGACAGGTGGGTCGCGACCTCCTGGTAGAGGCGGACGAGCTCGTCGCCCTCGGCGCCGGAGAGCCGCCGCTGCTTGGCGAGCTCGTCGAGACGAGCCCAGGTGCGGCCGTGCACGGCGGAGAACGCGTCGAGGTCCACGGCCGGTAGCCTGCCACAGCGCGGCGCCCCTGACGTGCGACCTGCGCCCGGGTGCGCCGCGACGGTACCCTGCACGGGCATACCGCGAGCGTCCGGGAGGGCACGTGCAGGACGAGATCCTCATCGGCGAAGGTGTCGTCCTCGACGCCCGGCCCGCATCGTTCGCGACGCGCATGCTGGGTGCGGCGATCGACGTCGCCGTCGTGGGGGTGCTCGGCTGGATCCTCATCATCGTCGCCGCGACGTTCGGCCAGGCGCTCGACGAGGCGGCCGCCGCGGCCCTGGGCATCACGGCGCTGGTGGTCATGCTCGTGGGCGTCCCGGCCACGGTCGAGACCCTGACGCGCGGCCGCTCGCTGGGCAAGCTTGCGCTGGGCATCCGCATCGTCCGTGACGACGGTGGCCCCGTGCGCGTGCGCCACGCGCTGATCAGGGCGCTCGTGGGCGTGCTCGAGCTCTGGTTCACGTTCGGGTCGATCGCCCTCATCAGCTCGCTCGTGCACCCGCAGGGAAAGCGGCTCGGCGACCTGCTCGCGGGCACCTACGCGGTGCGGGTGCGCGGCGGCCAGAAGGCCCTGCCGCCGTTGGTCATGCCGATGGAGCTCGCGGGCTGGGCACGGACCGCCGACATCCGCCGGCTCCCGGACGGGCTCGCGCTGTCGGCCCGCCAGTTCCTCGGGCGCGCCGGGCGGCTGCACATGGCGTCGCGGGTCCGCCTCGGGGTCCAGCTCGCGGGCGAGATCGAGCGCTACGTCGCCCCCGGCCCCCCGCCGGGCACGCACCCCGAGCGGTTCATCGCCGCGGTCCTCGCGGAGCGCCGGGACCGGGAGTTCGTGCACGCGGCCGAGGCGGCGCGTCGTGCCTCCACCGAGGCGCTCCTGCTGCACCGCCTCCCGCACGCGGTCCCCGACCCGATCCACTGACGGCCGCCGGCGACCGCCGCGCGCTCAGCGCCCGCTGACGGAGAAGTGCTGGTAGTCGATCGGTCCCGACCAGTCGCCGCCCCACCTCCACCCCGCGGCGGCGAACGCCCGGACGACCTCGTCGTCGGCGTGGATCACGGCCGGCACGTCGGGCCGTGACGCGAACGCGCGCCCCTCGGGCGGTGCCACGTGCCGGCCCAGCACATAGGGGTTCTCGACCGGGTTGACGTCGATCGCGCGGCCGTAGGCGTGCTCGGACCAGGCCGTCCCGCCCGTGATGGCCCGGCAGTTGAACGCCGAGGTGTTGTCCGCCGCCATCGACGCGTTGTCGTCGGCACCGAAGTCGTCGACGAGCCGCATCGACCGGATGGGGTAGCGGGCCTCGAACAGGGCGGCGAACACGCCGACGAGTCCGTCCGCGACGTCGGCGTGCACCACGAGCTCGCCCACGACGATGCCGCCCGCGCCGTCGAGGTGCTCCACGGTGAGGTACCGCAGGTCCTCGAGGGGGACGGGGCATCCCGGCCGCCAGGAGGCGGTCATGCGCGCCGCGACCTCGGGGCCGACGGGGTCGACGCGCGCCCGGTAGAACGGTTGGGGCACGGCGGGCTGGGCGGCCGGCAGCGACCGCGCCTGCCCGGCCGTGCTCTCGGCGGGGTCAGCGCCCGTGTCGCCGTCGGCCGCCGCGAGCCGATCACTCGCCCCACCCACGACGACGAGCGCCGTGAGCACCAGGCTTGCCAGGCCCGGGGCGACGACCCTCATGACCTCCGTGCCGCGCACCGGACGAGTATGTCGGACGGCCCGGGCGGCACGCTCGTCGCGCGTTGCCCGGGCCGTCCGTCGGCCGTGCTCGTGCCTAGTGCGTGGCGTCCCCGGTGGCCTCGGCGACGGCGACGGCGTGCCGCAGGTCGGGCTCCAGGTAGATGAGCGTCGCGATGGGCACGGCGGCCCGCACACGCTTCTCGGCGGCGTCGATCGCCTCGGCCACCGACGCCGCGGTGCCCGTCGCCGCGACCTCGATCTTCGCCGCGACGAGCAGCTCCTCCGGGCCGACGTGCTGCGTGCGCATGTGGATGACCGACAGGACGCCGGGCCCGACGAGCGCGGCGCCGATCGCGGCGATGTTCTCCTGGCTCGCGGACTCGCCGAGGAGCAGTGACCGCGTCTCGACGGCCAGGACGACGGCGATGATGACGAGCAGCACACCGATGCACGCCGTGCCCGCGGCGTCCCAGCGACCGTCACCCGTCGCGAGCGTCAGCCCGACGCCGAACAGCGCGAGCACGAGGCCGATGAGGGCCCCGAGGTCCTCGAGCAGGACGACCGGCAGCTCGGGAGCCTTCGCCGACCGCACGAAGCTCACCCACGACTGCTTGCCGCGCACGTGGTTGGACTCGACGATCGCGGTGCGGAAGGAGAACGACTCCATGCCGATGGCCGCGACGAGCACGACGATCGGGACCCACCACCACCGGCCCTCGAGCCCGTGCGGGTCCGCCCACTTGTGCCAGGCCTCGTACAGCGCGAACAGGCCGCCGACCGAGAAGAGCACGATCGCGACGATGAACGAGTAGAGGTACCGCTCACGCCCGTACCCGAACGGGTGGGCGGGGCTGGCCTCACGCCTCGCACGCTTGCCGCCGACGAGCAGGAGCACCTGGTTGCCCGAGTCGGCGACGGAGTGCACCGACTCCGCGAGCATCGAGCTCGAGCCCGTGAGGAGGAACGCGACGAACTTCGTGACCGCGATCCCCAGGTTGGCGCTCAGCGCCGCGACGATCGCCCTGCTGCTGCCACCTGCGGACACCTCACACCGTTCCTGCGGCCGGCTCGGCCTCGTCGACGAGCAGCACGGGGATCCCCGACCGCACGGGGTAGGCGAGCGCACACGCGTCGCCCTCGCACACGAGGCGCGGGGCGCCGTCGGGCGCCTCGCCGTCCGCGAGCGTTGACCCGCAGGCCGGGCAGCGCAGCACGTCACGGAGCCAGCCGTCGAGGACGAGCGCGCCCGGCGCGGCCGCGCCCCCCTGCGGGTCCTGGCCCTGCGGGTCCGGGCCCTGCGAGGTCGGTCCGGTCATCGTCAGGCCTTCCCGGCCGCGTCGTCGGCAGCGAGGTCGGCACGCACAAGTGCGAGCACGTCGTCGCGCACCTTGACCATGATGTCCTCGTCGGCGGCCTCGACGTTGAGCCGGAGCAGCGGCTCCGTGTTGGAGGCACGCAGGTTGAACCACCAGCGGGGCTGGGTGTCCCAGTGCGACACGGTCAGGCCGTCGAGCTCGTCGACGGTGACGGGGCCCGCGCCCTCGCGCGTGACGTAGGCGTCGACGACGCGGGCCCGCGCGGCCGGGACGTCGGCGACGCGCGAGTTGATCTCGCCGCTCGCGGAGTAGGGCTGGTACGCCTCGGCGAGGTGGCTCAGCGCGACGGGTGCACCGTCGGGCGTCCGTGCCTCCCCGAGCGCCGCGAGCACGTGCATGGCGGCGAGCATGCCGGTGTCCGCGAAGAAGAAGTCGCGGAAGTAGTAGTGCGCGCTGTGCTCACCGCCGAAGACGGCGTCGTGCTCAGCCATCTCGGCCTTGATGAACGAGTGGCCGACGCGCGTGCGCACGGTGGTCGCGCCCGCGGCGCCCAGGAGGTCGGGGACGACCTGCGAGGTGATGAGGTTGTGGATCACCGTGGGCCGACGGCCGGCGGCCACCTCGCGGGCGACCTCGCGCAGGCCGACGAGCGCCGTGATCGCGGACGGGCTCACGGGCTCGCCGCGCTCGTCGACCACGAAGCAGCGGTCCGCGTCGCCGTCGAAGGCGAGGCCGATGTCCGCGCCGTGCTCGACGACGGCGGCCTGGAGGTCGCGCAGGTTCTCGGGCTCGAGCGGGTTGGCCTCGTGGTTGGGGAAGGTCCCGTCGAGCTCGAAGTACAGCGGGACGATCTCGAGCGGCAGTGCCTCGAGGCCGGTGGCCGAGCCGAGGACGGCCGGGACCGTCAGGCCCGCCATGCCGTTGCCCGCGTCCACGACGACCTTGAGGGGGCGGCTGGCGCTGAGGTCGACGAGCGAGCGCAGGAAGACGGCGTAGTCGCCGAGCATCTCGCGGTCACCGACCTGCCCCGCCTCGGGCGCCTGCGGGATCCCGCCGGCGAGGTAGCGCGCCGCGAGGTCGCGGACGTCCGCGAGCCCGGTGGCCTCACCGACCGGGCGGGCACCCGCGCGGCACAGCTTGATCCCGTTGTACTCGGCGGGGTTGTGGCTCGCGGTGAACATCGCACCGGGCACCCCGAGCGCCCCGGACGCGTGGTAGAGCCCGTCGGTCGAGCACAGGCCGATCCGCACGACGTCGACCCCCCGGCTCGTGAGGCCCTCCGCGAACGCCGCGACGAGCTCGGGACCGGAGGGACGCATGTCCTGGCCGATCGCGACGCGCGGGCGGGTGGCCCCGGCGGCAGGCTCACCGTCCGCCGCACCCGCGGCCTCGGCGTCGGGCAGCACGACGACGTCGGCGAACGCCGCGCCGATCGCGCGTGCCACCGCGGGGCTGAACGGGTCCGGGACGACCCCGCGCACGTCGTACGCCTTGATCAGGGTCGTGAGGTCCGGCAGGTCAGGGGTCTCGGGCGTGGGAGTCACGGGCGCAAGCCTAGTTGGAACGGGCCGCTCCACCCGCGGCACGGCCCCGCGCGTCTCGCGGGCGGCCTCAGCCCGAAGGAGAGGTCGGCCGGTCCGACGGGGGGTCGGCCAGCCCGGAGGGGCCCGGCCGGTCCCGAGGGAGGTCGGCCGTGGGCGCTGCCCGTCAGCGCGGCTTGCGTGCGGACCGTTGCAGGACGGACTCGATCGGGATGGCCCGCCACGTGCCGTCGTCGTCCGCCGTGAGCCACTCCCGACGCTCGCAGCGGTGGCACGAGACGAACGTGACGTCCGTGCCGTCGGCCAGCACCATCGGCAGCCTCGTCAGCTCTCCGCTGCCGCAGGTCGAGCAGACACCGGGCTGGTGCCGTCCGGCCGACTCCGAGGGGGTGGGCCCAGCCACGCGTCAGCCGCCCTCGCCGCGCAGCACGCGCAGGTGCCCGCGGCGGGTGATCTCGGTCGCGGCCGGCTCGGGCTCGACGGGGAGCGCACGCGGGCGTCCCGCCTCACGCACGGCGTCGGCGAGTGCGAGCAGGTCGTCCGGGCTCGGTCCCGTCGGGATGAACTCGGGGGTCAGGCGGACGACCTCCCAGCCCCGCGGGGCGGTCAGCCGGCCGGCGTGCTCGCTGCACAGGTCGTACGAGTGCGGCTCCGCGAGCTGCGCGAGGGGGCCCAGGACGGCCGTCGAGTCGGAGTACACGTAGGTGAGCGTCGCGACAGCAGGACGCCCGCAGGCGCTGCGGGAGCACTGTCGTCCTGACCTCACGAGACGGGACACTACCCGCCGCGCCCGGCCGGAGCCCATCACCACGCCGTCCGCGCCCGACGGGCCACCTGTCCGCCGCACCCGCTCGCCGGGCCGCCCGCCGTGCCCGTCCGCTCACCGGGCCGGTCCGCCGAGTCCGTCCATCCGGGCCGCCGTCGTACAGTGGGCGCGTGAGCACGGTGCCTGGCCGGAGGCGGACGGCGGTCGACGGCGCGCCGCTCGGTGCGCGGCGTCGTGACCGGCGGGGCCGCGGCCTGCGCGGGCCGCTGGTCCCCTCGACCCTCCCGGCCTACCGCTCGCGGGCTGAGCGGTTCGACGAGCACGTGCTGTCCGCCGTCGAACGCCTCGAGCGCCGCTGGGCACGCCAGCTCGAGGGCGCGGAGTTCGCCGTCGAGGACGTCCCGCCGTCGCACCCCGCCCCGTGGGAGCACGGCGGCGTCCCCCTGGGGCGCTACTTCCCCACCGACGCGGGGATGCCCGCGCGCATCGTCGTCTACCGGCGGCCGGTCGAGACCCGCGCGATCGACGAGGCCGACCTGGCGGACCTCGTGCGGGACGTGCTCGTCGAGCAGGTCGCGCACATGCTCTCGCGCGCCCCGGAGGACGTGGACCCCGGGTACCGCGGCTGACGGACGGTCCGTGCCGTCGGGGCACCGGACCCGTGGTGCGGGGCGACCCGGCGCCGGGCACGCCCTAGGGTTGAGGCACCATGAGCGAGACCGAGCCTGCCGTCGTCCGTGTCGTCTGCGTGACCTACAACCCCGGCCCGGAGCTCGACGACTTCGCACGGACCCTGGCCGACGCGACACGACGGCCCGTCGAGCTTGTGCTCGTCGACAACGGCCAGGAGCACGACGTCACGCACGACGTCGCAGCGCGGCACGGCGCCCGGGTCGTCGCCTCGGGAGAGAACCTCGGCTACGGCCGGGCCGCGAACCTCGGCGCGCGTGACGCGTCGGCGCCGTGGCTCGTCGTCGCCAACCCGGACATCGAGTGGCACCCCGGATCGCTCGACGCGCTGCTCGACGCCGGTGAGCGGCACCCCCGCGCGGGCGCCCTCGGCCCGGCCGTGCTGGACCCCGACGGGACGCGGTACCCGTCGGCGCGTGAGCTGCCGTCCCTCACCCAGGGTGTGGGCCACGCGCTCCTCGGCCGGCTCTGGCCCGCGAACCCGTGGACGCGGGCCTACCACCGTCGCCAGGAGACGGTGACGGACGTCGAGCGCACGGCGGGATGGCTGTCGGGCGCCTGCCTGCTGCTGCGGCGTGAGGCGTTCGAGGAGGTCGGTGGGTTCGACCCCGGCTACTTCATGTTCTTCGAGGACCTGGACCTGGGTGAGCGCCTCGGCCGCGCCGGGTGGGCGAACGTGCACGTGCCGTCCGCCCGGGTCACCCACGTGGGCGGCACGTCATGGCGTGCGCGGCCCGCGCCGATGATCCGCGCGCACCACGCGTCGGCCGCCCGCTACCTCACGCGCCGGTACGACAGGTGGTTCGAGTGGCCCGTGCGGGTCGCGATCCGGACCGGTCTCGCGGTGCGCCAGGCGCTCGAGCTGCGTCGCGCGCGCTGAGGGGGCCAGCAGCGACGGGACGTCCGGTCAGCGGGTCCGGACCCCCACGTCGGGCTGCAGGGCGGGTGCGGTGACGGGTGCGAGCACCGAGACGAGGTCCCCGGCCGGGTCGGGCGTCAGCAGCACGGCCGCCCACGCGACACGGTCGTCGTCGGTCCGCACGACGACGGCCGCAGGCTGCGGCACGACGCCCGCTCCCCCGGCGGTGGCGAGGGCGCTCAGGGCCAGCGACGTGGTGGTACCCGCCTGCAGGGTCAGGTCCGCCTCGCCGACCACGGCGCCCGTCTGGTCGAGCACCTCGAGCGCGACGTCGGCGGGGGCGCCGGACTCCCCGGTCACACCCACGACGAGGCGGCCGTCGGTGCCCGCCGGGAGGGCCAGCACGCCGCCGCCCGACGCCGACGTGTCGGACGAGGGCACCCACGCGCGGTCGAGGGGCAGCTGGGAGCCGGTGCCCGCCGCGGGCAGGCCCACGCCCGCTCCCCGGGTCAGCAGTGCACCGGCCACGACGGGCACGTCGCTCTCGACGACGGCCGTGTAGTCGCCCACGGGGAGCCCGTCGAGGGGCAGGTCGAGGACGACGCCCGCGTCGAGCTCCACCTGCTGCGCACCGGGCAGCAGCACCTCGCCGTCCCGGCCGTGCAGGGTGATCGTCGCCGTGGCGTCGTCCGCGGGTGCGAGGAGCCGCAGGACACTGGTGTCCGCACCCTCGAGCTGCGTGGCGGTGACCGACAGCGCCGGCACGACCTGGCGCGTCGCGGGCTCCTGTCCGGCGACCACGTAGTCGACGCCCGCAGGCACGAGGCCACGCAGCTGGCTGTCCTGGAGGTACGCGCTGACGACGCCGCCCGACGACGTCAGGCGGGTCACGATGCGGCTCTGCTCGGCGGCGACGCCCTCGAGGAGCACGACGCGCTCCGCCCCGGCCGGGACGAGGAACTCGGGTGCGCCGGCGAGCTCGACGGCGCCCGACGGGCCCCACAGGTCGACGCGGACGGTGGCGGCCGTGCGCCCCGGGTTCTGCAGGACCAGCCGCGCGCTCGACCCGAGCGACGTGCTCCCGCCGACGAGCCAGGTCTGCGCGGACGCGCGCTGGCAGGACGCGGCAGCGAGGCCCCGGAGGTCACCCAGCGCCGTCGTGACACCGACCGCACCGGCGGCCCACGCGGCCACGTGCCCGGCGGGTCGGACCTCGATCACGGGGGTGCTCGCGGGCGCCTGGACGCCGACCACGTCACCCGCGCCGACGGGCTCGAGCTCGGCGGTGGTCGCCTCACCGGCGAGGTCGGTCAGGCGACCGGCGCCGGCGTCGTCACGGTCCTGCCCGGCGGCCGGCTCGACGGTCGCGGCGCGGACCGTGACCGTGGACTCCCCGGGCGACGGGTCGAACTGCGGGTCGTACGCGACGTCGTCGCCGGGCTCGGGCTCCGTGGCCAGGCGGAGCGCACCGGGGCACACGAGCCGGGTCGCTGCCGCGTCGACGGCGACGCGCGGCAGGTCGACGGCCTCGGGCGCGGCGGGTGGTGCGTACCGGGTGCCGGCGACGACGACGCCCGCCGTGACGCCGAGCACGAGCAGCGCGGTCAGGCCGCGTGCGAGGCCACGCCGCAGGCGCGCGCCGCGTCCGGGCACGTCCGCGGTCGGCTTCGTACCCGTCGGAGTGGTCGGGGACGTCGGGGTGGTCGTCGGGGCGTCGCCCGTCGGCTCGGTCGTCATCGCACCCCTCCTCGGCGTCGACGGGTCGGGACGGCGAGGAGGACCGTGACGAGCACGACCGTCCCCTGGAGCGCGAGCCAGGGCACGCGACCCGCGGCGTCGTGCGTGACGACGAGCCGCCCGCCGTCGGGCCCGACCTCGAACGCCTGGTGCCAGCCGCGCTCCACGGAGCGCAGGGGCCGCCCGTCCAGCGTTGCGTGCCAGCCGCCGTCGGCCCGGTCCGCGAGGACGAGGACGCGGCCCTGCTCACCGGCCGGGATGTCGGTGTCGACGGCGCCATCCGCGCTCTCCACGCTCGCCAGGAGCGCTCCGTCGTCCCCGCCGACGAGCCGGGCCCAGGCCGCGGTCGTGCCGACGTCCGCCGCGGCGACGCGCCAGATGATGCCCGACTCCGTCTCCGTCACGCGCTCGAGGCCCAGGGTCGAGTCGATACGGCCCGCCACGAGCGAGCGCTCGTGGGCGTCGGCGTCCGCGTCCGCCGGTCCAGGGTCGAGGACGCCGTCGCTCGGCACGCGGACGGGCGGCATGAGGACCGCGCCCACACCGAGGTCCGCGAGGTCGGCCGCGACCTCACCGGGTGCCCCGGACGCGAGGTGCGCGGCGGCCTCGGCGAGCGCGGTGTCCGCGGCGTCGGGCCCGAGTGCCTCCGCGGCGCCGGGCAGGCCCGTGAGGGCCCGGGCGGTGACGGCCCGGGAGAGCTCGCTCAGCTGGACGCCGTCGTGCCGGAGCAGGGTCGCCTCGACGTCGCCGTTCGCGTCAACGCTCAGGGAGAGCACGCGTGCGCCGTCCGGCCCGTCCTGCATCTGTCTGCCGACGGCGGGCACCACGGCGACGCCCGAGGTGCGCAGGGCGGGCCCGTCACCGGTGCGGGCCTGCCACGTCCACGTGCCGAGGAGCAGACCCGGACCCGCGACGGCGACGACGACGAGCGCGGCCGCACCGACCTGCCGCCACCCGAAGGTGGCATGCGCCATGGCGGCGCGCACCCCGCTCGCGCCCGCGAGCGCGGCGGCGAGGAGGCCGAGGAGCGCGAGGCTCGTCCCTGGCCCGGCCCAGGCGGCCGTGAGCACGGTGGTCGGGCCGAGCGGGTCGCCCGCCGGCGTCGAGCCGTCGGCGATCGCGACCTCGACGGCGCCGGCGGCGACCGCGGCGGCGAGCCCGGTAGCGGCGACGAGCCAGGCGGCACGGATGCCCCGCGCGCGGGGGGCGCCGACGGCGAGCGCGAGGACCGCGAGCATCGCCACGACACCCGTGCAGGCGAGCGGCACGACGAGCGGCCAGGGGTCGGGCAGCCCGGTCCACGGCCCGTCGAGGGTCGCGGCGGCGTCGACGGGCCAGCCGAGCAGCTGCTGCCACGCGGGTGCCGCGGTCGACGCCACGGGCAGACCGGGGTCGGCGAGCAGCAGGCGCCAGCCGCCCGTGGACCAGGTCCGGACCGCCTCGACGACCATGGGCCCCTGCAGCACCAGGGCCGGGAGCGCCACCCACACGAGGCGCCGACGCCGCCGCGCGGGCACCGCGACGACGAGCAGCGCGAGGATGCCGAAGGGCAGGAGCACGGGCGCGCCGGCGACCGCGACGGCGAACGCGAGCCCCGCGCCGGCGGCGGCGGCGAGAGACGGCTCGGCGGTGCGCACGGCCGCGACCGCGCGCAGCACCGGTCCGGGCTCCGTCGGCGGCGCGTCCGGCAGCGCCCGGTCCGAGCGCACACGTTCGGACGGCAGCCACTCGGACGGCAGGCGGTCCAGCGGCAGGTCCTGCGGCGAGCGGGGCTCCGGAGCGTCAGCCCCCTCCTCGTGGGGCTCCCGTTCGAGGACGCCACGGTCCACGACCAGGTCGGGCTCGTCGTCCCGCGGCGGCGGGAGCGGCAGCTCGCCGGTCTCCTCCGCGTCCCACCGAGCCTGCGCACGGGCCCGTCCGGACTCGTGCAGCGCGACGGACCGGTGCACGACGCCGAGGCGCTGGGCGCCCACGAGCCCGGACTCGACCGCGTCCACCCGCGCCACGCCGATCGCGCGTGCGACGCCGAGCGCCACCCACGGCAGCATGACGTGCGCGAGGACGGCGCCCAGGCGAACCTGGTCGATGCCCAGGAGGAGGGCCGGGGCGGCCACCCAGACGAGGGCCGCCCACGAGCGCAGCCCGACGGAGCGTGTGACGGCGCCGGCGGCGAACCACGCGCCGAGGGCGGCGAGCACGAGCGCCCCGAGCATCACGAGCGCGCCCGCCCCGCCGAGGGTCCCGGTCAGGGCGGTCAGCGGCGAGAGCGCGAGGAGCAGTGGGTCCGTGGGCCCGGCGGCGCCGAGCCCGCCCGGGACCCAGCCCGACGTGGCGGCGGCCCACAGCTCGCCGAGGTCCGCGTCGCCGAACGGCAGGGACCCGCCGGTCAGCCGCTCCCCCGCCAGGACGCGCGTGACGAGGGGGCCCACGACGAGCGCCGTGAGGCTCACGGCGGCAACCACGACTGCCGCGAGCGTCACCCGTCGCCGGGTCCGCAGCGCCGCGAGCTCGGCGACCTCGAGCTCGCTCGGTGCCTGCCGCACCCGGCGCCGCTCGGCCGCCGTGAGCCTGCGGTCGCGCTCCTGCCGCACCACGTCGCGCCAGCTGGCCTCGAGCGGTCGCAGCGACCTGCGCGGCAGCCTGCGCGTGGCCGTCGCCCTGCGGCGTGCGGCAACGACCCGGCCGGGCCGTGCGAGGACCCGCCAGGGTGCGGCGAGCTCGGCGACGACGAGGTGCGGCTCCTTGGTCACGAAGCGCGCGAGCGCCCGGACGAGGCCGCTGACGACGGCGAGCAGGCTCACGACCGGGACGAGCCCGAGGGGGACGTGGACGAGCTGGGCGTGGAGGTACGCCTCGCGCCTGGCCTGCGCCGAGCGGCGGGCGTCCCAGCCGGACCGGTTGAGGACGGCGCCGCCGACCGGCAGGCCGAGCGACGCCTGGGCGTGCCGCACGACGGCACCGGGGACCACGATGACGCGGTGACCGGCGAGCCGGGCCCGGCGGCACAGGTCGAGGCCGTCCCCGTACGGTCCGAGGGCCGGGTCCGTCCCCCCGAGCGTCTCCCACACGTCTCGCCGCACGAGGGCGCCCGCGACCCCGACGGCGAGCACGTCGTCGCGACCGTCGTGCTGGCCTTGGTCGACCTCGGGCTCCTCGAGCCCCGTCATCCGGCGGCCGAAGCGCGACGTCGCGAGGCCGACCTCGAGGACGCGCACGGGCCCCGACCACGTGTGCTGCTTGCAGCCGGCCACGGCCACGGAGGGTGCGACCTCGACGGCGCGCAGGAGCTGGGCGAGGGCGGTGGGCGCCGGGGCGCTGTCGTCGTGCAGGAGCCAGAGCCAGCCGCCCCCGGGCGCGTGGACCTGGTCCAGGCCGGTGCGGACCGCGTGGCCGAACGTGCGGGCCGCCGAGGCTGTTGTCACCGTCACGTGGGTGACGTCGCGCAGGGGTGCGACGAGGGCGTCGAGCTCGCCCGGCTGTGCGGCGTCGTCGGTGTGCGCGGCGTCGACGACCACGACGCGCTGCGGCGGGCGCGTCCCGGCGGCCAGCGCCGCGAGGGTGTCGGGGAGGTACTCGGTGACTCCGCGGGTGACGACGACGGCGGTGACCTCGACCGTCGGGGGCCGGCCGTCGGGCGTCGTCGCCTGCGTGCGAGCCTCAGTCATCGGGTCCCATCATGCGCCACGCGGGCGCAGTCAAACGACGCGCTTCTTGAGCTTGCGGCGCTCGCGCTCGGACAGGCCGCCCCAGATGCCGAACCGCTCGTCGTTGGCCAGCGCGTACTCGAGGCACTCGGCGCGGACCTCGCAGCCGGTGCAGACCTTCTTGGCCTCGCGCGTCGAGCCGCCCTTCTCAGGGAAGAACGCCTCCGGGTCGGTCTGCGCGCACAGGGCCCGCTCCTGCCACCCCATGACCGCGTCGTCCTCGGGGGTGCCGAAGAGAGGGACGACGGGCGCGACCTCGGACGGGCGTGCATGGTCGGTCGGGAACGCTGCATCGTCGTTGAGCAAGTTCCACATGTTCAGAGCCTCCGTGCCCGCCTCGGTGCCCCTCAGGGTTGCCGCTCGATCCTCCGCCGTCGCAGCCCGCGACTCCTTGAGTTCACGAACTGCATTGATGGAATTACACGCGTGTCGTCCACGAGAGTCAAGCCGGGATGTGTTAGATCATCGCCACCGCGGACACCCGAGCGGGTGAAATGCCGACAACGGGCGGATGGCCGCCCGCTATGCCCGAAATGGCCCCCTCGGCCTCGCGCCTACGCTTGGGGCGTGCGCACCGACCTGTCCCGCCCCACCGACGTCGCCACCCTGATGGACCTGCTCAAGGCTGATCCCGGTCGCCCCCGCCTCACCTGGTACGGGCCAGGGGGCGAGCGCACCGAGCTGTCCGGGCACGTGCTCGACAACTGGGTCTCCAAGACGTCGAACCTCCTCCTCGAGGAGTACGACGCCGCCCCCGGGACCCGGGTGCTGCTCGACCTCCCCCCGCACTGGCGGACGCTCGTCTGGGCGCTCGCCGCCTGGCGGGTGGGTGCGACGGTCGTCCTGCCCGGGACGGGCGAGGCACGCACCGTCGGCCCTGCCGAGGCCGCGGGCGTCGACGTCGTGGTGACCGACCGTCCCGGCGCGTACGCCGAGACCGGGGCGGAGGTGGTGGCCGTCGCGCTGCCCGCCCTGGCGCGTCGCTTCGACGGCGACCTGCCGCCGGGGGCGACCGACGCGGCCGCGGCGGTGATGACCTACGGGGACGCGCTCGGCTGGGTGCCGCCGACGGACCCCGAGCAGCCCGCGCTCGAGGCCGCGGGCGTCCTCGTGCGCCATCGCGAGCTCCTCGGGTGGCCCACCCCGGCGCCGGACGGCGACCAGCCCCGCCGGTGGCACGCCTCTGCCGCACCCCTGGCGGCGCTCGGCGACGCGCTCGCGGCCTGGCGCGCGGACGGCTCGCTCGTCCTGTGCGCGCCCGAGGTGGGCGTCGAGCTGGCAGGCGACCCGGAGCGCCTGGCGCGCCTGCTCGCGACCGAGCGCGTCACCGGCTGACCGACGGCCCGTCCGGCTCAGGGCAGGTCAGGGCAGGTCAGGGCAGGTCAGGGGCGCGTCAGGGCACGTCCGCCTGCACGAGGGAGCCCCGGCCCCACACGCTCAGGGGCCCGTCGAGCGCCGACGCGAACGCCGACTCCCCGCGCTTGAGCGTGATGCCGCCGTCGCCCGCGGCGGTGATCGTCAGCTCGCCGTCCAGGCAGAGCAGGATGCGCGGGCCGCGGCCGGGCAGCGGGTGCCGGTCCGCGTCGTCCACGGTCGTCACGGACAGCTCGAAGTCGTCGACGGGCGCGTAGAAGACGCGCGTCGCGCCGTGGAAGATCTCGGGTGCGATGCGGATCGGCGGTGCCGCGACGTAGTCGACGTTCGCGAGGAGCTCGGTGATGTCGACGTGCTTGGACGTGAGCCCCGCGCGGAGCACGTTGTCCGAGCTCGCCATGATCTCGACGCCGACCCCGCGCAGGTACGCGTGCACGCCGCCGGCCGGGACGAACATCGCGTCGCCGGGCTCGAGCGTGACGGGGTTGAGCAGCAGCGACGTCACGACGCCCGGGTCGCCCGGGTACGTCTCCGCGAGGAGGACGACGGTGCGGTCGACGCGCGGCGAGGGCGAGCCGTCGAGGAGCCGGCGTCGGCACGCCTCGACGACCTCCGCGACGGCCTCGGCCGACGGGCGCGTCTCGGGCTCGAGGAGCTGGCGGAACGCCGTCCGGATGCCCTCGTAGGACGGCGCCGCGCGCAGGACGCGAGCCAGCGAGCGCGTGAGCGGCGCGTCCAGGCCCGCGAGCAGCTCCGCGGCGCGCCGGGGGGCCCGGAAGCCGCAGAGCGCCTCGAACGGGGTCAGCGCGTACACGAGCTCGGGCTTGTGGTTGCGGTCGCGGTAGTTGCGGTGCGGGGCGTCGACGGGGATGCCCGCGGCCTCCTCGAGCTCGAAGCCGACGCGGGCGCGCTCGATGTTCGGGTGGACCTGGAGGGACAGCGGCCCGTCCGCGGCGATGACCTTGAGCAGGTACGGCAGGGTCGTGCCGAACCTCGCGACGACGTCGTCCCCCAGCGCACCCTCGGGGTCGGCCGCGATCAGGCGGTCCAGGGTGCGCAGGCCCGGGTTGGTGCCGACGCCCGACGGGCCGCTCGGGTGGGCGCCCATCCAGCACTCGGCGACGGGGGCGCCGGTGCGCGTCAGCCCGAGCAGGTCGGGGATCGCGTCGGTGGAGCCCCACGCGTAGTGCTGCAGGTGGGGGGTCAGGACGTGCACGAGCACCTCGGCGAGTCGGCGACGGGTCCAGGGGATGATATCCACGGGTCGGCGCCCGCCACGTGCGATTCGTCAGGACGGCACCGGGTGCGACACACTGACCCACCATGCGAGGAATCATCCTGGCGGGGGGCTCAGGGACGCGCCTGCACCCGATCACCCTCGGCGTCAGCAAGCAGCTCGTGCCTGTCTACGACAAGCCGATGATCTACTACCCGTTGTCGACCCTCATCCTCGCGGGCATCCGCGACGTGCTGGTGATCACGACCCCGCACGACGCCGAGCAGTTCCACCGGCTCCTGGGCGACGGCTCCCAGTTCGGCATCTCGATCAGCTACACGGTGCAGGCCGTGCCGAACGGGCTCGCGCAGGCCTTCGTGCTCGGCGCCGACTTCGTGGGCGACGACTCGGCCGCGCTGGTGCTGGGCGACAACATCTTCTACGGCCCCGGCCTCGGCACCCGTCTCGAGCGGTTCGAGCACATCGACGGCGGAGCGGTCTTCGCGTACCGGGTCGCCGACCCGACGAGCTACGGCGTCGTGGAGTTCGACGCCGACGGCCGTGCGCTGTCGCTCGAGGAGAAGCCCGCGCGGCCCAAGAGCAGCTACGCCGTGCCGGGCCTGTACTTCTACGACAACGACGTCGTCGCGATCGCGCGGGACCTCGCGCCGTCGGCGCGCGGCGAGTACGAGATCACGGACGTCAACCGCGTGTACCTCGAGCAGGGGCGCCTGCAGGTCGAGGTCCTGCCGCGCGGCACCGCATGGCTCGACACGGGGACGTTCGACTCGTTGCTCGAGGCGTCCGACTACGTGCGCACCGTCGAGCACCGCCAGGGCCTCAAGATCGGCTCGCCGGAGGAGGTCGCCTGGCGCAAGGGCTTCCTGAGCGACGAGGACCTGCGCGCGCGCGCCGAGGTCCTCGTGAAGTCGGGCTACGGCAGCTACCTGCTGAGCCTGCTCGAGACCGAGCGCTGACCGAACCCTCGCACGGCGCTGAACCGCACGGCGCTGCCGGTCCCGTCACAGGCCCGCAGGCCTCTGACGGGCCCGCAGGCCTCTGACGGGACGGCGCGGCGGCGTCAGGCAGGCGCGCTCGGCGTGACCTCGGCCAGCACGGTCGGCGCGGCCTGCGCCCAGCGCGCGGCCCAGTCGCCGATGGGTTCGACGCCGACGCGGCGCAGGGCGTCGTGGCCGAGCACCGAGTACGCGGGGCGTGGCGCGGGGCGGACGTACACGTCGCTCGTCGTCTCACGCACGATCGCCGGGTCGAGCCCGTCGGCTGCCACGGCGGCCTGCGCGAACCCGTGCCACGACGTGCTGCCCGACGACGTGCCGTGGTACGTGCCCGACGGCGCGTGCGCCTCGACGAGCCGGATCACGAGGTCGGCGAGGTCCTGGGTCCAGGTCGGCTGGCCCACCTGGTCGGCGATGACGTCCAGCCCGCCCCGCTCCCGTGCGACGCGCACGATCGTCTTGGGGAAGCACGCGCCGAGCGCGCCGTAGAGCCACGCCGTGCGCACCACGAGGTGGTCGGGGCACTCCGCGCGCACGGCCCACTCCCCCGCGGCCTTGGTGCGTCCGTAGGCGGAGCGGGCCCCGATGGGCGCGTCCTCCGCGTACGGGGCCGTGGCGTCGCCCGGGAACACGTAGTCCGTCGAGATCTGGACCATGCGCGCCCCCGCGGCGTGCGCGGCGCGTGCGAGGTTCGCGGCGCCGACGGCGTTGACCGTGAAGGCGGAGCCCTCGTCCTCCTCGGCCGCGTCGACGGCGGTGTGCGCGGCGCAGTTCACGAGCACGTCGAACCCGCGCGCGACGTCGACGGTCGCGGCGGGGTCGGTGATGTCCACCTCGGCGCGGTCGATGCCCTCGGCGTCGTGGCCGCGCTCACGCAGCATCGCCACGAGGTCCTGCCCGAGCATCCCGTTGGATCCCGCCACCAACCAGCGCACACCGTCTCCTCGTCGTCGTGGTCCTCGGCCGCTCACGGCCGACTGCAGGGTAGCGGTCTCGGTAGGCTTGCCCGACTGCCTGCCGGACGAGAGGACCACCATGACGTACCGCGAGCTCGCGGTCCCGGGCGCCTGGGAGATCACCCCGAAGCAGCACGGAGACCCTCGCGGCGTCTTCCTCGAGTACTTCCAGGGCGCGCCCTTCCGCGAGGCCACGGGGCACGCGTTCGACCTCCAGCAGGCGAACTGCTCGGTCTCCGCGGCGGGGGTGCTGCGCGGGATCCACTACGCGGACGTCCCGCCCGGCCAGGCCAAGTACGTGACGTGCGCCAAGGGCGCGGTGCTCGACGTCGTGGTGGACCTGCGGGTGGGCTCGCCCACGTTCGCGACGTGGGACACCGTGCTGCTCGACGACGTGGACCGGCGCGCCGTGTACCTGTCCGAGGGCCTGGGCCACGCGTTCATCTCGCTCGAGGACGACTCGACCGTGCTGTACCTGTGCTCGACGCCGTACGCGCCCGGCCGGGAGCACGGCATCCACCCGCTCGACCCGCAGGTGGGCATCGTGTGGCCGACGACGGCGCGGGACGGGTCACCGTTGGTCCCGCAGCTCTCGGCCAAGGACGAGGCCGCCCCCAGCCTCGCGGAGGCGGTCGCTGCGGGTCTGCTGCCGGACCACGACGCGGTGCGTGCCTACGTGGAGTCGCTCCCGGCCGAGTGAGCGGCGGCGGCCGGCACCGGCTCAGCGGCTGCGCAGCGCCTGCTCGTACGCCTCGACGTGCACGGCCGCGGCTGCCTCCCACGTGAAGCCGGCGGCGCGCTCGACGGCCGCCCTGGCGAGCACCGCGCGTCGGGGCGCGTCGTCGAGCAGCGCGCGCAGCTCGGTCGCGATCGACGTGTCGTCGGTCCCGCAGTAGGCGACGGCGTCGCCGCCGACCTCCGGGAGCGAGAGCTCGCGCGTCGTGAGCACCGCCGCGCCGCACGCCATCGCCTCGAGCACGGGCAGGCCGAAGCCCTCGCCGAGGCTGGGGTACGCGACGACGCGGGCCGCGGACAGGAAGCCCGCGAGGTCGTCGAGCGGCAGGTAGCCGGTGCGGAGCACCCGCAGGTGGGCGGGCACGGCGTCGACGGCCGGGCCGACGCCCTCGTCCCAGCCGGGTCCGCCGGCGAGGACGAGTGCGGGTGGCGCGTCCATGCCCTCGACGGCGCGCACCCAGCCGCGGATGAGCGCGGGCGTGTTCTTGCGCGGCTCGAGCGTCCCGAGGAAGCCGACGTACTCCTCGTCGGCGAGGCCGAGGGAGGCGCGGACGCGCGCGCTCTCCGACTCGTCGACGGGGTGGAAGATCTCGGTGTCGACCCCGTGGTAGGCGACGTGGAAGCGCTCCGCCGCCCCGCCCGCGTAGCGGCGCACCTCGTCGCGGGTCGCCTCCGACGGCACGACGAGCGCGGCGGCGCGGCGCACGGCCCCACGGATCGCCGCGCGGAAGAAGCGCGCCTTGACGGGCGAGTGGAGGTCGGGGTGGCTGAAGAACGTCGCGTCGTGCAGGGTGACGACCGTGGGGACGGCCGCGAGACGCGGCAGCGTGTAGTGCGGGCTGTGCAGCACGTCGGCGCGGGTGCGCCGGACGAGGGCCGGGAGGCCGGCCTGCTCCCACGCCATGCGCACCGGCCGGCGCGCGATCCCGGCCGGCGCGGTCACGACCTCCGCGGCGGGGACCAGCGCGGCCGTCGCCGCGGCGTCGCGCTCCTGGCACACGACGACGAGGTCCAGCCCCTGCGCGGCGAGCGCGGGCAGCAGCGCGTCGACGTAGCGACCCACGCCGCCTCGGTCAGCAGGGATCGCCGTGGCGTCGAGGATCAGTCGCACGCAGTGATCGTAGGTGGCGCACGGGCGTCCGTGCGCCACCTACGGCACGGCCGTCAGGGACGGTAGAAGTACTCGTCGCTCGAGACGATCGACCCGATGATGGCCTCGACGCGAGCGCCGTGCTGGATCGCCGTGACCCAGGTGTGCGCACCGCCCGCGTCGACCGGACGGCCCAGGAGGTGCTGGTAGTAGCCGTCGACGACGGTCGTGAGGTACTCGGTCGAGAGCAGGAAGCCCATGCTGACCCCGTACCGGGAGACCGCGCCGCGCCCGAGCTCACCCACCCAGCCCGCGACCTCGGCCGCGGACGGCTGCCGGTCGAGCACGTGGCCGTACATCCGCCGCACCCACGCCGCGTCGGTCCCGCCCGCCTGCGCGTAGTACTCGTCGGAGGCGAGGAACAGGCCCTCCATCTCCTGGATCGTCACGCCGCGACGCATCTCGGAGAGCCAGCCGCGGTGACCTGCCGGCTCCGGCTCGCGGTAGAGGTACGTCCGGTAGGACTCGGTGATCAGGGCGAGCCGGTACTCGTCGGAGTACGTGATCGAGTTGGCGACGGCCACGCGCGGCGTGCCGTTGCGCAGGGCGCCCGACCAGGCGTCGAGCCCGCCCTGGTCGACGGGGCGGTCGAACAGGTCACGGTAGACGCGTGTGATGTACGACGTGATCGCATCGGTGCCGCCGGTGCCGGCGTTGACCACGACCTGGGCCGTTGAGCCGACGCCCTGCACCGTCACGGAGGTTCCGGTGGACGGGACCACCCAGGTGGTCCCGGCACGCAGGCTCACGGCGCTGAACGGCGTCACGGTCTGCGGCTGCATGTCGAGGAGGTAGCTCTGGTTGCTGCCGTAGGGCCGTAGGTGGACCTGGACGCCGGCCCACGCCGACTGGCGCACGTCGCGGCCCACGGCGGGCCGGAAGTCCACGAACAGGTGCCCCTCGGGCGCCGTGATGCGCAGCGCCCGGGGCGCCGTGACGGACGTCAGGGGGTACAGGGTCAGCGCGGTGCCGGCCGCGACCGACCCGGCGTCGGTGTACACGGTCAGGCCGAGCAGGTCCGCGAGCGCCGTGTTGAGGCTGCCCGTCACCGCGTTCCGCGCGAAGCCCATGACGTCGGCGGCGTCGGCGTACTCGACCGCGGAGCACGTGGCGGACAGCGGCACGCGCGTCGCACCCGACTGGCACGTGTACGCGTTGGCGTGGCCGAGGCCGAGGTTGTGGCCGACCTCGTGGGCGATCACGTCCACGAGGTTGATGCCGTTGACCCAGACGTAGCCGCTGCCGACCGAGCCGAGACCCGCCCAGCTGCACGCGGAGAGGTTCGGGAAGTACACGGCGACGTGGTGGGTGTCGGTCGGCGCCCCGACGCCGTTCGCCACGAGCGCGGCGGCGAAGAGCGCGTTGAGGTCGTCCCGCGTGCACGACGCCGGCTTGGCGACCTGCGCCCAGCCCCGCACCTGCGCGGTCATCGAGATGCGTCCGCCGCTCTGCTCGGTCCAGTACTGCGCGGAGGCCGTCGCGGTCGACGCGAGGTCGACGCTCGGCTGGCTGCCGAAGTGCACGGGGAGCACGGTCAGGGTGTGCGCCCCGAGGACGACCTCGTCGGTCACGAGCCCGTCGGTCGCCGTCCCGGGGTCCACCGTGGCGGTGACCTGCTCGACGTCGACGACCCGTGCGGTGGCCTGCGTCTGCGGGTCCTCCGCGGCGGCCGCCTCGAGCGCGGCCACGCCGGTCAGCCCTGCGTCGGCCTCGAGCGTGACGGTGACGCCGTCGCCCGTCTCGACGTCGCCGGCGAGGTCGTCGGGCACGTCGTAGAGCCTGCCGTCGACCTCGACCAGCGCGTCGGTGCTCGACGGTGACGTCTCGGTCGCACCCTCGACCACGAGGGTGATCGCGGTCGCGTCGACGGTCAGCGTCGTCGAGCCGTCCCCGTCGTCGGCGAAGGCCGCACCCTGCGGGAGGGTGAGGGCGACGGCGGTGGCGAGGGTGAGGCCCCATGCGCGCCTGATCCCCTGGCGGCCGTGGTCCTCGAGGGCAGGCCGAGTCTGCATGTGCTGCTCCCAGTGCGGTGCGTCGGTCGTGGCGTCCGGTCGTGCTGCGGCGGAGCGGGGTCCGGGCTCGCCTGGTCGGCGCTGCTGCGCCGGGCTCTCCTTGCTCATCGGCTCGTCGACACGGGTTCGTGAGCCGTTCCGGGCATCGTCAGCCCGTGACCGTGTAGACCCAGCGCGGCGCCCCGCCCCACGTGATGGTCCCGTCGGGCACGAGGCAGGTGTCGGTCAGCTCGCGCCCCGAGACGACCGTCGTCAGGGCCGGGAGGCGCTCGGCGACCTCGCACGGGGAGCCGGACACCCGGATGACGTCGGGGGCCGGGTTGGTGAAGACGAGCTCCTCGGCGTCCGTCCACTCGAAGGTGATGAACGAGCCGCCACGGTTCCAGGCGAGCTCGTTCGCGCCCGTCGGGTCGAGCTCGCGCCACGCGTCCTCGACCGGCCCGGCGAGCTGGCGGCTGGACAGCGACGGCACGCCCGTCGCGGTCAGGAGCGCGTCGACGTAGAGGTCGTCGGTGGCCCACACCTCGCCGTCGGCGCGCGCCTCGGCGCCGTCGGCGAGCATCGCCTGCGCGGTCGCACTGCCGCGCAGGTCGGCGAGACCGAAGAGCACGGGGTTGACGTTCCAGATGAGCAGCGCACCGAGGGCAACCGCGGCGGCGTACCCGACCCACCAGTCGGGCCGACGGGTCACGACGAGGACGACGGCGCCGAGGAGGAGGCTCGAGACCCAGATGGTCGTCGTCGACATGTCGGGGATCGTGTGCGCCCACATCATGGAGCCCGCGTACGCCGCGAGGAGGGCGATCGACCCCGCGACGAGTGCCGAGCGTCGCAGGCCCGCGCGGGGGGCGCCGGGCAGCACGAGGCACAGGAGCAGGACCGCCAGGTACCCGAGCACGTCGGTCGAGCGGTTCGCCGGGACCATGCTCAGGAGCGGGATGTGGGTGGCCCACCCACCGAACTCGACCATGGACCACGCGAACCAGAAGCCCGTGAAGCCGAGCATGGTCGTGGTGGCCACGCGGTGCCCGCGGTCGCGGAACCGCACGCCCGCGACGAGCAGGAGCACGGCCCAGACCGCAGCGACCGCGAACGCCGAGGCGACCTCGCTGGGGTTCGACTCGAGCACCGTCAGGTGCTTGAGGTTCACGAGGCTCGTCGCGCCGAAGATCTCCTCGATCTGGTTGGGGCTGCCTGCGGCGACCCGCGCGCCGGGATAGCTCGTGCCGAGCGTCGCGCGGATGGACTCGAGGTTCTCGAGCAGGACGCCGCCCGCGAGGAGCAGTGCGAGGCCGCCGGTCGCGCCGACCGCGACGAGGCCGCTGCGCAGGCGTTCCCGGGTCGCGACCATGCCGGCGATCGCGACGGCCAGGATGGTGAGCCCGACCACGATGGCCCACGGCTGGTAGTGCAGCGGCGTCCGGGCGAGCAGGATGCCGCCGCCCGCGCACCACGCGGCCGCACGGCCATAGCGCCGCAGCTCGAGGCTCGCCTGGACGCGTTGCATCGCGGCGGCCCCGGCGAGCGTGAAGCCGAGGATGCCGAGCGGGCTGAACGACCACCACGCGCTGCCGGGTGTCGCGACGATGAGGAGCGCGGCGACGAGCCCGAGCCAGCGGTTCCCGGTGAGCGTGTGGACGAACGCGGGCGCGCCGAGGAACAGCAGCAGGAACGGCAGCCACCAGCGTGCCGCGATGAGCATCTGGTCGGGCAGCAGCGGGCCCGCCTGGAGCATCGTGCCGTCGAAGAGCACGACGGACGAGACGACGCCCGAGGGCATCTGCGTCGTGAAGCCCTGCGGGGCCGTGAGCGGGTTCTGGTCGTCGGCGGAGCCGGTCGCGGTGATGCCCAGCAGGAGCGGCGTCGACGTGAGGTACTCGTCGCTGCGGATCCCGACGGCCCCGCCGATCATCGCCGGGTCGGAGGCCGAGGGGTCCTCGCGCAGGCCCGTGATGCCGATCGAGGACTGCGTGACGCCCAGCAGCACGAGGACCGCGTAGAGCACGAGCGGCCCGGCGACCCACCAGGACCGTCCCCTGAGCGAGCGGAGCAGGTGCGGCAGGCTCGTGCGCGGGGCGGCCGGAGCGGCGTCCGCCGCGGCGCCGGTCGGCCGACTGGGGGCGGTGTCGGTTGAGCTCATCGGCCGGCGCATCGTCCTCGGGAGTCGTGGAAGGGCGCCTCACCCTAGCAACGTGCGGACGCCGCGGAGCCCGACGGCCTAGCGACCCGGCGTGCGCGGCCCGACGACGCCGCGCAGACCGTGCACGAGCCCGGTCGCCGCGTGCGCGAGACGTGCGCGGCGACCGGGGACGAGCGCCGTCGTCACGAGCAGGTGGCGGGCGTCGCGCAGCACCGCGGTCGCCGCCCAGGCCGGTGCACGCCTGCCGTGCCGCCGCACGAGGTGCACCCGGTTCCGCACGATGTAGTAGTAGCGGAACGGTGCGGCGTGCACGAGCGAGAGGCGCGGCCGGCCTCCGTCCCGACCACCCACGGCGTGCACCTGCCCGAGCGCGTGCTCGAGGTGCGTGCCCGGCGCCGCGACGGCGGCCCACCCTCGGCCGGTCGCGCGCAGGTAGAGGTCCGTGTCCACGCCGTCGATGAAGAGCTCGTCCGCGAACGTCCCGAGCTCGTCGAGCGCGGCGCACGCGACGAGCAGGCCGGACTGGATCGGCTCGCGGCTGTGCACGACGGCGGGGTGGTTCGCCGGGTGGTCCGGGTGGTCCGGGTGGTCCGCGCGGTCGGACCTCGGCCCGGCCGAGGCGCCACGTCCCGGGCCCCGGCGCGCGGCGGCGGGTCGGATGCTGCCCGCGCGGGCGGGGCCCACCATCGCGACGCGCAGGCCCGCGGCGTGCGCCTGGCGGCCGGCCCGCAGGAGCGCCGCGACGTACCCGGGCGGCACGACGGAGTCCTGGTCGAGGGTCAGCACGTGCTCGCACGCCGAGCCGAGCCGCTCGCGCACCTCGCGGACGCCCGTGTTCAGCGCCGCGCCGATCCCCCGGTTCGAGCCGTGCCGCACGACGACGGCGCCGAGCTCGGCGCAGCCGTCGAGGAGCGCGTCGTCGGGCCGGGTGCTGCCGTCGTCCACGACCACGACGAGGGCGACCTGGCCGACGAGGCTGCGGCACGCGTCGAGGAGGCCCGCGGAGGGGTTGAACGCGGTGACGACGGCGCCGACGGCGTCCCCCGCCCGGGCGGGGTGCGAGGCGCCCGACGCGTGCGGTTCGGGGCCGTTCGGCATGGCGGTCAACGTACACTAGGGCGGCTCGCGACCGGCCGGCGCACGGACCGGAGCAGGACCGGCCGGGCCCGGCCGACGCACCGTCGGCGGACTCCGGCGAGGGGACGAGCATGAGCGCGGCCGAGACACCGGCCCAGGCGCCTCCCGAGCCGACGATCGGTCGCGCCGACAGCGTGCGGATCGCGGTCGCGACGGCGGTGTCCGCGGGCACCGGCTACATCGCCCTGGTGCTCGCTGCGCGCCTGCTCCTGCCGGTGTCGCTCAACACGCAGTTCGTGACCTTCTGGTCGGCGCTCTTCGCGTGCTTCGGCGTCCTGAGCGGCATGTCGGTCGAGACCACACGGGCCGTGACGGCCGCGCGTCTGGCGCCGACGCCGGACGGGTCCGCGCCGCGCCGGCCCCGGGTGCTGGCCGTGGGCCTGGGCGCCGGGCTCGCGCTCGCAGCGGTGCTCGGCGCGAGCGCCCCGTGGTGGGCGCCCCGACTCTTCCCCGCGGAGCCGGGCCGGCTCGCCGCACTCGTCTGCCTCGCCGTCGCGGCGTTCGCGGCGCACTCCGTCGTCGTCGGCTCCCTCGCGGGCCGGCGGAGCTGGCGCACGTACTCGGGCGTCGTCGCGGCCGACTCGCTCGTGCGCCTGGCCCTCGTTGCCCTCGGGCTCGTCGCCGTCGGGACGGTGCTGGGCGCCGCCGCCGGCGCGGTCGCCGCGACCCTCACCTGGGCCGGGTACCTGCTCGTCTCGCGTGAGGCGCGCTCGGCGGCGGGGGCCCGCCTCGACAGCAGCCTGCAGGTGTTCCTGCGGCGCGTGCTCGCGGCGGGGCTCGCGTCCGGGGCGAGCGCGCTCCTCGTGGTCGGCTTCCCCGTGCTCCTGTCGGCGACGACACCTGCCGCGCAGTACGCCGGTGCGGCGCCGCTGCTGCTGGCGATCTCCCTGACCCGGGCGCCGCTGATGATCCCGCTGACCGCCTACCAGGGCGTCGCGGTCTCCCACTTCGTGATCCATCGCGACCGCGGCCTGCGCGCGCTCGCGCCGATCGCCCGGCTCGTCGCCGTCGTGGGCGTGGCGGGTGCGGGTGCCGCCTGGCTCGTCGGGCCCTGGATCATGGGTCTCCTGGGTCCCGGGTACCGGGTCGAGGGCCCCGTCCTCGCGGGCCTCACGCTCGCCGCGACGGCCATCGCGCTGCTGACCCTGACGGGTGCGCTGTGCCAGGCGCTGACCCTGCACGTCCCGTTCCTCGGCGGCTGGGTCGTGGCGGTCGTCGCCGCGGTCGGGGTGCTGCTCACCCCCCTGGACATCGCGCCGCGCGCGATCCTGGCGCTCGCGGCGGGGCCGGTGCTCGGCGTCGCGGTGCACCTGTGGGCGCTCCTGCGGGACGTCCGCACCGGCACGGCAGCCACCGAGGCGCCCCCGGCACCCGCCGACGCCTCCCTCGCCCCTGACGCGCCGCACCCCACCCCTCGCGTGAGCGTGTGCCTCGCGACGTACGACGGCGCCGCGTACGTCGTCGAGCAGCTCTCCTCAGTGCTCGGGCAGCTCGGCCCGGACGACGAGGTCGTCGTCGTCGACGACGCCTCCCGGGACGACACGGTCGCGGTGGTGCGCGGGATCGGCGACCCGCGCGTCGTGCTCGTGGAGCATGCGCAGAACCGCGGGTACGTGCGCACGTTCGAGGAGGCCCTGCGCCGCTCGCGGGGCGAGTACGTGCTCCTGTGCGACCAGGACGACGTGTGGGTCGACGGGCGGGTGGCAGCGATGGTCGAGGCGCTGGACCGGACGCAGGTCGTGGCCACCAACCTGGGCACGCTGGGCGGGCCCGAGCGCCTGCGCGGCCCGTACGGTCAGGCGGACTGGCACCTGCGCGCCGCGGACAGCACGCGGCACGTGCGCAACGTCCTCGGGGTCCTCGCCGGCAACCGGCCGTACTACGGCTGCGCGATGGGCGTGCGGCGTTCCGCGCTCGCCCGGGTGCTGCCGTTCCCTGCGCTGCTCACCGAGTCGCACGACCTGTGGATCGCCCTGTACGGCAACGTCGCGGGCAGCATGACGCACCTCGAGCTGCGCTCGGTCCAGCGACGGTTCCACGAGGCGAACGCGAGCACCGCGCGGCCCCGTGGCCCCCGAGAGGTGGCCAGGTCGCGCTGGATGCTGGTGCGCTGCGTCCGTGAGCTACGCCGCAGGCGTCGGGCCTGAGCTGCGCCGCAGGCGTCGGGCCTGATCAGGGCGCGAGGGCGTGGCGCAGCAGCATCGGCACGGCGCGGGGGCGCCGCAGGACCGCGGTGGGCAGCAGGGTGAGCGCGTGCAGGCGCGAGGAGACGTGCAGGCGCGCGGCACGGGCGGCACGGCGCCAGCCCTTCTCGGCGACGAGGCCGGCGGCGAGGCGGAAGTAGTCGCGCTCCCCCGCGAACCGGTCGCCGTCGAGGAGCTCGACGGATGACGCGCTCGCGTGGTGGCGCCGGTACGCGAAGCAGACGGTGGGCTCGAGCAGCATGGTCGCGCCGTCGCACAGCAGGTCCATGACGACCGCGAGGTCGAGCACGATCGGGAACCCCGCCCTGAACGGCGTGGCGGCGAGCCGCGAGCGCCGGAACGCGAGCGAGGGCCAGTACAGCCAGTCCCCGTGCAGGAGGGTCACGGCGAGCGCCTCTCCCCCGAGGACCGTGGGCCCGGCCACGCGGGGGCGGATGAGCCGCTGCTTGACGGTGTCGGCGAGCGTGCGGACCACCTGTCCGTCGCCGTCGATGACGTCGACGCCCGGCTGCACGATGTCCACGTCGGGGTGCTCCGCGTAGGCGCGCAGCACGGTCTCGACGTACGTGGGCCGCAGCAGGTCGTCGCAGCCGCACACGACGACGATGTCGGCGGTCGCGAGCTCGACGGACCGCTGGAACGCGGCGGTGATGCCCTGGTTCTCGGCGTTGCGGACGTACCGGATCCGCGGGTCGTCGAGGCCCTCGAGGTAGGCGCCGGCCCAGTCGGACGGGTAGGCGTCGTCGAGCACCGTGAGGCGCCAGTGCGGCACGGTCTGCGCGAGGACGCTCTGGACCGCCTGGCGCAGGTACTCGGGCTCGCCCCAGTACGGGATGACGACGTCGACGTCGCCCCGCGGCGGGGCCGCGGAGCCGTCGGTCATGCGGAGGTCTCGCCGTCGCCCGGGGCCGCGGGGTCCAGGGAGGCGCCGACGTGGTCGGCGGGCACGCCGTCGAGGGGCGCCGCGGCGTCGAGCGGCGAGTACCCGTCGGCGGGCAGCGGCAGCTCGGCGTCACCCGCGACCGAGCGCAGCAGCGCGCGCTCGACGTCGAGGCGCAGGAGGGCGACCTCCTCGACGATGGTGCGGGTCTCCTCCTCGAGCGTCGTGATCTCGGCGCTGAGCTGGATGCAGACGAGCAGCAGCACGATGAGCGCGAGCGCGAAGAGCAGGTTGCTGGGCGTCTGCACGCCGACGACCCGGGCGAGCCACTCGACGGCCCCGGGGAAGGCGCCGAAGACGCACACCCCGACGCCGACGACGATCCACGCGACCGCGTACTTCTCGCGCAGGCGCCGCGTGCGGAGCAGGACGACGAGGAACCCGACGAGCAGGACGCAGGCACCCAGGGCGAAGGCGTAGCCGCTCACCGGCGGACCTCCCGTTCGGTCATGGGACGCGAGAGCGCGATGAGCATCGCGAGCAGTGCCCGGCCGAGGAAGACGGCGGCCTTGACGGGGCTCTGCGACGGCGCGCCGCCGGCGCGGGGACGCATCTCGACGCCGACCTGCCGCACGCGCAGGCCTGCGCGGCACGCGATGACCAGCGACTCGATGGTGTCGCCCAGGTACTCGGCGGGGTACTCGGCCGCGAACAGGTCGATCGCGCGCCGGTTCGCGGCGCGGAAGCCGGACGTCGTGTCGGTCAGCCTCGTGCCGGCGATGCGGGACAGGACGAACGCGAGCACCGTCATCGCCCAGCGTCGCGCGCCGCGGACGGCGTAGGCGCCGCGCCCGGCGAACCGGGCGCCGATGAGCACGTCGGCCTGCTCGGCGACGAGCGCGTCGAGCATCCGCTGGAGGTCGGCCGGGTCGTGCTGGCCGTCCGCGTCGACCTGGACCGCGACGTCGTACCCCTCGCGCTGCGCGAAGCGGAAGCCGGCGCGCATCGCACCGCCGACCCCGAGGTTCAGGGCGAGGTCGAGGACGAGGGCTCCGCCGGCACGGGCCACGTGCGCGGTGCGGTCGGTCGACCCGTCGTTGACGACGAGGACGTCGGCGTGCGGCACCGCGACCCGCAGGTCGGCCAGCACCTGCGGGAGGGACTCCTCCTCGTTGAGGGCAGGGATGATCACGAGGAGTCTCGCGGTCGGCGCCTGGTCCACGGGGAGTCACCCTATCGCCAGCCGGGCCGGCCTCCGGGGAGGCCGCCTGCGCACGCCTAGACTGCGGCAGTGCCCACGCCCCCGCTCGTCCGCGCCGTCGTGGTCACCTGGAACGGTGCCCACCTGCTGCCGCCGTGCCTGCGCTCGCTCGAGGAGCAGGCTGTCGACGGTGGCCTCGAGGTCGTCGTGGTGGACAACGCGTCCGTCGACGGGACGGCCGAGCTCGTGGGCCGGGACTTCCCCGGCGCGGTGCTCGTGCGCTCGCCCGAGAACCTGGGGTTCGCGGGCGGTGCGGCGCTCGGCATCGAGGGGTTCGCGGGCGAGTTCGTGGTGCTGCTCAACAACGACGCGGTCTTCGCACCGGGCGCGGTCCAGGCGCTGGTCGACTGCGCACGGCGTGCGGGCAACGAGCGCGTCGGTGCGGTGACGGCGAAGGTTCTGCTGGTGCCCGACGGCGACGGCCCCGTCCTGGTGAACTCGACGGGTTCCGTGGTCTCGCGCGCCGGGACGGGCGCGGACCGCGACTGGCTGGTGCCCGACGGCGAGGAGTCGAGCGACCCGGACGTGTTCGGCTTCTGCGGGGCAGCGGCCTTGCTGCGCCGCGCCGCGCTCGACGAGGTCGGCTCGTTCGACCCGGGCCTCTTCCTCTACTACGAGGACACCGACCTGAGCTGGCGCCTGCGCGCGGGCGGCTGGGCGGTGCGGTACGAGCCGACGGCCGTCGCGCACCACCGGCACGCGGCGTCGTCGGACACGACGTCCGCGCTGTTCCGCTACCAGAACACGAGGAACTCCTTGATCGTCTTCGGGCGGCACGCGCCCCTCGCCGTGGTCGTCGGGTCCTTCGCGCGGCAGACCCTGGGCTGGCTGCGCTCGTGCGTGGCCGACGGGCCCACGGGTGCGCTGCCCCGTGCGCGTGGCCGGGCGCTGCGGGACGCGGTGCTCCGGGCGCCACGGACCCTGCGTGAGCGACGTGCCCTCTGGGCAGGCGCCTCGACGTCGCGCCGCGAGGTCGCGGCCTACCTCTCCTCCCGGGCCCCTCTCGCGACGCGGGCCGGCGCATGAGCCCCGACCCACGCCTGGCTGTGGCGATGACCGTCGAGCAGTGCTGGCAGCGCGTGCCGGGCGGCTCGGCGACGTACATCCTCGAGCTCGCCCGGGCCCTCGCCGAGCGGGACGACGTGACGGTCACCGGGATCTCGGCCGCGCACCGCGATCCGCCCCGCCCCGAGCTCGCACCGCCGGTGCCCGTGCGCGCGTCGCGGCTGCCGCGGTACGCGCTGTACCGGGCCTGGAACGCCGCGGGTCACCCGCGCGCCGAGGGCCTCGTGCCCGGCGCGGACGTGGTGCATGCCACGACGTGGGCGATCCCCGCGACGCGCAAGCCCCTGGTCGTGACGGTGCACGACGTGGCGTTCCTGCGCGACCCCGAGCACTTCACGCCGCGCGGCGTCCGCTTCTTCACGCGCGCGCTGGACCGCACGCGCGACGAGGCCGCGGCCGTCGTCGTGCCGTCCGAGGCGACCGCGGACGACTGCGTGGCCGCGGGCATCGAGCGCTCGCGCGTCCACGTGCTCCCCCACGGCGCCCCCGCATGGTCGGTGACGCCCCAGGACGTCGAGCGGGCACGGCAGCGCTTCGACCTGCCGCAGCGGTACGTCCTGTGGTGCGGCACGCTCGAGCCGCGCAAGAACCTGGGCGTCCTGCTCGACGCGTTCGCGCTGGTCGCCGAGGCGGACCCGGACGTGCACCTCGTGCTCGTCGGGCCGCCCGGGTGGGGCGAGGCCCAGCCGCGGCCGCAGGGTCCGTGGGCGTCGCGCGTGCACCACACGGGTCGCGTGGCGCACGGGGACCTCGCGGCGCTGTACGCCGCGGCCTCGGCCTTCTGCTTCCCGTCGATCTGGGAGGGGTTCGGCCTGCCCGCGCTCGAGGCGATGACGATGGGCACACCCGTCGTCACGTCGCGCGGCACCTCCATGGCCGAGGTCGTGGGCGACACGGGGGTGCTCGTGGACGCGCAGGACCCGGCCGACGTCGCCGCGGGCCTCGTGCGCGCCCTCGGCCCCGAGGGCCCCGAGCTCGGTGCGGCCGGAAGAGCGCGCGCGGCCGGGTACACGTGGGCGGCGTCCGCCGAGGGCCACGTGCGTGCCTACCGGGCCGCCGCCGTACCATCGTTCCCGGTCGGCTGAGCCGGCCACGCAGGTCCGCGGGCCCCAGCCGCCCCGGATCGACGGCGCACCGCGCCCGACCCGTTCCGCGTCGAGGGGACCCATGACCGCCGGCACGCCCACGCCCACGATCGCCGAGCCCGCCGGTGACGCCCGCGCGCGGCGGCGGAGGCCGGGCGCGCAGGCGCAGGCGCCCACGTTCCGCCTCGACATCCAGGGCCTGCGGGCCGTGGCCGTCGGGGTCGTCGTGCTCTACCACGCGGGCCTGCCGTGGCTCCCGGGCGGGTTCGTGGGCGTCGACGTGTTCTTCGTCATCTCGGGCTTCCTCATCACGCAGGGCCTCGTGCGTGAGCTGTCGACGAGCGGACGCATCTCCCTGGCCGGGTTCTACGCGCGCCGCGCGCGGCGCATCCTCCCGGCCGCGACGGTCACGCTGCTCGGGGTCGTGGCCCTCGCGGTGGCCCTGCTCCCCCGTACCCGCTGGCTGGACCTGGGCCGCGACGTCGTGACGAGCGCCGCCTACGTCGTCAACTGGGACCTGGCCGAACGCTCCGTCGAGTACCTCGCCCGTGATCAGGCGGCGTCGCCCCTCCAGCACTTCTGGTCGCTCGCGGTCGAGGAGCAGTTCTACCTCGTGTGGCCGCTCACGCTCGTGCTCGTCGTGGGTGGGCTCGCCTCGCTGCGCCGGGTGCGCGGCTCCGCCCGGGGGCACTCGGCTGCGGACCTGGGCGTCGCGCTCGCCGTCGTGGCACTCCCCTCGCTCGCGTGGTCCGTGCACCTGACGTCGGCCGACCCGGGCCCCGCCTACTTCGTGACCACGACGCGCATGTGGGAGCTCGCGATCGGCGCGGGCCTGGCGATCCTCGGGACGCGCCTGCGGGCCCACCGCACCGTGGCCGCGGTGGTCGGCGTGCTGGGCCTCGCGGCGATCGTCGTCGCGGCGGTGACCTACACGAGCGCGACGCCGTTCCCCGGGACGGCGGCCCTGCTGCCGACGCTCGGTGCCGCCGCGGTGATCTGGGCCGGCGCCCAGCAGAGCGGGACTCCCGCAGGCAGGCTCCTGTCGCTGCGGCCGATGGTGTGGGTCGGTGGCCTGTCCTACTCGCTCTACCTGTGGCACTGGCCCCTCATCGTCATCGCGACCGCGCAGCTCGGCGAGCTGCGGATCCGGCACGGCCTGCTGGTCGCCGCGCTCTCGTTCATCCCCGCGTGGCTCAGCCTGCGGTTCGTCGAGCGCCCCGCGCTGCGGTCGCGCGCGCTGCGGTCCGACGCCGGCCGGTCCCTGCTGCTCGGCGCGGTGTGCACGCTCGTGGGGGTCGTCGCAGGGCTCGGCCTCCAGAACGTCGCGCTGACCTCGGCGCGCGACGCCGCGGCTGCCGCCGGGGGCGCTGGTGGGGCGGGCTCGCCGACGGCGACCACCCCGGGCGGGCCCGTCGTCGACCCCGCGGTCACCCCCGGCGCCGCCGCGCTGACGGGTGACCCGGCGCTCGGCGCGCCCGTGGACTCGTTCCCGGTGGTGGTGCCCGACCCGCTCACGGCCGCCGGTGACGCGCCCCAGATCGACGGGCACGGCTGCACGCTCGACGAGGCGTCCACCGCTGCGGCGCCGTGCTCGTTCGGCGACCTCGACAGCGACGTGGTGCTCGCCCTCGTCGGCGACTCGCACGCCGACCACCTGGTCCCCGGTGTCGAGGCTGCGGCCGTCGCGAACGGCTGGCGCCTCGACGTGTACACGCGCGGCTCGTGCCCCTTCACGGCCACGACCGTGGACCTCGACGGCCGCCCCAACGTCGCGTGCGACGAGCGCAACGCCAACGTCACGGCGGCCCTGCTCGAGGAGCCGCCGTCGATGCTGCTCGTCGCGACGAGCCGCTACCAGGTCCACGACGACGGCGACGTGCCGAGCCTCGAGGAGAGCAAGCCCGCGATGGCCGAGGGGTTCGCGGACGCGTGGGAGCCGTTCACGCGCGCGGGTATCCCCGTCGTGTCCTTCCGGGACACCCCGCGGCCCGACGTCCTGGTCCCCGAGTGCGTGCTGGCGAACCCGGACCGTCTCACGGAGTGCGCCATGGAGCGCTCCGACATCCTCTGGCCCGATCCCCCGGAGGTGACCGCGGCCGACGGGAAGCAGCTCGTCCACGTGGTCGACCTGACCGACTCGATCTGCCCGACCGACACGTGCGCCGCCGTCGTGGGCGGGGTGCTCGTCTACCGCGACGGGAACCACCTCACGGCCACGTACTCGCGCTCGCTCGGAGGGGTGATCGGGCAGCGGCTCGCGTCGGTGCTCGCCGGGGGCGCGTGAAGGGGCGTCGGGGACGCCGTTCGTACAGCACCGCCATTCCCGGCAAGCTGCGCGGAGCATCGACTAGGCTCTCGACGATGTCCGGCCGGACCTGCCGACGTCATGGTTGCCAGGCGGACCTGCCTCGGGGGCGATGCGAGCGCGGTCGGGCCTTCGTCACGATCCGCCGTTCACCGTCCGGCTGCGGGGACCAGGCCACGCCCTGCATGCCGTTCTACGCTCGCCCCGGCCGTCTCCGCATCCGTGGGGCGACCGCGTCTCGCCGGCCCCAGGCTTAAGGAGAGCTCGTCCCATGCAGTGGGTTCCCATGAATGACCTCGGCCGTGCGCTGACAGCAGAGCGGGACCAGCTGCTGGCCGCATTCACCGGAACGCTCGACAGCGGTTGGCTGGTCCAGGGACCCGAGCACGCCGCCTTCGAGGACGCGCTCGCTCAGTACGTGGGGGCCGACCAGGCGGTGGGTGTTGCGAGCGGCACCGACGCCCTCGAGCTCGCGCTCAGGGCGAGCATGCCCGCCGGACGCCGGACGGTGTTGACCGCGGCCAACTGCGGCGGGTACACGACGACGGCCGCCCGCCGCGCGGGGTTCGAGGTCCGGTATGCCGACATCGACGAGGCCACCCTCCTCCTCGACCCGGCGGCCGCAGCGAAGGCCCTCGACGACACCGTGGGAGTCGTCGTCGTGACCCACCTCTACGGTCGCGCCGCGGATGTCAGTGCATTCCGCGAGCTCGCGCACCCGCTCGGCGCCGTGGTGCTGGAGGACTGCGCACAGGCTCTCGGCGCGAGGCTGGACGCAGGCCGCGTCGGCTCGCTCGGCGACATCGCGGCGTTCAGCTTCTACCCCACGAAGAACCTCGGCGCCCTCGGCGACGGCGGGGCCGTTGCGACGTCGCTGCCGGACATCGCGGCCCGGGTGCGCACGCTTCGACAGTACGGCTGGCACGGCAAGTACACGATCGGCGAGGACGGCGGGCGCAACTCCCGCCTCGACGAGCTCCAGGCTGCGATCCTCCGGGGTCGGCTTCCGGCCCTCGATGCCGGCAACGCACGACGACGCGACATCATCGGCGCCTACGCGGCGCGGGCGAGCGCGGGCGTCAGGGTGCTCCCTGCGGAGGGGCCGTCTCACGCAGGGCACCTCGCGGTCGTGCGGACGCCCCGTCGGGATGCTCTGCGCGACCACCTCGCCGCCCAGGGCATCAGGACGGACGTCCACTACCCGATCCCCGATCACCGGCAGCCGGCCTTCCGCGGCGAGTACGCGGACCTTCACCTGCCTGTCACCGAGGCCGCCGCAGACCAGATCCTGTCCGTCCCCGTGTTCCCGGAGCTGACGGACTCCGAGGTCGAGAGAGTGTGCGATGCCCTCGGCTCCTTCTGACGACGCGACCAGCACGGGGGTCGAGATCCGCTACTCGGTCGTCATCCCGGTGTACGGGAACGAGGCGACTCTCCAGGCCGTGATCGAACGCCTGTCCGAGGTCGCGAGCCGCCTCGACGGGCCCATGGAGGCCGTCTTCGTCGTGGACGGTTCGCCCGATGCGTCCCTGCTGGTGCTCCGCCGCCTGCTCCCTGGTGCAGCCCTGCCCAGCCAGCTCGTCGTGCACTCGCGCAACTTCGGTTCGTTCCCCGCGATTCGCACAGGACTCTCGGTCGCACGCGGCGAGTACATCGGGGTCATGGCAGCGGACCTCCAAGAGCCACCCGAGCTCATGGAGCAGTTCTTTGCCGAGCTCGCATCGGGCGGAGCGGACGTCGCCGTCGGCCGCCGGATGTCTCGCGCCGACCCCGGTATGAGCTCCTTCGCGTCCCGCACCTTCTGGTGGATGTACCGGAAGGTGATCAACCCTGCGATCCCGCGGGGAGGCGTCGACGTCTTCGGCTGCACACGCGAGGTCGCCACAGAGCTGCTCCGCCTCGACGAGGCACACTCGAGCCTCGTCGGCCTTCTGTACTGGGTGGGCTACCGTCGCGCGGAGGTGCCCTACGAGCGCGCCGCGCGGACCGAGGGTCGCTCGGGGTGGACGTTCCACAAGCGGGTGCGATACCTGCTCGACAGCGTCTTCTCGTTCACCGACATCCCGATCAGCCTGCTCAGCACCGTGGGGCTGGTGGGCGGGCTGTTGACCACGGTGGCCGCGATCGTCGTGTTCGCCGGCTGGGCGACCGGACGCATAGAGAACCCCGGGTACACACCACTGATGCTCGTCATGCTGTTCTCGACCTTCACGCTGCTCTCGGGCCTCGGGATCGTGGGCTCCTACGTCTGGAGGACCTTCGAGAACAGCAAGTCACGACCCGTCGCGATCGCCATGAGCGTGGAGGTGTTCGGCGGTGAGCGCTGACGCCCCGCGTTCGCTGACGTCGTCTGCGTGGCGTTTCGTCGTCGCGGGCGGTTTCAACACCCTGGTCACAGGGGTGGCCCTCTCCCTCCTCGCGCAGGTGATCGATCCGCGCCTTGCCTACACGATCGTGTTCCTAGTGGGCATCGGCATCTCGGTGGCGCTGGCGGGCGGGTTCGTCTTCGGCGTGGCGATGACTCGACGCCTGGTCGTCCTGTACGTGGCGATGTACCTCCTCGTCTACGTCGTCGGGCTTGGTGTCGTCGCCCTTGCCGACGCCGCAGGGATGCCGGACATCGGGAGCGGCCTCGTCGTGCTGGTCACGGCGCCCCTGACCTTCATCGGTGGGCGCCTCCTCCTCACCCGCGGCGTCGCCGCACCGACCGATCCGCTCGAGAGGACACAGGGATGAGCCCCTACGTACACCCGCAGGGCATCTGCGAGTCGGAGCACGTGGGCGAAGGGACCCGCGTCTGGGCCTACGCACACGTCCTGCCCGGGGCCGTCGTCGGCCGGGACTGCAACATCTGTGACCACGTCTTCATCGAGAACGACGTCACCGTGGGAGACCGCGTCACCATCAAGTCGGGTGTCCAGCTCTGGGACGGCGTCCGCCTCGGTGACGACGTGTTCGTCGGTCCGAACGTCACCTTCACGAACGACCGCTTCCCCCGCAGCAAGCAGTACCCGACGCAGTTCCCCCGCACCGTGATCGCCGACGGCGCATCGCTCGGAGGCGGTTCCGTGATCCTTCCCGGGATCCGGGTGGGCCGTGGCGCGATGGTCGGTGCGGGGGCGGTCGTCACGCGCGACGTCCCGGCCAACGCCATCGTCGTCGGCAACCCTGCGCGCATTCGCGGCTACGTCAAGGACGCCCAGGCGGAGGAGAGGTCGCATCCCGCAGGCGCCACCGTCGCCGCGTCCAGCACCGCACTCGTCGGTGGAGCCCGGCTGATCTCGATCACGGTGGCTCAGGACCTCCGCGGTTCCCTCGCGGCTGTCGAGATGTCCCGGGACCTGCCCTTCGTCCCCGCACGGTTCTTCGCCGTGTTCGGCGTGCCCTCGAAGGACGTCCGGGGTGAGCATGCCCATCGCGAGTGCTCGCAGGTCCTGGTGTCGCTGCGCGGGTCCGTCCGCTGCATCGTCGACGACGGTGAACGCCGGGACGAGGTCGTCCTCGACCAGCCCGACGTGGGCCTGTACATGCCGCCCATGACGTGGGGGACGCAGTTCGACTACTCCGCTGACGCGGTGCTCGCGGTGTTCGCGTCCCACCCGTACGACGGTGCCGACTACATCCGTGACTACGACGAGTTTCGCGCCCTGGCCGGCTCCGTGTCGTCCGATGGGCGCGAGGCGTGACGTCGTGGCGTCACGCCCGGCGGCTGCCGCCCCGTCCGCACCCGGCGGCAGCAAGGCGGTCCGAGCGGGCGCGCCGACGGATCCCCCGGGCCACCACATGATCGACCGGGCTCGCAGCGCCATCCGACGGGCGCGCGCCACGACGGCGCCGACACTCCTCGAGGCACTCGTCGTCCTGGGAGCGCTCGTTGCGATCCAGGTCGTGGTGTTCCACGCGTACTACGGGGGCGCGGCATCCCCCGCCGGTGACTTCCTCGGCCTCTACAGCAACGAGCCGGTTGCCTGGTGGCGCGACGGCGGGCTTCTCGATCCTCCAGACTGGATGCCCTACGTCTGGGGCGGCTACCCCGCGGTGGCGTCGATCCAGAACAGCGGCTGGTACCTGCCTGCCGGCATTGCCTCGCTCGTGGGCTTCGACATCCACGCTGCAGCCGTCCTGCAGGCCCTGCACGTCGCGATCGCCGGGCTCGGTGTGTATGTGCTCGGGAGGCGCGCAGGACTCGGGCGGATCGCCCCTCTCCTCGGGCTCGTGGCGTACTCCCTCTCCACCGGGTTCTTCTCGAACGCACCGTACGTAGACATCGTGCGTGGTCACGCGCTGGCACCTTGGGTCCTCCTGTGCCTGTCCCCTTTGTGGCCGTGGCGTCGCGTGTGGGCGGTGCCCGCGGCGGCTGTGGTCTTCTGGCAGGCGGCAGTCGGGGTCTACCCAGGCATGCTCACCGCCTATGCGTACGCCGGCGCGGCTTGGGCCATCGCATGGCAGATCGGTACCCGTGCGCCGTTGCGGCGGTTCGCACTCCCCGCCGTCGGTGCTGGACTCGTTGCCCTCCTGCTCTCGATGCCGAAGTATCTGCCTCTCCTCGTGCTCCGGACGTTCAAGCCCGGGGATGTGGAGGATCTGTCCGTCCTGGCACGGTCGACGCTCGGGACGTTCGTGCTGCCCGAGTTTCCCGGGCTGCCCGGGATCTACTCGATGAACTCGTACTTCGTTCCCGCCGCGGTCCTGCTCCTCGCCGCGTTCGTCTCCTTCCGGTCGCCGGCCGTCCGGGCGGCCCTTGTCGCACTCGCGGTGACGCTCGTCATCACGGTGCCGCAACTGCCGTTCCGGGACGCGGTGGAGATGCTGCCCGGCATCGGCACCAGCCGGTTCCGCCTGAACGACTTCCGCCCGTTCGTCCTGCTGCCGCTCGTCATCGGCGGGATGTCCGGGCTGGCGCGCCTGCTGGACGCTCGCGGCATGCCGCTGCAAGGGCGCCAGCTCTCGACCAGGCTCGTCGTGGTGGTGCTGATCCCTGTCGCCGCAGTCTCCTTCCTCGTCCTTGGTAGGTTCGGAGAGGGCACCTGGCAGCCGACGTTCGGCGTCCTAGTCGCCTCGGCCCTGGTGGTGGCGGCACTCGGAGTCCTGACCGGCCGAGTACCGGGCATCTGGAGCACGGCCGCCGCCGCCCTCGTCGTTGCCCTCGCCGCAGGGTCCGGCCTGACCTATGTCCGCGCGATCAGCGACTTGTGGCGCGTCGACTCGGTGGTCGCGCAGGAGGCGCTGTGGGGAGCCACGTCAACGGAACTCATAGCCCATCACGTTGATCTCACGGATTCGACGCAGCGCGTTGGCCGATCTGCCCGAGCGACCGAGGCGACACGCAGAGACCTCATTGGCACGCGATATAACAGCGCCTACTACACGGGGATACCTAGCGTCGGCGGGTACCTTAACGTTCACATGTCGGCATCGTTCGTCGAGGCGCACAAGGCCCTCGATGATCCAGCGACGGCAGAGGCCGCGGCGGCTCTCCTGGAAGCCCCGGGAATCGCGATCGGTTGGACGGGCGACCTGCCTAGCCCCGATGCCGTCGCTCGATGCGTGGAAGACCACCAGTGCAACGGCGTGACCACGACGCCCGTCGCGTACGCCGTCGACACGTTCGTCTACGAGATCGAAGCCGAGGTGCCGATGACGGTCGTCCTCAACGAGGCTTACTACACCGGCTGGTCCGCGCTCCTAGTCGACGAACAAGGGCGAGCGACCGTCGGCGAACCCACGCTCGGCCCTGCAGGCATGATCGCGCTCCAGGTCCCGGAGGGCAGCTGGCAAGTCACTCTCACCTATCGGACGCCACTCGAGGGTCTGGCCGATGCACTTGCCGCCGCGGGTCTCCTACTTGCAGCAGTTCTGACAGTCGCGCGCGCCCGGGCCCTTACCGGCCGCCGGCGCCACATGGCCGCAGCGGGTTCCTGAGGTCCCCGTTGTTCGTCACGCCAGCAGGGCCCAACGAAGATGGACCGCTGGGTATGGAAGACAGGAACGGAGCGCCGTCGAGGGGCACGGCTACACTGAAGGCACTGACGGACCGTCCCCTAGACAACCGGTCACCGTACAGTGCAGGCTCGGCCAGCGACAAAGGAGTTCGCCATAACGCGCCACCTACTGATCGCCAACGGTGCCTACCTCAGCACACTCGTGCTCGCGACGGTAGCACTCCGTCAGAACGACGACCACGATCTGGTGGTGCTCGGTGCCCGCGAACCAGGTGTCGAACTCGTCGAGTCGTTCGCTCGTACGGTCGGAGTAGTGCCCACGACTATGGCGACCGCTCGAAAACGGATATACGACTCCGTCCTGATACACAGTTACGCCCACTGGGCGGACTTGCAGGACATCGTCGAATCACTCCAGACTACTCACGTCGACTACTGCGCCGACGGACTGCGAAACGAACTCCGATTCAATCCACCACATACCGGCATACAACGCGTCCGCTCGCTGTTCTACTTTGGCTACACACTGCACAACCAACTCGTATCAACACAACTGGGCAGTGTCAGTTGGCAGACAGTCCCCGTCGACTCTCTCGGCGAGTTCTGGCGGTGGCTCGAGCGGGAGCGGCCGACCGAGAGGCCCCGGCCATCGGACGTTCTGCACCAGGATGACCTGCTCGTCGCTATGCGTTACTGGGGACGCTCTCGGATGTACCCAACGCGTGGCGCGATGACCGCCGCCGACATCCTAGGGGAGTTGGATCTGCCCCATGGGACGCGTCGCCTCATCGTCCGAGCGGACCCCCGGTCACTCGTTGACTTTCGTCGGATGCTCGCACGGATCCGAGAGGTGCTTCCACCAGACGTTGAGCTCACAACCTGGGCCGACCTCATCGGGTATGACGCAAGCCTCGGCTCGCTCGATGTCCTCGACCGCTTCGCCTACACAGAACACTGGAGGCTCGGCGCCTTCTTTGGGTACGATGGCACGCCGAACATTCTCATATCCGCAACCCAGCCCGGGACTCGCGTGATATGGCCATCATCCGAACTCATCCGCAACGCCATAATCGACCCGGCCGCCGCCGCTGCGACAACCGAGACGATTCGCATTCAGCGTGCCGTCGCCCAGCAATTCAGCATGGACGTCAAAGTGCCGGAAGTCAGCACTTCCGGAACAAAAGCCGCGGCGATACTCGACCGAATCGACCCCAGGTCCCACGGCGGCGTCTCCGACTGGACGCGATCGGAAGTTGAGTCAGTGATCCTGGCAGTGCTAGATGTCGTGGGCCTCGGCTGCACGGCAGACGCAGGAGAGACCGTCGACCGTCTCCGAGGCCTCCTCGCAGACAGAGTCCGCTTCGAGAACTTGCTTCTCGAGCAAGGGAGCACGGTCAGAGAATCAGAGCGCAACGAGCAAGGAGACGGAAGATGACGATAGCTTCCGACATTACAGTGATTGTGCCGGCACGCTCAGGGAGCACTCGCCTCCCAGGTAAGAACGTCGCACCGCTTTCCTTTGCTCCGGACCACACGATGTTGACATGGAAGTTGCACCAGTTGAAGCAGGTGTTTCCCACCGAACAAATCGTGGTGTCCTCCGATTCCGTAGCCTACCTCCATCTCGCCAGGGAAGCAGGAGTGGGCGTGCACCATCGTTCAGACTACCTCGCGTCTTCCACCGTTCCGTTCAGCGAAGTCGTGACCGCACTCGCACAGGTTGTACGCACCGAGTACTTTGGATGGGCGCCCCCGACTTCCCCGCTCTTCGGCCCACGGCACATCCGAGGGATGGTTGAGACATTCGCGCATATCAGCGACGTGCAACGCACCGCGGGCCTCGGGACGGTCGAGAGACTCGTCGGATACTTCGGGTATGACGGTAGGTGGTTGAATTTCACTCCTGGCCGGTCGCATCGCAACTCCCAGGATCTCGTTTCGCCGGTCCGCGTGACCTGGGGCCTCTCGCTCAGACGGACGTCGGAGGTGATGGCCACGGAAGCCCTGTTTCAATCACTAGATCCCGCCTTTATCGTCCCTTCATGGGCCGGCATCGACGTCGACGACGACCTTGATCTCCGGACTGCAGAACTCCTTTGGCCCCTCTATCAGCAGTTCGAGCAGAACAGCGCTGAGGTATAGCGCATCGCGAGTACTAGAACTCGCATCCACATCGAGAGTTGCAACACAAAACGCTGGACTGAGCGTGCGCAGCTTCTACTCGTATTGGTAGCAGCACGACGTCTACCTTCCGTGCAACGACCGCCCGAAGGAGTGTGAGGATGAGCGAAGTCGCACGCAGCCCAAGAGCGCTCGTCATAGGGGGTTTCGGTGCGCTTGGCACGTCTATAGCCGCTCAACTGGCCGCTGATGGATCCGACGTATTGCGGTCGTCTAGGACGCCAAGACCTGGATCACCCGGGGCTGTCATTCTTCCCGCCGACGGCTCGGTCACGGGACTTCCGACACTCCACGCCGTTGTATGGGCACAAGGCATGAACGTGAACGACTCCATCGCCACCTTTTCAGACCGGGACCTCTCTCAGATTCTGGAGGCCAACGTTGCGCTCGTTGCACGGCAGATGCGATCGCTCATCGAAGCCGAGCGGCTCATCACTGGCGCCCGTCTCGTCGTAGTCAGCTCGATCTGGGCAAACGCGGCGCGACCCGGTAAGTTCACCTACACGGTCTCCAAAGCAGCGATCTCCGGGCTCGTGCGTGCCGCGGCTCTCGATCTCGCGGGACGCGGCGTCCTCGTCAACGCAGTTCTGCCGGGACCTGTCGACACCCCGATGACCAGAGCAATGCTGTCTGCCCGACAGATCGAGGAGTTCGAGCGTTCCACCGGTCACCACCGACTCATCAGACCTGAAGCCGTGGCGACCCTTGTCTCATATCTCTGCTCACCTCTTAACACTGGCGTCTCTGGCCAGTCCCTAGTTGTAGATTTGGGGTATTCGATTGGTCACCAAGTCTAAGTTTCGCGTGCAGTCAGCGTCTGGGGCCTACGATGTGAGCCTCGGGCCAGGGGCGTTTACCCATGCGCTAGACTGCAAACCGGCAGCGATTGTCGTCGACAGCGCCTTGAGGGATCGCATCCCTGTCACCAATGTGCCAGTGCTGGAAATCGGAGCGGTGGAGAGCGGGAAGACGCTTGCAACCTGCGAGAGCCTGATACTCCGGTTGAAGGAGGAGAACATCAGGCGTGGCGACCGACTCCTCGCGGTCGGTGGTGGGATCACGCAAGATCTCACGTCTTTCGTCGCGCAGGTATACATGCGGGGCCTAGATTGGGACTACGCACCCACAACCCTAATGGCCATGGCGGACTCGTGCATTGGCGGGAAGAGTTCCATCAACGCTGGCGGCATAAAGAACGTCGTGGGCGGATTCCACCCACCTGAGCAAGTCTTTGTGGATCCGGCTTTTCTGTCCTCCCTGACACAATCAGCGGTCGCGGCGGGTCTCGCCGAGGCGGCCAAGATTGCGTACTGCCGCGGCGCCGACTCGATGCAGGAGTATCTAGAGCACTATGACGGCTTCGCCGCGAATCCCACGGCGCTGATCGATCAAGTCCTCCGCGCAAAGAAGTGGTTCGTCGAGGTTGACGAGTACGATAATGGGGAGCGGCGGCTACTCAATTTCGGACACACTTTCGGGCACGCCTTCGAGGCTGCCGTGGGGCATTCGCTCAGTCACGGCCTCGCGGTTGCCGTCGGCATCCTGTGTGCGATACGTCACCCATCAGCGTCCACTGGACCTCTTGTCGAGAGGCTCGAAGCCCACGTTCGAGAACTTCTCTCCTCGGCTCCCGATCTCCCGCCGGCGCTCCTCCGTTTTGATATTGCTACCTTTGAGAGAGCCTTCCGCTCCGACAAGAAGCACACAGCCTCGGCGTTCCGGCTTATCCTACCCAGACCGGGGGGAGGAGTCTCGGAAGTGGAGACGGATAGCGGTCGCGCCGGATGGCGATCGGTAGAGCATGCAGCACTTTCCGCCATTGAGTCGCTGGTGGCGGCTCCTCGTTGATGCAACAGCCCGTCGCCAGTTGAGCCCCTCGCCTTCGCGCGCACGGCAGGTCTTGCCAGCTTACAACGCGACCCTTGGAGTAGTTGTGAATGAGTTCGAGCGTCAGATGGTCGAGATCCTGACAGTTGGCCGGTCAGAGTTCGACTACGCATCCGTCAAGGCGGAGTTTGAGGCGGAGGGCACCCGTACGGACGAACTGGTGCGCTTAGCCGAGATTGCCAACGCCGCTGGGCTGCCGTTGACGATCAAGATCGGCGGATGTGAGGCTGTTCGCGACCTGATGGACGCTAGGTTGTTCGGGGCGAGCTACGTCGTGGCTCCAATGATCGAGAGTCGATTTGCACTGTCGAAGTACATTGGGGCGAGGAACCGAGTGTATGGCGCCGACTCCACAGATGACACAAGCTTCCTGTTCAACATGGAAACGATCACGTGTTTTGAGCGCCGGGAAGAAATTCTCGACCATGCCGCTGAAGCATACGGCGTGGACGGCGTGGTCTTTGGGCGCGTGGACTTCTCCGGGAGTCTTCAGTTGGACCGCGTCGCAGTCAACTCCGAAGCCATCACTCACTACGTTCTTGAGGCTGCCAGAAGTTGTCGCCTTCGCGGGCTGGACTTTGTTGTCGGCGGTGGAGTGTCGCTCGACTCGTTAGCGGAACTGGAGAATGTGCGATCTGAGCACCTAACTCGATTCGAGACACGTAAGGTCGTCATCCGCGGCGAGGCCCTTGACCGACCGACCTCGCGCCAAGCACTACTTGCCGCGATGGAGTTTGAGTTGCTTTGGCTGCTGAACAAGCGCGAGCACTACAACACTCTTCGAGATGAGGACGATACGCGAATCGCGATGCTGGAGGCTCGGGTCCGGTCGTAGGCGTCCTGGACCTCAACGGTCGAGTACTGCACAGACGCTCGCCAACTGTGCGGGTGAACCGCCCCGGCGTGTCCGGAGACTCACTGGTGTGAGACCTCCGCTGTTGGCGTGAGGCTGTGGGCAGCGTAGTA
>NZ_VTTP01000028.1 GCF_008364845.1 Actinotalea subterranea | reverse complement strand
GGACGCACCACTCGACATGACCCCGATCCCAACCCTTCCAAGGACTGAAGTCTCCGGACACGCCGGGGCGGTTCACCCTTCTGGTCAGCGCGACGTGGTGTGGTTCGGGTCAACGCCTCCCAGTACGAGCGATCCGATCGAGTGGTTCGACCCTGCATTCAGCGGCCGGCTCGTGGCTTCCTCAGAACTGGGCGAGCGACCCCTCGACGGCTTCTACGCGATGACGGACTGCGCGGGGTGTAGCGCGGCGTTGAGGCGCTGGGCCGACGCGAGCGGGGTGACCCTGGAGTCACAGCAGACCCGCTCGGTGCGAGGTCTTGTCCTGGGCTTTGTGACGAGCAGCGGCGCTGGATTCGCTTTGCTCAGTGTCGTGGTGCTGTTGGTCTCGGTGGTGATGACGTGGTTCTTGACCCGGGCGCGGTCGCGCTCCCTGCGCCTGCTCGGCGGTGTGGCACCGTGGCGAGTCCACTCGTGGGACATCTGGTTCTTGGCCCGCATGATCTTGGTCTGGTCGGTTCTGGGGTGGGTCGTGTCGTGTGCGGTCGTCTCCGCCGAGCGGGGGGTTGAACGGTTGGGGGTGTTCGCCGCGTGGTCGGCGTCAATCCTGGCGGTGATCGACCTCGCCGTCGTCGCGGGTTGCGTGGCCGTGTCGTACCTGGCTCGTCCGACCGTCACGGCACTGGCAGCCCGGGAGCCACCGCTGATGGTGTTTCGACGCATGGGTGGGCTCGTGCGTTTCGTGGCCGTCCTGGTGGCGGCGGCGGTCCTGCCGTTCACCGTGCACTTCGCCCAGACCGCCACCAGCGCCCAGGTTGAAGCCGGCAGATGGGTCGACGCCCGAGGCGCCGTCAAAGTCACGATGTCCAGCGTGGTCGATACGGCCAGTCGCGACCAGTACCTGCCAGGCCTGACGGCCTTTGTCGAGCAGGTCGACCAGGCAGGCATCTCGGCACTGTCATTCACCCTTGATCAGGCGCTTGGAATGAGACCCGAGGAGCTGGGGCCATTCGACCACGTGATCATCACGGACCCTTCCTTTGTGGCCCTCATGCAGATCGGTGTCGACCGGGGTGGACCCCACGGCGGCTTGACGCCCCTCCGTGATGCGGACATACCCACGGCCCTACGCCAGACGCTGGCGGGCCAGCTCGAGTGAACCGCCCCGACTTCAGTGGAGGCTCGGTTCTCTGGTCTCGGCCGTCGTGACGGTCGGGTTTTGACGGTAGTG
>NZ_VTTP01000027.1 GCF_008364845.1 Actinotalea subterranea | reverse complement strand
TGAACCGCCCCGACTTCAGTGGAGGCTCGGTTCTCTGGTCTCGGCCGTCGTGACGGTCGGGTTTTGACGGTAGTGGTTGGCTTCGTGCTCGGTGGGTGGGATGTCGCCGAGCTCGGTGTGCAGGCGGGTGTTGTTGAACCAGTCGACCCACTCCAGGGTCGCGATCTCGACGTCGTCCAGGGTCCGCCAGGGGCCCTTGCGGCGGATCAGCTCGGTCTTGTAGAGCCCGATGGTGGACTCGGCCAGGGCGTTATCGTAGGCGTCGCCCACGGTGCCGATCGAGGCCCGCATGCCCAGTGCCGCGAGGCGCTCGGTCAGTGCCAGCGAGACGTACTGGCTGCCGGCATCGGTGTGATGGATGAGGCCGGACAGGTCGGTGACGCCGGCGCGGCCGCGAGACCACACGGCCATGTCGAGAGTGTCGGTGACCAGGTCGGCGCGCATCGAGGTGTCGGCCTTCCAGCCGACGATCTTCCTCGAGAACACGTCGACGATGAACGCGACGTAGGTGAAGCCGGCCCACGTCCTGACGTAGGTGAAGTCCGCCACCCACAGCTGGTTCGGCGCGGTCGCGGTGAAGGCGCGGTTGACCAGGTCCCCGGCCCGACACCCGTCCTTGCCCGGGATCGTGGTGCGCTTGGCCCGTCCCCGGACCACCCCGTGCAGGTCAGCGGCCCGCATCAGTCGCTCGACGGTGCAGCGCGCGACGGGACGACCCAGGCGGTGCAGGTGCTTCCACATCTTGCGCGCCCCGTAGACGTCGTAGTTCGCCGCGTGCTCGGACCTGATGACCTCGGTCAGCTCCGCGTCGCTGACCGACCGCGCCGAGGGCGGTCGGGACTTCGCGGCGTAGTAGGTGCTCGGGGCGACCTGCAACTCTCGGCAGACCGGCTCGACCCCGAACTCGGACTTGTGGTCGTCGATGTACTCGACGATCAGCGTTGTGGGCGGTCGAGCTCCGCCGCAAAAAAAGCCGATGCCGACCGCAGAATCGCATTGGCCCGCCGCAGCTCCCGGTTCTCCCGCTCGAGCTCCGCCAACCGCTGCGCATCGCTGGTCGTCGTCCCGGGCCGTTCGCCGGCGTCGACCTCGGCCTGGGTGACCCAGTTCCGCAACGTCTCGGGATTGATGCCGAGCTGCTGGCCGATCCTGGCCAGCGCGCCCTTGCGCGTGACGGGATCACGCCGCGCGTCGACCGCCATCCTGATCGCTCGCTCCCGAAGCTCCTCGGGATACTTCCTCGGTGCTGCCATGACCCTCATCCTCCGTGGGTTGAGAGCCTCTACGGAAGTCGGGGCGGTTCA
>NZ_VTTP01000026.1 GCF_008364845.1 Actinotalea subterranea | reverse complement strand
GGGCCGCCTAGCAGTGGTGGTCGCTGCTGCAACAGCGCTAGGCGGCCCCGCTGCACCGCTCGGTCGCACGTCGCACGCTAGACCCAGCCACCGACACGGCCAGGCGCCCGACTGGGGCACGGGCCAGATGACCACAGACCAGGGCGTCCACCCGCGAGGACTGCAGTGCCGTCCCTGTCTCGCCAGATCGACGCGGCCCAGTCGTTCGCCTGTGCTCGCCTCGGGCCCGCGCGGCTGTGCGCCGGAACGCCGGGGCCCCGCAGGGGTGGGCGTTCGGGCGTGCGGAGCGCGCCCCTTGCAAGCATTGCGAATTACTCAACGCACCATCTCGAAACAGCGTGCGACCTGCGGAAACGCCGCTAGAACCCTTGCGCGGGCCGCCTGGCCCGTGGCAGAATATCTGCCATGAAACCTGGCAAGAAGTCCTGGACGCAAGAGCCGATCTCTCCCGAACTGGGCGCGCTGAACGATGGCCCGGTCGACGTCGTCCGGGGTGAGGCCGGCGCCGCGTTCTTCGCCCCGGTGACGCCCGGAGCGGTGCGCCGGCTGTCGAGCTCGCAGCAGGACCGGCTGGCCGAGCTGCAGGACCACGCGCTGCAACTCGAGCACTTCCAGGCGCACCTCGACGACCTCGTGCTCGAGGCGCGCTCTGCGGGGCTCTCGTGGGCCGTGATCGGCTGGTCGGTCGGCCTCACCGCTGAGGGTGCCCGCGGCCGCTGGGGAGAGCGCGACACGCCCTGAAAATGGCTAGGTCCCCCGATCATGAGACCGGGGGACCTAGCGTGCGGCTTGTTGAGAACGCACAAACGCAACGGTACGCCGTAGCCAGACGCAGCACCACGAAGACCCCGGAACGACGCGCCGGGCGAGTGCAGAAGTCCACCGGCTGGCCCCCGGGTGTAGTGAGACCAAAGGGCATCACCGAGAGCATCCGGCGTGCGTGAAGGCAGACCCGGAGCACCAAGGCCGCAGAGGCAGGCTCGGGGCCGTCAACGGGCCCCGGGGCACGGATGCTCACTCCCCGGTCCTGGCGCCCGAGTAATCCCCGTGGCGCGGCCCTAGCGACGTCGTACGCGACCGACCGCAGCGGCACCCCCTAGAGCGCATGAGCACGAGCCCCGCATACGGAGCCCGGCGCTCGTCCGTGCGCTCTAGGGGGGCCGCGCTCTGCCCCCGCTCCCTCCCACAGCGGCCACACCGCCCGGGCCTGGGTAGAGCGCTGAAGGGCCGTCCGAGCGGAGCGAGGGCCGCCTAGCAGTGGTGGTCGCTGCTGCAACAGCGCTAGGCGGCCCCGCTGCACCGCTCGGTCGCACGTCGCACG
>NZ_VTTP01000025.1 GCF_008364845.1 Actinotalea subterranea | reverse complement strand
TGAACCGCCCCGGCGTGTCCGGAGACTCACTGGTGTGAGACCTCCGCTGTTGGCGTGAGGCTGTGGGCAGCGTAGTAGGCGGCCTCGAGCTGCGCGGGTGGGATGTCGCCGCAGTACTCGTAGAGGCGCCGGTGGTTGAACCAGTCGACCCATTCGGCGGTGGCGACCTCGACCTGGTCGATCGTGCGCCAGGGCCCTCTGGCCTTGATCAGCTCGGTCTTGTAGAGGCCGTTGATCGTCTCGGCGAGGGCGTTGTCGTAGGACGAGCCGACCACGCCCATCGAGGGCCGGATGTCGTCGGCCGCGAGGCGTTCGGAGTAGGCCACCGACGTGTATTGCGACCCGTGGTCGTGGTGCGCGATCACCCCGGCCACGTCGCGGCCTTCGCGGGTGCGGGTCCACACCGCGTGCTCGAGCGCGTCCAGGACCAGCTGGGCGGTCATCGAGGTGGACGAGCGCCAGCCGATGATCCGCCGGGCGTAGGCGTCGATCACGAACGCGACGTAAACCCAGCCGGACCAGGTCGACACGTACGTGAAGTCGGCCACCCACAGCCGGTCCGGCGCCAGCGGTGCGAACCGACGCTCGACGAGGTCACCAGGGTGCTTGGCCGAGGGGTCGGGGATGGTGGTCCGCTTGACCTTGCCCCGTACCGCCCCGGCCAGCCCGGCCGCCCGCATCAGGCGTTCGACGGTGCACCGGGCCACGGCGATGCCCTCGCGGTTCAACACCAACCACACTTTGCGCGCCCCGTAGATGCCGTAGTTCGCGCCGTGCACCCGGCGGATGTGGACCAGCAGGTCCGCGTCCCGCTCCGCGCGGGCGCTGGGCGCCTTGCCGGCGCGCTCGTAGTACGTGGACGGGGCGATCTTCAGGCCGTGCTCGGACAACACGGTGCAGATCGGCTCGACACCCCAACGCAGACCCTCGCCCTCGCGGTGGCCGACGTGCTCGCGGATGAACTCCACGATCAGCGGGAGGGCCGGTCGAGCTCGGCCGCAAAGAAAGCCGACGCCGCCTTCAAGATCGCGTTCGCCCGCTTCAGCTCCGCGTTCTCACGCCGCAGCCGGCGCACCTCGGCCGACTCCTCGGTGCTGACCCCGGCCCGGTCACCGGCGTCGACCTGGGCCTGGCGGACCCACTGACGCACCGTCTCGGGGGTCTTGACCCCCAGCAGCTGAGCGACGCGGCCCATCGCCGCCCACTCCGACTCCTGCTCGCCGCGCACCTCCGCGACCATCCGCACCGCACGCTCCCGCAACTCAGGCGGGTACCTCCTGGACGCACCACTCGACATGACCCCGATCCCAACCCTTCCAAGGACTGAAGTCTCCGGACACGCCGGGGCGGTTCA
>NZ_VTTP01000024.1 GCF_008364845.1 Actinotalea subterranea | reverse complement strand
GACGCACCACTCGACATGACCCCGATCCCAACCCTTCCAAGGACTGAAGTCTCCGGACACGCCGGGGCGGTTCAACCACACGACGCAAGGACACCCATGGCTGTGATCGACGTGCCCGTCAAGGGCATGACCTGCCAGGCCTGCGAGGTACGCATCAGCAAGGCGCTCCGCACCGTCCCGGGAGTCCTGCGGGTCAAGGTGTCGGTCCGCCGCGGCATCGCACGGGTCCACACCGACGCCCATGTCCCCCGCGGACGACTCCACAAGGCGATCCAGCGGGCCGGGTACGAGCCAGGTCGTGACGAGCCCGGCTGGCTCACCTCGGACAGGACCGTCTGGGGTGACGTCCTCGCCGCGGTGGTGGTGCTGGCCGGACTGGGCCTGGTCCTGCAGGTCAGTGGCCTCAGCGACCTCGCAGGCCAGGTCGGCACCCTCGCGTCCTCCGGGAGCCTCGCGATGGTCGTCGTCCTGGGCGTCGCCGCAGGCCTGTCCACCTGCATGGCGCTCGTCGGCGGACTGGTGCTCGCCGTCTCGGCGCGGCATGCCGAGCTCCATCCCCAGGCGTCGACCGTCCAGCGGCTGCGACCGCAGCTGGCGTTCAACTTCGGGCGGGTGGTCGGTTTCGGGGTCCTCGGCTCCCTCGTCGGGTTGCTCGGTTCCGCGTTCACGCTCAGCGGCCGGGCGTTGGCGGTCATGATGGTCGTCGTCTCACTCGTGATGGCATCGGTCGGGCTGAAGCTCACGAGCCTCTCGCCACGCCTGTCCCGAGGCGGGACCCTGACCCTGCCCCCGGCACTCATGCGGCTGCTGCGACTCGACCGTGCGGACGGCCCCTACAGCGACGGGCGAGCAGCCCTCCTCGGGGCGGGCACGTTCCTGCTCCCCTGCGGCTTCACCCAGGCGGTCCAGGTCTATGCGATGTCCACCGGCAGCCCGCTCCGCGCCGGTCTGATCATGAGCCTCTTCGCGCTCGGCACCCTCCCCGGGCTGCTCGGCATCGGCGGGCTCACCGCCGCCGTCCGGGGAGCGACGGCAACCCGGTTCTTCCGCTTCGCCGGCGTGGCCGTCCTCGCCTTCGCCGCGATCAACATCTCGGGTGCCGCCGGGATCCTCCTCCCGGCCCTCATCGCACCCCCCACCGCGACCACCGCCACCGGCCCCACCCAGGACGGGCTGTCCACCAACGTCGAGATCGAGGGCGACATCCAGGTTCTCAAGACCCGCCAGGTAGCCACGGGCTACGAGCCGGCCACTGCGACGGTGTACCTCGGCCGCGAGGTCCGCTGGGAGATCGACTCCGTGGCGGTCAGCTGCGCGGCCTCGCTCTACTCCGCCGACCTCGGAATCGAGCCGATGGTCCTCGAACCAGGCCTCAACGTCCTGACCTTCACCCCCACACAGACCGGGACCCTGCGCTACTCGTGTGGCATGGGCATGTACTGGGGCGCGATCACCGTGATCGAGGAGCCTACGGCGGCCGCTCCCTGAGCTTCACCGGCCCCGGCTCACCGGGCGAGGACAGCAGCCAGCTGGTCCAGCGAGGGTGCCCCACGCAACCCCTCCGGGGTGCGATAGAGACGACAGGCCAGACCGACCGCAGCGCCCGGCTCGGCGAACGGGTCTTGGCCGTCCACCAGGATCGAGGGCGACCCGTGGAACCCCCACTGCGCCGCCTGAGCCGGGCTGCGCACCTCGACCAGCTCGACAGCGCCGTCGTCGCCGGCCAAAGCCATCGCCTCACGAAGTCGGTCGTGCATGTCGTGCCAGTTGGGGCAGCCATCGAAGTACAACAGCTGGATCTGCATGACCTCATTGTGACCCACCGGGGCAGGCGATGGCGATCTGTGAACGAAGGCACACGGTCCAGGAAATCGGCGGTGCCGATCCGCTCAGCGCGGGCACGTCCGGCACTCACCGGTGCGGTGCGATCAAACTTCCATGAAGTTTGAGCCCACGCGCACATTCGGCCGGGCATCACCGGCGTCAGTCGTCCATCATCGGCCCATGCGTCGACTCCCGGCGCCCGGAGCACGGCCGGAGGAATCCACTCGATGCGGACCGTCATTCATTTCAGACTCCTTGCTGCTACGGCTGCACTTGGCCTCGGCGTGGCATTGGCGGTCCCTGCACAGGGCAGTGAGTACGACGACCAACGCGCTCGCACCCAGGAGCAGCAGCGCACCGTCGGGCTCTCAATCGAGGAGATCGACGAGCTGCTCGAGGACACGGACGCAGCCCTCGTCGCGGCCTACGCCGAGCGCGAGACGATCGCGGCTCAGCTGCCCGCGGTCGAGGTTGAGCTGGCCGCGGCAGAGGCTGTCGTGTCCGCTCTGCAACGAGAGCTGGCCGTGGTGGAGCAGCGCCTTCTCAGCTCGGAGGAAGAGGCCGACGCCGTTGCCCGCCAGCTTCAGGAGGACGCAGAGCGCTCCGTGACGGTCAGAGCCAGCATCGCAGAGATGGCGCGGGAGGCGTACAAGGGCTCCCTGAGCGCTCCGTCCCTGTCGATGCTGCTCGACGCCGCCAGCACTGAGGAGGCCGTCGCCGCCTCATCCCTGGCCGACTCAGCACTGAAGATCCAGACTCGCGCGCTACGCGAGCTCGAGCAGGTCCGCGGCACCACGCGCAACCAAGAAGCGCGCCTGGTGGCCGTCGAGGCTGAGATCGCCGACCTCAAGGCTCTTGCTGACGCCAAGCTCGCCGACGCCGACGCCGCCCGGGCGACCGTACAGGCACGCCAGGACGAGATCGAGGACCTCTTTGAACCGCCCCGACTTCCGTAGAGGCTCTCAACCCACGGAGGATGAGGGTCATGGCAGCACCGAGGAAGTATCCCGA
>NZ_VTTP01000023.1 GCF_008364845.1 Actinotalea subterranea | reverse complement strand
ATCAACGACTACCAGCTGACGATCGCGTCGGCGGTCGAGGAGCAGACGGCCACGACGAACGAGATGTCGCGTGGGGTCACCGAGGCCGCCACCGGCTCCGGCGAGATCACGGCGAACATCACCGGGGTCGCGGGCTCGGCCCAGACCGCCGCCGACGTCCTGGTCCAGATGGGCACCGAGACCCAGGACCTGGCGGGCATGGCAGGTCGGCTCCGCAGCAAGGTCTCGGCCTTCAGGGTATGACGCGCAGGGTGTGACGTGCGGGGCTCGCGCCGAGGCGGCGGGTCCCGAGGGGCAGCTTCTCCGGAAGGAGAGGCTGCCCTTTGTCATATGTCCGGGTCACAATCAGTTATCACCCTGGACTTCAAGATCCTCCGGCTCACGGACGAATCGTCTCGGCCGATGGGACGGACAGATGCCCGCTCCCCCCGCGGGCACCCGTCCCCGAAGGAGGACTCATGTCCCCCACCGCCGTCGCACAGCCGGTCTCCGCACCGGTGCACCACCCCGCCCCGCCGTCGTCGACGCAGTCCGCACGAGCGCGCCAGGAACGCCCTGCCAGGGCCCCGCGCCGCACGGGCTCGATCGTCAAGAACCTCCCCGTGCGGACCAAGATCCTCTCGCTCATCGTCGTCTTCGCGGTGGCCGCAGCCGTCTCGGGCGGCGTCGCGATCAAGGCGCTGAACGGCCTCGCCGGCAACACCGCCGAGCTCGCCGACATCCAGGCGGGCGTCTCGGCGCCGCTCCAGACGGTGCACCAGGGACAGCTCAAGGCGCGCATGATCGCGGCGCAGATCGCCGCCGCGGAGAGCGAAGAGGCCAAGGAGGCCTGGTTCGCGGACCAGGAGAGCAACGACGCCGAGATCGCCGCGGCGATCGAGGCATTCTCGGCCGCGACGGCGGGCGTCGAGATCGCCGCGTGGGGCACGTTCCTCGAGACGTGGCCGCAGTGGCTCGAGGCACGGGACACGGAGCTCATGCCCGCTGCCCTCACGGACGACCGCACCGAGTACGAGCGCGTGCTGGCCGAGGTGACGGAGCCGCTCAAGGACACCTACGTCGACGCGCTCGACGCGACGGCCGCGGACATCGTGGCCTACACCGCCACCACCGCCGAGCACGCCGCCGAGGAGAAGACGTCCTCGACGACCCTGTTCGTCGTCGTGCTGGTCATCGCGCTCGCGCTCGCCTCGGGCCTGGCCCTCGTCGTCGCGCGCAACATCCGGGGCAGCGTGGAGCGCGTCAAGCGCTCCATCGAGGCCCTCGCACGCGGTGACCTCACCGTGGCGCCTGACGTCGACAGCACCGACGAGCTCGGCCAGATGGCCGTGGCCCTCGTGACGGCGCAGACGTCCCTGCGGGAGACGCTCGCCGCGGTCGGCGACGCGTCCCAGACGATCGCCGCGGCGTCCGAGGAGATGTCGGCCGCCGGCTCCCAGGTCGTCACCGCGTCCGAGGAGACGAGCGCGCAGGCCGGCGTCGTCGCCGCCGCGGCCGAGCAGGTCAGCCGCAACGTGCAGGCCGTCGCCGCGGGCGCCGAGGAGATGGGTGCGTCGATCCGCGAGATCGCGACCAACGCGAACGAGGCCGCCAAGGTCGCCGCGCAGGCCACCGATGTCGCCGCCGCGACCAACGAGTCCGTCGCGAAGCTGGGCACGAGCTCGCAGGAGATCGGCAACGTCATCAAGGTCATCACGTCGATCGCGGAGCAGACGAACCTGCTCGCGCTCAACGCGACGATCGAGGCCGCGCGCGCCGGTGAGGCCGGCAAGGGCTTCGCCGTCGTGGCCGGTGAGGTCAAGGAGCTCGCGCAGGAGACCGCGCGGGCCACCGAGGACATCGCGCGTCGGGTCGAGGCCATCCAGGCCGACACCACGGGTGCCGTCGGCGCCATCGGTCAGATCTCGCAGATCATCGCCCAGATCAACGACTACCAGCTGACGATCGCCTCTGCGGTCGAGGAGCAGACGGCCACGACCAACGAGATGTCGCGCGGCGTTGCCGAGGCCGCGACCGGCTCGGGCGAGATCGCCGCGAACATCACAGGCGTCGCCAGCTCCGCAGCGAGCTCGGCCGACGTGCTGTCGCAGATGGGTGCCTCGACGAACGAGCTCGCCCAGATGGCGGCCGACCTGCGCGCCAAGCTCTCCACCTTCACGTACTGACCCCCAGGTCGCGCGGTCGGGTGGGGCCGACCGCGCGACACCCCCCGTCGGCGTGAGCCGGCACGCACCTCCGGAGAGATCCATGAGCACCACCAGCGTCACGAGCCGGCCCCCCGCCGCCCCGTCCCCCACGACCCCGTCCTCCTCGCCGCGTGCCGGCGGGCACGGCACGGCACCCGCCCCCGCGGCGGTACGTCTCGGCGCGTGGAAGCGGGCCTCGGTCCGCACGAAGATCATGGCGCTCGTGCTGGCGTTCGCGGTCTTCGGTGGCGGCCTCGGCGTCTACGCCGGCGTGACGATGACGGAGATCAAGAACGACGCGACCGAGCTCGCCGAGACCCAGTCCACGGTCAGCGGCTCGCTCACGGCGCTCAAGGACGCGCTCTGGACGGTGCGCAACACCATCACCGCCGTCGGCGCGTACCCGCCTGCCGGCAAGGACGCCCAGATCGACAAGCTCGAGGCGGCCTACGGGGCGCTCGACACCGCGTCGGCGACGTTCCACGACGCGTTCGTCGCCGCGCACGGCGACAGCCCGGAGGCGTGGGAGGCGTTCGGGACATCACTCGTCGCCTACCGCGGCATCGTCGACGGTGACCTGCTCGACGCGGCGCTGGCCGACGACCGCGACGAGTGGGCCGCGGTCCGCGACGGCGGCGCGAGCGACCTGGGCGGCACGATGGTCGGCAACCTCACGGAGGTCGAGGCCGAGGTCGCTGCCGTCATGGAGGACATCGCGGCGAAGGCCGAGGCCGAGGCCGAGCAGGGCATCCTCATCTCGATCGTCGTCGTCGTGCTCGGGGTTCTCCTGACCGGGTTCTTCGGCGTGATGATCGCGAATGCGATGCGGCGCGACGTCGTCGAGGTCAAGCGTGCCGTCGACGCGATGGCCGCGGGCGACCTCACGCACGAGCCCACGGTTCGCTCGGGCGACGAGATCGGCCAGATGGCCGGCGGTCTGGTGCAGGCACAGGAGTCGCTGCGTGCCCTGATCGGCAGCGTCGTGGAGTCGGCCGACCTCGTGGCGGCTGCGGCGGAGGAGCTGTCGGCGGCGAACACGCAGGTGGCTGCGGGGTCCGAGGAGACGAGTGTGCAGGCGGGTGTGGTTGCTGCTGCGTCGGAGCAGGTGTCGCGCAATGTGCAGGCGGTGGCTGCG
>NZ_VTTP01000022.1 GCF_008364845.1 Actinotalea subterranea | reverse complement strand
ACCACTACCGTCAAAACCCGACCGTCACGACGGCCGAGACCAGAGAACCGAGCCTCCACTGAAGTCGGGGCGGTTCAACCAAGAGAAGGAGTACGACCATGACCGCAATCGAGCAGCACACCCCGGCCACGCCGACGGCCGCCCGGCAGTACTACCGCGTCAAGGACGCCGCCATGGTGCTCTGCGTCCCGCCGCGCACGCTGTACCACCTGGTCGAGAAGGAGCAGATCCCGTGCCGGCGCCTCGGCACCGTGATCCTCATCCCGGCGGCGTGGGTCGACCGCGAGCCGGCCATGCCGCCCAAGCGGCGCTGATGTCCGTCACCAAGCGGATCTTGCCCTCGGGCACGGTGACCTGGCGCGCGAAGGTCTTCTTCGAGCGCCGGGTCATCGCCCAGAGGTCGTTCACGCGTCGCGTCGACGCCAAGCGCTGGGAAGCCGACCAGCTCGCGCGGCTCGACGCCGGCTCCTGGATCGACCCGACGCGGGGGCGCATCACCTTCGCGGCGCTGGCCGAGGAGTGGCAGGCCTCGCGTGGTCACCTGGCGGTGCGCAGCCAGGAGACCACACGCTTCCTGCTGGACAAGTACGTGATCCCGGAGATCGGGGCGTACCCGATCTCCGGGATCTCGGCGGCCGACGTCGAGCGGGTGATGTCCGCTCTGACCGCTCGCGGGCTCGCGACGGCGACGCGGCGCCGGGCGCTGTCGATGATCCGGCTGGTGTTCGACTACGCGATCCGCGACCGGCGGCTCAGCGTGAACGTCGCACGGATGGTGTCGCTTCCGCGCGGAGCGACCAAGCGGGAGCCCCATTGGCTGCGACCCGAGCAGCTCGGCCGGCTGGTCATGGCGGTGCCCTCGTTGTGCCAGCCAGTCGTGCTGTTCCTCGGGACGACGGGGTGCCGGTTCTCGGAGATGGCGGCGCTGCGGATCGACGACGTGGTGCAGACCCCGCACGGCCTCGGCGTCCGGGTGCACCGGGCGGCGACGCAGTCCAAGCGGACGAGCGGGGCGGTGTTCGGCCCGACGAAGACGCACCAGACCAGAACCGTGCCGGTGCCCGCGGCGCTCGACGAGTACGTGCGGACACGGGTCGCGGGGACGGCGCCGGGCGGATACCTGTTCCCGAGCCCGAGCGGCGGCGTCTGGACGAATACCAACTTCCGCGCCCGATCGGGGTGGATGGACGCGACCCGGCGGGCGGGCGTCGAGGGGACGACGATCCATGACCTGCGGCACACCGCCGCCTCGCTGCTGATCGCGGCCGGGGCGGACGTGAAGGCGGTGCAGGTGATCCTCGGGCACTCGACCGCGACGATGACCATGGATCTCTACGGGCACCTGTTCTCCGAGGCCACGTGGCAGGCGATGGAGCGGCTGCCGGTGATCCCGCTGATGCAGGCACCGCGGGCGATCGAGCCGGCAGTGACGGATACACCCGACGCTTCTGCTTAGTGGCGCGCGGCTCGCCGGCAGCCGTAGCGGCTCCACGTGTCAGAGGTGACTGGCACTATCCGATCATGTCGACTTCCGGTCCGGATAGACCCCGATGGACAGACCAAGAGCGAGGAACTGTGGAGCCTCTCGGGGTACACGAGGGCCTCTTCGAGGCGCCAGACGGTCGACGCATGCACATGGTCGCCGCAAGCCATGAAGCGCTCGTCGCCATGGGGGCCCGGGCCGACGCGTACGCGGGGCAACTACGGCCCGCTGAACCGGATGAGATCCCCAGCACCCGGGAACTCGATGATGCCGTCGACTACGGTATCGCTGCACTCCGCGACCTAGTGCGCGGCCACGACGCCTTCGACGTAATGATCCTGCTCCGCCAGTTCGTCATGCCTCCGGACCTGGCGCTCTGGATGGAAAGCGGTTCTAGTCCGCTCGACTCCTGGGCAGCGGCCGAGGTAGTCGCGCTAGTGCTACTCGGCCTCGGGCTTCCAATGCGCGATCCCACCTGCGAGGTCGGCACCGCGTCCATCGTCCCGGAACTCGTCAGGACCGGCGCGACCATCGTCGAACTGACCGGTCTGCGTGGGGTGGTGCGCCTTAGCTGGGAGCGTGAGGGCGCCCCCGCGACAGAGATGAGCACGCTTGCATGGCGTCTCTCGAGTCATGAGACCTCAGTCCGCGGACGTCAGTACCGACAAGTCGCCGCCGCGATCCACGAGAACGTCTTGCGTACTACCAGAACCGATGCAGCGTTCCGATCGGTCCTCAACTTCACCTACGACGACGTCCTCGCCGTTCGCGAAGCCGTCATTGACATAGGCGGCGCCCGGCTCGACGAAGTGTTCGAGCAGTTGGGCGAGGCCGCCCAGACTGGAGGGCCGCCGAGCGCTGAGGCGAGGGAAGCGGCGAGGCTGCTGTTCCAAACACCATCTGAGCTTCAGGTAATCACACCTGAACAGGTTGGGCACGCGGCCGGGATCGACGTCAGTACCGCAACCGCAGTCCTCAACACGTTCAGTGCGCAACCTGATGGCCGCGGCCCGGAGGAGCTCGTTCACGAGTTCTGCGACGGACGCAACCCCATTGCGGGGAAGGCGATCCTCCATGCGCCGGGGCGCGGCTACCTTCCCCTGCCGGGAGCGATCGCCGAGGACGAAATCCGTCGGACCTGCGAGGCGCGGCTGAAGGGGACACCGATCTGGACGACCTACGGACGAGCCCGTGATCAGGCGGTTGAGGGCCTCGTCACCGAGGCGATCGATGCGATCCTCCATGGAAGGGCGACCACTCGCCGCAACGTCCGCTATCGCCACCGAGGTGTCGATCACGACCTCTCCTCGACGTCAATCACGCACAGGAGCGCGCCGGTGGCCGAGGCTGATGCGCTCGTCCTGCTGGATGGCGTAGCGCTGTGTGTGGAAGTCAAAGCTGGGGACTTGAGGGCAAAGTCGCGCCAAGGCGGGGTGCAGCAGTTGCACGGGGACCTCACCAAGACCGTCCGAGAGGCCGCCGAGCAGGCCGAACGACTCCGTTCGATCATCGAGTCCTACCGGGGACTCTGGCTGGAGGACGGGACGTGGCTGGACCTCAGCGACGTGCACGAAATTCACTCCATCGTCGCGTGCCTCGACGACCTCGGACCGCTTGCGCTCGCGACGTCCGAACTGGTTCAGGCCGGAGTTCTCACGCAGACGCAGCTGCCCTGGGTCGTCAGCGTTCATGATCTCCTGGTGTTCCAGCGCGTACTGGATCGGCCAGAGAACTTCCTTACGTACCTGCGGCGTCGGACGAACCGCGACGCAGCTACGTGGATCACAGGAAGCGACGAGCTGGACATCCTCATGTGGTTTGTCGCGGGAGGCTTCTACTTCAAGCCTGACCCAGACCGACTCTTCGCCCGGCACCCCAACTCCAAGCCTCCGACGGCGAAGCAGCGACGAGAGTACGCGAGCCAGGGCCGCACGCTCGTCGGCACTTTCACTGATCACCTCGACGCCTTCATGTACTTCGAGGATCGACTGTCGAGCAGGCCGGCGGACTGCCCCCGTCGCGAGCCGATGGGCGCCCAGCTCGGCAAGATCTTCGACGCCATGGCCGTGGATGGCGCACCGGGCTGGTGGCGAGCAGCCGCCGACGTCGATGGCCACTCCGCGCAGGCTCAAGCTTCCATCACTGCAAGCGTCGCCGCCACGCTCGCGGCCGGCGCGGGCGGCTCCTTCCACACTTTTGCGACGGGCGGCTTCGACGACACCGGGCGCTGGATCTACATCTTCGCAGCGGGCGCGGATTCCCAGGCGAACCGGGAGCACCTGCGCCAGTACCTCGAGGCGAAGAAGCACCACGAACACGCTGGTCGGGCGCTCGGAGTCCTCCTGGCACCCGACGGTCGGCCCCGCGTGACGCTGTGGCTCGACGACCCATGGACGTACAACCCCGACCTCGAAGCCCTCGCGCGAGCGATGCGCCTGATTCCGCCGGACCGGGCACCGAGCGCACTGCCACCAAAGGCCAAGAAGAAGCAAAGAGCCAGACCAGGCAAGCGGCGCCGCTGAACGCACGCCTGAACCGAGCCCAGTGAACCGGTGCCACGGAGGGAGCAACGGGCGAGCCGCGGGGGTGCCTAAGGCCTTGTCAGTGGGCGGTGGCATCGTCTGGATCACGCGCGGATCCGACGCCGTCGACCTAGGGCTTGACCTTGCTCCACGCCGATGGGTCCGGACGCTCTTGCTGGCGCTCATCGTGCTCATGGGCGTCACAGGCTGGTACGAGCCGGTGCTCTGGTACGTGCGGGACAAGGCAGCGGGGATCACCGAATCGCTGCTGCCGGCCTTCGAGGGCCTGGCCAACACGGACACCCCTGCCCGGGCTCCTTGACCTTGGCGAGAACGCGACCACGAAGCCTTGCTCGTGTCGTCACCGATGGACACGCCGCGATACTTGCGTCCGCCAGCGTCCGTCCACGTCCATGACCAACCGTCCAGATCCTGAGACGAGCCGCTGACCACACGCTGACCACGGACCCGAATCCGGCCTTCACAGCCACTGCGTCCAAGTCGCAGAAACCGCGCTTGACGTGCACAAATACCCTGTGAACCGCCCCGACTTCAGTGGAGGCTCGGTTCTCTGGTCTCGGCCGTCGTGACGGTCGGGTTTTGACGGTAGTGG
>NZ_VTTP01000021.1 GCF_008364845.1 Actinotalea subterranea | reverse complement strand
GGTTGCCTCCGGACGGGTTGTGATGGCCTGGATGGATGAGCGTCTGTTCCTTGAGAACTCAACAGCGTGCCAAAAGTCGATGCCATTTGTCGGCGTGTGTGGGTGTGGGTCTGGTCGTTGTGGCTGGGCTTGTGTCTGTGTGCGTACGACGTGGTTGAGACGAATGTTTAACGTCAGTTGTAACATTTGATCGATGCCAGATGAGAACTGGTCCTTCGGGGCCGCTTCGTGAGTCGGTTGTTCTCTGCTTTCGGGTGGGGGATGCCTATAGACATCTACGGAGAGTTTGATCCTGGCTCAGGACGAACGCTGGCGGCGTGCTTAACACATGCAAGTCGAACGGTGATCTCGGTGCTTGCACCGGGTGATCAGTGGCGAACGGGTGAGTAACACGTGAGTAACCTGCCCCCGACTCTGGGATAACCCCGGGAAATCGGAGCTAATACCGGATATGAGACGCACGGGCATCTGTAGCGTCTGGAAAGAATTTCGGTTGGGGATGGACTCGCGGCCTATCAGCTTGTTGGTGGGGTAACGGCCCACCAAGGCGACGACGGGTAGCCGGCCTGAGAGGGCGACCGGCCACACTGGGACTGAGACACGGCCCAGACTCCTACGGGAGGCAGCAGTGGGGAATATTGCACAATGGGCGAAAGCCTGATGCAGCGACGCCGCGTGGGGGATGAAGGCCTTCGGGTTGTAAACCCCTTTCAGCAGGGAAGAAGCGAAAGTGACGGTACCTGCAGAAGAAGCGCCGGCTAACTACGTGCCAGCAGCCGCGGTAATACGTAGGGCGCAAGCGTTGTCCGGATTTATTGGGCGTAAAGAGCTCGTAGGCGGTTTGTCGCGTCTGCTGTGAAAACCCGAGGCTCAACCTCGGGCCTGCAGTGGGTACGGGCAGACTAGAGTGCGGTAGGGGAGACTGGAATTCCTGGTGTAGCGGTGGAATGCGCAGATATCAGGAGGAACACCGATGGCGAAGGCAGGTCTCTGGGCCGCAACTGACGCTGAGGAGCGAAAGCATGGGGAGCGAACAGGATTAGATACCCTGGTAGTCCATGCCGTAAACGTTGGGCACTAGGTGTGGGGCTCATTCCACGAGTTCCGTGCCGCAGCTAACGCATTAAGTGCCCCGCCTGGGGAGTACGGCCGCAAGGCTAAAACTCAAAGGAATTGACGGGGGCCCGCACAAGCGGCGGAGCATGCGGATTAATTCGATGCAACGCGAAGAACCTTACCAAGGCTTGACATATACCGAAAACTCATGGAGACATGGGGTCCGCAAGGGCGGTATACAGGTGGTGCATGGTTGTCGTCAGCTCGTGTCGTGAGATGTTGGGTTAAGTCCCGCAACGAGCGCAACCCTCGTCCTATGTTGCCAGCACGTCATGGTGGGGACTCATAGGAGACTGCCGGGGTCAACTCGGAGGAAGGTGGGGATGACGTCAAATCATCATGCCCCTTATGTCTTGGGCTTCACGCATGCTACAATGGCCGGTACAAAGGGCTGCGATACCGCGAGGTGGAGCGAATCCCAAAAAGCCGGTCTCAGTTCGGATTGGGGTCTGCAACTCGACCCCATGAAGTCGGAGTCGCTAGTAATCGCAGATCAGCAACGCTGCGGTGAATACGTTCCCGGGCCTTGTACACACCGCCCGTCAAGTCACGAAAGTCGGTAACACCCGAAGCCGGTGGCCCAACCCTTGGGAGGGAGCCGTCGAAGGTGGGACCAGCGATTGGGACTAAGTCGTAACAAGGTAGCCGTACCGGAAGGTGCGGCTGGATCACCTCCTTTCTAAGGAGCATCTGGCGCCTTCGGGCGTCCAGGGCCTACTACTCGGGCGTTCGTCCCGGGGTGGGTAGCTCAAGGGTGGAACATCGACCAGTTGCGTGGTGCTCTGGTCCTGCTAGTACTCCCTTCGGGGGTGGAACGTGGGGTTGGGGTCGATCGTTAGGCACGCTGTTGGGTCCTGAGGGAATGGGCGTATGCCTGGACCTCGGGCCGGTCGAGTGTGACCGGTGCGTCGGGCCGTTGCCTGCGGATGAACCGCCTCGCTGTTGTGGGGTAGGCGCCGCGCCGGTGGCGGGACCGCCCGTAGCTTGAGAACTGCACAGTGGACGCGAGCATCTTTTAGTAAGTCTTTGTGGCAAGTTTTTAAGGGCAAACGGTGGATGCCTTGGCACTAGGAGCCGAAGAAGGACGTAGTAGCCTGCGATAAGCCTCGGGGAGTTGGCAAACGAACCGTGATCCGAGGATCTCCGAATGGGGAAACCCAGCTGGAGTCATGTCCAGTTGCCCGCGCCTGAATATATAGGGCGTGTGGAGGGAACGTGGGGAAGTGAAACATCTCAGTACCCACAGGAAGAGATATTCCGTGAGTAGTGGCGAGCGAAAGCGGAGAAGGCCAAACCGATTGTGTGTGATAGCCGGCAGGTGTTGCACAGTCGGGGTTGTGGGACCTTTCAGGAAGTTCTGCCGAGCTTCCAGGGAGTCAGAAAGTCGCGTCATAGTCGAAGGGCATTGAAAGGCCCGGCACAGAGGGTGCAACCCCCGTAGACGAAATGGCGTGGCCTCCCGAAGGGGATCCCAAGTAGCACGGGGCCCGAGAAATCCCGTGTGAATCTGGCAAGACCACTTGCTAAGCCTAAATACTCCCTAGTGACCGATAGCGGACAAGTACCGTGAGGGAAAGGTGAAAAGTACCCCGGGAGGGGAGTGAAATAGTACCTGAAACCGTTTGCCTACAATCCGTCGGAGCCTCCCTAGCAGGGGTGACGGCGTGCCTTTTGAAGAATGAGCCTGCGAGTTAGTGGTACGTGGCGAGGTTAACCCGTGAGGGGAAGCCGTAGCGAAAGCGAGTCCGAATAGGGCGATACAGTCGCGTGCTCTAGACCCGAAGCGAAGTGATCTAGCCATGGGCAGGTTGAAGCGCGGGTAAGACCGCGTGGAGGACCGAACCCACCTGGGTTGAAAACCGGGGGGATGACCTGTGGTTAGGGGTGAAAGGCCAATCAAACTTCGTGATAGCTGGTTCTCCCCGAAATGCATTTAGGTGCAGCGTCACGTGTTTCTTGCCGGAGGTAGAGCTACTGGATGGCCGATGGGCCCTACAAGGTTACTGACGTCAGCCAAACTCCGAATGCCGGTAAGTGAGAGCGTGGCAGTGAGACTGCGGGGGATAAGCTCCGTAGTCGAGAGGGAAACAGCCCAGACCACCAGCTAAGGCCCCTAAGCGTATGCTAAGTGGGAAAGGATGTGGAGTTGCACAGACAACCAGGAGGTTGGCTTAGAAGCAGCCACCCTTGAAAGAGTGCGTAATAGCTCACTGGTCAAGTGATTCCGCGCCGACAATGTAGCGGGGCTCAAGTATACCGCCGAAGCTGTGGCATTCACACAATAGCTAGGTCTTCGTGATCCAGGCGTGTGGATGGGTAGGGGAGCGTCGTGTGGCGAGTGAAGTCGCGGGGTGACCCAGCGGTGGACGCTACACGAGTGAGAATGCAGGCATGAGTAGCGAATGACGGGTGAGAAACCCGTCCGCCGAATGACCAAGGGTTCCAGGGCCAGGCTAATCCGCCCTGGGTAAGTCGGGACCTAAGGCGAGGCCGACAGGCGTAGTCGATGGACAACGGGTTGATATTCCCGTACCGGCGAAGAACCGCCCATACCGAGCCCGGTGATGCTAAGTGCCCAAAGCCATCTAGAGCCCTTCGGGGACGTGGTGGTGGAGCGCACGACCCGAACCGGTAGTAGGTAAGCGTATTAACAGGGGTGACGCAGGAAGGTAGCCCAGCGTGGCGATGGTAGACCACGTCCAAGGTTGTAGGGCGAGCTGTAGGCAAATCCGCAGCTCACATAGCCTGAGAACTGATGGTGACCGCTTATGCGGGATGATTGGGTGATCCTATGCTGCCAAGAAAAGCCTCGACGCGAGGTTCTAGCCGCCCGTACCCTAAACCGACTCAGGTGGTCAGGTAGAGAATACTAAGGCGATCGAGAGAATCGTGGTTAAGGAACTCGGCAAAATGCCCCCGTAACTTCGGGAGAAGGGGGGCCTGAGGCGTGAAGGCACTTGCTGCCGGAGCGTTTGAAGGCCGCAGAGACCAGGGAGAAGCGACTGTTTACTAAAAACACAGGTCCGTGCGAAGTCGCAAGACGATGTATACGGACTGACGCCTGCCCGGTGCTGGAAGGTTAAGAGGACGGGTCAGCTCTTCGGAGCGAAGCTCAGAATTTAAGCCCCAGTAAACGGCGGTGGTAACTATAACCATCCTAAGGTAGCGAAATTCCTTGTCGGGTAAGTTCCGACCTGCACGAATGGCGTAACGACTTCTCCGCTGTCTCAACCGCGAACTCGGCGAAATTGCACTACGAGTAAAGATGCTCGTTACGCGCAGCAGGACGGAAAGACCCCGGGACCTTTACTATAGCTTGGTATTGGTGTTCGGTACGGCTTGTGTAGGATAGGTGGGAGACTGTGAAGCCGGCACGCCAGTGTCGGTGGAGTCAACGTTGAAATACCACTCTGGTCGTTCTGGATATCTAACCTCGGTCCGTAATCCGGATCAGGGACAGTGCCTGGTGGGTAGTTTAACTGGGGCGGTTGCCTCCTAAAATGTAACGGAGGCGCTCAAAGGTTCCCTCAGCCTGGTTGGCAATCAGGTGGCGAGTGCAAGTGCACAAGGGAGCTTGACTGTGAGACTGACAGGTCGAGCAGGGACGAAAGTCGGAACTAGTGATCCGGCGGTGGCTTGTGGAAGCGCCGTCGCTCAACGGATAAAAGGTACCCCGGGGATAACAGGCTGATCTTGCCCAAGAGTCCATATCGACGGCATGGTTTGGCACCTCGATGTCGGCTCGTCGCATCCTGGGGCTGGAGTAGGTCCCAAGGGTTGGGCTGTTCGCCCATTAAAGCGGTACGCGAGCTGGGTTTAGAACGTCGTGAGACAGTTCGGTCCCTATCCGCTGCGCGCGCAGGAAACTTGAGAAGGGCTGTCCCTAGTACGAGAGGACCGGGACGGACGAACCTCTGGTGTGCCAGTTGTTCCGCCAGGAGCACGGCTGGTTGGCTACGTTCGGAAGGGATAACCGCTGAAAGCATCTAAGCGGGAAGCCTGCTTCAAGATGAGGTTTCCATGGGGCTTGACCCCGAGAGGCTCCCAGCTAGACCACTGGGTGAATAGGCCGGATGTGGAAGAGAGGACTAACGACTCTCGCAGCTGACCGGTACTAATAAGCCGATAACTTGACACAACCTTACTTGTGCTACGCGTCCACTGTGCGGTTCCCGAGAGACGGTCGGGAACCCGACTGACATCTCCATAGAGTTTCGGCGGTCATAGCGAAGGGGAAACGCCCGGCTCCATTCCGAACCCGGAAGCTAAGCCCTTCAGCGCCGATGGTACTGCACGGGAGACTGTGTGGGAGAGTAGGTCGCCGCCGAACAACCCTTCCAAAAGAGGGGCCACCCCACGGTGGCCCCTCTTTTGCGTACCCACGACCGCCGGACAAGC
>NZ_VTTP01000020.1 GCF_008364845.1 Actinotalea subterranea | reverse complement strand
CGGGATACTTCCTCGGTGCTGCCATGACCCTCATCCTCCGTGGGTTGAGAGCCTCTACGGAAGTCGGGGCGGTTCACTGTGCGCCTGGGCAGATTCGAACTGCCGACACCCGCTTTAGGAGTTCGTTGCACCCCCTCGTGAAGCGCACTGATCTGCGGAAATGCCCGCCGTGATGGCCAAGCGTGCGAGGGCTCCGCACCCGCTGCACCCCACCTGCACCCCACGGACGCCCGCCATGTCGGCCTTCGGGCTGGCCCTGGAACGCTGATCGGCAGCAGTGAGGGTCAGCTGGCGCGGTGCTCGGCGACGTAGGCATGCAGCGCTCGGCGCGCGAGGGTCGAGGGCTTCACACCGAGCCGGTCCGCCAGCTCGGCGAGCTCGCGCTTCTCCGCTGCGGTCAACCGCACCTGGACCGTGACGCCCAGCCGCTTGTCCTCGGGCAGGGCCGGGCGACCACCGGTCTCGAGCCCAGGTACGTCGAGCCGAGGACCCGAGCCCGGGACGACATTGCTACCGCGGCGCTCGGCTACGGCCCCAAGACGAACACTCCCACGGCGAACCACAACACAGCCGCCACGACACCGATCCAGACGCGAGAACGCCGGGCCGGGCCCGGCGGGCCAGCGATCGTCGCTCCCACCAGAGCGGCCGACACGAGCCACCGTGCGCCGCCGCCGACCCAGATGGGTCGCCACCAAACGGATGGAGAAGTAGCCATCCCCAAAGGCCGGACCCAAGGACCATTGGTAGCCCGAGCACGACGGCAAGAACCAGAGCCCACCATCGGCTCCACCAACCCGCAATCCCTCGCGGCCGGATCACCGCACGCTGTTCGCTAGCCACGGAGCTCCCCCTCCCCGAGTAGTGGCGTCCCGAGTCGGCGGTCGCCCCAACCGTGACCTGCCCGTCGGCGTTGATGTGGCCGGCAGCAACCTGTCCGCCCATGGCTACGCCTCCGCTCAGGTTCACAACACCTGGGGTGCCGATCTCGACGGTGATCGTCTCGTCGGCGGTGGTGCCGCCGAGCATGGAGATCGCGTGCCCGCTGGTTCCGTCGTTGATCTGCCCGGGTACCAGGATCCGAAGGGTGTGCGGCAGGCCGTCGGCGGAGACCACGTGCATCCCGTTGGTGGAGGCGACCCCGTCGGCGATGATCGTCAAGTCACCGGAGAGCTCCAGGGTCAGGGCGTGCAGGGAGATCGACCCGCACCCGGTGGCCTGGCGGGTGGCATCGATCCGCGTGTCGGTGGTCACCTCGACAGTGTCGGTTCCCACGGTCCAGGTCGCCATGGTGCAGCCGGGGTTGTTGGACAATCCCGCGAACCACGCGGGCGCTCCGGCGGCGGCATGCAGCAACTGCGCCCAGGTGGCCTCCTGATCGACGTCAAGGGCCTTGGCATGGTCGACATCCTCTCCAGTGGAGCCTCACGGCACCACAGACATCCTCTCCAGTGGAGCCTCACGGCACCACAGACATCCTCTCCAGTGGAGCCTCACGGCACCACAGATCAAGGTGTCACCTACCCGTGCAGCAGACCCGCATCACGAAGGCGGCGGCCCTGGAGTACGCCACGGCCGGCATCCGGGTGAACTCGGTGTGCCCAGGTGTCATCCAGACCTCGATGGTCGATCGTCTCATCGCCGCCAACCCCGCGATGGAGGCCGGCCTCGTCGCCGGCACGCCCCTGGGGCGCTTGGGCAGCCCGGGGAGATCGCCGAAGCCGTAGTCTGGCTCTACTCGGACAAGGCCTCGTTCGTGACCGCGCACAACATGGCGGTTGACGGGGCCTTCGTGGCGCAGTAGCTCAGCACGAGCAGATCGACCGCGCGGGCCAGCGCCCGGTCGATCTGCTCGGCGTCACCACGATGCCCAATCCCGCGCCGACCGAGCCTCTGGGCGCTCTGTGCAGTCGTCGCCGGGATGCTGGCCGCGATCACGCGATCATCGGCGCGCTTCGACCCGGGCGTCAGTCGATGCGTCGTGCCCGGGTCGAGCCGATGTCCACCGCGACTTCGCGGCCGAGGCGGGCCCCTGCGGACAAGCGCAGGTCATCGCCGCTCCAGAACCGACCAGGGTCGTACCAGTTCGGTCGGCGACCGGGGGTGAGCAGGCCCATCGCCTCATAGGTGACAGCGACGATCTCGGCGCAGTAGGCGGTCTCCAGGTCTCCGCGGCCCGAGCGTCGGTTGATGACCGGGGTGCGGCCACACAACCACCGGGAGGCGAGCTGGGTCGTGGAGGGAAACGGGGTGCCGTCCAGGCGTGCGATGGTGCGCAGGACGGCATCTTCCATCTCACGGCTGACCGGGTGGTCGAGCTGGCGCACCCACGCCTGCTGCTTGTACCTGTGACCCCAGACCCCGACCGCGTCGTGCAGGTCGTGCAGCTGCACGCCGTGTTGGTGAGTTCCGGACGACATGTCGGGAAGGGACCGGCCGAGCTCGGCGTGCCACATCAGCGGAGGCAGGTCATCCAGGACCACGGCCATGCCGACGTGGTTGATCGGACTGTTGGTCGTCACCTGGATCGTCCGGTCCGCCATCGTGCGTCCGCGGAAAAGCCACACGTCACCGGTCCGGGTCAGGGTGAGGGCGGCGGCCAGGCCGATCCGCGCGGAGGCCACAGCAAATACCTAGGGCGCCGTGCTGAGCGCGTCGAGCACCGGTCGGCGCGCGATACCGATCGCTCCGCTCATCGGACGGTCCCCTGTCCCGTGACAGGCGAGTTCGGGGGTCTGATCGGGGGTAGCGGTGTGGCGTTCTCGGGTTTGAGCGCGTCGAAGATCAGGGTGACGTATCGCCGGTGTGCGTCGTGGGTGATGCCCGGGACGGTGAGCCCGGCCACTGTCATGACCAGGAGACGGGGAATGTCGTCAGCGTCGATGTCCTTGCGGAGCTCTCCGGCCTCTTGTGCGCGGACGACGATCTCGTAGATGGGATCGGTGAACCGCCGCAGGAGCTCGTCGGTCAGGGCCGGGAAGTTACCCGCCGATGCGATCAGGCCGTCGATCCGGGACACCATGGTCAGTAGGCCCTCGGCGGCGGTCTTCAGTCCCTGGAGGGGGCTGGGGTCCTGGCGGGCGCGCTCGAGAGCTGGAGTGAACTCATCGTCGAAGATCTGGGTGTAGACGGCCGAGGTGAGGGTCTCGCGGTGGGAGAAGTGCCGGTAGAGAGTGGCGATGCCGACGCCGGCTTCCCGTGCGATCTCTTCGAGGGAGCCCAGGCCGTCGCCTCGAGCGAAGACGCGGCGCGCGGCCACCACGATCCGCGCGGCGTTGGAGGTCGCATCGGCCCGTCGCGTGGCGGGGCCCCGTGGGCTGGTCGGATTCATGGGGCCATCCTCTCGCGCTCGTCGGTTCGTGGAGCGCATGGTTCGCCGCCGGGTTGCCGCCAGCGGCCGTCGACCCGTAGGGGCACGACATGGCTGCGGTGGCGGTTGACACGCTTCACATAACCGATAGTAGACTCTCGCTTGCGAGGTGGGAATGTCTGTCGCGCCACACCAGCCGCAACGAGCCCGTGGGCTCGACCGGCCAGGCTGGGCAGCGACGTCAGGGAGGTGTGATGGCTCAGTCGGGGTTGAGGCGGGAGCGGGAGATCATCTCCACGCCGACGTCCCCGCAGCCTCCTGGACCCCACCCGTCCAGAGCCGTCGAGCGCGGGTCCAGGTCTTGGCCCGAGGGCGGCGCGCAGGCCCCAGACCCGGCCCGAGTGCCCGCGGCGTCCTCAGGTGCTGCCGGTTGCGCGCGGACATGGCGCGCCGAGGCCCAGCAGGGAGCCCAGGACTTCGCATCCGACACGTCCCGACAGGTGCGCTGGTGGAAGGTCCTGGGCGTGGCGGGCTTCGCCGGTGTCGCCGCCACGGGGGTGCTGATCGCCAGAGCAGAGCGGCGTCACCCCGCCCATAGCCGGCAGGAGATCCGCGAGCGGCTGCACGCCCGCTTCGCCGAGACGCTCGAGACCGAGGCGGTAGGCCTCGATGAGTATGTGGTCGCTGCCGTCGTCGATCTGCAGTGTTCCGGTGACCTTGATGCCGGTCCCCACGGGGACCGGGCCCTGGTGGCGACGGGTTCCACGATCGGCACAACACTCATCGGGAGCGCGCCGCCGAGCTCGTCGATCAGGCCGAACCGAGGTTCAGCGCGCCTCGAGTCGCACTGCCCCAGCTCTGTCGTCGCCAACGCGCGATCTCCGGCACCTGACCAGCCCAACCCCGTACCTCGGTCCTGAGGCGGCCCCGATCACGAGATGAGACCCCCTGTGTCTACCTTGCTCTACCGCATCGGCAAGACGGCCTTCCGCCGACCGTGGTTCCTGGTCGGCGGGTGGCTGCTGGTGCTGGCCGTCGTCCTGACCGTCCTGTCGGCCGGGACGATCCGGGTCTCCAGCGAGGTCCGGATGGACGGCACCCCCGCCCAGGAGGTCCTTGACGAGCTCGCGACCCGCCTGCCCGAGGCCTCGGGCGGGCAGGTCAGCATCGTGCTGCAGGCGCCTGCCGGTGAACGCCTCGATGCACCGGCGAACGCGGCGGCCGTCGCGGCGGCCGTCGATGCGATCTTCGGGGCCGACCATGTCCTCGATCCCCGCAAGCTCCTGGCAGCCCAGGCCGAAGCGGCGCCACCGACCGGAGCGCAGACCGCGCCGGGCGCCGACCAGCCGGAGGGCGCGCCGGGCCCGTTGCTCGTGGGTGGACAACCGGTGCCGGGTGCCATGGTCTCGGGTGACGGTCGGGTGGCGATGCTGCAGGTCCCGTTCACCGATCAGATCTTCGAACTGCCCCCTGAGGCCGTGGACGACGTCGCCTCCGCCGCCGAGGGTGCGGCCGCCGGGACCGGGATCGTCGTCCAGTCGGGTGCGACCCTGGGCATCCCGGACCTGCTCGGCACCGGTGAGGTCCTGGGCATCGTGGTGGCGGCGATCGTCCTGGTGATCTCCCTGGGGTCCCTGCTGGCGGCCGGCCTGCCGTTGCTCTCCGCCCTGATCGGGGTGGCCATCGGCGTCGGCGGGGCCTTTGCCCTGTCCAACCTCATCCAGATGCACTCGATGTCCGTGGTCCTGGCGCTGATGCTGGGCCTGGCCGTGGGGATCGACTACGCCCTGTTCATCGTCAACCGCCAACGGCGACTGATCCTCGACCAGCACCTCAACGCCCATGAGGCCGCCGGCCGCGCAGTCGGCACAGCGGGAAGTGCGGTGTTCTTCGCCGGGCTGACGGTCATCATCGCGCTCGTCGCCCTCGTGGTCGTCGACATCTCGCTGCTGACCACCATGGCCCTGGTCGCTGCCGCGACGGTCGCCCTTGCCGTGCTGATCGCCCTGACGCTCGTCCCCGCACTGATGGGGCTGCTCGGCGAGCGCATCTGCTCACCCGGTGCCCGCGCCCGCCACGACCGCCGTGTCGACACACCCCACCACGCGACGCCGGCCGAGCGGTGGGGGCGTCTGCTGATCCGCCACCGCTACCTGGCCGTCGGCGCCGTCGTGGCGGTCACGGGCGTCGTGGCCCTGCCGATGGCCGGGATGCACCTGGGCCTGCCCTCGGGCCAGAACTACGACGCCGGCACCTCCCAGCGGCAGACCTATGACGCTGTCGCCGAGAGCTTCGGTGCCGGCTACAACGGCCCGCTGCTGATCGTGGCCACTTCCACGACGCCTGAGGCGCCGATAGACCCGAACGGCGTGGCCGGCCTGGTCGGGTCGCTGAGCGGCATCGACGGTGTCGCAGCGGTCAGTCCGTCGGGAGCCAGCGCGAACGGCGACACGGTCGTACTCACCTTGATCCCCACAACGGGCCCCACCGATCAGCGCACCCAGGACCTGGTGCAGGAGATCCGCACGGGCGCGCCGACCTACGCCGAGAACCTCCAGGTCGACGTCGGAGTCACCGGGATCACCGCGATGTCGATCGACATCTCCGAGCGCCTCGGCGAGGTCCTACCGCTCTACCTGGCGGTCGTGGCCGGACTGTCCCTCCTGGTGCTGCTCCTGGTGTTCCGCTCGATCATCGTGCCCATCAAGGCCACGGTCGGTTTCCTGCTGTCCATCCTGGCCACCTTCGGTGCAACCACCGCCGTATTCCAGTGGGGATGGTTCAAGGACCTCCTGGGGTTCGACGCCACCACCCCGGTGCTCAGCTTCCTGCCGATCATCGTCACCGGTGTGCTCTACGGTCTGGCCATGGACTACGAGGTCTTCCTCGTCTCGTCCATGCGCGAGTCCTACGTCCACGGCCACCACGGGACCGAGACCGTCGTCCAGGGCCTGCAGCAAGCCAGCCGGGTCGTGGCTGCCGCCGCGGTCATCATGACGTCCGTCTTCGCCGGGTTCGTCTTCAGCCACGACCCCATGATCAAACAGATCGGGTTCGCCCTGTCCTTCGGCATCCTCGCCGACGCGTTCTTGGTGCGGATGACCCTCGTGCCCGCCGTCATGGCCGTCTTCGGGGACGCCGCCTGGAAGGTACCCGGCTGGCTCGACCGAATGCTCCCGAGACTCGACATCGAAGGCGACCGACTCATCACCTCCCTACGCGCCCAGAGCCAGGAGGACACCGACACAGGCCACCCCGTCACGACGCCCTGAGGAACCGGCGCCCGTGCCGGGCACGGATCGTCAGTGGGCGGCCAGGAAGCCATGTCCTGGCCGCTCGCTGAAGGTGATGCACCCGTCCTAGTCAGACGGTCTCGACCTTCGGGGGTTGGGCGTGGTGACTCCTGAGATGAGGCGCATGGGCAACGTGATCGGCGACGGCCGGCCCGAGGCGTGCATCACAGCGCTCAGTGCGTCGCGGCGGCACCGTCCGCATGTCCCGCGTCAAGATTCCTGGCAGGACCCGTGGGTTGCGGGTGGTGACCTGCGGAAGGAGCCTGATTGTCATGTCCAGAGCGCCGGTGTTCCCGGTCGAGGAGAAGGTCCGGGTCGTGTTGTCGATCTTGGCCGGTGAGGTCAGCGTCGCGGAAGCCGCTCGTCGGGCGAAGGTCCCTGAGCAGTCGGTCGGGAACTGGAAGCGCCAGTTCCTGGGGGCCGACCGTGCGGGCTTGGTGACCGGCAAGGGCGGCCCGACGACCCGCGGGGCCCAGCTGGAGGCTGAGGTCGCGGATCTGACCCAGGCCCTCGGTGAGGCCGCGGTGGAGCTGCGGGTCTGGAAGAAGTCGGCCGAGGGCCGGCTGGGCCCTTCGAGGACCCTCGAGGTAGTTCGCCTGGAGTCGGGCATGCCGACCTCGAGGTTCTGCGAGCTGATCGGCATGCCTGAGCGGACCTGGCGCCGTCATCAGGCCCGCGCCCCGGCCGGGGGCCCGGTCAAGGGGCCGTGGCCGCGCCCGGCCCGGACCAGGGTCCGTGAGGCGGTCCGGGCGCACGCGCTGGCCCACCCGGCGTGGGGCCACCGCAAGGTCTGGGCGATGCTCCGCTACGACGGTCACCGGGTCTCTCAGGCGACCGTGCTGCGCCTGCTGCGCGACGAGGGGCTGATCCTGGAGGCCAACTACCAGCGCGAACGCCGCGAGCTCGCGGCCAACCGCCGGGCCGCGTTCGCCGCCCCCACCGATCGGACCGAACCAGGTCTGGCAGCTGGACTTCTCCGAGTTCGAGACCACCTCCGGAGGGACCTGGCGCCTGGCCGGGTGCCGGGTTCGCCGCTGTTCGCCAGGGCCCGGCGGTGTCTGCCCACATTGCGCCCACATGTAGGCCGGGGTGGTTGAACCGCCCCGGCGTGTCCGGAGACTCACTGGTGTGAGACCTCCGCTGTTGGCGTGAGGCTGTGGGCAGCGTAGTA
>NZ_VTTP01000001.1:457593-684601 GCF_008364845.1 Actinotalea subterranea | reverse complement strand
GTGTGCACGAACGCGTAGCCCATCTTCGGGTTGCGGTGGACGTTCTTGGGCTTGTCCGGGGTGGCCGCCCGGTTCCGCTCGCCCTGGGCTCGACCGACGAAGCGCCATCCGCCGCCATCCGGGATGTTGCCGAACTTCTTCACGTCCACGTGCAGCATCGCCCCGGGCCGGTCGTGCTCGTAGCGGCGCACCGGCTCCCCGGTGGCCCGGTCGGCATGGGTCAGCCGGCTCAGCCCGCAGCGGGTCAACACGCGGTGCGCGGTGGAGGGCGCGACCCCGGTCAGCGCGGCCAGCTGCACCGGGCCCAGCCGCTTGCGCAGACGCAGAGACACGATCCGACGCGTCGTCGGTTGGTCGGTCTTGCCCGGCATCCGCCGCGGCCGCGAGGACCGGTCCTGCATCGACTGGCCCGACGCATAGCGATCGGCCCACCGCTTCACCGTCGGCCACGAGCACTGAAACCGAGCCGCGACCTCGGCGATCGGGACCTTCTGATCGACGACCAGACGGGCAACGGTCAGCCGGGCTCGGGGCGTCAGGGCGGCGTTAGCGTGGACCACGAGGGCCTCCTGTGAGCGAAGCGGAAACCTAGGCAGTTCCACTCCACCGCGGGAGGCCCTCCTCGCGCCAGCACTCAGATCAGCGCGTCACACCCACTCGACCAACGTCCCGGGTCAGTACATCTAGCGGGGGTTCAGGCACCCGCGGCAGCGGCCACGGTCCACGGCACGCCGCCGCCCACCGACGCGTCAGTCCGGGAGCCCCAGCAGCCGCCGCCCCGCGCCCGCGACCGCGCGCTCGAGCGTGACGTCGTCGAGCCGCGCGACGTCGGCGTCGACGGCAGGGCCCATGAGGCCCGACAGGAAGATGGCTGCGCGGGTGCGGGAGATGTCGTCGGGCAGCGGACCGGCGAGCGTCTCGCGGAGCCGGCGGAACGTGTCCACGTCACCGGGGGACTGGCGGCGCAGCTCGGCGGCCGTGACGTCCTGCAGGACGACGGCGTACAGGTTCCGGTGGGTGACGGCCTGACGGGCGAGGCCGTCGACGAGCAGGGCGGCGCGCTCGGGCTCGGGGTGGGCGGCGACGTCGTCGAGCAGGGTCGCGAACGTCGCGAACGCCGGCGCGAGGACCGCGCGGACGATCTCGTCCTTGGTGCGGAAGTGGTAGTAGACGGCGGCCTTCGTGACACCGAGAGCGTCGGCGATCATCTGCAGCGACGTGCCTGCCACTCCATGGCGGGAGAACAGGTCGAGCGCGGCGGCGCGGATGCGTTCGGCTGACGCGTCACCTCGGGGCATGCGGACATCCTTCCGTGCCGCCGCGGCAGACGCGCCGGCCGGTGGCGGACGGCGGCAGACGGCGTCATGGCCGGCCCGCGCGGTGTGTGCGGGCCGGCCATGGCCGGGAGGGCGTCGCGGCGGTCAGGGCTGCGGCGTCGCCTCACGCGGGTGCTCGATGCACCAGCGCAGCGTCTCGCGGAGCGCGGCGGGGACGTCGTCCGGCTCGATGCCCAGGACCGCGCTCGCGGCGGGGTCGCTCACGGCGTCGCGCGCCTGGAAGCGGGCGGTGTCGGGCAGGTGGATGCCGTGCTCGACCCCGGACGCGGCCACCTGTGCCTGGGCGGCCTCGTAGCCGGGCAGCACGGCCTCGAGCGGGAGGACGAGGACGTCGCCCGTGTCGCGGCCGACAGCCTCGCAGCACGCCCGGAAGAGCTCGGCGTAGGTGAGGTCGTAGCCGTTGATCGGGTAGCGGCCGCCGTGCTCACCGTGCTCCATGGCCCCGACGGCGGCCTGCGCGACCTGCCGGACGGTGACCGACGACGTCGAGCCGGGCAGCACCGTGACGGGCCCGTCGGCGCCGACCATGTCGAGGAACATCTCCCACAGGGGCCGCTGCCCGGCCACCAGGCCGAAGATGTACGGCAGGCGCAGCACCATCACGTCCATCGCGCCCTCGCCCTCGAGGTGGGCGACCTCCTCCTGCGCCAGACGGGTGCGCGGGTAGCCGTTGCGGGTGCGGTAGCCCAGGTCAGGCCACTGCTCGGCCCACTCGGCCGTGTAGGAGCCGTAGAGCACGAACTTCGCGACGCCGGCCTCGCGGGCCAGGCGTGCCAGGCGCTGGGTCGGCAGCACGTTGGCCTCGTAGAAGAAGCGCGCGGCGGGGGCGGGCGGGACGGTGCGCTCGTCGGCGCCGATGGCGTAGAACACGGCGTGCTTGCCGGCCAGGAGCGCGCGCAGCTCGTCGTCGGACATCGTGGTGACGTCGCCGAAGCGGGCGTCGGCCTGCTCGGGCAGGTGGGCGGTCTCGGTGGTGGGCAGGGAGAGCGTGGTGACGTCGCACCCGTGGGCCAGGAGCTCGAGGGTGGTGTGGAAGCCCAGGAGGCCCGTGCCTCCGAGGACCAGGGTGTCGGTCATGGCTGTCCTTGTGGGTGTCGTGGTGGGTGGCGCCGGGGGAGGGCTGGCGGTGCCTTCGACGCTATGACCGGGCCGGTCCGGGCGGAGGGGTTGAAGGTCCTAGCCGATCGGCTAGGAGGCTGGGCCCCCTCGACCAAGGGAGGCGCCCGCCTCCCCGCGGCTCAGCGCAGCAGCGCGAGGTCCCGCCGCACGTACCGCAGGTGCGCCCACTCCTCCTCGAGGATCACGCGGATGCAGTCGCCGACCGTCGGGTGCCAGTCGTCGCCGCTGCCCCACGGGTTGTCGCGCTCCTGCGCGAGCAGCTCCGGCGTGGCCGTCGCGAGGAAGTCGGTGACGAGCTGCTGCCGCTCGGCGCGCACCTCGAGGATCTCCTCGTACGTCGGCTCGTCCGTGCGGAACATCGACGTGTCGAAGCCCATCTCGGCCGCGCCCGTGAAGATCTGGCCGATCTCGTGGAACGGCTGCTCGATCCGCAGGATGCCGCGGCGGAGCCACGCGTCGGTCGTGAGGACCAGGTGCCGCAGGGTCTGGGTCAGGGACCACTCGTCCTCGACGTGGGCGTCCACGAGCTCGCGCGGGGTGTCCGCGACCGTCGTCGCCCACGCGGCCTGAACGGCGACCCAGCCCTCACGCAGGCCCTCGGGCGTCTGGGACTTCTGCAGCTCGCGCCCCGGGAACTGACGGTTGAGCTCGGCGTCCACGAACGGCACCACGTCCACCCCGTTGACGTAGAGGTGACCGAAGAACAGGTCGTGGCTGTCGATGTCGAGCCCGTCCACGTCGACGGCGCGCATCGTCACGCCGCTGACGTCGGAGAAGCGCAGGGTCGCTCCCTTGAAGCTCGCCTTGACGAAGGTCGCGCCCTCGAACTCGCTGGTGCGGGAGTAGGTCGTCATCGGCCCATCATGACGCCGGGCGCGCCCGATGTGACCGCTTGGGCCGTGATCGGTTCGCGCCGCGGGCGGAACGCTCGTCGTGACCGGCTCAGGCCCCCGGGCCGGCCTGGCCGCACGTCGCGCACCGACCGCGCGACCGGTGCTCGGCCGAGAGGAGGTGCGCGGTCTTGCGCACGACGCCGACCGTCACGTACGTCGCGATGTACAGGCACCCGAGCGTGATGGAGAGGACGCCGACGGCGACCCTGCCCGCCCACGTGCCGGCCGTGGGGGCCGGTGCCCAGGGGCCCGTGCCGGTGCCGGCGTCCTGGTGGTCACGTGCCGCCGCGTCCCCGCGTGGGGTCGGCTCGATGCTCGTCGTGGTCGGTCCGGGGCGGGTCATCGTCGTGGTCATGGGTCTGCCTTCCTACGAGGCGGACGGAGCCTGTGCCACGGTTCGATCGATCCATCCGAGCCCGTGAGCCCTGCTCCGGCTGACCCCTCAAGCGTGCGGGGCCGCCGTCCGAGGGCGGAACCAACCACAGGGGCGTTCTTGGTGAACCCGAGGCGCCACGCGTCCCCCTACCGGGGTACTACGTCTCACTCAGGGGTGCCGGGGCGGACCAGGCCCGTCTCGTACCCGAGGACGACGGCGTGCACGCGGTCGCGCAGCTGAAGCTTGCCCATGACCCGGCTCACGTGGGTCTTCGCGGTCTGCTCCGCGATGAAGAGCTCCCGCCCGATCTCGGAGTTCGAGTAGCCGCGCGCGACGAGCATGAACACCTCGCGCTCGCGCTCGGTCAGGTCGTTGAAGACGGTCGTTGACCCGAGCCTGCTCGGGGCGTTGTCGACGAACGTCTCGATGAGTCGCCTGGTCACGCTCGGTGCCAGCAGTGCGTCACCGGCGGCGACGGTCCGCACCGCACCCGCGATCTCCTCGGGGCCGGAGTCCTTGAGCAGGAACCCGCTCGCGCCCGCGCGCAACGCGTCGTAGATGTAGTCGTCGATGTCGAAGGTCGTGAGCATGATGACCTTCGGCACGGCCCCGCCGCCCGTGGGCTGGGTGAGCTGCTTGGTCGCCTCGATGCCGTTGAGGTTCGGCATCCGCACGTCCATCAGCACGACGTCCGGCTGGAGCGCACGGCACCGCGCGAGGGCGTCCAGGCCGTCCGCGGCCTCGCCGACGACGGTGATGTCGGCCTGGGCGTTCAGGATCGCGCTCACGCCCAGGCGGTACATCGGCTGGTCGTCCACGACGAGGACTCGGATGCTCACGGTCGTCACCTCTCGATCATGCCTGGGCCGGTGGGGGCGACCGCGACCACGGGGATCCGCGCCTCGACGACGAACCCGCCGTCCGGCGTCGGGCCGTACGTCACGGAGCCGCCCAGCAGCTCCACGCGCTCCCGCATGCCGCGCAGGCCCTGGCCGCCGGGGTCGACAGGGGCCTTCGCGGCCGGGCCGGCGAGCCGCGCGGTGGTGTTCTCGACGACGACGAGTGCGTGGTCCGGTCCGGACGTGAGCGTGACCCGCGCCGAGGCGCCCGGGGCGTGGCGGACCACGTTGCTCAGGGCCTCCTGGACCACCCGGTACATCGTCAGCTGGGCCACGGGACTGGCCGCGTGGATGCCCGCGTCGACGTGGACGCCGACCGTCGTCCCTGCCCGCTCGAGGAGCTCGGCGAGGCCGGCGACGTCCGCGACCTGCGGCTGCGGTGCGAGCTCCGCGGTGGCGTCGTCCGGGCGCAGCGCCCCGAGGAGCTGCCGCATCTCACCCAGCGCGCTCCGCGCCGAGCGGGCGATCTCGGTGAACTCCTGCGTCGCCTCCTCGCTGAGGCCCTCGAGCCGGAAGGGCGCCGAGAGCGCCTGCATGTGGACGATCGACATGCTGTGGGCCACCACGTCGTGCAGGTCACGGGCGAGCCGCGCGCGCTCCTCGACGTAGCGGCGCTGCGCCTGCTCGAGCTCCCAGTCCCGACGGGCGGCCAGCAGGTCCGCGCGGATCGCGCGACGTTGGCCGAAGAAGACGGCGGCCGCGAGGACGAGGAGCGTGTAGCTGAAGGTCAGGGTCATGCCCAGGCTCCAGCTCTCGCTGTCCCGCAGCTTGTCCGGCGAGGCCGCGATCACCACGACGAGCGAGAAGATGCTGGTCCACCACGCCGCGAGCGCCATGCCCCAGCGCTCCCGGACGCCGAGCACGGCGAGCAGGGCACCGAGCGCGAGCAGCCCGGGGACGGACAGCGGCCACGGCTCCGCACCGGCGTCCTGGGAGGCGAGCCCGACGACGACCACGGCGAGCAGGTGCAGGCCCGTGGCCGTCGTCGGGAACCGCAGGGCGAGGACGACGGTCGCGCACTGCACGGTGACCGCCGGGAACGCGATCGGCAGCGCGACGTCGTACAAGGCCATGGTCACCGGGACGGACACCCAGAACAGGGCGACGCAGAAGACGGTGACGACCACCCAGACGCGCTTCGCGACCGGTGCCCTCTCGATGCTCTGCGTGATGCCTCCGTCCCGACCCCGTGCCGACGCCGCCAGGACCGCCCGCGCTCTCATGCCACCACCGGCTCCGGACCGGCCGGCCACCACCTCGCGGCGCGGGCCGGCGGGGCCACGATCACAGTGGAGTATGCCGCGCACGGCGCGATCGGCGAGGTCTGCGCCTGCGGGAGGACGTCCACGGGTTCGCGGCGTCACTTCTGGGCGCGGCGCGCCCACCGGCGCAGGCCGCGTCCGACGACCACAGCGAGGGTCATCGCGGCGTAGGCCAGGACGAAGAACACCGCCAGGGCGAGCGTCGCGACCCCGACGGCGACCCCCGTGATCCGGCCACCGACGGTCCGCACGGGTGACCGCGGGACCCTGCCGTCACGAGCGCCGTCGTCCCGGGCGGTGTGACGGTCGTCGTACGCGGAGTCGTGCGTGGTGCCGTACGTGGTGCCCTGACGGTTGCCGTTGCCGGGGTCCTGAGGGGCGTCCTTGCGAGCGTCCTGGCGCAGGTGGTCACGGGCGTCGTAACCGACGTCGTGCGCCGTACCCGGCATGTGCTCGTCCGGCGTGGGAGCGGCGAGGGTGGGAAGCGTGGTGTTCGACATGGTCGTCTCCTTCATCCAGCGGTGAGGCGTGGTACCGAGCTGCTGACCCTCCGTGGTCCGGAGCGGCTGACCTGCTCGATCTGATGCCCCAAGCCTGCGGAGCCGGCACGTGCCTGCGGAACGGACCGGCGTCGCGTTCGGGCTGCACCGCTGGCGGCGGTTGACCCCGTACCGCGGTAGGGGGTCCGGCCGGCCGGATCGAGCACTGAGGGGGACGACGGCGTCTCGCCGGCAGGTCACGGTGGACGGACACGACAGCGCCCGCCGGAACGCGGGCAGGAGGACGGAGGGCACGCGATGTACCTGGACGAGACGGAGACGGCGCTGGCCGGTCTCACGGCCCGGCACCAGACGCGAGGGGTGGTGCTCGACGACGCGTCGGCCGGCGAGGCGGTCACCCGGCTCATGCACGAGTACAGCTTCGGCATCACCGAGATCCGCACGAAGCTCGACATCCTGCGCGCGGAGTTCCTGATGCTCCACGACTACAACCCGATCGAGCACATCTCCTCACGGCTCAAGTCCATGCCGTCGGTCCTGGAGAAGCTCGACCGCAAGGGTCTGCCCGTCGACGAGGAGCACATCCGGGCCGCGGTGACCGACGTCGCGGGCCTGCGCGTGGTGTGCAGCTTCCGCTCGGACGTCTACGCCGTGGCGCAGATGCTCTCGGACCAGGCGGACGTGACCGTGCTCCGGGTGCGCGACTACATCGAGCGGCCGAAGCCGATCGGGTACCGCAGCCTGCACCTGCTGGTCGAGGTCCCCGTCTTCCTGTCCCGCGGTGTGGTCCCGGTGACGGCGGAGATCCAGCTGCGGACCGCCGCGATGGACTTCTGGGCGAGCCTCGAGCACAAGATCATGTACAAGTACCGCGGCGACATCCCCGCCGACGTGCTCGCCGACCTCCATGCGTCGGCGCTCGCGGTCGACCGCCTGGACCGGCAGATGCACGACCTGCACCAGCGGGTCCACGCCGACGGCGAGGTCGGCGTCGCCGCGAGCGCCACAGCCTGACCCGGGCGTGGACGGCCCCGGCCCTGCCGTCGAACGCCGCCCTGCGGCCCTGCCCGGGCGCACCGTCACGGGTGGTGGAGGTGACTCTGCTCGCCGGCGTGCTCGAGGATCGTGAGGATCTCGACCGGGCCGCCGTGCGCGCCGACGACGTGCGGGGTCATGGTCGAGAACTCCGCCGCCTCGCCCTCGGCGACCAGCATCGTCCGGTCGCCCAGGCGCAGCATGGCCGTGCCCGACAGGACGAAGAACCAGTCGCGCCCGGGGTGGACCACCATGTCGTCCACGCTCGTCGGGCGATCCGGGCTGATGCGCATCTTCGCGACCGTCACGCCGTTCGCGGCGCGCTCGCGGGACAGCAGCCACACGGTCAGCGGGCCGTCCGGCGACGCCTGCGGGCGGATCACCACGTCCTCCTCGTCCGCCGACTCGATGAGCTGGTCGAGCGTGGTGCCCAGCGCCTTGAGGACCGCTGCCACGACGCCATGGCGCGCGGCGGGTGGAATGCCCACCCCGACTGGGCGCCGTACCTCGAGGCCGCGGGGCTCACGCTGATCGAGCGGCGGACGTTCACTTACCGCCTGGACCCGGCGCCCGCCGCCGCGCACCGCTACGCCCAGGTGGTGCTCGGCAACGTCCGCGCCGGCCTCGCCGACCTGCTCACCCCCGCGGACCTGACGGCCCTCGACCACCTGCTCGATGCCGACGCACCCAGGTCCCTGCTGCGGCGCGACGACCTCGTCGTCCGCAGCGCACGCACCGTCTGGGCCGCCCGACGCGCGTGACGCGGCCCCCGCCACGCACGTCGCCGTCGACCCGCCCCGCCGGCTCGCTGAACCACACACTGCCCAAGGGCGCGGCGGACTGCGGCGGCAGGACCAGCCGGCCGCTGGACGGACGACGAGCACTCGCCGTCCGTCCAGCAGCCGTGCACCGCTCAGTCGCTCGACGCGATGGCCGCCCTGATCGCCTGCGCCTCCGCGTCCAGGAGCGACCGGTCGCGGGCCACCTCGGGGGGAAGGATCGTCCAGCCGTCGCCCGCGTAGCGCGGGATGACGTGGAGGTGGAAGTGGAAGACCGTCTGGAACGCGACCGCGCCGTCGGACACGAACATGTTGATCCCCTCGGACCGGATGCTCGAGCGGCGCAGGGCCCGCGCCATCTCGTGACCCACCGACCACACGTGGGCGCTCGTCGCGGCATCGATGTCCTCGAGGCCCACCACGTGGCGGCGCGGCACGACGAGGAGATGGCCCGGCACGATGGGGTGCAGGGCCATGAACACCACGGCGGTCTCGTCCTCGTGGACGAGGCTCACCCCGGCGAGGCCGGCGACGATGCCGCAGAAGATGCACCCCTGCTCGGGCGTCGCCATGGTGCCCGGGGCAGGCCCCGGCACCGTGGCCTCCGGACCCTCGACGGACTGGCCTACGACCTGCTCGTTCTCTTCTGACACGGGACCTCCACGGTCTGCCGGCGTTGCCGGTCTGGATGGGTGTGGGCGTGGGTGCAGGGTCACGGGGACGGCGGGCCGTCGGTGCCGTCGGGCGGGACGGTGGCCGTGGGCGAGCCGTCGTCGGACCCGGTGCACGCGAGCCAGCTGATGTCGAAGGTGCCCGCGGGGTCGGCGGTGCTCACGCGTGCCGGCAGGTCGGTCCGGGCATCCATGGCGACGACGACGGACGTGCCGCCGACGTCGACCACGAGCGTGTCGGGTGCGTCGTCGTCGGCCGCTCGCCACGTGCCCGTGCCGTCGACGAGCAGCCGCAGCGCGGCGATGGCCACCTGAAGGTCCGGTCGGTCGGCGACGAGATCCGCAGGCGACTCGAGGTTCCACGCGGTGCCGGTCGTGCTGTCGACCGTGACCCGCCCGCCGTCCTGGGTCCAGGCCCGCTTCCCGTCGGCGTCGTCGAGCACGGTCGGCTCGAGCCTCGCGTCGAGCCCGAGCGCCGTGCGCGGGTCGGCCGCCTGGAGGGTGGCCCGGCACCACGCCGCGGTGCGGAGGGCGTCGCGCGCGCGGTCGACCGCCACCTGCGCGGAGTCGGTCGACGACGTGGCGTCACCGTTCAGGGGATCCGGTGTGGCAACGGCCCCGCCGGCCGGCGGCGTCGAGTCGATGCGGCCCGCCAGGACCTGCGCGCCGGTGGTGAGGCCGAGCGCCAGCGTGGCGACGAGCCCCGCCGCGGCGGCCACGCGCCGGACCCTCGCCGGCCTGGGCGGTCGCGGACCGGTGAGCGGCAGCACCGGGACGTACTCGTGAGCCTTCGCCCGCGCGAGCACGTCGTCCCAGGTCACGTCGAGCTCACCCGACACCGAACCCAGGGCACGCCGAGCGCGCGCCATCTCGTCCTCCATGCCCGTCACCGCCCCTCCACCGCCTCGTACGCACGCGCCAGCCGCTGACGCGCGCGGTGCACCCTGGTCGCCGCAGCCGCCGCCGTGCAGCCGAGGACCGCAGCGACCTCGGCAGTCGTCAGCTCGGCGGCGGCCAGCAGCTCGACGACCTCCCGGTCGGCAGGCCGCAGCCGCGCGAGGGCACGACGCAGCAGGTCGAGCTCGTGGGTCAGCTCGGTCTCGTCGTCGTCCGCCGCGGGGCGACGCCCGGCCAGTCGCCCGACGAGCGCGAGCTGGCGGTCCCGGGCGCGGAACTGGTTGGCCATCACCCGCCGGGCCACGGCCAGCAGCCACGCCGCCGGATGGTCGACCTGCTCCTCGCGTCGACGCCAGGCGATCACGAACACCTCGGCGACCACGTCCTGCGCGTCCGCCTCCGACAGCCGGGCCCGGGCGTACCGGTAGACCACGGGCGCGTACGCGTCGAACAGCTCAGCCACCACGTCGGGGGTCGCCGCCACCGCATCCGTCCCCGTCGGCGCCATCCACCACCCCTCACGTCGTGCCCGTCCATCCCACCCGTCACTGTGAATGGTGTCCGGGACCGCACGTGTCATGACACCCCAGAGCTCGACACTCACCGTCGTGTGAACCACCGATACCCCACGCTGCCCACGGCCGCCCTTGCCACCGCGATCGCCCTGCTCACCGGGTGCGCGTCGCCCGCACTGCCGCCGACCACCCTGCCGACCCCGGCCGCGGAGCCCGTCACGGCCGACGGCTCACCCCCAGCGCCGACGAGCGTGCTGCCGGAGCCGGAGCCGGAGCCGGAGCCGGAGCCGGAGCCGGAGCCGGAGCCGGACCTCGACCTGTCCGCCTTCTCCACCACCGACCCCGCGAGCCCCTGGGTGGTCGTCAACAAGGTCCAGCCGCTCGATCCCATGGACTACGCACCCGACGACCTCGTCGTCGTGCGCGGCTACTACGTCAGCTCGGTCGCCGCCGACGACCTCACGGCGCTGCTCGACGCGGCCGAGGCTGACGGCGTGACCCTCACCGTGCGCAGCGCCTACCGCTCCTACGCCAAGCAGCGCAGCGTCTACGACGGAGTCGTGGCCCGGAACGGACAGCCCTACGCCGACGGCGTGTCCGCCCGGCCCGGGTACAGCGAGCACCAGACCGGGCTGGCCGTCGACGTGGGCAGCTCGACCGACAGCGCGTGCGACTTCGACGCCTGCTTCGCGAGCACCGCGGAAGGCGCCTGGGTGGCCGCCCACGCGCAGCAGTTCGGGTTCCTCGTGCGGTACACCGCTGGCGACGAGGCCGTCACCGGGTACGCACCCGAGCCCTGGCACCTGCGCCACGTCGGCCGGCCCCTGGCGGACGCGATGGCCGCCGCGGGCGTCACCACCCTGGAGGAGATGTTCGACGTCGACGGCGGACCGGACTACCGATGAACGCCCTCGAGCGCGGGGAGTCCGACCGCCTCCGGTTGCCGGTCGGGAGACGGTGAGAAATCGTTATCGACGTCCGTCGCGCGTCGTCGCGGCGTGGCCCGGTGCGCCGTCCGTGGCCGCCGGACCTCAACGGAGAGGAACGACGATGTCCCATCCCACGACCATGAGGCGGGTCGCCGCGATCGCCGCGGCCTCGCTCGTCGCCGTCGCGCTGTCGCTGCCCGCGGCGCAGGCGGGCTCACGCCACCACACCCTGCGCTCGGAGGCCCCGCGGGACCTCGAGGTCGGCAGCGCCGTGTGGGGCCAGCGCGACCTGCTCGGCTACGACCGCAGGCCCCCTACGCAGTTCCAGCGCATCCTCGGGGCCGAGTTCAGCTCGCTGACCCCCGAGAACGACATGAAGTGGGCCGAGGTCCACCCGGAGCCCGACGTCTACGACTTCTCGGGCGCCGACGCCGTCATGGCGTTCGCCAAGGCCAACCGGCAGGAGGTCCGCGGGCACACCCTGCTCTGGCACAGCCAGAACCCGCAGTGGGTGATCGACGCGAGCGCCACCTGGACCTGCGAGGACGCCCGCGACGTCCTCGAGGAGCACATCCGCACCGTCGTCGGGCGTTACGCCGGTGAGATCTACGAGTGGGACGTCGCGAACGAGATCTTCCAGGACGAGTGGGACACCGGCGGGGTGATGCTGCGCACCGAGGCCAACCCGTTCCTCAAGGCGTGCGCCGAAGATCCCGTCGCGCTCATCGGTGACGCCTTCCGGTGGACCCACGAGGCCGACCCGGAGGCCGTGCTCTTCCTCAACGACTACAACGCCGAGGGCATCAACACCAAGACCGACGCGTACTACGCGCTCGCCCAGGAGCTGCTGGCCGACGGCGTCCCGCTGAGCGGCTTCGGTGCGCAGGGCCACCTGAGCCTGCAGTACGGCTTCGACGAGTCGATGCAGGCGAACTTCGAGCGGTTCGCGGCCCTGGGCCTCAAGGTCGCGGTCACCGAGGCCGACGTCCGCATGCCCCTCGACGCGAACGGCGAGCCGACCGCCGAGCAGATCGCCCTCCAGGCCGAGCGGTACGACGCGATGCTCCAGGCTTGCGTGAACGTCGCGGCCTGCACGAGCTTCACGGTGTGGGGCTTCGACGACGCGCGCTCCTGGGTGCCCGGCGTCTTCCCCGAGGGCTACGCGACGATCATGACCGAGGACTTCGTGAAGAAGCCCGCGTACGACGCGCTGCTCGAGACCCTCACCGACGCCACGCCGGGCCGGGCCCCGCGCACCCCGCCGGGGCACCACCACCACCACTGAGCGGGCATGGGCGCTCGCGGGTCCCCCGTGCGAGGGACCCGCGAGTGTCCACCCCGCGGTGACGACTCCCGGGCGCCACCTTCCTAGCGTTCAAGGCAGCCGCAGCACCCATGCCGCGGACCCTCGGAAGGACTCGTCGTGCGTCTCGTGAAGCAGCTCGGAGCAGTACTCGTGGTGGCCGTCCCCAGCAGCATCGCCGTCCAGGCGGTGAAGGGGAGCTGGCCCCTCACTCTCGTCGTCGGCGCCGTCGCTGCCGTCCTGATGGTGCTCATGTACGCGTGGGTGGTGCGCCGCACCGAGCACCGGCCGGCGACGGAGGTGGGCCTCGAGGGCGCCGCCCCGGTCCTGGCGCGCGGCGTCGGGTTCGGTGCCCTCCTGTTCGCGACCGTCATCGGGACCATCGCGCTCGCGGGCGGGTACCGGGTCGAGGGGTGGGGCTCGCCGGCCGTCGCGGTCGGACTCCTGGGCTTCACGGCTGCGGCCGTCGCCGCGGAGGAGCTGGTCTTCCGCGGCGTCGTGCAGCGGATCCTCGAGGAGCGCGTCGGGACCTGGGTCGCGCTCACGGTCACGGCGGCGCTCTTCGGCGCCATGCACCTGGTGAACCCCGAGGCGACCGTCTGGGGCGCGGTCGCAGTCGCCGTCGAGGGGGGCGGGATGCTCGGCGCCGCCTACGTCCTCACGCGCCGGCTGTGGCTGCCGCTCGGGCTGCACTTCGGCTGGAACATCGCCGTCGCCGGCATCTTCGGCACCGACGTGTCCGGCAACGACACCCCGCAGGGCCTGCTCGACGGCGCGACCTCGGGTGCCACCCTGCTGACCGGCGGCGCGTTCGGCCCCGAGGCCAGCATCGTGGCCGTCATCGCTTGCTCGATCGTCACCGCGGCGCTCCTGCGGCTCGCGCACCAGCGGGGCCGCATCGTTCCCCGCCGCCACCGTGAGGCCAGCTCGAGCGTCCCGGTTACGGTGTGACCGTGATCGACCTGCGGGGGGCCACGGCCGCGTGGCAGCGGGCCGACGTCATGGTCCGTGACCTGCCCCTCGCGGTGCTCCTCGCCGCGGCGCCGTGGATCGCGCCCCTCCAGGGGCAGGGGACCCAGCTCGGTGACGTGCCCCACCGACCCCTCGACGCGCTCGCGCTCCTGCCGGTCGCCCTGCAGGCACTGCCGCTCGCGGTTCGACGCCGGTGGCCCGCCGCAGCCCTCGCGCTCGTCGCGGCGGGGTTCGCGATCGACCAGCTCAGCGGGTTCCAGACCGCGGCGGGCATCGCGCTTCCGATCGTGCTCGTGAGCGCCGGCGCGCACCTGTCCCATCACCGGCGCGCGGTCGCCGTCGTCGCCTCGGCCGGCTTCGTCGCACTCGCGGTTGCGCTCGACCTGGAGGGTGCGGGGGACGCGCCGTCGGACTACGCCGTCTTCTACCTGGCGCTCGTCGCGGCGTGGGGCGTCGGCGTGTGGCTGCGGCAGTCACGGGCCGCCGAGGCGGAGCGGCGCCACCACCTCGCCCAGACCACCCGGCTCACGGAGCGCACCCGCATCGCCCGCGACCTGCACGATGTCGTGACGCACCACGTCACCGCGATGGTCGTGCAGGCCGAGGCGGCCCGGTACCTGACCGCGCAGCCCGACCGCCTCGACCAGGCCCTCGCGGCTGTGAGCGACACCGGGCGTCGCGCGATCTCCGACCTGCGGCACGTGCTCGACCTCCTCGACCCGGAGACGCTCGGGCCCGAGCGGTCTCCCGCGGGCCGCGACCTGCGCGAGCTCGTGGAGCAGACCCGGCGCTCGGGGCAGGCGGTCGAGCACGTCGAGGAGGGCACGCCCCGCGAGACCCCGGGGAGCGCCGAGCTGGCCGCCTACCGCGTCGTCCAGGAGGGGCTGACCAATGCGCTCAAGCACGCCCGCGGGAGCCGGACCACGGTGCACGTGAGGTACGGGACCGACGCCGTCGTCGTCGAGGTCGGCACCGACGGCACCGACGCCAGCGGCGGCAGCGGCGGCCACGCACCGGGTGCGGCGGCGTCGCCGCCTGGCGACGGACGCGGCCTCGCCGGGCTGAAGGAGCGCGTCGGCGTGCTGGGCGGCGAGGTCAGCGCCGGGCACGACGAGGACGGCGGCGCGTTCGTCCTGCGGGCGCGGATCCCCCTCGACGGCGCGACGTGAGCGCGCCTGTCCGCGTGCTGGTCTGCGACGACCAGGCGCTCATCCGCGCGGGCTTCGCGACGATCATCGACGCCCAGCCCGACCTCGAGGTCGTGGGGGAGTGCGGCGACGGGCGCGCCGCCGTCGACCTGGCCCGCAGGCTCGAGCCCGACGTCGTCGTCATGGACGTCCGGATGCCCGTGCTCGACGGCATCGAGGCGACCCGGCAGCTCGCCGGCGCCGGCGTCGTGCATCCCGTCAAGGTGCTCGTGGTCACCACGTTCAACCTCGACGCGTACGTGTACGAGGCGCTGCGCGCCGGTGCCAGCGGGTTTCTGCTCAAGGACGCACCGCCCGCGCAGCTCCTGGCGGGCATCCGGACGGTCGCGAGCGGGGCGGCCCTGCTCGCCCCGGAGGTCACCCGTCAGCTCGTCGGTCGGTACGCCGACCGCATACGCCCCCAGCGCGGCGCCGGTGCCGACGACCTGCCGCTGACCCCGCGCGAGCTCGAGGTGCTGCTGCTCATCGCGAGCGGCCTGTCGAACGCCGAGATCGCCGCGACGCTCGTCCTCAGCCACGAGACGGTCAAGACCTACGTGTCCCGGATCCTGGCCAAGCTCGACCTGCGCGACCGCGTGCAGGCCGTCGTCTTCGCCTACCAGCGGGGGCTCGCGACCTGACGGGTCAGGCGCCTTCGCCGCGCGAGCGGCCGGGCAGGACAAGGTCCAGCACCCGGTGCAGCCGCGCGTCATCGACGCTCGTGAGGGGTGGGAGAACCAGCGTGGTGATCCCGAGCGCGGCCGCGCCGCCGTCCCACGCACCCCGGTCGCCCACCATCAGGACCTCCTCCGGGCCCAGCCCCAGGCGGTCGAGTGCGAAACGGAAGATCGCCGGGTCGGGCTTGGCGACGCCGAGCTCGTACGACAGCGCCCACACGTCGACCATGTCCGCCCACGTCCTGCCGTCGTCGGCTGAGTGCTGTGCGAAGGCGGGCCGCAGATCGACGTGGATGTCGCTGACGACGCCGACCAGCACGCCCGACGACGTCAGGGCGAGCAAGAGGTCGCCCACGTCGACGGCGAAGGGGTTGAGGCCCGGCTCGGACTCCACGGCGTACAGCGACTCGGCCAGCTCGTCGTCCACGCCGGCCGACGCGAACCACTCCATGTAGGCGGCCCGGTGCTCGACGACGTCGGTGTCGATCTGCGGGGAGTCCACGCGTGAGGTGTCTGCTCCGCGCAACCGACCGAGCACGCCCTCGATCGCCTCCGGCGACGCGTCCCGGCCCAGCCTTCCGAGCGCGATCTCCACCAGCCACGGGTACGTGGGCGCCACGACCAAGGTGCCTCGCCAGTCGAGGAGCACCCCACGGAAGCTGGGCGCGGTCCGTGCGTGCACACCGCGAGGTTAACGGTCCACGGCGTGCCGGTGATCGTGTCGGCTCCGCACCTGGCCCGCACCAGTACGCTCCCCACGGAGCGCACCCACCAGGAGACGAGGCCCCCTGTGGATGGTCAGAGCAGCCGCCGGTGGGCGTGGGTGCGGGAGACGGACGGAAGCCCCAGCTCGAAGCTCTTCGAAGCGATCGTCGCGGGTGTCGCCGTCGTCGGGCTCGTGCTCTCGATCATCTCGCTCGTGCTGGTACGGGGGACCCCGGAGTCAGAGGGCCCACCGGTCACCAGCGTGACCAACAACTACTACACGCAGGACGGCGCCCCTGGTGAGGCGAGCCCGGCCGCCAGTCGCAGCTGTGGCGATCCGGACAGCGGCGTCGTGGGCGGGTGGGGGCCGGACCGGCCGGTCTTCCTCATGGCCTACCCGCCGACGTACACGACCTTCAACTCGATCCGGGACAACCCGAACCTCGGCGACGAGCGGGGCTTCATGCGGGTCCGCGACGTCTCCGATGGTGTGACCAGCACGTTCGACTACCAGGTCGAGGTGGAGGACGGGCACACCTACCGCGTCAGCATCTACGTGGAGAACTCCGCGCTGGACGACGTGGGGGGCCTGGCGGCGACTGACACCGTCCTGAAAATCAACCTCCCGACCTGCGACGGTCATCGGATCGCCGCCAACGCCTTCCTCTCGTCTCCCACCGCATTCCCCGGTGAGGTCTGGGGCGGCATCACCTTCACGTCCGAGCGCGAGTTCACGCTGGCCTACGTGGCCGGATCCGCGAAGATCGAGAGCAATGCCTGGCCCGGGCCTGACGGGTATGCGATAGGCGCGGAGGACGACCTGTTCACGTCCACGGGTGTGCCCTTGGGGTACACCGAGATGGACGGTGTCGTGCCGACCGGCTACGAGTACGCGATGTACATCTCGTTCGAGGTGAAGCCTCAGTTCTGAGCGCCGGACCGAGAGCTCCCGGGCCCGAGGCCGACGAGATCCCGTCCTACCCGTCCCGGGCACCCCCGTCTGCGAGGATGGGAGCAGGGAGCACCGGTGCTCCCCGGGCGCCGCCGCCCACCCCGTGCCGACGGCGCATGGAGGGGTCCACATGGCTGCGAGCACCAGGCTGGAGATACCCGTCGAGCGGCTGCGGTCGCTGCGGCGCTACAACATCGGGGCCGGGGTGCTGCACCTCGTGCAGGCGATCGCCGTCGTCGCCCTGGCCAGCACCTTCGCCCTGCCCGTGACCGCGTCGTACATCCAGGGCCCGCCCGGCTCGACGAGCTACGAGACCGTGACGCTCTTCGAGGTCCCGCTCGCCTGGGGCGTGGCGCTGTTCTTCGCGCTCAGCGCCCTGGCCCACGCGTGGGTCGCCTCGCCGGTGGGCTTCGCCCGCTACGCCGACGACCTGGCCCAGCAGCGCAACTACGCGCGGTGGGTCGAGTACTCGCTGTCGTCGTCGGTGATGATCTGGCTCATCGCGCAGATCTGCTCGGTCACGGACCTGTTCACCCTGGTCGCGCTGTTCGCCGTCAACGCCTCGATGATCCTGTTCGGCTGGCTCCAGGAGAAGTACGAGGTGCCCGGCTCGGGCGGCATGCTGCCGTTCTGGTTCGGCTGCTTCGCCGGCGCGATCCCGTGGCTGGTGATCGTGCTCCTGCTCATCCAGCCCGGCTCGACCACCGACGTCGCGACGCCCGGCTTCGTCTACGGGATCGTGATCTCCCTGTTCGTGTTCTTCAACGTCTTCGCGCTCGTCCAGTACGTGCAGTACAAGCAGGTGGGCCGGTGGAAGGACTACCTGAACGGCGAACGCACCTACATCACCCTCAGCCTGGTCGCGAAGTCGCTGCTCGCCTGGCAGGTGTTCGCGGGGACGCTCGCCGGGTAGGCGACGCGCCTGGCCGCGCCGCGGTGACTCGGGACACCGTCATCGCCACACCGCCGGCGCCCGCTGCGACACATCTGCGACGTCACCCGGACGGGACCCCGACCTGCGGGCGGCACCGTCGAGGCCATGACGGGACCCGCGCTGGACGCCGAGCAGCTTCACACCTCGCGCGGGCGGGCGCACGTGCCCGCGCTCGACGGGTTGCGCGGCGTCGCGATCCTCGGGGTGCTCTTGTTCCACACCGGGCACCTGCCCGGCGGGTTCCTCGGCGTCGACCTGTTCTTCGTTCTCTCGGGATACCTGATCACCGACCTCCTGGTCCGCGAGGTGCGGACCACCGGCCGGGTCGCGCTGATCGCCTTCTGGGGGAAGCGGGTGCGGCGGCTGGCGCCCGCACTGCTGACGATGGTCACGGCCGTCACGCTTCTTGCCTGGGCCGCGGCGCCCCCGGACCTCGTGCGTACGACGCTCGCGGACGGTCCGTGGGTGCAGGCGGACCTCGTGAACTGGCACCTCGTCGCCGAGTCCGCGGGCTACTGGGACCGGTTCGGCCAGCGCCGGGTGTTCGAGCACCTGTGGAGCATCGCGGTCGAGGAGCAGTTCTACGCCGTGTGGCCGGTGGTCGTGGTGCTCGTCGCGACGGCCGCCCGCCGCCCCGGCCGCCGCCCGGACCGGTCGGTCGCCGTCGTTGCCGCCCTGCTCGCCGCGGCGTCGCTCGTCGCGATGATCGTGCTGGTCACCCCTGGAGACCCGACGCGGGTCTACATCGGCACGGACACCCGCGCGTTCTCGCTCCTCCTCGGCGCCCTGGTCACGACCCTGCCGCTCCGGGCGGCCTGCGCGTGGCTCGCCCGCCGCTCACCCGGTCGGGTGGCGACGGTCATGGCGTGCACGACGGTGCTGCTCGCCGCGGCGATGGGTGTCACGTGGGCGGTGGTCGACGGGCTCGACGCGCCCTGGCTGTTCAAGGGAGGGCTCTTCGCCCACTCCCTGCTCTCCGCGGCGCTCATCGGGCTCTGCGTCCACGCGCCGTCGAACCCGGTCGCCCGCGCCCTCACCTGGCAGCCGCTGCGCCGGCTCGGCCGCATCTCCTACAGCCTGTACCTGTGGCACTGGCCGGTGATCGTCCTGCTGCCGACGCTCGTGCCCTGGGCGGCGGCAGGGTGGGCGAGCACAGCGCTCGTGTGCGTGGTGTCCGTCGGCCTGGCGGTCCTCTCCACGCGCCTGGTCGAGGACCCGGTCCGGTTCCGGGCGGTGTGGGCGCGGGGGCGCGTCGGGGCCGTCGTGCTCCTCGTCGTCATGCTCGCGCTCGCGGCGATGTGGGTCGCGCTCCCCGGTCCGGAGGCACCCGTGATCGACGTCAGCCACCTGCGCTGACGGGCACGCCCGGCGCGGAGACCGGGCGCCGCCTCGCGGTGTCAGCCGATCAGCGGGCAGGTCCGGTCCACGTCGGACTCCGGGGTGAGCTGGACGAACTCGATCCGGACCGTGGTGCGGGTCGACCCGCCGCCCTGCACGTGCACGCCGAGGGCCGTGCACACCACCTGGTCGATCCCCGCCGGGGTCACGTCGTCGACGGTCAGGGGCATGCGCAGAGCGATGGAGCTGTCGGTCGTGGTCACCTCGACCCGCGTGACCTCGGTCTCACGGATCTCGGTGTGGACGTCCCCGCTCCCGGGACCGGGGCCGATCAGCAGCAACGTCAACGCCTCGGGGATCGTCCCCAGCCGGCCCGTCTCGCGCACCTCGGGTCGCAGCGCGCCGTCGGCGTCCACGAAGTAGAGGGTCGGACCGGGCGCGACGCCCGTCGGTGCGTCCGCCGCGTCCACGACGCCCGAGGGCTGGACGCCGCATCCCACCGCCAGCACGGCCGGGAGCACCAGCGCGGGCAGTGCTCGCAGGGGTGAGGGCATCCGGCTCATGAGCGCTCCAGGTCTCGACGGGCCGTGCCGCGGGGCAGACGCAGGACGAACCGTGCGCCACCTCCGGCGACGTCGTCGGCGGTCAGGTCACCGCCGTGCAACCGGGCGTTCTCCCGGGCGATCGCCAGGCCGAGCCCGCTCCCCGGTGTGCGGACGCGGGCCGCGTCGGCCTTGAAGAAGCGGTCGAAGACGTGGGGGAGGACCTCCGGCGGCAGGCCCGGACCGTGGTCGGTCACCTCGACGGTGACCTCGGCGTCGGTGGCCGAGACCTCGACCAGCACGGGCGGGGCGCCGTGGCGCAGCGCGTTGGCGACGAGGTTCGCGACGACGACGTCGAGGCGACGCGGGTCCACGAGCGCGCCCACGTCCTCGCCCGTCACGAGGTCGACCTCGTCGAGCCACCCGCGCGCGGCCAGGGAGTCCCGGACGGCCCGCGGGACGTCGGTCTGCTCCAGGCGCAGCGGGGCGCTGCCGGCGTCGAACCGCGAGACCTCCATGAGGTCCTCCACGAGCCGGACGAGCCGGCGGGTCTCGGTGATCGCCAGCTCGGCGGACTCGCGCGCGTCGGGCTCCATGTCTGCGCTCGTGTCGGCCAGCACCTCCATGACCGCGGTCAGCGTGCTCAGGGGCGTGCGCAGCTCGTGGGACACGTCGGCGACGAACCTCCTCGCGTCGGACTGCATCCCGTGCATCGCCGTCATCGACGTCTGCACCGCCTGCGCCATCTCGTTGATCGTGACCGTCAGCTGGGCCAGTTCGTCCACGCCGCGCGGAGGTGTGCGGGCGCCGAGGTCGCCGGCCGCCAGGCGACGTGCCGTGTCACGCAGGTCCCGTACGGGACGCAGCACCGTCCTGGCGGCAAGGAGGGCCAGCACGATCGCCAGCGGCAGCGCGAAGGCCGCGGTCGCGAGCGCGGACCGGGCGAGGCGGTCGACCTGCTCCTGCACGACCGTGAGGTCCCGGACCGTGTAGACCTCCACGCCCGACGGCGTCCGGGTACCGTCGGGCGCCGTGAGCACGACCGGCGTGCCGATCACGAGCCAGGGTGTCCCCGCGTCGAGGACGCGCTGGGTCACGAGCCGGTCACCCTCACGTACCGCGCCACGGAGCTCGGCGGAGACCAGGTCCGGACCCGGGCCCGCTGCGGACCGTGCGCTGCCGTAGGTGACGACCGTGCCGGCGCCCAGCGCCGTCCGCAGCCGATCGAGCGTCGCCTGGTCGGGTGGGTAGCTCAGGGTCGGCGCGACGGCCCTGACCTGGTCGGCGAACGACGTCGTCACCTGGTGCTCGTGCGCCTCGACCAGCGCCGCGCGGGCCGAACCCGCGCCGGACCACGCGGCCGCGCCCGCGCCCGCCATGGTGACGAGCGCGAAGGCGGCCAGCAGGCGGGCGCGCAGGCCACGTGACCAGGACCACCGGGTCACAACGGCCCGAACCTGTAGCCGAAGCCTCGGACGGTCTGGACGTGCTCGGGGGCCGCCGGGTCGGTCTCGATCTTGGTACGCAGCCGCTGCACGCAGTTGTCGACGAGTCGCGAGTCGCCGAGGTACCCGTGCTCCCACACCTCCTCGAGCAGCTGCTGCCGGCCGAAGACGCGGTTCGGGGCGCGGGAGATCGTCAACAGCAGCCGGAGCTCGGTCGGGGTGAGGGCCACGGGCTCGCCCCGGACCGACACCGTCAGCGCACCCGTGTCGATGCGTAGGTCCCCGTGGACCCGGATGCCCTCGGTCTCGCCCGCGGTGCGCCGCAGCACGGCGCGGACGCGCGCGTCGAGCACGCTCGGCCGCGCCGGCTTGACCACGTAGTCGTCCGCGCCCGCCTCGAGGCCGGCGACGACGTCGAAGTCGTCGCCCCTCGCGGTGAGCATGATCACCGGGACCTCGCCCGTCGCGCGGACGCGTCGGCACACCTCGAACCCGTCGATGCCGGGAAGCATGAGGTCCAGGATCACGAGATCGGGCGGCGCTGCGGCGAGCTGGCGCAGACCGTCCTCGCCCGTCCCGGCGGTGCGGACCTGGTGGCCGTGCCTGGTCAGGGCGAGCTCGAGCCCTCGGCGGACGAGCGGGTCGTCCTCGATGAGCAGCAGGGACGCCATCGGCCCAGTATGGCGACGGTTGACCGGCGTTCCCGGGCGCCCGGACCGGCTGCGACACAACCGCGACACAGCGCCGGCCGTCCGGCGACACGCGGTGACCAGGCTCGGTGCCATGACAACGACACGAGTTCTCGCCCCGGCGCTGGCCGGGCTCCTGCTGCTCCTCACCTCCGCGTGCTCCGGCACGCCTGGCGGGCCCGAGGGCCCCGATGCCTCCGCCGTGTCCTCGGACCGGACCGCTCCGACGGAGCTGCCCGAGCCCGGGCCGGGCCTGTCCCGGATGATCCTCGTCGGTGACTCCGTGGCCGCGGGCCAGGCGCTCCCGCTCGGCGCCGCCCTCGGGGCCAGCGACGTCGAGTTCCACTCCATGGCGTCCGACGGCGGCGGCACCGTCGTCGGCCCCGTGTCCGAGGAGCTGTGGGACGTCCTGCCGGACCGCATCGCGACCGCCAAGCCGAGCACGGTCGTCTATCAGCTCACCACCTACGACTGGGGCAGCGAGCAGGAGCAGCAGGCTGCCTATGAGCGGCTGCTCAGCACAGTGACCTCGGCTGGCGCCACGCTCGTCTTCGTCACCATGCCGCCGATCGAGCCCGACGACTTCTACGCCCCGCACATGGACGAGCTGGCCCACGCCGCGAGCGCCGCCCGGACCGTCGCGGATGCGTCCGGCGGCGCCGCTGTGCTGCTCGACGCGAGCGAGGTATGGGGTGACACCTACGAGCAGACCCGTGACGGCGTGGCCGACCGCAGCTCGGACGGGATCCACACCTGCCCGCAGGGCGCGGCGCGCTTCACCACCTGGCTCCTGGACGAGCTCAGCACGATCTACCCCGACTACACGCCCCCGGCGCCGCAGGAGTGGGCCAACACCGGCTGGGCCGCGGATGACCGGTTCGTCGGCTGCGCGGAGTGAGGCTCGGCTGCCAGACTCGCCGGATGGGTGACATGCCGATGGCTGAGCTCGCGCACCGGTGGAGCGAGCTCCTGCTCAGGGACGTGGGGGTGGCCGGGTCCTGGCAACCGACCCAGGCGGTGGCGAGCTCCGGCAGCCTGCTGCGGCCGCCCGCGTCGCAGGAGCAGGTCGCGGCGGTCGAGCGCCGCCTGGGCCGCGAGCTGCCCCCGTCCTACCGGGAGTTCCTCCTCGTCAGCGACGGGGCGTTCGGAGATCTCTACGGCGTGACGATGCGGGACCTCGACGGGGGCGTGGAGCCGGCCGGGCCTCAGTCGGACGTGGCTGGAGTGGCCTTCCTCCCCGCGGCCGACCTGCGGTGGCTGCGCGACGATATGCCATGGTTCGCCGAGCTGTGCGAGGAGGAAGCGGAGGACGACGGCGACGGCCGCGCGACGCGGGACGGGCAGGAGGTGTGGCCCTGGGCGCCGTTCGCCCGGGGCCTGGTGATCGCGACGGACAAGGGCCCGGGCACGACGTGCCTGGTGCCGTTCGACGACGCCGGCGAGTGGCAGGTCTGGAACATCCACAAGGAGACCTCCGAGGCATACCTGTCCTTCCGTTCGTTGTTGGAGCACATGGTCGCGGCGCGGGAGCCCGTCGAGACCGTCGACGTCGCGGAGCGGGTGATCGCCCACGCCCTCGCCGGGGAGTCGTGGGCGTGGCAACGGATGTCCCGGATCGCCGCCCCTGACGCGGCCCCGCTGCTCGTCGCGCTCGTGGAGCAGGGCACGCTGGTGGCGCAAGCCGCTCAGGGCCTCGGCCGGATCGGCACCGACGAGGCCGTGGGAGCCCTCGAGCGGTTGCGGCCGGTCGGGGCCGAGCAGGCTCTCGTCCGCGCCGGCACCGATCGCGCTCGCGACGTCCTCGCCGCCTGGGAGCTCTTCACCGGGCTCGACCTCCTGGGCGACCCGCGCGCGCCCGAGATCGCGGCGCGCCGCCTCGCCCACCCGGCCGAGGAACCGCCGACCTTGGTGGCGGCCGCCGCCGGCGTGCTGGGCAGGTCCGGTGACGCCTCCTACGTGCCGCTCCTGCGCACCCTGACCGACGCTGCTGATCCCTTCGTCGTCGTGAGTACCGCCTACGCACTCGTTCAGCTGGGGGAGCAGGAGGGACGGCAGATCCTTGCCGACCACGCTGCTCGCGAGGAGGGCGCGTTCCGGTACGCGCGAGGACTCCTCGAACGCATCGACGCAGCGGCGCGGGGAGGGCTCGCGTGAGCCGTCGGCACGGGCACCGCCTCGAGCGGCGCTGGCTTGCGGAGGTCCTGGTGCCTCGCGGCTGGGTGGAGGCGACGCTCGGCGACTTCGGGGTGGAGGGCGGCCTCTGGTACTGGTGGCCGTCCGCGGTCGATGTGCAGGCCCTTGACCATCTCGGGAACGACGCCGAGCAGGTGACGCAGCTCGGTGTGAGGGCTGACCCGAGCGGGGAGGTCGCGTTCTTTCACCTCTGCCTGGCAGGCCAGCGAGAGGGCGACGGTGACGTCCTCGGCCGCGAGGCGCTGCTCGCGCGGCTCGACGAGATCGAGGCGTACCGCCTCGGTCACTCGCAGAGGACCACGGGACACGGCTGATCGGGACCGCCGAGCTCCCGCCGTCGCCGTCAGCCGGCTGAGAGCAGGTCCCGGACCTCGAGGAGCCGGCCGAGGAACGCGCGCTCGTCGAGGCGCTTGCGGCGCAGCCAGGCGGTGACCTCGTCGTTGCACTTGCTGGCGTTGCACGGGCCGCACGCGGGCACCACGTTGTCGACCGTGTAGCGGCCGCCGCGGGAGATGGGCAGGACGCAGTCGCGCTGAAGGGGCCTGCCGGTGGCCCCGCAGTAGGCGCACCCGCCCCATGCGGCCTTGATCGCCGTCCACTGCTCGTCGGTCAGGTCGTTCACGACGCGCGACATGCGGCGCTTGCGCTTGCGGGCGGCCCTCGCCCTGATGCTCCGACTGACCGGCACGGCGCCAGACTACGGCGCCGCGCCAGCGTCACGGCGTCTACTCGGCCGTCCGGCGTGCGCGCGTCGGGCCGCCCTGCGGACCCCGTCCGGGCGGCGGGCGCGGTCGCTCAGCGTGGGACCGGGCCGCTGCTCTCGCGCACGCTCAGCGACGTCGCCAGCTCGACGTGCCGGGACGCCGGGCGGCGCCCCTCCGCCATCGCGAGGACCGTCTCGACCGCCATCCGGCCCATGCCGCCCAGGTGCTGATGGACCGTCGTCAGGGGCGGCGTCGTCCACGCGGCCTGGGGCGTGTCGTCGAAGCCGACGACGCTGAGCTGGTCCGGCACCCGGATGCCGAGCGCGTACGCCGTGGTCAGCACACCCAGTGCGATCTCGTCGTCGGCGGCCATGATCGCGGTGGGCGGGCTCGGCAGGGTCAGGAGCTCGCGTGCGTGGCGCGCGCCCTGGGCGACGTCGAACTGGTCGGACCGGACGAGCGCCGGGTCCACGTCGAGGCCCGCGGCGTCGAGCGCCGCCTGGTACCCGTAGAGGCGGTCGCGGGCGGCATCCGACGCCTCCGGCCCGCCGATCCACGCGATGCGCGTGTGCCCGAGCCCGATGAGGTGCTCCGCCGCGGTCCGTGCGCCGGCCCAGTTGCTCGACCCGACGCTCACCATGCGCCGGTGGCGCGTGTCCACCGGGTCGACCATGACGAAGGGGAGGGCGGCGTCGCTCGCGGCGTGGATGAGCGCGTCCGGCGCGGACAGCGTGAGCCCGATGATGCCGACGACGCCGACTGCGCGTTGGTCCGTGACCCACTCGCGCGCGACGGCCCGTTGCGTCCGTGAGGCGCGCTCGGGTGCGAGCCGTGTGAGCAGGTCGACGTGCGCGTCCGTCGCCGAGGCCAGCACGCCCTCGAGCACCCCGAGGATGTACGGCGACGCGGGGATGTCGAAGACGACGGCCAGGGCCCGGCGGGAGGCGGAGGGTGCGCGGGCCGTGGTGGGCCGGTATCCGAGCTCCGCGACTGTGGCGAGCACGCGTTCGCGGGTCTCCGGCGCGACGTCCTCGCGGCCGTTGAGGGCCTTCGAGACGGTCGCCCGGGAGACGTTGGCCGCGGCGGCGACGTCCGCCAGGGTGGCGCGTCGTCGGGCCGGCTCCTGTGCCATCGCGACTCCTTCATCGACGAAACAGTTTCGAGTTTACGCAGGAATGGTGCTGGTTCGGACGGTAGATCACGTGATCCCGTAGCCAGCAAGTGTGCCCGCGCCCTACGATCGGCTCCACGATACACGCTCCGAAACAATTTCGGAATATGCGGGCGGCGCTGGTGCCGCCCACGCTGACCAACGGAGGTCATGGATGACTGTCGACGCGCCGCCGTCAACGCTGCTGATCGACGGCCGGCCCTCGGCCGACCGGGCGCTGCGGCACGTCTGGAACGAGTGCCTCGGCGCCGGCCGGGCCAACGAGGCGCTGCGCGTCGACTGGCAGAACCACTTCCGTGAGGCCGTCCAGGTGCTCGGGGCCCGCTACGTGCGGTTCCACGGCGTGTTCCACGACGACATGTTCGTCTACCGCGCGTCCAACGGCGGCGGGTTCGGCCCGCCCACCCCGCTCGAGACGCCCGTCCACACCTACGCCTACGTCGACAAGGTGTTCGACGCGATCCTGGACGCCGGCGCCCGCCCCTTCGTCGAGCTCGGGTTCATGCCCCGCGAGCTCGCGACGCAGACGGAGACCCTGTTCTGGTGGAAGGCGCACTGCAGCCCGCCCACGGACATGGCCGCCTGGGTCGAGCTCGTCACCACGACGGTGCGCCACTGGATCGAGCGCTACGGCCTCGACGAGGTCCTCACCTGGCCGTTCGAGGTCTGGAACGAGCCCAACCTCGTGCCCCACTTCTGGACCGGCACCAGGACCGAGTACTTCGAGCTCTACGAGGCCACCGCGCGAGCCATCAAGGGGATCGACCCGCGCCTCAAGGTCGGCGGGCCCTCGTCGTCCGTGTTCGTGCCCGACGCGCGCTACGACGGCGAGCAGCACGACAGGTCCGTCGAGGCCGCGACGGCCGAGGCGCCGGACCCCGACGCGCTGCCGTGGAAGCCCGTGTGGATCAACGAGCTCATCGAGTACTGCGCCGAGCGCGACCTGCCGATCGACTTCCTCTCCACGCACCTCTACCCGACGGACTACGCGTTCGACACCCAGGGCGTCGGCCGCCCCATCAGCCGCGGCCGCGACGCGACCCGGAACGACCTCCTCGCCCTGCGCGCGATCATCGCCGAGAGCCCGTACCCGGACGCCGAGGTCCACATCACCGAGTGGTCGACGTCGCCCTCGAGCCGCGACCACATGCACGACACGGTGTTCGCCGCCACGTACATCGCCCGCGCGCTGCTCCAGTGCCACGACCTGGCCGAGTCGATCTCCTACTGGACGTTCACCGACGTCTTCGAGGAGGGCGGCGGCGGGATCGGCCCGTTCCACGGCGGGTTCGGCTTCGTCAACGAGCAGGGCATCCACAAGCCCACGTTCCACGCGATGGCGATGCTCAACCGCCTGGGCCCCACGCTCGCGCTGCAGACCGAGCACGGCGTCCTCACCCGGACCGCGGAGGGCGGTGTCGCGGCCGTGCTCTTCAACTACCCGGACTCGATGGGCACGGCGTCGGTCGGAGGCGCGACGAGCTACGCCGACGCGCGGCGCCACGCCGACCAGGGGCCCGCCCGCCGCCTCACGCACACCGTCGAGGGGCTGACCGCAGGGGACGTGTACGACGTCGAGATCCTCGACCAGGAGCACGGCAACGTCGCGGAGGCGTGGCACCGGATGGGCGAGCCGCTCAACCTCTCCCGGCAGGACGTCGCCACCCTCACCCGGGTCGCCGACGACCTCGACCGCCGCACCCTCACGGTCGACGCCGCGGGCGTCCTGACCATCGACCTCGAGCTGGCCCCCTGGGCGGTCGCCTCGATCGCACGCCGCACCACGCACTGAACCCCACCACGCACCAAAGCCCCACCACGCACGGAACCCTCCAAGGAAACCCGAAAGGACCTCGATGATGAGGATCACCAAGAAGTTCGCCGGAGCAGCAGCCTTCTGCGCCGTGGCGTCCCTGACCCTCGCCGCCTGCGGGGGCGGCGGCGACGGTGGCACCGCGCAGGAGCCCAGCGAGGACAACAAGCCCGAGCAGCTCACCGTCGCCGCGTGGATGGACTTCCCGCAGGAGCTGCTCGACGCGTTCGAGGAGGAGCACGGCATCGAGGTCGTCGTGAACTCGTTCCCCGACGGCGCAGCGGCGCAGACCGTCCTGCGCAACGGGCTCTCCGCCGACGGCGCCGGGCTGTCCGACGTCCACCTCGTCGAGCTCGACTGGTGGACCGAGATGATGGCCATCCCCGAGGACTGGGTCGAGCTCCCCGAGATCCCCGACCGCTGGGTCGACTGGAAGGTCACCCAGGGCTCGGTCGACGGGCGCATCACGGGCTACGGGACGGACATCGGCCCGCTCGGCATCGCCTTCAACCAGAACATGACCACGGCTGCCGGCGTCGCCACGGACCCCGAGTCCCTCGGCGAGTTCGTCGGCGGCGACGACGCGACCTGGCAGTCGTTCCTCGACGCGGGCCGCGAGTACGTCGCCGCCAACGACAACTACTTCATCGACTCCCTGACCAACGCGTTCCAGGCTGCGATCAACCTGCTCCCCGCGGCCTTCGAGGACCCGGAGTCCGGCCTGCCCTACGACCTGGCGGAGAACGCCGAGGTCAAGGAGCTCTTCATGATGTTCGCGGACGCGGCCGAGGACGGCGTCTCCGCGGGCATCGCCATCGGCCACGCCGACTGGGGCGCCGGGTTCCAGAACGAGCAGTGGGCCACCGTCGTGACCCCCGCGTGGATGACCGGGATCATCGCCGAGAACGCCGACGGCATCGACGGCTGGCGCATCGCGAGCACGTTCCCCGACGGCGGCGGCAACTGGGGCGGGTCCTTCTTCGCCGTCCCCGCCACCGGCGAGAACACCGAGTGGGCCGTCACGCTCGCGGACTACCTGACCTCGCCCGACGCGGCGATCGACTGGTTCAACACGACCGGCCAGTTCCCGTCGCAGCTCGACGCGATGGAGAGCCCGGAGATCTCCGAGGCGGAGAACGAGTTCTACGGCGGCCAGCGTGTCGGCCAGATCTACGGCGAGCTCGCCGCGGCCGCCGGCGACTCCGCCGCGGGTGGGTTCCGTGGCGAGAACTTCGCGGGCATCCAGACGCTCGTCACCGACGGCATCCGTCTGGTCGAGTCGGGCGGCGCGACGCCCGAGGAGGCCTGGGCGTCCGTGGTCGCCGACTTCGAGGCGCTGGGCTTCGAGACCGCCGGCTGACCCCGACGCGGCCGGCCCACGGAACGAGTCCGAGGGCCGGCCGCCACCGGGCCCACGAGCGGCGGACCACGCCGGTCGCCGGCCCGGTACGCGTCAACCCGACCGACCTCACGGAAGGCGCCTCACATGGCATCCAACTCAGCGGCACCGCGTGGAGCGCGCCGCGTGGGGTGGGGGCAGCGGCTGTCCCGGTGGGACATCAAGGTCTCGCCCTACCTGTACATCTCCCCGTTCTTCATCCTGTTCGCGATCTTCGGGGCGTTCCCGCTCCTGTTCAACGTCGTCGTCGCGCTGCACGACTGGCACCGCCGCGCCGGCATGGGCGACTACGTGGGCCTCGACAACTTCACGTGGGTGCTCCAGCAGCCGCTGTTCTGGCGCTCGCTCGAGAACACCTTCTCGATCTTCCTGTGGGGCGGGATCCCGCAGCTCGTCCTCGCGCTGCTCATCGCCGCGGTCCTCGACCAGAACCTGCGGGCCAGGACGTTCTGGCGCATGAGCGTGCTCGTGCCGTTCGTCGTCATGCCGGTCGCCACGTCGATGATCTTCGGCCAGGTGTTCGGCCAGTTCGGGCTCCTGGTGCCCAACCTCCAGGACCTCGGGCTGCTGACCCACGTCGAGTCGCCGTTCTTCCAGGACCGCCTGCTGTCGCACGCCGCGATCGGCTCGATGGTCGTGTTCCGCTGGACGGGCTACAACTCCCTGATCCTCCTGGCCGCCATGCAGGCGGTGCCGCGTGAGCTCTACGAGGCGTCCACGGTCGACGGCGCGAGCCGCGTCCGCCAGTTCTTCTCCGTGACGATCCCGAGCATCCGCCCGACCATGATCTTCGTCATCCTGACCATGACCATCGGCGGCCTCCAGATCTTCGACGAGGTCCGCATGTTCGACGGCGGCGGGACCGGCGGCGGCAAGGGTGGCGCCGACAACCAGTGGACCACCGTGGTCCTGTACCTCTACAACCTCGGCTTCGGCGACTGGCAGGACCGCCTCGGCCAGGCCGCGGCCGTCGGGTGGATCTTCGCTGCCGTCATCGCCGTGTTCTCCCTGGTCAACTTCCTGCTCACGCGCTCGATCTCCTCGTCGTCGGCCAGGACCACGCGTGTGTCGAAGGCCCAGCGCGCCGCCGCCATCGCGAAGGCCCGCGCCGTGGCGGCGGACTCCGAGCGCCGGGCGCGCGAGGCCGGCGTCGCCACGCTCCTGGGCCGCACCACGCCGTACGACGACCAGCGCGCGCCCGACGACGGAGGACCGTCCGACGACGGAGGACCGTCCGACGACCGAGGACCGTCCGACGACGGCGACGTCGCGCAACCCGACGCACCCAAGGAAGGAGCGCACCGATGAGCACCGGATTCATCGAGAACACCGCCGGCCCGGGCGCAGCCAGGTACGCGCAGAAGCGTGCCGCGAAGGGCCGGCCCGTCCAGGCGCACAACCCGTCGACCCGCAGGCCCGGGTGGCTCACGTACGCGCTGCTCGTCGTCGTGTTCGTGGTGTCCGTCTTCCCCCTGTACGCGTCGGCGATGTACGGCTCGTCGACCACGCAGGAGATCTCCCGCTCCGTCGGGAGCCTGCCGACGTGGTTCCCGACGCTCACGCTCCTCGACAACTTCGGCGAGGTGCTCTCGGCGTCCCAGTTCAACTTCTGGATGGCGTTCGCCAACTCGGTCCTCGTGGCCGTTGCGGTCAGCGCGTCGACGGTGTTCTTCTCGACGCTCGCCGGTTTCAGCTTCGCCAAGCTCACCTTCCGGGGCCGCCAGGCGCTCTACCTCACGGTCATCGCGACCCTGGCGATCCCCGCCCAGGTCGGCACCATCCCGATGTTCGTGATGATGAACGACTTCGGTTGGATCGACTCGCTCCTGGCCCTGACGGTCCCGGGCCTGGTCGGCGCCTTCGGCGTGTTCTGGATGACGCAGTACCTCCAGGAGGCGCTGCCGTTCGAGCTCGTCGAGGCCGCACGCGTCGACGGGGCGTCGATGTTCCGCACCTTCTGGTCGATCGCGCTGCCCGCCGCGCGCCCCGCCGCCGCGACGCTCGCCCTGTTCACCTTCGTCGGCTCGTGGAACAGCTTCTTCTGGCCCGCGGTCGTCATGCGGTCCCAGCTGACGATGCCGCTGGTCATCCCGCAGCTCCGGGGCGCGTTCACGACGGACACCGGACTGGTCATGTCCGGGGTGTTCCTCGTCGCCGCACCCCTGCTCATCGTGTTCGCCTTCGCGGGCAAGCAGCTGGTCTCCGGTGTCATGGCGGGCGCGGTCAAGGGCTGACGGGGGCGCGGCGGGGGCCCGGTGCGCAGGCCTGTGCGGCAGGATCGGGCGATGCCAGCCGTCCCGGCCGTGATCCGCCCCGCCGCACCCGACGCCGCACGGCACGTCGACGAGGGGCTGGGCCTCGTGGAGGTCCGCCACGTCCGCTGAGCCTCATCTCACCCGATCGGGCGCGGGTGTCCGCTTGGCGCACGGCCCGCGGAACGGGAGACTGGGTCGACGTACCCGGCTGTAGGCTCCAGGTGCTCCGGCGAACACGCAGGGTCACGGTCGTGCCCCCGCGGTGGTTCGTGACGACGCCCGACGGCGTCGTCACGTCGTCGTGAGCGCAGGCCCACGGGCGGCGCAGGTGGGGCAGCGCGCCGGTGACCCGGACGCCCGACATGGGCGTCAGGCGCACCTGCCGGCAGCGCCGACCTGACGGCCGACGTGCCGGACGGCCCGTCATGAGGCCGTGCGCCGTACCCGCGGCGTGCACGGCCCTGAAGGAGGAGATGTGGCTCGAGCAGGCCAGCGCGGGTCAGGTCGCGCCCGCACCGACTCCGGTGCTCAGCGCACCGGCTCCGGGGGCCAGCGCTCCGCCTCGGGGGGGCAGCGCTCCGGCTCCGGGGGGCAGCGTCGCCGAGCGACGCGTCCGTCCGAGCAGGGGATCATCCCCGTGCTCGCCGACGTCGCCCGCGAGGTCGAGAACGCGGTCCAGAAGCAGCCGACGCGGCCGGGCACCCGTGCGAAGTTCCAGGTGGTGGCCCTCCTCGTGCGTGAGGAGCGGACCCGCGTGCGGGCCGACGCCGGGCTGAGCGAGTCGCGCCGCACCCAGGAGCTCAAGCGGCTCGACGGCGTCGCGACGCTGCTCGCCAAGATCGCCGCCCGGGACACGTCCCTGCTCGCGCTGCTCGCCGAGGACGCCCGCGTGTCCGACGCGGCACGCGCCCTCAAGGCGGACCTCATGCGCGCCGGCGGGCTGGAGCCGCCCGAGGAGCCCGAGCCCGAGCCGCCCGTCGCGGCCACGCCCGCGCCCGAGAACCGCGTGGTGCCCCGCTCGGTGATCTCACGCCAGCTCGCCAACCCGTTCCTCGCCCCCGACTTCGAGGCCGCTGCCGAGCGGACCGCGGCGCGCGCCCGCCGGCTCGCGGGTTGGGAGCTCCTCGAGCCGCTCTTCCGGTCCTTCGAGTACGCCGCGACCGGTGCGCCCGCGTGCATGACGCTGCCCGACGGGCGCCTCGTCTCCGCGCCTCCCGGTCGCCAGCTCATGCCCCACCAGGCGCAGGTCGTCGCTGCCGCAGCCCGCGGTCACCGCACGTTCCTCCTGGCGGACGAGCCGGGCCTCGGCAAGACGGCGCAGGCCCTGCTCGCCGCGCAGGCGGCCGACGCGTTCCCGCTGCTCGTCGTCGTGCCCAACGTCGTCAAGACGAACTGGGCGCACGAGGTCGGCCTGTGGACGCCGCAGCGCCGGTCCACCGTCGTCCACGGGGACGGCGACAAGGTCGACGCGTTCGCGGACGTCGTGATCGTGAACTACGAGCTCCTGGACCGGCACATCGGCTGGCTCGGCGACCTCGGGTTCCGCGGCATGGTCGTCGACGAGGCCCACTTCATCAAGAACAAGACCTCGCAGCGCTCGCAGCACGTCCTGACCGTCTCCGACCGGATCCGCGAGCGCACCGCCAAGCCGCTCATGATGGCCCTCACCGGGACACCGCTGATCAACGACATCGAGGACTTCCGGGCCATCTGGCAGTTCCTCGGCTGGATCGACGACGAGAAGCCGCTCGGCGCGCTCATGACCGCGCTCGAGGACACGGGCCTCACGCCCGCCGACCCGGGCTTCTACGCGGCGGCGCGCGCCAGCGTGATCGACATGGGCATCGTGCGTCGGCGCAAGGTCGACGTCGCCGCGGACATCCCGGCGCGCCGGGTCGCGGACCTCCCGGTCGAGCTCGACGGCGCCGTCGGGCGCTCCATCCGCGCCGCGGAGGCCACGCTCGCGCGTCGGCTCGTCGGCCGTTACAGGGCGGCGCTCGAGGCGCGTGGTGAGGGCGCTGTGGTCGACGCGATCGACCTCGACCTCGCCCGTCGGGTCGCCGCCGGGGAGCTCAAGGACTCGAGCGACCGCTCGGGTGGCGAGAACGTGTTCACGATGGTCAGGCGGATCGGCCAGGCCAAGGCCGGCCTGGCCGCCGACTACGCCGCTCAGCTCGCCCGCAACGTCGGCAAGGTCGTGTTCTTCGCGAAGCACGTGGACGTCATGGACCAGGCCGAGCAGACCTTCGCCGACCGGGGCATCCGCTACGCGTCCATCCGCGGCGACCAGACGCCCAAGGCCCGTGAAAAGGCCATCGCAGCGTTCACGAACGACCCCGACGTGTCGATCGTCGTCTGCTCCCTCATGGCGGCGGGCGTGGGGCTCAACCTCCAGGTGGCGTCCAACCTTGTGCTCGCGGAGCTGTCCTGGACCGACGCCGAGCAGACGCAGGCCATCGACCGCATCCACCGCATCGGCCAGGCCGAGCCCGTGACCGCGTGGCGCATCATCGCCGCGCAGACCATCGACTCGAAGATCGCCGAGCTCATCGACGCGAAGTCGGGGCTCGCCGCGCGCGCGCTCGACGGGGCGGGCGAGGTCGACGCGTCGTCCACGGACGTGCAGCTCGAGGCGCTCGTCGCGCTGCTCACCGACGCGCTCGCCGCGGAGGGCGTGGCCTGACGGCGGGGGCCCGACCCCAACCGATCCGCGAGGTCGCACATCGCCACCGAGACCGCACATGCGCGAGTGCGAACTCGCTGGGGATGTGCGACCTCGACCGACGGTGCGGCGTGGACCGGCCAGATGGCCGGGGCAGGTGCAGCTCTGTCGGAGGCCGCGTCTACGTTGGGGTGACCCGTCAGGCATCCCGTCGTGCGAAGGAGCAGACATGGTCGACTACCGGATCGAGCTGGTGAGCGTGCCCGTCGCGGACGCCGAGCGGTCGAGGGAGTTCTACGGCGACACGCTCGGGTGGCCCGTCGACCACGACGTCCGGGTCCACGAGGGCCTGCGGTTCATCCAGGTCACGCCGCCCGGCTCGGCGTGCTCGATCGCCTTCGGTGAGGGCATCAGCGACATGGAGGCGGGGTCGTTGCGGGCGTTGCAGGTCGTGGTGTCGTCCGCCGACGAGGCATACGAGGACCTCGTGAGCCGTGGCGTCGAGGTCACGCCCGTCGAGGACCTGGCGTGGGGCAGGTTCGTCCACTTCGCCGACCCGGACGGCAACACGTGGGCCGTGCAGGAGCTGCCCCAGCGCTCGGGGTAGCCGGCTCCGGCTGCTGCCGGGTGCGCGACGGTCACCCGGTGTGCGGTCCCTGTGCACCGACGCCGGCGAGGACCATCCCTGCGAGCCCGCTGACGTCCGGGTCCGAGCCGTCGTCGGACAGGCCGCGGGTCACCGCTGCGAACAGGACACCGTCGAGCAGGACGAGGACGTCGCGGGCTGCCGCGAGCGGGTCCGGCGCCCCCAGGCGCTCGGTGAGGGCGGCGAACCTGGTCCGCAGAGCCTGCTCGCCGCGATCGAGTGCCGGTCGCAGCTCCGGCCGCCACGTCGCCTCGAGTGCCAGCGCGTAGCGGGCGAGCAGCCGGTCCCGCCCGGGCCCGAGCGCCGCTCGGATGGCCTCCTCGAGACCGGCGACCGCGTCCGCGAACCCGTCACCCGGCCCGCTCGGCGCCGCCGGGATGAGCCGCGCGTCCAGCTCGGCCAGCCGCTCCACCGCGGCCATCACGAGGGCGTCCCGCGTCCGGAAGTAGTACGAGGTCGACCCCTGCGCCAAGCCTGCCTGCCGGTCGACAGCCCGATGGGTGAGGCCCCGGCTGCCCTCCCGCGCCAGGGTCGTGATCGCCGCGTCCGCGATGGCCTCACGCCTGCTGGTGGCCGTCACTGCTCTCCCTTGACTCGATCCTCTACTGACGTAGAGTAGCGGGCCTATACAGATGTAGAGGGAGTGGTGACGTGTCGCTCAACTACCTGATCACGATGGCTCTCATCGCGGTGTGCACCGCCCTCGCGCTCCGGCCGATCACCCGGACGCGAGGCCTGGGGATCGCGAGCTTCGCCCTCGGCCAGCTGGTGAACGAACTGCCCCAGCTCGCGGCCGTCCTGCTGCTGGGCTCGACCGCGATCGTCGCCGTCGAGGGCGAGCTCGACCTCAGCAGCACGGGCGGGCTGCTGCTCGCGGCAGCCGTCGCGATGATCCTCGTCGGTCTCGTCGAGGTCGCGCGACGCGCTCTGGGTGCGGCCCCCGTCCTGCGCCACGCGCTCGACGTCGGGCTCGGCCTCGGCCCCGACGGGCGTGCGCGCGCAGGGGTGCGGCCCCGGGTGCACCCGGTACGAGGCCTGGTCGGCTTCCTGCCCGTGCGTCCGAGGTCCGTGATCAGGCTCGCGGACGTGCCCTACGGGCCGCATCGTCGCCAGCGGCTCGACGTCTACCACCGCCGGGACAGGAGACCAGGTGCGCCCGTGCTCGTCTACTGGCACGGCGGCGGCTACTTCAGCGGAGGCAAGCACCGCGAGGCGAGGGCCCTGCTGCACCGGCTGGCCCAGCGCGGCTGGGTGTGCGTCGACGCGAACTACCGGCTGCGGCCCGAGGCGGACCTCGTCGACCACCTCGACGACGCGCGGGCAGCCGTCGAGTGGGCCCGTGCGCACGCCGGCGAGTGGGGCGGTGACCCGGAGGTCGTGACCCTGGCCGGAAGCTCTGCCGGAGCACACCTGGCGACGCTGCTGGGGCTCGGGCACTCGGAGGCCGCCTGCGCACGGGTGGCGGCCGACGACGCACGCGCGAGTCGCGTCGCCGTGCTCGACGCCGGGCCGATCGCGGCCGTCATCGGCCTCTACGGGTACTACGGCTCGTACTACGGGCAGTCGGACGACGGCGCCGTGCCCTCGACACCGCTCCTCCTCGACGGCCGCGGAGCCCCCGCGCTCATGATCATCGACGCGGGGCTCGACAGCTACGTCGGGACGGATGGCGGTGCGGCGCTCGCGCGGCACGTCGCCGCCGCGTCGCCCCGGCCCGTGGTCCGTGCCGTCCTGCCCGGCGCCCAGCACGCGTTCGACGTCTACCGGTCGTTCCGCTTCGAGGCGGTCGTCGACGCCTGCGTGGCGTTCCTGGAGGCGACGACCGCTTCCGGTGTCGAACGCGCGACGGAGCCGGTCCAGGGTTCCCGGCACGGCTGACGGGCCCAGCCCAGGCCGGCCGTGCCTGCCGTGACCGGCGCCTGGCTCAGGGCCTGCGCGCCGCGTTCAGTCGCGCGGCCTGCCGCGTCAGGTGGTCACGCTCCGCGAGGTTGGGCGCCGCGCGGGCCGCGGCCTCGTACAGCCGGGCGGCGCGCTCGACGTCGCCGGCACGCTCGGTCAGGTGGGCGGCCACGGCGTCGTGACGGGGGAGCGACGGGTCCAGGCCCGCCAAGGCCGCCAGCCCCGCGTGCGGACCGTCGGCCTCGCCGACCGCGACGGCGCGGTTGAGCCTGGCGACCGGGCTGTCGGTCAGCCGCACCAGCTCGTCGTACCACTCGACCACCTGCACCCAGTCGGTGTCCTGCGCGGTGGGGGCGTCCGCGTGCAGAGCGGCGATCGCGGCCTGCGCCTGGTACTCACCGAGCCGGTCCCGGGCCAACGCCGCCTGCAGGATGTCGACGCCTTCGCGGATGAGGTCCGTGTCCCATCGCGTGCGGTCCTGCTCGGCGAGCGGGACGAGAGCGCCGTCGGGCGTCGTGCGGGCGGCCCGCCGGGCGTGGTGGAGCAGCATCAGCGCGAGCAGCCCGGACACCTCGGGGTGCTCGACGGCCTCCGCGAGCTGCCGGGTGAGCCGGATCGCCTCGGCAGCCAGGTCGACGTCGCCCGAGTACCCCTCGTTGAACACGAGGTACAGCACGCGCAGGACGGTCGCGACGTCGCCGGGACGGTCGAGGCGGACGTCCGCCACGGTGCGCTTCGCCCGGCTGATGCGTTGCGCCATCGTCGCCTCGGGAACCAGGTACGCCTGCGCGACCTGGCGGGTGGTGAGCCCGCCCAGGGCGCGCAGCGTGAGCGCGACCGCCGACGCCGGTGTCAGCGAGGGGTGTGCGCACAGGAAGTACAGCCAGAGCGTGTCGTCGCCGCCGGTGACCGGGCCGAGCGGTGGCTCCGCCGCGACCTCCGCCTCCCGACGTCGGCGCGCGGCGTCGGCCCGGGTCGCGTCGAGGAACCGCCGCCACGCGACCGCGACGAGCCACCCGGCCGGGTCCCGCGGTGGGGACGCCGGCCAGGTGCGGACGGCTTCGACGAGCGACTCCTGCACGGCGTCCTCGGCCGCCGCGAAGTCGGCACCGCGTCGGACGAGGGCCCCGAGCACCCGCGGCACGAGCCCGCGGAGCACTGCCTCGTCCACGGCAGGGGTGCCCGCGGTGAGCCCTGTGCCGGACCCGGCGTCGTCCACGTCGAAGCCGTCCGCGGGTGTCACTCGGTGATCGTCGGCGGCGCCGCCAGGAACGGGCGCACCTCGAGCCACTCGTGGATCGGCTTCCCGCCCGCTCCGGGTGCCGCGGACAGCTCGCCGGCCAGCTCGACCGCACGGGCCTCGCTCTCGACGTCGATGATCATCCAGCCGGCGATGAGGTCCTTGGTCTCGGCGAACGGACCGTCCGTGACCGGCGGCCGTCCCTCGCCGTCGTACCGGACCCAGAGGCCGTCCGGGGCGAGGGCCTGGCCGTCGACGAACTCACCGTTCGCCTCGAGCCGTGCGGCGAAGTCGCCCATGTACTGGATGTGCGCGGTGACCTCCTGCGGCGTCCAGTGGTCCATGGGCACGTCGTTCACAGCCGCCGGTGCGCCGCGGTAGTGCTTGAGCAGCAGGTACTTCGCCATCGTGGTTCTCCTCCCAGGTGCGCCCCTTGGTGGGCGCGGTCGCCCAGGGGACGGAGCCGGGTGCCGGATCTCGACATGGTGGCGCCGCGCCGACCATCGTCGGTGCGGTCGCGCGGGCATGTCCAGCCTCGTACCGGTGCCGCAGGGCTGGTGCGCGGCCACGGGCACGGGGCTCGGGATGCGGCCGGGACGGCCGTGGCTATGGTCGAACCATGCCCACCTACTCCGTGAACGACGCGGCGGTCCGGCAGGCCCGCCGCCTCATCGACGACGGCACGTACGACACGACGACCGAGTGGTCCGACGCCGCCCCGGGCGCCGACGACGAGAACCGCGTCGTCGAGGCGGAGGGGTACGACGGCTTCGGTGCGTGGCACCTGGCCGTCGACCCGGACGCCTCACCGGAGACGAAGTCGCGGTACGCCTTCCCGTACGGGGACTTCACGCGCGTCAACCGGGCGGCGCTCATCCACGCCAAGCAGCGCGCGGCCCAGAACGACCACCCCGAGGTCGAGGCCGCCGCCGACCGCCTGCTCGAGCACCTCGACGAGGTCGCCTCCTCCGCGTCCTGAGCGTCAGTCCCCGGCCCCGACCCCGGCCCCGGCCCGGCCTCGCCCCGCCGAGGTCGCACATCCGCACCGAGGCCGCACATGCGCGAGTACGACTTGGGTGCGGATGTGCGACCTCGGCGGTTGGCGCGGGGGTGGAGGCCAGGGGCCCGCCGCCTCCGCCCCCGCGCGGCGGTCAGACGGTCGCCAACTCCTTGATCATCTGGGTGGCGTGGTCTGCTGCGAGCCAGCCCGACGTCAGGGCGAACCCGTTGGCCGAGCCGGGGACCGTGAGGATGTACGAGTCGCCGAACAGGCCGCCGGCGTCGCAGCCCACGGAGTACAGGCCGGGGATGGGCGCACCGGCCTGGTCGATGACGCGCATCTGGTCGTCGATCTTGATGCCGCCCATCGTGACCATGATCCCGGGCTCCATCTTGATGGCGAAGTACGGGCCCGTCTCGACGGGGACGAGGTACTTCTCCTTGTGGAACCGGGTGTCCTTGCCGTCGTGGCACATGCGGTTGTACTCGGCGACCTCGGCCTCGAGCACCTCCGGCGACACCCCGATGCCCGCGGCGAGCTCCGCGAGCGTCTCGCCCCGGAACACGGTGCCTGCCTCGACGTCCGCGGCGAGCTCCATCGGGAGGTTCGTGAGCTTCTCGCCCGTGCGGACGTACACGCCGAGCCCGACCTCGCAGCCGTCCTGCACCAGGTGGTCCACCTGGGCCTGGTCGATGACCGCCCAGTAGAAGCTGCCCGGCAGGTTGGCGACGACGTCGCCCGCGTTGCCGAAGTTGAGGCCGCAGATCTCGTTGGTGCAGCGGCGCCCGTCGCGGTCCACCCACAGGTAGGGCTGGAAGCCCGCCGTGTTGGTGTGGGACATGACGGTCTTGCCGCGCATGAACGGGAAGAGCAGGAGCGTGCCGATCGACGACCACTCCTTGGCGCCGACGTCGAACATCATCTGCAGGCCGTCGCCCTCGTTGCCCTCGCCGCCCACGTTGATCATCTGGGCGCCGCAGTCCCACGCGGAGAACTTGTTGAGCATCTCCGGGTTCTTCGCGAACCCGCCGGTGCCGACCACGACGGCCTTGGCGCCGATGCGCACGTCCTCGCCGTCGGAGTCGGTCGCGACCACCCCGGCCACGCGCCCGTCGGCCTTGAGGATCTCCTTGGCGGGGGTCGACAGGTAGATCTCGACGCCCAGCTCGCGTGCCCTGGCCTCCATGAGCTCGAGCACCCGGGCGACCTCACCCTGCGGGATGTGCCAGGTCACGAGCTCGCCGGGCTGGTCCTCCGCGGTCACGATGACCTCCTCGTAGACCGCACCCAGGTCACGCATCTTCACGATGGTCGTGGCCGCGTTCTCCACGAACCGGGAGACGATCGTCGAGTCCGCGTGCCAGTGGCTGTAGTCCATGTAAGCGCGGAACGCCTCGTCCTTGGACACGTCGATCCCGCGCTTGACCTGCTCGTCGGACTCGAAGGCCGCGTGGCCCTCCGCGAACGCCGAGCTGCCGCCGAGCTGCGGCATCTTCTCGAGCACGGCCACGCTGAGCCCGTTCTGGGCGGCCTGCACGGCGCACGACAGCCCTGACCCGCCACCCCCGACGACGACCAGGTCGTACTCGACGTCGAACTGTTCTGACATCTGTCTCACTCCTTCGTGTTGCGTGACCCCTGCGTCACGAGCTCAGTGCCGCGACGAGCGCGGGGACGACGTCGTACAGGTCGCCGACGATCCCGTAGTCCGCCGTCCGGAAGATCGCCGCCGCGGGGTCGTTGTTCACGGCGACGACGACCTTGGCCTCGCGCACGCCCTCCATGTGCTGCGGCGTCCCGGAGATGCCGAGGGCCACGTAGAGGCGCGGGGAGATGTGCTGGCCGGACCGGCCCACGTACCTCTCCTTGGCGACCCAGCCGAGGTCCTCGGCCACGGGCATCGAGCACGCGACCTCCGCCCCGAGCGTCGACGCGAGGCTCTCGACGAGCGCCAGGTCCGCCTTCGCCTTCAGGCCGCGGCCCACCGACACCACGCGCTCCGCGTCCCGCACACCGGCGGACCGCCCGCTCGCGGCGCGCCCGACGACGCGCAGGTCGGCGGGGGCCGTCCCGTCGTCGAGCACCCGGACGGGCGCCGAGGGCGCCGCCGCAGCGGTGACGTCGTCGTCGCCCGCGAACAGGGCGGCGAGCGGGCCGGGGCAGGCGAGCGTCGCGATGGCGGCGCCGCCGGCGGCGGAGCACTCGACGACGACGCCCTCGCCCTCGGTGCGCAGGCTCAGCACGCCCGGCACGACTGCGGCGCCCAGGCGGACGGCGGCGGCGCCGAGCAGCGCGCGCGCACCGGGCTCGACGGTCGCGAGGAGCGTCCGGGGCGCGGCGTCCGCGGCCGCGGCGGCCACGTGGGCGGCGTGGGCCTCGACCGGCTCTGCGCCCGCGGGCTCGAGCCACAGCACGCCGTCGGGGCCGGCCGCCGACGCCGCGTCCGCGAGCGCGCGCGGGCCGACGGCCACGACGGTGACGGTGCCACCGAGCGCGCGGGCCGCGCGCACCATCGCCGCGAGCCGCTTCTCCTCCGTCGCGATCACCCACGCGCCGGTTGCGGTAGCGCTCATCACAGGACTCCCTCGTTGCGCAGTGCCGCGACCAGCTGCCGGGTGGCCTCGCCGGGCTCGCCGTCGAACACCCGGGTGGGGGCCGTCGCCGGTAGGCGCGTGCCGCGGGCCACGAGGGTGTCAGGGACGTCGACGCCGAGCTCGGCGAGGGTCGTGCGCGTCACCGGGCGCTTGCGCGCGGCGAGCAGCTCCTTCATGCCCGGGACGCGGGTCTCGGCGGACCTCGCGGCCACGGCGACCACCACGGGCGGCGCGAGCGAGAGCGTCTCCTCGAGGTCTCCGACGGTGCGGACCACCTCGACGCGCCCGTCCCGCGCGGCGGCGGTCGTCACACCGACCACGGCAGGCCAGCCCAGGTGCGCGGCCAGGGCCACGGGTACACCGGGGTGCTCCTCGCTGTCGCCGACGAGCACGACGTCGACCGCCCCGATCGACCGCACGCCCGCGGCGAGGACGGCCGCCGTCGCCGCGTCGTCGTCGTGCGGTGTCGCGTCGGTGACGTGCACGGCCTGCTCGACGCCGCGGGCCAGCGCCCAGCTCGCGTCGCCGTTGCCGCAGGTCAGGCCTACGAGGGTGCCGCCGTCGGTGGTGAGGGCGAGCCCTGCCGCGAGCGCCGCGTGGTCGTCCTCGCCCGGCGACATCTTGTCCTTGCGCCACTCGACGGTCCCGTCCTGACGGACCGCGGCGTCCGCGACGTCCCGTGCCCACGTGTAGGCGACCACTGCCCTCATCCGGCGACCCTTCGCTGCGACCCGTACGGGCGCCTGCGCCGTGGCGCAGCCCCGTCTCCTTCGAGTCAAGCCGCGCGGGCCGCTGCCGGGCCAGCCCCCTTCGGGTACACCGGGGTAGCCGATCGGCTACCTCTCAGCCGACGATCCCCTCGCGCACGCCGAGCACCGCGACCTGGACACGGTTACGCACGTGGAGCTTGGTCATGATGCTGCCGAGGTGCTTCTTGACCGTGGCCTCGCTGAGGAAGAGCTCCTGGCCGATCTGCTCGTTCGACAGCCCGTCGACGAGCAGGCGCAGCACGTCACGCTCGCGCTGGGAGAGCCGCTCACGCGCGGGCGGGACGAGGTGGTGGGTCGCCTGGCCCGGCCGGCCGAACTCGGCGAGCACCATCGCCGCGATCGTCGACGACAGCGCGGTCTCGCCGCGCATCAGGCCGGCGAGGGCGGCGTGCAGCCGCTCGGAGGGCTCGTCCTTGCTGAGGTAGCCGTGCGCGCCGTTGCGCAGCGCCTGGAACACGTCCTCGCCGAGGCTCGACATGGTGAGCATCGCGACGCGCACGTCCGGGTCGGCGGCCGTGATCTGCCGCGTGGCCTCGACGCCCCCGACGCCCGCCATGCGCACGTCCATGAGGATCAGCTGCGGCCGCAGGGTCGCGGCGAGCCGGACCGCCTCCGCGCCGTCGGCGGCGCTGCCGATGACCGTGAAGTCGTCCCAGCGGCTGATCAGCGCCATGAGGCCGTCGCGGAACAGCGCGTGGTCGTCGACCACGAGGACGGTCGTCGGACCGGTGCCCACGTCAGGCACCCGTCCCTGCGGGGATCGCGCGCCCGTGACGGGCCGGGTGCAGCGGGGCCTCGGCCGTGACGAGCGTGCCGCCCGCCGCGCCCCGTCCGAAGTGCACGACGCCGTCCACCTGCTGCATGCGCTCGGTCATGATGGCCACGCCGAGGCGGGAGTCGGGGACGCTCGTGGGGTCGAACCCGTTGCCGTCGTCCTCGACCTCGAGGCGGATCCGGGTGTGCGACGGCAGCACCCGCACCGTGACGGTCGCCGCCCGGGCGTGCAGGTGCACGTTCGCGAGCGCCTCCTGGAGCACGCGGATGAGCTGGGCGGCGACGGGCAGCGGCACCTCGTCACCGGTGCAGCCGCCCGGGCACTCGACCGTCACGGGGATGCCGATCTGGCGCCGGAAGTTCTCGACGTGCACGCGCACCTGGTCGACGAACGTGCCGCCGACCATCTCCCCGTCGGCGCGCAGGCCGAGCATCTGGTGACGCAGGCTGCGGCCGAGGACGCCGACGAGCTCGTCGAGCCGGTCCAGGTCCTGCGCGAGGCGGGCGGTGTCACCCGCGACCGCGTCGAGCCGCATCACCCCGGCGTGCAGCCCCACGGCCGCGACCTGCTGGGACAGGTCCACGTGGAGCTCGTCGCTCAGCCGGCGGCGCTCCTCGAGCGCACCGAGCTCGCGCTCGCGGCTGCCGACCTGCCAGCGGTACACGGCGTTGCCGAGGATGCGGCCGGCGGCGGCGAGGAACTCCTTGCGCTCCTGGGTGAGCGTGAACGGTCCGTCGAAGCACAGCAGCACCGCGCCGAGGTGGCGTCCGTCGGCGTGGATGGAGACGACGACGCCGGACTCGCCGAACCAGGCCCGGAAGTCGGCCGGAAGGCTCGTCCACGCCTCATGGTCCAGGTGGTCGGCCGCGGAGACGGGCCACTCCTGCGGGTTGATCCACGGCTCGCGCACGTGCTCGTGCGCAGGCATGGTCGCGAAGCCCTCGCCGAGGACGGCGCGCTGCTCGTCGTCTGTGACGAGGACGAGCAGGTTCCCCGCCTCGTCGAGCAGGTAGGTGGGTGCGAGCCGCGCGCCCATGAGGTCGCGGACGACAGCGACGGCTGCGATGAGCGAGTCCGTCCGGTCGTGGGACCAGATCAGGGTGTCGTTGATCCGGACGAGCTCGGCGAGGTAGGACCCGGCGGGTGCCATGGCGTGATCGTAGGTCTGCGCCTCGGGCACCGGCTGGGACCTGAGGTCTGGGCTGCGGAGCCCCCCCACACCCACCCCCCATCCGCCCCCGCGCCGTGCCGAGATCGCACGTCCGCACCGAGGTCGCACATGCGCGAGTGCGGGTTCGGCGCAGAAGTGCGGTCTCGGCGATCGGGCCTCTTCCCAGGAGAGGCGCGGACACATATCGTTGGTGTACCAACGACTGGCGACGACGCCATCGAGGAGGACACCGTGCAGCAGATGGACGGCCACGCCGACACCCCCGAGCTCCAGCAGCTCTACACCGACTTCGCGGCCCAGAACCTCTCTCCCCTCTGGACCCAGCGCGACGACCTCATGCCCTTCGCGCCCGCGCCCAAGGCGCTGCCGCACGTGTGGAAGTGGTCGACCCTCTACGGGCTCGCGGAACGCTCCGGCGAGCTCGTCCCCGTCGGCCGCGGCGGCGAGCGTCGCGCCCTCGGCCTGGCCAACCCCGGCCTGCCGGGAACCGCCTACGCGACCCCGACCCTCTGGTGCGCCATCCAGTACCTCGGCGGCCACGAGACCGCCCCGGAGCACCGGCACAGCCAGAACGCCTTCCGCTTCGTCGTCGAGGGCGAGGGCGTCTGGACCGTCGTCAACGGCGACCCCGTCGCGATGCGCCGCGGCGACCTGCTGCTCACGCCGGGCTGGAACTTCCACGGCCACCACAACGACACCGACCAGCCGATGGCCTGGATCGACGGCCTGGACGTGCCGTTCTCGCACTACACCGACGTCGGGTTCTTCGAGTTCGGCTCGGAGCGCGTGACCGACGAGGCGTCGCCGGACGTGTCGCGCTCCGAGCGGCTCTGGGCCCACCCCGGCCTGCGCCCCCTGTCCGCCCTCGAGGACCAGCCCAGCTCGCCGCTCGCGGCCTACCGCTGGGAGCACACCGACCGTGCGCTGCGCGAGCAGCTCGCGCTCGAGGACGCCGGCCATCCCGCCACGGTCGAGCAGGGCCACGCCGCGATCCGGTACGTCAACCCCACGACCGGCGGGGACGTGATGCCCACCCTGCGGTGCGAGTTCCACCGGCTGCGCAGCGGCGCCGAGACGGCGCCCCGCCACGAGGTCGGCTCCTCGGTGTGGCAGGTGTTCGAGGGCGAGGGCACCGTCGTCCTCGGCGGGACCGAGCACCGCCTCGAGACCGGCGACCTGTTCGCCGTCCCGAGCTGGGTGCCGTGGTCGCTGCACGCCGACACGCAGCTCGACCTCTTCCGGTTCACCGACGGGCCGATCATCGACCGCCTCCACTTCACGCGCACCTACGTGCCCGGCCAGCGCAACGAGGACCTCGCATGAGGCTCGGCACCCTGCGGCTGCGCGGAGGCGCTGCGGACGACGGCGCGTCGCCGGACGCGACGGTGGCGGTCCGGGTGGACGACGACGCGGCGGTCGAGATCCCGGGGTTCGCCGACGTCGGCGCACTGCTCGGCACCGGCGACTGGCGCGAGCGGGCCGCGACAGCCGACGGTACGCGCCACGCGCTCGCCGAGATCGGGCCGACCGCGTGGGCGCCGCCCGTGCTGCGCCCCTCGAAGATCGTGTGCGTCGGCCTCAACTACCGCGCGCACATCCTCGAGATGGGACGCGAGCTGCCCACCCACCCCACGCTGTTCGCGAAGTACCCGGAGGCGTTGATCGGCCCCTACGACCCGATCGTGCTCCCCGCGCACGCCGCCGACGCCGTGGACTGGGAGGGCGAGGTCGCCGTCGTCGTCGGTGCAACCGCACGGCGGCTCGACGAGGCGGCGGCCCAGGCGACCATCGCGGGCTACGCCGTGCTCAACGACGTCACGATGCGGGACCACCAGTACCGCACCCCCCAGTGGCTCCAGGGCAAGACCTTCGAGGCGACCACGCCGTTCGGCCCGTGGATCACGGTCGAGGACGGCGGCTCCCACGTGCTCACGGGCGAGCTCGCCACGTCGGTCGACGGCGAGCGGGTGCAGCACACCGCGGTGGACGACATGGTCTTCGGCCCCGCCGCGCTCGTCGCCTACGTGTCGCAGATCCTGACCCTGCGGCCCGGCGACGTCATCGCGACGGGCACCCCCGGCGGCGTCGGCCACGCGCGGACGCCCCCGCGTTACCTGGCCCCCGGGCAGACGCTGACCACGACCGTCAGCGGGCTCGGCGAGCTGCGCAACGCGATCGTGGCGGAGGCCTGACATGCCCGCCCGGACCGACCGGACCACCGACCCCGAGCTGCTCGCCGCGCTGCTGCTCGCCCGGCGCGGGCAGGCGTACTTCTCGCGCGCGCTCAACGAGCTCCGCACCAGCGAGCTGGGCGCCCCGTCCCTCGTGCCGGGCTGGCTGCGCCGCCACGTGGTCGCGCACGTCGGGCTCAACGCGCGCGCCCTCACGCGCCTCACCCAGTGGGCCGCCACCGGGGTCGAGACCCCGATGTACGCCTCGCCCGAGGAGCGGGACGCCGAGATCGAGCTCGGCGCGACCCTGCCCGCGCGGGCCCTGCGCAACCTGTCCGCGCACGCCGCGGTCCACCTCGACGTCGAGTGGCGTGACCTGGCCGACGACGCCTGGCACGCCCAGGTCCGGACCGCGCAGGGCCGCGTCGTGCCCGCGAGCGAGACCGTCTGGATGCGCACGCGCGAGGTGTGGATCCACGCGGTCGACCTCGACCACGGCGCGTCGTTCCGGCACTTCCCGCCCGAGCTCGTCGACCTGCTGCTCGCAGACGTGGTCCGCGTGTGGGGCAGCAGGCAGGACGCCCCGCCCGAGGCCCGGACGGCGCTCGGCGCGGCGGGCGGGGCGGGGCTCCGGGCACTCGACCGGGTCCCCGCGCCGGGTGGTCCCGTGACCGTGCGCGGCCGCGCGGCCGACCTGGCGCGCTGGGCGACCGGGCGCGGCGGAGCTCACCTGCTCACGACGGCGGACGGCTCACCCGTCCCGGAGCCGCCGCGCTGGCTGTGACGTCCGCCGGGAAGCGGCCGCGCCCGAGGATGATGGCCCGGTGACCGACGGGAACCTGACGCACGACGGCGCGGTGCGGGACGGCGCGGTGCGGGACGGCGCGGTGCCCGACGGCGTGCCGGACGACGTGCCCGACGACCTGCCCCTCGACCTCGCGCACCACACCGGGTTCCTCCTGCGCCGTGCGCAGCAGGCCCACCTGGTCGCGTGGGCGCAGCAGGTGGGCGCCAGGCTCACGAACGTCCAGTTCGGTGTGCTCAACGTGCTCCACCGCCTCGGCGAGGCGAGCCAACGGGAGCTCTGCGACGCCCTGGACCTCGACCGCTCGACCGTCGCCGGCCTCGTCGGCCGCCTCGAGGCGCGTGGCCTCGTCGCCCGCGCACGCGCCGATGCGGACCGGCGCCGCAACGTCGTGCGCCTCACCCGGGCGGGCCGGGAGGTGCTGCGCGACGTCGCGCCGTCGGCGTCGCGGGTCGACGCCGTCCTGACCTCCGCGCTCACGCGCGAGGAGCGGGACGTCCTCCAGCGGCTCCTGACCACGGTCCTGCGCGGCGTGCACGGCGCCGACGGCGCGGCCCCCGCCGACGGCGACCCGGCCCCGCTCACCTGACGGCAGGCACGGCCTCCCCGCGCTTGGCGCGCTGGATCTGCCCGTACACGTGGGTCCGCAGCTCGGTGAACCGGGGGAGCGCGCGCGTGGTGAGCTGGTCCCGCTCGGCCGGCAGGTCGATCGCGAGGTCCTCCTGCACCACGGTCGGCGAGCTCGAGAGCACGAGCACCCGGCCCCCGAGGTAGACGGACTCGTCGATGTCGTGCGTCACGAAGAGCACGGTCACCCCGAGGTCCTTCCAGACGCGGCGGACGAGGTCCTCGAGGTCTGCCCGGGTCTGCGCGTCGACCGCCGCGAACGGCTCGTCCATGACGAGCACCTCCGGCTGGTAGGCCACGGCCCGCGCGATCGCCACGCGCTGCTGCATGCCGCCGGACAGCTGCCACGGGTAGGTGTCCAGCGCGTGGGCGAGGCCGACCTCCTCGACGGCCCGCTCGACCGCGGCCAGCCGCTCCGCGCGGGGGACGCCGCGGGCCTTGAGGGGCAGCGCCACGTTGTCCCGCACCGTGAGCCACGGGTACAGGCTCCGGCCGTACTCCTGGAAGACGAGCGCCATCTTCTTCGGTGGTGCGCTCACCTCCGCGCCGTCGAGCATGACCGAGCCCGACGTCGGGGGCAGCAGGCCCGCGAGGCACTTGAGGAGCGTCGTCTTGCCGCAGCCCGACGGCCCGACGATGCACACCAGCTCACCGGGGTGCACGTCGAAGCTGATCGAGCCGATCGCCTCGACCGGCCCGTTCGCGCCCGGGTACGTCTTGCTCAGCTCCCGGACGGACAGCAGGGGGGTGTTCTCAGCCACGTGCGACCTCTCTCGAGCCGTGGTACCAGTGCAGGACCCGTCGTTCGACGAGCTGGAAGACCGCGGCCACGACCACGCCGACGAGACCGAGCAGCAGGATGCCGCTCCACATCTCGGCGACCATGTACTGCCGCTGGAAGTAGACGATCTGGTAGCCCAGCCCCGACGACGAGGCGAACATCTCCGAGATCACCATGAGGATCAGGCCGATGGACAGGCAGAGCCTGATGCCGGCCATGATCTGCGGGCTCGCGGCCGGCAGCACGAAGTAGCGGTAGGCCAGCGCCCCACGGACCCGGTAGGACCGGGACGTGTCCGTGAGCACGGGATCCATCGCCCGGACGCCCTCGATCGTGTTGAGCAGGACGGGCCAGACGCTGCCCGAGACGATCACGGCGAGCTTCATCGTGTCGTCGATGCCGAGCAGGAGCATGAGGACGGGCACCAGGACCACGGGTGGGATGGCCCGGAAGAACTCGAGCATGGGCTCGAGCAGGGCCCGGAGCCACGGCGTCGCGCCGATGGCCGTCCCCGCGACCACGCCGATGACGATGGACAGGAGCACGCCGATGCCGAAGCGGGCGAGGCTGGGCAGGACGTCGCCCGTGATCGTCTCCGGGGCGAGCCACGTGCGCGTGAAGGCCTGCGCGACCCGTGCGGGCGAGGGGAAGTAGAGGCTCGTCGTGCCCTGGGTGGCCAGCGCCCACGCGGCCACGAGGAGCGCGGGCAGGCCGGCGGCGAAGCCGACGGAGACGAGCGCGCGGCGGGCGGTGGTCCTCACGCGGCACCCTCCTTGCGGACCGACGGGTGCCAGTGCAGGACCCGTCGCTCGACGGCCCGGGTGCCGAGGTTGACGAGGAGCCCGAGGGCGCCGGTCACGAGCACCAGGGCGTAGAGGCCGGGCGCGTCGGGGGCGGACCGGTACACGTCGATCTGCCGGCCGATCCCGGGGTTGCCGATCACGAGCTCGGCGGTGATGGTCAGCACGAGGGCGATCGAGGCGGCGAGGCGGAAACCGGTGATGACGTAGGGCAGGGCGGTCGGGAGCACCACGTGATGCAGCCTGCGCAGCCAGCCGAGCCCGAAGCTGCGGGCCGTGTCCTGTGCCACCGTGTCGACGTCCGCGACGCCGTAGAGCACCTGGATGAGCACCTGCCAGAACGGCGCGTAGACGACGACGACGAGCGCCGCCTCGCGCGAGAGGCCGGCGATCAGCACGGCGAGCGGGATGATCGCGACCGACGGGATCGGCCGCAGGAACTCGACCGTGGAGCGGGTGGCCCGCCGCAGGAACGGGACGAGGCCGATGACGGTCCCGGCGACGAGGGCGGCCACGACGGCGATCGCGAGGCCGAGCGCCCACGTGACGACGGTGTCGCCCAGGGCGGACCAGAACCGGGGCGTGCCGAGCTCGGTGACCAGGCGCGCCGCCGTCGTCGTGAAGCGCGGCAGGTACGCGGGGTTGACCACCTCTGCGAGGGCGACGACCTCCCAGGTCAGGACGCAGCCGACGACGCCGAGGGCGCCCAGCGCCGCGGACCCGCCGGCCCGGGCCGGCCCCGGACGGCCGGTGCGACGACGGCCAGCGGCCGGGCCGGCGCTGCGCCCACCGGGGCGCGGGGCACGGGGGGTGACGTCGGCCGGTGCGCCGGGTGCCGCGCCGGCCGGTGCGTCGGGGCGGCCCGCGCCCGGCCCGACGGGGACGGCCCGCGTCCCGGGGCTGCCGCCGCCAGGACGCGAGCCGTTCACCATGTCGGTCTGCTGGGTCACTCGGAGATGAGGGTGTCGAGGTCGGGGGCCTGCTCGAAGAACTCGTGCTCGACCGCGAGGTCGGCCAGGCTCTGGAGCACGTCGCGGTCGATCGGCGTGGTGAAGTGCGGGAGCGGCAGCGACTGCGCGGCGGCCTCGGGCAGCGACATCTCGTCGACGAGTGACTGGCGCAGCGCCTCGTCGTTCTCCTGCGCCCACGTGAACGCGTCCGCGAACGCGTCGCGCACGGCCTGGACGAGCTCCGGGTCGTCGGTGACCGTCGCGCCCGTGGTCTGCACGACGAGCGTCGGCAGGCCGGGCAGCACCGCCTGGTAGGGGTCGACGACGCGTGAGCCACCCGCGCCGACGATCATCGAGACGAACGGCTCGGGCACCCACGCGGCGTCGATGTTGCCCGACTCGAGCTGGGCCTGGGCATCCGGGAAGGCGACCTCGACGAACTCGATGGTGCTCGGGTCGCCGCCGTCCGCCTCGACCGCCGCCATGATCGTCAGGTCGCCCGCGGCGCCCAGGGAGTTGACCGAGACGCGCTTGCCCGCGAGGTCGGCCGGTCGGCTGATCCCGCTGTCGGCGCCGGTCACGACCGAGTTGATGTCGTCGCCCTCGGTGTAGCTCTCCGCGTAGTTCGAGATCACCCGCACGTCGAGGCCCTGGAGGCTCGCGCGCATGGCGCCGAACGGCTGGCCGATCGAGAAGTCGACGTCGCCGTTGAGGAGGGCCGGCATGGCCTGCGCGCCGCCCTGGATCGGCTGGACCGTGACGTCGAGCCCGTGCTCGGCGAAGACGCCGGCCTCGACCGCCGCCCACAGGGGCGCGGTCTCGCTGATGCTCAGCGCGCCGATCGTGATGGCCCGCGGGGACTCGGCCCCGACCGCGGCGGAGGTGCCCGGCTCCTCGGGCGTGGTCTCGCCGGACGAGCACGCGGCAAGTCCCAGCGACAACGACGCGACGAGTGCCGCCAGGAGGGCGGGACGTCGGTTCATGGGGGCCTCAATTCTCCGTTGAATCTCGGGTGTCGAGCGGGGGAGTGCCGTGCGCCGTCGACGCTGACGTGTGATGCATGACACTTGTGCGGCCATCGTGCAACTGGATGTCACGCATGTCAATCGTCTTGCGGCATCGGTCGCGGCCCGTGGCCGGGCGGGCGTGCCATACTCCCGCGCATGCCGAAGCCCTCCGCGGACCTCGCCGGTCCGGGTCCGGAGGCGGTCAGGCGCCGCCCCGAGCAGCTGCTGCTGGCGTTCATGGGCGAGCTCGTCGTGGATCGCGACGTCGGCCCGCTGCCCACCGCCGAGCTCATCGCCCTGCTGGCCGAGCTCGGCGTCGGGGAGGCGGCGACGCGCGCGACCCTCAACCGGATGGCCGCGCGGGGCCTGCTCGCCCCGATCCGCGTCGGGCGCACCGTCTCGCACGTGCTCACTCCTGAGAGCGAGCGGGTGCTGCGCGAGGCCAAGGGGCGCGTGTTCGCCGACGACCCCTTCGCGCCGCTCGGGACGGGCTGGACCCTGGTGACCTTCTCCGTGCCCGAGAGCCGGCGGGACATGCGGCACCGGGTGCGTGCCCAGCTCGCGTGGGCCGGCTTCGGCCTGCTGCGCGACGGCCTGTGGATCGCGCCCGGCGAGGTGGACGTCGCCGAGGCGCTCGGCGGCGTGCACGACGGGCGTCCCGACGACGACGCGCCCGGTGGGGGAGCGCTCGACGGCGGCCCCGCCGACGCGATGGAGCTCGTGGCGTTCCGCGCGCACGAGGTCCCCGGGTTCTCGGCCGCCCGCAGCGTGCGCACGGCCTGGCGGCTCGACGAGATGCGGGTGCGGCACGAGGAGTTCCGGCGCCGGTGGGCCGGCCGGGCGCCCGGCGGCGGGCCGGCCGCGCTGGCGGACCTGACGGCGCTGGTCGCCGATTGGCTCGACCTGCTGCGGGCCGTGCCGCGCCTGCCGGCCGAGCACCTCGCGGACGACTGGCCGGCAGCGCTCTCGGTCGCGACGTTCCGAGGCCTGCACGCCGCGCTCGTCGAGCCGGCGCGGGGGGAGCTCGAGCGCAGGCTCGGCTGACGGCGCAGGGCCTCGTCATTCGACGTCTTGGTGACGATCGTCACGAGAGTGCTTGACGTTTCGGGCTGCGAGCAGGCAGCATCGGCACGTCAGCACCCGCCGCGTCCCCGACGCGGTGTCGCCCACGAGGATGTGAGCAGAGGCAGACGTGACCCCGCACCCCAGCCCGCCCCGACCCGCCGCGACGCCACCCGAGGACCGGGCGCCCGGCGGGGTCCCCGACGTGAACCCCGGCCCCGTCCCCGACGGCGCGCCGGCACCGGTCGGCCTCGACCGCGCCAACTACGCCACCATCTGGGACGCCGTGGCACGCGCCGTCCCCGACCGGCCGGCGGTCGTCGCCGGCGGGCGGACGGTGACCTACGCCGAGTTCGAGGAGACCGCCGCCCGCCTCGCGGCGACCTTCGTCGAGCACGGCCTGGGGGTCGACTCGACCGTCGCGATCTTCATGTACAACCGCGCCGAGTACCTCACGACCCTCTACGCGGCGTACAAGATCGGCGCGATCCCGGTCAACATCAACTTCCGCTACCACGGCGGTGAGCTCGCCTACCTGCTCGAGGTCGCGCGGCCCGCAGCCCTCGTCTTCCCCACGAGCCTCGCGGAGGCCGTCCGGGACGCCGCCGACCGGGTCGGGCTGCCCGGGCTCGTCCTGCACGTGCCCGACGGCGACGCGCCCGCAGGTCCCGGCGGCCGCGGGCCGGTGCCCGACGACGCCCCCGAACCCGTCCCCGGCGTCCCGTTCGCCTCCGCGCTCGGACGCCCACCGCTCGCACCCCGGCCGCTCGGCCCCGAGCACAAGATCTTCATGTTCACCGGTGGCACGACCGGCCGGCCCAAGGCCGTCGTGTGGACCCACGGCAACCTCTTCGACAGCCAGCAGTTCTCGATCTACGCGTCCCTGCCCGTCGAGCCGCCGACGACGCTCGACGACGTCACACGGATCGCGGCGCGCGCGGACCTGCCCCGCACCGTGTGCCTCCCGCTGCCGCCGATGATGCACGCGACGGCCCTGTTCAACGTCATGAACGCGATGGTGCTGGGCGGGACCGTGGTGTTCCTGCCCACGGCGCGGTTCGACCCGCGCGCGGCCCTGCGCGCCATCGAGGAGCACGGCGTGACGCGCCTGATCGTCGCGGGCAACGCCGTCGTCGGGCCGCTCGTGGACGTCCTGGACGCCGCCGACGGTCCCGTCGCGGACATCTCGAGCCTCGGCACGGTCCTCAGCTCCGGCATGGTCTGGTCCGACGAGCTCAAGCGACGGCTGATCGCGCACGCGCCGGGCGCGACCCTCATCGACATCATCGGCTCGAGCGAGGGCGGCCCCTTCGCCTACGGGGTCGTGCGCGGGCCGCAGGACCTGCCGTGCCGCCCGCGCCTCGCACCGGGGGCCGTCGTGCTCTCGCCGGAGCGCACCGAGGTCCAGGACGTCGTCGGTGCGATCGGCACGCTCGCGTACCGGGGCGCGATGCCCCTGGGCTACCACGACGACCCCGAGCGCACCGCCCAGACGTACCCCGTGATCGACGGCGTGCGGTACGTCATGCCCGGCGACTACGTCCAGGTGCTCGGCGACGGGTACGTCGAGATGCTCGGCCGCGGCTCGGCCGTCGTCAACACGGGCGGGGAGAAGGTGTACCCCGGTGAGGTCGAGGAGGCCCTCCTGGCCGTCCCGGACGTCGTCGACGCCGTCGTCTTCGGCCTCCCGGACCCGCGCTGGGGCGAGGTCGTCACGGCCATGGTCGTCACCGCGCCGGGCTCCCCGATCACCGCGCAGCAGATCCAGGACGCGGTCGGCGAGCGGCTCGCCGGCTACAAGAAGCCCCGCAGGTTGTACCTGGTGGACGAGCTCGAGCGAAGCCCGAGCGGCAAGGTCGACATGCGCGCTCTGCGCCGTCGCGTGACCGAGCTGGGCGAACGCCCCGCCCTCGTCGACCCGATCGTCGCCCCCGACCCCGGTGAGAGGAACCGATGAAGTTCTCCGATGCCCACATCCCGTTCGGGATGAGCTGGACCTCCCCCTTCGCCAAGTGGCAGGGCCCGCTCGCCGAGCTCAACAGCCTCGACATGGCCGTCGACGTGACGGGCCGTGCCCTCGCCGACCGCGGCCTGCCGCCCGAGGAGATCACCGAGTGGACCCTGGGCTGCACCGTCCCGCAGCAGCACGCGTTCTACGGCGTCACGGGCATCTCGCGGCGCCTCGGCGCCGGTGACCACGGCGGGCCGTGGATCGCCCGGGCCTGCGCGACGTCGGCCGCCGTCATCGAGCACCTCGCGACGCAGGTCGAGCTCGGGGCGCACTCGACCACGATCGGTGTCGTGACCGACCGGACCAGCAACGGCCCGCTCATGCTGTGGAGCAGCGCCCAGGCGGCGGGCGGCGCCCCCGTGAGCGAGCACTGGGTGCTGGACCCCATGAAGCTCGACCCCACGACCGGCCAGAGCATGAACGACACGGCCGAGAACACGGCGCGGGACGCCGGCTACACGCGCGAGCAGCTCGACGAGGTCGCGCTCATGCGCTACGAGCAGTACCTGACGGCGCTCGCGGACGACAGGGCCGTGCAGCGCGAGTACATGGTGCCCGTGCGGATCCCGCGGCGCCGCGGCGAGGGCTGGCTCGAGGCGGACCACGGGGTGTTCCCGACGACAGCGGAGGGCCTCGCGGCGCTCCGACCCGTGGCGCCCGACGGCGTCGTGACGTTCGGTGCGCAGACGCACCCCGCGGACGGGTGCGCGGGCGTCGTCGTCGCGTCCGCCGCGCGGGCCCGCGAGCTAGGACGGGGCGGCGTCACCGCACAGATCCTGGCGACCGGGTTCAGCCGCGCCGCCCCCGCCTACATGCCCAAGGCGCCCGTGCCCGCCGCGCTGCGCGCGCTCGCCGACGCAGGCGTCGAGGTGGCGGACCTGGACGTGGTCACCACGCACAACCCGTTCGCGGTCAACGACCTGTGGTTCTCCGAGCAGACGGGGTACCCGCTCGAGCGCATGAACCCGTACGGGTCCTCGCTCGTGTACGGCCACCCCCAGGGCCCGACGGGCGCGCGGGCCGTGACCGAGCTCGTGCACGCCCTGCACGCCCGCGGCGGCGGGCTGGGCCTCTTCACGGGCTGCGCGGCGGGCGACTCGGCGGGCGCCGTCGTCGTCCGCGTCGACGGGTGAACCGGACCGCCGCCCCCCTGACCGAAGCCCTGCCCGACCCGCCGACCACCACGAGAGCGAGCGCACCATGACCGCAGAGCACGCAGCCCCCGGGGCCACGGCCGCACCGGCCGGCCCCGCCGCAGTTCCCCTCGCCGACCTGCCCGCCGCCGTCGGCCGCACGTTCGGCCCCTCGTCCTGGCGCACCGTGACGCAGGACGAGGTCGACCGGTTCGCCGACCTCACGGGCGACCACAACCCGATCCACCTGGACCAGGAGTACGCGGCCCGCACGCCGTTCGGCGGCACGATCGTCCACGGCTACTTCACCCTGGCCCTCGTCGTCCCGCTCATGGCCGAGCTCGTGGACGTCACCGGCGTCGCCACGGGCGTCAACTACGGGCTCGACCGGCTCCGCTTCCCCGCACCCGTGCGGGTCGGCTCACGCATCCGTGTGACGTCGACGCTCACGGAGGTCACCGAGGTGCCGGGCGGCTACCAGGCCGTCTTCGAGAACACCTTCGAGGTCGAGGGGCAGGCCAAGCCCGCCGCCGTCGCCGTGATGATCGTGAGGTACTACGCATGAGCACGGACCTCACGGGCAAGGCGGCCGTCGTCACGGGCAGCGGTCAGGGCCTCGGCAGGGCCTACGCCCGCGCATTGGCGGCGGCCGGCGCCAGCGTCGTGGTCAACGACGTCGACGCGGGCTCCGCGCAGCAGACGGTCGACGCGATCACGGCCGACGGCGGGTCCGCGGTCGCCGTCGTCGCACCCGTCGGGCCGACCGAGACGGCCGACCTCCTCGTGGCCGCCGCGGTCGAGGCGTTCGGCGGGCTCGACGTGCTCGTGGCGAACGCGGGCGTGCTGCGGGACCGCATGCTGTGGAAGACGACCGACGAGGACTTCGACCTCGTCGTCCAGACGCACCTGCGTGGGGCGTTCACGACCGCCCGGGCGGCGGCCGTGCACATGCGGGATCGGGGCGAGGGTGGCCGGATCGTGCTCGTCGGCTCGCCCGCGGGGCAGCACGGCAACATCGGCCAGACGAGCTACGCGGCCGCGAAGGCGGGCGTCGTCGCGATGGCCCGGACGTGGTCCCTCGAGCTCGCGCGCGCAGGGGTCATGGTCAACGCGATCGTGCCGACGGCGATCACCGCCATGACGGCGACGATCCCCGTGTACGCCGACGTCGCCGCCGCGTACGACCGTGGCGAGCCGCTGCCGCGCGTCGTGCGGCGCGACCACGCGCTCGGCGGGCCCGAGGACGTCGCGCCACTGGTCGTGTGGCTCGCGTCCGACGCGTCCGCCGGGGTGACCGGCCAGGCGATCGGCATCGGCGGGGACAAGCTCTCGGTGTACTCGGTGCCGCAGGAGCTCGCCGTCACCTACCGCGAGGGCGGCTGGACCGCCGACGCGATCGCCGCGCAGTGGCCGACGACGTTCGCGGCGCACGCGCAGCCGAGCGGGATCACCCTGCCGCCGCTGGACCTGGGGGACTGAGTGCGCACGCACAGCGAACCCGTGCGCGTGGAGTTCGTGGACACCGACGCGGGCGGCCGGATCCACCACACGGCCGCGCTGCGCTGGGCCGAGCGGGCCGAGCACCAGCTGCTGCGCGCGGCGGGCGCGGTCGACCTCACGAGCTACCCGCGCCGGCACGTGGTCGTGGACTTCCTCGCGCCCCTGAGGTTCGGGGACGAGGTGCAGGTCGAGGTGCGGGCCACCAACCTCGGGCGCACGTCGATCACCTACGGCTGGCGGGTCGTGCGGGACGGCGCGGTGTGCGTGCAGGGCTCGACGACCTGCGTCCACGTCGACGCGCACGACCAGCCGGCCGAGCTCCCGCCGGCGCTGCGCGCGGGCCTCGGGGCCGTGGTCAGCGAGCCGACGCCGCCGGGCTGAGCGCGACGTCAGGGGCCCGGGGGCCCGGGTGGTCCGCGGCGACGGAGAACTGGACGACGCGCGTCGCGAGCTCGGGGGCGTAGGCGCCGATCACCTGGCGCACGCGGACCGACGCGGGGGCGCCGAGCTTCTCGTACGTGTCGAGGAACAGGTCGCGCGCGGCGTCCCGCGGCCAGTCGACGGGCAGCAGCCGCCGCGGCAGGTCGGGGTCCAGGCCCGGGAACGCGCGCCAGGCGTCCATGAGCTCGGTCCTGCGGGTGAGGGCGTCGACCGGGGAGATGGTCCCCTTGCCGAGGGCCGAGTGCGTGGGCTTCCACTCCGCGACGAACGCCCGGTACAGGTCGGCGAGCCCCTCGAGGTCCCATGCGCTCTGGGGGGCCAGCGTCGTCGCCGGCAGCTCGGGCGACGTCGCGACGAACGCGGTCGCGCTGGTCACCCCGAGGTCGCCGAGCTCGGCGAGCGCCTGGTCGTGGCGCGGGTGCGGGGAGATCCACAGGGCGTCGTAGAGCGGGGCGAACCCCAGCCAGCGCAGCCGGGTCCGCAGGGCCTCGCGGGCGGAGCGGTTGGCCTCCGGCACCGAGAACGCCACGAGGCTCCACCGGCCGTCCCACTCGGCGCCGTCGCCCCTGCCGAAGGCGACGATCCGGACGGCGCCCTCGCGCATGACCGCCTGCGCGCGCGGGGTCATCGCGTAGAACGTGTTGCGCCCGTTGCGCGTCGAGACGAGCAGCCCGTGCTTGACCATGCGGCTGAGCGCCGCGCGCGCGGCGACGTCGCTGACGCCGAAGTCCGCGAGCAGGTCGACGAGCGCGGCCGACGGCAGCGGCTCCTCCTGCCCCCACCAGTAGTCGCCCAGCAGGGTCAGGAGCAGGCTCGGCGGGGAGCCCTGGCGGGTGCGCGGTGCGCGTGGCCCGTCCGCGTCGGTCCGGCTCACGTGTGCCACGGCAGCCCCTCTCGTCCTGTCGCCCGCAGCCCGAGCGATGCTTGACATATCCTACGCCGCTCGCCGATAGTCATGTCACATTCCAGCCAGTCCGGGAGCCACTGACGATGAGGTTAGCCAGCACCCTCGACGCGCGCCTGCACGCCCTCCTGGGCGACCGGGCCGTCGATCTCACCGACGCCCTCGACCTCGTGCCGGGCGCCGGCGGCCCGCTCCTGTCGTTCCTCGAGCGGGGCGGCACGCTCGACGAGCTCCGGTCGCTCGACCTCGACACGCTGCCGGCCCGCGCTGCCGGCGCGCTGCGGCTCGCGGCCCCCCTCGCGCGTCCCGGCAAGGTGGTCGGTGCACCCGTGAACTACCTCGACCACAAGGCCGAGATGGGCGAGCAGCGGACCATCGCCGACTACGGCGTCTTCCTCAAGGCGAGCTCGTCGGTCATCGGCCACGGCGGGCTGATCCGGCTCCCGTACACCGACGTGCGCACCGACCACGAGGGAGAGCTCGGCGTGGTCATCGGCCGCGAGGCGAGCCGCGTACCCGCGGAACGGGCCCTCGAGCACGTCTTCGGGTACGTGCCGCTCCTGGACATCACGGTGCGGTCCGGCGAGGACCGCTCGACCCGCAAGTCCTTCGACACGTTCACGCCGATCGGACCCTGGGTGACCACGGCCGACGAGGTGCCCGACCCGGGCTCGCTCGAGCTGAGGTGCTGGGTCGGGGCAGAGCTGCGTCAGCGCGCCTCGACCGCCGACCTCATCTACGGCGTCGCCGAGCTCATCGCCTACACGAGCCACGTGATGACCCTCCACCCCGGGGACGTCATCGCCACCGGCACGCCCGCCGGCGTGGGACCCGTCGCGGCCGGCGACCAGGTCGCCGTCGAGATCGAGGGCCTCGGACGGCTCGAGGTCGGCGTGAGCGACGAGCGCGCGATCGCGTACGCCACCCGCCCGGGGCAGCGGTGACAGCCGTCCGCCCGACCACCGAGCAGGTGGACGCGGCGCGCGGCCCGTCGTACGCCGGTCAGCACCCGCTCGAGCCGATGTTCCGCCCCGCCGCCGTCGCGGTCGTCGGCGCGTCCGCGCAGCCCGGGAAGGCCGGCCACGCGATGGTGCAGGCGCTGCGGCACTTCCCCGGCGCCCTGCACCCTGTCAACCCGCGCGGCGGGGAGGTGCTCGGGCGGCCGGTGATCGGCAGCCTCCGGGAGTGCACCGGCGTGGACCTTGCGGTCCTCGTGGTCCCGCCCGAGGCCGTCCCCGGAGCGCTCGAGGACGCCGGCGCGGCAGGCGTCCGCGCCGCCGTCGTGTGCGCCGGCGGCTTCGCCGAGAGCGGCCCCGAGGGCGCGCGCCTCCAGCAGCGGGTCGCGCGCACGGCGCAGGACGCGGGCATCCGCCTCCTCGGGCCCAACACGTCCGGGTTCATGAACCCGGTCGACGCCACGACGGCAAACTTCATGCCGGCCGTGGCCGAGCTCGCGGCGGGCTCGGTGAGCGTCGTCGCGCAGTCGGGCGGCGTGAACCTGACCATCGCGTTCATGCTGGCGCGTGCGGGCGTGGGCCTGCGGCTCGGTGCCGGGCTCGGCAACGCGGTCGACGTCGACTTCCCGGAGCTCCTGGACTTCCTCGCGCAGGACGACGCGACGACCGCCGTCGGCCTGCACATCGAGGGTGTCGCCGACGGCCGGGCGCTCGTCGCGGCGCTGCGCCGGGTCACCGCGCGTAAGCCCGTGGTCGCGTTCGTGGTGGGACGCTCGGACGTGTCGGACTTCGCGCGGTCGCACACCGGTGCGATGACGGGCTCGTACGCGCTGACCCGTGCCGCGCTTCAGCAGGCCGGCGCCGTCGTCGTCGGGAGCCTCGAGGAGATGGTCTCCTCGCTCGCGGCGCTGCGCGTGCTCAGGCTCACGGCGGGCTCGCGGGCCGGCGTCGGGCTCGTCACGGGGCAGGCAGGGCCGGGCCTGGTCGTCGCCGACGCGCTCGGCGCACGCGGCATCGACCTCCCGGCCCTCGGCGGCGCGACCCAGCGGCGCATCGCCGAGCTGCTCCCGCCCCTCACGTTCCAGCGCAACCCCGTGGACACCGGCCGGCCGGCCGCGGGCTTCGGCGACGTCGTCGCGGCGGTCGTCGCCGACCCCGCCGTCGACGTCGTCGGCGTGTTCGCGCTCGACGAGCCCGGAGCGCTCGACCCCGTCACCGCCCTGCGGCCCGTCGCGGGCCGCGTGCTCTTCGCGAGCGGGGGACCCGAGGCTGCGATGGTCGAGCGCCGTCGGGAGCTGGACCTCGCGGGCGTGCCGATGCTCGCCGGGCCGGGGGAGCTCGCGACTGCCCTGACGGCGGTCGTCACCGATGCCCGCCTGCGCGGCGTCCGGGACGCCGAGCCGGTGACGCCCACGCGCGGCGTCGGGCGCACGCTCGACGAGCACGAGGGCAAGACGCTCCTCGAGTCCTACGGCGTGCGTGCGCCGGTACGCCGCCCGGCGGCCGACCGGTCGCAGGCCCACGCGGCGTTCGACGACCTCGCGCGGCCCGGGCGGCCCGTCGTCGTCAAGGTCCTCGACGCGGACGTGCTCCACAAGTCCGACGTCGGCGGGGTGCACGTCGGCCTGACCGACCGGGCCGCGCTCGACCGGGCGCTCGACGCGATCGACGCGATCGAGCACGAGGCGTCCCACGCGTCGGCCGACAGCCCGCGCGCCGCCACCCGGCGGTACCTCGTCGAGGTGATGGCCGAGCCCGGGACGGACCTCATCGTGGGTGCCGTGCGTGACCGCGTCTTCGGCCCCGTCGTGCTCCTCGGGCTGGGCGGCGTCGCCGCGGAGCTCGGCCGCGACCCGGTGCTGAGGCTCGCCCCGCTGTCCCCGGCGCGCGCACAGGAGATGGTCCGCGCGCTGCCCCGGGCCGTGCTCGACGGCTTCCGGGGCGGGCCCGGGGTCGACGTCGCGGCCCTGGCCCACGTGCTGCGCGCGGTGGGCGACCTGATCAGTGAGCACCACGACATCGCCGAGGTCGACCTGAACCCGGTCCGGCTCACGGCCGATGGCCCCGTCGCCCTCGACGCCCTGGTCGTGGCGGCACCCCCGAGAGGAGAACCATGTCCAGCGTGAGCGCACAGAGCCCGGACGGCACGGCCCGCGGGGTGATCGTGGTCGGGGCGGGGCCGGTCGGCCTCACGGCCGCCCTCGCGCTGCGTGCCTACGGCGTCCCGGTGACCGTGCTCGAGGCCGGGCCCGAGGGCCGGCAACGGCCCGGCAGCCGGGCCATCTTCACGCACAGCCAGACGCTGCAGATCCTCGACCGGATCAGCCCCGGGCTCGGTGCGGAGCTCTCCCGCCACGGGGTGTACTGGAACACCCAGCGCACCTTCTACGAGGGCCGCGAGGTGTACGCGAAGACGTACCCGTCGCCGCCCGAGGGCGTGTACCCGCACTTCACGAGCCTGCCGCAGGTCCGCATCGAGGCGTACCTCCAGGCGCGCGCCGTGGTCGCCGGCGTCGAGCTCGTGTGGGACCAGGAGATCGCCGGCGTGAGCGCGGACGACGCCGGCGTGACGCTCACGACGTCGTCCGGGCGGCGGTGGACGGCCGAGTACGTCGTCGGGGCCGACGGCTCCCGCTCGGTCGTGCGCAAGCAGGTCGGGGCCCGGATGGAGGGTGGCAAGGACGACGGCTGGTACGTCGTCGTCGACGTCGACGAGATCGAGCAGCCCACGCTGCCCCGCGAGCGGCACTTCCACTACGCGCACCCCGCGGTCGACGGGCGCAACGTCCTCGTGGTCCCCTTCGCGGGCGGGTACCGCGTGGACCTCCAGCTCGTGGACGGCGACGACCCGGAGGGGCTCGCCTCGCCGGACGGCGTGCGTGCGTGGCTGGACGCGGTGCTCCCACCCGGCTACGCGGACCGCACGTCCTGGGTGTCGACGTACCAGTTCCTCCAGCTCGTGGCGCACGACTTCGCGGACCCGAGCCGGCGCGTACTGCTGGTGGGCGAGGCGGCGCACCTGTTCGCGCCGTTCGGGGCGCGGGGGCTGAACTCGGGGGTGCCCGACGCTGAGGCCGCGGCCGTCGCGATCGCGGCGGCGCTCCGGGCGACCAACCGCGCCGCCGCGCGCACACCCGTGGAGGCGTTCGCCCTCGCGCGCAGGTCGGCCGCGCTGTTCAACCGCGACGCCGCGGGCGAGGCCCTGGCGCACCTGCGCCCGGGGCCCGAGACGGCGGCGGCCGTACGTGCCGCCGCCGCCCGTGCGCCGCAGGACGCCGAGGCGTCGGCGTGGCTCGAGAAGGCGCCGTACGGTCCCCGCGGCGTGCACCGGGCGGAGACGGTCTACCGGTACTGAGCCGGCGGGGCGCGTCGCGTGCCGCAGTGGTCGCGGCCCCGCGATCGCAGCGCCGAGACCCGCCCCGTCGCTCCTGGCTGGTACAGCTAGGCGTCCGCGCGGTGCGCCCTGACCTTGGCGCGGTTGCCGCAGACCTCCATCGAGCACCAGCGCCGTTGGTTCGCCCGGCTGGTGTCGACCAGCAGGAGCCCGCAGTTCTCGGCCGCGCACACACGGATGCGCTGCGCCAGGGGGCTGCCGAAGAGGTCGATGGCGTCGCGCGCGAGCGTGGACAGGGCCGCGGTCGCGGTCGGCGCGACGACGGTGGCTACGCCGTCGGGCAGCAGCGCGGGCGTGAGGGGCGGGAGGGCTGCCGCTGCGTTGATCGCCGCGACGTCGCCCGGCCGCGGGCGCTCGACCGTGACCGGCGGCGTGCCCTCGGCGAGGCCGTACGCGATGCGGGTCACCGCGCCGCGCAGCACGCGCAGAGCCGCGAGGTCGCGCTCGTCCGCGGGCGGCGCCGGGATGTCGAGGAGGCGGGCGAGCAGACGGCCGACGTCGTCCGGGCCGTGCACGATCTCCCACCGCGCGAGCTCGTCCTCGCCGCCCGTGTGTGCCAGGTCGAGGCAGGGGCGGCCCGTCCGGAAGCGGCGGCGCAGGTCCGGCTCGGAGCTCTGTTGCATGTAACCACCTTAACTGGTTACATCTCGTCGCATGACATCCATCACGCACATCAACCCGCCGAGCCTGCACTCGAGCCCCGCCTTCACCTGGACGGTGCGGGTGCCCGCCGGCGCCGACACCGTCTACGTCGGCGGCATGAACGGGGTGGGGCCCGACGGCGCCGTGGTCGGGCCCGGCACGGCGGAGCAGTTCCGTCAGGCGCTCGCCAACCTCCGCACGTGCCTCGAGGCGGCCGGCGCCCAGGTCGCCGACGTCGTGAAGTGGACGATCTTCCACACCGACGGCGCGGACGTGCAGGAGGCCGTCGCGGCCTTCGCCGAGTTCTGGCCGCACGACGCCGCCCCGCCGGTCATCACCGTGGTCACCGTGCTCGACGTGGGCCCGCCCGGGGCGGTCCTCGAGATCGACGCCGTGGCGGCCGTGCTGCGCTGACGACGGACGCGCAGCTCAGCGTCCCGGTGGGGGTGTGTCCCGGCACGCCTCGAGGCGCGGGCTCACAGCCCCCGCAGGTACAGCAGCATGCGGTAGTCCTGACCCGGCTCGACGTTCGTGAACCCGTGGCGCTCGTAGAACCGGCGCGTGTCGACGTCGACCTCGTCGACCCCGATGTGCATCTCGGCGCTGCCGCGGGCCCGGACCGCGTCGACGGCCGCGAGCAGCAGCGCCGTGCCGAGCCCCCGGTCCCGCAGGTGCGGGCGCACGTAGAGCTCCTCGAGCTGGGCGAGCGGGCCGTCGTGGTACGGCGTCGGTCGCAGCGTGAGGAACGCGAAGCCCGTCGGGTCGTCCGCCGGGCCCGTGAGCAGGACGATCACGTCCTCCCGGCCGAGCAGGCGCGCGAACCCGCGGCCCAGGGCGTCGGCATCCGGTGACTCGGTGTCGAACTCCCGGTTGAAGTCGAGCAGGAGCCGGCCCAGCACTGCGGCGTGCTCCCTCGTGGCGGCGACGACGTCGACGGCGTCCACGTGCCCCTCCCTGCCGTGCCGGCTCGGTGACCGGTCGAGTCCTACCCTGGCGGCATGAGCCGGATCTTCGCCACCGCCTTCAGCTCGGTCTACCCCCTCTACGTGACGAAGGTCGAGCGCAAGGGCCGCACGAAGGCGGAGCTCGACCAGGTCATCGAGTGGCTCACGGGCTTCGACGAGACCGCACTGGCGGCCCACCTCGCGGCGGGCACGACGTTCGAGGACTTCTTCGCAGACGCCCGGCTCAACCCGGATGCCGCCCTGATCACGGGCGTCGTCTGCGGGGTGCGGGTCGAGGAGGTCGCCGACCCCCTGATGCAGAAGATCCGCTACCTCGACAAGCTCGTCGACGAGCTCGCGCGGGGGAAGGCCATGGAGAAGGTGCTCCGGGGCTGAACGGCGACCTCACCGGAACGCTCGTGCGGCTCTGGTTCGGCGTCTGGCGCCGCGCTACGGTCCGGGGGTGATGATGCCTGCGACGTACGACGTCATGTGGATGCTGACCCTCTTCGTCCCCCTCGTGCTGGTCGCGGTCGGCGCCTTCGCCCTGTACTGGGTGGTGCGGCGCGCGGTCAGGGACGGCATCGTGGACGCTCGGCAGGCCGAGGGCAGGGTCCTCGCGCCGCAGCAGCCGGGCTGGCCGACGGCGGCTCCCCAGGCTGGCGTGCCGGGCGGCCCGCCGGCACCGGGCCCCCAGACGCCCGCCCCGCAGGCACCCGCCCCGCAGCAGCCGCGGCCGGACACGCAGGGCCCGGACGTCATCGGCGACTGAGTCGGCGGGGCGCGTCGCGTACCGCTCTGTCGTTGCGCCTGGACGTCGTCGCCCGCGTGCTGACCGGCGTCACGGTGCACCGTGCCGCGAGGAGGTCGACGCGTCGCCGGGCGTCGAGCCGGCAGCCGTCGCGGCACCGGCCCTCCGGTGCAGGACGGCGCTCGCGGCGAGGACCGCGACGGCGACGGTCAGGGTCCCGAGCGCGAGACCCGCGACGACGTCGTGGACGTAGTGCACCCCAGCGCCGACGCGGGAGGACGCGACCAGGAGCGCCGCAGGGGCTCCGAGCCAGAGGGATCGTGGCAGCGCGAGGGCGCACGCCGTCGCGAAGGCCGCAGCCAGCGTGGCGTGGTTCGAGGGCCACGACCAGTCGCCGCTCTCCGGGCACGCCAGGAGCGTGGCGATGTCGAGGCCGCGGCACGGACGCTCCTCGGTGACGAGGAGCTTGATGCCCTCGCTCAGCGTGTAGGCGGCGACCACGCCGACGCCCGCGACGAGGAGGGTTCGGAAGGCGCCCCGATCGCCACGGATGCTCCAGGCCGCGATCGACGCGGTCATCGCCACGAGGACGAGCAGGCCGGCCTTCGCGACGAGCGACACGGCCGGGGCGAGTGCTGACCCCTCGGCCGCACCCGCGACCGCGAGGAAGAGCGGCTCCCGGATGGGGACGCCGGCCGCCGCGATGACGGTGAGGGCCGAGCCGACGATGACGGCGACGCGGGAGTGCCGCCGGGTGGTGTCCACGCGGGACGGGTGGGTGAGGGTGCTCATGGCCTCCACGCTCGCCCCGGCGGGCCGTCCGGCACCTCCCGCTGCGGTCAGCAGCACCTACCTCTCTGGGCAGAGTGAGGACGACCGGGCGTGGGCCCCTGGTCGGATGTGCCACCGGGTCGAGGGACGCCACAGTCGGGGCATGAGCGGCGTGCGGCTGTCCGAGGCGGACGAGGCGCCTCCGGGGCCGCCGGAGCGGCGCGGGCTGCGCGCCGTCGGCGACGGCGTCGCCTCGCTCGCCCTGGCTGTGCTCGCGATGCTCCCGCGGCCGGGCGTCGGCGTCCCCGGCGCGATCCTCGTACTAGCCCTGGGCGTCGGCTGGGGTCGGCGCGGCCTGCTCCGGGGCGCGCTCGTGGGTGCGGCGATGCTCGCGATCCATGTCGGCATGCCCCTGGCCGCGACCGTGACCGGGCATGAGGCGCCGACCGGCGAGCTCCCGTTCGCGCTCATGCGGGCCGGGGTTCCCTGGCTGGTCGCGGTCGCCTGGTACCAGCGTCGGCAGATCCAGCGGGACGCACGTGACCTGGCCGCGCAGAGCAGGCTCAGGGACGAGGTCGTCGCGGACAACGAGCGGGCCACGGAGAGGCTGGTGCTCGCGGAGGGCCTGCACGACGACCTCGGCCACGCCCTGAGCCTCGTCGCGCTGAACCTCGGGGCGCTCGAGGTGCGGCGCGACCTCGCGCCGGACGTCCACGCGCGGATCACCCGGGCGCGGGAGGAGCTCGCGGCCGCCGTCGAACGGCTCGGCGCCTCGGTCGCGGCGCTGCGCGCAGGCGCCGACGACCGGGCGTCGACCCCCGACGGGGCGTTGCCGGCCCGAGACCGACAGCCGCCGGCCCTCGACCCGGCGGAGGTCGTCGCCCGCGCGCGACGTTCCGGGATGCGGGTGCGGGTCACCGGCCATGAAGGGGCGGCCCCGGGCCGTGGGCTCGACGGTGAGCTCCTTCCGCGCGTCCTGCAGGAGGCGCTGACCAACGCGGCGAAGCACGCCCCGGGCGCGGACGTCCGGGTCGAGCTCGTCGAGGCGGCGGATGCCCTGCACGTCGTCGTCCGGAACCCGACGCCGCGCGACGGCGAGCGCACCGGGGCGCCCGGCCGTGCGGGTGGCACGGGCCTCGCCGCGCTCGGATGGAGCCTGCGGGTGGCCGGCGGGCAGCTCTCCTGGCACACCACCGCGGGGGAGTTCGTCCTCGCCGCGCGGGTCCCGGTGAACGGTCGTGAGCGCGTGGCCGCGTCGTGCCTGGAGGCCTCGCGCGAGACGCCCGCGGCGTTCGCGATCGCGACGGCGGCGCACCGCAAGGGCGCGCTCGTGCTTGCGGGCGCCGCCCTCGTCATCGTCGTGGCCCTCGCCGTCGTCGAGCTCTCGACGAAGGGGCCGTGGTGACGGCGGCGGTCTCGACGATCAGGGTCCTGATCGCGGACGACGAGGCCCTGGTGCGCGCCGGGATCGCCGCCATCCTCGGTGCGGACCCGGACATCGAGGTCGCCGCCGAGGCGGGCAACGGTGCGGACGCCCTCACGATCGCCCGCACGACCCGGCTCGACGCGCTCGTCCTCGACATCCGCATGCCCGGCATGTCCGGGCTGGACGTGCTCCGGACGCTGCGCAGCGAGCGGTGCGAGACACCGTGCCTGTTCCTCACGACCTTCGGCGAGGACGCGTACGTCGCCGAGGCGCTCGACGTCGACGCCGACGGATTCGTCCTGAAGTCCGGTGACCCGCGTGAGCTCATCTTCGGCGTCCGCGCGGTCGTCGGTGGCGGCGCATTCTTCTCCCCGGCGATCGCGCGACGCATCCTGCCCCGGCACCTCGGCGCCAGCACCTCGCGCACCCTCGACGCGAAGCAGGCCTTCGCCTCGCTCAGCCCGCGGGAGCAGGACATCCTGCGGCTGGTCGGGCGGGGGCTCTCGAACGCCGAGATCGCGGCCGACCTCTTCCTCGCCCAGGGCACCGTGAAGACGCACGTCTCCTCGATCCTGCGTCGCACCGCGGCGCGCAACCGTGTCGAGGCTGCGCTCATCGCCGTCCACGCGCACGAGGCCTGACGGCGCCCGAGCGAGGAACGCCGGGGCCGCGGGCTCGACGGCCCCGGCCTTGACGCGGCACGCCTCACGCGCCAAGGTGTGACTCGGCAGGTGACACGAGTCACCTGCGCCTGTGACAGCCAGGCCGCTCACCCCTCGACGTGGAGGAGGCACCCGGACACCTCGCGCCGTCACCACCAGCACCGACCCGTCGGTCCCCTCAATCCTTGGAGTGCGGATGCATGCGCACGTAGGTATCTCGAGATCCCGAGCACCACGAGCCCGGCTCGACCGGAGGCTGCTCGCCGGCCTCACCGTCGCCGCGACGCTCGCCGTGGGGCTCACCCAGGCCACCGTGCTGGCGCCCGAGGCGGCCGCGGCCGTCCCGGTCGGCGACGGCAGCTATGCCGAGGGCACGCCCCCCGGCGGCGGCGTCCCGACCGAGTGCAACAACACCCCGGTGACGAACCCGCGGGCGCACACGACCGCGAACTTCCCGGCCGGCGCGAGCCCGACCAACGACTGGTGGACGTCGCTGCTGTGGCGCAAGTTCAACTGCGACGCGGTCTCCGAGAACCTCATGGCGCACCCGCTCGCCCTCCACGCCTTCACCAACGGCCTCGGCGTCAGCTACCCGACGACAGTGCAGATCTCCGGCACCGCGACGGGCGTGGGCGAGTACCACTACCCCTACTCGGAGGACCTGCGCATCGGGCTCGCGGGCCTCGACGCCGACGGCAAGGTCGACGACTACTCCGACTGGACCGTGAGCACCCTGTGGCAGAACGGCTCCACGAGCCTGCGCACGACCTTCGGCCACGGCCTGCCGTTCGTGTACGCCACGCGCACGGGCTCGGCCGACGCGACGCTCACGACGACGGGCACCCCGCGCGTGTGGTCGTCGTCGGGCGGCACCCTCGGCTTCACCGCCAACGGGCACGACTACGCGGCGTTCGCGCCGACGGGCGCGTCATGGAGCGTCTCGGGAACGACCGTCCGCTCCTCGCTCGCGGGCGGCTCCTACTTCTCCGTCGCGGTGCTGCCGACGACGGCGCAGTCCACCGACGCGCAGCGCGCCGCGGCCCTCGCGGCGTACGCGCCCTACGCGCACAACCACGTGACCGGGACGACGGTCTCCTGGGCGTACGACGAGGCGTCGGCGAACATGACCGCGACCTACGCGTTCGAGACGACGGCCCGCCAGGGCAACGGCACCGGCACGGTGTTCGCGCTCTACCCGCACCAGCGGGACATGCTCACGGGCGTCACCCCGAGCGCGTACAGCTACCACTCGCCACGCGGTCCGATGAGCGTCGTCGTCGGCGCGTCCCAGTTCCGCACGCAGACCGAGTTCAACGGCGTGATGCCGCAGCTCGCGAACACCGCGTTCCAGGCCGGCTCGGCCGACGCCGCGCAGCTCGCCGGCTACGTGAACGACGTCGCGGGGCAGGACCCCTTCGCCGGTTTCGGGGAGGACACCTACTGGACGGGCAAGGCGCTGGGCCGCGCCGCGCAGGTCGCGAACATCGCCGACCTCACCGGCAACGCGACGGCACGCGACCGGCTGGTCGCCGCGATGCGCACCCGGCTGACCGACTGGTTCACGGCGTCGCCCGGGGAGACGGGCCGGGCGTTCTGGTACAACCAGGCCTGGGGCACCCTCATCGGCTACCCGGCGTCCTACGGGTCGGACGTCGACCTCAACGACCACCACTTCCACTACGGGTACTACGTCGTGGGCGCGGCGACCGTCGCGCAGCACGACCCCTCGTGGGCGCAGCGGTACGCGGGCATGGTCCAGACGGTCGTCAAGGACGCCGCCAACTGGGACCGCGGCGACTCCCGCTTCCCGTTCCTGCGTGACTTCGACATCTACGCCGGCCACGACTGGGCCGCGGGCCACGGGGCGTTCGGCGCGGGCAACAACCAGGAGTCGTCCTCCGAGGGCATGAACTTCGCCAGCGGGCTCATCCAGTGGGGCGAGGCCACGGGCGACACGCAGATGCGCGACCTGGGCATCTACCTCTACACGACGCAGGCGTCGGCCATCGAGAACTACTGGTTCGACACCGACGACGAGGCCTTCCCGGCCGCGTTCGGGCACTCGACCGTGGGCATGGTGTGGGGCGACGGCGGGGCGTACTCGACGTGGTTCAGCGCGGAGCCCGAGATGATCCAGGGCATCAACCTGCTGCCCAGCACCGCGGGGCACCTCTACCTCGGGTACGACCCGGCGTACGTGCGCCGCAACGTCGCCGAGCTCGAGCGCAACAACGGCGGGCCGGCGACCGTGTGGCAGGACATCATCTGGGAGTTCGAGGCGCTCGCGGACGGACCTGCGGCGCTCGCCGACTTCCGGTCGCAGGCCGGCTCGTACACCGTCGAGGAGGGCGAGTCGCGGGCGCACACGTTCTACTGGCTGGCCTCGCTCGCGGGGCTCGGTCACGTGGACCGGTCGGTCACGGCCGACACGCCGCTGCACGCCGTGTTCCTCAAGGACGGTGTGCGCACCTACCAGGCGGCGAACATGGGGCAGCAGGCACAGACCGTGACGTTCTCCGACGGCGTGCGCCTGACCGTCCCGGCACGCTCGGTCGCGAGCTCGACCGGCGGCGACCCGACGGACCCCACGGATCCGACGGATCCGACGGATCCGACGGACCCGACGGACCCGACCGATCCGACGGACCCGACGGACCCGACCGATCCGGGCGCGATCCCGGCGACGTCGCGCATCGAGGCGGAGTCGTTCTCGGCGGCGTCGGGCGTCTTCGTGGAGCCGACGTCGGACGTCGACGGCGGGAAGAACCTGGGCGCGCTCGCGAACGGTGACTTCGTGCGGTTCGACGACGTCGACTTCGGCACGACGCCGAAGACCACGTGGCTCTCCCGGGTCGCCTCGGGCGCCGCAGGCGGGGTCAGCGGGCTCGTCAACGTCCGGCTCGACTCGCGCACGGGCCCGTCGATCGGCAGCTTCGCGATCGGCAGCACCGGCGGGTGGCAGTCCTGGCGCAGCGTCCCCGCGGACATCGCGGCGACGACAGGCGTCCACGACGTCTACGTGACGTTCGACTCCGGCCAGCCGGCGGACTTCGTCAACCTCAACTGGCTGACGTTCGGCCCGTCGGGCTCGACGACGCCGACCGACCCGACGCCGACGGACCCGAGCGACCCGTCGACGCCCGCCCCGGTCCTCGCGACCTCGACGATCCAGGCCGAGGCGTACGCGTCGGCGTCGGGCGTCATGAAGGAGGCGACGTCGGACACGGGCGGCGGCGAGAACCTCGGCGCCCTCGCGAACGGTGACTGGATCGCGTTCGAGGACGTCGACTTCGGGTCCACGCCGCTGACGACGTTCACGGGGCGGGTCGCCTCGGGCGCGGCCGGTGGTGTGAGCGGCCTCGTGAACGTGCGGCTCGACTCACGGACCGGTCCGTCGATCGGGAGCTTCGCGATCGCGAGCACCGGCGGCTGGCAGGCGTGGCGCTCCGTCCCCGCGGCGATCGCCGGGACGACGGGCGTGCACGACGTGTACGTGACGTTCGACTCCGGCCAGCCGGCGGACTTCGTCAACCTCAACTGGCTGACGTTCAGCCGCTGACCTCGACCGGCCGGCCCCCGGCCGTGCCGCAGGCGAGGTGATCCCCGGCCCGTGCGCTCCGCGGAGCGCACGGGCCGGGTGCTGTCCGGCGCCGGGACCGGGCCGTGCGCCGGCGCAGGTCAGGTCGGGTCAGGTCGATGCGCGCGTGACCACGTGGAAGAGGTCGTCGGGCCGGGCGGGGAGGGCGGTGCCGTCGAGGGTCGCGACGACGCTCGCCGCGAGGTGGGCGGCCTGCGCGTCGACCGCCTGCCACACCGTGGACAGCGGGGGTGCGGCAAGGCGCGCGGCAGGCGTGTCGTCGACGCCGAGGACCGCGACGTCGTCGGGCACGCGCAGACCCTCGGCCCGGGCCGCGGCGAGGACGGCGATCGCGACGTCGTCGTTGTACGCGGCGACCGCGGTCACCGGGTGGGGGCCGGTGCGCCACGCGCGCAGGGCCGCGACGGCCGCGTCGACGTCCAGCGGCACGGTTGCCACCTGTGGCTCGGGCAGGCCACGCTCGGCGCACTCGAGCCGGGCGCCTGCGACGCGCCGGTCCGTGAAGGCCGCGAGGCGCGGGTCGTCGGGAGCGGCGTAGGCCAGGTGCGTGTGCCCGCGGTCGGCGAGGTGCGTGACCTGGAGCCGGCCGATCTGCGTCTGCGGGACGGCGAAGACCCCACGGTCGGCGTCCTCGTCGAGCGTGGTGCCGACCACCTTGATCCCGGCCTGCACCATGGCGCGAACGTCGTCGTCGTCGAACCGGCTCAGCCCCACGACGGCGAGCGGGGTGACCTGCCGCCACAGCTCCGCGAGGGGCTCCGGGCCGCGGTCGTGGTGGACCAGGATCGTCAGCCCGCGGCCGGCGAGCGCGGTGGCCAGGTCGTCGAGGAGGGTGTCGATGATGGGACCCACGGGCCAGTCGGGCAGCACGCACAGGACGATGTCGTTGCGGCCGCGACGTAGCGTGCGGGCCGCGGCCGAGGGGGAGTAGCCGAGGCTCCGGGCGGCCTCGCGCACGCGCTCGCGGGTCGCCTCGGAGATCTTGGCGCCCGCGGTCCCGTTGAGCACGTAGCTGACGGTCGTGCGGGAGACGCCGCTCGCGCGGGCGACGTCGGCACTCGTCACGCTCGGCACGGCTCCTCCTCGACCTCGGGGGCGGTCACGTGCACGCTACCCGCGCGGGTCGAGGGAGCCCGTGCGACGCCCCCGGGGCGCTAGCAGGAGGCGGTCAGGGTGCTGCTCACGACCACAGCGTGCGTGTCGAGCGCGGGGCACAGGTCGCTGTCCGCGATCGACGTCACCGTGAAGCCCGCGAAGTCGCCGATGTTCTCCCGGTAGGACTGCACGTACGGCGTGCGGTCCGGGTTCGCGGCGTCGTACTCCTCGGGCCAGCCGTCGCCCGTCTCGAGGTAGTAGCTGAGGTAGGTGTCGATCGTCAGCGTGTCGCCGGGCGCGATCTGGGGCAGCCGACGCATCTCGATCGTCTCGCCGGCGACCTCCGCCGAGACGTCCTCGAAGGCCTGCGACACGTCGATGACCGACGTCTCGAGGTAGCAGTAGGGGTCCTCGGGCGCCTGGCCCGTGAACGAGTGCGAGATGGTCCAGCAGAGCTCCGAGCCGCCCTCGTAGAAGAGCTTGACCGTCAGGTCCTGGGTGTAGTCGTAGTGCGTGAAGACGGGCTCGCTCCCCGTGTTCGTGAACGCGAGGGTGACGTCGGTGGGGAACTCCTCCGCGGTCTCCATCTGCACCGCCGCCGCAGGGTCGAAGGGGATGACCGTCACGGTCAGCTCGATGTCCTCGTTCTCGTACCAGCGCAGCATGCCCGTCGCGGTCGTGGCGGCGTCCCCGCCGGCGGCCCCGGCGTCCGACCCTGCGTCCGTGCCCGTCTCCGTCCCCGAGGGTGCCGTGGACGTCGTGCCCGACGCTGCCCTGTCCTCCTTGGGTGACGTGCCCTCGTCTGCGCCTGACGCGCACCCGGACGCGAGGATCGCGATCGCTGCCGCTGCGGCTCCGACCCGCGCGACGAGCGGCCTCGCCGTGCCGCTCGTCCGTGCAGGGCGGAGGGCCTGGCTCGTCGGGCCCGGCCGGACGTCCCGTGCCCGCGCGTGCATGCGTGCCTCCGGCGTGGTCGAGGGGAGTGGGTCGGGCGCCGGGCGGGGGCGCGGCAACACGAGACGGCCAGGCTAGTGACGGGGCAGGGCGCGGCCGGCGCGCCTGGGCGTCCGAGGGCGTTCGGGGGTGTTCGGGCATCCCGTGGGGGCCGGTGCGCTCGCCCATGTTCCGGAAGTGGAGTGTCCGGAACCGCCGCTACGGTCGGCGATGCAGCGCCCGGCGCGGCGCGCCCGCCGACCAGCGACGAAGGAGAACCATGACCACCCTGGAGAACCGGCCAGCGACCGCACTGCTCGTCATCGACGTCCAGAACGGGGTCGTCGCCGGCGCGCACGCCCGTGACGAGGTCGTGGCGAACATCGCGAGCCTCGTGGAACGGGCCCGGACCGAGGACGTCCCCGTGGTGTGGGTCCAGCACTCCGACGAGGACCTCGCCCTCGGCAGCGAGGAGTGGCGCATCGTGCCTGAGCTCGACCCCCGTGAGGACGAGCCCCTCGTGAAGAAGACGTACGGGGACTCCTTCGAGGCGACGGACCTCGAGAGCGTGCTCGCGGGCCTCGGCGTCGGCCGGCTCCTCGTGGTCGGTGCGCAGACGGACGCGTGCATCCGCTCCACGCTGCACGGGGCCCTCGTGCGTGGCTACGACACGACCCTCGTGAGCGACGCGCACACGACGGAGGACCTGACGGAGTGGGGCGCGCCGCCGCCGGACCAGGTGGTCGCGCACACCAACCTGTACTGGTCGTTCCAGAAGGCGCCCGGTCGGACGGCGGGGACGGTGAAGACCGCCGACGTGGAGCTCGCGCCGGTCGTCTGAAGGAGCCCTGTCGCGGCACCGGATGTGGAAGGGTTCTCACACCGATCCGGTCGAGGAGGTCTGGTGTGAACCGTGGTGTCGCCGCAGCTGGCGGAGTGCTCGTGCTGGGAGGTCTGGTGCTGGGCGCGATGCCTGCGCCCCTCGCGGACTTCGGCTGTCGGCCGGCGTTCGACGTCCAAGCTCCCCTCGACCAGACGATCGAGGTCGAGGTGGCGTGTGCGAGCCTCCGTGCTGACCGGCAGAACGCCGCCGTCGGCCTGCTCGCGCTGGGCCTCGCGGGTGGCGCCGGGGCGGTGCTGCGCGACAGGCGCTCCTGACCCGGGCGCCGCTCCGGGCGATGCGGCAGCACGCCGTCGGGCACGGCGCGCGTAGTTGCGGTGGTCAGCGTGCGGGCACGCGGATCTCGACCGGGGGCGTCGTGTCGATCATCGGCGGCAGGCTGTCGGGGATCAGGGCGGGGGCGGCCGACCGGCCACGGAACCAGCGCGCCGCCTGCGGCTGGCCGAGCACGATGCCGACGAGCACGAGGGCCATGCCGCCGGCCTGGAGGACGCTGAGCCGCTCGGCGGCGACGAGGGTGCCGAGGAGCACGCCGGTCACCGGGTTGAGGAGGCCGATGAGGCCGACGGCGCCGGCGTCCAGGTGCGCGAGCCCGGAGAACCACGCCCAGTAGGCGAGCGCCGTCGCGACGAGGGACAGGAACGCGAACGCCCCGAGCTGGGTCGCGTCCAGTCGCGGTGGCGCGCCCTCGAGGACGAGGGCGACGGGGAGCACGACGAGGCCGCCGGACACGAGCTGCCACGACGCGAGCGGCAGGGGTCCCACCTCGCCCGCCCACCGCTTGGACAGGACGAAGCCGAGCGAGGACATGACCATCGCGGTCACGGACGCGAGGACGCCCCACGGGTCGGTGCGCTGAGCGCCCGTGAGCAGCATCGCGCACACGCCCAGGAAGCCGAGTGCGGCACCGGCCACGGAGAGCACACGTGGCCGCTCGGCGAGCAGCGGCCAGGCCAGCAGCAGCATCACGGCGGGCGAGAAGGCCATGAGCATGGACGCGATGCTCGAGGGCAGCAGCTGCGCGGCGACGTAGACGAGCACGAAGAACGCGCCGATGTTCAGGGTTCCGAGCAGTGGTGCGCGCCACCACCAGGCTCCCGTGGGCAAGGTGCGCGTGATCGCGAGGAGCAGCAGCCCGGCGGGCAGTGCGCGGATCACGGCTCCCCACAGGGCGTCGTCGGCCGGGAGGAACTGCCTGGTCACGAGGTAGCTCGCGCCCCACGTGAGCGGTGCGATGGCCGTGACGAGCGCCCAGCGAAGATTGCCTTCCATGGAAGAGAAGATATCTTCCGCGGAAGGTAGAGTCAACGCCATGCCGTACGACGACCACGTGGCACGCATCCAGCAGGCGTGGGCCACCGAGAGGCCCGACCTCGACGTGACCCCGCAGGGCATCATCGGCCGCCTCCACCGGCTCGCGGCGGTGCTGCGCGACGAGCTGCTCGTCGTCTACGGCGAGCACGGCCTGGGCGAGGGGGAGTTCGACGTCCTCGCGACCCTGCGCCGTGCGGGCGCGCCCTACGAGCGGGCACCCGGCGAGCTCGCCGAGCACACCATGGTCACGACCGGCGCCATGACCAAGCGCGTGGACCGGCTCGTCGAGGCGGGCCTGGTCACCCGCCGGCGCAGCGACGTCGACGGGCGGGGCCGCGTGGTCGCGCTCACCCCGCAGGGCCTCGACCTCATCGACCGGGCCATGACGGCCCACATGGCCAACGAGCACCGGCTGCTCGAGCCGCTGACCGCGCAGCAGCAGCGCGACCTCGAGCGGCTGCTCGTGACCTGGCTCGGCGCGCACGGGGGCTGAGGGTCTGCGCCCGACGGCGCACGTCAGCGCACGGCTGCGTCGAGCTGTCGGACGAGCTCGCCGACGCGCCCACCGCCCTCCGGCGCACGTGGGTAGCGACGCAGGACGTCGACCACGCCCGGCCCGGCCAGGGCGCGGCACCGTGCGAGGTGCTCGGCGCCGACCGCGGGGTCGCCGCCGGCGTCGAGCTCGAGGGCCCGCGCGGCGTGGGCCGCCGAGCCGAGGATGTGCTTGACCTGGGTGGCCTTCGGCAGGGGGTGCAAGAACGCCGCGCCCGCGGCTGCGAGCGCTGCGCGCGCGGCCTCAGCAGCCGGGGCGTGACCGGCATCGAGCGCGTCCCTGGCGGCGCGCTGAGCCGCCCAGGCCGTGTCCCGCAGCGCCTTGGTCCGGTCCCCGCCGGCCGCGAACGTGCGCGCGGCCTCGACCGCGGCGCGGGGGCGGACGTCGTCGGGCCGGTCGCGCTCGACGAGAGCGAGCGCGGGCTCGGCGCAGGCGACCGCGTAGGACGCGACGGCGCGCAGCTCGGGCAGGGTGAGGTCGATGGTCGAGGGGTCGTCCGCCATGGGGCGATCCTCCCCGCTGAGCGGGCGACGCTCAACGACGTCGCCGTCAGCGGCGCGGGCGCGGAGGTGCGACTCGCCGGGTACCTGGGCCCTCGGGCACCCTCGGGGTGCGTCGGCGCGGTCTACAGTCGCCCGCGTGCCGTCGCAGCCCCCGGTCCTCGAGTCCCCGGACATCGACTCCCCGGTCCTCCCGTCCCCGGCCCCCGCGTCCCCGTCCCGGTCTCCGCTCACGCTGACCGCCCTCGACCGCGGCCCGGACGAGCTGCCCGTGCACGTCGTCGAGACGGACGACCTCCGCCTCGCGTTCCTGCCGACCGTCGGCGGGCGGCTCGTCTCGCTGGTCTGCGGCGGCGCAGAGCTGCTGTGGCGCAACCCCGAGTACCTCGACGACGCGCTGCGGACGGTGCGGCCCCGGTCCGGGTGGGCGCCGCTCGACGGGACGATGGCCTCCTGGGCGAACGTGGGCGGCGCCAAGACGTGGCCCGCCCCGCAGGGCTGGTCCGGTCCGCACGAGTGGCCCGGCCCGCCGGACGCCGTGCTCGACGCGGGGGAGTTCGCCGTCGACTCCCGCTGGGACGAGGACGCTCGGGAGCTCGTCGTGACGCTGACCGGCCGCGACGACGCCCGCACCGGCCTGCGTGTGACACGTGAGCTGAGCGTCCCCGAGCGCGGCGCGACGTTCAGTCAGCGCACCACCTTCACGAACGTCACCGACCGGGCCGTGCGATGGTCCGTCTGGGAGGTGGCCCAGGTGGACACGTCCGCGTTCGCGGCGTGCGGTCAGGACGCCGTGCCCGACGGCGCGGGCCCCGACGACGCGGGCCCCGACGACGCGGGCCCCGACGGCGCCGGCCTGTGGGTCGGGGTGACGGGTGCTGCCGAGCCCGTGGGCCTGGTCGAGGAGTTCGGTCGCCTGCGCGTGGGCCGGCCGCACGCCGGGCGCCGGGCCGTGGTCGTCGAGGACGTCGTCGGGAAGGTGGGCTTCACGGACGCCGACGGCACCCTGGCGCTGCGCCGGCCGGACGGCGCGGGGATCGAGTGGCGTGTCGCCATGGACGACGGCGAGTACCCCGACGGCGGCTGCCGTGTCGAGCTCTGGATGCAGTACCCGACGGCCGAGCCGCTCGGTGTCGGCGACCTGCACCCCACCGCGCACCTCGTCGAGCTCGAGGCCCTCACGCCGCTCACCACGCTCGAGCCGGGCACGTCCGTCGAGCAGCGGATCACCTGGACGGTCAGCCCGCCGCGACACCCAGCAGGTCACCCGGCTGACAGCTGAGGGCGTCGCAGATCGCCGTGAGCGTTGAGAAGCGGATCGCCTTGGCGCGCCCGTTCTTCAGGACGCTCAGGTTCACCACCGTGATGCCCGTCGCCGCGGCGAGCTGGACGAGCGTCATGCCGCGCTCGTCCAGCAGGCGCCCGAGGTCGCACGTCACGCGGTGGGTGGCGTCGTCGGCGTTCACACGAGCCCGTCGGTCTCCGCCGCGAGGCGCTCCCCGCGTCTGCTCGCAACAGCCAGCCCCGCGAGCAGCAGCACGATGAGCCCGGGCCACCAGGCGGCACGCAGGTGCGGGGCGACCCAGCCGTCCGGGACCGGTGGCCCGCTGTAGAGGTGGTCGGCGAGGACCGCGGACGCGGCGTGGAACGGCAGCACCGACGCGCAGACCCAGGCGACCAGCGCGATCGCCGCCGCGATGCCGAGGCGCCGTGCGGTGCCGGGTGCGAACGGCTCCGCGGCGGCGTAGGAGCGGACGACAGGGACGAGGGTCAGCAGGATCGCTCCCGCCCCGACCAGGCCGGCCCACCAGGGCGCATCCGCCTCGAGCGAGGTCAGCGCGTCCGCCTCGAAGACCTCCATGACCAGGCTGCCCGTGTTCCGGACGGGGAACGGCGTGCCGCCGACCCACTCGGACGGCGACAGGCCGTGGCCCGAGGAGATCGCCCCCGTGGGGTCCTCGTACCCCTCGACCTCCGGGATCACGCCCGGCTCCGTCCATGTCGCCTCGCCCGCCATCCGCACGGGCACGGTCTGGGCCCGGTAGACGCCGACCGCCGACTGCGCCGCGTACACCAGCCCGAGCGCCACGGCGGCGACACCGAGGAGGGCGACGACGGCCACCACGATGCCCGCACCGACGGTCTGCCGGGGTGGGGCCTCGCTCTGCATCGCCGGCATGGTCGCTCCTCGTCCTGGACGGGTCATGGCATGCATATCGACAGTCGATGGGTCGGGCTTGAGCTGCCGATGCGGTCCCCCTCTCCGAGGGGTCTGGGACCGCTCCGCCCGAACCCGCCGAATACGGACGGGACCGAAAACACCGAAACCCCTTGCGGCCCGCTCAGGGCCGTGCCAAGGTCGGCTTCGCCCCCGCATTCTCACCGTAGAGAGGCTCCGCTGACGTGGCTCACCTGGGCGTGTTTCCTGCGCGGTTTCGGCGGATCTTGATCCCCACCGCGGCACTTTCCCTCCTCGCGGCGGGCATGGTCACGCCGCTCGCGGCCCATGCCGTCCCCGGGGCCGAGGTGCCGCAGAGCACGCTCGGGTACCCGGAGTTCCACGGCTCCGACACCCCGGTCCCGGAGGTCGCCGCGCCGTACAGCCCGGCGTCGTCGTACCTCGCGACCGTCTTCGAGGAGGACCTGGCGGCAGGTGCGGGCTCGGCGCCCGGCCAGGACTTCTGGGTCGACCGGATGCTCGCGCGCAGCGGGCCCATGTTCGACGCGACGGAGAACCTGGTCGCCTTCACGCGCGGCCGCGCGGTGTTCATGAAGACCCACCAGCCCACCCAGCTCGGCTGGGCCGGCGACGTCGCCTACTGGGAGTCCCTCGGCGGCGGCGGTGCCTTCACGTACTCCGTCTCGGTCGACGGCGCGCCGGTCACGCTCACCGAGCAGGCCTCGCAGCGCCGCCAGACGCCCAGCTACTTCACGAGCGTCTTCACGGGCGCCGGCCTCACGCTCACGCAGACCAAGTTCATCACCCACGAGAACGTCATGGTCGCGAACGTCCAGGTCACCGACACCTCCGGGGCCGGCCGGACCGTCCGTCTCACGGCGACGTCACCCCAGGTCCAGCAGGCCGAGGGCGACGAGCTCACGGGCGCCGTCCAGGCCTTCAACGCGCTGACCACGGTCTTCCCCCGCCTGTCCGGCGACGGGTTCACGGCGCAGGGCACCACGCTCGTCACCGACCTGGCCGTCCCGGCGTCGGGCAGCGCCACCACCAAGCTCCAGCTCGGCATGACCACGCGTGAGCTCCCCGGCTCCGAGGCCGAGTACGCCGCGGTGCGCACCGCGAGCCCGGCCGAGGCGTTCACCACGCACGTCACCACGTACAACCGGTGGTGGGTCGAGAACATCCCGTACCTGGACACCCCGGTGGATGACATCGACAAGACGCTCTTCTACCGCTGGTGGCTCATGCGGTTCAACTTCCTCGACGCCGACATCCCGGGCAACGACTTCCAGTTCCCGACCTCGGTCGAGGGGGCGCTCGGGTACAACAACGCGATCGTGCTCACCGTGGGGATGTTCCTCGACGACCTGAAGTACGTGCGCGACCCCGCGTACGCGTACGGCACCGCGATCTCCGTCGGCGAGACGTCCGAGAGCGGCAAGTTCACCGACAACCCGGGCGACCCCGCGAACTGGTCGAACTCCTACACGCAGTACATCACCGAGGCCGCGTGGCGGGCGTACGAGCTGCACGGCGGCCCCGGCGCGATCGGTGGCCTCCTCGGCCAGCACGCCATGGACGACGTCGAGGGCCTGCTCGACGCGTACGACTCCAACGGCAACGACCTCATCGAGTACAGCTGGGGCGCGATGACCGGGAACGACGCCGACGCCGTCTCCTTCCACTGGCCAGGCCACGGCGCGAACATGGACCGCACCGAGAGCGCGTACCTGTACTCGAACTCGCTGGCCGCCGCGGAGTTCTTCCGCGTCGCGGGAGAGGACGAGAAGGCCGCGCACATGGACGCCCTCGCGCAGCGCATCAAGACGGCCGTGCTCGAGAACCTGTGGGAGCCCGCGCAGGCGACGCCCGACCAGGTGGGCCTGTACGGGAACCTGCTCAAGCACCGCATGACACAGGACGGCACGCTCAACCCGTACAAGGAGACCAACAACTACTACCCGTTCACCGTGGGCCTCATGCCCAAGCAGGGTGACCCGGACTACGACCCGGCCTACGTCGAGGCGCTGCGCCTCTTCGCGGACGCCGAGCAGTACCCCGTGTTCCCCTTCTACACGGCCAACCAGGTCGACAAGGCGGACTCCCCGGAGGAGGGCTCCAACAACTTCTCCGTCATCAACTCCACCGTGCTGTTCCGGATGCTCTCGAGCGTGCTGCGCGACTACCCGTCGGACTACGTGACGCCCGAGACGTACAAGCAGCTCCTCTACTGGAACGCATGGGCCCACTACCAGGGCGACGGCGACAACCGCCTGCCCAACCAGAACGAGTTCTGGTCCAACGGCTCGGCGCAGGACGGCGGCTCGATCGGCTACCGCTCCTGGATCCACCACACGATCCTCGGCGCGACGAACTTCACGATGATCGAGGACGCGATGGGTCTGCGCAGCCGCGCGGACGCGAAGGTCGAGCTCGACCCCGTCGACATCGACTGGCCGTACTTCACGGCCAACAACATCCGCTACCACGACCGCGACCTCACCGTCGTGTGGGACGAGACGGGCGAGCACTACGGCGCCGACGTCCCGGCCGGGTACTCCGTGTACCTCGACGGCGCGCTCGCGTTCACCGTCTCCGACCTCGCGCACGTCGTGTACGACCCGGCGACGGGCACGGTCGAGGTCGTCGAGGGCGACGCCGAGGTCGTCACCGCCACGACGGCTCCGCTCGCGTCGGCCGCGGAGGTCACGTTCGCCGCGGACGACCGCGTCGTCGACGTGCTCGCCAAGGCCGGCACCGACGTGGCACCCGCCTCGACGGGATCCGTGAACCTCGCCGAGGGGCGACCGGTCACGGCGACCTACTCGAGCAGCGGCCGCGCACCCGAGGGCGCCGTCGACGGCACCACCGTCAACGAGCCGTTCTGGGGCACCCTGTCCTCGCCGAACGCGACGGACTCCATCGAGGTCGAGCTCGACGGCATGCAGGCGGTCGACGACGTGCGCGTCTACTTCTACCGCTCGTCGTCCACGGCGACCGTCCAGGGCTACGCCGCACCCGAGCTGTTCACGCTCGAGTACCACGACGGCGACGGCTGGCACACGGCACCCGACCAGGCGCGCACCCCCGTCTACCCGACGGCGAACTACAACCGCGTCCAGCTCCCCGAGGTGCGGGCCGACCGGCTGCGCGTCACCGTGACGCACGCCTCCGGGTTCCGCACGGGCGTCAAGGAGATCCAGGCGTTCGCCACGGGCGTCCCCGCACCCGCGGCGACCAACGCCGCACCCGACGTGTCGGTCGTCCGGGACCTGGCGTTCGACCAGCCCGGCCAGGTGCGGCTCGTCGGCACGGTTCGTGACGACGCCTTGCCCGCCGGCACGCTCGCGTCCCGCTGGGCCGTCGTCTCGACGCCCGAGGGCGCGGACGCGGTGATCGGGAGCCCCGGCTCCGCGACCACCGTGGTGCGCGTCGACACGTCGGGCCGGTACCTGCTGCGCCTGACGGCCGACGACGGCGAGCTGAGCACATCGCGTGACGTCGTCCTCGACGTCGAGGTCAGCGGCACCGCCAAGACGAACGTCGCACCGGGCGCCTCCGCGACCGCGTCCGCCGTGACGAGCTGGAACCGCGTCGCCGCGATCAACGACGGCAACGCCGCGTTCCCCATCGCCGCCGAGAGCGACGCCTGGGCCACGTGGGGCACCACCCCCGGCGCGGGCGGCACGTGGACCGCAACCCTCACGTGGGGCGCTCCCGTGCGGGTCGACGAGTCACGGATCCTCTTCCACGACAACGGCGACCCGGGCGGCATCCTCACGCCCTCGTCGTGGTCCCTCGAGTACCGCACCGCGGAAGGCACCTGGCAGCCGGTCCCGTCGCCGAGCGAGTACCCGACGGCCAGGGGTGAGCTCAACGCCGTGACGCACGCCTCGGTCACGACGACGGCGCTGCGCGCGACGCTCGTCCGGCAGGGCGCGTCCTACCCGGGCATCGTCGAGTGGCAGGCGCTCGCCGAGGAGCCGGTCGCGATCGAGAAGGTCGCGGTCCGCACCCTCGTGGGCGTGGCCCCGGTGCTGCCGGGGACCGTCGAGGTGCTCTACGCCGACGGCAGTCGCGCCGAGCGCGCGGTGACCTGGCAGGACGTCCCCGCGGAGGCCTACGCCGAGCAGGGCAGCGTCACCGTCCCCGGCTTCGTCGAGGGCACCGCCGGCCTGGCCCGCGCCACGGTCTGGGTGCGCCCGACAGACGCCGTCCAGGTCAACACGTTCACGCAGGTCGCGGTGAGCACCGTGGCCGGCACTGCACCCTCCCTGCCCGCCCGCGTGGTCGCCGTGTACAACGACGGCTCCGAGGCGTCGCTGCCCGTCACGTGGGACGCGGTGGACCCCGCCGGGTACGCCGAGCCCGGTGAGCTCACGGTGCAGGGCACGGTCGCGGGGACCGACAAGCGGCCGACGGCCGTCGTCACGGTCACCGAGGGGGCCGCGCAGGCGCCCGTCGTCGCGTTGTCCACCGAGCCCGCCGTCCCGGCGAGCGGCTGGTTCACCGGACCCGTCGCGGTCACGGTGAGCGCCACTGACGACTCCGACCCGGCCCCCGCGGTCGAGGTACGCGTGGACGATGGCGCGTGGACGCCCTACGACGGACCGGTCACGGTCGCGTCCGACGGCAGGCACGCGGTCCGCGCCCGGGCGACCGACTCCGGCGGCCTGGTGTCCGCCGTCCAGACCCTCGCGGTCGACGTCGACACGACGGCCCCCGCCGTCCAGGCCGCGTTCGACGAGGGCACGCGCAGGCTCACGCTGACCACCACGGAGACCGGCTCAGGCGTCGCCTCGGTCGAGTACCGCGTCGACGGCGGCAGCTGGACCACGTACGGCTCGGGCGCGACGATCGCCCAGCAGGCGGTGGTCGAGCACCGCGCGACGGACCGTGCAGGGAACGTCAGCCAGATCGGGTCCCTCGACGTCCCGGCACCCGACCCCGACGCACCCGTGAACGTGGCGCCCAACGCCGCCGTCACCGTGTCGGCGTCGACGTCCTGGAACCGCGCCGCGGGCATCGTCGACGGCAACGCGACGGTCCCCGTGACCTCCCAGGCCGCCGCATGGGGCACCTGGAACATCGCCGGCGACACCCAGTGGGCGCGGCTCGACTGGCCCGAGCCGGTCACCACGAGCACGAGCCGGCTGCTGTTCTTCGACGACGGCGGCGGGATGCGCGTGCCGTCCGCGTGGACGCTCGAGTACCTGCTCGAGGACGGTGTCACGTGGGCGACCGTGCCGGAGCCCTCGGGCTTCACCACGACCGCCGGTGCCTTCGACACCGTGACGCACGCACCGGTCACGACGACGGCGCTGCGCGCGACGCTCACCAAGCCGGCCACCGGCTGGGTCGGCATCGTCGAGTGGGAGGTCCTCAGCGCACCACGGGCACCCATGGTCCTCGAGGTCCCCGCCGAGGTCGCGGCAGGTCAGTCGTTCACCGCGACGCTCACGGGCGGCGAGCCCGGCGCGTCGTACGCCGTGACCCTCGAGCCCGGTGGCACCGGGCTCGGGACGCTCACGACCGACGCGACCGGCGCCGGTGCGCTCACCACCGCGGCGCTGCCCGCAGGCCTGGACGCGGGCGCCTACACGGTGCGCGCCGTCGCAGGCGAGTCCGTCGTCGAGGCGGGCCTGACCGTGACGGCCGGCCCGGAGGACCTCGTCGTCGTGCCGGGCACCGTCGAGGTGGCTGGCGTGCCGACCGTCGGCCAGGTGCTGCTCGCGCGCGCCGAGGGCTGGGCGCCGGACGGCGTCACCCTCGCCTACCAGTGGTTCGTCGACGGACGCGCCGTCCGTGACGCGACGGGCAGCGAGTACACGCCCGTGCGGCGCGACCTCGGCAAGACCGTGACGGTCGAGGTCACCGGGTACCTCGAGGGTTACGAGGGTGCCTCGGCGACGTCCGAGCCCACGGCGGCCGTCGCGCTGCCGGCGGTCCAGGCGGGGACGGTCGCCGTCAGCGGCGACGCCCGGGTCGGGTCCCGGCAGCACGCCACGGCCGCGGGCTGGGCCCAGGACGTGCGGCTGAGCTACCGGTGGACGGTCGACGGCGAGGAGGTGCGCGGCGGGCGCGGCGCGACCTACACGCCGCGACCGTCGGACGTCGGCAAGGCGCTCGCGGTGCAGGTGCGCGGTGAGGCCTCCGGGCACACCGCGTCGTCCTGGGTCGCGTCGCCGCCGGTCACCGTCCAGCCCGGGCAGATCGACGCGGACGACGTGCGGATCCTGGGCCGGGCGCAACCACGCTGGCCCCTGCTCGCGTGGACCGACCCCTGGGGTCCCTTCCCGGTGAGCCTGACGTACCAGTGGTACGCCGACGGCGAGCCGATCGACGGCGCGACGTCGCCGTTCTACCAGGTGCGCACCGCCGACCGCGGCGCCGAGCTGACCGTCCAGGTCACCGGCACCCGTGACGGCTACGCACCTGCCACCCGCACCTCCGACGCCGTGAAGGTGGGACGTTGATCATGAGTGCTCGTACGAGGACACGTCTCGGGACCCGCACCGCCGCCGGCGCGCTCGCGGGGGCGATCGTCGCGACCCTGCTCGTCGCCCTCCCGGCGTCGGCCGAGACGGCGCCGACCCGCACCGTCACGACCGAGGGCAACCCGATCGTCGGGGACGGCAGCTACTACTCCGCCGACGCCGCGCCGCTCGTCGTCGGCGACACCCTGTACGTCTACACGGGGCACGACGAGGCCGAGCCGCAGCAGGCCGGGTTCGAGATGCACGACTACGGCGTGCTCACGACGACCGACGTCGCCTCGGGCGAGTGGCAGCACTACGAGCGCAACCTCGTCCCGGACGAGGTGTTCACGTGGGCGACCGGCGACAACGCGTACGCCGGCCACGTGACGACAGGCGCCGACGGACGGTTCTACTGGTACGCGCCCGTGCAGTGGGAGCGCACGGACGTGCCCAACCGGATGGCGATCGGCGTGGCCGTGGCGGACAGCCCCGTCGGCCCCTGGCAGGACGCGATCGGGGAGCCGCTGCTGACCTGGACCGACGTGTTCGGCACGAGCACCTCGGGCCAGGAGGTCATCGACCCGCACGTCTTCACCGACGTCGACGGCACCGTGTACCTGTACTGGGGCTCGTGGGGCGTGGCGCGCGTCGTCGAGCTCGAGCCGACCATGACGGCGCTGCGCGGCGACATCACGACGCTGAGCGGCCTCGACGACTTCTACGAGGCGCCGTGGGTCTTCGAGCGTGAAGGCACCTACTACCTCGCGTACGACTGGAAGCGCGGCGGCAGCGACTGCACGCCGTCCAACTACCAGGCGTGCGTCGCGTACGCGACCGCCGACAACCCGAAGGGGCCGTGGCAGTACCAGGGCATCATCCTCGGCGGGACGTCAGCGACGACCATGCACCCCTCGCTCGTCGAGCTCGACGGCGCCTGGTACCTGACGTACCACACGAAGGACGCCGTCGGCGGCGGCCACTTCCGCCGGTCGGTCGCGATCGACCGGGTCGAGTGGGACGGCGACCGCATCCTGCCCGTCCGGCAGACGCGCGCCGACGACCCCGCGTACCGGCTCACCGAGAACCTCGCGGTCGACGCCGAGGTGTCGGCGTCGTTCACCGAGACACCGCCCATGCGCGTGGGAGCCCTCAACGACGGCCGTGCGCTGACCGCGCTGCTGCCGCCCGACCAGTGGGGCAACTACCGCGGGACCGCGAGCACCGTGGCGTCCGACTGGCTGATGTACGCGTGGGACGTGCCCGTGCGCACCGACGGCGTCGGCATCCAGTTCCACCGCGACGCGAACTGGATCCGCCCGCCCGCGTCGTGGCAGGTCGAGTACCGCGACGCGGCCGGTGAGTGGCAGCCCGTCGAGGCGGCGACCTACCCCACGGGGACGGACGCGTGGCACGACGTCGCGTTCGAGCCGGTCACGACCACGGCCCTGCGGCTCACCGTGAACGGTGAGGAGGCCGGGCAGTACGTGCACTCGGTGTCCGTCTCCGAGTGGGAGGTCCACGGCGTCCAGGCCGACGAGCTCGCCGGGGTCGCGCTCGCGACACCCGTCGGGCAGCTCCCCGACCTGCCGCCCGCCGTGCGCCTGCCCTTCGGCGGGACGACGCAGTGGGTGCCCGTGACCTGGCGTGACGTCGCGGCCGAGGACGTCGCCACCGCCGGGACGATCACCGTCGAGGGGCGTGCCGCCGGCCAGGCAGGCGGGTACGTGACCGCGACGGTCGAGGTCGGCGGCACCGTCGACCCGGGCGGCGAGGACACGACCGCACCCGTGGTCACCGCGTCGGCGTCGGGCACCACCGGCACGGACGGCTGGTTCTCCTCACCCGTGACCGTACGCGTCGCGGCCGACGACGAGACCGACTACCTCACGACCGTCGAGACGCGCGTCGGCGACGGCGCCTGGACCGCAACCGAGGCCGTGCGGCACGTGGACGTCGCGGTCACCGGCGAGGGCGAGACGACAGTGACCGGCCGGGCGACCGACTCCGCGGGCAACACGTCCGACGAGGTGGCGCGCACCGTGAAGGTCGACACCACGGCCCCCGAGGTCGCAGGGGCTCTCGACGCGGCGACGCGCGGCGTCACGGTGTCGGCGTCGGACGCCCTGTCCGGGCTCGCCGCCGTCGAGCACCGGTTCGACGGCGTCGGCGCCTGGGTGCCGGCCGAGCCCGGCGACGTGGTCGAGGCGCCCGACGCGCTGCCCCACGAGCTCGCGATCCGGGCCCGTGACCTGGCCGGCAACGTCGCCACGGCGACCATCCAGGTCCCGCTCGCCGACGGTGCACAGCTCACGGGCAACGTGGCGCCGTACGCGACGCCGACGGCCTCGTTCACGTCCGGATGGGAGACCGTCGCGGGCCTCAACGACGGCACCAACGGCGTCCTCGAGGACGACGCGTCCAAGTACGGCGCGAGCTGGGGCACGTGGGACCGGGTCGGTGAGCAGTGGGCGCGCCTCACCTGGGACTTCGACGTGACCGTGGACCAGGTGGGCGTCTGGTGGTACCAGAACGTCGAGGACACGGCGAACGAGGGCCTCATCGCGCCGCGCAGCTGGGTGCTCCAGCACCTGGACGCGGACGGGGAGACGTGGCACGACGTCACGCTGACCGAGGGCAGCACGTACGGCCGCACGAGCGACGGGTTCGCCCCCGTCTCGTTCGAGCCCGTCACGACGAGGGCGCTGCGCGTCGTCGCGCAGTCCTGGGGCGAGCAGGCCGGGCAGGGCTCGGTCGGCATCCGCGAGTGGCAGGTCATGGCCGCAGGCGGGGCCGACGACGCCGTCACACCCGCCGCGCCTGTGTTCGAGCCCGCGCTGACCTGCACTGACGGCGAGCCCGACCCGGCGCGCGTCATCGTGCCGACCACTCTGGGCGTCGTCTACCGGATCGACGGCGGGGTCGTCAGCGGGACCGTCGAGGTCGCGGCGGACGCGACCGTCACGGTCACGGCCGAGGCAGCGGATGGGTACGTGCTCGACGACGCCGCGACCATCGAGTGGGCGACGACGTTCACGCCGCCGCAGTGCCCCGCCGTGGACGTGCCCGTCACCCCGACCGCGCCGGTGCTCACCGCGCCCACGTGCGTCGCCGGCGAGCCCGGCCCGGCCTTGGTGGCCGTGCCCGGCGTCGAGGGCGTGACGTGGACGGTCGACGGCGAGGCCGTCCAGGGCACCGTCGAGATCGCGCTCGGCGCGACGGTCACGCTCCTCGCGACCCCGGCCGACGGGTTCACGTTCGCCGACGGGCCGCAGGCCGTGTCCTGGGCGTTCCGCGCCGACCCCACCGACTGCACGCCGGCGACCACCGTCGTGCCCGGTGAGGTCACCGTCGCCGGCTCCGCGAAGGTCGGGCGCACCCTGCGTGCCGTGACCGACGGCTGGGCGCCGCAGGACGTGCGGTACGCGTACGCCTGGTACGCCGACGGCGTGCCGCTCGCCGGTGCCGACGGGCGCGAGCTCGAGCTGACCGACGCTCACGAGGGGGCGCGGATCACCGTCCGGGTCACGGGGTACGGCCCCGGCCTCGTCGCCGCGGCGGCGACCTCCGAGCCGACCGACGAGGTGCGGCCCAAGAAGAGCTGGTCGTGGTGGGACCACGTGGGGTCGTGGTTCGACTGAAGGGACGGCCGGCCTGACGGCGGCGCCCGGTCCGCTCCTCCGGACCGGGCGCCGCCGCGTCCGGGCAGCGCCGTGGACGGTGAGGCCGGGCCGCGTGCCGGACGGGTGGCGTGGGTCGGTCGTGCGGCGTGGGTCGGCCAGGCGGCGCGGGTCGGCCAGGCGGGTCGGCGGAGCACTGCCTCGCCTGCGCGAGGATGGCTAGGGTCGGCGTGGGACCTGCCGCCACGTGGCGGGACCGGAGACCGGGAGGATCCACCATGATCACAGGCACCACGAGCCCGCTCGACGAGGCCGCCAAGGCCGCCACGGGCGCGGCCCTCAACCGCGTGCTCGCGGACCTCGTCGACCTGAGCCTCGTCGCGAAGCAGGCGCACTGGAACCTCGTCGGTCGCGGGTTCCGCAGCCTGCACCTGCAGCTCGACGAGGTCGTCGACGCCGTCCGGCTCTTCGCCGACGACGTCGCCGAGCGCGCCGTGACCATCGGCGTCGTCCCGGACGGGCGTGCCGCGACGGTCGCCCGCGACTCGGCACTGCCCGAGCACCCGGCGGGTCTCGTCAAGGACGTCGACACCGTGCCGTACTTCGTCGAGGCGCTGCTCGCGGCGATCGGGCGGCTCCGCGACGCGGTCGCGGAGACCGCGGACACCGACGTCATCAGCCAGGACCTCCTCATCGGCATCACCGCAGCCCTCGAGAAGCACCTCTGGATGTTCCAGGCCGAGCGCTGACGGCCCTGGCCCCGCGTCTGCCTCCTCGCGCAGGCCATCGCCTCAGGGCCTGGCGCGGACCTCGAACGCGGGGGCGCTGAGCGCGCCGGGCCGCACGCGCCTCGATCGCCAGGCGAGGATCTGGCCGTGCGCCAGGGCGCGGGCGGAGCCTGCGACGACGCCGCCGGCGACGAACCAGATCAGGGCTGCTGCGCCGAGCAGCACCACGACCAGGAGGAACCCGGCGACCGCACCGACGCCCGCGAACACGAGCGACGCCGTCGTCCGCGACACCTGCGGCGGCAGCGCCACGCAGATGCCCACGCCGAGCGGGTACCCGACGACGACGAGTGCCGCCATGTGCACCGCCCACACCAGGACGCCGACGCTCGGCTCGGCCGTGTAGGGCGTGACCCACGCGACGCCCCAGGCGAGGACGACCAGCGACGTCAGCATCCAGAGGCAGTGCAGGTTGACGATCAACGCCTCGAACGCCGCGCGTCGGACGGGGCGGTCCGGAGACGCCGACGGCCACGGCGGGCTTGCGGGGCCGTGCGGGCTTGCGGGGCCGTGCGGGCTTGCGGGGCCGTGCGGGCCTGCCGGGCGGTGCGTGACTGCCGGGCCTTCGGGCCCCGCGGGTCGTCCGGTGCCTGCGGGGCTGGGGTACGTCTCGCTCACGGTGTCCTCTCGTCCGCCCCGACCCTCCCAGGCACCGCAGTCGCGCGGGGCGCACGAGACGGGCGACACGCGGCACGCGTCGGCGCGCTCACCCGGACGGGGGACGCCTGACGCTCGGGTGCGCCGGACGCCCGTCGGCCGCGCGGTCACAGCCACCCGGGCGTACGGTCGGCAGGACCACGTCAAGCCCGACCAGCACGGGACGGAGCGCCGTGTGAGCAGCCGCGTCGCCAGGGGCGCAGGACGAGCGGGCAGGGCCCCGGCCGTCGCAGCGCTGCTCGTCCTCACGCTCGCCGCCTGCGCCGACGCCGGCCCTCCGACGGCCCCCTCCGCCTCGGCGCAGACCACCGGCTCGGGCGCGACGGGGCCCGACGAGCCGGCTCCCGCGACGAGCGCACCTCCCGCCCGGCTGCCCGTGGGGGAGCCGGTGGACGTCACCACGGGCCTCACCACGCCCTGGTCGGTCGCGTTCCTCGATGGCACGCCGCTCGTCAGCGAGCGCGACACGGGACGCGTCCTCGAGGTCCTCGACGACGGGACGGTGCGCGAGGTGGGCGTGGTCGACGGCGTCGTCGCGCGGGGCGAGGGCGGTCTGCTCGGCCTGGCCGTCGACGAGCGGGGCCGGCTGTTCTCCTACTCCACGGGCGCCGACGGCAACCGGATCCTGCGGCACGACCTCACAGGATCCGCGGGGGCGCTGGCGCTCGGCGCCGCGGAGGTGGTCGTCGAGGGGCTGCCGTCCGCCGGGAACCACAACGGTGGCCGGATCGCGTTCGGCCCCGACGGCATGCTCTACGCGGGCACGGGCGACGCGGGGGTCCCCGGCGACGCCCAGGACGTCGGGTCGCTCGCCGGGAAGATCCTGCGCATGACGCCGGACGGCGAGGTCCCCGCCGACAACCCCGTGGCCGGGTCGCTCGTCTTCAGCTGGGGCCACCGCAACGTCCAGGGCCTGGCCTGGGCGGACGACGGGACGATGCTCGCGAGCGAGCTCGGGCAGGACACCTGGGACGAGCTCAACGTCGTCGTCGCGGGCGGCAACTACGGGTGGCCCGTCGTCGAGGGGATGGCGGGCGACGCGCGCTTCGTCGACCCCGTCCAGCAGTGGCCGCCCTCCTCGGCGAGCCCGAGCGGCATCGCCGTCGTCGGCGGCACCGTCTACGTCGCCAACCTGCGCGGCCAGGTGCTGCGTGCCGTGCCGACGGTCGACCTCGGCACCGCGACGGACCTGTACGCGGGCCGCTACGGACGCCTGCGGGACGTGACCCTCGCACCCGACGGGACGCTCTGGTTCGTCACCCAGAACACTGACGGGCGTGCCGCCCCGAAGGCCGGCGACGACCGCGTGCTGCGGGTGCCGCTCGAGCCCTGACGCCTCCGGGGCGGCCGCGCGGCGGGTCAGCGTCGCAGCAGGTCGCGGATCGCGGACGTGATCTCCGCCGGGGCCTCCTCGGCCATGAAGTGCCCTGCCCGCGTCGTCAGGTGCGTGAGGTCCGGTGCCCATCGTCCCCAGATCGCCGCGGCGTCGAACCCGAGTGCCGAGCCCCAGTCCTGCTGGACCACGGTCACGGGCATCTGGAGGCGTCGGCCCGCGTCGAGGTCCGCCTGGTCGTGCACCACGTCGATGCCCGCGGACGCGCGGTAGTCGGCCACGATCGACGGGACGGCGGCGGCGCTGGCCCGCAGGTAGGCGTCCCGGTGATCGGCCGGGATGGCGTCCGGTGACGCGGTCCACGCGTCGAGGAAGTGGCCGAAGAACGCGTCCGCGCTGCTCGCGATCATCGCCTCCGGCAGGCCCGGGGGCTGTGCCATGAGGTACAGGTGGAAGCCGACCGCCGCGGACGTCCCGTGCATCACGTCCCACATGTCCAGGGTCGGCAGCACGTCCAGGCTCGCGAGGTGCGTCACGGTCCCGGGGTGGTCCATCGCCGTCCGGAACGCGACCAGTGCGCCCCGGTCGTGCCCGACGAGCGCGAACGTCTCGTGACCGAGCGCGGCGGCGAGTGCGACGACGTCGTCGCCCATCGTGCGCTTGGAGTACACGTCGTCCGTCGTCGCCGCGGGCTTGTCGCTGTCGCCGTACCCGCGCAGGTCCGGGCACACGACGGTGTGGTCGGTGCTCAGGGCGGCCGCGACGTGACGCCACATCAGGTGGGTCTGGGGGAAGCCGTGGAGCAGCACGACGGCGGGGCCAGAGCCGCCGACTGCGACGTTGAGCCGGACGTCGTCGGCCACCTGCACCATGCGGTGGTCGAAGCCGGGGATCGTGGGGGTCGAGCGGGTCATCGGGAGGTCCTCCTGTGTGCGGGGTGGTCCGACCAGGCTCGCAGCGGTCGATCAGCATCCGGTCAGTGCCCGCGCTGCCCGCGCTGCCCGCGCTGCCCGCACTGCCCGCGCTGCCCGGGCCGCCCGCGCTGCCCGGGTGCCGGGGTGCCCGGGGTACCCCGGCCGCCCGGCTGCCCTGGACGTCGGACGTCCGCGGAGGCCCGGCCCGTCCGAGCGCACCCGCGCCGGGTGCCGGAGCCAGGCGCCGACCCGCGCCGTAGGCTGGCGCGACACTCTCGGGAGGGGACGGCCGGACGGTGCAGCTCGGTGTGCTTGGCCCCGTCGCGGCGTGGGACACCACCGGTGCGGCGGTCCCGCTGCGTGGCCCCCGCCACCGGGCGGTGCTGGCGCGGCTCGTCGTCGCACGCGGCCGGACCGTCCCCGTCGCGGCGCTCGTCGACGACCTGTGGGACGAGCCGCCGCCTGGCGCCGTCGGTGCCCTCCGCACCTTCGTGGGCGACCTGCGACGAGCCCTCGAGCCCGACCGGGCGCCGCGGCAACCGCCACGGCTGCTCGTGACCGACGGCGCCGGGTACGCCCTGCGGGTCACCCCTGAGGCGGTCGACGCCCTGCGGTTCGAGCGCGCGGTGCTCGACAGCCCCGCCCACGCACCGGCGGCACGCCTCACGGCGCTCGACGACGCGCTCGCGCTGTGGCGCGGCCCGGCGTACGCCGAGCTCGGCGAGCACCCGTGGGCGGAGTCCGAGCGGGCGCGGCTGAGCGACCTGCGCCTGCACGCCGTCGAGCTGCGCGCCGGCGCCCTCCTCGTGCTCGGGCGTGCGCCGCAGGTCGCTGCGGAGGTCGCAGGCCACGTCGCCGCGCACCCGTGGCGTGAGGAGGGGTGGCGGCTGCTCGCGCTCGCGCTCTACCGGTCGGGCCGCCAGGGTGAGGCGCTCGACGTGCTCCGGCGTGCTCGGACGCTGCTGCGCGACGAGCTCGGCCTGGACCCCGGCCGGGCACTCACGGCGCTCGAGACGGACATCCTGCGCCAGGCTCCGTCCCTGGACGTCGTCGCAGCGGCGGGCGCGCCGGGTGCCGGGCAGGGCTCGGGTGCCGGGGAGGGCTCGGGACCGGACGAGGCGCCGGGTGCCCGGGAGGGCTCGGGACCGCGCGAGGCGCCGGGTGCGGTGCAGGGCCCGGGACCGGACGAGGCACCGGGTGCTGGGCGGGGCCCGGGGCGCGGACCGGAGGCAGGGGACGACCCTGCCGGACGCGTGTGGGCGCAGGTCACCGCCCGGTACGACCAGGCCGTCGGCCCCGGCTCCTGGCTGCGGCTGCGCTCGTCCGTCGACCTGCTGCGCACACTGGCCGTCACCGGGGGTGGCGGGCTCGAGACCGCGCGCGACCAACGGCTCGCCGCGGTCCTGGCGGCGGGTGAGCTCGCCGACCCGGAGCTCGCGGCGCGCGTCATCGGCGGCTACGACGTGCCCGCGATCTGGACGCGGTCGGACGACCCCGAGCAGGCGGCGCTCGTCGTCGCTGCCGCGCGACGCGCGCTCCATCGGCTGCCCGACGACGCGGGCGACCGTGTGCGCGCCCGCCTGCTGGCGACGGTCGCCGTCGAGTCGCGGGGGACGGCCGACCCCGACGCCATGGCCGCAGCGCGGGAGGCCGAGCGGCTCGCGCGACACCTCGACGACCCGGCGCTCCTCGCCTTCGCGCTCAACGGTGTGCTCATCCAGAGCTTCCACCGGGCCGGCCTCGCGGCCGAGCGGGACGTGCTCGGCGCCGAGCTGGTCGACGTCGCTGCACGCCACGAGCTCGCGACGCACGAGATCCTCGGCCACCTGGTGCGCATGCAGGCGTGCGCAGCGCTCGGGGACGTCGCCGGTGCGGACAGGCACGCGGCTGCGGCCGACGCGCTCGCCGCCCGGCACGGGTCGCCGCTCGTCGGCGTCTTCACCGCCTGGTACGGCGCGCTGCGCCTCGCGCTCCACCGGCGGCCGGTCGACGAGGTGGCCGACGCCTACCGTGCGGCGTCGGCATCCTTGGGCGGGGCCGGGATGCCGGGCCTCGACCGTGGCCTGCCGGCCCTCGCGCAGCTCGCGCTCCGCGTCGAGCGGGGCCTGCCCGCGCCGCTCGACGACCTCGACTGGGGACCGTACGAGCCCTGGGCGCGCCCCCTGGTGCTCCTGGCCCGCGGCGAGCGCGATGCCGCGGCCGGCGCGCTCCGCGGCGTGCCCGACCCGCCGCACGACCATCTCCTCGAGGCCCTGTGGTGCCTCGCCGCGCGGGCCGCGATCGACGTCGGCGGCAGCACATCGGTCCCTGTGATGCGCCGGGCGCTCGAGGCGCTCGCCCCCGCCTCGGGCGAGCTCGCAGGTGCCGGCAGCGGCCTGATGACGCTCGGCCCGGTGTCGGGGTTCTTGTCGGACCTCCGCGCCGCGCTGGCAGCGACGCCGCCCGGGCCGTCCTCGGATTGAGGACCCCGGCGCGGGCCCACGCCGCACGCCTCGCAGCCGCGTGATCAGCACTCGTCGCGGCGGCACCTGTCCCCACCGCGACCGCGTTCAGGGCGCGGCCTCACCGGCTGTGGCGCCCCCGCCCCGCCCCGCGACACTGACGTCGACACGTCGTGCTTAGGCCGACAGTCCGGCGTGTCGACCTCAGCACGGCGTGTCGACCTCGACGGAGTCCCGGGGCCGCATCCGGGCGGTCGGGCGGTCCGGGCGGTCGGGTGATCGGGCAGTCCGGTGGGTACGTGGCCGGTCGGTGGGCGGCGTGCCGGCGCGGGGCTCAGGGCACGGCGCGCAGGGTGGCGGTGCCGACGGTCACGAGCCTGAACTGGAGAGAGCGCAGCGCCGTGATCGCCTCCTCGTCGCTCAGACCCGTCACGGTCGACCACTCGACGCCGGCGCCCCACTCGTCGCTGATGAACGCCAGCTCGGTCGAGCGCAGCGCGCGACGCCAGTCGGCGGGGGTGAGCGGCTCACCCCGGTCGAGGCGGTCACGGATCTCGAGGCACCCGTTCATGAGGTCGTCGACGTCGTGGAAGCCGATGAGCTGCGCCACCTGGTCGGTCGGCCCGGCCGCACCTCCCCACTCACCCAGCCCCGCCCGGAGGACGTCCCGCTCGAGGGGCGTCAGAGTGATGTCCAGCGTGGTTCGACGGCTCATGCCGCTCATCCTGCCCGTCCTGGCGCCGCCGCGAGCGGCCCGCGGCCCACCTGTGGACAGCCGCGCGCCCGCGGAGCGCCGACGTCCCCGAAGCGCCGACGTCGGTCCCTCCTGCCGAGGTCGCCCCGTCCGCGGGCCGACCTCAGCGCCACGGCCCGACCTCGGCACCACGGGCCGACCTCGGCGCCACGGGCCGACCTCGGCGGTCGGGGTGACGCCGAGGGGGGCGGGGTGGCGGCGGGGTGGCGCCGAGGGGGGCGGGGTGTGCGCCGAGGTCGGTCCCTCCTGCCGAGGTCGCCCCGTCCGCGGGCCGACCTCGGCACCACGGGCCGACCTCGGCCGCTGCTGGGCGCCCACGCGGGGAGGTGGCGTGGGTGCGGGGCGTCGCGGGCGGCGGATACGCCGCCCGCGAACGGGCAGCGACACACCCTGGTCAGCGGGCGCCACCGGGGTGATGATGGAGCCCGCCCGGCGCACGCGTCGGGCTCGACAACGACCGTCGGTGTGCGGAGCGCCGCCACGGCGCCCGCGAGGGACACCCGCGTCCCGGCACCGCCGCAGGACGGGAGCCGCGATGACCATCGACCAGGACGTCAGGCGCACCGACGACCGCGCACGGCCGGGCCTCACAGTGATCGAGCACTCCCTGGACCCCGAGACCCACGAGACGGACCCGGCCCACCCCTCCCTCACGGAGCGGCTGACCTCGCTCGGCCGGAGCCGGACCAGTGCGCTCCTCCTCGCCGCCGCGAGCCTCGTCGCGGTCCTGTGGGCCAACGTGTCCCACGGCACCTACGCGTCGTTCTGGGAGACGCACCTGCTGTTCGGTCTCGCGGACCTCAGGTTCGAGTTCACGCTCCACGCCCTCGTCAACGACGCGCTCATGGCCGTCTTCTTCTTCACGGTCGGGCTCGAGGTCCGCAAGGAGTTCGCGATCGGCGAGCTCACGAGCCGGTCGCGGGCCGTGGTTCCGGTCGTGGCCGCGCTCGCGGGTCTCGTGATCCCCGCCCTGCTGTACGTGCTCGTCAGCGCCGGGTCCGGGTACGAGCGTGCCTGGGGGGTGGTCATCTCGACCGACACGGCGTTCCTCGTCGGCGCCCTCGCGCTGATCGGGCCGCGTGCGCCCGGCAGGCTCCGCATGTTCCTGCTGGCGCTGGCCGTGGTCGACGACATCGGTGCGCTGAGCATCATCGCCCTCGTCTACACGGAGAACTTCAGCGCCGGGCCGCTCCTGGTCGCTGCCGTCGGGCTGCTCGGCGTGTACCTGACGCGGTACCTGCGCGGCGGTCGCGGGCCCGTGTACGGGACCCTCGCGGTCATCGTCTGGTTCGCGTTCCTCGCCTCCGGTGTGCACCCGACGCTCGCCGGCGTCGCGATCGCCCTCCTCGTGCCCGTCTACCGGCCGAACAGGCGCGATGTCGAGCACGCCCTCGAGCTCGCGCGCACGTTCCGCCAGTCGCCCACCACCGAGTACGCGCGGGCCGCGGCGAACAGCCTCCGGGAGTCCATCTCGATCAACGAGCGGCTCCAGTCCGCGTACGCGCCCTACGTCGCCTACGTCGTGCTCCCGCTGTTCGCGCTCGCCAACGCGGGCGTCCGGATCAGCCCGGACATCCTGGCCGGGGCGGCCCGCTCACCCGTGACCTGGGGCGTCGTCGTCGGCCTCGTGGCGGGCAAGGTCCTCGGCGTGCTCGGCTCGACCGCGCTCATGCGCGTCGCGAAGGTCGGCGACTTCGGTCCCGGCCTGACGCTCGACCGGATCGCCGGCGGCGCCGCGCTGTCCGGCATCGGGTTCACGATCTCGCTGTTCATCGTCGACCTCGCGATCGACGACCCCGCCGTGCAGAACGAGGCCCGCGTGGGTGTCCTCGCCGCGTCCGTCCTCGCGTTCGTGCTCGCCGCGGTCGTCTTCCGTGCGGCCGAGCGGCTCCGGCCCACGCAGGGCCTAGCCCGGACCCTCGTCCGCCCCGTCGACCCGGAGCGCGACCACCTCTTCGGTGCCGTGGACGCGCCGTTCACGATCGTCGAGTACGGCGACTTCCAGTGCGAGTTCTGCCTCAAGGCCTCGGGGTCCATCCAGGAGGTGCACCGCGAGCTCGGTGACCAGCTCAGCTACGTCTGGCGGCACGCGCCGCTGACCAGGTACCACCCCAACGCCCTCGCGGCGGCGGAGGCGTCCGAGGCGGCAGCGCTCCAGGGCAAGTTCTTCGAGATGGAGCGCAGCCTCTTCGCCGACCAGGAGAACCAGCGCCCGTCGGACATCATCCGGCGCGCCCGGGAGCTGGGCCTCGACGTCGACCGGTTCGAGCGGGACCTCACGTCGCCCGAGGTCGCCGCGCGCGTCCGCGACGACATGCTCGACGCCGAGGCGATGGACATCACCGTGGTGCCGACCCTCTTCGTCAACGGCCGGCGCCACACCGGGCCCTACGACGCGCAGTCCCTGATCCGGGCGCTCGCGGAGACGTCCGGCCCCGCGGAGACGGCCGGCCCGGTGGAGACGGCCGGCCCCGCGGAGACGTCCGGCCCGGTGGAGGCGGGCCCGGCGCAGGCTGCCGACCCGGCGGATCCGCCGGTTCCTGCGGCGGGCGACGACGGCGCCGGGTCCCGCTAGGTCACGACGGTGACGCCTGCGGGGGCGGCCAGGACCGTCACGGCGCCGTCGTCGTCGACGCTCACGTCGAGCGGCCCGCCCGGGAGGCGGATCCCCCGCAGGGTGAACGGGCCCAGGATCGAGGGCCGCGGCGGGGCGATCCACACGCGCCCGTCGGGGATGTCGGCGCGGATGCCGAGCGCCGCAGTGACGACGGCGACCGCCGACGCCGCGGACCACGCCTGCGGGCTGCAGGCCGTCGGGTAGGGGAGCGGTCGGGCGAGCGTGCCACCCGGGCCCGACGTGGTCGAGACCCCGCTCCAGAGCTCGGGGAGGCGGTAGTCGAAGTGCTCGCCGGCGGCGATGAGGCCGTGGGCGAGTGCGGCGGCGACCGCGCTGTGCCCGGTGGACGCGAGCCCGCTGACGGCGATCGCCGTGTCGTGCGGCCAGACCGAGCCGTTGTGGTACGAGATCGGGTTGTAGCGAGGCGAGTGCGCCGACAGGGTGCGCAGGCCGAAGCCGGAGTCCAGGTCGCTGCCCGCGAGCCGGTCCGCGATGGCGGCGGACTCGTCCGCGTCGACGATGCCCGTGCCGAGGAGGTGACCCATGTTCGAGGTCACGGCGTCCGCGCGCCGGGTGCGGTCGACCATCGCAACGGCCGGGTACGGGCCACCGGCGCCGCGCGTCCAGAAGTGGGCCGTGAACCGGCGCCGGAGGTCCTGCGCCCACTGCCGCCACTGCGCGGCGCCGGGCTGGTCGAACGCGTCGAGCAGGTCGGCTGCGCCGAGCGCCGCCTGGTGGGCGTACGCCTGCACCTCTGCCAGCGCCACCGTTCCCGGGTGCTCATCCCCGGCTGCGTCGTGGATCGCGTCGCGTGAGTCCTTCCAGCCCTGGTTCGAGAGCCCGGCCGGGTCGGGCCGGTAGTCGACGAAGCCGTCGTGATCCGAGTCGGCGTGCTCCTCGAGCCAGCCGAGGGCCGCGCGCAGGTGGGGCAGCAGCTGCCTCACCGCAGCCTCGTCGGCCCCCCAGCGCCAGGTCTCGGCGAGCAGGACGATCCACAGGCTCGTCGCGTCGGCGGTGCCGAAGTACTTCTCGGGCAGCAGGCGTGCGACGCGCGCCCGGCGGAGCTCGTGGAGGATCTTGCCGGGCTGCTCGGCGGTCACCGGGTCGTGCCGCGTGCCTTGGTGGCGGGCCAGGGCGCGGAGAGTGCCCAGGGCGAGACCGGTGTCGAAGGGCAGGAGCATCCGCGCGGACCAGAGGGAGTCGCGGCCGAACAGGGTCAGGTACCACGGCGCCCCCGCGGAGACGTAGCGGTCCTCCGGGTGGCCGACGTCGGTGCGGACCAGCGCGTAGGCGTCGGCGAGCGAACGTGCGAAGAGCCGGGTGACCGGCTCCGCCGCCTCGAGCGTCACGTGCGGAGGCGCGACGCATGCCGGTGCCGCCAGCTCGCCGACGGCAACCGTCCGGGCCGTGAGCACGCAGGTCGAGCCGGGGGCGAGCTCGACGTCCCAGTCCGCCGCGACGAGGCCGTCGGAGCGAACCGTGAGCGCGGCAGGTGCCGGCTCGAACGAGGTGCGCGCCTGCGCGTCCTCGAGCGGCCAGACGACGTCGCCGCGCTCGGTGACGGAGGGCGTGATCCGGGCGTCCGCCTCACCGGAGCGGGCGGTGGACACCGTGGTGCCGTCGCTGCCGAGGGTCAGGGCCACGGTCGTGCTCATGGGGGTGGTCGAGGCGGAGCGGAGCTCGATGTGCTCGAGGAGCCCGTCGGCGTCGAGGGTTCGCCTCCGGGTCACCGAGAGCTGGGGGTCCCCGTCGAGACCGAAGTCGGCGGCGGAGGTGGCGATCCCGGCGACGACCGACGTGAACTCCGCCGAGCCGGGGCCCGTGTACGCGGTCGCGAGGTGCTCGGGTCGTTGCCCTCCCACGGTCAGCGTCGCGGACGAGAGGACGCGGCGGTCGTCGAGGAAGTAGCCCTCGATCGCCGTGACACCGACGTCGCCTCCCTGGTCGGAGAGCACGGTGCCGGGTGCGTTGACGAGTGTGGCGAGGGTGGACAGGCGGGGCTGCCGGCCCGGTGCGGACGGCGACTCTGGCATCGGGACACCCTTGCTCTCGGCGGGCCACGGCTCCCGTGGCGGTCGGCGCGATATTACCGCTCAAATCCACGTTGCCCAGGGCTTGTGTTTGACCGCTCAAATCCCTACGGTTCAGATCTGTCACCGCAGCAGGCGGTCGTCCACCACGAGCGGTGGCCGCCCGCGACCCACCTCGGACCCAATGGAGTGTCTTCGTGAAGCACACACGGAAGTTCGCCGTCGGCGCGGTTCTCGCAGCCGCCGTCGGCATGGTCGCCGGCTGTTCCGGCGACGCGGAGCAGGCGCCGGCCGAAGGGTCGGAGGGGTCGGGCCGCGGACCGATCACCTTCGCCCAGGGCAAGGACACCACCGGCAAGCTCCAGACCGTCATCGACGGCTGGAACGCCGACCACCCCGACGAGGAGGTCACGTTCATCGAGCTGGCTGAGGCGGCGGACGAGCAGCGCACCGCCCTGGTCCAGGACTTCCAGGCCGGTGCCGGGACCTACGACGTCGCAGGGCTCGACGTGGTGTGGACAGCCGAGTTCGCGGCGCGGGACTGGCTGGTCCCGCTCGACGACATCGACACGACCGGGCTGTTCGAGTCGACCGTCGACTCCGGCACCTACGACGGCACGCTCTACGCCGCGCCGTACAACACGAACGCCGGCTTCCTGTACTACCGCACGGACCTGGTCGAGACCCCGCCCACCACCTGGGCCGAGCTCGAGGACGCCTGCGACATCGCCGTCGCGAACGAGATCGACTGCTACGCCGGGCAGTTCGCGCAGTACGAGGGACTCACCGTCAACTTCTCCGAGGCCGTGAACTCCGCGGGCGGCTCCGTGATCGACGAGAACGGCGAGGTCACGGTCGACACGCCTGAGGCGAAGGCCGGCCTCCAGTTCCTCGTGGACGGCTTCGAGTCGGGAACGATCCCGGCGGAGGCCATCACCTACCAGGAGGAGGAGGGCCGCCGGGCGTTCCAGGCGGGGAACCTGCTGTTCCTGCGCAACTGGCCCTACGTGCACGGTCTCGCCACCCAGGAGGGTGCGGACTCCGTCGTGCAGGACACGATCGGCATCGCCCCGCTCCCGGGCGCCGACGGTCTCGGCGCATCGACCCTCGGCGGCTACAACCTGGCGATCTCGAAGGCGTCGGAGAACCAGCAGACGGCCAAGGACTTCATCACCTACCTCGAGTCCGAGGAGGTCCAGCGCACGCTCCTGACCGAGCTCTCGTTGCCCCCGGTGCGCAGCTCCCTGTACGACGACGCGGCGCTCCAGGCGGACGTGCCGTACCTGGCGACCCTCAAGTCCGCCCTCGAGAACGCCGTCGCCCGCCCGAAGGCGGTCGCCTACAGCGAGCTGAGCACGCTGATCTCGACCGAGGTCTACGAGGCTCTCCAGGGTTCGGTCACCGTCGACGAGGCGCTGTCCGGCCTGCAGGAGGACCTCCAGGACGTCGTCGACGCATCGTGAGGACGAGGGTGAAGGCAGGGCGAGCCGTGCTCGACGACGTGGTGAGGCACCCGGACATGACGCTCGAAGGAGCACCTGACCCACGGACGCGCACGCAGGCCGCACCGGACGGGGCACGCGCCGGGGGAGCGCGTCGACGGCCGGGCCGCTCACGAGAAGGACGGTTCGCGTTCTGGCTCGTCCTGCCCACCCTGATCGTCCTCGCCGGGGTCATCGGCTACCCGGTGGTGCGAGCCGTCGTCCGGTCGCTCTACGACGACCCGGTCGGCCGGACGCCGGAGTTCATCGGTCTCGGCAACTACGCCGAGGCGGTCGTCGGGTCCGGCGCGGAGGACTTCTGGGCGGCGCTGAGCACCACGATGTTCTTCACGGGCACGACGGTGGTCCTCGAGCTGGTCATCGGCATGGCGATGGCCCTGGTGATGAACCGCGCCTTCCGCGGACGCTCCATCGTCCGGGCGGTCGTCCTGGTGCCCTGGGCGATCCCGACGGCGGTCTGCGCCGTGCTGTGGAGGTGGACGTTCGACGCCAACGGCATCGTCAACCACCTCATCGGGCAGCAGGTCCTGTGGACCGGCTCCGAGTGGCCGGCGAAGTGGGCGATCGTCTTCGCGGACACGTGGAAGACGGCACCGTTCATCGCGCTTCTCGTCCTCGCCGGGCTCCAGACGATCTCGCAGGAGATCTACGAGGCGGCGCGGGTCGACGGCGCCGGCCCGGTCCGCCGGTTCGTGAGCATCACGCTCCCGCTGGTCCGCCCGGCGATCGTGGTCGCGGTGCTCTTCCGCATGCTCGACGTGCTGCGCATCTACGACCTGCCGCAGATCTTCACGCACGGCGCGAACGACACGCGGACCCTGTCGATGCTCGTCGTCGAGGAGTCGATCGGGAACCTGAAGGCGGGCATGGGCAGCGCGCTGTCGACCCTGACCTTCCTGATCGTGTTCCTGGTCGCCCTGGTCTACATCCGGGTGCTCGGCGCACGTGTGCTGAACGGACGCGACGGAGGTGCGGCATGAGCGGGACATGGACGTCGAGGGTGCGGCGGTGGGCCGCCTCGGCCTCGTTCGCCGTGGGTGTGGCCCTGCTCGTGGTGTTCTGCCTGGCGCCCTTCTACTGGATGCTCGTCTCGGGCCTGAAGAGCCCGACCGCGATCTTCAACAACGACCTGCTCCCGACGACCGCGTCGCTCGAGAACTTCGCCGCGGTCTTCTCGGGCCGCAACCAGTTCTCGCGGGCCCTGCTGAACTCCGTGGTCGTCGCGGGCGTGACGACTCTCACCGCGATGATCGTGGGGGTGTCGACGGCGTACGCCCTGACGAGGCTCGTATTCCCGGGCCGGACGGTCATCCTCGCGCTCATCCTGGCCGCGTCCATGTTCCCCGGTGTCGCGATCCTGACGCCCCTCTACGAGCTGTTCGCCGACCTCGGGTGGATCAACACGTACCAGGCGATGGTCGTGCCCGACATCTCCTTCGCGCTGCCGCTGGCGATCTGGACGCTGACCGCGTTCTTCCGCGAGATGCCGTGGGAGCTCGAGCAGGCCGCCAAGGTGGACGGGGCCAACCCGTTCCAGGCGTTCCGGCTCATCATCCTGCCGCTTGCCGCGCCCGGCGTGTTCACGACGACCATCCTGGTGTTCATCGCCGCCTGGAACGAGTACCTCATCGCCTCGAACGTCTCGATCGACGCGTCCACGTCCCCTGTCACGGTGGCCATCGCCAAGTTCACCGGCTCCTCGCAGTTCGAGCAGCCGTTCGGCACGCAGATGGCCGCCGGCGTGGTCGCGACGATCCCGTTGGTGATCATGGTGCTGCTGTTCCAACGCCGGATCGTCGAAGGACTCACCGCGGGAGGTCTCAAATGAGCACGCCGGGCAAGACGGTGCCGGAGCGTCGACCCACGCTCCAGTCGATCGCCGCGATGGCAGGGGTCTCGCACCAGACCGTCTCCAACGTGCTCAACGCGCCGGACAGGGTGGCCGAGCACACCCGCGCGCGCGTCCTCGACGTCATCGAGCAGCTGAACTACCGGCCCAACGAGACGGCCCGCTCGCTCGCTCGCCGCTCGACCCGCCTGATCTCCTTCCACATCGGCGCGGGGCACCACAACGAGGCGTCCATGCTCGACCCGTTCATGCGCGAGCTCGCCAAGGTGGGCGCCGAGCACGCCTATCGCGTGGTCCTCGACATCGCCGGCGACGAGGACGAGGACCAGATCGCCTCGTACGAGGAGCTGCACGCGCGGCGCTCGGTCGACGGGGTCGTGATCCCCGAGACCCACGTCGGTGACACGCGGCCCGCCTGGCTCGTCGAGCACGGCATGCCGACCGTGGCCTTCGGCCGCCCGTGGGCCGACCCGGACCCACGGCACTCGTGGGTCGACGTCGACGGCGGCCACGGCATGCGCCTCGTCGCCGAGCACCTCCTGCAGACCGGGCACGAGCGGATCGCGTACGTCGGCCCGCCCCGGAACCGCGGCATGGAGGACGACCGGCTCGACGGGCTGCTCGCCGGCCTCGTCGACTCGGGTGTCGAGCCGGACCCGGCGCTCCACCTCGTCGTCGAGTCGCCCTCCGGTCTGCGGCAGGCGCTCCCGGCCCTGCTCGCCGACCACCGGCCGACCGCGCTGGCGTGCCGTGACGACGCGTTCGCGTTCGAGGCGATCCAGGTGCTCGACGAGCTCGGGCTGCGCCCGGGGGAGGACGTCGCGGTCACCGGCTTCGACGACTCCGACCTCGCGCGGATCTGCCGCCCGCAGATCACCTCCGTCGCGCAGCCCATCCGCGAGGTCGCGGAGCTCATCTGGGAGTCCCTCCTCGCACAGCTCGCAGGCACTGCCGAAGCCCCCCTGCGACGGCTCACCCTGCCTCGGCTCGTGACCCGTGACTCCACGACGACGTGGAGCCCTGCCTAGCGTCTTGCCCGCCCCGACCAGGCATCGTTCAAAGGAGAACAGCATGAAGAGGACCGGCGCGTGGGTGTTCGTGTCCGCGCTCGTGGTGGGCGCGCTCGCGCTGCCACCCGTCGCCTACGGGTCCCCGGCCCCGGCCGCGGCCGCCGTCGACCCGTCACCGCTCGTGGTCGAGACCGCCGCCCTGCCTTCCGGGGCGGGCGCGGCAGGGGCCCTGGACCTGACCGCCGTCGGTGGGGTCGACTGGGTCCACGTCACGGGGAGCGGCACGGAGCGCAAGGCGGCGACGCCGTCGATCGAGATCACCAACCTCGCCCCGGACAGCCCGATCGGCACCCTGACGGACAGCCCGTACCGGTACGAGTGGTCCGACGGGACGCCGACGACGACGGCCACCGGTCTCACGACCGGCGGCGTGTTCGGCGACGGCCGGACGACGACAGGGCCCGTGGACCTCGACGCGGGCTACCGGGTCGCCGTCCCCGCCGCGGACACGGTCCGCCGTCTGGTCGTCGTCGGCGGCATCTGGCAGGCGGGTGCCACCGTCTCGGTCGCGCCGACGGGCATCTCCGCACCGGTCTACGAGACGCAGGTCACCGCGTCCGACGAGGCGAAGGTGCGCACGTACACGGTCACGCTGCGCCCGGGCGAGGGTGCGGTGCTCACCGCGCGCCTGACGGAGAAGCTCCATGCGGACGGGAACGTCTCGTTCGCGGCGGCGACGCTCCAGGCCGTCGACCCGAGCGCGGCCGGCATGTCGCTCGCGTCCGAGGCGCCGCCGCAGACGATGGACCTCACGTCCGCGGGCAGTATCGACTGGCTGCACCTCGCCGGCCCCACGATCAACCGTTCTGCGACCGGCAGCGGAGCGCTCGCGGTCGCCAACCGTGCGGCGGGCACGGCGATCCGTACCCAGAGCGACAACCCGGTGGTCTACCGCTGGACCAACGGCACGCCTCTCGCCGAGCAGGCGGGGACCCGTACCGGTGGCGTGTTCCTCGCCGACAGCACGGACTTCACCCGACCGTACGGGTGGGACCTCACCGTCGAGGCGGACGACCGCGAGCGGACGCTCCAGCTCGTCACGGGCGTCTGGCAGGCGTCGGCGGTGATCTCGGTCTACCGCAACGGTGAGAGCACCCCCGAGGTCGTGAGCGCACCGATGTCCGCCGCGGGGACCCCGGTCTCCCAGCTGCTCACCCTCACGCTCCCCGCGGGCGACAGCGCGCTCATCACGGGCCAGCTGACCGGGCGGACGAACAGCAACGGGAACATCACGCTGGCGGGCGTCACCCTGGACGAGTCACCGGCGCCCGCCGAGGCGCTCCGGCTGCTCCTGGACGAGGTCGCCGGCACCGACCTCGTCGAGGCCGACGCGGCAGGGATCGCCCAGCTCGAGCGCGAGGTCGCGGCCGCCGAGGCGTTGCTCGCTGACGGTGGCGCCGACGTCGCTGCGCTCCGGCTGCAGCACGTCTTCCTCGAGGCCGCGTTCCGCGAGGTCCTCGGCTCGGTCACCCGCCCGGAGTACGCCTTCCAGTCGAGCCCGGAGCTGGTCTCCTCCTTCGGGTGGGAGGGGGACCGCCATGCACCGATCGCGTACATCGACGGCAGCTACCGCCTGCGGGACCGCGGGGACCTGATGGTGACCTTCGGCGTGCCGTCGATCCCCGGGAAGATCGAGTGGCGCAACGCCGAGGGCTACCTCCCGGCGTTCATCAGCGAGTACAGCAAGCGCGGCCTGGACGTCCGGGTCCAGAGCTTCGCCGACGAGGTGACGATCGACGGCAACCGCTTCGAGATCGCCTACTCCCGGATGACGACCACGAACACGACCGCGAGCGAGATGCGCCTCCCGGTCGTCTCCGAGGAGCTGGTCCCGCTCGACGACGCCGCGTCGCGCACCGTGGTCGGGCCGGGAGAGACAGTCGTGCGCGACTTCGCGATCGCCGCCGACCGGTTCAACGGCACCTACGCGTGGCCCACGGGCGCACAGGTCGCGGCGCTCGGCGGCTATGACGAGCACTACGCGCACATGCGCGACTACTGGAACACCAGGCTCGCTGCCATCGCCGACATCACGGCGCTGCCGAACCCGGAGCTCATCGACGCGTACAAGGCCGGCTACATCTACACGCTGCTCATCCGTGACGACATCGACGGGAACAAGCAGCTGCACGTCGGTGAGAACGGGTACGACATCATGTTCGACCACGACACGATCGGCATCGTCGCGACGCTGCTGACGATCGGCGACTTCACGTACGCGAAGGACTACCTCGCGACGTTGCCGGCCCAGCTGCAGTACGACGACGCGAAGTGGAAGTACAGCTGGCCGTTCGCGCTGTACCTGCAGCGCACCGGGGACGTCGACTTCATCCGGTCGCAGTTCGAGAACATCAAGAAGCAGACGCACATGGTCGAGACGGACCGCATCGACGGCGGCACCGGGATCATGAAGCAGACCAACGCCATCGACAGCCTGGGCTACTGGACGATCGACAACTGGTCGGCCCTGGCGGGCCTGACGACGTACCGCTACCTGGCGGAGAGCCTCGGCGAGACCGAGGAGGCGGCGTGGGCGCAGGCCGAGTACGACGACCTCCTCGGTGTCGCCACCGGCAGGCTCCAGCAGACGATCGACGAGTTCGGGCTGGACTACATCCCGATCTCGATGGTCGAGCCCAACGAGACCGGCCCGCGCAGCGACCCGCGGGACGCGAACTGGGCGTCCATGTTCCTGTTCGGCCGGTGGGCGTGGGACGGGTACCTGTTCGGTGCCGACCAGTCGGGTCTGATGCTGGACTGGATCGACCAGACCTACGCGCACGGCTTCGAGCGACGTGCGGAGGTCTCGGACACGATCCACAACTTCGGCGGGTATCCCCACGGGTTCTACTCGAGTGCGTACAACGCCGGCTACGGCAGCTCGGCGCTGCGCGGGGAGCAGTTCCGCGACTCCGGCATCAGGGCCTACGAGTTCATGATCGACAAGGCGCAGAGCGGTCCCTTCGGCTGGTGGGAGGGCGTCGACTACCCGGCCGCGAGCTCACCCTGGAGCATCGACCACGCTGCGGGCGGTGGAGGCTCCAACCAGCACATGTGGGGCCAGTCCACCGCCACGAAGGTGCTCTTCGACTCCCTGATCGCGCAGCGGTCGGACGGGACCGTGATCATCGGCCGCGGGATCCCGCAGGACTGGCTCACCACCGGCTCCACGGTGGCGCTCGACCGCTACCCGGTCCTCGACGACGGGCGCGTCGGCTTCTCGATGAGCTCGACCGGGACGGACCTCACCGTCGACCTCACGGGCGACGTCGGCGCCGTGGAGGCCTTCAGCATCGAGCTCATCGGCCTCAAGGACAACATCGCACGCGTCTCCACCCCCGGGGCGAGCGTCGACGAGGCCGCGGGCGTCGTCCGGGTCCCTGCCGACGCGGGCACCGTGACGATCAGCATGCGGCACGAGGTCGGCGCGGAGGGGGAGCCGCTCGCGGCGAGCATCGAGGGGACCGCGAAGGTCGGCGAGACGCTCCACGCGCGTGTCACGGACGGCTGGACGCCGGCCTCGTACCAGTGGACCCGTGACGGTGAGCCCCTCACCTCGGCGACCGGGGCGGACTACCGCCTCGACGCGGCCGACGCCGGCGCGATGATCGGCGTCCGCGTCGAGGCGAGCCGACCGGGGTGGTCGGACGCCGAGGCGGAGGCGACCGCCGTCGGGCCTGTCGCGCCGTCGCTCCACGTGACCGTCGGGGCGGACGCGCGATGCGTGGGCTGGACCGTGTGGCTGGGGGTGACCGTGACCAACGCGGACACCACCCGCGTCGACGCTCGAGTCTCGACCGAGTACGGCACGAAGACGCTGCGCAACGTGCGACCCGGCAGGAGCGTCTCGCGCGTCTTCCCGACGTGGCAGCGGTGGGTGCCCGGCGGCTCGGTCCGGGTGGAGGTGAAGCCGGCGTTCGGCGGCCACGGCGCCGGGCAGGCCATGACCGCCAGGTACCCCGCCGTGTCCTGCCGGTGACGGCACGCGAGCGGTGAGGCCGGCGTCCGCGCGGCCGGCGGCCCGAGCGGTCGCCGGCCGCGCGGACCGCCGGGACCCGCTCGGGCCGGCCTCGGACCGTCAGACGGGCGAGACCTCGACGGCCCGCGGGCCCTGGGCCCCGAGCTCGAACGCTGCCGAGCGGCCGCCGACCTCGACCCGGTACGTCCCCGCGAACCCCTCGACGCGCACGCGTCCGGCGTCGTCGGTGCGCACGGTCGTGGGCGCGAGCCACCAGTCCTCCTTGACCAGCCGGCGCAGCGCGTCGTACGCGGGCTTGGGTGTCCCGTCGGTCCGCACGAGGCCCGCCGGGGCGCCGAGCCAGGCGCCGTCGTCGGAGATGCCCCAGTAGGTGAACGCCTCGACGGACGGGTGGGCCATGAGCGTCGTGCAGTGCCGCACGAGCTCGTCGGCCTGGCGGGCCTCGCCGTCGGGCGTCGAAGGCCAGGAGGGCACCTGGTAGTCGTTGAGGTCCACGATCTCCGGCGGCATGAGGTCGCCCGAGACGAGCGTGGTCTCGGTCAGGTGCAGGGGCAGGCCGAAGCGCGCGAACCGCTCGAGGACGGCCTGCGTCTTCTCCTCGCCCCAGTAGCCCTGGTGCATGTGGCTCTGCAGGCCGAGGGCGTCGATCCGCACGCCCGCCTCGAGGCACTCCTCGACGAGCTGCTCGTACGCGGGCGACAGGTTGAAGTCGTTGAGCAGGAGCGTCACCGACGGGTCGGCAGCGCGCGCCGTGTCGAACGCGAGCCGCACGATGCCGACGCGGCCGAGCCGCTGGGCGAGCGGCGTGACGGCGTTCTCCTCCGCGGTGAACACCGGCATGATCACGACCTCGTTGATCGCGTCCCACACCGTGACGGCCCCCGCCATGTCCGTCACGTCGCGCGTGATGCGGTCGCGGACTGCCCGCTCGACCTCGTCGGTCGGCAGGCCGAGCAGCCACGACGGGGCGAGCGTGTGCCACACGAGCGGGTGGCCCTTGACCGTGACGCCGCGCTCGGCGAACCACTGGGCGGCGCGGCGCAGGCGGACCGTGTCGGGGCGGCCGCGCTCCGGCTCGAAGGCGCGCCAGTAGAAGGGCAGCGTGGCCATGTTGAACACGTCGAGCCACAGCTCGGCGAGGTGCTCGGCCTGCTCGGGGGCGGCGCTGCCGACCTCGTGGTGCATCGCGGCGTCGTCGTCACCTGCACCTGCGGGCCGTCCCGTCTCGCCGTTGGCGAGGCCGATGAGGTCGAACCCGATGTTGCCGAAGCCGAAGGCGTGCCGCACCTGCTCGACCCGCACCTCCTGGTCGGCGAGCGGCCGGCCGTCGGGCCCGACGAGCGTGACGTCGGTTCCGACCACGCGGTGCGCGAGGGCTGACGGGACGGGGGTGGTGACGGTCTGCACAGTGGTCCTCTCGGCGGCGAGCAGTGGCGAGCGGTGGCGGGCCGTGCGCGTCGGGCCTCGCCCGCCGCGCACCGGGTTCCCCGAGGAATCGTCCACCATCCGGCGTGCGGCCGGGTGGCGACGCGGCGGGGTGGGCGAGGAGCGTGCGCTCGCCCACCCCGCCCGTCACGGGAGCGCCGTCACCGGCTCGCGATGAGCTCCGCCGTGTCGAGGAGACGGTTGGTGAAGCCCCACTCGTTGTCGTACCAGCCGAGGACCTTGACCGTCCGGCCGACGACCGTGGTCAGCGGGGCGTCGATGATCGCGCTCGCGGGGTTGCCGACGATGTCGCTCGAGACGATCGGGTCCTCGTTGTACGCGAGCACGCCGGCGAGGGGCCCGCCCGCGGCCGCCCGGAACGCGGCGTTGACCTCCTCGACCGTGACGTCGCGGGACGCGGTGACGGTGAGGTCCGTGACGGATCCCGTGAGCACCGGTACGCGGAGCGCGAAGCCGGACAGTCGACCGTCGAGCTCGGGCAGCACCTTGCCGATGGCCTTGGCGGCGCCGCTGCTCGTGGGGACGATGTTGTTCGCGGCCGCGCGGGCCCGGCGCAGGTCGCGGTGCGGGCCGTCCTGGAGGTTCTGGTCGGCGGTGAACGCGTGCACGGTCGTCATGACGCCGCTCTCGATGCCCACGGCGTCGTCGAGCACCTTGGCCATGGGGGCGAGGCAGTTGGTGGTGCATGACGCGTTCGACACCACGTGGTGCAGCGCGGGGTCGTAGAGGTGGTCGTTGATGCCCATGACGATCGTGAGGTCGTCACCGCTGGCGGGGGCGCTGACGAGGACCTTGCGGGCGCCGGCTGCGAGGTGCGCGGCGGCTGCGGCGCGGGTCGTGAACCTGCCGGTGGACTCCACCACGAGGTCGACGCCGCGGTCGCCCCAGGCGAGGGCGGCGGGGTCGCGCTCCGCCGTCACCTGGACCCTGCGACCGCCGACGACGAGCGCGTCCCCGTCGACCTCGACCTCGACGCCGAGCCGGCCGTAGGCGGTGTCGTAGCGGAGCAGGTGGGCGAGGGTGGCTGCGTCGGTGAGGTCGTTGACCGCGACGATCTCCAGGTCGCTGCCCCTGGTCAGGGCGGCGCGGACGAGGCTGCGTCCGATGCGGCCGAAGCCGTTGATGCCGATGCGCACGATGAGTCCGATCTCCTCGTGGGGCGGCGTCATCGCGGGGGCTCGGCCGCCCGGTGAAATGGAACCGATCGGTTCCGCATGGCAGACGGTACCGATCGTTTCCGTCTGGGGCAAGGGGCTCGTACCCTGGGGACCGTGGCGACCCATGCGCGCGAACGCCTCCTCGACACCGCCGAGGACCTCTTCTACGCGCAAGGCGTCCGCGCGACCGGCATCGAGCAGATCCTCGCGACCAGCGGGGTCGGACGGGCGTCCTTCTACCGGCACTTCGCGAGCAAGGACGACCTGGTCGTCGCCGTGCTGCGCCGACGGCGGGAGCGCTGGGCGACCGTCTCGGAGCCGCGCATGAGGGCGCTCGGCGGCCACCCCCTCGTGCTGTTCGACGTGCTCGCCGAGCGCCTCGAGGAGACCGGCTACCGCGGCTGCGCCTTCCTCAACACGCTCGTGGAGATCCCCGACGCCGACGAGCCCGCGCACCGCGAGGCGATGGACCACAAGGAGGACGTGCGCGCCTTCATCGCCGAGCTCCTCGCGGCGCACGGGTTCCGCGACGACGGCCAGGGGCTCTCGCGCAGCCTCCTCATGCTCTACGACGGCGCGAGCGTCGTCGGCCTGCGCGAGCGGTCGCCGAGGGCGGCGCACGACGCGCGGGCCGTCGCCGAGGTGCTGCTGGCCACCGCGCCCCGGTCGGCGCAGGTCGACGCCTGACGTGCGGGCGGCGCCCGCCGCTCCCAGCGCCCGCCGCCCGCGCCCTCAGCGCTCGATGCGCAGGATCGCGCTGCGCCACGTCTCGATCTCGACGCGCACGCCGCGGTCCCACAGGTCGGCCGAGGTGCCGTCGTACACCGTGGTGCCGGACTCGTCGACGAGTCGGAGCGGTCCGTCTCCCGGGATCCGCGGGTGCACCCGCACGCGTCCAGGGCTGCGCTCGTCGCGCCGGTAGACGAGCAGGTGCGCGGGGCCCGTCACGAGCTGGACGCCGGGGCTCGTGCGCCGGTCGACCTGGACGCCCGCGCCCGTGAGGAACGACGCCAGCGCCGTGGCACCCAGCTGCTCCATGTCGTCGACCCAGAGCACGGGCACGTCGAGGTCGTCGCGCTCGAGGACCGACCTGACGCGCTCGTCCAGGTTGCGCCGGTCCACCACCACGGCGTCGTAGTCGAACGACGCGGAGAGCCCGTCGACCTGCTCGAGGCCGGACGGCACCTGGGTGAGCAGCCTGTCGATGACCTCGTCGTCCGTGAGCAGGTGGAACGGGCCCAGGTGCAGGTCGAGCGCGAGCCTGACGAACGGCACGGCCGACCAGTTGTGCCCGTTGGAGATGGGCGCCGCCGCCGGGTTCTGGACGACGGCGACGCGCGCACCTCGCCAGCTCACGGGCCCGGCCGCGTACACGGGTGAGAAGCGGCGGTAGTGGCGGGCGAACGACTCGACGAACGGCACGTAGTCGTTGGCGTTGTGCCACAGCGACCAGTGGAGCTGACCCGCGGCGCCGGCGGCGTAGTACTGCACCATGCCGGCCTCCATCATGAGGTCGGCCGCCTCGACCTTGTCCATGTCGGGCAGGAACGACTCGAAGCCGTAGTGGCCGCCCTCGCCGTTGTACACGGGCACGGATGAGGTGGAGTACGGGGCGAACAGCGAGGCGATCGCGTGGCTGAACACGGCGTCGACGTCGCGTGCGAGCCAGGGCGAGTGCCGGTCGGGGGCGTCGTCGCGCGTCGGCACGGGGGCGTTCGGCAGGTAGTGGTGCGGCGCGGTCCCGTCGACGCCGAACGGCACCTGCCAGGTCGGTGCGGCCGTCGAGACGTCGTGGCCGTACGCGGGCGGCATCGTGAACGTCAGCCGCTCGGGGTCGCCGGCCTTGACGGCCGCCGCGCACCGCTCGGTCACGTGGCGCCAGTTCGACTGGATCGACATGTAGGCGTCGTGCGGCTCGTTGTGCGGGATCTCGACACCCAGGACGGCGGGGTCGTCCTTGAAGTGCGCGGCGATCCAGCGGTGGCTGTCGAGCAGGGTCGCGAGGTGCTCGGGGTTCGACATGTCGAGCTCGCCGCGCTCGGTCGGTGACGGCGCGAGGTAGGCGATGGCCGTCCCCGGCTTCCCCGTGCCGGCGTCCTGGGCGACGCCGCCGATCCAGTAGTCGTACGGGTCCACGGGGCCACGGTGCCAGTCGATGATGGTGCGGACACCGTGCTTGCCGGCGCGTTCGACGAAGTGGTCGAGCATCGCCATCCACTCGGTGTTCAAGCCGTGCGCGGCGATCTCACCGGCCCACGCCTCGTCGTCGGGGAACACGCCCCGGGCGGCCTGGACCATGCCCAGGTTCATGGGGACGCGTACGGCCCCGAGCCCCCACGAGGCCATGACGGCGATGTCGCTGTCGAGCCCGCTCCAGCTCGCGCGGCGCGGGTAGCTGAGCATGAACAGGTCGTAGTTGAAGCCCGTGAAGCCGAAGGGCGCGTCGCCGGCCATGAGGCGCCCCTCGACGACGCGCAGGGGGGCGAGCGCCTGCGGTGCCCGTACGTCGACGGCGAACTCCTGACGTGCGCCGAGGTGGTCGACGGTGACGACGGCGCTGCCCGCGCCCACGGGCACGAGGTACCCGTACTCGTCGACGGTGAGCACCGCGGGGTCGCTCGACACGAGGTCGCTGTGCTGGGTGACGTCCCGGGTGCTCCCGTCCTCGTACGTCGCGCGCACCGTGAGGGGGACGAGGTCCTCGTCGTCCGTCAGGACGACCGGCAGGCCCGCGGTCGTGAGGGAGGCGGGAACCACGGGCGTGACGGTGTGCTCGACCCTGATGTCGTCGAGCAGGAGCGCCCCGGCCAGGTTGCCGCCCGTCAGGTGGTCCTTCCACACCTGGATCTGCATGGTCACCGCGTCCTCGAAGCCGGCGATGCCGTTCCACGCGGTGACCTCGACGTCCTGCCAGGTGCTCGAGCCGGGCGTCACCGCGGCGTAGCCCTGGCGCAGCGTCCGGTCGCCGCTCACGAGCCGCACCGTCACCCGCGACACGTTCTCCGCGCGCACCTTCATGGTCACGCGCGTGACGTCGAGGTGGTCGAGCGTCTTGACGAGCCCGCCGTAGCGGCCTCCGGCCGAGAAGTCGGTGTCCAGGCGGCCGTACCAGCCTCCGACGGGGGCGCCCTCGGCGACCCGCGTGAACGCGGTCCGGGAGCCGCCGTACTCGGCGCCGACCGTGATGCTCCAGGGCTCGTGCCTGGACTCGAAGTGGCCCAGCACGTCCGTCCAGGTCGTCGGGGCGGAGGTCGTCGCGGCCGCTGCTGCGGGCCCGGGGTTGAGAACCGTCGTGGCGACCACCGCGCCGAGGCCCTTGAGGACGGTGCGTCGCGTCATGTCCAGGTGCTGCATCGGTGCATCTCCCTGTGTCGGTCCCGGGCCAGGCCCCGGATGAGACGTCAACGTAGCCGCGCTACAGTGGCGTCTTCAATAGACGCAACGATGTTTCAACCTGTGAAACGGACCTGACATGTGGACCTCGATCGCGACCGGCTGGCACCTCCGACCGCTGACCCCCGTCCCCGCCGGGCTCGAGCCCCTCGCCGACGCGGGTGTCCCGGCGACGGTGCCCGGGTGCGTGCACACCGACCTGCTCGCGGCCGGGCTCATCCCGTCCCCCTTCGACGGTGACAACGAGGCGCTCCTGTCCTGGGTGGGCCGCACCGTCTGGCAGTACACGACGACGTTCACCTGGGCCGACGACGGTGCGGACCAGCACACGCTCGTCGCGCGAGGCCTCGACACCGTCGCCGAGCTCGTGCTCGACGGCCGGGTCATCGGCACGGCCGAGAACCAGCACCGGACCCACCGCTTCGCGCTGCCCGACCTCGCTCCCGGCCAGCACACGCTGAGCATCACGTTCGCCGCGCCCGTCACCGAGGGCGAGGAGCGCGACGCCCGGTACGGCGCCCTCCCGCGGAACTACCCGCACGCGTACAACATGCTCCGCAAGTCGGCCGCCAACTTCGGGTGGGACTGGGGAGTCGACGTCGCCACGGCCGGGATCTGGCAGGAGATCGGCATCGAGGGCTGGTCGGGTGCGCGGCTCGCCGCGGTCCGTCCCCTCGTGGACGTCGACGGCTCCACCGGCGTGCTCCGCGTCCACGTCGACATCGAGCGCGCCCCCGGCAGCACCGGCCCGGTCGAGGTCATGGCCGAGGTCGACGGTCGCAGCGCGACCGCCGTGGTCCCCGAGGGCGAGACGCGCGGGCTCGTCGAGGTCCGGATGCCCGACGTCCGGCTGTGGTGGCCCCGCGGCTACGGCGCGCAACCCCTCTACGACGTCGTCGTGCGTCTCGGCTCACCCCGACCCGACGGCTCGGCCCGGTCCGACGGCTCGGCCCGGTCCGACGGGGGCGCCGGGAACGACCAAGCCGCAGGCCTCGACGGCGCTGCGCGACCCGACGACGGTGCCCCGGACCGCTGGACCGGCCGGGTCGGCTTCCGGACCGTGCGCCTCGACACGACTCCCGACGCGGAGGGCACGCCCTTCCACCTGCTCGTCAACGGTCGGCTCGTGCGGGTCCGCGGCGCCAACTGGATCCCCGACCACGCGTTCGTCACCGAGATGACGCGCGACAGGTACGAGCGCCGCGTACGGGACGCGACCGACGCCCACATGAACCTGCTGCGCGTGTGGGGCGGAGGGCTCTACGAGTCCGAGCACCTCTACGACCTGTGCGACGAGGCAGGCGTGCTCGTGTGGCAGGACTTCCTCTTCGCGTGCGCGTGCTACCCCGAGGACGACTGGCTCGCACGAGAGGTGGAGGCCGAGGCGCGCGAGGCCGTGACGCGCCTGGCCGCGCACCCGAGCCTCGTCCTGTGGAACGGCAACAACGAGAACACCTGGGGCCATGTCGACTGGGGCTGGCAGGAGGAGCTCGACGGACGGGCGTGGGGCGACGGCTACTACCACGACCTCCTGCCCCGCGTCGTGGCCGAGCTCGACCCGACGCGGCCGTACACCCCCGCGAGCCCGTACTCCTTCCGAGCCGGGGCGCACCCCAACGACGCTGACCACGGGACCATGCACATCTGGGACGTGTGGAACACGCGGGACTACTCGACCTACCGCGACCACCGGCCGCGCTTCGTCTCCGAGTTCGGCTTCCAGGGCCCGCCCGCGTGGACCACGCTCACGAGCGTGGTCCACGACGAGCCGCTCGACCCGTACGGCCCGCACATGCTCGTCCACCAGAAGGCGGCCGACGGCAACGGGAAGCTCGAGCGGGGCCTCGCCGGGCACCTGCCGGCCCCGACGACCATCGAGGACTGGCACTGGGCGACCCAGCTCAACCAGGCCCACGCCGTCCGGTACGGGATCGAGCACCTGCGCTCCCTCGCGCCGCGCTGCACCGGGGTCGTGATGTGGCAGCTCAACGACAGCTGGCCGGTGATCTCCTGGGCGGCCGTCGACTTCCACGAGCACCGCAAGCCCCTCTGGTTCGCCCTGCGCGCCGCGTACGCGCCAAGGCTCGTCACGGTCCAGCCTCGTGACGCGGGCCTGAGCGTCGTGCTCGTCGAGGACACGGGCGAGCCGTGGGCGGGGACGGTCACGGCCCGCAGGACCACGTTCGACGGCGTCGAGCTCGCGCGCGCGGAGCTCGCGGCGCGCGTCGATGGGCACGGGCAGCAGACCCTCCTGCTGCCCGCGGACCTGGCCCATGCGGCCGACCCCGCGCGTGAGGTCCTCGTCGTCGATGTGCCCGGGTACGGGCGTGCGGTGTGGGACTACGCCGAGGTCGCCGACCAGGCGCTCGACCGCGAGCCCGTGAGCGTCACGGTGCGGGCGGTCGCGGGCGGCGTCGAGCTCGACGTCCACGCCTACGCGTACGTGCGCGACCTCACTCTCCACGTGGACCGGGTGGACCCGGGCGCGCGCGTCGACGCGGGGATGGTCACGCTCCTCGCCGGCCAGGAGGTCACCATCGGTGTGCGCACGTCCCGGCCCGACGGCGCCTTCGCGGCCTGGCCCGTGCTGCGGCATGCAGGGGACCTCGGGGCCGCTCGGGTCGGCTGACCGGCCGGCTGGCACGGGTCAGGTGAGTAGCCCAGGCCTCCCGGTCAGGTGAGTAGCCGGGGCCGTGCCGGTCACCCGAGGGCCCCGCTGCTGCAGGTCACCAGAGGGGCCCCGGCCCCGTCGATCAGCCGAGCGGCCGTACCCCGGGTGGCGGGGGGAGGGGCGCGACGTCGACCACGCGGTGCTCGCGTGCGGCCGTCAGCAGCGCCTCGACGGCGGCGACCGCGGCGGCGGCCGGCCGCGGGGGAGCCGGGTTCTCCGTGCGCCCGAGGACGACGTCGACGAGAGCGCGCGCCGGGGCACCAGCCTGGTAGGCCGGGGTGTGCTGGCCGGGCTCGTGGTGCACCTGGCTGCCGTCGGCCCGGTGCACCACGACGCGTGCGCGGTGCAGGTCCTGCTCGACCGTGCCGCGGGTCCCGAGGTAGCGCACGTGCTGACGGGGTGGCGAGCCGGAGGGTGTCGCCCCGCTCCCGACGACCACGCCCGTCGCGCCGCCCCGCATCCGGAAGGCGGCCGCGTCGTCGACGTCCACGTCGAGGCCGTGGCTCCCCACGAACGCGGCGACCTGGGCGAGCTCCTCGTCGGTGGCCCAGCACAGCATGCCGAGGGCGTGCGTGAGCTGGGTGTGCGCCTGCCCGCCGCCGTTGGCTGCGGAGTACGCCTCGGGGTGCCGTCCCCGGTCGTCGCTGCCGATGCCGTGCTGCGCGGCCACGAAGAGGTCGCCCGCGCGGGAGGAGAACTCGACGGTGACCTGCACGAGGTCGCCGATCTCCGCACGGACGGCGCTGCGCGCGGCGCCGGCACCCGCGTCGAGCTGGTGCGTGTAGCCGGTCACGAGGTGCCGGCCGAGGCGCTCGGCCCGCTCGACGAGGTCGAAGGCGTGGTCCGCGGTGAGCGCCAGCGGCTTCTCCACCAGGACGTCGAGGCCCGCGTCGAGCGCCGCGCCGACGAGGGCGTGGTGCGTGACGTGCGGGGTGCTGATCACGACGGCGTCGACCTGCGTGCACGCGAGGGCGTCGTCGAGGTTCGCGGCGGCGAGCGCGCCGGCCTGCGCCGCGAGCCGTTGGGCGCGATCCGGCACGGGGTCGCACACCGCGACGACCTCGGCGTCGGGGTGCCCCAGGAGGGCCGGCACGTGGTGGTCGGTCGACCACCACCCGGCCCCGACGACCGCGACGCGGACCGGGCGTGCGGTCACAGCCCGACCTCCTCGGGGCGGATCCCGACGCCGGGTCCGTCACCGGGGCGCGGGACCTGCACGCCGTCCTCGAGGCCCAGGAGCACCTCGGCGACGGCACCGGGACCCGTCGCGGCGAGGAGGTGGACCGCCCACGGCTGCATCGCGGAGGCGTGCGGGGCGAAGAGTACGCCGGCGTCCTGGGCGAGCGCCCCGAGCGTGCGCGCGACGTCGAGCCCGCCGCACCACGTCACGTCGCTCTGGAGCACGTCGACGGCGCGCTGCTCGACGAGGGCGCGCCCGGCCCGCAGGCCGAAGGCGTGCTCACCCGCGGCGAGCGCCACGGGGCCGAGGCGTGCGCGCAGCTCACGGTGCCCGGCGACGTCGCCCGGGTTGAGGGGCTCCTCGACCCAGGCGAGGTCGAGGTCACGTGCGGCGGCGACGAACCGGAGCGTATACGGCAGGTCCCAGGACATGAAGCAGTCGACCGCGAGCGGGATGCCCGCGGGGACGCGCTCGCGCACGGCGGCGAGCCGGGCCAGGTTGTCGCGCATCCGGGCCGGGCCGTCGTGGGGCCCGTACGCCATGGGGACCTTGACGCAGCGCGCGCCGGGCAGCATGTGCGCGACCTCGGGGCGGTCGAGCAGCTCGGGCGCCGGGGTCGTCAGGTAGTACGGGAGCGCGTCCGCGGTGCCGCCGAGCAGGCGGAACAGCGGCAGGCCCGCCGCCCGTGCGCTCAGGTCCCACAGGGCGAGCTCGACGGCCGAGACCGCCATCTCGGCGACGCCGCCCTCGGCGTAGGGGGCGACCGCGCGACGCAGGACGGCGGCCGCGTGCACGGGTGCGGTCGGGTCGAGCGTGCTGAGCAGAGGCACGAGGTGCTCCTGGACGAGCGACTCGACGACGGCGCCGCCCCGGGCCTGGCCGATGCCGAACACCTCGGGGTCGGCCGTCGCGACGTGCGTCCACACGACGTCGGCGCCCGGCCCGCGCCACGTCGACCGGCGCTCGGCGTGCTCGGGGAAGGGGGCCATGGGGGTCGACACGCGGACCTCGTCGAGCCAGGTGCCGGAGGAGAACGGTGCGGTGCGGGTACGGACCGTGGTGATGCGGGTCACCGGTCGAGCTCCTGCCAGCTCAGGGTGAGCGTCCCCGTCACCCCGCGGAGCTCGTGGCGCCGGGGCTCGGTACCCGCGGGGCCGCAGTCGACCTCCTGCCCGGCGACCACGAGCCGCAGGCGCGCGGCGGGCGGCAGCTCGAGCGCGACGTCGGCGTCGTGCAGGCCCTCGACCTGCAGCGCCCTGCTCATGTCGGCCGGGTACGGGGCGACCTCGCGGCAGCGCAGGGTCCCGTGCCGGGCCCGCCGGACGAGCACGCGGCACTCCGCCCTGGTCGCGCCCGTCAGGTGGTAGGTCGCGCCGCCGTCGTCGAACCAGCAGCTGTGCTGCGTCAGGAGGGGTGCGCCGTCGGGCAGCCCGAGCCGCACGGACGTCGTCGTGTCGGCGAGGTAGCCGGCGAACCACCAGGCGCCGTCGCTGCGGTGGACCGTCAGGACGACGCGCCCCGACGCCGGCGTGCGCAGCTCGTGCCCGACGGTCAGGCCCGCCGTCCCGACGACGTCGCGCAGCAGCGCACCCGGGTCGAGGTGGGCGGAGCGGTCCACGCCCACGTGCGCCCGCACGCCGCGCGCGTCGGGCGGAGCGTAGGTGAACGGTGCGGACCCCCGCGCCCACAGCACGTGGCCGGCGCCGACGCCCCGGGAGGTCGCCCAGGGGTGGGTCCCACCGGTGCCCTCGACCGTGACGAGGACCTCGACGTCCGACGTCCGGACCTGCTCCGTGAGGTCGCCGTGGGACACGGACGCCTCGTGGTGGAGCGTGCGCGGCAGCTCGCCGTCGCGCACCCGGTCGCCGCCGAGCGCGGTGCGTACCCGGAGCGCGCCCGCGACGCCCGCATCCGTGGGCCCCACACCGAGCAGGTCGAGGGCGCGCGCGCCCAGCCCGGCGGTGGAGCCGTGCACGACGACCGTGCCGCCCGCGCGGGCGTGCGAGTCGAGCACCTCGACGACGTGGTCGGCGAGCGCTCCCGCAGGCACGACGAGGACCCGCGACGCGAGGGCACCCGCGGCATGCGCGCCGGGCAGGGCGTCGGTCGACACGACGGTGTTGAGCGGGAGCCCGGCGTTGATCGCCGCGGTCAGGGCCCAGTCCTCGGCGTGCGGGCGGGCGATCGACGACGGGTCCGCGGCCATCGCCTCGTGGTACTCGCGGAACGGGTAGACCCACACGAGCGGGCCCGCGGCGTCAGGCCGGGCCTCGAGCGCGCGTGCCACGTACCCGCCGACCTCGCGGCCGCACCGCTCGTCCAGCACGCCGTGCGCGGTGTCGACCGTGAGGACGTTGACCTCGCGCGCACCGTGGACCGTGCCGTCCTGGTCGAGGCGGCTGACCGCGAGGGGGAGGTCGATGTCGAACGGCTGGCGGTCGTAGAAGTCCCACCAGGGCTGCTGCCAGAACCACGGGTCGTTCGCGTAGAACCGGAAGCGGTAGCCCGCGGAGCCGCGCGGCAGGTGCGCGATGCGCGACATGAAGCCCGCGAGCTCGATGCCGAAGTCCTCGTTGAGCGGCCCCCACGGGGAGTTGGGCGGCGGCGACGCGACGTGGCCGCGCTCGTAGATCTCGAGCGCGGGGACGGCGTCGGCGCCGATGTCGATCCCGGCCGTCTGGTTGGTGCCGCGGACCTCGACGGGTACGCGCAGGTGGGCGTGGAGGTCGGCCCAGAAGCCCAGCGCGCGGTCCCGCAGCTCGCCGACCCGCTCGGACCTGAACCGCGCGCCGTCGAACGTCTCCCCGAGCTCGGACCAGGCGTAGGAGCTGAAGCCGAACCCGTTCGAGAGCCACAGGTAGTCGAAGCCGAGCGCGTCGACGTAGTGCTGCGCCTGGCGCCCGAGGAACTCGCCGAACGACGTGCCCTCGACGATGCCGTCCGGGAAGGCCGCGTACCGGCGCTCGTCGGCGTGCAGGGTGCTGAAGTGCCTGACCATCTGGATGATCGGGCCGATGCCGATCTCCTCGCCGCGGGCCACGACCTCGGGGTGCCGCTCGTACTTGAACGACGACGGCGCGAACTCGGGCCCGGGGTCGAAGGTCGCCCCTACCTCGGTGGGCCGGCCCAGCTCGGTGCCCACGCGACGCAGGATCGCCACGAGCTCGGCGACGTCGGCGTACCGCAGCGTCGCAGGTCCGTCCCGGTAGGGCACGGCGACGCGGCCCGGCTCCTTGGGCTCGCCGTAGGGCCCGGCGCCGGTGTTGCAGAAGCCGATGTAGCGGGCCCACTCGAGCTCGTCGTCCAGGTCGCCCGCCCAGTCCAGGATCTCGCTGCCGTCCGAGACCCACAGCAGCACCGAGCACGTGCGGGCCGTGCGCAGCAGCGGCGTCCACTGCTCGAAGAGGGCGCGTGCCGTCTGCTCCCAGGAGTCCCGGTCGGCCGGGTGGAAGGGTTTGAGCGACGTCTCGAGGGTTGCTCGCTCGAGCACGGGACGGGTCTGGGCGTGCGGCACTGTGGCTCCGTCTGGTCGGGTGGGGCGTCGTCGCCCCCGGCGAGCGCCGTCGGCGCTCAGGTCAGGTCGGTCTCCTCGCCGAGGCGTCGTCCGAGCTCGCGCGCGGCGCGCTGGAGGGAGTCGAGGGACTCGGCGACGTGCGCGTCGTCGAACCGTCGCGTCGGCCCGCTCACGGACAGGGCGCTGACGATGACGCCGTCGGGCCGGCGCACGGGCACGGCGACGCAGCGGATGCCGAGGATGTACTCGCCGTGGTCCTCGGCGTAGCCCGAGCCTGCCGCGACCTCGAGCTCGGCGCGCAGGCTCGCGACGTCGGGCAGGGTCGTCTCGGTGTACTGCTCGAGGCCGTCCGCGTAGAGGGCCTCGAGCTCGGGCCCCGTGAGCCCGACGAGCAGGGCCTTGCCGAGGCCCGTGGCGTGGCAGGGCAGGCGTGCGCCGACCCGCTGGTCGAACACGAGCTGGTGCGGGCCCGCGCTCTTCGCGATGCAGACCTGGTCGGTGCCGGAGCGGACGGCGAGGCGCACGGTCTCGCCGATCTCGTCCCGCACCCGGTCCATGAAGGGCCGTGCGCGCTGCGTCATGGACTGCGCCACGTGGTAGGCCTGGCCGACCTCCCAGGCGCGGAGCCCGAGCGTGACCCGCAGCGTCTCGGGGTCGCGCTCGACCCAGCCGAACTCGGTGAGCACGGCGAGCATGTGGTGGACGCTCGACTTGGGCAGGTCGAGGCGCGCCGCGATCTCGGTGAGGTTCAGGCTCTCGCCCGTGTCGGCGAGCAGCTCGAGGACCTGGAGCGTCCGGGCGGCCGCTGGGGTCGCGAACCGGGGTGCGTCGTGCTCAGCCATGGTCACCCGTTCAGTATCGAGAATCGGTGTTGCGCCTAGGAAACGCAAACTACTAGCGTCCGATACCGGCTGTCCACCAGCGCGGTGGGCCGGCCGCGGACCTCGGGAGGCCCTGCGTGATCCTCGACGCCCACTGCCACGCCTGGCGGACCTGGCCCTACGACGCGCACGAGCCCGACCCGGACCGGGCTCGCTCCGGCCGCCTCCTACGAACCCTCGACGAGCACGGCGTCGACGCCGCCCTCGTCGTCGCCGCCCGGATCGGGGGGCCCGACCCCCGGACGGCCAACAGCGACAACAACGACTACGTCGCGGCGGCGGCGAGGCGCCACCCCGGACGGCTGCTGGCGGTGGTCGACGTCGACTCGCGCTGGTCCGCGAGCTACCACCGGGCGGGGATCGCTCGGCGGCTCGAGGACGAGGTGGGGCGCACGGGAGCGGTAGGGGTCACGCACTACCTCGCTGACGAGGACGACGGCTGGCTGCGCACGAGCGAGGCGGGCGACCTCCTGGAGCGCGCTGCGGACCTCGGCGTCCTCGTGAGCCTGCACGTCCCGCCGGTGTGGCACGCCGACCTGCGTGCCCTCCTGCTGGAGCACCCGGGGGCGGCGCCCGTGCTCATCCATCACCAGGGCCTGGTCGACCCCGCCTCGCGCCCGCACCTGGACGGCCTCGTGGCGCTGGCCGACGCGCCGTCGGCCCACGTGAAGGTGTCCGGCTTCCACTACCTCGCTCCGGAGCCGTGGGACGTGCCCTACACGGGCGTGCTCCACGTGCTGCGCGAGCTCCGCGCGACGTTCGGGTCCGCGCGCCTGGTGTGGGGCTCGGACCACCCCGTCGCGGCGCGGCACCTGACCTACCGCCAGTCCCTCGAGGTCGTCCGCCGACGCGCGGGGCTCGCCTCGCAGGAGGTCGAGGAGGTCCTGGGTGGCGCACTCGCGCGTGTCCTCGACCGGCTCGGGCGGCTCCCCTGAGCGACCTGACCGGGCATCGGTGCCGGTCAGGCGACCCGGTCCTTGCATCCACGGCATGTGCCGGGCTAACCTCGGTTCAGCATCAGGAATCACCGTTCAACTGGTGAAACACTCGACGACGAGACCGAGGTTCGATGGCCCAGCTCACCGCAGCGCCTCCGACGACGATGCGAGCGCTCGTCCTCGAGGACTACGGACACCTCTCCGTCGCGGAGCTGCCCACGCCCGAGGCCGGCCCCGGCGAGGTCCTGCTGCGCATCCACGCGACGGGCATCTGCGGCTCCGACCTCCATGGGTACACGGGCGAGAACGGGCGGCGCCGCCCGGGTCAGGTCATGGGCCATGAGACGGTCGGCACCGTCGTCGGCCTCGGCCCAGGCGCACGGGGCGGGGAAGCCGGCCTGGGCGACCTCGTCACGGTCAACCCCGGCCTCGCCTGCGGGCAGTGCCCCGCCTGCCACGCCGGTCGCGGCCACATCTGCCGGAGCCGCCGGGTCATCGGCGTCGACCCCGATCTCACGAGCGCCTTCGCGGACTACCTCGCGGTCCCCGCCAGCAACGTGGTGCCCTTCACCTCCGGCTCCTCCGGTGCCTCCAGAGTCACGCACGGAGCCCTCGTCGAGCCGCTCGCCGTCGGCTACCACGCAGCCGTACGGGGAGAGGTCCGCGAGGGGGCGGACGTCCTCGTGCTCGGTGGGGGACCGATCGGCCAGGCTGCGGTGCTCGCGTGCCGGCGCCTCGGTGCCGGGCGCATCCGGGTCAGTGAACCCCTCGAGTCACGCCGACTGCTCGTGGCGGGCCTCGGTGCGCAGGTGCTCGACCCGGCGGCCGGCGACGTCGCGGAGCAGGTCCAGGCTGGCGGCCCCGCTGAGGTGACGCTCGACGCCGTCGGCTCCTCGGCCACGATCGCGACCGCGCTGAACGCCACGCAGCCCGGCGGCCGGTGCGTCCTGGTCGGCATGGCCGCACCCGACGTGCGCCTGGACGCGTTCGCCGTCTCGACCCAGGAGCGCACGCTCGTCGGCGCGTTCTGCTACTCGCCGGCCGAGTTCGCCGCCACGGCCCGGTGGGCCGGCGAGGTCCCCGACCTCCTGGCATCCCTCATCTCCCTCCGGGTCACCCCGGAGGAGGCGCCCGCAGCGTTCAGCGACCTCGCACGAGGTCACGACGTCGCAGGCAAGGTGCTCGTGGTCTTCGACCCCGTGCACGCATGACGTCCGGACCTGCGGCGACCGCCGCCGGCCGGCTGCTCGAGTCCTGGCACCGAACCCCCCGTCCGATGGATCCAATGGAGGAATCATGGATGTCGACCTGAGGCACCGCGGCCTTGCCGCCGTCGGCGCCGCCACAGCTCTCGCCCTGCTCGCCGCGTGCTCGAGCGGCAACGCGTCGGAGGGGGCCGAGACCCCGGACGCCGACGGCGACCTGGGCGGCACCCTGACGCTCGCGACCACCAGCGAACGCGGTCTCGAGCTCTTCACCGAGGACTTCGAGGCCGAGACCGGCGTCGCGGTCAACGGGACGTACGCCGAGGCCGGAGCGCTCAACGAGCAGCTCCGCATCCAGATCACCTCCGGAACCGCCCCGGACATCTACCGGTCGGCGCCCGGCTACGCAGCACCCTCGTCGGTGCTCAACCTCGCCAACGAGGGCGTCCTCATGGACCTCTCCGACCAGGAGTGGGCCCAGTACGTCCCCGAGTCGTTCGCGCCCCTCCAGCAGGACGGCGACGCGGTGTACGCCTACCCGACGTTCGGCCAGGCGATCCTCGCGTTCTACAACAAGGACGTGTTCGAGGAGGTCGGCGTCGAGCCGCCCACGACCTGGGACGAGCTCGTCGAGGTCCTCGACGAGCTCAAGGCGGCGGGCAAGGTGCCGATCGCGCTCGGCCTGGCGGACAACTACGTGATCCAGTTCCTCACGTACGCGCTGTCGGCGACGCTGGTCAACGGTGCGGAGCCCGACTTCTACGCGGACCTCGAGGCCGGCGAGACGAGCTTCGCGGAGTCGGCCGGCTGGCGCGAGACCTTCGAGAAGCTCATGTGGCTCATCGACAACGGCTACACGACGCCGGACCCGCTCGGGATGCCGGGCGACCCCGCCATGCAGTCGGTCGGCAGCGGTGAGGCCGCGATCGTCGTGATGCCGTCGGCCGCGTCGCCCGTCCTCGCGGGCTTCTTCGAAGGCGGCGAGGATCGCCTCGGGTCCTTCGCGTTCCCCGCGAGCGACGACCCGGAGGAGACGCACATCCCCTTCAGCCCCGACTACCTCGTCGTCAACAAGGACGCCGAGCACGCCGCTGCGGCGACGGCCTTCCTCGAGTACATCTCGGCGCCCGAGCGCACGGCCGCCTGGGCCGAGGCGACCGGCGCCATCCCCGCGCTGACCAACGCCGATCCCGTGGACAACGGCCTCAACCGCTCGGTGCAGCCGTACCTCGACTCGGGTCGCACGACGCCGTTCGCGAACCACGCCTGGCCCGCAGGCACCATCGCGGATGCGCTGATGACCACTGGGCAGCAGATGGTGAGCGGCTCGGCGACGGTCGACGACCTGCTCGAGGCCCTCGACGCGGCCTACGAGGCGGCCTCGCGTTGAGCATCTCGACGAGTCCGAGGAGGGTCGCGACGCGGCCCTCCTCGGGCGTGCCCGGGCGGCGCCGACGCGCCGCGATGCGTCAGGTGCCGCAGTGGTTCCTGCTCCCGGCGCTCGCGGTCTACGGCGTCGTCGTCCTCTACCCGAGCCTCGCCGGCGCGCTCTACGCGTTCACGGACTGGCGCGGCAGCGCCGAGGCGAGCTGGGTGGGCCTGGACAACTTCCGGCAGATGCTCGGCGACCAGACCGCGACGGCGTCGCTCACCAACACGCTGACCATCGCCGTGGTGCTCACGATCGTGCAGACGGGCCTCGGGCTGCTCCTCGCGCTGGCCCTCAACAGCGCGATCCGCGGCCGCAACCTGCTGCGCACGGTGTTCTTCGCCCCGATGATGCTCCCGCCCGTCATCACCGGTCTGCTGTGGCAGTACATCTACACGCCTGGCGGCCCGCTCGACAGCGCGATGAGCGCGATCGGTCTCGAGGGCCTGCGCCAGAGCTGGCTCGGCAACGAGCGCCTGGCGCTGTGGTCGATCATCGCGAGCGTCATCTGGCACCACGTGGGCATGTCGATGGTCATCTTCCTCGCGGGCCTCCAGGGCATCCCCGAGGAGCTCTACGAGGCGGCTGCGATCGACGGTGCCGGGACCGTCCGCAAGTTCTGGAGCGTCACGCGTCCGCTGCTGGGTCAGGCGGTCACGATCGCGACCGCGCTGACGATGACGTCGTCGCTCAAGCTCTTCGACCAGGTCTTCGTCATGACGGGCGGCGGCCCCGGCGTCTCGACCCAGACGCTGTCCCTGGTCATGTACAAGGAGGCGTTCGTGTACGGGAACTACGGCTACGGCTCGGCGATCGCCCTGGTCCTGACGATGATCGTCGCGCTCATCGTGTTCCTCCAGATGTCGGTGACCCGGCGCGGGGAGGTCGACGCATGACCTCCGTGGTCCAGGTGGCCCCCGCCGCGTCCCCCGCACCGCCGACCGGCCGCGCCCCGCGCCGTCGTCGTCGGGGTGCGTACGGGAGGCCGGTCCTCGAGCTCGTGATGATCCCGGTCACGATCGCGTACCTCATCCCGCTGTACATCCTCGTGTCGATGTCGTTCAAGACGCAGCCGGAGATCGCCGCGTCGACCGTGGCGCTGCCCGAGGGCTTCTTCCTGGGCAACTACGAGACGGCCTGGACGGAGGCGGACCTCGGCCGTGCGCTCGTGAACAGCGTGCTCGTGACAGCGGTCAGCATCACGGTCGCGATCATCATCGGCGCCATGGCCGGCTACGCGATCGTGCGGGGGGCGCGGCGCACGAGCGGTCCCAAGCTCATGCTCTTCCTGCTCGGCCTCATGATCCCCGGGCAGCTCGGCATGGTGCCGCTGTACATGCTCATGCGCGACGTCGGGCTGCTCCAGACGCACACCGCGCTCATCATCTTCTACGCGGGCTCGCTCATGCCGATGACCGTCTTCTTGTACGCGGGCTTCCTCAAGACGCAGTCGCCGAGCTTCGAGGAGGCGGCACGCATCGACGGCGCGGGGTGGTGGCGGACCTTCTGGCACGTCGTCTTCCCGCTGCTGCGGCCGGTCACCGGGACCGTGATCATCATCAACGCGATCAACACCTGGAACGACTTCCTGGTGCCGCTGCTCTACATGTCCGGGACGCCCAACCGCACCCTGCCCGTCGCGGTGTTCTCGTTCCAGGGCGAGTTCGCGAGCGAGTGGGGCCTGATCTTCGCGGGCATGGTCATCGCCGCGCTGCCGGTCCTGGTCGTGTACTTCTTCCTCCAGCGCCACATCATCCAGGGCTTCGCGGGTGGGTTGAAGGGATGACGGGGCGGCTCCTCCCGGTGGCCGACAACCCGCACGTGCTGGTGCGGGTCACAGGGGATCGACACCTGTCGGCCCCGGGGGAGCGCGTGCGGACCACGTCGATGGCCCACCGGGTGCACGTCGAGGCCGCGTCGGTCCGGCTGGGGTTCGCGAACTGGTACGACGACGGCGGCCGGGAGGCCGACGGTCCCGCGCCGATCGAGGTGCGCTCGGCGCTCGAGCTCCGCCCGGGCGGGCGTGGCGCCGGGACCGTGACCATGGACGTGCGGTTCGACGGGCATGACGTCCTCGAGCTGCCGCCCGGTGCCCACGCGTTGTCCGACGGGATCGGGCTGGCGGTGGCGCCGGGCGATGTCCTGGTCAGCCGCACCGTCGTCCGGGTGCCGCCCGGCGGCCGGTTCCCCCTGGGGCCCCAGACGGACGCGGCGGCGGGGGAGTGGTCCCTCGCGCAGGACCTCCTGAGGGGTCCCGCGCCGGCGCCCTCGACGGCGTACGGCTACGCCCCGTGGGCGCTGCTCGGTGAGGGCGGTGTCCCCGGGGCGCCCGTGGGTGTGGTCCTCGGCGACTCGAACGGGGTCGGCTTCGGCGATCGCAGGGGGACCGCCGAGCACCTCGGGTGGGTGCACCGCGCGCTCGCGGGACACGTCCCGTATCTGAACCTCTCGGTCAGCGGGGCGACGGCCGACGACGCCGCGCGGGTGGAGGGCCTGCGTCGGCGGCTCGCGCTCGCCGCATGGGTCCGGCCGACGTGGGCGCTGAGCGCCCTGGGCACCAACGACCTGCAGGGCCCGGGGCCGTCGGCGGCTCGTGCGCGGGCCGCCCTCGAGTCCCACTGGCGCCTGCTCGCCGAGCGCGGCTGGCGGGTCCTGGCAGCCACGGTGCCGCCCATCGCTACGGACGACGGACCCGGAGCGTGCGACCGGGAGGCTGCGCGGAGCGACCTCAACGCGTGGCTGCGCTCGTGCCCGGCCCCCGTCGCGGCGGTCGTCGACGTCGCGAGGGCCGTCGAGATGAGCGGCGGGTGGCTGCCCGGCTGCACGGACGACGGCGTCCATCTGAGCGAGGCCGGCCATACGCGCGTCGCGGCCCTCGCGGGTGAGGCCCTGCGCGACGCCGTCGGGCGGGCGCGGCACTGAACGCTGTCGGTCGAGCGCAGCACCGAGCCGACGGGGCCTCGCGGCCAGCCCGGCACCGAGGTGTCGGGCCGCCCGCAGGGCCACCACGTCAGGCGCTGCGCATGACCTGCCGCTGCCGCCCGATGCCGTCGATGCCGACTTCCACGACGTCGCCCGGCTCGAGGTAGGGGAACCGGCCCGAGAGCGCGACGCCCTCGGGCGTGCCGGTGTTGACGACGTCGCCCGGCTCGAGCGCGGCGAACTGCGAGAGGTGCCAGACGATGTGGCCGACGTCGAAGATCATGTCGGCCGTCGTCGAGTCCTGGCGCGGCTCCCCGTTGACCCACGAGCGCAGCCGCAGCGCGTCGGGGTCGAGGTCCTCGGCGGGGACCAGGGCGGGGCCGAGCGGGTTGAACGTCGGGTAGCACTTGCCCTTGGACCACTGGCCGCCGGAGACGTCGAGCTGGAAGGCGCGCTCGGACACGTCGTTGGAGATGGTGTAGCCGGCGATGTGCGTCCTGGCCTGCTCGGGCGAGTCCAGGAGGTGGGCGCGGCGGCCGATGACGATCGCCAGCTCGACCTCCCAGTCCGTGTGGCTCGAGCCGCGGGGGACGAGCACGTCGTCCTGCGGGCCGACGACCGTGTTGGGTGTCTTGAAGAAGAGGACGGGCACGGTGGGCGGCGGCGAGCCGGACTCGGCCGCGTGCGCCGCGTAGTTCATGCCGATGCACCAGACCGCGTGCGGGCGTGCGAGCGGGGCGCCGAGCCGTTGCCCGTCGACGTCGACCGGTCGCAGCGCGCCGGCCGCGAGGTCCGCGCGCGTCGCCGCGATGCCGCCCCCGGACAGGAATGCCCCGTCGATGTCCGGCGTCCGGTCGGAGAGGTCGTACGTGACGCCGTCCTGCTCGACGACCGGTCGTTCGTTGCCGGCTGGGCCGACCCGAAGGAAGCGCATGGTGCTCCAGGGGGTAGTGGCGGGACCGGCTCCGCGCCGGCGCCCGGTCAGGCTAGCCGTTGCTGACCTGGCTATTCAACCCAAGGAAATCAGTTTCAGCATGTAGAATCGCTCCATCAACCGGTCGCACCGCGACCGTGCACCGGACTACGGCGATGCGGCCACGGTCGGGCGCATCGCAGGTGGCCCTCCGACCCGGAGGGCATGATGAGGGCCCGGCGGGCAGCGAGGTCGGCCAGGTCACGAGCCGACGAGGAGGTGGGCGTGCGGATCGCGCTCTTCACGACGTGCCTGGTCGACGCCGTGTTCCCCGGCGCCGCCGTTGCGACGGTGCGTCTCCTCGAGCGCCTAGGCCACGAGGTGCACGTGCCGCAGGGCCAGGCGTGCTGCGGCCAGATGCACGTCAACACGGGCTACGCGCCCGAGGCCGTCGGCATCGTCCGCAACCACGTGCGCACCTTCGCGCCCGTGCTCGACGGGGAGTGGGACGCTGTCGTCGCGCCGTCCGGCTCGTGTGTCGGGTCCGTGCGCCACCAGCAGTCGGTCGTCGCCCGGCGGCACGGCGACGCGCGCCTCGCGCACACCGCCGAGCAGGTCGCGGCGCACACGTACGAGCTGAGCGAGCTGCTGGTCGACGTCCTCGGCGTGACCGACGTGGGCGCGTGGTTCCCGCGCACGGTGACGTACCACCCGACGTGCCACTCGCTGCGCCTGCTGCGTGTGGGGGACCGCCCGACGCGCCTGCTGCGCGCGGTCGACGGCCTCGAGCTCGTGGACCTCCCGGACGCGGACCAGTGCTGCGGGTTCGGGGGGACGTTCGCGCTCAAGAACGCCGACACGTCCGGCGCGATGGTCGCGGACAAGGCGGACGCCGTCGCGGCGAGCGGCGCCGACGTCGTCACGGCGGGCGACTGGTCCTGCCTCATGAACATCGACGGTGCGCTCAGCCGTGCGGGCGGCCGCGCCCGGGCGGTTCACCTCGCCGAGATCCTGGCGTCCACGCGCGAGCGCCCGTGGCGGCCCGAGCAGCGACCGGCCGCGCCGACGACGGCCGCGCCCGCCGGCGGACGCGCATGAGCGCCGTCCCGCTCGGCATGCCGGGCAGGCGGGTCCCCGACGGACAGGTCGGGCGCGGCCCGACCGTCGGGCGCGGGCGTGGCGACGCGGCGGTGCACCCGCTCCCCGCGACGCCGCCGAGCGACCCGCTGCGCTGGGGACCGAGCTTCCCGGAGGCCGCGCACGAGACGCTCGCGGACCCGCAGCTGCGCGCGAACCTGCGCCGGGCGACGCGCACCATCCGCGACAAGCGGCTCGCCGTCACCGGCGAGCTGCCGGACTGGGAGGCGCTGCGCGACGCGGGCGCGGCCGTCAAGGCGGACGTCATGGAGCGGCTCCCGGAGCTGCTCGTCGAGCTCGAGGCGTCCGTCGTCGCGCGCGGGGGCACGGTGCACTGGGCCCGCGACGCCGCCGAGGCCAACGCGATCGTCGTCGGCATCGCCCAGGGTCACGGCGTCCGCGAGGTCGTCAAGGTCAAGTCGATGGCGACGCAGGAGATCGGGCTCAACGAGGCGCTCGCCGACGCGGGCATCGAGGCCGTCGAGACCGACCTCGCCGAGCGCATCGTCCAGCTCGCGGGCGACATGCCCTCGCACATCCTCGTCCCCGCGATCCACCGGAACCGGGCGCAGATCCGGGACATCTTCGCCGCGGGCATGGACGACGCGCCGCCCGACCTCACCGACGACCCGCACGACCTCGCGATGGCCGCACGCGCGCACCTGCGGGCGAGGTTCCTGCGGGCCGAGGTCGCGGTGAGCGGCGCGAACCTGGCGATCGCCGACACGGGCACGGTGGCCGTCGTCGAGTCCGAGGGCAACGGGCGCATGTGCCTGACGCTCCCGCGCGTCCTCGTCACCGTCATGGGCATCGAGAAGGTCCTGCCGACGTTCCGCGACCTCGAGGTGTTCCTCCAGCTCCTCCCGCGGTCCTCGACGGGTGAGCGCATGAACCCGTACACGTCGATGTGGACGGGTGTGACCCCGGGCGACGGGCCGCAGGAGTTCCACCTCGTCCTGCTCGACAACGGCCGCACGCGCGCCCTCGCGGACGACGTCGGGCGGCAGGCGCTGCACTGCATCCGGTGCTCCGCGTGCCTCAACGTGTGCCCCGTGTACGAGCGTGCCGGCGGGCACGCGTACGGGTCCGTCTACCCGGGCCCGATCGGCGCGATCCTCACCCCCCAGCTCCTCGGCGTCGGTGACACCGGTGGGCCGTCGGGCTCCCACGACCCGACGGCGTCGCTGCCGTTCGCGTCGACCCTGTGCGGCGCGTGCTACGACGCGTGCCCCGTGAAGATCGACATCCCGTCGGCGCTCGTCCACCTGCGCGAGCGTGCGACGCACCCGGGCGGGGCCGCGACCCCGACCCCCACGACGGCCGCCATGCGGGTCGCCGCGGTCGCGCTCGGGGGCGGCACGCGCTTCCGCTGGGCGGCGCGCGGCGTGTCCGTCGCGGCGCGCCTCACCGGGGGCCGGCGGCTCCGCAGGCTGCCGTGGCCCGGCTCCCTCTGGACGGCGGCGCGCGACGCCCCGGCGCTGCCGCCCCGCTCGTTCCGCGACCTGTGGCGACGTCGCGGAGGTCGCGCATGAGCGACGCCCGCCAGGACGTCCTCGCCGCAGTGCGTCGAGCGCTGGGGCGCGGGGACGGTGCCACGCCCCCGTCGTCCGGTCGTGCGGTCCCGCAGGTGACCGGTGACACGGCTCGGCATGCGCCCGACGGCGGGCCGACGCGCGGTCCGGACGGGACCCCGCGCGGCTACCGGGGCCCGACGGGGTCGGCGGGCCAAGCCGCCGACGTCGACCTGCTCGTCGACCGCCTCCTCGACTACCGCGCCTCGGTGCGGAGGTGCTCGCCCGACGAGCTCCCTGCCGTGCTCGCGCAGGAGCTCGAGGGCGTCCCGGGCGTCGTCGTGCCCGCGGGGCTGGACCGGGCGTGGCTCGCGGACCTCGACGCCGCAGGGGTCGAGGTCCTCGTCGACGACCCCGCGCACCCCCTGTCGCACGCCGCGCTCGACGCCGTCGGTGCGGCGCTCACCGCGTGCCGCGTCGCCGTCGCGGAGACCGGCACGATCGTGCTGGACGGCGCACCTGACCAAGGGCGTCGCGTGGTCACGCTGCTCCCGGACCGCCACGTCTGCGTCGTCGCGCACGGGCAGGTCGTGCCCGGGGTGCCGGATGCGGTCGCGCTCCTCGGGGAGCATCCCGAGCGTCCGCTGACGTGGGTCTCGGGGCCGAGCGCGACGAGCGACATCGAGCTCGTGCGCGTCGAGGGTGTCCACGGCCCGCGTGACCTGCGCGTCGTCCTCGTCGGCTGAGCCTCCGGCGCACGGCGCGCAGCGGCGCGGCGACGCCGTCCCAGCCCGGCCCCGGGCTCCCGGACGCGGAGCTGGATGCGGCGGCACGCACCCCTGACGTCGCGTTGACGCCACGGTCGACGTCGAACGTCTTGACGATGACGTCACCATGACGTCATCATGGCGCCATGGACCTGTCACCCTTCGTGGGATCCCTGCACCACCAGCTCGCCGTCGCGGCGGATGCGGGCGGCGACGACGCCCGCGCCCTCGCCGAGCGGCTCACGGCGCCCCTCGAGAGCGCCGCACGCCTCGTCCTTCTCGAGGCGCTGGCCGCGGCCGCGGGCGAGATCACGCTCGAGCTCGCCCCCGCCGCCGTCGAGGTCCGCCTGCGGGGGCGCGACCCCGAGTTCGTCGTCACCGGACGGGGCGAGGAGCCCGCGCCCCAGGCCGCGCGCCCCGCCGAGGAGACGGCGGCACCGCTCGACGGCGCCGAGAGCGGCATGTCACGCACCACGCTGCGTCTGCCCGACCACCTCAAGCGCCGCATGGAGGACGTCGCGGCCCGCCAGGGGCTCTCGGTCAACGCCTGGCTCATCCGCACGGTGACGGACGCCGTCGAGCCGGACGCGCCGGACCGCCGGCCGGGCCGCCGTCCTGCCGACCAGGGCTTCACCGGGTGGGTGCGCTGATGACCACCTACGAGACCCCGCAGCCCGTGGCGCTGACGGTCGACGTCGCCGTCCGCGCCGACGTCCGCATCGTCGCGACGTCCGGCAGCACGTCGGAGGTGACCGTCGTGCCGCGCAACCCGGCACGCGCGCTCGACGTCCGCGCCGCCGAGGAGACGACGGCCCAGCTCGTCGACGGCCGCTTGCGCGTCACGTGCCGTCCGCCGCGCCGCTACACGTGGCTCAACGACGGCGGCGCCATCGACCTCTCCGTGGTCGTGCCCATCGGCAGCACCCTTGACGTGACCTCCGGCATGGGCGCGCTCGCCTGCGAGGGCGAGTTCGGCGACGCCGAGCTGCGCACCGGCATGGGCAACATCCGCATCGACCACTGCGGGCACCTGCGCGCCAGGACGAGCATGGGCGACGTGCTCGTCGAGCGCGCGGTCGGGCGGGCGGACGTCACGACCGGCTCGGGCTCGGTGCGCGTCCGTGAGGCGGACGGCGGCGTCGAGGTGAAGAACTCCAACGGCGACACCGCCGTGGGGGCCGTCGCCGGCGAGGTGCACGTGAAGGCGAGCAACGGCGCGATCGTGGTGGACAGGTCCGCCGGTCCGGTGACCGCGAGGTCCTCGCACGGCGGGATCCGTCTGGGCGAGGTCGCCGGTGGGCCCGTGTCGCTCACCACGGCGACCGGCTCCATCGAGGTGGGTGTCGCCGACGGCGTGGCCGCCTGGCTGGACGTGCGCGCCACCTACGGCCGGGTGCGCAGCGAGCTCGAGCCCACGGACGGGCCGGGGGACGGCCCCGCCGTCGAGATCCGCGCCCACACCGCCTACGGCGACATCACGGTGCGGCGTGCAGCCCCGGCCGGGGCCGGGCCGGGCCGATGAACGCGCCCCGGCATCCCGCGGCGATCACCGTCCGGGGCCTGCGCAAGGCCTTCGGCGCGACGAGCGTGCTGCGCGGCGTGGACCTCGACGTCGCGCCCGGCACGGTCACCGCGCTGCTCGGGCCCAACGGCGCGGGCAAGACGACGACCGTGCACATCCTGTCGACGCTCGTCGCGCCCGACGGTGGAGACGTCACCGTCGCCGGCTGCGACCTGCGGGCCGACCCCGACGGCGTGCGTGCCGCGATCGGCCTCACGGGGCAGTTCTCCGCGGTCGACGGCCTCTTGACGGGCGAGGACAACCTGCTGCTCATGGGCCGCCTGCGTCACCTGGGCAAGGCGGAGCGGGCCCGCCGGGCGGCCGCGCTGCTCGAGCGCTTCGACCTGGTGGACGCCGCGCGCCGACCGGCCGTCACCTACTCGGGCGGCATGCGGCGCCGGCTCGACCTGGCGATGACACTCGTGGGCGAGCCTGCGGTGATCTTCCTCGACGAGCCGACGACGGGTCTGGACCCGCGCAGCCGCCGCGCGATGTGGGACCAGGTCCGCGAGCTCGTCGCCGACGGCGTCACGATCCTCCTGACCACGCAGTACCTCGAGGAGGCCGACCAGCTCGCCGACCAGGTCGCGGTCCTCGACGACGGACGCATCGTGGCGGCGGGGAGCCCGGACGAGCTCAAGCGCCTCGTGCCGGGCGGGCACATCCGCCTGCGCCTGCCGGACGCGGTGGCGTTCGCGGGTGCGACGGCAGCCCTGCCGGACGCGAGGCCCGACGACGCCGCGCTGACCCTCGAGGTCCATGGCGGCACGGGGGCCCGGGACCTGCGCGCGGTGCTCGACAGGCTCGACCGTGCGGCCGTCGAGGTGGACGCGCTGACGGTCCACACGCCCGACCTCGACGACGTGTTCCTCGCCCTCACGGGCGCACCGACCCGTCCCGCCGAGCACGAGGAGGGTCCGCGATGAGCGCGAGCCACGCCATGGCCGACGCGGTCACGATGGTGCGCCGCAACCTGGTCCACGTCCGTTACTACCCGACGGTGCCGCTCTTCGTGGCGGGCATCCCGGTCCTGTTCCTGCTGCTCTTCGTGTACGTGCTCGGCGGGACCCTCGGCGCCGGGCTCGGTGGCGGCCGCGCGGACTACGTCGAGTACATCGTGCCCGGCGTCCTCATGTTCGCGATCGCCGGTGGTGCGCAGGGGGCCGCGATCTCGGTCGCGACCGACCTCGCCGAGGGCATCGTCGCGCGGTTCCGCAGCATGGCCATCTCGCGCGGCGCGGTCCTCACCGGGCACGTCGTGGGCAACCTGCTCCAGTCGCTCGCCGCGCTCGTGCTCGTCGTGGCCGTCGCGCTCGCCGTCGGCTTCCGCCCGCAGGGCTCGCCGCTGCGCTGGCTCGCCGCGTTCGGCGTCCTCGCGCTGCTCGCGCTCGCGCTCATGTGGCTCGCGGTCGCGATGGGGACCGCGGCGCGCAACGTGGAGAGCGCGAGCAACCTGCCTGCGTTCCTCATGCTGCTCCCCTTCCTCGGGAGCGGGTTCGTGCCGGCCGAGTCCATGTCCGGACCCCTGCGGTGGTTCGCCGAGGTGCAGCCCTTCACGCACGCGATCGAGACGATCCGTGCCCTCCTGCTGGACCTCCCGCTCGGCGGCGTGGCGCTCGCCGCGACGCTCGCGTGGTCGGTCGCGCTGGCCGTCGGTGGCTACGTGTGGGCCAGGCGCATCTACGAGCGCAGGTCCGTCCGGTAGGTGTGCCCGACGACGCAGCGCGCTGGCCTCGCGCCGGGACAGGCGGCGCGTGCGTCGGCCCGCGGGGTGCCGAGCGTGCTGACGCTGTCGGCGTGCTGTGCGAGGGTGGGCGCCGTCGGTGGGAGGAGGCGCGGGTGAGCACGGGTCGGACGGCGGCCACGGGCCTGTCGCCCTGGCGCATGGTCGTCGGCCTGGGCCTCGTGAGCCTCGCCGCCGACATGGTCGCCGACGGCGGCAAGTCGATCTACGGGCCCCTGCTCGGTGCGCTGGGCGCCTCCGCCCTCGTGGTCGGTCTGGTCACCGGGGCGTCGGAGGCGGTGTCGCTCGTCCTGCGACTGGCCGTCGGACCGCTCGCCGACCGTCGCGGCAACCACTGGAGCTGGACGATCGCGGGGTACGCCGTCACGGCGCTCTGCATCCCGCTGCTCGCCGTCGCGCCCCTCGTGGGCGGCGCCGGACTCGCGGTCGCGGCGACGCTGATCCTCGTCGAACGGGCAGGCAAGGCCGTCCGCAGCCCGTCCAAGTCCGCCCTCCTCGCGCACGCCGCGGGTGCCGTCGGGCGGGGCAAGGGCTTCGGGGTGCACAAGGTCCTCGACCTCGTCGGGGCCATGAGCGGGCCGCTGCTGGTCGCGGCCGTCGTGGCCGCCACCGGCGACATGTCTCCGGCGCTCCTGGTGCTCCTCGTGCCGGGCCTCGTGACGATGGCGCTGCTCGCGTGGCTGCGCCGACGGGTACCCGACCCGTCCGTGTACGACGTGGCGCCGGCGGCGCCCGTGCTGCCTGACACGCCGACGGCGCCCGTGCTGCCGGACGTGCCCGTGGCGCCGGCGGCGACCGGGTTGTCCGCGGGTCCCGCTGCCGCGCGGGTCGAGGCAGGACCGCGCGGCGACGCCGACGGCCTGCGCCCGGCGACCCCGCGCCTGCGTGCCTGGTGGGCGCAGTCGGTCGGTGCGGGCCTGCCTCGCGAGTTCTTCCTGTTCGCCGCCGCGTGCGCCCTGGCGACGGGTGGCCTCGTGAGCTACGGCATCACCGGCTACCACCTGGTGCAGGACGGGCTCGTCCCGCTCGCGGTCGCACCGATCGTGTTCGCGGGGGCGATGGCCGCGGGGGCTGTGGCTGCGGTCGTCACGGGGTGGGCGTACGACCGGCGCGGGGGAGCGGTGCTCCTGGTGCTTCCCGTGCTCGTGGCCGCCGTCCCGCCGCTCGCGCTCAGCTCGCGCCTCGCGTGGGTCCTCGTCGGAGCGGTCTGCTGGGGTCTCGCGGGTGGTCTGCAGGACGCGACGGTCAAGGCGCTCGTCGCGGACCTCGTCCCACACCACCGGCGTGCGACCGCCTACGGGGTCTTCGCGGCGATCCAGGGCGTGGCGGCCCTCGTCGGCGGCGTGACGATCGGCGCACTGTACGACGTGTCCGTCGGCTGGCTCACCGTCGTCGTCGGTGCGGCCCAGGTCGCCGCGCTCGTCCTCCTGCTCCGCGTCACGCGAGCGCGTCGAGGACCGTGAGCACGCCGTCCGCCCAGCGCACCGCCGCGAGGTCAGCGACGACGGCGTCGCAGCCCTGACCGACGGCGGCGGGGCCGACCCCGACGACCACGCCGGCCCCCGCGGCGTGCGCGGCGGCGATCCCGTTGGGGCTGTCCTCGAGCACCGCGCACCGGGCGATGTCGACCCCGAGGCGCTCGGCGGCACGCAGGTACGGGTCGGGCGCGGGCTTGCCGACCTCGACGTCCTCTGAGGTCACCATGACCGCCGGCACGGGGAGCCCGGCGGCGAGGATGCGCGCCTCGGCGAGCGCGCGCGGGCCGGAGGTGACGAGCGCGTGGGCACCGCCGGGCATGGAGCCGAGCAGCTCGGCCGCGCCACGGATCGGCTGGGTCCGTGACGCCGTCGTGAGCTCGAGCGCATCGATCTCCGCGGTCGCGGCCTCGACCTGGTCCGCGGGCAGGTGGCGTGCGACGGTCTCGACGGAGCGGCGGCCGTGGAGACCGAGCAGGACGGCCTCGGGGTCGACGCCGTGGTTGCGGGACCACTCCCGCCAGGCCGCCTCGCCCGCCTGCGTCGAGTCGACCAGCACGCCGTCGTTGTCGAACAGCAGCGCCTGCGCCGCCCACTCGTCGCTCATCGTTCTCCCACCCGCGTCGCCGTGCGTCCGCTGGAGAACCTACCCGGCCGCGGCGACCGCGCCGCGCGGCACCGCGACCGCGCTCGCGCTCCCCGGGACGGGCGCCCCGAGTGCACGGGCGAGCCAGCCGGTCCGTGTCCTGCGCGCCTCGACGGACAGTGCGGCGTCCGAGAAGAGCGCGTCGAACCCGTGCACCCCTCCTGCCCACAGGTGCAGCTCGGCCTGCCCGCCGGCCGCCCAGATCCGCGTCGCGTACGCGACGACCTCGTCGCGGAAGACCTCGGCCGTGCCCGCGTCCAGGTACGTCGTCGGCAGGCCCGCCAGGTCGCCCGCGCGGGCTGGGGAGACGTACGCCGGTACGTCGGCGTCGCGGGTGTCGCCGAGGACGGACCGCCAGGCGAACTCGTTGGTCTCGCGCGGCCACACCCCGCCGCCGGCGTACTGGTGGCTGGAGACCGTGCTGCTGCGGTGGTCGAGCATCGGGCAGATCAGCACCTGCGCGGCGATAGGCGGTCCGCTGCGGTCGCGTGCCATGAGGGTCGTGCCAGCGGCGAGGCCGCCCCCTGCGCTGGTGCCCGCGACGACCACGGCGGCCGGGTCGATCCCGAGCTCGGCGGCGTGCGCGGCGACCCAGGTGAGCCCGCTGTAGCAGTCCTCGACGAGGGTCGTCCCACGGGCCTCAGGCGCCAGGCGGTGGTCCACCGAGACGACGACGGCGCCGAGCTGGTCGAGCCACTCGAGCGGGATGTCGATCTGGGAGAAGCGGTCTCCCATGATCATGCCGCCGCCGTGCACCCAGTAGACGCAGGGCGCCGGGCCGGTCCGGTCCGCGGGGCTCAGGACGGTCAGCGGCACGGGCGTGCCGTCGGCCGCGGTGGCCGTCTCCTCGCGGCGGTGGACGTCGCGGCCGGCGAGGAGCGGCTCGACGGGCGAGCTCGCGAACGGGCGCACCCGCGCCAGCGCGTCGGCGCTCGTCACAGGCGCGAGGGGCAGGGCGGCGAGGCGCTCGTCCAGCTCCGGGTCGACGGCGGGGCGGGGGCGGTCCATGGCGGGCTCCTTGCAGGTGGGGTGACAGGTCGGGTGGTCGGTGGGCCGGTGCGGTCGTCGGCCGTGCCGGTCGTCGTACGCGGCCGACCGGGAGAGCTCAGAGGAGGGCTTTGCCGCCCACCGGGACGAGGTCCGTGCCTGCGGGCTCGCCGGCCAGGAGCCCCTGGACCCGCGCGACGACGGCCTGCGCCGCCGGACCGGCGAACTCTCGGTGGTGCTCCTCCTCGCTGGTCCACCCCTCGGCGACGTGCACGACGTCGGGGTTCGAGGCGGAGCGGCTCACGAGGTAGACGATGCAGTGGGCGCTGGCCGCGGGGCTGCCGGGCTCGAGGCCGCTGAGCAGCGCCTCGATCAGGTCGTCGCCCAGGCCGGGCCTGGCGGTCATGGTGGAGGTGAATCCGTAGGTCGTGTTCATGGCTCCACCCTGGGCCGGGCCGGGCCGAGGTCCCTAGACCGATCCCCGCCGATGACTGCCCGATCCTGCTCGGGGGCGCCGCCCGAGCGGGTCGCGCGTCACCCGAGCGTGTCGCGCGTCACCCGAGCGCTCCCGCGGTGCCGGCGGTCGCCCTGAGCCGGAGGGCGTCGGCGGCGGGCGGTGCGCCGAACTGCCGCCGGTACTCGCGGCTGAACTGCGACGCGCTCTCGTAGCCGACGGCGTGCGCCACGCCCGCGACGTCGCGAGGGTCGAGCACGAGGCGGACGCGGGCGGCCTGGAGGCGGATCTGCTTCTGGAACTGGATGGGGCTCATGGCCGTGACGGACCTGAAGCTGCGGTGCAGCGCGGACGGGCTCATGCGGGCGATCTGGGCGAGGTCGTCCACCCGGACCGCCTCCGCGTAGTGCTCGCGCAGCCACGTGACGGCGTGGCCCACGTGGTTGAGGCTGCTGTCGGCCAGGCCCAGCTGTCGCACCGTCGCGCCCTGCTCACCCGTCATGAGCAGCCAGAGGATCTCCCGCTCGACCATGGGGCCGAGGACGGGCAGGTCACGAGGGCGGTCGAGGAGCCGCAGCATCCGTACGACGGCGTCGAGGAGGGCCGGGGAGGAGTCGGCCACGACGATGCCGGGCGGAGCGGTCGGCTCGTGGCGCAGGACGGCGGCCTCCCGGGCGGTCGGGTGGAGCAGCAGCTCGGCCACGACCGCCGGGCGCAGGGTCAGGCCGAACCCGAGCGCCGGACGTTCGCGGCTCGCCTCCGTGAACTGGCCGGTCACGGGGAGGTCGAGCGAGGCGACGAGGTGCTGCCCCGCGCGGTACTCGAGCACACGGTCACCGAGGGCGAGCCGCTTGGCGCCCTGCGCGACGACCGCGAGGACCGTCCCCGTGGTCGACGTCGCCGGCGGCCCCGCCTCCTCGACGAGCGACACGTGAACGCCCTCGGGGGTGCTCGTGACGCCGGCACGTGCGTGGCGGGTGATCAGGTCACGCAGCTCGTCGAGGACCATGCGCCGATGCAACCACCCGGCCGCTGCCCTGGGTACCCCCGGCTGCCGTGCGAAGCAGGATCGGGCATCGGGTCGACCGGATCGGTCTAGGGCGTCGGGGCCTGCGCTGATGTGCTGGTCGGGAGCGACCGGCGCTGTCGTCCGGGCCTGCGACCCGCGGGCCCGACGCCGTCGCACGCGGACCGAGGAGGACCAGCATGTCCATCACCATCGTCACGGGCGCGAGCTCGGGCATCGGGCGGAGCGCGGCGATCGAGGTCGCCCGGAGCGGCTCCGGCGTGATCGTCACGTACAACGCGCGGCCCGACCGGGTCCGCGAGACCGTCGCGCGGATCGAGGAGCTCGGTGGGACGGCTGTCGCCCTCCCGCTCGACCTCGCGCGGACCGAGACGTTCCCCGCGTTCGCCGCGGAGGTCCGTCGGGTCGTGGCCCAGACGTGGGGCGAGACCCACGTGACAGGCGTCGTCAACAACGGGGGCTTCTCGCGGGTGGCGCTGGTCGAGGACATGACCCCGGACACCTTCGACGAACTCTACGGCGGGCTGCTCAAGGGGCCCTACTTCCTCACCCAGGTGCTCCTGCCCCTGCTGGCGGACGGCGGCGCCGTCGTGTGCACCACGAGCGCCAGCGCGACGCAGCCTCTCGGCCTCGTGCCCGGGTACTCGGGCTACGCGGCCATGAAGGGCGGCCTGGTCGTGGCGACGCGGTACCTCGCAGCGGAGCTCGCCCCGCGCAGGATCCGGGTCAACTCGGTCTCGCCGGGCCCCACGCGGACGAGCCTCGGGGGCGACACGTTCAGCGCTCACCCGGAGCTCGCGGAGCCGCTCGCGGCGAAGACGGCGCTGGGTCGGCTCGGCGAGCCCGAGGACGTCGGCCGCGTCATCGCCTTCCTGCTCTCGGACGGGGCCCGCTGGATCACGGGCCAGGACGTCGAGGTCTCCGGGGGCTTCAACCTGTAGCGGCAGGGCGGGGCGGCCCGACTGCTGCCGGTCAGCGCAGGACGGCGCGGACCAGACGCTCGGCGCTGCCGGGACTGGCCGGCGCCCGCTGCAGGACGTGGACGACGACGGCACCCACGAGCGCCTGCGCGACCTCCTGGACGGGGGTCTCGGCGGGGAGGTTCCCTGCGGTCACCGCCGTCGTGAGCCGGCCCGTGAGCAGCGACGACGCGCCGAGGGCGTCGTTGAGCAGCCGGCCCGTCGCCTCGTTGTCCGCGGCGGCCGTGACGAGCGAGAGCATGAACGTGCTGTTGCCGGGGGCGTCCGCGAACCGGAAGAGGTTGTCGAGCCAGGCGGTCATGTCGGCCCGGATGTCGCCCGTGTCCAGCGGGCGCAGCTCGGAGGGCAGGAGGCGTCCCTCGATGAGGCACTCGGCGACGAGCTCGCTCTTGGAGTGCCACCAGCGGTAGATGGTCTGCTTCGCGACTCCGGCCGTGGCGGCGACGCCCTCGATCGTCAGGTTCTCGTACCCGCGCTCGACGAACAGGGTCGCCGTCGCGTCGAGCACCGCGAGCCGTGCGGACTCGCTGCGCACCGCTCCGCGACGACGCTCAGACATGGCGCCAGGGTACGGGGCGATTCGCGCAACGCAACGTTGCGTATGCTTGAACCTCGCAACGGGACGAGCTCGGGAGTGACCATGGCGGAAGCGCTGTACCGGCTGGGCAAGGCGGCGGCGCACCGCGCGTGGCTCGTCATCGGGGCGTGGGTCACCGTGCTCGCGCTCGCGGCAGGCGCGTACCTGGCCTGGGCCGGCACGCTCACGACGAGCTTCGACATCCCGGGCCTCCCGTCGTCGGACGTCGTCTCCGAGCTCGAGGACGCGCTCCCCGCGCTCGCGGGCGCCTCCGGGACGATCGTCTACCGCACGCAGGACGGCTCGTCGCTGACCGAGGACCAGCGCGCCGCGATCAGCGCCCTCGTCGCCGACGCGGCCGACCTCCCGGACGTCGCGCAGGTCGTCGACCCGTTCGAGGCCGAGGCCGGCCGCGAGGCGCAGGCCGCCGAGCTCGAGGCCGGACGCGCCCAGATCGAGGCCGGCCAGGTCCAGCTCGACGCCGGCCAGGCGCAGCTCGACGCGGCAGCACCCCAGGTCGAGGCGGGCCAGGCCCAGCTCGACGCCGGTCGGCAGCAGCTCGAGGCCGCGCGGCAGCAGGCCGAGGCGGCCGGGTTCCCCACGGCCGAGGTCGACGCCCAGCTCGCCGCCCTCGACGCGCAGCAGGGCGAGCTCGACGCCCAGCGTGCGCAGCTCGAGGCCGCGCAGGCCCAGCTCGACGCCGGCCGCGAGGAGCTCGAGGCCAACGCGGAGCGGGTCGAGGAAGGCGCCGAGCTCATGACGCTCGCGCAGGACGTGCGCGTCGTCTCCGAGGACGGGGCGACCGCCGTCGTCAACGTCGCCTTCACCGACTCGCGCATGGAGCTCCAGGACGAGTCCAAGCAGGCCGTCGTCGAGCACTTCACGTCGGCGCCCGTCGACGGCGTGGAGGTCGCGGCGTCCTCCGAGATCGCCCAGGGCGTCCCCAAGCTCGTCGGGCTGGGCGAGGTCGCCGGCCTGCTGGTCGCCGCGGTCGTCCTGCTCGTGATGCTCGGCACGGTGCTGGGTGCCGGGATCCCGATCGTCTCGGCGCTCACGGGCGTGGGCATCGGTGCGCTCGGCGCGCTGTCCCTGTCCGGCGTCGTGCAGATGGCGTCCGTCACCCCGGTGCTGGGCCTCATGCTCGGCCTCGCCGTGGGCGTGGACTACTCGCTCTTCATCCTCAACCGGCACCGCAAGCAGGTGCTCCGCGGTGTCGAGCTCGACGAGTCGATCGGTCTGGCCAACGGCACGTCCGGCACCGCCGTCCTGTTCGCGGGCAGCACCGTCGTCGTCGCCCTGCTCGCGCTGAACATCACGGGCATCCCGTTCCTCGGCCTCATGGGGACCGTCGGCGCGGTCTGCGTCGCGATCGCGGTGCTCATCGCCGTGACCCTCACGCCCGCGCTTCTCGGCCTCGTCGGCGAGCGCATCCTCAGCCGTCGCGCCCGGGCTGCGAGCGCCACGCAGGACGACGTCGTCGCCCATGCGGCGCCCATGTCCACGCGTCGGGCCGTGGTGACGGTCCTCCTGAGCACCGCCGTGCTCCTCGCGCTCGCCGTCCCGTCCCTCTCGATGCGCGTCGGGCTGCCCGACGGCTCGTCGGAGCCCGAGGGTTCCCTGGCCCAGCGCGCGTACGCGATCACGCAGGACGCGTTCGGCGCGGGTGCGAACGGCCGGCTCATCGTCGCCGCCGACCTGCCCGCGGGCCTCGACGAGGGTGCCCTGGTCGACGCCCAGCTCACCGTGGCCCGTGCGCTCGCCGACACCGACGGCGTGCGTGCGGTCGCACCTGTCGCCGTGTCCGACGACGGCCGGCTCGCCGCCTTCCAGGTCGTGCCGGAGGCGGGCCCCGACAGCGAGTCGACCGAGGAGCTCGTGCGCGCCCTGCGGACGATGCCCCCCGTCGACGGGGAGATCACGCTCGGCGTCGCCGGTCAGGCCGCCATCAACATCGACATCTCCGAGAGCCTCGACGACGTGCTGCCGCTGTACCTGCTCGTCGTGGTGGGCCTCTCGCTGGTCATCCTCGTCCTGGTGTTCCGCTCGATCCTCGTGCCGCTCATCGCGACCGGCGGGTTCGTGCTGTCGCTCTTCGCGACGTACGGGGCGATCACAGCCGTGTTCCAGGAGGGCTTCGGGGCGGGGCTCATCGGCCTCGACAACCCCGGGCCGATCCTCAGCTTCCTGCCGATCATCCTGGTGGGCATCCTCTTCGGCCTCGCCATGGACTACCAGCTCTTCCTCGCGACGGGGATGCGCGAGGTCTACGTGCACGGGGCCCCGGCCCGGGTCGCCGTCGCGCGGGGCTTCCGCGCCGGGCGCTCGGTCGTCACGGCCGCCGGGCTGATCATGGTGTCGGTGTTCGGCGGATTCGTCTTCGCCGACTCGGTGATGATCCGTTCGGTCGGGTTCGGCCTGGCGTTCGGCGTGCTGGTCGACGCGTTCGTCGTGCGGATGCTCCTCATGCCCGCGCTGATGCACCTGCTCGGCGACAGCGCGTGGTGGCTGCCCAGGTGGCTCGACCGGCTGCTGCCCGACGTCGACGTCGAGGGCGCGGGGATCGAGCGGCGCCACCACCTGCACTTCTGACCGGCCGCGCGGCGCCCGACAGTCAGGCGGTGCCAGCCGGGCAGGCGATCAGTGCGGCGACGACCCGGTCGGTCGCGAGCCGGCTCGACCGGCGCGACGACCGCGGCTCGAGCGCCGGGAACCCGGTGGGCCAGAACGAGCGCAGGAGGGGCCAGCCGCCGTCGGGCCGCTGGAGGGCGGTCAGGAGGTCGACCGCGGGCTGCAGGCGCTCGTCGTACGGGCCCGTCCGGGCCGCGAGGCCGAGCACCTCGACGAGGTCCGTCCGCCAGTCCACCGGGAACGTCGGCACGAGCCACTCGTCCGCACGCGCGGGCGGAACCCCCAGGGGCAGGACGCGCCCGTCGCCCGTGCGCATGAGGCTGCGTGCCAGCAGCGCGTCGCGGATCACCCCGAGCAGCTCGTCCACGTCACGCGCGTCCGTGCCGGTGAGCGCCGCCGTCCCCGTCTGGCCCGTACGGCGCCACAGCTCGAGGGCGCGCCCCGCCTTGACGACGCCGACCAGGCACGACGTCGAGGCGAAGCACCCGCCGTACCGGTGCGACAGCGCGGGGTGGTACGGCTCGACGTCGCCGCGCCGCGAGACGCCGTGCTCGCGCACGTCCTGGTGCCGCAGGATCCAGGCGACCTGGGGGGCGGCGAGATCCGGACGGCCACCGAGCAGGTACGTGGTCGCCGCGATGCCGACGTAGCAGGCGAGCACGCCGTCGCGTCGGCCGTCGCGTGAGAACACGCCACCGTCGGTCGTCCCGCGGGCGGCGAGGAACCGGGCCGCGGCGTCCCACGCCGGACCCGACGCGGCGCCCAGCTCGGCCAGGACGTTCACGGTCCAGAGCGTCGGCAGCACGCGCCGCCGCCAGTCGTCGGCCGCGCCCCACGAGCCGTCGTCGCGCTGGCGCTCCAGGACCCGGTCGAGCGGCGCGACGTCGAGCGGCGCCGAGGCCGCGAGCCACGAGGCCGCCGCGGCGAGGTCGCACACGGGCGGTGCGCCCGGCGTCATCCGACGCCCACGCCATGAGCCATGCCCCATCGTGACCGCGCGCGCCACGCACCCGCCAGGGCCGTGGGTCCCCGCCGGACCGCGGATCCGGGGAATCCCCTGCCGCTCGTGCGGGCCCGTTCCTTAGCATGACCTCACACGGGCCCGACGGATGGAGTCACGATGGTCAGCAGCATCGCGCAGGGCACGACGGGGCAGGCGACGCAGGGGGCCGCACCGCAGCGGCACCCGGCCGACGCGCACGAGGTGATCCGGGTGCAGGGGGCCCGCGAGAACAACCTGCGCGACATCAGCATCGAGATCCCCAAGCGCCGCCTCACGGTCTTCACCGGCGTCTCGGGCTCAGGCAAGAGCTCGCTCGTCTTCGACACGATCGCCGCGGAGTCGCAGCGGATGATCAACGAGACCTACAGCGCGTTCGTGCAGGGCTTCATGCCGACGCTCGACCGCCCTGACGTGGAGGTGCTCGAGGGGCTGACCACGGCGATCATCGTCGACCAGGAGCGCATGGGCGCCAACGTGCGCTCGACCGTCGGGACCGCGACCGACGCGAACGCGCTGCTCCGCATCCTGTTCAGCCGGCTGGGGGACCCGCACGTGGGGTCGCCGAACGCGTTCTCCTTCAACGTGCCGTCGGTGCGGGGCAGCGGGGCGATGACGGTGGCCCGCGGGGAGGGCGACGGCGAGACGGTCAGCCGGTCGTTCACCGTGACGGGGGGCATGTGCCCGCGCTGCGAGGGCATGGGCAACGTCACGGACATCGACGTGACGCAGCTCTACGACGCGGGCAAGTCGCTGCGCGAGGGACCGTTCACGATCCCGGGTTACAGCATGGACGGCTGGTACGGCCGGATCTTCATCGGGTCCGGGTACTTCGACCCGGACAAGCCGATCCGTGACTACACGGAGCAGGAGCTCCACGACCTGCTGCACCGCGAGCCCACCAAGCTCAAGATCGAGGGCATCAACCTCACCTACGAGGGCCTGATCCCCAAGATCCAGAAGTCGTTCCTGTCCAAGGACCGCGATGCGCTCCAGCCGCACGTGCGGGCGTTCGTCGAGCGGGCGGTCACGTTCACCTCCTGCCCGGACTGCGGCGGGACCAGGCTCAACGAGGCCGCCAGGTCCTCGCGGATCGCCGGCGTGAGCATCGCCGACGCGTGCGCCATGCAGATCAGCGACCTCGCCGCGTGGGTGAGCGGCCTCGACGAGCCGTCGGTCGCGCCGCTCCTCGCGAACCTGCGCCACCACCTCGACTCGTTCGTCGAGATCGGCCTCGGCTACCTCTCGCTCGACCGGCCCGCCGGCACGCTCTCGGGCGGCGAGGCGCAACGGACCAAGATGATCCGGCACCTGGGGTCGTCGCTCACCGACGTGACCTACGTGTTCGACGAGCCCACGATCGGGCTGCACCCGCACGACATCCAGAAGATGAACGACCTGCTGCTGAGCCTGCGGGACAAAGGCAACACGGTGCTCGTCGTCGAGCACAAGCCCGAGGCCATCGCCATCGGCGACCACGTCGTCGACCTCGGCCCCGGCGCGGGGAGCGGGGGAGGCGAGGTGGTGTTCGAGGGCACCGTCGAGGCGCTGCGCGCGAGCGGCACCCTCACGGGCCGGCACCTCGACGACCGCGCGACGCTCAAGGAGTCTGTGCGCACGCCCACGGGGGTGCTGGAGGTGCGCGGCGCGAGCACCCACAACCTGCGCGACGTGGACGTGGACATCCCGCTCGGCGTCCTCGTCGTCCTGACGGGCGTCGCGGGCTCGGGCAAAAGCTCCCTGGTCAGCGGCTCGGTCACGGGCCGCGAGGGCGTCGTCACCGTCGACCAGGGCGCGATCCGCGGCTCACGGCGCAGCAACCCGGCGACGTACACGGGGCTGCTCGAGCCGGTCCGCAAGGCGTTCGCCAAGGCCAACGGCGTCAAGCCCGCGCTCTTCAGCGCGAACTCGGAGGGTGCGTGCCCCACGTGCAACGGCGCGGGCGTGATCTACACGGACCTCGGCATCATGTCGACCGTCGCCACCACGTGCGAGGAGTGCGACGGCAAGCGGTTCGACGCCTCGGTCCTCGAGTACCGGCTGGGCGGCAAGGACATCAGCGAGGTGCTCGCGATGGCGGTCGACGACGCGGTCGGGTACTTCGCCGAGGGCGAGGCGCGCACGCCGGCGGCGCACGCGATCCTCACGCGCCTGTCCGACGTGGGGCTCGGGTACCTGAGCCTCGGCCAGCCCCTCACGACGCTGTCGGGCGGCGAGCGGCAGCGGCTGAAGCTCGCGACGCACATGGGCGCCAAGGGCGGCGTCTTCGTCCTGGACGAGCCGACGACGGGCCTGCACCTCGCCGACGTCGCCCAGCTCCTCGGGCTGCTCGACCGGCTGGTCGACTCGGGCACGTCCGTGGTCGTCATCGAGCACCACCAGGCCGTCATGGCGCACGCCGACTGGATCATCGACCTGGGGCCGGGCGCGGGGCACGACGGCGGGCGCATCGTCTTCGAGGGCCCGCCCGCGGAGCTCGTCGCCGCACGCAGCACCCTGACGGGGGAGCACCTCGCCGCGTACGTGGGCGCCTGACGCCCGCACCGACCCGGCTACCCTCGTCCCGGAGATCGCCTCGCCGGCCGGTGCGCACGTGCGCACGCGCCCGGCCGGGGTCGGGCGGCCGGGCACCGGTGCGCGGGCGGCAGGACGGAGGATGACGTGGCGGACGTGGTCGTCGTCGGTGCGGGCCTCTTCGGCCTGACCGTCGCCCAGCGGCTCGCCGACCACGGCGTGCGCGTCCTCGTCGTCGACCGTCGCGAGCACGTCGGGGGCAACGCGTACAGCGACGTCGAGCCGACCACGGGCATCGAGGTGCACAGGTACGGGTCGCACATCTTCCACACGTCCAACGAGCGCGTCTGGGCGTACGTCAACCGGTTCACGGCGTTCACGCCCTACGTGCACCGGGTGCGCACGGTGCACCGCGGCGAGGTGTACCCGATGCCCATCACGCTCGGGACGATCAACCAGTTCTTCCGGTCCGCGCTCGGCCCGGCCCAGGCGCGCGCGCTCGTCGCGGAGCACGCCGCAGAGCTCGCGGGCAAGGAGCCGGAGAACCTCGACGAGAAGGGGATCTCGCTCGTGGGGCGCCCGCTGTACGAGGCGTTCATCCGCGGGTACACGGCGAAGCAGTGGCAGACGGACCCGCGCGAGCTGCCGGCATCGGTGATCTCACGCCTGCCCGTGCGCTACACGTACGACGACAGGTACTTCGACGACCCGTACCAGGGCCTGCCGGTGCAGGGGTACTCGGCCTGGTTCGCGCGCATGCTGGACCACCCGCGCATCGAGGTCAGGCTCGGCTGCGACTTCTTCGACACCGGGCAGCCCGTGCACCGTGGTGCCGTCGTCGGGCAGGTCCCCGTGGTCTACACGGGCCCGGTCGACAGGTACTTCGACCACCGCGAGGGCCGGCTCGGCTGGCGGACGCTCGACCTCGAGGCCGAGGTGCTCGGTGTGGGGGACTTCCAGGGCACCGCCGTCATGAACTACGCCGACACGGACGTGCCCTACACGCGGATCCACGAGTTCCGGCACTTCCACCCCGAGCGACGCCATCCCGACGACGCCACGGTGATCATGCGGGAGCACTCCCGGTTCGCGGGCGACGACGACGAGCCGTACTACCCGGTCGCGACGGCGGAGGACCGTCGGCGCCTCACCCGCTACCGCGGCCTCGCCGCCGCTGAGCCCCAGGTGTTCTTCGGCGGACGCCTCGGCAGCTACCAGTACCTCGACATGCACATGGCGATCGCCGCGGCCCTGGGGCTGACCCAGAACACGCTCCTGCCCACGCTGGGGCTCGTGGGCGACCAGGCCTGATCCCGGGCCCTCCGTTCGCGCGGCGCTTCGGGTGGACCCGCGCCTGCTCAGGGCCGAGGCGGGAAGACCCCCACGAGCGCGATGACGAACGTGAGGGACAACGACGGCGGCCGGTTGTTGTGCGGCACGCTGCCGCCGGCCGGTGCGATCGCGCCGGGGGCCATGGCTCCGCTCACCGGACCGGTCGAGTAGAGCTGCTCGCGCGAGCGCCCCTGCTGCGCCTGCGCCCACACGGCGGCCGACGGGTTGCCCGTGGTCCCACGGGTCCCGGCACGAACGCCGTGGTCGTGCGCCGGGATCTGCGACTCCAGGAGCGTCACCTCCTCCACGCCGCCCCGCTCACCCAGGCCGTAGGGGCTCAGCCCCGGCCCCTGCCCGGCGTGGACAGGCGACGCACCACGCAGGTCAGGCAGGGCGAACGTCGTTATCCCGTCTCCGCCGTATGAGGTGCCCAGTAGCACGAACAGCGCCGTGTTCTGGCTGATCGGCATGAGCTGGCCGTCGCAGAACGCCCAGCCTGTGGGCGCGAAGGTCCACGCACCCATGCGGATCTCACCGACGAAGGGATCTGCCATCGCGTGTCCTCAGTTCCGGCTCGGGAAGATGCCCTGGAGGGCGATGACGAAGCTGAGCGTCAGGTACGGCGGCATGTTCTCGTGCGGCTGGCTGCCGCCGGCCGGGCCCACGGCAGCCGGGTCCATCGCGACCTGCGGCGTCGTGCCGTAGTGGTGTGCCGTGGTCGTGGCCCACCTCGCTCCGGCGGGGTCCGCCGTGTCGGCCGTCCCACCCGGCCTCGCCACGTGCGTGTGGGTGGGCATCTCCGCCTGGGTCAGGGTGTGGACCTCCTCGCCCCAGACGGCCCCCTGGGGGTACGTCGGGGAGGCGTGCACCGGGACGCGGCCACGCAGGTCGGGCAGCGCGAACGTCACGCGGCCGTCGCCGCCGTACGTGGTGCCGAGCAGCGAGAAGAGCGCCTGGTTCTGGTTGATGGCCAGAAGCTGCCCGTTGCACAGCGCCCACCCCTTGGGGGGGAAGACGAAGCTGGCCAGGCGGATCTCGCCGAGGAAGGGTTCGCTCACGTCGCTGCTCCCTCAGGCCTGCGCGGGGTAGATGCCGTAGAGGCTGATGATGAAGTGGACGACGAGGTACGGCGGCCGGTTCTCGTGCGGCTCGCTGCCCCCGACCGGGTCCAGGGCGCCGGTCGCCATCGGTGCGGTCGACGCGCCCGGCGTGGGCAGGAAGGCGGGCGCCGTCGACGCCGCCCAGACCCCGCCGGCGGGCGTCGAGGCCGTGGCCTCCGCAGCCGAGCCCTGCGGGGTGTGCCGGTGCACGGGCAGCTGCTGGGTCGTCAGCAGGACGGTCTCGAGCCCGCCCTGCCTGCCCAGGACGTGGCCGCCGTCCTGGTGCAGCGGCCACCGGCCCCGCAGGTCGGGCACGGCGAACGTCTGCTGCCCGTCCCCGCCGTACGTGGTCCCGATGAGGGTGAAGAGGACGTCGTTCTCCGAGATGGACAAGAGCTGACCGTCGCACATCGCCCAGCCGATCGGGGCGAAGTTGCCGCCGAACATGCGGATCTCACCGACGTAGGGCTGACCCATGCGGTACCTCCGTCCGTGCCGCGAGCGTCGTGCGCTCGAGCGTCAGGTCGAGACCGTCGTCCGCGACGACGGCGAAGCCCAGGCGCGCGTAGAGCCGCCGGGCGCCGGTGTTGTCGGCGCGCACGGTCAGGCGCACGCCCGCACCGGTCGCGTCGGCGCGCGCGAGGACGCCGGCGAGCAGCGCCGTCCCGTGCCCGGCGCGCTGGTGCGCCGGGTGGACCGCGAGGTCCACGAGGTCGATGCGGCCCGGCCGGACGTCGAGGAGGAGCCGGCCGACGGGTGCGTTGTCGACCTCGGCGAGCAGGTCCTGCGCGCCGGGGTGCGCGAGCGCGTAGTGGCGCTCGCGGGCAGCGTGCTGCTGGCCCAGGAACGCGTCGGCGACCGGGGCCGGCCAGCCGAACGCCGCGACCTCGTCGGCGCGGACGGCCGCGTGCAGCGCGGCCAGGAACGGTGCGTCCGCGGGCGTCGCGGGGCGCAGCCGCATCAGACCGTCCTGTTCACGACGGCCTCGAGGTCCGTGCGCTCGGCCCCGACGGGTCCGAGGTGGACCGCGAGGTCGCCGTCGCGGTGCTCGAGCACCCGGGTGGCCCCGGGCAGGTCCGCCGTGTCGTGGGTGGTGAAGACGAGCCGGAACGCGTCGTGCCGGGGCGTCGGCCCCTCCAGGCCCGTGACAGCGGTGAGGGTCAGGGTCGCGTCGCCCGTGCGGAAGCGCGTGCCGACGAGGGGCGTCAGCGCCTCCGCCGTGAGCGGGATCGCGCGGCGGCGGCCGAGCTCGACGCCGCCGACGACCACCCCGGCGGCCACGAGGGCACCGCCGGCGGCTAGCACGGAACGGCGTGTGAGCACGGGGGACCTCGGGACCTGTCGCACGGGTGGGGCGCAGCGAGCCTATGAGGATTCACCCGTTCGGTCTGCCAGCCGACCGGGTGAAACCCCCTAACCTCGGCGCATGCCCCTCACCGCCCGGCTGTCGCCGCGCATGCCCGCGTCCGTCGCCGCCGTGGGGCTGCTGGCCCTCGTGGGCGGCATGCTCGGCCCCGTCGGGTCCGCCGCGGCCGCGACGACGGTCACGGTCACGGTCGCCTCGGACGCCGCGCTCACGGCGGGGTGCGACGACGGCGCGGCGGGCACGACCCTGCGTGAGGCGCTGTGCGCGGCGTCGGCCGACGGCGACGCGGTCGTCGTGGTGCCCGACGCGATGGTGGTGAGCCTCTCGCAGGGCCCGCTCGTCATCGCCCCGGCGGGCCCGGCGACGATCACCGTCACCTCACCCGGCACGTTCGTGGTCGACGGCAAGGCGCGGCGGATCCTCGACATCGACCCGCTCCTCGTCGGCGGCGTCGACGTGACGCTCTCGCACGTCGAGCTCCGCAACGGGGCGCCCGACGCGACCGACGCGGCCGAGGTCGCGGGCGGTGGCGCGATCCTCGCGGGCTCGGGCACGCCGGGCGCCCCGGACACCCTGCGCCTGTCCGACTGCTCCGTGCACCACAACGCGAACGGGCCGCGCCGCGCGGCTGCTCCCGGCGGCGCGGTGCAGATGACGGGCGGCCGGCTCGAGATCACGCGGTGCACGTTCACGGACAACACCTCGGACGGCGCTCCCGGCGGAGCCGTCGCCATGCTCGGGGTCGACGGCACGGACACCATGACCGTCACCGACTCGGTGTTCACCCGCAACACAGTGACCGGGACCGACGAGGACGGCGTCCTGGGCGGTGGAGCGATCTGGTCGCGGGACGTCCCGCTGACGATCACGGGGTCGGCCTTCACCGCGAACAGCGTCACCGCACCGGCCGCGTCCGGGGTCCGTGGCTCCGCCGTCCTCGCGACCGGGCCGACGTCCGTCGTCGGGTCGGACGTCGCGGGCAACACGGTCACGGGAGCCGCCACGGCCGCCGGCGCGGGTGCCGCTCTCGCACTGCCCGGCGGGGGCACCGTGACTGCCACGCGCCTGGTCGGCAACACCGAGACGTTCGACGGCTCGTCCGGCAGGGTGGCCGTGCGCGGCCCGGTGTCCGTGACCGGGAGCTGGTGGGGGTGCACGGGCGGCCCGGGCGCCCCGGGGTGCGACACCGCGGTCGAGGCGACCGCCGTCGCGCCCTACGCGACGCTCACGACGAGCGTCTCGCCGGCCGTGCCCGCGCAGGGCGCCGTCACCACCGTCACCGCGTCCCTGCGCCTCTCGGACGGCACCCCCGCAGCCCCGGCGCTGCTCGCGCGCATGGCGGGACGCCCGGTGACGTGGGCGTTCGCACCGGTGTCGGGTGCCGACGCGCCGTCGAGCGACCTGGCGGTGCGGACCGACGGGACCGCGCGCACCACGTACACGACGGGTGCCGCGACGGCGGTGGACGTGACCGCGACGTTCGACGGCGCGGCCGTGACCCGGACCGTGCAGCGCGGCGTCCCGCCGACCGTCGGCGCACCGGGCGCCACGACGGTCGCCGAGGGCAGCACCGCGGTGCTCGAGGCCACCGTCGACGGGTACCCGACGGCGACGGTCCGGTGGGAGACCGCGCCCGCCGGGGGCACCACGTGGACCGACGTGGTCGACGGCCCGGGCGTGACCGGCGCGACCACGAACCGGCTGCAGGTGACGGCGCACCGCAGCCTCGACGGGCGGCAGTACCGCATGGTCGCGTCCAACCTGGCCGGCACCACGACGAGCCCCGCCGCCACCCTCTCGGTGACCTGGGGGCCCCAGGTCACCGAGCAGCCCACGGACACCACCGCGGTCGCGGGCGGCGACGCGACCTTCCGGGTGACCGTCGCGGGCAACCCGGTGCCCGGCGTCCAGTGGCAGACGCGGGCGTCCGGGGCCGCGACCTGGGAGGACGTCCCGGGTGCGACCGGAGCCACCTACACGCGCACGACGGTCAGCGCCGACAACGGCCTCGAGGTCCGCGCACGGGTCACCGGTGCCGGCCCGGCCGTGGACTCGGCGAGCGCGGTGCTGACCGTACGGGAGGCGCCCGTCTTCACCACCCAGCCGGTCGACGCGACGGTGGACGCCGGGACGACCGTCACCCTCACCGCGGCGGCCGTGGGGCGTCCGGCCCCGTCGGTGCGGTGGCAGGTGCGGACGGCCGGTGGGGCGTGGGAGGACGTCCCGGGTGCGACCGGCTGGACCCTGGCCGTCGTCGCGGCCGACGACGGCCGCGAGTACCGCGCGCTCGCCTCGAACGCCGCCGCGCAGGACGTCGCGAGCTCGGTCGCGGCGCTGCACGTCCTGACGCCACCCGGTGTGTCCGACCCCCAGGACATGGTCGTCGGGGTGGGCGGGACGGCACGCTTCGCCGTCACGGTCACGGGTAGCCCGACGCCGGTCATCTCCTGGGAGACGTCGCCCGACGGTGCGGTGTGGACGCCGGTGCCGGGCGCCTCGGGCGCCTCGTTCGACCTCGTCGTCGCCGCGACGGACGACGGTCTGCAGGTGCGTGCGCGTGCGTCGTCGACGCTCCTCGCAGGTCCCCGCACGGCAGTGAGCGCTGCGGCGACGGTCGCGATCGCGGCCCCGCCCGCGCTCGTCTCAGGCCCTGACGGGGTCGCACCCGACGCGACCGGGACCGTGCCCGTCACGGCGGGGACCCCGATGACGTTCTCCTACACCGTCGACGGGGTCGGACCGACCGCGACGTGGCTCGCGTCGCGTGACGGCGGTGCGACGTGGGGTCCCCTGCCTGCGGGCGCCGTGACCCAGGACCTCGTCGTCGGCCCGGTCTCATCGGGCCTCATGGCGGCCGTGGGGACGGTGACCGCGAACGCGGTCGTCGCGACGCGCACGACCTTCGTGGTCCGCTACACCCCGACCGCCGCCGACGACGGGCTGCTCCTGCGCCTGCGCGTGACGACCGCGGCGGGCACCATCGACCTGCCCGCCGTCGCGCTCGACGTGCCGGCCGCGGGCGGCGGCGGGAGCACGGGTGGCGGCGGCTCCGGCGGGACCGGCGGGACCGGCGGAGCAGGCTCGGGTGGTGCCGCGACGCGCGGGACGGGCGCCGGCGCAGCCTCTGCGGCACCGGCCGGCGTGGCGCGTGCGGCAGGCCTCAGCTCGACGGGGGCCTCGGCCGTGTCGACGGGCGCCCTGGCGCTCGCCCTGACGGCCGTGGGGGCCATGCTTCTCGCGGCCCGGCGCCGACGGGAGAGCTGAGCGGACGGGTCCGCGCCGGTCGTCGAAGGGTAGGCGGGCCGGCGGGCCAGACGCGTGCGGGCGCGGGCTGCCGGGGCCGCGGCGTCAGCGAACGGTGCGCGCGACGCTCGCGTTGAGCTTGTGGAGCAGGCGGCTCAGCTCAGCCGTCTCCTCGTCGGTCAGGCCGGTCGCCTCCTGGATCGCCTCGCCGATGTGACCGGTGCGGGCCTCGAGGGCGGCGCCGTCGGCTGTCGGCGAGATGAGGACCGAGCGCTCGTCGTCGGCCCGGCGTTCGCGCCGCACGAGCCCGGCGGTCTCGAGCCGCTTGAGGAGCGGGGACAGGGTCCCGTAGTCGAGGTGGAGCTCTTCGACGAGCGTCCGCACGGCGCTCGGCCCACGCGACCACAGGACCCGCATGACGAGGTACTGGGGGTAGGTGAGCCCCAGGCCGTCGAGGAGCGGGCGGTAGGCCGTCGTCAGGCCCCGCGTCGCGGCGTACACGTCGAAGCAGATCATCGCGTCGAGCGGTCCGGGCCCCGCCGTGGTCCCGGCCGCGCCGTCGGCAGCCGCGGGGGTCGGACGGGCTGGTCGGGGCGTGGCTGACGCGCCCGCGCCACGGGTGCTGGGCATCCCCGCATCGTATCCGGGCGCATCCGGAGCGGGCGCGCCCGGCGGGCCGGGCGGGACCGTGCGCACGGGGCGCCGGTCGCTCCGCAGGCCCGCCGGGCGACGCACCTCGATCAGCTCCGCAGGAAGCTCAGGAGAGCCTCGTTGACCTCGGCCGCGTGGGTCCAGAGCAGGCCGTGCGGCGCGCCCTCGACCTCGACGTACGTGGCCTGGGGGAGGCGCTCGCGGAACCGGCGCGCGGTCGCGTCGATCGGCAGGATGCGGTCGGCCGTCCCGTGCAGGATGAGCGCCGGGACGTCCACCTTCTCGATGTCGGCACGGAAGTCCGTGAGCCACGCCGGCACGACGGCGTACGCACCGATGGGCGCGGACCCTGCAGCGGTGACCCAGGCACCGCGGACCGCGGCCTCGCTGAGCCGGGTGCCCAGGTTCTCGTCCGTGTTGAAGAAGTCCGCGTAGAACTGGTCGTACCACGCGTACCGGTCGGCCCGGGCGGTCGCGGCGATGCCGTCGAAGACGTCCTGCGGGACGCCGCTGGGGTTGTCGTCGGTCTGGAGCAGGAACGGCTCGAGCGACGCGAGGAACGCGGCCTTGGCGACGCGCTCGGAGCCGTACGTGCCGAGGTACCGACCGACCTCGCCGGTGCCCATGGAGAAGCCGACGAGCACGACGTCGCGGAGGTCGAGCGTGCGGAGCACGGTGTCGAGGTCGGCGGCGTACGTGTCGTAGTCGTAGCCGGTCATGACCTTGCTCGAGCGGCCGAAGCCGCGGCGGTCGTACGTGACGACCCGGTACCCGGCCTCGACGAGCGCGGCGGTCTGCTTCTCCCAGGACTGGCCGTCGAGCGGGTAGCCGTGGATCAGCACGACGGGCTGACCGGTTCCGTGGTCCTCGTAGTACAGCTCGATGTCGGTGGAGTTCTCGGTCCCGACGGTGATCGTTCCCATGGCGTGTCTCCTGTCGCGTCCGGCGGGCCCTGCGCCTGCCTTGTGCCCAACTATATGGGGCACAAGGTAAATGTCAACAGGATCGTCGTCGTGGTCGCCGGGTGCCTGGATGCGGTCCCGGCCGGGGCTGACGGTGCGTGCCGCTCCGTCGTCGTCCAGCGTTCAATGACTTGTTTGACGCAAGGTGTCCGAGGGGCCACACTTGCCCTGACAGTGCGCATCGCCTGCCCCCTGCGCGGTGCGCACTGTTCTACGTCCGGGGTCGGCCGGCCCGTGATCCACGGGCCGGCCGACAACCCGTGGACCGCGGCGCCGGGCAGCGGTGCCCCAGGAGGGCCCCAGGCGCCTCCCGCTGACCGCGGCCGCCCAGGCGCCTCGCCCACCGCTTCACCCCGCTCACGACGGCGCGCCAACGCGGCACGCGGACGTTGCGCGGTTAGCGTGAACCCGTGACTGCTCCCGCGCGCATCCAAGGCCCGGGACCCGACAGAGCGGACCGCCGCGGGCCCGAGGACTCCGCCCCTGTCGCGGTACCCCGCCTGACCACCGCCCAGATCGTCGAGCAGGCGTGCGAGCACTGGCGCGCGGGCCTCTCGGCCCGGGCCGACCACTCCGCGCTCGCGGACGTGGCACGGCTCGGCGACGCCCAGCTCGACCTGTCGGCCGCCCACCCCTCGGGCATCGCCCAGCTGTTCGCCGGCCGGGCGACCCGGCTGTCCAACCTCGTGCGCGAGGGCTCGGCCCTGTCCGCGGCGAAGCGGCGCACGCGCGCCGTCGGCGCCCTCGCGGAGGAGCACGCGCAGCGGTACGGCCTCGCGTCCGCGTTCCTCGCGATCGGCGTCGCGACCTGGACCGAGGAGCCCGACGCCGGGACGGGCGTCGACCTGTCGGCCGTCGGTGCGCTCGCCGACGCCGCACGCCCGGACCCGTCCGGCGCCACCGACGGCGGGCCGTCCCGGGCCGAGGCGGCCCCGCGCGAGGAGGCGCAACCCCGGACCATCGCCGCGCCCGTGCTCCTGCGGCCCATCGCCGTCACGCCCCGGGGGCGCGGCGAGAGCGACTACGACCTCACCCTGGAGCCGTCGCTCGAGATCAACCCCCTGCTCGCCACGGCCCTGCGCCGTCGCGGCGCGCTGCTCGACCCGACGGCGCTCGCCCGTGGCGCGTTCACGGCGTCGGGCTTCGACCCACGGCCCGCGCTCGAACGCCTCGTGTCCCTCGGCGAGGCCGTCCTGCCCGGGTTCCGCCTGGACGACCGGCTGCTCGTGGGCACGTTCGTGCACCCGGAGCAGGCCCTCGTGGCGGACCTGGACGCCCAGGCGGGCACGCTGCACAAGCACGAGCTGCTCGCCGCGCTCGCCGGCGACCAGCGCGCCGTCGACGCGCTCGCGCACCCCCTGCCGCCCATGCTCCGCGGCGACCGCGCCCTGGACCAGGAGCGCGGCGTCGGCGACCTCGACACCGCCCAGACCTACGTGCTCGACGCGATCGCGGCCGGCCACCACCTGCTCGTCGACGCGCCGTCGGGCAGCGACGTCCCCGGGACCCTCGCGGCGGTCGTCGCCGACGCCGCCGCGAGCGGGCGCACGATCCTCTACGTCGCAGGGCACCGTCGTGCCGCGACCGTGCTGACCGAGCGGCTCGCGGCCCTCGGGCTCGACGAGCTCGTCCTGGACATCGCCCCGGACTCGGCGTGGCGGGCGAAGGCCGGTCGGCGCCTGCTCGGCGCGATGACCGTCGAGCCCGTGCACGTCGAGTCGGACAAGGTCGAGATCGTCCAGCGCGAGCTCCTCGACCGGCGTCGCCGCCTGCACGGCTACATCGACGGCCTCCACCTCGTGCGCGCGCCCTGGGGCATCTCGGCCTACGACGCGCTCCAGGCCCTCGCGCGACTCACCTCCGTCCGGCCCACGCCGCAGACGACCGTGCGCCTGACCGCACCCGTCGCCGAGTCGCTCACCGCGGAGCGGCGGGCGCAGGCCCGTGCGGACCTCGTCCACGCCGCGGGCCTCGGCGCCTTCTCCCACAGCTCGCGCGCGACGGCCTGGTACGGCGCGGACCTGCCGACCCCCGAGCGTGCCCAGACGGCCCTGCGGCGCATCGACGAGCTGCTCGACGACGTGCTGCCGCGCCTCGAGGACCAGGTGGCGCGCGTCGCCGACGCGACCGGGCTCACCCGCGCGTCGACCCCCGCGCAGTGGGGCGAGCAGCTCGAGATGCTCGCCGGGGTCCGCGGCGCGCTCGACGTGTTCCAGCCGCTCGTGTTCGAGCGCTCGGCCGCCGACCTGGTCGCCGCCACGGCGCCGCACGCGTGGCGCGAGGAACGCGGCATCGAGATGAACGGCACGCTGCGCCGCCGGCTGCGCAAGCAGGCCAAGGACATGCTGCGTCCGGGACGCCCCGTGGCTGACCTGCACGCCGCCCTCGTCGACGTCCAGGCGCAGCGCGAGGTGTGGCAGGCCCACTGCCCCGCCGGCGGCTGGCCGCGCATCCCCGAGGGTCTGTTCGAGATCGAGCACGACAACCGCGAGGCGCGGGCCCACCTCGACGCCCTGGCGGCCGTGCTCGGGGGCACGCCGTCGGGCGGCGCGCTCGACGGCCTCACGTGGGCGCAGCTGCGCGACAGGCTGCGCCGGCTCAAGGCCGACGGGTCGGCCCTCGACACGCTCCCCGAGCGCACCGCCCTCCTGCGGAGCCTCGACAGGCAGGGCCTCGGCGAGCTCGTCGCCGACCTGGCCGACCGGCGGGCCGGTGCGGCGATCGTCGGCGCCGAGCTCGAGCTCGCGTGGTGGAGCACGGTGCTCGAGGAGATCCTGCGCGAGGACCCGGCGCTCGCCGGGTACGACGGCACGGGCCTCGCACGCCTCGTCGCCGAGTTCAGGGCCCTGGACCGGCGTCACCTCCAGGACCGCGCGGTCCTGCACCGGGCCGCCACGCGCGAGTCGCTGCGCATGCGCCTGCGCTCGGCCGAGGAGCAGACCCAGGGACTGTTCGCCGAGATCATCGAGGACCGCTTCACGAGCCTGCGCCACGCCGTCGAGCGGTACCCGGCCGTCGCGCGGCACCTGCGACCGTGCCTCGTCGCGGCACCGATGCTCGTGCCGCACCTGCTGCCGGCGTCCCGCACCGAGGACCTCGTGATCCTGGACGCGGCGGGCCACCTCCCGCTCGAGGCGCTCGTGCCCGCGCTCGCACGCGGCCGCCAGGTCGTGGTCGTGGGGGACACCCGGAGCGCCTCGGGCACCGCCCTCGCGCAGCTCGCGGCGGTGCTGCCGTCGATCTCGCTCCACGCGGACAGCTCGCGGCGCGACCCGCACCTGACCGCATTCCTCGCCGAGCACGGCTACGCCGGCCGGCTCACCGCGACGCCGTTGCCCGTCGCCGGCTCGCTCCTGCGCCTCGACCGGGTCGACGGCAGTGGCATGCCCGCGGCGAACGGCGCCGTCGAGGGCACGCGCGCGGAGGTCGAGCACGTCGTCGAGCTCGTCGTGGAGCACGCCCTGACCCGCCCCGAGGAGTCGCTCGCGGTGGTCACCGCCTCACCGGTGCACGCCGAGCGGGTCCGCGAGGCCGTGATGGCCGAGGTCCGTGACAACCCGGCACTCGAGGCGTACTTCCGGCCCGAGCAGGCCGAGCCGTTCGTCGTCGTCGAGGTCGGTGCGACCCAGGGTCTGAGCCGCGAGGCCGTCGTCTTCTCGCTCGGCTTCGGCCGAACCCCGCACGGCCGCGTGCTCCACAGGTTCGGCCGGCTCAGCGAGACGGGCGGCGACGGCCGGCTGCTCGAGGCGCTCGGTGCGACCCGCCGCCGGCTCACCATCGTCAGCTGCTTCGGCCCCGAGGACCTCGACCCGGAGCGGCTGCGCGCCCCCGGCGCCGTGCTCCTGTCGGCGCTCCTCGACCTCGCCGCGCGCCGGACGGACGCGGCTGACGGGCTCGACCGGACCGCACCGACCGCCCGCGGGCCCGAGCCCGACCGCCTCGTGCTGGACCTGGCCGAGCGCCTGTGGCGCCGAGGGCTCACGGTCGACCTCGACCACGGCATCGCCGGGGGCCCACGCATCCCGCTCGTCGTGGGCCACCCGGACCTCCCGGACGAGATGCTCGTCGCCGTCCTCACCGACGACGACGGCTACGTCGGCGAGCCGAGCGTCCGCGTGCGTGACCGCCAGATCCCCGAGCGGCTCGAGCGCCTGGGCTGGACGGTCGTCCAGGTCTGGTCCGCCGCCGCGTTCCTCGACCCGCAGGGCGAGGCCGACGCGATCAGCGAGGCGACCGTCACCGCGTGCGCGCGGCGCCTCGCCTCCCGCCCGGCGCCCCGCGCACCGCTCATGGTTCCCGCACTCCCGGCCGACGCAGACGAGGCCGTGCCCGACGCCGGGCAGTCGCCCTCCGGGAGCGCCCGACGCGCGGCCGCCGCGGAGGACGCCACGCCCCGGACGGCCCGCGCCGAGCCTGCCGCCGCAGCGTCCCCAGCACCGTCCGCCGCACGGTCCGGCATCCCGGCGGAGCCGTCCCCGGTCCCGTCCGAGCCGGTGGCGTCCGGCTTGAGGTCGGAGGCACCCGACCCGGCGCCCGTGCCGTCCGACCCGGCGGCGCCGGACCGGACCGAGGCCGCACCCGGGCCGGCCGCGGTCGCCAGGGCGCCGGAGATGCCCGCCTGGTCGCCGACCGGGATCCCCGCGGACGCGCACGGCGCCCGCGAGCCCGTGCGGACGTCCGCCAAGGGGCGGCCGGCCAAGAAGCGCCGGATGCCGGTGCCCTCGCTCGTGCCGTCCTCCACGGGCGAGACGCCGCAGGACGCGGCACCGGCACACGCCCCCGCCGGGCCCGCCGTCGTCGAGCCCGCCGCCGCCGGGCCCACCGCCACCGAGCCCACCACCGTCGATCCCGCCGCGGCCGAGCCCGCCGCGGCGCGAGGTGAGCCCGCCGCACCCGCCGCTGCTCGACGCGAGCCGTTCGCGCCCGCTCAGCTGGACCGCCGGCTCGGACCCGTCCCGCCGCCCGTCCCCGCCGACGCCCGGATGGCGCCGCTCTTCGACGTCCCCGGCGTTCCCACGCCCGCACCAGCGCGGCCGCCCGTCGAGAGGGGGCTGCCGATCGGCGCGTACAGCGACGACCAGCTCGACGACCTCGTCGCGTGGCTGCGCGCGGACGGCGTCGAGCGCACCGAAGACGAGCTCGCGGCGGCGCTGCGTGCCGAGCTGGGCATCGTCCGGCGCGGCTCGCGCGTCGACGCTGTCGTGAAGGGCGCGGTCCGGCGGGCCCGATGACGCGCGACGCACCGGAGGAGCAGACCGCGCCGCCCGAGCAGCCAGGCGGTGCGGCGCCGCGCAGGCGCGGGCGACGCCGGGCGACGGGGGGCATGCCGCCGACCCCGCCGGCGGTCGCCGCCACGGGGGCGGACGACGTCCCGCTGCTGCCTCGCCGGGCCGCGGAGGACCAGGACACGGGCTGGGGCGAGCGCCCGGCGGCCTCGGACGACGACGAGCGGTTCCTGCGCGAGGTCCCACCGCACTGGTGAGCGTGGTGGCCACCTGGCGCGACCCGCCGACGGACGTGCTTGGGCGGTCGGCCCGGGGGCCCGTACCGTGATCGCTGCGACGCGAAGGGGGCGGCATGACGACGGGCGGCAGGCACGACGGGGGACGTCCGGGCCGCGACGTCCGTTGGCGGAACCCGGGCGCGGCGGCAGTCACGACGGCGTGCACGTTCGCGCTGCTCGCCGGCTGCACGGGCGGTGGTGACGCGTCAGGCCCGAGCCCGACCGCACCCGTCGAGGACGCCGCGGGTCCGGCTGTGGACCTGCCCGACGACGACGCGGGGCGGCAGGCGGCCTGGGTCCTGGAGACCCTCGCCGGAACCGCGGACGTGCCGGAGGACGAGATCGCCGGCCGGTTCTCCGAGGCCTTCCTCGCCGAGGTGCCCGCTGACCAGCTGAACCCCGTCTTCACGTCGCTGCGCGCGGCGGGCCCGTGGACGCTCGCGTCGGTCGAGACGGGGCCGGGCGCCCTGCTGGCCAGGCTCGACGGGCAGGACGGCTCGCTGGACATGGAGCTCGCGGTCGACCCCGACGGCCGTATCGCGGGCCTGCTCTTCACGCCCGCCGCGCCACCCCGTGACCGCGCGACCTCATGGGGCGACCTGTCCGACGAGGTCGCCGCGCTGCCCGGCTCGACCTCGCTGTACGTCGCACGCGTCGAGGACGGCCGGTGCGTACCCGTCGACGGCATGCCCGCGGGGAACGCCGCGGGCGAGAGCCTGCCCGTCGGGTCCATCGTCAAGCTCTACGTCCTCGGCGCAGTGGTCGACGCCGTCGAGGACGGTCGGCTCGCGTGGGACACCGAGCTCACCCTCACCGACGACCTGCGCTCGCTCCCGTCGGGGAACCTTCAGGACGAGCCCGCCGGGGCCGTCATCACGGTGCAGGCAGCCGCGAGCGACATGATCGCGATCAGCGACAACACGGCGACCGACCTCCTCGTGCACGCGGTGGGACGCGACGCGGTCGAGCAGGCGTTGACGGACATGGGCCACGGCGACCCCGCGCGCAACGTGCCGCTCGCGACCACACGCGAGCTGTTCCAGCTGGGCTGGGGCGGGGGCGAGGATCTGCGTGGCCGGTGGCGCGACGCCGACGCCGCCGGTCGCGAGGAGATCCTCGCCGCCCTGCCTGGAGGCGCGGTCGAGATCGACGAGCAGGAGATCGGCGCCGTCGCGGCCTGGCCCTACGGCGTCGACTGGTTCGCGACCGGTGCCGACCTGTGCGCCGCGCACGTCGCGCTCGCCCAGCGGGCTGCGACGGGTGCCGGCGAGCCGGTGCGCGAGATCCTGTCCGCCAACCCGGGCATCGAGGTCGACGACGCGTGGGAGCACGTGGCGTTCAAGGGCGGCAGCTCGGTCGGCACGATGGCGGGCGCCTGGCTGGCGGAGCCGGTCGACGGGGGCGTGCCGGTGGTCGTCGTCATGCAGGCCGCCGCGACCGCGCCGCAGGAGGCCCTGCCTGCCCAGACGCTCGTCGGGATCGCGGAGGACGCGCTCGCGCTCACGCGCTGACGCGTCGGTCCCGCCGGCCCGCAGGCCCACGTCCCTGCGCCCGCACGGCCCGTCACCGGGCGGTGCGGGCGCAGGCGCTCACACGTCGCGTCGCGCGGCGAGCAGGTCCCGGATCTCCTGGAGCAGCAGGACGTCCTCGGCGGGGGCGGCGGGCTCGGGCTCGACGCCGCGCTTGCGCCGTTCGGCGAGCGCGTTCATGGGCATCACGACGACGAAGTACACGGCGGCCGCGACGAGCAGGAAGTTGATGATCGCGCCGAGGACCGCGCCGATCGTGAACACGGCCCCGTTCACCTCGAACATCCACACGTCGTCGAGCTGGGGCTGCCCGAAGATCGCGGCGATGAGCGGGTTGAGCAGGCCCTCGACGAGCGCGGTCACCACGGAGGTGAACGCGGCGCCGATGACCACCGCGACGGCGAGGTCGATGACGTTGCCTCGCATGATGAAGTTCTTGAAGCCGGTGATCATGGCGGGTCCTCCCCCAGGGGTGTACGGATGCGTACGTCTCGGATCATTGCACCAGGACCACGCCCACGGCACCGGAACCTGCGAGGGAGGCGAGCCGGGCGCCGTCGTCGGGCGTGACGCCCACGAGCAGGAGCGGGTCGGTGGCCCCGCCGGACGTGAGGGACAGCCCGCCGTCCTGCGCGGCGCCGGAGCGCACCTCGAGCACGACCGCGTCCCGGGCGAGCACCTCCGGCTCGGGTGCCGGGCAGCCCGCGCCTGAAGCGTCCGCGGCGGCCTGCTCCTGCCTCGCCGAGCCGTCCTCGGTGCTCTCGTCCGCGCCCGCCTCACCCGGGTCGTGCTCGCCGTCCCCGGCCTCATCGGTCTCCGCCCCGCCGTCCCCGGCCTCGTCGCTCTCCGCCCCGCCGGGGAAGGTGCCGGCGCACCCGGACGTCCAGAGGTCGGGCACGGCCGTCGAGACGAGGTCGACCCGGTCGCCGGGGCGGAGCAGGCCCGTGACGGCCCCGGCGCCGACCTGCACCGGCACCACGACGGTGCCCTCGGGCGCGTCGACCGCGAACCTGTCGCCGGCCAGGCTCGCGTCGACGAGCGGAAGTCCTCGGGGGACGGCGACGGCGACGGTCCGCCCGACGAGTGCCTGCACGTCGGCGTGCGCGGCCTGCGGCGCGAGGCCCGCGGGGACGTGGGCGACGCGCAGGTCGGCGGCGTCCAGCGCGCTGCCCGCGTCGAGGTCCCGCGCGGCGACCACGACCGGCACGCTCACGGGCGGCGGGGGCGCCGCCTGCCTGGCGAGGGCGAGCCCCACCAGCACCAGGAGCAGGACCGCCCTGATCCGTCGGGTGCGCCACAGCAGGACGCGCACGGCGACCGCCCGTCGAGGGGGCAGCCGCGGGTGCCGGGCAGGTTTCAGGTCGGTCGAGGCCACGTCCGGACGCTAGGCGTGAGGGTCGACGACGGGTCTGCGCACCCGTCGGGACCGGGGCGGGGCAGACCGAGGTCAGGGCCTGTGGACGACGACGACCGCGGGCGCCCCGAGGTCAGCCGGCGCCTGCTCGGTGACGCCTGGGCGTCAGCTCGAGGCTGCGGTCGACGAGCCGCTCGACCCGGACCCGCTCGAGCTGCCGCCCGACGACCCGCTCGTCCCGGTGGACGCGCCCGACGTCGAGGTCCCGGAGGAGGTCGAGGTGGACCCCGCACCCGTGGACGAGGAGCTCGACGAGTCGCCGCCACCCGAGCTGCCGGACCCGCTCGTGGTCGCCCCGGACCCGGCGGACCCGCCGGAGCCCGCCGTGGCGGCCGACGAGGACGAGGACGAGCCGGAGGAGGTCTTGGCGCCCTTGCTCTCCGAGCGTGCGTCGTTGCGGTAGAAGCCCGAGCCCTTGAACACGACGCCGACGTTGCCGAAGAGCTTGCGCAGCCGGCCGCCGCAGCGGGGGCACTGCGTGAGCGCGGCGTCCGTGAACGCCTGCTGGGCGTCGAAGCGGTGGTCGCACTGCGTGCACGCGTAGGCGTAGGTGGGCACAGGTTCCTCCATCACGGTCCGGGACGGCGACGGGCGCCTGCGGGCTGGCACTCGACTCGTCCGAGTGCCAATAGTAGAGGCCGCGCGCGTCGCCGTGCACCCCGCGTCCGCGCGCGGGGCCCGGCCGGTCCCCGGCGCCCGGCGGCCCACCGGGTGCCGGGCCGTTAGTCTCGCTCCGTGCCTCGTCGTCGTTCCCTGCGCCTGCTCGTCGGTACCGCCGCCACGCTCGTCCTGGCGCTCGTCGCGGTCCTCGCCCTCGGGGCGACGGTGGTCCGCCGGCCCCTGCCGGACGACTCGGGGACGCTCACGCTCCCCGGGCTCTCGGGTGAGGTGACGGTCCTGCGGGACGCGCGGGGCGTGCCGAGCATCTACGCCGACGACGCCGAGGACCTCTTCCGGGCCCAGGGGTTCGTGCACGCGCAGGACAGGTTCTTCGAGATGGACTACCGGCGCCACGTGACGGCGGGCCGGCTCTCGGAGCTCGTCGGCGAGAACCCGGAGGCGCTCGACGCGGACAAGGTCATCCGCACGTTCGGCTGGAGGCACGTCGCCGAGCAGGAGTGGGACCTGCTCACGGACGACACGCGCCGCTACCTGGAGGCCTACGCGGACGGCGTGAACAGCTACCTCGACCAGCGCGAACCCGACTCGCTCGCGCTCGAGTACGCGGTCCTGGGCCTCCAGGTCGACGTCGAGCAGCCCGAGCCGTGGGACCCGGTCGACTCCCTCGCGTGGCTCAAGGCCATGGCCTGGGACCTGCGCGGCAACTACGACGACGAGCTCGCGCGCGCCCTGACGTACTCGACGGTGCGGGACGTCGCGCGCGTCAACGAGCTGTTCCCGCGCTACCCGCAGGAGGTCAACGCGCCGATCCTGTCGGAGGTCACGCCCGCGTCGGCACCCGTGGAGCCGGACCCGGCGGCGGACGTCGACGGCATCCTGGACGCGGACCTCCAGCGCGCGCTCGACTCGGTGCGTGAGGCGCTCGACGCCGTGCCCCACCTGCTCGGCGAGGGGGACGGCACCGGCAGCAACTCGTGGGTCGTGTCCGGCGAGCACACCGCGTCCGGCGAGCCGCTCCTGGCCAACGACCCGCACCTGTCGATCTCGGCCCCGGGCATCTGGTCGCAGATGGGCCTGTACTGCACGGAGGTCGACTCCGACTGCCCGTTCGCGGTGTCCGGCTTCACGTTCTCGGGCTTCCCCGGGGTGGTCATCGGCCACAACGCGGAGCTCGCGTGGGGCCTGACGAACCTGGGCGCGGACGTCACGGACTTCTTCCTGGAGCGCACGGACCGGGACGCGAGCACCTACCTGCGTGACGGTGAGCAGGTGCCCCTCGAGGTCAGGACGGAGACCATCGAGGTCAACGGCGGCGAGCCCGTGGAGCTCCAGATCCGCTCGACCGTGCACGGCCCCATCGTCTCGGGAGCGCTCGACGTCGGCCGGCTCGCGTCCGCGCCCATGCCCGACGGCGGCCGCGGCAGCCCCGAGGTGTCGCTCGCCTGGACGGCGCTCGAGCCCGGCAGGACCGCCGACGCGGTGTTCGCCTTCGCGACGGCCTCGGACGCCCAGGACATCGCGGACGCCGCGGCGCTCTTCGCGGTGCCCTCCCAGAACATCGTGTTCGCGACGACGGACGGGCACATCGGCTACCAGGCGCCGGGCCTCATCCCGGTGCGTGAGCGCGTCGCCGACGGCCCCGTGCCGTCCGACGGCACCTGGCCCCGGCCGGGCTGGGACCCGCGCTACGACTGGCAGGGGTACGTCGACGCGGCCGACATGCCGGCGGCGCTCGACCCGGCGGTCGGCTACGTCGTCGCCGCGAACCAGGCCGTCACGACGTCAGGCGCGGGCCCGTTCCTCACGGCCGACTGGGACTACGGCTACCGGTCGGAGCGCATCCGGGACCTCCTCGACGAAGCGATCGCGGCGGGCACGCCCATCGACGCCGAGCTGACCTCGCAGATGCAGAACGACGCCTGGAGCGCGTACGCCGCGGCGCTCGTCCCTGCGCTGCTGCAGGCACCCGTCGAGGACGAGGCGGCGGTCGACCGCGCGTTCACGCGGGAGGGTGTCGACCTGCTGCGCGACTGGGACCTGTCGCAGGACGAGGACTCGGCCGCGGCCGCGTACTTCGCGGCCGTGTGGTCGACGCTGCTCGAGCTGACGTTCTGGGACGACCTGCCCGAGGAGGAGTGGCCCAGCGGCGACAGCAGGTGGCTCGAGGTGGTGGTGCGCCTGCTCGAGCAGCCGGACAGCGCGTGGTGGGACGACAGACGGACCGTCAACGTCGTCGAGAGCCGTGACGAGATCCTGTCGCGCACCCTGACGACGGCCCGCCTGCGGCTCACGGTCGACCTGAGCAAGGACGCGGGCGACTGGGAGTGGGGCCGTCTGCACACCGCCGCGCCCGAGCACGCGGTCCTCGGGGGCGAGGGCGTCCCCGGCGCCGTGCGTCAGCTCGTGAACCCGCGTCCGCTCCCGGTGAGCGGCGGCTCGTCGATCGTCAACGCGACCGCCTGGGACGCCTCGACGGGCTCGTTCGAGGTCACCTCGGCCCCGTCGATGCGCATGGTCGTCGACCTCGCGGACCTCGACGCCTCGACGTGGGTCACGCTCACGGGCACCTCGGGGCACCCGGGCAGCGTCCACTACACGGACCAGTTCGCCGCGTGGGCCCGGGGCGAGACGTTCCCGTGGCCGTTCTCGGCCGAGGCGGTGCGCGAGGCGTCGTCGCGCGAGCTCACGCTCCGTCCGGAGACCTCCTGAGCCAGCGGTAGGTGGTCGGCGTGGCCACCACGTCGACCGGACGGTCGTGCGGCTCGCGCGGCAGCGGGCGCGTCGTGGCGTCGTACACCTCGTCCGGGTACACCATCGCGAGCACGAGTGCCTCAGGCCGCGCGTGCTCGAGCACCCGGTCGTACCAGCCGCCCCCCTGGCCCAGCCGCGCGCCCTCGGTGTCGACCGCGAGCGCGGGTGCGACGATCGCCTCGGCCTCGGCGAGCACCTCGGCACCGAGCGTGGGACCGCTCGGCTCGGGCGGTCGCCCGGGTGCCCGGACCTCGAGGTCGGCGGCCGTCGTGAACCATGCCCAGTCGCGCTGGAGCCCGGTGCCCAGCACGGGCAGCAGGATCCGGGTGCCCCGTTGGGCGAGGCGCTCGAGCAGCGGGACGGTGCCCGGCTCGTTCGGCCGCGACACGTAGGCGGCGACGACACGTGCGGCCCGGATGTGCGGCAGGTCCCCGACGACCTGCGCGAAGTCCTCGGCGGCGCGAGCCCGGGCCTTGGGCGTGAGCCGATCGCGCTCGGCCCGGATGTCCTTGCGCAGCGCCTCCTTCAGCTCGCCGGGGTCGAGGCCCGCGACGCGTGCAGGGTAGGGCTGGGCGGCGGTGCTCATGGTCACATCATCGCAAAGAATGCGTCGGGTGCGTGCCACGCCACCCGGTTGCGCGGAGTTCACGCGCTCGAAGCGCCGCCGCAGCCTGCGCGGGCTAGCCTGCCCGACATGACCATCCGCAAAGCCGTCATCCCCGCCGCCGGCCTCGGGACGAGGTTCCTCCCGGCCACGAAGTCGACGCCCAAGGAGATGCTCCCGGTCGTCGACAAGCCCGCGATCCAGTACGTGGTCGAGGAGGCCGTCGCCGCCGGCCTCGACGACGTGCTGATGATCACCGGTCGGTCCAAGCGCACCCTGGCCGACCACTTCGACTCGGTGCCCGAGCTCGAGAGCGCGCTCGAGGCCAAGGGCGACACGACCCGCCTCGCCGAGGTCCGGCGCTCGACCGAGCTCGCGAACGTCCACTTCGTGCGTCAGGGCCAGCCCAAGGGCCTGGGGCACGCCGTGCTGTGCGCGAAGCAGCACGTGGGCGACGAGCCGTTCGCGGTGCTCCTCGGCGATGACCTGATCGACGAGCGCGACGAGCTCCTGACGGTGATGCTCGCGCTCCAGGAGAAGACGGGCGGCTCGGTGATCGCCCTGCTCGAGGTCGAGCCGGACCAGGTCCACCTCTACGGCTGCGCGGCCGTCGAGCCGTACCCCGACGCGGGCGATCCGGACCAGGTGCGGGTCACCGGCCTCGTGGAGAAGCCGGACGCCGCGGACGCACCGAGCAACCTCGCGGTGATCGGTCGCTACGTGCTGAACCCCGCGGTGTTCGGGGTCCTCGAGACGACCGGCCCGGGCCGCGGCGGCGAGATCCAGCTCACCGACGCGCTCGCCACGCTCGCGTCCATGAGCCCGCAGGACGGCGGCGGCGTCTACGGCGTCGTGTTCCGCGGCCGTCGCTACGACACGGGGGACCGGCTCGACTACCTCAAGGCCGTCGTGCGGATCGCCGCCGACCGCCCCGACCTCGGCCCCGACCTGCGCGCCTGGCTCACGGAGTACGTCGCGACCCTGACATGATGACGGCCCTATGAGATCTGTCTCCGACCAGCTCGCCGCGGTGCTCGCCGCGGCCCGTCCGGTGTCCCCGCTGGACGTGGTGCTGGCGGATGCGGACGGCTGCATCCTCGCGGAGGACGTGACCGCGCCGCAGGACGTCCCTGCCTGGGCGGTCGCCGGGTGCGACGGGTACGCCGTGCGGTCGGCCGACGTCGGCACGCGCGGTCCCGGTGCCGTGCCGGACACGACGCTGCCGGTCGTCCATGACGCACCCGTCACGGCGACGGCGGCGATGCGGCACGTCCCCGGCACGGCCATCCTCGTGGCGGCCGGCGCGCCGATGCCGCACGGGGCGGACTGCGTCGTCCCGGTCGAGCAGACCGACCGTGGCCGCGCGCAGGTCCTGGTGCGCGGCGGGGCCGAGCCGGGCGAGCACATCCGTCCCGCGGGGCAGGACGCACCCGCGGGCGAGGTGGTGCTGCACGCCGGCACCCGGCTCGCGTCGCGGCATCTCGCGGTCGCGGCCGCGATGGGCCGAGGGCGGCTCCGTGTGCACCCGGCGCCCCGCGTGGTCGTGGTGTCCGTGGGTGACGAGCTCGTCGAGCCGGGGCGCCCGCGTCGGGACGGGACGACGTTCGACGCCGACGGTCACGCGCTCGCCGCGGCCGTCAAGGGCACCGGTGCCAGCGCCGTGCGCGTCGGCCCGGTGAGCGACGACCGCGCCCACCTGCGTGAGGTGCTCGCGGACCAGCTCGTGCGCGCCGACCTCCTGGTCATCACGGGCGGCCTGAGCGCCGGCCCCTGGGACACGGTGACGGACGTGCTGGCACCGCTCGGGACGGTGCGGTTCGACCAGGTCGCGATGACGCCCGGCCGGCGGCAGGGCTTCGGCACCGTGCGCGCGGCCGACGAGGAGGCGGACGGGTTCGTGGGCGCGAGCGGCGCCGGTGCACGTGACGGCCTGGGTGTCGGGGACGAGGGCAGCCCCGGCGGCGTCCCGGTGTTCGCGCTGCCCGGCCACCCGGTCGCGGCCCTCATCTCGTTCGAGGTCTTCGTCCGTCCTGCCCTGCGCGCCATGGCGGGCCACGCGGACCTGTTCCGGCCCTCGCTCCGGGCCGCGGTCACGCGTCCGTGGGCGTCGCCCGCCGGGCGCCGGGAGTTCGTCCCCGCGACCGTGACGGGCTCGCCGAGCCAGGGGTACGTCGTGACCCCGGTCGGGGAGCCCGGCCAGGTGTCGCTGCGCGCGCTCGCCGGCGCGAACGCGCTCGCCGTCGTCGGTGAGGACACGACTCTCGTGCGGGCGGGCGACAGCCTCGCCTGCCTCGTGCTGGAGGACTGAGCATGGCCCGGGGCTGGCCGGTCGCGCTGCTCGAGGACGACGTGCTCCTGCGTCCGTTGCGCCGTCGGGACGCCCGTGCGTGGCTCGCGGCCCGGTCGCGGAACGCCGCCTGGCTCGAGCCCTGGGAGGCGACGTCCCCCGACCCGGTGGCTGGTCCGGCACCGACGTTCGGGGAGTTCGTGCGCGCGCTGTCCGCGCAGGGACGCCAGGGCACCGCCCTGCCGCTCGCGGTCGAGTACCGCGGCGAGCTCGTGGGGCAGCTCACGGTGTCGTCGATCGTCCGTGGGTCGCTGTGCTCGGCGAGCATCGGCTACTGGATCAGCGAGCACGTGGCGGGCCGCGGCATCACCCCGATGGCCGTCGCGATGACCGTCGACCACTGCTTCGGGCCCGTCGGGCTCCACCGCGTCGAGGTGAACATCCGACCCGAGAACGCCGCGAGCCTGCGCGTCGTGGAGAAGCTGGGCCTGCGCGACGAGGGCCTCCGCGAGAGGTTCCTGCACATCCAGGGCCGGTGGTGCGACCACCGGACGTTCGCGATCACCGCCGAGGAGGTCCCCGAGGGGCTCGTGGCCCGGTGGCGGGCGCGAAGCACATCGGTGTAGTTCGGCGCTCGACACGCCGACGGCCCTCCGGCCGTGCCGGGGGAGGCTCACCTACCGTCGTGACGTGAACCAGGCTGGGCCCGTCCTGACGGCGGTCTTCGGCCTGTGGATCGCGTACCTCGTCCCGCACCGTCTGCGGTACCGCCAGCAGCTCCTCGACGCCCGGTCGGACGACCGGTTCTCCGCGGGCCTGCGGGTGGTCCGCGTGGGCGGGCCGACGGCTACGGGCACGGCGCAGGTGCGGGAGGTGCCCGCGGAGCGGCGAGGGGTGCGTCTGCACCCCGACCGTCCCGCAACCCTCCCGCGTGGAGCACGCGGAGCACGACGAGGAGGCATCCCCATGGATCGACCGCACGGGACGAGCGACCGCGTGCTCGCCGACGCCGTCCGCCACTCCGCGTCCGAGCACGCCCGCCGTGCCGCGCACCTCGCGAGCCGCGCCGCGGGCGCCCGGCGCCGCGCGGCCCTGACCGCCCTCCTGCTCGTCGCGTCCGTCGGCGGCTGGGCGGCGACGATCGCGGTCCCCGGCCTGAGCGTGCTCCTCGGCGCCGCCCCCACCGTCCTCCTCGCGGGCGTCCTCGTGCTGGGTCGCCGCGCCGTCGTCGCCGGTGCGCGCGCCGACGCCGCGTGGGCCGCCGGTGCCGCCACGCGGCTCCCCGTGCCCGTCAGCGGCCGGACGCCCGTGGCCGTCGGACGCGCGGTCCACCCCTCCGAGGCGACGACCGAGGTCATGGCCCGCGTCCCGGCCAGGACGACGACCGTCCCCGGCGCCACCGCGCTCGCGGACGCGGCCGCGCGGCTCGCCCAGGACCGGCACGACGCGCACCGCTCCGCCACCGGGCGCTCGTCGGGCACCGCGACGGACGGCGACACCTCCCAGCAACGCTCCACCCCGGTGCGCACACGTGCGGCCCGCGAGCAGGAGGCGCCCGGCGACACCTGGGCCCCCGTGCCCGTCCCGCGCCCGTCGTACACGCTCAAGCCGTCGGCCCGTCGGGCCGAGCCGGCACCCCTCGTCCTCGACGAGACGCGTCACGCGGAGGCGACAGCCACCACGGACGACCGCACGGACGCGCAGCGCGACACCGACGAGGCGCGCGAGACGACGAGCGCCCCGCGGACGGGCAGCCTCGACCTCGACGCCGTGCTCGCGCGCCGCCGCGCGGCCGGCGAGTGAGCGCGCAGCTCGTGCCGGCCGCACCGGACACGACGGCGCGCGGGCAAGGATGCGGAGCATCGCCCGACGGGTGCTAACCTGTTACCCGCTCAAGGGGCTGTGGCGCAGTTGGTAGCGCGTCTCGTTCGCAATGAGAAGGTCAGGGGTTCGAATCCCCTCAGCTCCACCCTGTGAAGGCGGACGGTCCTTGGACCGTCCGCCTTCGTCGTCCCCGGCCGTGAGGGCATCGACAGGCTGTCCCGCCGGGTCCACACTGCCGAGATGACCCTCGACCCGGTACGGACGAACCCGGACCACTACCGCGTGGTCTTCGAGAACGAGCGCGTGCGCGTGCTGGAGTACCGGGACGTCCCGGGTACCCGGACGACCGTCCACGAGCACCCGGACAGCGTCATGTACACCCTCAGCGCGTTCCGGCGCAGGCTGCACCGCGGGGACCAGCACCGCGACGTCGAGCTGCCCGCCGGCGCGAGCGTCTGGCTCGCCGCGCAGCAGCACGCCGGCGAGAACATCGGCGAGACGCCCACCCACGCGATCTTCGTCGAGCTCAAGGAGCCCGCACCGGGCGGCGCACGGGGCGCAGCCGAGGGCCGCACCCCGCCGGAGGTCGGCCCCAGGCTGCCCTGAGCCGCAGACGCGGCGCGCTCCGCTCGCCGTCCTCCTCCCGCAGGGGTGCGCGGTCGGCTAGCCTGGCCGCGGCCGGTCGCCCCACGGGGCACCGCGCCCTGACCGGGGGGCAGGAGGGGCGAGCGCCCCGTGACGGCGGAAGGCGGATCCGTTGACCGAGATCCCGGTCATCCCAGCACCCCTCGAGGCGGAACGGCGGCCCGGTGAGCCGTTCGTCATCGGCCCCGGCCTGCGCATCGTCGCCGGCCCCGAGCCGGACGCGGTGTCGACGGCCATCCTGGTCGCTGGCCGGGTCGGCGAGGCCGTCGGGACACCCGTGGCAGTCGTCGAGGAGGACGACGGGTCCGCGGGCGTCATCGTGCTCCGCCTGACCGCCGACAGGACGGACGTGGGGCTCCCCGCGGACGTGGACCCGCGCCTCGCGGACGAGGCGTACCGGCTCGAGGTCTCGACGGAGCGGGTCGTCGTGACGGCCCTCGCCGGCGCCGGGCTCTTCCGAGGCGTCATCACGCTCCAGCAGTCCTCCCGGCCCTCCGGCGGCGGCCTGTACGAGGTGCCCCCGGTGCACGTCGTCGACCACCCCAGGTTCAGCTGGCGGGGCCTGTCGGTCGACCTCGCGCGGCACTTCTTCGACCTCGAGCAGCTCAGGTCGGTCGTCGACCTCATGGCGAGCTACAAGCTCAACGTGCTGCACCTGCACCTCACGGACGACCAGGGCTGGCGGCTCGAGATCCCGTCCCGGCCCGAGCTGACGGCCGTCTCGGGCACCACCGCCGTCGGCGGGGACCCGGGGGGCTGGCTCACCGGGCAGGACTACGCCGCGATCGTCACGCACGCGGCCTCGCGGTTCATCACCGTGGTCCCGGAGATCGACATCCCGGGCCACGTGAACGCGGCCCTGCACGCGTACGGGGAGCTCACGCCCTCGGGCGAGCCCACGCGCGAGTACACGGGCACCGACGTCGGGTTCAGCCGGCTCCACGTGGACCTCCCGGGGACCGCACCGTTCCTGCGGGACGTCCTCGGCGACGTCGCCGCGATGACACCCGGGGCCCACGTGCACATCGGCGGGGACGAGGTGTTGACGATGGACGCCGAGGAGTACCGGCGCCTCGTGCACCTCGCGATGGCCGAGGTCGATGCGGCCGGCAAGGTCGTGGTCGGCTGGCAGGAGGTCGCGACCGCGCTCGTGCCCGACGGCGCGCCCGCCGACGCCGCGGCACCCGTCGTCGTGCAGTACTGGGACGAGCGCGAGGGCGCCGACGACGTCACGCGCGCGGCCCTGGCCGGTGCGGACGTGCTGCTCTCGCCCGCGAGCAAGGTGTACCTCGACATGCGCTACGACGCGTCGACTCCGCTGGGCCTCGACTGGGCGGGACACATCGAGGTGCGCGACAGCTACGAGTGGGAGCCGCTCGACGTGCTGCCGGGCGTGCCGCGCGAACGTGTCGTGGGCGTCGAGGCGGCGGTGTGGACGGAGACCATCCGGACGTCGGACGACCTGTTCTTCCTCCTCCTGCCGCGGCTCGCCGCGGTCGCGGAGGTCGCCTGGTCGGCTCCCGGCAGGCGCGGGTGGGAGAGCTTCGCGGCGCGCGTCCCGGCGCACGTCCCGCGGTGGGAGACCGCGGGGCTGGTGTGGTACCGGTCGCCGCAGATCGACTGGTGAGCGTGGCGGGACCGACGGCCCCACCTCTGGGTCGGGCCTGCCCGTGGGTGCAGGCGGTCAGACCCAGCTCGGCAGCCACATGTGGAGCTGCCAGGTGCGGAACGGGATGACCTGCGCGGTCCACAGCGGGTAGTAGAAGACGCTGACGGCGAGGACGAGCGTGGCCAGGCCCACGAGCACGGCTCGGACGGTGAGCGTCCGGTCGTTCCTGCGGCCCCACGCGACGAGGCGCCCGACGGCGCAGGTCAGCGCGAGGACCAGCCACGGCAGCAGGACGATCGCGTAGAACGTGAAGATGGTGCGGTGGGAGTACGCGAACCACGGGAGCCAGCCCGCGGCGACCCCCGTGAGCGCGACGGCCGCGACACCGTCACGCCGTCGCACGACCCACCAGACGCAGGCCACGAGGGCGAGGGCGGCGAGCCACCACAGCACCGGGTTGCCGAGCGACGTGACCGCCTGCGCGCACCGCTCGGCCCCGCACGCCTGCTCGGGCGGCTCGGGCGACTCGTAGAAGAACGACGTCGGCCGCCACTGGAGCACCCAGCCGAGCGGGTGCGCGGCGTACGGGTGCTCGGCCGTCAGGGTCGTGTGGAAGCGCCACATCTCCTGGTGGTAGTGCCACAGGGCGCGGAGCGGGTCGGGCAGCCACGTCACGCCCTCGCCCGGGTGCATGGCGGCCCACGCGCGGCCGTACCCCCCGCTCCCGCGGAGCCAGGCGCCCCACCCGGCCAGGTAGCTCCCGGCGGCGACGACGACGACCGACGCGAACGCCGGGACGGCGTCCCGCACGAGGGTCCCCAGCCGCGGGCTTCGGACGCCGGCGCGGCGGCGGGACGCGACGTCCCAGGCGACGGTCATGAGGCCGAAGGCGGCGAGGAACCACAGGCCCGACCACTTGGTGCCGACCGCGAGCCCCAGCAGCACCCCGGCGACGAGCCGCCACGGGCGCAGCCCCAGGCCCGGGCCCCAGCGGCTCGCCGCGCGGGGCGGCCCGGTCGTCGCGAGGAGGCGGGACCGTGCGCGGTCGCGGTCGAGGAGGAGCGCCCCGAAGGCCGCGAGCACGAACGTCATGAGGATGCCGTCGAGCACGGCCGTCCGGGACATGACGATCGCGGTGCCGTCGACGGCGAGCAGGAGGCCGGCCGTCGCCCCGAGGGTCGTGGAGCCTGTCAGGCGGCGGGCGATCCGCGTCAGGAGGAGGACGGCGACGATGCCGGCGACCGCCGTCCCGAGCCGCCAGCCGACAGGGTCCTGGGCGCCGAGCAGACGCAGGCCGAGCGCGATCACCCACTTGCCGACCGGCGGGTGCACCACGTAGCTCGCGCGGTCGGTGTAGGTGTCGACCTGCCCGGCGACGAAGCCGGGATCGGGCTCGGCGGGCCACTGCGCCTCGTACCCGAGGTTGAGCAGCGTCCACGCGTCCTTGACGTAGAACGTCTCGTCGAACACGAGGTCGTGGGGCCGGCCGAGGCCGGGGAGCCGGAGCGCCGCAGCCACGGCGGTCACGCCCAGCGCGGTCACCCACCCGAGGACGCGATCGTCACGGAGGAGGGCCGGGCGCACGCCGCCAGGCTAGGGCACGCGCCGGTGCGGCCGGGGGGTGCGGGTCGGTGGCCTAGCCTGGCGGCCATGAACCCCGGCCGGATCGTCCTCGCGGCGACGCCCATCGGCGACCCCGCGGACGCGTCGCCCCGCCTGCGCGGGCTCCTCGAGACGGCGGACGTCGTCGCCGCCGAGGACACGCGCCGCCTCGCCGGCCTCGCGCAGCGGCTGGGCGTGCGCATCGGCGGACGGGTCGTCAGCCACCACGAGCACAACGAGGCGAGCCGTGTGGCCGAGCTCCTCGACGTCGTCCGTGCGGGTGGGACGGTCCTCGTCGTCTCCGACGCGGGCATGCCCACCGTCTCCGACCCGGGCTTCACGCTCGTGCGTGCCGCAGCCGAGGCGGGCCTGCCGGTCACGACGGCTCCCGGCCCGAGCGCCGTGCTCGCGGCCCTCGCGGTCTCGGGTCTCGCGACGGACCGCTTCACGTTCGAGGGCTTCCTCCCGCGCCGCACCGGCGAGCGGGCCCGTGCGCTGGGCGAGCTCGCGCGCGAGCGGCGCACCATGGTCTTCTTCGAGTCCCCGCACCGCCTGGACGCGACCCTCGCGGCGATGGCCGAGGCCTTCGGGGCGGATCGTCCGGCCGCGGTGTGCCGCGAGCTGACGAAGACCTACGAGGAGGTGGTCCGGGGCGGGCTCGCGGAGCTCGCGTCCTGGGCCGCCGACGGGACCCGCGGGGAGATCGTCGTCGTCGTCGCGGGCGTCGTCGACGAGCGCCCCGCGGACGTGGGCCTCCTCGCGGCCGAGGTCCTGGCGCGCGCCGACGCGGGCGAGCGGCTCAAGGACGCCGTCGCGGCCGTCGCGGAGGCCACGGGGGTGCCCAAGCGGGAGCTGTACGCGGCGTCCCTCGCGGCGCGTGGCCGCTGACCTGAACGGCCGCTGACCTGCGCGGATGCTGATCTGCGTGGACGCTGACCTGCGCGGATGCTGATCTGCGTGGACGCTGATCTGCGCGGATGCTGAGCGTGCCTGCCGCTCGCTAGGGCGTGGTGAGCGCCGGGGACGTGAGCAGCTCGACCCCGGCGGCGACCATGTCGGCGCGCGCGGCGGCGCCCAGCTCGGGTGTCACGGGCACGGTCAGGTCCGTGAGCACGCGCGTGCGGTACCCCGCACCGACCGCGTCGAGCGCGGTCGCGCGCACGCAGTGCGACTCCGCGATGCCGACGACGTCGACGTCCGTGACGCCGCGGTCCCGCAGCAGGGCGTCGAGCGGCGTCCCCGCGTCGTCGACGCCCTCGAAGCCCGAGTACGCGGCCGCGTAGCGACCCTTCTTGACCGACACCTCGGGGTGCAGCGCGGCGAGCGCGGGGTGGAGCTCGGCCTCGGGGGTGCCCGCCACGCCGTGCGGCGGCCACGTGTCGACGAAGTCGGGCTCGGTGCTGAAGTGCTCGCCGGGGTCGACGTGCCAGTCCTGGGTGGTGGCCACCACGGCGTACCGCCCGCGCGCGCGGGCCGCGAAGAGGGCGACCGCCTGTGCGACGGCGTTGCCACCCGCGACGGGCAGCGCACCGCCCTCGCAGAAGGTCGGCTGGACGTCGACGACGACCAGGGCACGCACGACCGGCGGCGTGCCGTCGTCAGCGCCGGGCGTCGGGAGGTCGGGTCTCATGGCGTCAGGCTACGGCGGGCGTCGTGAGCCCGTGCCGTCGATCACTAGGATCGGGGCCCATGGCCCACATCCTCTCGGCGGTCGCCTGGCCCTACGCCAACGGCCCCCGCCACCTCGGTCACGTCGCAGGCTTCGGCGTCCCCTCCGACGTGTTCAGCCGCTACATGCGCATGGCGGGCCACGACGTGCTCATGGTGTCCGGCACGGACGAGCACGGGACGCCGATCCTCGTCCAGGCAGACAAGGAGGGCACGACGGCGCAGGAGCTCGCCGACCGGAGCAACCGCATCATCGTGAACGAGCTCGCGGCCCTCGGCTGCTCGTACGACCTCTTCACCCGCACGACGACGCGCAACCACTACGCGGTCGCGCAGGAGATGTTCCGTCAGGTCCACGCCAACGGGTACATGGTCGAGCGCACCACGCGCGGCGCGATCTCACCGTCGACGGGGCGCACGCTGCCCGACCGGTACATCGAGGGCACCTGTCCCATCTGCGGCTACGCCGAGGCGCGCGGCGACCAGTGCGACAACTGCGGCAACCAGCTCGACCCGACCGAGCTGATCGGCCCGCACAGCCGGATCAACGGCGAGACGCCGCAGTTCGTCGAGACCCAGCACTTCTTCCTCGACCTGCCGGCACTCGCGGCGGCGCTCGGCGAGTGGCTCGACGGGCGCGAGGCGTCCGGCACGTGGCGCCCGAACGTCATCCGGTTCAGCCGCAACATCCTGGGCGACATCAAGCCGCGCGCGATGACGCGGGACATCGACTGGGGCATCCCCGTCCCGCTCGAGGGCTGGGTCGAGCAGCCGACCAAGCGGCTCTACGTCTGGTTCGACGCCGTGATCGGCTACCTGTCGGCGTCGGTCGAGTGGGCCCGCCGGATCGGCGACCCGGAGCGCTGGCGCGACTGGTGGAACGACCCGGAGGCGTTGTCCTACTACTTCATGGGCAAGGACAACATCACCTTCCACTCCCAGATCTGGCCGGCGGAGCTGCTCGCGTACGGGGGCCACGGGGACAAGGGCGGTCAGGCGGGTGCGTTCGGGGACCTGAACCTGCCCACCGAGGTGGTCTCGAGCGAGTACCTGACGATGGAGGGCAAGCAGTTCTCCTCGTCGCGCGGCGTCGTCATCTACCTCAAGGACGTGCTCGCGCGCTACCAGGTCGACGCGCTGCGCTACTTCATCTGCGCGGCGGGCCCCGAGAACGCCGACTCCGACTTCACGTGGCGGGAGTTCGTCAGCCGCACCAACGGGGAGCTCGTCGCCGGGTGGGGCAACCTCGTCAACCGCACGGCCGCCATGATCGCGAAGAGCTTCGGCGAGGTCCCGGCCCCCGGCCCGCTCACCGAGGCCGACGAGGCGCTGCTCGCCGCGGTGCGCGAGGGCTTCGACTCCGTCGGCGCGCTCATCGCGCGCCACCGTCAGCGCCAGGCGATCGCCGAGGCGATGCGCGTGGTCGGCGTCGCGAACAAGTACGTGACGGACACGGCCCCGTTCACGCTCAAGGCGCCCGAGCAGCGGGAGCGGCTCGCGACGATCCTGCACGTGCTGGCCCAGGCGGTCTGGGACCTGAACACGATCCTCGCGCCGTTCCTGCCGCACTCCGCGAACGCGGTGCACACGGCGCTCGGCGGCTCCGGCGACTTCATGCCGATGCCGCGCGTCGACGAGGTCACGGACCTCGAGGACGGTCACCCCTACCCGATCATCACGGGCGACTACTCGGCGACACCCGCGTGGGCGTCGAGCCCCGTGCCGGTCGGGGCGCGCGTCGTGAAGCCGACCCCGATCTTCACCAAGCTCGACGACGACGTGGTCGAGGCCGAGCTCGACCGGCTGCGGGACGCCGCGGCGGAGGACTGACGTGGGCAGGGACCGGTCCTGGCCGCCGGACCCGGAGGCCCTCCCGCACGAGCTCGTCGACAACCACACCCACCTCGACGCACCCGCGCCCGGTGCCGGCGGCTTCGGTGCGCCCGACGGTGACGGGTCCGGACCGCCGTCGGTCGAGGACCAGCTCGCCCGCGCGGCACGGGTCGGCGTCACGCGGATGGTGCAGATCGGGTGCGACCTGCCCGCAGCCGCGTGGACCGACAGCGCCGTGCGCGAGCACCCCGCCCTGCTCGGCGGCGTCGCGATCCACCCGAACGAGGCGGTGCTCCACGCGGGCGTGCGCGAGGTCGCCCCTGACGGCCTCGAGCCCCAGCCGGAGCCCCGGCACGACGTCGGCCTCGACGACGCGATCGCGGCCGTCGCGCGGATCGCTGCGGGCAACGAGCGGGTGCGGGTCATCGGCGAGACGGGCCTCGACTTCTTCCGGGCGGGGGAGCGCGGACGAGCCGTCCAGCGCGAGTCGTTCCGTGCGCACGTCGCGCTCGCCAAGGAGCTCGGCCTCGTGCTGCAGATCCACGACCGCGACGCCCACCAGGACGTCATGGACGTCCTGGCGCGGGACGGTGCGCCGGAGCGGACGGTGTTCCACTGCTTCTCGGGAGACGCCGCGATGGCTCGTGAGTGCGCCGCACGCGGCTGGTACCTCTCGTTCGCGGGCACGGTGACGTTCAAGGGCTCGACGGGCCTTCGGGAGGCCGTGCGCGCGGTACCGCTCTCCCAGGTGCTGCTCGAGACGGATGCGCCCTACCTGACGCCGCACCCCTACCGCGGCCGGCCCAACGCGCCCTACCTCGTCGCGGCGACGGCCCGGGCGGTCGCCGCCGAGCTCGACGTCCCGGTCGAGGAGGTGTGCCGCACCGTGTGGCGCACGTCGGAGCAGGTCTACGGTCCCTGGTGACCCGTGGCGGGCCGTGCGTGACGCGGCCGGCCGGCCGGTGGGACGGATGAATCCCGGACGCCCGACTACCGGTCGCCGCGTCCTTTCCGTTACCGTCGAACGCTGAACCACCCGCATGACCCTGCACGCCCCTGCACGACCACCGGACCGCGTGTCCGGTGCGCCCCTGCCCCCGACGGACGGACATCTTCGTGCGCATCGCCTCGACTCTCGGCCGGTGGAACCGGTCGACGGAGCAGGCGGCCCCCGTCGCGGGGCCCGCCTCCGAGGCGAGTGGCACGACCCGGCGTGAGCGTGCGGCCTTGCGTGCCGAGCAGAGCGCACCCCACCTGTCGGCCCGCGGTCGGCTCATCGGCCAGGGCCTCGTCCTCGCGCTCGTGGTCACGGGCACGAGCGCGTTCGCCGTCCTGCACAAGACGGTCACGCTGGACGTCGACGGATCGGTCACGACGGTGAGTGCCTTCGGCCGCACCGTGGGTGACGTGCTCGGGGGGCAGGGCGTGGACGTGGCGGAGGGCGACCTGGTCGTCCCCGCGCCCGACGCCCTCGTGCCTGACGACGGGGAGATCGTCGTGCGCCACGGCCGCGAGGTCGTGGTCGAGGTCGACGGCGAGCGCAGCACCGTGTGGACGACGGCCCTGACGGTCGAGGACATGCTCTCCGAGCTGGGGCTCCGCGAGGGTGTGCGCGCGTCCGTCTCCCGCTCGTCGACGATCGGCCGCGACGTGCTCCGCATGTCGACCGTCAAGACCGTGAACGTGGCGGTCGACGGGTCGACGACGCCGGTCGAGACGACCGGCTCGACGGTGCGCGAGGTGCTCCAGGAGAGCGGGGTCGTGCTCGGCGAGTTCGACCAGGTCTCCGTCCCCCTCGACGCGGCTGCGGTCGACGGCCTCGCCGTCAAGATCACCCGGGTGACGGGCGTGACCCGTTCGGAGACGACCGCCCAGCCCTTCACGACGGTCCGCCAGGACGACGAGACGCTCGTCCAGGGGCGCGAGGTCGTCTCGGTCAAGGGCCGCGAGGGCAGCCGCGCCGTCACGTTCGTCGCCTACGAGGTCGACGGGGTCGAGATCGGCCGCACCGTCCTCGCCGAGTCCGTGCTCGTGCCCGCGGTCGACGAGGTCATCCGCGTCGGCACGAAGGTCGCCCCGGCCGTCCCGACGGCCCCGCCCGTCGAGCCGGGCACGTCGCGGGCCATCGGGCTCGAGCTCACGCTGGCCCGCGGCTGGAACGAGGACGAGTTCGCGTGCCTCGACGCCCTGTGGACCAAGGAGAGCGGCTGGCGGGTCAACGCCGCGAACGGGTCGAGCGGCGCCTACGGCATCCCTCAGGCCCTGCCGGGCTCGAAGATGGCGTCGGTCGCGGCCGACTGGCAGACCAACCCGGCGACCCAGATCACCTGGGGCCTGAACTACATCGCGGGTCGGTACACGACGCCGTGCGGCGCCTGGAGCGCGTTCCAGTCCAAGGGCTGGTACTGAGCCGCCGGACCCTGCCGGGTTGGCAGAAGGTCACGGATAGGTTACGGTCGCATGTCGCTCCGGGCCTCCTGGGGTCGGACGTGCTAGAGACGGCCACTCGCTTCGAGTGACCGACGGGCACGCGCCGGACCCCTGCCCGTAGCCGGTGGGTCGTCGACCAGCCGGTGGGGCGGCGGCTGGGCCCCACGGACGTGGCCCGGTCCACACGACGGCCGGATCAGGGTTCCGGACAGCCTTCCCTCACGGGCCGAGCACGCTCGGCGGCTGGCCCCCCTGTGCCCGGACAGCTCGACGTCTGGAACCACGTGACCTTCCTGGACCTGCTCCGCCCCCGCTCGGCCCGTTCGCAGGCCGACCACCGCACCACCACCGAGCTCCACCCTGACGGCCCGGGACCGGCCCGCGAGGCAGCCTCGCACCGCGTCGCCGACGACGCCCCCCGCCCCCGCCGCCGCGTCCTCCTCGTCGCCACCCTCGCCACCGCGTGCGCCGTGCTCGCCGGCGGCTCGATCGCCGTCGCGTCGGCCCACAAGTCGGTCACGCTCGACGTCGACGGGGAGCTCGTGCGCGTCACGACCTTCGCGGGCAGCGTCGACGGCCTTCTCGCCGAGCAGGGCATCGAGCTGGGCGAGCGGGACGTGGTCGCCCCGACGCAGGACGACGCGCTCGCGGACGGCGGTGACGTCGTGGTGCGCCACGCGCGCCAGGTCACGGTCCTCGCCGACGGCGAGGAGAGCACGGTGTGGACGACGGCCCTGAGCGCCGAGGAGGCGCTCGAGACCCTCGAGACCAGGGCGCAGGACGTGCGGCTCGTTGCGGCCCGGTCCGCGGCGACCGGCCGCCCCGAGCTCGCCGTGCACCTCAACGACGGGGGGCCGGTGGACCTCGTCGTCGACGGGCGCACCGAGCGCATCGAGGACGGGTCCACGGGTGTGGCCGAGCTGCTCGAGCAGCAGGGCGTGACGGTGGGCGACCTCGACCGGGTCCACGTCTACCTTCCGGGCGACGCACCCCCCGCGCCGGTGCCCGCCGAGGCGCCCGCGGCACCCGCCGAGGCGACCCAGGAGGCTGCGTCGGCGAGCGGGGAGGCCACTGAGGTGGGCTCCGCCGAGGTGACCGACGCGGACGCGACGGCGACCGAGCCCGAGGCCGCCGTCGACGCCGTCCCCGCGGTCACCGTCGTGGTGCAGCGCGTCGTCGCGGAGGAGCGCGTCACGCTCACCGAGATCCCGTTCGAGCAGGTCGTCGAGCAGACGGACGCGCTCTACAAGGGCCAGCGTCGCACGGAGGTCGCCGGTGCCACCGGGGAGCGGACCACCGTCCACCGCGTGATCACGGTCGACGGCGTCGACGAGTCCAGCGTCCAGCTGAGCGACCTCGTCACGCGAGCACCCGTCACCGAGGTCGTCCGCGAGGGCACCAAGGCTCGGCCCGCCCCGGCGCCGACCGGCGGCACGGTCGTGACCGGCGACGTGTGGGGTGCGCTCGCCAAGTGCGAGTCCGGGGGCAACCCGACCGCCGTCTCCTCGAGCGGGAAGTACCACGGCCTGTACCAGTTCTCGGTCGGCACGTGGCAGGCCGTCGGTGGCGCCGGCCTTCCGTCCGAGGCGTCCGCCGAGGAGCAGACGCAGCGCGCCCAGGCGCTCCAGGCGCGCTCGGGCTGGGGCCAGTGGCCCGCCTGCGCGGCCAAGCTCGGCCTGCTCTGACGTCGTCCGCGACGTGGCGTGAGCCGCGGGGCGGGTGGGGTGGCCGTGACCGGTCGCCGCACCCGCCCCGCGGTATGACGGCCCCCGCCTGCCGCCCCCCGGCCGCAGCCCGGCGCGGGTCGGGCGCGCGCAGACCCTAGGCTCGCTCCATGACCACCGACGCCCTGCTCGGGCCCGCGCAGATCCGCGAGCTCGCCGGACGCCTCGGGGTTCGCCCCACCAAGACGTGGGGCCAGAACTTCGTCGTCGACTCCGGGACGGTGCGCAAGATCGTCCGCACGGCCGCCGTGCGGCCGGGTGAGCACGTCGTCGAGGTGGGTCCAGGGCTCGGCTCGCTCACGCTCGGGCTCCTCGAGGCGGGCGCGCACGTCGTCGCCGTCGAGATCGACCCCGTCCTCGCCCGGCAGCTCCCGGAGACCGTCGCGGAGCGCGACCCCGCGGGTGCGGAGCGCCTGACCGTCCTGCCCGCGGACGCCCTCGCGATCACCGAGCTCCCCGGCCCGCCGCCCACGGCCCTCGTGGCGAACCTGCCGTACAACGTGGCGGTGCCCGTGCTGCTCTCGTTCCTGGCGCGGTTCGCGTCGCTCGAGCGGGTCCTGGTGATGGTGCAGTCCGAGGTCGCGGACCGCCTCGTCGCCCCGCCCGGCTCGCGCACGTACGGCATCCCCTCGGCGAAGGCCGCCTGGTACGCCTCCGCGCGCGGTGCGGGCTCGATCGGGCGCGCCGTGTTCTGGCCCGTGCCGCGGGTCGACTCCTCGCTCGTCGCGCTCGAGCGCCGGGACCCTCCCGGGACGACCGCCTCGCGTGAGGCGGTGTTCGCGGTCGTCGACGCGGCGTTCGCCCAGCGCCGCAAGATGCTCCGCTCGGCGCTCGCAGGGCTTGCCGGGTCCTCCGCCGCCGCCGAGGACGCCCTGCGGTCCGCCGGTGTCGACCCGACCACGCGCGGCGAGCGCCTGGACATCGCGGCGTTCGCGCGGGTCGCGGAGCACCTCCCGCGCGGCTGAGGGCCGTCCCGCGGCCGTGGACGTGCACGCCTGCCCGGACGTGAAAGAGTGGTGGGGTGTTCGAGACCGCGGTCCCCGAGGTGCACGTCCGTGCGCCGGGCAAGATCAACCTTGCCCTCACGGTGGGCCGCCGTCAGCCGGACGGCTACCACCCGCTCGCGACCGTCTTCCAGGCCGTCTCCGTGTACGAGGACCTGACGGCGACGCTCGCGGAGGAGGTGAGCCTCACCGTGAGCGGTCCGCAGGCGGACCTCGTGCCGACCGACGGGACCAACCTCGTGCTGCGCGCGGCGCACCTCCTGGCCGAGGCGACGGGTGTCGAGGCCGGCGCGCGCCTGCACGTGACCAAGGGCGTCCCGGTCGCGGGCGGCATGGCCGGCGGGTCGGCCGACGCCGCGGCGACCCTGCTCGCCCTCGACACCCTGTGGTCCACGGGCCTGTCCCGCGACGCGCTGGCGGAGCTCGGGGCCACGCTCGGCTCCGACGTCCCCTTCGCGCTCCTCGGACAGACCGCGGTGGGCCGTGGCCGCGGTGACCTGCTCACGCCGGCGATGAGCCGCGGGGAGTACCACTGGGCGCTCGGCGTGCGTGCGACCGGCCTCTCGACCCCTGAGGTGTACGCGACGTTCGACGAGATCGTGGGTGGCACCACCGGCGAGCCGGAGGCCGACGTCCAGCTCATGCAGGCGCTGCGCTCCGGGGACCCCGTCGCCGTGGGCGAGGCGCTCGTGAACGACCTCCAGGACGCCGCGCTCGAGCTCGCACCCGACCTGGCCGAGACGCTGGCGGTGGCGCAGGACGCGGGCGCCCTGGGCGTCGTCGTCAGCGGGTCCGGCCCGACGGTCGCCGCCCTCGCCCGGTCGCGGCAGCACGCGCTCGCGATCGCCGCGGCGATGACCGCCGCAGGCGTCGCCGACTCGGTCCTGTGCGCCACGGGGCCGGTCGCGGGTGCGCGCCTGACGACCGCGTCCGGCACGGGCGCCCCGCACGAGCTCCCGCGCACGTCCGCACGGTCCGGGGACAGGGGCTGATGGCCCACCTGCTCGGTGCGGACGCGATCAGCCTCACGGTCGACACCCGCACGCTCCTCGACGGCGTGAGCCTCGGCGTCGACGCCGGCATGCGCGTCGGCGTCGTCGGGCCCAACGGCGCGGGCAAGTCGACCGTGCTGCGGCTCCTCGCCAAGAGGTTCGAGCCTGACGCCGGGCGCGTCACCTACGCGGGCGGCGTGCGCGTCGGCCTCCTCGACCAGCGTGACGAGCTGCCCGCGGGGACGCGCGTGCGCGACCTCGTGCACGGTGACGACGCGGTGCACACCTGGGCGGGGGACGCGGCCGTGCGCGCCGTCCACACCGGGCTGCTGGGCGACGTCGACCTCGACACGGACGTCGCGCACCTGTCGGGCGGCCAGCGCCGACGCGTGGCGCTCGCCGCGCTCCTGGTCGCGGACCACGACGTGCTGCTGCTCGACGAGCCCACCAACCACCTCGACGTCGAGGGCGTGGCGTGGCTCGCGGAGCACCTCGTGGCGCGGTTCGGCGGGCGTACCGCGCGGGGAGCGCTCGTGGTCGTCACCCACGACAGGTGGTTCCTCGACGCCGTGTGCACGCGCATGTGGGAGGTCACGGGCGCGGTCCCGGGCGGTCCGGGCGGGGCGGTGCTCGGCTACGAGGGCGGCTACGCCGCGTACGTGCTGGCCCGGGCGGAGCGTGAGCGGCAGGCGGCCGTCACGTCTCAGCGTCGGGACAACCTGCTGCGCAAGGAGCTCGCGTGGCTGCGACGCGGCGCGCCCGCGCGCACGAGCAAGCCGCGCTTCCGGCTCGACGCCGCCGCCGAGCTCATCGCGGACGAGCCGCCGCCCCGCGACCCGCTCGAGCTGACGCGGCTCGCGACGGCGCGTCAGGGCAAGGACGTGCTCGACCTCGAGGGCGTGACCGTCACGTTCCCGACGCCGACCGGCGGCGAGCGCACGCTCCTCGACGACGTGACGTGGCGGCTCGGCCCCGGGGACCGCTACGGCCTCGTCGGGGTCAACGGTGCGGGCAAGACGACGCTGCTGCGGCTCCTCGAGGGCTCACTCGTCCCGGGCGCGGGCCGGGTCAAGCGCGGGAAGACGGCCGTCGTGGCGACGCTGACGCAGGACGTCGGCGAGCTGGACGAGCTCGCCGACCTGCGGGTCGTCGAGGTCGTCGAGCGCGAGCGGCGCACGGTCTCGGTCGGCGGCAAGGAGCTCACCGCGTCCCAGCTCGTCGAGCGGCTCGGCTTCACCAAGGAGCGCGCGCGGACGGTCGTCCGCGACCTCTCCGGCGGGGAGCGCAGGCGTCTCCAGCTCCTGCGGCTCCTCGTGGGCGAGCCCAACGTCCTGCTGCTGGACGAGCCGACCAACGATCTGGACACGGACACGCTCGCGGCGCTCGAGGACCTCCTCGACGGCTGGCCCGGCACGCTCGTCGTCGTCTCGCACGACCGGTACCTGCTCGAGCGGGTGTGCGACCGGCAGGTCGCGCTGCTCGGGGACGGCGCCCTGCGGGACCTGCCGGGCGGCGTCGAGCAGTACCTCGAGCTGCGCCGGGCCGCGCAGGAGGGCGGTGCCTTCGCAGGTGCCGCGGCGGACCGCGGTGCGGGGGCCGACGGCGTCCCGGGCGGTCCGGGCCCGACGCCCGGTCGCCCCGGCGACGGCGCGGCGCCCGGTGGCACGGGACCCGGGGACGCGAGCGGCGCCGGAGCGGCGCCGGGCGGCACCGCGGCGGCGCAGGCCCCGTCGGCCGCCGAGGTCCGCGAGGCGCGCAAGACGATCGTGCGCGTGGACCGCGCGCTCTCGAAGCTCGCCGAGCGGCAGGCCCGCGTCCACGAGCGCATGGCCGCCGTCGCGTCCGACCACGCGGCGGTCCTGGCGCTCGACGGCGAGCTGCGTGAGCTCGACGCCGAGCGGGAGCGCCTCGAGGCGGAGTGGCTGGCCGCGGCCGAGGTCGTGGACTGACCGCGCGACTCAGGCGTCGAAGGGTGCCACGACGGTGCGGAGCAGGTCCGCGAGGGTGCGCTGGTCCTCGTCCGTGAGGTCGGAGAGCAGCCGGCGCTCGATGTGCAGCAGGTCCTCGAGCGCCGCGTCCACGCGGCGTCGGCCGTCGGGCGTGAGCCGCACGAGCACGCCCCTGCGGTCCGCGGGCAGCGGGAGCCGGCCCACCAGGCCCCGGGCCTCGAGCCGGTCGATCCGGTTGGTCATGGTGCCGCTCGTGACGAGCGTCTGCGTCACGAGCGCGCCGGGGGAGAGCTGGTAGGGCTCGCCGGTGCGGCGCAGCGCCGAGAGGACGTCGAACTCCCACAGCTCGAGGTCGTGCCGGTCGAACGCGGCGCGCCGCGCGAGGTCGAGGTGCCGGGCGAGCCGGCTCACCCGGGAGAGGACGGCGAGCGGGGCGATGTCCAGGTCGGGGCGCTCGCGCCCCCATGCCTCGACGATCCGGTCGACCTCGTCCGTCATGCGGTTCCCCCGGGCTCGCCGCGGAGCTCGGGTCGTCGCTGGAGGCCGGACAGCCCGTTCCAGGCGAGGTTGACCAGGTGCGCGGCGACGTCGGCCTTCTTGGGGCTCCGGGAGTCGAGCCAGTGCTGACCGGTGAGCGCGACCATGCCGACGAGCATCTGGGCGTAGATCGGCGCCGTGCGCGGGTCGAGGCCGCGACGCGTGAACTGGTCCCCGAGGAGGTGCTCGACCTGGGTGGCGACGTCGCCGATGAGGCTCGAGAACGTCCCCGTCGCCTGGGCGACGGGCGAGTCGCGCACGAGGATCCGGAACCCGTCGGTCGACTCCTCGATGTAGTCGAGCAGCGCGAGCGCCGTCCGCTCGAGCAGGACCTGCGGGTGGCCGCCGGCCTCGAGGGCCAGGGTGAGGGCGCCCGTCAGGGCCTGGATCTCTCGGTCGACGACGACCGCGTACATGCCCTCCTTGCCGCCGAAGTGCTCGTACACGACGGGCTTGGACACCTGGGCGCGGGCGGCGATCTCCTCGACGCTCGTGCCCTCGAACCCCTTCTCGGCGAAGAGCTGACGGGACACGTCCAGGAGCTGCTCGCGACGCTGCGTGCCGGTCATCCGCGCGCGGGCGGGTCGCTTGCTCGAGGAGGCCACGCGCCCATCATGCCGTGCGGCCCTGGCAGACTGGGGGATCGCTCGCCCGACGTCCGCCGGGTCTGCCCGGCCCGGCCGCCCCGACGGTGGCCCGCGCGCAGGCCCGTGACGACCGACGGGTGATCGGTCCGCCCTGGTGTAACGGCAGCACGCAGGCCTTTGGAGCCTTGCGGTCCAGGTTCGAATCCTGGGGGCGGAGCCGCACGTGCGACGGCCGCCGACGACGGCCGTCGCACCCGGGCCCCGCGCGCGACGGTAGAGTGGCGGGGCGCCAGACCATCGCGTGGCGCTGCGCCGTTCGCCCTGCGACCGGCGGAGCAGTCCAGCAGATCCCTCGGGAGTCCAGTGACCAACGCCCGCCCCGCTGCCGTCGTCGTGCTCGCAGCCGGTGAGGGGACGCGGATGCGTTCCACGACACCGAAGGTGCTGCACACCCTCGCCGGGCGCTCGATGCTCGGCCACGCGCTCGCCGCAGCGCGTGAGCTCGACCCCCGCCGCATCGCCGTCGTCGTCCGCCACGAGCGCGACCGCGTCGCGGCCCACGCCCTCGAGGTCGACCCGGGTGTGGTCATCGCCGACCAGGACGAGATCCCGGGGACGGGCCGCGCGGTCCAGTGTGCGCTGGGCGTGCTGGACGCAGCGGCGCACGCCGACCTGGCGCACGAGGGCTCCTCGACGGACGGAGCGGTCAGCCCGGTCCTGGAGGGCCCCGTCGTGGTGCTCGCGGGTGACATCCCGCTCCTCGACGGCGGGACGCTCGCGCAGCTCCTCGAGGCCCACGTGACCGACGGCAACGCGGTGACGGTCCTGACGACCGAGGTGGCCGACCCGACGGGCTACGGGCGCATCGTCCGCGAGGAGGGCACGGGCGCCGTCCTGGGCATCGTCGAGCACAAGGATGCGGACGACGCCCAGCGCGAGATCGCCGAGATCAACTCCTCGGTCTACGTGTTCGACGCCGCGGTGCTGCGCGGTGCGCTCGGACGGCTGGGCCGGGACAACGCCCAGGGCGAGGTCTACCTGACCGACGTGCTGGCGATCGCGCGGGCCGACGGCGGCTCGGTGCGCGCCCTGCGGGTCGACGACCCGGTGCTCGTCGAGGGCGTCAACGACCGGGCGCAGCTCGCGGTCCTCGCGGCCGAGCTCAACCGTCGGATCGTGACGGACGCGATGCTCTCGGGCGTCACCGTGGTCGACCCGGCGACGACCTGGATCGACGTGGACGTCGAGCTCGAGCAGGACGTGACGCTCCTTCCTGGGACGCAGCTGCACGGTGCGACGCGGGTCGCCTCGGGCGCCGTCGTCGGCCCGGACACGACGCTGCGGGACGTGGTGGTCGAGGCCGGCGCGCACGTGGTGCGCAGCCACGGCTCGTCGTCACGCGTCGGCGCGGGCGCCGTCGTCGGACCGTTCTCCTACCTGCGGCCGGGCACGGACCTGGGCGCGGACGGCAAGATCGGCGCGTTCGTCGAGACGAAGAACGCGACGATCGGTGCCCACTCGAAGGTCCCGCACCTGTCCTACGTGGGCGACGCGACCATCGGCGAGCACTCGAACATCGGCGCCGCGACCATCTTCGTCAACTACGACGGCGTGACGAAGCACCGCACGACGGTCGGCTCGCACGTGCGGATCGGCTCCGACAACGCGCTGGTCGCGCCCGTGACGATCGGGGACGGCGCCTACACGGGTGCCGGCTCAGTGATCCGTCGCGACGTGCACCCGGGTGCGCTCGGCATCAACACGGCGCCCCAGCGCACGATCGACCGCTGGGTCCTGCGCCGCCGTCCCGGGACGGCGTCCGCCGAGGCCGCGGCGCTCGCGCTCGGCGAGGACGACGACGCCCCCGCGCTCTCCCCCCAGGCCCGCGCCGAGCTGGCCCGGGCGCAGCAGGCACCGGGTGGGCAGCCCGCGGCCGACGACCACGGCTCTGCAGCACCGTCCACCACCGAAGGGCACTGAACAGATGACCGGGATCCTCTCCCACGACGGTGAGAAGCGGCTCGTCCTCGTCTCGGGTCGCGCGCACCCCGAGCTCGCCGACGACGTTGCCCGCGAGCTCGACGTCGAGCTGGTCCCGACGACCGCGTACGACTTCGCGAACGGCGAGATCTACGTCCGGTACGCGGAGAGCGTGCGCGGGGCCGACGCGTTCGTGCTCCAGAGCCACACGGCCCCGATCAACCAGTGGATCATGGAGCAGCTGATCATGGTGGATGCGCTCAAGCGCGCCTCCGCCAAGACCATCACCGTGGTCCAGCCGTTCTACGGCTACGCCCGTCAGGACAAGAAGCACCGCGGGCGTGAGCCGATCTCGGCGCGCCTCATGGCGGACCTGTTCAAGACGGCCGGCGCCGACCGCCTCATGAGCGTCGACCTGCACGCCGCGCAGACGCAGGGGTTCTTCGACGGCCCGGTCGACCACCTGTGGGCGATGCCGCTCCTCGTCGACTACGTGCGCACCCGCGTGGACCTGACCAACGTCGCGGTCGTCTCGCCCGACGCGGGCCGCATCCGTGTCGCGGAGCAGTGGGCCGCGAAGCTCGGTGGCTGCCCGCTGGCCTTCATCCACAAGACGCGCGACATCAACACGCCCAACCGGGCGGTCGCGAACCGTGTCGTCGGTGACGTCGAGGGCCGCACGTGCGTGCTCGTCGACGACCTGATCGACACGGGCGGCACCATCGCCGAGGCCGTCCGCGTGCTGCTCGCGGCGGGCGCCAAGGACGTCATCGTCGCCGCGACCCACGGCGTGCTCTCCGACCCGGCCGCGCAGCGGCTCCAGGAGTGCGGCGCGCGCGAGGTCATCGTCACGGACACCCTGCCGATCCCCGAGGAGCGGCACTTCGCGCGGCTCACGGTGCTCTCGATCGCGGCGCTCATCGCGCGTGCCATCCGTGAGGTCTTCGACGACGGCTCGGTGACGTCCCTGTTCGACGGCGCCGTCTGACGCGGTCCCGGGTGGGGCCGGTTTCCGGCTCCTGCCCGGTGCGGGTAGAGTAAGCAAGTTGCCTCGGCGAGGGACGTCGGACGGCTGTGCGGCTGGTGCCCACCCCACGACTCCGTGATTGACGCGGCGGTCGTCTCCGCGCGTCCGTCCTGTGTCCCGCGCCGAGGCCGCCGCACCGCGTCAGCTGCTGGTCGAACCAGCGATGAGTCATCCCGTCCTTCCAGACTCCAGGAGTTCCCGTGTCCGAGGTCAAGCTCGCCGCCGTCGCCCGAAACGAGTTCGGCAAGGGCGCCGCCCGCCGCATCCGTCGTGCGCACCAGATCCCCGCCGTCCTGTACGGCCACGGCGCGGAGCCGCTGCACATCGCGCTCCCCGGCCACGAGACGATGCTCGCGCTCAAGCACGCCAACGCGCTGTTCGCGATCGACCTCGACGGTGCGACGCAGCTCGCGATCGCCAAGGACGTCCAGCGCGACCCGGTCAAGAACGTCATCGAGCACATCGACTTCCTCGTCGTGAAGAAGGGCGAGAAGGTCACCGTCGACGTCAACGTCCACGTCGTCGGCGAGTCCGCGCCCGGCACCATCCACGTCGTCGAGGCCCAGTCGGTGACCCTCGAGGCCGAGGCCACGCACCTCCCGCAGGCCATCGAGGTCTCGGTCGAGGGCCTCGAGGCCGGCACGCAGGTCCACGCGTCCGACCTGGTCCTGCCCGAGGGCGCCTCGTTCGTGGGCGACCCCGAGTCGGTCATCCTCGTGATCTCCGTCCCGCAGTCGTCCGCCGCTGACGACAACGCCGCCGCCGAGCTCGCCGCCGAGCAGTCGGCCGCGTCGGCCGCCGCCGCCGAGGCCGCCGGGACCCAGGGGCTCTGAGCTCGGCCGGTCATCCGTGCGAACGCTGCGACGCCTGGTCCTCCTGGGACCAGGCGTCGCTCGTCTCCGGGCACGTCGAACCCTGGGAGGGGATGAGATGAGCGCACCGTGGCTCGTGGTCGGGCTCGGCAACCCGGGCCCCGCCTACGCGGCCAACCGGCACAACGTCGGTCAGATGGTCGTCGACGACCTCGCCCGGCGCGCCGGCTCGGCGTTCACCTCCCACCGGAGCCGCGCGGCCGTCGCCGACATCCGCCTCGGGGTGCTGCCGGGCGGTGCGCCCGGCCCCCGCGTGGTGCTCGCCAAGCCCACGACCTACATGAACGTCTCGGGCGGGCCGGTCGGCGCGCTCGCGCAGTACCTCCAGGTGCCGGTCGAGCGCGTGATCGTCGTGCACGACGAGCTCGACATCCCCTTCCCGACGGTGCGGCTCAAGGCCGGCGGCGGAGAGGGCGGGCACAACGGCCTGCGCAGCATCAGCTCGGTGCTCGGCAGCCGCGACTACGTGCGCGTGCGGGTCGGCATCGGGCGTCCGCCCGGACGGACGGACCCCGCCGACTTCGTGCTGAAGGACTTCGCCACCGTCGAGCGCCCGGAGCTGCCCTGGCTGGTGGACGCGGCGGCCGACGCCGTCGAGATGGTCGTGACGCAGGGGCTCCTGGCTGCGCAGCAACGGTTCCACGCGCCGCCGGCCTGAGCCCCGCGCGCCCCAGGCGTCCACCCTGTCGCGCATGCGGGTGAAATCGGACAGAAAGGACGTAACGCCCAGACCGGTCGGTATACCCTCAACCCAGACAAGCGGCTGGTGACCTGGGGGTGAACGACGCGTGACGATCGCAGCAGAACGAGACCTCCGGTGGTCGAGCCCGGCAGACCGTCGTGGTGCCGCCGCCGAGGTGCGCCGGTCCTGGGCCTCCTCGCAGCCCTTCGTGCAGCGCCTGACGCCCTTCAACGACGCGAGCGCGCGTGAGCACCTGTGGTCGCACCGCGCCGCCGCCTACCGGGCGCGTGTCGTGGTCCTCGACGGCTTCGCCGCCCTGGCCGCCACGCTTCTCATCGGGCTCCCGATCTACGGCCCGGGGCCGCTCCTCGCGGCCGTCGTCGCCGGGGGCGTCGTCGGCTTCGTGGTCCTCGTGGCGCTCGCCCGGGGCTACGAGGCGGGCGAGCTCGGGGACGGGCCGGCCGAGTTCCAGGCCCTCCTGCGGTCGGGGGCGTGGGCGGTCGTCGCGCTCATGACGGCGAGCTACCTCACGAAGGCCGAGATCTCGCGGCTGCTCGTGTTCGGGGGCGTGCCCGCGGCGGTCGCGATCGCCGTGATCGCGCGCTACTTCCACCGGCGGGTGCTGCACCACCAGCGGAGCCACGGCGAGGCGATGATGCGGACGCTCATCGTGGGCCAGGCCGACGCTGCGGCGCGCGTCGTGGCCGACCTCGCCGGCGCCCCGTACCACGGCTACCAGGTCACCGGCGTGTGCGTACCGAGCCTCACCGACGCGCGGCCCGTCGCAGGCGTGCCCGTCGTCGGGGCGGTCGCCGACGTCGCGCAGGTCGTCGCCGACCGGGCGATCGACGTCGTGGTCGTCTCCGGCAGCACGCTGAACGGCGAGGCGCTGCGGCGGCTGTCGTGGGCGCTGGACCGCGCCGGCGCGAAGCTCATCGTGGTCCCGGACATCCTCGAGGTCACCGCGCCCCGGCTGACCGTCAAGCCGACGGCGGGCCTGTCGCTGCTCGAGGTCGAGGTGGGTGCGACCCGGCGGCGGCTGCTCGCGAAGGCCGTCATGGACCGGACCGTCGGGCTCGCCCTGCTCGTCGCGGCCGCGCCCGTGATCGGCGTCGCCGCGCTGGCGGTGCGGCTCACGTCGCCCGGGCCGGCGTTCTACCGGCAGACGCGGGTCGGCGTCGACGGCTCGACCTTCACCATGTGGAAGCTGCGCAGCATGTACGTGGACGCCGATCAGCGCCGGTCGGACCTGGCCGCGAGCAACGAGGGCGCCGGGGTGCTGTTCAAGATGCGGCAGGACCCCCGTGTCACGCCCGTCGGGCGCCTCCTGCGTCGCTTCTCGCTCGACGAGCTCGCCCAGCTCGTGAACGTCGTGAAGGGTGACATGTCGCTCGTCGGCCCCCGGCCGCCGCTCGCGGCCGAGGTCGAGGGGTACGAGGACGCGGTCCACCGTCGCCTGCGCGTCAAGCCCGGGCTCACCGGGCTCTGGCAGGTCTCGGGCCGCTCGGACCTGAGCTGGGACGAGTCCGTCCGTCTCGACCTGCGCTACGTCGACAACTGGTCCGTCGCGATGGACCTCATGATCCTGTGGAAGACCGCGCGCGCGGTGCTCTCCGGCTCGGGCGCGTACTGACGCCGGGCCGACGCACAGAGGGCGCCGAGGGCGCACGCGAGGGCCGGTACCGGAGCATCTCCGGTACCGGCCCTACGTCGTGGCTCAGCCCCGCTTGACCGTCACGGCCACACCGTCGGTGTAGACGTTGTTGGTGACGTTCGAGAGCGCCGTCGTCGTGCTCGGCATGAGGACCGCGCACCGCGCGATGCGCGTGCCGGTGCCGAACACGTTGTCGGTGATGACCGTCCCGCTGATCGGGCCGTAGGACTTCTCGGCGACGTTGATCGTGCACGCCCCGCCGTCGGCCCGGTTGCCCTCGAACCTCACGTTCCCGACGACGCCGGAGTCCTGGGTGATCTGGACACCTGCGTTGTGCGCGTCCTCCATCGTGTTGTTCCGGATGGTGATGTTGGTGCCCCGCTGGATCTGCACGTTGTCGTCATGGGTCGGCGTGTAGTTGTAGTTGGGGTCCTGGAGGTAGTACAGGCTGTCGTGCAGCCACGAGTCCTCGACGAGGACGTCGTTCCCGGTGATCTTGACCTGGTCGATCACACCGTGGATGTTGACCCGGCGCAGCGTGAAGTTCTTCCCGACGATCCCGTCGATGTAGAACGACGGGTCGGCGGCGACGAGCTCCGAGTCCTCGATCGTCAGGTGGTTCGCCTGGTCGGCGTTCTGGATGAGCGACATGTAGCCCGTGAGGCCGGGGCGTCCGCGGACGATCGTGTTGCGGATCGTCACGTCGTTCGCCTTGACCCGCACGAACCCGCGGATGTCCAGACCGTCGATGACGGTGCCCGGCGTCGTGATGGTGAGGTCGCCGTTGTGCACCCGGAGGGCCGTACCCGCGGGGACGCCCGTGTTGGTGGGGCCGGGGACGTCCGGGGTGGTCGGCGCGGGCGGGGCCACGGTGACCGTCCGGGGGGTCAGCGCCTGGTCGGCGCCCGGTCCCACGTTGACGACGACCGCGGACACGGTGTGCGTGCCAGGAGCGGCCGGGACGACGGCGCTGAAGGCCATCTGCGCCCCGGCGACGGGGGCGGTGCCCGCGCCGGCCCGAGGAGTGCTCGCTGCGATGTCGTGCGTCGCACCGGCGACCGTCACGCGCACCGTCAGCGCACCCGCGGTGTCCGGGTCTGCGGCCCAGCCCGACACCTTCACGCCGCCCTCGACGGGCGTGGCGTCCTCGAGGTTGCCGAGCGGCTTGTGGTCGAGCACGGTGCCCGAGGTGCACCCGAGGCTCGTGTCGGCGCCGACGCCCACGTTGACGGCGGTCGCACACACCTCGTGGAGGCCGAGGCCCAGGGGCAGCACGGTCGAGAAGCCGGTCGAGCCGGGGCGGTCGGAGCGCACGCGGTCCGCGCGGACCGTCTGGGTCGTGGTCGTCCCCGTGACGGTCAGGCGCACCTCGAGCGGGGTGCTGGCGTCGACGTCCGTCGCCCAGCCGGACACGCGGAGGCCGCCCGCGTCGTCAGCGGCCGGGTCGAGGGCGCCCTGCGGCGCGTGGTCGAGGACGGCGCCGGAGGTGCAGCCGAGCGCGGTGTCGCGGCCGATGCCGCTGTTCAGCGCCGTGGCGCACACCTCGTACGCCCCGGGACCGAGGGGCAGGAGCGTCTCGAAGGCCGCGGCGTCGGAGCGGTCCGCGCGCGTGCCGTCGGCGGTGACGGTGCGGGTCACCGTGGTGCCCGTGACGGAGAGCCGCACCTGGACGGGTGCCGTGGCGTCGAGGTCGGTGGCCCAGCCGCGCACGCGCAGCCCGAGGGGGCCGTCGGTGGCGGGATCGACCGCGCCGGTCGGGCTGTGGTCGAGGACGTTCACGACGCGCGGCGCGTACACCTTGTCCTCGCCCGGGCCGACGTTGAGGGTCGTGACGGCGACCCCGTGGGTGCCCGGCGGGACGGGGATGACGGCGCTGAAGCCGGTGTTGGGGCCGTAGGCGGGCAGCGCCTTGGCGACGTCGGGCCGTGGGAGGTTCGCGACGAGATCACGGGTGATCCCCGCCACGACGACGCGCACGGTGACCGGGCCGGTGGCATCCGGGTCGGCGGCCCAGCCCCACACCTTGACGGCCTCACCCTCGACGGCGACGCCGTCCAGGTTGCCGCGCGCAGAGCTGTTGACGACCGTGACGGTCTGGCACGCGAAGGTCTTGTCGCTGCCCGCGCCGACGTCGGTCGCGGTCACGCACACCTGCTGGGCGCCCGGCGTGGCCGGGATCACCATGTCGAAGCCGCGGTAGCCGCCCGACTCCGGGAACGACCTGGCGACGTCCGCGCGGTAGGTGGACGCGGTCGCGGTCGTCCGTGACGAGCCCGCCACACCGACCATGACGACGGATGCGGTGGTGTCGGGGTCCCAGGCCCAGCCCTGGACCCGGACGCCGCCGGAGACTGCGGTGACCTTCTCGAGGTTCCCGATCGGGGACCCTGTCCGGGCGCTCGCAGGAGTGGCCTGCGCGGTACCGACGACGAGGGTCGCGAAGGCCGCAGCGACGGCGATCCTGCGCAACGTGCGGGACATGCGTTGTGGTTGGGACACGGTTGGACTCCCGATGGATGGAATGGGCTCGTCGGCGCGTCGCTGGGTGAGCCGATAAAGGGGTTCGCGCCGCCACACTGACCATCGGCAGATGTGCGCGGAAATGAGGAAGTTCAGGCGTCCGGAGTAAATTCCATGAGGGGGATTCCGGACACATCGAGCAATCCCGGCGAACAATGCGTGCGCGACGCCCGATGAAGATCAACAATGCGCGCAATTGTGCGTGGGACTTTAGTCCTCGCGTGAAAGGGCGTGATGTGCAGCACATTCTTGCGAATGCGCTTCCGTCGGCGATGTGATCATGCGACGGCCGTGCGCCGAGCTGTGTGCGGCCCCCTCGGCGGCCCGTCGGCGATCATGGCGTGCCACGGGGCGAGGTGTGGGCCGGGCATGCCGAAGGCCCGACCCCGCGCACGGGGTCGGGCCTTCAGAGGCGTTGGGCGACCGGGCGGTCGTGCCTGGTCAGCCGCGCTTCACGGCGACGACGGCGCCGTCGACGTAGATGTTGCTGGCGACCGTCGACAGTGCGGTCGTCGTCGCCGGCATGAGGATGGCGCACCGCGCGACCCTGGTGTTGAGGCCGAACGTGTTGTTGGAGATGACCATCCCGCCGATCGGACCGTAAGCCTTCTCTGCGACATTGATGGTGCACGCGCCGCCATCTGCCCGGTTGCTGCTGAAGACGACGTTGCTCACCGTTCCGCGGTCCTGGGTGATCTGTACGCCTGCATTGTGCGCGTCGGCCATCGTGGTGTTCCGGATGGTGATGTTGGAGCCCACCTGGATCTGCACGTTGTCGTCGTGCGTGGGCGTGTAGCCGTAATTCGGGTCCTGCGCGTAGTGCAGGTTGCCGTGGAGCCAGGAGTTCTCGACCAGGACGTCATTCCCGGTGATCTTCACCTGGTCGACGACCCCGTGGATGTTCACGCCACGCAGCGTGAAGCTCTTCCCGACGATCCCGTCGATGTACGGGGAGGGCTCGAGCGCGACGAGCTCGGAGTTCTCGATGACGAGGTTGGCGCCGGCGTCGGGGCTCTGCACGAGGGACATGTAGCTCGTCAGGCCGCCGCGGCCCCGGATGATCGAGTTGCGGATGGTCACGTTGGCGGCGCGGACGCGCACGAACCCGCGGATGTCGAGCGAGTCGATGACCGTGCCCGGCGTCGTGATCGTGAGGTCGCCGGTGTGGACGGTCAGGTGGGTGCCCGCGGGGACGCCGACGGGCAGGCCGCCGGGTCCGCCGACGCTGGGGGCGGGTGCGGTCCCGCCGCCCGGTGCGGGCGCGGGCGGCGCGGGCGCCGGGGCGGGCGGCGCGGCGACGGGCGGGGCCGGGGTGGCCGGGACGTAGCTGCCCGTGCGCGTGACGTACTCGGAGCTCGAGACGATCGAGCCGATCACGGCCTCGATGCGCGAGCCGGACTGGATCGCCGACACCCATGCGGCGCGGCCGCCGTCGTCGAGCGGGCGACCGAGGAGCTTGCGGTACTGGACGTCGAGCACCGCGCCGACGTGCTCGGCGGACAGCAGGAAGCCCATCGCGACGCTCACGCGAGTCGTACCGGCCTCGAGCTGGCTCGCCCAGTGGTTGATCTCCACGCCCGCCGCCTCGCGACCGAGGACGTGCTGGTAGAGACGGGTGACCCAGCCCGCCGGCGTCGAGCCCGACTGGACGTAGTACTCGTCGGAGGCGAGGAAGCCGCCCTCCATCTGCTGCAGCGTGAGGCCGCGGTTCATGTGGAGCAGCCAGTTCTGCAGCCCGGGGGCGTCGGGCGTGCGCGAGAGGTACTGGGCGTAGGAGCCGGTGATCAGCCCGCCGCGGTACTCGTCGCTGCCCGTGATCGAGTTCGCGACGCCGACGCGCGCCGCGCCCGCGTTCAGGGCCGCGCTCCAGGCGTTGAGGCCTGCCGCGTCGGGCTCGCGCCCGAAGAGGTCGCGGTAGACGGAGACGACGTAGGACGCGTAGTCGCCCGCTGCGGTCGCGACACGGGTCGGCTGCGCGACCGCGGCGACCCCCGACGGCGTACCGGCCGGGAGCGCGGTCGCGGGACCGGCGGCGGTCACCGCCCCGATCACGACGGCCGCAGCGACCGCGGCGCGCAGGGCGCCTCGCGCACCGCGTGCGGGGAGGCGTGAGGGCAGGGTGAGGTGGGGCACGGGGGGTCTCCGTCGTTCGGCAGCCTGGCTGACCACGTGGGTCCCATGGCTTTGCGCCCCTGCCTTGCGACAGGTTTGCTCTTCTCGCTGACGGCGTGATACTAGGCGCGCTCCGACGCGCGCTGTCTAGGACGTGACTCAGGTCACAGTCGTGGGAACGGGCGCAAACGGACAAAGTGTGCTTAGCGCCGGGGCATTCACCCGTTCGCCGTAGTCCTCGCGGCCCGAGGCGCGGCGTTCGACCCGCTCCGTACGCGTTTGTGCGCGTGCGGTCCGGTTCGCGCGACGGCCTCGGGCCGGGGGCGCACGGCCCGACACGAACGGCCGAGTCATGATCACCCGAACGGGTTGAGTCCCGGGTGAATCTCAGCCGCGGGAGATGTTCGCCACGAGGCCGTCGACGAACGTGTTCCCGCTGACGGTTGCCTTCGCGGCCGTGCCGCTCGGCAGGAGGATGGCGCAGCCCGCCACCCGCCGGGACGTCCCGAAGACGTTGTCGGTCACCCGCAGGCCTGACAGCGGCCCGTACGACTTCTCGGCCACGTTGATCGAGCAGGCGCCGCCGTCCACGTAGTTGCCGGCCACGGTGAGCTCGCCGACGTCGCCGCGGTCCTGCGTGACCTGGAGGGCCGCGTTGTGCGAGTCCTCCATGGTGTTGTTGCGCAGGGTGATGCGGCGTCCGATCTGCACCTGGACGTTGTCGTCGTGCGTGGGTGTGTTGTTGTAGTTCGGGTCCTTGAGGTAGTGCAGGTTGTCGTGGAGCCACGAGTCCTCGACCGTGACGTCGTCACCGGTGATCTTGACCTGGTCGACCACGCCGTGGATGTTGACCCGGCGCAGCGTGAAGTTCTTGCCGACGATGCCGTCGATGAACGGTGACGGGTGCGCCGCCACGAGCTCGGAGTCCTCGATCGTCAGGTGGTTGGCGGGGTCCGAGTTCTGCACGAGCGACATGTAGCTCGTGACGGGCGCCCCGCGGATGATCGAGCGACGGATGGTCACGTCCGGCGCCTTGACGCGCACGAACCCGCGGATGTCCAGGCCGTCGATGACCGTGCCTGGCTCGGTGATCGTCAGGTCGCCTTCGTGGACCGTCAGCGCGGTCCCCGCGGGCACGCCCGTGCTGCCCGGGCCGGGGCGGCCGGCTGGTGCGGGCGTCTCCGGCGAGGGCGCGGGCACCGGCACCGGCGCCGGAGCCGGAGCGGGTGCAGGGGCGGGCGCCGGTGTGGGGGTCGGCGCGGGCGTCGGGGTCGGCTCCGGGACGGGCGCGGGGGTCGGCTCCGGCGTGGGAGCGGGTGTGGGGGCCGGGGCCGGGGTGGGTCCGGGGGCGGGCTGCGGGGTGCCTTCGCCCGGGCCTGCGCCGGCGGGAGGCGTGGTGCCGATGTCGCCGCCGTCGGGCCGGACGAACCCGAGGGTCTCGACCGTGAGCCGCACGCTCGCCCTGGAGCTCGCGAGCGTCAGCGTGGCGTCGGCGGCAGTGACGGGCAGGTAGACCACGTTGTGGTCCGGTCCGCCGGGGCCTGCGACGAGCGCGGGGGCGTCCTGGCACGCGGAGGTGTCGGCACCGGGGCACACGGTCACGGCGGTCTCGCGCCAGGCTCCCGAGCCGCGCAGGCGCAGGGCGACGGCCGTCGCGTCCTTCGGGACGGACGGGACGCGCACGCTCACCGCACCGTGCGGTGGGAGGACCTGGGCGGTCACGACGTCGCCGCCCGGGCGCAGGATCCCGCCCTCGGCGGCTGACGCCGTCTCGACGTAGTAGCCCTGGACGTCGACGTCGACGAGGGTGCCGCTCCCGCGATGGTGCAGCGTGAGGGAGTCGCGTGCCTCCCCGCCCAGCTGCACCGTCACCGTGGCCTGGCGCGTACGGCCCGCGACGGTGTTGAGCACGGACGTCCGGGCGCAGTCCTGCAGCACCTGGCCGGCCGGGCACGCCGCGACGTACCCCGAGCCGCCGCTGTCCGTCGCGGTGAGCGTGACGACGGCGGCCGTGGCCGCGTCGGGCGCGTCGGGCAGGGTCACGGTGGTCGTGGTGCGGTCCGCGAGGGAGAGGTCGCGTGCGCCCGGCGTCGTGGGGCCCGCGACGAAGACGCCGTCGCCGGGCGCGGCCGCCGTGCCCTCGGCGACGACGAAGCCGTGCAGGTCGACGAAGGCCGTCAGGGCGCGGTCCGCGCGCAGGCGCACGGTCGGGTCGGTGGTGCCGTCGGCGCGTGCGAGGGCGACCTGCACGGTCTGCGAGGACGCCTCGTCGGCGTTCACCGCCACGGGTGTCCCGCTCTCGCACCTGACGTCGGCGGCCTCGCACACCTCGAGCGACGCCTTCCCGCCGGCGCGGGCCCCGGTCACCTGGAGGGTCACCGCGACAGCGCCTGCGGGCGCGTGCGGGACGGCGACCTCGACGACCTCACCGGCTGCGAGCGCGGTCCCCGCGAGGACCCGCTCCGGGGCGGTCGGGCGGTACGCGTCGTGCGCGAGGGGGGTGGCGCTCGCCGCGGCCGGCATGCCGAAGAGGACGAGTGCGGCGGTCGCGAGGGCCGCGGGGAGGGTGGGGACGGCGCGGCGGCTGCGACGCGCGACGGCGTGCCGGGCCGGAGGGCGGCCGGGGGCGCTGCCCGTGGTCAGGTGCCTGCGGCGGGGAGTGCTCGTCCGTGCGGTCGCGGCGGCCGGGGCCGGGGTCGGTCTCCTCATGGGGGGAGAGCCTAGGTGCACCGCATGGCAACCCGTACAGTCACCCGTTCGGGTGTGACATATGTCACATCACGATCGATCTTCGTCCGGAGTGTCCCGTTGTGCGGCATTGGTGACCCCGGTCGGCCGGTGACGGGCCAGCCGTGCGACGAGCGCGACGTCGTGCACGTCCCGCCGGACGGAGGGCACCGTGAGCCATGCCGCGACGTGCACGACGCCGGCTGCCCCGACGGTCACCAGGAGGTCGAGGGCGGCGACCCCCGAGCCCACGAGGTGCGCCGTGAGCCACCCCGCGCCGGACGCGAGCGCGACGAGCGTGAGCACCCGGCCGGCGCCGAGGAGCAGCGTCCGCAGCGGGAACCGCGTGTGCCGCGAGAGCCACCACAGGGAGAGCGGCCACGACAGGGCGGGGGCGAGCGCGTACCCGGCTGCCGCGCCGACGATGCCCCACTGGCTGCCGACGACGATGCACGCGACCTTGAGCGCGACGGACACCATCGTGTAGCGCAGGAGGACGTCCGTCAGGCCGCACGCCAGGTAGACCCAGTAGCCCACGTACGCGAGCGTCTGGAACACGCCCGCGACCGCGAGCAGTCTGATCACCGGGGCGACCTCGGTCCACTGCGAGCCCAGCAGCACGTCGGTCAGGGGGTCGGCGCCGGCCACGACCAGGCCGAGCCCCACGACCAGCGTGTAGCCGAGCGCGAGCTGCCCGCGCCGCACGAACTCGTCGAAGCGCGCCGGCTCCTCGCGCAGGCGGGAGAGCACCGGCAGGGCCACCGTCGTCGTGGGCGAGCGGAGCTGGGAGAGCGGGGTCATGAGGAGGTGGAACGCCCGGTTGTACAGGCCGAGCGGCCCCGCCCCGAAGCGCAGGCCGATCACCAGGGAGTCCACGTTGTTGCCGGCGTAGCCGATGACCTGCGTCGCCAGGAGGTTCCAGCCGAACCGCAGGAGGCCGCGCATGTCGGCGTCCCGCCGCGGCAGCCGCGGGACCCAGCGCGCGGCGATCGCGGCGCCGACGAGCAGGGTCAGCGCGACCGACACCTGCTGGGCCACGAGCGCCCAGTACCCCGCGTCCAGGAGCGCGAAGGTGAGCGCGACCGCGAGGCCGACCACCGGCGCCGCGACGTCGACCGCCGCGAGCAGCGCGAACCGCAGGTGCCGGTTCAGGTCCGCGCGGTACTGCGTCGCGAGGCCGCTGAGCAGGAACGTCACGGCGAGGGCGCGTGCGACGGGCACCAGCTCCGGCTCCCCGTAGAGGGTCGCCAGGGGCCCGGCCGCCGCGAACGCGAGGACGGACAGCAGCAGCCCCATCCCGGAGTTCAGCCAGAACAGGTTGTCGCGCTGCGCGCGGGAGAGCGTCTTCGCCTGGATCGCCGCCGACGACAGGCCGAAGTCGCGGAAGATCTCCCCGATGCCGACCACCGCCAGCACCATCGCGACCAGGCCGTAGTCGTGCGGAGAGAGCATCCGCGCCAGCAGCACCACGCTCACGACCTGGACGACCATGCGGATCGCCTGGCCGCCGATCGTCACGACCGCGCCGCGTGCCGCGCGCGCGCCGAGGGGGGCCGAGGTCGGATCGCCCGGCGCCCCGCCCGGTGCCCCGCCCGGTGCGGCCTCAGGCGCACCGCCCGGCCCTGCCGTCGGTCCGACGGACGACGGCGTGGTCATCCGAGCGCCCTCAGTGCGGCCACCGCGGGGGCGAGCGCCGCCCGGGCGATCTCGAGGGACCGCGCGGCGTCGTCGTCGAGGTCGTCGCTCCCGAGGTGGGCCATGACGTCCCCGACCGGGTCCTGCGCGGTGCGGAGGTCGACGACGCGGTCCCAGCGCAGGTCCGCGAGCAGCGGGCCGAACTTGCGCGAGTACGCCAGGGGCACGGCGGGCGTGCCGACCGACAGCGCGTTGAGGCACGCGTGCATGCGGGAGCCGACGACGACCCGGGCCGACGCGACCACCTCGCGCACCTCGGCCAGGTCCGCCGGCACCACGAGCTCGACACCCTCGTGGGCCTGCGCGAGCGCCCGGACGACGGGCACGTCGTTGTCCGGCAGGGGCGAGTCGAGCACGTGCGCGAGCAGCGTCACGCGCCGGTCGGCGGCCGCGAGCGCACCGAGCAGGTCCTCGACGGTGCGCCGGTACGCGGCCGCGTCGACGTGCGGGCTCGGCCGCCACAGCAGCCCCGACACGTTGAGCACGACGTCGCGCGTCCGCTCGACCTCGGGCACCGGCAGGGCGAAGACGACGTCCGTGGTCAGGGCGTCGACCGGCCGGCCGAGCCCCTGCGCGCACCGCGCGCTCTCGCCGTCCCGCGCCAGGACCGTCGTCGCGCGCCGGAGCGTCCAGCGGGCGAGCGCGCGACCCCGGCGGGAGGAGAACGGGCCGATGGTCTGCGGGGCGAGGACCACGGGAACCCCCGCCTCGGTGGCGAGCTCCGCGAAGGCCGTCATGCGGGCGAGCCGCCGCAGCCCGTAGATGTCGGCGAAGCTGTCTCCCGAGCGCGTGTCGAGCACCATGTCGTAGCCGCGCAGCCACTCGAGCAGGCCGGCCCGCCCCGTCACGCGCTCGCGGGCCAGGCTCCGGACGCGACCGACGCGCATGGGCGCCGCGCCCTTGCCGAAGTTCTGGAAGTCGACGGCGGCCCCCGGGAAGGTGCGCCCGACGAGGGCGGCGGTCCCCTGCGCGAGCGCACGCACCCCGAGGTTGGTCGAGGTGTCGTCGGCCCAGGCGACCAGTGCTCGCATCTCGCTCCCCGCGTGCGGGCCGCGCCGGCCGCCGGGTCCGGCGGACGTCGGACCGTCATCGATTCCGTCAGGCCCGTGCGCGCCCCGTGGCACCCACCATGACCAGGATGAATCTATCCAAAACGGACGGGGCTGTGATCGGCCCACCGGGTGAACTTGGCCCGTCGAGGGTCCGTCGGGCTCCGCCGGGCTCCGCCGGGCGACGCCGGACGCCGGCGGGCGCCGGCGGGCGACGTCAGCCGCGCGCCATGCCTGCGCGGACCTCCTCGAGCGCGCGCACGACGTCGGCGGCGTACCGGCCGGTCGAGAACCGGGCGAGCGCCTCGGTGCGTGCCGCGTCGGCGAGGCCCTGGCGCAGCCCCGCGTCGTCGAGGAGGCGCCGCACCGCGCCCGCGAGCGCCGTGGCGTCACCGGGAGCGACGAGGAGGCCCGTGCGACCGTCGTGCACGACCTCGGCCAGGCCCTGCGCGCGTGAGGCGACCACGGGGCGCCGCGCCAGCATCCCCTCCACGGCGGTGTTGCCGAAGGGCTCCGATCGGGACGGGACGAGCACCACGTCCGCGGCCGCGAGGTGGGGCCACGTCGGGTGGACGTAGCCGAGCAGCTGCACGCGGCCGATCAGACGCGGTCGCCCGGTGGCGGCGTCGCGGAGCTCGCGCTCGTACCACTCGTAGCCCGGGAAGACCGTCCCGCACACGTCCAGCGTGACGTCGTAGCCGGCGAGGACCAGTGCGTCGACCGCGTCGAGCGCGACGTCGATGCCCTTGCGGGGCGAGAGCCGCCCGACGACGACCAGTCGCCACGGTTCCGCCCGGTCGTGCTGCGCAGGTGCGGGCTCCGTGGCCGGCCCGGGCACCCCGTTGTGGACCACGCGCACCGCGCCGCCGACGCGAGGCAGGGCCGACGCCACGACGTCCCGGGCGGCCGCGCTGTTCGCGACGACGAGGTCGGCGAGCGCCAAGGGTGCGAGGAGGCCCGCGGTGACCAGGCGGTGGTGCTCCTCCGCCTCGTGCACGTGGCACAGCCGCGGGACCCCTGCCAGGCGCGCGGCGACGAGCCACGTCGGGATCGTGATCGTGTTGACGTACAGCACGTCCGGCCGCTCGCGGCGCAGCAGCCGCGTGAGCCGCAGCGTCGCGGTCACGGAGTCGACGGCGAACCCGGGCAGCCGGCGCGGGTGGAGCAGTGCCTTGCGCAGCACGGGCATCCGTACGCGCCTGACACGCGCCCCGCGCTCGCGCAGCAGCGGGACGAGCGGCCCCGGCCCGGGCAGCGCGACCTCGACGGACCACCCCGCCGCGACGGCCGCCTCGACCGTCTCGAGGAGCTGACGGTCGGACCCGTAGACGTCGGGGGACGGGTGGGCGACCAGCAGGTGCCTGGTGGCGGAGCGCCCCGCGCCGCCGGATGCCGGCCGCCCCGCCCGCTGGGCCCGTCGTGTCGCCGACAGCCCCGCGAGCGTGCCGCGCAGCACGGCCGCGAGCGGTGCGGGGGAGCGCAGCAGCTGGCGCCGGCCCCCGCGCAGGACGACGTCGCGTGCGTAGCCCGGCGCGGTGACGCGCCACCGCCGCACGCCGGCGGGGTCGAGGTGCTTCGCCGCGAACAGCAGCCTGCCGCGGCAGTTCTCGGCGTAGTACGTGCCCGACTTGCGGCGCGGGTCGGCCGTGCGCTGCGTGCCGCCGACGCTGTGCGTCGCGGTCAGGTCGGTCCGGACGACCAGGTGACCGCCCGCGCCGCGCACCCGCCACGACAGGTCGACGTCCTCCCAGTAGAGGAAGTAGTCCTCGTCGAACCCGCCGACGTCGTCCCACAGGCTCAGGTGCACCGCGAGGCACGCGCCGCTGAGCCACTCGGCGCGCTCGGGTGCGACGCCGCGCGTGCGGGTGCGCCCCGTCGCCACGTCCAGGAGCCCGCCGCGTGACCAGGGCGTCCCGTCCTCCCGGTCGATCGCCGGCGCGACGAGCGCGCGCGGGTCCTCACGCACCGCGTCGGCCAGGGCGTCCACGACGGCACCCGCGGCGGCCAGGTCCGGGTTGAGGAGCACGAGCACGTCGCAGCCGAGGGCACGCGCGCGCTCGGCGCCGGCGTTGACGCCCGCCCCGAACCCGTCGTTGGCCTCACGCGCGACGAGGTGCCAGCCGTGCCGCTCGCAGACGCGGGTCACGGCGGCGCGCTCGGCGTGGGTCGAGAAGTTGTCGACGACGACCACGGTGGCCCCGGTGCCCGACGACGTGCGCGCGAGGTGCCGCTCGAGCAGGTCGGCGGAGCCGTAGCTCACGACGACCACCGCCGTGCGCGCGGGCGCCGCCGGGCCGGCGGGCGGTCCCGGCTCGGTGGGGCCTTCCGGCGCTGCTGACCCTGCGGGCACTGACGGCACGACGACCTCCGGGTCGGGGCTGGGAGACGTGCTGCAGCGTACCGACGGCGATGCCCGGCACTGCCCGCCATGTCCCGGATGTCCGTCTTCCCGCTAGCATCCGAGGTCAGCGACGCTCAGGAGGTGCGCATGGCCGGACGGTCTCCCGGTGCCGCGCCCCTGCGGGTGCTCGAGTCCTTCCGGGCGCCACGCTCGACGACGAACCCGTACCTGAGCCTCCTGCTCGGTGCCCTCCCGGCGGACGTCGAGGCCGTGACGTTCGGGTGGCGCCGCGCGCTGACCGGCCGTTACGACGTGCTGCACGTGCACTGGCCGGAGGTGGTGGTCCGGCGCGCGAACCCGGTGCGCGGCGCGGCTGCCGCCCTCCTGCTCGGCCTGGTCCTCGTGCGGTGCCGGCTGACGGGACGCGCGGTCGTGCGGACCGCGCACAACCTGCGCCCGCACGAGGAGCACGGGTTCCTGGCACGCGCGGTGCTCCGCCTCTGCGACCGCTGGACCACGTGGTACGTCCGCCTCAACGACACGACGCCGACCCCGGCCGGCGTCCCCGCGACGACGATCCTGCACGGCCACTACCGCGACTGGTTCGCGCACCTCCCGCGGCCCGACGTCGTCCCGGGCCGGCTCCTGTACTTCGGCCTCGTCCGCCCCTACAAGGGCGTCGAGGAGCTCCTCGAGGTGTTCGGCGACGTGCCGGGCCAGGACGCGTCGCTGCGCGTCGTGGGTCGGCCCAGCGACCCCGCCCTGGCCGAGGCCGTACGCGAGCGGGCCGCGCGGGACGCCCGGGTGTCGGTGCGCCTGGAGCACGTCCCCGACGAGGACCTGGCGCAGGAGATCGGCGCTGCCGAGCTCGTCGTGCTCCCGTACCGGGAGATGCACAACTCGGGTGCGGCACTGCTCGCACTGTCCCTCGGCCGGCCGGTCCTGGTGCCGGACAACGCCGTGACCGCCGCCCTCGCGGCAGAGGTCGGCGACGCGTGGGTGCTCCGCTTCGACGGTGCGCTCGAGGCCGGTCGCGTCGCGCGCGCGCTGCGCGAGGCGCGTGACGCCGCCGGACCCGGGCCCGACCTCTCGGGACGTGACTGGCCCGCCCTCGGGCGTGCGCACGCCGACGTCTTCGCTGCGGCCGTCGCGGTCGCGCACGGTCGCGGCCTACCCGGGTGGCGCGCGCGTGGTCGCGTCCCGGCGGACGCATCCGCCGCCCGCCCCGACCCTGCGCCCGAGGTTCCCGTCGGAGCCGGAGCCGGGGCCGACGCCGACCGCGCCCCACGCACGGGTCTGCCGGGGTAGGCGATGGTGGCCGGGGGTTCGGGACCGGCCGTCCCGATGCCGGTCCTGGCGGCCGACCCGGCCGCCCGGCTCCCGGCCGCGCGCCACGTCGAGGGTCTCGACGGCCTGCGGGCGGTGGCAGCCGTGGGCGTCCTCGCCTACCACGTGCACTTCCTCGTGGGGCCCAGCACCGGGCCCGTCGCCGCCCTGGCCGGGGTCGGCTGGATCGGCGTCGACCTCTTCTTCGCGATCTCGGGCTTCATCCTCTTCCTGCCGTTCGCCCGGGCGCACCGCGACGGCCGGCCGGTGCCGCTCCGCCGCTTCTTCGTGCGCCGCGCGCGTCGCATCCTGCCCGCGTACTGGTTCAACCTGTTCGTCCTGGTGACCCTCACGGTGCCGGGGATCCTCGCGACGCCGTCGGGCTGGGCCACGGTCCTGGCCGACGCGACGTTCACGGCCGACTACCTGGGGCGGCCGTCGATCAACAGCGTGTACTGGTCGCTCTACTGCGAGGTCGCCTTCTACGTGGCCCTGCCGCTCGTCGCACGCGCGTTCGTGGGCCGCCGGTGGCTCGTGGGACTGCCCGCTGCGATCGTGCTCGCCGCGGGCTACCGCACCGCGGTGGTGCTCGCGGCACCCGACGCGGAGAGCCACGCGTCCGCGATCATGCAGTTCCCGGGCGTCCTGGACCAGTTCGCGTACGGGATGGCCGTCGGGGCCGTCTGGGCGTGGGCGGAGGTGCGGCGCGACCGCATCCCGCGATGGGCCGGGCCCGCCGTCGCGGCCGTCGGCGTCGCGCTCGTCGCCTCGGTCGTCCTCGTGGTCCACCGCCTCGTGGGCATGGTGGCGTTCTGGTCGGCCGACCACGCCTGGGGCGTGCCCGCCCTCGCGGTCGTCCGGCCCGGCCTGTCCGCGGGGTTCGCCCTGCTCATCCTCGGTCTGTGCTTCGCGCGCAACCCGCTGCGCCGCGTGCTCGAGCTCAGGCCCCTGCGCTACCTCGGGACCGTGAGCTACGGGCTCTACCTGTGGCACCTACCGGTGGTGCGCGCGCTCGCGGACGGTCTGGGCGACGTCGACGGGTCCGGCCTCGCGTACCTCGGGGCGGTGCTGGCGGTCCTCGCCCTGACGCTCCCGTGGGCTGCGTTCTCCTACCACGTGGTCGAGCAGCGGTACCTCGAGCGGCCGGCGACGGCGCCGACCGCTGGTCCGGCCGGGTGATCTCGCACGGTTTCACCCGTGCGCTCGGCGTCCGTTTGTTCCGGATTGCCCGCTTCCTCGGGCAGACTCATGGGCGGTGCCGCTGACCCTGCTGTACCGGTGAGCCCACTCGTCGGAGGTGTCCATGTCGTCGCAGGCGCTGCGCGTCGCGCTCGTGGGGACCCGCGGGGTCCCCGCCCGGTACGGCGGGTTCGAGACCGCCGTGGAAGAGGTCGGGCGGCGCCTGGCGGCGCGGGGTCACGACGTCGTCGTCTACTGCCGGGCCGGTGAGGGCGAGGCACGGCCGGACGAGCACCTGGGCATGCGGCTCGTGCACCGGCCCGCCATGCGCCGTCGGTCGCTCGAGACCCTGAGCCACACCGGCCTGTCCGTGGCCCACCTGCTGGGCCACCGTGTCGACGCGGCGATCGTCTTCAACGCCGCCAACGCGCCGTGGCTGCCCGTGCTGCGCGCGGCGCGCATCCCGGTCGCGACCCACGTGGACGGCCTCGAGTGGCGGCGGGCGAAGTGGGGTGGCGCGGGTCGGCGCTACTACCGCGCGGCGGAGTCGCTCGCGGTGCGCTGGTCCGACGCGCTGGTCGCGGACGCCCGGGGGATCCAGGACTACTACACGGACGTCTTCGGCGCCCCCACCCGGCTCCTCGCCTACGGGGCCCCGCAGGTCTCCCGTGACCGCCACGACCGCATCGCCGAGCTCGGCCTCGAGCCCGACGGGTACCACCTCGTCGTCGCGCGGTTCGAGCCCGAGAACCACGTCGAGCTCGCCGTCCGGGGCTACGCCGCCTCGGCCGCACGCCTGCCGCTCGTCGTCGTCGGCTCGGCCCCGTACGCCGAGGCCTACACGCGCGCCGTGCGCGACGCCGCCGACGAGCGCGTCCGCTTCCTCGGCGGCGTGTGGGACGCCGAGCTGCTCGACCAGCTGTACGCGAACGCCCTGACCTACGTGCACGGCCACTCCGTGGGCGGCACCAACCCGTCCCTCCTGCGCGCGATCGGCGCGGGCACCGCGACCGTGGCGTACGACGTCGGCTTCAACCGCGAGGTCCTCGGCCACGCCGGCCGCTACTTCAGCGCCCCCGACGACGTCGCGCGGTGGGTGCTGGACGCCGAGCAGGACCCGGCGGGGGCCCGCGAGCGCGGCGACGCGCTGCGGGTGCGCTCGACGGACTACGACTGGGACGCGGTCGCCGACGGCTACGAGGCGCTCGTGCGGGACCTCGCGTCGGGTGCGGCACGGCGCCCGGGGCTGAGCGGTCGCCGACGGCACGGCACCGAGCAGGACGGCGTGCGCACCACCTGGTCCGCACCACGAGAGGCGGAGGTCACCCGATGAGCGGCGTCGAGGCGTACTCCTACCGCAGCGCCCTCGTGGCGCTCGGGGGAGCCCAGAAGCACGCGGCGCGCGGGGCGCCCGCCTACTCGCGCTTCGTCAACCGCAGGCTCGGCCGCTACCTCGCGGCGGCGGCGGCCACCACACGGCTGACGCCCAACGGGGTCACCGGGATCAGTGCGCTCTTCACCATGTCCGGGATCGGCGTGCTGGCCCTGGCCGCGCCGAGCCTGCGCACCGGCGTCGTCGTCGCGCTCCTGCTCGTGATCGGCTACGCGCTCGACTCCGCGGACGGTCAGCTCGCACGCCTGCGGCGGTCGAGCAGCCCCGCCGGCGAGTGGCTCGACCACGTCGTGGATGCCGTGAAGGTCACCGCGCTGCCCCTCGGGCTCCTCGTCGGGCTCGCGCGCTCGGGTGAGGTGGCGACCGCATGGCTGGCCGTCCCGCTGGTCTCCGCGGTGGTCTCGTCCGTCCTCTTCTTCACGATGATCCTCACGGAGCAGCTGAGGCGTGCGACGGGCACGGTCCCGCTCGCGGCGCCCGGTGGTGGGCCGCGGGCCTGGCTCCGCTCGGTCCTGGCGATCCCGACGGACTACGGCCTGCTGTGCCTCAGCTTCCTGCTGCTCGGCGTGCTGCCGGTGTTCCTCGTGGTGTACGCGGGCATCGTCGCCGCGACCGCGGGCTTCCTCGTCCTCGCGTGCGTCAAGTGGTACCGGGAGATCGCCGCCACGCCGAGGCCCACCCCGGCGCCGCAGGCCTCGCGACCGTAGCGCGCGGCGCCCGTCACCGCGGTCAGCGACGCTCGAACCGCACGACCTGCAGCTGCGGTCCGTCCCAGGCCTCGCCCGGGGTCAGGCCGGCGTCCTCGAGGAGCGCGTCGTCGTGGGCCGCCTGCTCGGGCCGGTCCTGACGCCGCACGACCCACAGCACGTCCACGTCCGCGAGGCGGTCGCCGGCGTCGGCGAGCGGGACGGAGGTGCCGAACAGCGTGCCGCCCGTGGCCGGGTCCTCGAGGAGCGTGACGTCCACCAGTCCCTGGAAGGGGCCGGGGTACCCGAGGCTGACCGTGCGTGACGAGCGAAGGATCTCCGCGTCGTCCCCGTCCCTGCTCGCGAAGTAGACCCCGTCGCCGGGCGAGGTCCGCCCGTCGAGGTGCTCGGCGACGAGCGCGAGGTCGGCACCGCTCTTGGCCGTCGTCGTGCGCTGGGACGCGTACACGGGCGCAGCGAGCACCACGACGGCCGCGAGCACCGCGTAGCCGAGCCGGCGGTCGAGCGTCCGCAGGGCCGCGCCCACGAGCAGCGCGACGCCGGGGGCGCAGAAGGTCAGGTAGCGCGGGTTGTACGCCGACGGCGAGAGCACCGAGGCCGCCACGAGGGCCACGGTGGGCACCACGAGCCAGGGCAGCGCCCACGCGACGAGCGGTGTCGGGGTCGCCGGGCCACGCCGCCGCGCCGCGGCCGCCACGGCCACCGCGACGAGGACCCAGCAGAGTGCCGCGAGCGCGATCGCGGCGACCTTCCAGGCGGCGCCCCCGGCCTCGAGCGAGCCACCGGACGCCGTCGTCGCCGTCGGCGTCTCCCCGAGGAACCACTGGTTGACGACGACGTTGCGCACGAGGGCGACGAGCCCGCGGTCGGCCGAGCCGAGCTGGCCGGCCTGGCCGAGGCCCACGACGAGGATGGGCGACACGAGCAGCGCGCCCAGCGCGGACGAGCCCAGCAGGCGCAGCGCCGCGGTGCGGCCCCGCCGGAGCACCAGGACGGTCGCGAGGTGCGCGAGCGGGAGGAGCGCGAGGTAGAGGTTGACCGCGACGGCCAGGGCGAGCAGCGCGCCGTACGCGAGGTCCCGGCGCAGGCGTGGCCGCTCGAGGCTGCCGTGCAGGAGCACCGTGAGCCACACGCCGAGCGCGAGCGAGACGGCGAACGGCCGCGCCTCGATGCCCGCCCAGGTCACGCGCGGCAGGACGGCGAGCACCACCGACACGAGGACGGCCGTCGACCGGCCGGCCAGGCGCCCGGCGAGCAGGTGCACCCCGGCGGCTGCTGCCCCGACGGCGAGCGCGCTGGGCAGGCGGACGCTGAACGGCGACGCGCCGAACACCGCGACCCACGCGTGCATGAGTGCGTAGTACGTGCCGTGCACGGCGTCGATGTGGTCGAGCAGCTGGCCGAGCGCGCCGAGGTCCCGTGAGGCGGCTGAGATCGTCGCGACCTCGTCGGACCACAGCGAGACGTGCCACGAGCCCACGAGGGCGACCAGTGCCGTGGCGAGCCCTGCGAGGGTGGCCCGCCGCGCGAGGCCCTCGGTCGCCACCGGACCCGGGGGGTTCACGCCCGGTCGTGGCTCTCGTCGGTCGCCGGCTCGTCCGGCGTGGGTGCGGGTGCGTGACGCGGTGCCGCGCGGCGCTCCACCTCGGTCGCGTGCGCCACCTCCGGAGCGCGCTCCACCTCTGTCGTGCGCTCCGCCTCTGTCGCGTGGCCCACCGGCGTCGCGTGCTCCGCGCTTGTCGCGTGCTCCGCGCGCGCCCCGTGCTCCGCGCTCGTTGCGTGCTCCGCGCTCGTCGCGTGCTCCGGCGTCGTCGCGTGGTCCGGCGTCGTCGCGTGGTCACGGTGCGCCGCGGCGGTCCCGGTGGTGTCGTCGTCGGCCGCCGCGCCGTCGGGCCGCGCGTCGTGATCGCCGCGCCCGCCGGCGCCGTGCTCCCGTGCCGGGTCGAGGTCGACGTCGAGGTCGTGGTCGGCCACGGCCTCCGCGTCGGCGTGGACGGCGACGGGCTCGCTCAGGACGGGCGCGGGGCCGAAGAGGTCGTCGAGCGTCCCGGTCCGGTGGGTGTCGGCGGGGGCCGCGGCACCGAGGCCGCGCCGGGCGTCGGCGGCATGGTCCGGCGCCGAGGCCCGACGGCGGCGCTCCCGCATGCGCTCGCGGCGCGTCGGGGTGGGCGTGGACTGGGTGTAGCCGTAGTGGATGTCCGTCTTGGCGGCCTGGGCGCCGTTCACGACGAGTCCCAGGCACGTTGCGCCGACGGTGTCGAGGGACGCGAGGGCGTCGGCGAGCTCGTGGCGGCGCACCTTGCGGCTGCGGGCCAGGACGAGCGCGCCGTCGGTCCGGCGCGCGAGCACGGCGGCGTCGGTCAGGGCGAGCAGCGGGGCGGTGTCGAGGATGACGAAGTCGTAGGTGCGCGTGACCTCGTGGAGGAAGGCCTCCATGGCGTCGGAGTCGACGAGCTGGCTCGGGTTCGGGGGGATGCGGCCCGCGGCGATCACGTCGAGCCCCTCGGTGCCCCACGGCTGCACGACGTCGGCGACGGTCGCCTCGCCGATGAGCACCGCGGACAGGCCCGCGCCGCCCTCGAGGCCGCAGATCTTCGCGACGGACGGGTTGCGCAGGTCCGTGTCGACGAGCAGCACGCGGCCGCGCTTCTCCGCCATCACGAGCGCGAGGTTGACGGCCGTCGTCGACTTGCCCTCGCCGGGCACGGACGACGTGACGACGATCGCACGCAGCGGTCTCGACGCGTCGAGGAACTGCAGGTTCGTCCGCAGCCTGCGGTAGGACTCCACGAGGACGCCGTGCGGGTTGTCCAGGAGCATCTGGCCCCGCACGCCGACGGACCTGTCGAAGGGGATGCTGCCGAGCGCCGGCCGGGCTGGGTACGCCGGGAAGTCCCGCGGGGAGCGCACCCGCGTGTCGAGCTGGGCGCCGAGCAGGGCGAGCAGCACGCCGAGGCCCAGGCCGACGGCGCCGCCCGTCGCGACGTCGAGCTTGGTGTTGGGCGAGAAGGGCGCGAGCGCGGGCCGGGCCTCGGCGACGATCGTCATCTCGACGGATGCCGCGCCGTCGGCCGACGTCGGTGACAGGTCGCGCACGGTCGTCGACAGCTCGCGTGCGACGGCGTCGGCCACGGCCGCCGCGCGCTCGGCGTCCGCGCTGACGGCCGAGATCTCGATGATCACCGTGTTCAGGGGCGAGTCCGCCTGCACGGTGCCGGCGAGGGCGCGCGCCGACACGTCGAGGCCCAGCTCGTCGATCACGGGGTCGAGGACGACGGGCATCGTGGCGAGCTGCACGTAGGACTCGACGAGGTTCTGGGTGTACGTCGCCCCCTGGACGAGCTCGCTGACCGTCTCGCCGCGCGCGAGCGAGACGAAGATCTTGCTCGTCGAGCGGTACATCGGCGTGCTCGTGGCCGCCTGCGCGTAGCCGAGCCCGCCGCCCACGAGCGCGAGGACCAGGATGACGAACCACCGCTTGCGCAGCACGGCGAGGTACTCGCCAAGCTCCATCCGGCGCTCCTCGGATCGGGACGTGTCAGGCACGTGACGGGCAGGGCTGGCCGGGCCTGCGCGTGCGCTGATCCCGTCCGACGTCCCGAGGGACGTGGCCGAGGCCCCCGTCGCGTACCCAGGGGGCCACCCTAGTGCCGGATCTCACCCGGCCGGAGGCCTTCCTGGTGCTCGCGGCGGACCGGGGGCCTGCGCCTATGCTGACGGCGGCCACGCTGGGTGGTGCTCGCGGAGGGTGGTGGACGCCGTGACGGACTCGTCGCGCGAGGGGACCGGGGACGGGTCGCCGGGCCCCGGGGAGGCGGACGCCCCGGCAGGCACCGCCGCGGGCCGTCTCGGTCCCGGCTCGACAGGCCGACGGCTCGTGATCGCGGGTGCGGCGGTCGTGCTCGTCGCCGCCGGTGTGCTCGTCGCGACCCAGGTCGCCGGGGACGACGGTGGCGCTCCGTCGGCGTCGCCGTCGAGCACCGCCACCACGACCGCGCCTGACGCCACGCCCACGCCCGACGCGACCGGGTCGGCCGCGCCGCAGGGCCCGGGCGCGACGGCGGCGCCCGGTGCTCAGGAGAGCCAGGCCCCCGGTGCGGGCGACCCGGAGGTGCGGCCCACCGCCGAGCCCGTGCCGCTCGACGGCGAGGCGGCGCCCGCCGCGGGCGTGACGGCCGAGCTCGCACTCATCGAGGCCGTCGAGGGCACCGCGACGATCCCGGGCGAGGTCGGCGGGCCTTCGCTGCGGGTGACCGTGGCGATCACCAACGCGACGGGGCAGGAGCTCGACCTGACCGGCGCCGTCGTCAACCTCTACACCGGTGCCGACCGTGCACCGGCGATCGACCTGCTCGAGCCGGGGCGCGCCGACTTCCCCCTGTCGGTGCCCGACGGTGGCACGGCCGAGGGGCGGTTCGTGTTCCTGGTGCCGCAGGACGCGAGGGGCGACGTGCTCGTCGAGCTGGACCTCTCGACCGAGGCGGACGTCGTGCTGTTCCAGGGCGCCGCACCCGCCTGAGCCGCGGTTCGAATTCCACCCGGTCGGCCGACGTCCGGATGTCCGTTTTGACCTTAAAGTGGGCATTCCAGACCGTCGGTCCGCCGTGGTGCCACCGCGCCGCGAGCAGGCCTTTGACCCCGAAAGGGGAGCCGCATGCCGCGGAACCACCGCCGTCCCCGTGCCCAGCGCCTCCTCGCAGCCGTGACCGCATCCCTCACGGGTGCCGTGACCGGCCTGGCGTCGTTCGCGCTCGCGGTCGCCCCCGCGTCCGCCGACACGGTGCCCGCGGACACCGCGGTGCCCGCGACCGTCGCGGCCGACGGGCTGCCGACCGTCCAGATCGACGGCGTCGTGTGGAACCAGCAGATCGCCGGCAACACCGTGTACGTGGCGGGCAGCTTCACCTCCGCGCGGCCCGCCGGGGCTCCCCCGGGGACCGGCGAGACCCCGCGCGCGAACATGCTCGCCTACGACCTGACGACGGGCGAGCTCGTGCCCTCGTTCGCGCCCGTGTTCAACGGCCAGGTCAAGGACCTCGCAGTGTCGCCCGACGGGACGCGCCTGTACGCGGGCGGGCAGTTCACGTCGGTCGACGGCCAGAACCGGTACCGGGTCGCCGCGTTCGACGTCGCGACGGGGGCGCTCGTGCCCACGTTCCGGCCCACGGTGAACTCGACCGTGAACGCGATCGCCGCGACCGCCGACGCCGTCTACATCGGTGGGATCTTCACGAGCGTCAACGGCACGGCGCGCACCGGTGTCGCGGCCCTCGCGCCGGGCAACGCCTCGACGCTCGCGTTCAGCCCGTCGGTGCCCGAGGGTGGCATCAACGCCATCACCGTCGCGCCCGACGCGGCCTCGGTCGTCATCGGCGGGAGCTTCACGTCGGTCAACGGCTCGTCCAACCCGGGGTACGGGCTCGCCCGTGTGACCGCCGCGACAGGAGCGCTCCTGCCCCTCCCTGCCAACGCGGAGGCCCGCAACGCCGGCAGCAACTCGGCCGTGCTGAGCCTGGAGACGGACGGCGAGTACTTCTACGGGACCGGCTACCACTTCGGCAAGGCCGGCAACATCGAGGGCACGTTCGCCGTCGACTGGGGGACGGGCGCGATCGCGTGGGTGGAGGACTGCCACGGCGACACGTACTCCGCGTTCCCGGTGGGCGACGTCGTCTACCAGGCGAGCCACAAGCACTTCTGCGGCAACAGCGGCGGCTTCCCGCAGACCACGCCGTGGAGCTACCACCGCGCGACCGCCGTGACCAAGGCGGCCATGGGCGTCAACACGCCCGACTACTACAGCTACCCGGACCACGACGGCGTGGCCTCGCCGCGGTTCCTCGACTGGTACCCGGACGTCAACGAGGGCACGTACACCGGCAAGTCGCAGGGCCCGTGGACCGTGAGCGGGAACGACGACTACGTGCTCATGGGTGGCGAGTTCACCGAGGTCAACGGCGTGCCGCAGCAGGGGCTCGTGCGCTTCGCGGTCTCCGACATCGCGCCGGACGAGGTGGGGCCCGAGCGCGCGGGGTCGAGCTTCCCCCTCGTGGCGACCTCGGACGCCGCCGGGACCGTGCGGCTGACGTGGCGGTCGAACGAGGACCCCGACAACGCGACGCTCGAGTACAGCATCTACCGGACCGACCAGGCGGGTGCGCCGATCCACCGGACCTCCATGACGACGAGGTTCTGGGAGCCGCGGGGCATGTCGTTCCTCGACACCGGCCTCGCGCCCGGGTCGAGCCAGCGGTACCGCCTCGTCGCGACCGACCCCTTCGGCAACCAGGCGCAGTCGGCGTGGGCCACGGTCACCGTGGCGTCCACCGGGGCGCTGTCGGCCTACGCGCAGGAGGTGCTCGACGACGGGCCGACGCAGTACTGGCGCCTCGGCGAGCCCTCGGGCTCGACCCTGGAGGACGCGACCGGGTTCGACGACGCCACGGCCGGCTCCGGGCTGACCCGCGGCGTGACCGGTGCCCTCGCCGGCGACGCGGACCGGGCCACCACGTTCAGCGGGACGTCGTCCGGCACGGCCGGGAGCACCGAGGCGATCAACGCGCCCGAGACGTTCACCGTCGAGGCCTGGGTCCGGACCACGTCCACCCGGGGCGGGAAGGTCGTCGGCTTCGGCAACCGCGCGAGCGGGACGTCGACCTCGTCGGACCGGCACGTCTACCTCGACAACGCGGGGCGCATCCACTTCGGCATGCAGTCCGGCACCTTCCAGACGGTCAGCAGCCCGGGCAGCTACCGGGACGGCGTCTGGCACCACGTGGTCGCGACGTACGGCTCGGGCACGATGCGTCTGTACGTCGACGGCACCGAGGTCGCGCAGCGCGCGGACGTCCAGTACGACCGTGCCTACTGGGGCTACTGGCGCATCGGCGGCGACAGGCTGAGCGGGTGGCCGAGCCGACCCTGGAGCGACTTCCTCGCCGGTGGCATCGACGAGGTCGCCGTCTACCCGTACGTGCTGACGGCCGAGACCGTCGCGCAGCACCACACGACCGGTCGGACGGGGTCCGGGGCGAACCGCGCGCCGGCCGCCGCGTTCACGTCGACGACCTCCTACCTCGACCTCGCGGTCGACGGATCGTCCTCCACGGACTCCGACGGCACGGTCGTCGGGTGGGCGTGGACGTTCGGTGACGGCGCGACCGCGACGGGTGCGAGCGCGAGCCACACGTACGCCGAGGCCGGCACGTACCCCGTGACGCTCACGGTCACCGACGACGACGGCGCGACGGCTGCCTTCTCGGCGTCCGTCACGGTCGTCGCCCCGCCGGCACCCGGTGAGGCGCTCGTGCGCGACGACTTCGCGCGGACGACGGCCAACGGCTGGGGCGTCGCCTCCACGGGCGGCCCGTGGACGTCGTCCGGCGTCGCGAGCCGCATCGCGGTCGACGGCGGGGCGGGCGCGCACACGCTGGTCGCGGGCGGCACGCTCGGCTCGGCGCTCGACGCGGTGTCGTCGTCGAGCACGGAGGTCCAGGTCACGGTCAGCGCCGACAAGGTGCCCACGGGCAGCGGTGCCTTCCTGACCGTCCAGGGGCGGCGCACCTCGGCGACCGAGGCGTACGCCGCGCGGGTGCGGCTCCAGGCCGACGGCTCCGTCCAGCTCCACGTCACGCGCAACGGGACGCCCGTCAACGGCGGGACGGTGAGCGGCCTGACGTTCGCGGCGGGTGACGAGCTGCGCGTCCGCCTCCAGGTCGACGGGGTCTCCCCGACGACCGTCCGCGCCAAGGTGTGGAAGGTCGGGACGCCGGAGCCCGCCGACTGGCGTGCGACGACCACCGACGCGACCGCCTCGATGCAGGTCCCCGGCGGCGTCGGCGTGACGAGCTACCTGTTCGGCTCGGCGACCAACGCGCCCGTGACCGTGCGGTACGACGACCTGTGGGCCGGGCCGGTCGGCACGACACCGGACGGGCCCGTGCAGGAGCCCGCCAACGTCGCGCCCACCGCGTCGTTCACGGTCGGTACGGCCGATCTCGCCGCGACGGTCGACGGCTCGGGCTCGACCGACCCCGACGGGTCGGTCACGGCCCACGCGTGGGACTTCGGCGACGGCGGGACCGGCGCGGGTGCGACCGCGTCCCACACGTACGCCGCGGCGGGGACCTACCAGGTGACCCTCACGGTCACGGACGACGACGGCGCGACGGCGTCGACGGTGCAGCCCGTCACGGTCACGTCGCCACAGGTCGAGCCCGGCGGTGACGCCGTGCGGGACACCTTCGGCCGCACCGTCGCCGACGGCTGGGGCGCCGCCGAGGTCGGGGGAGCCTGGACCGTCGCCGGCACCGCGAGCCGGTTCGCGGTCGACGGCGCCGCGGGCGTCCACACCCTCGTCGCAGGCGGGACGCAGACGTCGACGCTCGACACGGTCGCGACCACGAGCGCGGACGCGTCCGTGACGGTCACGGCGGACAAGGTCCCGGCGGGCAGCGGCGCTTTCGTCCACGTCCAGGCGCGCCGGACCTCGGCCACGGAGTTCTACGGCGCACGGCTGCGGCTCCAGGCCGACGGCTCCGTCCAGGTGCACGCGACACGGAACGGCACGCCGCTCAGCGGCGGGACCGTGAGTGGCCTGACGTTCGCGCCCGGCGACCAGCTCGTGGTCCGGGTGCAGGTCGACGGCACCGCGCCGACGACGGTGCGCGCCAAGGTGTGGAAGGTCGGCGAGCCCGAGCCCGCCGAGTGGCGCGCCACGACCACCGACGCGACCGCGTCGATGCAGGTGCCCGGCGCGTTCGGCCTGAGCACCTACCTCTTCGGCTCCGCGACCAACGGGCCGGTCGTCTTCCGGTACGACGACCTGGTGGTGCGCGGCGTGGCCTGAGTGCATGAGCGGCAGCCGCCGCAGAGCAGGGCCGACGGGCGTCCGGGTGACCGGGCGCCCGTCGGCGTGCGGGGCCGCCGCCCGGTGCGCGGCGTCGCCGGCGGAGGTTCACCCGCTCGGCGGACGTGGAAATGTCCGGTTCGCCCATAAAGTGGGGGATTCGTGAAGCGGTGCCGTCGGACCCCCGCCGTGGCCCGCTCGAGTCGAGGAGTCCGGCCCATGCACGCACGTCAGCGGTTCCGTCCGTTCGTCGCCCTCGCAGCCGCAGCCGTGCTGACCGCGACGGTCCTCGTCGCCTCACCGGCCCACGCGGACACCGCACCGGCGGACCCCACGCTCCCGACCACCGTCACGGCCGACGGCCTCCCGACGGCGCAGATCAACGGCGTCGTGTGGAGCCAGGTCATCGTCGGGAACACCGTGTACGTCGGCGGCAACTTCACCAAGGCCCGGCCGGCGGGTGCCGCTCCGGGGACCAACGAGGTGAACCGGAGCCACCTGCTCGCGTACGACCTCACCACGGGCGTCCTCATCTCCTCGTTCGCGCCGACCCTCAACGGCCAGGTCAAGGACCTCACGGTCTCCCCGGACGGGACCACGCTGTACGCGGCCGGGCAGTTCACGCAGGTCAACGGCCAGAACCGCTACCGCGTCGCCGCCTTCGACACGAGCACCGGGGCGCTGTCCAGCACGTTCCGCCCGACGATCAACGCGACGGTCAACGCGGTCTCCGCGACGAACACCACGGTGTACGTCGCAGGCTCGCTCACGAGCGTCAACAAGGTCGCGCGCACCAAGCTCGCGGCCCTCGACGCGAGCACGGGGGCGACGCTGCCGTTCGCCGCGACGCTGACCGACGGCACGATCAACGCGATGACGATCGCCCCCGACGGCGGGTCCGTCGTCATCGGGGGCAGCTTCACGACGGTCAACGGCTCGTCGAACCCCGGCTACGGCCTCGCCCGGCTCGACGGCACGACCGGCGACCTCATGCCGCTGCCCGCGAACACCTACGCGCGCAACGCCGGCACCAACGCGGCGATCCTCAGCCTCGAGACCGACGGCGAGAACTTCTACGGCGCGGGCTTCCACTTCGGCGGTGCCGGGAACATCGAGGGGTCGTTCGCCGCGGACTGGGACACGGGCAGCCTGGTGTGGGTCGAGGACTGCCACGGGGACACGTACTCGGCGTTCCCGGCCGGCGGTGCCGTCTACCAGGCGAGCCACAAGCACTACTGCGGCAACACCGGCGGCTTCCCGCAGACCGACCCGTGGTCGTACTACCGCGCGACGGCCGTGACCAAGGTCGCGACGGGCGTGAACACGCCCGACATCTACGGCTACCCCGACCACGACGGCGAGCCCGCCCCCACCATCCTCAACTGGTACCCGACCATCAACGCGGGCACGTTCACGGGCAAGACCCAGGGCCCCTGGACGGTCAGCGGGAACGACGACTACGTCCTCATGGGCGGTGAGTTCACGCAGGTCAACGGCGTCGCGCAGCAGGGGCTCGTGCGGTTCGCGGTGTCCGACATCGCGCCCGACTCCCAGGGGCCGGTGCTGAGCGGCAGCAGCTTCCCGCTCGTCGGGAGCTCGTTCGCGGCCGGTACGGTCCGCCTCACGTGGAAGGCCAACTACGACCGGGACAACGCGACGCTGACGTACCGCGTGTACCGGACGAGCCTGGACAGCACGCCCGTCTACGAGGAGACGCGGACCGCGTCGTTCTGGAACCTGCCGACGATGGGCTTCATGGACACGGGCCTGACCCCGGGCTCGAACCAGCGCTACCGCCTCGAGGCGGTCGACCCGTTCGGCAACGTCGTGCGGTCCAACTGGATCACCGTGCCCGTGAGCACCGAGGGCGAGCTGTCGTCGTACGCGCAGACCGTGCTCGACGACGACCCCGTCTCGTACTGGCGCCTCGGTGAGGACGGCGGCGCGCTGAGCCCCGACTGGGCCGGCTGGTCCGACCTCACGGTCGGCTCGGGCGTCACGCGCGGCCTGACGGGCGCGATCGGCGACGACTCGGACACGGCCTCGTCGTTCGACGGGACGTCCGCGGGCCTCGCCTCGACGAGCACCGCGGAGCAGGGGCGCCAGACGTTCGCCGTCGAGGCCTGGATCCGCACCACGACGACGGCCGGTGGCAAGATCGTCGGGTTCGGCAACGCGTCGTCGGGCAGCAGCACGAGCTACGACCGGCACGTCTACATGGAGCCTGACGGGCGCGTCGTGTTCGGCGTGTACCCGGGCGGCGTGCGGACCGTCACGTCGGGCGAGGCCTACAACGACGGGGAGTGGCACCACGTCGTGGCGTCGCTCGGACCCGACGGCATGGTCCTGTCCATCGACGGCGCGCGCGTCGCGCAGCGCTCGGACACCACCTCCGCGCAGGGGTACTCCGGCTACTGGCGCATCGGCGGCGACTCGCCGTGGAGCGGTGCCGCGTACTTCGACGGCGACATCGACGAGGTCGCCCTGTACGGGGCTCCCCTGAGCGCGCAGCAGGTCAACGCGCACTACGTGGCGTCCGGCCGCACGTCGGAGCTCCCCGCAGCACCCGCGGACGCCTACGGCGCGGCGGTGTACGGCGCATCGCCCGACCTGTACTGGCGGCTCGGTGAGAGCAGCGGGACGGTGGCGCGCGACGCGGGCCTCCTTGGCAACGACGGCACCTACATCGGCGGCGTGACGCTCGGTGCGCCCGGGGCCCTCCCGTCGGCGTCGAGCACCGCGGTGACCACCGACGGTGCGGGTGGGGGCGTCGTGAGCGCACGCACGTTCACGAACCCGACGGTGTACAGCGAGGAGCTGTGGTTCAGCACGACGACGACGGCCGGCGGCAAGCTCATCGGCTTCGGCGACGCCGCGACGGGCACGTCGAGCAACTACGACAGGCACGTCTACATGGAGACCGACGGGCGTCTGACCTTCGGCGTCTGGACCGGTGCCGCGAACACGATCACGACGGCCGGCGCGTTCAACGACGGCGCATGGCACCACATGGTCGCGACGCAGGGCCCGGGCGGCATGAGCCTCTACGTCGACGGGGTCCTGCAGGGCACGCACCCGCAGACGGCGGCGCAGAGCTACACGGGCCGGTGGCGCGCGGGCGGCGACACGACGTGGGGCCCGCAGCCGTGGTTCGCGGGGACGATCGACGAGGTCGCCGTGTACCCGCACGTGCTCTCCGCGTCGACGGTCGCGTCCCACTACACCCTCGGCACCGGCACGGCGCCGGTCAACCAGGCCCCGGTGGCGGCGTTCACGGCGACGGCGACGGACCTGTCGGTGTCGGTGGACGCGTCGGGGTCCTCGGACCCGGACGGCACGGTCGCGGGGTTCGCGTGGGACTTCGGTGACGGCGCGACGGCCTC
>NZ_VTTP01000001.1:86826-457496 GCF_008364845.1 Actinotalea subterranea | reverse complement strand
CTCGGGTGCGACGGCGTCGCACGCCTACGGTGCGGCGGGCACGTACACGGTGACCCTGACGGTGACCGACGACGACGGCGCGACGGCCTCGACGACGCGCGACGTCACGGTGGCCGCGCCGCCGAACCAGGCCCCGGTGGCGGCGTTCACGGCGACGGCGACGGACCTGTCGGTGTCGGTGGACGCATCGGGGTCCTCGGACCCGGACGGCACGGTCGCGGGGTTCGCGTGGGACTTCGGTGACGGCGCGACGGCCTCGGGTGCGACGGCGTCGCACGCCTACGGTGCGGCGGGCACGTACACGGTGACCCTGACGGTGACCGACGACGACGGTGCGACGGCCTCGACGACGCGCGACGTGACCGTCACCGCACCGCCCGAGCCGGGCGACGCGTTCGCCGCCGACTCCTTCGGCCGCACCATGGCCGGCGGCTGGGGCATCGCCGAGGCCGGTGGCGCCTGGACGGGCGTCGGCACCGCGAGCCGGTTCTCGGTCGACGGGTCCACGGGCGTCCACACGATGGTCGCTGGCGGCACCCTGACCTCCTCGCTCGACGCGGTCGGGTCGACGAGCACGTCGATGCGCGTCACGGTCACGGCGGACAAGGTGCCCAGCGGTGGCGGAGCCTTCGTGCAGGTGCAGGGCCGACGGGTCTCGGCCACCGACTTCTACGGTGCACGCCTGCGGCTCCAGGCCGACGGGTCGGTCCAGCTCCACGTCACCCGGAACGGGACACCCCTGAGCGGCGGCGTGGTCAGCGGGCTGACGTTCGCGGCCGGCGACGAGCTCGAGGTGCTGCTCGAGGTCGACGGCACGTCGCCGACCACCGTGCGGGCGAAGGTGTGGAAGGCCGGCGACGCCGAGCCCGCGACCTGGCGTGCCTCGGTCGTCGACTCGACGGCCGTGCTCCAGGCGCCCGGCGGTGTCGGGATCAGCACGTACCTGTTCGGCTCGGCGACCAACGGTCCCGTGCGGTTCGGCTACGACGACCTGACGGCGGGGCCGGTCGAGTGAGCGACGGGGGCGGGTCGGCAGCGGGGGAGGGCGCGGACGTCACCGTCGTGACGCTGACGTTCCGCAGGCCCGACGACCTGCGCGACGCGCTCCCGCTCCTGCTCGAGCAGGTCGAGTCGGTGCCGCGCGCCGAGCTCCTCGTCGTCGACAACGACGAGGAGCCGACCGCACGCGCGGTCGTCGAGGAGTACGCGGGCCGGCCCGTGCGCTACGTGCACGAGCCACGGCCCGGGATCGCGGCGGCACGCAACCGTGGCCTCGACGAGGCGGCGGGCTCCGAGGTCGTCGTCTTCGTGGACGACGACGAGCGTCCCTGCGAGGACTGGCTGCGCACGCTGCTGGCCACGTTCCGGAAGACGGGCTGCACGGGCGTCGTCGGCCCCGTCCTGTCCGTGTTCGACGGCCCGGTCGACCCGTGGATCGTCGCGGGCGGCTACTTCACGCGCCTGCGGCACCCCACCGGCACGGTGGTGCGCGTCGCTGCGACGAACAACCTCCTGCTCGACGCCCGCGCGGTGCGCACGTGGGGCCTGCGGTTCGACGAGCAGTTCGGGCTGTCGGGCGGCTCCGACACGGTCTTCGCGCTCGAGCTCGCCGCGCGCGGGGGCCGGCTGGTGTGGTCCGACGAGGCCGCCGTCCTCGACGTCGTCCCGCCCTCGCGGGCGACCCGGTCGTGGGTGGTCCGCCGCGCGTTCCGGATGGGCAACACGGGCAGCCGGGCCGCGGTGCACGTCCGCCGCTCCGTCGTGGCGCGCACCGGTGTGCGGCTGACGACGGCGGCGCGCGGCCTCGTGCGCGTCCTCGGCGGCGGCGCGCGGTGGGGGTGGGGGTGCGTCGCCCGTGACCTGCGCTCGCAGGCGCGCGGCGCGCGGACTGCCGTGCGCGGCGCCGGAATGCTGCTCGGCGCGTTCGGCTACGTCTACGCCGAGTACGCGCGTACGTCGGCGCCGGCCCGTCGGCTGCTGCGCACGGGGTCGTAGACGGCCAGGGCCAACCCCAGCGTGAGGACCATGAGGGTCACCGAGCTGTTGAGGGGGCTGAACAGAAGGTTCCAGGCGGTACGGATGACGAGGAAGGTCATGAGCGCGTTGAGGCTGCGGCTGCCCACGGAGTCGGCGAAGTGACGGCCGACCTGCCACGCCATGAGCGCGCACAGCGCCACCCCGACGAGCCCGTAGCCCGCCCACAGGTCCCCGAGCATCGAGTGCAGCTCGAAGCCCGAGCCGAACATGTAGTTCTCGACGTACCCGTTGTTCGGGTCGTAGCCGAGGTCCGCCATGCCGGCCTTCGCGAGGGTGACGTCCTGGGCGGACGGCAGGGTGCCGGCACCGTAACCCTGCGGGCGGGCCTGCACGAGCGCGGACGTCGCGCCGAGCTCGGGTCGGGCGCCGAGGATGAGGGAGCCGCTCGTGGCCATCTGGGCCGCGGTGCGCTGCTGCGTCGACTCGCCGAGGTAGCCGTCCAGGATGAGGCCCTGCCCGAGGTTGTACACGGCGAACCCGAGCGCCAGCACGAGGCTCATGGACCGCAACGTCGACCGACGGCGCCCGCTGGTGGGCCGGGGGCCGGCGCGCCACGCGACGAGCACCGCGGTCAGCACGAGCATCGCGAACGTGGAACGGCCGTCGTTGAGCGCGGAGACCGCTCCGAGGGCGAGGGCCGCGGCGACGCCCAGCCACTTGCGGCGCAGGTACCACGTGAGCCCGAGCAGGAGGACGGTCAGCGGGACCGAGAAGCCGAAGCGCCACGGGTTCTCGGCGAACCGGCCCTCGCCCGAGATGCCGGCCAGCATGCCGACGCCGTAGAGCACCGCGACGAGCGCGTCGGGGAGCAGGGTGCGGGCCCACAGCAGCACCCCGGTACCCACGAGCAGGTTCAGGACGAGGACCACCGAGACGAGCAGGAGCCGGTCGGACGTCCGGCGGTCGGCGGCCGAGACCTCGGTCAACCACACCCCGGCGACGAGCGCGGCCGCCCCCAGGCCCATCAGGAGGCTCGCGCCACGGAACCGGCGCAGCGAGCCGATCCAGACCGGCGCGAGCGCGACGCCCAGGAGCGTCCCCAGGGTGATGCTCAGGTGGACCTCGAACCGCACCGCGGTGAGGACGACCGCGAGGGCGGCGACGACCGCCGCGGGGGAGACCCGGACCTCGAGGAGCGTGGGGCGGAGCGGGTGCCGACGCGCGACGGCTCCCGTGCGCGTCCCGGGCATCGCTCACCTCGTCAGGAACCTGGTCGGGTCGGTCCGGCCCGGCCTCGTCGGTCCGCCGAGTCTAGCCAGGTCGGTGCCGCTGCGAACGGGCCCGGCCGGGCGTCGGCGTCGGCCCGGGACACGCTCGCCGTGGGTTCCCGGGTGGCTGCCTACGATGGGACGGTGCGCGGCGAGCCGGTCGGGGCCCCGGGCCCCCGGACGGCACCCGGCGGCGCGGCGGGTGCCAAGGAGCGGCTCGACTGGATCGACGCAGGCCGGGGCATCGCGATCGTCATGGTCGTCCTGTTCCACGCCGCGAACTGGCTGCTGGCCGCGGGCGCGCAGACCTCGGGCTGGGTCGAGCTCAACACCGTGGTCTCCTCCCTGCGCATGCCCCTGTTCTTCACGCTCTCGGGCCTGTTCGCCGCCAAGTGGGTCCGTGGGTCGTGGCGTCGCCTCCTCGACGTCAAGGTGCGGCTCTACGGATGGGTGTTCCTCGTCTGGGGCCTGGTCGGCTCGACGGCCTTCGCCGTCGGCGTCCGCATGAAGGGTGAGGGGTCCCTCGGCACGATCGTCGTCCCGTTCCTCCTCTCGCCCGTGATGCCGCGGCTCGAGCTGTGGTTCATCTGGGCCCTGGCTCTGTTCTTCGTGGTCGCCAAGGCGACGGCGAAGGTGCCGCCCGTGGTCCAGGTCGCGGTCGCCCTCGTCGGCGCGGCGTTCGCGCTCAGCGGCTGGGAGACCGCGAGCGTCGGGTGGAGCGGGTCGGTCAAGTACTACGTGTTCTTCCTCGCCGGCATGTACGGGCGCGACGTGGTCATGCGCCTCGGGCGCACACCGCGCACGGGTCTCCTTGCCGCCGTCACCGTCGCCTGGGCAGGCGTGTCGCTCACGTTGTGGCTCCTCGGCCTGCGGGACGTGCCGGGGCTCTACCTCGTCAACTGCGTGCTCGGGGTCCTGGCCGGCATCGCGCTCGCGCGCGCCCTCTCGGGCGTCGCGGTCCTGCGGCACGTCGGCTCCCACACGCTGCCGATCTACCTCGCGCACACGCCGCTGATCGTGCTGACCTCGGTCGCGCTGCACTACACCGTGCCGCTCGCGGGGCCCGTCGTCGGCTGGCTCCTGCCGCCCGTGGTGGGCGCGCTCGCGATCTGGGCGGCCCTGCGGCTGCGTGACGTCGCGCAGCGGCACGGCGCCGGGTTCCTCTACGCGCCGCCACGCTGGTTCTTCGGGGGGCGGGGCGCATGAGCAGCCGGGCCCCGGGGGCCAGGTGGGTGATTTGTCCGAACCGTGTTGATCCGCCCGGTCCCGGACGGGGAGACTGGCACGCATGGGCGAGCGGGGCATGACGGGGCACGCGCGCGGGACGGCCCGGCTCGACTGGGTCGACGCCACCCGCGGGTACTCCGTCGCGGCCGTCGTGCTCTTCCACGTGATCCTGTGGAGCTACGCACCAGCGATCGCCGACCTCGACGGCGTCGAGGTCCCCTTCTGGGGGACGGTCAACTCGATCCTCGGCAGCGTGCGCATGCCCGTGCTCCTCGCGGTGTCGGGCCTCGTGATGGCGCGCCGCATCCGCACGGGCCCGCTGGTCCACGGAACGCTCGCCAAGGCGGCCGCCAACTACTACCTGTACGTGGTGTGGCTGCTCGTCTACGCCGCGTTCTACGCGGTCGTCACGCAGGCGTACCTGCCGCACCGCGTGGATGGGCCGGTCGAGGTCCTCGCGCAGCTCGTCGTACCCGCCACGACGCTGTGGTACCTGCTCGCGCTCGCGGTCTACACGGTCCTGCTGACGCTCGTGCGACGCGTCCCCGCCTGGGTCGTGCTGACGGTGCTGACCGTGCTCTCCACGCTCGTCCACGGCCAGAGCTTCCCCGACCAGCTGTGGAACAAGGTCCCCGAGCTCTTCGTGTTCTTCGCGTTCGGCGTCTACGGCGCGACCGTGCTGCGGCGCCTGGCCGAGCGCGCCCACGCGGTGTGGCTCGTGGCCGCCGCCGTCGTCGCCGTCGGGGTCACGGGCCTCGGCCGCTTCACGCACGGCCGTGCGGCCGACGCCCTCGTCTTCGTCCCCCGCGGTCTCGCGTTCATGGTGCTCATGGTGCTGGCGGTCGTGCTCGCGGTTCGCTGGGCCCCCGTGCGAAGGCTCGGTGTCGCGCTGGGCCGGCAGACCCTCGCCGTGTACGTGCTGCACCCCCTGTGGATCGCGCTGCTGACGGTCCTCGTCGTGGGCCCCCTGCGCCCGGCCCTGCGCGCGCTGCTGGCGAACCCCGCCGGCGCGGCGCTCTACCCGCTCGTGGTCACTGCGCTCCTCATCGCCCTGAGCCTGCCCGTCCGTGCCCTCGCCGGGCGCGTGCACCTCGGGTGGCTCTTCGCGCTGCCCACCGCCTGGTCCGACGCCCTGTCCGGCGCCCGCCGTCCCACCTCGTCCCGCGAGACCGCGTCCGAGGCCCGTCCCACCGGCACCATGCAGGCGCCGAACGCAGCACGTCTCAACGGGCCCGTCGCGGCCTCCGGAGGGGAGCTCCCATGAAGCACGACACCACGGCGCGCGCGGACTGGACCGAGGTGAGCCGGGTCCTCGTCGTCGTCCCGACCTACAACGAGATCGACAACCTGCGGCCCGTGGTCGGCCGGGTCCGTGTGAGCGTCCCGTCGGCGGACGTCCTCGTGGTCGACGACGGGTCGCCCGACGGCACGGGGGACGAGGCCGACCGCATGGCGGCGCAGGACCCCCAGGTCCACGTCATGCACCGGACCGCGAAGGCGGGGCTCGGTGCCGCGTACCTCGCAGGCTTCGCCTGGGCGTTCGACCACGGGTACGACGCGGTCGTGGAGATGGACGCGGACGGGTCGCACCAGCCGGAGCAGCTCCCCGACCTGCTGCGGGCCCTGACGGTCCCCGGTGCCGACCTCGTGCTCGGCTCCCGCTGGGTCCCGGGCGGCTCGGTCGTCAACTGGCCGTGGCACCGGCGCCTGCTGTCCCGCGGCGGCAGCATCTACTCGCGTGTCGCGCTCGGCCTGCGGGTGCGCGACATCACGGGCGGGTTCCGCGTCTACCGGGCGGGGGTCCTCAAGGAGCTCGTCCTGGACGGCGTCGAGAGCCAGGGCTACTGCTTCCAGATCGACCTGGTGCGCCGCGCCGTCGCGCACGGGCGTCGCGTCGTCGAGGTGCCCATCACGTTCGTCGAGCGTGAGGCGGGCGAGTCGAAGATGAGCCAGGCCATCGTCAAGGAGGCCATGCTCCGGGTCACGCTCTGGGGCCTCGCGCGGGTGTTTGGCCGCCGGGCCAAGGGCAGCCGGGTCACGGCCGCGAGCCGGTCCGCGGTCTGAGGCCGGTCCGCGGTCGGCGGCAGCGGTCCGCCGGCCGCCGCGGCGACCGGCGGGGCCTCGGCGACCGGCGGGGCCTCGGCGACGAGTGAGGCCTCAGTGACCGGTGGGGCCTCAGTGACCGGTGAAGACGAGCTTGCGGTAGCTGAGGTACCGGATCGCCGTGCCGACGGCGACGCCCACGACGTTCGCGGAGATGTTGTCCGCGAGGGCGGACGTCAGGCCCAGGACGTAGTGCGAGACGAAGAGGCACGCGACCGAGGCGCCCATGCCGACGACGTTGATGACGGCGAAGGCCAGCAGCTCACGCGCGGGCGTCGCGGTGCGCTGGGACGAGAAGGTCCAGTACCGGTTGCCGACCCACGCGACCATGGTCGCGATCGCCGCTGCGACGATGCGCGCCGTGATCGGCTTCTCGGCGAGCAGCTCTCCCGGGCCGAACCGCAGGAGGTTGAAGATGCCGACGTCGACGACGTACGCGACGGCGCCGACGGAGCCGAAGCGTGCGAGCTCGGCCACGCGGCTGGTCACGCGCGTGCGGAACGCGACGGGAAGTGGTGCGACGCTCGCGTCGGTCGTGGCTGCCATGGGTGAAGCGTAGGCGCCCGCAGGGCGGTTCGTCAGGTATGCCCGGAAGGTTTCACCCGTCCGGATGTGTCCGGTTCGTCCCGACTTCCCCTAGCCTGGACGAAACCCGCATGCCGTCGCCGTCGCCGGCTCCGTCGTCCGGCACCAGGAGGCCCCATGACCCGCATCGGCTACGCGCCCGGCGCGTACGACCTGTTCCACGTCGGGCACCTGAACCTGCTGCGCCAGGCGAGGACGCACTGCGACCACCTGATCGCGGGCGTCGTGGCCGACGAGGTGCTCGAGGTGACCAAGGGCCGCCGTCCGGTCATCCCGCTCGAGGAGCGCATGGAGATCGTCCGGCACATCTCCTTCGTGGACGAGGTCGTCGCGGAGACGCAGCCGGACAAGCTCGTCACGTGGGAGTCGGTCCGCTTCGACGTGATCTTCAAGGGCGACGACTGGCGCGGCACACCGAAGGGCGAGCGCCTCGAGCGGGACTTCGCCTCGGTCGGCGTCGACGTCGTGTACTTCCCGTACACGGTGCACACCTCGAGCACGGCCCTGCGCCGTGCGCTCGCGGTGCTCGACGGCGCCCCGGAGCCTGCCGCGGAGGCGCGCGCGCACCGCTGAGCGTGCGCGGCCGCGCCGGGCCGGGCGGCGTGGCGCCGCGCCCTCGGGCGACCCACGCGGCTGCGCTCCGGGCGGCCGACGCATCTGCGCCGCCGAGCGGTGTCGCAGGTGCCTCGTAGACTCGTACCACCCCCGCTCCTCGCTGGAACGGGGCTCGTCGTGCTGCCCGCCGCCTGGCACCAGGCCCCGGTGCCGGCACGTCCGACCCCGTCCCGCGCTCACGGATCTGGACCCATGAACCTCACCGGCATCCTGCCCGTCCTCCTCACCGACCCGGCGGCCGCCGAGGCCGTCGAGCTCGCGCGCACCCGTGCGGGGCGAGGACAGGTCGACGTGGTGTCCCCGGCAGGCGTGCGGGCGCCGCTCGTGGCTGCCCTGAGCCAGGCCGTCGCGACGGCGGGCGACGCCGCGGCCCCCGCACCGGTGGTCGTCGTGACCGCGACGGGGCGTGACGCCGACGAGACCGCGGCAGCGCTGCGCTGCTACCTGCCGTCCGACGACGTCGCGGTGCTGCCCGCCTGGGAGACCCTTCCGCACGAGCGCCTCTCGCCGCGCAGCGACACCGTGGCTCGCCGGCTCGCCGTGTTCCGCCGCCTCGCCCACCCGACCGACGACGCCGGGCAGTCGGGTCGCATCCGCGTCCTCGTCGCGCCCGTGCGCGCGCTGCTCCAGCCCGTCGTCGACGGCCTCGGGGAGCTCGTTCCGGTCGCCCTGCACGCGGGTGACCAGGTGGACCTGGGGGACGTCGCGGAGCGTCTCGCGGCGGCCGCGTACACGCGCGTCGACATGGTGGAGCGACGCGGGGAGTTCGCCGTCCGCGGCGGGATCCTCGACGTCTTCCCGCCCACCGACGACCACCCGCTGCGCATCGAGCTGTGGGGGGACACGGTCGAGGAGATCCGCTGGTTCTCGGTGGCCGACCAGCGGAGCCTCGAGATCGCGCCGGAGGGCGTGTGGGCGCCGCCGTGCCGCGAGATCCTGCTGACGGCCCCGGTGCGCGCCCGGGCCGCGGCCCTCGCCGAGCAGCTGCCGGGTGCCGCGGAGATGCTCGAGAAGCTCGCGGAGGGCATCGCCGTCGAGGGCATGGAGTCGCTCGCCCCCGTGCTCGTGGACCGCATGGTCCCGGTCCTCGACCTCCTGCCCGGGCACACGCTCGTCACCGTCGCCGACCCGGAGCGGGTCCGACGCCGGGCGCACGACCTCCTCGCGACGTCCCAGGAGTTCCTGGACGCCGCGTGGACGGCTGCCGCCGCGGGCGGGAGCACGCCGATCGACCTGCGGGCCGCGTCGTTCGCGAGCTACGCGCAGACCCGTGAGCTCGCCCTGGAGCGCGACCTGGGCTGGTGGACCCTGAGCAGCTTCACGCTCGACGGCGAGGCTGGCACGGGTCGCCAGGCGGACGGGCCCGGCGGGGTCGAGGGATCCGGGGACGACGGCCAGCGGGACGCCGACGCCGCGGGTGGGGCGAGCCTCGTCGTCGCCGCGCGAGACGTGCGCGGGTACCACGGCGACGTCCCGGCCGCCGTGGCGGACCTGCGCGACCTCCAGCGGGACGGCTGGCGGCTGGTCCTGACGACCGAGGGCCACGGCCCGGCGCAGCGCATGGTCGAGCAGCTCTCCGGCTTCGACGTGCCCGCCCGGCTCGTCGCCGAGGTGCCGGCCGAGCCCGAGGGCGGGGTCGTGCTCGTGACGCCCGCGTCCGGCGGGCGGGGCTTCGTCGCGCCCGAGCTCCGGCTCGCGGTGTTCAGCGAGCAGGACCTCACGGGGCGCGCGGGCACGTCCACGAAGGACATGCGCTCGATGCCGTCGCGCCGCCGCAACGTCGTCGACCCGCTCGCCCTGCGTGCCGGCGACTTCGTGGTGCACGAGCAGCACGGCGTCGGCCGGTTCGTCGAGCTCGTGCGGCGGACCATCGGGACAGGCCCGACGGCGGGCACCCGCGAGTACCTCGTCATCGAGTACGCGGCGTCGAAGCGGGGCCAGCCGGGCGACCGCCTCTACGTGCCGTCCGACCAGCTGGACCAGGTGACCAAGTACGTCGGCGGCGAGTCGCCGACCCTCAACCGGATGGGCGGCTCGGACTGGGCCAAGACCAAGGGCCGTGCGCGCAAGGCGATCAAGGAGATCGCCGGCGAGCTCATCCGGCTCTACTCGGCGCGCATGGCGACCCAGGGCCACGCGTTCGGCCCGGACACGCCCTGGCAGGCCGAGCTCGAGGACGCCTTCGCGTACGTCGAGACGCCCGACCAGCTCGTGACGATCGACGAGGTCAAGGCCGACATGGAGAAGACGGTGCCGATGGACCGCCTCGTGTGCGGCGACGTCGGCTACGGCAAGACGGAGATCGCGGTGCGGGCCGCCTTCAAGGCGGTCCAGGACGGCAAGCAGGTCGCCGTCCTCGTGCCCACCACGCTCCTCGTGCAGCAGCACCTCGATACGTTCGCCGAGCGCTACGCGGCGTTCCCCGTGACCGTCAAGGCGCTCTCGCGGTTCCAGTCCGAGTCCGAGTCGCGTGAGGTCGTCGAGGGCCTCGTCGACGGCTCCGTCGACGTCGTGATCGGCACGCACAGGCTCATCACGGGCCAGGTGCGGTTCAAGGACCTCGGCCTGGTCATCATCGACGAGGAGCAGCGGTTCGGCGTCGAGCACAAGGAGACGCTCAAGCAGCTGCGGACCAACGTGGACGTCCTCGCGATGAGCGCGACGCCGATCCCGCGGACCCTGGAGATGGCCGTGACCGGCATCCGGGAGATGTCCACGCTCGCGACGCCGCCCGAGGAGCGTCACCCGGTCCTCACGTTCGTCGGGGCCTACGACGAGAAGCAGGTCACCGCGGCCATCCGACGCGAGCTGCTGCGCGAGGGCCAGGTCTTCTACGTGCACAACAAGGTGAGCTCGATCGAGAAGGCCGCGGCCCGGCTGGCCGAGCTCGTCCCGGAGGCCCGCATCGCGACGGCCCACGGGAAGATGGGCGAGCACCAGCTCGAGCGGGTCATCCAGGACTTCTGGGAGAAGCGGTTCGACGTCCTCGTCTGCACCACGATCGTCGAGACGGGCCTCGACATCTCCAACGCCAACACGCTGATCCTCGAGCGCGCGGACCTGCTCGGCCTGTCCCAGCTCCACCAGCTGCGGGGGCGTGTGGGCCGTGGCCGCGAGCGCGCCTACGCGTACTTCATGTACCCGCCGGAGCGGCCGCTGACCGAGACCGCGCACGACCGCCTCACGACGATGGCGGCGAACACGGACCTCGGCTCGGGCATGCAGATCGCGCTCAAGGACCTCGAGATCCGCGGGGCCGGCAACCTGCTGGGCGGCGAGCAGTCCGGGCACATCGCGGGCGTCGGGTTCGACCTGTACGTGCGGATGGTCGGCGAGGCGGTGGCGGCGTTCCGCGGCGAGCCCGACGAGCGCCCCGCCGACGTCACGCTCGAGCTCCCGGTGGACGCCCACGTGCCCCAGGAGTACATCGAGCACGAGCGCCTGCGCCTCGAGGCGTACCGCAAGATCGCGGACGCGACGACGGGTGAGGCGCTCGACGCCGTCCGCGCCGAGCTGGTCGACCGGTACGGACCCGTCCCGCCGGCCGTCGACAACCTGTTCGAGGTCGCCGGCTTCCGCAACCTCGCGCGCGAGGTCGGGCTCACCGACGTCACCGCCCAGGGCCGGTACGTGCGCTTCGCCCCCGTCGAGCTCCCCGAGTCCGCGACGCTGCGCCTCAAGCGCCTGTACCCGGGCACCATCCTCAAGCCGGCGATCCGCACCGTGCTCGTGCCGTTCCCCACGACCGCGCGCATCGGCGGACGACCGCTCGCCGGCGCGGAGCTGCTCGCCTGGGCCCGGGAGCTCATCGGCGCCGTGCTCCAGGGCAGCGTCGCGGCCGCTGCCGGTGCGGCGGCGGGCGGCACCGCCTCAGGCGCGCGGCAGTGAGACGCGGCGCCCGCGTGCGCACCGGCCCGCACCGCCCCGGGCTGAGCACGACGCGCGGGAGGGTCGCCTACGATGGGCGGCGCGGACGCCGACCGGCGTCCCGGTGCGAGGAGGTCGGACGGGTGGCGACAACGCGCAGGGCTGTGGCGGCGGCGACGGGGATCCTCGCGGGTGCCCTCGTGCTGGCCGGGTGCACCGCCGACCCGCGGGCGGCCGCCGTCCTCGAGGACCGCACGATCTCGCAGGCGACGCTCGAGCGGGCGCAGGAGGACCTCGGGAGCCTGGGGACCGTGCCCGAGGCGGGCCGCGTGCTCGTCTTCCTCATCGTCGCGCCCACGTTCATCGACGCGGCCGCCGAGCACGGCGTGGGCGTGTCGCGCGACGACGCGCTCGAGGCCATGGAGGCGAGCGCCGTGGACGCGGGCCTCGACCCCGTGCCCGACTTCGGTGACGGCTCCGTCGAGATCATCCGGATGAGCCTCGCGCTGCAGAAGCTGCAGGGCCTGCCGGACGCCCAGCAGATCGTCGAGGAGCTGGACGCCGAGGTCCAGGCGCTCGACGTCGAGGTCAACCCGCGGTACGGCGAGGCGGACCTCGCGACCGCGACCATCGCGCGCCCCGACCTCCCGTGGATCGTGGCCACCGAGGCCGAGGACGAGGCTGCCGGGGCGAGCACCGGCACGACGGACTGAGCGCGACGTGAGCCCGGCCGGTCCCCGACGCTCGGACGCGCTCGCGGACCTCGTCGAGGTCATGGACCGGCTGCGCTCGCCCGGGGGCTGCCCGTGGGACGCCGAGCAGACGCACGAGTCGCTCGTCCCCTACGCCGTCGAGGAGGTCTTCGAGGTCGTCGAGGCGGTCGAGACCGGCGACCGCGTTGCGCTGCGCGAGGAGCTGGGTGACCTCCTGCTCCAGGTCGTGTTCCACGCACGGGTCGCTGCCGAGCACCCGACCGAGCCGTTCGACCTGGACGACGTCGCCGCGGGCATCGCGGCGAAGCTCCGGCGGCGGCACCCCCACGTGTTCGCCGAGGCTCAGGTGCGTGACGCCGCCCACGTGAGCGCACGCTGGGACGAGATCAAGCGTGCCGAGAAGCAGCGCGCATCGGCGCTCGACGGCATCCCGGCGGGGCTGCCGGCCCTCGCACGTGCGCAGGCGGTCCTCGCCCGGGCCCGTCGGGCCGGCCTGGACACCTCGGCCGCGGGCCTGGACGGCCCGGCCGCGGGCCTGGACGCCCCGGTCGCGGGCCTGGACAGCCCGGCCGGTGGCCTGGACACCCCGGCCGGCGGGGGCGACGCCCCGCGACCGGCCGAGGCGTCGTCCGGACCCGAGCTCGGCAGGTCGCTCCTCGCGCTCGTGGTGCAGGCGCAGGTCGCGGGCGTCGACGCGGAGGGTGCCCTGCGCGCAGCCGTCCGGGACCTCGAGGCCTCGCTGCGTGCCGCCGAGCCGGCCCCGGTCAGGCCGACCGTCGACGGATGAGTGCAGTGAGCGCACCACCGAGCCCGAAGAGGGCGAGGGACCCGAGGCCGCGCGCCACGTTCTGCGCGCCCGACCCGTCGGCACCGGCGATCTCGATCGAGTACGCGGTCGCCGCGGCCGCCCCGTCGGGAGCCCCGAAGGCCATGCCCTCCTGGGCGGCGCGCTCGGCGCCGGCCTCGATGACGGCGTACTTGACGCCGTAGTCCTGGGCCGTCTGCTTCCCGTTCTCCACGAGCACCGAGGTGCCCTCGGCGGACAGCCGCGCCGTCCCGTCGACCAGGGCGGGCGCACCGTCGGCGGCCGTCGTGAGACCGGACGCGAGCTCGGTCGAGCCGTCCGCGGCGCTCTGCAGGCCCTCGGCGAGCTCGTCCGCGCCGGTCGTGAGCCGGGTCGTCCCACCGGACAGGGCCGTGGACCCGGTGACGAGCTCGGTGGTGCCGGCGCTCAGCACACCCGCGCCGTCGGAGAGTCGGCTCAGGCCGGCGAGGAGCCCCTGGCCCCCTGCGGAGACCTGTCCGACGCCGCCCCGCGTGAGGTTGAGCCCGCCCCGCAGCGTCTGGCCCGCCTGGTCGGCGGGCGTGGCCGTCGGGCTCCCGACCGACGCGATCGCCGTCGTCAGGCCTTCGAGCAGGCCGGGCCGCGCGGGGTCGCACATGCCCGGGTAGGCGCCTGCGCTCAGGCCGCAGCCGATCGCGACGAGGGCGGAGCCGGCCGCCGGGTCGAGCGCGTTGCGGAGGTTCGCGAGGCCCCCGGTGACGCCCGCGAGGTACGCGGTCGCGGCCTCGAGCCGCGCCGCGCGGGTCGTCAGGTCGGCGGCGATCGCGTCGAGGTCGGTCCGCGTCGCGGCCGCCATGCCCGGGTCGCCGGCCGTCAGGGTCGTGATGCTCGTCGACACCGCGCGCAGGTCCCCGGCGGCCGTGACCTGGCCGGCCGCGGCCCCCGCCGCCGTCTGCAGCGTCGTGAGACCTGCGACGGCGGCGGCGACCTTGGTGCGCAGCTGGTCGATGCCGTGCAGGAGCGTCCCGGGGGTGCTCGCGGAGCCGATGCCCGTGGCCATCCGTCCGAGGCCCGCCGGGCCCGCGAGCTGGGCCAGGCCGGCGTCGATCTTCGCGAGGCCGCCGTCGACCTGGGTGAGTCCGCCGAGCAGCTGCGGCACCGCGCCCTCGGCGGAGGCGAGCCCGGCGTCGAGCTGCGCGCTCCCATCCGCGAGGCGACGCGCGCCGCCCGCGAGGCTCGCCGCCCCGGCGTCGGCCGTGCGCAGGCCGTCCGCGAGGGTCTGCGCACCGGGCGCCGCCGAGCCGGCGAGCCCGGCGGACAGCTCTGCCGCACCGTCACGGAGCTGGACGAGGCCCTCGAGGAGGGAGGCCGCGCCGTCGTGCAGGGCGAGGAGGTTGGCGTCGATCTGGACGGCGCCGGCGGTCAGGTCGACGCCGCTCGCGGCACCGCTCGCGTAGCTCGCGGAGCCGCCCTTGAACGACGGGCTCGTGAGCGGCGAGACGGGCAGCGCGGTCATGGTCGCCGGTGGCACGACGCCGGCGCGGATCTGCGCGGTGTACCCGAACTCGGCCGTGGGAGACCCGATGGGCGGGAAGAGGGTCATCTGGAAGGTCATGCGGGTGCCGCCGCGGCCGTCGCCGGCCATGCTGGCCTCGTCGGAGCTCACCGCGGTGAACGTCGGCGGCAGGGTGGTCACGAGCTGGCCGATCATCGGGACGACCGTCTCGGCCGTCGTCGACACCTGCGTCCCGGTCCCGTCGTCGTAGGTGACGGTGTCCTGGCGCGCCGTGAGGTTGGTGACGGTGTAGCGGACCTCGAGCGTCCCCGACCGGCCGACGACGCCGCCCGGCGTCACCTCCGTCCCGTCGAGGCGGTACTCGACCTCGACACCGAGCGGGAGGTCGTCCGTGAAGTCGCTGACGGTGCGCAGGCGGCGCTCGCCGTCGACGCTCACCTCGGCCCGCAGCATCCCGTCGCTCACGTCGTAGCCGCCGAAGCCGTCGAGGTCGCGCAGGCCCTGGTCGGAGACCGGGTTGAGCACCTCGACGGTCCCGTGGCCCGTGAGGCTGAGCTGCTCGTAGACGCGCGCCTCCCGCAGCCGGCCCGTCGCGTCGAGCCGTGCCTGCACGGTCTCGGTGTTGGTGACGACCACGTCGCCCTCGGGCAGGGCCGCGCGCGCCGCACCGCTGCCGGCGGCGGGCGCCGCGACGACGAGCGCGGCGGTCCCCGCGGCGAGGACGGCCGACGCAGCCCGCCGCGTGCGGCTCGGGACGCGCAGCCGGGGGACGGGGTGCCGGAGCGCGCGCAGCCGGGGGACGGGGTGCACGGGGGTGGGCCTCGCGGGTGCGGTCATGTCAGGGCTCCAGGGTGGGCTCGAAGGAGGGGGCGGGCGCGGCCGGTCCTCGCCGCGCGCCGAGGCGGTCGCCGCGGCCGTTGCGGCCGGCCGCGCCCGCGAGGAGGTCGAGGTCGTCGTCGCGCTCGCGGTCGTGCACGTCGGCAGCGTCGGCGGCGTCGGTCGCGGCGGGTGCGGTCCGGGACGGAACCCGCGACGCGAGCAGCGCGGTCGCGAGGAAGCCGGCGCCTGCGGTGAGCAGCACGGCGGTCGCCGCGCGGGGCGACGTCGTCAGGACGGCCGACGGGTCGGCGGTGTACAGGGCCTCGTAGGCGCCGGCCATCGCGGCCGCCCCCAGCAGGGTCGCCCAGAGCGGCACGCGGCCCCGTGCGGCCGCGGTGACGGCGACGCACACGAGCACGACGGCGAGGACCGCCACCGCGCGGCCGGACGGTGCGTCGGGCAGCACGGCGGCCCGCAGCACGTAGGCGACCCACGCCGCGCCGAGACCGAGGGCGAACGCGCCGACGCGTCCGGGGCCGGACCGGTCTGGACGGTCGGAGCCGTCGGGCGCCAGCCCGAGGGCGCCGCCCAGCGCCGCACCGAGCAGCGCGACCCCTTGGACGTCGGGCCCGAGCAGGCCGGGGAGCAGGACCGTCGCGGCTGCGACGGCGGCGAGGACGGTGCCCGCGAGGACGTTCCGTGTCATGACCACCTCGTTGTGGTGAAGGGGGGCGAGCGGGAGCGCCCGGCGGGTCGGCGGTGCGGCGTCGTTGCCGCACCCGCGTCGTCCCCGTCGGGAGCGGGCCCATACCTACCAGCGGCTCGCGGCACCCGAGAAGGCCAGTACTAGGTACTTGGTCCCATTCGTGCCAGATCGTTACCATTCCGTGACCCTCGGGTGGACGGGATCATGGGCCGCCGGGTGGCCCCGCGCGCGCGTCACGGCTCGCCATGACGGGTGAGGGCGGGCGGCTGGTCCGGCGCGCCCCGGCGCCGTCGGCCGGCCCACCGGTACGTCTGCCGGGGCGGCTGCCGGGACGCGGTCTCACCGGTCCCGGTGCACGTCAGGGGGGTGGGACGATGAGGCCTGAGCCGAACGTCCCGCGAGCCTGCGGTGCGGGCCGCTACGGTCATCCAGGTTGTCGCGCCACCCGGCCAGCGTGGGCAGGTCAGACAGGAGTGTGCTCGGTGAAGATCGGCGTCCCCCGCGAGTCCAGGCCCGGCGAGAGACTGGTCGCGGCGACGCCGCGCACGGTCGCCCAGCTACGCAAGCTCGGCTACGACGTGGTCGTCGAGGAGGGCGCAGGCGCCGCCGCGAACTTCCCGGACGTCGCGTACGCCGAGGCGGGCGCGACAGTCGTCGCCGCCCCGGAGGTGTGGGCCTGCGACGTCGTCACGACGGTCAGCACCCCGGCCGACGCCGACCTCGCCTCGCTCGCACCGGGCGCGACCCTCGTCTCGATGCTCGCTCCGGCCGCCCACCCGGAGCTCGTGACCGCGCTCGCCGAGCGCGGCGTCACGGCCCTTGCGCTCGACGCGGTGCCCCGCATCTCCCGTGCCCAGGCGCTCGACGTGCTGAGCACGCTGTCCAACGTCGCCGGCTACCGGGCCGTCATCGAGGCGGCCGAGGAGTACGGCGGCATGTTCACCGGTCAGGTGACGGCCGCAGGCAAGACGGCGCCCGCGAGCGTGTTCGTCATCGGCGCCGGCGTCGCGGGGCTCGCGGCCATCGGTGCCGCAGGCAGCCTCGGCGCGCAGGTCCGCGCGTTCGACGTGCGGCCCGAGGTCGGCGAGCAGATCGAGTCGATGGGCGCGCAGTTCGTCCAGGCGGCCGCGGCCCAGCAGGACGTGAGCGCGGACGGCTACGCGGCCGAGCTCACGCAGGAGCAGGAGCGGCTCACGGCGCAGATGTACGCGCAGGAGACCGCGCGGGCCGATGTCGTCATCACGACCGCGCTCGTGCGCGGCAAGGCGCCGACGACGATCACCGCGGCGATGGTCGCCGCGATGCGCCCCGGCAGCGTCATCGTCGACCTGGCTGCCTCCGGCGGCGGCAACTGCGAGCTCACGGTGCCCGGGGAGCGCGTCGTCACGGACAACGGCGTGGTCGTCCTCGGCTACACCGACCTGACCAGCCGTATGCCGCAGCACACGTCGCAGCTCTTCGGCACCAACGTCGTCAACCTCATGTCCCTGCTCACGCCCGAGCGCAACGGCGAGGTCGTCCTCGACCTCGAGGACCCGGTCCAGCGCGGGATGACCGTCGTCGCGGCGGGCGAGGTCATGTGGCCACCGCCCCCCGTCCAGGTCTCGGCCGCGCAGGCGGCACCCGCGGCACCGGTCGTGACCCCGCAGGAGCGCGCTCGCCTCGCCGAGGTCGCCGCCGCCGACGCCCGACGTCGCGGGACGCGCAGGTCGGTCCTCTACGCGCTCGGCGCCGTGCTCATGGCCGCCGCGGTCGCCGCGGGACCGCCCGCGTTCCAGGGCCACTTCACCGTCTTCGTGCTCGCCGTGGTCGTCGGGTACTACGTGATCTCCAAGGTCAGCCACTCGCTGCACACGCCGCTCATGGCCCAGACCAACGCGATCTCGGGGATCATCCTCGTCGGCGCGCTGCTGCAGATCGGCTCCGACAACCTGCTCGTCTCCTCGCTCGCGTTCGTCGCGGCGTCCGTGGCCAGCATCAACATCTTCGGTGGCTTCCTCGTGGCGTACCGGATGATCAACATGTTCCGGAAGGAAGGCTGACGTGCTGACATCCCTGGTGCAGGCCGTCTACCTGCTTGCCGCGGTCCTGTTCATCCTGAGCCTCGCCGGGCTGTCCCGGCCCGAGTCCGCCCGGCGCGGGAACGTGCTCGGCATGGTGGGCATGGTCCTGGCCCTGGCCGCGACCGTCGTGCTCAGCCTGCAGAACAGCGAGCGCTCGGTCGTGGTGACCCTGCTCCTCATCGCGCTCGTCTTCGCGATCGGGGCCGGCGCGGGCATCTGGCGTGCGCGCAGCGTCGAGATGACGCAGATGCCCGAGATGATCGCGATCCTGCACAGCTTCGTGGGTCTCGCGGCGGTGCTCGTCGGGTTCAACTCCTACTTCACGGAGCCCGCCGAGGCCGTCCACCAGGTCGAGGTGTACCTCGGCGTGCTCATCGGCGCTGTCACCTTCACGGGCTCGATCGTCGCGTACCTCAAGCTCTCGGCGAAGATCAGCTCCGCGCCGCTCATGCTCCCGGGCCGCAACATGCTCAACCTCGGGGCGCTCGTCGCCTCCGCGGGCCTGATGGCCTGGTTCATCGCGGACAACGCCGCCGCCCCGCTCATCGCCATGACGGTCGTCGCCCTCGCGCTCGGCTGGCACCTCGTCGCGTCCATCGGCGGCGGCGACATGCCGGTCGTCGTGTCGATGCTCAACTCGTACTCCGGGTGGGCCGCGGCCGCCGCCGGCTTCATGCTGAGCAACGACCTGCTCATCATCACGGGCGCGCTCGTCGGCTCGTCCGGTGCGATCCTCTCCTACATCATGTGCAAGGCCATGAACCGGTCGTTCATCAGCGTCATCCTCGGCGGGTTCGGCGTGGACACCGGCACCGTGGTGGCGCCCGCGGCTGACCAGGGCGAGCACCGTGAGGTCACCGCGGCCGAGGTCGCGGAGATGCTCGTCCAGGCGCGGTCCGTGGTGATCACGCCCGGCTACGGCATGGCCGTCGCCAAGGCCCAGTACCCCGTCGCCGACCTGACGGCGCGGCTGCGCGCCCAGGGCATCCAGGTGCGGTTCGGCGTGCACCCGGTCGCGGGGCGCCTGCCCGGTCACATGAACGTGCTGCTCGCCGAGGCCAAGGTCCCCTACGACATCGTGCTCGAGATGGACGAGATCAACGACGACCTGGCCGAGACCGACGTGGTGCTCGTCATCGGGGCGAACGACACGGTCAACCCGGCCGCCCTCGAGGACCCGGGCTCGCCCATCGCCGGCATGCCCGTGCTCGAGGTGTGGAAGGCGCACCAGGTCGTCGTGTTCAAGCGCTCGATGGCGACGGGCTACGCGGGCGTGCAGAACCCGCTCTTCTTCCGCGAGAACACCGCGATGCTCTTCGGCGACGCCAAGCAGCGGGTGGACGACATCCTCGCGGCCCTCACCACGCAGGCGGCCGAGGCGGTCCACGCGGGCTGAGCACCACCGCGGCGCGCCCGGGCGCACCGGGCGCGCGGCCTGGGCGTCCTCGTGCTGAACTGCGGGGGAACACACACGCCGTCGGGGCTGTCGGCGCCGAACGTCCCGCCCACGGGACGTCAGTCCCGACTACCCTGGGCCGTGGCCGGTTGACGAGGACCGGCGGCCCGCCACACCGGCCGCTGACCGATCGCCGAGCGAACGGCGGCAGCCAGGGCAGAGATCACATTCACCGATCGTCCGAAGGAGCTTCCGTGGCCACAATCGAGGCCGTAGGCGCCCGCGAGATCCTTGACTCGCGCGGCAACCCCACCGTGGAGGTCGAGGTCGCCCTCGACGACGGCACGATCGCCCGTGCCGGTGTGCCCTCGGGCGCGTCGACGGGTGCGTTCGAGGCCGTGGAGCGCCGTGACGGCGACAAGGGCCGCTACCTCGGCAAGGGTGTCCAGGACGCGGTCAACGCGGTCATGGACGACATCGCCCCCGAGCTCATCGGCTTCGAGGCGACGGAGCAGCGTCTCGTCGACCAGGCGCTCATCGACCTCGACGGCACGCCGAACAAGGGCAAGCTGGGCGCCAACGCGATCCTGGGCGTCTCGCTCGCCGTCGCGAAGGCCGCGGCCGACTCGGCCGACCTGCCGCTCTTCCGCTACATCGGTGGGCCGAACGCGCACGTGCTGCCCGTCCCGATGATGAACATCCTCAACGGTGGGTCGCACGCCGACTCCAACGTCGACATCCAGGAGTTCATGGTCGCGCCGATCGGCCCGACCACGTACCGCGAGGCCCTGCGCACCGGCGCCGAGGTCTACCACGCCCTGAAGTCCGTGCTGAAGAGCAAGGGCCTGGGCACCGGTCTCGGCGACGAGGGTGGCTTCGCGCCCAACCTGCCGAGCAACCGTGACGCGCTCGACCTGATCCTCGTCGCGATCGAGAAGGCCGGCTTCACGCCGGGCACCGACGTCGCGCTCGCGCTCGACGTCGCCGCGACCGAGTTCTTCAAGGACGGCGCGTACCAGTTCGAGGGCAAGGCCACGTCGCCCGCCGAGATGATCGCGTTCTACGAGAAGCTCGTCGCCGACTACCCGCTGGTCTCGATCGAGGACCCGCTGTCCGAGGACGAGTGGGGCAGCTGGTCGGAGCTCGTCTCCAAGGTCGGCGACCGTGTCCAGGTCGTCGGTGACGACCTGTTCGTCACCAACCCGGAGCGTCTGGCCAAGGGCATCGAGCTCAAGGCCGCGAACTCGCTGCTGGTCAAGCTCAACCAGATCGGCACGCTCTCCGAGACGCTGGACGCCGTCACCATGGCCCAGCGCGCGGGCTTCACCGCGATGGTCTCGCACCGCTCGGGCGAGACCGAGGACGTCACGATCGCCGACCTGGCCGTCGCGACCAACTCGGGTCAGATCAAGACCGGTGCGCCCGCCCGCGGCGAGCGCATCAACAAGTACAACCAGCTCCTGCGCATCGAGGAGGAGCTGGACGACGCCGCCCGCTACGCCGGGGCGAGCGCCTTCCCGCGTCGCGGCTGACATCCAGCCGTAGCACCAGCAAGGCCCGGTCGATCCGTCGACCGGGCCTTGCTGCGTCTGCGCGCGCGTCGCCCCGGGGCCGGGGCCGCTGTCGCCGTCGGGACGGCGCCTCGGGCCGGAGACAGCGCCTCGGGGCCGGGGACGGCGCCGCCCCGGTGCCCTGCCGGACGCCGGAACGCAACGCGCCCGGGCGGGCTCCCCGGCTCATCCGGGGCGGCGAGGCACAATCGACCCATGTCCCGTCGCCCCGTGCCGCCGCGCTCCCGCGCGGCCGCGTCCGGAGGCGCCGCGCAGGGCCAGGCCCGCGTCGGTGCGGACCGGCCGGCTCCGCGGCGCGGCGCGGCACGACCGGCCGTGGCGACCCCGTCGGCGCGGCCGACGGACCGCACCGATCGCACGAGCCGGGCACGCGGCCCCGCGACGACGGCCCCGGGCAGGGCCCGGGCCGCCGGCCGGCAGGGACGTGCCGCGCGCGCGGCGCAGTCCCGCGACGAGCGTCCAGGGCGCGCGGGCCAGCTCGCCCGCCTGCTGTCCGTCCGTGCCCTCGTGCTCTCGGTCGTGGCGCTCGTCGGCTTCACGATGCTCTTCCCGACGGTCCGGGCCTATCTCGGCCAGCGTGCGGAGCTGGACGCCCTCGCGGCGCAGGTGGCCCACGCGGAGCAGGTCGAGGCGGACCTCCAGGCCGAGCTCACCCGGTGGGACGACCCGGCGTACGTCGCGGCGCAGGCGCGCGACCGCCTCGCCTACGTGCGACCCGGCGAGACCTCCTACCGGGTGATCGAGGACGTCGTGGTGGAGGAGCAGGTGCTGCCGGACGCGTCGGCGGGTGGAGTGGTCGCGGGGCCCGCCCTTCCGGCCGGTGGGGCGCTGCGACCCTGGTACGCGACGGTCTGGGAGTCGATCGAGGTGGCGGGCCAGGCCCCGGTGCCGACGCAGGACGAGACGGACGACCAGGTCGGAGGACCCACAGGTGAGTGAGGCCATCGCGGCGCCCCTGCCGGACGGGGGAGAGGCCGTGAGCGCGGCGGACCTCGAGACGCTCGAGCAGCAGCTCGGGAGGCCGCCACGCGGAGTCGTCGCGGTGGCGGCGAGGTGCGTGTGCGGGCGTCCCACGGTGGTCCGCACGGCGCCGCGGCTCCCGGACGGGACGCCGTTCCCGACGACGTTCTACCTCACGCACCCGCGTGCGGTGGCTGCGGTCTCGACGCTCGAGGCCACGGGTGTGATGCGCGAGATGTCCGCTCGTCTCGTCGACGACCCGGCGCTGGCGGCTGCACACCGGGCTGCGCACGAGGACTACCTGCGGCGGCGCGCCGAGCTCGGCGTCGTCGAGGAGATCGAGGGCATCTCGGCGGGCGGGATGCCGACGCGGGTGAAGTGCCTGCACGTGCTCGTCGGGCACGCGCTCACCGTGGGACCGGGCGTGAACGTCCTCGGGGACAGGGCGCTCGCGCTCATCGCCGACACCTGGCGACCCGACCGCTGCGCCTGCTGACCCGACGCCCGCCGACGGGCGTGCACGCCGTGCCGGACCTGGAGGGTCCCGGCCAGGACGTGCCGGAGCGGCCGCGCGCGGATGGCAGGCTTGTCCCATGACGCGCGTGGCAGGCATCGACTGCGGGACCAACTCCATCAGGCTCCTCGTGGCCGACGTCGACCTCGCGGCCGGCACGTTGACGGACCTCGACCGGCGCATGGAGGTCGTGCGCCTCGGGCAGGGGGTCGACCGCACGGGCCGCATCGCCCCCGAGGCGATGGAGCGCACGCTGGACGCGGCGCGTCGCTACGGCGCCCGATGCGCGGAGCTGGGCGTCGAGCACATCCGGTTCGTGGCGACCTCGGCGTCGCGTGACGCCGAGAACCGTCAGGAGTTCGTCGACGGCGTGCGTGACGCGCTGGGCGTCGAGCCGGAGGTCGTGGGTGGCCAGGAGGAGGCGGCGCTGTCGTTCCGGGGCGCCACCGGGGTGCTTGCCGGCAAGCACCCGGGCCCGTTCCTCGTCGTCGACCTCGGCGGGGGCTCCACCGAGCTCGTGCTCGGCACCACCTCACCGGTGGCGTCCTACTCGATGGACGTCGGGTGCGTCCGGCTCACCGAGCGGCACCTGCACGACGACCCGCCCACGGCGGCCCAGATCGCTGCGGCCAGCGCGGACGTCGCCGCGGCGCTCGACGCGGCCGCGAAGGTCGTCCCGTTCGGGCGGGCGGCGACGCTCGTCGGGCTCGCGGGGTCGGTGACGACCGTCACGGCGCACGCGCTCGACCTCGACGAGTACGACCCCGTGAGCATCGACGGCGCTGTCCTCGCCACGGACGCGGTGCTCGCGTCGTGCCGGGCCCTGCTCACGATGAGCCGCAAGCGCCGTGAGCGCGAGCCCTACATGCACCCCGGGCGCGTGGACGTCATCGGGGCGGGCGCGCTCGTGTGGTCGGACGTGGTGTCCCGGGTGCGCGCCGAGGTCGGGCGGGCCGGCGGGCGGCTGCGCACGGTCGTCACCTCGGAGCACGACATCCTCGACGGCATCACGTGGAGCGCCGCCGAGCGGGTCTGAGGCGCCGCAGCGTCCGGCACGCAGCCGTTCCTCTCGCGACACGCGGTAGTCCGTTGTCGCAGGTACTGCGGATCAGAGAGTAGTGTGCGTCTCGCGGGACCCGGAGGAGGGTCCCGGTCCCGCACCGGACCACAGGGAGGCCAGATGGACACGACCCAGCTGCTCAAGGGGGTGCTCGACGTCGCCGTCCTCGCGGTCGTGGCCGACGAGGACGGCTACGGCTACGACGTGGTCCGCCGCCTGCGCGCCGCGGGCCTCGAGGAGGTCGGGGAGGCCTCCGTCTACGGGACGCTGCGCCGGCTCTACTCGTCGGGTGCGCTGACCACCTACGTGGTGCCGTCCGACGAGGGGCCGCACCGCAAGTACTACGGCATCAACGCGGAGGGCCGGGCGATGCTCGAGGCCCAGCGCAAGGACTGGCACAGCTTCTCGACCACACTCACGACGCTGCTGGAGCCCGAGGGGGACCTGCGATGAACGCCACCGTGCTGCTCGACCACGTGACCGCCTATGCCGCGGCGGTGCGCAGCCACCTGGGTGACCTGCCGCCCGAGCAGGTCGACGACCTGACGGACGGGCTCGAGGCCGATCTCGCGGAGGCGCTGGAGGACCCGCTCGGGCCCGTCGCGACCGGAGAGGTGCCTCCCCGCACGGTGGCCGGCGTCACCGGTCACCCGCAGGCCGCCTCGCTCATGGACCTGACGCTGAGGTTCGGCCCGGCGGCCGAGTACGCGCGTGAGCTGCGGACCGCCGCAGGGATCCCGCCGGCCGTGCCCGGTGCGGCGCCGGTCGTCGGGCGCGCGGCCCGCGTCGTCGCACGGGGCGGCAGGCTCGTCGGGGCGGTCAGGCGGGCTGCGCGCCGGGCGACGGAGCCGCTGCGGTCGTCGCCCTTCTGGCAGGCCGTCGCGGGTTTCGTCTCGACCCTGCGCCCGGTGTGGTGGATGGTCCGCGGCTGGGTCGTCTTCACGCTGCTCCTGGGCGGCCTGATGATGGCCTCGGTCTCGTCTGCCACGCAGAGGTTCGTCCCCGAGGACGTGCTGGGCTGGGTCCTGCTCGTCGTCGTGGTCCTGGGATCCGTCCAGGCGGGGCGTTCGGCGGTCCGGGACGGGGAGTGGGTCCGGCCGGCGCTCGCGTTCTTCAACATCATCGCCCTGGTGGCGCTGCCGCTCGCGCTCTCGCAGTCCCGCACGATGCTCGAGCAGCGGCTCGGCAGCAGCTACCCCGTGTACGTGGAGACGCAGGTCCCGGTCCAGATGCCGCCCGAGGACGGCGTCCGTGTCGACGGCCAGCTCGTGAGCAACCTGTTCGTGTACGACGCGCAGGGCAACCCGCTCGAGGACGTGCAGATCTTCGACGACCGGGGCCGGCAGGTCCGCACGACGTACGACGAGGGCTGGTCGCAGTGGTTCCTCCCGGGGGTGGATGAGCCGTGGTCGTTCGCCGGCGTCCAGGACGCCGACGGCCGCACGCGCTGGAACGTGTACCCCATGACGGGCGCCCCGTTCAGCCAGTGGGACCAGGACGGCGACGGCAAGCGCGTGCTGACCGCCGGCTCGGCGCTCCGGACGCCGCCCCGGCCGTTCCCGCAGGCCCCCGCGCTCGTCACGGGGACGGCGGGCACCGCGGGCGGCGGCGAGGGGTCCGACGCAGGAAGGACGACCGGCGGGACGGTGACGAACGCGGCGCTGACGACGGGGGACGGCTGAGCCGACGCGGGGCGGCCCGCAGGCCGAGGGGGCATGATCGGGCCGTGACCACGCCCGACCAGCGCCTGCCGCACCCCCGGACCGGCGAGCCGTTCGGGTCCCCGGTGCCGCCCGGCTCGGGCTGGCCCGGGGACGTGGCCGGCCTGACGACGCCCGTGTGCGGCTCGGCCGCCGACGTCGCGCGCGCCGCGGCACGCGCCGAGGACCTCGCGGAGGTGGACGCGGCGTCGACCGTGTGCCGCGCGTGCCCCCGGCTCGTGACGTGGCGCGAGGAGGTCGCCGTCACCAAGCGGCGCATGTTCCGCCACGAGCCGTACTGGGGCCGCCCGGCGGCCGGCTTCGGCGACCCGCGGGCGACGCTCCTGGTCGTGGGGCTCGCCCCTGCGGCGCACGGCGCGAACCGCACCGGGCGCCTGTTCACGGGTGACCGCTCGGGGGACTGGATCTTCGCGTCCTTGCACCGGCTGGGCGTCGCGAACCAGGCCCTCAGCGTGGACGCGGCCGACGGGCTCAGGCTCGAGGGCGTCCGGATGGTGGCCGCGGTGCGGTGCGCGCCGCCAGCGAACGCCCCGCTGCCGGCCGAGCGGGACACGTGCGGCCCGTGGCTCGCACGCGAGGTCGAGCTCACCTCGGGCACGGTGCGGGCCGTCCTCGCGCTGGGCGCCTTCGGCTGGAACGCGGCGCTGGGCGCGGTGCGGGGGATGGGGTGGGACGTCCCGCGTCCGGCGCCCCGCTTCGGCCATGGTGCGCGCGCCGTCGTGACGCGGCCCGACGGCGTCGCGGTGCAGGTCGTCGGGTGCTACCACGTCTCGCAGCAGAACACGCAGACGGGCCGGCTGACCGAGGCGATGCTCGACACCGTCGTGGCCGAGGCGCTGGCGGTGGCCGCGGACGGGTAGGTCATCCCATGACTGTGCCGGATCTCACGTCCGCTGCCCGGGACAGCGCTTGTGAACGAATTCACACGCGCTTACCGTGTCAAACATGACCTCGAGCCACGACACGTCCCTCGCGACCGGCGGCCAGTCCGTGAGCGACCGCGCGCGCAAGGTCCCGCGCATCGTCATCCTGGGCGGCGGCTACGTCGGCTTCTACACGGCGCTGCGCCTGCGCCGCCGGCTCGGCAGGCGCGAGGCGGCGATCGTGGTCGTCGACCCGCGGTCCTACATGACGTACCAGCCGTTCCTCCCCGAGGCCGCGGCCGGGTCGCTCGAGCCGCGCCACGTCGTGGTCTCGCACCGCCGCGAGCTCAAGGGCGTCGACGTCCTCACCGGACGCGTCACCCAGGTGCGGCACGCGGACCGCGCGGTGCGGATCGCACCCGTCGAGGGTGACGAGTACGAGATCTCCTACGACCACCTCGTCGTCGCGCTCGGCTCCGTGGCGCGCACGCTGCCGATCCCGGGCCTGGCCGAGCAGGCGATGGGCTTCAAGCAGGTCGAGGAGGCGATCGCGCTGCGCAACCACGTGCTCACCAAGCTCGACATCGCGGCCTCCACGTGGGACCCCGCCCTGCGCCGCCGCATGCTGACCTTCACGTTCGTCGGCGGCGGGTTCGCCGGGATCGAGGCGATCGCCGAGGTCGAGGACATGGCCCGCGACGCCGTGCGCTTCTACGACAGCATCTCCGCGGACGACCTGCGCTTCGTCATGATCGAGGGATCGACGCGCATCCTGCCGGAGCTCGGCGAGGAGATGGGCGGGTACGCCCTCGAGCAGCTGCGCAAGCGGAACATCGAGGTGCACCTGTCGACGTTCCTCAGCTCGTGCGTCGACGGGCACGTCGTGACGTCCACCGGCGTGGAGCTCGACTCGGCGACCATCGTGTGGACCGCCGGCGTCAAGGCGAACCCGGTGCTCGAGCAGTCCGACCTGCCGCTCGACGCGATGGGCCGCGTCCACGCGCTGCCCACGCTCCAGGTCGCGACGCCCGACGGCGACGTCGTCGAGGGCGTCTGGACCGCAGGTGACTGCGCGGCGGTGCCCGACCTGGCCCACCCCGGCGCCTTCTGCTCGCCGAGCGCCCAGCACGCCGTGCGACAGGCGCGGCACCTCGGTGACAACCTCGCGAAGCACCTGCGCAGCGCCGAGCTGAGCGAGTACAAGCACAAGCACGTCGGCACGGTCGCGTCCCTGGGCCTGGGCAAGGGCGTCGCGCAGGTCTACGGCATCAAGCTCCGCGGACGGCTCGCCTGGTTCATGCACCGGACGTACCACATGGCGCAGATGCCGACCTTCAACCGCAAGGTGCGGATCGTCCTCGACTGGACCCTCGCGCTCTTCTTCCACCGCGAGCTCGTCGCGCTCGGACGCCTGCACGACCCGCGCGCCGACTTCCGCGACGCCTCGGCGCCGCGCGCGAAGACCGCGACCAAGCCCGCGCCCAAGGGGCGGCCGGGGGAGCCGGTCGGACCCGCCGCGGGCTCGCCGGCCGCTGCGGGCGTGGTCGGGCGCGGCGACCCGGCCTGACCCGCGCTGGCAGGATGGGCCCGACGAGCGCCCGAGGTGAGGGACGCCGTCGGGCCCCCGTAGCCCAACTGGCAGAGGCAGCCGGCTTAAACCCGGCACAGTGCGGGTTCGAGTCCCGCCGGGGGTACCGCTGCGGCGCAGCGGTGGACGGCCCGGGCGACGGGAACGCGCGAGGGCGTCCCCGCGTTGCACGTGCATAGGATGAACACCGGCCAGCGACACCCCTGCCCGTTCCGCGGTCCACGCGGGGCCGGGCGCCGCGACCAGGAGGCACAGTGAGCAACCCCGTCTTCAGCAACAGCGCCATCTTCGGCGAGCCACGGCGAGGCCGCGGGACCGTCGTGCAGCCGAACCCCTACACGTCCACCGGTGGAGCGACAGGCGCCGCCGGCACCCTCAACGCGTCGACCCTCGAGCAGATGTACGGCGCCCCCGCGGCGACCACGCGCGAGACGGGCCGCATGACGTACGACGACGTGATCATGAAGACGGGCGGGCTGCTCGCGCTCCTCGTCGTGGTCGCCGCCGCGACCTGGTACGTCGCGCCGGGCCTGTGGCCGATCGGCATGGTCGTCGGCCTCGTGCTCGGCCTCGTCAACGCGTTCAAGAAGAGCCCGAGCCCCGCGCTCATCGTCGCCTACACGGTCGCCGAGGGCGTGTTCCTCGGTGGTATCAGCCTCGTGTTCCAGTCGATGACGTTCGACGGCAACGCGGTCCAGCCGATCGTGCTCCAGGCGATCCTCGGGACGCTGACGACGTTCGGTGCCGCGCTCTTCCTGTTCCGCTCGGGCAAGGTCCGCGTGACGCCCAAGTTCACGCGCTGGCTCATGATCGCGATGGTCGGGTACCTGGCCTTCTCGCTCGTGAACTTCGGCCTCTCGTTCTTCATGGCCAGCTCGGGCTTCGGCCCGCTGCGCGAGGGCCCCATGGGCATGCTCGTCGGGCTCTTCGCCGTCGGCCTCGCCGCGGCGTCGCTGATCATGGACTTCGACTCGATCAAGCGCGGCGTCGAGCAGGGCGTCCCGGCCAAGTTCGCCTGGTCCGCGGCGTTCGGCCTCATCGTCACGCTCGTGTGGCTCTACCTCGAGATCCTGCGTCTCCTCGCGATCTTCAACCGCGAGTGACGGCCCCACGTCCCCGGCACCCGTCTACCCGACGGTGCCGGGGACGTGCCATGTCCGGGGAGGCCAGGACCACCCACCCAGCCCGCGCCGCCCGGCGCGGCCGACCACCAGGAGCGGTTGCCCCGTGAAGTACGCCGAGCACATCTCCGACCTCGTCGGCGGCACGCCGCTCGTCCGCCTGGGCGCGGTGACCGAGGGCCTCGCCGCGACCGTGCTGGCCAAGGTCGAGTACCTCAACCCCGGTGGCTCCGTGAAGGACCGCATCGCGCTCAAGATGATCGAGGCCGCCGAGGCCTCGGGCGAGCTGCGCCCCGGCGGGACGATCGTCGAGCCGACGAGCGGCAACACCGGTGTCGGCCTGGCCCTCGTCGCGCAGCGCAAGGGCTACGACTGCGTGTTCGTGTGCCCGGACAAGGTCTCGCAGGACAAGCGGGACGTGCTCGCCGCCTACGGCGCCCGGGTCGTGGTCACGCCCACCGCCGTCGCTCCCGAGCACCCGGACTCGTACTACTCGGTCTCGGACCGGCTCGTCCGGGAGATCGACGGCGCGTGGAAGCCCAACCAGTACGCGAACCAGAACGGCCCCGCGAGCCACTACGAGACCACGGGCCCGGAGATCTGGGCGGACACCGACGGGCGCGTGACGCACTTCGTCACCGGTGTCGGCACCGGCGGGACGATCACCGGGACGGGCCGCTTCCTCAAGGACGCGAGCGCCGACCGGGCTCCCGAGGCAGGCGGGCGCGTGCACGTCGTCGGTACGGACCCCGCGGGGTCCGTGTACTCGGGCGGCGACGGTCGTCCCTACCTCGTCGAGGGTGTCGGCGAGGACTTCTGGCCGGCCGCGTACGACCCGACGGTCCCGGACGAGATCATCGCCGTGAGCGACGCCGACTCGTTCGCCATGACGCGCCGCCTGGCGCGCGAGGAGGGCCTGCTCGTCGGCGGGTCCTGCGGCATGGCGGTCGTCGCCGCGCTCCGTCTCGCGCGCCGCCTCGAGGAGGAGGACGCCGACGCCGCGGCCCGTGCCGTGATCGTCGTGCTGCTGCCCGACGGCGGGCGCGGCTACCTCTCCAAGATCTTCTCCGACGCGTGGATGCGCTCGTACGGGTTCCTGCGCGAGGAGCAGGGCGCCGTCGTCGGGGACGTGCTGCGGTCGAAGTCGGGTGCGCTGCCCGACCTCGTGCACGCCCACCCGACGGACACCGTGCGCGACGCGATCGAGATCCTGCACGAGTACGGGGTCTCGCAGATGCCCGTCGTCAAGGCCGAGCCGCCCGTGAAGTCGGGCGAGGTCGCGGGTTCGGTGAGCGAGCGCGACCTCCTGGACGCGGTGTTCAGCGGCCGGGCCGCGCTCGCGGACCGGGTGGACCGGCACATGGCCGCGCCCCTGCCGCTCATCGGTGTCGGCGAGGACGTCGAGGCAGCGCGCACGGCCCTGCAGCAGGCCGATGCGCTCATGGTCGTCGAGCACGGTGACCCCGTCGGGGTCCTCACGCGGCACGACCTCCTGGGGTTCCTGGCGCGCTGACCTACACGCGGGCAACCCGCGGTCGGAACGTTACGACACGGCCCACCGGCGCGTGGTAGACATCTGGGCGAGTCCCGTCACCGCCGAGGAGGCCGCCCGTGCCGATGTTCGACCTGCCCGTCGAGGAGCTCCGCTCCTACCGGCCCGAGGTGGCCGAGCCCGCCGACTTCGACGCGTTCTGGGCGCAGACCCTCGCCGAGACGCGTAGCCACGCGCTCGCGCTCGAGGCCGTGCCCGTCGAGACCGGGCTGTCCCTCGTCGAGGTGCACGACGTGACGTTCGCGGGATTCGGCGGGCAGCCCATCAAGGCCTGGCTCACCCGTCCCGCGGGCGCGCGCGAAGACCTCCCGGTCGTCGTCGAGTACCAGGGCTACGGCGGCGGCCGGGGCCTCCCGCACGAGCGCCTGACGTGGGCGGCCGCTGGCTACGCGCACCTGTTCATGGACACCCGGGGGCAGGGCAGCACGTGGGGGAGCGGGGGCGACACCCCGGACACGACCGGGAGCGGACCGCAGACCCCGGGCGTCATGACGCGCGGGATCCTGGACCCCGAGCAGCACTACTACCGGCGTCTGTTCACCGACGCCGTGCGCGCCGTCGAGGCCGCGCGGGAGCTGCCGGGCACCGATGCGACCCGCGTCGCCGTCTGCGGCGGGAGCCAGGGCGGCGGCATCAGCATCGCGGTGGCAGGGCTCGTGCCCGACCTCGTGGGAGTGATGCCCGACGTGCCCTTCCTGTGCCACATCCGTCGTGCGACGGAGATCACCGACAACGACCCGTACGGCGAGGTCGTGCGCTACCTGTCGGTGCACCGGGGCCACGTCGACGCCGCGTTCCGGACGCTCTCCTACATCGACGGCGCCAACTTCGCACGGCGCGCCCGCGCCGACGCCCTCTTCTCCGTCGCGCTCATGGACCTGACATGCCCCCCGTCGACGGTCTACACGGCCTACAACCGCTGGGCGGACCTCCTGCCGGCAGGAGCCGCACGGCCCTCGACCGAGATCGTCGAGTACCCCTTCAACCAGCACGAGGGCGGGCAGGCCCACCAGGTGGGCCGTCAGATCCGCTGGCTCGCCGAGCGCGTCTGACCCTCGCGCGGCCGCGCCCGGCATCGGGCACGATGGACCGCGGCGACGCGCACCCGGCGCAGCGCCACCGACAGGAGAGGTCACCCATGCCCGAGAACACGTCCCCGCTGCCCGTCGCCTCCGGGGTGTTCGGCGACAAGCCGGTGCTCACCTTCCCCGACACCCCCGCGCCGGGCGACCTGGCCGTGCAGGTCCTCTCGCGTGGCGACGGCGAGCTCGTCGAGGCGGGCGACGACATCGAGGTCAACTACTACGGCCAGGTGTGGGGCGGCCGGATGTTCGACAACTCGTACGACCGCCGCTCGTCCATCTCGTTCCCCATCGGCGTGGGTGCGGTCATCGGCGGGTGGGACGAGGGGCTCGTGGGCCAGCAGGTGGGCTCGCGCATGCTCCTGTCGATCCCGCCGCACCTCGGCTACGGCGAGCGCGGCATGCCCCAGGCCGGCATCGGCGGGACGGACACGCTGGTCTTCGTCGTCGACATCGTCGGCACGCGACGCCGCTGACCGTGCACCCGGACGGCCGCGCGCACCCGGGGCGCGCGGCGGTCCGGGCGGTCGGGCGCGCCAGGACGCTCAGGCCTGGCCGCGCCCCACGAGGCCCGTCTCGAACGCCAGGACGACGGCCTGGACGCGGTCGCGCACCCCGAGCTTGGCGAGGATGCGGCCCACGTGCGTCTTGACCGTGGCCTCCGAGAGGTAGAGCAGCTCCGCGATCTCCGCGTTCGACGAGCCGTGCGCGATGGACAGGAGGACCTCCAGCTCGCGTGGCGTGAGCTCGGCGAGCCTCGGGTCGACGGCGTCGGCCGCCTCCGGGACGACGCCCGAGGCGGGCATCTGCGGGGCGAAGAGCTCGAGCATGCGTCGGGTGATGCGCGGCGAGACGACCGCGTCCCCCGAGCTCACCGAGCGGATCGCGGCGATGAGCTCCGGGGGCCGGGCGTCCTTGAGCAGGAAGCCGCTCGCCCCCGCCCGCAGCGCGGCGAACGCGTACTCGTCGAGGTCGAACGTCGTCAGGATGAGGATCCGCGTGGCGGGCTGCTCGGCGACGATCCGCCCGGTGGCCTCGATCCCGTTCACACCGGGCATGCGGACGTCCATGAGCACCACGTCGGGCGCCAGGGCACGGACCTGGTCGACCGCCGTCGCGCCGTCCCCGGCCTCGCCGACGACCTCGATGTCGTCCTCGGCCTCGAGGACGAGCCGGAAGCCCATGCGCAGCAGTGCCTGGTCGTCGACCAGAAGGACCCGGATCATGCGCGCTCCTGCCAGGGGATGACCGTGCGGACCCGCCACCCGGTGTGCCAGGGGCCGGCATCGACCGTCCCCGCGTAGACGCCGGCGCGTTCGCCGATACCGATGAGGCCGCGCCCGGCGCCGTCGGACGGCGGCGTCGTGCCCGGCAGGGCCGGGCCCTCGTCGACGACGTCGACCTCGACGCCGTCCGGCGTGCGGCGCAGGGTCAGGTCCACCCCGGAGGTCCCGGGTGCGTGCCGCAGCACGTTCGTGAGGGACTCCTGGACGATGCGGTAGACCGCGAGCTGGAGGCCGGCGTCGCCGGGCAGCGCGGTCGTCAGGCCGTCGGTGCGCACGGGCAGCCCCGCGGCCCGGAACCGCTCGACGAGTGCCACGAGGTCGGGCGCGGAGGGCTGCGGCTCGAGCGGCGCGGCGTCGGCGTCCGGCTCGGGGCCGGCGTCGAGCACGCCCAGCACGCGCCGCATGTCCGTGAGCGCCGCGCGCCCCGTTGCCGAGAGCTCGTCGAGCGCCGCCCGGGACCGGTCGGGCGATCGCTCGATCGCGGCCGACGCGCCATCGCCGAGCGCGATCATGACGGACAGGCTGTGGGCGACGACGTCGTGCATCTCACGCGCGATCCTGGCGCGCTCGGCGGCCCGCGCGAGCAACGCCTCCCGGTCCCGGTCCCGGGCGAGGCTGTTGGCCCGCTCGACGAGGTCGGCGATGTGCAGGCGGCGGTTGCGCACGCTCGTGCCGATCGCGACCGCTAGCAGGCCCAGGATCATGACGAACGCGATGGTCAGCAGGCGGTCCTGCGAGCTGAAGGCGACGGCCCCGTTGTCGTCGGTCACGCTCACGCCCGCGACGTCGCTCGCGGGGACGCCGTCCGGCGCCTCCCAGGACCACAGGACGAGGCCCGTGACTCCCATCGAGCCCGTGAACGAGAGCCAGGTCGTCAGGGCCGGCCGTGACGCCGCGACTGCGTAGAGCGCGAGGCACACGCCGAGGTCGAACCCGTTCGTCGAGCCGGACAGGCCCGTGCACGCCGCCGTGAGGACCGTCATCACGGTGATCACGAGCAGGGGCCGTCGTCTGCGCCAGAACAGGAGCACGGTGCCCAGGACGATGAACCCGGCCGCGACGAGCTGGGGCCTCGTCCCGTCCCACGAGAACGGCCCCTGGGTCGCGGTCGCGAGGAGCGCGAGGAGCGAGGGCACCGCGAACCAGAGCATGACGACGACGTCCATCGCCACGGGGTGCCGCACGAAGAACCGGCGGACGGGGCCGAGGCGCCGGGCCGTGAGCTCGGTGAACTCCGGCGCACCGTCCGGGTGCCCGGCCGGGACCGGGCCGGGCGCAGGGGCCCCCGGGGGCGGTGTCCGCAGGCGGTGTGCTGTCACGGCACCAGCCTCCCATCGGCGGTGCCCTGGACGACGCAGGGCGTCGGACCGGCCCTCCACCGGTCCGACGCCCCCGCCGCCGCCCCAGGGGCGGTCACGTGCGTCCTCAGGCGTCGCGCCGGCGCAGGAGCACCGCTGCGAGGACCAGCAGGACCACCGTCCACACCACCAGCACGCCGTAGCCCTGCCACGCGCTCAGCTGGACGGCGTCCTCGACGCGGTTCATCGAGTCGAGCGTCTCGTCCGTGAGGAGCAGGCGCGTGCCGGCCGTCGACGGAAGGAACGGGCTGACAAGCTCGAAGAAGCGCAGCGGGATGAGCGCGAACACGTTCTCGATCACGAGGAGCAGGCCGAGGACGACGGCGAGCGCACCGGCCGAGTGACGCATGAGCGCGCCGATCGCGAAGGCGAACACGGCGATGGTCGCGAGGTACAGCGGGGCGCCGGCCACCATGCGCAGGGTCGACGGGTCACCCAGGTCCAGGGACAGGTCGAGCTGGTCGGCGAACGGCAGCACGGCGACCCAGGCGAGCGCCACGGCGATCACCGAGACGACGGCGACGACGACCGCGAGGACCGCGGCCTTCGCCCACAGGGCCGGGAGCCGCTTCGGCACCGCGGCCAGCGTCGACCGGATCATGCCGGTGCTGTACTCGCCCGAGATCGTGAGGATCGCCAGGACGCTCACGGCGAGCTGGGCGAAGTACCACCCGCTCGTGATGACGGACGCGCCGTCGACGGCGCCCATCTCCTCCGGGCCGACGGTCGTGGCGCCCCACGCGTAGAGCACGGCGAGGCCGATCATCAGCAGGGCCGTCACGGGCAGGGTCCAGAACGTCGAGCGGATCGTGCGGAACTTGATCCACTCCGACGCGACGACGCGCGTCAGCGTGACCGGCTTGACCGCGGCGCGGGGCCGGGTCGCAGCGGCCGGGGCGGGGGAGGCCAGGGTGGTCATCGCAGGGCACCTTCGTTCAGGGGCGCGGTCGCGCCTTTCGGGCTGGCGGGGTGGGCGGCCTGGCCGGCGGGGGCGGGGCCGCCGAGCGGGGCGTGCGAGTGGAACTCGACGTCCTGGGCGGTGAGCTGCATGTACGCGTCCTCGAGCGAGCCGTTGAGCGGCGTGAGCTCGTGCAGGACGACGCCGGCCCGTGCGGCCGCCTCGCCGATCGCGGGGGCCGTGCTCCCGGTGATCTCGAGGACGCCGAGCTCGGGTGACGCGACGGTGACGCCCGCCGCGCGGACCGCCGCCTCGAGCTCGGCCGCCTGGGGCGACCGGACGCGGACCGTGGTCCCGGTGGCGCGGGCGACGATGTCGCCGACGGGGGCGTCGGCGATGACCCGGCCCCGGCCCACCACGATGATGTGGTCGGCGGTGAGGGCCATCTCGCTCATGAGGTGCGAGGACAGGAAGACCGTGCGCCCCTGGCCCGCGAGGTAGCGCACGAGGTTGCGGACCCACAGGACGCCCTCGGGGTCGAGGCCGTTGACGGGCTCGTCGAGGATGAGCGTCTGGGGGTCGCCGAGCAGGGCCGCCGCGATGCCGAGGCGCTGTCCCATGCCGAGAGAGAAGCCGCCGACGCGCTTGCGCGCCACGCCCTCGAGCCCCGTCATCTCGATCACCTCGCGCACGCGCGCCTTGCCGATGCCGTGGGTCGCCGCCATGGCGAGCAGGTGGTTCTGCGCGGAGCGGCCGGTGTGCACCGCCTTCGCGTCGAGGAGCGTGCCGACCTCCTGGAGCGGAGCCCGGTGCTGGGCGTAGTGCTTGCCGTTGACGGTCACCGAGCCGGCGGACGGCCGGTCGAGCCCGACGACCATGCGCATCGTCGTCGACTTGCCGGCGCCGTTGGGCCCCAGGAAGCCGGTGACCTTCCCGGGCTGGACGGTGAACGACACACCGTCGACGGCGGTCTTCGCGCCGTACCTCTTGGTCAGGCCTACGGCCTCGATCATGGTTCCTCCTCGTCGGTGCTGACGAGTCGAACCTACGGAGCCCGGGCCCGCACCAGAACGGCCATGAGGCGTATCTGTGCGGGCCCGGCTCCTACGCCGCAAGGATGACCCGCTCCGTCGCGCGACGGGCGCGCGGCCTCCCGCGGGCGCGCTCAGCGGGGGCGGCCGGAGCCTGTGCACGACGCCCGTGCGCGGTGCTGGGGTGCCACCATGGACGCTCCACGAGCCAGGGAGCCGACCAGTGGCAGGTAGTCGTCCGACGATCGAGTTCCGGGCCGTCCACACCCCGGACCGCCCCACCGCGGTCATGCCCGTCGTCGACGGCGTCACGCTGTGCGACCTCGTCGGCGCCTACGAGCGCAAGAGCGGGTACGAGCCGTGGGGCGCCTACGGGGGCCTGGTGCCCGCGTTCTTCGACTACGGGCGGCTCACCGAGTACCTGCGCGGCGACGCTCGGCAGCAGTGCCCGGAGCCCGGCTCGGTCTGGCTCCTGGCCTGCGACTGCGGCGAGGTCGGCTGCTGGCCGCTCGAGGTGGACGTCGCGGCGACACCCGAGACGGTCACGTGGTCCGGCTTCCGGCAGCCGTACCGCCGCGAGTGGTCCTACGCGGCCTTCGGTCCGTTCGTCTTCGACCGCCGCGAGTACGACGCGGCAACGGCACACGTCACGGAGCTCATCGAGGCGGAGCTGGGGCAGGAGGTCGGCTGAGGCTCAGGTCCCGCGGGGCGACGGCGGAGCGGGCACCCTCGCCCGTCCAGCCCCCGCCCGTGGGGCGCAGCGTGGGCCCGGCAGCGGCGCCTCGCTGCCGGGCCTACGCGCTCAGGCGCCTACGAGGTCGGGCGACTACGAGGGGAGCGGGCAGGCGACGCCCGTCGAGTGGACGGGGCAGTAGCCGTTCGGGACCTTGTGCAGGTACTGCTGGTGGTAGTCCTCGGCGTAGTAGAACCGGCCCGCGCCCCCCTCGCCGTCGACCGGCCGGATCTCGGTGGTGATCTGGCCGTACCCGTTGCGGCGCAGCTCGGGCTCGAACGCGTCGCGGGTCGCGAGCGCCGCCTCGAGCTGCTCGGGCGTCGTCGTGAAGATCGCCGACCGGTACTGGGTGCCGACGTCGTTGCCCTGGCGGAACCCCTGCGTCGGGTCGTGCAGGGTCCAGAAGGTACGCATCAGCTCGGCGTGGCTCAGCACCGTCGGGTCGTAGGCGACGAGGACCGTCTCCGTGTGACCGGTCTGGCCCGTGCACGTCTCCTCGTACGTCGGGAACGGGGTGAAGCCCCCCTGGTAGCCGGCGGCCGTGGTGACGACCCCGGGGAGCCGCCACATCTCCTTCTCCGCACCCCAGAAGCACCCGAGCGCGAGGTGCGCGACGGCGGTGCCCTGCGGCCACGGGCCGGCCAGCGGCGTGCCGAGGACCGCGTGCCGCTCGGGCACGGCGTAGGCGTACCCGTCACGTCCCTTGAGCGCACGCTCGGGCGTGACCATCGTGGTGCGCAGCATCGATCCGAACATGGGGCCTCCTTGCTCGTGGACGGTCGACCGGCTGCCGGCCGTCCATCGGCTCGCAACGCGCCCGACGCCCGCGGTGTTCCCTGGCGCGTGCGCGTCGGGGCCTACCTCTAGCCTGGGACGCGTGACAGACGCACCCACGCCGCAGGACTGGACCAACGCAGGCTTCTCGACCCGGGCCATCCACGCCGGGCAGGAGCCGGACGCCGCCACCGGCGCCGTCGTGACCCCGATCTTCCAGGTCTCGACCTACAAGCAGGACGGTGTCGGCGGCCTGCGGGGCGGGTACGAGTACTCGCGCTCGGGCAACCCGACCCGCACGGCGCTCGAGGAGGCGCTCGCGGCCGTCGAGGGCGGCGCGCGGGGCTTCGCTTTCTCGTCGGGCCTCGCCGCGGAGGACACGCTGCTTCGCGCGGTGCTGCGTCCCGGGGACCACGTCGTCGTGCCGAACGACGCGTACGGCGGCACGTACCGCCTCGTCGCGCGGGTCTTCGGCCCCTGGGGCATCGAGCACACGCCGGTCGACCTCACGGACCTCGACGCGGTCGCGGGCGCGATCGAGCACGGGCGGACCAAGGTCGTGTGGGTCGAGACGCCCACGAACCCGCTGCTCGGCGTGAGCGACATCGCCGCCCTCGCGGCGCTCGCGCGTGCGGCGGGCGCCCTCCTGGTCGTCGACAACACCTTCGCCACGCCGTACCTGCAGCAGCCGCTCGCGCTGGGTGCCGACGTGGTCGTCCACTCCACGACCAAGTACATCGGCGGGCACAGCGACGTGGTCGGCGGGGCGCTCGTCGTCGGCGACGGCGCGCAGCTGCCCGTGGGCCTCGAGGGACCCACCGGGACGACGCTGCTGACGGACGCGGTCGCGTTCCACCAGAACTCGTCGGGCGCCGTCGCGGGGCCCTTCGACGCGTGGCTGACGCTGCGCGGCCTCAAGACGCTCGCGGTGCGCATGGGACGGCACTGCTCGAACGCGCTGACGGTCGCGACGTTCCTGCGCGACCACCCCGCGGTCGACCAGGTCATCTACCCCGGGCTCGAGGACCACCCGGGCCACGCGACCGCGGCGCGCCAGATGAGCGGCTTCGGCGGCATGGTCTCCTTCCGGGTCGGGAGCAAGGAGAAGGCGCTCGACGTGTGCGCCCGGACGCACGTGTTCACGCTCGCCGAGTCGCTGGGCGGCATCGAGTCGCTCATCGAGCACCCGGCCCACATGACGCACGCATCCGTCGCGGGCTCGGCGCTCGAGGTCCCGGACGACCTCGTGCGCCTCTCGGTCGGCATCGAGGACGTGGCAGACCTGGTCGCCGACCTCGGCCAGGCGCTCGCGTGACCGCCGCACCGGGCGGACGAGGCCCGGCGTCCGACGCCGTCCCGCGTTCCGTCCAGGTCGCGGCCGCCTGGGCGTGGCGCGTCCTGCTCGTCGCGGTCACGCTCGGCGTGGTCGTCGTGGGCATGGCGTACTCGAAGGTCCTGTGGGTCCCGGTCGTCCTCGCGCTGCTGCTGACCGTCCTGCTCGGCCCGGTCGTCGACGCGCTCGTGCGCCGGGCCCGCCTGCCCCGTGGCGTCGCGTCGGGCGTCGCCGTCCTCGGGCTTCTCGCGGTCGTGTCCGGCCTGCTGACCGTCGCCGGCCGCGAGATCGTGCAGGGCATCGGGGACCTGTGGTCGCGCGCCTCCGCGGGCATCGACGAGCTCCTCGAGTACGCGGCCACGAGCGACCTCGGCCTCGGCAGCGAGGAGATCGGCAGGTACCTCGACCAGGCGCGCGAGCAGCTGAGCAGCAACAGCGGGACCCTCGTCTCGGGTGCGCTCTCCGTGACGACGACCGTGGGCCACGTCCTGGCGGGCGCCGTCGTGACCCTGTTCTGCCTGTTCTTCTTCCTCAAGGACGGCGCGACGATCTGGGCGTGGATCCTGCGGCTCTTCCCCGAGTCCGCCCGCCAGCCCGCGTACGAGGCGTCCCGGCGCGGCGTGGTGACGCTCGCGGCGTTCACACGCACGCAGATCCTCGTCGCCGCGATCGACGCCGTGGGCATCGGGCTGGGCGCGCTGATCCTCGGGATCCCGCTCGCGGTGCCCCTCGCCGTGCTCGTGTTCCTGGCGAGCTTCATCCCGTTCGTCGGTGCGATCGCGACCGGTGCGATCGCCGTGCTCGTCGCGCTCGTCGACCAGGGCCCGGGCCAGGCGCTGATCATGCTCGTGATCGTGCTGGGCGTGCAGCAGTTCGAGAGCCACGTGCTCCAGCCGCTGCTCCTCGGGCACGCGGTCTCGCTCCACCCCGTCGCGGTCCTGCTGTCCGTCGCCGCGGGCTCGCTCGCGGCGGGCGTGGTCGGCGCGCTCCTCGCGGTGCCGTTCGTCGCGACGCTCAACACGGTCGTGCTGTACCTGCACGGCCGCGACAAGTTCCCCGCGCTCGGGCAGGACCCGGACGCGCTGAACCGCCGGCTCAGACAGCTCGACGGCCCCACGGGCGACACGCCGCTGGTCGACGAGGGCGGCCCTGACGCAGACCCGCTCGCCTCGGGTCGCACGAGCGGCACCGGCACCACCGGCACCACTGGCACGGCGGACGAGAGGTGAGCGTCCCCGTGGTCGGCCCCTCGGACGTCCTCGAGGCCGCCGCCGTGCTGGACGGCATCAGCCTGCGCACACCCGTGGAGTCGAGCCGTGCGGTCTCCGCGCTGGCCGGCGGGCCCGTGCACCTCAAGTGCGAGAACCTCCAGCGAGCCGGGTCGTTCAAGATCCGCGGCGCGTACGTGCGCATGTCCAGGCTCACGGCCGAGGAGAAGGCGCGCGGGGTCGTCGCCGCGAGCGCCGGCAACCACGCGCAGGGGGTCGCGCTCGCCGCACGGCTCCTCGGCGTCGACGCGACGGTGTACATGCCCCACGGCGCCGCGCTGCCCAAGATCGCCGCGACCCAGCAGTACGGCGCGCACGTGGTGACCGCGGGGACGTCGGTCGACGAGGCGCTCGTCGCCGCGCGTGAGCACGCCGACCGCACCGGCGCGGTGCTCATCCACCCGTTCGACCACCCGGACGTCGTCGCGGGCCAGGGCACGATCGCGCTCGAGATCCTCGAGCAGGTCCCCGACGTCCGGACCATCCTCGTCCCGATCGGGGGAGGTGGCCTCGCGGCCGGGATCGTCGCCGCCCTGGGTGACGACCACCGCGACGTGCAGGTCATCGGCGTGCAGGCCGCAGGCGCCGCCGCCTACCCCGGTTCGCTCGTCGCGGGGCGGCCCGTCGCCCTCGAGACGATGGGCACCATGGCCGACGGGATCGCCGTCGGCTGCCCCGGGGAGGTCCCGTTCGCGATCCTCGCGGGACGGCACGTGCCCGTGCGCACGGTCTCCGAGGAGGACCTCTCGCGGGCCCTCCTGCTCGTCGCCGAGCGCGCCAAGCTGCTCGTCGAGCCCTCGGGGGCGGCCGGGGTCGCTGCGCTCCTGGCCGGGGAACCGGTGCAGACGCCCGCCGTCGTCGTGCTGTCCGGCGGCAACATCGACCCGATCGTGCTCCTGCGGGTCGTACGGCACGGCCTCGCCTCGGCGGGGCGGTACCTGCAGATGCGCGTCACGATCGACGACAAGCCAGGTGCGCTCGCGGCGCTGCTCGCCGAGCTCGCCGCAACCGGCGGGAACGTCATGCATGTCGGGCACACGCGGACCGGCATCGACCTCGCGATCGACGAGGTCGAGATCGGCGTGCAGGTCGAGACCCGCGGGCCCGACCACTGCGCGCAGGTCCTCGAGCACCTCCGTGGTGCTGGCTACCAGGTCCACGAGGGCTGACGGTGGACCGTGCTCCCGCGGCGTCGTGGCGCGGCGACGGGACCAGCCTGACGGGCCGCCCGTGGCACGGGCGACCCGTCAGGGGATCACGGCTGGAAGGGCTTGGCCTCGTGGATCTCGACGGCGATCTCGTGGCCGTTCGGGGCCGTGTACGAGGTCTTCTCGCCGCGTGAGCGGCCCACGATCGCGGCACCCAGCGGGGACTTGTCGCTGTACACGTCCAGGCCGGTGCCCTCGGCGACCTCACGCGAACCGACGAGGAACGTCATGCGCTCCCCGGCGACGCTCGCCGTGACGACCATGCCGGGCTCGACGACGCCGTCGTCCGGCGGGGCCTCGCCCACGACGGCGGTGCGCAGGATCTGCTGGAGCTGGCGGATGCGCGCCTCCTGCTTGGCCTGCTCCTCGCGGGCCGCGTGGTAGCCGCCGTTCTCCTTGAGGTCACCCTCCTGGCGCGCGGCGTCGATCTTCTGCGCGATCTCCGTGCGGCCCGTCGTGCTCAGCTGCTGCAGCTCGGCGCTGAGACGGTCGTGCGCCTCCTGGGTCAGCCAGGTGACAGTCGTCGTGTCGGTCACGGTCGCTCCTTCCGAGCTCTCGTCGTGCGTGGTCGGTCTTCGTCCTGCGGCGTGCTGTCGTGCTCGGGCCGTGCGCGACCCGGTGGGGGAGGCGCGTCGCTCGGGGGTTCCACGCCACGAGGGCACGAGACCCGGCGCGACCCTGCGCTGCACTGCCGCGCGGCCGTGCTGTGACGTCCGGGAACCGCTGTGGCTACCGGGAGCACGGCACGTGATGGCGTGGAAACGACAACCATAGCAAGGTCCCGCGCCGCAGGCCCGTGGGCTCGCGTCCGTTCAGGGGACCCAGCAGCTCTCCACGACGCCGGTCACGGCGGGCTCGGCCGTCGCGACCTCCACGGTGAGGCGGCGGGTGCGCTCCTGCGACGGGGCGACGTCCACGGTGACGACGCCCACCTGCGCGTACTGCTGGCTGAGTGCCTCGACCCGGCACCTGACCGTCACCGACGGGTCGGTCCGGTGCACGTCGAAGACGACCTCCACGCGATCGTCCTCGAGCGAGAAGCCCACGTCGTCCCACGTCACAGGGCTGCCGGCGACACCCAGGCCGATCCACAGGGCCGCGCCGAGGCCCGCGAGCCCGAGCAGCCACAGCGCGACCACCCCGCGACGCCGGGCGCGCGGGGTCGCCTCCCGGCCGTACCGACCGGCCGGCGGGTGCAGGGGCTGCGGCGCTGTCATGACCTCTCCTGGTCCGGTCGGGTCCTGCTGGGTGGGTACCGGGCTGCGCGCCGGGTGCGTGCGGGGGCCGGCGTGCGAGACCATTGTCCCTGGTGCGCCCGTCTCGGGTGCGCATCTCGGCGACGAGGAGGCTGTCGGTGGCGGACACCGGACGAGGCACGAGCAGTTCACGGCAGGGTCTGCGGCTCATGGCGGTGCACGCCCACCCGGACGACGAGTCGAGCAAGGGCGCGGCCACGACCGCGCGGTACGCCGCCGAGGGCGTCGACGTGCTCGTGGTCACCTGCACCGGCGGCGAGCGGGGCGACATCCTCAACCCGCGGTACTCGGGGCTCCACGGCACGCCGGAGGAGATGGCTCAGGTGCGCCGTGCCGAGATGGCGGCGGCCGCCGAGGCCCTGGGGGTGCGTCAGCACTGGCTCGGCTTCGTCGACTCGGGGCTTCCCGAGGGCGACCCGCTCCCGCCCCTGCCCGAGGGCTGCTTCGCGCTCGTCCCGCTCGAGGAGGCCGCCGCGCCGCTCGTCCGGCTCGTCCGGGAGTTCCGGCCGCACGTGATGACGGCGTACGACCCGAGCGGCGGGTACCCGCACCCCGACCACATCATGGCCCACCGGGTCGCGTTCGAGGCCTACCACGCCGCGGGCGACCCGGAGCGCTACCGCGGCCTCGGGGAGCCCTGGGCGCCCACGAAGCTCTACTACAACCACGACTTCTCGCTCGAGCGCATCCGCACCGTGCACGACGCCGTCGTGGCCGCTGGCCTCGAGTCGCCGTTCGGCGACTGGATCGACTCGCGCGCGATGCGCGAGGTCCCCCAGCGGCAGGTCACGACCCGGATCGCGTGCGCCGACTACTTCCCGGCACGCGACGCGGCCCTCGTCGCGCACGCGACGCAGATCGACCCCGACGGGTTCTTCTTCCAGGTGCCGCGCGACCTCGAGGTCGACGTCTGGCCCGTCGAGGAGTACGAGCTCGCCGAGTCGCGCGTGCCGACGCACCTGCCCGAGGACGACCTCTTCGCGGGCATCCACCCCGAGGACGACCGGTGACGTCGGCCCTGGGGTCCGGCCTCGACGCCGCGGGCTGGACCGCGTCGGTCGTCGTCGCCTCGGACGAGCCCGAGCTGCGCGAGGGCGTCGATCCGGGCGACGTGAGCCCCGGCGTCCCGGGCTTCCTCGTGATCTTCCTCGTGGTGCTCGCGTGCATCCCGCTGTTCCGGTCGATGACGTCGAAGCTGCGCCGGCTCGACCACCGCGCACGCGTCGAGGCCGCGGGGGAGCCCGTGACCGCGCCCGCGGACGACGCCGCGGCGCCGGGCGCGGACCCGGACGCGCCGGGAGCACCGCGCCCATGACCCTGCGTGTGCACGTCGCAGGCATGCGCACGGGCACCGACCGCGCGGCCAACGCCGCGGCAGCGGTCGACCTCGTCGAGCACGCCGCGGCCGACGGCGCCGGACTGCTCGTGCTCCCGGAGTACGCGGCCGCGTTCGACCCCCATGGCGTCGGCCGGGAGCACGCCGAGCCGCTGGACGGCCCGTTCGTGCGGGCCCTCGAGGCGGCGGCGGCACGGACCGGCGTGCACGTGATCGCCGGGACGCTCACACCGGGGGAGGCGGACGGGCGGGCCGCGAACGTCGTCGTCGTCGTCGCCCCGACGGGCCTCGTCGCCGCGTACCGCAAGGTCCACCTGTACGACGCGTTCGGGCACCGCGAGTCCGACCGCCTCGAGCCCGGCCCCGCGGACGCCGCGCCCGTGGTCGTCGACGTCGCGGCCCTGCGTGTGGGCGTCATGACGTGCTACGACCTGCGGTTCCCCGAGTCGGCGCGCAGGCTCGTCGACTCCGGCGCGACGGTGCTCGCCGTGCCGGCGGCGTGGGCGGCGGGCGAGCACAAGGCCGAGCACTGGGGCACCCTGCTGCGTGCCCGTGCGATCGAGAGCACCGCCTACGTGCTGGGATCCGTCCAGACGGGCCCCGGCGTCACCGGCGACCCCACGGTCGTCGACCCCGACGGCGTCGTGATCTCCGCAGGGCCCGGCGTTGCAGGTGGCGGCGAGCAGGCCGTGGTCGTCGCGGAGCTGGACCCCGCGCGCGTGGTCGCCACGCGAGAGCGGAGCCCGTCCCTCGCGAACCGGCGCTACGGCGTCGTGCCCCTGCCGCCGCGCGTGCCGCAGGACTGAACGGCCACCACGCCAGGCCGCGGACGGTCGCTTGACACGGCGACCGGGGGGCGTAGGTTCGACCCCGACAAGCCCCCGGGGAGCGCGGACGCGCTGAGAGTGTGGTCGGACCGAGAGGTCGAGCCACTGACCCGTGGAACCTGATCCGGTCCGTACCGGCGTAGGGAGCTGGGCGAGGCACTGCGGTGCCGTGCTGTCCGGGGGTCCGTGCACCCTCAGGAGGCGACCGTGACCATCGACCACGCCCAGCGCGAGCCGACCACCCAGCGCGACCCGATCACCCAGCGCGAGCCGATCACCCAGCGCGAGCCGATCACCCAGCGCGACCCGATCACTGGTCCGGACCCGAGCAGCGAGCCGGCCCCGGCCGCCGCCCAGGAGGCGACGGCGGACCACACCCGCATGGGGGTCGGCGCCCGCTTCACGCTCCACCCCGCGACGGACGCCTTCGTCGACGTGATCGTGGGCGCGCTCGCGGCGGGGCACGCCGCGGTGCCCGCCGTGGCCGTCCGCACCGACGACGTGTCGACGCTCCTGCGCGGCAGCGAGCAGGACATCGCGGAGTACCTCACGACCGTCGTCGCGCACGCTGCGGCGGCCACGCCCACGGGGCACGTCGTCGCGACGGTCGCCCTGTCGCGGGGCTGCCCGGGCGAGGTCGGGTGCACGCTGCCGACGGGCGAGCTGGCCCACGTCGCACCCGTCGACCTGCCGCCCACCGGCCTGGCCGCGGCGGCGCACTGGGCGCTGTACCCGCTGGGGACCGTCGACGCGATGGGGCCGATCGAGGAGGCCATCGGTCGGGCGCGCGCCGCCGGGACCTGGGCGGGCGCGGAGAACTTCGCGACGCGCCTCGAGGGTGACCTCGCCGCGGTCCTGGCGACACTCGTGGACACCTGGACGACTGTCGGCCGCTCGGTCGCGCACGTCGCTGCCCACGCGACGGTCAGCGTGGGCAGCCCGAGCGCACGGCGTGAGCCGAGCACACAGCGCGAGCCGGGTGCGGGGCAGCCGCCCGGCCGGTCCGCCGAGGCGGGGGACGCCACGCGCGCGGAGGGCGAGCGATGAGCGGCCGCCGCATCCCGTGGGCGCTGCGCGACCTCGTCGTGATCGCGGTGCTGGCCGCGGTCTTCGGGTTCCTCTACTGGGCCCTCGTGCAGGCGTGGGGCGGCCTCCAGGTCGCGATGGGCCCGCTCGGCGACCTCGCGCAGAACGCGCTCATGGGCGGCTGGATCACGGTGGCGCCCCTCGCGGTGTTCGTGGTCCGCCGGCCTGGCGCGGGGATCGCTGCGGAGATCGGGGCGGCGTTCGTGGAGTTCGCGTTCCTCGGGTCGCCGGCCGGCCCCACCCTCCTGATCGCGGGGCTCGTCCAGGGCGGTGGGGCCGAGGTCGCGTTCGCCCTGACCCGGTACCGCCGGTTCGGGTGGCCGACCTTCCTCGCCTCGGGCGTCGGCGCCGTCACCGCGAGCTTCGTGTGGGCCGGGACGACGCAGGACTGGTGGACCCAGGACCTGCTCGCGCTGCGCGCCGTGCTCCAGCTCGTCAGCGGCCTCGTCCTGACAGGTGCGCTGGCCAAGGTGCTCGCGGAGGGTCTGCTGCGCGCCGGTGTGCTCGACAACTTCGCCGCGGGCCGTGCCGCCGCCGGCCGGGCGGGCGATGTCACGGTGCCCGACGGCGACGCGGTGCCCGACGGCGACGCGGTGCCCGACGGCGTCGCGGTGCCCGACGGCGACGCGGTGCCCGACGGCGACGCGGTGCCCGACGGCGACGCGGTGCCCGACGGCGACGCGATCACCGCCGGGCGTGACGACGTGCGTCCAGGATCCCCGTGACCCCCGCGGTGACCTGCGCGGGCCTCACGGTCTGGTACGCGCGCCGACCCGACGCCGGGCTCGCAGGCGTCGACCTGGACCTCGAGCCGGGGGAGCGCGTGCTGGTCGCGGGCCCGTCGGGCGGCGGCAAGTCGACGCTCCTGCACGCGCTCACCGGCGTGGTGCCGCAGTCCGTCGACGCCACCGTCGGCGGCCGCCTGCGCGTGCTCGGCCAGGACCCCGCACGCGTCCCCGTGGCTCGCCTCGCGCTCGACGTGGGCTGGCTCGGGCAGGACCCCGCGTCGGGGACGTGCCTGCCGTACGTCGACGCCGAGGTCGCCTTCCCGCTGGAGAACCGGGGAGTCGCCCGCGCGGAGATCGGCCCGCGGGTCGCGCGCGCCCTGGCCGACGTCGGCGCCGCCCACCTCGTCGGCAGGCGGACGTCGACGCTCAGCGGCGGAGAGCAGCAGAGGGTCGCGCTCGCCGCGGTCCTCGTGGGTGAGCCGCGCCTCCTGGTCCTCGACGAGCCGACGTCGATGCTCGACCCGGTCGCGGCGGCGGCGGTGCTCGACCTGCTGGGGCGGGTGACGGGGCGCGAGGTCGATGGCCCCGGGCCCGCACGGACGACGGTGCTCGTGGAGCACCGCCTCGCCGAGATGAGCTGGACGCCCGAGCGGACCGTCGTCATCACCGGCGGCCGCGTCGCGTCGGACGCTCCCACCGGTGACGGGACCACCCGTCACGTCGCGCAGGGTGCGGGCGGCGTCGCTGGTCGGCGCCCGTGGGCACCCACCCGCCGCTCGACGGTCGGCGACGTGGTGCGTCGGGTGCGCGGGGCCGCGTACGGGTACGGCGTCGTCCCGGCCGTGAGCGGCGTGGACCTCGACCTGCGTGAGGGTCAGGTCACGGCTGTCGTGGGCACCAACGGGTGCGGCAAGTCGACGCTGCTGCTCGGGCTCGCAGGGCTGCTGCCCGCGCTCGCGGGGCTGCCCGGGCCCCAGGGTCGAGGGGGCAGGCGTCCCCGGCGGGGAGGACGCGCCCCGTCGGGGACCGCGCTCCCGGGGCCGGGCGAGGTCGGCCTGGTGTTCCAGCGACCCGAGCACCAGCTCCTCGCCCGGACGGTCGCCGGGGAGGTGGCCTACGGCCTCGTGCGCGCTCGTGGGCTGCGTCGGCCGGACGCGCGTGTCGCGGCGGCCGTCGAGGACGCGCTGGCGCGGGTGGGCCTGCGGGCGCTCGCGGACGCCGACCCGTTCCGCCTCTCGGGCGGCGAGCAGCGGCGCCTGTCGGTCGTCGCGATGGGTGTGCTCGAGCGTCCCGTCCTGCTGCTCGACGAGCCGACGTTCGGGCTCGACCCGGAGCAGACCGGTGCGGTCCTGGCTCTGGTGGCCGAGCTTGCCGCGGGCGGGACGGCGGTCGTCCTTGCGACCCACGACCTGCGCCTCGCCCGGTGCCTCGCCGACCAGGTCCTTGTGCTGGGACGGGGCGCGAGCATCGCGTGCGGTGGGCCCGAGCTGCTCGACGACCGGGCGCTGCTGGGCGCGGCGGGGCTGCTCGTCCCGGCGGACGGGCCGCCCCCGCACGAGCCCGTCGCCGCGGTGCGAGGCGGGGCGTGGTGACGGGGGCCACGGCGCTCCGGACGGTGCCGGCGCGGCCGACCGCCGTCCAGGTCCCGTGGCTCGCCCGGTGCGACCCCACAGTGCTCCTGGGCGTCGTGGTGGCGACGCCGCTCGTCCTGGTCCGGGTGTTCGACCCGCTGCCGCTGGTCGCCCTCTGGCTCCTCGGGCTCGTGGGCGCTCGGTGCGCGGCGGGCGTCACGTGGCGACGGCTGGTGCTCGCGCAGCTGCCCTTCGCGTGGTTCGCCATGAGCCTCGTGGTGGTCAACGCCGTGACGCGCGGGGGTGACGTCGTCGCCGTCGTCGGGCCGCTCGAGGTCACGGACCTGGGCCTGCGGACGGGCGTCGCGCTGGCCGTCCGCACGCTCGTGACGGGTGTGTGCGCGACGGCGTTCCTCACGGTCGCCGACCCGGTGCGGCTGCTCGGGTCGTTGCTCGTGGTCGGGCGGCTCCCCGTGCGGACCGCTGCGGCTCTCCTCGCGGCGCACCGCCTCCTCGAGGACCTTCCGGACGACTGGGCGTCGACGCGTCGCGCGCACGCGGTGCGTGAGCCACCGGGGCGCCGGACCGGTGGGTCTGCGGCGGCGTTCGGGCGGGCCGCCTTCGCGCTCCTGGCGTCGAGCGTGCGCCGTGCGGAACGTGTGGCCGTCTCGTTGGAGAGCCGCGCGCTCGGGGCCCTGCCGCGACACGAGCGCACCGTGTGGCGCCCCGCGTCGACGTCACGCGCGGACGCGGTGCTCGTCGCGGTCGTCGGGAGCGTCGTGGGGGCCGTGGTGCTCGTGCTCGGCCCGCTGCTCGGCCCGCTCGACCTGGCGCCGTAGGGCGCGGGCCGGGCGCGGCAGGTCGTGAGACGTCAGCCTGCGGCGCCGCTCGAGTAGGTGGCGAGGCTCACGGCGACGTAGTGGCACAGGAAGCCGACGACCGTGAGCACGTGGAAGATCTCGTGGAAGCCGAACCAGCGCGGGCTGGGGTTGGGCCGCTTGGTGCCGTAGACGACGGCGCCGACGGTGTAGGCGAGGCCGCCGACGGCGACCCACCAGACGATCGCGGGACCGTTGGGCGTGACCCAGAAGTCCGGCATGAACCACACCGAGACCCAGCCGAGCGCGACGTAGACGGGCACGTAGAGCCAGCGTGGTGCGCCGAGCCAGAAGATCCGGGCGAGGGTGCCGAGCAGCGCGCCGGACCAGACGACCACGAGCAGCGTCCGGTCGAGGGGCGAGTCGAGGAGCAGCACCGACAGCGGGGTCGAGGTACCCGCGATGATGAGGAAGATGTTGGTGTGGTCGAGCCGGCGCAGGACGCCGGCGACCTTGGGGGACCACGTGCCGCGGTGGTACACGGCGCTCGTGCCGAACAGCAGGATCGCGCTCAGGCCGAAGACGCCCGTCGTGACCTTGGCCTCGGTCGTGGGGGCGAGGACGACGAGCACGATCGCGCCGACGAGGGCGATCGGCGCCGTCCCGGCGTGGATCCAGCCACGCAGGCGCGGCTTGACGGCGTCGACGAGCTCCGCGGCCATGGTGTCCCTTCCTCAGCATGTGCTGCGCAGAACCTACGCACCCGTAGGTTACCTCAGCGTAGGTCGCGCCACCGCCACGTCACGCGACCGTGGCGGGTCGGTGTGGCTGTACCGTGACACCGACTGACACCGACGCTACGCCCGCGGGCGACCCCGGGTGCGCACGGCGTCGTGCCCGGCCGCCCGCCCCGAGAATGACCCCCGAGGACACCGCATGCACCTGCCGCATCCGCTCTACGGGCTGTACGAGCGGCGGCTCGCGGCATCGTTGCCGCGGGAGGCGATCCCCCGGCACATCGGCGTCATCCTCGACGGCAACCGGCGCTGGGCGCGGAGCCTCGGCGAGACGCCCTCGACGGGCCACCGACGCGGGGCGGACAAGATCGCGGACCTCCTCGGGTGGTCCGAGGAGATCGGCGTCGAGGTCGTGACGCTCTGGATGCTCTCGACCGACAACCTTGCGCGCGAGCCCGCCGAGCTCGCCGAGCTGCTCGGCATCATCACGGACACGGTGGGGGACCTCGCCGCGTCGGGCCGCTGGCGCCTGCAGGTCATGGGCGCGCTCGAGCTGCTGCCCCCGGCCGCCGCGTCGGCGCTGAGCGACGCGCAGGAGCGCACCTCCGGCATCGAGGGCCTGCACGTCAACGTCGCGGTCGGCTACGGCGGGCGGCGTGAGATCGCCGACGCGGTCCGGTCGATCCTGCGGGAGCACGCGGGGAACGGCACGTCGCTCGAGGAGCTCGCGGACACGTTCGACGTCGACCACATCGCCGAGCACCTGTACACGAAGGGGCAGCCCGACCCCGAGCTCGTGATCCGCACGTCGGGCGAGCAGCGCCTCGGCGGGTTCCTGCTGTGGCAGAGCGCGCACTCCGAGTTCTACTTCTGCGAGGCCTACTGGCCGGCGTTCCGCCGCGTCGACTTCCTGCGTGCCCTGCGGTCCTACGCCGCGCGCGAGCGCCGCCTCGGGCGCTGAGGGCCCGCGGCCGGGCGCTGAGCGGCGCCCGACGGCCGTCAGGTGAACATCGTGTGACATGGGAGCGGGTGTCGCGCGTGTCGTGACGGTCGTGTCGGAGGCCCGGCGTAGCGTCCCGCGATAACGGACGGCGTCCGTCGTCCCTCGGGAGGCCAGCCCATGGAGCACCAGCTCCGGGAGGAGGGCCCGCGACAGGCCCTCGTGGCGGTCGACCGGGCCCACCCAGCGGGGCGCCGGTCGTCGGCCGGCGTCGCGCGGCACGCTCGGCGCGCAGGCGCCGGAGGGAGTCCCCCGTGACCCAGACCTACGTGCTCGACACCTCCGTCCTCCTGTCGGACCCGCGGGCGATCCTGCGCTTCGCCGAGCACCAGGTGGTGCTCCCCGTGGTGGTCATCACCGAGCTCGAGGCCAAGCGTCACCACGCAGAGCTCGGCTACTTCGCGCGCAGCGCGCTGCGCATGCTCGACGACCTGCGGGTCACTCACGGGCGGCTCGACGAGCCCGTGCCCGTCGGCGAGGCGGGCGGGACCCTTCGGGTCGAGCTCAACCACGTGGACCCCACGGTGCTGCCGGCCGGGTTCCGGCTCGGTGACAACGACACGCGCATCCTCGCCGTCGCGAAGAACCTCGCCGACGAGGGCCAGCGCGTCACGCTCGTCTCGAAAGACCTGCCGATGCGCGTCAAGGCCTCAGCCGTCGGGCTGCACGCCGAGGAGTACCGCGCGGAGCTCGCGGTCGACTCGGGGTGGACCGGGATGACCGAGGTGCAGCTCGCCGACGAGCAGATGGCCCGGTTCTGGGAGACCGAGCGCCTCGAGCTCGCGGACGTCGACCTCACGGGCCAGGACACCGGTCCGCTGCTGTGCCACACCGGCGTCGTCGTGCACTCGCCGCGCGGGTCCGCCCTCGCGCGCGTCACGGCGGACAAGCAGCTCCGGCTCGTGCGGGGGGACCAGGACGTGTTCGGGGTCCACGGACGCAGCGCCGAGCAGCGCATCGCGATCGACCTCCTGCTCGACGAGGAGATCGGCATCCTCTCCCTCGGTGGGCGTGCCGGCACGGGGAAGTCGGCGCTCGCCCTGTGCGCGGGCCTCGAGGCCGTGCTGGAGCGGCGCCAGCACCGCAAGGTCATGGTGTTCCGGCCGCTCTACGCGGTCGGCGGCCAGGACCTCGGCTACCTCCCGGGGTCCGAGGCCGAGAAGATGAACCCCTGGGCCCAGGCGGTCTTCGACACGCTCGGCGCGCTCGTCTCGCAGGAGGTCGTCGAGGAGGTCATGGACCGGGGCATGCTCGAGGTGCTGCCCCTGACCCACATCCGTGGACGCTCCCTGCACGACGCCTTCGTGATCGTCGACGAGGCACAGTCCCTCGAGCGCAACGTGCTCCTCACGGTCCTGTCACGCATCGGCCAGAGCTCTCGCGTCGTCCTCACGCACGACGTGGCCCAGCGGGACAACCTGAGGGTCGGCAGGCACGACGGCGTCGCCGCCGTCATCGAGGCGCTCAAGGGCCACCCCCTCTTCGCGCACGTGACGCTCACGCGGTCCGAGCGGTCGCCCGTCGCCGCGCTCGTCACCGAGCTGCTCGAGGGCATCGAGGCGTAGCCGCAGGCCCGGAGGGTGAAACAGCCGCGGTCGATCATGTGATCACTCACCGCGGCGGGTGGGCGACCGATGGGTGGGGCGCAGGGGAAACCGGTGGACCGCCACCGCGAACGAGGAGCCCCGATGCCTTCCCTGCGGACCAGCCTTCGAGCCCAGCTCGTCACGATGGGTGCGGGCGCCGTCGTCGTGAGCGCAGCGCTGCTCACGGGTCTCGGCGGCCTGCAGACCTCCCGGCTCGCCGACGCGACGGGCCAGGACGTGACGGCCCTGAACGAGGCGTCGATGAACGAGACCGTCGCGCAGGCGCACTCGCTCGTCAGCACCCAGGTTGCCACGGTCACCGACCGCATGGCGTCCGAGCTCCGGGTCGCCCAGGGCGTGCTCGAGCGCGCGGGCGCCGTGAGCTTCGGGTCGCCAGTGACGTGGCAGGCGACGAACCAGGTGACGTCGCAGACCCAGTCCGTCACGCTCCCGCAGGTGCTCGCGGGTGGCACGTGGCTCGGGCAGAACGCCGACGCCGCGACCCCGAGCCCCGTCGTCGACGACGTCACGGCCATGCTCGGCTCGGCGAGCACCGTGTTCCAGCGCATGAACGAGGCGGGCGACATGCTGCGCGTCGCCACGAGCGTCCCGACGACGGACGGCGGGCGCGCGATCGGCACCTACATCCCGGCGCAGGGGGCTGACGGTGCGCCGAACGCGGTCGTCGAGGCTCTGCTCGCCGGGGAGACCTTCTACGGGACGGCCCAGGTCGTGGGGCAGACGTACGTGACGGCGTACGCGCCGATCATGGTCGACGGGGCCGTCGTCGGCGCGATCTTCGTCGGCACGCCGCAGACCACCGTCGACGCCCCGCTGCGCGAGGCGCTCGCGGAGGTCGTGGTCGGTGAGACGGGCTACGTGACCGTGACGTCGGCGTCGGGCGCCTGGGTCGTGCCGCCGCCGGGAGCGGCCGAGGGCGACGCGCTCGAGGCGGTCGACGCCGACGGCGAGCCCTACGTCCAGCCCCTGCTCGACGCCACGGCCGGGCTCGCGGACGGTGAGGTCGCCGAGCGGAGCGTCGAGCTGGCCACCGGCTCGATGTCGGTGCACGCGACGCGCTACGCGCCGTGGGGCTGGACGATCACGGCCTGGGGTGTCGACAGCGAGCTGCAGGCCGCTCCTGCCCGCCTCGCCGCGGGCACGACGAGCCTCGTGCGCACGCTCGTCGTCGCGGGCCTGCTCGTCGCGGCGGCCGCGGCGCTCGTCGTGGTCGTCGTCTCGGGGCGCGTGGTGGGACGCGTGTCGCGGCTGACCCAGGCGCTGCACCGCGTGGCCGCGCGCGACCTCTCCCAGGACGTGCGCGGTGAGGGCCGCGACGAGATCGGCGTCATGGGCGACGCCGTGGGCGAGGCGATCACGGGGATGCGGGGCGCGCTCGAGCGCATGCAGTCCGGTGCGGACGCCGTGCGCCTGACCGCCGACCGTCTCGACGGGTCGAGCAGCACGCTCGAGAAGGTCTCGGGGGAGGCGTCGGACCGCGCGGACCAGGCAGCGCACAGCGCAACCGTCGTGAGCACGGAGGTCGGCGCCGTGACCGCCGCGATGACGGAGATGCGCACGTCGATCTCGTCGGTGTCGCACGACGTCCAGGCCGCGACGGTCCAGGCGTCCGAGGCCGTCCGCGTCACGCGTGAGGCAGCCGAGGCCGCGACCCGGCTCGGCGAGTCCTCGTCGCACATCGCGGCGATCCTCAAGACCGTCACCTCGATCGCGGGGCAGACCCACATGCTGGCGCTCAACGCGACGATCGAGGCCGCGCGCGCCGGCGAGGCCGGCCGTGGGTTCGCCGTCGTGGCCGACGAGGTCAAGGACCTCGCCCAGCAGACGTCGGCCGCCATCGGAACGATCGCGCCCGTCCTCGCGGCCGTCACGCAGGACGCGGCGGACGTGCACGAGGCCGTCGAGCGCATCGCCGAGTCGATCTCCACCGTCGACGAGCACCAGTCGTCGGTCGCCGCGATCGTCGAGCAGCAGGCCGCGACGACGTCGGAGGTCGAGCGCAACCTCGTGGTCGCCGCGGGGAGCTCGACCGACATCGCCGGCAGCATCTCCGAGGTCGCCCAGGCGGCGTCGGCCGCACGCGCAGGCTCGGCCGACGTGCGGGACGCCGTCTCGACCCTCACGGGTGTCGCGTCCGAGCTGTCCGACGGCGTCGCGGAGTTCACGCTCGTCGGCCGGTGACTCGCACCCGGCGGGGCGGGGCACCGGCCGGGGCGGCCTGACGCGCCGTGCTCAGGCGACGGGCGGCCGCGTCATCGCGAGCACGTCGAGGGCCTCGTCGAGCTGGGCCTCGGTGACCTCGCCACGCTCCACGAACCCGAGGTCGACGACTGCCTCGCGGACGGTGATGCCGCGGGCGACGGCGTGCTTGGCGACCTTCGCGGCGGCCTCGTAGCCGATGACCCGGTTCAGGGGTGTGACGATCGAGGGCGACGACTCGGCGTAGGCGCGTGCGCGGTCGACGTTGGCCGTGATGCCGACGACCGTGCGGTCCGCGAGGACACGCGCCGCGTTGGCGAGCAGGCGCAGGGACTCGAGCACGCCCTGGGCGATGACGGGGATCTGCACGTTGAGCTCGAAGGAGCCGCTCGCGCCCGCCCACGCGACGGTCGCGTCGTTGCCGACCACGCGCGCGGCGACCATGAGCACGGCCTCGGGGATCACGGGGTTGACCTTGCCCGGCATGATCGAGGAGCCGGGCTGGAGGTCGGGCAGGAAGATCTCGCCGAGGCCCGTGTTGGGACCGGACCCCATCCAGCGCAGGTCGTTGCAGATCTTGGTGAGCGAGACGGCGATGGTGCGCAACGCACCGGAGAGCTCGACGAGGCCGTCGCGCGCGCTCTGCGCCTCGAAGTGGTCGCGCGCCTCGGTCAGGGGCAGTCCCGTGTCCTCGCGGAGCAGGGCGATGACGCGCTGCGGGAACCCGCCGGGCGTGTTGATGCCGGTGCCGACCGCTGTGCCGCCGAGCGGTACCTCGGCCGCGCGCGGCAGGGCGGCGTGGAGGCGCTCGACGCCGTAGCGGACGGCCGCGGCGTAGCCGCCGAACTCCTGGCCGAGCGTCACGGGCGTCGCGTCCATGAGGTGGGTGCGCCCCGACTTCACGACACCCGCGAACTCGCCGGCCTTGGCCTCGAGGGCCCCGGCGAGGTGCTCGAGGGCGGGCACCAGGTCGTGCACGACGCCGGCCGTCGCCGCGACGTGCACGGACGTCGGGAACACGTCGTTCGAGGACTGGGACGCGTTCACGTGGTCGTTGGGGTGGACGTCGCGACCGAGGTGGCGGGTCGCGAGCGTCGCGACGACCTCGTTGGTGTTCATGTTCGACGAGGTCCCCGACCCGGTCTGGAACACGTCGACAGGGAAGTGCTCGTCGTGCCTCCCTGCGGCGACCTCGTCCGCGGCGGCCACGATGGCCCGCGCGACGTCGTCGGGGAGCACGCCGAGCTCGGCGTTCGCGAGGGCCGCGGCCTTCTTGATGCGTGCGAGCGCCTCGATGTGGCTGCGTTCGAGGCGGGTGCCCGAGATGGGGAAGTTCTCCACGGCGCGCTGCGTCTGCGCGCGGTACAGGGCATCGACCGGGACGAGGACGTCGCCCATCGTGTCGTGCTCGATCCGGAACCCGGCGGGGGCTCCCGGGGTCGCGGTGCCGCTGGCGTTCATGGTCTGGGCGTCGTCGTCCGTCATGCCGCCCATCCTGGCATCGCACGCACGACGGCGAGCACCGGGTGTGTCCAGGGTCACAGGTCCCGGGCGGCCCTGCCGCCCGCCTGCTCAGGCCTCGATGCGGCCGGAGGCCTCCACGAGGCGCACCTGGCCGTCGGCCAGCGCGTACTCGAGCCCGACGACGGCGCAGCGGCCCTCCTGGACGGCGGCGCTCAGCCCGGCCGAGTAGCTCTGGAGCATGCGGACCGTGTGGCGCACGTGCTCGCGGCCCAGGGTCGCGGGCGTCGGGACGAGCAGCGGTCGGTCGGCCCCGGAGGTTCGGCCCCCGCCGTCCTCCCCGTGCCCGGAGTCGTCGCGCCCGTGCACGTCGGCCCCGTCCGTGGCGTCGCCGGGGTGGCCGAGCCCCTGCTCCGGGTCCGGGATGTTGACGATGCTCGGGATGACGCGGTCGACGATCGCCCGGACGAAGCCCCGCGGCATGCGCCCCGTCGTGAGGGCCTCGGCCGCGGCGCCGACGGCGCCGCACGAGTCGTGCCCGAGCACGATCACGAGGGGCGTGCCGAGGATGTCGACGCCGAACTCGATCGAGCCGATGACGGTCGTGTCCACGACGTGGCCGGCGGTCCGGACCACGAACAGGTCCCCGAGGCCCTGGTCGAAGATGATCTCGGCGGCGACCCGCGAGTCCGAGCACCCGAAGACCACGGCGAAGGGGTTCTGGGCGGTGCTGAGGTCGGCACGGTGCTCGACGCCCTGCGACGGGTGCTCCATCTCGCCGCGGACGAACCGCGCGTTGCCCTCGAGGAGTGCGGTCCAGGCCTGTGCCGGTGTCATGTCGCGCGCCATGGCCCCATCCTGCACGGCGCGCGCCGGTCCGCCCCTCGGCGACCACGGGATGGCCACCCCGGCGCGCGGGTGCCGCCGGGCGAGGGAGAGCGCCGTCGGGCGAGCGAGAGCACCGCCGGGCGGGGGGCGCCGCCGGTGCGTGCCGGGACGTGCCGCGCAGCCCGCTCGACGACCGCTCCGGTGGCGGCCCTCACGGACGGGGTGTAGCCCTGTGTGCAGGCAGCACCACGGAACGGGGGACCCGGTTGCGACGACGCAGAGGGATCGCGGGGATGCTCGTGCTGGCGAGCGCGGGTGTGGTCGGCGCGTGCGGCGGCGAGAGCGGGCCGCCCACGCTGACCTGGTACACCAACCCGGACGACGGTGGTCAGGCGCGCATCGCCGAGGAGTGCACCCAGGAGGCTGACGGCGCCTACGAGATCGAGGTGTCCGTGCTGCCGCGGGACGCGAGCGCCCAGCGTGAGCAGCTCGCGCGCAGGCTCGCGGCGCGGGACGCGTCGATCGACCTCATGAGCCTGGACCCGCCCTTCATCCCCGAGCTCGCCGAGCCGGGCTTCCTCGCCCCCGTCCCGCAGGACGTCGCGGACCGGGTCAGCGAGGGCGTCGTCGACGGTGCCCTCGTGGGGGCGACGTGGCGCGACGAGCTCGTGACGCTGCCGTTCTGGGCGAACACCCAGCTGCTGTGGTTCCGCACGTCGGTCGCCGAGGGGGCGGGTCTGGACATGTCCGCGCCCGTGACCTGGGACCAGCTGATCGAGGCGGCCACCACCCAGGACGCCTACCTCGGCGTGCAGGGGACCAAGGCCGAGTCGCTCACGGTCTGGGTCAACGCGCTCGTGGAGTCGGCGGGCGGGCACGTGATCGAGGACCCGGAGGCGGAGGCCGACGACGTCGCGCTGGGGCTCGAGTCGGAGGCCGGGCAGGAGGCCGCCCGCATCATCGGTGAGATCGGCTCGGAGGGGCTGGGTGGCCCCGGGCTGCCGACGGCGGACGAGAACGCCTCGCTCACCCTGTTCCAGGGCGACCGCGGGTCCTTCATGGTCAACTGGCCGTTCGTCTGGCGCGCGATGAACGCGGCGGTCGAGGACGGTGCGCTCGACCAGGCGGTCCTCGACGACATCGGCTGGGCCCTGTACCCGCAGGTGCTCGAGGGCTCGGAGTCACGGCCCCCGTACGGCGGCATCAACATCGGCGTCGGCGCGTTCTCTCCGGACGTCGACCTGGCCTACCAGGCGGCCGAGTGCATCGTCGACCCGGCGAAGCAGGCCGAGTACTTCGTGAGCGACGGCAACCCGCCGGCGGCCTCGGCGGCCTACGACGACCCCGAGGTCCAGGAGGCGTTCCCGATGGCGGACGTCATCCGCCAGTCCCTCGAGCAGGCGGCCCCGCGGCCGCAGACGCCGTACTACAACGAGGTCTCCACGGGTCTGCAGGAGACCTGGCACCCGCCGTCCGCTGTCGACCCGGACGCGTCGCCGGGGCGTGCGACCGACCTGATCATCGCCGTGCTGCGCGGGGAGAGCCTGCTGTGACCGCCGCGAGCACGCCAGCGGGCGTCGGCGCCCCCGGCTCCGGGAAGCCCTCCGGCCAGCCCGGGCGCACGGCGCAGGAGGAACGTGCCCACCGCGCTCGCGGCGGACCCCGGCAGGATGCCGAACGCTCCGACCGCGCGCGCGCCGAAGCCCGCCTGGGCTGGTACCTCGCGGGGCCGGCGTTCGTGGTCATGCTCGCGGTCACGGCGTACCCGATCCTCCAGGCCGTCTACGAGTCGCTCTTCCGCTTCCGGCTGACGGCGCCCGACGAGCGCGAGTTCGTCGGGCTCGAGAACTACGCCACGGTGCTGAGCGACCGGGTGTGGTGGGCCGACCTGGGTGTCACCGCGTTCATCACGCTCGTCACGGTCCTCGTCGAGCTCGTCCTGGGCTTCGCGCTCGCTCTGGTGATGCACCGGGCGGTCACGCAGCTCCGGGGCCTCCTGCGCACCGCGATCCTCGTGCCGTACGGGATCATCACCGTCGTCTCCGCGTTCGCGTGGTTCTACGCGTTCGACATCAACTCGGGGTTCGTGAACTCCTGGTTCTCCTGGGTGCCGGGCATCGACGAGGACCTCAACTGGTTCGCCGGGCAGGGCACGAGCCTCGTCGTCATCATCGCGTCGGAGATCTGGAAGACGACGCCGTTCATCTCGCTCCTGCTCCTGGCGGGCCTGGCGCAGGTGCCCACGGAGCTCGAGGAGGCCGCGGAGGTCGACGGCGCCACGTGGTGGCAGCGGCTGCGTCGCGTCGTCATCCCCAACATGAAGGCCGCGATCATGGTCGCGGTCCTGTTCCGGGCGCTCGACGCGTTCCGCATCTTCGACAACGTCTTCATCATGACGAACGGCGCCAACGGAACCGAGGTGCTCTCGCTCCTGGCCTACCGCACGTCCATCGGCCGGCTCGAGATCGGCCTCGGGTCCGCGATCTCGGTCCTGCTCTTCGTGTGCGTCATCGCCATCTGCTTCGTCGCGATCAAGCTCTTCAAGGTCGACCTGGCCGGCGCACGAGGGGAGAAGTGATGTCGACGCTCACGGGACGTCAGAAGGCCGGGTGGGCCGTCATCACGGTGCTCGTCCTGGTGTACGCGCTCTTCCCGGTCGCCGCGATCGCCGCGACGAGCTTCAAGCGCCCGAGCGAGCTCAACCAGGGCACCTTCTTGCCGCAGAGCCCGACGACGGCGAACTACGAGCAGATCCTCGTCGGCGGGGCCCAGGAGCTCTTCCTGTCCGCGCTGCGCAACTCCATCGGCATCTCGCTGATCGCGACGGCGGTCGCCGTGGTGCTCGCGACGCTCGCCGCCTACGCGATCGCGCGCCTCGACTTCCCGGGGAAGCGACTCGTGCTCACGACGGCGCTCGGGGTCTCGATCTTCCCCGTCATCTCCATCGTCACGCCGCTGTTCAACCTGTGGCGCTCGATCGGCCTGTACGACACCTGGCTCGGGCTGATCATCCCGTACCTGTCCCTCACGCTGCCGATCTCCATCTGGACGCTCGCGGCCTTCTTCCGGCAGATCCCCTGGGAGCTCGAGCAGGCCGCCCAGGTCGACGGTGCGACGAGCTGGCAGGCGTTCCGCAAGGCGATCGTCCCGCTCGCGGCTCCAGGTGTGTTCACCACGGCGCTCATCGCGTTCTTCATCGCGTGGAACGACTTCGTCTACGGAATCTCGTTGACCTCGACCGAGGCAGCGCGGCCGGTGCCCGCGGCGCTCGCGTTCTTCACGGGCGCGTCGCAGTTCGAGGAGCCCACCGGGTCGATCTCTGCGGCCGCCGTCGTCGTGACCGTCCCCGTCGTCGTGCTCGTGCTGCTCTTCCAGCGTCAGATCGTCTCGGGCCTCACGCAGGGCGCGGTCAAGGGATGACCGCGCCGGCCCGAGCCGCCGTCGTCCGCCGCGCCGGGACGTCCCCGACCGGCTGCGCCCGTCCCGCCGATCCACCCGAGCCGCGAGGAGAACCATGGCGTCCATCGTCCTGACGGACATCGTCAAGAAGTACGGAGACGGGTTCCCTGCGGTCAAGGGCGTGAGCCTCGACATCGCGGACGGGGAGTTCGTGATCCTCGTAGGCCCCTCGGGGTGCGGCAAGTCCACGCTGCTACGCATGATCGTGGGGCTCGAGGACATCACGTCCGGGGACCTCGAGATCGGCGGACGGCGCGTCAACGACAAGGCGCCGCGTGACCGGAACCTCGCGATGGTGTTCCAGAACTACGCGCTCTACCCGCACCTGACCGTCTTCGAGAACATCGCGTTCCCCCTGCGCCTGCAGAAGGGCCAGTTCAGCGACGACGAGATCCGGCGCAAGGTCGAGCTCGCCGCGGACACGCTCGAGCTGCGCGAGCACCTCGACCGCAAGCCCGCGAACCTGTCCGGTGGCCAGCGCCAGCGCGTCGCGATGGGCCGGGCGATCGTGCGCGAGGCCGACGCGTTCCTGTTCGACGAGCCGCTGTCGAACCTCGACGCCAAGCTGCGCGGCCAGATGCGCACCGAGATCGCGCGCATGCAGCGCCGGCTCGGCACCACGACCGTCTACGTGACGCACGACCAGACGGAGGCGATGACGCTCGGGGACCGGGTCGCGGTGCTGCGCAAGGGAGAGCTCCAGCAGGTCGCGAGCCCGCGCGGGCTGTACGAGCAGCCGGTGAACCTCTTCGTCGCGGGGTTCATCGGCTCACCGCCCATGAACTTCCTGCCCGGCGTGGTCGAGGACGACGCCCTGCAGCTGCCGTTCGCGCGGGTCCCGCTCGACGACCGCCTCCGGGCGAGCATCGGCGACCGAGGGCTGGTCATCGTGGGCCTGCGTCCCGAGCACGTCGAGGACGTCCGGGTCCTCGAGCCGGACAAGGTCGAGGCGGGTGTCACGTTCACGGCGGACGTCGACGTGACCGAGTGGCTGGGCGCCGAGCTGTACGCGTACATCCCGTTCGACACGCACCCCGACGTCGCGACCAAGCTCGAGGAGCTCGACCGCGACCTCGACGGCGAGGGCATGCGCAGCCAGGTCGTCGTCGTCCTCGGCTCCGAGAGCCGTGTGCGGGACGGGGACCGCGCCGAGCTGTGGTTCGACCCGGCCCGTCTCATGGTCTTCGACCCGGAGACGGGCGAGAACCTCACTCGCGACGACGACGCAGCCGCGCGGATCGACGAGGAGAACGAGGCGGACCGTCGCGCGAGCCTCGAGCGTGCCCAGGCGCGTGAGCGCCGCGACGGGGACGGCGCAGGCGCGGGCGAGCACGCGGCGTGAGACGTGCGCGCGCCCGGCTAGAGTCGCCGGGTGTCGGCACGGTGGCCCAGGGCGCGGGTAGGCGTCGCAGCGGCTGTCGGCGTCGCCATGGTCGTGACCTGCCTGGTCGCCTCCGCGCCCGTCGGGCGGCCCCACGCCGTGATCCCGCTGTACGCGGAGGGCGTGGTGCTCGACGCGGGCGGCATGCCGCAGATCGTCCGGCCGGGCACGCCACCGGACGACCCGGACGCGCAGGACGACGCCGTCCAGCGTGCCCGGCAGGATGCGTGGCTCGAGGAGGGCGACGTCCCGGGCCCCGACCGGTACGCGGACCTCGCGGAGCAGGCGCTGCGCGACCTGGATGCCCTCGTCCTGCCCAACGGTGCCGCGATCGCGGGGACCAGCGCGGCGTGGCGATACGTCTGGCCGCGTGACGCCTCGTTCACGGCCGTGGCGCTGGCCCGTACGGGGCACCCCGACGACGCGTTCGAGATCCTCACCTACCTGCAGCGGATGCAGGACGAACGCTCGTCCGGCGGGGTGTTCGAGGCGCGGTACCTGCCCGACGGGACCGGTGCCGTCCCCGACGAGCGCGGTCTCCAGCTCGACGGCAACGGCTGGGTCCTGTGGGCCGTGGCTCAGTGGTACGACGCCGCCGGTTCGGGGACTGCCACGGATGAGGCGCTCGAGGAGCTCCGCCCGCTCGTCGAGCGGTCCCTCGCGGCGATCGAGGCGAACACGGACCCGGTGAGCGGTCTCCCCGGCGTGTTCCCGGACTACTGGGAGGTGCGCGAGAGCGTGCCGACGCTCGGCACGTGCGCACCGCTGCTGCTCGGCGTCCGGGCGGCGGAGGGGGTCGCGGAAAATCTCGGCCTCGGCGCGGTGGAGCCCCTGGTGACGCGTCTCGAGGCGGGCGTCGACCGCTTCGCCCCCGACTACCCCAGGCGTCTGGGCGGGCGTGACCGGGACACCGCGGTCGCCTTCCTGATGCCACCGTTCGTCGAGGCGGGCGGCGTTGAGGGGGACGACGCCGGTGCCGGGGTCGACGAGGACGTGTCGGCCGCGTGGTCGGCGGCTGCGGCGGCGATGGTCAGGCCAGCGGGCGGCCTCGCACCGGGGGAGGGGTGGAAGGAGGACGGCATCTCGTGGACGCCGACGACCGCGGTGTTCGCCCTCACGGCGGCGGCGTCGGGCGACGTCGAGCAGGCCGTCGAGCGTCTGGACTGGCTCGAGGCGCACCGGACGAGTCGTGGTGCGCTTCCGGAGAAGGTGCTGTGGGACGGCAGCCCGTCGGCGGTCGCGCCGCTCGCGTGGACGGCGTCGCTCGTGCTGCTCACGCTCGACGAGCTGGACCGCCAGGAGACGGGCGCGGCGACGGACGCCGGCTGACCGCCCGAGCGGTCAGGCCTCGAGCTCCGCGGCGGTGGGCGGGTTGGCGCCGGCGCGGCTCACGGTGATGGCGGCGATCTGCGTGCAGCGCGTGAGGACCGAGCGCAGGGTGACGTCGTCCGCGGCGCGCAGCGCGGCCCTCCGGTCGGCACCGAGGAGGTGGGCGGACCACAGCCCGTCGATGAGGCCGCCCATGAAGGAGTCGCCTGCACCCACGGTGTCCGCGACGGCGACGCGCGGCGCTGCGACGTCGAGCCGTCCGCCCTCGGCCGTGAACGCGGTCGCGCCCTCCCCTCCGCGGGTGACGATGACGACGGCCGGCCCGGCGGTGGACCAGCGCCGGGCGACCTCGAGCGGGTCCGTCCCCGGCTCGAGCCAGGCGAGGTCCTCGTCGCTGACCTTGACGACGTCGGACAACGCCACGAGGTGCTCGACGACGGGCCGGGTCTCGGCGGCGGGCGGCATGAGCGAGGGCCGCAGGTTCGGGTCGTAGGTGAGGGTGGCCGACTCGCGGTGCGCCTCGAGGATTCGTGCGACGTCGGGGCCTCCCGGCGTCAGCACGGCTGCGATCGAGCCCGTGTGGACGACGAGCGGGGGCACGGCGGGCGAGGTCCAGCGCTCGGGGACGTGCCATGCGAGGTCGAAGTCGTAGGAGGCGACGCCGTCGGCGTCGAGCGTCGCCGTGGCGACGGACGTCCGCTCGGCCGTGTCGCTGCCGGCCACGATCGTGACCCCGGAGGCCTCGAGGTGGCGACGGACGAGGTCGCCGTGGGTGTCGGGCCCGAACCAGGTCAGCAGGTCGACCTTGCGGCCGAGGCGACCGAGCCCGAGCGCGACGTTCGCCGGGCTCCCTCCGACGTGCTCGCCGCCCGTGCCGTCGGCACGCCTGACGACGTCGATCAGGGCTTCGCCGATGACGAGCGCGCGACGCTCCGAGGCGTCGACGTGGACCTCGACGACGTCCTCGACGAGCGGCGTGAGGCCGCCCTGAGTGGGGTCGCGCTCGATGACGCCGACCCCGGGCGCCGCGTCACCCTCGGGCGTGACCGCCGGGCCGGTCGGCGGAGCGGGCGTCGTGGGGACGTCGCTGGCGGGGGTGCTGGGCTCGGTCATCGGGCGTCCTCGTCCTCGGGGTCGGCATCGGCGGGGGTCGTGCCGCCACGGGCGGCGCGGGGGTCTGCGGTCGTGCCGCTCGTGGCGGCGTGAGCCTCCTCGAGGCGGCGGCGGGCGCCGTCGAGCCACTCCTGGCACCGGGTGGCGAGGGCCTCGCCCCGCTCCCAGAGGGCGAGCGAGCCCTCAAGGGTCTCGCCCCCGGCCTCGAGGCGTTGCACGACCGTCACGAGCTCCTCGCGCGCCTGCTCGTAGGTGAGGTCCGCGACGGGTCGCGGCTCGGACGGGGAGGTGGAGGTCGGCACGGGGACAAGTAAACCGTGCGCCACCGTCACGGGTGGCGTACCTGTGCGGGGATCTCGCCACCCGCCACGCGCACGCGCAGCGGGTCACCGGGCGCCACGTCGTCCGGTGCCCGCACGACCCTTCCGTCGTCGGCGCGCTGGACGACGGCGTAGCCGCGCTCGAGCGTCGCGGCGGGGGACAGGGCCCTGACCTGCGCCGCGAGCCGGTCGATGTCGGCGCTGCCTGCGCGGACGGCGTCCCCGAGCGCGCGGTCGGCGGCCGCGTGGAGCCGGTCGACCTCGCGCTGGTGGCCGTCGACGAACACGTGCGGGCTCGCGAGCACGGGCCTGCCGCGGACGGCCGCGAGCCTGTCGAGCTCGCGGTGCACGAGCCGCTCGACGGCGGCGCGGGACCGGGTCCGTGCCTGGACGAGGCGTGCACGCTCCTCGTGGACGTCCGGGACGATGCGCTTCGCGGCGTCCGTGGGGGTCGACGCGCGGTGGTCGGCGACCAGGTCGAGGAGCGGCGCGTCCGTCTCGTGGCCGATCGCGCTGACGAGGGGTGTGCGGCACGCGGCCGCAGCACGGACGAGTGCCTCGTTGCTGAAGGGCAGGAGGTCCTCGACGGACCCGCCGCCGCGCGCGACGACGATGACCTCGACCGCCGGGTCCGCGTCGAGCTCGGCGATCGCCGCGGTGACCTCGGGGACGGCGCGCACGCCCTGGACGGCGACCTCGCGGATCTCGAAGCGCACCTGGGGCCAGCGCGCCCGGGCGTTGACGACGACGTCGTGCTCGGCCTTGGACTCGCGGCCGCAGACGAGGCCGACTGTGCCGGGGAGGAACGGCAGGGGCACCTTGCGGTCGGCGTCGAAGAGGCCCTCGGCGGCCAGGAGGCGTCGGAGGTGCTCGATGCGGGCCAGGAGCTCGCCGAGCCCGACGGCGCGGATCTCGTCGGCCTCGAGCTGGAGCGTCCCGCGCTTGGCCCAGAACCGGGGCGTCGCGTGCACGACGACGTGCGCGCCCTCCTCGACGGGGGCCGTCGCGGCGTCGAGCACGCGCACGTGCAGGGAGACGGGCAGCGACACGTCGGCGTCGGTGTCCCGGAGCGTCAGGAAGGCGAGGGTGGTGCCCGGTCGGCGGTTGAGCTGGACGACCTGGCCCTCGACCCACACACCGGGCATCCGGTGGATGTAGTCGGCGATCTTCATCGAGAGGTAGCGCACGGGCCACGGCCGCCCCGCCGTGGTGTCGACCGCGCGCGTCGGCAGGGGCGCCGGGGCGGTCGTGCTCGTCTCGCTCACCGGCCCAGCCTGCCACCCGTCGGCGACACGGCCCGCACCCGGCGTCCGTCGCCGGGGGCGTCGAGCAGGCCAGGGGTGTGCGGCGTCACGGGCCGGCCGGGGGCTCGTCGGGCGGGCGTTTCGTAGACTGGTGAGGTGACCCCCTCTTCTCCCGGACCGAAGCGTGTCCTGCTCGCGGCCCCGCGTGGCTACTGCGCGGGTGTCGACCGGGCGGTCATCGCCGTCGAGAAGGCGCTCGAGCACTACGGCCCGCCGGTGTACGTCCGCAAGGAGATCGTGCACAACAAGTACGTCGTGGAGACGCTCTCGGAGCGCGGGGCGGTGTTCGTCGACGAGACGGACCAGGTGCCCGAGGGTGCGCGCGTCGTGTTCTCCGCGCACGGCGTCTCCCCGGCCGTGCACGCGGCGGCCGCTGCTCGCTCGCTCCTGACGATCGATGCGACGTGCCCGCTCGTGACGAAGGTCCACAAGGAGGCGGTGCGCTTCGCGGGTGACGACTTCGACATCCTCTTGATCGGCCACGACGGCCACGAGGAGGTCGAGGGCACCGCCGGTGAGGCGCCGGACCACATCCAGGTCGTCAACTCGCCCGACGAGGTCGACCGGGTGGTCGTTCGTGACCCCGAGAAGGTCGTGTGGCTGTCCCAGACCACGTTGTCGGTCGACGAGACGATGGAGACGGTGCGCCGCCTGCGCGAGCGCTTCCCGGCGCTCCAGGACCCGCCGAGCGACGACATCTGCTACGCGACGCAGAACCGGCAGGTCGCGGTGAAGAAGCTCGCGCCGCAGTGCGACCTCGTGATCGTGGTGGGTTCCGCGAACTCGTCGAACTCGGTGCGTCTCGTGGAGGTGGCGCTCGATGCGGGTGCCGGGGCGTCGTACCGCATCGACCGCGCCCAGGAGATCGACCCGGCGTGGCTGGACGGTGTGACGACGGTGGGTGTCACGTCGGGCGCCTCGGTCCCGGAGATCCTCGTCCGGGACGTGCTGGACCGCCTCGCTGACGCCGGCTTCGGCGATGTGCAGGAGGTGCGGACCGCGACGGAGGACCTCATGTTCTCCTTGCCGAAGGAGCTCCGCGCGGACCTCAAGGCGGCGGGTCAGGCAGCGGCGCGCCCCCAGCGCGGCCCCCGACGCTCGTTGTCCGTCGAGCCGGTCTGAGCTCGCGCCACGTCGTACCTCGTCACGCGGGGGTGCCAGGGCCGGCTCGTGCGGGGCCCGGTCCGACCTGGCGCTGGCTCAGGCGGAGCTGGACCTGCGCACCACGTCCCACAGGCCGGGTTCCCTCGGCCCGGTGAGGCCATCGATCGCGACGACGCGCTCGTCGTCCGCCGCGACGAGCTCGGGGGCCTGGACCTGCCGGCTCACCCGCTCGACCTGCGCGGGGGTCTCGAGCTCGTCGTCCGTCACGCGCAGCTCGGCGAGCCGGCGGGCGCTGACGAGCACACGTGACTCGAGCGAGCTCACGGTGTCGTTGTAGGAGCGCACCGCGCCGTCGAGCTGCCTGCCGAGCCGGCTGACGTGACCTCCGAGCGTTGCGAGCCGGCCGTGCAGCTCGCGACCGAGGGTGAGCACCTGCTGCGCGTTCGCGGCGAGGGCTTCCTGGCGCCACGCGTAGGCGACGGTCCGCAGGAGGGCTACGAGGGTCATGGGCGTCGCGATGACGACGTTGCGCTCCATCGCGTACTCGTAGAGCGTCGGGTCGACCTCGAGGGCGGCGTGGAGGAACGGCTCGGCCGGGACGAACATGACCACGAACTCCGGGGCGGGCGAGAGCTGCTCCCAGTACTGCTTGCTCGCCAGGTCGTCGACGTGCTTGCGCATGTGCCGGGCGTGGGCGGCCATGCGCTGCGCGCGCACGGCGTCGTCGTCGGCCTGGACCGCGTCGAGGTAGCCGAGGAACGCGACCTTGGAGTCGAGCACCACCTGCTTCCCACCGCTGAGCCGCACCACCATGTCGGGCCGCTGCGCGCCGTCGTCGGTCCGCACGGATGCCTGCTCGACGAAGTCGACGTGCTCGAGCATGCCTGCCGCCTCGACGACGCGACGCAGCTGGAGCTCACCCCAGCGGCCGCGGACCTGGGAGGAGCGCAGGGCGGTGACGAGCTGGCCCGTCTCGCTGCGCAGGAGGTCCGACGTCTCCCGCATCGCACGGACCTGCTCCCCGAGGGCGCTCTGGCTCACCAGGCGCGCCTGCTCGGCCGCCGTCACCTCCGCCCTGACCTCGTCGAGGACCGTCGCGATGGGTTCGACGAGCGTGCGGACGGCCTGCTCACGCGTCGCGAGCGCGGCCTCGTGGCTCTGCTGCGTGGCGCGCAGGCGCTGCTCCGCGAGGCCGAGGAACTGGTCGTTGTTCGCGGCGAGCGCCTCCGCCGCGACCGCGCGGAACTGGTCGGTGAGGCGTCGCTGGTCACCCTGCGCAGCCGCGAGCCGTTCCGTGGCCATCTGCCGCTCGGTCTCGAGCTGGACCCGCAGACGCGCGGCGTCGAGCTCGGCTGCCTGCACACGCGCGGCGGAACCCTGCGCGCCGAGGACCCGCCCGACGAGCACGCCGATCAGGGCACCGACGAGCACGCCGGCGAGGACGAGGGCTGTCTCCATGCCCCAACCCTCCCAGCGCCCACCGACATCCGGCCCGCCCCCACACGCGCGAGGGGACACGGGTCGCGGCGCGCGCCCGTAGACTCGTCGCCCGTGGCTCTCACCATCGGCATCGTCGGACTGCCCAACGTCGGCAAGTCCACCCTCTTCAACGCGCTGACCCGCAACCAGGTCCTCGCCGCGAACTACCCGTTCGCGACGATCGAGCCGAACATCGGCGTGGTCCCGCTGCCCGACCCCCGCCTGCGCACGCTCGCCGACATCTTCGGCAGCGAGCGCCTCGTGCCGGCGGTCGTCTCGTTCGTCGACATCGCAGGCATCGTGCGCGGCGCGAGCGAGGGGGAGGGCCTCGGCAACAAGTTCCTCGCGAACATCCGCGAGGCCGACGCGATCTGCCAGGTGGTCCGGTCGTTCGCCGACGACGACGTCGTGCACGTCGAGGGCCGCATCCACCCGGCCGACGACATCGAGACGATCAACACGGAGCTGGTCCTGGCGGACCTGCAGACCGTCGAGAAGGCGATCCCGCGCCTCGAGAAGGAGGTGCGCGGCAAGAAGACGGACGCCGCGGTCCTCACCGCCGCCCAGGAGGCGTACACGGTGCTGTCCGAGGGGTCGACGCTCTTCGCGGCCCAGGACCGCCTCGCCAAGGCCGGCGTCGACCCGGCCGCCCTGCGCGAGCTCCAGCTCCTGACGACCAAGCCGTTCATCTACGTGTTCAACACGGACGACGCGGGCCTCGCGGACGACGCGCGCAGGGCAGAGCTGAGGGCGCTCGTCGCCCCGGCCGACGCGATCTTCCTCGACGCCAAGCTCGAGTCCGAGCTCGTCGAGCTCGACCCCGAGGACGCCGCCGAGATGCTCGCCGAGTCGGGTCAGGCCGAGGCAGGCCTCGACCAGCTCGCGCACGTCGGCTTCCACACCCTCGGCCTGCAGACCTACCTCACGGCAGGGCCCAAGGAGGCCCGCGCGTGGACGATCCGCAAGGGCTGGACCGCACCGCAGGCCGCGGGCGTCATCCACACCGACTTCGAGCGAGGGTTCATCAAGGCCGAGGTCATCAGCTTCGACGACCTCGTCGAGGCCGGGTCCATCGCCGCGGCCCGCGCGGCAGGCAAGGCCCGCATCGAGGGCAAGGACTACGTCATGGCCGACGGCGACGTGGTGGAGTTCCGCTTCAACGTGTGAGCCCGGGTCCCTCCGCCGTGCCGGGGCGGCGGAGCTCGCTGATCGGCGTGAAGACGTTGACCAGGTTGCCGTCGGGGTCTCGGAGGAGGAGCGAGCGGTTCCCCCAGGGCATGTCCGTCGGCTCGTTCACGAACACCTCGACGACGTCCCGGAGGGCGTCGCGCGTCGCGTCGACGTCGTCGACCAGGAAGTCCAGGATCACGCTCCGGTTCGCGCGGGCCTCCGCGGCGTCGGCGCCCAGCAGCGGGACGGTGGCTGAGCTGGCGATCGCGAGCGTGCCGAGCCCGGTGCGCAGCTCGGCGAACATCGGATGGAGCCTGGTCGCGCTGATCCCGGTCACTTTCTCGTAGAACGCGACCAGGGCGTCGAGGTCGTCGGTGATGATCCGGGTGGCGGTGAGCTGCATGGCTCTCTCTCCTCGCGTGTCGGTGCCCGTGGCCGGAAAGGCCACACGCGGACCGTAGAAGGGATTCCGGGCCGCATCCGCCCGGTATTGGCGATGATGGGCGCATGGCCGACGGCACCGCGCGAGCGCTCAAGCTCCTCGAGCTGCTGCAGTCGGCGCACGTGCGCACGGTGTCCGAGCTGGCGGACCGCCTCGGCGTCGACGAACGGACGGTCCGTCGGGACGTCAGGCGGCTGGTCGCCCTCGACGTGCCTGTCGAGTCCTTGCGCGGGCGCTACGGGGGGTACCGACTCATGCCGGGCCGGCGTGTCCTGCCGTTGACGTTCACGAGCGAGGAGGTGATGGCCGTCTTCCTCGGGCTGTCCCGCGTGCGGCCCACGCGGGACGGGCCCGGCGTGGCCGCGCAGACCGCCCTGTCCAAGGTCAAGCGAGCTCTGCCGTCCCAGGACGCGGAGCGCATCGATGCCGTGCTCGCCGCGATGGTGAGTGACGGTCGCGTTCGCGACGGCGACCCCGACCCCGCGGTGATGCTGACCCTGGCGGACGCGCTCGACCTCGGGCGGGCCGTCGACGTGCGCTACCGCAACCGAGAGGGCGTGCCGTCCCGACGGACCCTGCACCCCTACGGGCTCATCGCTCGCGGGGACCACTGGTACCTCCTTGCGCTGGACACCGGCACGCAGGAGGAGCGTGTCTTCCGGGTCGATCGGGTGGAGACCGCACGGTCGCTCGCCCAGACGTTCGTACCGCCGGAGCGGGACGACGTGGCGGCGCGGCTGACGGAGCGTCTCGTCCACGCCGACTACCGGTGGAAGGTGGTCCTCCGCATCCGGCAGACAGAGGAACGCATCCGTGCCCATCTCCCGGCCAGCGTGGCCGGGCTCGAGCGGCTGGGACGCAGGGGCACGCCGACGGCGGACGACGACCGGCTGCCGTGGCACAGGGCGGAGATCCACGCCGAGGACCTGGGCTGGCTGGTCTCGGTCATCGCGGCCCTCGACTGCGAGGTGGTGATCGAGCGTCCGGAGGAGCTCCGTGAACGGGTGCGCACGACGGCGGTGAGGATGCTCCGCGCCGCGGCTCCCGGTAGCGGCTGAACCACGTCATCGGCGCGGCGCAGCGGTCGCAGCGGCGCGAGACGACCGTGATCCGGCGCGCGTCTCCCGATGGCCGTCGGCGATGCGACGGGGCGGCGTTCCGCCCTCGCGTCAGAGGAGGCCACGACCCCCAGGCGCGTCAGAACCGGAAGCGACCCTCGGCGTCGAAGCCGGCCGGGCGGACGTCGGTCACGAACGCCGGCGTGATCGGCCCGTAGATGTGCGGGTACAGCTCTCCGTCACCGCCGTCCTCGTCGACGACAGGTGTTCCCGCGGCGCGGATGGCGTCCGCGTCCAGGACCAGGACGCACAGCTCCGCCTCGTCGTCGGCGTAGACGAGCTCGGCCACCGGGCTCAGCTGGTGCTCGTACGAGGCGTGGATGAAGCCGACCTCGTCGAGGCTCGCGCCCCGGGTCGAGGTCGCATAGGGACCGGTGGTCGACGCGGTGTCCCACTCGTCGCGGTGCGCCAGATGGAAGATCATCACGGCCCCATCGAACCACCGTCTCCCCGGGCCCTCGCGTCAGGGGCGTTCGCCCTCCGCACCAGCCGCACCAGCCGTGCCGGCGGGAGCCTCGGGTGCGGGCGGGACGTCCGGCGGCACCCGGTTGGGCCCGGCCTCGGGCGGGCGGGGGCCGACCTGCGGGTGCAGGCGCACGGCGACGAGCGCGACGTCGTCCTCCGGGTGCGGGGGCAGCATGCGCCGCAGGGTCTCGTCGCACAGCGCGTCGAGGTCGAGGTCGAGCCGCGCCAGCTCGCTCAGCACCTGCTGGAGGCGCGTGAGCCCCGCGCGCAGCGGCTGGGCGCGACGCTCGACGAGGCCGTCGGTGAACAGGAGGACCGTGGACCCGGCGTCGAGCACCACCTCGGTCTCGCGACGTAGCGTGTCAGGCAGGACGCCGAGCAGGAGGTCGCCCTGGGCCGCCACGAGCGGGACGACGGTGCCGTCGGGGCGGATGACCAGAGGCGGCGGATGACCCGCGTTCGACCAGCGCACGCGGGTGCGCAGGTGCGCGAGGTCCTCGGGCGTCTGCTCGATGCGGGCGACGACGGCTGTGGCGATCGTGGTGGCCTGGAGCGTGCGCATCGCCTGGTCGACCTCGCGCAGCAGCTGTGCGGGCCCGGCGCCCGTCGCGACGGCGATCCCGCGCAGGATGGAACGGACCTGGCCCATCGCGGCGGCCGCCGCCGTGTCGTGGCCGACGACGTCCCCGATCACGAGGACGGTCGCGCCGTCGCGCTGGAGGAAGGCGTCGTACCAGTCGCCGCCGATCTGGGCCGCCTCCGCAGCTGGGACGTAGCGGACGACGACCTGCATGTGGTCCGGCTCGGGAGGGGGTGTCAGGAGCGAGCGCTGGAGGCCCTCGGCGAGACGTCGCTGCTGGCGGTACAGGCGCGAGTTGTCGAGCGCGAGCCCGGCACGGCCCGCCACGTCCTGCGCCGTGGCGATGTCGGCGGGGCTCATGGGCACGCGCTCCGCGCCGGCGAACAGGCTCAGCAGGCCGACGGTCCGGCCGCGGCCCCGCAGCGGGAGCACGACGACGGCCTCGGGCGCGAGCCGGTCCAGCAGGTCCCTGGCCTCACCGGGCTTGAGGACGGAGCGGACCGCGCGCGTCGCGCCTTCCTCGACGTGCGCGGGCTCACCGGACTGGAGTGCCTGCGCGACGAACGAGCGGGGCTCGAGGGCGTCGAGCCGCAGGTTCGCGTACCGCTCGACGAGGGGGCGCTGGGCGGGGTCGGCGTGCCACCAGCCGATGTCGCGGAGGCCACGGCGGAGGTCGGCGTGGTCGTCGTCGACGAGCGTGACGACGCACCAGTCGCCGAGCGCGGGGACGACGAGCTGGGCGAGGCGCGCGACCGCCTCCTCGGCGTCGAGGGTGCCGGTGAGCGCGGCCGTGACCTCGGCGAGCAGCGACGCACGCTCGGCCGTCCGCTCCGCCTCCTCCTGCGCCGCCCGCCGTGCGGTGATGTCGAAGAAGTGCACGGAGAGGCCGTCCGGGCTCGGCCACGCGTGGAGCTCGAACCATCCGTCGAGGGGCGCGGGGTAGTAGGCGTCGAAGACGACGGGACGTTGCTCGGCGAGCGCCCGCCGGTACTTCTCCTCGAATGCCGAGTCGAGGGCGGCGGGGAAGAGGTCCCACACGACGCGCCCGAGGAGTGCCTCGCGTGCCGTCCCGAGGAGCCGCTCGGCCTCGGCGTTGACGTAGGTGAAGCGCCACGCGTGGTCGAGCGAGTAGAACGCGGTGGGCGTGGCCTCGAGCACGCGCGCGACCCGGGCCTCGCTGTCGTGCACCGCTGTGCGGTCGTAGGCGGCGCCGAGCACCCGGACGGCGCGTCCGGTGCCGTCGGCCAGGGCCCGTCCCCGCGCGGCGACCCATCGCACTGGTCGGTCGGGCGCGACCACCCGGTACTCCGCCTCGTACTCGCCGCACGTGTCGATCGCGGAGGCGAGGGCGGCGGAGACCCGCGGCTGGTCCGCCGGGTGGACGCGGGCCGAGAAGCCCTCGATCGTCTCGTCGAACGAGCTGCGGTCGTAGCCGAACAGGTCGAGCAGCTGGTCGTCCCAGGCGAGGCGGCCCGTGACGAGGTCCCAGTCGAAGGTCCCGATGCCCGCGGCCCGGATCGCGAGCTCGCCGAGCACGCGCCGGGCGTCGTCACCCTGGGGGAGGTCGTCACCGCGTCGTCGGCGGGGCGCAGCGGGCGAGGCGTCAGTGCCCACGTCAGCCCCCTGACCTCCGCCGTCGGCAGTGTCGGACGACCTGCTCCCCGACGCTAACAGGCCCGTGGCCCGTCGGCGTCGCGCAGTGCGACGGGGCCCGCGCGGGGCCGGATCCGTCTCGGAGACCGGCATCGGGCGCCGCGATGTGCTAGCGCCTGTCAGCGGTGCGTCTGACGACGGTTCACCGGCCAGACCCGGATAGGCGCAACGGATTCCGTCGACAGGAGCCGGACCCTCGCCGGGGGAGCCCGGGCCCGACCTCCGGGGTCGTCTCGTCTGGTGAGACGTACCGGCCAGTATCGATCAGGTAACGATCACCAACCCGAACTGTTACGCGTCCCGAATGCCGGGATTCGCGGGGGTACAGTCGCGGCAACCACATGGTGAGCGATCGCCGGGTGGCTCCAGCGAGCCCGAGTGCGGGCTGCCGAGGGGCCGAAGGGCCCAATGTCGCTCACCACATCCTTGTCAGGAGGAACATTGAGGATCTCACGCAAGTCCGCGGCCGTCGCGGTCGCTGCAGCGAGCGCGCTCGTGCTCGCGGGCTGCAGCGGTGACGCAGACGAAGCCAACGGCTCCGAGGACGACAACGCGGGCATCAGCACCGAGGCGTCGGTGAACATCGCGTGGAACCAGCCGTTCTACTCGTACAACATCAACAGCGCCACGGGTAACGCAACCGCCAACTCGGTCCTGCGCTACCTGATGAACTCGTCCTTCAACTACTACGACCAGGAGCTCAACCTGGTCCAGGACGAGTCCTTCGGCACGTACGAGAAGACCTCGGACGACCCGCTGACGATCGAGTACACCTTCGCGGACGACGCGCAGTGGTCCGACGGCGTGCCCGTCGACCCGGCCGACTTCCTCCTCGAGTGGGCCGCCCAGGTCGGCACCTACAACAACGTGACCCCCGAGACGGACGACGAGGGGAACATCACGAACCAGGAGGCCATCGACGCGGGCATCTACTTCGACGGCCTGTCCTCCTGCGTCCCCCTGATCGAGGACATCCCTGAGATCGACGGCAAGACGATCACCCTCGTCTACTCCAAGCCGTTCGCCGACTGGGAGACCTGCATCACGGGCCCGAACCTGCCGGCCCACGTCGTCGTGAAGCGCGCCCTCGGCATCGAGGACCCGACCGAGGCCAAGCAGGCGCTCGTCGACGCGCTGGCCGAGGACGACTCCGAGGCGATCGCGAAGATCTCCAAGGTCTGGAGCACGGACTTCAACTACACCTCGCTGCCCGAGGACGAGGAGCTCTACCTCTCCAGCGGCGCGTACGTGATGACCGACTTCGTCGAAGAGCAGTACATGACGCTCAAGACGAACGAGAACTACAAGGGCGAGCTCACGGCCGCCATCCCGACCGTCACGGTCCGCTGGAACGGCGACCCGATGGGCCAGGTCCAGGCGCTGCAGAACGGTGAGGTCGACCTCATCAGCCCGCAGGCCACGGCCGACGTCCTCGAGGCGCTCCAGGCGATCGACGGGCTCGAGATCGAGACCTCGGACGAGGGCACGTACGAGCACATCGACCTGCAGGTCACCAACGGCGGGGCGTTCGACCCGGCCATGTACGGCGGCGACGCCGACAAGGCCCTCAAGGTGCGCCAGGCGTTCCTCAAGACGATCCCGCGCCAGCAGATCATCGACAACCTGATCAAGCCGCTCAACGAGAACGCCGAGCTGCGTGACTCCTACAGCGTCGTGCCCGGCTCCCCGCTGTACGACGACGTCGTCGCCGTCAACGGGCAGTCCGAGCAGTACGGCGAGGTCGACATCGAGGGCGCCAAGGCGCTTCTCGCCGAGGCCGGCGTCGCCGGTCCGATCAACGTCCGGCTGCTGTTCGACCCGAACAACACGCGTCGCCAGAACGAGTACGAGCTGATCGCGGCCTCGGCCGCCGAGGCCGGCTTCACGGTCGCGCCGTACCAGGTCCAGACCGACTGGGGCACGGACCTCGACAACGCCACCACGTACTACGACGCAGCGCTGTTCGGCTGGCAGTCGCAGTCGACGGCCGTCACGGAGCTCGACTCGAACTACCGGACGAACGCCGACGGCACGGGCAACAACTTCTACGGCTACTCCAACCCCGAGGTGGACTCGCTGCTCGACGAGCTCCAGGTCACCACGGACGAGGAGAAGCAGGCGGAGCTGCTCGGCAGCATCGAGAAGCACCTGGTCGACGACGCCTTCGGCGTGACCATCTTCCAGTTCCCCGGCGTCACCGCCTGGAACCCGGAGAAGCTCCAGGGCGTCTCGAAGATCTCGATCAACCCGACGATCTTCGCCGGCTTCTGGAACTGGACGGCGGGCTCCGCAGCGGAGTGACCGTCACCCTCTGATCGACCCCGTCGGGGAGGGCGCCCTCGGGCGCGCCCTCCCCGACGGGCAGCGAGGCCTAGCACGACCGTCCGAGGGCGCCGGGGCACGCGTACCCGGCGCCCTCGCACGTTCTCCGCCGCCGCGCCGGCTGCCCCCACGGCCCGCGGAATACCGGCCAACCACACTCGCGGGTCTAGGATCACCCGCTGAGTCTCCCCGACGACCGAAGGACGCCTTCCGGTGCTGTCTTTCCTCACACGCCGCGTGCTGGCAGGCCTTGCCACGCTCTTCGCGGCGATCTTCCTGATGTTCTTGCTGGTGGACCGCTCGATCGACCCGTTGGCCGACCTGCGCGAGAGCACCGCGAGCAACAAGCAGCAGCTGATCGACCAGCGCATCGAGCTGTTGAACCTGGACACCAACGTCGTGCTCCGGTTCTTCCACTGGCTCGGCAACTTCGTCACCGGTGACCCCGGGGTCGCGTGGCGCACCGGCCAGGAGGTCGGGCCGATGATCTCGCACGCGATCGGCTCGACCCTGCAGCTCGTGACCGCGGCGACACTGCTGTCGCTCCTCCTGGGCGTCACGATCGGCATCGTCAGCGCGCTGCGTCAGTACAGCTCGTTCGACTACCTCATCATCTTCCTGTCGTTCCTCCTGTACTCGCTGCCCTCGTTCTGGATCGCGGTGCTGCTCAAGCAGTGGGGCGCGATCGGCTTCAACGACTTCCTGCGCGACCCGGTGCTCTCGTGGGTCGTGATCACGGTGATCGCGCTCCTCGGCGGCCTGCTCTGGATGCTCGCGGTCGGCGGCTCGGTCCGACGCCGCGTCCAGACCTTCGCGCTCGGGCTGGCCGCGACGTTCGCGATGCTCGCCTACCTGCAGCTCACCGACTGGTGGTCGGACCCGCAGCTGGGCCCGATCCTCGTCCTCGTCCTCGGTGCCGCGGCAGCCTTCGCGATCACCGGTGTCTCCGCCGGCCTGCGTAACCGGAGGGCACTCTTCGCGTCGCTCTCGACGGTGGCGCTCGGCGTGGCCCTGTACTTCCCGGTCCAGGGGCTGTTCGACGAGATCGTCGAGTCGCACCTGCTGATCGCGGGCATGGGCGTGGTCGCCGTCGCGAGCGGTGTGCTCATCGGCTTCCTCTTCGGCGGGCCGGACCGGGGCGTGTCGATGCGCTCCGCGGGAATCACGGCCCTCGTCGTCGCGACCCTGGTGTTCGTCGACCAGGTGCTCCAGGTGTGGGTCCCGTACTCCAACGCCCTGGGCGGCCGGCCGATCCCGACGTTCGGTGACCGGACGCCGAACCTCGGTGGCAACTACTGGGTCCAGGTGCTCGACGCGTCGACCCACCTCATCCTGCCGACGCTGACGCTCATCCTCGTGGCCTTCGCCGCGTACACCCGGTACTCGCGCTCGAGCATGCTCGAGGTCATGAACCAGGACTACATCCGCACCGCGCGCGCCAAGGGCCTGCCGGAGCGGGTCGTCGTCGTGCGCCACGGCTTCCGGAACACGCTCATCCCGCTCGCGACGATCGTGCCGATCGACGTCATCACGCTCATCGGCGGCGCAGTCATCACCGAGGCGGTCTTCGCGCGGCCCGGCATGGGCTCGCTGTTCATCAACGCGCTCCGCGGCGCGGAGATCGAGCCAGTGATGGCGTACCTCTTCATCACCGCGTCGTTCGCGATCATCGCCAGCATCGTCGCGGACATCATCTACGCGATCGTCGACCCCCGGATCAGGTTGGACGCATGACGACTCCCACGGCTCCAGACGCCCCGGACTCCACGGGGACCCTCGAGAACGCGATCGAGCTCAAGGAGGTCGCCGGCCTGTCCCAGGGGCAGATCGTCCGGCGGCGCTTCTTCAGGCACAAGGGTGCGCTCGTCGGTCTCGCAGCGCTCGGGTTCATCGTTCTCCTCGCGTTCACCTCGGTGGGCGTCGGTCCCATCGACGGCTGGTGGAAGCACGCCGGCTCTCCGGGGCCTGTCCTCAACCCCGGCGGTGCGCCCACGCTCAGCATGCCGACGTGGCTCGGGGGCACGGGCTTCGCTCTCGGCGAGCACCCGTTCGGCCAGGACGAGATCGGCCGCGACATGTTCGCGCGCGTCATGCTCGGCACGCAGACCTCCATCAAGGTCATGGTCATCATCGGGCTCGTCGCGTGCCTCGTCGGCGTCACGATCGGCTCGCTCGCGGGGTTCTACCGCGGCCGCCTCGAGATGATCCTCATGCGGACGACGGACCTCTTCATCACCATCCCGACGATCGTCATCGGCGCGGTCATCGGCAAGCTCTCCGGCGGTGTCAACAGCACGCTGTTCGCCGTCGCACTCGGCCTGATCCTGTGGACGAGCCTCGCTCGCCTCGTGCGCGGAGAGTTCCTCAGCCTGCGCGAGCGCGAGTTCGTCGACGCGGCGCGCGTCGCGGGCGCGAGCGACCGCCGCATCATCTTCAAGCACATCCTCCCGAACGCCATCGGCGTGATCATCGTCGCGACGACGCTGCTCATGAGCTCGGCGATCCTCCTGGAGACGGCCCTGAGCTACCTGGGCTTCGGCATCCAGCCGCCCGAGGTCTCCCTGGGTCGCCTCATCAGCGAGTACCAGAGCGCGTTCGCGACGCGGCCGTGGCTCTTCTGGTGGCCGGGCCTCTTCATCGTCTCGATCGCCCTGAGCGTCAACTTCATCGGTGACGGCCTGCGCGACGCGTTCGACCCGCGTCAGAAGCGCATCCCCTCCCAGCGGAAGATGGAGAAGTCCCTCGACCAGCGGGTGACGAGCACGCTCGGGAGCTACCCCCCGGGGAGCCCGACGAACATCCGCGACGCCGGGAACGGCGCGTGACCTCCCTGCTCGCCGAGGCGTTCGGCGGCGCAGGTGCGCGCCCCTCAGCCGAGGATCACGCACACGGCGGTCGCGGCACCCAGGCCCAGGACCGCCGCGAGCACGGCGACGTTCCAGCGCTTCGTCGTGCGCGGTCCCTCGGCCGTGGCGCGCGCCTCAGGTGCGCCGACCGGGCGGAGGTGGCCCGCGGCGACCAGCTGCGTGTGCCGCTCGGCGATCACACGCGCGACCTGCTCGGCGGAGCTGTTCTCCCAGCGGCGTCCGGCGCCGTCGTGCTCCGAGGGCTGAACCGAGCCGCCGCGTCGTCGCGTCGCGGTGCGGTTCGCGGTCCCGCTCGAGCGGGGTGCCGCCCAGGCCGTGACAGCTTCGTCGTCGGCACGCACCACGAGGGACCACGCGACCTCGACGCCGCGGTACGCGGGCCACGGGACGTGCACGGTGCGCAGCACGTTGACGACGGTGACGCCGCCGTCGGCCACCTCGACCCGCGGGTTCCAGAAGAGCGCCCACACCAGGGCCGGCACGAGGGTGCACGGCGCGGCCCACAGCAGCGCGCCACCCAGGCCGTCCGTCGCGACCACGCTCCCCAGCGCGAGCAGGGCGACGACCGCGACGGCAGCCGTCAGGACCCGGCCGAACGTGGACGAGAAGACTCGGGTCGCGTTCACCACCACATGCTCCCAGACCTCGACCCGGCATCCGCCGCCACCCCCGGCGCGCACCGGCGTCCCCAGGAAGGACACTGATCCCGTGGCACTCGACACGTCTCACGCCCCGGCCCCGGCCCCGGACGGCGCCCAGGCGCCCGTCCTGACGGTCCGCGACCTCGGCGTCGACTTCTACGTCGACGGCGAGTGGTTCCCGGCCGCGACCGAGGTCTCCTACGACGTCATGCCCGGTGAGGTGCTCGCCATCGTCGGCGAGTCCGGCTCGGGCAAGACCCAGTCGTCGATGTCCCTCATCGGTCTCCTGCCGCCCAACGGGCGCGCACGCGGGAGCGCGAAGCTCGGCGACCGCGAGCTGATCGGCATGTCCCCGAGCCGGCTGCGGCCGATCCGCGGACGCGAGATCGCGGTGATCTTCCAGGAGCCGATGACGGCGCTGAACCCCGTCTACACCGTCGGCTTCCAGATCGTCGAGACGCTGCGCGCGCACTTCGACATCGGTCCCGCGGCCGCCAAGGAGCGGGCCGTCGAGCTTCTGCGGCTCGTCGAGCTGCCGGAGCCCGAGCGCCGGTTCAACTCCTACCCGCACCAGCTCTCGGGCGGGCAGCGGCAGCGCGCGATGATCGCCCAGGCGCTGGCCTGCGACCCCAAGCTCCTCATCGCGGACGAGCCGACGACGGCGCTCGACGTCACCGTCCAGGCCGAGATCCTCAAGCTGATGCGCGACCTGCGCACGCGCATCAACTCGGGCATCGTCCTGATCACGCACGACATGGGCGTCGTCGCGGACATGGCCGACCGCATCATCGTCATGAAGGACGGCCGTGTCGTCGAGCACGGCACGTCTGCCGAGATCTTCGGCAACCCGCAGCACCCGTACACGCAGCGCCTGCTCGCAGCCGTCCCGCACCTCGGCCGGATGGGCGCCGGCGGCACGGCCGAGGCGGCCCGTGACGCCGCCGCGGCGGTCGCGGAGGCCGCCGGCGCACCCGCGCGCGTCGCCGAGCCCTCCGCGGAGGCCGCAGGCAAGGACGTCGTGCTCCAGGCGCGCGACCTCGTCGTGGAGTACCCCGGGCGCCGCCGCACGGCGGCCTTCCGCGCGGTCGACTCGGTCGACATGACGATCCGCCAGGGCGAGGTCATCGGCCTCGTCGGCGAGTCCGGCTCCGGCAAGACGACCATCGGCCGTGCCGTCGTCGGGCTGCTGCCCGTGACCAGCGGATCCCTGGAGATCTGCGGCGTCGACATGGTCGGCGCCTCGCGCAAGGACCTGCGTCCGCTGCGCAGCCAGGTCGGTATCGTGTTCCAGGACCCGGGCTCGTCCCTCAACCCTCGTCTGCCGATCGGCGAGTCCATCGGCGAGCCGCTGTTCCTGCACCGCCAGATCAAGGGCGCCGCCCTCGACCGTGAGGTCGAGCGGCTGCTCGACCAGGTCGAGCTCCCGCGCGCGATGCGCAACCGCTACCCCCACGAGCTCTCCGGCGGGCAGCGTCAGCGCGTCGGCATCGCGCGTGCGCTGTCCCTCGAGCCGAAGCTGCTCGTGGCCGACGAGCCCACGTCCGCGCTCGACGTGTCCGTGCAGGCGACGGTCCTCGACCTGTTCCAGGACCTCCAGCGCGAGCACGGGTTCGCGTGCCTGTTCATCTCCCACGACCTCGCGGTCGTCGAGATGCTGTCCGACCGGATCGCCGTGATGCACCACGGCAAGCTCGTCGAGGTGGGGGAGACGGCGCAGGTCGTGGGCAACCCCCAGGACCCGTACACGCAGCGGCTCATCGCGGCCGTCCCCGTCCCGGACCCGGAGGAGCAGCGCCGGCGTCGCCAGGACCGCGACGCGATGCTCGAGGCGCAGCGGGCCGAGATCGAGCTCGAGGAGGCCGAGGCGGCCGCCCACGCCGCACGCGGCAAGGGCCGCGGGCACGAGGACGCCGAGGGCGAGCACCTGCCCCCCACCGGTTTCTGAGTCTCACGGGGACCCGCCCGGGACGACGGGCACGCTCGGTCCCGGGGTCCTTCACCCCGGGGTCGAGCGGCCCCCGGCGCGGGTGCGGGGTGTGTGCATGTAAAATCGGTCGGCGCCCAGTGTCGTGGCGCGCTCCCCGATCTCCCCACACTTTGAGATGAGTCCCGCATGCCTGTGCGCTCCGACCTGCGCAACGTCGCGATCGTCGCCCATGTCGACCACGGCAAGACCACCCTCGTCGACGCCATGCTGTGGCAGTCCGGCTCGTTCGGCTCCCACGCGCACGTCGACGAGCGCGCCATGGACTCGGGTGACCTCGAGCGTGAGAAGGGCATCACGATCCTGGCCAAGAACACGGCCATCCGGTACCGGGGACCCGCGGCAGCCGCGGCCGGCCAGCCGGACGGGATCACCATCAACGTGATCGACACGCCGGGCCACGCGGACTTCGGCGGCGAGGTCGAGCGCGGGCTCTCCATGGTGGACGGCGTCGTGCTCCTCGTCGACGCGAGCGAGGGCCCCCTCCCGCAGACCCGGTTCGTGCTCCGCAAGGCGCTCGCCGCGAAGCTCCCGGTGATCCTCCTGGTCAACAAGGTCGACCGCCCGGACTCGCGCATCGCGGAGGTCGTCCACGAGGCGACCGACCTGCTGCTCGGCCTGGCGAGCGACCTCCACGAGGACGTCCCGGACCTGGACCTGGACGCGATCCTCGACGTCCCCGTCGTCTACGCGGCCGCCAAGGCCGGGCGTGCGTCGCTCGAGCAGCCCGCCGACGGCACGCTCCCCGACAGCCCCGACCTCGAGCCGCTCTTCGCGACCATCCTCGAGAAGATCCCCGCGCCGCAGTACGACGAGGGCGCGCCGCTTCAGGCGCACGTCACCAACCTCGACGCGTCGCCGTTCCTCGGCCGCCTCGCCCTCCTGCGCGTGTTCAACGGCACCATCCGCAAGGGCCAGCAGGTGGCGTGGGCCCGGCACGACGGGACCATCCAGAACGTCAAGATCACGGAGCTTCTCGAGACGAAGGCGCTCGATCGCGTGCCCACCGACTCGGCCGGCCCGGGCGACATCGTCGCGGTCGCGGGCATCGCCGACATCACGATCGGCGAGACGCTGACCGACCCCGACGACCCGCGGCCGCTGCCGCTCATCACGGTCGACGACCCCGCGATCTCGATGACGATCGGCATCAACACGTCCCCGCTCGCGGGCAAGGGCGGCAAGGGCCACAAGGTCACCGCCCGCCAGGTCAAGGACCGCCTCGACGCCGAGCTCGTCGGCAACGTGTCGCTGCGCGTGCTGCCGACCGAGCGTCCGGACGCGTGGGAGGTCCAGGGGCGTGGCGAGCTCGCCCTCGCGATCCTCGTCGAGCAGATGCGTCGTGAGGGCTTCGAGCTCACGGTCGGCAAGCCGCAGGTCGTCACCAAGGTGATCGACGGCAAGACCAACGAGCCCATGGAGCACATGACGATCGACGTCCCCGAGGAGTACCTCGGTGCCGTCACGCAGCTCCTCGCGCAGCGCAAGGGCCGCATGGAGACCATGTCGAACCACGGCACGGGCTGGGTCCGCATGGAGTTCGTCGTGCCCGCGCGCGGCCTCATCGGCTTCCGCACCCAGTTCCTCACGGACACCCGGGGCACGGGCATCGCCTCGTCGATCGCGCACGGCTACGAGCCGTGGGCCGGCCCCATCGAGACGCGGACGACGGGTTCGCTCGTCGCCGACCGCGCGGGCAAGGTCACGCCGTTCGCCATGATCAACCTGCAGGAGCGCGGCTCGTTCTTCGTCGAGCCGACGGCCGAGGTCTACGAGGGCATGATCGTGGGCGAGAACTCGCGCAACGAGGACATGGACGTGAACATCACCAAGGAGAAGAAGCTCACGAACATGCGGTCCTCGACCGCCGACAACTTCGAGAACCTCGTCCCGCCGCGCAAGCTCACGCTCGAGGAGTCCCTCGAGTTCGCGCGTGAGGACGAGTGCGTCGAGGTCACGCCCGAGATGGTCCGGATCCGCAAGGTCGTCCTCGACCAGACGGAGCGCGCACGCGCGACGGCGCGGGCCAAGCGCGCCTGACCCGCCCGCGGCCCAGCCGATGGTGACTGACGGCGTCGTCCCGCCCGCGGGCGAGGGGGGACTGCTCGCCGTCCACGCCCACCCCGACGACGAGACGCTCAGCACGGGCGCCCTGCTCGCCACCTGGGCCGCCGCGGGACGGCCGGTCACGGTCGTCACGTGCACCCGGGGCGAGCAGGGCGAGGTCATCGGTTCGCGGCTCGCTCACCTCGAGGGGGACGGTCCCGCGCTCGCCGCTCACCGGGAGGGCGAGCTCGCCGACGCCCTCGAGGCCCTGGGGGTCGGGGAGCACACGTTCCTCGACGCGCTGCGGGCACCGCCTGCCGCCGGCGGCCGCACCCGGTACGCCGACTCGGGCATGGCCTGGGCGGGTGTCGCCCGTGCGGCCGCCGCGGAGCACCTGCCCGACGGCGCGTTCGTCGGGGTCGACGTCGACGCGGCGGCGGGCGACCTCGCGCGCCTCATCCGGCGGCGTCGGCCGGACGTCGTCGTCGGGTACGAGCCCGGGGGTGGCTACGGGCACCCCGACCACGTGCAGGCGCACCGGGTGATGCAGCGCGCGCTGGACCTGGCTCAGCTCGACGTCACCGGCACCGCGCGGACCGGGGACGAGCCGTGGCGTGTCCCCGTGGTGCTCTGGTCCGTGCTGCCTGTCGAGGAGCTGCGGGTCGGCCTCGCTGCCATGAGCTCGTTCGCCGCGCCCGGTCTGCGGCTCCCCGACCCGGCGGGTCCCGTGCCCGCGTGCGCGGTCCCGGGCGCCGAGGTCGACGTGCGCGTCGACGTCCGACCGGTGGCGTCGGCAGTGGTCGGCGCGATGCGTGCCCACGCGACCCAGATCCAGGCCGTGCGCGTGGTCGACGAGGTCGCTCGCACCCCCGGCGCCGGTACGGCAGCGATCGACCCGGCGGGCCTCGTCCTCGGTTCCCGTGCGCTCAGCGACGGCGTGCTGCAGCCCGTCCTGGCGGCCGAGGCGTACCGCTACGCGCACGGCTGGCAGCCGCGGCCGGTGGCCTGGCCGGCCGGTGTGACGGCAGTACGGTGGCCCGCGTGACGATCCTCAACGGCCGGGTCCTGGCCCGCCTCGCAGCCATGGGTCTCCTCGGGGTGGTTGTCGGGGTGGTCGGGACCGTCGTGCACCGCTGGCACATGCCCTGGGGCCTGGTCCTCGCGCTCGCGTCGGTCCTGTCGGCCTCCGTCGTGGCGCGCGCCTGGACGGGCTGGGCCGGGATGCTCTCGGTCGGTCTCGGTGTCGCGCTCGCCGTCGGCGTCCTCGCGGTCGAGGGACCGGGCGGCGACGTGCTGGTGGCGGCGCAGCCGGTGGGTTACGTCTGGTACGGCGGCGCCCTCGTGACGGTCCTGGCCGGTCTGCTGCCCGCGCGCTGGTTCAGCGAGCGCCCCGTGGGTCGCGCGCCACAGGCGGGCGGGCTGGGCACGTAGAATCTGGCCCGGTGGGCGACGTGCTCGCCGCAGCGGGCAGGGGAGAGCGGATCCGATGACGCAGGGACCGGAGAAGGACGTCGTCGACGACGATGTGACCGAGGCCCCGGTGGCCGCTCCGGAACCAGGTGGGGACGCCGACGCCGCTGTCGAGCCGGCACCGGCCTCGGACGAGGCTGCGCACGACGCTGACGGCGTGGCCGACGACGCCGATGTGACCGATCTTCCGGACGAGGCCGCGGACGTCACGGCCCCCGCGGGCCCGCCGACGGACGATTCCGCGGGCGACGACACGCGCACCCCCGCAGATGCGGAGGCGGCCGACGCGCACGACGAGGTCGCCCAGACGCCCGCGCCCGACCAGCCCGTGCAGCGCGACGTCCCCGCGCAGGAGGGCGCACCCGCACAGGACGACGCGCCCGCTGAGCACGAGACACCTGCTCAGGACGACGCGCCTGGGCTGGACGACGCGCCCGGGCAGGACGACGCCCCTGGGCTGGACGACGCGCCCGGGCAGGACGAGGTGCCGGCCCACGACGACGACGTGCCGGCACGGGACGAGGCGACCGAGCAGGACGAGGTGTCCGAGGCGCCTGCGCAGGACGCCGTGCCGGCCCTGCCCGATGTGCCCGCGCAGGACGCGCCCGCGCAGGACGTGCCCGCGCAGGACGCCGTGCCCGACGTGCCCGCTGTGCCCGCCCTGCCCGACGCACCGGCGCAGGACGCCGCCGAGCACCACGTGGCCACCGACCACCACGAGCGGCCTCGGCCGGAGCAGATGTCGGTGCCGGACGTCTCCGCACCCGACGGACCGCCGGTGGATGCGGCGCCCGAGCCGGCCATCGCACCCGCGGAGACGGGTCCCGACACGCCCGCGGCCGCCGCTCCGTCGGTCCACGCGCGTGACCACGGCGTCGGCGTCGCAGCGGACGCTCCGCTGACCGACGCGCCTTCGCCCGAGACCGACGCGCCTTCGCCCGAGACCGAGGCTGAGCTCTCACCGGCGCCGGGGTCCGCAACCCCGCCAGCCCCTGCACCCGCGTCGGCGCCGCCCGCCTCCGACGTGCCTGCCGCACTCGAGCCAGAGCCCGCACCCGCACCGTCGTGGCAGCCCCCGCCGCCTCCGCCGCCCGCCGCGCCGGAGCCGGACCCGTCCGAGGCGACCCCTGCGGCCCCGCTGACCCCACCGACCCCGCCCCCGGCACCTGAGCAGGCAACCCCCGCGGCGCCTACCGAGGCGACACCCGAACCCCCGCGCGACCCAGCGCCGCCGAGCGTCTCGTGGCAGCCCCAGCCGTGGTCGTCCGCGACGCTCGTCATGCCCGCCGTGCCGGCCGAGGACGCCCCCGCGGCTGGGGCCCCGCCGGAGGTCCAGGGTGCGCCCGAGCCGATCGGCGCCTCCACCCCGATCGGCGCCTCCACCGAGGCGGAGATGCCGGTCGAGGTGCCCGGCGTCCCCGGCGTCCCGGTCCGGACCCCCATCCCCGTGCGCCGCGTCTCGGACACGCCGCCGCCGGAGCCGAACGGAGCAGTGCCGGCTGTCACGTCGTTCACGCCCGACGGACCCGGCACGACCGACCGCACGGAGGTCCTGGAGCGGACCGCGTCCGTCGCGTCGACCAGCGCAGCACCGGCACCGACCCCCACGGACGCGCCGGCGGCGCAGGCCGCCGCGCCCATGCACGCGCCGGCCGCCGCGCCGGCCGCCGCGACACCTCCGCCGCCCCGCACCTCGGTGCGCCCGTCGCGCGACTCGGACGCGGTGGCCGACGCCTCAGCGTCCCCGATCGACGTCTTCCCGGAGGAGGAGCGCCGGCGCAGGTGGCCACGCGTCCTCGGCGTCGTCGCGACCCTCCTCGTCGTGCTCGGCGGCGCCTACGTGGGCGTCCTGTGGTTCTGGTCCGACAGGGTCCCGACCGACACCGTGGTCGCCGGTGTGGAGATCGGTGGCCTCCCCGCGGACGAGGCGGTCGCCCTCCTGGAGACGTCGCTCGAGACCGCCACCACGGAACCCGTACCCGTCGCGGCCGGGGAGAAGCGCACCACGTTCGACCCGTCTCAGGCGGGGCTGGTGCTCGACGCGGAGGCGACGGTCGCCTCGGTCACGGGCTTCGACCTGCAGCCCGTGCGCCTGTGGCACCACCTGTTCGGCGCGGGGACCGTGGACCCGGTGACCGACGTCGACGAGGCCGCGCTCACCGTGGCGGTCGAGGAGGTCGCGGCAGCCCTCGTCCTGGAGCCCGTCGACGGGACCGTCGTCCTGGTCGACGGCCAGCCCGAGTCGACACCGGCAGTCGACGGCCTGGCCGTCGACGAGGAGCAGACCGCGCAGATCCTCCGGGACGGGTGGCTCACTGCCTCCCGGCCCGTCGAGCTGCCGACCGAGGTCACCGCCCCGTCCATCACGCAGGACGCCGTCGACCGCGCGCTCACGGAGCTCGCGCGGCCGCTCACGGGCGCACCCGTCGTCGTGTCGGTCGCCGACCAGCTGGCCGAGCTCCCGGTGGACGTCCTCGCCGCAGCCGCGTCGTTCGTGCCGGAGGGTGACGAGCTCGTGCTGCAGATGGACGGTGCCACGCTCGTCGAGGCGGTCACCGCGCGCACGACGAACCTGCTGACGGCGCCGTCGGACGCAACCTTCGCCTTCGAGAACGGGGCGCCGGTCATCGTGCCAGGCACCCCTGGCACCACGCTCGACCCCGCCGCGCTGGCCTCCGCCGTGGCGACCGCGGGCACCACGAGCGACCGCACGGCCCGCGTCGAGCTCGTCTCGACCGACCCGGCGGAGTCGACCGCGGCACTCGAGGCGCTCGGCATCACGCAGGTCGTCTCCGAGTTCTCCACGCCGCTGAATAGCGAGCCCCGACGGACCCAGAACATCATCAACGGCGCGAGCAAGATCAACGGGACGCTGATCCGCCCCGGGGAGACGTTCAGCCTGACCGAGGTGCTCGGGCCGATCGACGCCGCGCACGGGTACGTGCAGGCGGGTGCGATCGTGAGCGGCGAGCACACCGACGCGTGGGGCGGCGGGCTCTCGCAGATCTCCACCACCACGTACAACGCCGCGTTCTTCGCGGGCTACGAGGACGTGGAGCACCACCCGCACAGCGAGTGGTTCTCGCGCTACCCGGAGGGCCGCGAGGCCACCATCTTCACCGGCGTCCTCGACATGCAGTGGCTCAACAACACGCCCTACGGCGCGCTCATGCAGGCCTGGGTGGAGGGCGGACGGGTGCACGTCCGGGTGTGGAGCACGCCGCACTGGACGGTCGAGACGTCGACGAGCGGCCGCTCGGGCGTCACGGCGCCGACCACGGTGTACTCGCAGTCCCCGACGTGCGAGCCGCAGTCGGCCGGCAACTCCGGCTTCACCGTGACCGTGTCCCGCCGCACCCTGCTCCAGGGCGTGGAGCAGGACAACGAGTCGTGGACGGTCCGGTACAAGCCGCAGAACCAGGTCATCTGCGGCCCGGCTCCCGCGGGCTGACCCTCAGGGCGCGCGGCCCGGCTCCCGCGGGCTGACCCTCAGGTCGCGCGGGGCGGGCGTCGCGGGGGCGCCGGGGGCACGAGCTTGCCGATCGCGATCTCCGCACCGGGCACGTCCACGTCCCCGGCTCGGGTGCGCACGCGGACCCCCGCCGCGTCGGTCGCGAGCAGGTCGCCCAGGACGTCGCTGTACCTGCCGTCCGCCAGGCGTCGACGCACGACGACGCGCGCACCGACGGGCCATGACGTCCACGGGTCGCTCACAGGGCGGCTCCTTCCGTCGCGCACCGGCTCACGTGGGGGATACTAGGAGCCTTGCGCGCCCGAGAGGGTGCCGATGCGCTTCGTGGAGGGACCCCCGTGACTTACGTGATCGCTCAGCCCTGCGTCGACGTCAAGGACAAGGCCTGCATCGAGGAGTGTCCGGTCGACTGCATCTACGAGGGCAAGCGCTCGCTGTACATCCACCCGGACGAGTGCGTCGACTGCGGTGCGTGCGAGCCGGTGTGCCCCGTCGAGGCCATCTACTACGAGGACGACGTCCCGGAGCAGTGGAGCGAGTACTACCGCGCGAACGTCGAGTTCTTCGACGTGCTCGGCTCGCCCGGCGGTGCCGCGAAGCTCGGCGAGATCGACCACGACCACCCGATCGTCGCCGCGCTCCCGCCGCAGAGCACCCCGGCCTGACGCGGTCCGCCGGCGCCCGCACGCCCCCGCGCACCCGCATGGGTCTCCAGCTGCAGGGCCTTCCCGACTTCCCGTGGGACGCCCTGACCCCGTTCGCCGAGCGCGCCCGGGCCCACCCCGACGGCATCGTCGACCTCTCGGTCGGCACCCCCGTCGACCCGACGCCCCAGGTCGTGCGTGCCGCGCTCGCGGCCGCGGCCGACGCACCGGGCTACCCGACGACGCACGGGACCGCCGCGCTGCGTGAGGCGGTCGCCGCGTGGTTCGCCCGGCGCAGGGGGGTGCCGTCCCTCGACCCGGGTGCGGTGCTGCCCACGGTCGGGTCGAAGGAGCTGGTGGCCTGGCTCCCGTCGCTGCTGGGCCTGGGACCGGGCGATGTCGTCGTGCACCCCGAGGTCGCATACCCGACGTACGACGTCGGCGCGCGGTTCGCGGGCGCCTCGCCCCTGCCCGCGGACGACGTCACGGCGTGGGCCGGCCGGGACGACGTCCGCCTCGTGTGGCTCAACTCGCCCGGCAACCCGACGGGCCAGGTCCTGGGCGTCGACGAGCTGCGGGAGGTCGTGGACGCCGCCCGGCGGATCGGCGCCGTGGTCGCCTCGGACGAGTGCTACGCGCTCCTGGCCTGGGACGAGCCGTGGGCGTCGGGTGGTGTGCCGAGCATCCTCGACCCGCGCGTGTGCGGCCCCAGCCACGAGGGCCTGCTCGCCGTGCACTCGCTGTCCAAGCAGTCCAACCTCGCCGGGTACCGGGCGGCGTTCGTCGCGGGCGACCCGCAGCTCGTCGGTCGTCTCCTCGAGGTGCGCAAGCACGCGGGGATGATGGTTCCGGGCCCGGTGCAGGCCGCGATGGTCGCGGCGCTCGACGACGACGCCCACGTCGACGAGCAGCGCGCCAGGTACCGTCGGCGGCGCACGGCCCTGCTGGCCGCGGTCGAGCAGGCGGGGCTGGAGGTCGACGCCTCACCGGCGGGCCTCTACCTGTGGGCGCGTGCGGCGGGCCCCGGCCAGGACTGCTGGCAGACCGTCGCCGACCTCGCGGACCTGGGGGTGCTCGTCGCGCCGGGCGCGTTCTACGGGCCGTCGGGCGCGCGTCACGTCCGCATGGCGCTCACCGCGTCGGACGACGACGTGGCCCGTGCGGCCGCCCGGCTGTCGGGGGCATGACGTCCGCGTCCGCGGGGCAAGAACCCGTCATCGCATAAGCCAAGCATCTGCTTTACTGGGCCTTGACCCGTGGCAGACGCCGCCGACGACGCGCGGTGTGACCGGGATCACGCTCAGATCGGGACGTTCTACCCATGGTTGAGTGGGTCGACGCCTCAACTCGCAGGTACGGTCTTCGTGGCCGACGACGCCCACCCAGCGCGTTCGGGCCTCACCCAGGGGTTTCGCCCGGCACGCCGGGTCCGCAAGGAGGAAGCATGATCGACACCACCACCGCTCCGGTGGAGCTGCGCACCGGGGAGCGAACGCTCGAGCTCCCGGTCGTGGAGGCGTCCATCGGCAACGACGGGATCGTCGTCTCGTCGCTGCTGAAGGAGACCGGTCTGGTCACCGTGGACCCGGGGTTCATGAACACCGCCTCCTGCGAGTCCGAGATCACCTACATCGACGGCGACCAGGGAGTGCTGCTCTACCGCGGCTACCCCATCGAGCAGCTCGCCGAGAAGTCCTCGTTCCTCGAGGTCGCGTACCTCCTCACGCACGGTGAGCTGCCGTCGGCTGACGCCCTGTCCGCGTGGATCGAGCGCGTCGAGCGCCACACGCACCTGCATGACAACTTCAAGGCCCTCATCGGCGCGTTCCCCACCAACGCGCACCCGATGGCGGTCCTGTCGAGCGCCGTGTCCGCCCTGCCGGGCTACTACCCGGAGAGCGTCGACCCGTTCGACCCCGAGACCGTCGAGCTCGCCACCGTGCTGCTGCTCGCCAAGGCGCCCACGATCGCCGCGTACGCCCACCGTCGCGCGCTCGGCCAGCAGATGATCGGCCCGGACCAGGGCCGCGGCTACGTCGCCGACTTCCTGCGCATGGCGTTCCAGCCGAACGGGACCCCGTACGACGTGGACCCGACGATGGTCAAGGCGCTCGACGTCCTCCTGCTCCTGCACGCCGACCACGAGCAGAACTGCTCGACGTCGACGGTGCGCATCGTCGGCTCGAGCCACGCGAACCTCTACGCCTCGGTCTCCGCAGGGATCAACGCCCTGTCCGGCCCGCTCCACGGCGGCGCCAACGAGGCCGTGCTGCAGATGCTCACGGACATCCAGGCGGGCGGCGGCGACGCCACGGAGTTCATGCGGCGCGTCAAGAACAAGGAGCAGGGCGTCCGCCTCATGGGCTTCGGCCACCGGGTGTACAAGAACTACGACCCGCGCGCAGCGATCGTGAAGAAGGCCGCGGACGAGGTCCTGTCGAAGCTCGGCAAGCGTGACGAGATGCTCGACATCGCGATGCGGCTCGAGGAGATCGCGCTCAACGACGAGTACTTCATCGAGCGCAAGCTCTACCCCAACGTCGACTTCTACACCGGCCTGCTCTACAAGGCCATGGGCTTCCCGACCAACATGTTCACGCCGCTCTTCGCCGTCGGGCGCATGCCGGGCTGGATCGCCCAGTGGCGCGAGATGATGCGCGACCCGGCGACCAAGATCGGCCGCCCGCGGCAGATCTACACGGGCCCGACGTCGCGCGACTACGTCGAGATGGACGGCCGCTGACGACCGCCGTCCTCTGACCGGGGCAGCCGACGGCGGACGGCTCGTGCGGTACCGCCTCAGCTCGCGACGGTGACCAGGACGAGCCCGGCGCCGGCCGGCTCGCCCTCGGTCCGCACCCACCGGCCCGTGGACCTGTCCCAGGTCCGGTCGCCGTGCTGGACCGTCGCGATGTCCAGGGGCGACGCGACCGAGACCGCCCAGTGGGCGACGGCCCACGCGAGCCGGTCCGCGTCCTCGGGTGCCGCAGCCATCGGCGAGGCGTCGATCTGCACCACCCCGTCCTGCGGCACGCTCGCACCCAGTCCGTTGAAGTCCCGCTCGACGCGTGCGACCACGCTCGCGGCGTCCCCCGCACCGTCCGGCTCCGGGAGCGTGCAGGTCACGGCCGCACCGGTGTAGCCGTACATCGCCGACGCCCAGGCCCGCGCGCGCGCCTCGTGCTGGGCATAGGCGTCCGGGAACCCCGAGCGCTGGACGGCCTGCGCCGCCTCGGTCACAGGCAGGTCCTGGTACCCGTCGACGTCGACGAGCGCGTCGTAGAAGGCGTTCGTCGAGTACACGGGGTCCATGATCTGCTCGACGGTTCCCCAGCCCTGCGACGGGCGCTGCTGGAAGATCCCGACCGAGTCCCGGTCGCCGTGGTCGATGTTGCGCAGGGTCGACTCCTGGAGGCCCGTGGCGATCGCGATGGTCGTCGCGCGCGCCGGCAGGCCCCGGCGCAGGCTCGTCGCCGAGATGAGCGCGGCGGTCTCGGCCTGGTCGGGCTCGAGGTACCAGGACGTGCCGTCGAGGACCGCCTCGCACCGCGCGTCGGCCGGAGCCTCGTCGGACCTTCCGAGCCAGGCGGCGACACCGATCCCGCCGCCGACGACGACGGCCGAGAACGCGACGGTGCCCGCCACGGCCCGCACGCCGGCGCGACGCCGACGGGCTGCGCGGGAGAGTGCCATCACGTCCGCCTCAGTTCGCGTGGAGGTCCGGGTTGAGCACGATGCCGTGACCCGCGCGCGCGAGCACCTCGACGACCCCGGTGAGCGAGTTGCGGCGGAACAGCAGGCCGTCCTGGCCGGCCAGCTCGCGAGCCGCCACGACCGTGCGGTCCGCACCGTCCGTCGCGCTCCCGGCGCCGACGACCGTGACCTTGGTGCCGGCCGTGACGTACAGGCCTGCCTCGACGACGCAGTCGTCACCGAGGGGGATGCCGAGGCCCGAGTTCGCGCCGAGCAGCGACCGCCGCCCGATGCTGATGACGGTGCGCCCGCCCCCCGAGAGCGTCCCCATGATCGAGGCGCCCCCGCCGACGTCGCTGCCGTCGCCGACGACGACGCCCGCCGAGATGCGACCCTCGACCATCGACACGCCGAGGGTCCCCGCGTTGAAGTTGACGAAGCCCTCGTGCATCACGGTGGTGCCCTCCGCGAGGTGCGCGCCGAGGCGTACGCGGTCGGCGTCGGCGATGCGGACGCCCGAGGGCAGCACGTAGTCGACCATCCGCGGGAACTTGTCGACGCCGTGCACCGTCGGTGCCGTGCCGTGGGCGGCCCGCAGGCGCAGGCGCGTCTCCTCGAAGCCCTCGACCGCGCACGGGCCCCGGTCCGTCCACACGACGTTGGGCAGCACGCCGAAGATGCCGTCGAGGTTCTGCCCGTGGGGAGCGACGAGGCGGTGCGAGAGCAGGTGCAGGCGCAGGTAGGCGTCGGCCGTGGACGACGGCGGGGCGTCGAGGTCGATCCGCGTCGTCACCGTCGAGGTGCGCACCCCGCGCGCGACGTCGGCGCCCTCGAGGGCCTCGAGCCGCCCACGCAGCGACGCGGCCCGCGCGGCGGCGTCGGGGTCGGCGTCGTCCGCCGTGCCCAGCACCGGCTCCGGGTACCAGACGTCGAGGACCGTGCCGTCGTCCGTCAGCGTGGCCAGGCCGTGGCCCCAGGCGGTGCGATCAGTCATGCGGGCCAGCCTAGATGTCCGGGGTGCGGCCCCCCACGCCTGGCGCGCCGCGCCGCGGACTAGGGTCGCGGGCATGGCCGACCCCGTCCTCAACCTCACCGGCGACCTCGTCGAGCTGGCCCGCGCCCTGTGCGACACCGAGTCGGTGAGCGGCGACGAGCGGCGCCTCGCCGACGCGGTCGACCAGGCTCTGCGTGGCCTCGACCACCTCGAGGTGCTGCGCGACGGCGACGCCCTCGTCGCTCGGACCGCACTGGGTCGGTCCGAGCGCGTCGTCGTCGCCGGGCACCTCGACACCGTCCCCGTCGCGGGCAACCTGCCGACCGAGCTGCGCACGGACGCGTCGGGCGTCACCGAGCTGTGGGGCCGCGGCACCGTCGACATGAAGGCCGGCGTCGCGGTGCAGCTCGCGCTCGCGGCGACGCTCACCGCGCCGACCCGGGACGTCACGTGGGTGTTCTACGACCAGGAGGAGGTCGAGGCGGACCGCAACGGCCTGGGCCGCCTGGTGCGGAACCACCCGGACTGGGTCTCGGGCGACTTCGCGGTGCTCTGCGAGCCGACGGCGGGTGCGCTCGAGGGCGGCTGCAACGGCACGCTGCGCGCGGAGGTCCGCGTGCCCGGTCGCGCCGCGCACTCCGGTCGCGCGTGGCTCGGGGTCAATGCGATCCACGGTGCGGCGCCGCTGCTCGCTCGGCTCGCGGCCTACTCCCCGCGTGCGGTCGACGTCGACGGCCTCGTCTACCGCGAAGGGCTCAACGCCGTCGGGATCCGGGGCGGCATCGCCGGCAACGTCATCCCCGACGAGTGCGTCGTCACCGTCAACTACCGGTTCGCGCCCGCACGGTCGCTCGACGAGGCGGTGGCGCACGTCCGCGACCTCTTCGAGGGCTATGACGTCCGGGTGACCGACGCCGCGCCGGGCGCCAGGCCGGGCCTCGACCACCCCGCCGCCGCGGCGTTCGCGGCCGCCGTCACGGGCCTGACGGGCCGCCCCCCGGCGGCCAAGGAGGGGTGGACGGACGTCGCGCGCTTCACCGAGCTCGGTGTCCCCGCGGTGAACTTCGGCCCCGGCGACCCCACGCTCGCGCATGCGGACGACGAGCGGTGCCCGGTGGACCAGATCACGGGCTGCTTCGCCGGGCTCCGGGCGTGGCTCACCTCCTAGAGTCGGACGCATGACCGCGCACATCCCAGGACGTCCCGCAACGAACGGCTACCGCAGGGGCCCGGTGCTGCTGCGCCGCGGCCAGGTGCCGGTGACGACGAGCGACCAGAACCTGCTCGCCCGCGGCGGCGGGGCGGACTGGGTCCACGCCGACCCGTGGCGGGTCATGCGCATCCAGAGCGAGTTCGTCGAGGGCTTCGGCGCGCTCGCCGAGGTCGGCCCCGCCGTGAGCGTCTTCGGATCGGCCAGGACCAAGCCCGACCAGCCGGAGTACGAGCTCGGTGTCCAGGTGGGCCGCGGGCTCGTCGAGGCCGGCTACGCCGTGATCACGGGCGGTGGCCCGGGGATCATGGAGGCCGCCAACCGCGGCGCCAACGAGGCCGGCGGCCTGTCGATCGGCCTCGGGATCGAGCTGCCCTTCGAGCAGGGCATGAACCAGTGGGTCGACCTCGGCGTCAACTTCCGCTACTTCTTCGCCCGCAAGACCATGTTCGTCAAGTACGCCCAGGGCTTCATCGTGCTGCCCGGCGGGTTCGGCACCTTCGACGAGCTCTTCGAGTCCCTGACCCTCGTCCAGACCCACAAGGTCACGGAGTTCCCGATCGTGCTCGTCGGCACGAGCTACTGGAGCGGCCTGCTCGACTGGCTCCGCGGACCGGTCGTCGACCACGGGACCGTCAGCGCGAAGGACCTCGACCTCATCCAGCTCGTGGACGACCCGAGGGAGGCCGTCGAGCTCGTGGCCGAGCGGGACGCCCAGCTGCGTGCCGAGGAGGAGGCCGCCGTCGCGGCGAACGCTGCGGCCGAGCAGGAGGCCGAGCAGGCCTCGCGCGAGCGGTGACCGGCGGGACAGGTCTGCCGCCGACGGCGGGGGTGCCGCTGCGGCTGCGCGGCCGGGTGCTGGCCCCGGACCGTGCCGCCGTCATGGCCGTCGTCAACCGCACGCCCGACTCGTTCTACCCCGCCGCCCGCGCCGGCGACGAGGACGCGGCGCTCGCGGCCGTCGCGCGTGCCGTCGCCGACGGGGCGGACCTCGTGGACATCGGCGGGGTCCGCGCGGGTCGCGGCGCCGAGGTCGGCGTCGAGGAGGAGATCGACCGCGTGCTGCCGGTCGTCAGGCGGGTCCGAGCCGCGTTCCCGGACCTGCCCATCAGCGTCGACACGTGGCGGGCCGAGGTGGCCGAGGCCGTGACGGCCGCGGGCGCGGACCTCGTCAACGACACGTGGGCCGGGCACGACCCGGCGCTCGCGCACGTCGCCGCCGCCGCCGGTGCCGGCCTCGTCTGCTCGCACACGGGTGGGCTGCCCCCGCGCACCGACCCGCTCCGGCCGCAGTACGTGCCTGCCCCAGAGCCGGACGCGGACGCTGACCCCGATGCGGGTGCCGAGGCCGACCCGCTCGACGGCGTGCTCGTGGACGTCCTCGCCACGCTCGCGGCCGCCGCGGCGCGCGCGGTCCGCGCGGGCGTCGACCCGGGCTCCGTCCTGGTGGACCCCACGCACGACTTCGGGAAGACCACCTGGCACTCGCTCCACCTCACGCGCCGCACGCCTGACCTCGTCGCGCTCGGCTTCCCCGTCCTCATGGCGCTCAGCCGCAAGGACTTCGTCGGGGAGTCCCTCGGGCTGCCCGTCGACGAGCGCCTCGAGGGGACGCTCGCCGCCACGGCGGTCGCGGCGTGGCTGGGCGCGAGCGTCTTCCGGGCGCACGACGTGCGCGCGACACGGCGCACCGTCGAGATGGTCGCGGTCCTGCGCGGGGACCGCCCACCGGTGCGCGCCGTGCGCGGCCTCGTGTGAGCGCTGTCGCCCGCGCACCCTGGTGGCTCAAGGTGCTCGGCGTCTACGCGGCCGCGCGGATCGTGAGCGCCGTGATCCTGATGGCCGTCGCGCGCACGCAGGAGGCGAACCTCTGGACGCCCGCGGCGCCGTCGTACGCGCAGTACACGGGGCTCATGTGGGACGCGAGCTGGTACCGCTCGATCGCCGAGACGGGATACCCGGGCGAGCTGCCGCGGGGCGCGGACGGCCTCGTCCAGCAGAACCCGTGGGCGTTCTTCCCTCTCTTCCCGGCCCTGTGCCGCCTCCTCATGCAGGTGACGGGTGCGCCCTGGGAGGTTGTGGCGCCGACGCTCGCGCTCGTCCTGGGCGCGGCCGCGATGCTCGTGGTCCACCGGACGGTCGCCGCGGCGCTCGCGCGCCCGGGCGGACCGGGACCGGCGGTGCCTGGCGGGACGGGGGCGGGCGTCGTGCAGACCCTGCCGCTCGCGACGGTCGCGCTCCTGTCCGTCTGGGCGTCGGCGCCGGTCCTCCAGGTCGGGTACACGGAGTCGCTCGCGCTCCTCCTCCTGGCTGCGACGCTGTGGTGCCTCGTCGTGCGGCGGTACGGGGCGGCGCTCCCGCTCGTCCTCGCGCTCGGGCTGACGCGCGCCGTCGCGCTGCCCGTCGCCGTCGCCGTCGTCGCGCACCTGGTGGTCCGGTGGCGGCAGGCGCGCGCGGGCGCTGCGTGGCCCCGGCCCGAGCGGGTCGGGGGAGCGGTGCTGCTCCTGGCTGCTCTCGCCTCGGGCGTGCTCTGGCCCGCGGTCTGCGGCCTCGTCACGGGGGAGCTCGACGCCTACGGGCAGACGCAGGCCGCGTGGCGAGGTCGGGACGAGGTGGTCCCGCTGCTGCCGTGGCTCGACGTCGCGCGCTGGCTGCTCGGCTCGTGGGGCCCGGTCGTGCTGGTGCTCCTCGTGGGCGTCGCGGCGCTCGCGGTCGCGACCCGCCCCATGGCCCGCCTCGGCCCCGAGCTCCAGGGGTGGTCGGCCGGCTACGTCGCCTACCTCCTGCTGGTGGTCGAGCCGGGGACGAGCCTCGTCCGCTTCAGCCTGCTCGCCTGGCCGGTCGCGGGGGTGCTCGCGCTCGTCGCCCTCCGGTCGCGGCTGCCTCGCACCGCGCTCGCGGCGATGGTCGTGGTCGGGGTGCTCGGGCAGGTCGCCTGGGTAGCGCTGCTGTGGCGCCTGGTCCCGCCCTCCGGCTGGCCTCCCTAGCCCCGGACCCCCGCGGGCCCCGGCTCCGCCCGGGTGCGCGTCCCGGATCGCGGCCGGCGGGTCCCGGCGAGCACGGCGGGTGAACTAGACTGATCTCGGACATCCGTCCCTCCCGCCGTTCAGCGCGAGCACCCCCGGCCCGTGCCGGTGGCGCGCGACCGGGCGCGGGGAGGCCGGGACAGACCGACACGGAGGAGCCACCGATGGCCGCGATGAAGCCGAGGACCGGCGACGGGCCGCTCGAGGTCACCAAGGAGGGGCGTGGCATCGTCATGCGCGTCCCGCTCGAGGGTGGCGGCCGCCTGGTCGTCGAGCTCAACGCGACCGAGGCGAGCGAGCTGGGCGAGGCGCTGACCTCCGTCGTCAGCTGAGGGGCACCGTGGCGTCAGCGTCCCCGAGCCGGCGTCGCGTCGCCGCACCGGCACTGCGTCGTGAGCAGGGCTCGCGGCGGCTGAGCACGCTCCTCCCCGAGCTGCCGCACCTCGAGGTCGTCCGCGGCTCCGTGGCGACGAGCACGCTGCTCGCCGAGCCGGAGGTCGACGCCCTCGTCCTTCCCGTCGCCCCGCCCGCCGAGGGCGACGACGGCGAGGAGGGCGTCCAGCCCCGCGCGGGCACCGCGGACGCCGCCGCACGCTACGGCGTCGACCTCGCCGACCTGGCCGACCGCCTCGACCTGCACGGAGCGCCGGGCGAGGCGCACACCGTCCAGCTTCCCCGGGCGACCGCCCCGGACGCCCGGCTTCCCTGGGCGGGCCTGCCGCCCCGGCTCGTCATCGTGGGCGTCGGCAGCGGGACCCCGCGTGACCTGCGCCGGGCGGGCGCCGCGGTCGCACGTGCGACCCGCGGCCTGCGCACCGTCGTGACGACCGTCGGTGCCGACGGCGGTGCCGAGGGCACCGCCGCGCTCGTCGAGGGGTACGTCCTCGGCTCCTACCGGCACCCGAGCCGGGCGACCGGGTCCCCGGCGCCCGCCGCGGCCCGCTCGCTCGTGCTGCTCGGCCGCTACCCGGACGCAGCGGTCGTCGCGGGTCGCATCGCCGCCCAGGCCACCTGGCTCGTGCGGACCCTCGCCGCGACCCCGTCCGACACGAAGACGCCTGCCTGGTTCGCCGACCGTGCGTCCGAGCTCGCGCAGGACGCGGGACTCACCGTCGAGGTCCTCGAGCCGCAGGCCCTCGCCGACCGCGGGTTCGGCGGGATCCTCGCGGTCGGCTCCGGCTCGGCGCACGGCCCCCGGCTCGTGACCGTCAGGTACGAGCCGGACGCGGGTGCCCGCCGTCCCGCCGCGCGCGGGACCGGTCGGGCCCGGCCCGTCGGCGCGCGGCACGTCGTGCTCGTCGGCAAGGGGATCACCTACGACACGGGCGGGCTGTCCATCAAGCCCCGCGAGGCGATGGTGCCCATGAAGACCGACATGACCGGGGCGGCCGTCGCGCTCGCCACGGTCCTCGCGGCGGCGAGCGCGGGCGTTCGCCACCGCGTCACAGCCGTGCTCCCGCTCGCCGAGAACGCCTTCGGTGGCTCGTCCTACCGGCCAGGCGACGTGCTGCGGATGTACGACGGCACCACGGTCGAGATCGCGAACACCGACGCCGAGGGCCGCCTCGTGCTCGCCGACGCGCTGAGCCACGCGGTGGCCGACCTCGACCCGGACCTGCTGATCGACGTCGCCACCCTCACGGGCGCGGCGACCCTGGGCCTGGGCAAGCAGTACGCGGCCCTGTACAGCGCCGACGAGGGCCTGGCGCGCTCGCTCGAGGAGGCGGGCGCCGAGGCGGGGGAGCCGCTGTGGCGCATGCCGCTCGTGAACGAGTACCGGTCCGCGACGCGCTCGACGATCGCCGACCTGCGTCACGTGACGGACGACCCGCACATCGGCGGGGGCTCCATCACGGCCGCGCTCTTCCTCGAGCACTTCACGGGTGGCCGGCGCTGGGCGCACCTCGACATCGCAGGGCCGGCGCGCGCTGCGGCGACGGCCCACGAGGTCACCGAGGGCGCGACGGGCTTCGGGGCACGAGCGCTCCTGCGCTGGCTCACGCTGCTGCGCTGACCTTCGGTCCCGGCGCCGCGCCGAGCGGCGCCAGAGGCCCTCAGGGACCGCCGACGGGCGTCAGCGACCGCCGACGGGCGTCAGCGCCGTGCGGCGAGCAGCAGCCCGTCGCCGCTCGGGACCAGCGACGGCACCACCCGGTCGTCCTCCCGCAGGGCGCGCGTGACCTCGCGCAGGGCGGTCGTCACCGGGTCGCGTCGCGCCGGGTCGGGCGTGCGGTCGCCCGCGAGGGCGTGCGCGACGGCGAGCACCCCGCCCGGCCGGAGCAGACGCAGGCCCTGCTCGACGTGCTCTGCGAGCTCGAGCGGGTCGCCGTCGGCCAGGACCAGGTCGTAACCGCCGTCGGTGAGCCGGGGGAGCACCTCGAGCGCGCGGCCCGTGATGGTGCGCGCCCGGGTCGGGCGGATCCCCGCCTCACGGAAGGCCTCCTTGGCGGCACGCTGGTGCTCGGCCTCGGCGTCGATCGTCGTCAGGACTCCGTCGGGCGACATGCCGCGCAGCAGCCACAGGCCCGACACCCCCGCGCCGGTGCCGATCTCCACGACGGCCGACGCCCGGAGCGCGGCCGCGACGACCTGGAGCAGGGCGCCCGTCCCCGGTGAGACCGCACCGCAGCCGAGCTGGGCCGCGCGGTCCGTCGCGCGCAGGAGCACCTCGTCGGCCGTCCGGAAGTCCTCGCAGTGGGCCCAGCTGGCGGACTTGTCGGTGGAGATGGCGGCCTCCCGGGGCAGTCGTGGACGGGCGTGCGAGCGGGTCGTGCACAGGTGGCTCGATGCTATCGCCGCAGGTCCGCGCGGGCCGGGCAGGTGGCCGGGGACGCGCGCGCCAGGTTCGCCGACACGCGCCGGGAACACCGGGAACGGCTCGCGCGTTCCCACGGTTGTCCAGGACTGGGACACTGGGTGTGCCCCGCCGGGGCTGACATCAGGAGGCGCACGACTCTTGCGAACCGTACTGCGTGGGCGACGCCCCGCGACGGACGGGGACGGACCCGCGACGGGGACGGCCCCGACGAGCGTGCCCGCGGGCACCGAGGTCTACGTGCCGCCCTCCTGGGAGCAGATCGTCACCGACCACTCGGCGCGCGTCTACCGCCTCGCCTACCGGCTCACGGGCAACCAGCACGACGCCGAGGACCTCACGCAGGAGACGTTCGTCCGCGTGTTCAGGTCGCTCTCCTCGTACACGCCCGGGACCTTCGAGGGCTGGCTGCACCGCATCACGACGAACCTGTTCCTCGACCAGGTGCGCCGACGCAAGCGGATCCGCATGGAACCGCTCGGCGACGACGCCGAGCGGGTCCCGGGGACGGTCGGGGACGGCACGCCCGAGCGCGGCTTCGAGCACGCGAACCTCGACCACGACGTCCAGCGCGCCCTCGACGCGCTCTCGCCGGAGTTCCGCGCGGCGGTGGTCCTGTGCGACATCGAGGGCCTCTCCTACGAGGAGATCGCGGTCACGCTCGGCATCAAGCTCGGCACCGTCCGCTCGCGCATCCACCGGGCGCGTGCGCAGCTCCGGGAGTCCCTCGCGCACCGGGCGCCGGAGGCGGTGGCGCTCGCGCCGGCGGACCCGGCCCCCTGGGAGGCGTGAGCGTGACGCACCTCGGGTCGCAGATCAGCGCGCTGGCGGACGGTCAGCTGTCCCCGGACGCCGCGGACCGTGCGCTCGCGCACGTGGCGGGCTGCCCGGAGTGCCGCCGCGAGCTCGACGCGGCGCGCGCCGCGAGGCGAGCGCTCTCCGCCGCGTTCGAGGTGCCGATCGCACCCGACCTCACGGCACGCCTGCTCGCGCTCGGCGCCTGCCCGGCCCAGGGCCAGCAGGGCCAGCCGCCGCGGCGTGACACGCGCTTCATGGGTGACTCGGTCCCCCTGCCCGGCAGCGACGACCGGCGCCGCCTGCCGGCCGACTGCCTCACCGGCGACCTGGTCCGCCGCCGCCACGTGCCCGGCCGCTGGCTCGTCGCCGCGACCACCGGCGTCGGGGTCGCGGTCGTCGGCCTCGTGTCCCTCGGCGCGCAGCCACCGGTCGTGCCCGAGGCGCACCCGGCGCACGCGCTGACGCTGCTGGGCCGGGCGAGCACCTCCACGCACCAGTCGGCGAGCGTCGTCCCGGGCGGCTCCGCGACCGTGACCCGCACGGCGGCGCAGAACGCCGCGCTCGTGCCGGGGGCGTGGGCGGACCAGGCCACCGCGACGCCGCCCGACGAGGCGCTCGCCTGGATGGCCGAGCACGGCTGGGCGGCGCCGGACGTGCTTCCGCAGGGATACCAGGTCGTGGGCCTGTGGGAGGGCGTCGACGGGTCGCGCGCCGTCGAGGTCGACCTCGTGGGCGAGGCCGGCTTCATCGTCGTGACCGAGGAGCGCGGTCGCCTCGATCCCGCGGTGGCCCAGACCGCGGAGCAGGTCACGCTCGGCTCGCGGACCGTGCACGTGCTGTCGACGGCGCCGTGGCACGGCGTGTGGCAGTCGGGCGACAGCGTCGTCAGCGTGGTCGCCGAGGCGCCGTCGGACGCGCTCGACGAGCTCGTCGCCGCCTACCCTCAGCAGGACTACGACGACGGCCTCACGGCACGCATCTCACGCGGCTTCGAGGTCCTCGCGGGAACATGGGAGCCGTGAGCACCGAGCCGACCAACCCCTTCGCCCCTCCGTCGACGTACCGGTCGGCCGACGCGCCCGTCCCCGGCGCCGCGACGCCGGAGCCTCGGGCCCCGGAGCCGCGGTCTGCGGAGGCGTCGTCCCCGCAGTCCCGGCTGCCGGAGCCGCCCGTGGAGCGACAGGTGGCCTCGCCGCAGCCGTACCGGCCCGGCTACGTCCAGCTCGAGGAGACGACCCTCCCGGGCGACGAGACGGGCACCCGGGGGAGCGACGCCTCGTCCCCGGCGGCGGACCTGCCAGGCGTGCTGTTCCCCCAGGGCCCGACGGACAGCTGGGGTCGCCCGGTGCCCGAGCGCGCCCCTCGGCGCCCTCGGCGCGCCCTCAGCGCGGTGTGGGCCGTCCCGCTCGTGGTGCTCTCGCTCCTCGCGGGCGGCGCGGGAGGTGTCCTCGCCGAGCGCGTGCTCGACAGCCGGCCCTCGGACGCCGCGCTCCCGGAGGTCGTCGGTGCCGAGGACGTCGGCGAGCTCAGGGGCGTCGCGGCGATCGCCGGGGCCGTGCTCCCGAGCGTCGTCTCGATCGAGGTGCGGTCCGCGCAGGGCGAGGGCACCGGCTCCGGCTTCGTGCTGCGTGAGGACGGCTACATCCTGACGAACAACCACGTGGTCGCGGCCGCGGGTGACGACGCCGAGATCGTCGTGGTGTTCGCGGACGGGACCGAGGAGGCCGCCGAGGTCGTCGGACGCACGTCGGAGTACGACCTCGCGGTCATCAAGGTCGAGCGCGAGGGCCTGACGCCCCTCCTTCTGGGCGACTCGGACGGCGTCGTCGTGGGCGACCCTGTCGTCGCCGTCGGCGCACCGCTGGGGCTCCAGGGGACCGTCACGACGGGCATCGTCAGTGCGCTCAACCGACCGGTGTCGGCAGGCAGCGCGACGGACACGGCCTTCATCAACGCGATCCAGACGGACGCCGCGATCAACCCTGGGAACTCGGGCGGACCGCTCGTCAACGCGGACGGCGAGGTCATCGGGATCAACTCGGCGATCGCGCAGACGCCGGGGGCGGCGGCGGCGACCGGGAGCATCGGCCTCGGCTTCGCGATCCCGTCCAACCAGGTGCGGCGCACAGCCGAGGAGCTCATCGAGACGGGCCGGGCGACCTACCCGGTGATCGGCGTCCTCCTCGACCAGCGGTACGAGGGCGAGGGCGTCCAGGTCCTGTCCGAGGCGCAGAACGGTCAGCAGCCGGTGACGCCGGGCGGGCCTGCCGAGAAGGCGGGCATCGTGCCCGGGGACGTCATCGTCGCGATCGACGGGCGGCCGGTGACGCAGGCCGACGAGCTCATCGTGGCGATCCGGGCGAAGGCGCCGGGCGACGCGGTGACCCTCACCGTGCGCACGGGCGACGAGGACCGCGACGTGCGCGTCGTGCTCGACGAGTTCACGAGCGACTGAGCCCGCAGCCGGTGCAGCGGGCCCGCGGCCGTCGGCGGGCTGACCGGGCGAACCGCCCGCCGGGGCAGCGGGTTACGCTGACCCGGTGCTGGGGATCAACGGGGCCGAGCTGCTCGTGCTGATGCTCGTGGCCCTCGTCGTGGTGGGCCCCGAGAGGCTGCCCAGGTACGCCGAGCAGCTCGCGGGGTGGGTCCGCACCCTGCGCCGCATGATCGGCTCGGCCAAGGAGCGCGTCGCGGCCGAGCTCGGCGAGGAGGCGGCGGACGTCGACTGGGCCTCCCTCGACCCGCGCCGCTACGACCCGCGCCGGATCGTCCGGGACGCCCTCCTCGAGGACCCGGCGCCCGCGCCCGCGGTGACGTCAGCCGGCGGACGGCGGTACACGACGACGGCGGCCTCGGCTGCTGCGGGGACCGGTGCGACCGGCGGCGCCGGCGGTGCGTCCCGCGCCGTCGCCGGCGCCCCCGAGGCGGCGCCGTTCGACGACGAGGCGACCTGAGCGAGCCCATCGGGACGCGGCCGCCCAGGCGCTCCGCGACCGCCTCGTCGCCCGGTTCGGGGCACGGCGCCGAACCTGCCAGAATGCTCAGCATGTCCGACCCCGCCTCGTCCATGTCAGCGAAGACCACCGGGCCCGCGGCGCCCACCGCGCGGGGGAGGCGGATCCTCTCGGGCATGCAGCCGACGTCGGACTCGCTGCACCTCGGCAACTACCTGGGCGCGCTGACGAGCTGGGTGGCCCTCCAGGACGAGTACGACGCGCTGTACACCGTCGTGGACCTCCACGCCCTCACCGTGGCCCCGGACCCGAAGCAGCTGCGCGAGCGCACGCGCCGCACGGCCGCGCAGTACCTCGCCGCGGGCGTGGACCCGGCACGGTCCGTGCTGTTCGTCCAGAGCCACGTGCACGAGCACGCGGAGCTCGCCTGGGTGCTGTCCTGCTACACGGGCTTCGGCGAGGCCTCCCGCATGACCCAGTTCAAGGACAAGTCCGCCAAGCAGGGCGCCGAGGGCACGACCGTCGGCCTCTTCACGTACCCCGTCCTCATGGCGGCGGACATCCTGCTGTACGACGCGGCACTCGTGCCCGTGGGCGAGGACCAGCGTCAGCACCTCGAGATCACGCGTGACCTGGCGCAGCGGGTCAACTCCCGGTTCGGCCGCACGTTCGTGGTGCCCGAGGCGCACATCGTCAAGGCGACCGCGAAGATCTACGACCTCCAGGACCCGACGGCGAAGATGAGCAAGACGGCGTCGTCGCCCAACGGTCTGATCGAGCTGCTCGACGACCCGAAGGTCGTGGCGAAGCGCATCCGCTCGGCCGTCACGGACGCGGAGCGGGAGATCCGGTACGACGTCGACGCGAAGCCCGGCATCGCGAACCTCCTGACGATCTTCTCGGCCCTCAGCGGTCGTCCTGTCACCGACGTCGTGCAGGACTACGAGGGCAAGGGGTACGGCGACCTGAAGAACGACCTCGCGGACGTCGTCGTCGCGTTCCTGACGCCGTTCCAGGAGCGCGTGCACGGCTACCTCGACAACCCGGCGCTGCTCGACGACGTGCTCGCCGACGGCGCGGAGCGGGCCCGCACGATCGCGCGCGAGACGCTCGCACGGGTCTACGACACGATCGGCCTGCTCCCCGCGCGCGGGCGGCGCGGATGAACCTTCCCGAGCGCGTGGGCGACCAGGTACGGATCGGCGTCGCCCTGCAGGTTCCGGCACCGTTCGGGCCCCAGCTCCAGCGCGCTCGCGCGGGCTTCGGCGACCCGCTCGCCCAGGACATCCCGCCGCACGTGACGCTCGTCGGCCCCACGGTCGTGGAGCCCGGCCGGCTCGCCGAGGTCGGCGACCACCTCACGGCGGTCGGCAGGGCCCATGCGCCGTTCACGCTCCACCTGCGGGGGACGGGCACGTTCCGGCCGGTGTCCGCGGTCGTGTTCGTCCAGGTGGTGCAGGGCATCGCGGAGTGCGAGCGGCTCGAGCGCTCGGTGCGGCGCGGGCCGCTCGCGCAGGAGCTGCGGTTCAACTACCACCCGCACGTCACGGTCGCCCACGACGTGCCCCAGGACGCGCTCGACCGTGCGTTCGACGAGCTCGCCGACTTCGACGCACGCTTCCTCGTGGACAGCATCCACGTGTTCGAGCACGGCGACGACGGCGTCTGGCGGGTCGTCCGCGACTTCCCGCTCACGGGCACCGCACCCGTGGCCGAGCCGGCCCGCTGACCGCCGCCGCGGTGCAGGCGGCGTCCTGCTCCCGGCAGGGTGCCGTCAGAACGCGCGGGTGATCATCGCGCGCTTGACCTCCTGGATGGCCTTGGTGACCTCGATGCCGCGCGGGCACGCCTCGGTGCAGTTGAAGACCGTGCGGCACCGCCACACGCCCTCGCGGTCGTTGAGGATCTCCAGGCGCTGCGCGGCGCCCTCGTCGCGGCTGTCGAAGATGAACCGGTGCGCGTTGACGATCGCGGCGGGGCCGAAGTACTGGCCGTCGGTCCAGAACACGGGGCACGACGACGTGCACGCGGCGCACAGGATGCACTTGGTCGTGTCGTCGTAGCGCTCGCGCTGCTCGGCGGACTGGCGGCGCTCGCGCGTCGGCTCGTTCCCGTTGGTGATGAGGAACGGCATGATCTCGCGGTACGAGGCGAAGAACGGCTCCATGTCGACCACGAGGTCCTTGATCACGGGGAGACCCTTGATGGGCTCGATCGTGATCGGCTTCTTGATGTCGAGGTCCTTGAGCAGCGTCTTGCAGGCGAGCCGGTTGCGGCCGTTGATGCGCATCGCGTCGGAGCCGCAGATCCCGTGGGCGCACGAGCGCCTGAAGGTCAGGGAGCCGTCGACCTCCCACTTGACCTTGTGCATCGCGTCGAGCACCCGGTCGGTGCCGTGCGCGGTGACGGTGAACTCCTCCCAGTACGCCTCGGCCTCGGGCGTGTCGGGCAGGAACCTGCGGATGCGCAGGGTCACGTCGAAGCTCGGGATCGCCCCGACCTCGGCTGCGGGCTCGGGGGTCGCGTGCCCCGTGGTCTCCAGGACGGTGGTCATCAGTACTTGCGCTCCATCGGCTGGTAGCGGGTCACGGTCACCGGCTTGTGGTCGAGGCGGATCTCCGTCTCCCCGGGCTCGGCGGCGCTGGGGCGGCGGTAGGCCATCGTGTGCTTCATGAAGGCCGCGTCGTCGCGGTCGGGGAAGTCCTCACGGAAGTGCCCGCCGCGGGACTCCTCGCGGGCGAGGGCGCCGACGACGACGACCTCCGCGAGGTCGAGCAGGAACCCGAGCTCGAGGGCCTCGAGCAGGTCCGTGTTGAACTGCTTGCCCTTGTCCTGGACGCCGACAGACCGGTACCGCTTCTGGAGGGTGCGGATGTCGGTGAGCGCTGCGGTGAGCGACTCGGCGGTGCGGAACACCTGGGCGTTGGCGTCCATGGACTCCTGAAGGGCGCGCCGCAGGTCGGAGACGCGCTCGCCCGCGGCGGCGTCGCGCATGCGCTCGATCTCGCCGACGACGGCGGCCGCCGGCTCCTGCGGCAGGTCGACCCAGTCCGCGGTCGCGGCGTAGGCGGCGGCGGAGATGCCGGCGCGCTTGCCGAACACGTTGATGTCGAGCAGCGAGTTGGTGCCGAGGCGGTTGGAGCCGTGCACGGACACGCACGCGACCTCGCCTGCGGCGAAGAGCCCGCCGATGACGTCGGTGTTGTTGCGCAGCACCTCGGCGTCGATCGTCGTCGGGATGCCGCCCATCGCGTAGTGCGCGGTGGGGTACACGGGGACCGGCTCGGTGTAGGGCTCGATGCCCAGGTAGGTCCGCGCGAACTCGGTGATGTCCGGGAGCTTGGCGTCGATGTGGGCCGGCTCGAGGTGCGTCAGGTCGAGCAGGACGTAGTCCTTGTTGGGGCCCGCACCGCGGCCCTCGCGCACCTCGTTCGCCATGGAGCGGGCGACGATGTCACGCGGGGCGAGGTCCTTGATCGTGGGGGCGTACCGCTCCATGAAGCGTTCGCCCTCGCTGTTGCGCAGGATCGCACCCTCGCCGCGCGCGGCCTCGGAGAGCAGGATGCCCAGCCCGGCCAGGCCTGTCGGGTGGAACTGGAAGAACTCCATGTCCTCGAGCGGGATGCCGCGCCGCAGGGCGAGCGCCATGCCGTCGCCCGTGAGGGTGTGCGCGTTCGACGTGGTCTTGTAGATCTTGCCCGCGCCGCCCGTCGCGAAGACGACGGACTTGGCGCGGAACACGTGGATCTCGCCGCTCGCGAGGTCGTAGGCGACCACGCCGCTGACGCGCACGGGCTGGCCGTCGGGCACGTCACCGGTCGACAGGTCGTCCGTGAGGAGCACGTCGAGCACGTAGAACTCGTTGAAGAACTCGACGTCCTGCTTGACGCACTGCTGGTAGAGCGTCTGCAGGATCATGTGGCCGGTGCGGTCGGCCGCGTAGCAGGAGCGCCGCACGGCTGCCTCGCCGTGGTTGCGCGTGTGCCCGCCGAACCGCCGCTGGTCGATGAGGCCGTCGGGCGTGCGGTTGAAGGGCAGGCCCATCTTCTCCAGGTCGAGCACCGCGTCGATGGCCTCCTTGGCCATGACCTCGGCGGCGTCCTGGTCGACGAGGTAGTCCCCACCCTTGACGGTGTCGAAGGTGTGCCACTCCCAGTTGTCGTCCTCGACGTTGGCGAGCGCGGCGCACATGCCGCCCTGCGCGGCGCCGGTGTGGGAGCGCGTCGGGTACAGCTTGGAGATCACCGCGGTCCGGGCCCGTGTGGACGACTCCAGCGCCGCGCGCATCCCGGCGCCCCCCGCTCCGACGATGACGACGTCGTACTGGTGGGTCTGCATCAGGTCTTCAGTCCTTCGTCGGTTCGGGTGGGAGCGGCGAGGTGCCGGGGCTCAGGCGGTGCAGAACGACGGCAGCAGGTCGGCCGGGCTGCCGGGGGGGCACGGGTCGAACGTGAAGATGACGAGCGTGCCGAGCACGACGGTCACCGTGAACGCGAGGTACAGGGCGCTCTTGAGCACGACGCGCGTGCCCGTGCGCTCGGCGTAGTCGTTGATGATCGTCCGCACGCCGTTGGTCCCGTGGATCATCGCGAGCCAGAGCATGAGGAGGTCCCACACCTGCCACAACGGGGAGGCCCACTTGCCGGCGACGAACCCGAAGTCGATCGCGCTGATGCCGTCGCCGTCGATGAGGTTCATGAAGAGGTGGCCGAAGATGAGCACGAGGAGCAGGACGCCCGACGCGCGCATGAAGACCCAGCCGTACAGCTCGTAGTTGGTGCGCGTGGTCCGCCGGTTGCGGGGGCTGCGGGGCGCGGGGATCGGCGACCGGGCCTCGGTGGTCGCGGTCATCAGTGGCCTCCGAAGACGTTCATGAGGTGACGGGGCGCGAACCCGGCCATGGTCACGACGAAGAGCCCGACGACGACCCACAGCATGACGCGCTGGTAGCGGGGCCCGTTCTTCCAGAAGTCGACGAGCATCACGCGGATGCCGTTGAACGCGTGGAAGACGATCGCGGCGACGAGGCCGAGCTCGCCGAGGCCCATCACCGGGTTCTTGTAGGTGCCGATCACGGCGTTGTACGCCTCGGGGGAGACCCGGACGAGCGCCGTGTCGAGCACGTGCACGAGGAGGAAGAAGAAGATGAGGAAGCCGGTCACCCGGTGCGCGACCCAGGACCACATCCCCTCGCGTCCGCGGTAGAGCGTGCCAGCCGGTGCTTCGGGCACTGGTGATCCTCCCGGCAGGTCGAGGTGACGACGTCGTCCCCTGTGGTCGTCCGCGCCGGTGCGTCCCGGTCGCGGGCGGTTGTCACTGTACGACCCGACTGTAGCCACGGAACGACGCGTGGCACGCCGTCGACAAGGGCCTGGGGTCCCGGTACCGCCGCGTTTGTGACCAACACCACACCGGCCCGGCCTGGCAGGATCGGGGCATGTCCGCGCACACGCCCAGCCCCGCCGCCGACCGTCCCGACGCCCTCCCGTTCCGCGCGGTGGTCCCCGCGGGCGGGGCAGGGACCCGCCTGTGGCCCCTGTCCCGGGCCGGCGCACCGAAGTTCCTGCACGACCTGACCGGCACGGGACGCACCCTGCTGCAGAGCACGGTCGACCGGCTCCTGCCCCTGACCGGGCCGGGCGGCGTCGTGGTCGTGACGGGCCGGCGTCACGAGGAGGCGGTCCGCGCCCAGCTCCCCGAGCTCGGGGCGGGAGCGGTGCTCGCCGAGCCCTCGCCGCGCGACTCGATGGCGGCGATCGGCCTGGCGGCGGCCGTGCTCGCCCGGCGTGAGGGCGACGTCGTGATCGGCTCGTTCGCCGCCGACCACGTGATCGACAGCGGCCCGGGCTTCGCCGAGGCCGTGCGCGCAGGCGTCGAGGCCGCGCGGGCCGGGTACGTCGCGACGATCGGCATCGCCGCGAGCGAGCCGTCGACCGCGTTCGGCTACGTGCACATGGGCGAGCCGCTGGGCCTCGCGGACGCGCCCCAGGTCCGGCACGTCGTCGGCTTCACGGAGAAGCCTGACGCCGAGACCGCCGCCGCGTACCTCGCCACCGGCGAGTACCGCTGGAACGCGGGCATGTTCATCGTGCGCGCGCAGGTCCTCCTCGACCACCTGCACGCGCTCCTGCCCGTGCTGCACGACGGCCTCCAGGAGATCGCCGCCGCGTGGGACGGCCCGGACGGGCCGGCGGTCCTCGAGCGGGTCTGGCCCGGCCTGCAGCGCATCGCGATCGACCACGCGATCGCGGAGCCCGTCGCGGCCGCGGGCGGGGTCGCGGTCGTGCCCGGGGACTTCCGCTGGGACGACATCGGCGACTTCGCGGCCCTCACGCCGCTCCTGGCACCCGGCGAGGGCGACGGCCCCCGCGTGCTCGGCCGCGCGCAGGACGTGCTCGCCGTGGACGTGCGCGGCGGCGTGGTCGTGCCCGCGGCCGGACGGCTCGTGACGGTCCTGGGCGTCGACGACGTCGTGGTCGTGGACACGCCCGACGCGCTGCTCGTCACGACGCGCGCCCACGCGCAGCAGGTCAAGTCCGTGGTCGACGCCGTCCGGGCCGCCGGCCACGAGGGGCTGCTGTGACGGTCGCGACCGTCGACCAGATCAACGCACGGGTCGACGCCCACCTGGACGAGCTCGTCGAGCTGCGCCGTGACCTGCACGCCCTCCCCGAGGTCGCCAAGACCGAGCGGCGGACGACGGACCTGGTCGCCGCGCGCCTGCGCGCGGCAGGCCTCGACCCGCGGCTCCTGCCCGGCACGGGCCTGGTCTGCGACATCGGGCCGGGGGCGGTCACGACCGGGCGTCGGCGCATCGCCCTGCGTGCGGACCTCGACGCGCTCCCCGTCCACGACGCGTGCGGGCGTCCGTGGTCGTCGACCGTTCCCGGCGTCGCCCACGCGTGCGGCCACGACGTCCACACGGCCGTCGTGCTCGGGGCCGGGCTCGTCCTCGCGGAGATCGCGGCCGAGGGCGGGCTCGAGACGGGCGTCCGGCTGCTCTTCCAGGCGGCGGAGGAGATCCAGCCCGGCGGGGCGCTCGACGCCCTCGAGGCCGGCGCGATGGACGGTGTCGCGCAGATCTTCGCGGTGCACTGCGACCCCAAGCTCGACGTCGGCCACGTGGGCTCCCGGATCGGCCCGATCACCTCGGCGTCCGACCCGGTGACCGTGACGCTCACGTCCGCGGGCGGCCACACCTCGCGGCCGCACCTGACGGGCGACGTGGTGTTCGCGCTCGGGCAGGTCATCACGCAGGTGCCGGCCGTGCTGGGCAGACGCCTCGACCCGCGGTCCGGGGTCAACCTCACGTGGGGCCAGGTGCACGCGGGCACCGCGAACAACGCGATCCCCGCGACGGGGACGGTCCGCGGCACGCTGCGCTGCCTCGAGGCGCGTGCGTGGGAGGAGGCCGCGACGGTGCTGCGCGAGGCGGTCCAGCACGTCGTCGCGCCGTACGAGGTGGGCGTCGACATCCAGCACCACCGGGGCGTGCCGCCCGTCGAGAACGACGCGGCCGCGACGCGCCTGCTCGACGTCGCCGCTCGCGACGTGCTCGGCGCCGACGCGCTCGAGCTGACCGAGCAGTCGCTCGGCGGCGAGGACTTCGCATGGCTGCTCACGCGCGCGCCGGGTGCGATGGCGCGCCTGGGTACACGCACGCCCGGCGGCCGGACGTACGACATCCACCAGGGCGACTTCGACGTCGACGAGCGGGCGATCGGGGTCGGGGCACGGCTCCTCGCACGCGTCGCCGTGCTCGCGGGCCGACCGGCGGACCAGCGGCCCGTGTGACGGGGGCGGTCCGGTGTGGCGGGCGCAACATTCCGGTTGGGTAACAACCCGTGCGACCTACCCGCCGGTAACACAGCCGTGATCTGCGCACGGCTACTGTTCGAGTCACAGCAGCCGACCAGGTGCGAGCTCATCCCCGAGGCGACGACGCCACGCGGAGCCCTCGCGTGGTGCCTGGGCGGCCCGGCGTCGAACGAACAACAACAGGAGTGACGACGTGAAGAAGTTGACGCGAGCAGCGGTGCTGGCCACCGCGACCGCCCTGGCACTTGCCGCCTGTGCGGCTGCCCCGGAGGACGAGGAGACCACCGAGCCCGGTGCCGAGGAGACGGCGGGGGAGACCGTCGACTACACCGCGTGCATGGTGTCCGACGAGGGTGGCTTCGACGACGCCTCGTTCAACCAGTCGGGCTTCGAGGGCCTCGAGCGCGCCGAGTCCGAGCTCGGCATCCAGGTCCGCACGGCCGAGTCGTCCGACCCGGGCCAGTACGAGACCAACGTCGACTCGATGGTCCAGGAGGGCTGCAACCTCATCATCGGTGTCGGCTTCGCCCTCGAGGACGCCATCGAGATGGCCGCCCAGGCGAACCCGGACATCGACTTCGCGCTCGTCGACAGCGCGTTCAGCGACGCCGACTTCAACCCGGTGACGTACGACAACGCCAAGCCCCTGCTCTTCAACACGCAGGAGGCCGCGTTCCTCGCCGGCTACCTGGCCGCCGGCCACGCCGTCGCGACCGACGCCGAGGAGCCCAAGGTCGCCACGTACGGCGGCATGCCCTTCCCCTCGGTCACGATCTTCATGGACGGCTTCTACGACGGCGTCATGAAGTACAACGAGGACAGCGGCACCACGGTCGAGGTCCTGGGCTGGGACAAGGAGGCGCAGAACGGCTCGATGATCGGGAACTTCTCCGACACCGAGGCCGGCCGCGCCACGACCGAGACGTTCATCGCCTCGGGTGCTGACGTGATCCTGCCCGTCGCCGGTCCCGTCGGCGCCGGCTCGCTCAACGCCGCGTCGCAGACCGAGGGCGTCTCCGTGATCTGGGTCGACTCGGACGGCTACATGCAGGCGTCGAACGCGGACACCAAGCAGCTCATCCTGACCTCGATCATCAAGCAGATCGGCACGGCCGTCTTCGACACGATCGCGACCGCTGCTGACGGCGGCTTCGACGCCGCGCCGTACGTCGGTACCCTCGAGAACGGTGGCGTGGACATCGCGCCGCTCCACGACTTCGAGAGCACTGTCGACCCGGCGCTCGTCACGGCCGTCGACGACCTGCGCGAGCAGATCATCGCCGGTGACCTCGTGGTGGAGTCCGTCTCCGCCACGCCGACCGAGTAGTCGGTCCGGTCCCACGTGAACGACCCGGTGGCCCGGGGCGCCTGACGCCCCGGGCCACCGGCCTGCCATGCCCAGGACGGCCCGACGTGGGCCGTTCGTCGGCCCACCACTCGTCCGAGTGGTGGAACATCTCTACTGTCGTGACGAGAACGAAGTAAGGGGCGAGGAAGCCGTGAAGCTTGAGCTGCGGGGGATCACCAAGCGGTTCGGACCGCTGGTGGCCAACGACTCCATCGACCTGACCTTCGAGGCGGGCGAGATCCATGCCCTCCTGGGCGAGAACGGGGCCGGCAAGTCGACCCTGATGAACGTCCTCTACGGGCTCTACGACCCGGACGGCGGCGAGATCCGCATCGACGGGCGGCCCGTGAAGTTCGCGGGGCCCGGCGAGGCGATGGCCGCGGGCATCGGCATGGTCCACCAGCACTTCATGCTCGTGCCCGTGTTCACGGTGGCCGAGAACGTCGTGCTCGGCCACGAGCCGGTCCGGGGTCCGGGCAACATCATCGACCTGGCGCGTGCGCGCACGCTCGTCAAGGAGATCTCCGACCGGTTCGGGTTCGACGTCGACCCCGACGCGATGGTCGAGGACCTGCCCGTGGGCGTCCAGCAGCGCGTCGAGATCATCAAGGCGCTGTCGCGCGACGCGAAGGTGCTCATCCTCGACGAGCCCACCGCGGTGCTCACGCCCCAGGAGACGGACGAGCTCATCGGCATCATGCGGCAGCTCAAGGCCGCAGGGACGTCGATCGTCTTCATCACGCACAAGCTGCGCGAGGTCCGCGCCGTCGCGGACCGGATCACCGTCATCCGCCGCGGCAAGGTCGTCGGCACCGCCCTCCCGCAGTCCTCCGAGGGCGAGCTCGCGTCGCTCATGGTCGGGCGCTCGGTGAGCCTCGGCGTCGCCAAGGCACCCGCGCAGCCGGGCGACGCGACGTTCCAGGTCCGCAACCTCACCGTCATCGACGACCGGGGCGCGCGCGTCGTGGACGACATCTCCTTCGACGTCCGCCGGGGCGAGATCCTCGCGCTCGCGGGCGTCCAGGGCAACGGGCAGTCCGAGCTCGCCGAGACGATCCTCGGGCTCATGCACGCCCGGAGCGGCTCGATCACGCTCGATGGCGACGAGCTCCTCGGCCGCAGCGTCGACGACGTGCTCGAGGCGGGCGTGGGCTTCGTGCCCGAGGACCGCAGCACCGACGGCCTGATCTCGAGCTTCTCGATCGCCGAGAACCTCATCCTCGACCTCCACACGCGTGAGCCGTTCGCGCGGGCCGGTTCGCTGAGCCCCAAGCGCGTGGCGGCCAACGCCGACCGGCGCGTCGGCGAGTTCGACGTGCGGCTGACGTCGATCCAGGACCCGGTCAGCACCCTGTCCGGCGGCAACCAGCAGAAGGTCGTGCTGGCCCGCGAGATGTCCCGCCCGCTCCGCCTGCTCGTCGCGTCGCAGCCGACGCGCGGTCTCGACGTGGGCTCGATCGAGTTCGTGCACAAGCGCATCGTCGCCGAGCGCGACAACGGCACCCCGGTCGTGATCATCTCGACCGAGCTCGACGAGGTCCTCGCGCTCGCCGACCGCATCGCCGTGATGTACCGCGGGCGGATCATCGGGATCGTCCCCGGTGGGACCAGCCGTGACGTGCTCGGCCTGATGATGGCCGGTGCCCCCCCGCAGGACGCGCACCAGGCGGCCAGCGAGCACCACACCCTGCTCGGTGCGGCCGACCGCTCTGCCATGAACGAGGAGACCCCGTGACGACCACCGACACCCTGGTTGCGCCCTCCGCGCAGCCGCCCGCGGGCCAGACCCGTGAGCGCAACCTGCTGCAGGAGGTGCTCGACTCCTCCTGGCTCGTGATCATCCTCGCGATCGTCACGGCGCTCGTGGCGTCCTCCGTGCTCATCGCCGCGGCGAACACCGAGGTCCAGGAGTCGGCCGCGTACCTCTTCGCCCGGCCGAGCGACTTCTTCGGCGCCGCGTGGGACGCGATCTACTCGGCGTACTCCGCCCTGTTCCGCGGCGCGGTGTTCGACTACCAGGCCGAGGGGGTCCGCCAGATCCGGCCGATCACCGAGACCATGGTCGCGTCGGTCCCGCTGATCTTCACGGGGCTCGGCCTCGCGGTCGGCTTCCGCTCGGGCCTGTTCAACATCGGTGCCCAGGGCCAGGTGCTCATGGGCGCGGCTGCGGCGACGTACGTCGGCATCACGTTCGACCTGCCCGTCGTCGTGCACGTCGTCCTCGCGTGCCTCGCGGCGATGGTGGTCGGCGCGCTGTGGGCCGGCATCGCGGGCCTCCTCAAGGCCCGCACCGGCGCCAACGAGGTCATCGTGACGATCATGCTCAACTCGATCGCCCTGTACCTCGTCTCGTACCTGCTGACGACGACGCTGCTCGCCCAGGGCGGCACGCGGCCGATCTCGCCGAAGGTCGCGGACACCGCGTGGTTCCCGCGCATGCTCGGGGACAGCTTCCGGCTGCACTGGGGCTTCGTCGTCGCGCTCCTCGCGGCCGTGGGCGTCTGGTGGCTCATGGAACGGTCCGTGCTGGGCTTCCAGTTCCGTGCCGTCGGCGCCAACCAGCGCGCCGCGCGCACGGCCGGCATCCGGGTCAACCTCGTGTTCGTCGCGGTCATGCTCACGGCCGGTGCGCTCGCCGGCATGGGCGGCGCCGCGCAGATCCTCGGCACGGACAAGACCCTCCAGGCCGGGAGCGCCGGCTCGATCGGCTTCGACGCGATCACCGTCGCGCTCCTCGGCCGGTCCAAGCCCCTCGGCACGGTGCTCGCGGCGCTGCTCTTCGGCGCGCTGCGTGCGGGCTCCCCGCTCATGCAGACGTCCGCCGCCACCCCGATCGACATCGTCCTGGTCATCCAGGCGTCCATCGTCCTGCTCATCGCGGCTCCGCCGCTCGTCCGGGCACTCTCGCCGATCCACTGGATCGGCCGCCGCCTCGGCCGCTCGACCAAGGAGGCTGTCGCGTGAGCGCTCTGACCAGCACCCCGCCCGCCACGCCGCAGGTGCAGACCGCCGGCGCCGTGCAGGCCCGCATCGCGTGGCGCACGCCCGTCATCTACGGCGTCGTCTCGCTCATCTCGCTCGTGGTCTTCGCCCTGATGACGCCCGGCGACGACACCACCCGGTTCATGGTGTCGAGCCGCGGGGACTTCACCGAGATCGCGCCGTTCGCGGTGCCGTCGCAGCTCACGGCCCTCCTGCTGTCCGTCGTCGCCGTGGCGCTGGCCGCCTGGGCGACGTGGATGACCGCGCAGCGGGTCAAGGTCCCGGCGTGGCTGCCGATGGTGTTCGGCGGCGTCGTGCTCCTCGCGTTCCTCGTGTGGGTCATGGCCGGCAACAGCAACGCGATGCCCGTGACGGTGCTGCTCACGAGCGCACTCGTCCTCGCCGTGCCGCTCGTCTTCGGCGCGATGGCCGGCCTGCTGTGCGAGCGCTCGGGCATCATCAACATCGCCATCGAGGGGCAGCTCCTCGGCGGGGCGTTCCTCGCCGTCGTCGTGGGCAGCCAGACCGGCAACCCGTACCTCGGGCTCGTCGCCGCGCCCCTCGCGGGTGCGCTCGTCGGCTGGGTGCTCGTGACGTTCGCGGTCAAGTACCGGATCGACCAGATCATCGTGGGCGTCGTGCTCAACGTCCTGGTCATCGGCATCACGAACTACCTGTTCTCGACGGTGCTCACCCAGAACCCGCAGGCGCTCAACAACCCGCCGCGGCTCCCGACGCTGCCCATCCCGGTGCTGTCGTCGATCCCCGTCATCGGGCCGGTGCTCTTCAACCACTCGATCGTCATCTACCTCATGTACGTGGCGGTCGCGGTGCTCCAGGTCATGGTCTTCCGCAGCCGGTGGGGCCTGCGCATGCGTTCCGTCGGCGAGCACCCCAAGGCGGCGGACACGGTCGGCATCAACGTCAACCGGACGCGCGTGCGCAACACGGTCCTCGGCGGTGCCGTCGCGGGCCTCGGTGGCGCGGCGCTCGTCGCCGCCGGTCTCGCGTTCACGAAGGAGCTCACGTCGGGCAAGGGCTACATCGCGCTCGCCGCGATGATCCTGGGCCGGTGGAGCCCCAAGGGCGCGCTCGCCGCGTCGCTCCTGTTCGGCTTCGCGGACGCCCTGCGCCAGGTCCTCAACAACCTCGGCTCCCCGGTCCCGAGCCAGTTCCTGGCGATGCTGCCCTACCTCGCGACGATCTTCGCCGTCGCCGGTCTCGTCGGGCGCGTCCGTGCCCCCGCGGCCGAGGGCATCCCCTACGTCAAGTGAGGACGACATGACCGCAGCACCCACCCCGGACGAGATCGACTGGGACGCCCTGCGGGCCGCCGCCCGTGAGGTCATGACGACGGCGTACGCCCCGTACTCGAAGTTCCCCGTCGGGGCGGCCGCCCTCGTCGACGACGGCCGCATCGTCGTCGGCTGCAACGTCGAGAACGCCTCGTACGGGGTGGGCCTGTGCGCCGAGTGCACGCTCGTCGGCGCCCTGCACACCTCGGGCGGCGGCCGCCTCGTCGCGTTCGCGTGCGTCGACGGCCACGGGAACGCCCTCATGCCGTGCGGGCGGTGCCGTCAGCTCCTGTGGGAGGCCGGCGGCGCGCGCCTGCTGGTCGACACCGTGAGCGGCATCAAGCCGATGACCGAGGTGCTGCCCGACGCCTTCGGTCCCGACGACCTGATCGAACGAGCCTGAAGGGCATCCCATGAGCACCAGCACCACCGAGCACGAGCGCTTCGACGCCGTCGACGTCATCCGCGCGAAGCGTGACCGCGAGCGGCTGAGCGACGGGCAGATCGACTGGGTCATCGACGCGTACACGCGCGGCGTCGTCGCGGACGAGCAGATGTCCGCGCTGGCCATGGCGATCCTGCTCAACGGCATGGACCGCGCCGAGATCGCGCGGTGGACGGCGGCGATGATCGCCTCGGGCGAGCGCATGGACTTCTCGGGGCTCTCGCGCCCGACGGCGGACAAGCACTCGACGGGCGGCGTGGGCGACAAGATCACCCTGCCGCTCGCCCCGCTCGTCGCGGCGTGCGGCGTCGCGGTCCCGCAGCTCTCGGGCCGCGGGCTGGGCCACACGGGCGGGACGCTCGACAAGCTCGAGGCGATCCCCGGCTGGCGCGCGGCGCTGACCAACGAGGAGATGATGCGCCAGCTCGAGGAGGTCGGCGCCGTCATCTGCCAGGCCGGCTCGGGTCTCGCGCCGGCCGACCGCAAGCTGTACGCCCTCCGGGACGTGACGGGCACTGTCGAGGCCATCCCGCTCATCGCGAGCTCGATCATGAGCAAGAAGATCGCCGAGGGCACCGGTGCGCTGGTGCTGGACGTCAAGGTCGGCAGCGGCGCGTTCATGAAGGACGTCGACCGGGCCGCGGAGCTCGCGCGCACCATGGTCGCCCTCGGCACCGACGCCGGCGTCCGCACGGTCGCGCTCCTGACGGACATGTCGACGCCGCTGGGCCTGACGGCCGGCAACGCCCTCGAGGTCAGGGAGTCCGTCGAGGTGCTCGCGGGCGGGGGCCCGTCCGACGTCGTCGAGCTCACGGTCGCGCTGGCGCGCGAGATGCTCGCCGCCGCGGGCCGCACCGACGTGGACCCGGCCGACGCCCTCGCCGACGGACGCGCGATGGACGTGTGGCGCCGGATGATCTCCGCCCAGGGTGGTGACCCGGACGCGACGCTGCCCGTGGCACGCGAGACCGAGCAGGTGCTCGCGCCCGCGGACGGCGTGCTCGTCGAGCTCGACGCCCTCGCCGTCGGCGTCGCGGCGTGGCGGCTCGGGGCCGGTCGCGCGCGCAAGGAGGACGTCGTCCAGGCTGGCGCCGGCGTCGAGCTGCACGCGAAGCCGGGCGCCCTGGTGCGTGCGGGTGAGCCGCTCATGACGCTGCACACGGACACGCCCGAGCGGTTCGAGCGGGCCCGTGAGGCGCTCGCGTCGGCCGTCACGATCGCCCCCGAGGGCTCGCGTCCCACGGAGCGTCCGATCGTCATCGAGCGCATCACGGCGGGCTGAGACCCTCCGGGCGTCCGAGCCGGCGGCCGTGCGCCACCGGCTCGGACGGTCCGGGCGGTGCACGGCGGGGCACGGCGTGGCAGTGCGGCTCCGGGTTCGCGACGAGGAGGCTCGGATGGGCGTCCAGCTGACGACGCTGCTGCACCGCGCGGGCCTCTGGCCCGGGAGCGTGGCGCCGTGGCCGGGCGGTGGTCTCGCGCCGTGGACGAGGCCCGACGGCGCGGGCGACGTGCGTGACGGCGTGGCGCGGGCCCGCCGGGCGCGCCTCGACGGCCGGGACCGCGCGCGGTACGACGCCCTGGTCGTCGATGCGGGGCACGCGGGGGCACCCGTGCGTGACGTCCTCGTGCGCACGCTCGCCGCGCACGGCACCGTCGCAGCCGTCGAGGAGATCGCCGGCCTGTGCGCGGACCGCCCGACCCTGGCCGCCGGCCTCCATGACCCGGTGAGCGCCCTGGGCCGTGCGGCGCGGCAGGTCGACGGGACGACGTGCGGGTCCGCCGTGCTGGCCGTCGTCGCCGCTCTCGGCGACCCGGCGCTCGCCGCATGGCTCCTGACGGGTGCGACGCTCGCGGCAGCAGCACCGCCCGAGCTCTCGGCTGCGTCGGGCACGGCGCTCGAGCGCCTGGCCGGGGCGTCGGTCGAGCGTCGCTCCGAGGCGGTCCAGAGGGTGCTCAAGGCGCGGACGACACGGCAGGCGCTCGTCGGCCTGCCATGGCCCCCGGCCCTCGGTACGCCGCCGTGGGCGGCGGCGCGCGCGGCCCGCTTCCCCGGCGCGGCCTTCGCCGGCGTCGTGCTCGACGACACGGACCGCGGCCACCTCGACGGTGTGCTCGACCAGGTCGGGCTCGCGCTGGACCACGGCGTCCCCGTCCCGCTGTACAGCGGCGGCGACAGCGACGGGGGATGGGCGGCGGCCGTCCCGCGTCACGTGGTCCTCGCGGTCGGGCGCTCCTGGCACGGAGGCACGGAGACGCGGCGCGAGACCGACCGCTTCACGCTCTGGGAGCCGAGCGCGGGCTCGACCCACGAGGTCGCGCGGGAGGTGCTCGTCGCAGGTTCGGACCCCGTCCCGGCCCTCGGCCGCTGGTCGCACCTCACCTGGGCCCTGCTCCCGCACCCGCCGGCCGCCTGACCCGCTGGCCCCCTGACCCGCCGCCCCCTGACCCTCCGGGCCCCCGGCCACCTCACCCGCCGGCCCGCCCCGCCCGCCACCCCACGCCCCCACCCGGTCGCCGAGATCGCACATGTGCACCCAGATCGCACTCGCGCATGTAAGACCTCGGTGCAGATGTGCGATCTCGAGGCCCGGAGGCCCGGAGGCCCGGAGGCCCGGAGGCCCGGGACGTGCGGAGGTCGGGGGGCGCGGTGGCCCGGTGGCCCGGTGGCGCGGTGGCGCGGTGGCCCGGAGGCGCGGAGGCCCGGGGGCCCGCCGGCGGAGGGCGGGGGCTGGGGATCGCGTCCCTCGGGGTGCGGTGGCGGTGGGGTGGGGGGAGGGCGACGATGGGGGTGACGGACCCGGTGCGCCCGCCCTCGTGGCGGGCCCGAGCGAGAGGTGGCTGCGATGAGCACGATCCCTGGTGACAGCTCCTGGGCCGATGCGGGTCTGGTGCCGCCCGAGAACGCCGAGGTCCCGTCGTCCGAGAGGGCGACGGTCCCCGTCGACCCCGAGCACCAGCCCGCTGCGCCGCGCCCGGACCTGCGCGACGAGGCCGACGAGCCGGACGTCGTCGAGCAGGCGCTCGACGTGCCCGAGGACGAGGTGGACGAGTACCCGGGGCAGTGAGCGGGACGGCCGAGGTCCCGGTCCGGCACCGCTAGCGTGGTCCCCATGACCGCTAGCACCGCCGTGCCCTCGCACGTGACGCCCGAGGCGATCGCCGCCCTGCCGAAGGTCGTCCTGCACGACCACCTGGACGGGGGCCTGCGCCCCGCGACGCTCATCGAGCTCGCCGGCCGGGCGGCGCACCCCCTGCCCGCCGACGAGCCCGAGGCGCTCGGCCGCTGGTTCGTCACGGCCGCCTCGTCGGGCTCGCTCGAGCAGTACCTCAGCACGTTCGAGCACACGCTCGCCGTCCTGCAGACCGCCGACGACCTGCGCCGTGTGGCCCGCGAGTCCGTCATCGACCTCGCGGCCGACGGCGTCGTGTACGCCGAGCAGCGGTACGCACCGGAGCTGCACGTGCGTGGCGGGCTGACCCCCCAGCAGGTGGTCGACGCCGTCCAGGAGGGCATCGCCGAGGGCGTCACGGAGGCCGCTCTCGCCGGTCGGACGATCCGCGTGGGCCAGGTGCTCGCGGCGATGCGCGACAGGCACCACAGCGAGGACGTCGCCGAGCTGGCCCTCGCGAACCGGCACCGCGGCGTCGTCGGCTTCGACCTGGCGGGGCCCGAGGCCGGGTTCCCGGCGGGCAAGCACAAGCGGGCGCTGCGCACGCTGCGGCGCGCGAGCTTCCCGGTGACGATCCACGCGGGCGAGGCCGACGGCGTCGACTCCATCGCGGACGCGCTGCACACGGGCGGTGCGCTCCGGCTCGGGCACGGCCTGCGCGTCGTCGACGACATCCGGTTCGGCGAGCCGACGGCCGAGGACCCCTACGGGCTCGACGAGGCCGTCCTCGGGGACCTCGCCCACTGGGTCCGTGACCAGCAGGTCCCGCTCGAGCTGTGCCCCACGTCGAACCTCCAGACCGGTGCGGCGCGGTCCGTCGCGCAGCACCCGGCCACGGCGCTCGCGCGCCTCGGGTTCGCCGTGACGATCAACACCGACAACCGGCTCGTGTCCGGCACCTCGATGACGCGTGAGCTCCAGCTGCTCGTCGACGAGGCGGGCTGGACCCTCGACGACCTGCGGGACGCGGCCCTGACCGCTGCCTGGAACGGCTTCATCCATCACGACGAGCGGCAGGCGCTCGTCGACGACACGATCCTGCCCGGCTACACCGTGCAGGCGAACGGACGGCACCGCGCATGAGTGACCACACCACCCCCCTCGACCCGAGCACGATCGACCGCACCACGGTCGCCCGCATCGTCGACCACACCCTGCTCAAGCCGGAGACGACGCCGGCGGACGTCGAGGCGCTCGTCGCGGAGGCGCAGCGCCTCGGCGTCTACTCCATCTGCGTCTCGCCGTCGATGCTGCCCGTCGACGCGGGAGACGTCCTCGTGGCGACGGTGTGCGGCTTCCCGTCGGGCAAGCACCACAGCGAGGTCAAGGCCGCCGAGGCGGCGCGCTCGGTCGCCGACGGCGCGCACGAGGTCGACATGGTGATCGACCTGGGTGCGGCCAAGGCGGGCGACTTCTCCGCCGTCGAGCGTGACATCGCCGCGGTGCGTGCCGCCGCCCCCGCGCCCACGGTGCTCAAGGTGATCATCGAGTCGGCCGCGCTGACCGACGAGGAGATCGTCGGCGCGTGCCGGGCCGCCGAGGCCGCCGGTGCGGACTTCGTCAAGACGTCGACGGGCTTCCACCCGGCCGGTGGCGCGAGCGCGCACGCGGTGGAGCTCATGGCCGCGACGGTGGGTGGGCGGCTCGGCGTCAAGGCCTCCGGGGGCATCCGGACCGCTGCTGCCGCCCGCGAGATGATCGCCGCCGGCGCCACACGCCTCGGCCTGTCGGGGACAGCTGCCGTCCTCGACGGGCTCGACGGCTCTGACGCGGGCACGGCGGCGGACGGGCCCGCGGGCTCCGGCTACTGACGCCGACCACGTGCCGGGGCCCCGCTACCTCGACCACCCCGGGCCCATCGCGCTCGCGCACCGGGGGTGGTCGAGTGCGGGGCTCGAGAACTCGATGGCAGCCTTCGCGGCCGCCGTCGAGCTCGGCTACGGGTACGTCGAGACCGACGTGCACGCGACCCGCGACGGCGTCGCGGTGGCGTTCCACGACACGACGCTCGACCGGGTGACCGACGGCTCGGGCGCCGTCGCGTCGCTCGACTGGTCGACGGTGCGTCGCGCGCGGATCGGCGGCGTGGAGCCCGTGCCACGGCTCGAGGACCTCCTCGGGGCGTGGCCGGGCCTGCGCGTCAACATCGACGTCAAGGCCGCCTCGGCGATCGGCCCCACCGTCGACGTCATCGAGCGTACGGGCGCGCACGACCGGGTCTGCATCGCGTCGTTCTCCGACGCACGCCGACGCGCCGTGGTCCGGCGCCTGTCACGTCCGGTCGCGACGTCCGCGGGCAACGGCACGGTCGCCGCGTTCCTCGTGGGCGCCCGCTCCGGCGCGGTCAGCCGGCGCGTGCTCCGCACCGTCGACTGCCTGCAGGTCCCCGAGCGCTCCGGGCGCGTCCGGGTCGTCACGCGCGCCACCGTCGAGGCGGCGCACGCCGCCGGCGTCCAGGTGCACGTGTGGACCGTCAACGACGCGGACGCCATGCACCGCCTGCTCGACCTCGGGGTCGACGGCCTCGTGAGCGACCGGTCCGACGTGCTGCGCGACGTCCTCACCGAGCGTGGGGAGTGGCACGGGGCCTGAGGCCCCGTGCCACCCGACTACAGCCCCAGGGCCGCCGCGACGTCGGCCCGGACGGCGTCGAGGCGCTCGCGCGCGACCCGGCGGGCCGCCCCGACCGTGTCGACGTCGTCAGCGCCGTCGCCGGGCGCCTCGACGGGGACGATCACCTCGAGGTAGCACTTGACCTTGGGCTCCGTGCCCGACGGGCGAACGACCACGCGTGTGCCGTCGGCGGCGACGAGCCGCAGGCCGTCCGTGGGCGGCAGGCCCTCGGGCCCGTCGACGCTGCCCTGCGACAGGTCGGTGAGCTCGACCACGGGCGAGCCCGCGAGCGTCGCCGGCGGTGCGCTGCGCACGCGCGCCATCGTCTGCGGGATCTGGTCGAGGTCCGCGAACCGTGCCGAGAGCTGGTCGGTCAGGTGCAGGCCGTGCCGGACGGCGAGGTCGTCGAGGAGGTCGATGAGCGTGCGACCCTCCGCGTGCACGCGCGCGGCGAGCTGCGCCAGGAGCAGCGCGGCGCTCAGGCCGTCCTTGTCCCTGACCACGCCCGGGTCGACGCAGTAGCCGAGGGCCTCCTCGTAGCCGAACACGAGGCCGTCGACGCGTGAGATCCATTTGAACCCCGTGAGCGTCGAGCGGTGCTCGAGCCCGTGGTCGGCCGCGATGCGCGCGAGCAGGCGTGAGGACACGATCGAGCTCGCCAGCACCCCGCCGCTGCCCTCGCTCCGGCGCGCGACGTCCTCGCCCAGCAGGGCGCCGACCTCGTCGCCGTGCAGCATGCGCCAGCCCTCGTCGCGTGCGGCACCGGGGCCGGACGCCGAGCCGCGTGCGGTCAGGCGCGGGTCGCGCACCGCGACCGCGCAGCGGTCGGCGTCGGGGTCGTTCGCGAGGACGAGGTCCGCGTCGACCTCCTGCGCGAGCGCGAGGGCCAGGTCGATCGCGCCGGGCTCCTCCGGGTTGGGGAACGCGACGGTCGGGAAGGTCGGGTCGGGCAGCGCCTGCTCCGCGACGATGTGCAGGTCCGAGAACCCGGCGCCGTGCAGCACGAGCTCGGCGACGTGCCCGCCGACGCCGTGCAGGGGTGTCAGGACGATGCGCAGGTCGCGGGGCGTCGTGGGGTCGGCGAGCGCGCCCACGGCCGCGAGGTACCCGTCGAGGACCTCCTCGCCGAGGACGGTCCAGCCGCCCTCCGAGCGCGGGACCGAGGCTACCGACGGCACGGCCGCGATGTGGGCCGCGATCGCCGCGTCGTAGGGCGGGACGATCTGCGAGCCCTGCCCGCTGTCGGTGACCACGCGCCCGCCCAGGTACACCTTGTACCCGTTGTCCTGCGGCGGGTTGTGGCTCGCCGTGACCATGACGCCCGCGTCGGCCCCGAGGTGCCGGACCGCGTAGGCGAGCACGGGCGTCGGCAGCGGTGCGGGCAGGAGCAGGGCGTGGCCGCCGGCCGCCATGACGACGGCTGCGGTGTCCCGGGCGAACACGTCGGAGTTGAACCGGGCGTCGTACCCGATGACGACGCGCGGTCCCTCGACGTCGAACGTGCCGTCGCCCTTGAGCTCGGCGAGCGCCTCGGTGAGGTACCGCACGAGGCCGGCGGCGGTGCGGATGACCACGGCGCGGTTCATGCGGTTGGGACCGCCGCCGAGCGCGCCGCGCAGCCCGGCGGTGCCGAACTCGAGGGTCCGCGCGAACCGGTCCGCGAGCTCGACGCGAGCCGCCTCGCGCAGAGCGGGGTCGCCGCCCTCGGCGACCGCGAGGAGCTCGGTGAGGTGCTCGGCGGTCTGCGGGTCCGGGTCGTCGTCGACCCAGGCGCGCACCGCGGCCGCGAGGTCGGGGTCCAGGGCGTCGGACGGCTGTGCGGTCGTCAGGTCCTCGGCCATCAGATCCTCCCCACGATGTCGGCGAGGAGCCGGCTGATGCGCGGTGCGGCGGCCTGACCCGCCTCGATCACCTCGGCGTGGGACAGCGGGACCGGGCTGATGCCCGCCGCGAGGTTGGTCACGAGCGAGATGGCGAGCACCTCGAGGCCCGCGTGGCGGGCGGCGATCGCCTCGATCGTCGTCGACATGCCCACGAGGTCCGCACCGAGCCGACCGGCCATCTGCACCTCGGCGGGCGTCTCGTAGTGCGGGCCGCGGAACTGCGCGTAGACGCCCTCGGCGAGCGTCGGGTCGACCTCGTGCGCGACGTCGCGCAGGCGCTGCGCGTACAGGTCGGTGAGGTCGACGAACGTCGCACCCTCGAGCGGGGACGTCGCGGTCAGGTTGAGGTGGTCGCGGATGAGGACGGGTGTCCCCGGCGCCCAGTCGGCGTTGAGGCCGCCGCAGCCGTTCGTCAGGACGACGGCGCGGGCACCGGTCGCCGCCGCCGTGCGCACGCCGTGCACGACGCGCCGCACGCCGCGGCCCTCGTAGAGGTGGGTGCGGGAGCCGAGGACGAGCGCGTGGGCGCCGCTGGGGAGCCGCACCGAGCGCAGCGTCCCGACGTGGCCGACCACGGCCGGGGCGCTGAACCCCGGGATCTCGTGGCTCGGCACCTCGGCGACGGTCTCGCCGACGAGCTCGGCCGCGCCGCCCCAGCCGGAGCCGAGGACCAGCGCGATGTCGTGGCGGGCCACACCCGTGGCCTCGGCGATGGCGGCGGCCGCCTCGCGGGCGACGTCGAAGGGGTCGGTGGTCGGGTCGTCGATCGCGGCGGGACCCGCGCTGCTCGTGGCGCTCATGAGCCCGAGGCTAGCGGGGCTGCGGCGTCCGTGCTGGGCCCCGGGGCCCAGCGGGTGCCCCGCGGGACGTGCCCGCGCGCAGCGTCGCGCGTCCCACGGCAGAATGCCGGGGTGACGTCGACGACACCCGGCCTGGCCGAGCCCGCACCGTCCGCACCCGTGCCCCCCGGGCGCCCGTCGCCGCGCGTGGTCGTCGTGGGCGGCGGCCCGGGCGGCTACGAGGCCGCGCTGGTCGCGCGCAGGTCCGGCGCCGACGTGACGATCGTCGAGCGCACGGGGTGGGGCGGCGCCGCCGTGCTCACGGACGTCGTCCCGTCCAAGACCCTCATCGCGACCGCGGAGTGGATGACCATCGCGGACCGGGCGCCGGAGCTGGGCATCCGCACCGCGGGCCTGCCGGTCGACGGGCCCGCCCGTGGGCACCAGGTCGACCTGGGCCGCGTGAACGCGCGCGTCGTCGAGCTCGCCGAGGCCCAGTCGGGCGACATCCGGGCGCGCCTCGAGCAGGAGGGCGTCGAGCTGCTCACGGGTGAGGGCCGCCTCGACGGGCCGCAGCGGGTCGTCGTGGGGGACCGCGTGCTCGAGGCCGACGTCGTGCTCGTCGCGACGGGTGCGACGCCCCGGACCCTGCCCGAGGCGCAGCCCGACGGCGAGCGGATCCTCACCTGGACCCAGCTGTACGGCCTGAGCGAGCTGCCCGAGCGGCTCGTCGTCGTCGGCTCGGGCGTCACCGGCGCGGAGTTCGCGGGCGCCTACAACGCGCTCGGCTCGGACGTCGTGCTCGTCTCCTCGCGCGACCGCGTGCTGCCGGGGGAGGACGCCGACGCCGCCGAGGTCATCGAGGAGGTGTTCCGGTCACGCGGGATGACGGTCCTGAGCCGGTCGCGTGCGGCGGGCGCACGGCGCACCGCCACGGGCGTGGAGGTCACGCTCGCGGACGGCCGCGTCGTCGAGGGCTCGCACTGCCTCATGGCGGTCGGGTCCGTCCCGGCGACGCGCGGCCTGGGTCTCGAGGAGGCCGGCGTGCGGCTGACGGGCTCGGGGCACGTCGAGGTCGACAAGGTCTCGCGGACGTCGGCGCGCGGGGTCTACGCGGCGGGGGACTGCACGGGCGTCCTGCCCCTCGCGTCCGTCGCGGCCATGCAGGGACGGATCGCGATGGCGCACGCGCTCGGCGACGCCGTGGTGCCGCTCGACCTGCGGGAGGTCGCGGCGAACATCTTCACGGCTCCCGAGATCGCCACCGTGGGCATGTCGCAGAAGGCGCTCGACGAGGCGGGCATCCGCTACGTGGCGAGCACGCTCGAGCTCGCGCGGAACCCGCGCGCGAAGATGCTCGGGATGAAGGACGGGTTCGTCAAGGTGTTCGCCCACGGGGCGACGGGCATCGTGCTCGGCGGGGTCGTGGTCGCGCCGCGGGCCGGCGAGCTCATCTTCCCGCTGACCCTCGCCGTGAGCCACCGCCTCACGGCCGACGAGATCGCGCAGTCGTTCACCGTGTACCCGTCGCTGTCGGGCTCGATCGCCGAGGTCGCGCGCGTGCTGCACCAGCGCCAGGACTGACGGGCGGGTCCGGCGCCCGCGGGGCCGTCGGGCGAACCCGCGCGACCTCAGGCGAACAGGCCGGACCCGACGAAGTCACCGGCCGCGATCGCGGCCTCGTCCCGGACGCCGGGCGGCACCGCGTACAGGCCGGACCCGGTGTGGCGCAGGTACTCGCTCAGCGCGTCGTCGCGGGCCAGCACCGTCTGCATCGGGACGTACTGGGAGCGTGGGTCCCGGACGTAGGCGAGGAAGAACAGGCCTGCGTCGAGCCGTCCGAGGCCGTCCGAGCCGTCGGTGTAGTTGTAGCCGCGGCGCAGCATGCGGGCGCCGCCGTTGCTCGTCGGGTGCGCGAGCCGCACGTGGGAGTCGACCGCGATGAGCGGCACCCCGTCCCGTCCGGCCGCGGCCATGTCCGGCTCGGTGTGCTCCTCGCCGCCCGAGAGGGGCGCCCCGGAGCCCTTGGTCCGGCCGATGATCGTCTCCTGCTCGCGCAGCGAGGACCGGTCCCACGTCTCGATGATCATGCGGATGCGCCGGGCGACGAGGTACGTGCCGTCGGCCATCCACGCCGCGTCACCGCCCTCGCCGGCGCCGTCGGTCGCCTGCGCCCACACGTGCTCGGTGAGCTGCTCCGGCTCCTCGGCCTTGAGGTTGGCGGTGCCGTCCTTGAAGCCGAACAGGTTGCGGGGCGTCGCCTGGCTCGTGGAGGTCGACGACGTGCGGCCGTAGCCGAGCTGGCTCCAGCGCACGGCTGCGGTGCCGAACGCGATCCGGGAGAGGTTCCGGATCGCGTGGACGGCGACCTGCGGGTCGTCCGCGCACGCCTGGACCACGAGGTCGCCGCCGCTGCGTGCGTCCTCGAGCGCGTCGCCGGGGAAGTGCGGCAGGTCAGCCAGGGCGGCCGGACGCCGACCGGCGAGCCCGAACCGGTCGGTCCCGTCGGCCGTCGTGAAGAGCGAGCCGCCGAACCCGAACGTGAGCGTGAGCCGGGCGGCGGGCAGGTCCAACGCCTCGCCCGTGTCGTCCGGTGGCGCGTCGTAGGGCCCCGAGTCCGGTCCGAGCTCGCCCGCGGGAAGGCCCCGGGTCATGCGCGCGGCGGCCACCGTCCACCGGCGGAGCAGGTCCACGAGGTCGTCGCGGGACGTCGTCGTGAGGTCCCAGGCCGCCATGTGGAGACGGTCCTGCGCGGGCGTGACGATGCCGGCCTGGTGACGCCCGACGAGCGCGTGCACGTCGGACGACCCGCCGCCCGGCACGGCTCCGCCGGCGCCGCCGGACCCGGCTGAGCCCGCCGAGAGGGCGCCGGAGCCCGCGGCCCAGCCCACCGCGCCCGCACCCGCGAGCCCCGCGACGCCGGCGCCGGCGAGGCCCAGGAGCGAGCGACGCGAGAACGAGCGTGCGGCAAGCCCGGCGTGCCCGGCGTGCCCGGGGTGCTCGGCGTGCTCGTCCGTGGCGTCGGCGGGCGTGCCCGCGGGACCGTGGTCGCCCATGGTCAGAGGACCACCGCGGCGGTCAGGCGCGAGAGCGGCTCGCCCAGGGCGTCGACGGCCGCAGCCAGGGCGCGCACCTCCTGCGTGCTGAGCTCCGTGTAGAGCCGGAAGCCGTCGCCCGCACGCTGCTCGTCGAGCAGGGCCTGGACCTCGCCGAACCGCTGGTCGAGCTCGTCGACGAGCTCCGGGTCCTTGGCCTCGACGACCTCGCGCAGCCCGTCGAACGCGACCTTGGCGCCGTCGACGTTCGCCTGGAAGTCCCACAGGTCGGTGTGCGACCAGATCTCCTCCTCGCCCGTGACCTTGCCCGTGGCGACCTCGTCGAGGAGGCTCTTCGCGCCGTTGCCGATCTGGTCGGCCGTGAGCGTGAACCCGGCGTCGTGCACGCGGTCGTAGAGGTCCTGGGTGTCCGTGACGAGCTGCGTCGCGTACCGGGTGCGCTCCTCGGCGGTCAGGGGCGTGTAGGCCGCTCCGCCGTTGGCCTCGGGCGCGGGCGCCCAGAGGTCCTTCTCGAGCACGTGCCACCCGGTCCACTCCGTCCCGGCCTCGACGTCCGCCTCACGCAGGTCCATGCGCGGGTCGAGGTCCCCGAACGACTCGGCGACCGGCTCGATGCGCTCCCAGTGGACGCGTGTCGGGGCGTAGGCGGCGCGCGCCGTCTCGTCGTCGCCCGCGACGTACGCGTCCGAGAACGCCTGGGTCGCGGCGAGGAGCTGCGCGGCCTGGTCCTTGACGTAGGCGACGTACGCGTCGCTCGCGGCTGCGAGCTGCTCGGCCGTGTCACCCGTGGGCCCGACGTCGACGCCCGAGTCCGTCACCGTGAAGTCCGCGCGGATGCCGTCGCCGACCATGCCGGGCTTGCAGGCCGTGACGTAGGTGCCGGCCGGCGCCGTGACGACGAGGTCGCGCGAGATGCCGGGCCCCACGTTCTCGACCTCGGACACGATGCGCAGGCCGTCCTCGGCGAGCAGGTAGAACTCGGTGACCTCGTCGCCGGAGTTGGTGACCTCGAAGACGAGGGTGCCTGACGGCGCCTCGGGTGCCGAGAGCGTGCACGCGTCGGCGCTCGAGTCGACGGTGATCGTCGTCGGGCCGGTGCCCTCGGCGCCGTCCGCGCCGGTGGGGGCGGGGTCGTTGGCGACGCAGCCGGCGAGGGCCGTCACCAGGAGTGCGGCCGGGGCGATCGCCGCCGCGCCGCGCAGCCGGCGGGCCGTGCGCGCGCCCGGGCGCTGCGTGGTCGCGCGGGCGTCGTCGTCGCCGGTCGGGCGGGCCGTGGTGGGGTGCGGGTTCATGGTCTGCGCGGTCTCCGAGGTGAGGTCGCCCGCCTCCGCGACCGGGGACCGGTGCGGGCGGTGGGGCGGGGGCGATGGCGGGGCGGGTGCGATGGCGGGCGGGTGCGATGGCGGGCAGGAGCGGTGGGGTGGTGCAGGCGTGGCCCGTCGGGCCTGGTGCCGCGGTGCGGCCGCGTCGCTCAGGAGGCGAGGGCGCCGGTCGTGGCGGGCGCCGCCGCGGGGGCGGTCGGAGCCGGGCCGGCGCGTCGTCCCCACACGGTGCGGGCGTAGAGGGTCGCCGTCGGGACGAGGTAGGTGGTCCAGGCGGCGAGCTCGAGCCAGGTCGTGGCGGGCGAGAAGTTGAAGATGCCCTTGAGCAGCGTCCCGTACCAGCTCTGCGGAGGGACGGCCGCGCTGACGTCGAAGGCGAGGGCGCCGAGGCCGGGGAGGATGCCCGCCTCCTGGAGGTCGTGCACGCCGTAGGAGAGCACGCCGGCGGCGACCACGACGAGGAAGAGGCCCGTCCAGGCGAAGAACACCCGGAGGTTGAGCCGGACGGCGCCCCGGTAGATGGCCCAGCCCAGCACCGTCGCGGTCGCGAGGCCGAGCACGGCACCTGTGAGCGGGCGCGTCGTCGAGCCGGTCGCCTCGGCGGCCGCCCAGAGGAAGAGCGCGGTCTCGAGCCCCTCACGGCCCACGGCGAGGAGCGTCGTGACGAGGACCGCCCAGCGGCCGGCGGTCAGGGCGTCGTCGAGCCGTGCGTGCAGGTCGGCCTTGAGGTGCCGGGCCGTCTTGCCCATCCAGAAGATCATCCAGGTGAGCAGGCCGACGGCCAGGATGGACAGCGTGCCGCCGATGGCCTCCTGCGCCTCGAACGTGAGGCCCGAGGGGCCCCAGGTGAGGAGCGCGCCGAGCGCGAGCGACGCGAGCACTGCCGTCGCGACGCCGAGCCAGACCTGGCCCACCAGGTCGCGGCGACCCGAGCGCACCAGGTACGCGACGAGGATGCCGACGACGAGGGCGGCCTCGAGGCCCTCACGCAGTCCGATCAGGTAGTTCGCGAGCATCGTCCGCCGGTTCGCCCAGGTCCTCGGAGTGAGGAGTGCCTTACCTAACGCGGAGAGCGTAGCGCACGTCGTCCGGGGCGGGTCGCCCGGCGTGCATCGCGGGTGCTCAGGCCGTCTCGACGATCGAGCGCAGCGCAGGCCAGGCGTCGCCGAAGGCGACCAGCAGGGGGCGCCGGTCCACGTCGTCGAGGCCGACCCAGGCGATCTCGAGGCTCTCCGGGTCCGTGGCGCGGGGGTCCTGAGGACCCGTCGCCCGTGCGACGACCGTCGTGTAGGCCCACGGGCCGTGGTCGAGGACCCGCGTCGTGACGACCTCGAGGGCCCCGGGATCGATGCCCGCCTCCTCGGTCGCCTCGCGCAACGCGCCGCGGACGGCGTCCTCGCCGGGCGCGAGCGCCCCGCCGGGCAGCCCCCACGTCCCGCCCTGGTCGCTCCACAGCGCGCGGTGCTGCAGCACGACGTCGAACCGGGCGGGATCGGACGCGCCGGACGCACCGCGGTCCCGGAACAGGAGGAGCCCGGCGGCACCGTGCAGGCCCCAGTGACGCCGCCCGCACGCGCAGTCGACCCAGCCGTCACCCGCCTGCCGGTGCAGCCCGCCGGTGGGCGCTGGGCTCACGGCGTGTCAGCCGACGATCTCGCAGATCGCGGTGCCGGCGCTCACGCTCGCGCCGACGCCCGCGGTGAGGCGCTGGACCGTCCCCGCACGGTGCGCGACGAGCGGCTGCTCCATCTTCATCGCCTCGAGCACGACGACGAGGTCGCCCTCGCTGACCTGCGCACCGTCGGCGACGGCGACCTTGACGATCGTGCCCTGCATGGGTGAGGCGAGCGTCGTACCGTTGGCCGACGCGGCGGGCGCACGGACGACCGTGCGGCGCGCACGCTGGGGCCGCGTGGACAGGCCGCCGCGGCTGCGTGACGAGCCGAGGCCCATGCCCGCCGGGAGCACGACCTCGATCCGCTTGCCGCCGACCTCGACGACGACACGCTCGGTCGCGGCCTCGGCGGGCTCGTCGGCGGGCGCCTGCGCGGCGACCGGCTCGGCCCCGGGCCGCAGGCCCACCAGCCGGTCGGCGAACGCGGTCTCGATCCACCGCGTATGGATCGTGAACGGCTCAGCCGGGTCGACGGGCACGAAGGCCGTCTCCTCGAGCACGGCGCGGTGGAACGGGACGACTGTCGGGATGCCCACGACCTCGAGCTCGGCGAGCGCCCGCCGGGCCCGCTCGACCGCCTGCGTGCGCGTGGCACCGGTGACGACGAGCTTCGCGATCATCGAGTCGAACGCACCCGAGACGGTGTCCCCCTCGACGACACCGCTGTCGACGCGCACACCGGGGCCTGCGGGCAGCCGCAGCCGCGTGATCCGCCCGGGGGACGGCAGGAACCCCGCGGCCGGGTCCTCGCCGTTGATGCGGAACTCGATCGAGTGGCCCCGCACCTCGACGGTGTCGTAGCCCAGCGGCTCGCCGGCGGCGATGCGCAGCTGCTCGCGCACCAGGTCGACGCCGGTGACCTCCTCGGTCACGGGGTGCTCGACCTGGAGGCGCGTGTTGACCTCGAGGAACGAGACGGTGCCGTCGGTCGCGACGAGGAACTCGCACGTGCCCGCCCCGACGTAGCCGGCCTCGCGCAGGATCGCGATGGACGACCGCCGCAGGAGCTCCTCCTGGTCGGGTGTGAGGAACGGCGCCGGGGCCTCCTCGACGAGCTTCTGGTGGCGCCGCTGCAGCGAGCAGTCGCGCGTCGAGACCACGACGACCGTCCCGTGCGCGTCGGCCAGGCACTGGGTCTCGACGTGCCGTGGTGCGTCGAGGTAGCGCTCGACGAAGCACTCGCCGCGGCCGAAGGCGGCGGTCGCCTCACGCACCGCGGACTCGTACATCTCGGCGATCTCCGCGGCCTCACGGGCGACCTTGAGGCCGCGCCCGCCGCCGCCGAACGCGGCCTTGATCGCGATGGGCAGGCCGTGGCGCGCGGCGAACTCCTCGACCTCGGCGACGCCCTGCACCGGGTCGGGCGTACCGGCCACGAGGGGCGCACCTGCGCGCTGCGCGATGTGCCGTGCGCTCACCTTGTCGCCGAGCGCCTCGATGGCCGCGGGCGGCGGGCCGATCCACGTGAGGCCGGCGTCGATGACCGCCTGGGCGAACGCGGCGTTCTCGGCGAGGAAGCCGTAACCCGGGTGCACGGCGTCGGCGCCGGAGCGGCGGGCGATGTCGACGAGCTCCGCGGCGTCGAGGTAGGTCTCGGCTGCGCGGGCACCGCCGAGGGCGTACGCCTCGTCGGCGAGCCGGACGTGGAGGGACTCGCGGTCCTGGTCGGCGTAGACCGCGACGCTGGCCACGCGCGCGTCGGCGCAGGCGCGGGCGATGCGGACGGCGATCTCACCGCGGTTGGCGATGAGGACCTTGCGGATGGCGGGCACGGCTCACCGTAACGTCACGGCGTGCCTGGTGGCCGCACGGGGCCCACGGAGCGGCCCACCTTTGGTGGAATCGGCAACCGGGCTCCGCGGGCCTTTGTCGGGATCGCCAGTCGGGGTGTCACCCGGCCGTGTCGCGCGGGCTCCACAGGTCGGCCATCGTGAGCCCGAGCTGGACCAGGAGGTCGCGCAGCACGGGCAGACTGAGGCCGACGACGCCGTGGTGGTCGCCCTCGATGCCCGTGACGAACGGGCCCCCGAGGCCGTCGACCGTGAAGGCGCCCGCGACCTCGAGCGGCTCGCCGGTCGCCACGTAGGCGTCGATCTCGGCGTCGGACAGGTCGGCGAAGTGCACGAGGGTCGACGACGTCGCACCGATGGTGCCCGCCTCACCGGGGCGCAGGTCGACGAGCCAGTGGCCCGTGTGCAGCACGCCCGAGCGGCCACGCATCCGGCGCCAGCGGTCCACGGCGTCGGCCGCGTCGGCAGGCTTGCCGTACGCGGAGCCGTCGAGCTCGAGCAGGGAGTCGCACCCCAGCACGAGGAGGTCGTCGGGCGCACCGTCGAGCCCCTCGGCGCGCTCGGCGACGGCCTGCGCCTTGGCCTGCGCGAGGAGGAGCACCGCGTCGGCGGTGCCCAGCACGCCGAACCGCTCGGCTGCGGACGCGAGCACGGCGTCCTCGTCGACGCCCGAGACCTCGACGAGCGGCTCGACGCCCGCGGAGCGCAGGGTGGCGCGGCGGGCGGGGGACGCGGAGGCGAGCAGCAGCGAGGTCACCGCGGCAGGGTATGCCGTCGGCGGCCCCGGTGCGTGCTCCGCCCGGCCGCGTCCCGACGCCGTGCCCGTGCTAGACGAGCGCCTCCCGCAGCACGTCGAGCCCGACCGAGCCGAGCGCGAGGGCGCGCGCGTGGAACGCCTTGAGGTCGAGCTCCTCGCCGCGTGCGACGGCGGCGGCCCTGGCCTCGTCGCGTGCGGCCTCCCACAGGCGCTGGCCGATCTTGTACGCGGGTGCCTGGCCGCCCCAGCCCAGGTAGCGGTTGAGCTCGAAGCGCAGGAAGCTCTCGGGCATCGCGACGTTGGCCTTGAGGAACTCCCACGCCTTGTCGTGGTCCCACGTGCCGCCGCCCCATCGCTCGGGGCACGGCAGGCCGAGGTGCACGCCGATGTCGAGGACGACGCGCGCGGCGCGCATCCGCTGGCCGTCGAGCATGCCGAGGCGGTCGCCCGGGTCGTCCATGAAGCCCAGGTCGGCCATCAGCCGCTCGGCGTACAGGGCCCAGCCCTCGCCGTGGCCGCTGACCCAGCACGCGAGCCGTCGCCAGCTGTTCAGGGTCGCGCGCTCGCACACCGCCTGGCCGATCTGCAGGTGGTGGCCCGGGACGCCCTCGTGGTAGACGGTCGTCTTCTCGCGCCACGTCGTGAAGCTCGTGACCTCGGGCGGCACCGACCACCACATGCGGCCCGGTCGCGTGAAGTCGTCCGACGGCCCCGTGTAGTAGATGCCGCCGTTCTGCGTGGGGGCGATGCGGCACTCGAGGCGCCGGATGGGCTCGGGGATGTCGAAGTGGACGCCGTCGAGGGCGGTGATCGCCGCGTCGGACGTCGCCTGCATCCAGGCGCGCAGGGCGTCCGTGCCGTCGAGGACCCGGCTCGGGTCGGCGTCGAGCACGGTGATCGCGTCGGCGATGCTCGCGCCCGGCCCGGCGACGGTCGCGGCGACGGCCTCCTGCTCCGCGATCACGCGGTCGAGCTCCTCGAGGCCCCACGCGTACGTCTCCTCGAGGTCGACGCGCGCACCCAGGAAGTAGCGCGACCACAGCGCGTACCGCTCGCGGCCGAAGGCGTCGGACTCGGGCGCCTGGGGCAGGAGCTCGTCCTGGAGGAAGGTGGCGAGGTCGGCGTAGGCCGCCCGGGCGGCCGTCGCCCCCTCGCTCAGGTCCCGCCGGATCGCCTGGCAGGCGGACGAGTCGTCGAGAGCGGCGTCGACGGCGCCACCCTCGACGAACCCGATGAAGAAGGACCCGTCCCCGGCGAGCTCGCGTGCCTGGTCGACCCCCTCGCGCACCTGACGCGCCGCGGCGACGCGGCCGCGCGAGGCGGCCAGGCGCAGCGACTCGACGACGCCCGCCGCAGCCTGGGGCAGGGCGTTGAGCCGCGCCGCGACGTTCTCCCAGTGCTCGGGGGTCGAGGTCGGCATGAGGTCGAAGATGTCGCGCATCTCCTGGAGCGGGGACGCGATGTTGTTGAGCGCGCCGATCCACTCGTCGGCGTCGTGCAGCTCGAGCTCGAGCCCGATGCGCTCGCGCATCGCGGCGACCGTCACGCGGTCGACGTCGTCGCTGACGGGGGCGGCGTCGAGCTCGGCGAGCACGGCCCGCGCGGCATCCGCCTGCGCAGACCAGCCCGCGGGGGAGTAGTCGGTCATCAGGTGGTCGTAGCCGTCGAGGCCCATGGCCGTGGCTGCGAGCGGGTTGAGCCGCGCCGCGGTGAGGACGTAGGCGTCGGCGATCGCGTCGACCGCGGTGGGTGTGCGCGGTGCTCCCGACGGGGTGCTGGTGGGGGTGGCAGAGGTCATGCGACCGACCCTATTCCCACGTCCGGACGCTCGACGCCGTCGCCCTCGCCGTGGCCCGTGACCCGTGACCCGCGAGCGGCGTCGGGCCGCGTCAGCTGCGCGCGCTCCAGCGCCACGCGTCGGCCGAGGGCTGCCACGTCCCGGTGGGCTCGACGGCGGCGCGCCAGCGGCGGCGGCCGACGGCGGCGGCGTCGTGCGTGCGACGGCCCGTACCCGCGGCGCCCGCGCCGGCCACGAGGCCCGCGACGAGTGCGGCGAGCTCGTCGTCGTCCGCCGTGCCGCGCACGACGCGCAGGTGGGTCTGGGGCGTGGCCTCGTCGTCGCTCACGCGTCCGGCTCCTCGTCGTCCTCGTCCTCGTCCTCGTCGAAGAGCACGGGGCCGCCGCGCGCCGAGCCCCACTCGGGCACGGTGAAGCCCTGGTCGAGCAGGCGGCGGGCGATCTCCGCGCCCGCCTCGTCGATGAGACCGAGCACGGACGTCAGGGTCACCTCGGGGCTGTGCGCCTGCCCCGTGACGACGAAGCCCAGGTGGAACGTGTCGAGGTCGTCCTCGTCGTGGTCGTGCCCGTCGTCCTCGAGGTCGCCCTCGGCGTCGTGCCCGTCGACGGTCATGCCGGTGAGCTCGGCGTGCATCCCGAGCCGGTCGTGGATGAGCTGGTACAGGGTCGCGTTGAGCCGGGCGACGTGCGACTCGAGGGCCAGGACGCGGGGGTCGACGTCGGCCTCCGCAGCGCCGAACTCACCGCGGACGCCGGCCGCCGTGTCGACGTAGGCGTGCAGCGTCGCGGCGATGTCGTCGACGGCGCGGTGCAGGTCGGCGGGGTCGAGCTCGCGGAGCGGCTCCTCGCCGTGCGAGCCGTGCGAGCCGTGCGATCCGTGCTCGTCGGGCCCCGGCTGCCCCGGGTGGTCGTCGTGGCCGCCGGTCACAGCGGGATGTTCCCGTGCTTCTTGGGCGGCATGGCGCCGCGCTTGGTGCGCAGCGCACGCAGCGCGCGGACGATCTGCACGCGCGTCTGCGACGGCGCGATGACGGCGTCGACGAACCCGCGGTCGGCCGCCTCGTACGGGTTCACCAGGGCATCCTCGTACTCGTGCGTGAGCCGCGCGCGCTCGGCGTCGACGTCGCCCCCGGCGTCGGCCACCGCCTTGAGCGCGCCGCGCTGCAGGATGTTGACGGCACCACCGGCGCCCATGACCGCGACCTGGGCCGTGGGCCAGGCGAGGTTGACGTCCGCGCCGAGCTGCTTCGAGCCCATGACGATGTACGCGCCGCCGTACGCCTTGCGGGTGATGACCGTGACGAGGGGGACCGTCGCCTCGGCGTACGCGTAGATGAGCTTCGCGCCCCGGCGGATGATCCCGTTCCACTCCTGGTCGGTGCCGGGGAGGAACCCGGGCACGTCCACGAACGTCAGGACCGGGATGTTGAAGGCGTCGCACGTCCGCACGAAGCGTGCGGCCTTCTCGGCCGCGTTGATGTCGAGCGTCCCGGCCATCTGGAGCGGCTGGTTGGCGACGACGCCGACCGGGCGGCCCTCGACGTGGCCGAACCCGATGAGCACGTTCTGCGCGTACAGCGGCTGGACCTCGAGGAGCTCGCCGTGGTCGAGGACGTGCTCGACGACCGTGCGCATGTCGTAGGGCTGCGAGTCGGAGTCGGGGACGATCGTGTCGAGCTCCTCGTCCGCCTCGGTCACCTCGAGCGCACCCGGGAGCGCGTCGTCGTCCTCCCAGACGGGCGGGTCCGCGAGGTTGTTGGAGGGCAGGTAGCCGACGAGCGCCTTGACGTAGTCGATCGCGTCGTCCTCGTCGGCGCCGAGGTAGTGCGCCACGCCCGAGCGGGCGTTGTGCGTGAGCCCGCCGCCGAGCTCCTCGAACCCGACGTCCTCGCCGGTGACGGCGCGGATGACGTCGGGCCCCGTGATGAACATGTTCGAGGTGCCGTCGGCCATCACGATGAAGTCGGTGAGGGCGGGCGAGTACACGGCGCCGCCCGCGCTGGGGCCGAGGATGAGCGAGATCTGGGGGATGACGCCCGACGCCGCGACGTTGCGGCGGAAGATCTCCGCGAACTGCGTGAGCGCGCCGACGCCCTCCTGGATGCGCGCGCCGCCGCCGTCGAGGATCCCGATGAGCGGCACGCCCGTGCGCAGCGCGAGGTCCATGACCTTGGTGATCTTCTGGCCGTGCGCCTCCCCGAGGGACCCGCCGAAGACCGTGAAGTCCTGGCTGTACACGGCGACCTGGCGGCCGTCGATCGTCCCGTGCCCGGTGACGACGCCGTCGCCGGCCGGTCGCCTCGCGTCCATGCCGAACGCCGTCGAGCGGTGCCGCACGAACGTGTCGAGCTCGGTGAAGCTGCCCTCGTCGAGCAGGGCCGCGATCCGTTCCCGTGCCGTCTTCTTGCCGCGCGGGTGCTGCTTCGCGGCGGCGGCCTCCTCGGCGGCGTCGACCGCGGCCGAGGTCCGGCGTGCGAGGTCGGCGAGCTTGGCCGCGGTTCCGGTGGCGATCGGCGTCGTGCTCGTGGTCCCAGGTGCATCGGTCACGTGGACGAGGGTAGTTGTCGGGTCCCCACATGGTCTGTGCGGGACCCGCACGTGTCGGCCCGCGGCGGTGTGCCGATCCGTACAAGCGGCAGCCCGTGCGGGGCACGGCCGCGGCCCGGCTCGCCTAGCGTGGGGTCCGTGACGCTCCCACCTCTCGAGCAGGCTGCCGTCGGCTCGGCGCTCTCCGCGGCGCTCGCGGCCGTGTCCGCCGGAGGGACCCTGGCGCCCGGTCGGTTCGTCGTCGTCCCGCGTGCGGAGTCGACCTCCACGGACCTCGTGGCGGCGGTGCGCGACGACGACGCGGCCTGGCCGGACAGGTCGGTGCTCGTCGCCGACCACCAGGTGGCGGGGCGCGGCCGCGCGGGCCGGACCTGGACGACCCCGCCCGGCACGGCTCTGACGTTCTCGGTGCTCCTGCGGCCGCAGGTGCCGCTCGAGCGGCTCGGGTGGGTCCCGCTGCTCGCCGGCCTCGCCGTCGTGCGCGCGCTCGGGGACGCGGGTGCCCGGGCGAGCGTGAAGTGGCCGAACGACGTCCTGGTGCCCGCCCCCGACGGCCTCGACCTGCCGGGGTGGGGGACGTCCCGCAAGGTCGCGGGCGTCCTCGGCGACCTCGTCACCGCGCCCGGCCGCACGGCCGTCGTGGTCGGCATCGGCATCAACGTCGCTCAGCAGGCGCGTGACCTGCCTGTCGAGAGCGCGACGTCGCTCGCCCTCGTGCTCGACGAGGCACCCGACCGGGTCGCGCTGCTCGCGGCGGTCGTCGGCCGCCTCGTCGAGCTGGACCAGCGGTGGCGGGCCGCGGACGGGGACGCGTGGGCGGCCGGCATCGGCGCCGAGTGCTCGGCGGCGTGCGCGACGCTCGGCCGACCGGTCCGGGTCGAGCTGCCCGGCGGTGGCGTGCTCCAGGGCCGCGCGGACGCGTTGGGACCCGACGGTGCGCTCGAGGTCGTCGACGCCGCGGGTCGGCGCGAGGCGGTCCGTGCCGGTGACGTGCGTCACGTCCGAGGCGTCGCGTGAACTAGCCTGTCGGGGTGCCAGCACCCGTCGGCGAGCCGTCCCAGGACGCTGAGGCCGGCGCGGGTCCCGTGGGTGGGCGCTCGACGCTCTCCAGCCTCGAGGACCAGCTGCTCGGTGGCCCCCGGACCCTGACGCTCGCCCAGCTCGCTGAGCGCGCCGGCGCGGACATCGCGGACGTCCGCCTCTTCTGGCACGCGCTCGGGCTGCCGACGACGTCGCCCGATGCCGTCGCGTACACCGACCGTGATGCCGAGGTCATCGCCGCCGTGATGGCCGCGCGCCGCCGGTACGAGGTCTCGGCGCGCACCGGCGTCTCACTGGTGCGCGCGATCGGGCACACGACGGACCGCCTCGTGCTGTGGCAGGTCGAGGCGCTCGTCGAGCACATGGTGGACCGTTACGCGCTCGACGACACGAGCGCGCGACTCGTGCTGCTGGACCGGCTCTCGGAGCTCGCGCCGCTGCTCGAGGAGCAGCTCGTGCACGCCTGGCGGCGTCAGGTCGTGGCGATCGCGGGCCGCTTCGCCGAGGAGTTCGCGTCGGCGCGCGTCGCGTCGTCCGCGGACGAGCTCCCGCTCGCGCGCGCCGTGGGTTTCGCGGACATCGTGTCCTTCACGACGCGCACGGCCGGCCTGGGCTCGACCGCGCTCGCGGACTTCGTGCAGAGCTTCGAGATGCGCGCGCGGGACGTGGTGACGGCGGCCGGCGGGCGCGTCGTCAAGACCATCGGTGACGCGGTGCTCTTCGTGGCGGACGACGCGGTGACGGGTGCGCGCGTGGCGCTCGGCCTCGCGGCTGCGTTCGGTGCGCAGACGCCCGTCCCGGTGCGCGTCGGCTTCGTGTGGGGCCGGGTGCTCTCGCGGTTCGGCGACGTGTTCGGCCCGTCGGTCAACCTCGCGGCCCGGCTCACGGCCGAGGCGGAGCCGGGCGGCGTGCTGGTCGACGCGGCGACGGCGTCGCTGCTCGCGGCCCGGCGGGGCCAGGACCGGTCGGAGTACCGCCTCACGGAGCTCGCCGAGCGGGAGGTCCCCGGCCTGGGACGGCTGCGACCCGTGGAGATCGCGCAGGCCGGGCCGGCGGACGGGGCGTAGGCGGCAGGTCGCTGCGTGTCAGCCCGCGGCGCGTCAGCCTGCGGTGTCGAGGTCGACCGGCTCGATGAGCTCGGGACCGTCGGACCGCACGCTGTTCACCGTGGTCGAGACGGGCGTCGGGACGAGGCGGGGTGCCGGGCCGTGCAGCAGCGCGACGGCGGCCTCGGCGTCGTCCTGGTGCGGGTCGAGCCAGGCGGCCCAGTGCTCGGGGGCGAGCACGACGGGCCGGCGGTCGTGGATCTCGGCGAGCGCGGGGTCGTCGGTCGGGGCGCCGCCCGTGATGATCGTCGTGGTGACGAGCCATCGCAGCGGGTCGTCGTCGGCGCGTGACCGGTCCCGCCAGAACTCGTAGAGCCCCGCGAAGGCCAGCGGCCTGCCGTCGTCCGGGTGGATCCAGAACGGCTGCTTGGGCGTGCGGCTCGGTGCGCCCGCCGCGGGCTTGCGCCACTCGAAGTAGCCCTCGGCGGGGACGAGGCAGCGCCGGGCGACCACGGCCTTGCGGAACGCGGGCTTCTCGACGAGCGACTCGACGCGGGCGTTGATCATGCGTGCGCCCACGGACGGGTCCTTCGCCCAGCCGGGGACGAGGCCCCACCGGGCGAGGCGCAGCGACCGCTCCGCGGCGCCGTCGGCCCCGTGCTCCTTGGCCCGCGACGACTCCTCGGACCCGGGCGACGCCCCGGGCCCCGTGGGACGGGGCGCGCGCTCGACGACGACGCGCACGGGGTCGGTCGGCGCGACGTTCCACGACGCCGGGAGGCCGAGCGCGTCCTCGGCGATGGCCTCAGGGGCGACGTCGAACGCCGCGGCGAGCTCCTGGGCCTTCCGGAACGAGGCGTAGCGACCGCACATGGGTGTCAGCATGCCGCGCACCCCTGACATCCGGCACCCGGCGCCGGCGCCGGTGCGGTCGAATCGATCCGATGTCATACTTCCGTGAGTGACGAGCACCCAGGGCCCGAGCGGCGCGGCGCACGAGCGCGGCGTCGACGCACCGCCGGCCGTGCGCGAGCGGACCGCGGGCTTCGTCCTCCTCGTCGGGCTGCTCACGCTGCTGCCGGCCGTGACCACCGACATGTACCTGCCGTCCTTGCCCGAGGTCGCGGCGGACCTCGGCACGACCGAGGCTGCCGCCCAGTTCACGATCACGGGCATGCTCGTCGGCGGGGCGCTGGGCCAGCTGATCGTCGGGCCGCTGTCGGACCGGCTCGGCCGACGCCTGCCCGTGCTCGTCGGCGTCGGGCTCCACGTCGTCATCTCCCTGCTGTGCGTGGTCGCGCAGAGCATCGAGCAGCTCGCGACGCTGCGGGTCCTCCAGGGGCTCGTGAGCTCGGGGGCGACGGTCGTCGCGATGGCCGTGATCCGCGACCGGTTCGTCGGGGCCGAGGCGGCCCGGCTCATGTCCCGGCTGATGCTCGTGATCGCGGTCGCACCCCTGCTCGCGCCCACCGTCGGCAGCGTCGTCGCCGCGCAGTGGGGGTGGCGCGCGGTCTTCGTCGCCCTCGCGGTCCTCGCAGCCGCGCTCGTCGTCGTCATGGCCCTGTTCCTGCCCGAGACGCTCCCGCCCGAGCGTCGCGTCGCGCACGGGCTGCGCACGTCGCTCCACGGCTACGTCGACCTGCTGCGCGACAGGAGGTTCCTCGCCCTCGCGGTGGTGCCCGGGCTCGGCATGGCGATGATCATGAGCTACGTCGCGGGGTCGCCGTTCGTGCTGCGGCAGGAGTACGGCCTGACCGCGCAGCAGTTCGCGCTCGTGTTCGCGATCGGCGGGACGTCGATGGTCACGGGGTCGCAGGTCAACGCCGCGCTCGTGCGCCGGACGGGGCCCACACGCCTCCTGCGGCTCGGCATCCCCGTGACCGCCGTGCTCGCGGCGGGCCTGGTGGCGGTCGCGGCGACGCACGCGGGCGGCGTCGCGGGCCTCGTCGGGGCGCTCTGGCTCACGACCGCGATGCTCGGCTTCGTGATGTCCAACGCGTCGGCGCTCGCGATGACGCGTCGCGGCGAGCGCGCGGGGACGGCTGCGGCGACCATCGGCTTCCTCCAGGCCGGTCTCGCGGGCACGGTCAGCCCGCTCGTGGGCGTGCTCGGCGGTGACGCCGTCGCGATGACCGGGGTGATGCTGGGCAGCATCCTGGTGGCGTTCGTCGTCGTCGGGCTCGGCACGCCTGCCTACCGGCGCGGCGGATGGCTGCGTATGGGGGAGTAGGTGCGGTCGGGGCAGGGCGCCCAGCTGTGCCGTGGCGGCGCCCACCTACGCTGACCGCATGGCACCCCTGGTCGACGGTCCCTGGTCCGACGTCGCTCGTGCCGTCGGCCTGCTGCGCCCCGACGGCGAGGTGCGCCCGACGGTGTTCGCGGAGATGTCCGCGCTCGCGGCCCGCACGGGCGCCCTCAACCTCGGCCAGGGCTTCCCGGACGTCGACGGCCCGGCCCACGTGGCCGAGGCGGCCGTCGCCGCCATCCGCGCCGGCGACAACCAGTACCCGCCCGGGAGCGGAACCGTCGCGCTGCGCGAGGCCGTCGCGGCGCACCAGGACCGCACCTACGGCCTGCGACCCGACCCTGACAGCGAGGTCCTGGTCACCACCGGGGCGACGGAGGCGCTCGCGGCCGCGGTGCTCGCGCTCGTGCGACCGGGCGACGAGGTCGTGACCCTCGAGCCCTACTACGACTCGTACGCGGCGGTGATCGCGATGGCCGGTGCGCGCCACGTGACGATCGGCCTGGTCGCCGACGAGGCAGGGGCGGGCTTCCGGCTCGACGTCGCCGCAGCGGCCCGCGCGTTCACCGACCGGACCCGTGTGCTGCTCGTCAACAGCCCGCACAACCCGACGGGGACCGTCTTGACGCGCGCGGAGCTCGAGGTGCTCGCGGGCCTCGCACGCGTGCACGACGTGGTGGTCGTGACCGACGAGGTGTACGAGCACCTGACGTACGACGGCGTCGAGCACGTCCCGATGGCGACCCTGCCCGGGATGGCCGGGCGGACCCTCACGATCTCGTCGTCGGGCAAGACGTTGTCCTTCACCGGGTGGAAGATCGGCTGGGTCACCGGGCCGGCCGAGCTCGTGACCGCCGTCCGGACCGTCAAGCAGTTCCTCACCTACGTGTCCGGGGCGCCGTTCCAGCCGGCGATCGCGTCCGCGCTGGCCGACGCCGACGGACGGACGGGCGAGTACGTCGCCGGGTTGCGTGGCTCGCTCGCCGCGCGCCGCGACCTGCTGTGCGAGGGCCTGGTGCGGGCGGGGTTCGACGTCGTCGTGCCCCAGGGGACCTACTTCGTCGTGGCCGACGCCGGTGCGCTGGTGGGCGAGGTCGAGGGCGACCGGGCCGTGGGGCGTGGCGGGGGGATCGTCCCAGGTGGTGGGACCGCGCGGGGCGGCGGGGAGCGGGGTGGTGTGGCGGGCGGTCGGCCGGGTGATGTGCCGGGTGGTGTGCCGGGCGGTCGGCCGGGTGATGTGCCGGGCGGTGACGGTCGCGGCGGTCCGGGCGGCAGCATCGACGGCGTTGAGCTGTGCCGCCGCCTGCCCGGCCTGGTGGGCGTCGTCGCGGTGCCGGTCGGTGCGTTCTGCGCCGAGGGGTCGGCGGTTGCGCAGGCGATGCGGAGCCGCGTGCGGTTCACGTTCGTCAAGCGCGAGGAGGTCCTCGTCGAGGCGGTGTCGCGACTCGTCGGGCTCCGGGCTGCGCTGCGAGCCGGCTGACCGGCGGGGCCCGGAGGCGGGCCGCGGTGCGCGGGTGGTCATCGTTCGGATGTCCGGCCCGGGTGTCGGATGACTGACGGGTGCGTCGCACGGGGCGGTTGGGGACTGTGGCGGGTGGTTGCTGGGGCGGGGTGAGGTGGCCGGGTGACTGGACCCGCCTGCCTGGTGACCTGGCGAACCGGCTACCTGGTGACCGGTGACCTTGGCGACGCGGGGAGCTGGTGAGCGGTGACCTGGGACCCGGGTGCCTGGTGACCTGTGACCTGGCGGCCTGCAGTGCCTTCTCCGGGGCGGAGCCGGGCTGTCCGGCCAGCCAGCGCCCTGATCATGATCCCCAGGTTTGTCCACGGGGTGTGGATTGTCCGGATTTGGTTGTGTTCGGCCCCTCGATCTGGAAGAATCGAACGTATGTTCGAAGACGTGGAACGCCTGCCGGTGCCTCGGGGTGCTGCCGTGCGTGTTCCGCCGACAGCTCCGGAGGGGCGTACGCCGCCTGACGATCTCGCGGCCCGCCGTGCCGCCGATGTCGCGGAGCACGACGCGTGGCTCCGGTCGGAGGCCGCCGAGCTGGCTGGTGAGGTCGACGACGGGGTCGTCGCAGGCCTTACGCACCTCGAGGGGTGTGCCGAGCTCGCCGGTTGGCTCGCCTCGGTCGACGTCGCTCGCCTGGGTGAGTTCGACCTCGTCGAGGTCGTGGCAGCCTTCGAGCGTGTCGCTGCGTGGGCCAAGGCGCGCGCAGCGAGCGCTTCCGCAGAGCTGGCAGCGCGGCCGGCGATGAACCCTGCGTGGCCGAGCGCCGTCGGGCCGGTGACGGAGCGCTGCGCAGCACCGAGCGAGCTGTCGCTGCGACTCGGGGTGAGCCGCCAGGCGGCGGCAGCGCTCGTGCGGCGCGGTGCCGCGATGTCGCGCACCTTGGGCCGGACGGGCGATGCCCTCGAGCGAGGCGAGATCGACTGGGGCAAGGCAGCGCTGATCTCGGACGCCCTCGCCGACGTGCCGTGGCAGGTGAGCCTCCAGGTGGAGGACGCGGTGCTCCCGGGCGCTGGCGGGCGGACGCACGGGCAGCTCCGGCGCGACGTCGCGCGGGCGCTCGCGGAGGTCGACCCGCGCGACGCCCAGGAGCGGCATGAGCGCGCCGCTCGTGGCCGCCGCGTGGAGAGGCCCCGAGTGCTGCCCGACGGCATGGCCAGCGTCCGGGCGATCCTGCCCGCGGAGGCCGCCGTGCGGCTCGACGCGACGCTTCAGGCGGCCGCCGTGGCCGCTCGGGGAGAATCCGATCCACGTACGGCCGATCAGGTGCGCGCGGACGCGCTCGACGCGATGGCGACCTTCGCGTGGTCGACGGGATGGACCGGCGTCGCGACGCGTCGGTCTGCCGAGGACGAGCGTGGGGCTGGGGCGCCCCGGCGGCGGTCGGAGATCCAGGTCACGGTCGGTGTCGGGACCCTGCTCGGTATCGACGAGCGGCCCGCCGAGCTCGCCGGGTACGGACCGATCGGTGCGGATGTCGCACGCCGTATCGCGGCGGAGGGGACGTGGCGACGACTCCTGGTCGATGGTCCGAGCGGCGCTGTCGTCGACGTGGGGCGGACCCGGTACAAGCCGCCGGCCGAGATGGCGGCACTCGTCCGCGCGCGTCACCCGTCATGTGTCGTACCGACGTGCTCCGTGCCGTCGGCCAGGTGCGACCTTGACCACACGATCCCGTTCGGCGGCGCGGGCACGTCCGCGGTCCCCACCGAGCGCGCGCCTGTGCGAGCGGGTGCGGGGGAGAGTGAGGGTGAGGTCAGGCTCGGCGGCGACGGCACGTGCGCGTCCCCCGCGGACGGCGGACCGGTGCGTGGTGGCGAGGGTGCGTCCAAGGTCGTCCACGACGGGACGTCCGCGCTGGGCAGCGACCACGGGCCCGCCGGGCGCGTCGGGACCACATCCGTGGGCAACCTCGGGCCGCTGTGTCGTCCGCACCATCTCGAGAAGACGCACGGTGGGTTCCGCCTCGAACAACCCGAGCCCGGCACGTTCGAGCTGCGCACACCAACCGGGCACCTCTACGTCTCGGTGCCACCGCGAGCCCCTGGTGTCCCGTGGGACGCGGCGCCATCGGTGACCGGGAGCAGGCCGCGGCCCGGCCGCCGGACCGGATCCGGTGGCGACGGTGCTGGGACAAGGTCCGGTGGCGACGGTCTCGGGACAGGGACAGGGATCGACGAGCACGCGATCAGCGTCGGGGAGTTCCCGTTCTAGCGGTGCACGCCCGGCGTCGACCGCCGCCCGTGAGGGCGCCTGGACGCCTGCGGTCTCGTGCATGTGGCGACGGGAGGCGCTCAGCGACCTGACCTGTTCAGTGCGCGGACCCGCTCAACGCCCGCACGTGCTCCGTCCCAGGAAGGCCACACGGCTGGTGGCGACGCGGCTCTCGACGGTCGCTCAGCGGCGGCGACCGGCCAGCGGGCAGCCGGCGCAGCGCAGTGATGCGGGGTCCGGCGTGCAGGACGTCGGCCCGCAGGCTGCGCGGCCGGGAGCTGTGGGCGGGGTGACGACGCCGAGCCGCGCGAGCTCGGCGACCATGACCTCGGCGAGCTCCGGAGGCATGCCGAGCCGGGCGGCTGCGGAGTCGACGGTCGAGCCGGACCGGATCTCCTCGACCATGCGCGCCAGGGTGCTCACAGGAGCCTCCCCACCTGGAACACCACGACCGCCAGGACCCACGCGACCACGAGCTGCACCGCGACCGCCCCCACCGTCCACCGCAGCCCGAAGCTGCGTCGCTGCTCCGCGACCGTCGCGAGGCACGGTGTGTACCCCAGCACGAACACCATGAGGGCGAGTGCCGCCGCAGCCCCGTGACCGTCGGACGACGCGTCGAACGTCCTGCGCAGGTTCTCGCCGAGCGAGACGCCGCCACCGTCCTCGACGGCGAACGACTGCGCGAGCGACCCGACGACGACCTCCTTCGCGACGAAGCCCGTGGCAAGGGCCGCGGTCACGTGCCAGTCGTCGAGGCCCGCCGGCGCGAAGACCGGGGCCGTGACCTCGGCGAGCCGGCCGTAGAGGCTCTGCTGGACGGGCACGTCCGCGACGGCGTGGCCCGGGCCCGCGGGGACGGCCATGAGCACCCACACCACGGTCAGGGTGACCACGATGATCCCGCCGGCCCTGGCCGTGAACGCACGCACCCGCGACCACACGGACGCGGCGATCGACCGCAGCCGGGGGCGCTGGTAGGCGGGCAGCACCAGGAGCAGGGCGTCGTGCTGCAGGTCTCGGAACAGGGACCGGCGCAGGGCGAGCCCACCGAGCACGACCAGCACGATGCTCAGCACGTACATGCCGAAGATCGCGGTCCCGGCGTGGTCGGGGAAGAAGGCGCCCGCAAGGAGCACGTACACGGTCAGGCGCGCCGCGCAGGACGTCCACGGGACGAGCAGGCCCGTCAGGAGCCGCTGGCGGGCGTCCGGGATGGTGCGGGTCGCCGCGATGGCCGGCACGTTGCAGCCGAACCCGATGATGAGGGGCAGCATCGCGCGACCGTCGAGCCCGATCGACCGCATGGCGCGGTCCGCGAGGAACGCCGCGCGCGCCATGTAGCCGCTGTCCTCGAGCAGCGACAGAGCCGTGTACATGATCGCCATGAGGGGGACGAAGGTCGCAACGGTCCCCACCCCGGCGAGCACGCCGTCGACGACGAGCCCCTCGACCCACGTCCCTGCCCAGCCGCCCAGGACCGTCCGCACCGCACCCGCCAGCGGCCCGTCCACGAAGGTCCCCACGAGGTCCATCACCGGCGCCGCCGCGGACGTCGCGAGCTCGAACAGGGCCCACATCGTCGCGAGGAAGACCGGCAGGCCCACCCACGGGTTGAGGAGGAGGCGGTCGGCGACGTCGCTCCGCGTGCGGCGGGACGGCGTCGGTGGCGCGAGGGCGCGCGTGACGTCCTCGACCCACGCGAAGAGCGCCTCGGCCTCGGCCAGATCGGGAGCCAGCGTCGCCGCGGCGTGCGGGCGCGGCGACGCCCAGGCGCGCGCGGCGCCCTCCACGGGGGCGACGCCCCCCTCGACGAGCATCCGCTCGAGCTGTACCCGCCCACCCGTGCCACGCGGGTCGAGGGGCACGACCGGCACCCCGAGCTCCGCCTCGAGCCGGTCCCTGTCCAGAGGCGTGCCGTGCGCCGCCGCGACGTCGAGCATCGTGACGCCGACGACGACCGGCCGCCCGTCACGCGCGACCTGGGCGAGGAGGTACAACGACCGCGCGAGGGCCGTCGCGTCGAGCACCACCACGACCACGTCGTCCGGCCCCGCGACGGCGAGCGCGTCGGCCACGACGGCCTCGTCGGGCGAGCGGGCCACGAGGCTGTACGTCCCCGGCAGGTCGACGACGTCGAACGCCCCGGCCGCCGTCCGCCACGACCCCGTCTGCAGCTCGACCGTCGTACCGGGTGCGTTCATGACCCGCTGCCGCGCCCGCGTGAGGCCGTTGAACAGGGTCGACTTGCCCACGTTCGGGTTGCCGACGAGCAGCACCCGACGCCCACGGGTCGCCGTCGTGACGGCGGCGCCGGACGGGTCCGGGCCGTGGCACGTGCTCATGGCAGCGGCCGTACGGCGATCCGACCGGCAGTGGCCCGGTCCACGGCGAGCCGTGACGCGCCGACCGCCACGACCCGTCCGCCGAACGGGGCGCGCTGGCTCACACGGACGGTCGTGCCCACCCGGATGCCCACCTCGTGCAGGCGCAGGCGGGTCCCGGACGGGACGTCGACCTCGACGACCTCGACGTCCTCGTCGACCGGGCAGCTGCCGAGGTGCATACCTCGACCGTAGAGATGAGGTTAGGCAATCCTCAGGGACGATGGGCCTACGCCGAGCCGGGCCGCGAGCCGCTGCGCGTCGTACGGCGCGTGGACCTTGGCGTCGTTGTCGAAGTACACGAGCACGTCGTGGCCCGACGCCGCCCATCCGCGCACCTTCGCGGCCCACACGTCGAGCGCGGCGTCGTCGTACCCGCTCACGTAGAGCTCGGTGTCGCCGTGCAGGCGCACGTACACGAGGTCGCTCGTCGGCTCCTCGATCAACGGCCACCTCCCCGCCGTGTCGGCGACCACGAGCCCCACGTCGTGCGCCTTCGCGAGGTCCGGCAGGCCGGGGTCGAGGAACGACTCGTGGCGCACCTCCAGGACGTGGCGCAGCCGCCGGTCCGCGGACGTCGTCGTCCATGCGCGCCCGTCGAGGCGCTCGTCGTGCCCCGCGGCCAGCGCCGCGGCAGCCCCGGTGGAGCGGGGCAGGAGGTCGAAGAACGCGGCGAGCCGCGCCGGGTCGTAGCCGAGCCGCGGCGGGAGCTGCCACAGCAGGGGCCCGAGCTTCTCCTCCAGCGCGAGGACGCCCGAGGCGAAGAAGTTCGCCAGGGCCTGCTCGACGCCGCGCAGCTTGAGCATGTGCGTGATGAAGCGGCCGCCCTTGACCGAGAACAGGAAGTCGGCCGGCGTCTGGGCGTACCAGGCCTGATAGCTCGTCGGCCGCTGGAGCGCGTAGAACGAGCCGTTGATCTCGATCGTCGAGAGGAGGCCGGACGCGTGCGCGAGTTCGAGCCTCTGCGGCAGGCCCCTCGGGTAGAACGTCCCGCGCCACGGTGCGTACCGCCAGCCCGAGATCCCGATCCGGACGTCGCCCATGCGCGCCACGCTAGGCACCACGAGCGCGGCCCGCGCGTCGAGGAGGAGAACCCCTACACGCCGACGACGCCGCTCCGCCGCTCGAGCAGCACGACGTCGCGCCACGTGTCCCCGTGGCGACCCATCCGCTCACGCCGGCCGATCGTGCGGAACCCGTGCCGCTCGTGCAGCGCGAGGCTCGCCACGTTCTCGGGGAACACCCCCGCCTGGAGGCTCCACACGCCGTCGGCCTCGGTCGACGTGACGAGCGCGCGCATGAGCGCCGAGCCGACGCCGCGCCGCTGGGCGGCCGCGGCCACGTAGACGCTGCTCTCGAGGACCCCGGCGTACACGCACCGGCTGCTCACCGCGCTGCACGCGGCCCAGCCCAGGACACGCGCGGGGTCGTCGTCGCCCACCGCCACGAACCGGTGCGCCGGCACGTGGGACGCGTCCCACGTCTCCCACGAGGGGACCGACGTCTCGAAGGTCGCGTCGCCCGAGGCGATGCCCTCCGCGTAGATCTCGCCGACGGCCGGCCAGTCGGCCGCAGTCATCGCCCGGACCCCGATCCCGCCCATGCGTCCTCCATGCTCCTCGCGCGCCGGTGCTCGCCCCACGGCGGCGAGCACACGCCCGGCATCGTCGCACGGGTACCAGGTCCGGTGTCCTACGCCGCCGCCGGGCAATACGGTGGAGCCGACCGTCCCGCAGGAGGAAGCCACGTGATCACCCCACCCGTCGACGCCACGACCACGAGTGCCTGGGCCGCGCTGACCGCGCACCGGGCCGCCTTCACGCCCGACCTGCGCGGCTGGTTCGCAGCCGACCCACAGCGCGCGGGACGCCTGAGCCACGGGGTCGGCGACCTCCACGTGGACCTCTCGAAGAACCTCGTCACCGACGAGACGCTCGAGATCCTCGTGCGGCTCGCCCACGAGGTCGACCTCGAGGGCCGCATTGCCGCGATGCTCGCCGGCGAGCACATCAACGTGACCGAGAACCGAGCCGTGCTCCACACCGCGCTGCGACGTCCGGCGTCGGCGAACCCGCGCCTCGTCGTCGACGGCCAGGACGTCGACGCCGACGTGCAGGCCGAGCTCGCCAAGGTCTTCGCGTTCGCGGAGCGTGTGCGCAGCGGCGAGTGGACGGGCGTCACCGGCGCCCCGATCCGCACGGTCGTCAACATCGGCATCGGCGGGTCCGACCTTGGCCCCGTGATGGCCTACGAGGCCCTCAAGCCCTACGCCGCCGACCACGTCGAGCTGCGGTTCGTCTCGAACATCGACCCGACCGACGTCGCCGAGACGCTGCGCGACCTGGACCCGACGACGACGCTCTTCATCGTCGCGTCGAAGACGTTCGGCACGCTCGAGACCCTCACCAACGCGCGCCTCGCGCGTCAGTGGATGTGGACGGGCCTCGTCGCCGCGGGCGCGATCGAGGACACCGACGACGCGCGGTCGGCCGCGGTCGCGAAGCACTTCGTCGCCGTCTCGACGGCGCTCGACAAGGTCGCCGCGTTCGGCATCGACCCCCAGAACGCCTTCGGCTTCTGGGACTGGGTCGGCGGACGCTACTCGCTCGACTCCGCGATCGGCACGTCCCTGGCCGTGGCCATCGGCCCGGACGGGTTCCGCGACCTCCTCGCCGGGATGCACTCCGTCGACGAGCACCTGCGCACCGTGCCGTTCGAGCGCAACGTGCCCGTCCTCATGGGCCTGCTCAACGTCTGGTACGTGAACTTCCTCGGCGCGCACACGCACGCCGTGCTGCCCTACGCGCAGTACCTGCACCGCTTCGCGGCCTACCTGCAGCAGCTGACCATGGAGTCCAACGGCAAGTCCGTGCGCTGGGACGGGACGCCCGTGACCACGGACACGGGCGAGGTCTTCTGGGGCGAGCCCGGCACCAACGGGCAGCACGCGTTCTACCAGCTCATCCACCAGGGCACGCGGCTCGTCCCGGCGGACTTCATCGCCGTCGCAACCCCCGCCCACCCGCTCGTCGACCAGGCCGCCCCGGGCGCCCCCGACGTGCACGAGCTCTTCCTCGCGAACTTCTTCGCCCAGACCAAGGCGCTCGCGTTCGGCAAGACGGCGGACGAGGTGCGCGCCGAGGGCACGGCCGAGGAGATCGTGCCGGCGCGCGTGTTCGGCGGCAACCGCCCCACGACCTCGATCATGGCGCCCGCGCTCACGCCCGCGGTGCTCGGCCAGCTCATCGCGCTCTACGAGCACATCACGTTCGTCCAGGGCATCGTCTGGGGCATCGACTCGTTCGACCAGTGGGGTGTCGAGCTCGGCAAGGTCCTGGCCAACCAGATCGCCCCGGCGGTCGCGGGCGACGCCGCGGCGCTCGACGCCCAGGACCCGTCGACGCGCGGGCTCATCGAGTACTACCTCGCCCACCGCCGCCGGCGCTGACGGGGCGCTCCCGCCTCAGCGGCGGAAACGCTCCGCGCGCTCCACGACCCGGGGCGTGCCCCCGGCGTCGTCGGAGCCGTAGACCTCGACGCCCTCGATGAGGACCCGCTCGACGCGCGCATGCACGTCGAGCGGGTCCCCGGACCACACGACGACGTCGCCGTCACGGCCCGGGGCCAGGGCGCCGACACGCGCGTCGAGCCCGAGGATCGCCGCAGGGTTCACGGTGAGGGCCTCGAGCGCGGTCGACCGCGGCAACCCCTCCTTCACGGCCAGGGTCGCCTGGTGCACGAGGAAGTTCACGGGCACCACGGGGTGGTCCGTCGTGATCGCCACGCGCACGCCGGCGGCCGCGAGCGTCGCGAGGTTCGCGATGGACCGGTCCCGCAGCTCGACCTTCGACCTGCTGGTGAACAGCGGCCCGAAGATCACGGGGATGCCGCGCTCGGCGAGGACGTCGGCGATCTTGTGACCCTCCGTGCCGTGGTTGACCACGAGGCGGTAGCCGAACTCGTCGGCGAGGCGCACGGCCGTCGCGATGTCGTCGTGCCGGTGGCAGTGCTGGTCCCACGCGAGCTCGCCGTCGAGCACGCGGACGAGGGCCTCGAGCCCGAGGTCGCGCGCGAACGGCTCACCCTTGCTCAGGGCTGCGGCGCGTGCGGCCCGGTAGTGCTCCGCGCGGACGAACGCCTCGCGGATGACGCGTGCCGTGCCGAGGCGGGTCGCGGGCGTCTGCTTCTTGGCGCCGTACACGCGCTTCGGGTTCTCCCCGAGGGCCGACTTGATGGAGACGGCGTCCGAGATGACCTGCTCGTCGATCGTTCGCCCGCCCCACGTCTTGATCGCGACGGTCTGCCCGCCGATCGGGTTGCCCGAGCCCGGCTTGACGACGACGGACGTGATCCCGCCGAGCAGCGCGTCGCGGAAGCCCTCGTCGTCGATGTTGATCGCGTCGATCGCCCGGACCGCGGCCATGTCGGGGCCCGTCATCTCGTTCACGTCGTCGCCGGCCGCCCCCTCGCCCTCCTCGGCGATGCCGACGTGCCCGTGCGCCTCGACGAACCCGGGGAGCACCCACCGGCCGGTCGCGTCGATCACGCGTGCGCCGTCCGGCACCTCGACGTCCACGCCGACGGCGGTGATCCGGCCGTCGACCACGACGACCGTGCCGCCGGGGATGGGGGGTGCGCAGACGGGGACCACGTACCCCCCGGTGACGGCGACGACGGACGGTGTTCCGGGGGTGCGGTGGACCATGCCTGCCAGGCTAGTCGCCGGTCAGGGCGTAGAGCCGCCCCTCCGGGTCCAGGGACCGCCCGACGGCGGCCGCGATCGTGGACAGCTGCTCGACCTGGGCGGGCGTGAGCACGTCCATGACGTGGCGTCGCACCGTCTCGACGTGGCCGGGTGCGCTCGCGACGACGGTGTCCCAGCCCGCGTCGGTCAGCCGCGCGAGCGTCGCGCGACGGTCGTCCGTGCACGGGTGCCGAGTGACGAGCCCGCGCGCCTCGAGACGCTTGACGACGTGCGAGAGCCGGGGGAGCGTCGCGTTCGTCGCGGACGCGAGCTGGGACATCCGCAGCGTCCGGCCTGGCGTCTCCGAGAGCATCGCGAGCAGGAGGTACTCGTAGTGCGTCAGGCCCGAGTCACGCCCGAGCTGGGCGTCGAGCGTGGCGGGCAGGAGCTCGACGACCGCCTGGAGGCGCAGCCACGCGCGCAGCTCCTCGGGCGTGAGCCAGCGCGGCTCGTGCGTGGGGCTCATCGGTCTCCTCGGGGGCAGGTAGTTGATTCTACAACAACCCCGCTCGGTAGCGTGGGCCCATGACCGCCGAGCTCACCCGCACGCGCGTCGACCGCTGGACCTGGGCCGTGCGCCTCTTCCGGACCCGTGCCCTCGCCGCCGCCGCGTGCCGCTCGGGTCACGTGCGCGTCAACGGAGAGCGCGCCAAGCCGGCGACCCAGGTCGCCGTGGGCGACGAGGTGCGCGTGCGCGGCGACGGCCCCGAGCGTGTCGTCGTCGTCACGCAGGTCATCGAGAAGCGGGTCGGCGCCGCCCTCGTGCCGCAGTGCCTCGTCGACCACACGCCCCCGCCCCCGGCCCCGGGCACGGTCGCGCTCGTCGCCCAGCGTGACCGCGGCGCGGGGCGGCCGACCAAGCGCGAGCGGCGGGTGCTCGAGCGGCTCCGCGGGCGCTGACGGGCCCCGAGGGCGCTACAGCCCGGCGAGCCTCACAGCCCGGTGAGCGCGAGCAGCTCCTCGAGCAGGGGCCCCGAGGTCGTCGAGCCGTAGTCACCGGTCTCGACGAACACCGAGATCGCGACGTCGCCGTGCACGGCGACCATCCACGTGTGGTTGCGCAGCTCGCCGTCGGCCGAGTACTGCGCTGTGCCCGTCTTGGCGAGCACGTCAGGTGCCGGCACGTCCTGCAGGAACGTCGCACCGCCCTCCGTGACGACGGCGCGCAGCATCTCCTGGAGCGCCGCCGTCTCCTCGGCGGTCAGCGGCGTCGCGACCTCGGGGGCCTGCGGCGCCTGCGGGCCGACGAGCCACGGCGTCACCCGGTGCCCGCTCGCGACGGACGCGGCGACGGCCGCCATGACCAACGGGGACGCCTGGATGCGCCCCTGGCCGATCATCGACGCCGCGTGGTCCGTCCCCGTCGCGTCGGACGGGACCGCGCCGAGGAACGTTGGGTAGCCCAGGTCGGCCTCGACGCCGAGGCCCAGGCTTGCCGCCGCGTCCGTGAGCGCGGTCGCCGGGACCTGCTCCCGCAGACCGATGAACGCCGTGTTGCACGAGTGCGCGACGGCCGTGCGCAGCGGGATCGAGCCGAGGGCCTGCGCGGGGTAGCCGGGGAAGTTCTCGAACGTCCGCCCGTCGACGACGGTGCTCGCGGGGCAGTCGACGGTGCTCGCCGGCGTCAGGCCCGCACGGAGCGCGGCGAGGGAGCTCACGACCTTGAACACCGAGCCCGGGGCGTAGGTGCCTAGCGTCGCCGTCGAGTAGCCCTCGCCCCCCGGCCCGCTCGCCGCGGCGAGCACCGCACCGGTCGAGGGCCGGATCACGACGATCGCGCTCGGGGGAGCGACGTCCTCGAGGACCGTCTCCGCGGCGTCCTGGTAGGCGGCGACGAGAGTCGTCACGAGGGGCTCGCCGGCGACCGGGTCGACGCGGTAGAGCTCGCGGACCTGCCCTGTGTCCGCGGCCGTCGCCAGGACCGTGAAGCCCGGGAGCCCGCGCAGCTGCTCGTCGTACTGACGCTGGAGCCCGGAGAGCCCCACGGTGTCGCCCGCCACGACGGCCCCACCCGCCTCCTCGACGATCTCCGCCGTTGCCGGGCCCGCAGTGCCGAGGACCGGCCGCGCGAACCGGCGCGTCGGTGCGAGCGGGAGCGTGTCCTTGACCGAGAGCGCGCCGGCGATGTCGCTGAACGCCCCCAGGTCGAGTCCCGGGTTCTCCTCGCGCACGACGATCGCCTCGACGAACGCCTTCTCGCCGGCCGCGGCGACGCGCGCCGCGTACTCCGCGGGGTCGATACCGACGACGGCTGCGACCTGCGCGGCGGCCTCCGCCTGCCCCGGCGCCTCGACCCGGGTCTTGTCGACCCCCAGGCGCAGCACCGCCCGGGGCTCCACGAGCACCTCGCCGCCCTCGGCGCCGAGCACCGTCGCGCGCTCGGCCGGCGCGTCACGCCGTCGGCTCAGGGTCTCCGTCTCCCGCAGGTCCGGCGCGAGCAGGAACGACGACCAGCGCGCGACCCACGCGTCGTCCACGAGGTCGAGGTGCGCGGTCGTCGTATACGTCCAGTCCGCCTCGTTCGCGTCCAGGTCCCAGGTGAAGTCGAGCGGGACGGTCGCCGTCGTCCCCTCGTCATCGACCGTGATGTCACCGACCTCGACGGCGGGCAGGTCCGGGTCCAGGCCGGCGTACGCGGCCACGGCCTGCTCGGTCGCCTCGGCGGGCGTCGCACCGCTCAACGCCACGTCGCCCAGGTCCGCCGCGGCGATCCCGTCGGCGAGCGCCCGCGCGACGTCGTCGGGCTTCGGCGGGCCGGCCGTGCACGCGGCCAGCCCGCCGCTCAGCGCGACGCCCAGGACGCCGACGAGCGCCCGCCGTGCGACGCGTGGCAGGGCCCGCGCCGCGTCGTGCCCCCCAACGCCGCCGTGCCCCCCAACGCTGCCGCCGTGCCGAACCCGCCTGCGGTCGCCTGCTGCTCGCACCTGTGCCCCCTCGCCCGTCCGTGTCCCCCGATCATGGCGGACGGCGGTGACACGGGGCGTCAGGTCGGCAGGTGTCGCGTGAACCAGTCGACGGAGAGCCGCGCGACCTCCTCGAGCGCGCCGGGCTCCTCGAACAGGTGCGTCGCGCCCGCGACGACCTCGAGCCGGTTGGGGCAGCGCAGACGGGACTGGGCGCGGCTGTTGAGCTCGAGGACGTGCTCGTCGCGACCACCCACGACGAGCAGCGTCGGGGCCCGGACCTCGCCGAGCCGCACCGTCGCGAGGTCGGGGCGTCCGCCGCGGGACGCGATCGCGCGGACGGGCGAGCCGGGCTCGGCGGCGGCCCACAGCGCGGCAGCGGCACCCGTGCTGGCACCGAACCACCCGAGCGGCAACGGCCCCCCGTCCAGGCCGGCACGGACGTCGGGCCGGGCCAGGAGCCAGGCCGAGACGGCCGAGAGGCGTGCCGCGAGGAGCTCGACGTCGACCCCGCGAGAGCTGTCGATCGCCTCGTCCCGGTCGAGCAGGTCGACCAGGAGTGTGCCGAGCCCCGCGTCCGCCAGGGCTGCCGCGACCGTCCGGTTGCGCGGGCTCAACCACCCGCTCCCGCTCCCGTGCGCGAACACCACGACCCCCAGCGCGCCCGCCGGGACCACGAGGCGGCCCGCCAGCACGCGCCCGTCGACCGGGACGCCGACGTCGGACGCGACCTCGTGACCGCTCCCGTGCAGGATCGCCGCGACGTCGTCGTCCGACGTCGGGCGGAAGTCCCGGTAGTGGTGCCCGACGGCGAGGAACGGGCTCGGCGTCCGGGCGCACACGACCTCGTCGGCCTCGGGGACGGCCCCGACGACCTCGGGCGGGCCGACCGGCACGGCGAGGACCACGCGTCGCGCACCCAGCAGGCGTGCCACGCGGCAGGCTGCACGGGCCGTCGACCCCGTGGCGACCCCGTCGTCGACCACGACGGCGGTGCGGCCCGTCAGGTCGACCGGCGCCCGGCCACGGCGCAGGGCCGCGACCCTGCGGTCGAGCTCGGCCCGCTCGCGCTCCTCGACGCGGGCCAGGGCCCCCTCCGTCACGCCCGCGCTGGCGACCATCCGCTCGTCGACGACGCGCACCCCGCCCTCGGCGATGGCCCCCATCGCGAGCTCGGGCCGGCCGGGGACACCCAGCTTGCGGACCACCAGCACGTCGAGCGGGGCGCCGAGCGCCCGGGCGACCTCCGCGGCGACGGGCACACCGCCGCGCGGCAGGCCGAGCACCACGACGTCGGGGGCACGGAGCGGACCCAGCCGCTCGGCGAGGCGTCGGCCGGCGTCGACCCGATCAGCGAAGAGCACCATGGCGGGTCCTTGCACGTGGGAGAGGTGCAGGTCCTTCGACACCGCCACCCTACGTCCGTGCGCGCAGCAGGACGGCATGGCGCAGAATGGGGCACCGGGACGAAGCCCCGCCGGACCAGCCTGACAGGAAGCCCACGTGAACCAGCCCCGCATGAACGTCGAGTCGTTCAACCTCGACCACCGCACCGTCGACGCGCCGTACGTGCGTCTCGCCGACAGCAAGACGCTGCCCGCCGGGGACGTGATCACCAAGTACGACGTGCGCTTCACGCAGCCCAACCGTGCGCACCTCGAGATGCCCGTGGTCCACTCGCTCGAGCACCTCTTCGCCGAGCACTCGCGCAACCACTCCGACCGGGTCATCGACTTCTCGCCCATGGGCTGCCAGACGGGCTTCTACCTCATCCTCCAGGGCGAGTGGGCGTACGACGACGTGCTCGGGCTCGTCCAGGCGACCCTCGAGGACGTCCTCGAGGCGGGCGAGGTCCCGGCCGCGAACGAGGTCCAGTGCGGGTGGGGCGCCAACCACACGCTCGAGGGTGCCCAGGCCGCCGCGCGGACCTTCCTCGAGGCGCGCGACGGCTGGAGCCGGGTGACCGCATGATCGCCGTGGACGCCGTCGTCGTGACGGCCATGGCCGACGAGGCCGCGCCCTTCGTCGCGCGCGCCGACTTCGTGGGCTCACCCACGACCGTGGGGCACGCCGTGCACCGCGTCGTCTCCTTCGCCGACCGGGGGGTGCTGCTCGTCCAGTGCGGGATCGGCCTGGTCAGCGCCGCGACCGCGGCGGCGGTCGCGATCAGCGGGACCTCGCCGCTCGCGGTGATCAGCGCCGGCAGCGCGGGCGGGGTCGGCACGGGCGTGCGGGTCGGGGACGTCGTCGTCGGCGACCGGTACGTGTACTCCGGCGCCGACGCCCGGGCCTTCGGGTACACGCTCGGCCAGGTCCCGGGCATGCCCGAGGTGTTCGAGGGCGACAGGTCGCTGCTCGACGCGGCGATGCGCATCGACACGGGCCTGCGGCTCCACACGGGCACGATGCTCTCGGGCGACGCGTTCATCGACGCGACGGCCGTCGACGGGATCCGCTCCGCGTTCCCGCACGGGCTGTCGACGGACATGGAGTCGGCGGCGCTCGCCCAGACGTGCCACCTCTACGGCGTCCCGTTCCTGTCGGTGCGCGGCATCTCCGACCTGTGCGGGCCGGCCGCGGACGAGGACTTCCTCGAGACGGTCGACGACGCGGCGGACCGCTCGGCGCGCGTGGTCATCGAGACCCTCCACCTCGTCGCGTCCCGCCAGGCCGCCGGGATCGCCGTCTAGGTCAGGCGCACGCGTCATGGCGCACAGCGCGGGCCTGCTGCTCTTCCGTCGGACCGCGGACGGCGTCGAGGTCCTGCTCGGCCACATGGGCGGGCCGTTCTGGGCGCGCAAGGACGCCGGCGCCTGGACGATCCCCAAGGGCGAGCCCGGCCCCGAGGAGGACCTGCACGACGCCGCGGTGCGCGAGTTCACCGAGGAGCTCGGCATGGCGCCACCCGCGGCGACGGCGCCCGACCTGGCCCTCGGGAGCGTGCGTCAGAGGGCAGGCAAGACCGTCACCGCGTGGGCCCGCGAGGGCGACGTCGACCCGGCGCGCGCGGTCAGCAACCTCGTCGACGTCGAGTGGCCACCCAGGTCCGGGCGTCACGTCGCCGTGCCCGAGCTCGACCGCGTCGCCTGGCTGCCCGCCGCCGACGCCCGCAGGCTCGTCGTGAGCGCGCAGGCCGAGCTCGTCGACCGTCTCCTGGCCGTGCTCGGCGAGTGAACCCGCAGGGGTCGGGGCCGCGGAACTCAGGGGCGCCCTCCGGGGGTTACCCGATGCCGCGAGGGCCCGCCGACGCCGATGCTGGGAGCAGCCCGGAACGACCGGGACACCGCTCCACGACGAGGACACCATGAACCTCCGCACACCGCGCGCACGCCGCACGTCCCGCGCTCAGCGCACCCCCGGAGCGCAGGGCCCTGCACGCACGGGTGCGGCCCTCGTCGCGGCCGCGGCCCTCGGCGCGCTCGTGCTCACGGGCTGCGGGACCGTCACCGTCGGCTCGCGGACCGTCGACGTCGGGCCCATCGCCACCGAGCAGCGCGACGTGGACGCGGCGACCGCGATCGAGCTCGCGACCTCGGGGGACGTCACCGTGACGCGCGGCGACACCGCGTCCCTGACCATCACCGCGGGGGAGGGGATCCTGCCGCACCTGACGAGCGACGTCGAGGACGGCGTCCTCGTGCTCGGGGTCGACGACGAGGTGCGCTGGGGCAGCCCGGGGAGGGTCGAGTACGAGCTCGTGCTCCCGGAGCTCGAGGCGATCAGCATCACGGGCTCGGGCGACGTGAGCGCCGACGGCGCCACCGGCGAGCTCCTCGTGGTCAACCTCGAGGGCTCGGGCGGGGTCCAGGTCCGGGGCGTCGACGTCGAGGCCGTCTCCGTGGCCATCGCGGGTTCGGGGGGCGTGGACCTCGAGGGCCGCGCCGAGAGCCAGGACGTGAGCATCGAGGGCTCGGGAAGCTACTCCGGGGGCTCGCTCGCGACCAGCGCCGCGGTCGTCGCCATCGACGGGTCCGGTGGCGCGACGCTCGACGTGTCCTCGACCCTCGAGGTCGCGATCGGCGGCAGCGGCTCCGTCACCTACACCGGGGACGCCGAGGTGACGAAGGACATCGACGGCTCGGGCGACGTGCAGCGGCGCTGACCCCGGTCAGCCCCCGAGCGACGCGCGACGCCGCTCGAGGAAGGCGCGTTCGACGGCGTTCGCCGTCCGGGCGATCGCGGCGGCGTACGCCTGGTCGGCCTCGGCCGTCCGCCCCGCGCGCCGCAGGAGGTCGGCCCGCACCGCGTGGAAGAGCGGGTACCCCGCCAGGTCGAGGGCGTCGACAACCGCGAGCGCGGGCGCGGGCCCGTCGACCTCCGCGACCGCGACCGCACGGTGCAGCGCGGCCACGGGCGACGGCATGACGGCGAGGAGCTGGTCGTAGAGCCGCACGACCTGGCCCCAGTCGGTCTGCGCGGCCGAGGGCGCGTCGCAGTGCACCGCGTGGATGGCCGCCTGGATCTGGTAGGGCCCCGGCCGGCCCGCCCGCAGGCACCGGCGCACGAGCGCGAGCCCTTCGTCCACGAGCGCCCGGTCCCAACGGCTGCGGTCCTGGTCGGCGAGGAGCACCAGGTCGCCCTCGGCCGTCGTGCGGGTGCCCCGGCGTGCCTCCACGAGCAGCATGAGCCCGAGCAGACCCCACGCCTCGGGCTCGTGCGGGAGGAGCTCGACGACCGTGCGACCGAGGCGCACGGCTTCGGTGCACAGGTCGGCGCGCACGAGGCGGTCGCCCGAGCTCGCCGTGTACCCCTCGGTGAACACGAGGTAGACGACGGCCAGGACTGCGTGGAGCCGCGCGGGCAGCTCCTCGCGCTCGGGGACGCGGTACGGGATCCCGGCGTCGCGGATCTTCGCCTTGGCGCGGACGAGGCGCTGCGCCATGGTCGTCTCGGGCACGAGGAACGCCTGCGCGATCTCGGCCGTCGTCAGACCGCCCAGGAGCCGGAGCGTCAGGGCGACCTGGGCCCCCGTCGACAGCGCGGGGTGGCAGCACGTGAAGAGCAGTCGCAGGCGCTCGTCCGGGACCGCCGGGGCCGCGGCGAGCACCTCCGCCGGGTCGTCCGCACCCGCGCCTGCGAGGAGCAGCGCGGCCTGCGCGTGCCGGTCGTGGCGGGTCGCCTCGCGGCCGCAGCCTGTCGATCCCGCGGCGTCGGGCGGTCGTCACGAGCCAGCCCGCCGGGCTCGGCGGCACACCGGTGGACGGCCAGTGCTCGACGGCCAGCGCGAAGGCCTCCTGCGCCGCGTCCTGCGCGACGTCGAGGTCCCCGAACGTCCGGGCCAGGACGGCGACCACCCGGCCGTGCTCCGCACGGAACACGCGGGCGATCGCCTCCGAGGTCGGCCCGGTCGGCTGGCCGTCAGGCACCGGGTGCCGTCACTCGCCGGTCGCGTACCGGAACGGGCGCACCTCGATGGGCAGCCCGGTCGCCCGCGCGAGGCGGCGGCCCCAGTCGAGGGCCGCGTCGAGGTCGGGCGCCTGGATGATCGAGAACCCGCCGAGGTGCTCGCGGCCCTCGAGGTAGGGACCGTCGGTCACGAGGACCTCGTCGCCCTCGGGCCGCAGGACCGTCGACGCGCTCGGCTGGTGCAGGCCGCCTGCGAACACCCAGGCGCCCGCGTCACGCATCGCGCGGTCGACCTCGCCGACGTCGGCCATGACCTTCTCGAGCACCTCCGCGGGCGGCTGGGGGCCGACGGGCTCGATCACAGCGAGCAGGTACTGCGCCATGGTGCACCTCCTGGTCCGGGCGCCGGCTGGTCCGGTGCCTCACCACCTGAACGAACGGCGAGGCACCGGATCGACACCGGCACCCACCTTGCTCGGACAAATCCGTCGACGCGACGCCGGACCGCGCGCACACTTGACCGTCGGCCCCGCCCACCGTGCGGGGCCGCGACGGCGTCGAGCGGCTCGGCCTGGGCCCGCGCCCGCCACACGTGCACCGGCGCACGACCCCCATCCTCCGCGAACGGACAGGGATCCCGCATGACCGAGCAGACCGATCACCTCCAGCACGCCGAACCCGTCACGTCGGCCGACGCACGCATGGCGCCGGGCGACCGCCGCGCCGTCGTCCTCCTGCTCATCTCGACGTTCGTCGTGATCCTCAACGAGACGGTCATGGGTGTGGCCCTGCCGCACCTCATGACGGACCTGAGGATCACCGCGGGCACGGCGCAGTGGGTCACCACGGCGTTCATGCTCACCATGGCCGTGGTCATCCCCGTGACCGGGTTCGTGATCCAGCGCACGACGACGCGCGTCACGTTCCTCACGGCGATGGGCCTGTTCAGCCTCGGGACGCTCGTGTGCGCGCTGGCGCCGAGCTTCGCCGTGCTGCTCCTGGGCCGCGTGGTCCAGGCCGGTGGCACCGCGATCATGCTCCCGCTGCTCATGACGACCGTGATGACCGTGACGCCGCCCGCGAGCCGGGGCCGCACCATGGGCAACATCTCCGTCGTCATCTCGGTCGCACCCGCGCTCGGCCCCACGATCTCCGGCCTCGTGCTGAGCGTCCTCGACTGGCGCTGGCTCTTCCTGCTCGTGCTGCCCATCGCGCTCGGTGCGCTCGCGCTCGGTGCGGCGCGGCTCGCGAACCTGACGACGCCCCGGGAGGCGCGCGTCGACATCGGCTCCGTGGTCCTGTCCGCGTTCGCCTTCGGCGGGATCGTCTACGGGCTGAGCCAGTTCGGCGAGGCGTCCGCGGGCGGCGGCGGCGCGCTCCTCGCGTGGGCCCCGGTCGTCGTCGGCGCCGCAGCGCTGTCGCTCTTCATCGCGCGGCAGCTGTGGCTCCAGCGCACGGACGCCGCGCTCCTGGACCTGCGCACGTTCACGTCGTCCACCTTCACCGTCGCGACAGTGCTCATGGCGATCAGCATGATGTCGATGTTCGGCACGATCATCCTGCTGCCCATCTACGCGCAGAACGTGCTCGGGCTCGAGGCGCTCGAGACCGGGCTGCTGCTCCTGCCCGGCGGGCTCCTCATGGGCCTGCTCGCGCCGCTCGTCGGCCGCGGGTACGACCGGTTCGGCCCGCGCGTGCTCCTCGTGCCGGGGACGGTGCTCGTGAGCGCCTCGGCGTGGGGCATGACGCTCCTCGGCCAGGCCAGCTCGCCGTGGCTCCTCCTCGCGTCGCACGTGGTGCTCAGCGGTGGTCTCGCGCTCATGTTCACGCCGCTGTTCACCGCGTCCCTGGGGTCGCTGCGTCCGCAGCTGTACTCGCACGGGAGCGCCGTCGTGGGCACGGTCCAGCAGGTCGCGGGCGCCGCGGGCACCGCGCTCTTCGTGACGGTCATGACGGTCCAGGCCGCTGCCCGCGCGGACTCGGGGGCCGACGTCGTGACGGCGACCGCCGCGGGGGTGCACTCGGCGTTCCTCGTCGGCGCACTGATCAGCCTGCTCGCGATCCCGGCCGCGTTCGCCGTCCGCCCGCCCGCGGTCACGCCCGAGGTCATGCCGCACGCGTAGGGGCTCGCCGCGTCCCGGCCGCAGCCGTCGACCGGGGCGCGGCGACGCCGGCGCGGCATGTGGGACGACGCCATGTGCGACGGCGACGTCAAGGGGCTCTCGGCGGCGTACGAGTCGATGGCCGCGGCCGTGGCGGACCGGGACAACAACCCGGGCTGGACGCTCTCCCCGTGACCTACGTCGGCACCCGCGAGGCGGCGATGGCCGAGCTCGCCCGGCACCGGCCAGGGGGCGGCCCGGGTAGCGTCGGGGGCGTGCAGGAGCCCCGATGACCGCAGGCATCCGCGCCGGCCCGGTGCCCGACCCGCAGGAACCGCTCGTCAGGCTCCCCGACGGCACGGTCAAGCAGGTCTCACCCCTGACGGGGACCGTCGTGTGGACGGTTCCCGGGCGCGCCGGCCGGCCGTTCTCCACGCCGTCCGGCGAGCGCCGTGCGATCGACCCGGACCGCCGGGACGCGCTGTGCGCGTTCTGCCCCGCGCGGTACCTCGAGACGCCGCCCGAGAAGGCGAGGCTCGTGCGGCTGCCGGACGGCCGGTGGGAGACCCTGCGCGACGTGCAGGCACGCGACCTCGACGCGACCGTCGCCGACGTGCGCCGCGTGCCCAACCTCTTCGAGATCCTGTCCGTCGGCTACTGGCGCGCCAACCACCACCACGAGGCACCCGTCGAGGCCTGCGAGCGCGCCGCCCGGTACCTCGCCGACCCGGCCGGCCGGGCGCACGCGCTCGCCGTCGTCGAGCGCAGGCTCAGGGCTGGCGGCATGTCCGACGCGCGGTGGGCGGCCATCGGGCAGGACGCGCGCCTCGCGCACGCGGCCGACCTGTTCGCCGGCACGCACGACGTCGTGGTCGCGCGGCGGCACGTCGTCGACGGGGCGCGGTACGAGGACGAGCTGGCGGGGGCCGGGACCCTCACCCCCGACGAGCACGCGCGCTACCTCGCCTTCACGGTCGACGCGATGCCGTCCCTGTACTCGGCCCAGCCGCACGCCCGCTACGTCGCGGCGTTCCAGAACTGGCTGCGCCCCGCCGGTGCGTCGTTCGACCACCTCCACAAGCAGCTCGTCGCGATCGACGAGCACGGCCCGCGGCTCGAGGAGGTCCTGGCGCGTACGCGTCGCGACCCCGGTCTGCTCGGTCGTGTCCTGGCCCACGCCCAGGCGCACGGGCTCGTCGTCGCGCAGGACGAGCACGCCGTCGCGGTCGCCGGTGTCGGTCACCGCTACCCGTCCCTCGAGGTGTACTCGACCAGCACCCACCACCGGCCGTGGGAGCACACGCCCGCCGAGGTCCGCGGCTTCTCCGACGTGCTGCACGCCCTGCACGCGGCGACCGGCCCCGCGGTGCCGACCAACGAGGAGTGGCACCACCGGCCGGTCAACGTGGACGACCCGCTGCCCTGGCACGTGGTGCTCAAGTGGCGCGTGTCCACGCTCGCGGGGTTCGAGGGCAGCACCAAGATCAACGTCAACACGCTCGACCCGGTAGGTCTGCGCGACCGCGTCGTCGCCGAGCTGCTCCGGCTGCGCGAGGCGGGCCTCGTGGCACCGCTGCGCGTGGGCGACGAGTGCGCCGTCGGGCCCGGGACGCTGCGCTACCGCGGGTAGCCGACGCGTGCCGGCGGACCGGCTCAGCCCACGGGGAGACGCACCGTCGCGGACAGCCCCCCGAGGGACGAGGCCCCGAGGACGACGTCACCGCCGTGCTCACGCGCGACCTCCCGGGCGATCGCGAGACCGAGCCCGCTCCCACCGGCCTCCCGCTCACGCGCCTCGTCGAGCCGCACGAACCGCTCGAACACGCGCTCGCGGTCGGCTGCGGCGATCCCGTGCCCGTCGTCCTGGACGACCACGCAGCCGTCGGCCACCTCGACGAGCACGCGCGAGGCCGCGTGCCGGGCCGCGTTGTCGACCAGGTTCCGCACCACGCGGGCCACCGCCGCCTCGTCGCCGCGGGCCCGCCCCGAGCCGTCGACGGCGACCGTCACGTCGTCGCGCCCCGCGGCCGCGTGCGAGGCCTCGACCGCGTCACGCGCGACCCGCCCCAGGTCGAGGTCGGCGTCGTGCAGCGGGGCCGCGCCGACCCGCGCGAGCAGCAGCAGGTCGTCCACCAGGGCCTGCATCCGCAGGACCTCGGCGGCGAGCTCGGCGGCGAGCTCGCCGGTGCCGTACGCGTCGGGGTGGCTCCGCGCGACCTCGACGCTCGTGCGCAGGGCGGCGAGCGGAGAGCGGAGCTCGTGGGCCGCGTCGGCGACGAACGTCCGCTGGCGTGCGGCGCTCGTCTCCAGGCGGTCGAGCATCTCGTTGAGGGTGCGGGCCAGCGCGCCGAGCTCGTCGTCCGCACGGGGGACCGGAAGCGAGCCGGGGCCGCCCGTGCGTGCGACCTGGGCCGCGGCGCGTCGCAGCTGCTCCACGGGGGTCAGTGCGCGGCCGAGGACCGTCCAGATGGCGAGGGCGAGCAGGGCCGTGAGCGCGGGCACCACGAGCACGAGGGACACCCGCAGCGCGGCGAGCAGGCCCTGGACCTCGCCGAGCGGCACGGACGCGACCACCGTCACCGGGTCCCCGTCGTGGGTCGCCGCGCGGACGGCGACACGCGCCTGGTCGTCGTAGGCGGTGCGCCGGGTGGTCGGGGCGGGCGGGCCTGACGGGCCGGCGCCGCCGTCGAGCAGAGCCGAGACCTCGGCCGACGGCAGCACCGGCAGGGTGCGGCTCGCGGTGAGCGACGACGAGACGACCAGGCCGTCGGCGTCGAGCACCTGGACGATCTCGCCCGCCTCCGCGACCGGCAGTGCGTCCGGCAGCCGGTCGTCCGCCGCCAGGGCGGCGACCGTCGCGGCCCGCTCGAGCACGATCTCGTCGATCGCGGCGACCCGGCTGCGCGTCAGGACGGTCGTGAGGGCGACGGCGCCCGCGACGAGCGTCAGGCACAGCAGACCCGCGGTCAGGACCGTCAGGCGCGCACGCAACGACCAGACGCGCCGCCGGACGGCGGTCACCCGGCCACCCGGTACCCCGCACCGCGCACGGTCCGCACCGCGTCGCGGCCGAGCTTGCGACGCAGGTACCCGACGTAGACCTCGACGACGTTGAGGTCCTCGCCCGTGCCGTCCCACACGTGGTCGCGCAGCTCGACCTTGCCCACCACGCGGTCGGCGTGGCGCATGAGGTACTCGAGCAGCGCGAGCTCACGCGCGGTGAGCGGAACGGGCTCGCCGCCGCGCGTCACCGTGCGCGCGGACGGGTCGAGCACGAGGTCGCCCGACGTGAGGACGGCCGGCCGCGCGCCCGTGGGCCGCCGCACGAGGGCGCGCAGCCGCGCGACCAGGACGACGAACGAGAACGGCTTGGTCAGGTAGTCGTCGGCCCCGACGTCGAGCCCGTCGGCGACGTCGTGCTCACCGTCCTTGGCGCTGAGCATCAGGACCGGCGTCCACACGTCGCGCTCGCGGAGCGCCGTCACGACGTCGTAGCCGTTGCGGCGCGGGAGCATCACGTCGAGCACGATCGCGTCGTAGTCGTTGTCGGTCGCCATCTCGAGGCCCGTCGCGCCGTCGAGCGCGACGTCGACGGCGAACCCCTCGGCCACGAGGCCACGGCGCAGGGCGCGCACGAGCCCCTGCTCGTCGTCGACCACGAGAACCCGCACGGGGTGAGCATGCCACCGCGCGCGACGCCCCCGGACCCGCTCTCAGCGTCCTCACAGGCTCCGACGCGCACGCTGGACCCATGACCGAGAACGCCGCACCCTCAGCAACCACAGCCACCAGCACGCCACGATCGATCCTGCGCTCGCCGTGGATGGTCCCCGGCGTCGTCGCCGCCGCCGTGGCGGGCGCCTTCCTCGCCCCGCCGCTGCTCGCCAACGCGGGCGCCGAGGGCCTGCCGGACCTCACCCCGGCCGAGCTCGCGGCCAACGTCGCCGCAGCCGAGAGCGTCCCGTTGTCCGGCACCGTCGTCTACACCGCACGGCTCGGCCTGCCCGAGATCCCCACGGCGCTCACCGGCGCCAACCCCATCGCGCTCCTCGGCGGCAGCTCGACGCTGCGCGTCTGGACGGACGGCGAGGACCGGTCGCGGGTCGCGCTCCTCGGGGACACCTCGGAGTACTCGGTGGTCCGCGACGGCCCGGAGGCCTGGACCTACTCGAGCACCGACGAGGAGGTCGTCCACTACGCGCTCGACGCCGCGGGGCAGGCGAGGTACGCCGAGCTCGAGGCCGAGCTCCGCGAGGGCCCGTCGCCCGACGTCGCGGCAGACCTGCCGACACCCGAGGAGGCCGCGAGCGCGGCGCTCGACCACGCGGACGAGTCCTCGACGGTCTCGATGGACGCGAGCACGACGGTCGCCGGTCGGGACGCCTACCAGCTCGTCGTCAGCCCCAAGACCCAGGGGTCGCTGGTGGGCCGGGTCGTGGTCGCCGTCGACGCCGAGACGTGGACGCCCCTGCGCGTCCAGGTGTGGAGCACGCAGGACGCCGAGACACCGGCGCTCGAGCTCGGCTTCACGGACGTGACCTTCGCGACGCCCGACGACGCGGTGCTGGCCTTCGCGGCCCCCGCCGACGCCGCGGTGCGTGACGTGATCATCCCGCTGCCGGACGAGACCGACCTCGCCGTCCCGGACGCCGCCGAGGCGCCCACGGACGCGACCGGTCCCGAGGACGCGCCGCTGCCCGAGGGCGTGACGGTGACCGGCACCGGCTGGGAGACCGTCGTCGAGATCTCCGGGATCGACGTCCAGGCGCTGCTCGGCAGCGACCCGGCAGCGATGGCCGGTCTCGCCTCCGAGCGCCTCATCGGCTCGGACGAGGCCCAGGAGCTCGTCGGGGAGTTCGTGCCCGAGGACGGTGAGCACCCCGGGAGCGACCTCGACCTCGGTGCCCTGTACGGCACGCTGACGAGCGAGTCCCCCGAGGGTCAGGTCATCAGCTCGGCGCTCCTGACCGTGCTCCTGACGCCCGACGGCCGCGTGCTCGTCGGCGCCGTCCCGGCCGAGACGCTGCGCGGGATGGCGTGACCTCCGGACCGGTGTCCCCCCTCCTCGCGGCCGACGCCGCGCGGAGGGGGGACACGGTCGTCGCGTCCGGCGCGCAGGCGCCGGTGCCGGCGTCGCGCGAGGCCACGGTCGAGGCCCCGGCCGTGCGGACCTCAGGGCTGACCAAGCGGTTCGGCTCCGCCCCGGCCGCGGTCGACGGCATCGACCTCCACGTCCCGCGCGGGTCGGTCTACGGCTTCCTCGGCCCCAACGGCTCGGGCAAGACGACGACGATCCGGATGCTGCTGGGCCTCGTCCGGCCGACGAGCGGCCAGGCCTGGCTGCTGGGCGAGCCCATGCCGGGCGCGTCGGCCGGGGTGCTGCCGCGCGTCGGGGTCCTCGTCGAGGGCCCGGCCTTCCAGCCGTACCTCGGCGGCCGCCAGAACCTCACGCGGCTCGACGCGTGCGACGCGACCGCCGACCCGCGCACGTCGCGCCGGCGCATCGACGACGCCCTCGACCGCGTCGGCCTCGCCGCGGCCGCGGACAAGCCGTACCGGCAGTACTCGCTCGGCATGAAGCAGCGGCTCGGCCTCGCCGCCGCCCTGCTCCGCCCGCGTGAGCTCCTCGTGCTCGACGAGCCGACGAACGGGCTCGACCCGCAGGGCACGCGCGAGGTCCGCACGCTCGTACGTGAGCTCGCCGACGCGGGCACGACCGTGCTCGTGTCCTCGCACCTGCTGAGCGAGATCGAGCAGGTGTGCTCGCACATCGGCGTCATGAGCCGCGGGCGGCTGCTCGTCCAGGGCGAGCGGGCCGCGCTGACCGAGGCCGGCGAGGCACGCGTCGTCGTCACGACGACGTTCGCCGACGCCGGGGCCGCGGCACGCGTGCTCGTGGCCCTCGGCCTCGTCGACGTGGCCGCGGACGGCACCGAGGTCGAGGCGTCGCTCGCCGGGACGGGTGTGGGTGTCGGTGCCGTGTCGGCCGCACTCGTGCACGCCGGGGTCGAGCTCCTCGGCCTCGAGCTGCGCAGGCCGAGCCTCGAGCAGCTCTTCGTGACGCTCACCGGGGAGGGCTTCGATGTCGCGCGCTGACGTCCTCGCCGGGCCCGTCCCGCCCGCAGCGCCCGCTGCACCCGCAGCACTGCCGGGCGCCGTCGCCCGGCTGCTGCGCTCCGAGCTGCGCCTCGTCTTCGGCAGGCGCCGCAACGTCGCCCTGCTGTCCGGGCTCGCCGCCGTGCCGCTGCTCCTCGGGATCGTCCTCTATGTCGCGCAGGGCACGGCGCTGTCCGGCCAGGGGCCCGGGTTCGTGGCGCGCGTGACGGGCAACGGCCTCTTCCTCGTCGTCGCGGCGCTGTTCATGTGCCTGCCCTTCCTGCTGCCCCTGACGATCGGCATCGCCTCGGGTGACGCCATCGCGGGGGAGGCGTCGTCGGGCACCCTGCGCTACCTCCTGACGCTCCCGGTCCGGCGCGGACGCCTCCTCGCCGTCAAGGCTGTCGCGACGCTCGTGTTCGTCACGGCCGCGGTGCTCGCCATCGCGCTCGTTGCGCTCGCGACGGGCGCCGTGCTGTTCGGCGTCTCGGACCTGACCCTGCTCTCCGGGACCACCATCCCGGCGGGCGCGGGGCTCGCGCGCGTGGCCGGGGTGACCGCCTACGTGGCGGCGTCGCTCACGGGGCTCGTCGCCGTCGGCCTGTTCTTCTCGACCCTCACCGAGGTCCCCGTGGGCGCGATGGCCGCGACCGTCGTCGTCGCGATCGTCTCGGCCGTCCTCGACACGCTCCCGCAGCTCGCGGTGATCCACCCCGGCCTGCTGACGCACCACTGGCTCGACTTCGCGGAGATGCTGCGGCTCGAGGTCGACTGGGGCGTCCTCGGCCAGGGGCTCGCCGTGCAGGCCGCGTGGGTCGCGGTGTTCGGCGCGCTCGCCTGGGGTCGCTTCGCGACGGCGGACGTCACCTCCTGAGCCGGGCGCTAGCGTGACCGCATGCGCCTCGGGGTCCTCGACGTCGGCTCGAACACCGTGCACCTGCTCGTCGTCGACGCGCACCGCGGCGCGCCACCCGTGCCGCAGTCGTCGCGCAAGTCCGTGCTCCGCCTCATGCGGTACCTCGGGCCCGGCGGGGAGATCAGCGCCGAGGGGGTGACGGCGCTCGTCGAGGCCGTGCGCTCCGCCGCCGCAGCAGCGGACGAGGCCGGGGTCGAGGAGCTGCTCCCGTTCGCCACGTCCGCGCTGCGCGAGGCGCCCAACGGCCCGCAGGTGCTGGACCTCGTGGCCGACCAGACGGGGGTGCGGCTGCGCGTGCTCACAGGCGAGGAGGAGGCCCGCATCACCTTCCTCGCCGCGCGGCGGTGGTTCGGCTGGTCCGCGGGCCAGCTGCTGCTCCTCGACATCGGCGGAGGCTCCCTCGAGATCGCCGCCGGCGGCACCGAGAACCCGGACGTCGCGCTGTCGGTCCCGCTCGGTGCCGGGCGGTCGACCGTCACCTTCCTGCCCGACGACCCGCCCGCACCCGCGCAGACCGCCGCGCTGCGGGCCCACGCGGCGCAGGTGCTCGGGGAGGCCGCGCGCCGGTTCGCCGACCTCCCGCGGCCCGCGCACGTCGTCGGCTCCTCCAAGACGATCCGCTCGCTCGCGCGCCTCGCCGGTGGGACCGCGGACGGCGTCGGCCCGCAGGACCGCATCCTGCTGCGCCGCTCCGCGCTCGAGGACTGGGTGCCGCGGCTCGCCCGGATCCCGGCGGACGCACGGCCCGCCCTGCCCGGCATCACCGAGGACCGGACCTTCCAGGTGGTCGCGGGTGCGATCGTGCTCGCCGAGACCATGCGAGCCTTCTCCGTCGCCGAGCTCGAGGTGTCCCCGTGGGCGCTGCGGGAGGGGATGATCCTGCTCTCCCTCGACCGGCTGGGCTGACCCCGGGCTGCGCGACGCGTGAGGGCGAGGAGGATGGACCCGTGACGATCATCGACACCACCGAGACCACCGACGTCCGCCGCCTGCGCTGCGCGCTGTTCGTCGACTTCGACAACGTGTACATCGGGCTGAAGCGCCTCGACCCTGCCGCGGCCGAGGCGTTCGCCGGGTCGCCCGCGCACTGGCTCACCGCCCTCGAGACGGGCAGCGACGCCGACGGCGACTTCACGCGCCGCTTCCTGGTCCGCTCGTGCTACCTCAACCCGTCGACGTTCTCCCAGTTCAGGCCCAACTTCACGCGGGCCGGGTTCAGCGTCGTGGACTGCCCCTCGCTGACGCAGCAGGGCAAGAGCAGCGCCGACATCAACCTCGTGCTCGACGCCGTCGACGCCCTCAGCGCGCAGACGAGGTACGACGAGTTCGTCATCCTCTCGGCCGACGCCGACTTCACGCCCCTCGCCCTGCGGTGCCGGGCGGCCGACCGCCGCGTCACGATCATCACGGCCGGTCCCGCCGCGAGCGCCTACCGCGCCGTCGCGGACACCGTCATCACGGCTGACGAGCTCGCCGAGCTCGTCAAGGACCCCGAGCCGAGCACCGTCGACGAGGTCGTGCCCGTGCAGGTCGCCGCGCCCGAGCCGGCCCGGGGCGGCGGCAGGGCAGCCGCGTCGACGCGCGGCGGCGGGTCGTCCTCGACACCGGCGGCCGCAGGCTCCGCGGCACCCGTGGTGGTGGCCGCGCCCGTGGCAGCGCCCGTCACGTGGACCGGACCCGCACGGCGCGCCGTCCTGCGCCTCGTGCGCTCGGCGGAACGCCCGCTCAACGGCGGCGCCGTGGCGCAGGCCGCCCAGAAGGCCGAGCCTGCGCTCGCGACGTCCGCGTGGGGCGGCGCCGGCGGGTTCTTCCCGTGGCTCGCGCGCGTCGCACCGGAGCTCGGCGCCGCGTCGGGCTTCGTGTGGGACCCCAAGCGCTTCAGCGAGGCCGACCTGCCCACGGCCGGCGGCGTCGACCTGCCGCCCCTGCAACGCCAGGTGGTCGAGGTGACCGACATCCCCAACCTGCCGACGGAGCGGTACCGCGTGCTGCTCACGGCGCTCGCGGACGACGTCGCGGCGACCCCGTTCGACCGCCCCGAGACGGCCCGCCGGGTCCGTGACGCGTGCCAGGCCGCTGGTCAGCCGATCGGCCGCGGGTCCGTCAACACCGTGATCTCCGGCGTCCTGTACGCCGGGCTCGACCTCGCGACCCGGCCGAGCGCCCAGAAGGTCGCCGAGACGTGGGCGGACAACGTCGTCGGGCTCTGCCGCGGTGCGCGCATGGAGCTCGCGCCCGCCGACGTCTCCGCGATCCGGACGTGGGTCGGTGGGGGTCTCGTCGGGCGGTGACGCCCGGATCGTGGACCGGCACTCGCCGCGCGGGCACGGACCTGCTTGGGTGACGCCATGGCTTCGTCGCGCACCCTGCAGGCCCACCCGGGCTCCGCTGCGCACGTGCGGCCACTGGCCGCCACGACGAGCTGTCGAATGCGGTAGGGCGGAGCGCCCTCGCTGAGCCCGCCGGTCCACGACCGACGGGCCCACCTGTCCTCACCGGCCCGCGTGCCCCCGTGCGCGCCCTGCCCGCAGCCGCCTCGCGCGCTCGCGGCACGGCGCCGTGCATGCCCGCGCACCGGTGACGCGCCCGCCCGCTCCCACGACCTCCGCCGGGACCGCCAGGCGCGGCCCGGCTCCGGCACGCACCCAGGAGCACCCATGACCAGCACCAGCACCCTGCCGACCACCACGACCGACTCCGCCCAGCGGCCCGAGCGCGACGAGTCGCTGCGCGCGATCATCTCGGCGACGGCCTCCGCCGTCGCCGAGGACGCGAGCCGCGCGGCCGTCCAGTTCCGCGCCACAGGGGAGGGCGTCGGCTCCGTCGCGACCGACGTGCGCACCCGCCAGCACACGTTCGTGGTCGACGAGCCGGCGTCGCTCGGCGGCGACGACTCGGCGACCAACCCCGTCGAGTACGCGCTCGGTGCGTTCATCGGCTGCCAGGTGGTGACCTACCGGTTCTGGGCCGCGCGCCTCGGCATCCGGCTCGAGGGCGTCACCGTCGAGGCCGTGGGTGACCTCGACGTGCGCGGGTTCTTCGGGCTCGACGACGGCGTCCGGGCCGGGTTCACCCAGGTGCGCCTCGACGTGCACCTCACGGGCCCCGAGACGGCCGAGCGGTACGCCGAGCTCCAGCGTGCCGTCGACGCGCACTGCCCCGTGCTCGACCTCTTCGCCAACCCGACGCCCGTGGTCTCGACGCTCACGACCACCGCGGGCTGACGCGGGGCGAGGTCGCACCCCGGCCCGCGCACGTCCCACGGGCGGGCGCGGGCCGGGTCGTTCACGGGCCTCTGGTTCCGGCTCAGGCGCCGGCGACCGCCTCGAGCGCCCGCCCGAGGGCTGACGCGAGCTCTGTCACCTCGGGCACCACGTCGGCGTCGACCATCACCGTGACCGAGAGGGACCCGGCGTAGGAGAACGCGGCGAAGGCCACGCCCACGTTCCCCGCGGTGATGCTCAGGGGGAGGACGCGCAGGACCTCCGCGCCGGCGAGCCGGAGTGGCGTCGTCGGGCCGGCGAGGTTGGTCAGGAACGAGTTCACGAGGGTCTGGCGGTCGACGAACCACCGGAACAGGCCCGCGGCCGCGACCACGCGGAAGACCGGGCCGATGAGCGCTGCCGACGACCCGCGTGCGTGCGTCTTGCGTGCTCGGGTGAGCGCCGCGACCGCCCCGAGACGCTCGGCGGGCGAGCCCCGCAGCGGGACGCGGACGGGCATGATGCCCACCTGGTTCCCGAGGGAGCCGTCCGTGGCCGCCGCCCGCGCGGAGACCGGGACGGACACCACGAGCTCGCTGACCGTCTCGCCCCGGGCGATCAGCACGCTCTCGAGCGCGGTGGTCACGGCGACGAGGAGGGCGTCGTTGACCGTGGCGCCGTGCCGCCGCGCACCGGCGCGGACCGCGGCCAGGGGCACGTGCACCCCGGCCGCGGCCCGGTGCGGACCGGTCGGGGCGTTGATCGAGCACCGCGGCGCGCGGCCGCCCGAGCCGCGACCGAGCTCGGTGCCCCCGCCGCGGGCGTGGCGCAGGGCCTGTGGGAGGCGCAGGAGCCGCCGGACCCGTCCCCGGGTCGCGTCGCGTGCCAGGTCGAGCCGGCTCGGCCACGGCGCGACGACACGTGGTCGGGCGGCGCGGGTCGGGCCAGGCCGGTCCACGAGCTCCGCGAGCACCGCGAGCCCGCCGATGCCGTCCGCGAGAACGTGGTGCAGCACGACGACGACGGCCACGGCCTCGGCCCGCCCGCCACGGGTCTGGGTCACGACGACCGCGCGCCACAGCGGGCGGGCGCGGGGGAGCGGTTCGCCCAGGACTCGCGTCGCGGCGCGGAGCAGGGTCGCCTCCGCACCCTGCGCAACGGACTCCTGCGGTCGCTCGCCCCCGGTCGGTGCGAGCTCGAGCAGGGTCACGTGCGCCGCGGGGTCGAAGGCCGGGTCGTCGGCCCAGTACGGCCGACCGAGGCCCCAGGGTGCCCGTACGAGCCGCTGCCCGAGCCGGCGCACGGCAGGGACCCGCTCGACGAGCGTCCGGGCCACGGCGTCCGGGTCGAGGGGCCGGGCGGCGGGGTGGTCCTGGCCGAGCAGCAGGACGCAGCCGACGTTGCGCGGCACGGGCCCCACGTCGGACGCGAGCTCGACGAGGTCCATCGTGCCCAGGCGTTCGACCGGTCGCGGACCCATCGTCCGACCCTCGCAGGTGCACGGCCCCGGAGGGTGCGACGAAGGTCGCGCGGACGACGTGGCTACCGTGTGCCCATGACGACCTCGCAGGCCCCGGACCGGCCCGGCTCCCTCAGCGACGTGCCCGGCGTGCGGGTGGGCCACGTCCAGCGGACCGACGAGGGGTGGCTCACCGGCGTCACGGTCGTCCTGCCGCCACCGGGGACGGTCGGCGGGGTCGACGTGCGCGGCGGCGGCCCCGGCACGCACGAGACGGATGCGCTCGACCCCCGGACGCTGGTGCCGACGGTCGACGCCGTCGTCCTGGCAGGGGGTTCCGCGTACGGGCTGGTCGCGGCCCACGGGGCCCAACGCTGGTGCGCCGAGCACGGCCGCGGGTTCCCCGTCTCAGCGACGCCAGGCGAGGTCGTCCCGATCGTCCCCGCGGCCGCGATCTTCGACCTCGGGCGGGGCGGGCGGTTCGACGCGCGTCCCGACGAGGAGATGGGCTACGCGGCGGCTGCGGCTGCGGACGCCGCGGGGGACGGCGCGGCCGTCGCGCGCGGCAACGTCGGTGCGGGCACGGGCGCCGCGATCGCGGGGCAGACGCACAAGGGTGGCGTCGGCACGGCGTCCGTGCGGCTCACCGGGGTTGGCGGCGACGTCGTGGTCGCGGCGCTCGCGGTCGTCAACGCCTCGGGAGCCCCGCGGCCTCGCGGCGTGGCCCCGCAGGTGGAGGGTGGCCGGGCACCGGCCGCCGCCCCGTTCAACACCACGATCGCCGTCGTCGCGACGAGCGCCGACCTGGACCCGGCCGAGGCGTCCCGCACCGCGACGGCGGCGCACAGCGGCATGGCACGCGCGCTCGACCCCGTGCACACGCTCACGGACGGCGACACCGTCTTCACGCTCGCGACCGGCAGCACGCCCCTGCCGCCCCCGGCCGACCGCCGCGCGCGGGTTCTCGCGCTCGTGGAGCTCCAGGCGGCGGCGGCGCACGTGCTCGAGCTCGCGATCCGTGATGGCGTCGCGCAGGCGACGGCGGTCCGGACGGCAGCGGTCGACCTGCCGGTGTGGCCCGGCTGAGCTGGGGACGCGTGCGCGGTGGACCGGTGGTGGTCGGCCCGCCCTCAGGTGCGGTCGAGGCGGGCGAGCCGGTCGTGCGCGCGGCGCAGCGCGTCGCCGTGCGCACGCAGCTCCGGGCTGCCGGAGGTCACGAGGTCCGCGTAGACGAGAGGGGCGGGCACCAGTGCGGAGGCGTCCTGGGGGACGTCCCAGAACCTGCGGCGGAAGCGCACGTCCGCGCGCTCGGCGTCTGGTCGCATGCCGTGGCGCGCGACGAGCTCCGTCGGCAGGGTGTCGACGTAGAGGACGGCGGTGGTCGCGTGCAGCGACGGGTCGAGCACGGCTGCGGCTGCGTCGCCCGCGAGCTGCGCGCCCGCGTCGTCGAGGTCCGCGTCGGCGCCGAGCCACCAGCCGGGGACGTCGGCCGCGTAGGCGCCGAGGTCGAGCGAGGGCACGAGCCACGTCGCGTACGCCTCGGCCCACCGGCTCAGGAGCTCGCCGCCGCGGGCGAGCGACCGGACGCGCCCTGACCTGCGCAGATACCCCGCGTCGGTGAGGTCCTCGACGACGACCTGCGCGGTGCCCAGCGAGACCCCGCTCGCGCGCGCGATCTCTCGCAGGGGGCGTCGCAGCAGCGTCGGCCAGCTCAGCAGGACGAAGACGACGCGTACGCCCGAGCGGGTGAACGCGCGCGAGGCCGCCGTGGACCTCGGGCGTGGGACCGGCGGGCGGCGTCGTCCGCGGACGTCGACGAGCAGACCGGGCCATGCGACGTGCGTGTTGCCCGCCAGGTCCACGTAGTCGATGCCGCGCCCGCGCAGCGTGTCCGCCGCTGCCTCGCTCACATGGGGGGCGACGACGAGGAGTCGCCCGGTGCCCGGCGTGTCGAGGGCCGAGGCCACCGCGGGCGTGACACGCTCGCGGAAGGTCATCGCGTAGCTGTGGTGACCGTGGCCCTCGGTCTCGAGCCGAGCGGTCCGGTCCGGTCCGACGGTGAACGTCGCGCCGATCCCGTAGCCCGCGAGGCCGCGGAGGGCCGTGTCGATGGTGAGAAGGCTCGCGTCGGCGTCCTTGTCCATCTGAGAGCCCCGTTCATCGCGGCTGAACACACCTGGATCATGGACCTGAGCACGCCGCGGGGGCAACGCGGCGCGCAGGCGGCGGATGGCCGAGTCCGAGAGTGTCGTCTGGCGCTCGCGAAGTCCAGAACAGCGCTCTGTTCACTGGGGCTGAACTCGGGCCCAGATCTGGACAATGGCCATGGACCGCGCCTGGGGGCGCCGAGCGAGGTCACTCGATCGAGTGATGTCCGGGCGATCTGCTCTCACGGTGCCCCGGGCGGTCGATGCAAGGACGGGGGATCCCTGGGTGACCGGGGGCAGTGAGTGCAGGCATCAGAGGAGGTCCCCCGTGAGCGTCTCGAGCGTCACCGGCGTCGGAGCGTCGCCGGTCCACCCGGCGGTCGTGCCGTCGGGTGCTGCGGGGCCGCCCCCACCGGGCGCACCGCCCGTGCAGGGCCCTCGGGACGCCGCCGCCGTGCGCGCGGAGCGTGCGGCCCTCCTCGAGCGGGTGCAGCTGGCGCGTGCGGAAGCCTCCGAGCCGCCGGAGCAGCCGGAGCGCGCCGCGAACGACGGCACCCCCGGCTACGTCTACGCGGTCGCCGCCACCCTCGGCATGCCCGTCGAGGAGCTGGTCGCCGCCCTCGCGCAGGGCACCACCCTCGCCGAGCTCATCCCCGAGCGCGTCGAACCCGCCGAAGAGGGGCTCATCCTCGACGTCGAGGTGTGACGCGGCGCTGCTCCGCCCTGACGCCACCTGGGCACCGAGCTGAGCCTCGACCCGCCCCGCAACGGCTCAGTCGCGCTCGAGCCGGACCGCGACCTCGTAGTGGCCCGTGTGCGGGAACATGTCGAGGACGCGTCCCTCCCGCGGGCGCAGCGACGGCATCGCGCGCAGGTCGCGCGCGAGCGTCTCGGCGTTGCAGCTCGAGTAGACGACGTGGCGCACGCCCGACGCCTCGAGCCACCGGCTCAACGGCTCGCCGATGCCGCGCCGCGGCGGGTTCACGACGACGAGCTCAGGAAGTGCGCCCCCGGCCGTGCCGCCGACGTCGGCCGCGTCGCCCGCCTCGAAGCGCACGTCTGCCAGGCCCAGCTCCCGTGCGGTCAGCCTCGCGCTCGCGACCGCCTCGACGCTGCGCTCGATGCCCGTCACGGCCCGGCCGGGGGTCGCCGCGTGCAGCGCGAAGCCCCCGACGCCGCAGTACAGGTCCCACATCGACGCCGGGGAGATCGCATCGACCCAGGCCGTGACCTGCCGGTACAGCGCGGCCGCGACCTCGGTGTTCGTCTGGAAGAAGCTCTGGGGGCGCAGGTGCAGGTCGATCCCGTTGACCCGCATGCGCAGGGTGGCGCCCTCGGTCAGCAGGATCTCGCGCTCGCCCTCGGTCACCGCCTTGTGCTCCGGCAGGAGGTTCACGGAGGCGACCGCGAGCTGAGGCAGTGCCGCCTGCAGGGCCAGCAGGTGCTTGCGGATGCGGGTCACGGCCTCCTGGGAGCGCAGCACGAGCCGCACCATGAGATCGCCGTCGGGCGACTCGGTCACCAGGAGGTGCTTGAGCTCGCCGGAGCGGGTCGTCACGTCGTACGGGGTGATCGACGCACGGCTCACGAAGTCCGCGAGCAGGGGCAGCGCGGCGTGCATGCGCGCGGAGTAGAGCGGGCACGCGCGCAGGTCGACACCGCGCCCGGTCGGGTCGAGGATGCCGAGCGTCGGCGCCGAGGTGCTGCCGCCGACCACCATCTTCGCCTTGTTGCGGAAGCCCTGCTCGGCGCTCGTCACGGGTGGCAGCCAGGTCAGGTCGCCGTGCTCGCCGAGCACCTCGGCGCAGTGGCCCACCTTGCCGGCGAGCTGCACGGCGTACGGCTGGTCCAGCAGGGTGCACGAGCGGCACCGGGCCGCGTCGAAGTACGTGCACCGCATGGGGGCGACTCTACGGCGCGGCCCGCCACCCCCCGCTCCGGTCAGCCGACGCGCAGCACCTGGCCCAGCCGCTCGCGCCGTCGCAGGGAGGACTCGACGGCCACGACGGCGAGCACGGTCGTCAGCACGACGAGCGCGGGTGCCGCGGCCCACCAGGGCAGCACGAGCGCCGGGTCGCCCGCCTGCCCTGTGACGAGCCGGAGCGCGAGCGGCCCGGAGACCAGCGCGGCGAGCAGCGCTCCGAGCCCGACGCCCGTGACGCACGCGACGACCGCCGTCGGGAGGAGCTCGCCGACCGCCACGCGCGTCGCGCCGCGGCGGTCCACGCCGAGCACCCGCAGGGTCGCGAGCGCCGTCGCCCGCTCGGGTGCGCCGGACGAGGCGCCCAGGAGCGCGGACAGCGCGGTCAGCGCGAGGAGCACCACGAGGCACGCGACCGCGAGCGTCATGAGCCCCGCCGTGAGCGGCTCGTCGCGACGCTCGGCGAGCCACGCGCTGCGGCTCGTCACCGTCGCGTCGGCGAGCCCGGCGGTCTCGACGGCTGACGAGACGGCCGCGTCGGCGCCCGTGCCGACGACCCACACGGCGTTCGGCGGCACCGGGGCCCCGACGGCCTCGGCGAGCGCGTCACGGTCGACCACCACGGTCGGCGGCGGGCCGTCGGCGTCCGTCGCTGCGCCGTCGTCCGTGGCGCTCGGTCCCGAGGGGAGCGTCGGCGCCGTGCCGACCGGGTCGAGCGCCACCGAGGACCCGTCCCACAGGAGTGCGAGGTCCTCGCCCGACCGCGTGAGCTCGCCGTCGACGAGGGCCGCGGGCGCGCCGTCGGACGCCGTGCCGAGGCCCGCGGAGGGTGCGTCGAACGGCGTCGCCGCGAGGAGCCGCGCGAACGTGGTGGGCTCGACGGCGAGGACGCGCACGCGGTCGACGTCGCCGCCGCCGAAGAGCTGGACTCCGTCCGCGACCCGGAGCAGCGCGACGGCCTCGACGCCGTCCGCGGAGGCGAGCGACGCCGCGGCGTCGGCGAGGGCGTCGCCGGGCGCCGTGCTCACCACGACGTCGGCCCCCACGCTGTCCCAGGAGCCCTCGACCTGGCCGACGCGCACCGTCTGGGCGAGCGCGGCACCGAACGTCACCAGGCTCGTGGCCACGACGAGGGCGACGACGGCGAGGGGTGCGCCGGCCGCCTGCGCGCGCGCGGTCGCGACGAGCGGTGTCATGCCCTTCGCCCGCCGGCTCGCGGCGAGCGCACCGCGCAGCACCGGTGGCACGAGCCGGAGCAGCACGAGGCCGCCCGCGGCGGCGACGAGGGCGGGCGCCGCGGCGAGGACGAGGTCCGCGGAGCCGCCCAGGCCGACGGCGCCGCGCCGCCGCAGGGTCAGGAGCGCCGCGACGGCGACGAGCACGAGCGACGCCTCGAGCGCCACGCGCCGCACGACCCGTGCGCGAGCCGCCAACCTGCGCTGGTGCCGGTCCGCCGGGACACGTCGCCCACCGGTCGCGAGCGCGGCGGCCCGCATCCCCAGGAGCGGTGGGGCGACGGCCGCGACCGCCAGTGACGGGACGGGCCACGGCCACGCGACGGGGCCGGGTGCGACCACGGACGCCAGGAGGAGGCCGAGGGCGGCGCCGAGCGTCGCGACGGTCGCGGACTCGACCGTGAGCTGGACGCCGATCGCCGCGAGCGACGCACCCCGGGCCCGGCTCCGCGCGAGCGCGACGGCCCGCCTTCGCGTCAGGAGCTCGGCCGTCAGCACCAGGACGAGAGCTCCGGCCGCGACCACGCCCGCGAGCAGCACGGAGGCCTGGGACCCGGCCGCGTCGATCCGTGCGTCGGTCTCCACGAGCACGCGGTCGAGCTGCGTGCGCACCGATGGGTGGGGCCCGGCGACGTCGAGCGAGGAAGGGGCCGCCTCCGCTGCGGCGACGGAGGCGGCGAGCTCGTCGAGGGTCGCGAGGTCGACCGCCGACGGGTCGACGGGGAACGTGAGGGTCCGCGTCACCTGGGCCGGCTCGAGCGTGACCCGTGCCGCGGGCAGCGACTCGGCCGAGAGGTACACGGCGGCCTCGGTGCGCTGCGCGGGGCCGGACCCGTACTGATGGGGCTCGAGCATCTCGGGGACCCGCGACCACACCGCGTCGTCGGGGTCCACGGCGCGGAACACGCCGCTGACCGTGAGCGGGACGTCCTGGCGGCTGTCGTCCTGGGCGCCGATCGTGTCACCCGGCCCGACGTCGAGGAGCGTCGCGACGGCCTCGGAGACGCCGACCTCGACCGGCCACGACGGTGCGCCCGGGTCGGCCGCGACGTCCTCGACCGTGACGGTGGCCGCGGGTGCAGCGCCCTCGACCCACGTGACACCCGAGGCGTCGGCGCTCCAGGTGTGCGCCACGCGCACCGTGGCACCGGGCGTGCCGTCGGGCAGCGCGATGGTCAGTGGCACGCTGCGGACCGTGACGACCGGTGGCCCGACGACGCGGGCGACGACGGGCGGGAGCGCCGCGTCGACCCGCCCGGCGACCTCGATGACCGACGCACGGGCACCGGCGCTCAGCACGCGGTCGACGTAGAAGTCCTCCTCGAAGGGTGCGTCGACGGACAGGTCTGTCGACGGCCGCGCCTCGGCCACGGCGATGCGGATGGCGTCGTCCGCCGTGCGCGTGAGGAACCGTGGTGTCGCGTCCGCGAGCGCGATGGTGAGGAGCACGACGGCGAGGGTCGTCGCCAGGAGCCCGAGGTCGGTGCGGGACTGCCGCGGCACGCCCGCGAGGTGCAGGCCGAGGCGACGGCGGCGCGCCCGCCCGGGACGCCGGTGCCGGGAGGCCGTCATGAGGCGTCCATGCGCAGGTGGGCGACGGTGGCTCGGCGCACGGTCCGCAGCGCGACGGGGACCACGACGGCGGCGCAGCCGAGGACGAGGCCGAGCACCAGCACGCTCTGGCTCGCCCAGGGCCACCCGAACGCGGCGGCGGGGACCGGTGGGCGACCGGTCGCGGAGACCGCCAGCAGCGGGCCGACCGCCCAGCCGGTGAACGCGCCGACACCGGTGCCCGCCGCGACGACCACGAGCGTGACCGCGCTGTGCTCGGCGAGGAAGGACGCGACCACCGATCGCCGGGAGACGCCGAGGCCCTGCAGGCGTGCGACCTCGACGGCGCGTGCGTCGAGCGCCGTCGCGGTGTGGACGGCTGTGCCGGCGAGGGCGAGGCCGACGGCCGCGACCACGAGGAGCCACAGCGCGGCGCGCAGGGCGCCGCGGAGCGGTCCGTCACGCAGCTCGGCCGTGACGTCGGCACGCGTGACCGTCGGCCCCAGGTCCCCGGCCGCGGCGACCGCGGCGGCGGGGTCCTCGAGGCCGGCGACCCACCACGTGTCCGTCATGGACGTGAGGTCTGCGCGTGCGACGAGCGCGCGGGAGAGCGCGTCGTGGTCCGCGAGGACCGCGGGTCCACGGGGGACGGAGGGTAGGTAGGGCGCGACGCCGACGACCGTGGCCTCGACCGTCGTCCCGCCGACGGTCAGGCTCAGGGGCGCGCCGGTCCCGAGGCCGAGCTCGCGGGCGACGGGCTCGGTGACGACCACGGGCAGCTCCTCCGCGGCCGGCAGGGCCGTCACGACGATCGCGGCGTCGGCGTACAGGAGCGTCGTCAGCGACACGCTCGCGGTGGCCGTCACCGCGACGCCGTCGTCGCTCCCGGCCTGCGTGGCACGTGCGTTGCGCACGGCTCCGAAGTCGCTCGGGCTGCGGCCCTCGGACCAGCCCCCGGCCGTGCCCAGTGCGTCGGCGGCGTCGAGGTGCGCTCCAGGGACGTCGACCGTCGCCGTCACGCGTGCGGTGATGTCCGACTGCCACGGCACGTCCTGCGGCGCGAGGAGCGTGAGCGGCAGCTCCACGCCCACGACCCGGACTTCGGGGTCCCCGTCGACGGCGCCGACGGGGACGGGGACCGTGTGCGGCTGCCCGTCGAGCGGGACAGGCGTGGCGGCGACCACGAGCGTCCGGGAGCCCCAGGCGTCCTCGACGAGGAGACCCGGGACCGTCTCGAGCGGCGTCCCGTCGTCCGCCGCGCCCGTGACCGTCACGTCGAGCGTCGGTGCGGCCGGGACCAGCGGGCCCGCGCCGCCCGTCGTGGGCGCGAGCCCGGCCGAGACGTCGGCCCACGACCCCTCCGGCAGGCGTCCGCGCATGAGCGCGTCCGCGCGGCGCGTGTCGACCGCGAGGAGCTGGGTCGTCGACTCCTCGGTGCCGCCGCCGACCCGGGAGCCCAGCGCGATGGCCCGGCGCGTGACGGGCGAGACGTCGCCCCCGGTCGCGACAGCGACCGCCGCGCCCTGGGCGAGGACGGGTGCACCCGTGACGTCGACGACGAGCTCGGTCCCGACCTCGGCCTCCGCCTGGTCCGCCTGGGAGTCCCACCACGTGCTCGTGAACGAGACCCCGAAGGTCGCCGCCGCGGTGGCCAGGATCAGCAGGAACGCCCCCGCCGTCGAGTGCGGTCGCCGCGAGACCTCCCACGCGGCCAGCGGGAGCACGAGACCCCGGGACGCGCGTGCGTGGCCCTCCGCGAGCCTCGACACCCACGGCAGGACGCGCAGGACCAGGACCGCGCCGGCGAGGAGCACGAGCAGGGGTGCGGCGACGAGGACGGGGTCCGGCTCCGCACCGGTGGCGACCCGGTGGGCGCGCAGCTGGACGTACGCGGCGACGGCGACGGCAGCGAGGACCACGTCGGTGCCCGACCTGGCCACGAGCCCGCGTCGCGGCCGACGGTGCGCACCGGCGTCGACGGGTCGCACCGACGGGGCGACGAGGAGCGCCGCGAGCAGGAGGGCGGCCGAAGCGACGGCGACGACGAGGGGGGCCGTCACGCTCGCCGGCCCGGCGAGACCCGCTCCGGCGAGCCACGGCAGCGCCGTGACCGCGCGGAAGGTGACGAGCGAGAGCGGCACGCCGGCCGCGGCGGCGAGCGCGGCGAGCAGGGCGCTCTCGGCTGCGGCCTGACGCACGAGCTGGCCGCGCCGGGCGCCGCGGGCGACGAGGAGCGTCGCCTCGGCCGCGCGCCGCACCGCGACGAGCCTGGCCGCGAGGCCGAGCGCCGTGGCGGCGAGCGCGGCCCCGAGGAGCGCGACGACGAGGACTCCAGAGGACGTGATGCCCTGCTGCGTGCGCGCGTCGGCGAGGGTGCGTGGGTAGGGCGACGCGACGGCTGTGCTCGACACCGCGTCCCCGAGCGTGCGGGTCAGGTCCGTGCGCAGGGAGCCGCTCGGCGGCCCCATCGCGACGAGTTCGTCGGCGTCGGCGTCGGACAGGTCGGGCCGCACCACGAGGCTGACGCGCCCGACCGGGACCTCGGTGGCGGGCAGCGTCCCGGGTGCGACGACGAACGGACCGTATGCGGGGATCAGACCGGTGCTGGTGTCCACGCCCTCGCCGTCGAGCGGGTCCCGCTCCCACGCACCCTGGGCACCGTCCTGATCGTGGGCGCGCGTGAACGTGCCCACGACCACCACGCCGACCTCGGTGCTGCCGGGCGAGGAGGCGCCGTCCGCCTGCTCGGACGCGTGCTGCGGGTCGGGGGAGAGCACGACGCGGTCGCCGGGCGCGAGGTCCAGCGCGCGGGCCGTGGACGTCAGCACCGCGACCTCGCGGTCCGCTGCCGTCGCGGTCGGCGCGGGCCAGCGTCCCGCCGCGAGCGTCGCCGCCGCCTCGAGGCCCGGGGCGTCGAGGAGGTAGCCGAGCCGCAGCGTGTCCGCGGCCGTCGCGGGCAGGTACTGCAGGGCTGACGCGAGCCACACCGACGTGGAGCTCGGTGCGGGCGCGAACGCGTCCTCGACGAGGGCCGTCGCGTCGGCCACGACCTGCGCGGCGTCGACGGCGGGCGGGTCGGACGCGTCCGGGGCCCCGTCTCCCGCGTCCGGCACGGCGAGGCGCAGCCCGACGGTCACGTCCACCTCGGCCGGACCGGCCCGTGCGATCGCCTGCTCGAGCGCGCGGTCCTGGGCCGTCGTCAGCAGCAGCACGCACGTGCCGAGGAGCGTCGTCCCGGCGACGACCACCGCGAGGACGGCGGCGAGGAGCGGGACCTGGGTCGACGCGCGCCGCAGGACCAGCGCGGGCCGACCGCCCGCGCGCCCGCCACGGGCGGCCCGGCCCGCGTCCCGGCGGTGCCCGGGCGGCGGCTCAGCCATCCGTGAGCTGTCCGTCGACGAGGTGCACGGCGCGGTCGGCCAGCGCGATCATCACCGGGTCGTGGGTCGAGACGATCGCGGTCATGCCCTCGGCCTCGACGACCGCCCGGATCAGGGCCATCACGGCGAGGCCCGTCTCGCTGTCGAGCTGGCCCGTGGGCTCGTCCGCGATCAGGAGCCGCGGCGACGCAGCGAGCGCGCGCGCGATCGCGACGCGCTGCTGCTGCCCGCCCGACAGCTCGCCGGGGCGCTGGTCGGCGTGGTCGCCGAGGCCCACGAGGTCGAGGAGCAGGCCCACGCGGCGCTCGCGGTCCGCGGGCGCGAGGCGGCGCAGCCGCAGCGGGACGCCGACGTTCTCGGCCGCGCTGAGCACGGGGACGAGGCCGAACGTCTGGAAGACGAACGCCACGAGGTCGCGTCGCAGCGCGACCTGACCGGCCTCGTCGAGCGACGTGACCTCGGTGCCACCGACCGTGACGCTCCCCGCGTCCGGCCGGTCCAGCCCGCCGACGATGTTGAGGAGCGTCGTCTTGCCCGAGCCCGAGCGGCCGACCAGCGCGACGAGCTCACCCGGTGCGACGTCGAGCGACACGTCGCGCAGGGCATGGACGGCTGCGCGACCCGCGCCGTAGGTGCGCCGCACCCCGCGGACCGTGACCATCGGGGGGACCGGTGGTGCGTCGCTCCCGCCGTCCGGGGCGCCGGGGACGGGGGACGTGCCTGCACGCTGCGGCTCGCTCATGCGTGCCTGCGCCCCTCACCCGCGTGCGAGGTGCTCCCGCCGGCGCCGTCCGACCAGACGCTCACGTGGTCCGCCTCGAGCGCGAGGCGCACGCGGCGGGTCAGTGCGAGCGCCTCGCGGTACTCGCGGGGCACCTGGACGCGGCCCGCACGGTCCATCACGGCATACTCCTCGGCGACGATCTCCGAGGCGTCCTCGTGCGCCTCGGCGCGTCGCCGGAGCACCTCGCTGCTCGTGCGGCCGTCCCGGATGGCGACGGTCCGCTCGACCTGCCCGCTCACCGCCGGGTCGTGCGTGACGACGACGACGGTCGCGCCCGTCTCCCGGTTCACGGTGCGCAGGGCGTCGAACACCTCCTGGGACGTCGCCGTGTCGAGCTCGCCCGTGGGCTCGTCGGCGAGCACGACGCGCGGGCCGTTCGCCAGCGCGACGGCGATCGCCGCACGCTGCTGCTCACCGCCCGACATCTCCCGGGGCAGCCTGTTCGCGCAATACCCGACGCCGACGACGTCGAGCAGCTCGGCGGCGCGCGCCGCACGCGTCCGTCGGGGGCGCCCGGCGAAGGCCAGCGGCTGGACGACGTTCTGCGCGGCGGTGAGGTACGGGACCAGGTTGCGCGACGTCTGCTGCCACACGAAGCCGACCATGCTGCGGCGGTACTCGACCCGGTCGCTCGCCGACATCGCCATGAGGTCCCAGCGCCCCACCCGGACACGGCCCGCGGTCGGCGCGTCGATGCCGGAGAGCACGGCGAGCAGCGTGGACTTGCCCGAGCCGGAGGCGCCGACCACTGCCACCATCTCGCCCGCGTCGACGAGCAGGTCGAGGCCCTGGAGCGCCTGCACCTCGATCGAGCCGGTCTGGTAGATCCGCACGAGGTTGTCGCACACGATGAGGGCGTCGCGGCCGAACTCCGCGGCGCGCGGCGCGCGTGACCCGAGCGCCTCGAGAGTGCTCTGCGACACCGGGACCTCCTGTGGTTGGCGCGGCCAGCGACGAGTCTGCCAGGACGTTCGCCTGCGGGGCGTGGGCCGCGCGGGTGTTGGCTTGGCGGGTCGGTGCACCTCGCGCCGGCGGTCCGTCGTCGACGGGTCCGTGGGCCAGACAGGAGGGCACGACCATGTCGTGGACGGCGGTCTCGCTCTCGCCCCCGTCATGGACGGGCCTCGTCGTGGTGCTCACGGTGCTGGCCCCCAACGTCCTCCTGCTGGGCTTCCCGCCTCGGGGCGCGCCGACGACGCCGCCGCGACCGGGCGTCATGTGGGTCGGTGCGGAGCGCGTCGGCCAGGTGGCCTGCGTCGGTCTGCTCGTCGCGAGCCGACCGGGCTGGGCCTCAGGTGCGGGATGGGCCTGGGCGGTCGGCGCGTGCGTCACCGCCTACCTCGCGCTGTGGATCCGGTACCTGGCTCGGGGGCGGGCGTTCGCCCTGCTCTACGCACCGCTCGGCCCGCTGCCCGTCCCGATGGCGGTGCTCCCCGTCGTGGCGTTCGGGCTCACGGCACTGTGGGTCGGTTCGGCGTGGGCCTGTCTGGCCGTCGTGGTGCTGGCCGCCGGGCACCTGCGCACGGCGGTCGTCGTCGCGCGCGTCACGAGGATGCACGTTCGTGCACGAGGCCGATGGTCCCGACCGCGGCCGACCGGGCGGACCTAGCGTCGGGCCATGTCTGGTCGCCAGCAGACGATCGGCCGGCTCGACGCCGTGCACCCCGACCGCGCCGAGCTCGGCGTGTGCCTCGCGGCGCTCAAGCCCACGGGCGGCTGCATGGACCGCAGCCGCGCGAGCGACCTGCTGCGGACCGACTTCCACATCGTCATCCTGTGCTCGGCAGGCTCCGCCGAGCAGCTCGTCGACCTGGACGTCCACCACCACGCACCGGGTTCGCTGCTGTGGATCCGCCCGGGCCAGGTGCACGAGCGACCGCCCACGGTCGAGGGCACCGCGATCTGCTTCACCGACGACTTCCTGGGGCAGGACCCGGCGGCCGCGCGCACGGGCCCGACGTCGTGGCTCCTCGCCGGTGACGACCTCGCGGACGTCCGCGCCCACCTCGACGTGCTCGACCGCGAGTACCGGCGCTACGTCTTCGGCCCGACCGGGCAGCACCTCACGCGGGGCGACGCCATGCTGCGGCACCTGCTCCAGGCACTCCTGCTGCGGGTCGCCCAGGCACCCTCGCTGTTCTCGGGCCGTCCGCTGGAGCCGCACCCCGTGGCGCGCGCGTTCCTCGAGCTCGTCGAGCGCTCGTTCGGCTCGATCCACACGGTCGAGGACTACGCGGTCGCGCTCGGGTACTCCTCCAAGACCCTGGGGCGGGCGAGCGTCGAGGCCACGGGTCTGACGCCCAAGCAGGTGATCGACGCGCGGCTCGTGCGGGAGGCGCGCCGCCTCCTCGCGTACACGGACCTGCCGGTCGGCGTCGTCGGGCGCCGGCTCGGCTTCGAGGACCCGGCGAACTTCTGCCGCTTCTTCGTGCGCGCCACGGGCTTGTCGCCCGGCGCGTGCCGGGCCACGTTCCGCGGCTGACGAGGCGGCCGGCGGGCGCAGGGCCGTGTCCGGAACCGACCACGGGCGGTCGGGTTTCCACCACTGCCGGGCCCGGCGAGCGCCCGCGCGCACCGGAACCTGGGGTGGTCAGCCCGGCGCCGTGACGACGCCGGACCACCCCCCGGTGAGGAACGTGCGTTGCCCAGAGCTGTCGTCTGCTACAAGTGGGTCCCGGCCGAGAACGAGCTGCGGCTCGACCCGGTCACACGCGCCGTGGACACGTCGTCCGCGCGCTGGAAGGTCTCGGACTACGACCGGAACGCGATCGAGGCCGGGCGCGTGCTCGCCGCGGAGCGCGGTGCCGAGCTCGTCGCCCTGACCTTCGGCGACGCTGGCGCGAAGGCATCGCAGAAGGACGTGCTCGCGCGTGGCGCCGACCGTGCCGTGCACGTCGTCAGCGCGGCCGCCGGGTCCGCCGACGGGCACGTCACGGCGCACGCCCTGGCGGCCCAGGTGCGTGCGCTGGGGGACGTCGAGGTCGTGCTGTGCGGCGAGGGCGCCGCGGACACGTACGCCCACGAGGTGGGTCCGCGCGTCGCCGAGGTCCTCGGCTGGCCCGTGGTGACCAACGTCCGCGAGCTCGCGGTCCAGGGGGAACGGCTGCACGCCGTCCGCGTGGTCGGCGGCGACCTGGAGGCCGTCGAGTGCGACCTGCCTGCGGTCGTCACGGTGCTCGCCGAGGTGGGGCCGGCCCCCATCCCGGGCCTCAAGGCGGTGATCGCCGCGGGCCGCAAGCCGGGCGAGCAGGTCGCCGTTGACGCGCTGGGCCTCGCACCCGACGCGCTCGCGCCCCGGACCGTCGTCACGCGTGTCACGGGCTACGCGGCCGAGCGCTCCCGCGTGCTGCTGGACGCGGGTGAGCCCGCGGAGCGGGTCGCCGCCCTGGTGTCCGCGCTGACCGAGACCGGAGCCCTGTGATGACCGCCGACACGACCGCCATGCCCACCGACGTCGTCCACGTGGTCGCCGAGCCGCACGAGGTCGCCGGCCTCGTCGTCCTCGCGCTCTCCGCGGACCCGACGGCCGCCGTGCACGTGATGTGCCTCGGTGTGCCGGACCCCGCGACCGCGCAGGCCCTGACGGGGTGTGGGGCGATGTCCGTCGTCGTCCTCGCGGCGGGCGCGCCGGTGCCGTCGCCCGGGCTCGACCGGCCCGAGGACTACGTCCCGGCGGTCGCCGAGCGCCTCGCCGGGGCGACCCCGGGCCTCGTCCTGGTGCCCGCGACGGTCAGCGGTTGGGAGATCGCGGCCCGGCTTGCGACCCGCCTGGGGTGCGGCCTCGTCAGCGAGGCCACCTCGGTGCGTCGGCTGCCCGACGGCGGGTGGTGCGCGGAGCGCACGCTCTACGCCGGTGCGGCCGTGCAGGGGCTCGAGTGGCACGGCCGGGCGGTCGTGAGCGCGGCTGCGGGCCGCGGCGGACCGGGCGCCCTCCCGCCGCCGGACGCCGGCGGCGCCGGGTCGGGTGGCCCCGTGGCGCTCGAGACGGTCGTGGTGGACCGCGACACGCGCGTGCGGGTCACGTCGCGCACCTCGCGCGAGCGCGACGCCGTGGACCTGTCGGCCGCGTCCCGCGTCGTCTGCGTGGGCATGGGCGTGCAGACCCTCGACGACCTCGCGCTGGTCGAGGACCTCGCACGTGCGCTGGGTGCCGAGCTCGCGTGCACGCGGCCCGTCGCGGAGGACCGCGGGTGGCTCCCCGTGGACCGCTACATCGGCATCTCCGGCGCGAGCGTGCACCCCGACCTGTACGTGGGGGTCGGCGTCTCCGGCCAGGTCCAGCACACCGTCGGCATCCGCGACGCGCGGACCGTCGTCGCGATCAACACCGACGCCTCCGCGGCGCTCATGGGTCAGTGCGACCACGGGCTCGTCGGGGACCTGCGCGAGCTCGTCCCGCTGCTCGCCGGTGCCGTCCGGGCGGCCGGGGTCCCGTCGTGAGCGACGACGCGGACGTCGACGTCATCGTCGTCGGCGCCGGCCCCGCGGGCTCCGCGTGCGCGCACCGGCTCGCGCGTGAGGGACGCTCCGTCGTCCTCGTCGAGCGCGGGACGACCGCGGGCGCCAAGAACGTCAGCGGCGGCCGGCTCTACACGTACGCGCTCGAGGCGCTCGAGGAGGGGCTCACCCGGCAGGCGCCGTTCGAGCGCGCCGTCGTGCGCGAGCAGATCATGCTCGTCGACGGCGACCGTGCGATGCAGGTCTCGGTGCTGCCCTCCGGGGACAGCGACCCGGCCGGGGTCCCCGCGTCCGTGACGGTCCTGCGGGCGCGGTTCGACGCGTGGCTCGCGGGCCGCGCCGAGGGGGAGGGCGCGCTGCTCGCGACCGGCGTCACGGTCGACTCGCTCCTGATGGAGCACGACCGTGTGGTCGGGATCGTCGCCGACGGCGAGGAGATGCGCGCGAGCGTCGTCGTGGCCGCGGACGGCGTCAGCTCGCTGCTCGCCCGTGAGGCCGGGCTGACCGGGCCGCTCGCTCCCGCCTCGGTCGGCGTCGGTGTCAAGGAGGTCGTGGCGCTCGACGCCGCGGCGCTCGAGGCGCGGTTCGGCGTCGGCCCGGGCGAGGGTGCGGCGACGCTCCTGCTCGGCTGCACGGGTGGGGTGCACGGCGGCGGCTTCATGTACACGAACGCCGCGAGCATCTCCATCGGCGTCGTCGTCTCGCCCGGAGACCTCGCGGCCGCCGGGCGCACGCCGCACGGGCTCCTGCAGGACCTCAAGGAGCACCCCGCCGTGCGCCCGTACCTCGCGGGCGGCGAGAGCGTCGAGTACTCCGCGCACCTGGTCCGTGAGGACGGCGTGCGGGGTGTCCCGCGCCGGCTCGCACGCGAGGGGTTCCTCGTCACCGGCGAGGCCGCGGGCTTCGTCCTCAACCTCGGCTACACCGTGCGGGGCATGGACCTCGCGCTCGTGTCCGGCATCGCGGCGGCCGAGGCCGTGCTCGCGGGCGGTGACCTCGACGCGGCCTACCACGCGGCGCTCGAGCGGCACGGGCTCATGGCGACGATGCGCGGCGCCGACGGGTACCGGGACCTGCTGCACCTGCACCGGCTCTACGGCACCTACCCGGGCCTCGCGCTCGACGTCGCGACCTCGATGTTCGCGGTCGACGGCGGACCGCCCCCGCCGCTGCGGCGGCTCGTGCGCGATGTGCGTCGTCGCCACGGCGTACCCCTGCGCGGCCTCGTGCGCGACGGCCTCGTGGGGGTGAGGTCCCTGTGAGCACGCGCCTGCCCGTCCCCGAGCTGCTGGGCCGCGACGTCTTCGCGGTCGACGAGGGCAGCCCCCACATCGTCCTCGACCCGGCCGTGTGCGCGACGTGCACGACGACGCCCTGCGTCGCGGCCTGCCCCGCGCAGCTCTACCGCGTGGGCCCCGACGGGGTCGTCGGGCTCGACCACGCCGGCTGCCTCGAGTGCGGCACGTGCCGGGTCGTGTGCGAGGCCGGCGGCATCGTGCGCTGGACCTACCCCCGCAGCACGTTCGGCGTGAGCTACCGGCAGGGCTGACGCCCGCCGTCCGACCGACGCGAACCATCCACGCACCATCAGCGAGAAGGAGCACGACCATGTGGTACCTGACCGAGGGCCGCCAGGCGATCCTCGACACCGTCCGTGAGTTCGTCCGCACCGAGGTCGCGCCGCAGGCGCTCGAGATCGACGCGACCCACGAGTTCCCGCTCGCCCTGTTCAAGCGCGCGGGCGAGCTCGGCCTGCTGGGCGTCACGGTCCCCGAGGAGTTCGGCGGGCTCGGCGCGGACCAGACGACGAGCGCACTGATCTACGAGGAGATCGCCACGGCGATGCCCGTGCTGACCATCGCGATGGGTGCCCACAGCTTCCTCGCGGGCGGCCTGATCGAGATGCTCGGCAGCGTCGAGCAGAAGAAGACGTACCTGGTGCCCGCAGCCGCGGGGGAGATCATCATGGCGTGCGGCTCGACCGAGGCGGTCGGCGGCGACAACCAGGTCGAGTTCGCCACGCGTGCGGTGCTCGACGGCGACGAGTGGGTGCTCAACGGCGGCAAGGTCCTCATCTGCAACACGGGCGTCGCCGACCTCTACGTGGTCGTCGCCGTGACCGCCGACCACGTCGACCCGGTGACCAAGGCAGGCCTGAGCGCGTTCCTCGTGCCAGCCGGCACCCCGGGGCTCGGCATCGGCAAGCCCGAGCACAAGCTCGGCTGGCACGGTTCGGCGACCGGCTCGCTCTCCTTCACGGACTGCCGCATCCCCCGTGAGAACCTGCTCGGCCCGCTCGACGGCTGCCTCCAGGCGATGTTCGTCAGCGCGACCACGGAGTTCCTCAGCTGCGGCCCCGTGAGCCTGGGCATCGCCGAGGGCGCGTACCGCATGGCGCTCGCCTACAGCCTCGAGCGGACGCAGCAGGGCCAGTCCATGTTCGACCGCTTCCAGGTGACGCGGCACAAGCTCGCGCGCATGTACGGGGAGATCGAGTCGCTGCGCGCGCTCGTCTACTCGACCTACGCGGAGCGCGACCGCGGGCAGCTGTGCCTGGCCCAGGGCCGGCTCCTGAAGATCAAGGGCGCCGAGGTCTCCGAGTACGTCGCCCGCGAGGCGATCCAGCTCTTCGGCGGTGTCGGCACGGTCGTGGAGACGGGCGTCGAGCGGTACTGGCGCGACGCCAAGGTCATGGCGATCGGCGGCGCCTCGGTCGAGGCGCTCAACGACGTCGTCGCCGGGCTCATCAAGCGCAACCTCGCCTGAGCCGCTCGCCCAGGCACCCGCTGGCACCACCGGCACACCCCCAGGGCGGCCCCGCCCGCAGTGCACCACCCTCACGAGGAGGAACGTCATGCAGGACTACCACGGCAAGGCCGTCGCGATCACCGGCGCCGCCAACGGCATCGGTCAGGAGCTCGCCCGACGGTTCGCGGCGGCCGGCGCGCAGCTCGCGCTCGCCGACATCGACGCCGATCATCTCGACGCGCTGGTCAAGGAGCTCGAGGAGGGCGGCGCGCAGGTGCTGTCCGCCGTGTTCGACGTGCGGGACTACCCGGCGATGGAGGCGTTCGCACGCGAGACGTTCGCCGCGTACGGCTCGGTCGACCTGTTCTTCAACAACGCCGGCGTGATCTCGGTCGGCACCGTCTGGGAGCAGCCGCTGTCCGACTGGGACTGGCTGCTCGACGTGAACGTCAAGGGCGTCGTGCACGGCATCAAGGCGTTCGTGCCCGGGATGATCGCGCAGGACCTTCCCTGCCACGTCGTCAACACCTCCTCGATCGCGGGCCTGCTCACGGTCGAGAACTCGCCCGCCTACGTGGCCAGCAAGTTCGCCTCCCTGTCGCTCACCGAGGTCCTCGACCTCCAGCTCCAGGGCGTGGGCTCCAAGGTCACGGCGCACGTGGTGTGCCCCGCCGTCGTGCAGACGGACCTCGACAACTGCCTGCGTCACCGTGACCCGAGCACCTACGACGCGGACGACCCGTACTACCGGACCGACGACTACCGCGCCCGCATGGCGGTCGTCACGGGCTCGATGCCGCACGGGCTCCCGGTCGTCGACGCGGTCGAGACGATCATCACCGAGCTCGAGAAGGGGACCTTCTACATCCTCACGCACCCGGCCTACAACCCCGCCATCACGGGTCGTGTCGCGGGCATCGTCGGCGGTGTCCGCCCGACGCTCGTGGCCCGCTGAGGCGTCCGCCGTCCCCCCCCAGGCACACATCCCCAGAGAAGAGGAGCCCCCGTGTACCCGTACGAGAAGAAGTTCGACCACGTCGTGACGTTCGAGAAGGACGGTGCGATCGCGACCATCACGTTCGACTGCCCCGAGAACCTCAACCGGTTCTCCGAGCAGGTCATCGACGAGTTCGGTGCCGCGCTCGACCGCGCCCACTGGGACGAGGACGTGCGCGCGATCATCCTGCGCGGCACGGGCCCCGTGTCGTTCGGCCCCGGTGACCTGGACATCATCAAGACGAAGCTCGCGAAGGACCTCACCTCCGCGCGGCAGGTCATGTTCGAGATCTCGAACCTGATCAAGAAGATGTACACGATCCCGACGCCGATCATCGGGCTCGCCGAGGGCGGCTGCCTCGGTGGCGGGTGCAACCTGCTGCTGTCGAGCGACATCGTCGTCGCGTCCGACAAGGCGTACTTCCACGAGCTCTTCGTGGACTACGCGCTGACGCCCGACACGGGTGGCCTGTGGGCACTGCAGCGGCTCGTCGGGCCGATGCGTGCCAAGGCGATCTGCATGCTCGGCGACCCGGTGCCGGCCGCGGCCGCCGCCGAGCTCGGCATGGTCTACCAGGTGGTCCCCGCCGAGTCGGCGTACGCCGAGGCTCGGGCGCTCGCGGAGCGCATCGCGGCGAAGTCCCCGGTCGGGATCAACCACATCAAGCAGATCTCGAACCGGCTGCCCGACTACACGATGGACACGTACTTCCAGATCGAGGGCGACTACCTCGCCCTCGGCGCGCTCAGCGCCGACTTCCGCGAGACGAACGTCGCGGCGGCCGAGAAGCGGCCCCCGGTCTACACGGGACGCTGAGGCAGAGAGGGCTGAGGCACAGAGGGCCGAGGCACAGAGGGCTGCGGCACCCGGCTCACGAGGCCGGGTGCCGCAGCCGTTCCGTGCTGCGCGGTGCCCGTCAGCCCTCGGCGAGCCGGTCGAGGGCGAGCCCCGCGAGGACCGCTGCGGCGACGGGCAGGGCGGCGTCGTCGAACCGGGCGCCCGCTGCGTGGTTGTAGGGGGCCGTCGCGGGGTCCTCGCCGGCGGGTGTCGCGCCGAGGAACAGGAACACCCCGGGCACCTCCTGGAGCACGTAGGAGAAGTCCTCGGCCCCCGAGACCGGTCGAGGCGCGTCGATGTACCCCTCGTCACCGAGCAGCGCACGGGTCACGCGTGCGGCCCGTGCCGTCTCGGCGGCATCGTTCACGGTCACGGGGTAGCCGCGCACGTACTCCACGTGGGCGGTCAGGCCGTGCGCGGCGGCGATGTGCTCGGCGGCGCGGGTGAGGCGCTCGGGGATCGTCGCGTGCTGCTCCCGGGAGAACGTGCGGACGGTCGCCGCGATCTCGGCCGTCGCGGGGATCACGTTGTCGGTGGTGCCCGCGGTGATCTTCCCGACGGACACCACGACGGGGTCGTGGGCGTCGAACTGCCGGGTCACCACCGTCTGGAGCGCGAGCACGATCTCGGCCGCGACGGTCACCGGGTCGGCGGCGAGGTGAGGTGCGGAGCCGTGACCGCCGCGGCCCTCGACGGTCACGTACAGCTGGTCGGCGGCGGCCATCGTGGGGCCCGGCCGGCCGGTGATCACCCCGAGCGGCGCTCCGGCGGAGAACACGTGGATGCCGTAGGCCGCGACGACCCGCTCCCCGGCGGCATCCAGCACACCCTCCTCGATCATGATCCGCGCGCCGTGGTCCCCTTCCTCGCCGGGCTGGAACATGAAGACGACGGAGCCGGCGAGCTCGTCGCGCCGTGCGGCGAGCAGACGGGCCGCACCGACGAGGCCCGCCATGTGCATGTCGTGCCCGCACGCGTGCATCACGCCCACGTGGGTGCTCGTGAACGACTCACCCGAGTCCTCCGTGACGGGCAGCGCGTCCATGTCGCCGCGCAGCAGCACGGCCGGCCCGGGACGCGCACCGCGCAAGACGGCGACGACCGAGCCCAGGGCCGTGCCCGTGGTGACCTCGAGGTCGAGGCCGTCGAGTGCCGTCAGCACGCGGGCCTGCGTCAGGGGCAGTGCCAGGCCGATCTCGGGGATGCGGTGCAGGTCACGGCGGAGCGTCGCGAGCTCCGGGGTGAGTGCGGCGGCGTCCTCGAGGAGTCGCGCGGGTGAGTGGGGGTGCTCCGTCACGGGAGGGGTCCTTCCTGCGCTCGGGCGGCCGCGGTGTGCGGCCGGCGCGTCGCGTCGACGCTACCGCCGTGACGCCTGACGCCGTGGACGGTCGGTGGGTGGCAGCCGGTCAGACGTCGAGGAGGCGCAGGTGCACGCTCGCGGAGCTGCCGACGGCGAGGCCCTCGGCCGTGCGGACGGCACGCTTGACGGGCAGGACGTAGGTTCCCCGGCCGCTGTCGGGGAACACCGAGGTGCGCCAGGTGCTGGCCCCGATCGAGACCTCGACGCGCAGCGAGCCGAAGCCCCGGGCGACGGGCCCGGCAAGGTCGAGGATGTCGTCGGCCATGTCCTGCGGGACGCTCACGAACGTCCAGCTGCTCGTGCGGGCCTGCCACTGCCACAGCTCGGCGTCGAACTCGTACTCCACGGCGACCTCCCCGCTCGGTCGGCTCATGCCTCGGCACCCGCAGCGAGCTCCCGGCGCATGATCCAGCGCTCGCGATGCCCGCTGTGCGCCGTGGTGGGGCCGGCGCGGTGGAACCCGGCGGCCTCGAACAGCTCGACCGTGCCGACGTACCCCGAGATGACGTCGACGCGCGTGCCGCCCGTCTCGACCGGGTACCCCTCGACGACCTCGGCGCCGTGGGCCGCCGCGTGCGCGACGGCGCCCGCGAGGAGCTCGTGCATCAGGCCCCGCCCGCGGAAGCCGGGCCGCACCACGAAGCAGACGGCGCTCCAGGCGTCCCGCTCGTCGAGGAACGGGATGGTCCTCGAGCGCATGAGGCGGCGGTAGGTGCTGCGTGGCGCGATCGAGCACCAGCCCGCCACGACGTCGTCCACGTAGGCGAGCACACCGGGGCCCGGCTCCGCCGCGCACTCGTCCCGCATGTAGCCGGGGCGCTCGAGGTTGGGCACGCGCGAGTCTCGGTAGCTCATGCACCAGCAGCCGCCGGCGTCCGGCCGTCGGGTGCCCACGACGGTGGCGAAGTCGTCGTAACGGCCGACGGCGGGCAGCACCACGGTTCCCATGGACGGCAGCGTAGGGGGACCCGCCGACACGGCCCGCGGGCGGCGTCTTGTCGGATGTCGGACCTCGGATCGAACATGTGTTCTATGACCCAGCGTGGAGCGGAGCCCGAGCGTCGCGCGGCGATCCTGCACGCCGACCTCGACGCCTTCTACGCCGCGGTCGAGCAGCGGGACGACCCGCGGCTGCGCGGCCGTCCCGTCGCTGTCGGCGGGGGAGTCGTGCTCGCCGCGTCGTACGAGGCCAAGCGGCGGGGCGTGCGGACGGCGATGGGTGGGCGCCAGGCGCGCGCCGTCTGCCCCGGCCTCGTCGTGGTCCCGCCCCGGTTCGACGCCTACGTCGAGGCGAGCCGCGCGGTGTTCGACGTGTTCCGCCGCACCACGCCGAACGTCCAGGGCGTGTCGATCGACGAGGCGTTCCTCGACGTCGCGGGCCTGCACCGCATCGACGTTCCGCCGCTGGACATCGCCGCGCGGCTGCGCGCGCAGGTGCGCGACGAGGTCGGTCTCCCGATCACGGTGGGCGTGGCGCGCACTCCCTTCCTCGCGAAGGTCGCGAGCCGCGTGGCCAAGCCCGACGGCCTCCTGCTCGTCCCGCCGGACGCCGAGGACGCGTTCCTGCACCCCCTGCCGGTCGAGATGCTCTGGGGCGTCGGGGAGGTCACCGCGCGCAAGCTCCATGGCTACGGGCTCGTCACGGCGGGCGACGTCGCGGCGCTGCCCCAGCCCGTGCTCGTCGGGCTGCTCGGCCCGGCGGGTGGGCGGCACCTGTTCGCGGTGGTCCACGGGCGCACGCCCGCGCGGGTCGTCACGGACCGCCCGCGGGGCTCGATCGGTGCGCAACGGGCCCTGGGCCAGGGTGCGCACGACCCGCGGTTCGTGCGGGCGGCGCTGCTCGGACTCGTCGACCGCGTGTGCCGGCGGCTGCGCGGCGCGCACCGCGTCACCGCCACGGTGGTGCTCAGGCTGCGCTTCGCGGACTACACGCGCGCGACGCGCTCGCGGTCCTTCGTCCGGCCCACCGAGTCGGGCGAGGAGGTCGCCGCAGTCGCCCTCCGCCTCCTCGACGAGGCGGAACCCCTCATCCGCGAGCGTGGGCTGACGCTCATCGGCACGGCCCTGACCGGGCTGTCCAGCGCCACCTACGTGCAGCAGACGCTCGAGCTCGAGCACGCGGACCGTGGCGCGCTCGACTCGGCGGTCGACGCCGTCGCGCTGCGGTTCGGGGCTCGCGCCGTGACGCGTGCGAGCCTCCTGCGTACCGGCGAGGGCATCGCGGTGCCGCTCCTGCCGGACTGACGCGTCATGGGAGACCGGTCCCGGTCCTAGGGTCGACGGGGACGAGCCGCGGCGGACGAGGAGAGCTGTCATGCAGGATCGGCTGGATGCCGTCGTGGCGTGGGTCGGGGAGGCTGGAACCGGCCAGCTGATCGCGGTGGCTGCGGTCTGCGTGCTGGTCCTCGCGCTGGTGAGGGCCCGGGGCCGACGTGGTCGCGCACGGCCCGCCCCGGGCGAGGTGTGGTTCGCCGAGGTGCCCTTCGAGGACGGGACAGGGAGCAAGGACCGGCCGGTCCTGGTCCTCGCCGTCCGTGGCGGCAGGTGCAGCGTCGCCAGGTTCACGTCCCAGGACCGCTCGGCCCGCGGTGACCACCGGCGCGTCCCTGGCGTGGTGCCCGGCCTGCAGCGGAGCAGCTGGGCGAACCTGCGCCCGATCACGCTGCGGCGCCGTGCTTTCCGGCGTCGGGTCGCACCGCCCGACGCCGCCCTCGTCGCCTGGTACGAGCGGGAGGCCGACCGCCTCGCGGCCGGGTGATCCTGACGCGTCCCAGGTGGTCGCGGCCCGCGCGCTCAGTGCGCGTCACCTGGTCCTGCAGCGAGCGCCAGGCTCGCCGACGCGAAGCGGTCAGCGAGATCGTGCAGGGTCGCGGCGAGCCCCGGCGGCGCCACCACGGCGAAGCTCGCGCCGAGCAGGCCGAGGGCGGTCGCGCCCCACAGGAGGTCGTCGACGTCGAGCTCCACCCGGCACCGGTCCGGGCCCTCCTCCGTGACGGTGAGCCAGCCGACCCGCCGTCGGACCTGCGCCGCGGGCGCGTCGACGAGCGCCTCGACGTGGAAGCCCTCGGCGCCGCCGCTGATCCGCTCGCGCACGAAGGTGGCGGCGTCGTCGGCCGGGAGGCGCCTCGGGGCGAACCTGCTGCCGGTGCCCCGCGGCTCGGTCACGCGATCGAGCCGGAACACGCGCCAGTCGACGCGTGACGGGTCCCACGCGACGAGGTACCAGCGCAGGCCGAGCGGCACGAGGCGGTACGGCTCGACGTGGCGGTCGCTCGGGGTGCCGTCGGCTGCCGTGTACCGGAACTCGAGCGCCTCCCCGTCGCGGCAGGCCAGGGCGGCGGCGCTCAGCACGTCGGGCTCGACGCCGTGGTCCGTCCGCGGGCCGGTCGTCCAGGTGCCGGGCGCCGTCACCGACCTCAGCGCCTCCACGCGCCGCCGTAGTCGGGTGGGCATGACGGGCACGACCTTCGCCAGGGCCCGCGCCGACGGCTCGGCGAGGCCCGCGACCCCCGTGCCCGCTGCGGCCGACAGGCCCACGACGAGCGCGACGGCCTCGTCGTCGTCGAGGACGAGCGGGGGCAGCGACGCGCCCGGGGCGAGGGCGTAGCCGCCGTACACCCCGCGATGGGCCTCGACCGGGTACCCGAGCTCGCGGAGCCGCTCGACGTCGCGCCGCAGGGTCCGGATCGACACCCCGAGGCGCCCGGCGAGGTCCTCGCCCGCCCAGTGCCGTCGCGACTGAAGGAGCGACAGCAGGCGGAGCGTGCGGGAGCTGGTCACGGCCATGACTCAAGTCTGCGTGCTATTGCGGTCAGGAAGTGGCACCTGCGCTCCGTAGCGTCGATCGTGCGGCGCCGGCCAAGGAGGACGTGCCCCGTCGCATCGACCGATCCAGTCCAAGGAGCACCAGCCATGACCCTCACCACCACGACCCACCTCAACTTCCGCGGCGACGCCCGTGCCGCCCTCGAGCTGTACCGCACCGTGTTCGGCGGTGACCTGGCGCTCGTCACCTACGCGGACGCCCACAACGTCCAGGACCCGGCGGACGCCGACCGGGTGATGTGGGGCCAGGTCGTCGCCGACGACGGCTTCCACGTCATGGCCTACGACGTGCCCGGCCACCTGCCCTGGGAGCGGGGTCAGAACTCCTTCTTCGTGTCCGTCCGCAGCGGCTCGGTCGAGGAGATCACCGAACGGTGGGGCCGGCTGTCGGCGGGGGCGACGATCGTCCAGGACCTCGCGCCCGCCGGGTGGGCGCCGCTGTACGGGATGCTCACGGACGCGTTCGGCGTGACCTGGGTGCTCGACGTCCTCCCGGCCGGCGAGTCCTGAGACGGTGCGGGCGGGCACGGGACCGCGTGCTCCGTGCCCGCCCGTGCCCGCCCATGCCCTCCCCGGTCGACCGAGGCCCAGGGAGCGCATCCACCCGGCGGATAGGGTGACCGCCATGGTCGTGATCACGCGATGGCTGTGGACGGCCGTGCTGCGGGTCGTCGCGTTCGCCGACCACGCGAGGTGGATCGTCCTGAGCCTCGTGCTGGCCCTGACCGGCGTGATCGGGCTCGCGGTGCCGACGCCGCCCGCGCTCGCCGTGGCTCTGGCCGTCGTGTCCGTCGTGCTGGTCGTCCTCGAGGTGCGGGCGCACCACGCGCGCCTGCGTGAGATCCAGTTCGTGGACCGCTCGGGCGACGGCTTCGCGGACGTCCGCGCCGCAGTCGAGGGCTCGGACCGGTTCGAGTTCGTCGGCACGTCGCTCGGTCACGTGGTCGTCGACCGGGTGGCGACACGGGCCATCGCCGCCGGGCAGGTGACCGCCCAGGTCGCTGACTCCGCGTACCGGCTCCCGCGCGAGCTGAGCGACGCAGGCACTGCCTTCCGCAGGCGGCGGGTCGCGAGCGGGCGGACGTACAACGGCCACCTCCTCGGCCTTGACGCCGACCTCGGCGGCGGTGCTGCGCTCCTCGCCACCCACTGGCGGATGGTGCCTGCGCGGTACTGGGACCACCTCGGCTCCGACATCCTCGCGATGAAGGACGTCCTGCAGGCCGGCCGCCTGGTTTCGGACCTCGGCCGGGCCCTGTACGTCGATCGGCACGGCAGGCTCAGGGACTTCGGCGAGAGCTGGTTGCTCAACGGCATCGGCACCTCGGTACTGGCCCTGACGACAGACGCGCGACTCGTCGTGGTCTCGCAGTCCAACCACAACGAGTCGAGCCAGGGCCTGCTCGCCCCGTCGGGCTCCGGCTCGCTCGAGCCGGTCGACTTCGAGGGTGCGACGAGCCTGCGGGTGGACGAGCTCGCCGCGCACGGAGCGCTGCGCGAGCTGTCGGAGGAGGCAGGCGTCGCGCGCTCCGAGGTCCGCGCCTCCGCGTTCCTGGGATTCGGACGATGGCTCGAGAAGTCGGCGAAGCCCGAGCTGCTCACCCTGGCCCTGCTGTCCATCGACTCGCACGAGGTCCGGCGCAGGCGTGTGCCGGGCGCGGACCGGCCGTACACGTTGGGCATCGACGTCGTCCGGCTGAACCCCGCCCGAGACACCTGGATCGAGTCTGACCCGCTCTCCGTGCTCGAGGTCGACGCGCCTCATCGGCTGTCCGTCCCGCTCGTCCTCGGCCTTCACCTCCTCGCGCAGCAGGTGCATGACCAGGAGTCCCCGGTGCGCCGCCTCGTTGATGCGGCGCTGGGCGCGCCGACCGGGCCCGGGGGCCCGGCCGGCTCAGCCTGAAGGGCGGGACATCGTCCTACCGCCGCCGGAGCGCAGGCTCCAGCAGCGCCGGTGGGGTGTCGAACTTCTCCTGCGGCGCCAGGTCTGTCCCGGGCGCCACCACGGCGTCGACGGCGTCGAGCACGTCGGGGGGCAGGACGGTGTCCGCGGCGGCGAGCTGGGACCGCAGGTGGTCGAGGGTTCGAGGGCCGATCAGCGCGCTCGTCACGGCCGGGTGGGCGGTCACGAACCCGAGCGCGAGCTGGATCATGGTCAGCCCGGCGTCGTCCGCGATGGTGGCGAGTCTCTCGACGGCGTCCATCCGCGCGCGGTTGGACGGGATCGTCAGGTCGAACCGCTCGGGCAAGGCCGTCGACCGGCTCGTCGTGATCGGCGTCCCCGCCCGCACCGCCCCGGAGAGCCAGCCCGAGGCCAGCGGGCTCCAGGCCAGCACACCGAGCCCGTACTCCTGGGTCACGGGGAGCACGTGGGCCTCGACCCCGCGCTGCAGGATCGAGTAGCTGGGCTGCTCGGTCACGAACCGGCCGAGGTGATGCTCACGAGCGGCCCACTGCGCCTGGACGATGCGGTACGCGGGGTAGGTCGACGAGCCGAAGTAGCGGATCTTCCCCGCGCGCTGCAGGTCGGTCAGCGTGGCGAGCGTCTCCTCGTCGCTCGTCCTCGGATCCCACCGGTGCACCTGGTACAGGTCCACGTGGTTGACGCCCAGGCGGCGCAGGCTGTTGTCGAGCTCGGCGACCAGCCAACGGCGGGAAGAGCCTTGGTGGTCGAGGCCGTCGTCCATCGGCAGGCCCACCTTCGTGGCGAGCACGACGTCGTCGCGACGCCCGGCGATGGCCCTGCCGACCATCTCCTCGGACTCGCCGCGGCCGTACATGTCGGCCGTGTCGATGAGGTTGATGCCTGCGCCGAGTGCGGCATCGACGATCGCTGTCGCCTCCTCCTGCGTGGTCCGGCCGATGGCGCCGAAGTTCATCGCGCCGAGCGCGAGCGTGCTGACCTGCACACCCGTGCGGCCCAAGGTGCGGTACTGCATGGCTGATCCTCCTGGCTGGGTGGGTTCGGTCGGAGCGTGCCGCGCGGGAGGTCGCGGTGACGGGGTTGCGTCCAGGTGGGTGCTGCGCCATCCTCGACTAACCGGAGCGGTGCTCCATTACGACCATATGGAGCGCTGTTCCGTTTGGCAAGGGTGGGAGGTCGACAGTGGTGGCAGGTGGCCCAGCGGCGCAGGGCGCGCCGCGGAAGCGTGCGGATGCCCGCCGGAACGAGGAGGCGCTCGTCGCCGCGGCGGCCACCGTCTTCGTCAGGTCGGGGGTCGAGGCGCCCGTGCGTGACATCGCCGCCGAGGCGGGGGTCGGGATGGGCACGATCTACCGGCACTTCCCCACGCGGGCCGAGCTGATCGTCGCGGTCTACCGGCACCAGGTGGAGGCCTGTGCCGAGGCCGGCCCGGCCCTGCTCAGGGACAGCGGCACGCCGGCCGTGGCCCTGGAGCGCTGGATCGAGCTCTTCGTCGACTTCCTGGTCACCAAGCGGGGGCTCGCGGACGTGCTGCGGTCCGACGACGACGCCTTCGGCGCGCTCCACACGTACTTCGTCGAGCGCCTCGTGCCCGTGTGCGCACAGCTGCTCGAGGCGGCCGCTGCTGCCGGTCAGGTGCGCTCCGACGTCGGTGCGTACGCGCTCATGCGGGGCGTCGGCAACCTCTGCATCGGCTCGGACGGGGACGACCGCTACGACGCCCGCGCCATGGTGGGCGTCCTCGTGAGGGGGCTGCGTCGCAGTGAGGGTGCCTGACGGTGCTGGCGACATGGAGCCAGGCGTGAACCGGCGTGCACCGGCCGGCACCGCGGTCCCTCGCCGACACCGCCCGCGGGCGGCTGCTCCTACTCCGGTGCGCTGCGGAGCTCGGTCCCGATCTGCTCGGCGTCGAGGATCGCGAGGGCGCGGGTCAGCGCCGCCGAGCTCGCCGTCCCGAGGTCGCGGATCCGCAACAGCTCGCGCCGCTGCGCGTCGATGACGGCCAGGTGCAGGTCGTGGAGCTGGGCGCGTGCGTCCTCGCCGGGCAGGCCGGGCTCGGGGGCGGCCTCGTCGGCGCCTGGTGCGACCTCGACCTTCGTGAGCTCGCGCCGGTACAGCCCGCGGGCGCGTGCCAGCAGGGCGGGGTCGAACCCCTGTCCGTTCGGCCGACGCACGTCGCCGGCGTCGAGCGCTGCTGCGCCCGCCGCCTGCATCCGCGCGACCAGCGCGTCGAGCTCCTCGCCGTCGGCCCCCGGTCGGCGAGCGAGGTCGAGGCGACGGACGAGCCAGCCGAGCGTGCCGCCCTGGAGCAGGAGGGTGCCCGTCGCGACCGTGAACGCGACGAGGACGAGGAGCGAGCGGTGCGGGGTGTCGGTCGGCAGCGTGTGCGCGGCCGCGACCGTCACGACGCCGCGCATGCCTGCCCAGGTCAGGACCGCGCCCTCACGGACGCCGAGGGGCTGGCCGGCCACGTAGTCGATGTCAGCGACCCGCCGCGTGATGCGCTCGCGCAGCCGCTGCAGACGCGTCTCCGGCGCGGCACCCGGCCCGTCCCTGTGGCTCCGGGGAGCCTGCGCACCGGCGGGTCCCGTGCGTCGGGCGTCCGTACGTCTGCCAGGACGCCCCGCGCGTCCGGGGCCGCCGGGGCCCCCGCCGAGGCCCAGGCGTCGGAGGTCGTCCGCCGACGCGTCCTCGACGCGATACCCCTCCTCGCCTGCGTGCGTGAGGAAGTGCTTGGCGGCCTCGCCGCGCCGGGACCGTCGCGACAGCCCCGCGAGGAGCGACGCGACGTAGAGGGACCGCATCACGAGGACCACCACGACGGCCGCGACGGCGAGCCCGAGGGCTGAGGTGAGGCTGCCGTGCACGTCGCGGACATCGGCGACGAGGACCTCGAGCTGGATCCCCATGGCGAGGAAGACGAGGCCCTCGAGCAGCAGCTCGAGGGTGCGCCAGTTGGCGGCCTCCGTGAGCCTGTCCTGCGGGCGCAGGTGGCGGGCGCTGCCGTACCCCGTGACGAGCCCGGCGGCCACCGTCGCGACGAGCCCGGAGGCGCCGAGGTGCTCCGCGGGCAGGAAGGCGATGAACGGGACCGTGAACGAGATCGCCGTCGTGAGGTGCGCGTCTGCGATGCGCGAGCGCACCCACAGGCTCAGGCGCCCGACGATCCCGCCGATCACGGCGGCGACCGCGACCGCGTAGAGGAAGTCCCCGACCGCCGACCAGAGCGAGACCGTCGCGGCCGTCGCGGCGATGGCCGTGCGCAGGACGACGAGCGCCGACGCGTCGTTGAGCAGGCTCTCGCCCTCGAGCACCGTCACGATGCGGGGCCCGACGCCGAGCTTGCGGACGATGGACGTCGCGACGGCGTCGGTGGGGCTGATGATGGCGCCGAGCGCGATGCCCAGGGCGAGCCCGAGGTCGGGGATCAGCCAGGTGAAGAGGAGGCCCAGCGCGACCGACGTGAGGACGACGAGCACCACGGACAGTCCCGCGATGGCGTTGAGATCCCGACGGAAGTCCATCGTCGGCATGCTCACGGACGTGCCGTAGAGCAGGGGCGGGAGGAGCCCGGCGAGGATCCACTCGGGATCGACGTACACCGTGGGGAACGACGGGATGAGGCTGAGCCCGACGCCGAGGACCACGAGCACCAGCGGGGCGGACACACCCACGCGAGGGGACAGCGCGAGCACCACGACGACGATCACCGCAGCACCGAGCCCGAGCGTGAGAGCGTCCATGCGCGCCAGCCTGTCATCGATCGCCGTCCACCCGGCAGGGCGTGCTCAGCAGCAGGCCGTCGCGTGCCGCCCCTGCGTGGGATCGATGAGGGTGGGAGGGCGGCTACGGGCCGTCGAGCCGGTCCAGGAGGTCGACGGCGGCGCGCGTGTAGTCGCTGATCCAGCGGTCGTGGATGCGCTTGATCGGGAGAGGGGCGAGCGCGAGGTGGCGCTCACGGCCGATCTTGCGACCCGTGACGAGCCCGGCGCGTTCCAGGACCCGCAGGTGCTGGAGCACCGTGGTCCGGTCGAGGTCTGCGACGAGGTCGCACAGCTCGCCCGTGGTGCAGGTCCGCTCGCGGAGCGCGTCGAGGATGCGTCGCCGTGTCGCTGACGCGATGGCCTTGAAGACGAGGTCGTCGTCGTCGGGGGCGTTGACCGGACGCGATGACATGTTGTAAAAATACCACATGAACCAGGACGAGAACCTTCGCGAGCTCCGCTTCACCGTGTCCGGCCGCGTCCGGCGGCCGATCGACCAGGTCTACGAGGCCATCGTCGACCCGGACCAGCTCTCGCGGTACTTCGCGACAGGCGGCGCCCGCGGGCGCCTCGAGGCGGGGGCCGTGGTGACGTGGGACTTCCAGGAGTCCCCCGGCGGCTTCCCCGTGGACGTCGTGGAGGCCGAGCCGCCGCGGCGCATCGTGATCCGCTGGGCGGGCGACCACGTGACCGGCGACGACGGGCGGACCACCACGACCTTCGAGCTCGAGCCGATCGACGACGGTGCCCGCACGCTCGTCACCATCACCGAGTCGTCATGGCAGGCGTCGGAGGCCGGCGCGAAGAGCGCGTTCGACAACTGCGAGGGCTGGACGGGCATGCTCGCCGCGCTCAAGGCCTGGCTCGAGCACGGCATCAACCTGCGGGACGGCTTCTACCTCTGACGACGGGCGGTCGCCTGGCGGCGGACGGGCGCCCGAGGGTGGGCGGGGCCGGCCGGATCAGGTCGGGCAGGTCTGCGCCGCGCCGGTGAGGCGCTGGTACAGGCCGAAGGCGACGACGAGCAGGCCGGTCAGGGCCATCGGCACCTCGTGCGGCGCCGACTGGACGAGCACCGTTGCGGCGACGACGGTCATGCCGGCCATGGCCGCGCAGGGTCCGCAGCCGACGTCGGGCCGTAGGCCTTGGCCTGCCTGCGGCACGTAGCTCGCGAGGACGGCGGTGCCGGTGAGGGCGACCAGCGCCACGGTGAGCGTCCAGGCGGGTGCGTCGAGAGGCGCCCAGCCGCCACCCCCGGCGACGAGCGCCGCGAGCAGGGCCGGCGCGAGCGCACCGGTGACGACCGTGCGCCGTCGGCCCCACCGGCGGGTCGCTCGCAGGGTGGGTTCCTGTGCCGGGCCGCGCAGCGCGTCGGGCTTCGTGGTCGTCAACGTAGGCCTCTCATGTGCTTCGCCCGCGGGTCTCGTGGGCTCGGACTCTCCGTTCCGGCGCTCCGGGAATGCGGCCAGCGGTGAACAGGTTGTAGCCTCACGATACCCCCAGGGGTATATGCGACCTGACAGAGAGGAAGCCGATGACCGAGGTCTCCATCGACGAGCTCGCCGCGGCGCGGGCCGACGGCGCCGTCGTCGTCGACGTGCGCGAGCCGTCCGAGTACGTCCAGGGGCACGTGCCCGGCGCGGTCCTCGTGCCGCTCGGCGAGGTCCCCGCCCGGTACCGCGAGCTGCCGGCGGCCCGCCGTCTCTACGTCGTCTGCGCCAGCGGCAACCGCAGCAGGCGCGCCACCGACTACCTCGTCGGCCAGGGGCGCGACGCCTGCTCCGTCCAGGGCGGCATGGCCGCCTGGTCGGGATCCGGCCATCCCGTCGTCGTCGGCCCTCGCACCGACGTCGCGTGAGCCGCCCCGTCGCGCCGACCGGCGCCGACCCGTCACCACGTCCCGGAAGGACCCCCTGATGGCCACGATCGTCTCGATCGAGACACCGTCCCTCGGTGACCGCACCTACCTCGCGCACGACGGCACCGTCGCCTTCGTCGTCGACCCGCAGCGCGACATCGACCGCGTGCTCGACGCAGCTGCGGAGGCCGGCGTGCGGATCACGCACGTCTTCGAGACCCACATCCACAACGACTACGTCACCGGTGGCCACGCCCTGGCGCAGCTGACGGGAGCCAGCTACCACGTCAACGCCGACGACGACGTGTCGTTCGAGCGCACCCCGATCCGTGACGGGGATGTCGTGGAGGTCAGCCCCGCGCTCCGGGTGCGCGCGATGCACACGCCCGGCCACACCTTCACGCACCTCTCGTACGTCCTGGAGGGCGCCGAGCCGGCCGTGTTCTCGGGCGGTTCGCTGCTGTTCGGCTCCACCGGGCGCCCCGACCTGCTCGGCGAGGCCCACAGCCACGACCTCGCGCGTCACCAGTACAGCTCCGCGCGCAGGCTCGCCGCCGAGCTCAGCGACGACACACGCGTGATGCCCACGCACGGCTTCGGCTCGTTCTGCGCCGCGAACTCCGCGGGCGGGAGCACGACGGCGTCGACCATCGGCCGGGAGCGCCTCGTCAACCCCGTGCTCAGCCAGGACGAGGAGGACTTCGTCGCCGACACGCTCGCCGGCCTCGACGCCTACCCGGCGTACTACGTCCACATGGGCCCTGCGAACGCCGCAGGGCCGAGCGCCCCGGACCTCTCCGAGCCCGAGCGCGCGGACAAGGACCAGCTCCGTCGCCGCCTCGAGGCGGGCGAGTGGCTCGTGGACCTGCGCTCCCGCACCGCGTTCGCCGCCGGGCACGTGCCTGGGACGTTCAACTTCGGCCTCGACGGCCAGTTCTCGACCTACCTGGGGTGGCTCATCCCGTGGGGTACGCCCGTGACCCTGCTCGGCGACTCCCGCGAGCAGGTCGCGGAGGCCCAGCGTGAGCTGGTCCGCATCGGGATCGACCGGCCCGCTGCGTCCGCCACGGGCCGACCGGAGGAGTGGACGGACGCCCCGCTCGCCACGTTGGCCCAGGCCACGTTCGCCGATCTCGCCCAGGTGCGGCACCACCGGTCGGTCACGGTCCTGGACGTGCGGCGGGTGAGCGAGTGGCGCGCCGGTCACGTGGACGGCGCCGTTCACATCCCGATCCATGACATCGTCAAGCGCATGGACGACGTCCCCCTGGGTGAGGTCTGGGTGCACTGCGCCTCGGGCTACCGTGCCTCGATCACCGGGTCGCTGCTCGCGGCGACCGGGCGACGCGTCGTCGTCATCAACGACGACTTCGCCCGCTCAGCCGAGGCCGCGGGCCTGCCCCTCGTGCCCGAGGCCGCGCCGACCTCCGTCTGACCGCGCCCACCTGTCCGGCGGCCGACGTCGTCGCTCGCCGGACAGGCGCCGGCCGGGCCCCGCCTCAACGCTCCGGAGGACCCCCGCAGTGCTCGCCCTGACCCTGCCGATCGGGCTCGTCGTCGGCATCACCCTCGGCGCCCTCGGTGGTGGCGGCTCGATCCTGACGGTTCCGGCCCTCGTCTACCTGCTCGGGCTCGACCCACGGTCCGCGACGACCGGCTCGCTCATCATCGTCGGCGTCAGCTCGCTGATCGGGGCCCTGCCGCACTGGCGGGCCGGGCGGGTGCGGCTCGCCCAGGGCGTCGTGTTCGGCGGCCTCGGCGTGGGCGGCGCGTTCCTCGGCTCGCTCCTGTCGACGTCGGTGCCGCAGCAGGTCCTGCTGGTGGCGTTCGCGGGCCTCATGCTCGTCGTCGCCGGGCTGATGACACGTCGTCGCAGGTCGGCGGCCAGGAAGGACGCAGCGGGTGAGGCCGACGTCGCCGCCACCGTCGCGCCGATGGTCTCCCTGCGTCCCCTACGCGTGGACGTCCGCGCCGTCGGCGTGCTCCTCCTGACGGCGACGGCCGTCGGGCTGCTCACCGGGTTCTTCGGCGTCGGGGGCGGCTTCGCGGTCGTCCCGGCCCTGGTGCTCGCCATGCGCATGCCCATGCCCGTCGCGGTCGGGACGTCGCTCGTCGTCATCTCCGTCAACAGCGCCAGCGCCCTCGTCTCCCGGCTGGGTCAGGACGTGACCCTCGACTGGCGGGTCATCGGCTCGTTCACCGCCGCTGCGATCGTCGGGTCGCTCATCGGGTCGCGGATCACCGCCCGGGTGAGCCCGGCCCGCCTCAGCCTGGCGTTCACGGTGCTGCTCGTCCTTGTCGCGCTGTACACGGCCGTGCGCAGCATCGCCCAGCTCGTCTGACGCCGTCGCCGCGGGTTCGCGTCGCCCGTGCGGGCGGCCGGTGCGCATACTCGTCAGGTGTTCGAGGGGTTCGACGAGTGGGACCGGCCGGTGGGGCAGGTGACCATCCACGGGCGCAGCGGCGGGCACGGGCCGGCCGTGGTGCTGCTCCATGGGCACCCCCGGACCCACGCGACGTGGCACCGGGTGGCACCGCGCCTGGTGTCGGCAGGCTGCACCGTCGTGTGCCCTGACCTGCGCGGGTACGGCCGGTCCGCCAAGCCGTCGCCCGACGCCGAGCACCTCACGTACTGCGACCGTGCGATGGCGCAGGACGTCGTGGACCTCATGGGCGGGCTCGGACACGACCGGTTCGCCGTCGTGGGCCACGACCGCGGGAGCTACGTCGCGTACCGCACCGCGCTGGATCATCCCGACGTCGTCACGGCCTTGGCGGTCCTGGACGGCATCCCGATCGTCGAGGCGCTCGAGCGGACCGACGCGCGGTTCGCCGAGGCCTGGTGGCACTGGTTCTTCTTCGCCTCGCCGCACGCCGAGCGTGTCATCACCGCGGACCCGCTCGCGTGGTACCGGCCCGACCCGGTCGCGATGGGCCCCGGGCACCACATGGCGGAGGAGAACCCCGAGGACCTCACCCGCCTCCTGCTCGAGCTCCTGCCCGTCCCCTGATCAGCGGGCGCCGCCCGGGCCCCTCGTCCGTCCGTACGCCCTCGGGCGCCCGCTCAGGCCCCGACGCCCCGCTCGAGGCCGAGGGTGGCGATCAGGTCCTCGTGCAGCTCGAACCAGACCCGGTGGCAGGAGTCGACGTCGGTGCGGTCGACCCACGCCGTGTCGCCTGCCCGCGCGTTCTCCAAGGCCGCGGTGAAGCGCGCGTCGTACCCGTCCAGCCGGGCGAGGACGGTGCCGAGCCTGCGCGCGAGCGTGGTCAGTGCGGACGCGACGTCCTCGAGCTCGTCGAGCACGGCGGTGTCCCAGCGTGCGTCGGTGTGGTCGTTCTCGGCGAGCCGGTCGCCCGCCCTCGGGCGGAGCTGCCAGTCCGTGCACGCCCGCTGGACACGCGCGTTCAGGGGGATGAAGGCGCGGTGCACGTCCTGGACCTCGTCGACGCCGCCGGCGTCCGCGAGCTCGGCCCGCAGTCGGCGCTCGCCCTCGGCCCGGCCCGATGCCGTCAGCGACCAGCCGCCCTGCCCGGCGAAGCTCGTGTGCGTGACCCAGCCGCGGGCCTCGGCGTCGAGCAGCGCCTCGTGGGTCTCGTCGGGGTCGAGCGTGAACCGACGTGCGACGGCCGCGCTGTCGGCGAACCCCAGGATGCGCACGCCGTGCAGGGCCAGGAGGTCGGGAGCGGACGGCCGGGTCATCGGTCCGTGGTCTGCCGGTTGCTGAGGCGGGTGAAGTGCTGCTGGCACGCCTGCGGCGAGTTGAAGCCCATCGCGTCGGCGATCTGGGCCCAGGTCAGCCCCGCGGAGCGCGCGACGAAGAGCAGCCCGGACTCGACGCCGTCCACCTCAGCACGTGCTGCGGGCAGCAGCGTGAGGGCGGCGAGCACGCCGTCGGCCGCGAGGTGGCCGGCCCGCCAGAGCGCGAACTGGGTGAGGTCCACGGCGGAGGTCGGTGCGGGGGCGGGCAGCCAGGGGCGGGGTTCGAGCCGGTCGGCGCCGTGCTCGCGGAGTAGGGCCCGGGCGTCGTGCTCGCGCTGCGCCCGGGCCTGGTCGGCACGCGCCGAGCCTGGGGAGTCGTCCTTGCGTTCCATCTGACGATCGTCCACACTCAACGAAACGTTGTCAACAGCCCGTTGAGGAGGGTCGATGATCGTGCAGCTCGTGGACGCCGCCGCGCCCACCTGCGGCGGCAAGGCGGGTGCGCTCGGGGCGATGCTCCGCGCATGCCTCCCGGTGCCCGACGGCGTCGTCGTTCCCCTGGCCGCCTACCGCGAGGCGACCGGGCACCTCGGGCTGCCTCGCCTCGCCCGCGGATCAGGAGACGGGGACGCGGCACGCAGGGCGATCGCCGCGGGTCCCCTCCCCGACGGCCTGCGTACGGAGCTCGCGCGGGAGCTCGACCGGCTCGGGGACCCGCCCGTCGCCGTGCGGTCGTCGGCGTCGGACGAGGACCTGACGCACGCGTCCGCGGCTGGGCAGCACGAGACCGTGCTCGGCGTGCAGGGCGTCGATGCCGTGGCCGACGCCGTCCGCGCGTGCTGGGCGTCGCTGTACTCCTCGGGTGCGATCGCCTACCGAGGTGGCCGGGGCGGGAGCGTGCGGGCCGGGCGCCTGTCTCCGGCACGTCGCGGGACCAGCGAGGAGCCCGCGATGGCGGTGATAGTCCAGCGCCTCGTCGACGCGGACGTCTCGGGTGTGATGTTCACCGGCCCGGGGGGAGCCACGCGTGTGGAGGCGTCATGGGGCCTCGGGACCAGTGTCGTGGGTGGGACCGTCAGTCCAGACGCGTACGAGGTGCTCGCCGACGGGACCGTGCGGCGCGCGCCCGGCGACAAGCGCACGCGCGTGGACCGCGTCGGCTCGCGCGTGGTCGAGACCGACGTGCCTGCGGGCCAACGGCTGCGGCTGACGCTCGACGACACCACGGTCGGACGGCTCGCCGCCCTCGGGCAGCAGGTCGCGACGCTGATCGGTGGGCACGTCGACGTCGAGTGGGCCGTCGCCGCGGGCCGGGTGTCGCTGCTCCAGGCGCGTCCCGTGACCGCTGCACCTCCGCAGGTGCGGCCGTCCGGCACGGCGCGCGTGCCCGCGTCGTCGTCCATGCTCATCGGCAGTGCCGGCAGCCGCGGCACGGTGACCGGCGTCGTGCGCGTGGTCCGAGGCCCGGACGACTTCGCCCGGGCCTCGGCCGGCGACATCCTCGTGTGCCTGTGGACGGACCCGTCGTGGACCCCGCTCCTGGGAGTCGTCGGGGGAGTCGTCACTCAGACCGGCGGGGCGCTCTCGCACGCCGCGATCGTCGCGCGCGAGCACGGCATCCCCGCGGTGCTCGGCGTGCCCGACGCCCTGACCAGGCTGCGCGACGGCGACCGCGTCACGGTCGACGGGACCGCGGGCACCGTGACGATCGACCGGGCGTAGGCATGGCCGTGGCAGCGCGACACCTCTACCTCGTCCGCCACGGTGCGGCGGACGCCCTCGGCGCCCTCACCGACGTCGGCCACCGGCAGTCCGCGCTCCTCGGCCGACGCCTCGCAGCCGTGCCGCTCGACATGGTGTGGCACTCGCCGCTTCCGCGCGCCGCGGCGAGCGCGCACGAGATCGCACGGCACCTCCCTGGCGTGCCCGTGAAAGAGGCGGCCGAGCTCGTGGACCACGTCCCCTACGTCCCCGGCCCCGTCGAGATGCCGCCGGCGTGGGCCGGGTTCTTCGACGGGTACGAGGCCGCGGAGGCCGCCGCCGGCCGTGCGCTCGCGGACGCCCTGGTCGCGCGCTTCGCAGGACCGCCCGAGGGTGCGACGCCGCAGCACGACAGCCACGAGGTGCTCGTCACGCACGCGTACCCGATCGCATGGCTCGTACGTCACGCACTCGGCGCCCCCGACCACCGGTGGCTCGGCCTCGACAGCGCGAACGCCGCGCTGACCGTCGTCGAGCACAGGCGCGGCACGCCGCCCACGCTCGTCATGTTCAACGACATGAGCCACCTCCCGCCGGGCCTGCGGTGGACCGGGTTCCCGGGCCCTGCGAGGCCATGAGGGCCCGGGTGTCCCGTCGGCCCCGTGGGACGATGACGCCGTGAAGGGTTCGACGATCGCGTTCGCCGCCGTGTTCCTCGTGCTCGGGGTCGCCTCCGTCGTGCTCGAGCTGTGGTTCACGGCCATCGCCATGGCGATCGGGTTCGGCGGCCTCGTCTACCAGGAGTGGAAGCGCCGCCGCCCGCCGGAGTCGTCGACCTAGGCGCCGACCATCGCGGCAAGGAAGGCGACGTAGGCCGCCAGGCCCGCCCAGGCGGCCCCTGAGACCACGGCGCGAGGACCGCGCAGGGCGTGGGTCGCGCCGGCGAGGGCGAGCAGTGCCCAGCAGGCGGAGTGACCCCAGCGGAGTGCGAGCTCACGCCACCCGGTCGCGTCGGCCGCCTGCCCGGGGACCACCACGAGCCACAGCACCGAGAGCCCGGTCGCACCCACCGCCCCGAGGCCGACGAGCCGACGCGACGGGTGCCACCTGGACTTCTGCCCACCCTCCCTGACCACCATGCGCAGGACGCTAGACGGGAGCGCGCCGCGTGCGGGTCCACCGGTCGGTGGACGGGGATGGTCTGCCGACGCGAGGCGCGGCGTCCGGTTTCACCCGATTGCGCGCGCGGATCAAGCCCCAGCACGTGTGCGCCGCCACTATCTTGATCGACGGTCAACCCGGACGAGCCGGGTCACAGCAGGGGGTCGACATGGCTGCCGAGTTCTCTTCATCCATCCCGCAGACGGCCGCCGAGCCCCGCGAGAACGTCGGGCGAGGTGCGCTCTTCTCCCTCGCGACCATCCCGGCGGGCGTCGCCGTCTGGGTGCTCCTCTGGGGCCTGGGCTTCATCGCGTCGATCGTCGCGGCGCTCGTCGCCTTCCTGGCGGTGCGGCTGTACGTGTGGGGTGCCGGTCGCCTGAGCCGCGTCGGTGCGGTCGTCGTGGTCGCCGTGACCGTGGTGACTCTGGCGCTGGCCTTCTTCGGTGGGATCGTGCTCGACGGCGCCGTCGGGTTCGGCGAGCTGAGCGGCCTCGGCACGTGGGGTGCGTTCGTCCACGAGGAGTTCTGGCCCGCCTTCTGGCTGGTCTTCCCCGAGGCCGCGCCGGAGTACCTGCCTGACCTCGGGTGGGCCGTGGCGTTCGGCGCCCTCGGCTCCTTCGCGACCCTGCGCGCGGCCTTCGCTGCGACCGGCCCGGTCGTCACGTACCCCGGGGGAGTGCCCGCCACGGCGAGCGCGCCCGACGCAGCCGGGATGCCTGAGGCAGCGAGCGCGCCCGACGCGGCGAGCACGCGCGAGCGGACCGTCGAGCCCGACGCCGTCTGACCTCGCCCGGACTGTCCGGCGTCCACGGAGGTGGAGCAGGATGACGGGGTGACCGGGCCGACAGGCAGACCGCCGCGGGTGCCTCCCCGCTGGTTCGTCCGTGCCGCGTGGCGCAGCCACCGGCTGCTGCACCGCCTCAGCGGGGGTCGCTTCCTGTGGCTGCCCTCGGGCAGGCGGGGCTGGGGTGCGCTGAGGCTGACGACCACGGGGCGCCGATCGGGCCAGGCCCGCGACGTGATCCTCGGCTACATCGAGGACGGGCCAGACCTCGTCGTCCTCGCCATGAACGGCTGGGGCGAGGGGCACCCCGCCTGGTGGCTGAACCTCCAGGACCGGCCCGACGCGCGAGTCGCACTCGCGGGCCGACCGCCGCGTCCCGTCCGCGCGCACGAAGCGGTCGGCGCCGAGCGCGACCGGCTGTGGCAGCTGTGGGTGGCCCTCGGCGACGACCTGGACCGCTACGCCGCCCTGCGCGAGACGCCGACGCCCGTGGTGGTGCTCGAGCCGGCGTGAGAGGGCGGGACCCAGGCGCGCCGATGTCGCCGCCAGCGCCGTCGCGGGTCGCGGTGCCGTGGCCGAGTGGGACGGGCCTCAGGCCGGCACCAGCGGCGATGCACGGCGTTCAAGTGCTGCGACGAGGTCCTCGGGGGCGGTGCTCGACGGGCGGTCACTGACCTGGCCGTCCCCCAGCTCGACGACCCGCCAGGTGCCGTCGTCCCTGAGCACCATGTCGACGGTCACGAAGGGAAGGTCGAGGGCGGCGACCAAGGGGCCGACCGTGGCGAGGTCCGGCGGCGGAGGCATCGCCGTCGGCGTATCGGGGTGGGCGGTGACCAGGCGGCAGTCACCGTCGACCCACCAGGTGCGAGCCTCGGCGGACACGAACGTCTCGAACCGGCGCAGGACGAGACCGCCGGCGAAGTCGTCCGCACGCAGCTCGAGGAAGCGTGCAGCGACCCGGCGGGCGGCGGCAGCGTCGCTGACGTCCGGGATGTAGGCGGCCTCGTCCCAGTGGTGCTTGAGGGACTTCGTGAAGTCGCGCAGCACAGCTGGCCCCGGCCCGAGCGAGCGACACCGGTCCTCGAACGCATCGAGGTCCGGCCCGTCGGTCCAGACCGACTCCGGCGTCACTGCAGCGAGTGCCGCGAACCAGCCCGGCAGCTCATGGGCGGCGCGGTAGTCCGTCGGTGAGGTGCGCAGGCGGAGCCCGCGAGCGGTGAGACGCACGTGGAGCTGCCGGTAGTCCTCCGGACGGAGCATCCAGCCGCGGTACACGACGTCGTCGTCCCCTTCGGGAAGGCGGACGAGCGCCTCATCGGGGCGACCCGCTTCCAGCGCGTCGTGGTCCACGAGGCCGACGGCGTGGCCGGCCTCGCGTGCGGCCGTCCCCTCGCCCCGGAAGTGCTCGTCGACGCGGCGCCCGTCGAGCGGATCGGCCGGCAGGAGAAGCAGCATGGGCCGATCATGCCCGACGGGGGCGGCCAGCCGATGCGGGTCGTCAGGCGCCCCGCACGGACCGCTGCCAGGCGCTCACACCAGCTCGACGCGGTCCGCCTGCGGCCCTCGATCGCTCTGGCGCACCTGGAACCGGACCCGGTCGCCCTCGTGCAGCGCCTCGGCGCCCCGCAGGACGGACACGTGCACGAACAGGTCTGCGCCGCCCGCGTCGGGGGCGATGAAGCCGAAACCCCGATCCGCGTCGTAGCGCGAGACCACGCCCTCGCCGCCGCGTGCCGGGACGCCGGAGGCCTCCGGACGCCCCGACCGGCCGCGGGCGGGCGGCGCCGCGGGTGCTCGGCGGGCCGTCGCGCTTCCGACGAGGCGCACGTCTCGGGCCTGCGGGCCCTTCTCTCCCGCAGTGGTCTCGTACGTCACGCGGTCGCCCTCGTGGAGCTCGGTCAGCCCGCCGGCGAGCGCCCGGACGTGGACGAAGACGTCGGGGCCGCCGGAGACGGGGGCGATGAACCCGAAGCCCTTGTCCTCGGCGTACCAGGACACGGTGCCGTCGGCGCCGTCGGACGGCGCTGCCTGCTGAGCGGCCTGGGCACCGAGGGGCAGGAGGTGGTCCGCCTGCGGGCCCTTCTCGCCGTCGACGACGAGGAACGCCACGCGCTGCCCCTCGGTGATCACGCCGCCACCGACGATGGCCGAGCTGTGCACGAAGATCTCTGCGCCACCGCCGTCGGGCGTGAGGAAGCCGTACCCCTTGGCCGGCTCGTACCAGGTGACGGTGCCGAGCACGCCGACGGCTGCGTCGGCGGCCTGGCCACCCGTGACGCGGACCCGACGTGCCTGCGGGCCGCGGTCGCCCTCGCCGATCTCGAACTCGACGACCTGCCCCTCCCGGAGCGCCTTCGTCGCGTCGTCGCTCACGATCTCGGACGCGTGCACGAACAGGTCCTCCGCCTCCTCCCCGAGGGCGATGAAGCCGAAGCCCCGGTCGGTGTCGAACCAGCGGACAGTTCCCTCGGGCACGCGTGACTCCTTGTTGCAGACGACGGTCGGTGTTGCTCCAGTGTCCCCGACTCCAGAGGCCGCGGGGCACGGGGACCGCCGGCTCCACGAACTCGGCGCCGTCGGACGGCGTCAGAGCCTGGGGTCGATCGGCTCCGACTCGAGCGCGAGGACAGCGAAGACCGCCTCGTGCACCCGCCAGATCGGCTCGCCGGCGACGAACCGCTCGAGCGCCTCCAGGCCGAGCGCGTACTCGCGCAGGGCGAGCGAGCGCTTGTGCCCGAGGTTGCGGGACCTCAGGCGTTCGAGGTTCGCCGGTTCGGTGTAGTCAGGGCCGTAGATGATCCGGAGGTACTCGCGCCCGCGGACCTTGACCCCGGGCTGCGCCAGGCGGCGTCGGCCCGTGACGAGGTTCGCCGACGGCTTGACCACCATCCCCTCGCCACCGGCCGCGGTGAGTTCCTCCCACCACGTGATGCCGGCGGCGACCGAGTCCTCGTCGGTGACGTCCACGACGAGGCGGCGCGTGGTCTGCAGGAGACCGGTGGGGTCGGCCGCCACGAGTCGGTCGGCGACGTCCAGGTGCCACAGGTGGTCGCGGTCGGCGAACGTGGCCCCGTCCGCAGCCAGGAGCTGGAACGGCGCGAGGTGGACGCCGTCGAGGCCGTCCACCGGCCAGACGTAGCGGCGGTAGGCCTTGACGTACCCGTCGGCGTTGTCGGCGCGTGACCGTGTCCGGCGGAGCAGCTCGTCCACCGGAAGTCCGGCGGCCGACGCCAGCTCGAGTGCGGCGACGGCGGCGGGCAGGGCAGTGCGCGCGGCCGCACCGACACCGGCGTACTGCGTGCGCAGCAGGTCCTCGGCCTTGACGGACCACGGCATCAGCTCGCAGTCGAGCAGCAGCCAGCCGGTCTCGGTGTCGTCCCCGCGAACGTTCCACAGCCCCGCCGCCGTGGCGGCGTCGCGGACGACGGCGAGCAGCCCCTCCGTGAGCGCGGGTCCGAAGAAGGGTCGTCCGGTGCGCGTGTGGACCACGCCGGTCACACCGTCGGGCATGGCGAAGCCCCGCGCGGCCTCGGCGTCCCGGCACACGAGCACGACGGCGCGTGAGCCCATGTGCTTCTCCTCGCACACGACCTGCCCGACGCCGTCGGACCGGTAGTGCGCGAACGCCTCCCGCGGGTGCTCGAGGAGGTCGCCGTCGGGAGCGGTGGCGCACGGGCTCATGGTGGGCGGCAGGTAGAGGAGCCAGCGCGGGTCGACGGCGAACCGGCTCATGACCTCGAGCGCACCCACGGCGTTCGTCTCCGCGACGGTGACTCGTCCGTGGTGGCGGGTCTCGACGACCCGCTTGCCCATGACGTCGGTGACGTCCAGGACGTCGGGGTCGCGACGCCCGCCGGCGGTGGTGCCTGCGTCGGCCGCCTCGCCCGCCGACGGGAACGGTCGGGCCGGCTCGTAGTGGACGCGTTCCGCCGGAACCTGGACGACCTCCTTCTCCGGGTAGCGCAGAGCCGTCAGGTGCCCGCCGAAGACGCACCCGGTGTCCAGGCACATCGTGTTGTTGACCCAGGTGGCGACCGGCGTCGGCGTGTGGCCGTAGAGCACCATCGCGCGCCCGCGGTACTCGTCCGCCCAGGGGAGGCGCACGGGCAGCCCGTACTCGTCGGTCTCGCCCGTGGTGTCCCCGTACAGGGCGAAGCTCCGGACCCGGCCCGACGCGCGGCCGTGGTACGCCTCCTTGAGGCCGGCGTGCGCGACGACGAGCCGGCCGTCGTCGAGCACCAGGTGCGCGACCAGGGTGTCGCAGAACTCCCGCACGGCCCGGCGGAACTCGTCGGGCTCGCCCGACAGCTGGGCGAGGGTCTCGGCCAGGCCGTGCGAGACCTGGACCTGCCGACCGTCGAGGGCGCGCACGAGCTTGTTCTCGTGGTTGCCGGGCACCGCGAGTGCGTGGCCGGCGTCCACCATGCCCATGACCAGGCGTAGGACGCCGGGGGAGTCGGGCCCGCGGTCGACGAGGTCGCCGAGGAAGATCGCACGGCGCCCCTCGGGGTGCACGGCGTCGACGGGGCGGCCCGCGTCGTCGCGCACGACGACATAGCCCAGGGCGTCAAGGAGCGACTCGAGCTCGGCGCGGCAGCCGTGCACGTCCCCGATCGCGTCGAACGGCCCGTGGTCGTCGCGGAGGTCGCTGCGCAGCGGCGTGCGCACGATCGTCGCGGCAGCCACCTCGTCGGCACCGTCGAGCACGTGCACCGTGCGGAAGCCCTCACGGCCCAGGGACCGCAGCGAACGGCGCAGCTGCTGGCGCTGCCTGCCGATCACGTGAGCGTCGAGGTCGCGGTCCGCCCGCGCCCGGTTGCGCTCGAGGCAGACGGCCTCGGGCACGTCGAGGACGATCGCGACCGGCAGCACGTCATGCGCGCGTGCCAGCGCGACCAGCCCCTTGCGGGCCTCGGGCTGCACGTTCGTCGCGTCCACGACGGTGAGGAGCCCGGCGTCGAGCCGCTTGCCCGCGATGGTGTGGAGCACCTCGAACGCCGCCTTGGTGGCCGCCTGGGAGTTCTCGTCGTTGGACACGAGGCCGCGGCAGAAGTCGCTCGAGAGCACCTCGAACCGGCCGAAGTGCTGGGCCGCGAACGTCGACTTGCCGGATCCGGAGGCCCCCACGAGGACGACGAGGGACAGGTCCGGGACAGCCAGCGCGGTCATGAGCGCACCCCCGGCGCTGCGTCCGTGAGCCGCGGAGTGGCCGCCCCGCCCGGCATGACAGCGGCCGGCGGGTCGTCGCGGGTCAGCACCGCCATCTGGGTGGGCGGGCCGACCTCGCCGTCGTCGGCGCCCACAGCCCGGAAGGCGACCGTGTAGCCGTACTCGCGTGCAGCGGCGCCGGCCCAGGCCTGGAACTCCGCTCGGCTCCACTCGAACCGGTGGTCGTGGTGGCGCACCTCGCCGGCCGGGAGCGCGTCGAAGCGCACGTTGTACTCCGCGTTCGGCGTCGTGACGATCAGGGTGCGAGGGCGGGCGTGGCCGAGCACGGCGCGTTCGAGCGCCGGGAGCCGGGGAGGGTCGATGTGCTCGACGACCTCCATGAGCACCGCGGTGTCGAAGCCCGCGACCCGCGCGTCGCGGTACGTGACCGACGACTGAGCCAGCTCGATCCGCCGACGCTTCGCCTCCGGCAGAGTTTCCAGGTGCAGTCGCCGGGTCGCGAGCTGCAGGGCGCGGAACGAGACGTCGACCCCGAGGAGACGCTCGTAGGTGTGGTCGTTCAGGAGCGCCGACAGGAGGGTCCCCTCGCCGCAGCCCAGGTCGACGACGGAGCGTGCGCCGGAGTCGGCGATGGCCGCGAGCACGGCGTCGAGCCGCCGGCGCGCGAGCGGAACGGGCGGGGCGGTGGGCTCGAGGACGACCGAGTCCGCGCCGGGGTTCTGGTCGACCGTGAGCGGGGCGTCGTCGGTCTCCTGGCCCGGGCCGTCCACGGAGTCGTCGAGGGCTTCCGGGACGGCGTCGTCGACCTCGGCGAGGCGTTCGAGCGCCGACGTCGCGAGTGTGCGCTGGTGCGCGAGGTACCGGTGGACGATGCGCTCGCGGTCCGGGTGCGTCGCCAACCAGCCTTCGCCGGCGCGCATCAGCTTGTCGATCTCGTCGGGTCCCACCCAGTAGTGCTTGTCGGCGTCCAGGGCGGGCAGCAGGACGTACAGGTGGCTGAGTGCGTCGGCGAGCCGCAGCGTGCCGGTCAGACGCAGGTCGACGTACCGGGAGGCGCCCCAGCGGGGGACCTCCGGGTCGAGCTCGATCGGCGTCGCGTCGACCTGCCAGCCGAGCGGGGCGAACATCTGCTCCGCGACGGCCGAGCCGCCGCGGCAGGGGACGGCCGGCGCGTGGATCTCCAAGGGAATCGCGCGCCCGGGGAGCTCCGGCCGGGCCTCGCAGCGACCCGCGATCGCGGTCCGGTAGACCCGGCCGAGCGCGACGGCGAGCATCGACGAGGCTGCGTACGGCCGGTCGTTGACGTACTGCGCGAGGCTGAACCCCGACCGCTGATCCCCGGACCTGCCGCGGACCAACGCGATCGGATCCACCTCGAGCAGCAGGGCTGCGGTGCAACGCTCGTCGGTCGCCTCGGGGTAGAAGACGTGCGCCGTGCCCACCGCCAACGAGAACGACTGAACCTTGCTGGGGTGCTTGTGCAGGAGGAACCCGAGGTCCGTCGCTGACGGCGCGGTCGAGGTCACGGTGAGCAGCACGTCGATGATCGTCTCACCGGGGGCAAGCGGAATGCCCTGGCTCCGCGCGGCCGGCCGGACGCACGGGTCAGTTGATGATCTCCCCGCGCTCATCGGCGAGGATGGCCGCCAGCCGCTCGCGCCATGCCTTCAGCTCCGCGGGACTGAGCCGCTTCCAGTCGTTCACCTCGTCGACGACCCTCAGCGGCTCTGTGCTGCGGTAGGACCTGGTGGGGTTGCCGGGGAACTTCTTGTCGGTCACGTTCGGGTCGTCCTCGAACGCCCCCGTCGGCTCGACGACGTAGACGCGTGGCGCGCCGTCTCCTGCCACGAGCTCCGCGGCCAGTCCCGCACCGTCGGGCACCGCGGTGAAGTAGATGTGGTTCATCACCACGTCGGGCCGGTAGTTCGACCGGAACCCCGCCGTGAGAAGGTCACCCGGTCGCAGGTCGGCCTTGGTGCCGTGGAAGAACGGACCGTCGTCCAGGCGCTCGCTCACGCCGACAGCCTACGAGTCGTGCTCGCCGGCGCGGCGCGCTCCGCCGGGCGGCGGGCATCCCTTCATGCTCACCCCTTGCCTCGACGGACTTGACCCGCAGTCGGCTCCGTGTCATTGTGCATTGGTCATGCTCAATGAGGAGGTCCAATGCGGTTCAACGGCGGCAGCGTCTGCATCGGGGGCCCGAGCGGTTCCGCTTGCTTCCCTTGGCCAGAGTTCTGGGTCTACGCCGGTTCGGCGACGCTGCTGCTCGCGCTCGTGCTGGGAGTGCTGCTGTGGGACGCCCGCCGCGTCCCCACACCGTCGGAGGCGGCGCGACGCGCGAACCGGCACGCGACCCTGGCGTCGGTTGTGGGGATCGCGATGCTCGTCATCGTGCTGATGTGGATGGCCTTCGCGTTCGTGCTCGGCGCACGCCCCACCGACGGACGCGTGGCTGCGTCTCTTCCCGCGCTGGCGGGGGCGTGTCTCCTGGCCGCCCAGGCCGTCGGCCAGCTGACGTGGCCGCGGCCCAGCGGGTCCCGCCGGGAAGCGGAGCTGGCCCCGCGCGGCGTCGCCGACGTCACTCCGTCGTGGCCGCGCCGCCTGGGCATCGTCTGGGCCGGCGCATCCCTGGTCCTACTCGGTGTGTTCGCGCTGGTCGCTGACGGGCCGAGGTCGCTGGTCCGAGAGGCGGGACGCTACAGCGAGGCGATAGGTCCGTACCCCGGCTGGTACTACGGCGTCCCGATGGCGCTGGCGGTCCTCGTGACGGTCGGTGCTGCCGAGCTGGTGCTGCGCATGATCGCCACCCGGCCCGCGGTCGCCGGGGTGAGCGCCGAGTGGGACCTGCACCTGCGGCGCCGTTCGGCCGCGCATGTGACGCGGGGGATCCAGCTGGTTCTGGCGATCACGGTCGCCGGCATCCTTGTTGCTGCTGGGTGGGTTCACCTGTCGCTGGGCCATGACTACGTGGAGCTGGCCTCCGGGGGGTTCGCGGACGAAGGCTCGCCGGCCCAGGGGTACCTGGGCGGGGCGCTGCTGATCGCCGCCTTGTGCGTCGTGCTCGTCGGTCTTGCCGGGGTCGTCATCCCGCAGGGCCGTGGGCGGCGCAAGGCTCCGGCCGCCGTGGGCGCGACGGTGATCTCATGAGGATCACCCTTGACCTCGACTCGTCGACTGCGCAGTACGAGCAGATCCGCGCTCAGGTCGTCGCTCTCATCACTGCGGGAGCGCTGCAGGAGGGAGATCGCCTACCCACGGTGCGGGTGCTCTCCGCCGACCTCGGCATCGCCGCGGGGACGGTCGCCCGGGCCTACCGCGAGCTTGAAGCGGCAGGTCAGGTCACCACCAGGCGGCGGGTCGGCACGGTCGTCACCGCCCCCACCCGACCACCGGGTCGAACGCACGAGCTAGCACACCAGCTCGTGAGCACCGCCCGCGACGAGGGCATCGCCCCCCAGGACCTGATCGACCTCGTCCGCTCTGCACTGCTCACGTCAACGCCCCACGCGTCCGCATGAACGGGTCGACGGAGCTCCCGGACGCCCGCCGCAACACGAAGGCCGCCACCCCCGGCGAGAGGGATGACGGCCTTGATGTTGCCTGGACAGCGCGGACGCCGGCTCAGGACAGTGGAGGTGGCGGGAATCGAACCCGCGTCCGATGGCAGTGAAACAGGTCTTCTCCGGGCGCAGTCTGCTACGGAGTTTCTCGGCCCCAGCACTCACGCAGACGAGCTGCTGACGGGCCCAGTCACCTAAAAGTCCCCGCAGCCCCGGTGACGAGGACTGCGAGCAGTGGCTCTCTAGATGACGCCAGACTCTGAGTCGAGAGCTACCTCAGGCTGACGGACTTCAGGACTCGCTCAGGCGGCGAGTGCGAAGTCGGTGCGCTTAGAATCGGCACCTATTGGTTTGCAGGGAGCGTTAATGAGATAACCCTGCATCCTCAGCCCGCTTCTCCTGGAACGACAACCATCGTCGAAACCGATCACCCCCTGTGCAGTTGTCAAGCACTCTCCGTGCGTCGGGGCGGACCCTGGGCGCGACGAGCAGGTCAAGCCTACGGGACAACGCGGGAGACGGCTCCCGTATTCCACAGGGCCGGACCGGGCGCGGGGGCAGATCGGGACGGCACCACCGACCGTCTCAGGTGGACTTGACCGCGTACAGCTCTTGGTCGGCGGCCCGGAACCAGTCGTCGAAGCTCTCCCCGCGCCACGTCGCGAGGCCCGCGGACCAGCTGCAGATCGAGTCGTCTCGCAGCCGGGGGAGCAGGTCGCGCGCCTGGGCCTCGTCGGCGCCCGGCAGGACGAGGAGGAACTCGTCGCCACCGAACCGCCCTAGTGCGTCCTCGGCGCGCAGCCCCTCACGCCAAGCGGCGGTCAGGCTCACCAGAACCGCATCACCGGCGTCGTGCCCGCGCTCGTCGTTGACGAGCTTGAAGTCGTCGAGGTCCAGGAGCACGAGCGTGAGCGGCTGCTTGGTGCGCGCCGCCCGGGCCATCTCCAGCTCCGCGACCGCCCGGAACGCGCGCCGGGTCAGCACGCCCGTCAGCGGGTCCGTGGTGGCCTCCGCGCGCAGGTCACGGATCTTGCCGTTGAGGATGACCGTCACGCTGCTGAAAGTCGCCATGAGGAAGAACCACGTCTGGGGGACCGACGGCGCGCCCGCGAGGAGGAGGCCCACGCCGAGCCCGATCCCGATGAGCCCCAGGTGCCGCAGCAGGACGCGCCGGCGGTGGAACACCGCGCTGAACGTCGCGACCCAGAGGAAGGACACGGACGTGATGAGCGTGCCGCTGGGCGTCGTCGACGAGGCGACGCAGAGCGCGATCAGCGCCGTCGAGAGGCCGAGCACCGCGTGCAGGTGGACGCTGCGCAACCGGGGTGCCGCCCACCGCAGCGCGAGGCCGAGCGCGAACGCGACGACCACGAGCTCGGCGCCCAGGCGGCGCGGGGCCGTGGGGCTGAACGGGAAGAGGACGGTCACCGCGATCACGGCCCCGGCGATGAGGCACGCGTTGCTGAGCACGTGAGCCTCGTCCGGGCGGGCCAGGCAGCCGAGGCGTTGGTGTGCCACCTGGCTCCTCTCGGCGGCGCGGACGCGCCCGTGCTCGACGTCGACCAACTATGCATCCATCGACATCTCCCGCCAGGGCCTTGAGTCCTAGGCGGGGTGCGGCATCGGGTGAGCTCCGGTGGCGGGTCGATCTATGCGCATCGTGCCCGATCGCGCCCAGCGCGGCGGATGCGTTCGCTACGCGAGACCGCCCACGTACACACCGCTCGCGCGCAGCGTCTCGATGCCCGCCAGCGTCGAGCTGTCCGACCCCTCGAGGTCCACGCCGAGCAGCGCGGGCAGGGCCGTGAGCGGCGTGACGTCGCGCAGGGCGTTGCCGCCGAGCCACAGCTCGTCGAGCACCGGGAAGCCGGCAGACACGAACAGGCCGGCGTCCGCGATCCGGTTCCCGGTCACGTCCAGCATCGTCAGCCCGGGCAGCCCACCGACGGGCGAGGGATCCGTGATCGCGTTCCGCGTCACGGTGAGCCGCGTCAGGCTGGTCGCACCGGTGAGCGGGCCCAGGTCCTGCACATCGTTGTCGCTCACGTCGAGCTCGACGAGCCCGGTCAGTCCCTCGAGCGGGGCCAGGTCCGTCACGGCGTTGTCGGCGAGCCCGAGGAACCGGAGCTGCCCGAGCCCGGCGAGGGGCGACAGGTCCGTGATCCGGTTCCCCGAGAGGCCCAGGTCCTGGAGCGCCGTCAGGTCGGCGAGGGGAGCGAGGTCGGCGACGGCGTTGTGCGTCAGGGTGAGCGTGCTCAGGTCGGGCAGGTCCGCGAGGGGCGACAGGTCCGCGACGTCGTTCTCGGACAGGTCCAGGTGCACCAGGTGAGGCAGCGCCCCGATGCCCTCGAGGGAGCGGATCGCGGGGCCGGGCGTCTCCCCGGCGTCGCCGTCGCACTCGAGCGTCCGGATCTCGCCGAGCGCGGCACGCGTCGTCGTCCCACCGGCGTCACCGGCACCGACCTGCGCGCCGACGCACCGGGCAAGGGCCGGATCGGGGAAGAGGTCCCCGAGGGGCTCCCGGCTCTGCTGACGCACCACGGATGTCACCCCTACGGCGACGAGGACCACGACGACGGCGCCCAGCGCCCACCGCGCAGTCCGCACGGCCGGTCGTCGGCGCCTCGTCAGGGGCGGCCCGTCCTCACCAGGACCGACGCCCTCGCCGCCGGACGGAGAGGTTCCGTCGCGGGCGACCCGGCGCGGCCCCGCCCATGTCGCCGCCGGCGCGGCCGCGGCCGCGAGGAGTGCCACACCCGCGACGCACAGCACCAGCCCGCCCGCGGCCTCCCAGGAGGCCCCGAGCCACACCTGAGCGCGCACGAACGGCGCGAGGACGGAGCTCACGAGCGCGAGCCCGCCGAACGCCAGCGCGTCCAGGCCGGCGACGAGCCAGCCCAACCGGACGGCGCCCGCCAGACCGCGCACCAGCCCGACGCCGACGACGCCCAGCGCGAGCCCGAGGACGGCCCACCCCACCGGCGCCAGCGAGACGCCGGACTGCACGGCGATCCGCCAGCCCAGGAGCGCGAGGCGCACCTGGAGGAAGCCCTGCGCAGCGGCCATCGCTGTCCCCGCCAGCGCGAGCGCGGCACCCACGCCCACTGCGGCCCAGCCTGCCGTCCGCCGCGCGTCCGACGACCCTCCCTCACCGGCTGCCGGTGCGCCCCGCCGTCGCGCGACCGCGACCGCGAAGGCCGGGACCAGGCCCGCGGCGACCACGAGGACGCCCAACCGCGACGGCACAGGCCGGAGCAGCAGCCCGAGCCCGACGACGCACGCCGTCAGGCCGATGAGCGACACCACCGCGACGACGCCGACCGCCCACGGACGCACGGGGGCCGGCCCCACGCTGCGAGGCGGCGTCACCAGGTGCCGCCTCCGCCTCCGCCGACCCCGCCGCCGGAGAACCCGCCGGACCCCGACGAGCCGAAGGAGCCGGGCGTCGGCGCCGTGATCGCGGACTCGGCGTCCGCGGTGAAGGACGTGAGGGACTCGGCGAAGCCACCACCGCCGGACCAGAACGCGCCGTAGCCCCATGCGCCGACGTACCACGTGGGGTCCGGCACCGCGCGGCCCTGCGCGGCGAGGTCCGCGAAGACGCGCGCCCAGCGCTCCGTGACGCCGAACGCGATCGCGTACGGCAGGTACCGGCTGAAGAGGTCCTCACCCTCCTCGAAGCGCAGCTGGGGGCCCTCGGCCGTCGCGAGGTACTGACGGAACCCCTCGGCCTGGTGCAGCACAGCGGTGCCGTCGGCCGTGCGCGCGGGCGCGGCACGGGTCAGGGACAGCATGACGACGCCCACGACGACGAGCCCCACGCCGACGAGCGCCCACGTGGTGAAGATCGCGAGGAGCACAGCGAGGACGACGGCGCCGAACGTCACGAGGGAGCCGAGGCCGGCCCAGCGTGCGCGCACCTTGGTGGGGTTGCCCCGGAACCAGCCGCGTTCGGTGACGTCCTCGTAGAGCGCAGCCTGGACCGACGCCATCGAGGACGCGAAGGTCGTGCGCAGCGCGGACAGCTCGACCGACGTGCGCCCGGCGAAGATGTCCTTGAGCAGCGCGGCCTCGTACGGCAGGAGAGCGGGGTCGCTGCTGTCGCCCGTCTCGACGAGCCGCCAGTCCCGCTCGTCGGCCTTGTCCCCGGTACCGGTCGTCTGCTCGATGCGCAGGTAGCCCCGCACGGCGAGGTCCACGAGCGTCGCCGTCACGTCACGCGGGTCCGCGTGCTCGTCGACGAGGGTGCCGAGCTGGCCGGGCCGGAACCCGGCCGGGGGAGTGAACTGGACGGTCACGGGCACGCGCCGACGCTGCCCGACCGACGCCTGCTGGCCGGGTGCGGGCAGCAGGCCGGGCGTGAGGCCCAGGTACGCGTCGTCGCGCCCGCGCAGCCGTGCGCGCCAGCCCACGAGGCCGGCACCGCCCAGCAGCGCCGCGAGCGTCGCGAGACCGGTCGCCGGGGTGAGGGAGAAAGCACGTCCCGCGCTCCAGCGGTCCTGCAGCAGGGGCTCGACGCCGCCGAACGTCCCGGCGGGGAAGCCGGCCACGACGGTCAGGTGCTGGTTCGCGGGCGTCTCGTCCTGGCGGAACGTCGCCGTGCTTCCCGACGCCTCGGCGCCTGTGCACGAGTCCCGGCTGCCGAGGCGGCCTGCCATGCACTCCGCGAAGGTCACGTCGTCCGGGCCGGTGACCGTCACGGTCACGTCCTCGACGGGGACCTGCCAGCCGCCCAGCACGTTGAGGTTCAGCTCGTCGTCGCCGCCCGTCAGGTCGGACGCGTTGACCCAGCCCTCGACGTCGTACGTGATCCGGTACTCCTGAAGGCCGCGGACCTCCTCGTCCTCGTCGCCGATGCGCAGGACGAGGAGGGCGCCCTCCTCCTCGACGTCAACGTCGGCCGCGGCACCCGTGCTGCTCGAGGCGCGCACGTCCGTGGTGCGGTAGACGCGGTCCTGCGTGTCGTCCCACCTCTGCTTCACGACGTACGTGAGGTAGGGGCCGTGGTTGGGGCTGCTGCCGAAGTCCACCGCGAGGTCCAGCGCGACGTGCGCGACGCCGTCGTCGTCCAGGTCGATCGCGAGGTCGTAACGCGTGATCCGGTCCTCGGCGTCGTTGCCCGCCTCCGCACGGACGCCGGCCTGTGCCGCGGAACCCGTGGCATGGGCGACGCCGCCGGTCAGGAGGCCGATGCCGAGCGCCGTGCCGACGGCCGCAGCCACGCCGACGGCGCGCGCGACGGAACGGCCCGTCCTGCCCGTGGCCCGCTCAGCCATGCTTGCGCAGGCTCATCGCTGCCTGGGCCTCGCGGATCTCCTGCTTCTCACGCAACGCGTGCCGCTTGTCGTACTCCTTCTTGCCGCGGGCGAGAGCGATCTCGACCTTCGCGCGGCCGTCCACGAAGTACAGGGCGAGCGGGACGATCGTGTGCCCCTTCGCCTGGGACTCGCGCTCGAGCTCGTCGATCTGGCGCCGGTGCAGCAGGAGCTTGCGCTTGCGCCGCGGGGCGTGGTTGGTCCACGTGCCCTCGGTGTACTCGGGGATGTGCACGGCCTGGAGCCACGCCTCGCCGCGGTCGACCTCGACGAACCCGTCGACGAGGGACGCGCGCCCGGCCCGGAGCGCCTTGACCTCGGTGCCGGTGAGCACGAGCCCCGCCTCGAACGTCTCGTCGATGTGGAAGTCGTGCCGCGCCTTCTTGTTGGACGCGACGAGCTTGCGTCCCGTCTCCTTGGCCATGCCCCCAGGCTAGTTGGTCCGTGCCGTCGGGCTCACCGGGAATGTGCGCAGGGCGGCCCGATCAGCCGTTGATCATCGGCCGCGGGTCGACCGTCGCGCCGTTGACGTAGACCTCGAGGTGCAGGTGGCACGCCGCCGACGTCCCCGTGTTGCCCGAGTAGCCGATGAGCTGGCCCTGGGACACCTGCTGGCCACCCCGGACGGCGAAGCTGGTCATGTGGTTGTAGCTCGACATGAGCGACTTCCCGTTCCAGTAGCCGTGGTTGATCATGACCTGGTTGCCGTACCCGCTGCGGGCGCGCGCCCACTCGACCGTGCCCGAGGCGCCCGCGTAGAGCGGCGTGCCGCACCATGTGCGGATGTCCGTCCCGGCGTGCAGGCGCCACTCCTTCCAGATCGGGTGGAAGCGCTGGCCGTAGCTCGAGGTCACGACCATCGGGCTCACTGAGGACGGGTTGATGAACGGCGCCGACGCGGTCGACCCCGTCGGGTTGGGTGCCGGCTTGCCCGCTGCGGCGGCCTCCGCGGCGAGCCGCGCACGCTCGGCCTCCTGCGCGGCGACGATCGCGGCCAGGTCGCGCGCGAGCGCCGCCTCCTGCGCCTCGAGCTCGGCCTTCTTGGAGAGCTGTGTCGCCTTCTGCGTCTCCATGAGCTGGGCCTTGGCCTGCTGCTCGGCCTGGAGGTTCACGAGCGCCGTCTTGCGCTCCTCGGCCGCGACGCGGGCGGCCTCTGCCTCGACGACCTTGGCGTCGGCCTCGGCCTTGAGCGCCGTGATCTGCTCACGGACCGCGGTGAGCCGCACCTCACGGTTGCGGTTCACACCGTTGATCTGCTCGAGGTCGCGCAGCGCCTGGGTCTGGGTGCGCAGGGCGGTCGACGCCATCGCGGACTGCTCCACGAAGTCGTCCGTCGACTCGGCGTCGAGCACGGCCGAGAGCGAGGAGGCCGCGAGGTCGCCACGGTAGGCGTCGCGGGCCATCTCGCCGATCGCCGTGCGGGTGACGTCGGCGCGCGCCGTGTCCGCCTCGATCTGGGCGCTGATCGACGCCTCCTCGGCCTCCGCGTCCGTCAGGCGCTGCGCGATGAGCGCGGCCTGACGCTGGAGCTCCGCGACGAGGGCCTCGGCCGCCGCGAGCTCCTGCTCGGCGACGGGGATCTGCGCCTCGATGACCGTGAGCTCCGCGTACGTCTGGGCGAGCGCGGCGTCCGTGCCCTCGAGCTGCTCCGCGAGCGCGTCCTTCGCGGCGTCGACCTCCCGCTGGCGCTGCTCGGTCGCGGCCCGCTGGTCGTCGTACTCGTCCGCGGTCGCCGGGGTCATGAGTCCGCCGACGAGGAGCGCGCCGAGCAGTGCGGCCAGGGCCGCGCGGGCGTGGCGTGGGCGAGGGGTCACGGTGCTCACACCTTCGTGTATCGGCTGAGGGTGACGACGGATGAGATCGCGGCGAGGCCGATCGCGATCACGAGGAGGACCGGTGCGATGGTCCACACCGCCTCGGTGCCGATGTAGTCGATGAAGCTCACGGAGTCCGCGAGCCAGTCCTCGACGAGGTAGCGCACCCCGAACCACAGGCCGGCCACGGACAGGGCTGCGCCGATGGTCGCGGCGATCGCGCCCTCGAGCATGAACGGCAGCTGGATGAACAGGTTGGAGGCGCCGACGAGCCGCATGATGCCGGTCTCACGCCGTCGGCTCATCGCGGAGAGCCGGATCGTGGTGGTGATGAGCAGCACCGCGGCGAGCAGCATGACGGCGGCGAGCCCGGCGGCGACGAGGCTGCCGCGGTTCATCACGAGGATGAGGGGCTCGACGACGGCGCGCGGGTCACGCACCATCTCCACGCCCTGGCGCCCGGTGAACATCTCCGCGACCACCTGGTACTGCTCGGGGTCGTCGAGCGCGATGCGGAACGACGCCTGCATCTGGTCGGCCGTGACGCCCTGCGCCCACGCCTCGTCGGCGAACCGCTCCTGGAAGGACGCGAACGCCTGCTCCTGGCTCTCGAAGTACACCTGCTCGACGTACGGCTCGAGGGCGTCGGACTCGAGCTCGGTGCGCAGGGTCTCGATCTGCTCGTCGCTCGCGAGCCCGCCCGCGCAGGTCGGCTGCTCCGAGCCGTCCGGGCACAGGTAGATGGTGACCTCGACCTTGTCGTACCACTCGTCCTTCATCTGGCCGATCTGCACCTGGAGCAGCCCGGCGGCCCCCACGAACGTCAGGGACACGAAGGTCACGAGGATGACGGACACCGTCATCGACAGGTTGCGGCGCAGGCCGAGGCCGATCTCGGACAGGATGAACTGAAGTCGCATGGTCGCCCCCCTCAGCGCGTCGAGCCGTAGACGCCGCGGGACTGGTCGCGCACCATCTGGCCGTGGTCCAGCTCGACCACGCGCTTGCGCATCTGGTCGACGATCTCGTCGTCGTGCGTGGCCATGACCACCGTGGTGCCGGTGCGGTTGATGCGGTCCAGGAGGCGCATGATCCCGACCGACGTCGTCGGGTCGAGGTTCCCGGTCGGCTCGTCCGCGAGCAGGATCGACGGGCGGTTGACGAAGGCGCGCGCGATCGCGACGCGCTGCTGCTCACCACCCGAGAGCTCGTGGGGCCGGCGCCGCTCCTTGCCACCGAGGCCGACGAGCTCGAGCGTGTCCGGCACCGTCGTCATGATGTGGTGCTTCGGCTTGCCGATGACCTGGAGCGCGAACGCGACGTTCTCGAAGACCGTCTTGTTGGGCAGCAGGCGGAAGTCCTGGAACACGGCGCCGATCTGGCGGCGCAGGTGCGGGACCTTCCACGTCGACAGGGTCGAGAGGTCACGCCCCGCCACGAACACGCGTCCCGCCGTCGGCCGCTCCTCGCGGAGCACGAGGCGCAGGAAGGTCGACTTCCCGGAGCCGGAGGCCCCGACGAGGAACACGAACTCGCCGCGCTCGACCTCGAGGTCGATGGCGTCGAGTGCCGGACGGGCACCGCGCGCATAGACCTTGGTGACGTTCTCGAATCGGATCACAGCGTCCAGGCCAGTCGTCGGGGGCGGAGGGCGGGCGGACCAGCCCGGGGGCAGGCGCGTCCGTGTCGAGACTAAGCAGAGCCCGCGCGACGTCGGGCGCCCGACACGCCGCCGCACGGATCCGGCCCGGATGCCGCCCGACGCCGGACGGCCCGGTTGGGAGGGGATGCCCGGAATGTGCGTGTCACGCCGCCCGGGCGGGCGTCCGCCGGTGCGGCCGGTCCGCGGGGCCCGCGCGGCCCGGACGGTCAGCTGTCCGCGGCGCCGCCGCGGCGCCAGCGGATGCCGGCCTCGATGAAGTCGTCGATGTCGCCGTCGAACACCGCGGACGGGTTGCCGACCTCGTGCTCGGTCCGCAGGTCCTTGACCATCTGGTACGGCTGGAGCACGTAGGAGCGCATCTGGTCGCCCCAGCTCGCCTTGATGTCGCCCGCGAGCTCCTTCTGGGTCGCCTTCTCCTCGGCCTGGCGCAGCACCAGGAGGCGGGACTGGAGCACGCGCATCGCCGCGGCGCGGTTCTGGATCTGCGACTTCTCGTTCTGCATCGACACCACCGTGCCCGTCGGCAGGTGGGTGAGGCGGACCGCGGAGTCGGTCGTGTTGACGGACTGGCCACCGGGCCCGGAGGAGCGGAACACGTCGACCTTGATCTCGTTCTCCGGGATGTCGATGTGGTCCGTCTGCTCGATGAGCGGGACGACCTCGACGGCGGCGAAGGACGTCTGGCGGCGGCCCTGGTTGTCGAACGGCGAGATGCGCACCAGGCGGTGCGTGCCGGCCTCGACGGACAGGTTGCCGAACGCGTAGGGGACCTTGACCTCGAACGTCGCGGACTTCAGGCCGGCCTCCTCCGCGTAGGAGGTGTCGAGGACGGCCGTGGGGTAGCCGTGGCGCTCGGCCCAGCGCAGGTACATGCGCAGCAGCATCTCGGCGAAGTCGGCGGCGTCGACGCCGCCCGCGCCGGCACGGATGGTGACGACGGCCTCGCGCTGGTCGTACTCGCCCGAGAGGAGCGTGCGGACCTCGAGGGCACCCAGGTCCTTGCGGAGGCTCGCGAGCTCGGCCTCGGCGTCGGCCAGCGTCTCCGCGTCGGACTCCTCGACGGCCATCTCGACGAGCGTCTCGAGGTCGTCGATGCGCTGGGCGAACCCGTCGATGCGCTCGAGCTCCGACTGGGCGTGGGACAACGCCGAGGTGACCTTCTGCGCCTCGTCCGTGTCGTCCCACAGGTCGGGCGCGGACGCCCGCTCGGACAGCTCGGCGATGCGGGCGCGCAGGGCCTCGGGGTTGCTCACCGCCCGGATGGTGCCCAGGGTCCCGCGCAGGGCGCTGATCTCAGCGGAGAAGTCGGTGGCAGCCACGACCGTCCAGGCTACCCGCTCCGGGCCACGCGCTCAGCCGCGGCGGGGCGCCGGCGACCGGAGCCCCGCACCGTCCTGCGACGCTCAGCCGTGCCGTCCGAGGCGCCCCCGCCAGCCACCGCGGCCCGACGACGCGCCCGCCGCGCCGGCCGACGTGGCGTGCTCGGGCTCCTCCTCGACGTCGAACCAGCGGGGCTCGAGCGCGCGGTCGTCACCGCCGGGCGGCGGGACGCGGCGCATGAGCTGACGGGCGGCGCAGTGCACGAGGTCCGCGTCCCGGGTCAGCACGACGTCGAAACGCCCGTCGCCCGTCTCCCGGCCGAACACCCCGTACGCGCCGTACTCGTTGAGCACCACGAGGAACCGCTCGGCGGTCAGCGGGTCGTCGGCAAGCGTGCGGACGGCCCGCAGGGCCCCGACCGGCTCGGACAGGGAGCCGGTCCCGAACCCGACGGCGAGCAGCGCGCCGTCGTCGGGGCGGGGCATGTCCGTGTCGAGGAGGGTCTGCAGGCCGTCGCGCCCCATGCCGAACAGCACGATGGGCTTCACGCCCGGCACGTTCTCCGTGTACGCGACGAGGCGCGCCAGCTCCATCAGCTCGGGCAGCGTGACGAGGCGTGACTCGCGGTCCTCGACGAGCACGTACGGCGCGGCGACGGCCACCTCGTCGGCCGACGCCGTCACGGGTGGGACGGCACGCGCGGGCGGGTAGTGGGCGGCGAGCGGACCGGGCATGCCGAGGTGGCGTCCCTGGCCGTAGCGTGCGCCGAGGGCGATGGCCCAGCGCAGGTCGTCCTCGTCCTCGATTCGCTCGACGCACAGGGACGCGCCGGTCTGCTCGACGTGCTGGAGCGCGCTCAGGAGGATCGCGGACCGGTCGGCGGGTTCGGCGGCGCGCAGCAGGCTCAGGTCGACCTTGACCATGTCCGCGCCCGTGACCGGCAGCATCGGGATAGGCGCGCGGCTCGAGCCGACGTCGTCGATGGCGACTCCCCAGCCCATCTCGCGCGCGCGGTCGACGGCGGCGAGGAGCGCCGCGGGGTCGGTCGTGATGGCGCGGTCGTTGACCTCCACGAACACGCGCAGGAGCGACTCGGCCTGGCTCACGACGGTCCGCAGGTCCTCGGGGCACTCCGCGCCGAGGGAGCCGGGCTCGACGTTGACGAAGATGGACATGGACGGCGGGACGTCGGCGTCGAGGACCGCCGAGAACGCGGTCGCGCGGCACACCCAGTCGAGCTCGGCGGTGCGCCGGCAGCGCTCGGCGGCGGCGAAGAGCTCGCGCGGGTTCTCCAGGGGAGAGCTGAGGGGCCCACGGGCGAGCGCCTCGAGGCCGACGACCTCGCCGGTGCGGAGCTCGACGACGGGCTGGAAGACGGCGTGGACGTCCCGGCGGGCGAGGAGCGCGAGGAGCTCGCGGTCGAGCGCGTCGTCAGCGGGGCTGGTCGAGGCGGTCGGTGCGGTGGCACCTGGGGCTGATGCGGTCGGTTCCATGAGTGCAGGGTCTCTCAGCGTTCGGTCGGTCGCCACGGGGGGCGCGACAGAACCGACGACGACCCCCGCGTCGTGTTGCCGCACCATCGGCCGGGCCCCGGGTGGGATGAGGCGTCGAGGGACCGCACTAGTCGTCGGCGCGGGCCCGGGCGGTGACCTGGAGCGGGATGCCGTCGGACCAAGGGGCGAGGAACCAGGACAGGAGCGGCGGGTGTGCGACGGCCGCGAGGGTGACCTCGGCGGTGCGTGCGTCAGGTGTCGTCGCGTCGACCACGCGCAGGTCGCTCAGCCGGCCGCTCGCCGGGGAGCTGACGAGGTGCGCGTCGACGGCGGCGCGCACCGACTCGGGGCTCAGGCGGACGAGCGAGTCCGTGCCGGGGGTGTCGGCGCGCCCGTAGTAGGAGGTCTCGTCGAGGCTGTCCGCGGCCTCGAGGGCCGCGAGGTCGGCGAGGGCGAGGAGTCGTTTGCGTTCGAGGTGGACGCTCGACGCGGACACGATCGCGAGGACCAGGAGCAGAGCGAGCACGGCGTAGCCGAGGGACAGCAGCATGATCTGACCGTCGTCATCACCGCCGGCGGCGGATCGGCCGCTGCTCCACCGCGACCAGGAGGAACGCGGGTGGGCACGGGTCCCCTGGGGTGCTCGGGCGGTCATGGGTCAGCCCTTCTCGACGAACGTGTCGACGGCGGCCGTGGCGGTCGAGGAAACAGGCACGCTGAGCGGGACGACGTCCTGGAGCCACCCCGGGACGCCTGGGAGGGGGACGTCGACCTCGACGGTGGCGGACACCGTCTCCCCGGGGACGAGGCAGTGCGTCGAGGAGCACGCGAACGTCACGCCCTCGGCGGCTGCCTCGGGGTCGAGGCCCTGGTCGGCGAGCGCGAGGCCCGCGGCGGCGATCCCGTTGCGGGCCGCCGACGGCGCGTCATCCCCGAGGACGAAGACGCGCGCTGCCTCCCGCGCGGCGCCGTCGACGGCGAACGCGGCCGCCTGGAGCGTGCCGAGCACCAGCACGAGGTACACGATCGGGACGAGGAGCAGGAGCGCGACGCCGAGGAACTCGACGACGGCGTTGCCCGAGTCGTCCGACCACGCGTCGCGCGCCCGTGCGAGCCGTGCGCGTGCGCGGTGCGCCGGTCGTGACGCCCGCCGGGGGTCTGCGGACCGGAGCGGACGAGCGGGCCGTGCGCGCGTCGCCGGGGGATGGCGTCGCGCGCACGGCCCGCCGCCGCTCGCCGAGGGGTGGCCGGTCACGGCGCCTCGGCGAGGGCGTGGCCGTCGACGGTGAGCGCCCCGGCGGGCCCGAGGAGGCCGAGCACCGGGAGCGCGGCCGTGACCTCGACCCGCACCACGGGCAGGCCGTCGACGGTGGTGCTCGCTGCAGAGACGTCCTGCGCGAAGGCGGGGCTCAGGGCCATGCCGATGAGGTCCCGGGTCCGTTGGGCGCCCTGCTCGGGGTCCCGGTCGGCGAGCGCGCCGTACCGGGCGCCCTCGGCGGCGCAGTCGACGAGCGTCGCCCGGACGTGGAGCGCGAGGGCGAGCTGGAGCACCCCGGCGAACAGGAACGTGGTCAGGGCGCCGATGAGCACGAAGTCGACGACGGCGGAGCCGCTGTCGTCGCCGGCGCGGCACGGCTCAGCCGAACGCCGTGACACGAGAGATCGCGGTCTCGAACACGCTCGTGAGCGCGGGGCCGGCGATGGCCCACAGGGCGAGCACGAGGCCCGCCGTCATGAGGGTCACGAGGACCCAGCCGGGGACGTCGCCGCGCTCGCTGTCGTCGGCGGGCAGGAGGGCCTCGGGCTGGGGCTGCTCGGTCGCGGGCTGCTCGGTCGCATCGGGGTGCACGGGGTCCTCCAGGTGGGTCGGGCGTCGGGTCGGGATCGGGGTGGTGGTCGCGGCCAGGGGGTCGGACCCGTCCGGGGGGTCCAGGGCGCGGCTCACAGGTCGAGCCGTAGGGCGCTGAGGCCGGGGAAGACCGCGAAGGCGACCGTGACCGGGAGGATCAGGAAGACGACCGGGATCATCATCACGACCTCTTTGCGCCCACCGGTCTCCATGAGCGCGCGCCGGCTCGCTTCACGGACGTCGTCGGCCTGCGCACGCAGGACGTCGGCGAGCGGCGTCCCGCGGTCGACCGCGACCGCGATGGCCTCCGCGAAGCGGGACAGGTTGACGAGCCCGGTGCGGTCGGCGAGCCGTTCGAGCGCGTCGATCAGGGGCGTTCCGGCTCGGGTGTCGGCCACGACCTTCCCGATCTCGCCTGAGAGCTCGCCGTGGGTGGCGCGTGCGACGCGTTCGAGTGCCCCGAGGGCGCCTTCGCCCGCGCCGACGGCGAGCGCGAGGAGCTCGGCGACGGTCGGCAGCTCGGCGAGCATCCGCTCCTCGCGTCGGTGCACCTGGCGGCTCAGGCGGTGCTCCGTCACCACGAGGCCGGTCAGGCCGCAGACCACGACGAGCGCCGCAGCGACGACGGGGTGCGTGCCGCGACCGGCGACGGCTGCGAGGGCCAGGACGAGGCCGGCGGCTGCCGCGATCGCCGTCGTCACGACCTGCTCGACGCGGTACTCCTCGACGGACTGCTCCCGCCCGGCCCGGCCCAGGCGTGCGACGAGGTCCGCGCGTGGGCTGCTGAGCCGCTCGACGAGGCGGACGGCGTCGTGCATCACGGGGGCGATGAGTCGCTCGACGGTCGGGAACGGGGTGTGCGTCGCGGGTGCACGCAGGAGGGTCGAGGTGCCGACCTGTCCTCGGAGGTAGGGCGCGAGGCGGTCGTCGAGGCGCGGTCGGCGGGCCTGCAGGCGCCAGGCCACGAGCCACAGGCCGGCGCCCAGCACCCCGCCGACGAGCGCGCCGAGGGCGACGGGCGGCGCGCCGCTCATCGGAGCACCCGCGCGTCCTCGGGGAGCCGTCCGATTCTTGCCATGAGCCGGTACGCGACGACGGTGCAGGCCGCGCCCGCGCCGAGGACGCCGACGCCGGCCGGCGTGTCGTACGCCGACGCGGCCTCGGGACGTGTCGACAGGAGAGCGAGGACCACCCAGGGCGCGGCCACGGCGAGCCGCGCGGCGTTGACGGTCCAGCTCTGGCGGGCCTCGAGCTCGCCGCGCGTGCGGGCGTCGGCCCGCAGGAACGCCGAGAGCGTGCGCAGGAGGCGACCCAGGTCGGTGCCGCCCACCTCGCGCGTGAGGCGCAGGGCCTCGACGATGCGGTCCGCGACCGGGTCGGCGAGCCGTGCCTTGAGCGCGTCGAGGCACTCGCTGAAGTGGCCGTCGACCCGGTAGTCCTCGGCGAACGCCTGGAACGCGGGCCGCAGCTCCACGGGTCCGCGGGTGCCGAGCTGGCCGAGGGCCTCGGGCAGGGACAGACCCGCACGGATGCCCGAGGAGAGGTGGTCGACGACCTCGGGCCACACGGTGCGCAGGGCCGCCCGACGCTGCCGGGCGCGGGTCCGCACGAGCGCGTGGGGTGCCGCCGTGGCCATGGCGGCGAAGCACACCGCGATGGCGGGGGAGCGGAGCAGGGCGACCGCGAGGACCAGGGTGACCACCCCGGCGGCCACGGACGTGCCGACGAGGCCCGCCGGTGTCACGCCGGGCGCGCCGGCCTGCACGAGCAGGTCCGCGACGTCGTCCGACCAACGCGCACGCCGTCGAGCCGCGGGCGGGGGCGAGGTCCATGACCACAGGAGCAGGCACAGGCCCGCGCCGAGGAGGAGGCCGGTGACGACACCCACGTCAGCCCACCTCGCCCGCGCGGAGGAGGCTCACGAGGTCGATCCCGGCCCGCGCGTATCGCTCCGTGTGCGGCGGGAACCCGTCGGCTCGGACCAGGGCGCCGTCACGCTGGCGGAACACGTCGGCGGTCTCGACGACCCCGTTCTCGACGCGCCCGGGCACGGCGACGATCTCGCGTGTGCGTCGACGGCCACGGGCGTCCACGTCGAGGTGCACGACGAGGTCGACGGCCGAGGCGACCGTCGGGATGACGAATGCGGCGGACACGTTCTCGCCGGCGAGCAGCGGGAGGGTGCACACCTTGCTCAGGGCCTCGCGCGCGCTGTTCGCGTGGACCGTGCACATGCCGGGCACGCCGGCGTTGAGCGCGATGAGCATGTCGAGGCTCTCCGCCTCCCGGACCTCGCCGATGATGATGCGGCTGGGCCGCATGCGCAGCGCCTCCTTGACGAGGCGGCGCAGCGTGATCTCGCCGGTCCCCTCGAGGCTCGGCTGCCGGCACTGGAGCCCGACGACGTCCCGGTTGCCCACCTGGAGCTCGAAGACCTCCTCGCACGTGATGACGCGCTCGCGGGGCGGGATGGAGCCCGCGAGCGCGTTGAGCATGGTCGTCTTGCCGGCCTGCGTGGGGCCGGACACGAGGATGTTCAGGCCCGCTGCGACGGAGGCGCCGAGGAACCGGGAGGCGGCAGGGGTGAGGGAGCCGAGTGCCACGAGGTCGTCGAGGTGCGTGGCGCGCACCACGTACTTGCGGATGTTGACCGCCCACGCGGACCGTGTGACGTCGGGGATGACGACGTGGAGCCGCTCGCCGCCGGGCAGGGAGGCGTCGACGAAGGGGCTCGAGAGGTCCAGGCGGCGCCCGGAGACCTTGAGCATCTGCTCGACGAGCTCCCGGACCTGGGCCTGCGTGAGGATGGTGGTGGTGAGCTCAGGCTCGCCGCGCCGCGCGACGAAGACCTGTGCGGGCGAGTTGATCCAGATCTCCTCGACCTCGTCGTCGTCGAGGTACTGCTGGAGAGGGCCGAGGCCCGCGACCGCGTCGACCACGGCCTTGGTGGCGGCCTCCGGGTCGGGCAGGGGCGGGACGTGCCCGCGCAGGGACCGCTCGTCGTAGTCCGCGAGGACGTCGCGCACGAGGAGCCTGAGGGACTCGCCGTCGCGCAACGGGTCGATGCCCCGCCGGCGGATGAGCTCGCGCACCTCGTGCTCGAGCAGTGCTACACCTTCCACAGCCCCCTGCTTCCCCCCGCGGCACCACCGCACCGCCTCGCCGAGCATAGGGGAGCAGAACGGACGAAAGGGACGCTTGTGGATAACCCGATCAGGTGAACCGCGCGGGCGCCGACGGGCTCCGCGGGGTGACGGGCGTCAGCGCCCGGTCGGCTCGTGCCCCGAGAGCGGGGCCGGGGGAATCGGTGTAGCCGTCTGCTCTGACGCACGCGCCTGTGCGGCGCGTGCGTCGGCGGTCAGGGCCTGGATGACGACGGCGGCGCCGACGAGCGCGGCGCCCGTGGGCAGGGCCGTCCACCGGATCAGGGTCATGACGAACTCGACCACGGTCACGCCGAAGACGGCGCCGGGGCCGGCCAGGTCGGCGAGCGCGAGGTACATCTGCGTGCCGTACAGCGAGAGGAACGAGCCGCCGACGAACAGCCCCACGGCCCACGCGACGCACCGCCGGGCGGTCGGGTGCATGCGCGGTGCGGTCAACGGCCCTCCGCCGGGTCGGCAGGTTCCGGCTGCCCGGCCGCGGCGTCGGGAGCGGCGGGCGCCGGCGTGGGCGGGGCCGATGGGGCAGCGGCGGGTGACGGCGCTGTCGCCGCCGCTGCGGTCTGTGGGGGCCGGGCGGCCTGGGTCTGCTGCACGCCCTGGGGCTGCTGCGCGCCCTGCGGGTACGGCACCTGCTGGGAGGCGGCCACCGGCAGCGACGTCGTCGGGCCGCCGGGGTAAGAGGGCGCGGAAGGCGGCGCCGTTGCCGCCCTCCGCCGATTGAGGGTCCGTCGCACGACGAGCACGACCCACGCGATGATGCCCGCGACGACGAGCCACGGGAGCAGGGCACCGAGGCCCTGGAGCAGGCCGTTCACGGTCGACACGAGCGCGGCCCAGCCCGACGTGAGGCCCGCCCAGAAGCCCGTCGCGGGCTCCTCCGGCTCGGCACCCTCCGACCAGATGTCGAGGCGGAAGGTCGACATCGCGACCTCGTCCGCGAGCGAGGCCTGCTGCGACAGAAGCACCTCGAGCTCGGACTGCCGCTCGGTCAGGATCTGCTCCGCCTCGACGATCTCGCTGATCGAGCCGGCAGCCGTCAGGAGCTCCTCGAGGCGGCCGATCGAGATCTCCAGCGCGCGGATGCGGGCCTCGAGGTCCTCGACCTGGTCGGTCACCTCGGTGCTCACCAGGCTCGTGTCCTGCACGTCCCCGAGCTGCTTGAGCTCCTCGAGCGTCCCCGAGACCTCGTCCGACGGGATGCGGACCACGAGGTAGGCGCTCGCCGCGTCGTCGTCGGCGCCGCCCTGCTCGACGCGCTCCTGCACGTGCCCGCCCGCGGCCTCGACGAGCCGCGCGGCCTCGGCGGCCGTCTCGGCCGGGTCGTCGACGACCATCGACACGGAGCCCGACGTGACGAACGACGGCTCCGCGAGATCCATCGACTCGTCCGCGGCTGCGCCGTCCATGTCCGAGTACGCGCCGTTCGAGTCCTTCTGCGACGTCGACTCGACGGCCCCGGAGTCGGCTGCGCCACCGCCGGAGCACCCCGCTACGAGGAGCACGGCGACGACGGCGAGCGACCTCATCAGGCTGCGCATGCGCCCCAGGCTAGGGGCGGGCCGACGACGAGGGGCCGGGTTGCCTCAATCGTGATCGTTTCGTCATGCAGCCGTGCCGTGTGACGATCGGGCGATGGTCGACGCCGCAGCGCCACGCTCGTCACCGGGGGCCCAGGCGGCACCCGGCGGGTTGAGGCGGCTGCGTGCCGAGGCGGCCGGCGTCCTCCTGCGCAGGGTGGCCGGCCCGGACCCGACCGAGGCGCGCGACCGCATCCACCGCACCCCCGGTCCGCGCTGGTTCGCCCCCGACAGCGCGATCGCGCGCGTCCACGGCGACGCCTCGATGTTCGTCGGCGGGCTGCGCGCCCTGCTACTGCAGTCCCTGCACCCACGTGCCATGGCTGCCGTCGCCGCGCACTCCGGCTACCGCGGGGACCCGTGGGGCCGCCTCCAGCGCACCGCGACCTTCCTCGCGACCACGACCTTCGGCGTAGAGACCGACGCCGAGCAGGCCGTCGCCGTCGTCCGGGCCGTGCACGCCCGCGTGCGCGGGACCACCTCCCAGGGCGAGCCGTACGCGGCCTCCGAGCCCGAGCTCCTGAGGTGGGTGCACCTCGCCGAGACCGACAGCTTCCTGCTCGCGCACCAGCGACTCGGCCGCGAACCCCTCGACGCAGCCGGGTGCGACGAGTACGTGGCCCAGGCCGCCGTCGTCGGCCGGGCCCTCGGCGCGCCCGACCTGCCGACCACCCTCGCCGACCTCCACCGCCAGCTCGGTGCGTACCGGCCCGTGCTCGACGGGCGGCAGGAGGCGCGCGACGCCGCGCGGTTCCTCCTCGCGACGCCGCCGCTGCCGTGGGCCGCACGCCCCGCCTACTGGGCGCTCGCGCTCGCGGCCGTCGACCTCATGCCGCGCTGGTCCCGCGCCGAGCTCGGGCTGCCTGACGTGCCGCTCGTCGAGGCGACGCTGGGCAGGTCCGCAGGGCGCGCCGCAACCCGGGCGATCCGGTGGGCGCTGGACTCCGCACCCGTCGGTGCTCCCGACGCCGTCGAACAGACGGAGCCCGCCGACGCGCGCTGAACTGGCAGGATGTGGCAAACGGGTGAACCTGGCCCGAGACTGTGCACTGCGCGTGCCGACCCGCGCGCCATGCGCGCCGCGCCCGTGGCCCACCGACCGTCCGGTGCCCGGGCGTTCCCGACGACCGAAGGACGTGGCAGTGCCCCGTTCCACCGCAGCATCCCGTCCCGCCGCAGGATCCGCCCCCGCGCCCCGCTCCGCAGTCCCGCCGAGCACCGCGCCCGGGGCCCGCGGCCTGCGACGCGCCGTGCTCGCGGTCGTCACGAGCCTCGTGCTGACCGGGGCCGTCGCAGGGCTCGCCGCACCCGCTCACGGCGGGCCGGCGGAGGACCTCGTCGCGCTGCTCAACGCGGACCGTGCGGCCAACGGCCTCGGTCCCCTCACGTTGGACGCCTCCATGACCGGGGTCGCCGCGGCGTGGAGCCAGCACATGGCGGACACCGGGCAGATGTCGCACAACCCGGACTTCGCGGAGCAGATCCCGGCGGGGTGGTCGAGCGCCGGAGAGAACGTCGCCTACAACAAGCCCGCCGACGTGGCGAAGCTCCACGCGCAGTGGATGGACTCGGCGCCGCACCGCGCGAACATCCTCAACCCCGACTACACGCACGTGGGCATCGGGGTGGCCGAGGGCGGCGGGGCGGCATGGGGCACCCAGGTGTTCGCCGCCTACGGCGAGCCGCCCGCTGCCGCGCAGGTCGCACCCGCACCCGCACCGGCCCCGGCCCCGGCTCCGGCCCCGGCTCCCGCACCGGCGCCCGCTCCTGCGCCACCCGCACCCGAGCCCGCCGTGGAGCCGGCGCCCGGCACCCCGGCTCCCACACCCGTGCCCACCGCGGAGCCGACCGCCACCCCGAGCAGCGATGGCGACGGGGGTGCGGCGGCCGCCGCAGGGAAGGACGACGCGGGGACGGCAGCCGTCGCCCGCGACGCGCAGCCGGACGACGGCGTCGTGACGGGCCGGACCTACGGGCTCGCGCCGACGGTCGCCCTGGGGGCTGCGCTCGTGGTCGCGCTCATGGCCGCTGCGGCGGGAGCCCTGTGGCTGCGCCGTCGCCGTCGCGGGGGATCCACCGCCCCGTAGGGTGAGGCGGTGACCTCACCGGACGGGCCCGCCGAGCCCGCCCGCGCGCCGTCGCCGGCCCTGTCCATGAGAGGGCTCGTCAAGAGGTACGGCCGCACGGTCGCCGTCGCGGGCCTCGACCTCGACATCCCCGCGGGCTCCTTCTACGGCGTCGTCGGGCCCAACGGCGCAGGCAAGACGACCACGCTGTCCATGGCGACGGGCCTGCTGGTGCCCGACGCGGGCACGGTGCACGTGCACGGCGTCGACGTCTGGCGCCACCCGACCGCCGCCGCGCCGCTGCTCGGCGTGCTGCCCGACGGCCTGCGGGTCTTCGACCGCCTCACCGGGCCCGAGCTCATCAGCTACGCGGGGCTCCTGCGAGGCATGCCGCGCGGGGTCATCGAGGCGCGGCGCGACGACCTGCTGCGCGCGCTCGACCTGACGCCCGCCGGCGCGACGCTGGTCGCCGACTACTCGGCGGGGATGACCAAGAAGATCGCCCTCGCGTGCGCACTGGTCCACGCGCCGCGCGTCCTCGTCCTCGACGAGCCCTTCGAGGCGGTCGACCCGGTCTCCGCGACGGCGATCCGCCGGATCCTCCAGGGCTTCGTGGCGGCCGGTGGGACCGTCGTGCTCTCGAGCCACGTGATGGCGCTCGTCGAGCGCATGTGCGACCACGTCGCCGTCGTCGCGGGCGGGCGCGTGCTCGCGGCCGGCACCCTCGACGCGGTCAGGGCGGGGCAGGACCTCGAGCAGCGGTTCGTCGGGCTCATCGGCGGCGAGCAGGCGGACCCGGAGCTGACGTGGTTGCGACCGTCGTCCGACTGAGGGCCCGCATCCTTCGTCACACCCTCGCGCGCGAGACGTGGCGGCTCGTCGTCCTGATCGCAGGCGCGCTGTGGGCGTTGAGCATGCTGCCGTCCGTCGCAGGCGGCATGGTGTGGCTCTCGGGGCAGCCCGCCGAGGTCGCGCACGACGTCCTCGTCGTCGGCGGCGCCCTGCTCGTCGTCGGCTGGACCGTTGTCCCCGTGCTCATCCCGGGGCTCGACGACGCGCTCGACATCGACCGCTTCGCGACGTTCGGCGTCCCTGTGCGCCGGCTCGTCCCCGGGCTCCTGGCCGCGTCGTTCCTCGGGGTCCCGACGCTCTTCACGACGCTCGTCTGCTTCGCGCCCGTCCTCGCCTGGTCCGGGCACGCCCCGGCCGGCGCGCTCACCGCCGCGGTCGCCGCGCCCCTCGCGCTCGCCCCGTGCCTGCTCGGGGCGCGCCTGAGCACGGGGCTCATGGCGAGGCTCCTGGGGTCGCGCCGCTCACGTGAGCTCGGCGCCGTCGGCGGCCTGCTCGTCGTCGGCGCCGTCGTGCCGGGCGTGGTTGCCGTCGGTGCGCTGGGCATCGAGGGCGCGCTCGAACGCGTGCCGGCCGTCGCGACCGTGCTCGGCTGGACGCCGCTGGGCCTCGCGTGGGCGGCGCCGGCAGCCGTGGTCCAGGGCGACGTCGCCGGGGGAGTGCTGCGCCTCGTGCTCGCCGCAGGCTGGGCGGTCGTGGGTGTGCTCGCGTGGATGCTGCTCCTGCGCCGCGCGCTCGTGAGCCCGCCGGCGCGGGGCGGGGAGGTGCGCCGGCGTGCGGACTCCGTGCTGCCCGCGCGGGACCTCGTGGGACGCCCCGGGCTCGTCGCCGCGCGTGCCGTCTCGCGCCGGGCGCTGCGGTACTGGGGGTCGGACCCGCGCTACGTCAACGCCCTGCTCGGCGCCGTCGTCGCGCCCGTCGCGATCGTCCTGCTCGTCGCGACTGTGGTCGACGCGCCCGCGGCCGTGGCGCTGAGCATGGGACCGCTCATGGCCGGCAGCGTGGGCTGGGGGCGGCACAACGACGTCGCGTACGACGGCTCGGCGTTCTGGATGCACGTCAGCGCGCGGGTCCCGGGGTGGGCGGACCGCCTGGGGCGTGCCGCCGCGACCCTCACCTGGGGGCTGCCGCTGACCGTCGTGGTGAGCCTCGCGGGTGCGTGGGTCGCGGGCCGCCCGGACCTCGGTGCCGCGGCCGTGGGGGCGGCGCTCGGGGTGCTCGGCGCGGGCCTGGGCGTCTCGGCCGTGTTCAGCACGGTGCTGCCCTACCCCGTGGCGGAGGCGGGCGCGAGCCCCTTCGTGACGCCGAGCGGGTCGGTCGGCGCGAGCATGGTCGCCCAGGTCGTCACCTCGGCCGCGACGGCCGCGCTGTCCCTGCCCGTGCTCGTGGCGTACGGCGCGACGCTCTGGTGGAACCCTGCGCTCGCGCCCGTGACGTTGGTGCTGGGCGTGCTCGGGGGAGCGGGGGTGCTGCTCGGCGGGGTCCGGGTCGGTGGCCGCATCTTCGACGGGCGTGCGCCGCGGGTCCTGGCGCGGCTGCGCTGACCTGCGCGCTCTACCTGCGCTCTACCTGCGGGTCACGATGTGGTCACGGTCACACGTGGATCCTTGACGTGTGATTTGTAAGGAAGGTCTACTAACAAACGTGACGGCGACGACGCATCGGCAGGGGTGGGGCAAGGCCCTGCGCCCCACCGAGAAGGTGCTGCCCGAGCACGCACGCGCCCACCACCGGTCGATGGTCCTCCAGCACCTCTTCCACGCCGGCCCACGGTCGCGCGCCGACCTCGCCCGGGCCACCGGGCTCACGCGCGTCACCGTCTCCGACCTCGTCGGGGCACTCGTCACCGAGGGGCTCGTCACCGAGCTCGGCGCGCGCCAGGAGGGGAAGGTCGGCAAGCCGGCGAGTCTCGTCGCGCTCGACACCTCCGCCTTCCAGATCGTCGCCGTCGACCTGGCCGACGACGAGCGCATGCACGGCGCGGTCCTCGACCTCGCCGGCGCCGTGGTCGAGCGACGCTCAGCGACCCACGACGGCCGCACGGGCCAGGCCGCCGTCGACGCCCTCCTCGCGTTCTGCCAGGAGCTCGCCGCCGCCGCGACGCGCCCGCTGCTCGGCGTCGGCGTCGGCTCGCCCGGTGTCATCGACGCCCACGGCACCGTCGTCGAGGCGCCCAACCGCGGCTGGTTCGACGTCCCGCTCGCCGCGACCCTCAGCGACGCCCTGGGCGTCCCCGTCCACGTCGCGAACGACGCGAACACCGCCGTGCTCGGCGAGTTCACGTTCGGCGGCGCGTCCGGGAGCCTGCTCGTCCTCACCGTCGGTGAGGGCGTCGGTGCAGGGATCGTCCTCGACGGCGCCCTGGTCCAGGGCGCGCGCCACGCCGCCGGCGAGCTCGGCCACGTCACCGCCGTCGACGAGCGGGACGACGTCGAGCACGCACCCCTCGGCCCCGCGCAGCCCTGCGCGTGCGGGCGCCGGGGATGCCTCGAGACCGTGCTCGCGGTGCCCGCACTGCGGCGCCGCATCGCCGGTCTCGACCCCGCAGCAGCCGACGCCGCACTGGCGTCGGTCGGCCATCGCCTGGGCATCGTCCTGGCGCCGGTCATCAGTGCGCTGAACCTCTCCGAGGTGGTGTTCAGCGGTCCCGCCGAGCTCCTCGACGGCCCCCTGCGCGACGCTGCGCTGGCTGCCGTGCGGGAGCGCACCATGCCCGTCATCAGCAGCGACCTCGAGCTGCGGATGACATCGCTGGGCGAGGACGGAGCCCTGTCCGGGGCCGCCGTGCTCGTGCTGTCCGGTCAGCTCGGGGTCACGTGACGACCCCGAGCCGACCAGCCCGCAAGTCGGGAAACGCAACCCTGTGGCGACGCTGTCCGGCGCCGCCTGTGCAACGGGAAGGAACCCCAACGTGAGAATCGTACGGAACGGAGCCGTGGCCCTCACCGCCACCGCCCTGCTCGCCCTCACCGCCTGCAGCGGCGACGCCGACACGCCTGACACCCAGGACGACGCCGCGGGCGACGCCACCGAGATCCGTCTGTGGCTCAACGGGACCGACACCCCCGACGAGCTCCGCGAGTACCTGGTCGACACGTTCGCCGCCGAGAACGACGGTGCGACGCTCGTCATCGAGGAGCAGGACTGGAACGGCCTCGTGCCGCGCCTGCAGACGGCCCTCACCTCCGAGGAGCAGACGCCCGACGTCGTCGAGATCGGCAACACGCAGGCGCCGACCTTCACCTACGCCGGAGCGTTCTCCGACGTCAGCGACCTCTACGCGGAGCTCGGTGGCGACACCCTGCTCCAGGGCTTCGTCGAGGCCGGGTCCGCCGACGGCAAGGTCTACGCCCTGCCGTACTACTCCGGTGCCCGCGCGGTCTTCTACCGCAAGGACCTCTTCGCTGCCGCCGGCGTCGAGGTGCCGACGACGCTCGAGGAGTTCGCGCAGGCCGCGACGACCCTCCAGGCCGCCAACCCGGCCGGGACGCCCAACTTCTCCGGCTTCTGGTTCCCCGGCCAGGACTGGTACAACGGCACCGCCTGGGTCTACACCTACGGCGGCGACCTCGCCGTGCAGGACGGCGACGCGTGGGCCGGCGCGCTGTCCAGCCCCGAGTCGCAGGAGGGCCTCGCACAGGTCCAGAAGCTCTTCACCGAGGGGACGAACGCGCCCCAGGACGCCGACTCCAACGAGCCGTGGGTCCCGTTCAACAACGGCGAGTCGGCGATGTTCTCCGCGCCGACGTGGGCGCGCTGGAGCATCGACCTGCCCGAGTGCAACAAGGGCGTGGACCCCGAGGACGAGTCCGAGGAGGCCAAGGCCCTGCGCGCCGAGCAGCAGGCGTGCAACGAGGAGAAGACCGGTGTCTTCCCCCTGCCCGGCCTCACGGCCGACGAGCCGGCCACGGTGTTCGCGGGCGGCTCCAACATCGCCATCCCCGCGAAGTCGCAGAACCAGGAGCTCGCCCGGAGCCTCATGCGGATCATCTTCAGCGAGGACTACCAGACGATGCTCGCCGAGAACGGGCTCATCCCGGCGAACACCGAGTACGCGTCGGCCATGGGTGACGACGTGTACGCGACGGCCGCGATCGACGCGGCCCTCGGCGCCAAGCTGACGCCCGCCGCCGAGAAGTGGGCGGACGTCGAGGGGGCGCGCATCCTGGAGGACTTCTTCCAGCAGATCGCGTCCGGAGCGGACATCGCGGAGGCGTCGGCCGAGGCCGACCAGCTCATCGCCGACACGCTCAACTGACCCGTACGGGACCGGGGGCGTGGCACACCCCCCGCCGCGCCCCCGGACCCGTACGCCCGAGCTCACTGGAGCCCTCATGCCCACGTCCCACCCCGCGGCGGACGCCGGGGCAGCACCCGCCGAACCCGCCGTCCCCGCCGTGCCCGGGGGGCCCGCAGGTCCCGGGTCGCCCGCGTCGGCCCAGGTCGTCGCACCCGTCGGGAGCGCCCCCGGGCAGCCACCCGCCGCAGCCGCCCACCCGCGCGGGGCGGCCCGCCGTCGGCCCCTGCGCAGCCGTCTGCGCGTCTACCTGCTGCTCATCCCCGCGATCGTGCCCATCGCCGTCGGCCTCGGCTACCCGCTCGTGCGGCAGCTCGTGCTCTCCTTCCAGGAGTACGGGCTCGCGCAGCAGTTCGGCCGACCCGCCGAGTGGGTGGGTCTCGACAACTACGTGACCCTCCTGACGGACCCCTACGTGTGGACCGTCATCGCGCGGTCCGTCGCGTTCTGCCTCGTCAACGCGGCACTCACCATGGCCATCGGCATGGGCCTCGCGGTCCTCATGGCCAAGGTCGGGCGCGCGGCGCGCATGACGCTCCAGGTCGGCATGCTGCTCGCCTGGGGCACGCCCGTGCTGGCGACCATGACCATCTGGCAGTGGCTCTTCGACTCCCAGTACGGCGTGATCAACTGGCTCCTCGCCGAGCCCCTCGGCATGGACGGGCTGCGCTACCACTCGTGGCTCATCGACCCCCTGTCGTTCTACGCGGTGGCCACCGTGATCGTCGTCTGGATGTCCGTCCCGTTCGTCGTGTTCACGGTCTACGCGGGACTCCTCCAGGTGCCGGCCGAGACCATGGAGGCCGCCCAGCTCGACGGCGCCAACGCCCGCCAGCGGTTCTGGCTCATCACGATCCCGATGGTCAAGCCCGTCCTGTTCGTCGTCGCGCTGCTCCAGATCATCTGGGACCTGCGCGTCTTCACGCAGATCTACGTGCTCCAGCGGGCCGGTGCCCCCACCAGGGAGACGCACCTGCTCGGCACGTACATCTACTCGCTCGCCAAGGAGTTCTCGATGGCCGGGGCGATGGCCACGATCATGCTCGCGCTCACGCTCGCCCTGACCGCGTTCTACATCCGACGCATGCTGCGCGAGGAGGAGCTGTGAGCGCAACGACCCACCCCACCGGCCGGGCCCTGCGTGGTGCGACCCCGGACGGTCGACCTCCGCGGGCGGCGTCGGGCGCCTCCAGGCCGGGCACGGTAGGTGCCGCCGTCCGGCGCTGGCTGCTGGGCTCCCTCGCGGTGCTCGTCGCCGTCGTCTGGGTGTTCCCGATCTACTGGATGATCCAGAGCGCATTCCTGCCGACGAACCGGCTCCGCACCCCGGAGCCGACGTTCTTCCCGGTGGACGGCACGCTGTCGAACTTCCGCCGGGTGCTCGCCGACCCGACGTTCTTCGCGTCGTTCCGGGTGTCCCTGGGCGTGACGGCCGTGACCCTCGTGGCGGCGATCGTGTTCGCGTTCCTCGCGGCGCTCGCCGTGAGCCGGTTCCGGTTCCGCGGGCGCAAGTCGTTCATCGTGACCATCCTGGTCGTCCAGATGATCCCGGCCGAGGGCCTGTTCATCTCCCAGTACCAGATGCTCGACGGGTGGCGCCTCGTCAACACCATCGCCGGCCTGTCGATCGTGTACGTGGCGGCCATCCTGCCGTTCACCATCTGGATGCTGCGGGGCTTCGTCACCGGGGTCCCGATCGACCTCGAGGAGGCCGGCATGGTCGACGGGCTCTCCCGGACGGGCGCGTTCTTCCGCATCACGTTCCCGCTGCTCGCCCCCGGCCTCGTCGCGTCCGGCGTCTACGGGTTCCTCCAGGCGTGGAACGAGTACACCCTCGCGCTCGTCGTCATGACGGACCCGGCGCAGCGCACGCTGCCGCTGTGGCTCCAGGGCCTCGTCGAGGCGAACCGGGCCACGGACTGGGGCGTCGTCATGGCCGGTGCCACGCTCATCGCCGTGCCCGTGATCCTGTTCTTCCTCTTCGTGCAGAACAAGATGACCGCCGGTCTCGTCGCCGGGGCGGTGAAGGGCTGATGCCGGTGCACGGCGCGGGCCTCACCGGCGGGCATGCCGGCGGCCCCGGCCGCTGGTGGGTGGGGCTCGACATCGGCGGCACCAAGGTGCAGGGCGTGCTGCTCGACGCCGCCGCCGTGACCCGCGGGGCGGCGAGACGCGCGAGCGTCGGCGGCATCGACGGCGTCGTCGAGTCGGCGGCTCGGACCGTCGAGGAGCTGTGCGCCGCGCGGGGCATCGAGCTGGCCGACCTCGCCGGCGTCGGCGCCGGCGTGCCCGGCCTCGTCGAGCCCGCGACAGGGATCGTGTCCCACGCGGTCAACCTCGGCATCGACGATGACGTCCCGCTCGGCGCGCGCCTGTCGGCCCGGCTCGGCGGAGTCCCCGTCGACGTCGAGAACGACCTGAACGTGGCCGCGCTCGGCGCCGCCCGCGTGCTCGAGCTGCGCGGCGACCTCGCCTACCTGGCGCTCGGCACCGGTGTCGCGGCAGGCCTCGTCCTCGACGGCCGGCTGCGCCGCGGACGCTTCGGCGCCGCCGGGGAGATCGGCCACCTCCCGTACGTGCCCGACGGCGCACCGTGCCCCTGCGGGCAGCGCGGCTGCCTCGAGCTGTACGCCTCAGGGTCGGCGCTCGACGCCGCCTGGCCCAGCCGCGGTCGCCCCTCACCCGTCGAGGTGTTCGACGCCGCGGCCGCCGGCGACCCCACGGCCGTCGCCGTGCGCGACCGGTTCGTCGACGCCGTGGCGGCCGCCGTCCGGCTCCTCGTGCTGACCTGCGACCCCGAGCACGTGCTCCTCGGCGGTGGCGTCAGCGGGGTCGGGACGCCCCTGCTCGACGCCGTGGTGGGTACGGTTGCGGCGGAGGCCGACCGGTCGCCGTTCCTGCGGCGCCTGCGCGTCGCGGACCGGCTCGCGCTCGTCCCCGCCGGAGCCCTCGTCGCACCCATCGGTGCGGCACTGACCGTCCGCGAGGGCGGACCCGTTCGAGACACCACGGAGGCAGTCGCATGGAGGTCGTGATCCACCCGTCCAGCCAGTACCTGGCAGGACTGGCCGCGGACGCAGTCGAGCAGCTGCTGCGCAGCAAGCCCGACGCGGTCCTCGGCCTCGCGACCGGGTCCAGCCCGCTCGCCGTGTACGACGAGCTCGTGCGGCGGCACACCGAGTCGGGCCTGTCCTTCGCCCGCGCGCGGGGATTCCTCCTCGACGAGTACGTGGGCCTTCCCGCCGACCACCCCGAGGGCTACCGGAACGTCATCGAGCGTGAGCTGGTCTCCCGCGTCGACTTCGCCCCCGGCTCCGTTCAGGCACCCGCGGGCGGGGCGGAGGACCTCATCGCGGCGTGCGCGGCGTACGAGCGCTCGATGGCCGACGCCGGCGGCGTCGACCTCCAGATCCTCGGCATCGGCACCGACGGGCACGTCGCGTTCAACGAGCCCGGTTCGTCCCTCGCGTCCCGCACCCGCGTCAAGACGCTCACCGAGCAGACGCGGCAGGACAACGCCCGCTTCTTCGCGGGCGACGTCGAGGCCGTGCCCCGCCACGTCCTCACCCAGGGCCTCGGCACGATCATGGGCGCCCGGCACCTCGTGCTCGTCGCGACCGGCCGCGCCAAGGCCGAGGCCGTGCACCAGCTCGTCGAGGGTCCCGTGAGCGCCCTGTGGCCCGCGACGGTGCTCCAGCACCACCCGCACGTGACCGTCCTGCTCGACGAGGGTGCCGCGAGCCGCCTCCAGCTCGCCGACTACTACCGCCAGACCTGGAGCCACAAGCCCGCCTGGCAAGGCCTCTAGCCCGACCGCCGACGGGAGCCCCGCGCCGGCCCGGCGCCGGGCTCCCAGCCGCGCTCCGACGAGCCCGCCACGCCCCGCGTGCCCTAGCCCGCGCCCCGCGCGCCCTGGCCCCCGCGCCGCGCGCCCCGGCCCCCGCGCGGCGCCACCGCCCCGCACCCCCGCCCGCACCCCCGCCCCGGACGTCGAGGTCGACACTTCCTGCTGAGGTCGACACTCCGGCGTGTCGACCTCAGCAGGAAGTGTCGACCTCAGCGGTCGGGCGGGGTGGGGAGGGAGCGCGCCGACGGCGGCGTGGGGCCGGCGGTGCGATCCGTGTCCGGGCGGTCGACGCGGTGACGTGCCGAGGCCACAGCCCCGTCGACGTCGTCCACAGGCCCGGCGGACACCCGGCCGGCGTGCGCTGAAGGTGGGAGACCCTCGCGGCATGGCGCCGTCCGACAGGTCCTCTGCTGGCCCCTCGCCGTCATCGTGCTCCGCGACCGGCGGGTGTGGGGATCAGTCCGCGGCTTCGTCGCGGGCGCACACGAGCTCGCTGCCACCCGGATCCGCGGTCGCGCAGCCACGAGAGCGGCCGGGGCAGCCGCCCGGCGGTGCCGCATCGACCCGCGCAGCGACGACTGCGCAGCTCGTCACCCGTGGGCCGGACGGCGTGGTGTCGCGGGCTGCGCAGCTGTCGGACGCGCCCGCCGTGCTGCTGGCCCGCGACGTCGACCCGGCTGACCTCCGCCGGAGGCGCACCGCCCAGGCTGTTCGGCAGCTGCGCCGCGGGGCGTACGTCGCAGCTGCCGACCTGGCTGGCGACAACCGGGCGGGCGGCCAGCTCACACTCGCGACGATCGAAGCGGTGCATCAGCAGCTGCGCATCCCCTTCGTGTTCAGCCACGAGTCGGCCGCGCTGGTGTGGGGCTGCGCTGTGTGGCCGACGCCCACACGGACCCACATCATCCAGGCGGACCGGCCCAACCGCCGCGGCGACCCGCAGCTCGTGCGCCACCACGGCCTGCCGCCGTCGAACGAGCGAACCGTGGTGGCCGGGCTACCGGTGACGACCCTCGAGCGCACCGTGATCGACTGTGCGGCGGCGATCGCTCCGGATCGGGCGCTGGTCATCGCCGACGGAGCCCTGCGTCGCGGCGCCGACCGCGACCGCATGGTGCGACTCATGGACCTGCGTGCCGGACACCGCGGCATACGCCGTGCGCGCCTGGTCGTGGAGCTCGCGGATGCCGGCGCCGAGTCGCCGGGGGAGTCGCTGACGCGATGGGTCCTTGCTTCGGCGGGGTTCGACGCGGTCAAGACGCAGGTTCCTGTGGTGACGAGGCTCGGTGTCTTCCGGATCGACCTCGGCCTCGTCGCTGCGCGCCTGGCCATCGAGTTCGACGGATTCGTCAAGTACTCCGGCGCACTCGGATCGACGGCACCGGAGGCGGTGTTCGCAGAGAAGCGGCGACAGGACGCGCTAGAGGAAGCAGGGTGGATGGTCCTGCGCGTCACCTGGTCCGACCTGCGGGATCCCGACGCACTCGTGCGTCGCGTCCGGTCCGCGTGCCGCCGCGCGGCGCAGCGGCAGGGGGCTGAGTCGCTCCCCAAGCCCGGATCCCGTCCGTCCCGTCGCCCGGGCCCCTCCGAATCCCGGGACGTCGGCCTTTCGCCCGTCGCCCGGACCCGTGAGGGTCCGCGGGACCTCGGCCGTCCGTCCGTTGCCCGGACCCGCCCGTGACCCAGTCCACCGGTCCCGCCCTCCGCCTGTCGCTGAGGTCGACATCTCGCGTCGAGGTCGACACGCTGGAGTGTCGACCTCGACGCGGAATGTCGACCTCGATGATCGGGCGGCGTGCCGGGCGTGCCGGGCGTGCCGGGCGTGCCGGCGTGCCGGGCGTGCCGGGTGGCTGGGCCGACGGTGCCGGGCCGGTGGCGGGGCAGAGCGGTAAGGCTCGGGGTGCGCCGCGGGAGCGTCGGTGGGGCGACGTAGACTCGTCGGCATGAGCGAGCCGATGCCCCCAGCGACCGGTCCGGACGATCCGTACGGGTCTCCAGGTGGCGCGGGGACCTCGACGAGCGTCATCGAGCGCACCGAGCTCCGGGAGGAGATCGAGCCCGGCGACCACGAGCGGTTCGCGCACTACGTGCGCAAGGAGAAGATCCTCAGCTCGGCCCTCTCGGGCACCCCCGTCGTCGCGCTGTGCGGCAAGGTGTGGGTGCCGGGTCGAGACCCGAACAAGTTCCCCGTGTGCCCCATCTGCAAGGAGATCTACGACGGGCTGCGTGAGCCGCAGGACGGCGACGGGGCCAACGGCTCCGGAGGATCCGGCGGGCCCGGTGGCCCGGGCGGTCCCGGCGCCGGTGGTCCCGGCAGCACCGGCGGACGGTGAGCCCGCACAGCAACGCGGCACGGCAGTCGTTCACCCCGGAGGTCACCGGGGCGCACTCCGCTGTGCACGCGCCATCCCCTGCTGCCGCATCGCACCTCCCGCCGGCCTTCCCGGGGCGTGCGCCGTGGGGTACCGCCAACAAGCTGCGCGCCTGGCAGGCGGCCGCGCTCGCGACCTACGACGCACGTGAACCGCGGGACTTCCTGGCCGTCGCGACACCGGGCGCGGGCAAGACGACCTTCGCGCTGCGTGTCGCGACGGACCTGCTCGAGCGGGGCATCGTGCGGCGCGTCACGGTCGTCGCCCCCACCGAGCACCTCAAGCGCCAGTGGGCCGACGCGGCGGCACGGGTCGGGGTCCACCTCGACCCGAACTTCCGCAACAGCCAGGGCCGCCACGGCGCGGGCTTCCACGGCGTCGCACTGACCTACGCGCAGGTCGCGACCAAGCCCGCCCTGCACGCGGCTCGGACGACCGCGGCGCCCACCCTCGTCATCCTCGACGAGGTCCACCACGGAGGCGACGCGCTGTCCTGGGGCGACGCCGTGCGTGAGGCGTTCAGCGGCGCGACCCGCCGCCTCGCGCTCACGGGCACGCCATTCCGCTCCGACACGGCCCCGATCCCGTTCGTCACGTACGCGCCCGACCAGCACGGGATCCGTCGCTCGCTCGCCGACTACACGTACGGGTACGGCGACGCGCTCCGCGACGGCGTCGTGCGGCCCGTGATCTTCCTGTCCTACAGCGGTCACATGCGCTGGCGCACGCGCGCCGGCGACGAGGTCAGTGCCCGCCTCGGTGAGGCCATGACCAAGGACCTGACCGCGCAGGCGTGGCGCACGGCGCTCGACCCACAGGGCGAGTGGATCCCGTCGGTCCTCGCCGCGGCCGACCGGCGCCTGTCCGAGGTGCGCCGCTCGGTACCGGACGCGGGTGGGCTGGTGATCGCGACCGACCAGGCCGACGCGCGCGCCTACGCCGGGCACCTGCGCCGCATCACCGGGGAGTCGGCCACGATCGTGCTGTCCGACGACGACGGCGCCTCCGACCGCATCGAGTCGTTCTCGGCGGGCGACTCACGCTGGATGGTCGCCGTCCGCATGGTCTCCGAGGGCGTCGACGTACCGCGGCTCGCCGTCGGTGTGTACGCGACGTCGACCGCGACGCCCCTGTTCTTCGCGCAGGCGGTCGGGCGCTTCGTCCGGGTCCGACGCCGCGGCGAGACCGCCTCCGTGTTCCTCCCGAGCGTCCCGCAGCTCCTCGAGCTCGCCGCGACGCTCGAGCTCGAGCGCGACCACGCGCTCGACCGCCCCGCGACGGACGAGGCCGAGTACGACCCCGAGGCAGGGCTCCTCGCCGACGCGAACCGAAGCGCCGACGGGCCGGACGCCGTCGGGTCCGACGGCGTCGCAGGGACCTTCCAGGCCCTCGACGCGCAGGCCACGTTCGACCGCGTGCTGTTCGACGGCGGCGAGTTCGGCACGGGTGCGGAGGTCGGCTCCGACGAGGAGCAGGACTTCCTCGGGCTCCCCGGCCTGCTCGACGCCGATCAGGTCACGCTCCTGCTCCGCCAGCGCCAGGCCGACCAGGTGTCCAACCGGGCGGCGCGCGCCCCTGCCGTCGACCACCGCAAGCTCACGGAGCTGCGCAAGGAGCTCAACGCGCTCGTCGGCGCGTGGTCGCGACGCAGCGGGCAGCCGCACGGAACCGTCCACACGGAGCTGCGGCGTCGCTGCGGGGGACCCGAGGTCGCCCTCGCGAGCGCGGAACAGCTCGAGGCGCGTGCCGCGATGCTCCGCAACTGGTTCGTCGGACGGCGCTGACGCGCCACCGCACAGCGCTGACGTGGCCCATCGCCGTGCGCTGACGTGCCCCATCGCACGGCGCTGACGCACGCCACCGCACAGCGCCAACGGCCCCACCGCATGGCGCTGACGCGCCCCGCCGCACAGCGCTGACGCGCCCCGCCGCACGGCGCTGACCAGCCCTTCGGCATCCTCGCTTACCAGATCAGGGCCCTGTGCGCCCGTTCTCGCTCCGGATGCGCGCACCCACGAGTGCTGCCACCGTTGAGCACAAGAGACACCGTCCGGTACCCCTCCGGACGGCGCATCGGAAGGAGCCCTACATGCCTACCTGGCTGATCATCCTGCTTGTCGGCGTCGTCCTGCTGATCCTCGGCGTCGCCGTCGAGGCCGCCAAGTTCCTCATCTGGCTCGGCATCATCGTGCTCGTCGTGAGCCTCATCCTGGGCCTCGTCGGCCGCGGCAAGGCCCGCGTGTAGCGGCACCACCCCGGCGTACCGACGCCCGGGACCTGCGGACAGCTCCGCGGGCCCCGGGCGTCGTGCTGTCCGACCCCCTCAGGCCTCGAGCGCCAGCCAGGTCGTCGGGACCGCCGGGTCGCCAGCGGACAGCCGCCGCGCACCGCGAGGCAGCTCGGCGCGTGAGGCGTGGTGCCGCTCCGCCGCACGCTGGACGCCGGTGCTCCCGGTCCACCGGGTGTCGACGGCGCCGCCGACGACGAGCGGGACGTGCAGGGGCCGCAGGTCCGTGTCCGTGGGCGACCACCCGGCGACGGCCTCGTCGGCGCCGTGCACGACGACCTCCTCGACGACCCGGCCGTCGGGACCGTAGCGGCGGGCCGCCGTCTTGCGTCCGCCGCTGGTGCTCTTCTTCGCCGAGGCCTTCGCGACGGGGGCGAGCACGCCGTCGGCTCCCTCACGGGCGACGATCTTGTAGACCATGCCGCAGGTGGGTGCCCCTGAGCCGGTCACGACGGAGGTCCCGACGCCGTAGGAGTCGACGGGGGCGACCGCGAGGGCCGCGATCGCGTGCTCGTCGAGGTCGGAGCTCACGACGATCTTGGTCTCCGTGGCGCCCAGCTCGTCGAGCAGGGCCCGCACGTCGTGCGCGAGAGATGTCAGGTCGCCGGAGTCGAGACGGACCGCGCCGAGGCCCGTGCCGGCGGCGGCCACGGCGTTGCGGACGCCCTGGAGCGTGTCGTAGGTGTCCACGAGGAGCGTCGTGCCGGTGCCCTGCGCGGCGAGCTGGGAGGCGAAGGCGGACTCCTCGTCGTCGTGGAGGAGCGTGAAGGCGTGGGCCACGGTCCCGATCGTCGGCACGCCGTAGCGGCGTCCGGCCTCGAGGTTCGACGTGCCGGTGAAGCCCGCGACGACCGCGGCGCGCGACGCGGCGACGGCGGCCTCCTCGTGGGCGCGGCGCGAGCCCATCTCCAGGCACGGGCGGTCCACGGCGGCGCTCGTCATGCGTGACGCGGCGGACGCGACGGCGGAGTCGTAGTTCAGGACGGAGAGCGCCAGGGTCTCGAGGAGCACGGCCTCGGCGAACGTGCCCTCGACGACGAGCACGGGGGAGCTCGGGAAGAAGCACTCGCCCTCGGCGTACCCGGTGATGGACCCGCTGAACCGGTAGCGCTCGAGGAAGTCGATGGTCGCGCGGTCCACGACCTGGTGCCGCGACAGGTAGGAGAGCTCCTCGTCGCCGAACCGGAAGTCGGCCAACGCCTCGAGGAGGCGTCCGGTGCCCGCCAGGACCCCGTAGCGCCGGCCGGCCGGCAGCCGCCGCGTGAACACCTCGAACACGCAGTGGCGGTGGGCGGTTCCGTCCGCGAGGGAGGCCTGGAGCATGGTCAGCTCGTAGCGGTCGGTCAGGAGCGCCGTCGAGCCCTGCCGGCTCCATGACGACCGCGGCGCGTCGGGGGTGACCGGCTCGCCGGGGGCGGACGGGGAGGACGTGGGTGCCGCCGACGGCGAGGGCAGCTCTGCGCTCATGGTCACCACCGTAAGGGTGAACGGACGCGGGCAGGGTGCGGGGTCCGCGGATCGGCGTACCGGTGCTCGTGCGTGCCCTCCTAGAGTGGTGGGGTGCCTCCGTCGACCGTCGTCGTGCCCGCGCCCGACGTGTCGGCCGTGCCCGTCCAGACGCCGCGCACCACGGTGGACGCGCAGGAGGAGGGGGCGACGGCGCCCGGCTGGGTCACGATCGTGTGGAACGACCCCGTCAACCTCATGAGCTACGTCACCTACGTGTTCCGCAGCTACTTCGGCTACCCGCAGGACCGTGCGGAGACGCTGATGCGGCAGGTGCACGAGGACGGGCGTGCCACGGTCTCCCGCGGCAACCTCGAGCAGATGGAGATCGATGTGCAGGCGATGCACGGCTTCGGGTTGTGGGCGACCGTGCAGGTCGCGGGCGAGTGAGCGACGAGCCGGTGTGGTCGTTCAGCCGGGCCGGTGACGGTCCGGGGTACGTCGCGCGTCTCGACGGCGCCGGGCGGGCCGTCCTCCTCGACGTGATCGACGAGGTGCTGCGTCTGCTCGGCGACCCGCTGACGTCGCCGGACGCGACGGACGCCGAGCGGTGGTCGGCGCTGACGATCCCGGGCCCGCCCCTCGAGGTGCCCCAAGACCCGGCCGTGCGCCGGCTCCTGCCCGACGCGTCGCCGGACGCCGACGTCGCGGCCGAGTTCCGTCGCCTCACCGAGGACGACCTGCGCGCGACCAAGGCGGCGGGCCTGCGTGCCCTGCGTGCGGCGGTCGACGCCGGCCGACCCGAGGTGCTCGTCGTGCCGAGCGAGGCGGGCCGGGTCGCGGCGGCCTTGACGGACCTGCGTCTGGTCCTCTCGGAGCGGCTCGGCGTGCGCGACGACGACGACGCCGAGGCCGTGTACCGGCTCGCCGCCGAGGAGGAGCCGCCGTCACCGGCGGACTCGGTCGCGTCGATGCGGCACTTCCTCGCGGCGGTCTACGCCGTCCTGACGCTGCTGCAGGAGTCCCTCGTCGGGCTCATGCTCGAGGAGCTGCCGGGCGCGGCGCCCGGCCGGCCAGGGACTGCCCCGGCCTGACGGGTGCTGTGAGGCACGTCGCACCCTGCGCCGGTCGGACGGCGGGCTGGGCGTGGGCGGGCGCCGTTAGGCTCGGGCGCGTGAACGACGCCCCCATCGGCATCTTCGACTCGGGAGTCGGCGGGTTGACCGTGGCCCGCGCCGTCCTCGACCAGCTGCCGCACGAGTCCGTCCTGTACATCGGTGACACCGCGAACGGCCCGTACGGGCCCAAGCCCCTCGCGGCGGTCCGCGCCCACGCGCTCGAGGTCATGGACGACCTTGTCGACGCGGGCGTCAAGATGCTCGTGATCGCGTGCAACAGCGCGTCGGCGGCGGTGCTGCGGGACGCCCGCGAGCGGTACACGCAGCGGCGAGGCCTGCCCGTGGTGGAGGTGATCCTCCCGGCCGCGCGGCGAGCGGCGGCGGCGACCCGCACGGGCCGCGTGGGAGTGATCGGCACCCGGGCCACGATCGACTCCAAGGCCTACGACGACGCGTTCGCGGTCGCGGCGGACCTGCGCCTCACGTCGCAGGCGTGCCCGCGGTTCGTCGAGCTCGTGGAGGCCGGTCGCACCTCGGGGCCCGAGGTCCTCGAGGTCGCGCGCGAGTCCCTGGCGCCGATCATCGCGGCCGACGTCGACACGCTCGTCCTCGGGTGCACGCACTACCCCCTCCTCACGGGTGTCATCTCCTACGTGATGGGCGACGGCGTGACCCTCGTCTCGAGCGCCGAGGAGACGGCGAAGGACGTGTACCGGATGCTCGTGGCTCACGGCCTCGAGCGGGACGCGAGCCTCGGTGCACCCACCCACCGGTTCCTCGCGACGGGCGACGCGGACGCGTTCGCGACCCTCGCGCGCCGGTTCCTGGGCCCCGAGGTGCTCTCGGTCGAGACCGCGGCGAGCCTGAGGTGACCGCGCGATGAGGCTCACGGTCGTCGGCTGCGCGGGGTCCTTCCCGGGCCCGGACTCGGCGGCGTCGTGCTACCTCGTGCAGGCCGACGACGCGGCGGGCCGCACCTGGAACGTGCTCCTCGACCTGGGCAGCGGGGCGCTGGGTCCGCTCCAGCGCGTGTGCGACCCGGCTGCTCTGGACGCCGTCGCCCTCTCCCACCTGCACCCCGACCACATGGCCGACGTGAGCGGGCTGTACGTGTACCTGCGGTACCGGCCGGTCGTCGACGGCGTTCCCCGTCGTCGGGCACCGCTGCCCGTGCACGGCCCCTTCGGCACCGCGTCGCGTCTCGGCGAGGCTTACGGCCTCGAGCCCGGCGAGGAGCTGACGGACCAGCTCGCGGTGCACACCTGGCAGGCGGGGCGCGCGGTCCGTGTGGGCCCGCTGACGTTGACCCCGATCTCCGTCAACCACCCCGTCCCGGCCTACGGGGTGCGCGTCGAGGGGCCGGCCGAGCTGGACCCCGGCCGGACCGTCACCCTGGCGTACAGCGGGGACACGGACACGTGCGCGGGCCTCGACGAGCTGGCGCGGGGCGCAGACCTGCTGCTGTGCGAGGCGGCGTTCGTGGAGGGTCGCGACGACGCGGTCCGCGACATCCACCTCACGGGACGGCGTGCCGGCGAGGCCGCGGAGCGTGCGGGTGCGGCCCGGCTGCTCCTCACGCACGTGCCGGCGTGGAACGCCCCGGACGTCGCGCTCGCCGAGGCGCGCGAGGTGTTCGCGGGGCCGATCGACACGGCACGGCCGGGGCTCGTCGTCGCTCTCTGACGACACCACGGCGGGCCGCGCCAGGACCTGTCGCCCTCCGTGCGCGCCGCGACGAGGTCGGGCCACGTCGCTGGTTTCGCCTAGGGTTCGGGGCATGACCTCTGAGATCTCTGCGGCCGCGCTGCGCGCCGACGGCCGTCGGCCGGACGAGCTGCGCCCCGTGACCATCACCCGCAACTGGCTCGACGCGGCCGAGGGCAGCGTCCTCGTCGAGTTCGGCCGCACGCGCGTGCTGTGCGCCGCGTCCTTCACCGAGGGTGTCCCGCGCTGGAAGAAGGGCTCGGGTGCCGGCTGGGTCACCGCGGAGTACGCGATGCTCCCGCGTTCGACGAGCACGCGCTCCGACCGCGAGTCCGTCAAGGGCCGCATCGGTGGCCGCACGCACGAGATCTCGCGGCTCATCGGCCGGTCGCTGCGCGCGGTCATCGACGTGAAGGCCCTCGGGGAGAACACGATCGTGCTCGACTGCGACGTGCTCCAGGCCGACGGCGGGACCCGCACGGCGGCGATCACGGGCGCGTACGTCGCGCTCGCGGACGCGGTCGCCTGGGGCCAGCGCGAGGGCAAGATCACCGGGACCAGGCCCGTGCTGACGGACACGGTCGCGGCCGTGAGCGTCGGCATCATCGACGGCGTGCCGATGCTGGACCTGCCCTACGTCGAGGACGTGCGCGCGGAGACGGACATGAACGTGGTCGTCACGGGCAAGGGCCTGTTCGTCGAGGTCCAGGGCACGGCCGAGCAGGCGGCGTTCGACCGCCGCGAGCTCGACACGCTGCTCGACCTGGCGCTCGGTGGCACCGCCGAGCTCGCCCGGATCCAGGCGGCCGCGCTCGGGACGCCGCAGGGGTGACGTCCGTGGCCCGCCTCGTCCTCGCCACCCACAACCCGCACAAGGTCGCCGAGCTGCGGGCGATCCTCGCGCCCGTCGTCACCGGCTTGCGCCCCGAGGACGTCGTGGGCTCGGCCGACGTCGCCGCGCCCGTACCTCACGAGGACGGCGTGACGTTCGAGGAGAACGCGTTGATCAAGGCGCGGGCGCTGGCGGCCTTCACCGGGCTGCCGGCCATCGCGGACGACTCCGGGCTGTGCGTCGACGTGCTCGGCGGCGCCCCCGGGGTGTTCTCGGCACGGTGGGCCGGGCGGCACGGTGACGACGCCGCGAACCTCGCGCTCCTGCTCGAGCAGGTCGCGGACGTGCCTGACGCGCACCGGGGTGCCGGGTTCACGTGCGCCGCAGCCCTGGTCACGCCTGACGGCTACGAGCACGTCGAGACGGGCGTCATGCGCGGCACCCTCACGCGTGCGCCGCGCGGCGAGGGCGGGTTCGGCTACGACCCGATCCTCGTCCCGGACGAGCAGCCCGCGCATGCCGCGGGCCGGCTGCTGACGTCGGCCGAGCTCACGCCGCAGGAGAAGAACGCGATCTCCCACCGGGGCAAGGCCTTCCGTCTGCTCGCGCCCGTCGTCGCGGCGAGGCTCCGCTGAGCAGCACGCCGCTCGACCCCGGTCGCGCTGGCCCGGACGGACCGTCGGCGTCGGGCGGTGCCCACCTCGCCGTGCGTGACGTCGCCGTGGGGTACCCCGGTCGCGAGGTCCTCTCGGGCGTGACCTTCTCCGCGGGGCCGGGGGACCGGATCGGCCTCGTCGGTGAGAACGGCACGGGCAAGACGACGCTGCTGCGGGCACTCGCAGGGGAGATCCCCGTCCGCTCGGGGCAGGTGCGTGTGCGGGGCGACGTCGTCGCGGTCGCGCAGGAGCTCGTGGCCCCCGCCGGCGTGACGGTCCGTGACGTGGTCGACGAGGCGCTCGCGGGGGCCCGCGCCCTCGCGGCCGAGCTCGCGGCGGCCACGCACGCCGTCGACGCGCTCGCCGGGGACGCCCCGGGCGCCGAGGTCGCAGCCGCGTCGCGTCGGCTCGCCGAGGTCCTCGGGCGGGCAGAACGCCTCGGCGTGTGGGACGCGGACCGTCGGGCCGACGAGGCGCTGACGCGCTTCGGCGCGCCCCGCGACCTCGACCGGGAGCTCGCGACGCTGTCCGTCGGCGAGCGCTACCGGGTGCGCCTCGCGTGCCGGGTCGCCCAGCGTGCCGACGTTCTGCTGCTCGACGAGCCGACGAACCACCTCGACTCCGCGGGGATCGAGCACCTCACGCAGGAGCTGCGGGCCTGGCCCGGTGTCGTCGTGATCGTCACGCACGACCGCCGGCTGCTCGACGACGTGATGACGGCGATCCTCGACCTCGACCCGTCGGTCGACGGCCGTCCGACCCTGTACGGCGAGTCGAGCTACGCGACGTACCGGTTCCAGCGCGCCGCGGCGCTTCGTCGCTGGCGTGCGCGCTACGCCGCGGAGCGCAAGCGGGCCCTGGCCCTCGCCGAGCGGCTCGACGAGGCCTACGAGGGCCTCTCCGACGAGTGGCGCCCCCCGAAGGGCAGCCAGCGCCACCGCCGCGCGACGCGCGCGCGCATCCACGTGAAGGCCGCGGATCGCCTTGTCGAGCGCCTCGAGGCGCAGGCCGTCGAGGTACCCGTGCCGCCGCTGACGCTCGCGTTCCCGGACCTGCCGGCGCTCCCCGAGGGCGTGGACGGCCGGCACCCGCTCCTCGAGGTCCGCGGGGTCCACGTCCCCGGGCGCCTCGACCTGCCGGGTGTGCGCGTGGACCTGCCGGCCTGCGGGCGGCTGCTCGTGACGGGGCCCAACGGGGCCGGGAAGTCGACGCTGCTCGCCGTCCTGGCGGGTTCCCTGCCCTCGGTCCGCGGCGTCCGGCACGCCGCCCCGGGCGTCCGCTTCGGCCTCCTGGGCCAGGACGACGACGCGCGGGAGGAGCCGGCGCCCGCACCCGGTGACGAGCGCACGGGGTTCGAGGCCTACGCCGCGCACGCGCTCGCGCTGCTCGACGCCGGGCGCCTCGACCCGGCGCGCCTCGTGCCCGTCGCGGCGCTCGGTCTGCTGACCGAGGACGACCTCGACCGGCCCCTGCGTGAGCTGTCGGTGGGTCAGCGCCGTCGTTTCGAGCTCGCGAAGGCGCTGCTGGCCGCGCCGCACGTGCTCCTGCTCGACGAGCCGACCAACCACCTCTCGGTGGCGCTGGTGGACGAGCTCACCGAGGCGCTCGTGACGACGAGCGCGGCGGTCGTGGTCGCGACGCACGACCGCGCGCTGCGCCACGACCTCGCGCACTGGCCGGAGCTCGCCCTGGGCTGACCCGCCCTCGGCTGAGCATCCCCGGGCTGAGCGGACCGGTCCCGGCCGGCGCGGTGCGGACTTCGCGGACCGTCCGGGTCAGGGCAGGCGGCCGACGTACGCCATCGCCTGGCGCAGGAGGTAGCCGTGCCCGCCGGTCATCTCGACCTGCACCTGGCTCCCGCAGGCCTCCTCCGGCGTGAGCCACGCGAGGTCGAGGGCGTCCTGCTGCGGCTGGCAGTCGCCCGAGACGGGCACCACGTAGGCCATGGACACGGCGTGCTGCCGCGCGTCGTGGTACGGCGTGACACCGGGCGTCGGGAAGTACTCGGCGACGGTGAACGGCTGCGGGGCCGCAGGGATCTGGGGGAGCGCGACAGGCCCGAGGTCCTTCTCGATGTGCCGCAGGAGCGCGTCACGGATGCGCTCGTGGAACATGACCCGACCGGAGACGAGCGCGCGCGTCATCTCGCCCGCGCCGTTGACCCGCAGGAGGAGCCCGACGGCGATGACGTCCCCGCTCTCGTCGACGCGCACCGGGACGGCGTCGACGTACAGCATGGGCAGGTGCCCCCGCGCGGCGGCGAGCTCGCGCTCGGTGAGCCAGCCGTCGGGCTTCGGCTCCCGGGGGTAGTCGGCGGTGTCGGTCATGCACGCGAGCCTAAGGGTGAGCGGGGGGAGGGAATACCCGGCCCGCCGAGGCGTTGACGCACGCATGGCCCCAGGGCCGGTCCGGTGGCCGGACCGTGCGGGTCGCGGAGGGTGCAGGTGCGCCGCGCCGCCCGCGCTGACCCCGAACGAGAGGAACCAGGATGCCGACGATCGAGCTGACCGAGCAGGACTTCGAGAAGGCCGTCACGACGAACGACATCGTGCTCGTGGACTTCTGGGCCGCCTGGTGCGGTCCGTGCCGCCAGTTCGCGCCCGTGTTCGAGGAGTCGTCGGTGGAGCACCCCGACGTCGTCCACGCGAAGGTCGACACCGAGGCCGAGCAGGGCCTCGCGGCGGCGGCGAACATCACGTCCATCCCGACGCTCATGGCGTTCCGCGAGGGCGTCCTCGTGTTCGCGCAGCCGGGCGCGCTGCCCAAGCAGTCGCTCGAGCAGGTCGTGCAGGCAGTCAAGGGCCTGGACATGGACGCGGTCCGCGCGCAGATCGCGGCTCAGCGCGAGGGCGAGCCGGAGGCGCACGACCACGACCACGAGCACGACCACGCGGGTCACGGTCACCAGCACTGACGCCGCGGTGGCATGACGGCCGCGCTGCCGGGCACGCCCTGTCGGGCATCCCGCGTCGAGGTGCCGACGTCGGGGTGCGCGAGGCGGGAATCGAACCCGCACGCCCGAAGGCACCAGGACCTAAACCTGGCGCGTCTGCCTGATTTCGCCACTCGCGCTCAGGGACGAGAGTAGAGGCTCCGGGGCCGACGACCGCCTGTGAGGAACCGCACAGGCGAGCCGTCGGCCCCAGGGGTGGGACACTGGTCGGGCCGGTTCGCGGCGGACAGCACCCATCCGTATGGGCATGCCGCCTCCGCGCTCCCGCGCCGGCCACCGACCGTCCCAGGTCGGGGTCGCGCGCCGGGACGACGGCCTGCCGGGCACGCCCGGGGGCTGCCGAACGCGGTGCCGCGCCCAGAGCAGAGGCCGCACATGGAGTTCTCCGAAGGTCAGACAGTCGTCCACCCCCACCACGGCCCCACGACGGTCGTGTGCGTCTCGGACCGCAGGTTCCGGGACCGCGCACGCAGCTACGTGACCCTCCGGGTGCACGGCAGCGAGCTCGCCATCGACGTCCCCGTCGACGCAGCCGACGAGGTCGGGCTGCGCCCGGTCAGCGACGGCCGGGCGGTCGCGGCGCTGCTCGACGTGCTGCGATCGGCCACGGGCCCTCAGCAGGAGATGTGGTCACGCCGGATGAAGGAGAACACGGAGCGTCTCCGGTCCGGCGAGCTGCTCGTCATCGCCGGCGTCGTGCGTGACCTGGCCCGTCGTCAGCGCGACCACGGGATCTCAGCCGGGGAGAAGGACCTTCTCAAGCTCGCACGTCACCCACTCATCACGGAGCTCGCGCTCGCCCTCACGCTGACCCGCGAGGCCTCCGAGGCCGTGCTCGATCACGCCATCCTCGGTGACGCCGTCCTCGGTGACGCGCCCGGCGAGGCTTCCATGGCGGCGGCGTCCTGAGGGACGCGGCCACGCCTGAGCCCGCGCGGGACGGTGGCCCGACGACCGGTGGTCGTCGGGCCGTCGTGCCTCAGTCCAGCCCGAGGTCGCGGCGCAGCTTCGCCACGTGGCCCGTCGCCTTGATGTTGTAGCGCGCGAGCTCGACGGTCCCGTCGGGCGCGACCACGATCGTCGAGCGGATCACGCCCGTGACCGTCTTGCCGTACAGCTTCTTCTCGCCGTAGGCCCCGTACTCGGTCAGGACGGCCCGGTCGAGGTCCGAGGCGAGCGGGTAGGTCAGGCCCGCGGACTCGACGAACTCGGCGAGCTTCGGGACCGGGTCGGGCGAGATGCCGACGACCCGGTAGCCGGCACCCTGCAGGGCGTCCAGCGAGCTGTTGAAGTCGCAGGCCTCCGTGGTGCACCCCGGCGTCATCGCCGCGGGGAAGAAGAAGAGCACCACGTGGTCGCCGCGCATCGCGGAGAGCGTGAGGGAGCCGCCGTCGTGCGTCGGCAGCGTGAAGTCGGGGGCGAGGTCTCCGACGTCGAGGCGCGGCATGGTTCTCCTTCGGCAGGGGGCCTCCCAGCCTAGCGACCGCGGACCCGCGACCCGCCGGGTGTCGAGTACGGTCGGCGCGTGAGCCCGACAGCCCCCGTCCCCGCCGCCCCGGAGCCGCGTCCCGCCGTCCGCATGCTCAACGACCGGGTCCTGGTCAGGGTCGACTCGGAGTCCGCGGAGCGCATGTCCTCCTCGGGCATCCTCATCCCCGCGACCGCGACGATGGGCAAGCGGCTCGCCTGGGGCGCGGTCGTCGCCGTCGGGCAGCACGTGCGCCAGGTGGACCTCGGCGACAGGGTCCTCTTCGACCCGGAGGACCGCGCCGAGGTGGAGATCGGGGGCGTCGAGTACCTGCTGCTGCGTGAGCGGGACATCCACGGCGTCGCGGAGCCCGAGGCCAGCGGTGAGGGAACCGGGCTCTACCTCTGAGCGTTCGACCGTTGAGGCGTCCGACGACGCGGGCGCGGGTCCGGCACGGGGGCCGCGCGGCGCGCCAGCCGTTGCGCGCCAGGTCCGATGGTGGTGCAGTGAGACCTTCGAGCAGTGCGAGGAAGAGGTGCACGTGATGGCCCCGGAGACCACTCCCTGGCAGGACGACGACGCTCTCGTCGACCTCGAGCCCGACGCTGCCGTGACGGAAGCGGCCGAGCACGTCGAGGAGGAGGCGAGCGCCGAGGTCATGCACCTGCTCGCCGAGGGCGTCCCGCTGGCCCTCCTCGCCGACCTCGTGAGCCCCGACGGACCTGCCTCGCCCGCGATCCTCGAGGACGAGGGCCTGCCCGACGTCGCCTGGTGGGACGGCGGCGACGAGGGCCACCACGAGCGGTCCGAGCCGCAGACGGCGGGCTGACCGACAGGCCCTCGCGTTGCCGAGGGGTCGAGTCGGCGCGGCACCGAGGGCTCCTCGGCGGCCCGGGCGTGACGTGCGTCACGCCCACCGCGTCGCGTGCGTAGGCGGGTCGGATCCGGTTTCGCTTCGGCGTCGTCCCGGTGCTAATCTCGTGCACCGCGCGCCATTAGCTCAATTGGCAGAGCAGCTGACTCTTAATCAGCGGGTTCGGGGTTCGAGTCCCTGATGGCGCACAGTGAAGGCCCCTGACCAGTGGAGACACCGGTCGGGGGCCTTCGTCGTACCCGGGCACCTGGCTCGCTCCCGGCCCCCTGCGGTTCTCAGCCCTGCCCGTCGCCGGCGGCCGACGCGGGCCCGGCCGAGCTCTCGCCGTCGGCGATCGGCAGGATGCGGTCGACGCCCGTGATGGTGAGCAGCTCGCGGAGCATCCACGGCGGGTTGTGCAGCTCGACCGGGTAGCCGTTGCTCTCGGCGTCGCGTGCGAGGCGGACGAGGATCGACATGCCGGTCGAGTCGATGAACGTCACGTCGCGGGTGTCGATGACGAGGGGGAGGCCACGCTCCACGACCTCGGCGCACAGCTGCGTCGCGTCGCGTCGCACGGTCAGGTCGATCTCGCCCCAGGCACGTACCACCGAGCGGTCGGCCTCGGCCTCGAGGGACATGCCCGACTCGCCCGCCCCCGTCTTCGCTTCCTCCACGATGCCTACCTCTCCGTGCGGGACGACTGCCCCCTCCCGGCTGATCAAACCGCACCGCGGGCGGGTCGGCATCGCGGGAGGCGGCACCCGGACGTGCCCGTCACCTGGACGGGTGAGTCGGCACGGGTCCGGCGGACCCGCCATGATGCGCCCTGGGATCCCCGACCGTGATCCGCCGCGGTGGGCGTCGACCCCGCCGCTGGACGCCCGGCCCAGGTCGGGAAGGGGCTCGCCGTCTAGGGTGGTGCCGTGACTCGAATCGCGCTGGCCACCTGCACGGCCCTGCCCGACCTGGACCCCGACGACGCCCCGCTCCTGGGAGCCCTCCTGCAGCGCGGCGTCGAGGCGCAGACGGTCGTCTGGGACGACCCCGCCGTCGACTGGAGCGCGTTCGACCTCGTGGTCATCCGCTCGACGTGGGACTACGCGCAGCGTCGTGGCGAGTTCCTCGAGTGGGCGTCGCGCGTCGAGGCGGTCTCGACCCTGGCGAACCCCTACCCGGTGGTCCGGTGGAACACGGACAAGCACTACCTCGACGAGCTCGAGCGTGCGGGCGTCCCCGTGGTCCCGACGATCTGGCTCGAGCCCGAGCGGCACCTCTCCTCGCGGGCCCTGCACACGCGGTTCCCGGCGCACGGCGACTTCGTCATCAAGCCTGCCGTGTCCGCGGGCTCGGTCGACACGGGGCGCTACACGGCGATCGACGCCGGGTCACGGGGTCTGGCCATCCGCCACGCGCGGCGCCTGCTCGAGGCGGAGCGCACGGTCATGGTGCAGCGCTACCTGCGCAGCGTCGACACCGTCGGTGAGCGCGCCCACGTCTTCATCGCGGGCGAGTACTCGCACAGCGTTCTCAAGGGCGCGATGCTCGACGGGCCGGACGTCGGCGTCGACGGCGTCTACAAGGAGGAGCGCATGGAGCGCATCACGGCCTCCGAGACGGAGGTCGAGGTGGCCCGGGAGGTCATCCGCGTAGCGCGCCGGCTGCTGACCGCCTCGGCCGACGGCGTGGAGGTCCCTCCCGAGCCCTTCCTGTACGCCCGCGTGGACGTGGTGAGCGGTGACGAGGAGGAGCCTGTCCTCATGGAGCTCGAGCTCGTCGAGCCGTCCCTCTTCACGAGCCTCGGCGACGGCGCGCTGGACCGCTTCGCCGACGCGATCGTGGCGCGGGCGCGCTGACCCGAGCACCCCGGGAGACCGGGTAGACTTTCCGCCGGTCCTTGGCCGTGCCGCGAGGTGCGTGCCGAACCGGCCGTGGTGGCTATAGCTCAGTTGGTAGAGCACCTGGTTGTGGTCCAGGGGGTCGCGGGTTCAAGTCCCGTTAGCCACCCCACGAGGTCGCCGAGGCGGCCGACACGAAGAGCCGCGGGCATCGCGCCCGCGGCTCTTCGTGTCTCAGCTCGTCGCACTGATGGGCGTCCCGCCCCGCGGCGCCTGTCCTCAGCTCACGGCGCGTTGCGGCCCTGCTTGACGGAGCTCGCGAGGACCTCCGCGGCGATGCGCTTCGCGGTCGTCGAGTCCGGGCCGGGCTGCGGCACGAGCATCGCGGCGCGGTAGTAGCGCAGCTCGTCGATGCTCTCCAGGATGTCCGCGAGCGCGCGGTGGCCGCCGTTCTTCTCCGGGGAGGAGAAGTAGATGCGGGGGTACCAGCGTCGGGCGAGCTCCTTGACGGAGGACACGTCGATGACGCGGTAGTGCAGGTGGCCCACGAGCTCGGGCATGTGCCGCTCGAGGAACGCCTTGTCGGTGCCGACCGAGTTGCCCGCCAGCGGCGCCTTGCCGGCGTCGGGCACCCAGGTGCGCAGGTAGTCCAGCACCTGGGCCTGCGCCTCCTCGACGCTCACGCCGCCCGGGAGCGCCTCGAGCAGGCCGGAGGTGGTGTGCATGTTCCGGACGAAGGGGTCCATCTGCTCGAGCGCCTCGACGGGTGGTGTGATGACCACGTCGGCGCCGTCGCCGAGCACGTTGAGCTCGGAGTCGGTGACCACTGCGGCCACCTCCACGAGGACGTCGCGGTCGAGGTCGAGACCGGTCATCTCGCAGTCGATCCAGACGATGCGGTCGTTCGGGCTGCTCGCAGGGCTCACGCGGTCACTGTACGGGCTCGCGTGCACGTCGCCCGGGACGAGGGGCCGGGGTGCCGCGCCCGCGGCGGCACCAGCAGTCAGGGTCGTGGGTGACGCGGCGGCAGTCACCCGTCGCGGCGCGGAGGGGCCGGTGCGGTGCCCGCGACCCAGGCCGCGACCAGCACGACGACGGCCGCTCCGGCTGCGGCGACGGCCGCGAGCCACCACGGGTTGCCGGCCCACGAGGTGACGGCCCCGGTCGCGAGGCCGCCGATGGCCGCGAGGACCACACGGTCGCGCCAGGGGTGCGCCGGGACGTCCGCGGCGGGTGCGTCGCGCGGGAGTGCGTCGTCCGGGCCGTGCCGGCTCACCAGGCGGGGCCTGCGGCGGGGGAGGGGCCGGACATGGCGCCATGGTCGCAGAACCCGGCGGCGCCGGTGCGCGATCGCGGCGTGCGGCCCGCAGACGGGGTCACCCCGTGGCTGCCTGGCGTCAGGCGGCCACGGGGTGACGGTCGTGCAGTGCGGCGTCGGCGGCCCGGTGATCACCGGCACCCGCCGGGGCGGACCGGTGCTCACCGGCGCCCGCCCCGGCGGTCCGGGGAACGCCTGTGTCCCGCGCGGTCGCCCGGTGGACGGCCGTTGCCGACGTCGGACGGTTGCCGCGCGAGGTCGGGACGCGTGCCCCGCGCTCGCGCCGACGGAGCTGGACCTCGTGCTCGAGGGTGCGCTCCTTGAGCTGGTGCGCGCGTTCGCGCACGGACGACTCGTAGACGGTCAAGGGATGCATGGTGGTGCTCCAGGGACGTGAAGGGACTGGTTGGCAGGACGGGCCAGGTCCTTCACCGCGGTAGGACCACGGTCCCAGGCGGGTGGCTCCCCGTGCACGACATTTTCGGACACCACGGTCGTCACGCCCGACGCGTCGGCGCGCGCCCCGGGCCGGCGCCTGAGATCCTCGGTTGATGCCACGTCACGAGCCACCCGCACCCGACGGCGCACCCGTGGGCTCGATCGATCGTGCTCGCGACGAGGCCCGACGCGCGTGGTCGCGCCGTGCGTGGCTGGGTGAGCAGGTGCGTGACCGTGGACCGCAGGTCGCGATCGGCGTCGGCCTGGCGCTCGTCGTCCTCGGTGCCGCGGGCTTCGTGGGCGTGCTCGACGCGGTGCAGGAGAACGACGACCTCGCCGAGCTCGACCGGCCCGTGCTGGAGGGGCTCGCGGGTGCCCGTAGCCCCGTGCTGACCACGGTCCTGACCGCGATCACGACGGTGAGCGGCCCGCTGGTGCTCCCCGTCGTCGCGCTGGCCGCGGCGCTCGCATGGGGGCTGTGGGGACGCCAGTGGTGGCAGGCATCGCTGCTCGCGGGCTCGATGATCGCCTCGACAGTGGTCTCGCTGACCATCAAGAACCTGGTCGCGCGGCCCCGGCCGCCCGTGGACAGCCAGGCCGTCGCGGGCGTCGAGTCCACGTACTCGTTCCCCTCGGGTCACACCATCGCCACCGCGACGCTCCTGCTCGTCATCGGCTACCTCGCGTGGATCCGGCGCCCGAGTGTCCGGTCGCTCGTCCTGTGGGTCCTCGCCGTCGTGCTCGGGATCGTGGTCGTCGCGCTCAGCCGCCTCTACCTCGGCTACCACTTCGTGACCGACGTCGCCGCGTCGGTCACGCTCGCGCTCGCGGTCCTGGGTGGGGTCGTCGTGGTCGACCGACGACGGGCCGTCCGGGCGGCGCGGGTCACCGCCGCCCAGGTGGGCGACGACGACGAGCCCGCGCGGACGTGAGTCGCGCCTAGAGGCCCAGGTCCGCCCGGAGGGCCGACGCCGTCGCGCCGTCGTCGCTCGTCCGGACGTACACGGGAACGACGTCGCGTGGCACGTCGCGCTCGACCACGCGGCCGCCGTCGTGCACCTCGCCCGACCACAGGTCGGTCCATGTGCCGGCCGGGAGATAGGTGCGCCACGTCGTCGCGCCGGGCTCGGTGACGGGGTGCACCAGGAGGTCGTCGCCCAGCAGGTACTCGGCGGGCCAGTCCCACACCGCGGCGTCGTCGGGCCAGTCGAAGAAGAGGCCGCGCATGAGGGGGCGTGACGAGGCGATGGTGCCGGCGGCCTGCTCGGCGAGGTAGGGCACGAGGCGTTCGCGCAGGTGTGCGAGGCGCTTGAACTCACCCACCACTGCCGTGTCACCCGTCAGGTCGGCGACGTTCCACGGTGTGCGGTCGCGCAGCGGCGGCCGGTGGTGGTTGAACTCCGAGTGGTACTGCATGACGGGCATGAACGTGGCCGCGGCGGCGGATCGCACGTACAGCTCGGGGTCGGGTACCGGGCCGGAGAACCCACCCAGGTCCCAGCCCCAGTAGACGATGCCGCAGGACGCCGCGGTGATGCCCGCGTTGAGGGTCCAGCGGAACGCCTCCCACGTGGAGTCCTCGTCGCCCGCCCAGAACAGGCCGTGCGCCTGGGAGCCGGTGAACCCGGACCGCGAGAACGTCACAGGCGCCTTGCCGGCCGAGCGCAGCAGGTCGCCGAACGCCCGTGCGTAGTGCACCGGGTAGAGGTTGTTGCCCTCGTCGCCGCGCCGGCCGTCGGCGTAGCGCAGGTCGGCCCCCCAGGCGTGCTCGCCGCCGTCGGTCTTGAAGCCGTCGACGCCGAGGTCTTCGACGAGGTACCGGCGCTTCGCCGTCCACCAGTCGCGGGTGCGCTGCACGGAGAGGTCGGGCATGAGCGACTGCGGGAACCACCAGCCGCGGTTGCGGTACGGCGTCCCGTCGGCCTCGGTCACGCAGTGCCCGCCCTCGACCATGGCGGTGCCCTCGAGGAGCACCTGGGCGTCGTCGGGCGTCTGCGGCGGCAGGTCGTGGCGTGTCTTGAGCAGGGGGATCTGCCAGAGGATCACCTTGATGCCGCGGGCGTGGAGCGCGTCGACCATCGCCTTCGGGTCGGGCCACGCGTCGCCCCACGTGAAGTCGTCCGCGCGGAACGGCGACCCGTCGGGGCGCGGCTCGTAGGCCGCGTCCCGCCAGATCATGATCCCTTCCTCGTCGCTCCACGCCTCGATGACGACGGCGCCCACGGGGATGCCCAGCTCGGCGTGCGTCGCCATGCGCTCGGTGACCAGGGCCTGGGTGTTCCACTCGTTGCCAGACGCCCACAGCCGCAGGACCCACGCCGGCAGCTCCTCGGGGCGGCCCACCTCGGTGAGGAAGGCATCGAGGACCTCGTGCGGGGCGCCCGTGTACAGGCCCACGTCGAGCGCCTCGTCGTGCGTCCCGCCGAGGGCGACCTCGACCCGCAGCTCACTCTGGTCGGTCGCGCCGACGTCGTACCAGGAGCGACGGGACGTCCGCACGTGGAACCCCCACGGCTCGCCCCCCGAGGGCCCGGGCAGGACGTGCGCGAACGGCATGGGGAGGTAGGTGCGCCCGAACCTGCCCTGCGACTTGTACTGCTCGAACACCACGGCGTCGAGGACCCGGCCACGCTGGTCCACGGCGTCGTAGCGTTCGCCGAAGCCCACCACGTGCGCATCCGGTGCGATGCGGAGCGAGAACCGTACGCGGTGCAGCCCGTCGGCGCTCGCGAGCCAGGTCACCGAGCCCGGCACGACGCGCGGGTGCCCGTCGACGGGGATGCCGTCGACGGTGAGCGACCCGCCCTCCGGGCGCCAGGAAGCCGGGGCGACCTCGAACCAGGGCGTCTCGACGGGTGTCCCGTCGGTGGCGGTCCCGGTGAAGCGGTACCGGGCTCGCTCGTCGTCGGCGAGGCCAGGGACGTCGACCCCGTAGGCACCGGAGCTGGCGAGCTGCGCTGCCTGAGCTTCCGCGAGATGCCCCTCCCCGCCCGCGAGGGCTGCGGCGTCGGCGGTGTCGGTCGCGAGGGCGTGGGCGGGCAGGGTGGTCGCACGCGGTATGCCGTCGGCGCCGGTGACCTCCCAGGTCAGGCACACGTCGCGGACCTCGTGGGCCTCGACGCCGAGGTGGATCGGCTCTCCGACGAGGGGCAGCACAGGGGTCCGTTGGTCGGGCGAGGCCGCGTACGGGTGCTCGATGCCGGCGGGGCGGTGGCGCAGGGTCATCGGTTCTCCACGGGGGGAAGCAGGCCGAGTTCGTCGGCGAGGATCAGGTACATGCCGTGCGACCACAGCAGCGGCGTGGCGACGGGTCCCCAACGCTCGATCCACTCGGCCCGGGAGGCCGGGTGCAGCAGGTGGTCGGGCACCTGCTCGGGGAGGTCGCCCTCGGGCGTCGCGTGCGCGGCCACCCATTCGAGTCGTGCACGGGCGGAGGCGACGTCCCCCGTCGCAGCCTCGTTCCAGCCGAGCAGGCACGTCAGCAGCAGCCACTGGCCACCGCCGTAGAACACGTCGGCCGCGAAGCGGTGGACGCCCGGGGTCGCGAGGTCGGTGCGGATGGCGTCGAGGGTCCCGGTCGCGAGCGGTGACCCCGGCGCGGTGATGCCGTACGGGACGACGCAGGCGGCCAGTGAGCCGTCGACCGCGCTCGAGCCCGCCCACTTGGTCAGGTGCGGGAGCGAGGCCGTCGGTGGCTCGTCGCCGCCGGCCACGCACTCGGCGAGCATCGTGGCTCGGATCGCCGCGGCCGCGGCTGCGGCCGCCTCGGCCCTCCCCTCGTCGAGCGCGCCGGACCGGGCGATCGCCGTCAGCCCGGCGAAGTTGGCGCCGAACGTCGAGCCGTGGCGGTGGGCGACGTGCTCCTCCCACCAGTCGTAGCAGGGACGGTCCCAGAAGGCGACGAGGTAGTCCGTCGCGACGGCGAGGCCTCCGGCCCAGCGCGCGAGGTCGAGGCCGTGCCGTTCGGCGTGGGTCACCACGGACCACAGCCAGGTGCCGTAGCCGTCCGTCTGGAAGTCCCACCACGGGTCGTTGCCGTCCGCGCCGTCGAGCGTGAAGCGCGTGGGCAGCATCTCCTCGTTGCCGGGCTCGTCGCCGCGGCTCTGCCGGTCGACGAGGCCACGCACGGCATCCGCACGCGCCATCAGGATGCTCGCAGCCCAGTCGTGGAACGCGCCGGCCGACGTCACGTCGCCGTAGCGGGACATCCCCTCGGCGGTGAACGCGCCGTCCCGGTACCAGGCGTAGCCGCGGTACGCGGAGAAGGTGGGGGAGGCCGGGTAGGCGCCCGACGGCGCCTGGTGCGTGGCGATGACCTCGTGGCTGCGTCGGGCGAGGGCCACGAGACGTGCGGTCACGGGGGTCTCGGCGGTGGTGTGCGGCATGGTGCGGGGCTCCTGGGAGGGCGTGGCGCGGGTCGGTCCGGTGCGGCCGGCAGGGTGCCCGTCCGCCGACGGGCGGGCACCCTGCCGACGAGCGGTCAGCCGAGGATCGCGTCGACCTGCTCGGCCATCTGGGCGGCGGCGTCGGCGGCGCTCACGCGCCCCGCAGCCACCTCGGTGAGCAGCGCGTCGACGACGTCCTGGACCTCGGCCGCGCGCTCGCCCAGGTCAGGAGTGAGGGCGACGTTCTCGAGCGAGTCGAAGACGGCCTGCCGGTTCGCCGGGGCGCCGAGCGCGAGGTAGTCCGCGACGACCGTCTCGTCCGACGTCGGGGGCAGCTCCCACCCGGACTCGAGCCGCAGCTGCGCAGTGACGTCCGAGCCCGCGAGGAACTCGGCGAACGCCGTCGCCTCCGCCGGGTGCTCCGAGGTCGCCGAGACGGCGACGGCGTTGGAGAACATCGCCGACGCCTGCTGCGTGTTGCCGGGCTCGACGACGATGTCCCACTCGTCGGTCATGTCGGCGAAGGTGCCGAACATCCAGATGCCGCTGTGGAACATCGCGAGCTTGCCGTCGGCGAAGAGGCCGGAGTCGAAGTCCGGGGTACCCGCTCCCTGCTCGGGCGTCGGCATCACGGTGCCGGACTTCCCGGCGAGCCACTCGATGGCCTCGATGCCCCCGGGCGTGTCGAACGCGGCCTTGCCGTCGTCGCCCAGGAACGACTCACCGTTCTGCTCGAGCGCCTTGTAGAACTCGTAGTAGCTGATGGGCTGGTAGTCGCCGAAGACGCCGGCGGCCTGGTCGGTGAGGGCCTCGGCGGCCGTCTTCTCCTGCGCCCACGTCCAGTCGGCGGTCGGGTACTCGACGCCGGCGGCGTCGAACAGGGTCGTGTTGTAGAAGAGCACGACGTTCGAGAACGACGTGGGGATCGCGTACTGCGTGCCGCCGGTCTGGTACGTCTCGAGGAGGGTCGGGTCGAACGCCGCGGGGTCGTCGAGCGTGACCTCGGCCAGGACGCCGTTCGCCTGGTAGGCGCCGTACTGCCCGTACTCGATGTCGAACACGTCCGAGACGGTCCCGGCCGCGAGGTCGGTCTGGAGCGCGGTGAAGTAGTCCGCGTAGGCCATCGTCGTCACGTCGACCGTGACGCCGGGGTTCTCGTCCTCGAACGCGGCGACGATCGCGTCGAGATTCTCCTCGTTGCCGTTGTTGGAGATGAAGTTCGTGTACGTGAGCGTGACGTCCTGGGACCCACCGGCGTCGTCTCCCGTCCCGCCCGACGAGCAGGACGCGAGAGCGAGCACGGCCGCGGAGGCGGCGAGCACCATGATGGGTGACCTGCTGTTCATTGCGGTGATCTCCTTCGATCGGTGTGGGGGAGCGGGTGCCGTAAGGGCAGTGGGGAGCGAGGAACGGACGGCGCGGCGTCGTCCGGCTACTTCAGGCCCGAGGACGCGACGCCCTGGACGACGTACTTCTGGGCGAAGACGTAGAGCGCGAGCATCGGCAGGATCGAGACGACCGACCCGGCCATGACGACGTCCCACTGGGTCGTGTACTGGCCCTGCAGGGTCTGGAGCGCCACGGGAAGGGTGTGGAGCTCGGGGGAGCGCAGGATGATCAGCGGCCAGAGGAACGCGTTCCAGCTCGACATGAAGCCGAAGACGACGAGCGTCGCGACCGCGGGACGGATGTTCGGCAGGACCACCTGCGTGAAGATGCGCAGGTGCCCGGCGCCGTCGATGGTCGCGGCCTCGTCGAGCTCACGCGGCACCTGGTTCACGGCCTGGCGCAGCAGGAAGACCCCGAAGCCCGAGGCGACCGACGGGAGCAGTGCGCCGAGGTAGGTGTCGATGAGACCCAGCGCCTTCATCTCGACGAACAGGGGGACGATGAGCACCTGGAACGGGATCATCATCGTCACGAGGTAGAGCGCGAAGACTGCCCCGGAGCCCCGGAAGGGCAGGCGGCTGAACCCGTACGCGGCCATCGCGCTGGTCACGACCTGAGCGACCGTCGCGGCGACCGCGAGGCCGAGCGAGTTGAGCACCACGCGCCCGAACGGCAGGTCGGCGAAGAGCTGCTGGTAGGCGGCGATCGACGGGTCGTCCGGGAAGAGCTGCGGGGTGGCCGAGAGGCCGCTGCCGGGGCTGATCGACGTGACGACGGCCCAGACGAACGGGAAGAGCATGACGAGGGCGCCGAGCACGACGACGGCGTGCAGCGCGATCGAGCGCGGGGTGAGCAGGCGTTCACGCATAGGTGACCCACCTCCGCTGGCCACGCACCTGGATGACGGTGACGACGAGGATCACGGCGAACAGGAGCCACGAGAGCGCCGCGGCGCCCCCGGCCTCCCCGTACCGGAACGCGAGGGCGTGGACCCGGAGGACGACCGTCTCGGTCGAGCCGTCGGGCCCGCCGCCGGTCATCGCGTACACCTGGTCGAACACCTGGAAGCCGTTGATGAGCGTGATGACGACGACGAAGAAGGTCGAGGGGGAGAGCAGCGGGAGCACGATGGACCGCAGGCGCCGCCACCAGCCCGCGCCGTCGACGCGTGCGGCCTCGATGACGTCCGTCGGGATCGCCTGAAGCCCGGCGAGCAGGATGACCATGACGAACCCGAGGTCCTTCCAGGCCGAGGCCAGGATGATCGACGGCATCGCCCACGCGGGGTCGGTCCACCAGCCGGGCCCGTCGATCCCGATCAGCCCGAGGGCCCAGTTCACGACGCCGACGCTCGGGTTGAGCAGCCACCGCCACACGAGTGCGACGACGATCCAGGAGGACACGACGGGCAGGAAGTAGATGCCGCGCAGCAGCGACCGGCCCTTGAGCCTGGCGTTGAGCGCGAGCGCGAGGGCGAGGCCCCCCACGTAGACGAGCGGCATGTAGCCGACGATGTAGGCGAGCGTGTTGCCGAACGCGTTGCGGGTCGCGGGGTCGCCGAGCTGGTCGGCGAAGTTGGCGAGACCGACCCATCGCATGGGGGAGAGCAGGTTCCACTCGTGGAGGCTGATCCACGCCGCGCCGAGCATCGGGCCGATCGTGAAGGCGAGCAGCGGCAGGGCGCTGGGCAGCAGGAACAGCAGGATCCAGCCGACGCGCTTGGCCCGCGGGACGCCGCGGCCTGATCGACGGCCGGCGGGCGCCCGCTCCGGGGGGCGGGGTGCGGTGGCGGCGGTGGCGGCCGCGACGGTGGGTGCGCTCATGTGGCGTCGCCCCCCGCCACGTGCAGGCGTGCGCGGACGAGGTCGCCCTGCTCGCCGCTCACGCCCTCCGCGTCCAGCGGAGACGCGAGGACCAGCGCCGCGGCGCCGAGTGCCCAGCGGTCGTCCGCCCACGGCTCGGTCAGCACCGGGACCGTGCGCCGGCTCGGCATGAGGTGGCTGCGGAACGACTCCTCGAAGGCGCGGCGCCAGTGCGGCCAGGCGTCGATGCCCTCGCCGAGGAGCACCACGATCTCGGGGTCGACGGTGTGCACCAGGCCCGCGAGGGTCCGGCCGAAGAGCCGGCCCGCCCGGGCGAAGACCTCCCGAGCACGGTCGTCACCGGCGTCGGCCGCCGCGCGTAGGTCCCGCATGCCCTGGGCGTCGTCGAGGACGCCTGCCTCCCGGCCTTGGCGCACGAGCGCCGCCTCGCCGACGAGCGCCTCGAGGCAGCCGCGTGAGCCGCAGCGGCACAGCGGCCCGTCGGGGTCCACGGGGATGTGCCCGATCTCGCCGGCACCGCCCGAGGCACCGCGGAACACCGAGCCGTCGACGATGATGCCGCAGCCGATGCCGCGGCCGATCGTCACGACGACGTACGTCGAGTGTTCGCGTCCTGCGCCGTAGAGCGCCTCCGCGACGGCGAGGGTGTTGACGTCGTTCTCGACGAGCACGGGAACGCCGAGGGCCGCGCGCAGCACGTCGCCGACCCGGGCCTCGGACCAGCCGAGGGTGGGCGCCGAGACGACGCCGGACGCCTGCGAGTCGACCGAACCGGGGATGCCGACGCCGACGCCGAGCAGGTGGCCGCCGTGCTGGGTCACCGCCGCACCGATCTCGCGGGCGAGGAGGTCGAGGGCGTCGGGGGCGTCGGGGTCGAAGGGCCGTACCGACGACGAGGTCACGCTGCCGTCGAGCCGGGCGTCGACGATGGCGAGGTGGTCGGCGGTGACCTTCACGCCGATGGCCCCGCCCGCGGTGTGCACGAGCCCGAGGAGCCGGCCGGGGCGTCCGCCCTGGGACTTGGCGGTCTCCAGCTCGGTCACCAGGCCGCGGGCAATGAGGTCCTTGGTGATCTGGGTGATCGTGGCGGGGCTGACGCCGAGGGCGCGGGCGACGTCGGCGCGGGACGTCGGGCCGCGTGTGCCGAGCAGGCCCAGCACCGCGGAGGGGACGAGGTCCCCGCGCGAGCTGGTGGGTCGACTGGCCTGACGCATCGGACTCCTTCGTTCGTTGCTTTGTTCGGGACTAAATAAAGCACTGAACGCGGGGGCTCGGCAAGGACCGTGATCGAACCGTGATCCGGGGGGAGGGTTACCGCCTTCATGTCCATCCGGGGCCCAGCCGACCGTCCGGCTCCGGACCCGCCGGTCTGCGCCGAGCACCCGCCGGACACCGGCGCCCGGCAGACTGGGCGCATGGTCGACGCGGCAACGGCAGAGGAGGACCAGGAGCGCACGCGCGAGCTGAGCATCCTCCTCGACCGCTGGGACCCGATCGGCGTGTACACGGACCCCGGCGACGACTGCCCGGCCGGGGAGTACGCCTGCATGGTCGGGCCGCTGATGAGCATGCTCGAGCGTGGAAGTCCGGCGCCCGACATCGCCGCATGGGTGCGTCGAGAGCTGACCGAGCACTTCGGGCTGACGGTGACGCTCGGCGCCGCGGAGCTGGCAGTCGACCTGCGGACGTGGTGGGACGCAAGGCGCCCCCGGCAGGATTCGAACCTGCGACCTGCGGATTAGAAGTCCGATGCTCTATCCACTGAGCTACGGGGGCAGGGCCGGTCCAGCGTAGTGGGCCGACGTCTGGCTCGTCAGAGGTCCATGCGCCGACGCTGGTCACGATCGAGTGGGCCCCGCGTCACGCAGCCTCCGGCGCAGGCCGCTCGATCCCGTGCGGCGCGTGTGTTTGGCCTGGGCACGGCCGCACGGGAGGATTGGGTCGTGAGCTCCGACCTGGTCAACCCGCGCAGCGTGGCTGGCGGGGGCACGGGCTCCGCGGCGGCCGCACCACCCGCCGACCGGCCGCGCGCGAGCGCCTCCCTGCTCGACGCCGTCGCGGACCTGCGGCGTGACGTCGACGCGACGCGTTTCCCCCTCGAGCTGGAGGGCGTCGCGCATGCGCAGGCACGGCGCAGCCAGCTGCTCGACCAGCTCGACGACCACCTGCTCCCTCGCCTGCGTGAGCTGTCCGCCCCGGCCGTCGTCGTCGTCGCGGGCTCGACCGGCGCCGGCAAGTCGACCATCGTGAACTCGCTCCTGGGCGAGGAGGTGAGCGCCGCGGGCGTGCTGCGTCCGACGACGCGCCGCCCCGTGCTCGCCCACCACCCGGACGACGCCGAGCTGCTCGCGGAGCACCCCCTGAGTGAGGCCGTCGAGGTCGTCGCCCGCCCGGCGGTGCCGCGTGGGGTCGCACTCGTGGACGCGCCGGACCTGGACTCGCTGCTCGAGAGCAACCGCGCCATGGCCCACCGCCTCCTCGAGGCCGCCGACCTGTGGGTGTTCGTGACGACCGCGGCCCGCTACGGGGACGCCCTGCCCTGGCAGGTCCTCGACCGCGCGAGCGCACGGGGCGCCTCCATGGCGATGGTGCTCAACCGCGTCCCGTCCGACGCGCTGCTCACCGTCAGGTCCGACCTCATGCACCGCCTGCGTGAGCGCGGCATGGCAGCCGTCCCGCTCTTCCTGGTGCCCGACGTCGGGCCGCACGAGGGCCTCCTGGACCCCACGGCGGTCGCGCCGATCCGCCGCTGGCTCGCCATGGTCGCCGGGCCGGACCGTGCCCGGTCCGTGATCGCGCGCACCCAGCGCGGGGCGCTCGCCGCTCTGCGCCCCTGGGTCGACGACCTCGCGGAGGCCGTCCAGGCCCAGGTCGACGCCCGGGTCCGCCTCCAGGGCATCGCCGCCGACGCCGTCGTCGGCCCTGCCGAGCGCACCGCGCTGAGCGTCGCCGAGGGAGGGGTCGTCGACGGCCCCGTCCGCGGGACCTGGGGCTCCGTCGGCCCCGCCGGGTCCGCCTGGGGCCGGCGCTGGACCGCGCGGCGCGGAAGGACCGGGCTGGCCGCCGCGCTCACCCGCCTCGACACCGAGCTGCGCGCGGCGCTCGTCGTGACCCTCGACAGCGCCCAGGCCAGGGCGGCGCGGGCCGTCCACACGGCTCTCGCCACGAGCAAGGCGCCCGGGGCGGCGACCGTCGTCGCGGCGCTCGCCGAACGCGGGGACGCCTCCGGCGAGCACACCGCCGGACGGCCCGACGCGGCAGGCCTCGCCGGTGCGGTGGACGCGTGGGTCGCGTCGGTCGACGCAGCCGTCGAGGTGCTGCTCGGTGCCGGCGACCGCCGGGCCCAGCGACGAGCGTCGCGACTCGTCCGCGCCGTCGGCAGGCCCGGCGCCACGACCATGGTGGCCGTGGCGGCCGCCGGTCTGGGTGAGGCGCGCGACGTGCTCGCAGGCGCCCTGGGGGGCGACACCGTCGACGAGCTCCTCGCGCCGCCGACCGAGCGCCTCACCATCCTCGCCACGGAGCGGGCACGCGCGGGCCGAGCCGCCGCCTTCGACGTCCTCGACTCGGACGACCTCGCCGACGACGCCGCCTCACGGCTCCGCCTGCGCCTGGCCGTCCTCAAGGGGCTGACATGACGAGCATCCCCGGCGCCGTCATCGGCCCGCGCACGGCCGCGCTCCTCGAGCGTGTCGAACGCCTCGAGGACGCGCTCGCGCGCGGGGGAGACCGGGTGCCCGCGGGCACGGCCGACGCGGTCCGCCGCACCCTCCAGGGGGTGCGGGAACGGCTCGCGCTCGGCGTGGACCACACGGTCGTCGCGCTCGTGGGTGGCACGGGCTCGGGCAAGTCGAGCGTCTTCAACGCGCTGAGCGGCCTCGACTTCGCCGACGTGGGTGTGCGGCGTCCGACAACGTCGCAGGTCACCGCGTGCGCGTGGGCGCACGACGCCAGGCCCCTGCTCGACTGGCTCGGCGTGTCCCGCGACCGGCGCATCGAGCGGGAGAGCGAGCTCGACGGCGAGAGCCAGGCGGACCTGCGCGGCCTCGTGCTGCTCGACCTGCCTGACCACGACTCCGTCGAGCCCGAGCACCGCGCCGTCGTCGACCGCCTGCTCCCGCTCGTCGACGTCCTCGTGTGGGTCGTCGACCCGCAGAAGTACGCCGACGACGCCCTGCACACCGGGTACCTGCGGCACCTCGTGGGCCACGAGGCCGCGATGCTCGTCGTGCTCAACCAGATCGACACCGTGCCGGTGGACGCGCAGGCGAGCCTCCTGCGCGACGTGTCCCGCCTCCTGCGCGAGGACGGCCTCGTGGAGGTCGGGGTCCACAGCGTCTCGGCGCGCACCGGTGACGGCATCCCCGTGCTCCGCGGTGTGCTCGCCCGCGCCGTCGCGAGCCACGGCGTGGCGGAGGTCCGCGCGACCGCGGAGCTCGACGACGCCGCCCGCGCGCTCGGCGCCGTCGTCGGACCCCGCGAGACCACCGACGCCGATCTGCCGCGCTCCTCGGCGATCGACGGTCTCGCCGAGGCCACCGGGCTGCCCGGGACCGTCGCGTCCGTCGAGCGGGCCGTGCGCTCGGGCCGTGCCGTGTCCGCCGGGGTCGGTGCCGTCCAGCAGGACCGGGTGCGGGCGGTCCGCGGCGCGTGGCTGCACGCCGTCACACCCGATCTCCCGGCCGTGTGGAACGAGGCCCTCACCGCCGCGGTGCCCGAGGCCGAGGCACTGGCCTCGGCGGTCGACAGCAGGCTCGCCGACACACGCGTCGCCGTCCGTCCGCCGCGCGGCGCCGCCGTCGCCCGTGCCCTGGCCGCCGTCCTGGCCCTGGCCGGGCTCACGGCAGCGGGCCTCGCGATCGGCTCGTGGGCCGGCGTCGGAACCTTCACGGGCGAGGCCGTGACGCTCGCGATCGCGGCCTGCGGTGGTCTCGTCGCGGCCGTGCTGCTCCTCGTGCTCGCGCGCGGCCTGCGTCGGGCGGCCGCCCGACGGGCCGGCGCCGAGCTCGACGGACGTGCCCGCGAGGCCCTCGGGCACGTCGTCGACGAGTGCCTCGGTGCACCCACCGCGGTCGTCCTCGGAGACCACCGGGTTGTGCGCGAGGCCGCGGAGGTCAGCCCGCTGCCTGCCGCCGGCCGTGGTGACCGGCGGCACGGGTCCGCGCACGCCGTCGACGCGCCCACGGTTGCGGGGCCCGCTACCGAACCACCCGCCGTTGGCGAGCCGCCCGCCGCTGCGCCTTCCACAGACCCGGCCCCGGACGCCGGCTCCCCAGCCCCCGGGACGGACGAGCCCTCCTCCACACCCTGACGGGTCCGTCCGCGCCGGCCCCGAGCGGCCCCGCGACGCTCGTTCCCGAGGGCCGGACGAGCCGGCCTCCAGGACAGGAGGAACGATGAGCTCCAACGGGCTGATGGTGACAGTGGTCGGCTGGGCGGCATCCACGCCGCGCGAGGTCGTCGGGGACGGCGTGCCGTACACGAGCTTCCGCGTGGCCACGACGCCCCGGTGGTACGACAACCGCGTCGGCGCCTGGACCGACGGGCGCACCGAGTGGCTCACCGTCAAGGCGTTCCGGGACGTCGCGTTCAACGTCGCCGCGTCCGTGCACAAGGGCGACCCCGTCCTCGTCCACGGTCGCATGCGCTCCGAGGAGTGGGCGGGCGAGAACGGGCCGCGCTTCGGGCTCGTCCTCGAGGCGCAGGCCCTCGGCCACGACCTCACGCGCGGCCGCTCGACGTTCGCGCGGACCGTGCACGTGTCGTCCGGGCAGGGTGACGGGGAGCAGACCGGCGTCGCGCGCTCCGGGGCTGCCGACGCGGACGACCCGTGGGCGACCGACCCCGCCGGGCCGACCGACCCGGCGGACCCGGCGGACCCGTCCGGACGCGCCCGCGGCGCCGCCGGGACCGTGGCCGGGGACGACCAGGCGGTCGACGGCGCGCTCGAGGACGACGACCACGCGGACGAGGCGTCGCTCGAGCCCGTGGGCACCGGTGCCGGCGCATGACGCCGTAGGCTGACGGGTGGTCCCGCCGGGCCGGCGCCACCGCGCGCCGGCCCCGGGCTGCCGTCCGCGGCACACCGACCACCCGACGACACCCAGGAGCAGACACCCACGTGGCTGAGTTCATCTACACCATGTACAAGGCGCGCAAGGCGCACGGCGACAAGGTGATCCTCGACGACGTCACCATGAGCTTCTACCCCGGGGCGAAGATCGGCGTCGTCGGCCCCAACGGCGCCGGGAAGTCGACGATCCTGAAGATCATGGCCGGCCTCGACGAGCCGTCCAACGGCGAGGCGCGCCTCTCCCCGGGCTACACCGTCGGGATCCTGCTCCAGGAGCCGCCGCTCAACGAGGAGAAGACCGTTCTCGGCAACGTCGAGGAGGGCGTCGCCGAGATCAAGGGCAAGCTCGACCGGTTCAACGAGATCTCGGCCCTCATGGCGGAGCCCGACGCGGACTTCGACACGCTGCTCGCCGAGATGGGCGAGCTCCAGGAGGTGCTGGACCACGCCGGCGCGTGGGACCTCGACGCCCAGCTCGAGCAGGCGATGGACGCCCTGCGCTGCCCGCCGCCGGACGCCGACGTGTCGGTGCTGTCCGGTGGTGAGCGGCGTCGCGTCGCGCTGTGCAAGCTGCTCCTGGAGAAGCCCGACCTCCTGCTCCTCGACGAGCCCACGAACCACCTCGACGCCGAGAGCGTGCTGTGGCTCGAGCAGCACCTGTCCCAGTACGCCGGCGCCGTGCTCGCCGTGACCCACGACCGGTACTTCCTCGACCACGTCGCCGAGTGGATCGCCGAGGTCGACCGCGGACGCCTCTACCCGTACGAGGGCAACTACTCCACGTACCTGGAGAAGAAGCAGGCGCGGCTCGAGGTGCAGGGCAAGAAGGACGCCAAGCTCTCCAAGCGCCTCAAGGACGAGCTCGAGTGGGTGCGCTCGTCGGCGAAGGGCCGCCAGACCAAGTCGAAGGCCCGCCTCGCGCGCTACGAGGAGATGGCCGCCGAGGCGGACCGCACGCGGAAGCTGGACTTCGAGGAGATCCAGATCCCGATGGGCCCGCGCCTGGGCAGCGTGGTCATCGAGGCCAAGGACCTCACGAAGGGCTTCGACGACCGCGTGCTCATCGACGGGCTCAGCTTCACGCTGCCCCGCAACGGCATCGTCGGTGTCATCGGCCCCAACGGCGTCGGCAAGACGACGCTCTTCAAGACGATCGTCGGCCTCGAGCCGCTCGACGCCGGGTCCCTGCGTGTGGGGGAGACCGTCAAGCTCTCGTACGTCGACCAGTCCCGCGGCGGCATCGACCCGAAGAAGACCCTCTGGGAGGTCGTGTCCGACGGGCTCGACTTCATCAAGGTCGGCAACGTCGAGATGCCGTCCCGCGCGTACGTCGCTGCCTTCGGCTTCAAGGGCCCCGACCAGCAGAAGCCCGCGGGCGTCCTGTCCGGTGGCGAGCGCAACCGCCTCAACCTCGCGCTCACGCTCAAGCAGGGCGGCAACGTGCTGCTCCTCGACGAGCCCACCAACGACCTCGACGTCGAGACCCTCGGCTCGCTCGAGAACGCGCTCCTGGAGTTCCCGGGCTGCGCCGTCGTGGTCTCCCACGACCGGTGGTTCCTCGACCGGGTCGCGACCCACATCCTCGCCTACGAGGGCACCGAGGAGGACCCGTCGCGCTGGTACTGGTTCGAGGGCAACTTCGAGTCCTACGAGGCGAACAAGGTCGAGCGCCTCGGCGCCGACGCCGCCCGTCCGCACCGCGTCACGTACCGCAAGCTCACGCGCGACTGACCTCGGGCCGCGCCCGACGCACGTACGCACGCGCGGCGGGCGCCACAGCGGATACGCCCGGCAAGCACGCACGGCAAGCACGGACGGCAAGGACGCACGGCGCACACGCACCGCACCGACGACCGGTCACCCTCGGGTGGCCGGTCGTCGGCGTCTGCGCCCGTGCCCGCGCCCGTGCCCGTGCCCGTGCCGGGCATGATCGACCACGCTGCGCCAGACTGGCCGTGGACGACCACCGACGGGAGCGCGCATGAGCACCGAGCAGGACGGTGAGCGCCTCGCCGCCGCCCTCGTCGGCCTGCGCTCGGCGGTCGCCACCCTGCGGCTGCCCCTCGGCCTCCCCGGCGCGGACGCCGACCGGCGCGCAGCCGCCGCCCTCGTGGACCACCTCGACGACTACCTCGTGCCCCGCGTGCGCCAGATGGGTGCCCCGCTCCTCGCGGTCGTCGGCGGCTCGACCGGCGCGGGCAAGTCCACGCTCGTCAACAGCCTGCTCGGTGCGCGGGTCACCGCCGCGGGCGTGCTGCGGCCGACCACACGGTCACCCGTCCTGGTGCACCACCCCGACGACACGGCCTGGTTCACCACGGACCGCGTGCTCCCGCGCCTGCCCCGCGTCACGGGCACCGACGCCGAGGGCCGCGCCCTGCGCCTCGTACCCCACCCGCAGGTCCCACGCGGGCTCGCGCTCCTGGACGCGCCCGACATCGACTCGGTCGTCGTGGAGAACCGTGAGCTCGGCGAGGAGCTGCTCGGCGCCGCCGACCTCTGGGTCTTCGTCACGACGGCCGCACGGTACGCCGACGCCGTCCCGTGGGACCTGCTCGGTGCGGCAGCCCGACGTCGGGCAGCGGTCGCGATGGTCCTCAACCGCGTCGCGCCCGAGGCGACCGACGCCGTCGCGGGCCACCTGGGCGCCATGCTCACCGAGCACGGCCTCGCCGAGGCCCACCTGTTCACCGTCCCCGAGGCGACCTTGCACGACGGGCTGCTGCCCACCGTGGCGGTCGCCGACCTGTCGACGTGGCTGCGCGGGGTCGCCGGGGACGTGGTCGCGCGTGACGCGCTCGTGCGGCGGACCGTCCGCGGTGCGGTCGAGGACGTGCTCGCCCAGGCACCCGGCCTCGCGTCGGCGGCCGACGCCCAGGTCGCGCACGTCGAACGCCTGCGGTCGGTCGTGGCCACGGCGTACGACGGCGCCGCGCGCTCGCTCGAGGCCGCGACCTCCGACGGCACGATGCTGCGCGGCGAGGTGCTCGCACGGTGGCAGGAGTTCGTCGGCACGGGCGAGCTGCTGCGTGCCATCGAGGCCAAGGTCAGCACGTGGCGTGACCGCGCGTCCGCGTTCCTGCACGGCCGGCCCGCACCCGAGCCCGTCGCCGCCGCGATCGGCCACGGCCTCGTGGACCTCGTCCAGGACGCCGCCGACGGCGCCGCGGACCACGCCTACGCCTCGTGGCGCGCCGACCCGGCGGGTGCCGCGCTCGTCGACGGGCTCCGCCTCTCCCGCTCCGCGGTCGACCTGCGCGAGCGCGTCACCGCGGAGATCCGGGAGTGGCAGTCGGGTGTGCTCGACCTCGTCTCGACCGAGGGCGCCGGCCGCCGGACGACCGCCCGGGCGCTCTCCTTCGGCGTCAACGGCCTCGGCGCCGCCCTCATGGTCGCGATCTTCGCGTCCACGGGTGGCCTGACGACCGCGGAGGTCGGTGTCGCGGGCGGCACCGCTGTGCTCGCCCAGCGGCTGCTCGAGGCCGTGTTCGGCGACGACGCGGTTCGCCGCCTGACCCGCACCGCGCACGACGACCTGGTGCGCCGCATGCGCCGGCTGCTCGCCGAGGAGGCCGCACGGTTCACGACCGGCCTCGACGCGCTCGACCTGTCCGTGCGCGGCGGTGAGCAGGTGCGTGCGGCCGCGCACGCCGTCGGGCTCGCGGTGCCGGACGCCCCGGTCGTCGGACCCGCGGGCCCGGGCACCGGTGGGCCGCACGCCACCGCGGGCGCAGGCGCGCAGGCTCCCGACCGGACGACCCCCGACGAGGTCGGCGGCCTGCGTGGGTGGTGGCAGCGGCTGTGGCGACCGTGACCGTCACGGAGCGCCTGGACGCGCTCGCGCGAGCCGTCCGCGCCGGGCGGGGCGTGCTGCCGTCGAGCCTCGTCGCCGTCGCGCAGGACGTCGAGGAGCGCGCGGGCCACCGCCTGCGGCTCTCGGCCGACCACACCGTCGTCGCCCTCGGGGGCTCGACCGGGTCGGGCAAGTCCTCGCTCGTCAACGCTATCGTCGGGGCCCCGCTCGCCCAGGTCGACGTGCTGCGGCCCACCACCTCGGAGGCGCTGGCCGTGGTGCGCGGCGAGACCGGGTCGGCGGCGCTGCTCGACTGGCTCGGCGTTCGACGGCGTCACCAGCTCGGCGCCGAAGGTGCCCCCGCCGACGGCCTGATCCTGCTCGACCTCCCCGACCACGACTCGGTGCTCACGGCCCACCGGCTCGAGGCCGAGCGGCTCATGGCCCTCGTCGACCTCATGGTGTGGGTCGTGGACCCGCAGAAGTACGCCGACGCCGCCGTGCACGAGCGCTACCTGCGCGGGCTCGCCGACCATCGCGACGTCGTCCTCGTGGTGCTGAACCAGGTGGACCGCCTGAGCCCCGAGGAGCGGGCCGCGTGCCACCGGGACCTGCAGGGGCTGCTCGCCGACGACGGCCTCGGAGGCGTCCCACTGATCGACGCCTCCGCGCTCACGGGCCAGGGCATCCCCGAGCTGCGCGCCGCGCTCGACGACGCCGCCGCGCGCAGGCTCGCGGCCACGGCCCGCGTCGAGGCCGACGTCATCCACCTCGCGCGGCAGATCCTCGAGCACTGCGGCCCCGCGCCCGCCGGGGAGGGGCCGCGCCGAGGGGCGCAGGCCGAGCTGGTCGAGGCCCTCGCCGTCGCAGCCGGCGTCCCGGTGGTCGCCGAGGCGGTGCGCGCGGCGTGGTCGCTGCGCGCCTGGCGGGCGACCGGCTGGCCGCCCACGCGGTGGCTGAGCCGCTTCCGCGTCGACCCGCTGCGTCGCCTGCACCTCGCCGCGGGTGGCGGGGGTGGCACCTCACCCGGGACCGGTCGTTCCCGTGAGCGCGGGGCGGTCGACGCCGACCTGGTACGGACGTCCGTCCCGCCGCCCGGGCCCGCCGAGCACGCGCGGGCCCGCGCGGCTGTGCGGGGCTACACCGACGCCGCGACCTCGCGCGCCCCCGAGGCGTGGGTGCTCGCCGCACGGTCACGCAGCCTTGCCGACGGCGACGACGGGGCGCGTCTCCTCGACGCGCTGGACCGCGCCGTCGCCGGGACACGCGTCGTCCCCGGCCGGCGGCCGCGCTGGTGGGCCGCGACGGGTGCCCTCCAGTGGGTCCTGCTCGCCGTGATGCTCGGCGGGCTCGCGTGGCTCGGTGCGCTCGCCGGGCTCGACGCGCTACAGCTGCCCACGCCCGAGCCGCCGCGGTGGGGCGAGGTGCCCGTGCCCACGCTCGCGGCCGTCGGCGGCGCCGTCGTGGGCCTCCTCGTCGCGGGCCTCGCGCGCGTCGCCGCCCGCTGGGGGGCCGCGCGGCGAGCGCGCCGCGCGACGACCCAGCTGCGATCGACCGTCGCCGCGGTCGCCGACGAGCACGTGGTCCGGCCCGTCGACGAGGTGCTGGCCCGCTGGGCGGAGTGCCGCTCGGCAGCGGAGGCCGCGGCGACGCCAGCGCCCGCGCGTCGAGGCCGGACCGCGGGCGCCACCACGGGCGCGTCCGCCGGGTCGAGGCCTGGTGGCAGGATGCGACGCGGCCACGTCGCCCCCGACCCGGAAGGTCCCCGATGACCCGCCTGTTGGTTCCCGTCCCGCTGCGCTGGGCCGATCTCGACGCCTACGGGCACGTCAACAACGTGGCGATCATGCGGCTCCTCGAGGAGGCCCGCATCGCCGCGTTCTGGAAGCACCCGACCGCGGTCGACGAGAGCCCCTGGGAGACGGCCGTGCTCGACGCCGGGCCCACCGCGACGACGCACACGCTCGTCGCGCGCCAGGAGGTCGAGTACCTCCTGCCGCTGGGCTACCAGCGCGCACCCGTGACCGCCGAGATGTGGATCGGTCACCTGGGCGGAGCGAGCCTCGAGGTCTCCTACCAGCTCACGACCCTCGTCGACGGCCGGCGCACGGTCCACGTGCAGGCGGTCACGACGATCGTCCTGCTCGACTCGACGACCGAGCGCCCGCGCCGCATCAGCGACGAGGAACGCGCGGTGTGGGGCCCGTACGTCGAGGAACCCGTGCAGATGCGCCGCCGCGCACGCAACGGCACCGCGGTCTAGGCACCCGTCCGGTCCGCCGCAGTCAGGCGGCCGACGGGCCTTCACCCTGCGCGAGCTCCGCGGCGAGCCGCTCCGCCTCGCGCCGCATGCCCCGCTGCATCCCGCCGAACACGACGCCGTGGAAGGGCGCGACGGACCACCAGTAGAGCTGGCCGAGGAGCCCGTGCGGGTGGAACGTCGCCACCTGGCGCAGCGTCGACGTCCCCGGGTCCGCCTCCGGACGCACCGCGAGCTCGAGCCAGGCCAGCCCGGGGACCCGCATCTCGGCGCGCAGCCGCAGCATCCGGGGCGGGACGACCTCCTCGACGCGCCAGAAGTCGACGGCGTCGTCCACGAGGAGCAGCGCGGGGTGCCGACGGCCGCGCCGCAGGCCCGGGCCACCCGAGACGCGGTCGAGCAGACCGCGGACCTCCCAGGCGAGCGGCCACGAGTACCACCCGCGCTCGCCGCCCACCGTCTGGATGACGCTCCACACGACGTCGGCGGGTGCGTCGACCCGCGTGCGCCGCTCGTCCCGGTAGAGCGAGCCGCCGGCCCAGTCGGGGTCGCTCGGCAGCGGGTCGCTGGGAGCCCCCGGCACCGACGCCGAGGACCAGCGCGTCGCGACGTCGGCGTCCTGGATGCGCTGGAGGGCGAGCCGGACGGCGTCGTCGAAGCCGAGCAGACCCGTCGGCGGGTCGGGCACGTGCTCGGCGATGTCCTTCTCGTCGCACACCACCTCGTGGACCAGCGACTCGACGAGGGGGCGGGCGAGGGGACCCGGCACGGGCGTCACGAGGGACACCCAGAGGCTCGAGAGGCGCGGCGTGAGCACGGGCACACCGACGATGATGCGCCGGGGCAGGCCCGCGACGGCGGCGTAGCGCTGCATCATCTGGCGGTACGTGAGCACCTCGGGGCCGCCGATGTCGAAGGCACGGCTCACGTCGTCCGGCATGTCGGCGCTGCCCACCAGGTACCGAAGCACGTCGCGGACCGCGATCGGCTGGATGCGGTTCTCGACCCAGCGGGGCACCGTCATCGCGGGCAGCCGCTCGGTGAGGTAGCGCATCATCTCGAACGAGGCCGACCCGGAGCCGAGGATCACCGCGGCGCGCAGCACCGTCGTCGGGACGCCCGACGCGAGGAGGATCTCACCGACCTCCTTGCGGGACTCGAGGTGCGGCGAAAGGTCCTGGCCCTGCGGGAAGAGGCCACCGAGGTAGACGATGCGCCGGACGCCCGCCTCGCGCGCCGCCTGCGCGAACACGAGCGCGGTGCGCCGGTCACGCGCCTCGAAGCGACCCGTCCCGAGCGAGTGGATGAGGTAGTACGCGACGTCGACACCCTCGAGCGCCGCCCGGATCTCGTCGAGCTCGGCGGCGTCGGCACCGACCGCCTCGACCCGGTCGGCCCAGGGCCGGCCCTGCAGGCGCCCCGGGTTGCGTGCGATGGCCCGCACCCGGTACCCCGCGTCGAGGAGCTCAGGGACGAGGCGGCCGCCGACATAGCCGGTGACGCCCGTGACGGCGACGAGTCTGCTCATCACCGGAGCGTAGGCGCGGGCACGCCGCGGCGCGCGGCCGGTGCGTGCCGCAGTCCGTGCCCGTACGTCCCCGGTGTGCCGTGCGTTCCCGGGCACCCCTCCGGTGGTGGGGCCGCAGGGGTGGACGTACGGTCGAGCGGTCCACGACGAGGAGGCGCGCCATGGCTGGGACGCAGGAGACGGGTACGGGCGGGTCGGCGCCGGGGCAGGGCGCGGCTGAGGAGTACGACACCGGCCGCGCGATCCTCCTCGCGAGCGTCGCCGCCCTCGGCGGGTTCCTGTTCGGCTTCGACACCGCGGTCATCAACGGTGCCGTCTCCGCGATCCGCGACGAGTTCGCGATGGGCAGCGGCCTGACGGGCTTCGCGGTCTCCTCGGCCCTGCTCGGCTGCGTCGTCGGCGCGTGGCTCGCGGGCCGCCTCGCGGACAGGCAGGGCCGCATCCGGGTCATGCTGATCGCGTCCGTGCTGTTCACCGTCAGCGCGATCGGCTCGGGGCTCGCCCAGGGGCCGTGGGACCTCATCCTGTGGCGCGTGGTGGGAGGCCTCGGCGTCGGGGCCGCGTCCGTCATCGCTCCCGCGTACATCGCGGAGATCTCACCGGCGTCGATCCGCGGACGGCTCGGCTCGCTCCAGCAGCTCGCCATCGTCACCGGCATCTTCGTCGCCCTGCTCTCGGACTACTTCTTCGCGACCGCGGCCGGCGGTGCAGCCGAGGTGCACTGGCTCGGGCTCGAGGCGTGGCGCTGGATGTTCTTCGCCGAGGCCGTGCCGGCCGTGGCGTACGGCCTGCTGGCGCTGAGCATCCCGGAGTCGCCGCGCTACCTCGTGTCCCGGGGTGAGCACGACGACGCACGCCAGGTGCTCAGCCAGGTCCTCAAGACGGGCATCGACGAGCGCATGCGGGAGATCCGGCGCACCGTGTCCATGGACACGCGCTCCTCGTTCGCCGACCTGCGCGGCACCGCGCTCGGGCTCAGGCCGATCGTGTGGGTCGGGATCGCGCTGTCCCTGTTCCAGCAGTTCGTCGGCATCAACGTGATCTTCTACTACTCCGCGACCCTGTGGCAGAGCGTGGGCTTCAGCGAGGAGGACTCGCTCGTCCAGACCGTCATCACGTCGGTCACCAACATCGTCGTCACGATCATCGCGATCTCCGTGATCGACAAGGTGGGCCGGCGCCGGCTGCTCCTGACCGGGTCGGTCGGCATGGTCGCGAGCCTCGCGACGCTCGCGTTCGTGTTCGCGACTGCCCCTCTCGTCGACGGCGAGCCTGCGCTCTCGGACTCCGCGGGGCCCGTGGCGCTCGTCGCCGCCAACGCGTTCGTCGTGTTCTTCGGGGTCTCCTGGGGACCGGCCGTGTGGGTCCTGCTCGGGGAGATGTTCAGCAACGCGATCCGGGCGAGCGCGCTCGGCCTCGCTGCGGCGGCGCAGTGGCTCGGCAACTTCGCGATCTCGACGACGTTCCCCGCGCTCGCGGACCTGGGCCTCGGCGTCGCGTACGGCCTGTACACGGTGTTCGCCGCGCTCTCGTTCTTCTTCGTGCTCCGGCTCGTGCCCGAGACCAAGGGGCGTCAGCTCGAGGACATGGAGTAGCGACCGGCCGAGCAGCGACGGGCGCCGGCCACGCGGGGCTCGCACGCGTCGCGGGAGCTCAGGTCACGCGCCCGCCGCGGGCACTCACGTCAGGAGGGCGATGAGCGCCCTCTCCGCACCCGCTCGCGTCCGGCGCCTGCCGATGGTCCGTCCGTGCTCCCAGAGGTCGACCAGGCGCGGGTCGATGTACGACGCGCGGCACACCGCGGGGGTGTTCCCGAGCTCGTCGGCGACCTCCCGCACGACCTGGCTCACGACGCGGCTCCGGGCCCGCTCCGACGACGGCGGCGGGCCCGCCTCGGCGAGTGCGGCGGCCGCGAGGACGCTCGCGTGCCACGTCCGGAAGTCCTTGGGCCGGGCGTCGGACCCGAGGCGGTCCTTGACGTACTCCTGGATGTCCGCCGAGGTCACGTCGTGCCAGCGACCGGCGCCGTCCTGCCAGGCGAGCAGGTCGCGCAGGCGCCCGGGGCGGTCCTTGAGCTCGCGCACGAGGGCGGCGATGTCGCCGTCGTCGACGCGCGTCTCGCGGAGCTGTCCCGACTTGGCCGGGTAGCGGAAGCTCACGCCCTCGTCGTCGACGTCGACGTGCGTGCGGCGGATCGTCGCGAGGCCGAAGCTCCCGTTCGCCTTGGCGTAGGACTCTCCGCCCGCGCGGAAGTACGCCTCGTCGAGCAGCCGGAACGCGAGCGCGAGCACCTTGACCCGTGGCATGCCCGGCAGCGCGAGGTGGGTGGCGACGGTGCGCCGGGCTCCGGGAAGGCGTCGCGCCATCGCGAGCACCTGCTCGTGCTTCGCGCGGTCGCGGCGCTCGCGCCAGTGCGGGTGGTAGAGGTACTGGCGACGCCCGGCGTCGTCCGTACCCATCGCCTGGATGTGGCCGTTCTCCTGCGGGCAGATCCACACGTCGGTCCATGCGGGAGGGATGACGAGGTCCTCGCAGCGGGCGACGGCCGCGGGGTCCGTGATCCGCCGACCCTGCTCGTCGAGGTACACCGTGCCTCGGCCCTGGCGCCGCCGCGACCACCCGGCATCCTGCGTGCGGGACCGGCGCAGGCGTGGCATGCGGACAGTCTGGGGCGGCCGACGTCAGGCGGCACGTCGAACGGCGGAACCGTCGCGGTGCGGGCTGGCCGGTCCCTGCGCGGGCTGCCGGTCGCTGCGCGGGCGATCCGGTCGCTGCGCGGGCTGCCCGGTCGCTGCGCGGGCTGCCGGTCGTCGACCCGGCGGGGCTCAGTCGTCGAGCGGGAAGCGGACCATGCCCTCCTGGGCGATCGTCGCGACGAGCGCCCCGTCCTCGCGGTACACGCGCGCGGCGCCGAGGCCACGGCCGCCCTGGGCCGACGGCGCGGACTGGACGTAGAGCAGCCACTCGTCGACGCGTGCCGGTCGGTGCCACCACATCGCGTGGTCGAGGCTCGCGATCGACAGGGCCTGCGTGGACCAGCTCGCGCCGTGCCGCCGAAGGACCGGCTCGAGCATGACCTGGTCGCACGCGTAGGCGAGCAGGGCGCGGTGCAGCACCTGGTCGTCGGGCACCGGGCCGCGGGCCTTCATCCACACCATCTGCCGGTCGGTGCGCTCGCCGGCAGGCCCCGTGTAGACGGACTCCTCGACGTGGCGCAGGTCGAAGGCCGAGGCCTGCGTCCAGAACGCGGCGAGCGGGTGGTCGATAGGGCCCAGGGTCTCGAAGACGCTCGGCAGGCCCTCGGGTCGCGGAACCGTCGAGGGTGGCGTGTCCGAGTGCTCGACGCCGGGCTGCTCCACCTGGAAGGAGGTCGTCATGGCCAGGATCGGCACGCCCGCCTGGAGCGCGTGGGTGCGGCGCGCGCTGAACGACCGGCCGTCGCGCAGGCGCTCGACGGCGAACGTGATCTCCTGCTTCACGTCGCCCGGGCGCAGGAAGTACCCGTGCACGGAGTGGGGGAGCCGGTCGTGGCCGACGGTGGCCGCCGCGGCGAGCAGGGACTGCGCGAGGACCTGGCCGCCGAAGACGCGCCCGCCGGGCTTGTCGAGGCTGTCGCCCGTGAACGTGTCGGCGTCGACCGTGCGCAGCGCGAGCACGTCGAGCACGGCGCGGAGCGGGTCGGTCGTCGGGTGGGGCATCGGTCTCCTCGGGTGGGCGGCCTGCGCGGGGATCGGCGTGGGTGGTGGGTGGGCGGCGGGCCGCCCGGGTCAGTCGTCGAACGTGTTGACCATCGCGTGCGCCGCGCGTTCCAGGTAGTCCCAGAGCGTTGCGTGCTGGAGCGGCGGGAGGGCGAGCGAGTCGAGCGCGGTGCGCATGTGTGCGAGCCACCGGTCGCGCGCCGCGGGGTTGACCTTGTAGGGCGCGTGCCGCAGGCGCAGGCGTGGGTGGCCACGCTGCTCGCTGTACGTGGTGGGGCCGCCCCAGTACTGCTCGAGGAAGGTCCGCAGCCGCTCGGCGGCCGGGCCCAGGTCCTGCTCCGGGTACATGGGCCGCAGGAGGTCGTCGTCGGCCACCTGCGCGTAGAACGCCGCGACGAGCCGCTCGAAGGTCTCGGTCCCGCCGACGGCGTCGTAGAACGTGTCGCTGGGCTGGCGCTCGGCGTGGCTCACGCAGCCATTGTCGCCCACGCCCGGCGCTGCGGGAGACGTCGGGCCGGCGACCCGCTAAGGTGGTCCAGACCAGTTGGCTCGACGGTGCCCCAGGGGCCGTCCCGTATCTGCGAGGTCCCCGTGCCCGAACGCCGTGTCACCGTCGCCATCGCCGAGGGCCTGCACGCCCGCCCGGCCGCACTCTTCGTCCAGCTCGCAGGCGCCCAGCCCGCCACCGTCACCATCCGCAAGGACGACGGCGCACCGGCCCCCGCGGGCAGCATCCTCGCCGTCATGGCCCTCGGCGCGAAGGGCGGCGACGAGGTCGTGCTCGAGGCCGAGGGCGACGGGGCCGAGGCGTCGCTCGACGCGCTCGCCGATTACCTGACGACGCCCGACCACTGAGCTCGTTTGAGCACGCAGGGCACCCCGACGCTGAGCGCTCGGCCTGCCGCCCAGGCGTCTGAGCGGCCGGCCGAGCCCCCGGCGCGGCCCTACAGGCCGAGCTCGACGAGCACGGGCAGGCGGCCCCGGACGGCGTCGCGCGCACCCTGTGCCGTCTCGGCGGCGAGCGCCAGCGCGGCCAGCTCCTCGCACTCGCGACGCGTGACCGAGGCGAGCACCGCCGCGACGTCCGCGAGCGCCCGGGGCGTCATCGACAGCGACGTGACGCCAAGGCCCACCAGCACGACGGCCAGCGCCGGGTCGGCCGCGGCCTCGCCGCAGACGCCTACCGGGCGGGCCTGCTGGGCGCCGCCCCGGCAGGTCGCCGCCACCAGGTCGAGGACCGCGGGCTGCCAGGCAGTCGACAGCGGCGCGAGCTCGCCCAGCAGGCGGTCGGCCGCCATCGCGTACTGCGTCAGGTCGTTGGTGCCGATGCTCGCGAACGCCGCGCGCGCGAGGATGGGGCCCGAGCGCAGCGCCGCGGCCGGGACCTCGACCATGACGCCTGCGTGCGTCAGGCCGTGCGCCGCGCACCGGGCCACGAAGTCCTCCGTCTCCTCGACGGTCGCGACCATCGGGGCCATGACCCACACGTCGGCCTGCTCGGCGGTCGCGGCGCGTGCGATCGCGGCGAGCTGGTCGTCGAGCACCTGCGGGTCGCGACCGCTCGTGCGCAGGCCGCGCACGCCGAGCGCGGGGTTCGGCTCGTCGGCGGCGGTGAGGAAGGGCAGCGGCTTGTCCGCACCGGCGTCGAGCGTGCGGACCACCACCTTGCGGCCGGGGAACGCCGCGAGCACCGCGCGGTAGGCGGTCGTCTGCTCGTCGACGGACGGGGCCTCGGTGCGGTCCAGGAAGCAGAACTCCGTGCGGAACAGGCCGATGCCCTCCGCGCCCGCGGAGGCCGCGGCGACCGCGTCCTCGGGTCCGCCGACGTTCGCGAGCAGCGGGACGCGGACGCCGTCCGCCGTGCGGCCCTCGCCGTCGAACGTGCGGGCGCGTCCTGCGAGGGCCCGGGCACGCTCGACCTGCTCGGGGGAGGGGTCGCGCGTGACGGTGCCCGCCCCGCCGTCGACCAGCACGACGTCCGACGCCGTGAGCGCGGCCGCACCCGGCGCGGCGACCACGGCGGGGATGCCGAGGCTGCGCGCGAGGATCGCAGTGTGCGACGTGGGGCCGCCCTGGAGCGTCACGATCGCGGTGACGCGCGTCGGGTCCAGGGTCGCGGTGTCCGCCGGGGCCAGGTCGCCGGCGACCAGCACGAAGGGGTGGTCGAGGTCCGGCACGCCGGGCGCCGGGTGGCCCGTCAGGTGCGCGACGACCCGGTCGCGCACGTCCGCGACGTCGCGTGTGCGCTCGCCGAGGTACCCGCCCAGGGCCGAGAGCTGGTCGATGACGGTCCCCGCGGCCTGCCAGACCGCGCGGGCGGGTCCCGTGCCCGCCCGCACGAGCGTCTCGGCGCCCGCGAGCAGGGTCGGGTCGGTGGCCATCATCGCGGTGGTGCGCAGCACCGTGGCCGCCTCGGCGGCGGCGGGCGCCATGCCCGCCGGCGCGGCCTCCGTCCCGCGCGGGGCCTCGAGGCGCGCGGCTCGCGCCTCCAGGTCGGCGGCCACCGCTGCCGCCGCGGCCCGCACCCGGGCGACCGCGTCGTCCGCGGTCTCGGCCCCGAGCGTCGAGGTCGCATCCGGCTCGGCCACCGCCGGTGGCATCCACGCCACGGGCCCGACGCCGAGCCCCGGGCTGACGCCCACTCCGATGAGCACGTCCTGCTGCATGGCTGTCCCGTCCGGTCACGGCGCCGCCCGGGTCGTGGAGGGACCCGGGCGGCGCGCTGGTGCTGTGGTGAGGTGGTGCAGGTCAGGCGGTGGGCCTGCCGGTGCCCGGGTCCGTGGGCACGTCAGGTGCGGCGCCTGCGGTGGCCAGGGCGGGCTCGTCCTCGGGCTGGTCGACGAGGACGTTGTTCGCGTCCGCTGCGCTGCCCTCGTCCTCGCGGCCCGGTGTCTTGAGGTTGAACCTCGCGATCACGAACCGGAAGAGGAAGTAGTAGATGACCGCGTACCCGAGGCCGATGAGGATCAGGAGCAGCGGCTTCTCGGCGATCGTGAAGTTCAGCAGGTAGTCGATCGCCCCTGCGCTGAACCCGAACCCGCTGCGGATGTCGAGCGCGTTGACGAGCGCGAGGCTCGTCCCGGTGAGCACGGCGTGGATCGCGTACAGCGGGTAGGCGACGTACACGAACGCGAACTCGAGCGGCTCGGTCACACCGGTCACGAACGCGACCAGGGCGGCGGACATCATGATGCCGCCGACGACCTTGCGCTTGGACGGCTTCGCCGCGTGCGTGATGGCGAGGGCCGCGGCCGGGAGCGCGAACATCATGATCGGGAAGAACCCGGCCTGGAAGGTGCCCGCGGTGGGGTCGCCGTTGAGGAAGCGCGGGATGTCGCCGTAGACGGTCACGCCGTCGGCGTTGGTGAACTCGCCGAACTGGAACCACGGCAGGGAGTTGAGCAGGTGGTGCAGGCCGATCGGGACCAGGAGGCGGTTCGCGGTGCCGTAGACGAAGCCGCCGAGGACCGTGGAGCCCGTGACCCACTCGCCGACCGCCGTCAGACCGGCGTTGAACGCGGGGTAGATCAGCGCGCCGACGACGGCGATGAGGATCGCGGCGCCGGCCGTGACGATCGGGACGAAGCGGCGCCCGCCGAAGAAGGCCAGGTACGCGGGGAGCTTGATCCGGTAGAACCGCTGGAAGAGCAGTGCCGTGACCAGGCCGATCACGATGCCGCCGAGCACGCCGTAGTTGATGAGCTGCTGCGACGGCGCGCCGAGCGCCTCCGTCACGGCGTGCAGGACGAGGCTGTTGTAGTCGCCGCTCGACGCGGCGTCGAGGGCTGCGGGGTCGGCCGACCCCAGGACGCTGTCCGCCGTCACCTCGTCGGGCTTGCCGAGCACGTTGGGTGACAGGGCCGTCGAGACACCCTTGAAGACGAGGTAGCCGATGACGGCTGCCAGGCCGGTCGAACCGTCGGACTTGCGTGCGTAGCCGACGGCGATGCCGACCGCGAAGAGCAGCGGGAGGTTGGCGAAGAGCGCGTCGCCCGCCGAGGCCAGGACTGCGGCGACCGGCAGGAGCCAGTCGCCCCACGCACCGGCGAGGCCGTCGGCCCCGAGCATGTCCGGCTGGCCGAGGCGCAGCAGGAGTGCGGCGGCGGGCAGGGAGGCGATGGGCAGCATGAGCGAACGGCCCATGCGTTGGAGCTGGGCGAACCCGGGGATGCTTCTCTTCTCGCGGACCTGGTTGGCGGTCGTTGCGGTCATGCGGTGCACTCCTCGTCGTGTGCGGCGCCTCGCCGGCGGGTACCGGCGGGCTGCTGGGTCGGGACCGGCGCGGGGACTCGGGTCGGTCCCGCCGGGGTGTGGGAGGGGCCGCCTGAACTTGGTGCGCTAGATGTCTGGACCAGTTGCGGACCACCATGATGGAATGGCCCAGCCGGTGTCAAGGGACACCGGCGATCGGCATGGAGATCGGCATGGTTCCCCACGTTCCGGTACGTACCGGGCAGCGGACGACGACGTCAGGAAGGCGGGTGCGGCCACGGTGCGTCCCTCCGTCCTGAAGTACGTCCGGGTCCGCGACTACCTGCGCTCGCTGGTGACCCACGAGCTCGACGTGGGCGACGCCATCCCGTCCGAGCGCGTGCTGTGCGACAGGTTCGCCGTGTCCCGGATGACCGTGCGCCAGGCCGTCGACGCGCTCGTCGTCGAGGGTCTCCTCGTGCGCGAGCAGGGCCGCGGCACCTTCGTGGCGCCCACCAAGCTCGACCTCGAGGTCCGCCTCGCCTCGTTCGGCGAGGAGATGCGCCGCCGCGGCATGGAGCCGTCCTCGACCGTCCTCGCCGCCGAGGAGGTCGCCGCGTCGCACGACGTCGCCGACGCCCTCGACCTCGTGGCCGGCGAGCGCGTGCACTACCTGCACCGGGTGCGGCACGCCGCCGGGCAGCCCATGGCGCTCGAGCAGACCTGGGTCCCCACGAGCCTCGTGCCGGGCCTCCTCGCGGACGGTGCACCCGAGAGCATCTACGGCGAGCTGCGCCGTCGCGGCCTCGAGCCCGACTGGGGCGAGGACACCGTCGCCGCGTCCGAGGTCGACGCGCAGGACGCCGAGCTGCTGGGCCTGCGCCCCGGCGCGGCGGTGCTCCGCATCACGCGCCGCACGTTCGCCGGCGACGTGGCCTGCGCCTACTCGCGCTCGTCCTACCGCGCCGACCGCTACGTGCTGTGGGTCCCGCTGCGCGCGCCGCGCCGGGCGCTCACCCCGCGTGGGGACGTGTCGGCCGGGGCGGTCGCCGACCAGGCGCCCGCCGATGAGGGGCACGCCCTCGAGCCCGAGGGCCCCGACGGGCCGGACCACCGGCTCCCACCAGGGGCGCAGACCGAGGTGGCAGGTGCACGATGAGGACCACGACCCGAGCAGGACGACATGACGAAGGCCGGTGAGCACGTGACGGGAGAGGCCACAGGTCGCCCGGGCGACCAGGCGACCCGCATCCTCGCCGCGCTCGGCGGGGTCGCGAACATCGTCGAGATCGAGCCGTGCACCACGCGGCTGCGGTCCGAGGTGCGTGACGCGAGCCGCGTCGACGTCGCGGCCCTGCGGGCAGCGGGCGCGCACGGCGTGATGGTCGCGGGCAAGGTCGTCCAGGTCGTCGTCGGACCCGCCGTCGACGTCCTGGCGAGCGATCTCGAAGAGCTGATGTGACTACTGTTGACGCGCGGCATCCGGGCCGTCGTCGGGCACGAGGAGGACCCCATGAGCAAGGCTGAGCAGATCCTGGCTGCCCTCGGCGGTGACGGGAACATCGTCGACCTGGAGCCGTGCATCACGCGGCTCCGTGTCGAGCTGGAGGACCCGTCGCTCGTCGACGAGGCCGCCCTCAAGGCCACCGGCGCGTTCGGCGTCGTGCGGTCCGGCAAGGTCGTGCAGGTCGTCGTCGGGCCGGAGGCGGACACGCTCGCCTCGGACATCGAGGACCTGCGCTGATGCCGCAGCTCCTCACGGTGCTGGCGCCCGTCGCCGGCACCGCGCTCGCCCTCGCCGACGTGCCAGACCCGGTCTTCGCCGGTGCGATCGTGGGCCCCGGCCTGGGCATCGACCCCCCGCGGGACGGGACGGTCGACGTCGTCGCCCCGATCGACGGGACCATCGTCAAGCTCCACCCGCACGCGTTCGTGATCCAGGCCGACGAGGCGCGCGCGGTGCTCGTGCACCTCGGCCTGGACACCGTCCAGCTCCAGGGCGAGGGCTTCACGCTGCACGTCGCGGAGGGTGACCGCGTCCAGGGCGGCGCGCGCGTGGTGACGTGGGACCCCGCCGCGGTCGAGGCGGGCGGCCGGTCGCCGATCTGCCCCGTGGTCGCGCTCCAGGGTGACGCGGCGGCGGTCCGCGGCCTGGCCGAGCCCGGCCAGAAGGTCGAGGCGGGCCAGCCCTTCCTCGAGTGGGACTGACCCCGGCCTCGGCGCCGGGCGCCCCGGGAGCCGCCGGGCCGGTCGACGTCCCGGACGTCCTCGCGTCCGCGCTGCGTCGGCCGGGCGCGGGGCTCCTGCTCGACCTCGACGGGACGCTCGTCGACAGCGAGCCCATGCACCGGGCCGCGTTCGAGGAGTACTTCGCCGCACGCGGCTGGGACGTGCCCGACGACGTGGTGCGCGCGTTCGCCGGCCGGCGGGCCGAGGAGGTCTTCCCGGTCCTCGACGGGCCCTGGCGGGGCGAGGACCCGGCCGTGCTCACGGCCGCCGTCATCGCGACCCTGCGGGGCTCAGGGCTGCCTCCGCTCCCGGTGCCCGGCGCGGTGGCCCTGCTGCGGGCGTGCCGGGACGTCGGGCTGCCGGTCGCGGTCGTGACCTCGGCGAGCCGCGAGTGGGCCGCGGCCGTCGTCGAGGCGCTCGGCGCTCCCGACCTGCCCATGGTCACGGCTGAGGACTGCACGCGCGGCAAGCCCGACGCCGAGCCCTACCGGCGCGGCGCTGCCGCCCTCCGCCTCGACCCGGGCGTGCTCGTCGCCGTCGAGGACGCGCCCGCAGGGCTCGCCTCGGCCGACGCCGCGGGGATCGGTCTCCTGGTGGGCGTCACGACGAGCCACGGGCCGCGCGAGCTGCACCGGGCGCACCTCACGGTGCCGGACCTGCGTCCCCTGGCCGCGTGCGTCGGGGCCCGGGCTGTCGCCGGGCCGGGTGACGCTCAGGCCGAGGTGCCCTGACCGGTCGGCCCCGGCCGCTCGACGAGGACCTCGCGCCGCGGCAGCGCGAGCGGCACGCCCTGGCCGGTGAACACGTCCTTGATGCGGGCACGCAGCGCGCGCTGGACCTCCCACTGCTTCGACGGGGCGGTCTTGATCATCGCCCTGAGCATCACCGACTCGCCCGTGAGGTCCTCGAACGCCGTGACCTCGGGCTCGCCCAGCAGGAGGCCGGCCACGTCCTCGTCGCGGCTGACGTCCGCCGCTGCGCCCTGCAGCAGGCCGAGCACGCGCTCGACGTCCTCGTCCGGGCCGACCCGCACCTCGACGAGCGCGCGCGACCACCCCTGGGTCTTGTTCCCGACGCGCAGGATCTCCCCGTTGCGCACGTACCAGAGCGTGCCCTGCATGTCCCGGACCTGCGTGACGCGCAGGCCGACGGCCTCGACGGACCCGGACGCCTCACCCAGGTCCACGACGTCGCCCACGCCGTACTGGTCCTCGACGAGCATGAAGATGCCCGAGAGGAAGTCCTTCACGAGCGTCTGCGCGCCGAACCCCAGCGCGACACCCACGACCCCGGCGGACGCGAGCACCGGGCCCAGGTCCCAGCGGTTGATGTTCGCGACCGCCGTGAGCACACCGATCCCGACCGCGAAGGCGGCCGTGGACCTCAGGACCGAGCCCATGGTCTCGGCACGCTGGACCCGCCGCGCGACCATCAGCGGGCTCGAGTCGGCGACGACGGACCCGACCCGGCTGCTCGTCAGGAGGCGGCGGGCGTGCCGGCGCACGACCGTGCCACCCTCGACGACCGACCGCACGGCGCGGGTGATCGCCCAGCGCACGACGGCCAGGACGACCAGCCCGACGACGACGGCCACGACGCTCTGCAGCGGCGCGCCCAGGAGCCAGTCGAACCAGCGGGCGGAGGCCTCGAGGGCGTCCGTCTCGGCGGTCATGGGGAGCCGGGCGGCCAGGGGGAGCAGGGCGAGGTGGGGCACCCGGGCAGGGTAGTTCAGGCGAGCCCCGTCTGACGTTGCACGAAGGCGAGCTGCTCGGCGCCCAGCGCGACCGTGCGGCTCAGCGCGCGAGCGCCGTGGCCGACGTCCCGTTCCCGGCGCAGGAGCACGGGCGCCACGTCGGGCGCCGCGGACGTCGCGTCCTGGAGGGCCGCGCACATCTTGCGCGCGTGCATCGGGTCGACGCGCGTGTCGCCGTCGAACACCGTGAAGAGCACGGCGGGGTACGCCGGGCGTGCCGGCGCGTCGGCGAGCACGCGGTGGTAGGGCGAGTAGCCCAGGAGCCACGCGAGCTCGGCCGGCTCGTCGGCGTCGCCGTACTCCTCGGTCCACGTCACCCCGAGGCCCGAGCCCTGGTAGCGCACCATGTCGAGCAGGGGTGCGCTGCACACCGCCGCGGCCATGAGGTCAGGGCGCTGGCTCACGGCCGCACCGACCAGGAGGCCGCCGTTCGAGCCACCCCACACGGCGAGGCGCGCGGGCGTCGTCCAGCCCTGCTCGACGAGGTGCTCGGCGGCCGCGTGGAAGTCGTCGAAGACGTTCTGCTTGTGCTGGCGCATGCCCGCCCTGTGCCACTCCTCGCCCTCCTCGCCGCCACCGCGCAGGTTCGCGACGGCGTACACGCCCCCGGCCTCGACCCACGCGAGGGCGGTGGCCGAGTACGCGGGCTCGAGGCTCACCTGGAAGCCGCCGTAGCCGTAGAGGATGGTCGGCGCCGGGGACAGGGGCAGGCCGTCCGGGCCGAGGGCGTCGGCGCGGGCGACGACGGTCATGCGCACGGGGGTGCCGTCGAGCCCGTCATAGGTCACCTGGCGGGCGCGCACGTCAGGCACGTGTGCCGGGACGCCTGGCGGCGACGCCCAGAGGTCGACCGCACCCGTCCGCGCGTCCCAGCGGTGCACGGCGGCGGGCGTCGTGGTGTCGGTCCAGCCGAACCAGATCTCGCGGCCGCCGGCCGGCCGGCGTGTGAGCCCGGGCACCGTCCCGGGGCCGGGCAGCGGCACACGGCCACGGTCGCCGGGCAGCTGCGCGCCCGAGGCCGGGTCGTGGACCGTCACCTCGCTCACGGCGTGCCGGCGCCACAGGGCGACGAGCTCGGTCGGCACGGGTGGCCCGGGCTCGTCGCCGTCCGAGTCCCCGTCGTCGAGCAGGACGACGTCGTGCAGGACGGCCTGCGGGTCCTGCGGGAGCAGCGTCCGCCAGTGCTCGACGCCGGGCCGGGAAGGGTCCGTGACCGCGAGCCGCCCGCGCGGTGCGTCGAGGTCGGTGAGGACGTACAGGCGCCCGTCGCGTCCGACCCACGCGTGCGTCTGCGCGTCGAGCCCGACGGCGACCGGCACGAGGTCGGGCCGACTGGCCGGCGACGCGTGGAGGTCCGCGACCCACACGTCGTTGCGCGGCGCGGTGCCGGCCGCGGCGCTCACGACCAGCCAGCGGCCGTCACGGGACACCGCGACCCCGTAGTACGTGGTGCGGTCGCGGTCCGCGCCGAACACCTCGACGTCGGTGGCCGGGTCCGTCCCCACACGGTGCAGCCACACCCGGCGGTGGTACTGCTCCTCGCCGGACGGGACGAGCTCGGGGGCGAGCCGCCGTACGTAGTAGAAGGCCTCGCCGCCGGGGAGCCAGGCGACGGGCGAGTACCGCGCGCGGTCGACCGGCCCGTCGACGACCTCGCCGGTCCGCACGTCCAGGACGCGCAGGACGCTCTCCTCCGTGCCACCGGCGGACACCTGGTACGCGACCAGGTCGCCCTCGACGCTGGGCTGCCACGCGTCGAGCGTCGTCGCACCGCTCGGGTCGAGCTCCATGGGGTCGATGAGCGTGCGGCGGTCGCCCGACGCCTCGACGACGGTCACGACGGCATGCTCGGCCGCGCCCGACCGTAGGGACTCGAACCTGCGTGCACCGCGCCACACGGGTGAGCCGACCCAGCCGACGGCGAGCAGCTCGGTCAGGCGTGCCCGGAACACGTCCTCCCGGGCGCGATGGTCGGTGTCGCGGTACGCGTCGAGCAGCGCGTCCTGAGCCGCCGACCACGCGCGCGTCGCGTCGTGCGAGGGGTCCTCGAGGCCGCGGTACGGGTCCGGGACGCGGTGCCCGTGGAGGTCGTCGACGATCGCGGCTCGCGCCGCCTGGGGATAGGGCCCGAGGAACATGGGCGAAGGCTACGGTGTCCTCCGGGCAGCCCGCTGCCGCCTCTGGCAGGATCAGACGGTGCCCCAGTCCGACGTCCCCACCGGTTCCCTTCCCGAGCAGCTCCTCGCGCTCGCCGAGCGTCACGGGGTCGTCCCCGACTTCTGGGACTTCGGCGGCGGTCACCGCTACGTGCGCGAGTCGACCATCATCTCGGTGCTGCGTGCCCTGGGGGTCGACGCGTCGACCCCCGAGCGCGTCGAGGTCGCCCTCGAGGACGCCGAGGACGAGCCGTGGCGGCGCATGCTGCCGCCCGTCGTCGTGCTGCGTCGCGGCTCTGCGCTGCACGTCCCGGTGCACGTGCGGGACGGGGCGTCCCTCGAGGCGCACCTCGAGCTGGACCCCGAGGCCGGCGGGGGCACGCGGCACCTGGAGCAGGTCGACGTGTACGTCGCGCCCCGCACGGTCGACGGCCGGCTCGTGGGTCGCGCGACCCTCGAGGTCCCCGACGACCTCCCGCTGGGGTGGCACTCGCTGGTCGCCGAGAGCGACGGGGTCGACGCGCGGTGCGCCGTCGTCGTGACGCCCGAGCGCCTCGAGCTGGGCCACGGGCTCGAGGACCGCCGTGCGTGGGGCTTCATGGCCCAGCTGTACTCGGTGCGGTCCCGTCAGTCGTGGGGCATCGGTGACCTCGCCGACCTGCGCGACCTGTCGTGGCTCGCGGCCCGTCGGTGCGGCGCCGACTTCTTCATGATCAACCCGTTGCACGCGGCCGAGCCCGTACCGCCGCTCTCGCCGTCGCCGTACCTGCCCACGAGCAGGCGGTTCGTCAACCCCGTCTACCTGCGTGTCGAGGACGTCCTCGAGACCGCCTACCTGCCGGTCGCGGAGCGGTCGCTCGTCGAGTGGCAGGCCGAGGTCGCGCGGCCCCTGAGCACCGAGCCGGGCCCGATCGACCGGGACACCGTGTGGGCCGCGAAGAAGGTCGCGCTCGAGGTCGTCTTCGCCGTGCCGCGCTCCGTCGGCCGCGAGGCGGCGTTCGCGGCGTTCCGCGCCGAGCAGGGCCAGGGGCTCGAGGACTTCGCGACCTGGTGCGCGCTCGCCGAGCACTTCGAGGGCGCGCCGTGGCCCGCCGAGGCGGACGACCGAGGGTCGGAGCTCGTGCGGCGCCTGCGCACCGAGCTCGCGGAGCGCATCACGTTCCACTGCTGGCTGCAGTGGGTCGCCGACGAGCAGCTCGCGACCGCGCAGCGTGCTGCGCTCGACGGCGGGATGCGGCTCGGCATCATGCACGACCTCGCGGTCGGCGTGCACCCCGAGGGTGCGGACGCGTGGTCGATGCGCGACGTGCTCGCCCAGGCGGTGTCCGTGGGTGCGCCGCCGGACATGTACAACCAGCAGGGCCAGGACTGGTCGCAGCCGCCGTGGCGCCCGGACGGTCTCGCCCGCGCCGCGTACCGGCCCTACCGGGACATGCTGCGCACCGTGCTGCGTCACGCCGGCGCCATCCGGATCGACCACATCATCGGCCTGTTCCGCCTCTGGTGGATCCCCGAGGGCTCCGGCGCGCAGGACGGCGCGTACGTGCGCTACGACCACGAGGCCCTGATCGGGATCCTGTGCCTCGAGGCGCACCGCGCGGGCGCTGTCGTGATCGGCGAGGACCTGGGCGTCTTCGAGCCGTGGGTCCGCGACTACCTCACGGACCGCGGCATCCTCGGCACGTCGGTCCTGTGGTTCGAGCGCAAGGACGACGCCCCGCTGCCGCCCGAGCGGTACCGGCGTCTCGCGCTCGCGACGGTCACGACGCACGACCTGCCGCCCACCGCGGGGTACCTCGCGGGGGAGCACGTGGACCTGCGCGACCGGCTCGGCCTGCTCAGCGAGCCCGTCGAGCAGGTGCGCGCGGCCGCGCAGGCCGAGCGGGCGCAGATGCTCGCGCTGCTCGCGCAGCGCGGGCTCGTCGGCGCGGACCCGTCCGAACGTCAGCTCGTCGAGGCGATGCACCGCCTCGTCCTCGCGTCGCCGGCGGTGCTCGTCGGCGTCGGGCTCGTGGACGCCGTCGGTGAGCGGCGCGCCCAGAACCAGCCGGGCACCGACCAGGAGTACCCGAACTGGAAGGTGCCGCTCGCGGACTCCGCGCAGCGGCTCGTCCTCGTGGACGACCTGTTCGACAACCCGCGCCTGCGCTCCCTCGTGGCGGCGCTGCGCGGCTGACGCCCGCCGCGTCCGGCCCGCCCACGGCGGCCCGCCCGCCCACGGCGGCCGGCGGGGGCCGACGGCGTCGTCCGACCGGCCGGCCCCTCGCACCCGCGACGGGACCGGCCGGTCGGCGTGCCGTCAGTCCTTGGCGCGGTCGCGTGCCTGCGCGTCGATCGCGCGGCGGACGCCGTCACGCTCCTCGACCACGAGGCGCCGCATGGCGGGGTGACGGTCACCGAGCTGCTCGAGCCAGGCGTCCGTGCGCGCGAGGACGTCGAGGCCCGTGCCCGCGAGGAGCGTCGGGTAGAGCCCCACGACGATGTTCTGGGCCATCTCGTTGGTACGCGAGGACCAGACCCGCTCGAGCGCGTCGAAGTACCGGTCCACGAACGGCTCGAGCAGGGCGCGGTCGTGCACGCGGTTGAACCCGCCGATGGTCGACGTCTGCAGCGCGTTCGCGAGGTCCGCGCTGTCGACGACGGCCGCCCACGCGGCCTCCTTGGCCTGCGGGGTCGGCAGGGCCGCACGCGCGGCCGCCGCAGCGCGCTCGCCGGTCGCCGTGGCGTCGCTGGCGAGCTGCTGGGCGATGCGGGCCTCGTCGGCCCGACCGCCCGCGGCGAGGCTCGCGAGGAGCTCCCACCGCAGGTCCGTGTCGACGGTCAGGCCGTCGAACGGCATCGTCCCCGCGAGCAGGCCCTCGACCGCGTCGAGCTGCTCGGCCGTGGCCGCACGTGCGGCGAACGCCTTGACGAGCTGGAGCTGGGTGTCGCTGCCCGCCGCCGCCGCGCGTGCGAGGGCGAGGAGACGGTCGCCCGCGTCCGCCGACGTCGCCGCGTGGTGCTCCGGCGCGACGTAGAGGTCGATGCTCATGGCGAGCTGCCGCAGGAGGACCTGCACCACCGAGGAGTCCGTCTCGTGCGCGACGTTCGCGAGCACGAGCTCCACGAAGTCGCGGGCCGCCAGCTCCCCGTCGCGCGTCATGTCCCACGCCGCGCCCAGCACGAGGGTCCGGGGCAGGGAGTCCGTGAACGAGTGCAGGTGCTCGGTCGCGACCGCGAGGGACGCCGGGTCGAGGCGGATCTTCGCGTACGCGAGGTCGTCGTCGTTCACGAGGATCAGCGCGGGGCGCTCCCGGCCGACCATCTCGGGCACGTACGTCGAGGCGCCGTCGACATCGAGCTCGATGCGGACGGTGCGCTCCAGGCGCACCTCGCCGTCGGGCCCGTCCACGAGGTCGTAGCCCCCGATCGCGAGGCGGTGCGGGCGCTGCACGGGGTGGTCCTTGGGGGTCTCCTGACGCACCGAGAACGTGGTGACGACGCCGTGGCTGTCGAGCTCGACGACGGGCCGCAGCAGCGTGACGCCGGCCTTCTCGAGCCAGAGGGCGGACCACGGCGACAGGTCGCGGCCGCTCGTCGCCTCGAGCTCGACGAGCAGGTCGCGCAGCTCCGTGTTGCCCCAGGCGTGCTTGGCGAAGTAGGCGCGCACCCCGGCGAGGAACTGGTCCTGGCCGACCCAGGCGACGAGCTGCTTGAGCACGGACGCGCCCTTGGCGTACGTGATGCCGTCGAAGTTGACCTCGACGTCCTCGAGGTCGCGGATGTCGGCGACGATCGGGTGGGTCGAGGGGAGCTGGTCCTGGCGGTACGCCCACGACTTCTCCATCGAGGAGAACGTGGTCCACGCCTGGGTCCACTGCGTCGCCTGCGCGGTCGCGAGCGTCGAGGCGAACTCCGCGAAGGACTCGTTGAGCCACAGGTCGTCCCACCAGCGCATCGTCACGAGGTCGCCGAACCACATGTGGGCGAGCTCGTGGAGGATCGTCAGCGCGCGGCGCTCGACCGTCGCGTCGGGCACCTTGGAGCGGAACACGTAGTTCTCGAGGAACGTCACGGCGCCCGCGTTCTCCATGGCGCCGGCGTTGAACTCGGGCACGAACACCTGGTCGTACTTGGCGAACGGGTACGGCATGCCGAAGGCGTCCTCGTAGAACGCGAAGCCCGCGCGCGTGACGTCGAGGATGTTGTCGGCGTCCAGGTACTGCGCGAGCGACGCGCGGCACAGCACGCCGAGCGGGATCGTGCGGCCGTCGCTGCTCGTGAGCTCGCCCGTCTCGCGGTGGTACGGACCGGCGATGACGGCGGTGATGTAGCTCGAGATGCGGGGCGTCGGCTCGAACGACCAGCGGGCGACGGGGGTGCCGTCCGGGCCGCCGAGCAGGAGCGGCTCGGGCGTGGGGGAGTTGGAGATCACGGTCCAGTGCGCGGGGGCGGTCACCGCGAACGCGAAGGTCGCCTTGAGGTCGGGCTGCTCGAAGACGGCGAAGACGCGACGCGAGTCCGCGACCTCGAACTGCGAGTACAGGTACACCTCGGAGTCGACGGGGTCGACGAAGCGGTGCAGGCCCTCGCCCGTGTTCATGTAGGCGCAGTCGGCGACCACGCGCAGCTCGTTGGACTCCTCGAGCGCGTCGAGCGTGATGCGTGAGTCCGCGAACACCTCGTCGACGTCGAGCACGCGCCCGTTGAGCACGACCTCGTGCACGGTCGGCGCGATCAGGTCGACGAACGTGCTGGCGCCCGGGCGCGCCGTGAACCGGACGACCGTCGTGGAGGCGAACGTCTGCGGTCCCGTCGTCAGGTCCAGCGCGACGTCGTAGGACTGGACGTCCACCACCGACGCGCGGTCGCGCGCCTCGGTGCGGGTCAGGTTCTCAGCGGGCACTGTGGTGCTCCTCGGATGTCGTCGATGGGTTTCCCGGCGATCCTCCCACGCCCCTGCCCCGCGGCGGCCCCGGACCGGGACGCGCTCGCGTCACCCGTTCGGCCGTGCCATGCTGCCGTGTTGACCGAGGCCCGACGCCCGAGGCCCCCGGCGCACGCGAGCGTGCGCGGGCCGCCGCGCCGGGCGAGCACCGACCGGACCGCCTGCGCCGATCACGACGCGCGGCGGGAGAGGACGACGACTCCCGATGGCCGACCGCCCGGCACCCCCCGCTCCCGGCGGAGCGACGGGCCGCTCCGGCCTGAGCCCTGGCATGACGACGTTCCTCGTGGTCGACGTCATCCTCGTCGTGACGTTCCTCGTGCTGCTCGTCATGACCCTCGGCAACCGCGGCACGGGCGACGGCCAGGCCGCGGGCGGGCCGACGACGACGAGCCCGACGGCCGAGGAGTCGCCCGAGCAGAGCGCCCCGCCGGACCCCGAGGAGTCGCAGTCCCTGCCCGCGTTCGTGCTGCCCAGCGGCAACATCCACTGCACGATGACGCAGGACACGGCGACGTGCACGATCCTCGAGTTCAGCTACCCGGCGCCGGAGCCGCCCCAGGGGTGCACGGGCACGGCCGGCAACGTCCTGACCGTGAGCGCCGACGGCGACGCGGGCTTCGCGTGCGTCGAGGCGCCCGTGGGGCCCCCGGCCGAGGGCACCCCGGTGCTCGACTACGGCGAGGGCAGCTCGGTCGGGGAGATGACCTGCCTGAGCTCCCGCAACGGCGTCTTCTGCCGCCACGACCCGAGCGGCAAGGGCTTCTCCCTGGCGCGTGCCGGGACGCAGCTCTTCTGACGCCCCGGCCGGCCGGCGGCCCTCACCAGATGCGGACGCGGTCCTGGGGCGCGAGGTACAGCGCGTCGCCCGGCTCGACGCCGAAGGCCTCGTAGAACTCGTCGATGTTGCGCAGGGTCCCGTTGCAGCGGAACTCGTCGGGCGAGTGGGGGTCCGTCGCGAGGCGTCGGACGAGCTCCTCGTCGCGGATCTTCGAGCGCCAGACCTGCGCGAACCCGAGGAGCACGCGCTGCACGCCCGTCAGGCCGTCGAGCACGGGCGCCTGCGCGAGCGGCCGGCCGAGCGCGATGCGGTACGCCTTGAGGGCGATCGAGAGCCCGCCGAGGTCGCCGATGTTCTCGCCGATCGTCAGCGCGCCGTTGACGTGGTGCGAGCCGTCGAGCTGCGCGGGGGAGAAGGCCGAGAACTGCTCGACCAGGGCCGCCGTGCGCCGGTCGAACTCGGCACGGTCCGCGTCGGTCCACCAGTCCGCGAGGGCGCCGGTGCCGTCGTACTTCGAGCCCTGGTCGTCGAAGCCGTGCCCGATCTCGTGGCCGATGACCGCGCCGATGCCCCCGTAGCTCATCGCGTCGTCGGCCTCGGGGTCGAAGAACGGGGGCCGCAGGATCGCGGCGGGGAAGACGATCTCGTTCATGCCGGGGTTGTAGTACGCGTTCACGGTCTGCGGGGTCATGAACCACTCGTCGCGGTCCACGGGCCGCCCGATCTTGGCGAGCTCGCGGTCCTGCTCGTAGGCGTAGGAGCGGCGCACGTTGCCGACCAGGTCGTCGGGCTGCACCTCGAGGCCCTCGTAGGACTTCCAGCGGTCCGGGTAGCCGATCTTCGGGGTGAACGCCTCGAGCTTCGCGAGCGCCTTGGCACGCGTCTCCTCACCCATCCAGTCGAGACCCGAGATCGACTCCCGGTACGCGGCGACGAGGTTCGCCACGAGCTCGACCATGCGCTCCTTGTGCGAGGCGGGGAAGTGACGCTCCACGTAGACCTGACCCACGGCCTCGCCGAGCGCGCCCTGCACGAGCGACACGCCACGCTTCCATCGCTCGCGCACCTCCGTCGCCCCCGAGAGCACCCGTCCGTAGAAGTCGAAGTTCGCCTGCACGACGGCGTCGCTCAGGTAGGGCGCCCGTGCCGTGACCAGGTGGTAGCGGAGCCAGGTCTGCCACTGCGCGACGGGCGCGTCCTGCCACAGCGAGGCGAGGCCGACGACGAAGTCGGGCTCGCGGACGACGAGGTGGTCGAGGGCGCCGTCCGGTGCCCCGAGCGCGGCCGCCCACGCGCGCCAGTCGAGCTGCGGGGCGCGCTCGGCGAGCTCGGCAAGGGTCATCGGGTTGTAGGTGAGCTCCGCGTCGCGGTCCCGCACGACGTCCCAGTGGGAGCGCGCGAGCGCCGTCTCGAGCTCGAGGACGTCGTCCGCGCCCCGGGCGGCCGCGGCCTCGTCGAGCCCCGTGAGCACGAGCATGCGGGCCACGTGCGTGCGGTAGCTCTCGCGCACCGGCGCGTACTGGTCCTCGCGGTAGTACGCCTCGTCGGGCAGCCCGAGGCCGCTCTGCGCGAGGTTCACGACGTACCGCTCGGTGTCCTTCTCGTCGTTGTCGACCCAGAACGCCGTGGCCCCGGCGCCGCCGGTGCGCTGAAGCGCACCGAGCACCGTCACGAGCGCGGCAGGGGTCGTCGCGGCGTCGATCGCGGCGAGCTCGTCGCGGATCGGGTCGAGCCCCGCGCGCTCCACGGCGTCGACGTCCATGAAGCTCGCGTAGAGGGCGCCGACCTGCGCCGCCGGGGTGCCCGCGCCGCCGGCGGCCCGCGCCTGCTCGCCGAGCTCCTCGATGATCGCGCGGACCTGCGCCTCGGCCTCGTCGTGGAGCATGCGGAACGCCCCGTCGGCCGCACGGTCGGCAGGGATCTCGTGCTGCGCGATCCACCGCCCGTTGACGTGGCGGTACATGTCGTCCTGGGGGCGGACGGCGGAGTCGAGCGCGTCGAGGTCGATGCCGCTGCGCGCGGCCGTGCGGTCGTCAGGCGTGGTCATCGCCCCAGGTTAGGCGAGCGGCCGGTGTGCGGTCCGCACGGTGTCGTACGGTGCCGCACGCCGGGGTGCGGCCTGGCAGGATGGCGGCATGCGCATCCACATCGCAGCCGACCACGCCGGGTACGAGCTCAAGGTGCACCTCGTCGAGCACCTGCGGGCCGCGGGGCACGACGTCGTGGACCACGGTGCCCACGAGTACGACGCGCAGGACGACTACCCGTCGTTCTGCTTCTCGGCCGGCGAGGCGGTCGTCGCCGAGCCGGGCACCCTCGGCATCGTCATCGGGGGCTCGGGCAACGGCGAGCAGATCGCCGCGAACAAGGTCGCCGGTGTGCGTGCGGCACTCGCCTGGAGCACCGAGACCGCACGCCTGGGCCGCGCCCACAACGACGCGAACGTCGTCGCGCTGGGCGCACGGCAGCACTCGGTGGACGAGTCGACCGAGATCGTCGAGGCGTTCCTCGCGGAGCCGTTCAGCGGGGACGCGCGGCACCAGCGCCGGATCGACCAGCTCGCGGCCTACGAGGCCGCGCGCTGACCGACCCGGCGTCGCGGTGCACGACCGCCCAGGGGTCCTGGGCGGTCCTGGGTAGCTGTCAGAACACCCAGCCCGCCACGGGCGCCTGGGGCCAGCCGAACGCGGTCGACGCGCGGTGCAGCGCGCCCGTCGTGCGCTCGGCCACCAGACCCGCGCCCGCCAGGGCGGTGAGCGACCGCCCACCCAGGTAGGCGGCGCCGAGCTCGCGCACGTCGACCGTCAGGTCCGCCGCGTCATCCGTCGCCCGGACCTCGGCGCCCGCGGGCCCACCGACGAGGCGCCACCGCCCGGCGTTGGCCGGGAGCGCGGCGTCGGTCACCTCGAGCACGACGTCCACGTCCGCCGCGTACCTGCGCGCGGCGAGCGCGGCGGGCACGTCGAGCAGGCGGACCCACACGTTGTCGCCCATGCGGGGCTCGGCCGCGCGCAGGTCCACGAGCAGGTGGGTGATCGGGTCGTCGAGGGGCAGCATGCCCGCCTCGACCGTCGCCATGAGGTCGAGGTCGATCAGGACGCCCCACAGCGCGCGCGAGACGGCCGCGTCGGGCGCGACGAGCTCACGCACCTGGACGGTGCCGCGCGGGCCGGGGATCTCCCACGCCTCCTTGCGCCGGAACAGCGCGTAGCCGACCGTCGTGCCGTCGCGCTCGGCGAGGGCGACACGCAGGGACTCGGCGCCGCCCCGGTAGATCTCGGGGTCGGCGAGGCGGGCCGTGCGCAGCTCGGCGGAGTCACGCGTCACCCAGCCTGGACGCTCGACGCTGCCGTGCAGCGCCGCGATGACGGGCCCGTGGCGCTCGGCGTCGAGGCGCTCGAGCCGGATGCGGACGTCCGCGCTGCCCGCGACGTCCCGGAGCGCGGCGCCGCGCGGGATCTTCAGGTGCAGGTCCGTCGCGGCGAGCCCGTAGCCGAACCGCCCGTAGATCGCGGGCTCGGCCGCGAAGAGCGCCGAGACCGCCTCGCCGCGCGCGAGGCTGCGGGCGAAGTGCTCGCTGATCATCGACGTGAGCAGGCCGCGGCGCCGGTGGCCCGGGTGCACGCCCACCCACGTCAGGCCCGAGACGCGGGTCCGGGCGCCCGGGACAGGGAACGTCGAGAACGGGTAGGACGAGTGGCACGCGACGAGCTCGCCGTCGGCGGTCTCGATGCCGCGTGTGCGGTCCCACGTCAGGGACGACGGGACCTCGAGCGCCTTCTCGTCGCTCGTGGAGGTCGGGAAGGCCCACGAGTCGACGACCTGGAGCTCGGGGCGTCGCGTCTCGGGCACGTCGACGGGGCGGTACCCGTCAGGAAGGGAGGTCATGGCGCCATCGTGCCCTGCCCGCGGTTCGCAGGCCGAGCGCATTTCGCCCGATCTGGGACCGCATGGCCTGGGTCACACCCTCTCGGTAGCCTCAGCGCGTGACCACCGCCGTGCGGGTGCCCCGCCGGACGCGTCAGACGCGGCCCGGAGCGCCCCGACGCATGCGCTGGCTGCGCCTGCCTCGTCGGCGGCGCCTGGTGAACCGGCAGGTCGCGGCGACGACGCTCCTCGTGGCGTCGGCGCTGGTCGTCACGACAGGGATCGTCGTGGAGCCCGTCTGGGTGTCGCCCGCCGCGCTGCTGTTCATCATCCTGCTCGGCGTCTTCGTCCTACGCCTGCCCGGCATGATCCTGCTCGCTGCGACGGTGCTCGGGCTCATGGCGGCGATCGCGCTCGGTGACCGTGCGGAGCTGGAGCCGGGGCTGCTCGTCGTCCAGGTCCTCGGCGCGCTCTCGGGCGTGCTCTTCGTGCGGAACCGGAGCCGGCTCGGCCTGCAGGGCGCCGCGAGCGACCTCATGCTCGTCGACCTGCGCGACCGGCTCGTCGCGCACGGGCGCATCCCGCCCCTGCCGGAGCGCTGGCGGGTGGACAGCCTCGTGCGGTCGGCGTACGCGGAGGCGTTCTCGGGGGACTTCGTGGTCGCCTCGCGCAGCCAGCAGGGCCTTCTCCTGGAGATCGTGCTCGTCGACGTCTCCGGCAAGGGTCAGGAGGCTGGCGTGCGGTCCCTGCTCCTGTCGGGCGCGTTCGGCGGGCTGCTGGGCGCGATGCCCCGGGAGTCGTTCCTCGTCGCCGCGAACAACTACCTGCTCGCGCAGAACTGGTCGGAGGGCTTCGCGACGGCCGTGCACCTCACCGTGCGCCTCGACACCGGCCAGTTCTGGGTCTCGACCGCCGGCCACCCGCCCGCCCTGCACATGCACGCGGGCTCGGGCCGGATCGAGATGATCGACACGACGGGCGGGCCCGCGCTCGGCGTCGTGAACGCGCCGGTGTTCGGCGTGCACACGGGCCAGCTCGAGGCGGGCGACACGATCATGATGTACACGGACGGCCTCGTCGAGGCGCCCGGCGCCGACGTCGACCTCGGCATCGACCGCCTCATGGGCGAGGCGGAGCGCGTCATCTCGACCCGGACGGGAGGCGCCGACGCGGTCGTCGCCGGGGTCCGGGCGGGCGAGGGCGACGACCGCGCGCTGATCCTCGTGCACCGCGACTGAGCGCCCGTGGACGACGACTACCTCGAGGCGGTGCTGGACCTCGTGGCGACGATCCCGCCGGGACGCGTCATGACGTACGGCACCATCGCCGAGGTCCTCGCCGACCGCCTCGGACGCGGCGGCCCGCGCCAGGTCGGCCAGGTGCTCGCGCGGGCGGGCTCGGGCGTCCCGTGGTGGCGGGTCGTCAACGCGTCCGGGCACCCGCCCGTCGCGCACCGCGAGCGGGCGCTCGCGGCCCTGCGCCAGGAGGGCTGCCCGCTGTCCGACGACGGCGCGGCGGACGACACGGGGGCGCGCGTGGTCCTGCGGCGCGCGGTGTGGTGGCCCGACGAGGGGTGAGGCTCAGGCCAGCGACCTCCGTGAGCTGATCACGCCCGTGTCGAAGCCCGCGAGGTGCAGCCCGCCGTGGAACCGCGCGTGCTCGATCTTGAGGCAGCGGTCCATCACGACGGCCAGACCGGCGGCCTCGGCGGTGCGCGCGACGTCATCGTGCCACGAGCCGAGCTGGAGCCACAGCGCGGGCGAGCCCACGGCCAGGGTGTCCTGCAGGACCGCGGGGAGGTCGTCGTGCCGGCGGAACACGTCGACGAGGTCCGGCACCACCGGTAGCGCCTCGAGGGACGGGTACACGGGCCGGCCGAGGATCTCGGTCGCGCGCGGGTTGACGAAGTACACGTCGTACGGCGACGACGACAGCAGGTAGGTCGCCACGAAGTAGCTGGCGCGCGACGGGTTGGCGGACGCACCGACGATCGCGACCGACCTCGTGCGACGCAGGAGGGCGAGCCGGCGCCCGGCGTCGGGGCCCACCCAGGTCCGGGCGGCGCCCGCGGGCGCGGGTGCCGGGAGCGCGCACGCGGCGCCGGCGGCGGGCTGCGGGTCGAGGGTGCTCATGCGGTGGCCTCCGTCGCGCTCGCGCCCGTCGCGGCGACGGCCGGTCGACGGGTGTCGCTCGAGGCCGCCGGCCGCGGCCCGACGGCGGCCGTGATGGCCTGGTCGAGGTCCCACAGGATGTCCTCGACGTCCTCGAGGCCCACGCTGATCCGGACCAGGTCCTCCGGGACGCCGGCCGCCGCGAGCTGCTCGGGCGAGAGCTGCTGGTGCGTCGTCGACGCGGGGTGGATGACGAGGGTGCGCGCGTCGCCGACGTTCGCGAGGTGGCTCGCGAGCTGCAAGGACTCGATGAAGCGCCGCCCGGCCTCGCGGCCCGGGACGTCACCCGACCCGCGGAGCCCGAACGCGAACACCGCGCCGGGCCCGGCGGGCAGGTAGCGACGCGCCCGCTCGTGGTGCGCGTGCCCGGGCAGGCCCGCCCAGCTGACGTAGCCCACGCGGGGGTCCGCGTCGAGCCACTCGGCGACGGTCCTGGCGTTGGCGAGGTGCGCGTCGAGGCGCTGGGGTAGGGTCTCGACACCCTGGAGCAGGGTGAAGGCGGACTGCGCGGACAACGCCGGCCCGATGTCGCGGAGCTGCTCGGACCGCAGCTTGGTCAGGAAGCCGTACTCCCCGAAGTTCTCCCACCAGCTGACGCCGCCGTAGGACGGCACGGGCTCGGTCATCTGCGGGAACTTGCCGTTGCCCCAGTCGAAGCGCCCGCTCTCCACGACGACGCCGCCGAGAGTCGTGCCGTGCCCGCCGAGGAACTTGGTGACGGAGTGGATGACGATGTCGGCGCCGTGCTCGATGGGCCGGCACAGGTACGGGGTCGCGAGGGTCGCGTCGATGACGAGCGGGACCCCGGCCGCGTGGGCGACCTCGGCGAGGCCCGCGATGTCCGTGATCTCGCCGGACGGGTTCGCGACGACCTCGGCGTAGACGACCTTGGTCTCGGGCCGGATCGCGGCGGCGTAGTCGGCCGGGTCGGTGCCCGCCACGAACGTCGTCGCGACGCCGAAGCGGCGCAGCGTCACGTCGAGCTGCGTGACGGTGCCGCCGTACAGCGACGCCGCGGCGACCACGTGGTCGCCGGCGCCCACGAGCGCGGCGAAGGTGATGAACTCCGCGGACATGCCGGACGCCGTCGCGACCGCGCCGATGCCGCCCTCGAGCGAGGCGAGCCGCTCCTCCAGAGCGGCGACCGTGGGGTTGCCGATGCGCGAGTAGATGTTGCCGTACTTCTGCAGGGCGAAGAGGTTCGCGGCGTCGGCGGTGTCGGTGAACACGAAGCTCGTGGTCTGGTAGATCGGCACCGCTCGGGCGCCCGTCGTCGCGTCCGGGACGCCGCCCGCGTGCAGGGCGCGCGTGCGGAAGCCCCAGCGCCGGTCGCCCGTGCTCACGGGCCTGCCGTCGGTCGCACCGGTGCCTGCGGTGGTGGTGTTGCTCGCGGTCGTGGATGGATCGGTCACTGGACGGGCCCCTTCGTGTGGTCCTGGCGGGCGGCCAGCACGGCCTGGATCCGGTGCAGGACGGACGCGTCCTGCAGCGAGGTGACGTCGCCCAGGGTGCCCCCGGCGACGAGGTCGGCGAGCAGCCGTCTCATGATCTTCCCGGAGCGGGTCTTCGGGAGGTCGGGCACGACGACGACATCGCGCGGCTTGGCGATCGGGCCGATCTGCTGGGCGACGTGGGCGCGCAGCGTCTGCGTCAGCTCGAGCGCGTGGCGCACCCAGCCGGCCGGGTCGTCGGGGTGGGCGTCGGCGCGCGCGGGGATCACGAACGCGGCGATCGCCTGGCCCGTCGTCGCGTCGTGCACGCCGGTGACGCCGGCCTCGCCGACGAGCGGGTGCGCGACGAGCGCGGACTCGATCTCGATCGTGGACAGGCGGTGGCCGGAGACGTTGATGACGTCGTCGACGCGGCCAAGGAGCCAGAGGTCGCCGTCGGCGTCGCGCCGCGCGCCGTCTCCCGCGAAGAAGTAGCCGCGGTCGGCGAACCGCGACCAGTAGGCGTCGCGGTAGCGACGGGGGTCGCCCCACACGGTGCGGGCCATGGCGGGCCAGGTGCGGTCGATCACCAGGAGGCCCCCCGAGCCCGGTGGCACGTCGTCGCCCTGCTCGTCGACGACCCTCGCGGAGATGCCCGGCAGCGGGCGAGTGGCGGAGCCGGGCTTGAGCGTCGTCACGCCGGGCAGGGGCGCGATCATCGTCGCGCCGGTCTCCGACTGCCACCACGTGTCGACGACGGGTGCGCGGCCGCCCCCGACGCGCTCGTGGAACCACATCCATGCCTCGGGGTTGATGGACTCCCCGACGGTGCCGAGCAGGCGCAGGCTCGACAGGTCGTGGGACGCGGGCGGGCCGTCCGGGAACCACGTCATGAACGTGCGGATGAGGGTCGGCGCCGTGTAGTACGTCGTGACGCCGTAGCGCTCGATGATCTCCCAGTGCCGCCCGGGGTGCGGCGTGCCGGGCGTCCCCTCGTAGATGACCTGCGTGAGGCCGTTCGAGAGCGGCCCGTAGATCTCGTAGGTGTGGGCGGTGACCCAGGCGAGGTCGGCCGTGCACCAGTGCACGTCGTCGTCGCGTGCGTCGAAGTGCGCCCAGTGCGTCCACGACGCCTGCGTCAGGTACCCACCGCTCGTGTGCACGAGGCCCTTGGGGCGGCCGGTCGTGCCCGACGTGTAGATGATGAACAGCGGGGTCTCGGCGTCGAACGCCTCGGCCTCGTGCTCGTCGTCGGCCGTGTCGACGACGTCGTGCCACCACACGTCCCTGCCCGCGGTCCACGGCACCGGCGTCTGCTCACCCGTGCGGCGCACGACGAGGACGTGCTCGACGTGGTCGAGCCCCTCGACCGCCGCGTCGGCGGTCGCCTTGGTGGGGACCGCGGCGCCGCGCCGGAACTGGCCGTCGGAGGTGACGAGGAGCTTCGCGCCCGTGTCCTGGACCCGGAAGCGCACGGCCTCGGCGGAGAACCCGCCGAAGACCAGCGAGTGGATCGCGCCGATGCGCGCGATCGCCAGGGTGATGATGACCGTCTCGGCCAGCACCGGCAGGTAGACGACCACGCGGTCGCCCTTGCCGATGCCGAGCCCGGTGAGGGCGTTGGCGGCACGGCACACCTCGCGCTGGAGGTCGGCGTACGTGTAGGTCCGGCGGTCCCCGGGCTCGCCCTCGAAGTGCAGCGCGGGCTTGTCGCCGCGCCCGGCGGCCACGTGCCGGTCGACGCAGTTCACCGCGACGTTGAGGCGGCCCCCGACGAACCACTGCGCGGCCGGGACCGTGAGCTCGCCCAGGGCCTCGGGGTCGGGGACGGCAGGCGACCACGTGTGGGCCGTGTGCCAGGGCTCGGCCCAGTCCAGGCGCTCGGCGGCCCGCTCCCAGAACGCGACGTGGTCGGCGTCGGCCTCGGCGAGCAGCCGTGCGTGGTCCGCGGGGCCGACGTTCGCGGTGCGTGCGAGGTGCTCGGGTGCGTGGAAGGTGCGGTCCTCGGTCAGGAGGTGCGCGATCGTGTGCTCTCGGACGTCTACCACCGGCGCAGCAGCCTCTTCTCGGCGACGCCGATGAGGGCGTCGGTCAGCTTGCCCAGGACGGCGAGCGTCACGAGCGACAGCAGGATGCGGTCGACCCGGCCGTTGTTGGCCGAGTCGGTGAGGATGAAGCCGAGGCCCATCGACGACGCGATGAGCTCCGCGGCCACCAGGAAGAGCCAGGCCTGGGCCATGCCGAGGCGCAGCCCCGAGATGACCGACGGCGTGGCGGCGGGGAGCTGGACGCGCAGCAGCAGCGACGCGCCCCGCAGGCCGTACGCGCGCCCGGCCTCGACGAGCTGCGGGTCGACGTGGCGCAGGGCGGACGCCACGGTCGTGTACACGGGGAAGAACGCCCCGATCGCGACGAGCACCACCTTCGAGTCCTCGTTGATGCCGAGCCACAGGACGAGCAGCGGGACCCATCCGAGCGAGGGGACCGCGCGCACCGCGCCGATCGTCCCCGACAGGAGCGAGTCGGCGAGCCGGGACAGCCCCACCAGCGCGCCGACGGTGAGGCCTGCGGCGGAGCCGGCGAGGAACCCGATGAGCACGCGCTGCACGGAGATCTGGACGTGGGTCGCGAGGTTCGGGCCCTTGTCCCATGTCGCGAGCTCGACCGCAGCGTCGAGCACGGCACCGGGCGACGGCAGCTCGTACGAGGCGAACGTGCCGGTCACCGCGGTCGCCAGGTGCCACAGGGCGAGGAGCCCCACCGGGACCACGAGCGCGAGGGCGAGGTTGCGCCGCCGGCCGCGGCCCCGGGGCGACTCGACCACGGCGGTGCCGAGCTGGCTCGCCGCTATCAGCGTCGGGCCTGGTGCCGGGGCCCCGACCTCCGACCCCTCAAGGGCCGACGGCGCGTCGGGCCCGGTGCGCGGGCGGTCCGCGGCGGCACTTCCGCCGGGCGCCGTGGCACGGCGGACGGTGGCTCCGCGCGCCGGTGCGACGAGGTCGCTCATGGTGACTCCTTGCTCGGTGCTCGTCGGGTGCCCCGGGCCCACGCGTGCGCGCGGGCCCGGGGCGGGGTGCCTCAGTCGGCGATGGGCGCGGGGTCCGCGTTCTCGGCGAACTCGGTGTGGAACAGCCCGTCGAGGGCCGTGTCGATGTCCGCCTGCGAGGAGACGTCACCCGAGTCCACGAAGATCGGCCCGACGACGGACAGGACGTCGCGCTGCTCGTCGCCCGGGACGACGTCGAGGTCGATGACGGTGCGCTCGAGGATGACCTTCTGCGCGATGGCGAGGTCGATCCCCGCGGTGTCGGCGAGGATCTGGGCCGTCTCCTCGGGGTTCTCGATCGCCCACGCCCGGGCCTTCTCGTACGCGTCGAGGACGACCTGGGCGAGGTCGGGGTTCGCCGTGATGAAGTCCTGCGTGGCGTTGAGGAACCCGTACGTGTTGAAGTCGATGTTGCGGTAGATCAGGCGGGAGCCTGCGGTCGCCTCGCTCGCGGCCATGAGCGGGTCGAGGCCGGACCAGGCGTCGACCGCACCCGACTCGAGGGCGGCCTTGCCGTCCGCGTGCTGGAGGTTCTGCACCTCGACGTCGCCGAGGGCGACGCCGTGCTCCTCGAGCGACTGGAGGAGGAAGAAGTACGGGTCGGTGCCCTTGGTCGCGGCGACGGACCGGCCCGCGAGCTGCTCGACCGACGTGATGTCCGAGCCTGCGGGAACCACGATCGCGGCCCACTCGGGCTGCGTGTAGATCCCGATGGTCTGGATGGGCGAGCCGTTGGCCTTCGCGAGGAGGGCGGCGGAGCCCGCGGTCGACCCGACGTCGATCGCGCCGGCCCGCAGCGCCTCGTTGGCCTTGTTCGAGCCGGCCGACTGGACCCACGTGACCGTCACGTCGTCGAGCGTCGCCTCGAGCCAGCCCTGCTCCTTGATGATCAGGCTCAGCGGGTTGTAGGTCGCGTAGTCGAGGGTCAGGGTGTCGTCGCTCCAGCCCTCGGCGTCGGCGGACACGGCCGGCTCCGGCGCGTCCTCGACGACCGAGGACCCCTCGCCCGCCGCGCAGGCGCTGAGCATCAGGGCGGCGGCGGTCGTCGCGGTGACGGACAGTGCGGTGCGGATTCTCATGGGTTCTCCTGGGCAGGCGGGGAGGCCGGTCGGCCGCCCCGGGGGGTGGGTGGTGGAGCGCAGGGATGGTGGCGGCGGTCGCCGCGGGGTGGACGCGTCAGATCGAGTGGTGCTGGTCCGGGTCGTGCGCCTCGTGGTGGGTCGGCACGCCGAGCCCGTCGAGCAGCTGGGCGCGCAGCAGCGCGAGGCCCGCGTCGCCGCGGTCGCGCGGGCGCCGTCCGGGGACCGTCACGACGCTGCGCACGCCCGCGGGCGCGCCTGGCGGCGCACCGGCGGGGCGACCGAGCAGCACGACGCGGTCGGCCAGGTACAGGGCCTCGTCGACGTCGTGCGTGACGAGCAGGACCGTGGTCGGCTCGGCGGCGTGGACGTCCAGGAGCAGGTCCTGCATGCGCAGCCTGGTCAGGGCGTCGAGCGCCCCGAAGGGCTCGTCGAGGACGAGGACGCCGGGGTTCCGGGCGAGGGCGCGGGCGAGCGCGGCGCGTTGCGCCATGCCGCCCGACACCTGGCGTGGCCGGTAGCCCGCGCAGTCGGCGAGGCCGACGAGGTCGAGGAGCTCCGCCACACGCCGGTCGCCGGTCGCCCGGTCGGTGCCGCGGGGGAGCCCGAGCGCGACGTTCTGGGTGAGCGTGCGCCAGGGGAGCAGCCGTGGCTCCTGGAAGGCGACCGCGCACCGGGCGTCGACCCCGTCGACCGGGCGACCGTCGATGAGGATCCGGCCCGTGGTGGGTGCGTCGAGGCCGCTGACCTGGCGCAGCAGGGTCGACTTGCCGCAGCCGGACGCGCCGATGAGGGCGACGATGTCGCCCGCGGCGATCTCGAGGTCGACGTCGGCGAGCACGGCGCGGGGCTGTGCCGAGCGGTCGCGTGAGGCGAAGGTGCGCCCCACGCCTTGCACGGAGACCGGGTGTGCGGGGTGGGTGCGGACAGCGGTGGGCGTGGTGAGCGTCATGGGTCCTCGTCGGTCCAGCCTCGCGCGGCCGGGCGCCGGCCCTCGACGGGGCGGCGCGGTGCGGGCGCGGGGGAGCGGTGGGTCGGGCCGGGGTTCAGCGCTGGCGACCGAGGTCCGCCGTCGGACCGGAGCGGGCCGGCTCCGGGGGAGTCAGCGCGTCAGGCGCCAGCGCGTGGCATGCACGGACAGCAGCCACAGGAGGAGGGCATCATCGGCAGCGCCATCGACACGTCGTGGTGACGGTGCATGGCGCGGCCTCCTCTCCTCGGCGTCTCGCGGTGCGAGACAATGATTCCCGGTCCTTGGGACCTTTGACCCGAGAGTAGGGGCGCTCCACCCGTAGGGCAAGGCTGCGCCGCTCCCGTGCCACATGCCGAGACGTCGGGCGGGCTCCGCGCGTCGGCGCGCGGGCCTGGGCCCGGTCAGATGTAGATCGCGGGGTCCTCGACGAGCTCGGCAGCGGGGGAGGGCTGGGGTCGCGTGCGGACCGTAGCCGGCACGCCGACCGCGACGGAGCCGGCCGGGACGTCCTTGACGACGACGGCGTTCGCGCCGATCTGGGCGCCGTCACCGATCCACACGGGCCCGAGGATCTTCGCGCCCGCCCCGACGACCACGTGGTCGCCGAGGGTCGGGTGGCGCTTGCCACGGCGCATCGCCTTGCCGCCGAGGGTCGCGCCGTGGAACAGCACGACGTCGTCCCCGACGACGGCCGTCTCGCCGATCACCACGCCCATGCCGTGGTCGATGAAGAGCCGGCGCCCGATCTGGGCGCCCGGGTGGATCTCGATGCCCGTGGCGGACCTGGCGAGCTGGGAGAACAGACGCGCGGGCAGACGCAGGCCCGGCTCACGCCACATCCGGTGGGCCACCCGGTAGGCCCACACGGCGTGGACCCCCGGGTAGCCCAGGGCGACCTCGAGCAGGCTGCGCGCGGCAGGGTCGCGCCGTCGTGCGGCGTCGAGGTCCTCGCGCAGGACCCGCAGGAATCGCCAGAGGTGCTCCATGGTCAGTCCATCAGGTCCGAGTAGAGGACCGAGGACAGGTAGCGCTCGCCGAACGACGGCACGATGACGACGACGAGCTTGCCGGCGTTCTCCGGACGGTGAGCCACCTGCACGGCCGCGTGGATGGCCGCACCGGACGAGATGCCGACGAGGAGGCCCTCGCGCCGGGCGGTGTCGCGCGCGACACGGATCGCGGTGTCGGCGTCGACGTCGATGACCTCGTCGTAGACGGACGTGTCGAGGATCTCCGGGACGAAGTTCGCGCCGATCCCCTGGATCTTGTGGGGTCCGGGCTGGCCGCCGTTGAGGATCGGCGACTCGGCGGGCTCGACGGCGATGACCTGCACGCCGGGCTTGCGCTCCTTGAGGACCTGCCCGACTCCCGTGATCGTGCCGCCGGTGCCGATGCCGGCCACCACGATGTCGACGCCGCCGTCGGTGTCCGCCCAGATCTCCTCGGCCGTCGTGGCCCGGTGGATCGCGGGGTTCGCCTCGTTCGCGAACTGCCGGGCGAGAACCGCGCCGGGGCGCTCGGCGGCGATCTGCTCGGCCCGCGTGACCGCGCCCTTCATGCCCTCGGAACCGGGCGTCAGCACGAGCTCCGCGCCGAACGCGCGGAGCAGCGCGCGCCGCTCCTTCGACATCGTCTCGGGCATCGTCAGCACCACGTCGTACCCGCGGGCCGCGCCGACCATGGCGAGCGCGATGCCCGTGTTGCCGCTCGTGGCCTCGACGATCGTGCCGCCGGGCGGGAGCTCGCCCGACGCCTCGGCCGCGTCGACGATCGCGACACCGATGCGGTCCTTGACGGAGCTCGCGGGGTTGTAGAACTCGAGCTTTGCGGCGACGGTCGCCCCGGCGCCCTCGGTCACGCGGTTGAGGCGGACCAGCGGGGTGTTGCCGATGAGCTGGGTGACGTCGTCGTAGATGCGGGCCATGGTGGTTCCTCGTCGTCTCGTGGGGCCCGTGGGGGGCCGGGCGATCATGGGGTCAACGGTGCACGCGCCCGGTCCATTCCGCACCCGGCCGGCGCACCGTGGACCGGGTCGCTGCGGCGGGTGGCACGGAGGGTGCCGCGGTCGGGTGCCGCGCCGTGGACGCGTCGCCGTGACCGGTGCTCGGGCGTGCCGCGAGGGCGTGTGCTGGGGAGCGGGTCGTGCGTGGGTCGACGAGCGCTGGCGACGTCGCGATGCGGCGGTCCGGGAGGACTCAGGCCAGCGCTCTACAGACAGCGGTGCGCGGGACGACAGCAGGGCGCTGCGTGGGGGTGCGCGGCGGCGGTGGCGGGCGAGGCGCTGCGCATCGCTCATCCTTCCGCTCGGTGTCCGGTAGCGCGACGGTAGCCGGTTCCACCGGGCGTCGGCAATCGCGCCCCGCCCCGTCCGGGCACGCGGCGCGGTGGGCCGTGCGCCGTCGGACCTACGATGGCGCTGCACGTGTGGCGACGGGGACAGGGGGACAGGGGGACAGTGCCAGCCGATCCGCGCTCGCTCCTGCGGCCGACCCGCGCCGAGGCGGCCGCCTCCGGGGTGTTCGGCGTCCTCGCTCTCACCGGGCTCCTGTCGATCCCTCTCCTGGCCGCCTCGGACGAGGACGCGGTCGGTCCGCTGCCCGCGGCATGGAGCGTCGGCTGGTGGGTCGTGGTGGTCGTCCTCGTGGCCCAGGCCGTCGCGCTGCTGTGGGTGCGGCGCGCCCCGCGGGTCGCCGCCACGACGGCGGCCGCCCTGCCGTGGCTCGTCGCGGCGCTCGCACCCAGCCCCCTGTTCGGCCTGACCACCGGGGCGGTCCTCGTCGCCGTGTTCGCCGTGGCGCTGCTGCCGCCCCTGCGCAGGCTCGTGCCGGTCCTGGCGCTCGCGGCCGTCCTCGTCGCGGGTGCCCAGACGGTGAACGACGTGCGCAGCGGCGCCTCGCCGCTCGGGCCGGCACTGGGCGTCGCGCTCGTCCAGGCGCTCGGCGTGGTCGGTGTGCCGCTGCCCGTCGCGCTCACGGTCGCGGCCCGCCGGGAGGCGCGCGAGGCACGCGACAAGGAGGTGCGGGCGCTCCAGCGCGAGCACGTGGCGCTCGTCGACGCCACGGTCTCGCGTGAGCGCGCTGCGATGTCCCGTGAGCTGCACGACATCGCCGCGCACCACATGTCCGGGATCGCCCTCATGGCGTCGGCGATCGTGCACCAGGTCGACACGGACCCGGCGGAGGCCAAGCGCTCGGCGCAGCAGGTGCGCGCGCAGAGCACGGCTGTGCTCGACGACCTGCGGCGGCTCGTGGGCCTCCTGCGTGAGGGAGCCGGGGCCGGCCGGGCGGTGGAGTCGCTCGCCTCCGTACGTGACCTCGTGGCGGCACGCCGGGCGGCGGGCGCCGACGTCCGGCTCGTGGTGCACGGCGCCGGCCACGCGCCGGACCGCGACGGGGCACCCGTGGGGGCGGGGCCCTCCCCGTCCGGCGCAGGCGCCGAGGCGGACGCCGACGCCGGGACCCACGAGCAGGGTGCCGGCGTCGGGCCGCTCGCCCAGCTCGTCGTGTACCGGATGGTCCAGGAGTCCCTCGCCAACGCGGCCGTCCACGCGCCGGGCGCGCCCTGCGTCGTCGAGGTCGACGACCGTGACGACGACCGCCTGGTCGTCGTCGTGCGGAACGCGCGCGGGCACGGCGTGGACCCCGGCCCGGGCGGCGGGTTCGGGCTCGTCGGCATGCACGAGCGGGCCGAGCTCGTGGGAGGCCGGCTGCGCTACGGCCCGACGCCCGACGGCGGCTGGGAGGTCCGCCTCCGGGTCCCGCGGGACGGCAGCGGACCGGCCGAGACGTCGTCGCCCGCACCACCGGAGGAGCCCGGATGATCCGCGTACTCATCGCCGACGACCAGCCGCTGGTCCGCGCGGGCCTGTCCGCCCTGCTCGGCGCGGAGCCGGACATCGAGGTGGTCGGTGTCGCGTCCGACGGGTCGCAGGCACTCGTGATGGCGCGCGAGCTGCGGCCCGACGTCGCGTGCCTCGACATCCGGATGCCCGGCCGCGACGGCATCTCCGTCGCCCGAGAGCTGTGCGGCCCGGACGCTGACCCCGCGATCCCGGTGCTCGTCCTGACGACGTTCGACCTCGACGACTACGTCTTCGGTGCCCTCGAGGCCGGGGCGTCGGGCTTCCTGCTCAAGGACGCCGAGCCGGAGGCGATCACGCACGCCGTCCGGCAGGTCGCCGCAGGCCACGGCACGATCGACCAGTCGCTCACGCGCCGCGTCCTGCGCGAGTTCGTGCAGCGCCGCAGCCTTCAGCCCGTGGTGGCGCAGCGCGGCGACGGCGTGCTGACCCCGCGCGAGCGGGACATCCTGCTCCTCCTCGCCCAGGGCATGTCGAACGAGGAGATCGCGGCGGACCTGGTCGTGGAGGTCTCGACCGTCAAGTCGCACCTCGCGCGGATGCTGCCGAAGCTCGGCGTCCGGTCGCGGCTCCAGGCGGTCGTGTGGGCCTACCAGAACGGCATCGTCGCGGTGCCCGACCGCGAACGCGGCTGAGCGACGGCCCCGCGGGGTCGTCGGGCCGTCGCAGCCGTGACGGCGCGCGAGGCCCGACCTTCGGGCCTACGCCGCATCCCGCGGGAGCGGCGTCGCGGGGACGTACCCGAGCGTCCCGCGGGTGCGGACGAGAAGGACGGCCGCCGCGACCACGGAGGCCGCCGCCATCGCCGGCATCGCGACGTCCGCGCCCATCGAGGGGAACATCTCGATCCACAGGACGGAGGCGAAGTTGTTGACGCTGACGTGCATGAGCATCGACAGCGGCAGGCTCTCACCCGTGCGGTTGAAGACCCACGACATCACGACGTTGAACGAGACACAGAAGACCGTGAACGCCACGGGGTGCGTCCAGTGCGCATCGGGGTAGCCGCCCCAGTCGCTGAGGAACAGGGGCATGTGCCACAGCGCCCACACGGGGCCGAGCACCATCGCGGCACGCAGCCCGCCGAGCCTGCGCTGCAGGCGCGGCAGCGCGAAGTCCCGCCAGCCGGGCTCCTCGGCCAGACCCGTCGTGACCATCTGCGCCAGGAGCAGCGGGAGGTACAGGCCGAGCGCCATCAGGGACGGTGCCTGGATCTCGCCGCCCGAGAAGACGAACCCGGTCAGGATCATCGCGGCGGGGACGCCGAGCAGCGTCACGGCGTACCAGCGTGGGCGCACCCGCCAGCGCCAGAGGCGCCCGACCCAGCGGCGCAGCCCCTCGCGGCCGTCGGCGACCAGCGTCACGAAGAACGCGGAGGCGATCGGGCCCAGGTACGCGCCCGGCAGCACACCGGCGATCTGACCGGAGCCCATGACGTCGGGGAAGCGGAAGTCCCAGACGCCCAGGCCGTTGAGCGACAGGATGTAGGGCAGCCAGGCGAGCCAGCTCATCGCGTTGGCGAGGACGAAGAAGCTCAGGAGCGGGTGCCGGCGGACCAGGCCCAGCGGGCCTGTCGCGCGGGCCCCCGGACCGTTCGCGGCCTCGGGGCCGGCCGGGCGGCCTGGCCCGTTCGGGAGCGTGTCGATGACCGTCATGAGGGGTCCTCTCGTCGTGTCCGGGTGGCGGAACGAGCCACACGACGACGCTAGGAACGCGACACCTGGGGCATCGAGCCCCGAAGGATCGAAGCCGGCGGGACCCGTCGAAAGGTGCAGGGGGTCCGCCGCGAGGCTGCACCTGCACCCAAAGGCGCAACCTCGCGCCTTGCTCCGAAGGCGGCTGGAGCGCCTGCCCCGCCCTTCCTAGCGTCGAGCACGGACGACATCACCTCGACGAAGGAACCCCCATGTCACCCACCACCACGGCCGTCGACACGGCCGTCCACCTCGCCCAGCTCTACAAGACCTACCCCAACGGGCCCGAGGTCGTGACCGCCCTGGCGGGCGTCTCGCTCGACATCCCGCCGGGCTCCTTCACGGCCGTCATGGGTCCGTCCGGCTCGGGCAAGTCGACGTTCCTCAACTGCGCCTCGGGTCTCGACACGCCGACCAGCGGGCGCGTGGTCCTCGGCGGCACGGACCTGACCGCGCTCGCGCCCGACGACGTCACGCGGTTCCGCAGGAGGCACGTCGGGTTCGTGTTCCAGGCCTACAACCTCGTCGGACACCTCACCGTCGCGGAGAACATCGGGCTGCCCCTGCTGCTCGACGCGCGCCGACCGGACCCGGTGTGGCAGGACGCGCTCGTCGCCGCCGTCGGCCTGACGGGGCTCGAGCAGCGGCTCCCGAGCGAGCTGTCCGGCGGCCAGGCGCAGCGCGTCGCGATCGCCCGCGCGCTCGTCGCCCGCCCGACCGTGGTCTTCGCGGACGAGCCGACCGGGGCGCTCGACCGCCGCACGGGCGACCAGGTGCTCGACGTGCTGCGGACCACCGCGAAGAGCCTGGGTCAGACGCTCGTCGTCGTGACGCACGACCCGCACGTCGCCGCCGCCGCGGACCGGGTCCTCTTCCTCGCGGACGGACGCCTCGCGGGTGAGATGGTCGCGCCCACGACCGCGCAGATCGCCGCCCGCCTCGTCGAGCTCGGGAGCTAGGGCCATGTGGTCGTTCGCCAGGTCCGCCCTGCGCACTTACCGCGCCTCGTTCGCCGGGAGCCTCGTGATCGTCGCGCTCGCCTCGGCGCTCCTGACCGCCACCGGCGTCTGGCTCGAGTCCGGAGCGCGCGGGGACGCGTCGGGCAAGCCCTTGACGCTGCTCACCACGGCGGCCTCCTCCTTCGCCGGGACGACCGTCCTCGTCGTCGTGCTCGTGGTCGCGTCGACGTTCTCCGCGGCGCTGCGCCCACGCCACGCCCAGTTCGCCCTGCTGCGTGCCGTGGGAGCCACCGCCCCGCAGGTGCGCGCGATGGTCACGGCCGAGGTCCTGGCGGTGTTCGCGATCGCGGCACCGTTCGGGGTCGTGCCCGGGCTCCTCGCTGCAGGGCTGATGACCCCGCTGCTCGAGCGCAGCGGCATCGTGCCGCCCGGGCACGTCCTGACGCTCTCGCCGTGGCCGGTGCTCGGCACGCTCCTGCTGCTCGTCCCGACGGGCCTGCTCGCCGCCCGGGTCTCGGCGCGCTCGGTGGCGAGGATGAGCCCGACGGCTGCCGTGCGGCGCAGCGCCGTTGAGCCTGCCGGCATCGGCCCCGTCCGGCGCGCGAGCGCGGTGGGCCTCCTCGTCGCGGGCCTCCTCGTCGCGGGCACGCCGTTCGTCCTGCCTGGGGCGCTCGGCAGCGCCGTGGGCGCGGTCTCGGCCTTCCTGCTCATCACGGCCGCGGCGCTCGCGGGACCCGTCGTCGTCGCCTGGGCGGCCCGGCGCTCGGTGGCCGCGACGCGCACGGCGAGCAGCGGCGCGACGATGCTCGCCCTCGTGAACGCGCGGGGCTTCTCGCGCCGGCTCACGGCGGCCATCACGCCGCTCGCGCTCTTCCTCACGCTCGGTGTGGTGCAGACCGGGATGACGGTGGCCCTCACCCGGGCGGCTGTCGGCGAGCTGAGCGACGGCATCCGCGCCGACCTCGTGGTCACGTCGCCCGACGGCGTGACACCCGCGGAGGAGGCGGCCGTCGCGGCGACGGCGGGTGTCGGCGTCGTGGTCCCGCTCTCGACGGCGGCCGCGGAGGTCAAGGTCGACGACCAGGACGAGGAGATGCCGCTGCTCGACGGCCTCGCCTGGGAGGCCACGGGCCTGCGCGTCCTCGGCGCCGACGCGGCCCGGCTGCTCGACCCCGGTGTGGTCGACGGCTCGCTCGACGACCTCGCCGCGCCGGGCACGATCGCCGTGAGCTCCGTGGCGGTCTTCGGCACCGGCAAGGGCGTGGGCTCCACCGTGGACCTGCGCTTCGACGGCGGCGCGCAGACCAGTGCCGAGATCGTCGCGGTGTACGAGCGCGGCCTCGGCTTCGGGGACTACCTCGTGGACGCGCGGGGCCTGCCCGCCGACGTCCGGGCAGCGCGTGCGGACACCCTGCTCGTCGGTCTGGCGGACGGTGACGCCGCGGCGGCCGCCTCTGCGCTCGCGGCTCTGGGCCTCGAGTCCACCGACGCCGCGGGGTACGCCCGGGACGCGGCGTCCTCGGCGTCGTCCCAGGAGCTGTCGAACGTGCTGGTGCTCCTGCTCGTGCTCTTCGTCGCGATCGCGGCGGCCAACACGCTCGTGATGCTCACGGGCGCCCGGCGGAGCGAGTTCGCCCTGCTGCGGCGCACGGGGGCGACGCAGGCGCAGGTGCGGACGATGGTCACGGTCGAGTCGGCGTTCGTCGCCGTCGCGGCGCTCGTCGTGGGCGTGGCCGCCGCGCTCCCCGCGCTCGTCGGGGTCGGGTACGGCCTGGGCAGCGGGATCTCCCTGGCGGTGGCCTGGCCCGCGGCGGGGGTGCTCGCCCTGACGGTGGTCGGCATCGCCTTCGTGGCGACCGTGGGCAGCGCCTGGCGGACGAGGGCCGCTGTCGCCGGGTAGCGGGCCGGAGCGGGGGCCGCGGGCGACCGGATGAACCTTCGGGTACACGCGCGGTTCGGCAGGGGAGCGGGTGACGAGAATCGAACTCGCGTAGCCAGTTTGGAAGACTGGGGCTCTACCATTGAGCTACACCCGCGCGGTCCCGCCGCAGGCTCTCCCTGAGCAGGTCAGGGCGGTCCAGGACGGGACGGCGGACCCAGGGTAACGGGTCCGCGGCAGCGATCTCACGTCGGACGGTCGGGGTGGCCGCCAAGCCTGCCCCGACCGTCCGGTCGTCGCTACGCCGGGAGCCCGTCGAGGAACGTCGACAGCACCGCCTCACGGACGTCGTCGGCGGTCCGGTGCGGCTGGAACGCCAGCCACTCGAGCCCCGCCACGAGCGTCCCGCCGAAGACGGTCGCGGCGGTCAGCGACGGGTCCCGCCCGGGCCAGCTCGCCGCGACCACCTCGGCGAGCACGGTGAACGACTCGTTGCGGACCTGCCGGATGGGCTCCTGCCAGTCCCGGCCGGTGCGGAACACCTCGGCGACGATGACCTTCGCGAAGTCGGGGTGCGCCTGGATCTGCACCAGGAGCTCCGAGACGAGCGCGGACATCGCCTCGCGCCCCTCACGGCCCTCCCGGGCGGTCCGCAGCGCGACCGTCAGGCGTTGCACGCCCTCGACGATGACCGCCTCGAACAGCGCGGCCTTGGACCCGAAGTTGTAGAACACGCTGCCCTTGGCCACGCGGGCCTCCGCGGCGATCTCGTCGACGGACGTCGCCGAGAAGCCGCGGTTCGCGATGAGCGTGACGGCCGCGTCGATGATCGCCGCACGCGTGTCGCGGGCCGGGGCGCCCGCACCTGGCCGGGAGGGGCGGCGGTCCTCGCCGGCGGGGGGCAGCCCGGGCGCGCTCGCGGTCATGAGGGTCACTGTCTCAGATCCGGGGGATCCCGTGGATCCTGGTGGGGGGCCACGGGCTCAGATGGACAGGGCCGGGTGCAGGCGTGCCATGGTCCACGTCCGCAGCCGCCCGGCGCGCCACGTCGTCACGGCGAGCGACCCGACGAGGACGGCGGCCAGGACGGCGACCGAGAGCCACAGCCGCCCGTCGGCGCCCCCGGTGATGAGCTGCCGCAGCCCGGTGACGGCGTAGGACATCGGCAGCATCGGGTTCACGACCCGGAAGAACAGGGGCGTCGTCTCGACCGGGTACGTGCCGCCCGACGACGCGAGCTGGAGCATCAGGAGCGCGAGGATCGCGATCTTGCCCGCGGCCGGGCCCAGGAGGGCGAGCAGCATCTGCTGGAGCGCCATGAACGCCGCGACCACGAGGAGCGTGAACGCGACGGTCCCGGCCGCCGACGTCATCTCCAGGCCGACCCCGAGGTGGATCACGGCGAGCATCACGACGACCTGGCCGACGCCGATCGCCAGTGCGGGCAGGAGCCCCGCGAGCGTCACGCGCAGGCCGTGCACCGGGGTGGCGAGGGCGCGCGTGGGCATCGGCCGCAGCAGGAGCCACGTGATGAGCGAGCCGACGAACAGCGCGAGCGGGATGAAGAAGGGCGCGAACCCCTCGCCGAAGTGCTCGGCCTCGGCCACGGCGCTCGTGCTGAGGTCGACCGGTGCGCTGATCACCTCGGCACGCTGCGTGCGCAGCTCGGTCGAGTCGTCAGGGATCTGGGCGGTGCCCTCGGCGAGGCCGTCCGCGAGCTGCTGCGTGCCCTCGGTGAGCTGGTCGCTCCCGGTCGCGACCTGGGACGCCCCGTCGGCGAGGGTCGTCGTGCCGGTCGCCAGGTCGGCGGCGCCGTCGGCGAGGGCCTGCGCTCCCGTCGACGCCTCGGCGGCGCCCGTCGCGAGCGTGCGTGCACCGGTGTCGAGGCTCGTGGCCCCGGTCGAGAGCTGACCGACGCCGTCGGACAGGGTCGCGGCGCCCGTGGCGAGCTCGTGGCTCTTCGTGTCGAGCGTGCCGAGGCCCGTGCTGAGCGCACCCGCTCCGGCGCTGAGGTCGCGAGCGCCCTGCTGGAGGGCCGTGAGCTGGACGTTCATCGTGCTCAGCGCCTCCGGGGTCGACGGCAGCCCGGCGGCCGCCTGGCCGATCGCGGACGCCGTCGCGCCGGCGTCCGCCGGGGTCACCGTGCCGCCCTGCGCGATCGTGGCGAGCTGGTGGGCCGCCGTCGTCATCGCGGTCTGCAGGGTCGGGAGCTTCCCGGCGAGGCCGGTCACGGTGGTGACGGTCTGGTCGACGCCCGCGCTGACCTGGGCGGCTCCGGCGGCGAGCTGCTGGGACGAGGTCGCGGCGGTGTGGGCGCCGTCGGCCAGCTGCGTCGCGCCCGCCGACACCTGCGTGGCGCCCGTGGCGGCGGAGGCAGCGCCGGTCGAGAGCGTGCTTGCGCCGGCGGAGAGCTGCTGGGCACCGGTGGCGAGCCGGCTGCTCCCGGTGGCGAGCTGGGCCGAGCCGTCGGCGACCTGCGCGGCCCCGCTCGCTGCCGTCCCGGCCCCGTCGGCCACCTGGTGCGTGCCCGCGGACAGGTCGCCGCTCGCGGTCCGCAGGGTCAGGGCGCCGTCGGACGCCTGGGCGAACCCGTCGCGTGCCGAGCCGAGCCCGACGAGGACGGTGTCGACGGCCTGCTCGCCGATGCTCGTGGACACCGCTGCCTGGACCTGGGCCATCGCCGAGCGCCCGAGGGTCGTGGCGAGGAACGAGTTGGCGTCGTTGTACGTGACGTCGAGCCGGGCGGGCGTGGGGTCGTCCCCACCGGCGGAGCTGATGTCGCTCGAGAAGTCCGCGGGGATGGTGACCGCGAAGTAGTAGGTCCCGTCCCGGACGCCCTGCTCGGCGTCGGCCGCGTCGGTGACCCGCCAGTCGAGGTCTCCCGAGTCGACGAGCCGGTCGGTGACGTCCTGCCCGGCGGTCAGGGGCTCGTCGTCCACCGTGGCGCCGGTGTCCGCGTTCACCAGGGCGACGGGCAGCTTGTCGAGGTTGCCGGTGGGGTCCCAGAAGGCCCAGAGGTACAGCGCTCCGTAGAGCAGGGGGACGAGGATCATCGCGCCGACGGCGAGGCGGGGGAGCAGGCCGCGGCTGAACCGGCGCAGCTCGGTGCCGGTGGAGGTCAGGGAGAGCATCAGGGGTTCCCGGGGTTCAGGCGGCCGGGACCGCGTGCGGCCCGGTGGCGAGGTTGATCTGTGCAGGGGCGAGCGGCCAGGACATGCGGCTGACCTCGTCGAGGGAGGCGACGGACGCGACGACGGTCGTGCCGGTCGCGGCGATCGCGGCGAGGCGGTCCCAGACGATCTGCCGACGCGCGGAGTCGTGCACCTGGTCGACGTCGTCGACGGCGAGCAGCTCCGGCTCCTGGAGCATCGCGAGCAGGATCCGCAGGAGCATCGCGTCGACCTCGTCGAGATCCCAGATCAGGGTGTCCACCCGCGGGATCGGCCGGTCGCCGAAGACGGGTGCGGCGAGCGCGGTGAACGTCCGCTGACCGACGCTCGGGGTACGCCGGTACCACGGTGCGAGCCAGGCGAGGCGCTCGCGCACGACCTCCTGCACCGTCACGCCCTCGTCGAGGTCGTCGATGCCCGCGAACCCGGCGATGGCTGCTCGCCGCTGCACCGCCGTGCGCCGCGCGGGGAGGGCCTCGCCGAGGACGGTGAGGCGCGAGGGCGCATCGGCGACCATCCGGCCGACGAGCGTGAGCAGCAGGCTCGAGCGGCCGCCGCCCTGCGGGCCCTGGATGACGGCGAGCGCGCCCTCGGCGATCTCGAGGTCCACAGGCCCGTAGACCAGGCCGCGGCGTGTGCGCAGCGTCAGGGCGCGTGCCTCGACGGCGAGCGGGAGGCGCGCCGAGGGCGGGCTGCCGGGGGATGCGAGAGGTGCCTCGGTGCGGGTGGGGGCGGGAGCGACGGCGGACATGGGGCTCGGTTCTCTAGTACTGACCGGTCAGTACAAAGATGCGCTGTCATGGGACGACTGTCAAGTCGCACCCGTGCGTCGCCCCTCGTCCCCGCGCCTGCCGTGTGCCCCCGCCTCGCCCGCGTCCCAGCCCGTCTCACGCAGGGGTCACGCCGGGCCTCACGCGGCTCTGCCCCCGGGCTTCACGCGGCCGGCCGCCCCAACCCCCTGAACTCCCAACCCGCCGCGCGCCACCGCCCGGCGTCGAGCTTTCCCCGCGCGTCGATCACGCGGGCGCGGTGCGTGAGCGCGGCGAGCCGCGCCGGGTCGCTCTCGACGAAGGCGGCCCACTCCGTCAGGACGAGCACGACGTCCGCCCCCTCGACGGCCTCCTCGGGTGACGTCGCGTAGCCGAGCGTCGGGAAGGTGCTGCGGGCGGTGTCCGACGCCTTGGGGTCGAACACCGTGACCTGCGCACCGCGCAGGTGCAGCGCGGCCGCGACGTTGAGCGCGGGGGAGTCCCGCACGTCGTCCGTGTCCGGCTTGAACGCCGCCCCCAGGACCCCGACCCGCCGGTTCAGCACCGAGCCGCCGCACGCCTCGAGCGCGAGGTCGACCACGCGCTCACGCTGGCCCATGTTGATCTCGTCGACCTGCTGGAGGAGCTGGGCCGCGCGGTGCGCACCGAGCTCCCCGGCGCGGTGCATGAGCGCCCGGATGTCCTTGGGCAGGCAGCCGCCGCCGAACCCGAGGCCCGCGTCGAGGAACTGGCGGCCGATCCTCGGGTCGTGCCCCAGGGCGTCAGCGAGGACCGTGACGTCGGCCCCCGCCGCCTCGCACACGCCCGCGATCGCGTTGATGAAGGAGATCTTGGTCGCGAGGAAGGCGTTCGCGCTGACCTTGACGAGCTCGGCCGTGGGCAGGTCGCACGTGACGACCGGCGTGCCCTCGGCGATGGGCCGCGCGTACAGCGTGCGCAGGAGCGCCTCCGCGCGCGGGCTCGTCCCGCCGAGCACGATGCGGTCGGGGTGCAGCGTGTCCGTGACGGCCTTGCCCTCGCGCAGGAACTCCGGGTTCCACACGAGCTCGGCTGAGATGCCCGGGGGCACGTTCTCGGCGACGAGCGCGCGCAGCCGTTCCGCGGTGCCCACGGGCACGGTCGACTTGCCGACGACGAGCGCGTCCGAACGCAGGTGACGCACGACCGACACGACAGCGGCCTCGACGTACCGCAGGTCGGCCGCGTGGCTCGTCTTCATCTGCGGGGTCCCGACGCAGATGAAGTGGATGTCGGCCGAGGCCGCGGCCTCCGCGACGTCCGAGGTGAACCGCAGGCGACCCGCCTCGACCTGCTCGGTCAGGAGCTCGTCGAGCCCGGGCTCGTAGAAGGGCACCTTGCCCAGGCTCAGGGCCCTGAGCTTGGCCTCGTCGGTGTCGAACCCGACCACGGCGAACCCGAGCGCAGCCATCGCGGCGGCGTGGGTCGCGCCGAGGTAGCCCGTGCCGATCACGCTCACGCGTGGCGGGGCGGCGTCGTCGGCGCCGGGGTCCTCGGCAGGCCTGGTGCGGACTGTCAACGGCTGAGCGGTCATCGGAACCTCCAGGTGGTCGGTCGTGGAGCGGGACGGGCGCGGGCGTCGGCGGTTCACGGGCTGCTCCCCGGGGTCGGCTCGGGCTCCGGGGCCGGTGGCGGCGTCGTCCCCGACGGCGTGGGCGTGGGGGTCGGTGACGGCTCGGGCGTCCCGGACGGCGTGGGTGTGGGCGTGGCTGTCGCCGTCGGGCTCGGCGTGCTCTCGCCGGCGTCGGGCCCCGCGCGGTCCGGTGAGGGGTCGACGAACGCCGGCTCCTCGGCGGGCGGGGCGGTGCTGGTCGGCCCGGGCGTCGGCTGGACCTCGGTGGCGGATGCCGTCGTCGCGGGCCCGAACCCGGTCGCCGGGTCGTCCATCCCTGCCACGAAGGCCTCGAGGGAGTCGCGCCGCGAGGTGATGCGCCAGTCGTTCGTGACGCGCTCCCCGCCGCTGATGGTCGTGACGGTGTGGTGGAACCACGCGAACCCCACGACGTCGTCGTACTCCGGCTCAGCGAGGGAGTCGAAGAGGCTCGTGACCCACGCGGGCTTCTTGCCGCCGACCTCCGACGCGCCGATCTCGGCGAGCAGGATCGGCTTGCCAGGTGCGACCTCGCGCAGCTGGTCCAGGGACCGGTCGAACGTGTACTGGAAGGTCGGGGTCTGGTCGGCGCGGTACGGGGGCCGGTAGTAGCCGGAGAGCCCGACCCAGTCCACGTACTCGTCGCCCGGGTAGAGGCTGCTCATGTACCAGGACGAGTTCTTCGCGTAGGCGGGCAGGGAGTTGACGATGTTCGGCGCCCAGACCCACAGGACGTACTCGCCCGCGCCCTCGGCCTCGAAGATGTCGTGCACGTGGCGCCACATCGTGACGAAGTCGCCCTTGCGGTTCCCGTTGAGGGGGTTGCCGCCCCACGCCCGCTCGCCCCACGGGTACCAGCTGCCGTTCATCTCGTGGTCGAGGCGGATCGCCAGTGGCAGGCCGAGCGCGACGATGTCCCGCGCGTACTGGCGCAGGTACTCGTCGTACCGGCCGGGCACGCCGTTCTCGGGGTCGCCGATGATGACCGGCAGCGAGTAGTCGGGGTCCTCCGCCTGGTCGTTGCCCGCCTTCATAGGGCGCGACTCCCAGGTCAGGAGGGGCATCATGCCGCGCTCCCACGACCGTGTGACGGCGTCCGGACGGAAGTCGCCGTCCCAGCCCTGGAAGTACCCGGCGATCGTCGGCCGGTGGCCGACCTTGGCGACGACGTCGTCCAGCTCGGCCCAGCTGAACGGGGACTGCGGCGTGTAGAGGCCGAACTGCCGCTCGCTCGGGTCGACGAGCTCCGCGAGGGTGGGTGCCGTGGGCTTCGTGGGTGGCTGCGGGGCCGGTGGCTTGGCCTGCTCCGCGGCGGCGTCGGCGCGCCTCTGCGCGGCGGCGGCCGCCTGGCGCGCGGCCTCGGCCTCGGCCTCCGCCTCCTCGGCGCGGCTCTGGGCGGACGAGACCTGGCCCTGCGCGGTGGCGGCCTGCCCGCGTGCTGTCGCGGCGTCGCGCTCGGCAGCGGCACGGGCCCGGCCACGCGCGGCAGCCGCCTCCCGCTCCGCTGCCGCCTTGGCCTGGGACTCCGCGTCGGCCGCCGCGCGCTCGGCCTCCGCCTTGGCCTGCCCGCTCGCCTGGCCCGCGGCCCGCTCGGCGGCTGCCTTCTCCTGAGCGGCCTTGAGGTCCGCGAGCTCCGTCTCCCGGGCGTCGAGCCGGCCCTGCACGCGGGCGAGCTCGTCGGCCAGGCGCTGCTCCTCGGCGCTGACGGTCGGTGAGGTCGCGGCCTCGGCGCTGTCGGGCCCCGAGGGCGACGTCCAGACGGCGACGGTGACGACGAGCAGGAGGCTCGCGACGACGGCGGTGCCGAGCTTGGCCCGCGGTGACAGGCCCGATGCGGTCCACCAGTGGGTGGCGGGGCTGTGCGTGTGCTCCTGGGACGTCGGGCTGGTCGGCGACGTCGGGCTGTTCTCAGACATAGAGGAGTGCCTCCAGGGAGAGGATCGCGAGTCCGATCAGGTACGGGACGGCGGCGAGCGGGTTGAACCGGCGAGCGCTCGTCGGGGCGGTGCGTGCCACTGGTTCCCGGGCCACGCGTCGGGTGCGGGTCGCGACCGCCTGCGTACCGGTCGCGAGGCTCGGCGACCCGGCCACGACGACCCGCGCGTCGGGAGCCGTCGGCCGTACCCCCGGGGTGGCCGGGGCACCTGGGCCGCCTGGGGCACCGGGGGCACGGTCCACGACGTCTACCGGGCCCGGGCCGTGCAGGTGCTCGAGCTCGGAGAGCAGGGCCGAGCTCGAGCGGCCGTCGACCGGGCGCTGCGTCAGGGCCTCGACGTCGGGTGCGGCATCACCCGGGCCGCCGCTGTACGCCCCCGCACGCGTGCCCCAGCCGCTGACGTGCCCCATGCGGAAGAACCCGATGAGGCGCACGGGCATGAGGAAGAACGTGGACACGACGATGAACACGGGGAGCCGGAAGAAGTCGGACGGGACCTCCTGGAGGTGCCGGATCTGGCGGATCGCCATGCTGAGCACCGAGGACGTGATCATGAGAGCGACGACCCACACCCAGCCGACCTGCTCGCCGTACGTCGCGAGGATCGCCTCGTAGAAGTTGACGCCCGTGCCCGTCACGGCGCGGTAGCCCCAGCCCAGGATCGTGCCCACGAGCAGGAAGGGCAGGACGATGTCGGCGAGGAAGAACAGCGCGAGCCACGGCGCGTGCCCGAGCATCCACGGGAGCATCCGCAGGGTGTTGTACTGGCTTCCCCGCGCCCAGCGCAGCTGCTGCTTGAACAGCTTCTTGATCTGCAGCGGGGCGTCCGTGTAGACGAGGCTCGTGTGCTGGTAGACGGTCCGGTAGCCCTCCTTGAGCGTCAGGTTCGTCAGGGTGCGGTCGTCGGACACCTCGAGGAACACGCCGAGGAACCTCTCGGTCATGAACCGGTCCATGACGCGGACGAGGATGTTGCGGCGGAACGCGATGGTGCGGCCCGGCAGGCAGCCGATCTGGCCCAGGACGCTCTGCGCGGGCATCGAGTACAGGGCGCGCGAGTTCTCGAGCCAGTCGGCCCACCGCGTGATCCAGCTGCGCGTGGGCTCCAGGATCCGTTGGCGCGTCGTCACGCCGCCGACGCGGTCGTCCGCGAACGGCTTGACGAGCTCCTCGAGCACGCGGGGCGTCCAGACCGTGTCCGAGTCCACCAGGACCGTGATGTCGTAGCGCGACATGAGCGTGCCGATCCGCACGGCGTTGCGCTTGCCGGGGACCGGGGTGTGGGTCCACCGCACGAGCGGGGCGAACTCGTCGCACACGCGCTCGAGCACGGTGTTCCGGGCACCGTTGATGACCACGATGATCTCGTCGGGGTGCTGCTCGACCATCCGCGCGAGGACGTCCCGGAAGAGGTCCTCGGGCTCGTCGACCACGGGGACGACGACGCTCGTGGTCGTGCGGTGGGGGAGCATGTACGGGCGGTAGCGCCGCGACAGGACGACCTTGAGCGCCCACAGGGCCCACACGAGGGCCGAGAAGGCGGCGAAGAGGTAGTACTCCGAGCTGTCCTGGAGCATGTGGCGGAGCTGGAGCAGGAAGATGAACATGGCGCACCTCGGGCTCGGTCGGCAGGGGTGGCTGCGGCGGCGTCCTTGGCGAGGCAGGGATGGCGGCCGTGCGATCGGCAGCGCGTGGTCCGGGCGGTCGACGACCGTTCTGGATCCCGGAGACGTCCCCCACCGCTGGGCCCCGCGGTGGTTGCGACACATCGTGTTCGGCCCGTCACGGGACCACAAGGGGTCCTGTCAAGGATGAACGTGACTCGGGGCCGCGCGCCGTCCGCCAGGATGGGACATACCGGGACGAATGGGCCCACCGTTCACACGGACGGAGCACAGAATTAACACCACGATGTGAGATCGACCATGGGGTCGACGCCGGAGCCGGCCGCACGCCGGGACGTCGAGCGGGGTGGCGGTGGCCCCGGGTCGGGCGGCGCCGCCCGACCGCTACCCTGGAGGTCGCTCACGACTCGTCCGCCCCGGTGGACGAGGAGAGCGTCCCGGTGCCGGGTGCACCGGGGGCACGGGATGTGGCGCAGCTTGGTAGCGCGTCCGCTTTGGGAGCGGAAGGTCGTCGGTTCGAATCCGTCCATCCCGACCGAGCGGCAGGGTGCCGGAGCAGGTTGCTGCGAGCGGGACGCACGCCGCCCGGCGGGTACGCGTGCGTGCCGTAGGATCGACGGGCCGCGCCGGTGGGCTCCAGCCTGCCCGGCCGCGCCAGATCCCCGGGGCCGTGCGGCCCCGAGCCACAGACCTCCGGACCTCACCGGGGGCGGACCCGAGCCGTTGGAGACCACTGCTGTGAAGAGCGCCGTCGAGACCCTGGACGCCACCACGGTCAAGCTGACCGTCGAGGTGACGTCCGAGGAGCTGAAGCCGAGCATCGAGCACGCCTACCAGCACATCGGCTCGCAGGTGCAGGTGCCCGGCTTCCGCAAGGGCAAGGTCCCGGCGCGCATCATCGACCAGCGCGTCGGGCGTGCCGCGGTCATCGAGCACGCCGTGAACGACGGGATGGCCGGGTTCTACCGCCAGGCCGTCGCCGAGGCGGACATCCGCCCGCTCGGCCAGCCCGAGATCGAGGTCACCGCGGTCCCCGCGCTGACCGAGCCCGACGGCGGCCTGAGCTTCACGGCGCAGGTCGAGATCCGGCCCGAGGTCACGCTGCCCGACCTGACGGACGTGACGATCACGGTCGACGACGTCACCGTGACGGGCGCCGACGTCGACGCGCGCCTCGACGCGCTGCGCGAGCGGTTCGGCACCCTCGTCGGGGTCGACCGCCCCGCGGCCGAGGGCGACTACGTGGTGCTCGACCTGCGTGCGGCCGTCGGTGACGACGAGGTCGACGCGGTCAACGGCATCTCCTACCAGATCGGCTCGGGCAACATGCTCGAGGGCCTCGACGAGGCGCTCACTGGCCTCTCCGCCGGTGAGACCACGACGTTCGAGACCGCCCTCGCGGGCGGCGAGCACGCCGGCGAGAACGCGCTCGTGACCGTCACGGCCACCACGGTCAAGGTCCGCGAGCTGCCCGACGCCGACGACGAGTTCGCCCAGCTGGCGAGCGAGTTCGACACCATCGACGAGCTGCGTGAGGACCTCACCTCGCAGGCGGCCAAGGCCAAGGCGTCGAACCAGGCCGTCCAGGCGCGTGACCTGCTCCTCGAGCGGCTCCAGGACGGGCTCGACATCCCCGTGCCCACCGGTGTCGTGGAGGCCGAGGTGCACCGTCATCTCGAGTCCGAGGGTCGCCTCGAGGACGAGGAGCACCGCGCCGAGGTCCAGACGCAGGCCCGTGAGGCGCTCGCGACCCAGATCCTGCTCGACACCCTCGCGGAGAGCCTCAAGGTCCGCGTCTCCCAGAACGAGCTCCTCGAGTACCTCGTGAGCGCGTCCCGCCAGTACGGGATGGACCCCAACACGTTCATCAAGACCGTGGACGAGCAGGGCCAGATCCCCGCGATGATCGCCGAGGTCGGCCGTTCCAAGGCCGTCGCCGTCGCCCTGCGCCAGGTGAGCGTCGTGGACGGCTCGGGTGCGGTCGTCGACCTGTCCGAGTACATCGGGACCGACGACGAGGACGAGCAGGACGCCGTCGCTGCCGCCCAGGCCCTCGTCGAGGAGACGCTGGCCGAGGCGGACGCCGCCGACGAGGTCGCCGTCGAGGACGCGGCCGACGAGGACGCCAAGCCCGAGGTCTGACCCCCGCGGGCGCGTCGGGCCCGCTGCCCGGGAGCGCCGGCACGACCCGCTCGACCTGACGACCGCACGATCCCGAGGGCCCCTGCCGCACGCGGCACGGGGCCCTCGGCGTCGCCGGGCGCCGCGTCGAGCGCGAGCAGGCGCCCCGGGCCCCGGCCGTGCGCCGTCAGCGAAAAGGGCCCGGTGCGGGACGTGGCGGCGCACCCCCGCGCGTTAGGGTCACTGCACACCGTGCACGACGTGAGGACCCGCATCCACCACGCGGGTCAGGGCACGAAGGACGAGGAGAGCCGTGAACGAGATGAGCCAGCTGCAGCCGCGTGACGCGCGGGGCGAGGGACCCAACCTGGGTCTGAACGACCACATCTACAACCGGCTGCTCCGTGAGCGGATCATCTGGCTGGGCTCCGAGGTGCGCGACGACAACGCGAACGCCATCTGCGGGCAGCTGATGCTCCTCGCCGCGGAGGACCCGGACAAGGACATCTTCCTCTACATCAACTCGCCCGGCGGCTCGATCACCGCGGGCATGGCGATCTACGACACCATGCAGTACATCCAGCCGGACGTCGCCACCGTCGCCATGGGCATGGCTGCCTCGATGGGCCAGTTCCTGCTGTCCTCGGGCGCCAAGGGCAAGCGCTACATCACGCCCCACGCCCGGGTCCTCATGCACCAGCCCTCGGGCGGCATCGGGGGCACCGCGACGGACGTGCGCATCAACGCCGAGCTCATCCTGCACATGAAGAAGGTGCTGGCCGAGCTGACCGCCGAGCAGACGGGCAAGTCCGTCGAGCAGATCAACATCGACGCCGACCGTGACCGGTGGTTCACGGCCGAGGAGGCCCTGGAGTACGGGTTCGTCGACCACGTCGTGACCCACTCCGGGTCGGTCAGCGGCGGCGGCGGGACGACCGGCTCCTGAGCCGGCCCCCAGCCACGCCCACCACACATCGAGGAGCATCCGTGAGCACCGAGCACCAGTTCATCTCCCGCGCCGCGGCACTCGCCGGCGGCTTCGGCGGCACCGCGGGGAGCACGCCGTCGTCGCGGTACGTGCTGCCCCAGTTCGAGGAGCGCACCGCCTACGGCTTCAAGCGCCAGGACCCGTACACCAAGCTGTTCGAGGACCGCATCATCTTCCTCGGCGTGCAGGTCGACGACGCGTCGGCGGACGACATCATGGCCCAGCTCCTGGTCCTCGAGAGCCAGGACCCGGACCGCGACATCATCCTGTACATCAACTCGCCCGGCGGCTCGTTCACGGCCATGACGGCGATCTACGACACGATGCAGTACATCAAGCCGCAGATCCAGACGGTCTGCCTGGGCCAGGCGGCCTCGGCCGCGGCCGTCCTGCTGGCGGCGGGCACGCAGGGCAAGCGCCTCGCGCTGCCGAACGCGCGCGTGCTCATCCACCAGCCCGCGATGGAGGGCGGTGGCTACGCGCAGGCCTCCGACATCGAGATCCACGCGAACGAGCTGATCCGCATGCGGGAGTGGCTCGAGGCGACGATCGCGCACCACACCGGGCGTGACGTCGAGCAGGTCCGGCTCGACATCGAGCGGGACAAGATCCTCTCGGCGCAGCAGGCGCTCGACTACGGGCTCGTCGACCAGGTGCTGGCGAGCCGCAAGGCCGCCGTCGTCCCGACGTCCTAGACGCTCAGGTTCCCGCTCGGACGGTCGATCGGGAGGGTGGGACACGCCGCCGGGCCCGCAGGCTGACAGGGGGCCCGGCGTGGTGTGCAATGGTTGTCTGAGGTCATGGGTGCCACGAGGCGCCCGGCAGGGAGGAGATCGCAGTGGCACGCATCGGGGATGGCGCCGACCTGCTCAAGTGCTCCTTCTGCGGCAAGAGCCAGAAGCAGGTCAAGAAGCTGATCGCCGGCCCTGGCGTCTACATCTGCGACGAGTGCATCGACCTCTGCAACGAGATCATCGAGGAGGAGCTCGCCGAGGCGACCGAGGTCGGCATGGTCGAGCTCCCCAAGCCCCGCGAGATCTTCGACTTCCTCGAGCAGTACATCATCGGCCAGGAGCCCGCCAAGCGGTCGCTCGCCGTCGCCGTCTACAACCACTACAAGCGCATCCAGGCCGGTGAGCTCGCACGCTCCGGACCGGAGGCCGAGCAGGTCGAGCTCGCGAAGTCGAACATCCTGCTCATCGGGCCCACGGGCTGCGGCAAGACGTACCTCGCGCAGACCCTCGCGAAGATGCTCAACGTGCCGTTCGCGATCGCGGACGCGACCGCGCTGACGGAGGCCGGGTACGTCGGCGAGGACGTCGAGAACATCCTGCTCAAGCTCATCCAGGCCGCGGACTACGACGTCAAGAAGGCCGAGACGGGCATCATCTACATCGACGAGGTCGACAAGATCGCCCGCAAGAGCGAGAACCCGTCGATCACGCGCGACGTCTCCGGCGAGGGCGTCCAGCAGGCGCTCCTGAAGATCCTCGAGGGCACGACGGCGTCGGTGCCCCCGCAGGGCGGACGCAAGCACCCGCACCAGGAGTTCATCCAGATCGACACGACCAACGTGCTGTTCATCGTCGCGGGCGCGTTCGCCGGGCTCGACGAGATCATCACGTCACGCGCGGGGCGCAGGGGCATCGGGTTCGGCGCACCGCTGCACTCGGCCGACGACACGGACGTCTTCGGCGACGTCATGCCCGAGGACCTGCTGAAGTTCGGCCTCATCCCCGAGTTCATCGGCCGCGTGCCGGTCATCACGACCGTCTCGCCGCTCGACCAGCAGGCACTCGTCCGGATCCTCACGGAGCCGCGCAACGCCCTCGTCAAGCAGTACCAGCGGATGTTCGAGATCGACGGGGTCGAGCTCGAGTTCACGCCGGACGCCGTGGAGGCCATCGCGGACCAGGCGCTGCTGCGCGGGACGGGCGCGCGAGGCCTGCGCGCGATCCTCGAAGAGGTGCTTCAGCAGGTCATGTTCGACGTGCCGAGCCGCGACGACATCGCCCGCGTGGTGGTCACGCGCGGCACGGTCCTCGAGAACGTCAACCCGACGATCGTGCCGCGTGAGCCGGCGCCGTCGAGCAAGCGGACACCGCGCGAGAAGTCGGCCTGATCCGGCGGCCGAAAAGGCCGCGCCGGGCTGGCGCCGCGAGCCGTTCTGAGGAACGGTGTGAAGGGAACGACGAGCCGGCGACGACGCCGGCCTGGACGATCCGATCGCGAGGTGCTCGATGAAGCTCGACTCCCTGAAGCCCCTGATCCACCACGACGGGCCGCTCACCACGGTGTGCCTCGACGCCACCCGCGGGGACGAGGCCGGCGGCGACCGCGAGGTCCGCAGCAGGTGGAACGGGATGCGACGGACGCTCGAGCATCTGGGCAGCCCACCGCAGACGCTGGACGCTCTGCAGGAGGCGGTGCTGCGCCCCACGCACGTGCCGGGGCCCCACGGCCGCTACCTCGTCGCCTCGGGGGACCGCATCCTCTTCGACCGGGTGCTGCCGCAGCCGCCGATCCGTGACGAGGCGTTCCACGACGGCGTGCCGTCGCTCGCCCCGGCCGCCATGGCTGCCGACGACTCCGTCAGGTACCTGCTCGTCGAGATCAACCGGCTCGGCGCGGACCTCGTCTGGTCGGGCCCCGAGGCCGACGACGCGACGACGGTCGTGGACCACGTCGAGGGCGGTCACGACGTCGTCCACAAGTTCGGCGGCGGAGGGTGGGCGCACCGGCGCTTCCAGATGCGCGTGCAGGACTCGTGGGAGCGCAACGCCGACGCCGTCGCGGCCGAGGTGGACAAGCTGGTCGCCGAGCACCGCCCGGAGCTGCTGCTCGTCACGGGCGACGTGCGCGCCGTCGCGCTCCTGCGGGAGGACCTGGGCCAGCAGGCGAGCGAGATCCTCGTCGAGGTCCCCGGTGGCTCGCGCGCGGACGGTGTCAAGGAGGACGCGTTCGCGCAGAACCTGCACGACGTCCTCGAGGCGTTCCGGGCGCGCCGACGGGAGGCGGTCGTCGCGCGGCTGCGGGAGGCCCTGGGGCGCGGCGACGGCGGTGTCACGTCCCTCGCGGACCTCGTGGAGGTGCTCCGGAAGGGGCAGGTCGACGAGGTGGTCATCGTCCGCGACGCGGCGGGAGCGAGTGTCGCGCGCCTGAGCGAGCGCACGCTGTGGGTGGGGCCCGACCCCCTGCACCTCGGCATGCGGCGTGAGGACGTGACGGACCTCGGCGTGCCGGCTGCTGACGTGCGAGAGCTCCGGGCCGATGTGGCGGTGCTCCGGGCGGCCATCGGGCAGGACGCGGGCCTGACGTACGGCGAGGAGGGCAGCGTCGACCTCATGGACGGGATCGGGGCGCTCCTGCGCTGGTCCGACGCTGCGACGCCCCACGAGACCGCGCCGGCCTACACGGCCGACACGCACCGCCGGCACCACTGAGCAGCAGCGGACGTCGCGGGGCACCCGGCCTGGTGCCGGGTGCCCCGCGACGTCGTGCTCAGCGCGTGTAGAGCGCCTCGATCTCGTCGGCGAAGTCCCGGATGACCGCACCACGCTTGACCTTGAGGGACGGCGTCAGGTAGCCGTTCGCCTCCGTGAAGTCGAGGTCGAGCACCCGGAGCTTGCGGATCGACTCCGCGCGGGAGACGGCCTCGTTGGTGCGCTCCGCGGCACGGTCGAGCGCGGCCAGCACCGCGTGGCTCTTCGACGCGGCAGCCGCGTCCATGGGCGGCAGGTTGTGGGTGGCCAGCCAGCCGGGCAGCATCTCTGCGTCGAGCGTCACGAGGGCCCCGACGAAGGGCCGACCGTCGCCGACGACGACGACCTGGCTGACGAGCGGGTGGCCGCGCAGCCGGTCCTCGAGGAGCGCGGGCACCACGTTCTTGCCGCCGGCCGTGACGATGATCTCCTTCTTGCGGCCGGTGATCGTCAGGTAGCCGTCGTCGTCGAGCACGCCGAGGTCGCCCGTGCGGAACCAGCCGTCGACGAGGGCCTCCGCGGTCGCCGCGGGGTTGCCGTGGTAGCCCCGGAAGACGTGCGGGCCGGAGATCTCGATCTCGCCGTCGGTGGCGATGCGGACGGACGTGCCGGGGAACGGGGGACCGACGGTGCCGATCTTCGAGCGCGCGGGCATGTTGACGGCCGTGGGCGCGGTCGTCTCCGTCAGCCCGTAGCCCTCGAGGACGTGCAGCCCGACACCGCGGAAGAAGTGCCCGAGCCGCTCACCGAGGGGTGCGCCGCCCGAGATGGCGTACTCGGTCGCGCCGCCGAGCGCGGCGCGGAGCTTGTGCAGCACGAGGCGGTCCGCGAGGGCGTGCTGGGCCTTGAGCGCCGCGGACGGTCCCTGCGGCGTCTCGAGCGCACGCGAGTACACGATCGAGGTCTTCGCGGCCCACCTGAACAGCTTGAGCTTGGCGCCGCCGCCGGCCTTCTGCTCGGACGAGTTGTAGACCTTCTCGAACACGCGCGGCACCGACAGGATGTACGTCGGCCTGAACGAGCCGAGGTCCGCGAGCAGGTTCTTGGTGTCGGGTGTGTGACCCAGGACGCCCCCGGACGGGATGCACATGACCTGGATGTACCGCGCGAAGACGTGCGCGAGCGGCATGAAGAGCAGGGTGCGCGACGTCGGCTTCGCGACCACGTCAGCGAGCCCGGCGATGCCCTCGAGCGCGAGGGTCACGAAGTTGCCGTGCGTGAGCTCGACGCCCTTCGGGCTCCCGGTCGTCCCTGACGTGTAGATGATCGTGGCCAGGTCGGCCATCCCGGCCGAGGTGCTGCGGCGCTCGACCTCCGCGTCGTCGATCGCGGCGCCGTCGCGCACGAGCGTCTCGATGGCACCGTCGTCGATGACGAGCACGTCACCGAGGGCGTCGAGCGAGGACCGCACGGACTCCGTGGCGGCGGCGTGCGCGACGGTCTCCACGAGCGCGAGGCGCACCCCGGCGTCGGACAGGATCCAGCGGATCTGCTCCGCGGACGACGTCTCGTAGACGGGTACCGGCACGGCGCCCGCGGCCCAGGCCGCGAAGTCGAGCAGCGTCCACTCGTAGCGCGTGCGGCTCATGATGGCCACGCGATCGCCGGGCTCGATGCCGCGCGCGACGAGCCCGCGGGCGACGGCGGTGACCTGGTCGGCGAAGCTGCGCGTGCTCACCGGCGTCCAGGTGCCGCCGAGCCCGGTCTTGCGCTCGATGAGCGTCCCGTCGGGTGCGCTCTCGAGGCGCGCGGCGAGCAGGCCGGGGATGGACATCGCGGGGTCGACGCTGATCAGGCTGGGGGAGGTGGCTTCCTGCACGGTTACTCCTGGTGGGGGAGCCGACCGCGGGCGGGGCCGACCGGCCGACGATAGCGCGCGGCTCCGGGCGCGCAGGGGCCGCAGGGCCCGGACGTGCCGGGCCCCGCGGCTCTCAGGCGGTGTGGCGGTGCGTCGGGTCCAGGACCCGGGCCAGGAAGGACCGGGTGCGCTCGTGCTGCGGTGCGCCGACGACCTGGTCGGGCGCGCCCTGCTCGACGACGACGCCGTCGTCCATGAAGATCACGCGGTCGGCGACCTCGCGGGCGAACGCCATCTCGTGGGTCACGACGAGCATGGTCATGCCGTCGTCGGCCAGGTCCCGCATGACCGCGAGGACGTCGCCGACGAGCTCCGGGTCGAGGGCCGACGTCGGCTCGTCGAAGAGCATGAGCGCGGGGTCCATGCTCAGCGCCCGCGCGATCGCGACGCGCTGCTGCTGACCGCCCGAGAGCTGGCCGGGGGAGGAGGCGGCGCGATCGGCGAGGCCGACGTGGTCGAGGTTCTTGCGCGCGATGGCCTCGGCCTCCTCGCGCGAGCGGCCCAGCACGGTGCGCTGCGCGAGCGTGCAGTTGTCGAGCACGGACAGGTGCGGGAACAGGTTGAACTGCTGGAACACCATGCCGACGTGCGTGCGGACCGCGTCGATGTCGACGTCCGGGTCCGTCACGTCGGTGCCGAGGACGCGGATGGTGCCCGCGGTGGGCTGCTCGAGGAGGTTCACGCAGCGCAGGAGGGTCGACTTGCCCGAGCCCGAGGGCCCGATGACACAGACGACCTCGCCCTGCGCGACCCCGAGGTCGATGCCCTTGAGCACCTCGCGCTCGCCGAAGGACTTGTGCAGCCCGACGATCTCGACGACCGCACCCGGCTGGGACGTGCCGGGCTCGGACGTACCTGGCGTGGGCGTGCTGGTGCCCGGCGTGCTGGCGGCGCTCATACGTGTCCCTTGTAGCCGGTCGTGCGCTCGAGCCACCGGGTCAGGGAGCTGAGCGGGATGGTGATGAGCAGGTACACGAGCCCGACGACGAGGATCGACGTCATCCCGCCGCTCGCCTCGCTCAGCGCGTTGCGGCCGAGCTTGGTGAGCTCGTAGTCGGTCGTGAGCAGCCCGAGGGCGAACACCAGCGACGTGTCCTTGGTGAGGAGCACGATCTCGTTCGTCAGCGGTGGGAGCACGATCTTGAACGCCTGCGGGATGACGACCCGCAGCGTCGTCGAGCGCGCGGACATGCCCAGCGAGCGCGCGGCCTCGACCTGCCCGCGGGGCACCGCCTGGATGCCGGCGCGCAGCGTCTCGGCGATGTACGCGGCCGAGACGACGCCCAGGGCGAGCCCGATCTGCAGGATCACGGAGTCGAACCGCACCTGGAACGCCGCGGGGATCGCGTACCCGAAGGCGAAGACCACGAGAAGGGCGGGAATCCCCCGGAAGAACTCGACGTAGGCGGTCGCGATGATCCGGTAGACCCGCACGGTCGAGAGCTTCATGAGCGCGAGCAGGAGGCCGAGGCTCAGGCCGACGGCGAACGCAGCGAGCGTGTAGAGGACGGTGTTGAGCGCGGCGCGGGGCAGGTCCGGTGCGATCGCGCTGATCGCGTCGGGGTTCGCGAAGGTCGTGCCCATGCGACCCCAGTCGGTGGTCGCGACGAGGAGCACGAGGACGGCGGCGAGCAGCCCGTACTGGACGCGGCGTGAGATCTCCTGCCGACGGCGCGGGCTCAGCCGGGCCCGGCCCGCGCCGAGCGCGGACCGGGCGTCGGTCGTCGACATCAGTCCTCGGTCGGCGCCGTGCCGATGTACTGCGTGTAGAGGTCGTCGTACGTGCCGTCCTCGCGGATGCGCTCGAGCGTGGCGTTCACGGCGTCGAGGAGCGCCGTGTTGCCCGTCTTCACACCGAGGCCGTACTGCTCGCCCGTGGTGAAGGTCGTGCCGATCTCGAGCGAGTCGTCGACGAACGGGCCGAGCACCGCGATGTCGTTGATCGCGGCGTCGATCTGGCCCGAGCGGAGCGCCTCGACCTGGAGGCCGAGGTCCTCGAACTGGACCGTGGACAGACCCTCGTCGGTCGCCCACGTCTCACCGGTGGTGGCGGCCTGCACCCCGACCTTGAGGCCCTCGAGCGCCTCGGCGGAGTCGAGGCCCGAGCCGGCGGGGACGAGGAGACCCTGGTCCGCGTCGAAGTACGGGTCGGAGAAGTCCATCTTCTCCTCGCGCTCGTCGGTGATCGTGATGCCGGAGGCGACGATGTCGCAGTTCCCGGACTCGAGGTCCTGGCCGGACTGGATGCCCTCGAAGGGCGTCACGAGCGTCGCGAGCTCGGCGTCCAGGTCCGCGGCGACCTCGCCGACGATCGCGATGTCGAGGCCGACGATCTCGCCGTCCTCCTCGTACTCGAAGGGCTCGTACGGCGGGTTGGTGCACAGCGTGAGCGTGCCCTCGTCGATGAGCTGCACGGCGTCGCCGGACGCCGTCTCCTCGGACGCGGTGGAGCTGCACGCGCCCACGGCGAGGACGACACCCGCCGTGGCAGCCAGGGCGAGCGCGCGGCGTGGGGTCAGGGTAGGCATGAGGGGTCCTCTCGACGTTCGTCCGTGCTGCAAGAATATACGCAACGGACGATAGGTATGCACCACGTTCGGGTGTGGAAGATCACGTCCTCGCCGCGGGACGTGCTGGGGTCGGTCCTCAGACCTGCTGCGGGGGCTCCAGCTCGGCGCCGCGGGCCTGAGCCACTTCGGCGTCGTCCGCCCCGACGAGCGTCAGCGTCGCCGCCCGACCCGCCGCACGCACGTCGTCCAGCGCGGCCTCGACGAGCGCGAGCTGCCCCGCGGGCACCACGAGCTCGGCACGCGTGATGACCGTGCGCATCGAGACCTTCGCCTCCGACTTGACCTTGCGGAGCGCGGCGAGCGCACGGCCCGCCGCGCCGAGCATGGCCGGGTCGACCGGCTCGATCGGGTCGCCTGAGGCGCCCGCCGCCTCGACCAGCGGCGCCGAGGCGGGCCACGGCGCGCGGTGCACCGAGCCCGTGCGCCACCACGACCACACCTCCTCCGTGGCGAACGGCAGCACCGGCGCGAGCAGGCGCAGGAGCGTGTCCAGGGCCAGGCGCAGGGCCGTCCGCGCCGACTGCGTCTGGGCCGACGGGGTCTCGTCGCCCGAGCCGTAGGCGCGGTCCTTGACGAGCTCCAGGTAGTCGTCGCAGAACGTCCAGAAGAACGTCTCGGTCAGCTCAAGTGCACGCGTGTGGTCGTAGGCCTCGAGCGCCGCGGTGGCCTTGTCGACCACGTCGGCCAGGCCCGCGAGCATCGCGCGGTCGAGGGCCACGGTGACCGTGGCGGGGTCGATCGGCGCGTCGAGCTCGCCGTCGCCACCGAACGTCAGCGCGAACTTGCTCGCGTTGAGCACCTTGATCGCGAGCCGTCGGCCGATCTTCATCTGGCCGACCTCGAAGGCCGCGTCGGTGCCGAGCCGGGCGGAGGCGGCCCAGTACCGGACCGCGTCGGAGCCGTGCTCCTCGAGCAGGCCCATGGGCGTCACGACGTTGCCCTTGGACTTCGACATCTTCTTGCGGTCGGGGTCGAGGATCCAGCCCGAGATCGCGGCGTGCTTCCAGGGCAGCGAGCCGTGCTCGAGGTGCGAGCGCACGACCGTCGAGAACAGCCACGTGCGGATGATGTCCTGGCCCTGGGGCCGCACGTCCATCGGGAACACGCGCTCGAACAGGTCCGGGTCCGTCTCCCACCCACCGGCGATCTGCGGGGTCAGCGACGACGTGGCCCACGTGTCCATGACGTCCGCCTCGCCGACGAACCCGCCGGGCACCCCGCGCTGCTCGGCGGTGTAGCCGGCGGGCACGTCGCTGCTCGGGTCGACGGGCAGGAGCGCCTCGTCCGGGACGATCGGGTGCTCGTGGTCGACCGCGCCGTCGGCGTCCACGGGGTACCACAGGGGGATCGAGACGCCGAAGAACCGCTGACGCGAGATGAGCCAGTCGCCGTTGAGGCCACCGACCCAGTTCTCGTAGCGCACGCGCATGAAGTCGGGGTGGAACTCGAGCTCCTGGCCACGAGCGAGCAGCTCCTCGCGCAGGCCCTCGCCCCGGCCCTCGGCACGGCCACCGTTGCGGATGTACCACTGGCGCGACGTGACGATCTCGAGCGGCTTGTCGCCCTTCTCGAAGAAGTTCGCCATGCGCTGCGTGGCCGTCGGCTCGCCGTCGAGGTCCCCGGTGTCGCGCAGCGCGTCGACGACGGCCTGACGTGCGGAGAACGTCGTCTTGCCGGCGAGCTCGGCGTAGTAGCCCCGGCCCGTCGCGGTCTCGATCCACTCCGGCGTCTCGCGTGCGAGGCGGCCGTCGCGCTGGATCACGGAGCGGGTGGGGAGCTGGAGCTCACGCCACCACTGCACGTCCGTGAGGTCGCCGAACGTGCAGCACATCGCGATGCCGGCGCCCTTGTCCGGCTCGGCGGCCGGGTGCGCGAGGACGGGCACCTCCACGCCGAAGAGCGGCGAGCGCACCGTGGTGCCGAACAGGTGCTGGTACCGCTCGTCGTCGGGGTGCGCGATGAGCGCCACGACCGCCGGGATGAGCTCGGGGCGCGTCGTCTCGATGTGGATCGGCGTGCCGTCCGCGGTGCTGTGGAACGCGACGCGGTGGAAGTGGCCCGGGTAGTCACGCGCCTCGAGCTCGGCCTGCGCGACCGCCGTCTGGAACGTCACGTCCCACAGCCCGGGGGCCTCGGCCTGGTAGGCCTCGCCGCGCGCGAGGTTGCGCAGGAACGCCTTCTGCGCAACGGCGCGGGCCGGCTCGCCGATGGTCTGGTAGTTGTGCGACCAGTCGACCGACAGCCCCAGGCGGCGCCACAGCGCCTCGAACTGACGCTCGTCCTCGACCGTGAGCCGCTCGCACAGCTCGACGAAGTTGCGGCGCGAGATCGGCACCTGGTCCGCGGCCTTGACGCTCTTGCCCTCGCCGCCCTCGTGGGGAGGCGTGAAGGCGGGGACGTAGGGGAGGGACGGGTCGCAGCGCACGCCGTAGTAGTTCTGCACGCGGCGCTCCGTGGGCAGGCCGTTGTCGTCCCAGCCCATCGGGTAGAACACCTCGCGGCCGCGCATGCGCCAGAAGCGCGCGACGACGTCCGTGTGCGTGTAGGAGAACACGTGGCCCACGTGGAGCGAGCCGGAGACGGTCGGGGGCGGGGTGTCGATCGAGAACACCTGGTCACGCGTCGCGGTGCGGTCGAACGCGTAGGTGCCCTGCTCCGCCCACGCACCGTCCCAGCGCTCCTCGAGGCCGTCGAGGCTGACCTTGTCCGGTACCCGCGCGGCGCCCGGTACGGCCGACGTCGACGGGGCGGAGCCGGTCGACGGTGCGGTGCTGGGCTGCGTGCCGGGTGCGGTGGTCATGGCGGAGATTGTTCCAGACGTCAGGGCCCTCACCCGCGGGTCGCGGCTCGGGGGCCCGTCCGTCTCCGCCGTCGCGGCCCGACCGCTAGCCTCACGCCCAGGACGCCCCTCAGGGGGTACGGGCAGGGGGGGCTCATGAACCAGGTGCACGTGGTCGAGGGCGGGTTGGCGCGCCTCGCACGCGGAGCGCGGGACGTCGCGGACGACCTCGACCGGCGACGACGCGCTCCAGGTCTACGAGCCCGGCAGCGGGTTGACGGTCACCGTCTCGGAGCACGACATCGTTCGCGGCGACGTGGATCTCGGTGGCTGGGATCGCCCGTGGGCGGTGGTCACGCCATGACCTGCCGGGCAGCTCTCGCCGTCGTCGTCGTCGCAGCTGCCGGGTCCGTCCTGCTCACAGGATGCACCGGTGGCTCGGCAGAGGGCGAACCAACCCGTGTCGACCTCGAGCGCGCCGATGTGCTGCGCGCCGACCCGTGGCTGGCACCCACGTTCGTCGAGACCACCCGGTACGCCTACGGCACGAACGGGCAGTATGAGCCTGGTACGGCACACGTCGTGCGGCCGCTTGCCGGCACGGCGGCGCAGGCCGTCACGCTGGAGCTCGAGGCGGCCGCGGCGGCGGGGTGGTGGCCGTCGTACGTGCGTTGCCCGGGCGTGGAGAGCCCGGCCGACCGAACGGTCGACCATCACCCCGACTCGACGCTCGTGGCAGTCGTGGTCCGTGAGCTCGGTGACGGTTCCCTTGCGCAGGCGGTCATCGGGGCTGCCGACCAGGTCGAGGTCGTCGCGACGGTCCCCAACCACGCCGTGCCGACGCCCGACCCACCACGCGAGGTGGAAGCCGAAGAGGCGGCGTGCCTGAGCAAGGACGGTTCCGGGCCCTCGACGCTCGGCGACCCGACCGATCTGACCGGCTGGTGATCGTGAACAGCGTCCGCAGGAGCCGGACCATCGTCATTGCCATGGCCCTGAGCGCCGCGACCCTGTCCGGGTGCAGCGCCGGCGCGACGTCTGACTGGGATGCCGTGGACGAGCGTCGCCAAGCGGAGGTGGCTGCGGTCGAATGGCTCGGGGCGGACGGGGACTGGGACCTGCGTGCGCCCGCATCACAGTGGAGCAGGTCGGAGCCCGCCGCCGGAGTGTGGGAGCGACCGTCCGTCGAGCGCGTCGGTGACGTACCGGGCCCCGCGTGGCGGCTCGCTGCCGACGAGGTCCGGGCGGCCGTCGACACAGGCTGGCGGCCGGCGTTCGTCCGTTGCGGACCCGACGCGGCGATGGTCGACCTCGTGAGCACGCTCGACGACGGAAGCAGCGTGACGGCGCGGGTCGAGGCGCAGACCGGAACCGACGTCGGCTGGACCGTGCGCGTCACGGCGGTGGCGCTCCATCACAGCGACGCCGACCCGGGACCTGTGCGGCCCGGTTCGGGCGACGTCGACCTGGGCTGCCTCGACGGTGCCGCCGCAGCGATCACCTGGTCCGGTACCCCCGCTCTGCTCAACCCCATGGGCGGCCCGGCGCTCACCGACGGCTGAACTGCCGCTGCCTTTCGACGTCGTGGACAGCAGCAGGGCTGCGCGGGCGTGGGCGCATCCGCACCTCGTGGCAGGCGGCACGCGGGTCCATGCTGGTCCTGGACGCGCGACGCGGTCGTGACGTCGTCTGATCATGGCCCTGACCTGGGACCAGGGTCCGGGGTCCCGGCGCTCAGGGTGGTCGTCCCACGATCTCAGGGGTCGGTGAGGGGTGTCCCCGATCCCTGGGCCGCCCGCCGTCCGAGATCCTCTGCTGTAACCACATGACGACAGGAGCGAACGACCGATGCGTGCACTGGCAGCAGACCTCACCGGAGCGGGGCACATCGCCTCGGCCCGGGGCCTCGTGAAGGTCTACGGGAAGGGCGAGACAGCTGTGCGCGCCCTGGACGGTGTCGACGTCGACTTCGCCCGCGGCGAGCTCACCGCGATCATGGGCCCCTCCGGGTCCGGCAAGTCGACCCTCATGCACTGCATGGCCGGCCTCGACACGCCCACCTCGGGCACCGTCCTCGTGGGCGGTGAGGACGTCGGACGGATGAACCAGCGCGCGCTGACGAAGCTGCGCCGCACGCGCCTGGGCTTCGTCTTCCAGGCGTTCAACCTCATCCCGACGCTCACCGCCGAGGAGAACATCACCCTCCCGCTCGACATCGCCCGCGCGTCGGTGGACCGCGAGTGGTTCGACCTGGTGGTCGACGCCGTGGGCCTGCGCGACCGGCTCGACCACCGGCCCAACGAGCTCTCGGGCGGCCAGCAGCAGCGCGTCGCATGTGCGCGTGCGCTCGTCTCGCGCCCGGCCGTGGTGTTCGCGGACGAGCCGACCGGCAACCTCGACTCGCGCTCGTCGGGCGAGGTCCTCGGGTTCCTGCGCCGCTCGGTGGACGACCTGGCGCAGTCCGTCGTCATGGTCACGCACGACCCGACGGCCGCGTCCTACGCGCACCGGGTGCTGTTCCTTGCGGACGGGCGCCTCGTCGGCGAGCTCGAGGCGCCCACGCCCGAGACGGTCCTCGAGGCCCTGCGCGCGTACTCGCCCGCGGGCCGCCCGGCCGGCCAGCACGCTGCGCAGGTGCGCGCCTGATGGGACGCGTCGCCCTCCGGGGGATCCGGGCCCACCTGGTCCGGTTCCTCCTCTCCGTGCTCGCCGTCGCCCTCGGGGTGGCCTTCGTCGCGGGCACCTTCTCCTTGCGGACCATGCTGTCCTCGACGTTCAACAGCATCGTGGAGACCACGATGCTCGGTGACGCGTACGCGCGCGGCGCCCTCGAGGACGGCGCCGAAGGCCCGTCCGTCGCCGAGGGTGGTGACGTGGGCGGGGCGCGCGAGCGGATCCCGCTGACCCTCGTCGAGGAGCTCGAGGCCGTCGACGGCGTCGCCACCGTGGTGCCGGACATCGCCGGGCAGGTCGTGCTCGTCGGTGCGGACGGCACAGCCGTCATCAACACGCAGGCGCCCAGCTTCGGGATGGCCTACGACCCGGACGACCCGACGATGGTCCTGTCCGACGGGCGCGCACCCGCCACCGCGGGCGAGGTCGCGCTCGAGACCGTGACCATGGAGTCCGCGGGCCTCGCGATCGGCGACAGCACCACGGTCATCGTCGGTGGGGCGCTCGTGCCGGTCGAGGTCGTCGGCGAGATCTCCGGCAGCGGTCCGCTCGCCGGCGCGACCATCACGACGTTCGACGAGCAGACCGCGCTCGAGGTGTTCGCCCCGGACGGCAAGACGGCGACGATCGCCGTCTACGCCGAGGACGGGGTCGACCAGGCCGAGCTCGTGGACGCGATCGAGTCCGTCGCGGCCGCCGACGACGCCGAGGTCCTCACGGGCGACCTCATGCGTGAGGAGGCGAGCGCCTCGATCGAGGAGGCCCTCGGGTTCGTCGAGACGTTCCTCCTGGTGTTCGCCGCGATCTCGCTGTTCGTCGGCGCGTTCATCATCGCGAACACGTTCACGATGTCGGTGCGTCAGCGCATGCGTGAGCTCGCGCTCCTGCGGGCCGTCGGGGCGTCGCCCACGCAGGTGTTCGCCTCGGTGCTCATCCAGGCGGCCGTCGTCGGCGTGCTCGGCTCCCTCGCGGGTGTCGCGGGCGGGCTCGGGCTCGTGTCGCTGCTGCGCGTGGTGTTCGAGCAGATGGGCATGGACCTGACGGGCAGCATCCCGCTCGACGGGTTCACCGTCGTGGTCTCGGTGCTCATCGGCACGGTCGTCTCCGTCGTGGCTGCGGCCCTCCCGGCGCGGCGCGCGGCCCTCGTGCCCCCCGTCGAGGCCATGCGGGACGACGTCGCGGACGTCGAGCACTCCCTGCGCACGCGCGCCGTCGTCGGACTGCTCCTGCTCGTCCTGGGCGGCGCCACCGTGGCGTTCACTGCGCTCGCGCCCGACTCCATCACCTGGGTGGCGGACAACGCCGGCGTGATGCTGGGTGTCGGTGCGGGTGCCGTCGTCATCGGCATGCTGGCGATCGCGCCGGTCATCGCCCGGACGACGCTGAGGATCATGGCGGCGCCCTTCGTCGCCGGGCTCAAGCCCATCGGCACGCTGGCCAGGGGCAACGTGACGCGGAACCCGCGTCGCACCGCGAGCACGGCGGGTGCACTGATGATCGGCATGGCACTCGTGGGCGCGGCGTCGGTCCTGGCGGCGTCGACGCAGGCCTCGACGGCAACGATCGTGGAGGACGAGTTCACGGGCGACCTCATCGTCCAGTCGGCGACGTACGCGATCCCGCAGGAGGCGATCGACACGATGGCCGACGTCGACGGCGTGGGTTCGGCCGACGCCATCGCGTTCGCCTCCGTGCGCATCGCCGCCGAGGGCGAGGAGCCGGCGTCGGACTACGTGATCGGCGTCGAGACGGTCGCGTTCGACCGGGCGCTCAACGTCACGGTCGTCGACGGCGACCTCGCGTCGCTCGACTCGGGGGAGGCGGCAGTCAAGCGCGCCGACGCCGAGAACCGCGACTGGCAGGTGGGTGACGAGCTCACCGTCTCGCTGGACGGCGCGTCCGTGACGGTGCCGATCGGGGCGATCATCGACACGCGCGCGCTCGGCTCGCCCGTGATCCTGCCGATGGACGTGTACGAGCGCGTGGTCCCGGCCACCGCGAGCACGGTCGACACGGTGATCATCGAGGCGGCCGACGGCGTCGCGGTCGCGGACCTGCAGGCCGACCTCACCGAGACCGTCAAGCCGTACGTGATCCTGTCCGTCATGGACCAGGAGGCGTTCGCCTCGACGCTCGCCGACCAGGTCGACCAGGTCCTGACCATCCTCTACGCGCTGCTCGGGCTGTCGATCGTCATCGCGGTGCTCGGCATCGTCAACACGCTCGCGCTGTCCGTCATCGAGCGGACGCGGGAGATCGGGCTCCTGCGTGCCGTGGGGCTCGGCCGGCTCCAGCTCGCGGGGACCGTCACGATCGAGTCCGTGCTCACGGCGGTGTTCGGGACCGTCACGGGTGTCCTCGTGGGCGTCGGCCTGGCGTCGGCCCTGCCGGCGGTGTACGCGGACGAGGGCCTCACCGCGCTCGTCATCCCGTGGGCGAGCCTCGGGTGGATGCTCGCGCTCGCGGTCGTCGTCGGGATGCTCGCCGCCGTCTGGCCGGCCGTGCGCGCCGCGCGCCTGCCGGTGCTGGAGGCCGTCTCCTACGAGTGAGGGCTCCCGGGCGCGGAGGGCGCCCGGGCGAACGGGGGGCCGTCGCACCCGCCGGTACGTCCCACGGGACGTGCCGCGGGGGCGGCGGCCCCGACACGTGGGCGTCACACGGGGTCGGTAGTGTCGGAGGCCGGCGGACGCGACGTGCCGCCGTAGGACGACGGGTGCGAGGTGGCGGGTGTGGCAGGTCTGACGGTCGGGTACGCGGCGGCGCTGGAGCAGTTCCCTCCGGGTGAGGTGCTGGACCTCGCGGTGCTCGCCGAGCAGCACGGGTTCTCGGGCGTCATGGCCGCCGACCACTTCCAGCCGTGGGTCCCGGCGCAGGGCGAGGCCTCGTTCGTGTGGAACGTCCTGACCGCCCTGGGCGAGCGCACGCGCGGCGACCTGGGACCAGGTGTGACCGCACCGACGTTCCGCTGGCACCCCGCGATGGTCGCCCAGGCGTCGGCGACCCTCGCGGCGATGTACCCCGGGCGGCACTGGCTCGGCCTCGGCTCGGGGGAGGCGCTCAACGAGCACGTCCTGGGCACGTACTGGCCCGAGGCGCCCGAGCGGATCAACCGCATGTTCGAGGCGATCGACATCATCACCAAGCTCTTCACGGCCTCGGCCGCAGGCAAGGACGTCAAGCACTCCGGGCCGTTCTACAAGATGGAGTCCACGCGCCTGTGGACCATGCCGGAGGTGGCGCCCGAGATCCTGGTCGCGACCGCTGGCCCGGTCACGGCCAAGCGCGCCGGCCGGCACGCGGACGGCCTCATCACCGTGGGGGCACCGCTCGAGAAGATCGCGGGGCTCTTCGGCAAGTTCGACGAGGGTGCGCGCGACGCAGGCAAGGACCCCTCCACGATGCCCCGCCTCCTCCAGGTGCACCTGTCCTGGGCGGAGACAGACGAGCAGGCGATGGCCAACGCGCTCGACCAGTGGCCCAACGGCGGCATGAAGTTCCCCAAGGGCGACATCCGCTCCCCGCACGACTTCGAGCAGATGGCCAAGCTCGTGCGCCCCGAGGACTTCGCCGGCCGCATGGTCGTCTCCGCCGACCCGGACGTGCACCGCGCCGAGCTGCAGAAGTACGTCGACCTCGGCTTTGACCGCATCTACCTGCACAACGTCGGCCGCAACCAGCGCGAGTGGATCGAGGTCTTCGGCCGGGACGTCCTGCCGCACCTGTCGCGGTGACGCGGGGCGGCGAGCGCCTCGAGGCGTGGGCCCCGGACGGCATCGGCGAGGTCCGGCCGGGAGACGACCTGGCGCGCCTCGTGGGCGACGCGCTCGTCGGGGAGGGCCTTGCCGACGGCGACGTCGTCGTCGTGACGAGCAAGGTCGTGTCCAAGGCCGAGGGGCGCATCGTCCGTGCGGACGACCGTGAGCAGGCGATCACGGACGAGACCGTGCGGGTCGTCGCCACGCGCACGCATGCCGCCGGGACGCTGCGCATCGTCGAGAACCGGCTCGGCCTCGTCATGGCCGCGGCGGGTGTCGACGCGAGCAACACGCCGCTGGGGACCGTCCTGCTGCTGCCCCGGGACCCGGACGCGTCGGCGCGTGAGCTCCGGGCGGCGCTCGTCGCGCGCCTCGGCGTCCGCCTCGGGGTCGTCGTCACCGACACGGCCGGGCGTGCCTGGCGCCAGGGCCTGACGGACATCGCGATCGGCGCCGCGGGGCTGCGGGTGCTCGAGGACCTGCGGGGCTCGACCGACGCGCACGGGCGCCGGCTGGACGTGACCGTCACCGCGGTCGCCGACGAGATCGCCTCGACCGCCGAGCTCGTCACCGGCAAGACCGCGGGCCGGCCCGTCGCCGTGGTGCGCGGCCTCGGCCGGTACGTCCTGGCCCCTGACGACGACGGGCCCGGCGCGCGCGCCCTCGTCAGGCCCGCGTCCGAGGACATGTTCCGCGAGGGCAGCGCCGAGGCCTACGCGCGCGGTCGCGCAGACGCACTCGGGGAGGGTCCGGCCGCACCCGGCGGGTGAGCGCGCCCGGCCGGGCCCGTCAGCGCATCGCCTTGGCGGCCGCCTTCGCCGCCTTCTTCGTCTCACGCACCTGGTGCAGACTCGCCTCGTCGGTCACGTCCGCGATGGATCGTCGCGCGCCCTCGTCCCCGTAGGCGCCCGCCACCTCGCGCCACCCGTCGGGGGTCACCCCGCGCTGCTTGCCGAGCAGCGCGAGGAAGATCCGAGCCTTCTGGTCGCCGAACCCGGGCAGGGCCTTGAGCCTGCGGAGCACCTCACGCGCGTCCGGGTCCCCGTCCGACCACAGGCGTGCGACGTCACCGGCGTAGTCGTCGACGACGACCCGTGCGACCGCCTGGATGCGGCCCGCCATCGAGCCGGGGTAGCGGTGCACGGCGGGCGGCGTCGCGCACAGGGCGGCGAACTCCTCCGGATCGGCGTCGGCGACGAGCGCCGGGTCGAGCCGGCCCCCCATGCGCTGGGCGATCTTGTGGGGACCCACGAACGCGGTCTCCATCGCCACCTGCTGGTCCAGGAGCATGCCCAGCAGCAGCGCGAACGGGTCGGCCTCGAGCAGTGCGTCGGCCTCCGGGTCGCCGGTGAGCCAGAGCGTGGGTGCCATGCCGTCATCGTGCCAGGCCGCGCGGCGGGCTTCGAGAGCGCTGGCGCGAGCGGGTGGCCGGTCAGTAGGTGGCCGGGGCGAACGTGAGCACCGGCCGGCCCGTCTCGGGGTGCTCCAGCACGTGGCAGCGCACGCGGTACACGGGTTCGATCACCTCGGGACGCAGCACCTCCTCGACCGAGCCCGTCGCGACGACCCGGCCCTCCTCGAGCAGGACGACGTGGTCGCAGGCGGCGGCCGCGAGGTTCAGGTCGTGCAGCGCCGCGAGGACCGTCACGCCGCGCGCGGTGAGCCGGCGGACCACGCCCAGGGTGTCGAGCTGGGCGTGCACGTCGAGGTGGTTGGTCGGCTCGTCGAGCAGCAGGAGCTCGGGCTCCTGGGCCAGGGCGCGTGCGAGGTGGACGCGCTGGCGCTCGCCGCCGGACAGCGTCGCCAGGACGCGGTCGGCGAACGGCGCGACGCCAGCCTCGGCCAGTGCCGCGTCCGCGATCTCCTCGTCGCGCGGGGTGACGCCGCCCCAGCGGGAGCCGTGCGGCGTGCGCCCCAGCAGCACCGCCTCGCGGACGGTCAGGCTCACCTCGGCGACGGACTCCTGCTCGACGAGCGCGACGCGCCTGGCCCGGTCGCGCCGGGAGAGCCGCACCAGGTCCACGTCGTCGAGCAGCGCACGCCCGGCCTCGGGCACCAGGACGCCGGCGACGAGCCGCAGCAGGGTCGACTTGCCGGCACCGTTGGGCCCGAGCAGGCCGGTCAGGGCGTCACGCGGGGGTGTGCAGTCGACCCCGCCGAGGATCACGCGCCCGCCCACCGACCAGGCGAGGTGGTCCAGCTCCAGGCTCACCGGATCCCCCTCATGCGAGGTCCCGGCTTCCGGACCTGCGGCGCCACAGCAGGAGCGCGAACACCGGGGCGCCGAGGAACGCCGTCACGATGCCGACCGGGAGCTCGCGGGGCTCGAAGAGCGAGCGCGCCGCGGTGTCCGCCCAGATGAGGAACGTCGCGCCGACGAGCGCGGACATAGGCAGCAGCCGGCGGTGCCCTGCACCGACGAGGAGCCGCACCGCGTGCGGCAGGATCAGGCCGACGAACCCGATCGACCCGCTGACCGCGACGAGCGCACCGGTGAGCAGCGCGACCACGGTGAGCAGCGTCCACCGGGTCCGGCTCACGTCGATGCCGAGCGCGGACGCCGCCGTGTCGCCGAACGCGAACGCGTCGAGGGTGCGGCCGCTCACGGTGAGCAGCGTGCCCAGCACGAGGACGGCCCCGCCGGAGATCGCGACCGCGTCCCACCCGGCCCCGGCGAGGGAGCCCATGAGCCACGCGAGGATCTCGCGGTAGGAGTCACCCGTCGAGGACCAGAAGATGACGAACGAGGTCCCGGCGGACGCGAGCTGCGCGACGGCGAGGCCCGCGAGCACGGTGCGGGCGGGCGTGATCGTCCCCAGCGAGCCCGCGAGGCCGAGCGCCGCCGCGAGGGCCAGCACCGCTCCCGCGAACGCCGCCACGGGAAGCAGCACGCCCACGCCCAGGACGAGGACCGCGACCGCGCCGAGCGAGGCACCAGAGGACAGCCCCAGCAGGTACGGGTCGGCCAGCGGGTTGCGGGTCAGGCTCTGCATCACGGCGCCGGCAACCGCGAGACCCGCGCCCACGGCGGCGGCCGTCAGGACCCGCGGCAGGCGCAGGTCCCACACGATGCCGTCCAGCAGCGGGCCCAGCGGCGCCTGTGCCTGCGTGCCCGACAGGAGCGCACCGAGGTGGGACCCCACCGAGCGCCACACGTCACCGGGTGCGATCCCCGCGGGCCCGACGGTGACCGAGAACGTGGCCGAGGCGAGCAGCACCGCGAACGCCAGCGCGACCCAGGCCGGTGCGAGCCGCGCCGAGGTGCGCCGACCCGCCGCACCCGCCGGTGCGGGCAGGGGAGCGCGGGCCGTCGTCAACGGAGGTCGAGCGCCGCGAGCTGCTCGGACAGGTCCACCGCGGCCGGGACGTTGCGCACGCCCGCCTCGGTCGCCGCGAACGGCACCACGAGGTAGCGCTCCTCGAGCACCGCGGTCAGGTTCGCTGTCGCCGGGCTCGCGGCGAGCCGCTCCTTCTTCTGCTCGGCGCTGTTCCAGGTCGCGTCGACGAGGACGATCACGTCCGGGTCGTCCTGCGCGACCTGCTCCCAGCTGAAGGACGCCCACGTGTCCTGCACGCCGGCGGCGATGTTGGTCAGGCCGATCGCGTCGAGGATCATCTGCGGCGCCCCGATCCCGGCACCGACGTAGGGGACGTCGTCGCCGGACGAGTACCACAGGGCCGTGAGCCCTCGCTCGTCGGGGGTCACGGCGTCGAGCGCGGCGCGCTGCTCGGCGACGAGGTCGGCGGCGGCGCGCTGCGCGTCGAGCACCGTCGCGATCTGGGTGATCTCGTCGAAGACGGTGTCGAAGGTCAGGCGGTCGGGCTGGTAGGCCGGGTCCTTGCAGGCCGACGGCGCCACGTACGTGCCGACGCCGAGGCCGTCAAGGGTCGCGCGGTCGCCCGCGCCCTCGGCGGTCAGGTTCGACTCCCACCCGGCGTACACGAGATCCGGCTCGGCCTCGAGGACCACCTCGGCGGCGGGCACCTTCTCCGAGAGGACGGGCAGGTCGGCCGCCGACGCGTACTCCTGCGGCAGGGGCCCGTCGGCGAACGCCGTCCCGACGAGGCGGTCCTCGAGCCCGAGTGCGAGCAGGGTCTCCGTCGCGCTCGACTTGATGGTCACGACGCGCTCGGGAGCTGCGTCGAACGTCACGGGGAAGCCGCAGTTGTCGATCGTGACGGGGTACTGCGTCGCTCCGACGGCTCCGCCGCCGGCCGTCGCGGTGGGCGTCGGCGTCGGGCCCTCGGTGCCACCGTCCGCTGCCTCGACGGGGCCGGCGCACGCGGCGAGCAGCAGGACGAGCAGGGGCGCCAGGCGGGCGCGGGAGCGCGGCGAGCGCCCTGCCGGGGCGGACGTGCGGGGGCGTGCGGGGGCTGGGGTCGCGGGCACGGGGTCTCCAGGGAGGGCGGGGGTGGAGGGGGCCGGTCCAGCTGCCGACCGAGGGACCGCGGCCCAGTGCCAGGCCGGTGACGAGGTCATGCGAGACCTCGGGTCCGCGCCCACCCTAGTCGAGCCCGGGGCGGTGCTACGGCGTCGGACCGTGCCCTGGCACGGGTGGCACGGGTGGCACGGGTGGCACGGGTGGCACGGGTGGCACGGGTGGCACGGGTGGCACGGGTGGCACGGGTGGCAC
>NZ_VTTP01000001.1:0-86730 GCF_008364845.1 Actinotalea subterranea | reverse complement strand
CCACGGGTGCGCCGGCCACGCCACCGGTCCGGGCGAGGTGGGCCGACTGCTCGTTCGCCCCGGGCTCGCCGGCCGGGATCGGGCGGACCACGGCGGCGGTCCCGTACGCGCAGACCTCGGAGAACGACTGGCCGATCGAGCCGTTGTCGAACCTCATCGCCAGGATCGCGTTCGCGCCGCGCCGCCGCGCCTCCTCGACCATGCGGGCCATGACCTGCTGGCGGCTCTGGTAGACGAGGTCGGTGTACTCCGGGATCTCGCCGCCGCCCATCGCGCGGAAGCCGGCGGTGAAGTTGGCGCCCAGGTTGGCCGAGCGCACGGTGAGGCCCATGACCTCGCCGAGCACCGCCTCGATGCGGTGGCCGGGCAGGTCGTTCGTGGTGACGACGATCATGCGGTCGATGCTGCCACAGCCCGCTCAGGCCCGGGCGGCGGCCGCCAGGAGGCGCGCGACGTCCTCGAAGTCGCCGCGGACGAGGCCGACCGTCGCGCGCACGTGGGCGAGCGAGGCAGCCCCGGACGGCCCCGAGGCGAACGGTGCCCCGCGCGCGACGAGCACGCCGTGCGCGGCGAGCAGGGCCAGGGCCGCCTCCTCGTCGGCCACCGGGACCCACAGGTTGATGCCGTCGCCCGCACGCACGGGTACGCCGAGCGACACCATCTCGCGCACGACGTGCCGCTGCCGTGCGTAGTACAGGCGCCGGGCCTCGCTGACCGCAGCGACCGCGTCGGCATCCGTGAGCAGGTCGAGCAGGACGGACTGGAGCATGCGTGACGTCCACCCCGGCCCGAGCATGCGGCGTGCGACGAGGCGTTCGATCAGCCGTGCCGGCCCGCCGACCGCGGCGATCCGCAGCTCCGGCCCGTGAGACTTGGAGAACCCGCGCACGTGCACGACCTGGCCCGGCAGGTGGCTGCCGAGGCTGACCTCGCGCGTCGTCGCGATGGCCCCCGAGTGGTCGTCCTCCACGACCACGACGTCACGCCCGGCGGGGTGGGCGCGCAGGACCTCCGCGAGCTCCGTCGCACGTGCCCGCGTCATGCTCACCCCCGTCGGGTTGTGCGCGCGCGGCTGGAGGACGAGTGCCGCGGGAGAGGTGGCCAGCGCGGCACCGAGCTCGTCGGGTCGGATCCCGGCCGCGTCGAGGGCCACCGGCACGTGCTGGAGGCCCAGGTGGTCGAGGAGGTCGAGCAGCGGCGGGAAGCACGGGTTCTCGACGACGACCCGGGCGCCGAACCCGGCGACCTCCTCGAGCGTGCGCCCGATCGCGTCGAGCGCTCCGTCGACCACGGTCAGGGCGCCGGGGGAGAACGGCCACGTCGCGCGCAGCTGACGTTCGAGGGCGGGCAGCACCGGCGGGTCCACGTAGCTCCCGGTGCCGGCGATGGCACCCGTGAGGTCGCGCGCGGCGAGGCGGGCGAGGGCGGGGCGCAGCGACGGCAGGAGCTGTGGGTCGGGCGTCCCCGAGGACAGGTCCAGGCGGTACGAGCCCGCCGGGCCGGCGAGGTCGCGGTACCGGGGCGGCAGCCACCCGCTGCGCTGGCCGAGCACGAACGTCCCGGCGCGGCCGCGCGTGACCACGAGGCCGGCGCCGACGAGCGCCTGCCACGCCGCGCTCACGGTCGCGGGGCTCACCCCGAGGTCCACCGCGACCTGGCGGACGGTCGGCAGCCGGTCACCCGCGACCAGCTCGCCCGCGTGGATGCGGCGGGCGAGCCCGGCGGCGATGCCAGCCGGGCTCCGGTCCTCGTCGCGCGCCTCCATGCCGTCATGGTGCCCGCTCGCGGCGCCCCGGACTGGCGCCTCCGCCCCGAGCGCACGTGGGGCAGGTGCGCGCGGCCGAAGGTTTTACACGTGCGTCATCGGCGTTCTCCGGACCGAAACCGCGGGACACCGCGCAGAAATGTTCACGGCCCAGGATCACAAACCTGGCAGCGGCGCCCGGGCGGCCCCGGCGGCCCGGGCACCTCGGAGCGTGACCGCACGGACGTCGCGGTCACCCGTGAACGTGGAGGCGCAGTGGCAGTCGTACGCGCGGCAATCACCCAGGCGACCTGGACCGGTGACAAGGAGTCCATGATCGCCCTGCACGAGGACTTCGCTCGGCAGGCCGCGGCGCAGGGCGCCCAGGTCGTGGCGTTCCAAGAGCTCTTCTACGGGCCCTACTTCGGCATCACGCAGGACGCCGCCTACTACGACTACGCGGAGTCCGTGCCCGGCCCGACGGTCGACCGGTTCGCGGCGCTGGCCCGCGAGCTCGGCATGGTCATGGTGCTGCCCGTCTACGAGGAGGACCAGCCCGGCGTCCTGTACAACACGGCCGCGGTCGTCGACGCGGACGGCACCTACCTCGGCAAGTACCGCAAGCACCACATCCCGCACCTGCCCAAGTTCTGGGAGAAGTTCTACTTCCGGCCCGGCAACCTCGGCTGGCCGGTCTTCGAGACGGCCGTCGGCAGGGTCGGCGTGAACATCTGCTACGACCGGCACTTCCCGGAGGGCTGGCGCACCCTCGCGCTCAACGGCGCGGAGATCGTGTTCAACCCCAACGCGACCGCGCCGGGGATCTCGAACAAGCTCTGGGAGATCGAGCAGCCCGCCGCGGCAGTCGCCAACGGGTACTTCGTGGCCGCCAACAACCGGGTGGGCCGCGAGGACAACGAGTACGGGGACGAGGCCGTCGAGTTCTACGGCAGCTCGTACTTCGTGGGGCCCGACGGCAACGTCATCGGCGACGTCGGCAGCAGCACCGAGCCGGGCGTCGTCGTCCGGGACCTCGACCTCGACGCGATGCGCACCGTGCGCGAGCGCTGGCAGTTCTTCCGTGACCGTCGCCCCGACGCGTACGGCCCGATCGTCGCGCCCTGACCCGTCCCCACCAGGAGGCCCCCATGAAGACCCTCATCACCGGCGGGACCGTGGTCAACGCGACGGGCCGCGGCCTCGCGGACGTCCTGATCGACGGCGAGACCGTCGCCGCCGTGCTCGAGCCCGGGTCGACGCTGCTCGGGTTCGACGTCGCCGCGCACGTGGACCGCGTCATCGACGCGCGCGGCAAGTACGTGATCCCCGGCGGCATCGACGCGCACACGCACATGGAGATGCCGTTCGGCGGGACGTCCGCCTCGGACACGTTCGAGACGGGCACGCGCGCCGCGGCGTGGGGCGGCACCACGACGATCGTGGACTTCGTCGTCCAGTACCCGGGCGAGAACCCGGTCGACCAGTTCGCCCTGTGGCAGGACAAGGCCGCGGGCAGCTGCGCGATCGACTACGGGTTCCACCAGATCCTGTCCGACGTGCAGGACTCGTCGCTCGACGCGATGGACGAGCTGATCGCGGAGGGCGTCACGAGCTTCAAGCTCTTCATGGCGTACCGCGGCGTGTTCCTCTCGGACGACGGCCAGATCCTGCGGGCCATGCAGAAGGCCGCGACCAACGGGGCGATGGTCATGATGCACGCGGAGAACGGCAGCGTGATCGACGTCCTCGTCCGGCAGGCGCTCGAGGCGGGCGACACCGCTCCGTACTTCCACGGCACGACCCGCCCGTGGCAGGCCGAGGAGGAGGCGACCCACCGGGCGATCATGCTCGCGGACCTCACGGGCGCACCCCTGTACGTCGTGCACGTCTCCGCCAAGCAGGCCGTCGCCCAGATCGCCGCCGCCCGCGACCGCGGCCTCAACGTGTTCGGCGAGACGTGCCCGCAGTACCTGTACCTCTCGCTCGAGGAGCACCTCGGCGCCCCCGGGTTCGAGGGCGCCAAGTGGGTGTGCTCCACACCGCTGCGCTCGCGTGCCGAGGGGCACCAGGACCACATGTGGCGCGCGCTGCGTACCAACGACCTCCAGCTCGTCTCCACCGACCACTGCCCGTTCTGCATGAAGGGGCAGAAGGAGATGGGCCTGGGGGACTTCTCGAAGATCCCCAACGGCATCGGCTCCGTCGAGCACCGCATGGACCTGCTCTACCAGGGCGTCGTCACGGGCGACCTGACCCTCGAGCGGTGGGTCGAGATCTGCTGCACGACGCCGGCGCGCATGTTCGGCATGTACGGCCGCAAGGGCGTCATCGCCCCCGGGGCCGACGGCGACGTGGTCGTCTACGACCCGAACGGCCACACGAGCATCGGGGTCGGCAAGACCCACCACATGGCCATGGACTACTCGGCCTGGGAAGGGTTCGAGGTCGACGGCCACGTCGACACGGTCCTCTCGCGCGGCGAGGTCGTCGTCGACGGCGGCGAGTTCCTGGGCCGGGCCGGCCACGGGCGCTACGTGCGGCGCGACCTCACCCAGTACCTGGTCTGAGGGGAGACGACATGGACTTCGGCGTCGTCCTGCAGACGAACCCACCCGCCTCACGCACCGTCGAGCTCGCGCGCCAGGCCGAGACCCACGGGTTCAGCCACGTGTGGACCTTCGACTCGCACCTGCTGTGGCAGGAGCCCTTCGTCATCTACTCGGCCATCCTCGCCGCGACGCGGCGCGTCGTCGTCGGGCCCATGGTGACGAACCCGGCCACGCGGGACTGGACGGTCATCGCCTCGCTGTTCGCGACCCTCAACGAGATGTACGGCAACCGCACGATCTGCGGCATCGGCAGGGGCGACTCCGCGGTCCGGACCCTCAACGGGCGCCCCAGCAACCTCGCGACCCTGCGGGAGTCCGTCCACGTGATCCGGGAGCTCGCGAACAGCAGGTCCGCCGAGGTCAACGGCGCGACCGTCCGCTTCCCGTGGAGCGAGGGCTCCGTGATGGACGTGTGGGTCGCCGCGTACGGCCCGCTCGCGCTCAAGCTCACCGGAGAGGTCGGCGACGGCTTCATCCTGCAGCTCGCCGACCCGGACATCGCCGCCTGGATGATCCGTGCCGTGCGCGACGCGGCCGAGCGCGCCGGGCGCGACCCGGACGCGGTCAAGTTCTGCGTGGCCGCGCCCATGTACGTGGGCAACGGCGACTCGCCCGCCGAGCGTGCGCACATGCGCGAGCAGTGCCGGTGGTTCGGCGGCATGGTCGGCAACCACGTGGCGGACATCGTCACCAAGTACGGGGCGGGGTCGAGCGTCCCGCGGGCGCTGACCGACTACATCGAGGGCCGGCAGGGGTACGACTACAACGAGCACGGCCGGGCTGGGAACAGCCACGCGACCTTCGTGCCCGACGAGATCGTCGAACGGTTCTGCCTGCTCGGCAGCCCCCGCGAGCACGTCGAGAAGCTCGAGGCGCTCCGTGAGCTCGGCGTGACCCAGTTCGCCGGGTACCTCCAGCACGACAACAAGGAGGAGACGCTGCGCATGTACGGCGAGCGCGTCATCCCCGCGCTGCGTGAGCACGTGGTGGCGACCGCATGAGGGCGGTGCGGCTCGCGCCGGGTGCCGGAACGCGGCGTGCGGGCGAGGTGACGCTCGGCGTCGCCGGGGTGCTGGGCGTCGTCGCGCTCTGGGAGCTCTACAAGCTGCTCGGCCCGGACGCGGGCGCGAGCGTCGGCGAGCTCCGGGTCCTGCCGCGCACGAGCGACCTCGCGATGCCCCACGTGTGGGACATGGCGGCCCGGCTCGCCGAGCCGCTGACGGCGGCGCCCGGTGCACCCGTGCTGTGGCTCGCCGTGCTCCGCGCGGGTCTGACGAGCCTCGGCATCGCCGTCGCGGGCTGGGTCGTCGGCGTGTGGGTGGGGCTCGCGCTCGCGGTCGGCATGGCGCGGTTCACGCTCGCCGAGCGCGCGGTGCTGCCCCTCGTCGTGCTGAGCCAGACCGTCCCGCTCATCGCCCTGGCCCCGCTCGTGCGGAGCTGGGGCAGCCGGCTCACCCTCGGCACGCTCGCCTGGGAGGGGTGGATGTCGGTCGCCGTCATCGCGTCCTACCTGGCGTTCTTCCCCGTCGCCGTCGGGGCGCTCCGCGGGCTGCAGTCGCCCGACGCGATCCACCGGGACCTCATGCGCACGTACGGCGTGGGGTGGTGGGCGACCCTCGTGCGGCTCCGCCTGCCCGCGAGCGTGCCGTACCTGCTGCCCGCGCTGCGCCTGGCCGCGGCCAACGCGGTGGTCGGGACGGTGGTCGCAGAGGTCTCGACAGGTCTACCAGGAGGGGTGGGGCGCATGATCCTCGAGTTCGCCAACTTCGCGAGCAGCGACCCGGCCAAGCCGTGGGCCCCGCTGCTGGGCGCGGTGCTGCTCGGGCTCGTCGTCGCGGCCCTCGTCGCCGCGCTGGGCGTGCCGCTCGCCCGGTTCCGTCGTGCGGAGGTGGCCGCGTGAGCGCCCCGGCGACCGTGCCCGGCCCGGTCGTCGCCCACGGTGCGGCGGTCGCGGTCGAGGTCCACGGCGTCTCGCGCGTGTTCGGCAGGGACGGGACCGCAGTCGCCGCGCTCCAGGACGTCAGCCTGACGGTCGGTGCGGGGGAGTTCGTCTCGCTCATCGGTCCCTCGGGCTGCGGGAAGAGCACCCTGCTGCGCCTCGTGGCCGACCTGGACCGACCGACGGCCGGGAGCATCACCGTCTTCGGCCGGTCCGCGGAGCAGGCGCGCCTGGCGCACGACTACGGGATCGCGTTCCAGCAGGCGGGCCTCCTGCCGTGGCGCACCGTCCGGGCCAACGTCGAGCTGCCCCTCGCGCTGCACGGGGTGGGGCGGGCCGGTCGGCGGGCGCGGGCCGACCACCTCCTCGAGCTCGTCGGCCTCGCGGACTTCGCCGGGCACTTCCCCGACCAGCTCTCGGGCGGCATGCAGCAACGCGTCGCGATCGCGCGGGCGATCGCGGAGGAGCCGAGCCTGCTGCTCATGGACGAGCCCTTCGGGGCCCTCGACGAGATGACGCGCGAGCGGCTCCAGGTCGAGCTCGTGCGCGTGTGCGCGCAGACGCGTGCGGCGGTCGTCTTCGTGACGCACTCGATCCCCGAGGCCGTGTTCCTCTCGGACCGGGTGGTCGTCATGTCGCCCAGGCCGGGCCGGATCACGAGCGTGGTGGACGTCGGGCTCGGCGCGGCCCGCGGCGACGGGCTCCGCGAGGACGCGGCGTACTTCGACGCCGTCAGGCGCGTGCGCGAGGCGCTGCACGGCGGCTCCGACGTCCCGTCGCGCGGCGTGGAGACCCGATGAGGCGGTCAGCCGTGGCGCTCGGCCGGGTCGCGCCAGCCGTCCTGCTCGCCGTCGCGCTGCTCGCCGCGTGGCAGGCGGTCGTCGTGGTCGGCAAGGTGCCCGCGTTCCTCCTGCCGAGCCCCACGGCGATCGGCGGGGAGCTCGTCGCGCTCTGGCCGACGATCAGCGGCGCGATCGGCGTCACGGGTCGCAACGCGCTCGTCGGGCTCGTCCTGGGCGCCGTCCTCGGCATCGGGTCGGCGGTGCTGGCGGGGCTCGTACGCGCCGTCGACGGGCTTGTCGCGCCCGTGGTCGCAGGGCTCGCCGTCGTCCCCGTCGTCGCGCTCGCCCCCGTGCTCTACACGATGTTCGGCGCGGGCTCCGAGCTCGCCCGACAGCTCGTCGCGGCCGTCGCGGTCCTCGTGCCCGTGCACGTCAACACGCGCCGCGGCCTGCGTCAGGTGCGGCAGGTGCACCGGGACCTCATGCGTGCCTACGCGGCGGCTCCCGGACAGGTCACGCGCACCGTGACGGTCCCGGCGGCGCTGCCCTTCGTCTTCACGGGCCTGCGCCTCGCCTCCTCGCTCGCGGTGATCTCGGCGATCGTCGCCGAGTACTTCGGGGGACCGCGCTCCGGCATCGGCTCGTTCATCACGACGGCGGCGGCGGGCAGCAACTACGCCCGCGCCTGGGCGTTCGTGCTCGGCGGCGTCGTCGTCGGCCTCGTCTTCTACGGCGTCGCGCTCGCCGTCGAGCAGCTCGTGCGGCGCCGCTCCGGCCCCGCGACCGCATGAGCCCCCAGAGGTCCGCCTGTCGAGGACGCCAGGTCGGTCGGTCATCCGTACCCGCAGCACCCCGCAGCACCCCCGGCACCAGGTCACCGAAGGAGCAGCCATGACGAGCACACCACGCACGATCCGTCCAGGACGCCGGGAGCACCCGGCGCTGGCAGGCCAGACGCCGGGCGCGGGTGCGCCGCGCCGCCGCCCGGGCACCCGGGCACGTCTCGCGGGCGTCGTCGCCGTCGGGGCGCTCGCCCTCGCGGGCTGCTCGGCCGCGGCGGGGAGCGAGGACGACGCGTCAGCCGACCCCTCAGGCGGTGACGAGGGAGGCGACCTCACCCCTGTCACGCTCCAGCTCCAGTGGCTCGCGCAGGCGCAGTTCGCGGGCTACTACGCGGCCCTCGCCGAGGGCTACTACGAGGAGGAGGGCCTCGACGTCGAGATCCTGCCGAGCGGCGGAGACGTCGTGCCGCAGGACGCCCTGGCCAACGGCGAGGTCGACTACGCGATCGCCTGGGTGCCCAAGGTGCTCGGCTCGATCGAGCAGGGCGCCGACATCACCAACGTCGCCCAGGTGTTCGAACGGTCCGCGACGCTCCAGGTCGCGTTCGCGGACTCGGGGATCTCCTCGGTCGCCGACCTCGAGGGCAAGACGGTCGGGAGCTGGGGCTACGGCAACGAGTGGGAGCTCTTCGCGGGGCTCACCAAGGCAGGCGTCACCGACGTCGAGGTCGTGCAGCAGGCGTTCGACATGAACGCGTTCCTCGCGGGCGACATCGACGCCGCTCAGGCGATGACCTACAACGAGTACGCCCAGCTCCTCGAGTCCGAGGACCCGGCCACCGGGGAGCTCTACCAGCCCGAGGACTTCACGGTCATCGACTGGAACGAGGAGGGCACCGCGATGCTCCAGGACGCGATCTGGGCGGACGCGGGCCGTCTCGCCGACGACCCGGAGTACGCCGAGACCACCGTCAAGTTCCTCAAGGCCACGATCCGCGGCTGGCTCTTCGCGCGTGACGACCCCCAGGCCGCGGCCGACATCGTCACGGCCGCGGGCTCGACGCTGGGCCTGAGCCACCAGCTCTGGATGACCAACGAGGTCAACAAGCTGATCTGGCCGAGCACCTCGGGCGGGATCGGCATGATCGACGAGGCCGCGTGGGACGCCACCGTCGAGATGGCCCTCGCGACGTCGAACGAGACGGGCGCGACCATCATCACGCAGGAGCCGCCGGCGTCCGCGTGGACCTCCGAGTACGTCGAGCAGGCCCTTGCCGAGCTCGCCGAGGAGGGGCTCGACGTGGTGGGTGAGGCGTACGAGCCCATCGACGTCGAGCTCAACCCCGGCGGCGCCTGAGCCGGGCCAGTGTGCGGCGGGGCGGCGCGTGCCCGCCCCGCCGCACGCACCGGGCGACCGACCCGCTCGTCCCTGCGAACGCTGCGCCCGCGGCGAACCCTCTGGAAAGGTGGGGCCATGACCGACAACCCGACGCCGGACGCCGTGCGCGCTGCACTCCCTGCGGACGTCCCGGGCACCGCGGACCCGGGCGACGGCGAGCTCGCGCTCCGCCTCGACCGCGACCACGTCTTCCACTCGTGGTCGGCGCAGGCCTCGCTCGCACCGCTCGCGATCGCCGGCGGGCTGGGCTGCGAGGTCTGGGACTTCGACGGGCGGCGCTACCTCGACTTCTCGAGCCAGCTCGTCAACACGAACGTCGGGCACCGCCACCCGGCCGTCGTCGCCGCGATCCAGGCCCAGGCGGACGTCCTGCCGACCGTCGCACCCGCGCACGCGAACCTCACGCGGGGTCTCGCCGCGCGCGCGATCGTCGCCCACGCCCCCGCCGAGATGTCGAAGGTCTTCTTCACCAACGGCGGCGCGGACGCCAACGAGAACGCGATGCGCCTGGCCCGTGCCCACACCGGCCGCGACAAGATCCTGTCCGCCTACCGCTCGTACCACGGGAACACCGGCGCCGCGGTCGTCGCGACGGGGGACTGGCGGCGCGTGCCGAACGAGTTCGCGCGGGGCCACGTGCACTTCTTCGGCCCCTACCTCTACCGCACGGAGTTCTGGGCGACGACCCCCGAGGAGGAGTCCGAGCGGGCGCTCTACCACCTCCAGCGGGTCATCGAGGCCGAGGGGCCGGCGTCGGTCGCGGCCGTCCTGCTCGAGACCGTCGTCGGGACCGGGGGCGTCCTCGTCCCGCCGCCGGGCTACCTCGCGGGGGTGCGTGCGCTGTGCGACAGGCACGGCATCCTGCTCATCCTGGACGAGGTCATGGCCGGGTTCGGCCGCACGGGAGCGTGGTTCGCCTTCGACCACGTCGGCGTCCGTCCCGACCTCGTGACGTTCGCGAAGGGCGTGAACTCCGGCTACGTCCCGGTCGGCGGCGTGATCCTGTCGGACGAGGTCGCGGCGACCTTCGACGAGCGCGTCTTCCCCGGCGGCCTGACGTACTCGGGCCACCCGCTCGCGATGGCGAGCATCGTCGCGACGCTGACCGCCATGGAGGCGGACTGCGTCGTCGAGCACGCCGCACGCATCGGTGCCGACGTCCTGGGGCCCGGCCTGGCGGCGCTCGCCGACCGCCACCCGGTCGTCGGCGAGGTGCGCGGGCTCGGGGTGTTCTGGGCCCTCGAGCTCGTCGCGGACCGGACGACCCGTGAGCCGCTGCCCGCCGCGGCCATGGCGCGGCTCAAGCGTGCGCTGCTCGACCGCGGCCTCCTGCCCTTCCTCGCGGACAACCGCATCCACGTCGTCCCGCCGTGCGTCGTCACCACCGCCGAGGTGGAGCGTGCCCTGGCGATCTACGACGAGGCCCTCACCGTCATCGACAAGGAGCTCCACGCATGACCGACGCGTCCGTCACGCCCCCCGCCCGCCCGAGTGTGCCGGGCACACCGCTGCGTGCCGTCGTCACGGGAGCGTCCTCCGGGATCGGCGCCGCGACCGTGCGTCGCCTGCGCGCGGAGGGCTGGGACGTCGTCGCGGTCGCCCGGCGTGCCGACCGGCTGACCGCGCTCGCCGCCGAGACCGGAGCCGCCGCAGTGGTCGCCGACGTCACGTCCGACGACGACGTCGCACGCCTCGTCGCCGAGGTCACCGGCGGCGGCCCCGTGCACGCGCTCGTGAACAACGCGGGCGGCGCCATCGGGACCGACCCGGTCGAGGGCGGCGCGCTCGACGACTGGCGCGCGATGTACGAGCTCAACGTGCTCGGCACGCTCCGCGTGACGCAGGCGTTCCTGCCGGCGCTGCGGGCGAGCGGCCGGGGTGACGTCCTCGTCCTGACCTCGACGGCCGCGCACGGCACGTACCCCGGTGGGGGCGGCTACGTGGCGGCGAAGCACGCCGAGCGGCAGATCGCGACGACGCTGCGGCTCGAGCTCGTCGGCGAGCCCGTCCGGGTGATCGAGGTCGCACCGGGCATGGTCCGCACCGAGGAGTTCTCCCTGACCCGGTTCCGGGGTGACCAGGACGCGGCCGACGCGGTGTACCGCGGAGTCGACGAGCCGCTCGTCGCGGACGACGTGGCCGACGCGATCGTGTGGACGCTCACGCGCCCCCACCACGTCAACGTCGACCTGATGGTCGTCAGGCCCCGGGCACAGGTGTCGAACACCCAGGTCGCCCGACGCTGACCCGGCCCGCCCGCCTGCCGGGTGACCCACTCGCCTGCCGGGTTCCCCGCCCGGTACGGCGGCGTGGCGTCAGGGTGCGAGGCGGACCTGGTTGCGACCCTCCGCCTTCGCGCGGTAGAGCGCGGCGTCGGCGCGGCTGAGGAGCTCCTGCGCGCCGGTGTCGAACATGCACGTCGCGACGCCGATGCTCACGGTGACCTGCTCACCCGGCATCACGCCGTCCCAGGTCAGGGCCGCGACCATCGACCGCGCACGCTCGCACACCGCGAACGCCGCGTCCGTGTCGACGTGCGAGAGCACGAGCGCGAACTCCTCGCCGCCGTAGCGCGCCGCGATGTCGTCGTCCCGCAGCGACGTGCGCAGCTCCTTGCCGAGCCGGGCCAGCACCTGGTCGCCGACCTGGTGCGAGTGCTCGTCGTTGACGCGCTTGAAGTGGTCGATGTCGACCAGGGCGACCGCGAACGGCCGGCTGGTCTGGCCGATCCACTCGGCGAGCGCCGTGTCGAGCGCCCGCCTGTTCGCCAGCCCCGTGAGCGCGTCGTGCGTGGCCTCGTGGGCGAGGCGGGCGTTGCGCGCCTCGAGGGCCTGGGCCCGCCGACGCTCTGCCTCCGCGGCCCGTTCCGCGCGCTCGACGTCGAGGCGTGAGCTGAGGAGCACCGCGCGACGCTCCGCCACGGCCTCGCTCTGCTGGATCCGCAGGGCGTCGACCTCGTGCAGCCGGGCGAGGGCTGCCACGACGTCCCCGGCGCCCTCGTGGGCGTCGACCAGCGTGCGGAGCAGCTCGAGCCGTTCGGTCGGGCGGCCCAGGTCGTCGCACAGCTCGAGGCCCCGCTCGACGTCCTCGATCGCCTCGCCGTGCCGTCCGCTGAGCACGAGCCAGCGCGTGCGGACGAGGTGCAGGACGAGCTGCTGCCGCGGCGAGGGGAACCGGTCGAGCATCGCCGCCGTGGCGCCCAGCACCGCCCCTGCCGCCGCGAGGTCGCCCTCGACGAGGTGAGCGCCGGCGACCGCGAGCCTCGCGTCGACCCCGGTGCGCGCGAGGCCCGCCGCGTCCGCCTCGTCGACGGCCTGACGGGCGACGACGAGCGCCTGGCGCGCCGCGGCCATCGCTCCGCGCCGGTTGGTGTGAGCGATCCGGGCGCTCGTCGCGACGTAGTTCTTCGCGAGGTTGGCGAGGGCCACGGAGGCGCGGTCGGAGTCGCCCGCGCTGAGCCAGAGCCGCCGTGCGTCGGTCAGCACCTGGGCGGCCTCGGGAGCGAACTGCACCATGCCCGTGTAGACGGTCCCGAGGCTGTTGAGGATCTCAGCGGTCCCGGCTGCGTCGTGCGCCTCGCGTCGCAGGTCGACCGCGCGCCGCAGGAGGTCGACGGCGTCCTCGACGTCGCCGAGCTCGTGGTGGACGAGCCCGCGGCACGCCACGGCCCGCGACTGCCAGACGAGCTCGCCGCGCTCGTCGGCGAGAGCCTCGGCGCGCGCGGCCGCCCGGAGGGCAGCCGCGTCGGCACCCAGGAGGTGGTGGGCGTAGGCGGCGTAGTAGGTGAACCGCATCTCCGCGTCCTCGTCGCCGAGGTCGTGCGCGCGCTCGGCCTCGGCGGTCGCGAGGCGTGCCGCAGCCGTCGGGTCGGAGTCGAGGAGGAACTCGAGCTCGTCCGCGAGCGGGTCCGTGAGGTCGTGGTCGGGCCGGTCGACGGGCGTCATCGTGCCCGTGACCCCCTGCGCGTCGACTGCAGGCATGCTCACCCTTCCTCGCACGGCCGTACGGTCGCATGGCCGTGCCGCCCGTGCCTTCGTGGTGACGCATCGGCACGTGCGGACCGCATGTGAGGCGCCGCGGCGAACACCCCGGTCGCCGGGCGTCGACGCCCTGGCTCGCGGCGGGGCCGGGCGTTGCCGTCGTCCCGGATCTTGGGACGCGGGTTCCCATCTCTCGGGCGCGCTGTCATGGTCGTGACATGACCTCCGTCCGACCGCTCACCGTGCCGCGCGACCTCGCCGCCGCACGAATGTGCGTACCGGCCGAGGCCCTCGGCGCCTGCTGTCAGTAAGGGACGCGCCGACCGGTCCCCGGGCACCGCGTAGCGGTGGCGACCAGGCGGACCGGCGCACTCGAGCCGCGACGCGTCGGGGCGCAGGGGGCTCCGACGCCGCCACCCCGTGCCGCCGCCGCGCGCCCGTGAGCACCTGACGCCTGCGCGAGGGCTCCTACGCCTCACGCCCGCCTCGCCCGGGGTGCGCCCTCGGGTCCGTGACCGAGTGGTCCGGTGCCCGTGGTCCCGCACGCCCACGCGCTCCCCGCTCGCCGCAGGGCACCCGGTCCGTCCGCGCTCCTGATCGCCGGCCGCGGTGCGTGGTCCCGGCCCGCACCTCGAGGCCCGTCCCGGGGCGGTTCCAGCTCCTGATCCCGCTCGCGCCCGGCGACGCCGGCGCGCACGGCCGTGCCCGGACGCCCGCGTCCCGTCCCGCCTCGTCCCGTCCGGCACGACGTCCACCACCCGAGCCCGACCTCCACCGACCCGTCGACCTCGACCGAAGGGGTAGATCCCATGGCCAGAATCCTCGTCCTCACCGGCAGCCCGTCACCTCGCTCACGCACCTCGGCCCTCGCCCGGCACGTGGGCGACGAGCTCGCCGCCGAGGGCCACGTCGTGGGGACCCTCGCGTTGCGCGAGCTGCCGGCGGCTGCGCTCCTCGCGGCCGACACGGCCGAGCCGGGCATCGCGGACGCCGTGCGCGCCGTCGTCGCCGCCGACGCCCTGATCGTGGCGACGCCGATCTACAAGGCGTCGTACTCCGGCCTCCTCAAGGTCTTCCTCGACCTCCTGCCGCAGTCCGCGCTCCAGGGCAAGGCCGTCCTCCCGCTCGCCACCGGCGGGACCGTCGCGCACCTCCTTGCCATCGACTACTCGTTGCGCCCCGTGCTCGTGTCCCTCGGCGCGCGGCACATCACGACCGGCCGGTTCGTGCTCGACACGCACATCGACCACACGACCGGTGGGCCCGTGCTCGTCGACGACACGGCGCGCGAGTGCGTCACGCGGACGGCCGACGCCTTCCGTGCGGCCATCGGAGCACCCGACCTCGTGGCCGGGCTCGCGCCCGCCTGAGGCACACCCACCACACCCTTCCGGCCCCGGACCGCCCGGGCCCGGCCACCCTGCCCGCGACCGGGCACCGACCGACAAGGACCGACCGATGGCCCAGCAGATCCACGTCAACGCCTTCGAGATGGCGACCCCCGGACACATCAACCACGGCCTGTGGCGCGTGCCCGGCAACCGGCGCACGCAGTACAAGGACCTCGAGTACTGGACGGACCTCGCGCGGGTGCTCGAGCGGGGGCTCTTCGACGCGGTCTTCCTCGCGGACGTCGTCGGGACGTACACGACGTACCAGGGGAGCAGGCGTGCCGCGCTGCGCGCCGGGATGCAGGTGCCGAACATCGACCCCGCGTTCGTCGTCCCCGCGATGGCGGCGGTCACGGAGCACCTCGGGTTCGCGGTCACCTCGACGACGACGTACGAGCCACCCTTCGGGCACGCACGCCGTCTCTCGACGCTCGACCACCTGACCAACGGCCGGCTCGCCTGGAACGTCGTCACGGGGTACCTGCCCGACGCGGCGCTCAACTACGGCCTGACCGAGCAGGTCAAGCACGACGACCGGTACGCGATCGCGGAGGAGTACCTCGAGGTCGTCTACCGCCTGCTCGAGGGCTCGTGGGAGGACGACGCCGTGGTGCTCGACCCCGCGGGTCCCACGTACACCGACCCGGACAAGGTGCACGAGATCGGCTTCGAGGGCAGGTACTACACGGTGGCCGGTCCGCACCTGTCCGAGCCGTCGCGCCAGCGCACCCCCGTGCTCTACCAGGCGGGGACCTCGAGCCGGGGCAAGGCGTTCGCGGCACGCCACGCCGAGGCCGTCTTCCTGCTGCCGCGGGACGACCAGCAGGGACGCGAGGAGATCGCCGACCTGCGGCGCCTGGCGGTCGAGGCCGGGCGGGGGCCGCGCGACGTCAAGGCGTTCGTCGGTGCCGAGGTGGTCGTCGCGCCGACGCAGGCCGAGGCGGAGGACAAGGTGGCAGTGCTCCAGGAGCACCGCGACCTCGAAGGGCACCTCGTGCTGTTCAGCGGCTGGGCGGGCATCGACCTCTCCGGCGACGACACGGACGCCTTCCTCGAGTACCGCGGTGGCGACGCGATGCAGACGTTCGAGCGCATGTGGTCCCAGGGTGAGGGGCGCAAGAAGGTCGGCGAGCTCGTCCAGCACCTGTCGAGGCCCGAGAACGACTCGCGCTTCGTCGCAGGGACGCCCGCGCAGGTGGCGGACCGGATCGAGGAGCTGGTCGACACGACGGACGCCGACGGGATCAACCTGATCCAGCACCTCTCGCCCGGCACGTTCGTCGACTTCGTCGACCTCGTGGTGCCCGAGCTGCAGCGCCGCGGCCGCTACCGCACGGCGTACACGCCGGGCGAGACGCTCCGCGAGCGGCTCTTCGGGGAGGGCGTGCGGCGCCCGCTCCCGGGCCACCCGTCGAACGCCTTCCGGACGGCCGCGCTCGACCAGCCGGTCGGCTGACCCACGGCCGCGCGCCGCACCTCCGTGGCGCCGCCGGCGAGATCACCACCCGCAGCACCACCCGCACGCACCACGAGTGGTCACCAGGACCACCCGACGACGCAGGGAGCAACGCGATGAGCATCACCACAGCACGGGCCGTCACGGCCTCGCCCTGGGCGGCGAGCCCCGCCCCGACGACGCCGCAGGCGTGGGTCCGACGGGCGGAGGAGGTGGCGGCGATCCTCGAGGTCGACGCCGTCGAACGCGACCGCGCCCTCGCCACGCCGTACGACGAGGTCCGCCTGCTCAAGCAGGCCGGACTGGTCACCCTGCTCGGCCCGCGGGCGCAGGGCGGGGGAGGGCAGAGCTGGCAGACCGCCTACCAGGTGATCCGCAGGGTCGCCGAGGGGGACGGGTCGATCGGGCAGCTGCTCGGCTACCACTACCTGTGGTCCCAGCTCCCGGCGTTCTACGGGAACCCCGGTCAGACCGAGCAGATCGCGGCGACCGCCACGCGCGAGCGGTGGTTCTTCGGCGGAGCCGTCAACCCACGGGACGCCGACCTCGTGGCCGTGGACACGGGCGACGACCTCATGTTCTCCGGGGCGAAGACCTTCTCGACCGGGTCCAAGGTCTCCGACGTGACCTGGCTCGAGGCCGCGATCGACGGGCACGAGCACCACGTCTTCGCGCTGGCCCCGTCGGACCACCCGGGGATCACGTTCCACGACGGCTGGGACGCCCTGGGGCAGCGGCTCACGGAGTCCGGGAGCGTCACGGTCCAGGACGTCGTGCTGCCGTGGTCGGCGGCGCTGGGCTGGCTCGACAAGGAGTTCCGGCCGCGCGTATACAACACGCTCGCGCTGCCGGCCATCCAGCTCGTGTTCACGAGCTTCTACCTGGGCATCGCGACCGGCGGGCTGCGGACCGCGCTCGCGTACACCAGGGAGCGCACGCGGCCGTGGCCCTACGGCGGCGACGACCGGGAGCGCGGCGTCGACGAGCCGTACGTCCTGGACGCGTACGGCGACCTCCAGTCGAAGCTGTGGGCCGCCGAGGCGCTCGCCGACCGCGCCGCCGAGGCGATCGAGGAGCTGCACCTGGACCCCGACGGGCTGACGCCGCGCGCGCGGGGCGAGGTGGCCGTCCTGGTGGCCGCCGCCAAGCAGCGCGCGGTCGACGTGGGGCTCGAGATCGGCACGCGTGTGTACGAGGTCACGGGTGCGCGCGCGACGTCGAGCGACGTCGGCCTGGACCGGTTCTGGCGCAACGTCCGCACCCACTCGCTGCACGACCCGATCGCGTACAAGCGCCGCGAGGTGGGCCTCTTCGCGCTGCTGGACGAGGTGCCGGAGCCGACCTGGTACACGTGACCGGGTCCCCGCCCCGGGGCTGAGCCCCGGGGCGGGAAGGCCGCACAAGTACGGCGCGGGGTCAGGCGGTGGATCGCCGTCCGACCCGGCGCGTCCGGCTCCTACAGGTGCGCCTGCGCCCACACCCGCAGCGCGTCCCGTACGAGGGTCGCGCCGCGCTCGCCGCCGTAGCTCGCGGCGAAGCGCGGGTCGGCGACGTACATGTCGCCGAGCCCGAGCAGGTACTCCTTCGCGGGCCGGCCGGTGCCGTGCCCCGGTGTCCCCGGGATCCCGGCGAGCCAGTCGGCGTGCCGCTGCGCGAGCGCCTGGGCCTGCGCCGAGGCGGGATCCGTGCCCGCCTGCGCCGCGGCGGACCAGTCGGCGCCGAGCTGCGCCACGAGGGCCGTCCAGCCCTCACGGTCCGCCTCCGTCATCCCCCTCCACCACGCGTCGCCCGACGCGTAGGCGTCGGCCCCCCATCGCTGCTCGACCTCCTCCTTGTACTGCGTGTGGTCGAACCCGTCGAACATGTTCTCGGCCATGAGCCTTCCTCCTGAGTCGAGTGCTGCGATCGTCCGCTCGACGGAGGCGGCCTGCCGCTCCAGTCGTCGCTGCTCTCTGCGCAGCAGGGTGAGGTGCTCGCGCAGGGCCGCCGCGGCGTCCTGCTCGTCCCGCAGCGCCCGCTGGATCGCGGGCAGGGGGAGGCCGAGCTCGCGCAGCACGAGGATGCGCTGCAGCCTGACCAGCGCGGGCCCGTCGTACCACCGGTAGCCGTTCGACCCGATGCGCGACGGCGCCAGCAGCCCGATGGCGTCGTAGTGCCGCAGCGTGCGACTGGTCGTGCCGACGAGCCGGGCGATCTCCTGGATCGACCACTCGTCGCGCAGCCGCGTGTGCTCACGCTCGTTCATGCCTCCCCTCCTCTCCTCGGACGTCCACGACCGTAGGAGTTGACGTTACGTCAAGGTCAAGCCCTGTTGCGGCGCCCGGTAGGATCGCTGCACAGGCGTCGACCCGGCCATCACCGGCGAGCCTCCGGAAGAACGGCTCCGCGGCGGTCTCGCGGGGCCCGGTAGAACCGGACGGGTGGGCCCGTCACAGCCTCCGACGAGCGGCCGTCGCGCACCGTCCTCGGATGGGGTGCGTCGGCAAGCGAGGTGGTACCGCGGTGGAGCGGGGCACGATGCCCCGGGACGTCGTCCTCGCACGATGTGGCCGCAGGACGACCAGCCAGCACCGTGACGTACAGGAGCCCCTCGAATGGCCTACCCGCTGCACCGGGCCGCCCAGAACGGCGGCACGCCCGCCGTCGCCGCCTCCCCGGACCTGCCCGCGCTCGAGCGCGAGGTCCTCGCCTACTGGTCGCAGGACGGCACGTTCCAGGCGTCGATCGACCAGCGCCCCGCGGGGCCCGACGGCACGAACGAGTTCGTCTTCTACGACGGCCCGCCCTTCGCGAACGGGCTCCCGCACTACGGGCACCTGCTCACCGGCTACGCCAAGGACATCGTCGGGCGCTACCGGACCCAGCGGGGCTCGCGGGTCGAGCGCCGGTTCGGGTGGGACACCCACGGGCTGCCCGCCGAGCTCGAGGCCGAGCGGATCCTCGGCATCACCGACAAGGCGCAGATCGACGAGATGGGCATCGCCGCGTTCAACGAGGCGTGCCGCACCTCGGTGCTGCGCTACACGGACGAGTGGCAGGCGTACGTCACGCGCCAGGCGCGCTGGGTCGACTTCGAGAACGACTACAAGACGCTCGACCCCACGTTCATGGAGTCGGTGATCTGGGCGTTCAAGCAGCTCTACGACAAGGGCCTGGCCTACGAGGGCTACCGCGTGCTGCCGTACTGCTGGCGCGACGAGACGCCGCTGTCGAACCACGAGCTGCGGATGGACGACGACGTCTACGCGTCCCGGCAGGACCCGGCCCTGACCGTCGGCGTCCGCCTCGAGACGGGCGAGCTCGCGCTCCTGTGGACGACGACGCCATGGACGCTCCCGTCGAACCTCGCGCTCGCCGTCGGGCCCCAGATCGAGTACGTGCGGGTGCGCCCCGCCGCGAGCTCCGCGCTGCACGGTGAGGTGCTCGTGCTCGCCGCGAGCCGCCTCGCGTCGTACGCACGTGAGCTCGGCGGCGTCGGGCAGGACGTCCCCGAGGCCGACCGGCTGGAGGTGCTCGGGACGCTCGCGGGCACCGAGCTCGTCGGGCGCCGCTACACCCCGCCGTTCGGGTACTTCGAGGGGCACGCCAACGCGCACCGCGTGCTCGCCGGCGACTTCGTGACCACCGAGGACGGCACCGGCCTGGTGCACCTCGCACCCGCGTTCGGCGAGGACGACATGGCCGTGTGCGACGCCGCGGGCATCGCGCCCGTCGTCCCGGTCGACAGCAAGGGACGCTTCACCGCCGAGGTCCGCGACTACGCCGGCCAGCAGGTCTTCGAGGCCAACCCGGTGATCATCGCCGACCTCAAGGCCGGCTCCGGCCCGCTCGCGAACGTCGCGCAGGCGCAGCGCGCCGTCGTCGTGCGCCACGAGACGTACGACCACTCCTACCCCCACTGCTGGCGCTGCCGGACCCCGCTGATCTACAAGGCGGTCTCGAGCTGGTTCGTGCGCGTCACGGACTTCCGCGACCGGATGGTCGAGCTCAACCAGGAGATCACCTGGGTGCCCGACCACATCCGCGACGGGCAGTTCGGCAAGTGGCTCGCGGGCGCCCGCGACTGGTCGATCTCGCGCAACCGCTACTGGGGCACCCCGATCCCGGTGTGGGTCAGCGACGACCCGGAGCACCCGCGCATCGACGTCTACGGCTCGTTCGCGGAGCTCGAGGCCGACTTCGGCCGCCCCGTGACGGACCTGCACCGGCCCTTCATCGACGAGCTCACGCGGCCCAACCCGGACGACCCGACGGGCCGGTCGACGATGCGCCGCATCCCGGACGTGCTCGACGTGTGGTTCGACTCGGGCTCGATGCCGTTCGCCCAGGTGCACTACCCGTTCGAGAACGCGGACTGGTTCGAGCACCACTACCCGGGCGACTTCATCACGGAGTACATCGGGCAGACCCGCGGCTGGTTCTACACGCTGCACGTGCTGGCGACCGCGCTCTTCGACCGGCCCGCCTTCCGCACGTCCGTCTCGCACGGGATCGTGCTCGGCTCGGACGGCCGCAAGATGAGCAAGTCGCTGCGCAACTACCCCGACGTCAACGAGGTCTTCGAGCGCGACGGCTCCGACGCCATGCGCTGGTTCCTCATGGCGTCACCCATCCTGCGCGGCGGCAACCTCGTCGTGACCGAGGAGGGCATCCGCGACGGCGTCAGGCAGGTCCTCCTGCCCCTGTGGAGCACGTGGTACTTCTTCACGCTCTACGGCGGTGCGGCGAACGACGGCGCGGGCTACACCGCCCGGCGCGTCGACCCGTCGCGCGTCGACGGCCTGCCGCCGCTGGACCAGTACGTCCTGGCGCGCACGCGCGACCTGGTCGAGCGGACCACCGCGCTGCTCGACGCGTACGACGTCCCGGGCGCCTGCGAGGCCGTGCGCGAGCACCTCGACATGCTGACGAACTGGTACGTGCGCACCCAGCGCGACAGGTTCTGGGCCGAGGACGACGACGCGTTCGACACGCTGTGGACGGCCCTCGAGGTGCTCACGAGGCTCATGGCGCCCCTCGCGCCGCTGGTCACCGAGGAGATCTGGCGCGGGCTCACGGGCGGGCGCAGCGTGCACCTGACCGACTGGCCGGCTCTCGACGGACCCGACGGCGACGTGCTCGTCGAGCGCATGGAGCTCGTGGCCGCGATGGACCAGGTCCGCGAGATCGTGTCCGCGACGCTCGGCCTGCGCAAGGCGCACGGCATCCGCGTGCGTCAGCCGCTGCGGGAGCTCGGCGTGGCCCTCGACGACCCGGCGGCCGTCGAGCCGTACCGCGAGCTGATCGCGACCGAGCTCAACGTGCGGCACCTGACGTTCGTCGACCTCGCCGAGGTCAGCCTGGGCGACCTGGGCGTGACCGCGCGGCTCTCGGTCAACGCGCGCGCAGCCGGCCCGCGCCTCGGCAAGGGCGTCCAGGACGTCATCCGGGCGGCGAAGGCGGGCGACTGGGAGCGCGACGCGAACGGCGGCGTCGTCGTCCGCACGGGGTCGGGCCTCGTGCCGCTGCTCGAGAGCGAGTACGAGCTCACGACGGTCGTCGCGCCCAGCGAGGACGGCGGCCGGGCGGACCAGGTGGCCGCGGTGCTGTCCGACGGCGGCGTGGTGCTGCTCGACACCGCGCTCGACGACGAGCTCCTCGCCGAGGGGTGGGCGCGCGACGTCGTCCGCCTCGTCCAGGACGAGCGCAAGGCGGCGGGCCTGCAGGTCTCCGACCGGATCCACCTGACGCTCACGGTCCCGGCGGAGCGCGCGGCCGCCGTCCGGACGCACCGCGAGATGATCTCGCGTGAGACGCTCGCGACCGCGTTCACGGTCACGGAGGGTGCCGTCGACGGCGTCGCCTCGGTGCGCGTCGAGCGTGCCGACCAGGACGCGGAGGCGGGGGCATGAACGGGCACGGCGGCCCCCTGTCCGGTGGCGAGGAGGCGCTGCGGGAGGTCTACGCGGGCATCCTCGCGCGCAACCCCGAGCACGACTTCGAGCCGACGCTCGACCGGGTCCGCGAGGTGTGCGACCTGCTCGGCAACCCCGAGCGCGCCTACCGCGTGGTCCACGTCACGGGGACGAACGGCAAGACATCGACGACCCGCATGGTCGAGCGGCTCCTGCGTGAGCACGGCCTGCGGACCGGACGCTTCACGAGCCCGCACCTGACGAGCGTCACGGAGCGCATCGCGATCGACGGCGAGCCCGTGACGCCCGACCGGTTCGTCGAGCTCTGGAACGACGTCGCGCCGTACGTGCACATGGTCGACCAGCGCTCCCAGGCCGCGGGCGGGCCCCGCATGAGCTTCTTCGAGGTGCTCACCGTGATGGCGTTCGCGGCGTTCGCGGACGCGCCCGTCGACGTGGCCGTGATCGAGGTCGGGCTCGGCGGGTCGTGGGACGCGACCAACGTCGTCCAGGCGGACGTCGCGGTCATCGCACCGATCTCCTACGACCACGAGCGCTGGCTGGGTCACGAGCTCGTCGACATCGCGGGGGAGAAGGCCGGCATCGTCAAGGAGGGCAGCACGCTCGTCCTGGCGGAGCAGCGCGAGGAGGTCGACGGCGTCGTGCTCGCCGCGGCGGCCGCGGTCGGTGCGCGCGTCGTCCGGGAGGGCGTGGACCTCGAGGTCGTCGACCGGCAGGTCGCGGTGGGCGGTCAGGTCCTGAGCCTGCGCACCACGGGTGGCCTGTACACGGAGGTCTTCCTGCCGCTGCACGGCGCGCACCAGGCGCACAACTCGCTGCTCGCGCTCGCGGCGGTCGAGGCGCTCCTGCGCTCGGGCGGCGCCCTCGCGGGCGAGACCGTCGAGCCCGCGTTCGCGGACATGCACTCGCCGGGCCGCCTCGAGGTCGTCCGCACGTCGCCGACGGTGCTCGTCGACGCGGCGCACAACCCCGCGGGCGTCGACGCCCTGGTCGCCGGCGTGCAGGAGGCGTTCACGTTCGAGCGCCTCGTGGGCGTGGTCGGCATCCTCGAGGACAAGGACGCGGAGCAGATCCTCTCGGGCCTCGAGCCGCTCTTCGACGAGGTCGTCGTGACCCGGTCCACGTCGTCGCGGGCGTACGACGTGGACGAGCTCGCCGCGATCGCCGCGGAGGTCTTCGGCGAGGACCGGGTGCACGCCGTCGAGCGGCTCGACGAGGCGATCTCGCGCGCCGTCGAGCTCTCCGAGGGCGGGACGGACGGCTCCCCGACAGGTGCCGGCGTGCTGGTCACGGGCTCGGTCACCATGGCGGCGGAGGCCCGCATCCTGCTCGGCCGGGGCTGAGCAGCCGGTCTCCCACGGGTGCCGCACCGGCTCTGCACGGATGTGCACGGCCGGTGCACGTGCGCCCCTTGACCGGCCACGGCGCAGGCCTCGATGCTGACGGCGGGGGCGGGGTCACGGCCCCGCGCACGCCCCGGCCCGCGCCCGTCGCGGGGTCGCACGTGAGGTCCGAGCACCCGGTGGATACGGACGGCAACGACGCCGCACGACCCCGGCCGGTGAGAGGGAGTGCAGCGTGAAGAAGCTCATCAACGACCCTGCCCGCGTGGTCGACGAGTCCGTCGACGGGTTCGGCCTCGCGCACGCGGACCTGGTGCGCGTGCACCGTGACCCGCTGTTCGTGGTCCGCGCGGACGGCCCGGTCCAGGGCAAGGTCGGCCTCGTGAGCGGCGGGGGCAGCGGCCACGAGCCCCTGCACGCCGGGTTCGTGGGCCGCGGCATGCTCGACGCCGCGGTCCCGGGGGCGATGTTCACCTCGCCGACGCCTGACGCCATCGCACCCGCCACCACGGCGGTCGACGGCGGGCGCGGCGTGCTGCACATCGTCAAGAACTACACGGGCGACGTGCTCAACTTCGAGACTGCGGCCGAGCTCTCGGACGCCGAGGGCGTCACCGTGCGGGCGGTCGTCGTCAACGACGACGTCGCCGTCGAGGACTCGCTCTACACCGCGGGCCGCCGGGGCGTCGCCGGGACCGTCGCGGTCGAGAAGATCGCCGGTGCCGCGGCCGAGCGCGGCGACGACCTCGACGGCGTCGCCACGGTCGCCGAACGGGTGATCGCCAACGTGCGGTCCATGGGCGTGGCGCTCGCGGCCTGCACCGTGCCGCACGCGGGGACGCCGAGCTTCGAGCTCACGGACGAGGAGATCGAGATCGGCATCGGCATCCACGGGGAGCCCGGCCGGCGCCGGATCCCGATGGCGCCGGCAGACGAGATCACGGCGCTCCTGACGAACCCCGTGATGGACGACCTGGGTCTCGCGGGCGGCGAGCAGGTGCTCCTCCTGGTCAACGGCATGGGTGGGACGCCCCTGTCCGAGCTGTACGTCGTGTACCGCGAGTCGCGGCGTCTGCTCGAGGCTCGTGGCGCGACCGTCGCGCGGTCGCTCGTGGGCAACTACGTCACGTCGCTGGAGATGCAGGGTGCCTCCGTCACGGTGCTCCGGTTCGACGACGAGCTCCTGAGCCTGTGGGACGCACCGGTGCACACGGCCGCGCTGCGTTGGTGACCTCGGCGCCGGACGGCGACCGCCGTTGCGCCGTCCGGCTGGCGTCGGGCCCCGGACGGCGCCCGACGTCGTGCGGCATGGCAGGCTGGCGGGAGGTCCCCGGACGCGTCCGGGAGCCTCGGCGCACTGGCGAAGGAGGAGCATGACTCTCGACGTGGCGTGGGTGGACCGCTGGGTGCGCCGGACCGCGGCGGTCGTGGCGGAGCACCGGGTCGAGCTCATCGAGCTGGACCGGCAGATCGGCGACGGCGACCACGGGGAGAACCTCCACCGCGGCTTCACCGCCGTGGTCGGCAGGCTCGACGAGCTGACGGAGCCGCCCGCGCAGATCGGCGACGTGCTCAAGCTCGTGGCGACGACCCTCATGTCGACCGTCGGTGGGGCCGCGGGCCCGTTGTACGGGACCGCCTACCTCCGCGCCGCGAAGGTCACGGGCCTCCCCGAGCTCGACGCGCCGGCTGTCGTCGCGATGATCGAGGCGGGCCTCGAGGGCATCGTGGCGCGCGGCAAGGCCACCACGGGGGAGAAGACCATGGTCGACGCGTGGTCGCCCGCTGCCGCCGCCGCGCAGACCGCCGCGGCCGGGGGCGCGACCGCGCTCGAGGTCCTGGAGGCGGCCGCGAACGCCGCCGAGGCGGGTGCCGTCGCGACGGACCCGATGGTCGCGACCAAGGGACGTGCGAGCTACCTGGGGGAGCGCAGCGCCGGTCACCGCGACCCGGGCGCGGCGTCGTCGGCGCTCGTCCTGCGTGCCGCGGTCACGGCAGCGACCGATCCGGTCGTCCCGGCGGCCCCGTGAGGACCGCCCTCGTCCTGGTCTCGCACTCGGCGCGCGCGGCTGAGGGCGCGGCGGAGATCGCACGGCAGATGGCTCCGGACGTGTGGGTCGTCGCCGCGGGCGGTGCCGACGAGGGCATCGGGACGAGCTTCGACCGGGTCCTGTCCGCGCTCGAGGGGGTCTTCGCGGAGGGCGCGCCGGGCGTGGTCGTCCTGACCGACCTGGGCTCGGCCGTGCTCACCAGCCAGGCCGTCGTCGAGACGCTCGACGACGACCTCGCTGCGCGCGTGCGTGTGCCCGACGCACCGTTCGTCGAAGGGGCGGTCGTGGCCGCTGTCGAGGCCCAGCAGGGCGGCGACCTCGACGCCGTGGCGGCAGCGGCGATCGCCGCCGGTGCGCAGTTCGCGACGACGACCACGACGTCCGGCGCGACCGGTGACGGGGCGGCCGATGCCGGGCTGGCCGATGCCGGGACGGCCCATGGCGGGGCCGGCGACGACGTGCACCGCGAGACGGTCACGCTCCGCAACCCGCTCGGGCTGCACGCGCGGCCGGCCGCGCTCCTGGCGCGCGCGGTGACGGACTCCGGCGTCGCGGTGCGGATCGGTGGGGCGGACGGCCGGAGCGTGCTCGAGCTCATGGCGCTCGGTGCCACGGGTGGCCAGGAGCTGGTCGTCGAGGCTCGCGGGCCGGGTGCGCGCGAGGCGGTGGACCACGTCACGTCCGTGATCGAGGGCGGCTTCGGAGAGGCTTAGGTCACAGAACCTGCACCTTGTGCAATCTTGCATGGCGTGTAAAGTTGCATCCCATGCAGGACGTTGACGAGCGCGAGGCCGAGGCGCCGGTGGGGCTCCGGGAGCGCAAGAAGCGTGCCCGCCGCGAGGCCCTCATCGACGCCGCGCACCTGCTCGTCGAACGCGACGGCCTCGACGCCGTGACGGTCGAGGCGATCTGCGCCCACGCAGGCGTCTCGCCGCGCACGTTCTTCAACTACTTCGAGTCGAAGGACGACGCCGTGCTCGGCATCGTCCCGTTCGACCTGCGCACCGCCACGGCGGAGGCCTTCGCGGCCGGCGGGCCCACGGGCCGGTGGCGTCCGGACCTCGAGGCCCTCGTCGTGAGCCTCGCGCAGAGCGCACCGGCCGGCCTGCACCGCATCGCGTGCGCGATGGAGCTCGCCCGGCGTGAGCCGCGGCTGCTCGGTCGGCAGATCGCGGCCTTCGAGGGCCACCACGCGACCATCGCGGAGCTCGTCGCGCGACGCACCGGCCTCGACCCGAAGGACGCGCACGTCGAGACGATCACGTTCCTCGTCATGTCCCTGACCCGCGCCGCCTTCGTCCGCTGGGAGACCTCCGGCCAGCAGGGCGACGTGGCCGACGGCGTCCCCGTCGTGATGCGCGAGCTGCACGACCTGCTCCACGACGGCTGATCCCGTCGATCCTCGGGACGGACCTGCACGACCGTCCCGCTGGACCGTCCACCGGACGGTCCGTCCTCAGCGGCACCGGCGCCGTACCACCCGCGTGACACGAAGGAGCCTCATGGCTACGGCAGCACCCCCGCTCGAGAAGCCGCTGATCGTGCTGGACCGACGGACGGTCTGGCTGATCTTCGGCGCGCTCATGGCGAGCATGTTCCTGTCCTCGCTGGACCAGTCCATCCTCGGCACCGCGATGCCGACCATCGTCGGCGAGCTCAACGGCGTGGAGCACCAGGGCTGGCTCATGACGGCCTACATCCTGGCGATCGCGATCGTCATGCCGCTCTACGGCAAGTTCGGCGACCTCTGGGGTCGGCGCTGGCCGTTCCTCGTCGCGATCGGCCTCTTCACGCTCGCCTCGATCGGTGGGGCGCTCGCCGGGACGTTCGCCGAGCTGGTGCTGTGGCGGGCCGTGCAGGGCCTCGGCGGCGGCGGCCTGATGATCCTGTCCCAGGCGATCATCGCTGACATCGTGCCCGCCAAGGAGCGCGGCAAGTACATGGGCCCGATGGGCGCCCTCTTCGGCATCGCCGCCGTCATCGGCCCGCTGCTCGGCGGGTTCTTCACCGACCAGCTCACGTGGCGCTGGGCCTTCTGGATCAACGTCCCGATCGGCGTCGCCGCGTTCGTGGTCGCGTGGTTCGCGCTCAAGCTCCCCAGCCACCGCTCGGGCCGCAAGATCGACGTCGCCGGCATCGTGCTCATGGTCGTCGCGACGTCGGGCCTGGTCCTCGCGACGAGCTGGCAGAGCGTGACCGGGGCGGACGGCTACGACTGGACCGACCCGCGTCTCGGTGGCCTCGTCGCCCTGACGGTCCTCGCCGCCGTCGCGTTCGTGCTCGTCGAGCGCCGCGCGCAGGAGCCGCTGCTGCCCCTGCACCTGTTCCGCAACCCCACGTTCGCGATCGCCACGTCGGTCGGCCTGATCATCGGCATGGGCATGTTCGCGGCCCTCACCTTCCTGCCCACGTTCCTGCAGATGTCGACGGGCGCGGGGGTCACCGAGTCCGGCTTCCTCATGCTCCCGATGATGGCGGGCGTCATGATCACGGCCATCGGCTCGGGTGTCGCGATCACCAGGACGGGCCGGTACCGGGCGTTCCCGATCGTCGGCATGGGCGTCGCGACGCTCGGCCTCGTCTGGCTCACGCGCCTGACCGGGGACATCTCGATGGTGCTCTTCGGGGTCATGATCTTCGTCCTGGGGGCCGGCCTCGGCCTCGTCATGCAGACGATCGTCCTCGCGGTGCAGAACTCGGTGGACCCGCACGAGATCGGGACGGCCACGAGCGCCAACAACTTCTTCCGCGAGATCGGTGCGGCGGTCGGTGTCGCGCTGTTCAGCACGATCTTCACGGGTCGGCTGAGCGACCGGCTCGAGCCCCTCTTCGCGGGGGCCCCGGCCGGCGCCGAGGGCACGGCGTCCGGGCTGACCCCCGCGGCGGTCCAGGCGCTGCCCGACCCGCTCCGCGAGGGGGTCGTCAATGCCTTCGCCGACGCCCTGGCCCCGGCGTTCTGGTACCTCGTGCCGCTCGTCGCCCTTGGCTTCGTCCTGACGCTCTTCATGCGCGAGGTCAAGCTCAGCGACATCGCCGGGATGGTGGCGCGTGGCGAGGCGCTCGCGGCGCCCGCAGGCACGACGCCTGTGGTCGAGACGGCGGAGGCGTCCGGTGCAGACGCCGACGTCCGGCGCGACGGCCACGAGGCGCAGGAGCAGCACGACCCGCAGGCCACGCAGGCCGGCGCGACGGGTCTACCGGCGGGCCGGTAGAAGGACCGGCGTGCCCGGCCCGGCGCGGCCCGGACCGGCCGCGACCCGGCCGCGACCCGGCCGCGACCCGGCCGCCTCGTGCACGCGGCTAGCCTGGTTCCCGTGACAGAGCCCAGCGGTCCGACCCCCGACGCCTCACGCGCCCGGGGGTCGGACGCCGCGCCCGCGCCGGCGGGGACGTCGCGCTCCGCACGGCGCCAGTTCGCGTCGACGATCCTCGTGCTCGAGGCGTTCGTCGTGGGGTTCGGGGCGCTCGTCGCCCACGGCCTGCAGGTCGCGCCCGCCACGGTGGTGTGGGGCGTCGGGGGTGCGCTCGCGCTCGCTCTGGTGCTCGTCGCAGGCATGCTCAGGTGGCCCGGCGGGTACGTCGCGGGCTCGGCCCTCCAGGTGGCGCTGGTGCTCACCGGCCTCGGCGTGCCCACCATGTTCGTCGTCGGCGCGATCTTCGTCGTCCTATGGGTCGTCGCGCTCCGGCTCGGCGGCCGGATCGACCGGGAACGCCGCGAGCGGAGCGCCCAGGCGGACGGCGTCCGGCCGATAGGGTGACCGCCATGACCGACGCACCCGCCCGCACCCTCGTCATCGTCAAGCCGGACGGCGTCCGCCGCGGGCTGGTCGGCGAGGTGCTGCGCCGCATCGAGGCCAAGGGGTACACGCTCGTCGCGGCCGAGCTCCGGACGGCCGACGCGGATCTCCTCGAGGCCCACTACGCCGAGCACGCCGGCAAGCCCTTCTTCGGCCCGCTCGTCGAGTTCATGTCCTCCGGCCCCGTGCTCGCGGCGGTCGTCGAGGGCCACGGCGTCATCGAGGGGTTCCGCTCCCTCGCCGGCGCGACCAACCCGACGTCGGCCGCGCCGGGCACGATCCGCGGGGACCTCGGGCGTGACTGGGGTCGCCCGGTGACCGAGAACCTCGTGCACGGCTCGGACTCGCCCGAGTCCGCCGCGCGCGAGATCGGCCTCTGGTTCCCGGCGCTCTGAGCCGCGCGTGCCGACCGCCTGACGCGGGCGGGCACGCCTTCCCCTCTACTCTTCCTCTGTGCACCTCAAGACCCTGACCCTGCGCGGGTTCAAGTCGTTCGCCTCGGCGACGACTCTGCACTTCGAGCCCGGGGTCACGTGCGTCGTCGGGCCCAACGGGTCGGGCAAGTCCAACGTCGTCGACGCGCTCTCGTGGGTCATGGGCGAGCAGGGTGCCAAGTCGCTGCGCGGCGGCAAGATGGAGGACGTCATCTTCGCGGGCACGGCGGGGCGCCCGCCGCTGGGCCGCGCCGAGGTCGCGCTGACGATCGACAACACCGACGGTGCGCTGCCGATCGACTACACCGAGGTCACGATCTCGCGGACGCTCTTCCGCAGCGGTGGCTCGGAGTACGCGATCAACGGGTCGGCCTGCCGGCTGCTCGACATCCAGGACCTCCTGTCCGACTCGGGCCTGGGCCGGGAGATGCACGTCATCGTCGGGCAGGGACAGCTCGACGCGGTGCTGCGCGCCACCCCCGAGGAGCGCCGTGGCTTCATCGAGGAGGCGGCAGGCGTCCTCAAGCACCGCAAGCGCAAGGAGAAGGCGCTCCGCAAGCTCGAGGCGATGCAGGCGAACCTCACGCGCCTGAGCGACCTGACGAGCGAGATCCGGCGCCAGCTCGGACCGCTCGGGCGACAGGCCGAGGTCGCCCGCAAGGCGCAGACCGTCCAGCTCGACCTGCGCGACGCGCGGGCACGCCTGCTGGCCGACGACCTCGCCCAGCTCACCGCGACGCTCGAGCAGGAGATCGCGGACGAGACCGCGCTGCGTGAGCGGCGCGGCGAGGTCGAGGCCGAGCTCACCGCGGCACGCGCGACGCTCGGGGCTCTCGAGCAGGCCGCGGCGGCGGCGGCCCCCGAGCTGTCCGAGGCGAGCGAGGTCTGGTACCGGCTCTCCTCGGCACGTGAACGCCTGCGCGGGACCGTGACGCTCGCGTCCGAGCGGCTGCGGCTGCTCGGGTCCGCGGCGGCCGACGCCCAGCCCTCCGGTCGGGACCCCGAGGACCTCGAGGCCCAGGCAGGGCGCGCGCGTGCCGCCGAGGCGGAGCTCGCGGCCGAGGTCGACCTCGCGAAGGTCGCCGTCGAGGCGGCCGTGCGGCAGCGGGCCGAGCTCGAGCAGGAGGCCCACGAGGCCGAGCGCCGCGTCGCCGCCCTGCAGCGCGCCGTCGCCGACCGCCGGGAGGGGCTCGCACGCCTCGCCGGGCAGGTCGCGGCGCGCCGCAGCAGGCTCGAGGCCACCGAGTCGGAGATCGGCCGCCTGCGTGAGGCCCTCGCCGAGGCGGAGCGGCGTGGGCGCACGGCCACCGTCGAGTTCGCCGCGCTCGAGTCGACCGTCGCCGGGGCGGAGGAGGGCGAGGAGGGCCTGGACGCCGAGCACGAGGCGGCGGCCGCCGCGCTCGAGGCGGCGACGGCCGAGCTCGCACGCCTGCGCGACGTCGAGCAGGTGGCCGAGCGTGAGCGAGCGACCTGGACGGCGCGGGTCGAGGCGCTCGAGATGAGCCTCGTCCGCAAGGACGGTGCGGGTGCCCTGCTCGCGGCGGACGACCTGCCGGGGACCCTCGGCTCGGTCGCGGCGCTCCTGAGTGTCGAGCCCGGGTACGAGGACGCGATCACGGCGGCGCTCGGCGCCGCGACCGACGCGGTCGCTGTCGAGTCCGTCGACGCCGCCGTCGACGCCCTGCGGTGGCTCCGGGAGGACGACGCCGGGCGCGCGAGCCTCCTCGTCGCGGGTTCCGGCGGCGTCACGCCGCGTGCCGGCGCGCTGCCCGGCGGCGCGCGGGACGCGGCGGATCTCGTCCAGGCAGCCCCGGCGGTGCGCGCGGCCGTCGAGGTCCTCCTCGCCGGGGTGGTCGTCGTGGACGACCTCGCGCACGCGCGGGCCCTCGTGGCCGCACGGCCGGAGCTCACGACGGTGACGCGGGCGGGCGACCTGCTGGGCGCGGTCCGCGCGGCGGGTGGCTCGGCGAGCGCGCCCAGCGCCCTCGAGCTCCAGGGCGCGCTCGACGACGCCCGGGCTCGCGTCGGCGAGGCCGTCGCACGTGCGGAGTCGACGAGGTTCGAGCTCGTGGCCGCCCAGCGCGGGGAGGCCGAGGCGCGCACGGCGTACGAGGCGACGCTCGAGCGCCTGCACGAGTCGGACGCGGCCCTGGCCGCGGTGGCGGAGCAGCTCGGTCACCTGGGCTCAGCAGCGCGGGCGGCCCGGGCCGAGGCGGAGCGTGCGCAGGCCGCGCTAGGGGCGGCCGAGCAGCGCCTCGTGACCGACCAGGCCGAGCTCACCGAGCTCGCCGACCGCCTCGCGCACGCGGAGGCCGACCCCGCGGAGTCGGACGACCAGATCGAGGCGGCGACGCTCGCGCGCGACGAGCGCGCGGGGCTCGCGGCCGCCGCCCGCTCGCGGGAGACCGAGGCGCGGCTGACCCTGCGCACGAGCGAGGAGCGGGCCCGTGCGCTCGCAGGTCGGGCCCAGTCGCTGGAACGCGCCGCGGCCGCCGAGCGGGAGGCCCGTGCGCGCGCCGAGGAGCGTGCGGCGCAGCGTGCCGAGCAGGCGCGTCGGGCCGCCGCCGTGCGCGCCGGCGCGGAGCGGGCCCTCACGGCGCTCGAGCACTCGCTGCGCCGGGCGACCGAGGCCCGTGAGGCCGCCGAGGAGGCCCGCACGCAGCGCGACGCGCGGCTCGTCGCGGTGCGCGCCGACGTCGACAGGTGGACGCGCGAGCTCGCGGAGCTCACCGACGTCGCCCACCGCGACGAGGTGGCCCGCGCCCAGCAGGCCCTGCGCATCGAGCAGCTCCAGGCACGCGCCGTCGAGGACCTGGGCATCGACCCCCAGGTGCTCCTCGACGAGTACGGGCCCGACCGCCCCGTCCCCGTCCTCGGTGAGGCCCCGGCGCCCGCGCGGCGCACGACCGGCGACGAGGGCAGCGGAGCGGGTGCGAGCGACGGGTCCGGCGGGCAGGCGGCGGCGCAGGACGTCGACGAGGCGGCCCCGCGCACGGTGCCCTACGTCCGCGCCGAGCAGGAGAAGCGTCTGCGTGCGGCCGAGCGCGCGCTCTCGCTCCTGGGCCGCGTGAACCCGTTGGCGCTCGAGGAGTTCGCCGCGCTCGAGGAGCGCCACACGTTCCTCGCGACGCAGCTCACGGACCTCAAGAAGTCCCGCGCGGACCTCCTGCAGATCGTCCGCGACATCGACGAGCGCGTCGAGCAGGTCTTCACCGAGGCGTACCGGGACACCGAGGTGCAGTTCGAGCGCGTGTTCTCGCGGCTCTTCCCCGGGGGAGAGGGTCGCCTGGTCCTGACCGACCCGGGCAACATGCTGACCACGGGGATCGACGTCGAGGCCCGGCCCGCGGGCAAGAAGGTCAAGCGGCTCTCGCTGCTCTCGGGCGGGGAGCGCTCGCTCACGGCGGTCGCGCTCCTGGTCGCGATCTTCAAGGCCCGTCCGAGCCCGTTCTACGTCATGGACGAGGTGGAGGCGGCGCTCGACGACGTCAACCTCGGCCGCCTCCTGGAGATCTTCACCGAGCTCCAGGAGGACAGCCAGCTCATCGTCGTGACCCACCAGAAGCGCACGATGGAGATCGCCGACGCGCTCTACGGGGTGACGATGCGCGGCGACGGGGTCACCACGGTGATCTCGCAGCGCATGCGGGAGGACTCGCGCGCCTGACGCGCGCCGCCGCGGGACCCCGTGGGACGCGGGCCCACGTGACCCACCGAGGGCCACGGTGGGTCACCCTGGGTCAGGGCGGGTCAGGGTGTGGAGATCGTGTGGTGATCACGGTCGCCCCGCCCGTCCGCTGTGCTGTTCGTCGTGACTCGTCGTGATACTGGCTGCATGGCACCAGTCATCACGTGGACCCTCGTCGCTCTCGTCGTGGCCGCCGTGGTGATGGTCCTGGCCGCGCTCGTCGGGGGCCGGTCGGGCGGGCTCAAGGAGTTCCTGGGCGACCTGCGTGCGGGCCTGCGACGCAAGGGCCGGGACGCTGCGGAACCTGCGGAGACCGCGACGGGCGCGGGCCGTGACGCCCTCGCGGACGAGTCGGGCTCGGTCGAGGAGATCTTCACGGTCGGGCAGCCGCAGGAGACGGACTACGTCAACCCCGAGCAGATCGCCCACACGCTCGGCCGCGCGACGCAGCGTGCCGTCCGGGGCGTCACCCACCTCGGCGGTCGCTGAGCACCGAGGTGGCGCTGGTCTGGGCCGGCCACGATCGCCTGCGCCCCGCCGGCGTGAACCCTGCCGACGTGCACCCTGCCGGCGTGAACCCTGTCGGCGGGCACCCTGCCGCCGGGCACCCGCCAGGACCTGGCACGGCCGGGCCGGCACGCCGACCCACGCCCGCGCCTGAGAGACTTCCCCTGTGAACGAGCTCAGCGACATCCTCCTCGTGGCCCTGCCCGTCCTGGCCGTGCTCGGCGTCGGCGCCGTCGGGCTGCGCCGCCGTGGTCGACGCCCCGGGCGACCCGACGCCACCGCGCCGGCGGACACCCGGCCGGCCGGTCGTCCGTCCGCCCCGGCCCGTCCCGCAGAGGCCGGCCCCGCCGGTCCGTCCGGCCCCGAGGTCGTCGCTGCCCCGGCGGCGCCGTCGCTCGAGACGCCGGAACCTGTCGCGGGTCGCATGGTCCGGCTGCGCGAGCGTCTCGCTCGGTCGGGGTCCCCGCTCGGGACGCGTCTGCTCGCCGTCCTCTCGCGTGACCAGCTGAGCGAGGACGACTGGGACGAGATCGAGGAGACCCTCCTCCTCGCGGACGTCGGCGCCGGCCCCACCGCCGAGCTCGTGGAGCGCCTGCGCGAGCGCGTCCGGGTGCTGGGCGTGCGCGAGCCGGCGGCCGTCCGTGCGCTCCTGCGCGAGCAGCTTCTCGCGCTCGTCGACCCGACGATGGACCGTTCGCTCGACCTCGGCATGCCCGGTACGTCCGGTAGGCTCGGTGCCGCTGCGCAGCTCCCGGACACCGCGGACACCGCGGGCACCGCGGACACCGCGGACACCGCTGGCACGGCGGACACCGCTGGCACGGCGGACACGGCGACCACGGCGACCACGGCGCCCACCCGGTCACCCGCCGTCGTGCTCGTCGTCGGCGTCAACGGCACCGGCAAGACGACGACCGTCGGCAAGCTCGCGCGCGTGCTCGTGGCGGAGGGACGCACGGTCGTGCTCGGCGCGGCGGACACGTTCCGCGCCGCGGCGGCCGACCAGCTGCAGACCTGGGGGGCACGGGTCGGCGTCCCCACGGTCCGTTCCGAGCGTGACGGCGCGGACCCCGCGGCCGTCGCCTTCGACGCGGTGCGCCGGGGCACGCAGGACGGCGCGGACGTCGTGCTGGTCGACACGGCGGGCCGGCTCCAGAACAAGGCCGGGCTCATGGACGAGCTGGGCAAGATCACGCGCGTCCTGTCGCGTGAGGCACCGATCAGCGAGGTCCTGCTCGTGCTGGACGCGACGACCGGCCAGAACGGCCTCAACCAGGCCCGCGTGTTCGGCGAGGTCGCGGGCGTCACGGGGATCGTCCTGACCAAGCTCGACGGCACGGCCAAGGGCGGCATCGTCGTCGCCGTGCAGCGGGAGCTCGGCGTCCCGGTCAAGCTCGTCGGCCTGGGGGAGGGCCCCGACGACCTCGCGCCGTTCGAGCCGGAGGCGTTCGTCGACGGGCTGCTGCAGGGCTGACGCCGCCCCTCGCGGCCCACGAAACACGACGTTCACACGCACGGGACGGTTGTCACGACGCCGTAACGCGCGGGGTGCGCAGGAGAAACAGCGGTCCAAGAGCCTTGTCCCGGACCAGCCGCCCGGCTGGCGAGGGAGAGGCGATCTCTATGGAATTCGCGCTGGACAGCGGAAACACGGCTTGGATCCTGACCGCGTCCGCGCTCGTGCTGCTCATGACGCCAGGTCTGGCGTTCTTCTACGGCGGCATGGTGCGCGGCAAGTCGGTGCTCAACATGATGATGATGAGCTTCGGGGCGATGGGCCTGGTCAGCATCATCTGGCTCCTCTACGGGTACTCGGGTGCCTTCGGCACCGACACCCTGGGCGGCCTCATCGGTGACCCGTTCGAGTTCTTCGGCGTGAACTCGATCACCGACGAGCAGAGCCTCATGGCGGCAGCGGGCGTGCCCGCCCTGGTCGCGGTCGCCTTCCAGGCGACGTTCGCCATCATCACGGTCGCCCTGATCTCGGGTGCCGTCGCGGACCGCATCAAGTTCAGCGCGTGGATGGTGTTCGCGGGCCTGTGGGTGACCCTGGCCTACATCCCCATGGCGCACATGGTGTGGGGTGGTGGCCTCCTCGGTGCGGACGGCATCACGTCGGGCCTGTCGGTGCCGATCGACTTCGCCGGCGGCACGGTGGTCCACATCAACGCCGGTGTCGCGGGTCTCGTGCTCGCGATCGTCCTCGGCAAGCGCAAGGGCTTCGGCAAGGAGCCCATGCGGCCGCACAACCTCCCGTTCGTCATGCTCGGCGCCGCACTCCTGTGGTTCGGCTGGTTCGGCTTCAACGCGGGCTCCGAGTTCGCGGCCGACGGCACCGCGGGGCGCGCATGGGTCAACACCCTGCTGGCGACGGCCGTGGCGATGCTCGCCTGGCTGCTCACGGAGAAGGTCCGTGACGGTCACGCGACGTCCCTCGGCGCAGCCTCCGGCGTCGTCGCCGGCCTCGTGGCGATCACCCCGGCAGCGGCGGCGGTCGACACGTTCGGTGCGATCGGGATCGGTGCGGTGGCCGGTGTGCTCTGCGCACTCGCCGTCGGGCTCAAGTACAAGTTCGGCTACGACGACTCGCTCGACGTCGTCGGCGTCCACCTCGTGGGCGGCCTGACGGGCACCGTCCTCATCGGGCTCTTCGCGAACGTCGGCGAGGGCGTGAACGGCACGTGGTACCCGGACGGCGCGCTCAACGGCCTGCTCTACGGTGGCGGTGCGACCCAGCTCGTGACCCAGGTGGTCGTGGCGCTCGTCGCGGTCGCGTTCAGTGCGGTCGTCACGGCTGTCATCGCGCTCGCCCTGAAGGCGACGATGGGTCTGCGGGTCAGCGACGAGGCGGAGGTCGGCGGGGTCGACCTGGCAGTGCACGGTGAGACGGCCTACGAGACCCTTGGCGGGGCTCGCGTGACTCAGGAGGTGAAGGCATGAAGCTGGTCACCGGAGTGATCCAGCCGCATCGGCTGGACGACGTGAAGTCGGCCCTCGAGGCCGCGGGCGTCCGCGGCATGACCGTGAGCGAGGCGAGCGGCTACGGCCGTCAGCGCGGCCACACGGAGGTCTACCGGGGTGCGGAGTACACGGTCGACCTCATCCCGAAGGTCCGCGTGGAGGTCCTCGTCGACGACGCCGACGCGGCGAGCGTGACGGAGGTCATGATCGGCGCGGCGCAGACCGGCAAGATCGGCGACGGCAAGGTCTGGACGGTCCCCGTCGACGACGTCGCCCGGGTCCGGACCGGCGAGCACGGCGTCGACGCGCTGTGAGCGACGACTAGCACCATGGTGGAGCGACCGCAGGACGACGCGGTCGGACGCCCTTCCTTCGAGGTCCCGTCCTCCGCGGGCCCGGTGGCTGACGCCGCCGACGCCCGCGGGGTGCGGGGCCTCAAGGCTGAGAGGCTCCGGCTCGCCGAGCGCATGACCGGGCCCGGGGCCGACGGCGCGGTCCGCCGGGGTGCGCTCACCCAGCTCGTCACGTCCCGGCTCGCGGAGCTGTGGGACACGGCGTCGGCCGACCTCGGCACGCCCGACGGCGTCGCCCTCGGCGCGGTCGGGAGCCTGGGGCGGGGCGACGCGAGCCCGGGCAGCGACCTGGACCTGCTCCTCGTCCACGACGGCAGGAGCCACAGCGCCGCCCAGGTCGCTGCGCTCGCGGAGCGCCTCTGGTACCCGATCTGGGACGCCGGGCTCGACCTCGACCACTCCGTGCGCTCGCTGGCGCAGTGCCGGCAGGTCGCCTCGGCGGACCTGCCCGCCGCCGTCGGGCTGCTCGACCTGCGCGCCGTCGCGGGTGACCGCACCGTCGTGCACCGCGCGCGCACCGCGCTGCTCGAGGACTGGCGCTCGGCCGCGCGTCGTCGGCTGCCCGAGCTGCTGGCCACCACCCGGGCGCGGGCCGAGCGGACCGGTGAGCTCGCCTACCTGGTCGAGCCCGACCTCAAGGAGGCGCGCGGCGGGATCCGTGACGCCGTGGTGGTCTTCGCGCTCGCGGCGACCTGGCTGACGGACCGGCCGCACGGGGAGGTCGACCGCGCCTACGCGCACCTGCTCGACGTGCGTGACGCGCTGCACGTCGCGACGAGGCGCCCCACGAACAGGCTGCTCCGTGCCGACCAGGACGAGGTCGCGGCGCTGCTCGGGGAGGGCGACGCCGACGACCTGCTCGCCGGGGTCGCGGAGGCCGGGCGCGTCATCTCGCACGCCCTGGACACGACCGTCCGGCACGCGCGTCAGGCGCTCGCGCGGCCGTCGCTGCGCCGGCCGGTGCTCGTCCGGGGCCGGCGTCAGGCGCCGCGGCTGCGCTCGGTGGGCGACGGCCTCGTGGAGCACGACGGCGAGCTCGTGCTCGCGGCCGGGACCCGCCCGGAGGAGGACGCGCTGCTGGGCCTGCGGGCGGCCGCGACCTCGGCGCGCACGGGACTGCCCCTGTCCCCGGTGACGGTCGCGAGCCTCGCGCGGACCCCCGACCTACCGGAGCCCTGGCCGGCGGTCGCCCGAAGCCACCTGCTCGCGGTCCTCGCGAGCGGGCCGGCGCAGGTGCCGGTGTGGGAGACGCTCGACCTGGCCGGGGTCGTGACGCGGTGGCTCCCGGAGTGGGCTGCGGTACGCAACCGCCCCCAGCGCTCGCCGATCCACCGGCACACGGTGGACCGGCACCTCGTCGAGACGGCGTCGCGCGCGAGCCGCTCGCGCAGGAGCGTCCAGCGTGGCGACACGCTGCTCGTCGCGGCCCTCCTGCACGACATCGGCAAGCGTCCCGGCGCCGTCGACCACAGCGTGGAGGGCGCCGCGCTCGTCCCCGCCATCATGGCGCGGATGGGCTTCGAGCCCGCCGAGGCCGACGACGTCGCGCGGCTCGTGCGCCACCACCTCACGCTCGCGACGCTCGCGACGCAGCGCGACCCCGACGACCCGGCGACGGTCGCCGAGCTCGCTGCCGCCGTCGACGGGCGCCTCGACATGCTCGAGCTCCTCCGGGCGCTGACGGAGGCCGACGCCTCCGCCGCGGGCCCCACCACCTGGACGCCGTGGCGCGCCCGGCTCGTCGACGAGCTCACGTCCGCGACCCGTGTGCACCTCGGCGGGACGGCGCGGGGCGTGCCCGCCGGGGCCGACGGGGGCGCGCCGTGAGCGGGCGGGTACCCTGAGACCTCCCGCACGCCTCCGTCCGCCCCGAGCCTGGTGAGGTTCCTGCTGTGTTCGCCACGCTGTCCGACCGCCTGACCTCGACCTTCAAGAACCTCCGCACCAAGGGCCGGCTGTCCGAGGCGGACATCGACGCGACCGTCCGCGAGATCCGCCGGGCCCTCCTGGACGCCGACGTCGCCGTGCCCGTCGTGCGCGAGTTCACGGGCAAGGTGCGCGAGCGGGCGCTGTCCGCCGAGGTCACCGGTGCGCTGAACCCGGCCCAGCAGGTCGTCAAGATCGTCAACGACGAGCTGGTCGCCGTCCTCGGCGGCGAGCAGCGGGCGCTGCGGTTCGCCAAGAACCCGCCCACGGTCATCCTCCTCGCCGGCCTCCAGGGCGCAGGCAAGACGACCCTCGCGGGCAAGCTGGCCCGGCACCTGAGGGAGCAGGGCCACACGCCGCTCCTGGTCGCCGCGGACCTCCAGCGCCCCAACGCCGTCACGCAGCTGCAGGTCGTGGGGGAGCGGGCCGGGGTCCCGGTCTTTGCACCCCACCCCGGTGCGCAGGAGGGCCACGAGCTCGCTGCGCCCGACGCGGACCCGGTGGCCGTCGCCCGCGACGGCCTGGCGACGGCCGTGTCCCGTCAGCACGACGTGCTCATCGTCGACACGGCGGGCCGCCTCGGCGTCGACGCGGAGATGATGCAGCAGGCCGCGGACATCCGTGACGCCGTCCAGCCGGACGAGATCCTCTTCGTCATCGACGCGATGATCGGCCAGGACGCCGTGACGACCGCGCAGGCGTTCGCCGAGGGCGTCGGCTTCACCGGCGTCGTGCTCTCCAAGCTCGACGGCGACGCCCGCGGTGGCGCGGCGCTGTCCGTCGCGAGCGTCACGGGCCGGCCGATCCTCTACGCGTCCACGGGCGAGAAGCTCACGGACTTCGAGGTCTTCCACCCGGACCGCATGGCGTCCCGCATCCTCGACATGGGTGACGTGCTGTCCCTCATCGAGCAGGCCGAGAAGGCGTTCGACGCCGAGCAGGCCGAGGCGATGGCGGGCAAGCTCGCGGGCGGCGAGGACTTCACGCTCGACGACTTCCTGACGCAGATGCAGGGCCTGCGGCAGATGGGCTCGATGAAGAAGATGCTCGGCATGCTGCCCGGCATGGGGCAGATGCGCGACGCCATCGAGAACTTCGACGAGCGCGAGGTCGACCGGATCGAGGCGATCGTCCGGTCCATGACGCCCGGTGAGCGCACGAACCCGAAGATCATCAACGGCTCGCGCCGGGCCCGCATCGCCCGGGGCTCGGGCACGACGGCGACCGACGTCAACCAGCTCCTCGAGCGGTTCGCGGGCGCCCAGAAGATGATGAAGCAGATGGCTCGCGGCGGCGGCATGGGGATGCCCGGCATGGGCAACCTCCCCGGCATGGGCGGCAAGAAGTCGCGCGGCCGGATGACGGCGCAGCCCAAGGGACGCGCAGCCAAGGCGAAGTCGGGCAACCCGGCCAAGCGGGCCCAGCAGGAGCGCGAGGCGGCCGCGCGCGCGGCCGGCCAGCTGCCCAAGGCACCCGCCGGCTCGGCCTTCGGCCTCGGTGCGCCCGCGAAGGCCGAGGACGCCCCGCTCGAGATCCCGCCGGGCCTGGAGAAGTTCCTTGGCCGATGACCCCCGCCGCCCCCGACGGCTGACGAGGAGCTGAGCATGCTGCACCTGCGCGGGCCTGTCGTGATCGGTGACGGCCAGGAGGTCGGCGAGGCGTGGGTCGTGGACGGGCGCATCACGTTCGACGCGCCCCGGGGACGACGCGTCGCGGGTCAGGGTGAGCTCACGGGCTGGGTGCTGCCCGGCCTGGTCGACGTGCACTGCCACATCGGTCTCGGGGCGTCGGGTCCCGTGGACCGTCGGACGGCGCAGGAGCAGGCGCTCGCCGACCGGGACGCCGGCACCCTGCTCATCCGGGACGCCGGCTCCCCGGCGGACACGCGGTGGATCGACGACCGCGACGACCTGCCCCGTCTGCTGCGCGCCGGGCACCACCTCGCACGGCCCAAGCGCTACCTGCGCGGCTACGGGCGCGAGCTCGACGACGTGGCGCAGCTGCCGGCGGCCGTCGTCCAGGAGGCGGACCGCGGCGACGGCTGGGTCAAGATCGTCGCCGACTGGATCGACCGTGAGCTCGGGCCTGACGGCGACCTTCGCCCGCTGTGGCCCGACGACGTGCTCGCCGAGGCGGTCCGAGCCGCGCACTCCCGCGGCGCCCGGGTCACGGCCCACACGTTCTCGACCGAGGCGCTCCCCGGCCTGCTCGCTGCCGGCATCGACTGCATCGAGCACGGCACGGGTCTGACCCCGGAGATGATCGCGGAGGTCGCGCGGCGGGGCGTCCCCGTCGTGCCGACCCTGCTGCAGGTCGCGCAGTTCGAGGCGATCGCGGCCCAGGGCGAGGAGCGGTACCCCCTCTTCGCCGCACGCATGCGTCGCCTCCACGCGCGGCGGTACGAGCACGTGCGCGACCTCCACGACGCGGGCGTGCGGCTGCTGCTCGGGACGGATGCCGGCGGCACCATCGAGCACGGACGGCTCGCGGGCGAGGCCGCCGAGGTCGTCCGGGCCGGGGTCCCCGCCGCAGAGGTGGTCGCCGTCGCGAGCTGGCGGGCGCGTGAGCTCCTCGGCGCCCCCGGCCTGACCGAGGGCGCTCCGGCCGACGTCGTCGTGTACCCGCAGGACCCGCGCACCGACATCCGCGTGCTCGCCCACCCGAGCGCCGTGGTGCTGCGGGGCGTCGTCGTCGCCGGTGGCTGAGGCCCCGGCGCAGCCCGCCGCCCCGAGCCGGCTCACCCGCCTCGACGCGCTGCCGTTCACCCGCCGCCACGGTCGTCTCGTCGTGGGCTCCGGCGTCGGCTGGGCGCTCGACGCGATGGACGTCGGCCTCATCTCCTTCGTCATCGCCGCGCTGCGCGTGCAGTGGGACCTGAGCTCCGGCGAGCTCTCGTGGATCGCCTCGATCGGCTTCGTCGGCATGGCGATCGGTGCGAGCGTCGGCGGGCTGCTCGCGGACCGGCTCGGCAGGCGCCAGGTCTTCGCGCTGACGCTCCTCGTGTACGGCCTCGCGACGGGGGCGTCAGCGCTCGCCTGGTCCGTCGGCGCACTCATGGCGCTGCGGTTCGTCGTCGGCGTCGGCCTGGGCGCGGAGCTGCCCGTCGCGTCCACGCTCGTGAGCGAGTTCGCGCCGGCGCGCATCCGCGGGCGCGTGGTCGTCGTCCTCGAGGCGTTCTGGGCGGTCGGCTGGATGCTCGCCGCGCTGATCGGGTTCCTGGTCATCCCGCGCGCGGACGACGGCTGGCGCTGGGCGCTCGCGATCGGCGCGGTGCCCGCGCTCTACGCGCTCGTCGTGCGGCGGGGCCTGCCGGAGTCGGTGCGCTTCCTCGAGCGCGTGGGCCGCGGCGCGGAGGCGGAGCGCGTGGTGCGCGGCTTCGAGGACTCCCGTCCGCTGCTCGGCTCGTCCTCTCGCGGCACGCTCGGGGCAGGGACCATCCCGCACGACGTGGGCGCGCCGGCCACGCCCCCCGCGTCGGACGCCACGACGGCGGTGCCTGCCGGCGCGGCGGCGCCTGCGGCCGGGCCCGGGCCCGCCCCGCGCCCGCGGGAGCTGTGGGGCCGCGCGATGCGGCGGCGGACCGCGGCGGCCTGGACGGTGTGGTTCTTCGTCAACTTCGCGTACTACGGGGCCTTCGTGTGGCTGCCCTCGATCCTGGTGGCGTCGGGGTTCTCGCTCGTGACGTCGTTCCGCTACACGCTCCTCATCACGCTCGCGCAGCTGCCGGGGTACGCGCTCGCGGCCGTCCTGATCGAGGTCTGGGGGCGGCGGGCCACCCTCGCGACCTTCCTCGGCGGGTCGGCGGTCGCGGCGGGTCTCTTCGGCTGGGCGGCGAGCCCGACGCAGGTGGTCGCGGCCGGGATGCTCCTGTCGTTCTTCAACCTCGGCGCGTGGGGCGCCCTGTACGCGGTGACTCCCGAGATCTACCCGACGGCGCTGCGCGGGACGGGCTCGGGGTGGGCGGCCGGGTTCGGGCGCCTCGCGTCGATCGCGGCGCCGCTCGCGGTGCCCCACCTCCTCGCCGTCGGCGGCAACGAGCTGACGTTCGCGGTGTTCGCGCTCGCGTTCGTGATCGCGGGTGGAGCGGCGCTGGCCCTGCCCGAGCTGCGCGGCAGAGCCCTGCAGGACTGACTCCGGCAGGCCCGGCGAGGACGGGTGTGTGGCACGGCCCGTCGTCTGGCAGAATGGCCCGCTGTACCGGGCGTGGACGGCCCCTCTACCCGTCCCCACCCGTGTCCCTCGGTCACCTCGTCCCACCTACCCCACAGGTCGGCGCGCGGTGCCCACCCCAGCAGAACCAGGAGAGACCACCACTGTGGCCGTCAAGATCCGTCTGAAGCGTCTCGGCAAGATCCGGGCGCCGTACTACCGCATCGTCGTCGCGGACTCGCGCACCAAGCGTGACGGTCGCGTCATCGAGGAGATCGGCAAGTACCACCCGACCGAGGAGCCCTCGCTGATCGAGGTCGTCTCCGACCGTGCGCAGTACTGGCTCGGCGTCGGCGCGCAGCCGACCGAGCAGGTGCTCGCGCTCCTCAAGGTCACCGGTGACTGGCAGAAGTTCAAGGGCCTCCCCGGCGCCGAGGGCACCCTCCGCGTCAAGGAGAAGGCCGGCGACACCGGGGCTGCGGCCGCGATCGCCGCCGCCGCGGACGCCGCCGAGAAGGCCAAGGCGAAGGCTGCCGAGAAGAAGGCAGCCGCTCCCGCGCCGGCCGCCGAGCCCACCGAGGACACGGCGTCCGCGGAGGAGCAGGCCTGATGCTCGCCGACGCGCTCGAGCACCTGGTCCGCGGCATCGTGGACCACCCGGACGACGTGCGGGTCAACGCCCGTTCGCTGCGGCGCGGAGACCTGCTCGAGGTCCGGGTGCATCCCGAGGACCTCGGTCGGGTCATCGGACGCAGCGGTCGCACGGCCCGTGCCCTGCGCACGGTCGTCGGCGCGCTGGGCGACGGCTCGGTGCGGGTCGACGTCGTGGACGTCGACCGCCGCTGAGCCTGCTCGAGCAGCACCCGCGGCCTGAGGTCGCGCGTGGTGCAGGTCGTCGGCACCTGATCGGCGCACGCGCACGCAGCGCCGGTCGCGCACTCACCACGGTCGAGGCCCGGCCCCCTAGCCTGGGGGCCGGGCCTCGACCCGTTCCACACCGTCTCCTGGAGGACAGATGCAGCTCACCGTCGCGACGATCGGCCGCGCCCACGGCCTGCGCGGGGAGATCGGGCTCGACGTGCGCACCGACGCCCCGGAGCAGAGGTTCGTCGTCGGACGCGTGCTGCAGACCCGCCCGCAGGACGCCGGACCGCTGACGGTCGAACGCGTGCGCCGCCAGGGCGAACGCTGGTACCTGACGTTCGCCGAGGCGGGGGACCGCACGGCCGCGGAGGGGCTGCGAGGCGTCGAGCTGGTCGTCGACGTGGAGGCGTCGGACGAGGACGACGCCTGGTACCCCTACGAGCTCGCAGGCCTGCGCGCCGAGCGGCCCGACGGCACGCACCTCGGTGAGGTCGTCGGCCTGGAGCACCTGCCCGCCCAGGACGCGCTCGTGGTGCGCGAGGTGGGCGGCGCCCGCACGCTCGTGCCCTTCGTCCGGGAGATCGTGCCGGTGGTCGACGTGGCCGGCGGCAGGGTCGTCATCGACGCGCCGCTGGGCCTGCTCGCGGCGGACGCCGTCGCGGACGGCAGCGAGGGTGACGAGGGCAGCGAGGGCGCCGACGGGACCGTGGCCTGACGTGCGGATCGACGTCGTCACGATCTTCCCCGAGTACCTCGCGCCGCTCGAGCTGTCGCTCGTCGGCAAGGCCCGCACCGCCGGTCTGCTCGACCTGCGCGTGCACGACCTGCGCTCCTGGGCCACGGACCGTCACCGCACGGTCGACGACTCGCCGCTCGGCGGTGGCGCGGGCATGGTCATGCGTCCTGACGTGTGGGGTGAGGCGCTCGACACCCTGCTCGGGGAGGACGGCGAGGACGGCGAGGACGGCGAGGACGGCGAGGACGGCGAGGGCGCGGTCCCCGGCCCGGCCGGGCCGACGGTCCTCCTGGTGCCGACGCCGTCGGGCGACCGGTTCGACCAGCGCACCGCGGAGCGCCTCGCGGGGTCCCGACGGATCCTCGTCGCGTGCGGCCGGTACGAGGGCATCGACTCCCGCGTCGCGGACCACTACCGCGCGCGGGGCGTCCAGGTCCTCGAGATCTCGCTCGGCGACTACGTGCTCAACGGCGGAGAGGTCGCAGCCCTCGTCGTCGTCGAGGCCGTCGCGCGGCTGCTGCCGGGCGTGGTGGGCAACCCGGAGTCGCTCGTCGAGGAGTCCCACGGCGCCGCGGGGCTGCTCGAGTACCCCGTGTACACCCGGCCACCGGTCTGGCGCGACCAGGAGGTCCCGGAGGTCCTGCTCTCGGGGCACCACGCACGCATCGCCCGCTGGCGGCGGGACCGAGCGCTCGAGCGCACGGCGCGGCGGCGGCCGGACCTGCTCCGCGCGCTGCCCGCGGACGAGCTCGACCGGGCCGACCGCGCGGTCCTCGAGGCGCTCGGCTGGACGGTCGACGACGGCGGAGTCGTCCCGCAGCCCGGGGCTGTGGCAGACTGACCTGCTGGTGTGCGTCGCCGCGCCTCTGCCACAGGGGAGGCGGTCACGGCCCGCTCTGCACAAGAGTCGCACCCGCTCCAGATCCGACGAGGCAGCCCGTCTGCCCACCATGACGCGCCTGACCTGTGGCAGGGCGAGGAAGCGACCATCATGCACATCCTTGATTCCGTCGATGCAGCATCGCTGCGCTCCGACATCCCGGACTTCCGCCCGGGCGACACCCTGAAGGTCAACGTCAAGGTCGTCGAGGGCAACCGCTCCCGCATCCAGGCGTTCCAGGGCGTCATCATCGCGCGGCAGGGTGGCGGCGTCCGCGAGACGTTCACCATCCGCAAGATCAGCTTCGGCGTGGGCGTCGAGCGGACGTTCCCGGTGCACTCCCCGTCGATCGAGTCGATCGAGGTCGTGACGCGTGGTGACGTGCGTCGCGCCAAGCTCTACTACCTGCGCAAGCTCCGCGGCAAGAAGGCCAAGATCAAGGAGAAGCGCGAGACCCCGGCCCCCCGCTGACGGGTCCGCACAGCACGTCCCGGACGGGCGGTCACCTCACGGTGACCGCCCGTCCGGCGTTCGCTGCCCGGCGCGCGACGGACGGCGCGGGCGTCCCGTCGTGGCACAGTTGACCGGTGACCTCGCACCGAGAAGCCGTCCCTGAGCACCGTCGGACGGACTCCGACTCCGCCGGGGGAGCCCACGCCGCACGGCGCCCTCGGCGCGGGGGGCTCGCCGCGTGGGCGCGCGAGACGGGCATCATCGTCGTCAGCGCGCTCGTGCTGTCGCTGCTCATCAAGACGTTCCTGGTCCAGGCGTTCTTCATCCCGAGCGGTTCGATGGAGCAGACGCTCCTCGTGGGTGACCGCGTCCTCGTGACCAAGCTCGCACCCGGCCCGCTCGACGTGCACCGTGGCGACATCGTCGTGTTCAAGGACCCGGGCGGCTGGCTCCCCGAGCAGCTCCCGCCCGACGTCCCGGCGTGGCGTGCCGCGCTCACGTCCGTCCTGACGTACGTGGGCCTCCTGCCGCAGGACTCGGGCGAGCACCTCATCAAGCGCGTCATCGGCCTGCCGGGCGACACCGTCGAGTGCTGCGACGCCCAGGGCCGCCTCATGGTCAACGGGGTGCCCATCGACGAGCCGTACCTCGCGGCGGACGCCCAGCCGAGCGAGCTGGAGTTCTCCGTGGTCGTCCCGGAGGGCCGCCTGTGGGTCATGGGCGACAACCGGCAGAACTCGCAGGACTCGCGGTACAAGCAGGGCGACCCAGGTGGTGGCAGCATCCCGGAGGGGAACGTCGTCGGTGTCGCTTTCGTGACCGTGTGGCCGGTGGACCGCTGGCACGCGCTCCGCAACCCCGGTGCGACCTTCGCGGACGTCCCGGCACCGGTGGGCAGCGGGGGATGAGGCGCGTCGTATGACCACGCCGCCGACGACCGCACCACCGTCGCGGGTGACCCGTCCCCGCAGGCCTGCGGCCCCCCGCCCCGACCTGCGTCACGAGCGTGCGCTCCTGCGCGCCGGAGCGCGGGTCGTCGTCGGCATGGACGAGGTCGGCCGCGGCGCGCTGGCCGGTCCCGTGAGCGTCGGTGCCGTGGCCGTCGACCTGTCGACGCGTGCCTGCCCGCCCGGGGTCGCGGACTCGAAGCTCCTGACGCCCGCCGCCCGCGAGCGGCTCCTGCCCGCCCTGGGCAGGTGGGGCGTGTCGCGCGCCGTCGGTCACGCCTCCGCGGACGAGATCGACGACCTCGGGATCATCGCGGCGCTGCGCCTCGCGGGGCGCCGCGCGCTCGCCCAGCTCACGGTCCCCGTCGACCTCGTCCTGCTCGACGGGTCACACGACTGGCTGAGCGTGTCGCGTCAGGCCTCGCTGTTCGACACGGACCCGCTCGACGGGCTGGCCCCGGCCGCCGACGTCGCCGTCCGGACACGCGTCAAGGCGGACCGCACGTGCGCCTCCGTGGCGGCGGCGAGCGTCCTCGCCAAGTGCGAGCGGGACGCACTCATGGTCGTGCTCGCGGCCGAGCACCCGGACTACCGGTGGCACGAGAACAAGGGCTACGGAGCTCCCGAGCACGTGGAGGCGCTCCGAACCCTCGGCCCCTGCCCTCTGCACCGGCGCAGCTGGAACCTGCCGCGCCCGGGCGTGCACACCGACGGCGACGGAGCCGACGGGTGGCCCGGGACCGACCAGCGACTGCTCACGGGAGCCGTGCCGGACGCTGCGGTCACGGGCCCGCCGGACGTCGCACCCGGCGCCCAGGACCTCCCGGCGGACGACGGGGCCCGCGGATGGTCCATGATGGACGCGTGAGCGCGGAAGACCTGGAGAACTACGAGACCGACATGGAGCTCGCGCTCTACCGCGAGTACCGGGACGTGGTGAACCTCTTCTCGTACGTCGTGGAGACCGAGCGCCGCTTCTACCTGGCCAACCAGGTGGACCTGCAGGTGCGCTCCGCCGCCGGCGAGGTGTACTTCGAGCTGAGCCTCACGGACGCGTGGGTGTGGGACGTCTACCGTTCCGCGCGCTTCGTCAAGTCGGTCCGCGTCGTGACCTTCAAGGACGTCAACGTCGAGGAGCTCGCCAAGGCCGAGCTGGACCTGCCCGACGGCGGCCCGTTCCGCCGCTGAGGGCGCGCCGCCCGCCGCTGAGGCGCGCCGCCCGCCGCTGAGGTGTTCCGCCCGCCGCTGGGCCGGGTCGTGCTGACGCCGCGCCCGTCCGGAGGCGTCCGACGTGCGCCCGCGTCGCCGACGTCCCCAGGGCCGCGCTGCCGTCGGCGCGTGCACAGGCTGGGCGGACCTCGTCCGATCGGCACGCCCGCGCCCGGCACCGTGGTCGCCGGAGGTGGTCGCACATGCGAGCCAAGGACGCGGTCGGGCAGTACGGGGAGAACGTGGCGGCGTCGTACCTGGCGGCGGCGGGCTGGGAGGTCGTCGACCGGAACTGGCGTGGTGCGTCGGGTGAGATCGACATCGTCGCGCTCCAGGGCACCGAGCTCGTCGTCGTCGAGGTCAAGACGCGCAGCGGTGACGGCTACGGGCACCCGGCGGAGGCCGTCGGGCACGCGAAGCTGAGCCGGCTGCGGCGTCTGGCCGCGCAGTGGCTCGACGCGCACGACCTGCACCCGACGGGGGTTCGCATCGACGTCATCGCCGTTCGGACGTCGCGCACAGGTGCGGCGACGCTCGAGCACCTGTGCGGGGTCCTGTGATGAGCCTCGGGCGCACACGGGGCGTGTGCCTCGTGGGTCTCACCGGCCACATGATCGAGGTCGAGGCGCACCTGGCGGCCTCGATCCCCGGGTTCTCGCTCGTCGGCCTGCCCGACGCGTCCCTCGCGGAGGCCAGGGACCGGGTCCGGGCTGCGGTGACGTCGTCGGGGCTGCGCTGGCCGCAGCGCCGGATCACCGTCAACCTCTCACCCGCGTCGCTGCCCAAGGCGGGCGCCTCGTTCGACCTGGCCATCGCCGTCGCGACGCTCGCCGGGGCCGGCCTGTGCGACGCGCGGTCGGTCGCGGCGTGGGTGCACCTCGGTGAGCTCGGCCTCGACGGCCGTCTCCGGCCGGTCCGCGGCGTGCTTCCCGCGGTCGCGGCGGCGGTGGCGGCGGGGTGCGACGGCGTCGTGGTCCCCGTGGGAAACCTCGCCGAGGCCCGGCTCGTGCCCGGCGCGAACGTCGTCGGAGCCGCCTGCCTCGCCGAGGTCGCGGCCCGGCACGGTGCGGAGCTCGACGAGGTGCCTGACGTCGAGCCCGTCGCGGCGGACGTCGTGCCGTCGGAGCGCGTCCGCGGGGGCGACATGGCCGACGTGCTCGGCCAGCGCAGTGCCCGGTGGGCGATGGAGGTGGCCGCTGCGGGCGGGCACCACATGCTCATGGTGGGTCCACCGGGAGCGGGCAAGACGATGCTCGCCGCCCGTCTGCCCGGGCTGCTGCCCGACCTCGACGAGCACTCGGCGGTCGAGGTGACCGCCGTGCACTCCGTGGCAGGGACCTTCCAGCCGGCGCTCGGCCTGGTTCGACGGCCACCGTTCGAGGACCCGCACCACACCGCGACCCCGGCTGCCGTCATCGGCGGGGGATCGGGGCTCCCGCGCCCTGGGGCGGCCTCGCGCGCACACCGCGGCGTCCTCTTCATGGACGAGGCACCCGAGTTCTCGCCCCGCGTGCTGCAGACGCTGCGCCAACCCCTCGAGCAGGGTGAGCTCGTCATCCACCGGGCCGGTGGCTCCGCGCGCTACCCCGCGAGGTTCCAGCTCGTGCTCGCGGCGAACCCGTGCCCGTGCGGCCTCGCGGTCGGCAAGGGACTCGAGTGCACCTGCACGCCGTTCGCCCGGCGGCGCTACTTCAGCAGGCTGTCGGGGCCGCTGCTCGACCGGGTGGACCTGCAGATCGACGTCCTGCCTGTCAGCAGGGCGGACCGCGCGTCGGGGGTGCCGGAGTCCACGGCCGACGTGGCGGAGCGGGTCGCCCGAGCGCGGGACGCCGCCAAGGCGCGCCTCACGGGCACCGGCTGGGCCACCAACGCCGAGGTACCCGGGCCGTGGCTGCGCGCCCACACGGGCCGGCTGTCACCCGACCTCGAGCGTGCCCTCGACTCGGGTGCGCTGAGCCTGCGCGGCGTGGACCGCGTGCTGCGCGTCGCCTGGACCCTGGCGGACCTCGCGGGCCGTGGCCGCCCGGGCCCCGCGGAGGTCGGCCAGGCCCTGCTGCTGCGCACACGCGGGCAGGTCGCCGCGTGACCGGGGGCTCGTCGCCGGACCAGGCGACCCTGCTGGCGCGCGCGGCGTGGAGCCGGATGGTCGAGCCCGGCGACGCCGTCGCCGGCGCCCTGGTGGCCACGCTCGGGCCCGTGGACGCGCTCGCCTGGGCGCGGCACACCGCCCAGGGGCCCGCTGCCCTGGGCGGCGTCCCGGTGCCCGAGGAGCTGCGCGGGATGACAGGTGCGACGTCCGCGCGGCTCGCGCGCGCGGCCGCACGCTGGGCCCCCCGGCTCAGCGAGCTCGACCCCCGGCGGGAGCTCCGCTCCGTCGAACGACTCGGCGGGCACCTGCTCGTGCCCGAGGACCCGGCGTGGCCCGTCGCGCTCGACGACCTGGGTCTCACGGCGCCCCTGTGCCTGTGGGTCCGGGGCTCCGCGCCGGTCGAGCAGGTGCTCGCGCGCGCGGTCGCCGTCATCGGCGCCCGAGCCTGCACGGCGTACGGCGAGCACGTGACCGCCCAGATGTGCGCCGAGGCCGTGCGTGAGGGCTGGACCGTCGTCTCCGGCGGCGCGTACGGGATCGACGCCGTCGCCCACCGGGTCGCGCTCGCTGTCGAAGGCCGGACCGTCGCGTTCCTCGCGGGAGGTGTCGACCGCCTGTACCCCGCCGGGAACGCGCGGCTCCTCGAGGCGGTCCTCGCCGGGGGTGGTCTCGTCGTGAGCGAGGTCCCGCCGGGCAGCGTGCCGAGTCGTACGCGGTTCCTCCAGCGCAACCGGCTGATCGCGGCCGTCGGTCGGGCCACCCTGGTCGTCGAGGCCGCGTGGCGGTCGGGAGCGCTCAACACCGCTGGTCACGCGGCGGCGCTGCTCCGGCCCGTGGGAGCCGTCCCGGGCCCGGTGACGTCGGCGTCGTCGGCGGGGTGCCACCGGCTGCTGCGGGAGGGGGCCGCGGTGTGCGTGACCGACGGTCCGGAGCTCCTCGAGCTGCTCGGCGCGAGCGGGGACCACGTGCCCGAGGCGGACGGCGGACCGGTACTGCCCCAGGACGGCCTGAGCCCCGACCAACGGCGTCTGCTCGACGCCCTGCCGTTGCGCAGACCGGCGGACCCCGAGTCGCTCGCCCGTGCGGCAGGGCTGGCCGTCCCCGAGGTCCTCTCGGCGCTCGGCGGCCTCGAGCTGCGCGGTCTCGCGGTCCGGCAGGAGGGGCGGTGGAGGCGCGGCACCCCCGGGGGTACGAGACACGGATGAATCACCACAGACCAGGACGACCAGGACGTTGCACGCGTCCGGGACCGGGTGAAGTCTCGCGGTCTCGTCTTGTGACTCGGGCCGCGACGCGCCACGGTAGGTGTCATGGACCCCGCCCCGGCAGTCGCGGCGGCCATGACCGAGGAGGCCGTGGTCGCCCGTTTCGGGACCTACCTCCATGCCGTCCGCGGTCTGTCGCCCCACACCGTGCGCGCCTACACCGGGGACGTTCACCACGCGCTCGGCTTCGCGCGACGTCGTGCAGTGGCGTGGGACGCGGTCGACCTGCCCGTGCTGCGCGCCTGGCTCTCGTCGATGGTCACCGGGAGGCTCGCGCGCGCCACGATCGCGCGCCGCGGGGCCGCCGTGCGCGCGTTCTACGCGTGGGCGCACGAGGAGGGCCTCGTCCCGACCGATCCTGCGGTCCGGCTCGTCACCGCGCGTGCCGGCACGTCGTTGCCGACGGCCCTCGCCGTGCCACCTGCCGCGCGCCTGCTCGACGCGGCGAAGGATCGTGCAGCGGACGGTGAGCCGATCGCCCTGCGCGACTGGGCGGCGCTCGAGCTCCTGTACGCCACGGGCGTCCGGGTGGGTGAGCTGGTGGGGGCTGACGTCGACGACCTCGACATGTCGTCGCGCCTGATCCGGGTCATGGGCAAGGGGGCCAAGGAGCGACTGGTCCCCTACGGGGTCCCGGCTGCCCGGGCCCTCGACGTCTGGCTCGCCAGGGGGCGACCGGCGCTCGCCACACCCACGTCCGGACCGGCTCTCCTCCTCGGGCGCCGGGGCCAGCGGGCGGATCAGCGCCAGATCAGGTCGGCCGTGCACGAGGCCGCGCAGGCTGCCGGCGTCGACGACCTCGCACCGCACGGACTGCGGCACACGGCCGCGACGCACCTGTTGCTCGGCGGGTCGGACCTTCGTACCGTGCAAGAGATCCTGGGGCATGCCACGCTTGCCACCACGCAGAGATACACCCACGTGAGTGCCGACAGGCTTCGCCTGTCGTACCTCCAAGCCCACCCCCGAGCCTGAGAGGGACGCGCAGATGCCAGCACGGTCCCACGCCTTGGGTAGGGCGCACGCGGTGGACGAGCAGGAGACCGAGCACGAGCCCGTGGTCGACGGCGACGCGGATGCCGACGTGCCGGACCAGGTGCGTGCCGCGTCCGGTGGCGTGCCGCGCCCGCACACGGTCGGCGCGGCGGCCGACGCCGTCTCGATCCTCTCCCTGTGGACGGTCTTCAAGGAGACGGGTGACCGCGGTGCCCGCGAGCGCCTGATCCTGCACTACGCGCCGCTCGTCACGATGGTGGCCGGGCGCGTAGGTGCGGGCCTGCCCAGCAGCGTCGAGCAGGCGGACCTCGTCTCCTACGGCATGTTCGGGCTCATCGACGCGATCGAGAAGTACGAGACCGACCGGGCCGTGAAGTTCGAGACGTACGCGAGCTCGCGGATCCGCGGGGCGATCATCGACGAGCTCCGCGCCATCGACTGGGTGCCGCGCTCCGTCCGCACGAAGGCCCGCGCGGTCGACCGTGCCTTCGCCGAGCTCGAGGCCGAGCTCAGGCGGGCCCCGACGGAGCAGGAGGTCGCCGACCGGCTCGAGATCGCCGTGACGGACCTGCGCGCCGTGTTCACCCAGCTCTCGACCGTCAACGTCGCCGCGCTGGACGAGCTCCTCGGTGCGGGGTCGGAGCGTGGTGACGCGCTGTCGCTGCTCGACACGCTCGAGGACCCCGGCGCCGTCGACCCGGTGGGTTCCGTCGAGGCGCAGGAGATGAAGATCGTGCTCGCGCGCGCGATCGAGCGGCTCGGCGAGCGCGAGAAGATCGTCCTGGTCCTCTACTACTACGAGGGCATGACGCTCGCGGAGATCGGGCGGGTGCTCGGCGTGACCGAGTCGCGCATCTCGCAGATGCACACCGCGGCGATGCTCCGCCTGCGCACGACCCTCCAGGAGCACGACAAGGTCTGACCCGCGGCCGCCTCACCCCGGCGGCACGGGAAGCAGGACGACCGGCCCGGAGCGGGGCAGGAGGCCGAGCGGGTCGACGTAGACGTCGTTCTCGCGGACCCCCCAGTGCACGCACGTCGTCGGCGCGCAGTGGTTGGTGCCCGCAGCCACCGTCCCGAGCGGTGCCCCCGAGCCGACCGACGCGCCGACCGCGACCGACGCGTCGACAGGCTCGAGGCTCGAGCGGCGCCCGTCGGCGTGCAGGACGGTCACGACGGGGCGGTCCACGACCACGCCCGCGAACACGACGGTGCCCGGCGCGGGGGAGATCACCTCCGCGCCCAGCGGCGCCGCGAGGTCGATGCCCCGGTGCCCGCTCGCCCACGGCTGCGGCGGTGCGCGGAACGGCGCCCTCAGCGCCCCGGTCACCGGGAGCACGTAGCCGGCATCGCCCGGCTCCACGGCGGAGGCGACGTCCCACGGGACCGTGCCGCCGCCCGGGAACAGCGTGTCGAGGAAGCTCGGCCGACCGGTGCCGGTGACGTCGCGAGCCACCCGGGGAGCAGCGTCGCCGCCGCCCGCGCCGACCCGGTCGGCGACGACCGCCGTCGTCACGGGAGCGGTCACGGGCGCCGCCTCCGTCACCGCGAGCACACCCAGGACCAGGCATGAGCCCGCCAGGGACGCGGCGGTGAAGGCGCGCCGTCGGGCGATCGACGAGGACCGCGGGGTGGCGACGACGACGCCCGCGGCGCCGCGGCCGCCCCCGCTGTCCCTGCCGCCGGTGCTGCTGCGACGGCTCCTGCCGCCGGTGCTGCCGCTCGTGCTGGTGCTGCCGCTCGTGCTGCTGCGGGTGCGGTTCCTGCTACCTGCGTTCGTCTCGCTGCTCACCTGCGCACCCTCGCCCCTGGGGGCGTCCCCCTGCGGGCCGGACCCTGCGGCCTGTGGACGGTCCGCAGGGCGTCGGGGCTGGGGACGCGGGGGCACGGGCCAACCGGTGCGCCGCCCGTCGAGGTGCGCGCGGCAGCCGCTCGGCCCACGCCGGGGCACCCGCGGTTCTCGGGTAGCATGTGACCTGCGCCCGGCTCGCCGGGTGACATCGCGCGCCTTCACCCCAGTGCCGCCGGACTCGTTCCGGGGGCGGGAGCGCGTGCCGACGACGGTCCATGACCACGGGTGCAGCGTGCTGCAGCGGTGGTCACGGTGTCGGCACCGCAGGGCGCCAGGGGCGTCCGGTCACCCGACCGCCGCCGACAACCGGATGCGGTGCGTGGTTCGACGCGCTCCGCCTGCTGATGCGCGGCCTGACGGGCCGCGCCGGAAGGACGTGCCATGGCCGTCGTGACCATGCGCCAGCTGCTCGAGAGCGGTGTCCACTTCGGGCACCAGACCCGCCGGTGGAACCCGAAGATGAAGCGGTTCATCTTCACGGAGCGCAACGGCATCTACATCGTCGACCTCCAGCAGTCGCTGTCGTACATCGACCGCGCCTACGAGTTCGTCAAGGAGACGGTCGCCCACGGCGGCACCATCCTCTTCGTCGGCACCAAGAAGCAGGCCCAGGAGCCCGTGGCCGAGCAGGCCGCGCGGGTCGGGATGCCCTACGTCAACCAGCGTTGGCTCGGCGGCATGCTCACCAACTTCGCGACCGTCAACAAGCGTCTCCAGCGCCTCAAGGAGCTCGAGGAGATCGACTTCGACGACGTCGCCGGCAGCGCCTTCACCAAGAAGGAGCTCCTCATCATGCGTCGCGAGCGGGACAAGCTCGCCAAGACGCTCGGTGGCATCCGTGACATGGCGAAGGTCCCCTCCGCCGTGTGGATCGTCGACACGAACAAGGAGCACCTCGCGGTCGACGAGGCGCGCAAGCTCGGCATCCCCGTCGTCGCGATCCTCGACACGAACTGCGACCCGGACATGGTCGACTACCAGATCCCCGGCAACGACGACGCGATCCGTGCCGTCACGCTGCTCACCCGCGTGATCGCGGACGCCGCCGCCGAGGGCCTCATCGCGCGCCACTCGGGCCGCACCGCCGCCTCGGAGGAGGCCGGCGCGCCCGCCGAGCCCCTCGCCGAGTGGGAGCGTGAGCTCCTCGCGGGCGCCGAGGCGACCGCCGCCCCGGCGGACGCTCCGGCTGCGGCCGAGGCGCCTGCCGCCCCGGCCGAGGAGACCCCGGCCGCCGAGGTCGAGAGCCCCGTCGAGGCAGTCGGCACGACGGACGAGCCCGTCGCGGCCACGGGTCAGGACGCGGCACCCGCCGCGGACGCTCCCGCCGCTGCCGAGCCCGTCGCGGACGACACGACCGCCAACTGACCTGAGTCCCACGGCCCGAGCGGCCACGGACCACGACGACAGACAAGGACAGACGCATGGCGAACTACACCGCCGCCGACATCAAGGCACTGCGCGAGCGCACGGGCGCCGGCATGCTCGACGTCAAGAAGGCGCTCGACGAGGCTGACGGCAACGCCGAGAAGGCACTCGAGATCATCCGCGTGAAGGGCCTCAAGGGCGTCAGCAAGCGCGAGGGCCGCTCGGCCTCGGACGGCCTCGTGGCCGCCCACGTGTCGGACGACGCCGCGGGTCAGACGGGCGTCCTGATCGAGCTCAACTCCGAGACGGACTTCGTCGCGAAGAACACGACGTTCATCGCGCTCGCGGAGAAGGTCCTCGCGGCCGCCGTCGCGGCCGGCACGGACGACGTCGCCGCGATCCTCGCGTCGCAGGCCGACGGCCGCACGGTGTCCGAGACGATCGACGAGACCGCGGGCATGCTCGGCGAGAAGCTCGTGCTCCGGCGCGTCGCGCGGATCAGCGCGCCCGCCGTCACGGTCTACCTGCACAAGGTCAACAAGGACCTCCCGCCCCAGGTCGGCGTCCTCGTCGGCACGGACGCGGCCGGTGCCGAGGTCGCCCGGGACGTCGCGATGCACATCGCGGCCTACTCGCCGACCTACCTGACGCGCGACGACGTCCCGGCCGAGACGGTCGAGTCGGAGCGCCGGATCGCCGAGGAGACCTCGCGCAACGAGGGCAAGCCCGAGGCCGCGCTCCCGAAGATCGTCGAGGGTCGCCTCAACGGGTTCTTCAAGGAGGCCGTCCTCGTGGACCAGGCGTTCGCGAAGGACCAGAAGAAGTCGGTCGGCCAGGTGCTCACCGAGGCGGGCGGGACCCTCACGGGCTTCGCACGGTTCCGCGTCGGCGCCTGACCACCCCGCACGTTCGCGACGGCGGTCGATCCAGCCCCAGGGCCGGTCGACCGCCGTCGCCGCACGAGAACCGCACGGCCCCGGGTCGCCCCCCGGGCGCGGTGGCACGACCCGAGGCCCGTGGCCCCGGTCCCGGACGGCAGGCTGGAGGAACCAGGTGGACGACGACGCGACGACCAGGCCGGCACTGGTGCCCTCCGAGGGTGCGAGCGACGCCGCGCCACGGCGAGTCCTCCTCAAGCTCTCCGGCGAGACCTTCGGGGGCGGCAGCGTGGGCCTCGCGCCCGACGTCGTGCGGCGCGTCGCCGTGGAGATCGCGGACGCCGTCCGCTCGGGTGTCCAGGTCGCGATCGTCGTGGGCGGGGGCAACTTCTTCCGCGGCGCCGAGCTCTCCCAGAGCGGGCTCGACCGGGCCCGCGCCGACTACATGGGCATGCTCGGGACGGTCCTGAACTGCCTCGCCCTGCAGGACTTCCTGGAGCAGGCGGGTGTGAGCACCCGCGTCCAGACGGCGATCACCATGGGTCAGGTCGCGGAGCCCTACATCCCGCTCCGGGCCATCAGGCACCTCGAGAAGGGCCGCGTCGTGATCTTCGGTGCGGGCGCGGGCATGCCGTACTTCTCGACCGACACCGTGGCCGTGCAGCGCGCCCTGGAGACCCACTGCCAGGAGGTGCTCATGGGCAAGAACGGCGTGGACGGCGTCTACACCGCCGACCCGCGAACGACGCCCGACGCGGTGCGCCTCACCGAGCTGACGTACACCGACGCCCTGGTCAACGGGCTCGAGGTCATGGACGCCACGGCCCTGAGCCTGTGCCGGGACAACGGTGTGCGCATGCGCGTGTTCGGCATGGGCGAGCCAGGCAACGTCACCCGGGCGCTGCAGGGTGAGAAGATCGGCACGCTGCTCAGCGAGGAGTGAGAGCCGCTGCGCGACAGCTCGCGTGAGCCTGGCGCCCGGACCGAGCGGTGACGAGGACCTGCATGACCGACGAGACGAAGGAGCAGCGGTGATCGACGAGACCCTCCTCGAGGCCGAGGAGAAGATGGACAAGGCGATCGAGGTCGCCAAGGAAGACTTCGCGACGATCCGCACGGGGCGGGCGAATGCGGCCATGTTCACCAAGGTCGTCGTCGACTACTACGGCGCGCCCACTCCGCTGCAGCAGCTCGCGTCGTTCACGACGCCCGAGGCACGCACCATCCTCGTGTCGCCCTTCGACCAGGGCGCGCTCGGCAACATCGAGCGTGCGCTGCGCGACTCCGACCTGGGCGTGAACCCGAGCAACGACGGCAAGATCATCCGCATCGTGCTGCCGCAGCTCACCGAGGAGCGTCGCCGCGACTACGTCAAGCTCGCCCGGCACAAGGCCGAGGAGGCGCGCGTCTCCGTGCGCAACATCCGGCGTCGTGCGAAGGAAGAGCTCGACCGGATCGCGAAGGACGGTGAGGCCGGCGAGGACGAGGTCGGGCGCGCCGAGAAGGAGCTCGAGGCCCTCACGAAGCGCCACGTCGACCTGATCGACCAGGTGCTCACCCACAAGGAGAGCGAGCTGCTCGAGGTCTGAATGGCACAGTCTGCTGGAGTCGAGATCGCCACCCACAGCCCGTCGGGCACCCCGCGCGCAGGTCGCGACCTGCCGATCGCGATCGGGGTCGGCGTCGCGCTGCTCCTCGTCGTCGCCGGCTCGCTGCTGTTCCGCAAGGAAGGCTTCATCCTCGTCGCCCTCCTCGCGTGCGGGGCCGCGCTGTGGGAGCTCGCGCACGCCTTCGTGCGGCGCGGCATCCACATCCCGCTGCTGCCTCTGCTCGTGGGCACGGCGGGGATCCTCGTCTCGTCCTACACGTCCGGGCCGGAGGCCCTGCTCGTCGCGTTCATGCTCACCGCGGGCGGCGTCGTGGTGTGGCGGGTCCTCGACGGGAGCGGGCCGGCGGCCCTGCGGGACGCGGCCGCGGCGACCTTCGCGGCCGCGTACGTGCCGTTCATGGCGGGCTTCGTCATGCTCATGCTCGCGCAGCCCGACGGCGACCGTCGCGTCGCGCTCTTCGTCCTCCTCGCGGTGGCGAGCGACACGGGCGGGTACGTCGCCGGGGTGCTCACCGGCAGGCACCCGCTGGCTCCGTCGGTCAGCCCCAAGAAGACCTGGGAGGGCCTCGCCGGGTCCCTCGTCCTCGCGGGCGGGGTTGGTGCGGCAGGCATGGTCGTGGCGTTCGGCGGCTCGCCCGTCGTCGGCGTCGCGCTCGGCGTGGCATCGGTGCTGACGTCCACGCTGGGCGACCTCGCAGAGTCGCTCCTCAAGCGCGACCTCGAGCTCAAGGACATGGGGACGCTGCTCCCGGGCCACGGCGGCGTGCTCGACCGGCTCGACTCCCTGCTGCTCACCGCCCCGCTCGTCTACCTGCTGCTCCTCGTGGCGTTGCCGAAGGTGGCCCTCTGACGTGACAGACTTCCGGTTCCATGGTTGAGGTGAGACCCGCGGTCGAGGGTGCGCAGGGGCGCGCCCCGCTCGCGCTGACGATGAGCGCCCCACGCCGCGGCAAGCCGCCGCGGCACTTCGCCGACCTCTCGCCCGAGCAGCGCCGCGACGCGGTCGCCGAGCTCGGGGAGAAGCCGTTCCGCGCCGCTCAGCTCGCGACGCACTACTACGCGCACCACACGAGCGACCCGGCGGAGATGACCGACCTGCCGCAGGCGACGCGCGAGCTCCTCGCCGAGCAGCTGTTCCCGCCCCTGCTCTCGCAGGTGCGCACGCTCACCGCCGACGCGGGCGCGACCGTCAAGACGCTCTGGCGGCTCTTCGACGGCGTCAAGGTCGAGTCGGTCCTCATGCGCTACCCGGGTCGCGCGACGCTGTGCGTGTCGAGCCAGGTGGGCTGCGGCATGGCCTGCCCCTTCTGCGCCACCGGTCAGCTGGGCCTGACGCGCAACCTGTCGACCGCCGAGATCGTCGAGCAGGTCCGCCTCGCGGCCCGCGCGCTCGAGCGCGGGGACGTGGCCGGTGGTCCCGGTCGCCTCTCCAACCTGGTCTTCATGGGCATGGGTGAGCCGCTCGCGAACTACAAGACGGTCATCGAGGCGGTCCGCCGGTTCGTGGCCCCCGCCCCCGACGGCTTCGGCATGTCCGCGCGCAACGTGACCGTCTCCACCGTCGGTCTGGTCCCTGCGATCGACAAGCTCGCGAAGGAGGGCATCCCGGTCACCCTCGCGCTGTCGCTGCACGCGCCCGACGACGCCCTGCGCAGCGAGCTGGTGCCCATTAACACCCGGTGGACCGTGGACGAGGCGCTCGACGCCGCGCGTCGCTACTTCGACGCGACCGGGCGACGCGTGAGCATCGAGTACGCGCTGATCAAGGACATGAACGACCACGCGTGGCGGGCGGACCTCCTGGGGACCAAGCTCACGGCACGCGGCCGCGGGTGGGTCCACGTGAACCCGATCCCGCTGAACCCCACCCCGGGGTCCATCTGGACGGCGAGCGAGCGCGAGGTCGAGGCGGAGTTCGTCGCGCGGCTGCGGTCGCACGGCATCCCGACGACGATCCGTGACACCCGGGGGAGCGACATCGACGGTGCCTGCGGCCAGCTCGCGGCAGAGGAGGTCTCATGACGCGCATGTTCCGGACGGTCGGTCGGCTGCACACGGGCTACGACCCGGGTGACGTCGACGACTTCTTCGACCACGCGAGGCGCGTGTACGAGGGGGACCGCACGGAGCCGCTGACCGGGCGCGACGTGCGTCAGGTGGCCTTCGACCTGGTGCGCGGCGGGTACGCCACTGCAGCCGTCGACGCGGCGCTCGACCGCCTCGAGCGTGCCTTCGTCGTGCGCCAGCGCACGGACTTCATCGCACAGCGTGGTCAGCAGGCCTGGATGGAGCACCTCGCCGCGCAGGCCCGGACGCTCTACGGGCGCCTCTCCCGACCGGACGGCGAGCGCTTCGCGCCCGCGGCCCGCGGCGAGCAGGGCTACGCGCCGCAGGACGTGGACGCCCTCTGCCAGCGCCTCGTCGACTACTTCGACCACGGCCAGAGCCTCACGTCCGACGAGGTCCGCCACGCGACGTTCGGGCGGGCCAAGGGCCGGAACGCGTACGCGGAGGCCCCGGTCGACGCCTTCTGCGACCGGGCGATCGAGGTCCTGCTCGGCGTCGAGTGAGGGGAGCGCCCGCGGCGGGCGTGCGCTGACCTCGGCACGTGCGACGTCCGGCCCGGCCGGACGTCGGCCGCGCGTCGTCGGCGTCGGCTACAGGTCGTCGGGCCGCGGCGCCTCGGACGGCGCGCCTGCCGTGCCCTCGGCCGGGATCTCCTCGTCGAGCATGATCTCCTGCATCTGCAGGATCCGGCGCTCGATGCGCGCGACGTCGTACAGCTCGACGTCGCTGTTGTCACCGGCGGTCTGCACGACGAGCGTGCCGCACCCCAGCATCCGGTCCAGCAGGGACTGCCGGTAGCTCACGGAGTGCACGCGGTCGATCGGGATGTCCTTGCCCTCGCGCGAGAGGATGCCGCGCCGGCTGATGAGGCGCCGCGTGGTCAGGGTGTCCGTCGACGTGAGCCAGCCGAGGAAGGGCCAGAGACCGAAGACGACGACGAGGAGCGCAGCGACGGCCGCGATCGCCCAGCGCTGCCAGGCGTGGTCCTGCGGGCTCGGCACGAGCTCGAGGAGCGCGTACGTGGCGGCACCCGCTGCGGCCACCGTCACGAGCACCGGGACGACGAGGTTCTTCCAGTGCGCGTGCGCGGTGAACACGACCTTCTCACCCGTGGCGAGCAGCGACTCCTTGACCATTCCGGGATCATCGCACCACCGGGCCCGGGCTGTCCCGCAGCGGACGCCGTGTCCGTCCGCGACAATGGGCGCGTGCACCCCACCGCCACGAGCCCGGCCGTGCCCGAGCCTGTCCGGGCCGGCACCACCGCCCCGCGCACCGTCGTCATCCTCGGCTCGACGGGGTCGATCGGGACCCAGGCGCTCGACGTGATCGCCCGGCACCCCGGCCGGTTCCAGGTCGTCGGGCTCGCGGCCGGCGGCTCCGACCCGGCGCTCCTCGCCCAGCAGGTGCTGGCGACGGGCGCGCAGGCCGTCGCGGTGGCCGACGCCGCGGCGGGCCCCGCGGTGCTCGAGGCCATCACGCAGCTCGCCGCGGCGCGCGGTGTCGCGGCCCTGGGTGTCGAGCTCCTCGTCGGTCCCCAGGCTGCCGAGCAGCTCGCGTCCCGCGGCGCCGACGTCGTGCTCAACGGCATCACTGGTTCCGTCGGTCTGGGCCCGACCCTCGCGGCGCTGCGGGCCGGGAGCACGCTCGCGCTCGCCAACAAGGAGTCGCTCGTGGTCGGCGGCGCGCTCGTGCGGGCCGCGCAGCAGCGGCCCGACCAGGTGGTGCCGGTGGACTCGGAGCACTCGGCCATCGCGCAGGCCCTGAGGTCGGGCCGGCACGACGAGGTGCGTCGCCTCGTGCTGACGGCCTCGGGCGGGCCCTTCCGGGGCGCGTCGCGCGACGACCTCAAGCCCGTGACGCCTGAGCAGGCCCTCGCCCACCCGACGTGGTCGATGGGACCGGTCGTCACGGTCAACTCGGCGACGCTCATGAACAAGGGGCTCGAGCTCATCGAGGCCCACCTGCTGTTCGACGTGGCCGTGCAGGACATCACCGTCGTGGTCCACCCGCAGTCGGTCGTCCACTCGATGGTCGAGTTCGTCGACGGGTCGACGATCGCCCAGGCGTCGCCGCCGGACATGCGGCTCCCGATCGCCCTCGGCCTCTCGTGGCCGGAGCGGCTCGACCCCGTGGCGACGCCGTGCGACTGGTCGGCCGCGACGGCGTGGACCTTCGAGCCGCTGGACGAGGCGGTGTTCCCTGCGGTCGGGCTCGCGCGGGCAGCCGTCGCGGCGTCGGCGACGCACCCGGCGGTCTACAACGCGGCCAACGAGGAGTGCGTCGCGGCGTTCCTCGCCGGCCGCATCGGCTTCCTCGACATCGTCGACACCGTCGAGCGCGTGCTCGGCGAGCACGTGAGCGACGTCGCCGCGCCTCACCTCACGCTGCCGGACGTCCTGGACGCGGAGGCGTGGGCGCGGGCACGCGCCCGCGAGCTCGTCGCGCGGCGGTAGGGGGCGCACCGCCTGGGAGCGTGCCAGCGGCGCGCGTCAGTGCCCGGGGCGCGCCGCCAGGCGTGCGAAGGTGCCCCGAGGGCCGGTGCCGCGCGCGTCAGTGCCCAAGGAGCGGTGCCATGGCGCGTGCGACGACGCTCTGCCGCCCGGTGAGGTGCTCCTCGGCGTCGGCGAGGGTCATCGCGCGCAGTCCCGCGTTGACGCCGAGCCAGCGCAGCGGCTCGGGCTCCCAGGGGCGCGACCGGTGCCCGACCCAGGGCAGCCTCGTCAGGTCGGTGTCGCGGCCGGTCAAGAGGTCCGCGAGCGTCCTGCCCGCGAGGTTGCTCGTCGCCACCCCGTCGCCCACGTAGCCGCCCGCCCGGGCCACGCCGTCGGGTTCGAGGCCCACCGAGGCGTGCCAGTCGCGCGGGACCCCGAGCGGCCCGCCCCAGCGGTGGGTCACCGGGACGCCCCGCAGGTCGGGGAGCAGGTCGCCCAGGGTCCGCTCGAGGGCCGCGAACACGCGCGGCGCGACGTCGTGGTGGGGGCTGATGGCCGAGCCCCAGTGGTACGGCGCGCCGCGACCGCCGAAGACGACGCGGTCGTCGGCCGTGCGCTGGCCGTACACGACGAGGTGCCGGTGGTCGGTGAAGGTCTCGTACCGCGCGAGCCCCACCCGCGACCATGTCGCGGCGGGCAGGGGCGCGGTCGCGAGGACGAGCGAGTAGACCGGTGCGACGGCCCGGCGAAGGCCCGGAAGGCGGCTCGTCCACGCCTCCGTGGCGCGGACCACGTGGCGCGCCCGGACGGTGGCGCTCGGCCGAGGGGCGCGGTCGCGCGCGCTGTCCCCACCCACCGGCCGGCCCTCGACCACCACCGCGCCCGGACCGAGGGACGTCGCACGCGTGTGCTCGGCGATCCGGACCCCGCGGCGCTCGACGGCGTCCGCGAGGCCCTGGACCAGGCGCATCGGGTGGACGCGCGCGCAGTCGGGTGCCCACGTCGCACCGAGGACGTCCGCGGCGCCCACGCGGGCCTGCGCCTCGGCGGCGGTCAGCAGTGCGACCTCGTCGCCCCAGTCGGTTGCCGCCGACGCCTGCGCCCGTGCGCGCGCGAGCTGGGGCGGCGTGCGGGCGAGCGTCAGCGTCCCGCCCTTGACGACGTCCGCGTCGATGCCCTCGCGCGCGCACACCGCCACGACCTCGTCGACGGTCGCGCGCATGGCCGCGCGCATCGCGAGCGCCGCGCTGCGGCCGTGGCGCCGCGCGAGCCCCTGCGCGCCGGTCGGGAAGAGGGCCGAGCACCAGCCACCGTTGCGTCCGCTCGCCCCGAAGCCGACGGTCTCCTGCTCGACGACGAGGACCCTCCACCGTGGTGCGGCGAGCGCGAGGTAGTAGGCGGTCCACAGGCCCGTGTACCCGCCACCCACGACGACGACGTCGACCTCCTCGTCCTGCGTCACGGGATCGCGTGCCGGACCGCCACGGCGCGGCACCGCCTGGTCCGCCCACAGGGAGCGGCCCGTGAACGGATCGCCCGGCCCGGAGGCGCCCGTCAGAGCTGGGCCCACGCCTGGGTCAGGACACCGCGCAGGATCTGCTCCATCTCGGCGAACTCGGCGGGGCCGCACGTCAGCGGCGGGGCGAGCTGGATCACCGGGTCGCCGCGGTCGTCGGCGCGGCAGTACAGCCCGGCGTCGAGGAGCGCGTGCGAGAGGAAGCCGCGCAGCAGGCGCTCGCTCTCGTCGTCGTCGAAGGTCTCCCGTGTCGCGGCGTCCTTGACGAGCTCGATGCCGTAGAAGTAGCCGTCGCCGCGCACGTCGCCGACGATCGGGAGGTCGAGCAGCTTCTCGAGCGTCGTGCGGAACGCGGGGGCGTTCGCACGCACCCGGTCGTTGAGGTGCTCGCGCTCGAAGATGTCGAGGTTCTCCATGGCGACGGCGGCGCTCACCGGGTGCCCGCCGAACGTGTACCCGTGGTAGAACGTCGTCGTCCCGTGGCGGAACGGCTCGAAGACGCGGTCGGAGACGAGGCACGCACCGATGGGGGAGTACCCCGACGTCATGCCCTTCGCGCACGTGATCATGTCCGGCACGTAGCCGTAGTCGTTGCAGGCGAACATGTCGCCGATCCGGCCGAACCCGCAGATCACCTCGTCGGAGACGAGCAGCACGTCGTGCTCGTCGCAGATCTCGCGCACACGGTCGAAGTACCCGGGCGGCGGCGGGAAGCACCCGCCGGAGTTCTGGACGGGCTCGAGGAAGACCGCGGCGACCGTGTCGGCCCCCTCGAACAGGATCGCCTCCTCGATGCGGTCCGCGGCCCACCGCCCGAACGCCTTGGGGTCGTCCCGCAGGTGCTCGGGGCCGCGGTAGATGTTCGTGTTCGGGACCTTGTGCGCGCCGGGGACGAGGGGCTCGAACGGAGCCTTCATGCCCGGGATGCCCGTGATGGACAGGGCGCCCTGGGGCGTCCCGTGGTACGCGACGGCCCGGGAGATCACCTTGTGCTTGGTCGGCTTGCCCTGGAGCTTCCAGAACTGCTTGGCCAGCTTCCACGCCGTCTCGACGGCCTCGCCGCCGCCCGTCGTGAAGAACACGCGGTTGAGGTCACCCGGCGCGTGCTCAGCGAGCCGCTCGGCGAGGTCGATCGCCTGCGGGTGGGCGTAGGACCACAGGGGGAAGAACGCCAGGTCGGCCGCCTGACGCCGGGCGCGCTCGGCGAGCTCGGCGCGCCCGTGCCCCACCTGCACGACGAAGAGCCCGGACAGGCCGTCGATGTAGCGGCGGCCGTCGGCGTCCCACACGTGGTGCCCCTCGCCCCGGACCATGATCGGCACCGGGCCGGACTCCCACGTGGACTGGCGCGTGAAGTGCCCCCACAGGTGGCGGCGCGCGGCGTCGGCGCGGTCGGTCCCCGCGGGCGTCCGGCCGGTCGTGACCGCGGCGTCGACGCCGGTGCGCCCCGGGCTCGCGGCATCGCCCGGGAGCGTGCCCGACGTGCGGGCTGCGGGGTCCTGCGGGGTCGTGGTCATCGGGTGCCCCAGTTGTAGAGCTGCTTGCGCAGCTTGAGGTAGACGAACGTCTCGGTGGCCCGGACGCCGGGGAGCGTGCGCATCTGCTGGTTGAGCACCTCGAGCAGGTGCTCGTCGTCCTCGCACACGACCTCGACGAGGATGTCGAACGCGCCGGCCGTGATCACGACGTAGTCGACCTCGGGGACCTGTGCGAGCGCGTCGGCGAGGGCCTGGAGGTCGCCCTCGGCCTTGATCCCGATCATCGCCTGGCGGGTGAACCCGACCTGGAGGGGGTCGGTGACGGCGACGATCTGCACGACGCCCGACTCGACGAGGCGCTGGACGCGCTGACGGACCGCGGCCTCGGACAGCCCCACGGCCTTGCCGATCGTCGCGTAGGGCCGCCGGCCGTCCTCCTGGAGCTGCTCGATGATCGCCTTGGAGATGGCGTCGAGGTTCACGGGGGCGTGCTTCGGGGTGGGGACCATGCAGGGATCGTCGCGGAGTCGACCGCTTCTGGCAAGCGGATCCGTCGCTGCGGGGCGGTCCCGGACGCTGATTTCGGCGTATCGCGCCTGCGGGGCGGGCCAGATCGGTGCCACGCACGCATGCCTGCGCTACCGTCCATGTGGTCGTCACGCCGACGTGGCCACGAGCCACCCGAGCCCCCTGGAGGCTGCCCGTGTCTGCTGGTACCGGTGACCTGGTCGCGCTGAGCAACGTCGTGGGCGGCGCGTCGCGCGCCACCCACGCCGGACGGACGAGCGAGGTGGTCGACCCTGCGACGGGCGAGGCGTACGCGACCGCGCCCGTCTCCGACGCGCAGGACGTCGACGACGCGCTCCGCGTCGCGGCCACGGCCTTCGAGGAGTGGCGCGAGACGACGCCCGGCGAGAGGCAGCTCGCACTCCTGCGGTTCGCGGACGCGGTCGAGGCGCGAGCGGACGAGTTCGTGGCGACCGAGTCGCGCAACACCGGCAAGCCTCTGTCGCTCATGGCCGCCGACGAGGTGCCTCCCTCGGTGGACGAGCTCCGGTTCTTCGCGGGCGCCGCGCGCGTGCTCGACGGGCTGAGCGCGGGGGAGTACCTGCGCGGTCACACCTCGTGGGTGCGGCGCGAGCCGATCGGCGTCGTCGGGCAGGTCACGCCCTGGAACTACCCGCTCATGATGGCGATCTGGAAGATCGCCCCCGCGCTCGCGGCGGGCAACACCGTGGTGCTCAAGCCGTCGGACACCACGCCCGCGAGCACCATCCTGCTCGCGCAGGTCGCGGCCGAGGTCCTCCCGCCCGGCGTCTTCAACGTGGTGTGCGGCGACCGCGACACGGGCCGCGCGCTCGTCGAGCACGCGATCCCCGCCATGGTCTCGATCACCGGCTCGGTGCGCGCCGGCATGGAGGTCGCCGGGTCGGCGGCGCGCGACGTCAAGCGCGTGCACCTCGAGCTCGGCGGGAAAGCGCCCGTCGTCGTGTTCGGCGACGCCGACGTCGCCGCGGCGGCCGAGGCGATCGCGGGCGCCGGGTACTACAACGCCGGTCAGGACTGCACGGCGGCGACGAGGGTGCTCGTCCACGAGTCCGTGCACGCCGACTTCGTCGCCGCGCTCGCGGAGCAGGCGCGTGGGACGCGGACGGGCCTGCCGCACCAGGACGTCGCCTACGGGCCCGTGAACAACGCGCACCAGCTCGAGCGCGTCGTCGGGTTCCTCGACCGGCTGCCGGACCATGCGCGGGTCCTCGCGGGCGGCCACCGGCAGGGGGACGTCGGCTACTTCCACGAGGCGACGGTCGTGGACGGCCTGCGTCAGGACGACGAGGCGGTCCAGGACGAGATCTTCGGCCCGGTCATCACCGTGCAGACGTTCCGCGAGGAGGCCGAGGCCCTGCGGCTGGCCAACGGCGTCCGGTACGGCCTGGCGAGCTCGGTGTGGACCACCGACCACGCGACCGCGCTGCGGATGTCCCGGTCGCTGGACTTCGGCTGCGTCTGGATCAACACGCACATCCCGTTCGTCTCGGAGATGCCGCACGGCGGCTTCAAGCACTCCGGGTACGGCAAGGACCTGTCGATGTACGGCTTCGAGGACTACACGCGCATCAAGCACGTCATGAGTGCGTTCTAGGGGCGGGCGCGCGCGCAGAGGACGTCTGGCACGCGGGGGGCCGACGGCGCACCCCGACGCCGGATGTTCCGTGCAGATGACGTTTTCGTTGCAGGTGGCGCTCTTGGCGATGGAATCCCTTGTCACCCCGCGTCGCTGCTGCCACCATCCACTCACCGACCGCAGCCGGCCGTCGGACCCGACCCGCCAGCCCGATCCCCAGGAGCCACGGTGTCACGACCTCGCAGCACGCCCGCCGACCCCATGATCCGGGCCCTGGTCCGGGCCCAGCGCCACGCGGTCTCGCGACGTTCGGTGCTCGCCCTCGGCGCGGGCCTCGCGGGCGGGGGAGCGCTGCTCGCTGCGTGCGGCACGGGCGGCACCCCCTCGGCCGGCAGCAGCACGGGACCCGCGCAGGACCTCTCCGAGACGGAGAAGCTCGTGCGCTGGGCGAACTGGACGCTCTACCTCGACTACGACGACCAGGCCCAGGCGTACCCGACGCTCGACAGGTTCACGCAGGAGACGGGCATCGAGGTCACCTACGCGGAGGACATCGAGGACAACGACGCGTACTTCGGCAAGGTGCAGGGTCAGCTCGCGAACGGCCAGGACATCGGTCAGGACATCGTGACGCTGACCGACTGGATGGCCGGGCGCATGATCCGGCTGGGCTACACGCAGGAGCTCGACAAGGCCAACATCCCCAACGCCGCGAACCTCCTGGCGAGCCTGCAGGACGTGTCGTTCGACCCGGGACGTGCGCACAGCCTCACGTGGCAGTCCGGGTTCGGCGGTCTCGCCTGGAGCAAGGCGGCCGTCCCCGGCGGGATGCGCACCGTCTCGGACCTGTGGGACCCCGCCCTCGCGGGACGGATCGAGGTGCTCTCGGAGATGCGCGACACGGTCGGGCTGATCATGCTCGACCAGGGGGTCGACGTCGCGGGGGACTGGGGCGACGACGAGTTCTTCGCGGCACTCGAGGTCCTCGACGCGCAGATCAGCTCCGGGCAGATCCGTCAGGTCAAGGGCAACTCCTACGCCGAGGACCTGGTCTCGGGTGACGCGCTCGCCGTCATCGGCTGGTCGGGCGACGTCACGGTGCTCAACGCCGAGAACGGCGACCAGTGGGAGTTCGCGCTGCCCGACGCAGGCGGGACGCTCTGGAGCGACAACCTCATGGTGCCCGTGGGGAGCACCCACAAGGCCAACGCCGAGCGGCTGATCGACTACTACTACGACCCCGAGGTCGCGGCCGAGGTCGCGGCGTACGTCAACTACATCTGTCCGGTCCAGGGCGCACGCGAGGCCATGGAGGCGATCGACCCGACGCTCGTCGAGAACCCGCTGATCTTCCCCGACGACGCGACGCTCGAGCGTGCGCATGTGTTCCGGGCCCTCAGCGCGGACGAGGAGACGCGCTACAACGAGGAGTTCCAGGCGGTGATCGGCAACTGATGGCAGCGCTCGGCGACCCCGCAGCCGCGACCCGCGCCCCAGGCGACGAGGAGGGCGGCGCACGCTCGGGCGCGGACCTCACGCTCGAGCACGTGACGAAGGAGTTCGGCGCCTTCACCGCTGTCGACGACCTCGAGCTGACGATCCCCTCCGGCTCGTTCTTCGCGCTCCTCGGACCCTCCGGGTGCGGCAAGACGACGACCCTGCGCATGGTCGCGGGGCTCGAGCACCCCACCTCGGGCCGGGTGCTCATCGGCGGGCGGGACGTGACCCGGACCCGCGCGCACGAGCGGCCCGTGAACACCGTCTTCCAGTCCTACGCGCTCTTCCCGCACCTCAGCGTCGTGGAGAACGTGGCCTTCGGCCTGCGACGGCGGCGCGCGCCGGACCCCCTGGGCAAGGCCCGGGACGCCCTCGAGCTCGTCGAGCTGCCGCACCTCGCCGACCGGCGGCCCGCACAGCTCTCGGGCGGTCAGCAGCAGCGGGTCGCGCTGGCCCGGGCGATCGTCAACAACCCGGCGGTCCTCCTCCTCGACGAGCCGCTGGGCGCCCTGGACCTCAAGCTGCGCCGCCAGATGCAGGTCGAGCTCAAGCGGATCCAGACGGAGGTCGGCCTCACGTTCGTGCACGTGACGCACGACCAGGAGGAGGCCATGACGATGGCCGACACGGTCGCCGTCATGAACGCGGGCCGCATCGAGCAGATGGGCAGCCCGGCCGAGCTCTACGAGCTGCCGCGCACGGCGTTCGTCGCGAACTTCCTCGGCCAGTCCAACCTGCTGCGCGGCACGGTGGTCGAGAACGGCGCGGCGACCCTCGGGGTCGACGTCGACGGGCGGCGGGTGCGGGTCCCGACCGCACGGTCGGTGAGCACGACGGGGACCGTCCTGGTCGGCGTCAGGCCCGAGAAGCTCCACCTGCTGCGTGCCGGGGACCAGGCGCCCGAGAGCTGCAACGTGCTCGGCCCGGGGCGCGTCACCGACGTGTCGTTCAGCGGCGTGAGCACGCAATACCAGGTGCACGTTCCCGGCCTCGGCACGCTGGGGGTCTTCGTGCAGAACATCCTCGGGGGCGCCGGCGCCGCTCTCGGCGAGGAGGTGCACCTCGCCTGCGCGATCAAGCACACGTTCGCGCTGGACGGCGCCGAGGACGCGACCTCGGGCGCCGTGCGCCTGGACGCCCGGGACGTGTGAGATGAGCATCGTCGCGGCCCTCGGCCACGGACCGGGCAACGGCCCCGCGCCGGCGCCCGTCCGCCGGGCCCGTGGCGGGGCGTACCTGCTGCTGGCGCCCGGCCTCGCCTACCTCGGCCTGTTCTTCGTGGTGCCCGTCGTCGCGCTCCTCGCGACGTCGCTCTACGTGCCTGTCCCGGGTGGCGACGTCGGGCAGTTCCAGCCCGCCTTCGAGTGGGCGAACTACACCCGCGCCCTGGCGACCTACTGGCCGCAGATGGTGCGCTCCTTCGCCTACGCGCTCATCGCGACGCTCGCGGCCCTCGTCATCGCGTACCCGATGGCGTACGTCATCGCGGTGCGCGCACGGGGACGGGTCTTCCTGCAGGGCATGCTGCTCGTGCTCGTCATCGCACCGTTCTTCACGAGCTTCATCCTGCGCACGGTCGCGTGGAAGCAGATCCTCGCCGACGAGTCCTTCGTGGTCGCGGCCATGCGCGCGGTGTCGCTCCTGCCACCCGACGGTCGGCTCACGGCGACATCCTTCGCGGTCGTGGCTGGCCTGACCTACAACTTCCTGCCGTTCATGACGCTGCCGATCTACGCGAGCCTCGAGCGGCTCGACCCGCGGCTCGTCGAGGCGGGCGCCGACCTGTACGCGAACGGGCCGACGACGTTCTGGCGCGTGACGCTGCCCCTGTCCATGCCGGGCGTCGTCTCCGGGACCCTCCTGACGTTCATCCCGGCCTCGGGCGACTACGTCAACTCCGTCCTGCTCGGCAACAACACGACGACCATGATCGGTCAGGTCGTCGACTCGCGGTTCTTCAAGGTCAGCGACTACCCGACGGCCGCGGCGCTCTCCGTCGTCCTCATGGTGGCGATCCTCCTGCTGGTCACCGCCTACGTCAGGCGCTCGGGGACGGAGGAGCTCCTGTGAGCGCCCCGACCGCCCGCGTCGGCGTCGGACCGGTCGGCCCCGGTCCCGCATCCGGTCCGCGAGTCCCCACGACCCGACGTCAAGGGCGCCCGTGGCGCCTCGGCGACGCCGTCGTGCCGCTGTTCGCCGCGCTCGCCTTCCTGTACCTGCTCGTCCCGATCGCCTACACGGTCGCCTTCTCGTTCAACGACGCGGGCCGCAGCAACCTCGTGTGGCGTGGCTTCACGCTCGCCAACTGGGCCAACCCGTGCGGCGCCCCGCAGGTGTGCGAGGCGCTTGGCAACTCGCTCAAGGTCGGCGTGATCGCGACGGTCGTCTCGACCGCGCTCGGCACCCTGATCGCGCTCGCGCTCGTGCGGTACCGCTTCCGGGGCCGGGCGCTCGCGAACCTGCTGGTGTTCCTGCCCATGTCCACGCCCGAGGTCGTGCTCGGGGCTGCGCTCCTCGCGCAGTTCCTGAGCCTGCGCGTCAACCCGGGCTTCGGGACGGTCGTCGCCGCGCACGTGATGTTCTGCATCAGCTTCGTCGTGGTGACCGTCAAGGCGCGTGTCGCGAGCCTCGACCCGCGCCTCGAGGAGGCCGCGGCCGACCTGTACTCCTCGCCCTGGCAGGCGTTCTGGCGCGTCACGTTCCCGCTGCTGGTCCCCGGGATCCTCGCGGCGGCGCTCCTGGCCTTCTCCCTGTCTTTCGACGACTTCATCATCACGAACTTCAACTCGGGCAGCTTCACGACGTTCCCGAAGTTCGTGTACGTCTCGGCCACCCGCGGCATCCCGCCGCAGGCGAACGTCATCGGCTCGGCGATGTTCGCCCTCGCGCTCCTGCTCGTGGTCAGCGTCCAGCTCGTGTCCGTCGCGCGCCGCAGACGGCGCTGAGCCCAGCGGCGGGCGTCCCCCCAGCCTCACCCACAACCGGAACGGAGCCGTCATGCGCATCCTCGTGATCGGGAGCGGAGGTGTGGGTGACGCCGTCGCCCGCATCGCAGCACGGCGGTCCTTCTTCGAGCGGATGGTCCTCGCCGACCACGACGTCGCACGGGCGCAGCGGTCGGTGGCGGCCGCACAGGCGTGGGAGGCCTCCGCGGGCGGCGTGAGCGACAGGTTCGTCGCCGAGCACGTCGACGCGTCCGACGCGGCAGCCGTCGAGGCGCTCGCCCGGCGGCACTCGATCACGCACGTCCTCAACGCGGTCGACCCGCGCTTCGTCATGCCCGTGTTCGAGGGGACGCTCGCCGCGGGCGCCGACTACCTCGACATGGCGATGTCCCTGTCCGAGCCCCACCCGACGGAGCCTTACGCGCGGCCCGGCGTCAAGCTCGGCGACGCCCAGCTCGCCGCGACGCAGCGCTGGGCCGGTGCCGGACGCCTCGCGCTCGTCGGAATGGGCGTCGAGCCCGGACTGTCCGACGTGTTCGCGCGGTACGCGGCCGACCACCTGTTCACCCGGATCGACGAGCTCGGGACGCGGGACGGCTCGAACCTCGTGGTGCTGGGCGACGACGGCGAGCCCGTGTTCGCGCCCTCGTTCTCGATCTGGACGACGATCGAGGAGTGCCTCAACCCGCCGGTCATCTGGGAGGCCGCGCGCGCGGACGAGCCCGACGGCGGCTGGTACACCGTGCCGCCGTTCCACGAGCCCGAGGTCTTCGACTTCCCCGGCGGCATCGGCCCCGTGGAGTGCGTGCACGTCGAGCACGAGGAGGTGCTCCTCATGCCGCGCTTCCTCGAGGCCGGCAAGGTCACCTTCAAGTACGGCCTCGGTGCGGAGTTCATCGCCGTCCTGCGCACGCTGCACACGCTCGGCCTGGACCGGACGTCGCCGGTGACCGTTCCCGCGAGCGACCCTGACGCGCCCGGCGGTCGACGCGCGGTCGCCGTGAGCCCGCGTGACGTCGTCGCCGCGTGCCTGCCCGACCCGGCCACGCTCGGCCCGCGCATGCGCGGTGCGACGTGCGCGGGCGTCCTGGTCCGCGGGACGGGTGTCGATGGTGCGCCTCGGGAGGTCTACCTTCACCACGTGGTCGACAACGCCTGGTCCATGCGCGAGTACGGCGCGCAGTGCGTCGTGTGGCAGACGGCGGTCAACCCTGTCGTCGCCCTCGAGCTGCTCGCGGACGGCCGCTGGGGCGGGACCGGGGTCCTCGGGCCCGAGGCGTTCGACGCCGTGCCGTTCCTGGACCTCCTCCAGGCGCCCGAGCCGGCGGGGTACGGCTCGGCCTGGGGCCTGCAGGAGAGGCCGGCCTCGCCATGACCCGCTCCCGCGAGGACTGGTTCGACGGCCTCTTCCGCGACAGCCTCAACGCGCTCCTGCGCCGAGTGATGGTGATCGCGCTCGTCCTCGGCGTCCCCACGATCATCTTCCTGTTCATCGCGCTCGCCCCGGACGACCCGGTCGTCGCGTGGACGTACCCGCCGCTCCTGGCCTTCCTCCTCACGTACGCCTGGGTCCTCCTGCGCCGGCCCGAGCACACGGTGCGCTTCTCGCGGATCGCCCTGATCATGTGCGAGACGGTCTGGGTCGCGATGCTCTACTACCGCCTCGTGACCGGGCCGGACATCACCGCCGCGTGGCACGGGCTCTTCCCCACGTGGCTCCTGAGCCACGTGATCTTCCTGCTCGTCGGCTTCCTCGTCTTCACGAACCGGCAGGCGCTCGTCAACGCGGCCGGCGTCATGGTCGCCGTCGTCGGCGCGGGCCTCGCGGGCCTGCTCCCGCGCGGCGGCGAGGAGCACGTGCTCGACCTCCTGCGGTTCGGGCTGTACCTGACGTTCATCGCGCTGCTGCTCCAGGTGCTCTCGCGCGCGAAGGCGCGTCTGGCCGTGGCCGTCTCGGCCGCCCACCAGGCGACCATCGAGGCCCACCAGATGCGGGACATGGCCTACCTCGACCCGCTGACCGGCGTCGCCAACCGTCGCAGGCTCATCGAGGAGCTGACGTTCCAGGCGGACCGGGCGGCGCCCGACCACCCGGTGGCGGTCGTGTACTTCGACCTCGACCGCTTCAAGTCGATCAACGACACCTTCGGGCACGCCGTGGGTGACGACGTCCTGTGCCGTGTGGCGCAGGTCGCGTCGCGGGTCGTGCGCCAGGACGACGTCGTCGGGCGGCTCGGCGGGGAGGAGTTCGTCATCGTCGCGCCCGGGACCGGGCACGACCGTGCGCTCCAGCTCGCCGAGCGGCTGCGCAGCGTGCTGCCCCAGGAGGTGGGCGAACCCCTCGGTGTGCAGGTCACCGCGAGCTTCGGTGTCGTCACGCTGCGCCCGGGGGAGAGCGCGACGGCGGTGCTCACGCGGGTGGACGGGCTCATGTACGAGGCCAAGTCGGGCGGGCGCGACCGCGTGGCAGGGGCGCTCTAGCCAGGCCGACGCCGGCGCGCGGCGTCGGCGTCCGGCGTACCGTCCGGCGTACCGTCCGGCCGAGCCGCTCAGACGCGCGCCGCTCAGACGGGCGCCGCCTGGGGAGCGCCGACGAGCAGGGCCTCCTCGAGCACGTCCAGTCCCTCGTCGAGGAGCGCGTCGGGGATCACGAGCGGCGGCAGCAGTCGCACCACGTTGCCGTACGTGCCGCACGTGAGCACGAGCACGCCGCGCTCGGCGCACGCGCGGGCGACGCGCGCCGCCTCGGCGGCGTCGGGCTCGAGCGATCCCGGCCGGACGAGCTCGATCGCGAGCATCGCGCCGCGCCCGCGGACCTCGGCGACCTGAGGCGCACGCACCGCGACGGCTCGAAGGCGCGTCACGACCCGCTCCTCGATGCGGCGCGCGGCGGCGGCAAGGTCCGCCTGCTCGTAGAGCTCGATCGTCGCGAGCGCCGCTGCGCACGCCAGGGGGTTGCCCCCGAACGTCCCGCCGAGGCCGCCCGCGTGCACGGCGTCCATGAGCTCGGCCCGCCCGGTGACGGCGCCGAGCGGGAGCCCCCCGGCGATGCCCTTCGCCATCGCGACGAGGTCCGGCACGACCCCGTCGTGCTCGCACGCGAACATCGCGCCCGTCCGGGCGAACCCCGTCTGGACCTCGTCGGCGACGAGCAGGACGCCGTTCTCGGCGCACCACCGGGCGAGCGCGGGCAGGAATCCCGGTGCCGGGACGATGAAGCCGCCCTCGCCGAGCACGGGCTCGACGACGACGCACGCGACGCGGTCGGCCCCGACCTGCTTCTCGATCACGGAGGTCGCCCGTGCGGCGGCCTCGGCCCCCGTGAGCGGCGCGGGCTCCCGCAGGGGGTAGGACGCCGGGACGCGGTACACCTCGCCCGCGAAGGGCCCGAACCCGGTCTTGTACGGCATCGCCTTGGCGGTCATCGCCATCGTCAGGTTGGTGCGCCCGTGGTAGGCGTGGTCGAGCACGACGACCGCGTCGCGACCGGTCGCGCGCCGGGCGATCTTCACGGCGTTCTCGACCGCCTCCGCTCCCGAGTTGACCAGCACCGTCCGCTTCGCGTGGTCGCCGGGCGTCAGCCGCCCCAGCGCCTCGCACACGGCCACGTACCCCTCGTAGGGGGCGACCATGAAGCACGTGTGCGTGAACGCGGTGGCCTGCGCGGCGACCGCCGCCGCGACCGCGGGCGAGGCGTTGCCGACGGACGTCACCGCGATGCCCGACGCGAGGTCGATGAACGAGTTGCCGTCGACGTCGACGAGCACGCCGCCACCCGCGCGCTCGACGTAGACGGGCAACGTGCTCGCGACGCCAGCCGCGACGGCGGCGGACCTGCGGTCGGCGAGCGCGCGGGAGCGCGGGCCGGGCACGGGCGTGCGCAGGAGGCGTCGCTGCGGCAGGTCGGCGGGGAGGAGGGCGCTCAGGTCTGCGGATCCGTGCGTCATGCGGCGATGCTAGTGGCGACCTCGCGCGTTGTCGCCGGGTCGGCCTGGCGGATTTCGCGGTGCCGCGCCCCGTCCGAGCCCCGGGCCGCCGACCGGCCGCCTCGCGGGGGACGACGCACAGGCGCATCGGGGATGATGGAGGAGCCCGCGGCCTCGACGCGCCACCGGGCCGGTTCCGAGACAGGTGGAGTGCTCATGGCGTACGCGGTCGGTCTGCTCGTGCTGCTGGTCGGGCTGCTGGTCTCCATCGCCCTGCACGAGGTCGGCCACATGGTGCCCGCCAAGCGGTTCGGCGTGCGGGTCAGCCGGTACATGGTCGGGTTCGGCCCCACGCTCTGGTCGCGGACACGCGGCGAGACGGAGTACGGGCTCAAGGCGATCCCGTTGGGCGGCTACGTGCGGCTCGTGGGCATGCTCCCGTCCGCCGACGTCGTCGGGGTCAAGCCGCGTGCCGGCCGGATCGGCGAGCTCGTCGAGGCGTCCCGGGAGGCGAGCGCCGAGGAGATCCTGCCCGGCGAGGAGCACCGGGCGTTCTACCGCCTGAGCACGCCCAAGAAGGTCGTCGTGATGCTCGGCGGGCCCTTCATGAACCTGCTGATCGCGGCCGTGCTCCTCACCGTCGTGCTCGTCGGGTTCGGGGTGCCCGGCGCGTCGACGACGGTGGGCGTCGTCGGGTCGTGCGTGATGGACCCGCGCGAGGAGGCCGCCGGGACCGCGTGCACCGAGGGCGACCCGGCGGTCCCCGCCGCGCTGGCGGGCCTCGAGGTGGGGGACAGGCTGGTCTCGCTCGGTGGGACCCCGATCGAGGGCTGGACCGACTTCCAGGACGTCGTCCGCGGCTCCGGCGGCTCGGCGCTCGACCTCGTCGTGGAGCGCGCCGGGGAGACGGTCACGCTCGAGCTCACGCCCGTGGTCACGGAGCGACCCGCGCGCGACGAGACGGGCGCCGTCCTGCTCGACGACGAGGGCGAGATGGTCACCGAGCGCGTGCCCTACGTGGGCATCAGCCCGACGACCGAGCTCCAGCCCCAGCCGATCACGTCGGTCCCCGGGGCGCTCGGCAGCGCCGTCGGCCAGACCGTCGGCGTCATCGGCGCGCTGCCCAGCCAGCTCGTCGGCGTCGTCCAGTCCCTGGTCGGCCAGACCGAGCGGGACGCGACGTCGGTCGTCGGGCCCGTCGGCATCGGCCGCTTCGCGGGGGAGATCGCGTCGGCGGACGCACCCGGGTACGGCATGGCGGAGCGGGTCGCGAGCATGCTGAGCCTGCTCGCGTCCCTCAACATCGCGCTCTTCGTGTTCAACCTGATCCCGCTGCTCCCGCTCGACGGCGGGCACGTCGTCGGCGCCCTGTGGGAGGGGGCGAAGCGGCAGGTCGCCCGCGTGCGTGGGCTGCCCCGACCGGCCCCGGCGGACGTTGCGCGCATGATGCCGCTCGCGTACGGGGTGTTCGCGGTGCTCGTCGTCATGGGCGTCCTGCTCATGTACGCCGACCTCGTCAAGCCCGTCACGCTCGGCTGAGGCGGGTGGTCGCCCGTGCCGCGCGGTCGACGGGGGATACTGGGGGAGTGAGCATCCCCATCAGCCTCGGCATGCCCGAGGCGCCGCCGCCGGTCCTCGCCCCGCGCCGCCCCACCCGCAAGATCAAGGTCGGCTCGCTGTGGGTGGGTGGTGACGCGCCCGTCAGCGTGCAGTCGATGACGACCACGAAGACGCACGACATCAACGCGACGCTCCAGCAGATCGCCGAGCTGACCGCGTCGGGCTGCGACATCGTGCGCGTCGCGTGCCCGACCGAGGAGGACGCGGCCGCGCTCCCGGTCATCGCGCGCAAGTCCCAGATCCCGGTCATCGCCGACATCCACTTCCAGCCGAAGTACGTCTTCGCGGCCATCGACGCGGGCTGCGCAGCGGTGCGGGTCAACCCGGGGAACATCCGCAAGTTCGACGACCAGGTCGGGGCGATCGCCAAGGCCGCGCGCGACGCCGGGGTCTCCCTGCGGATCGGGGTCAACGCCGGCTCCCTCGACAAGCGGCTCCTGGAGAAGTACGGGAAGGCGACGCCCGAGGCCCTCGTGGAGTCCGCGGTGTGGGAGGCGTCCCTCTTCGAGGAGCACGACTTCCACGACTTCAAGATCTCGGTCAAGCACAACGACCCGGTCGTGATGGTGCGCGCCTACGAGATGCTCTCCGAGCGAGGCGACTGGCCCCTGCACCTCGGCGTGACCGAGGCCGGCCCGGCGTTCCAGGGGACCATCAAGTCCGCGACGGCCTTCGGCGCCCTGCTGAGCCAGGGGATCGGCGACACCATCCGCGTGTCCCTCTCGGCCCCCCCGGTCGAGGAGGTCAAGGTCGGCATCCAGATCCTCCAGGCGCTCAACCTGCGCCCCCGCAAGCTCGAGATCGTCTCCTGCCCGTCCTGCGGTCGTGCGCAGGTCGACGTGTACTCGCTGGCCGAGAGGGTCACCGCGGGCCTCGAGGGGCTCGAGGTGCCGCTGCGCGTCGCCGTCATGGGCTGCGTCGTCAACGGCCCGGGGGAGGCGCGTGAGGCCGACCTCGGCGTCGCCTCCGGCAACGGCAAGGGCCAGATCTTCGTCAAGGGCGAGGTCGTCAAGACCGTGCCCGAGTCGATGATCGTGGAGACGCTCATCGAGGAGGCGCTGCGGATCGCCGAGACGATGGAGCCGGCCGAGGGCTCGGCGCCCGTGGTCTCCGTCTCCTGACCTCGGCGGGCCACCTCAGGGCGCTCGCGGTGCGACGGATGGCTGCGCCCGGCGCCGCCCGGATGGTGCAGAATCCCCCCATGCGAGCGTGGCGTGCCGGGACGGGGGCGGTGCGCGCCGTGGTCACGGACGTCGACCTGCACGAGGCTGCAGCCTTGTGCCAGCGGGACCCGGTGGCCTCCGTCCTCGCCGCGAGCCGCATCGAGGCGGCGATCGCGAGCGGCGCCGAGACGGGCGGCTCGTCGCTGTGGGGCCGGGTCCGCGAGGGTCGCCTGACCGCGCTGTGCTGGGCCGGCGCCAACCTCGTCCCCGTCTGCGAGCCGGACGACATCGACGCCCTCGGAGCCTTCGCCGAGACCGCTCTGCGCCAGGGCCGTCGCTGCTCCTCGATCGTCGGGGACGCGCGGCTCGTCCTTCCCCTGTGGGAGCGGCTCGAGCCCGCCTGGGGCCCGGCGCGCGAGGTCCGCGCGGACCAGCCGTCCCTCGCGATGGACGCAGCACCGCTCGTCGAGCCCGACCCGCAGGTGCGGCTGACCCGGCCCGACGAGCTCGCGATGCTGCTCCCCGCCTGCGTGCAGATGTTCGTCGAGGAGGTCGGCTACTCGCCGCTCCTCGGCGCCCCCGGCGCGTACGAGGCCCGCGTCCGCTCCCTGATCGAGGAGGGGCGGTCCTTCGTCCGTACGGTGGACGGCCCCGACGGCACCCGGGTCGCGTTCAAGGCCGAGCTCGGCGCCGTCACGCGGGCCGTCGCGCAGGTGCAGGGCGTCTGGGTGGCGCCCGAGCACCGCGGCCGCGGTCTCGCCGCGTCGGGTATGGCCGCGGTCGTGGACCAGGCGCTCGCGACCGTCGCGCCCGTCGTCTCGCTGTACGTCAACCACTACAACGAGCGCGCCCTCGCCGCCTACCGACGCGTCGGCTTCCGCCGGGTCGGCACGTACGCGACCGTCCTGTTCTGACCCCGGCCGCGGGTCCGCGGGCACCGTTCGCCGGGGCGTCAGCGCAGGAGGCGGGACATGCGGCGGTCGGCGAGGGGCCGTCCGCCCGTCTGGCACGTCGGGCAGTACTGGAGCGCGGAGTCGGCGAACGAGACCTCGAGCACCGTGTCGCCGCACACGGGGCAGGCCTGGCCCGCGCGGCCGTGCACCTGCATGCCGCGTCGCTTGGCGTCCTTGAGCTCGGCGGCGGGCCGTCCGCTCGAGGCCTCCAGCGCCTGGGTCAGCACCTGCACGACCACGCCGTGCAGGCGGGCGACGTCGTCGGCGCCCAACGAGCGGGTCAGCGTGAACGGGCTCAGGCGCGCGGCGTGCAGGATCTCGTCCGAGTAGGCGTTGCCGATGCCCGCGATGAGGTGCTGGTCCCGCAGCAGACCCTTGAGCTGCTGGTTGCGCGCGGACGCGAGCTCCGCGAGGCGCGCGACGGTGAAGTCGTCCCCGAGGGGCTCGACGCCGAGCGACGCGATCATGGGCACCTCGGCCGGGTCACGCACGACGTGGACGGCGAGGCGCTTTCGGGTGCCCGCCTCCGTGAGGTCGAACCCGGAGCCGTCGTCGAGCCGGACCCGCAGGGCGATGGGCGAGCGGCCCGGCCGTACCGGCGTCGAGGGCACCTGCTCGTACCAGCGCAGCCATCCTGCGCGCGCGAGGTGGACGACGAGGTGCACCGGCGACACGTCGGCACCCGCGGGGGCAGCGGTGACGACGTCGATCCACTTGCCGTGCCGTGTCGCGTGGACGACGGACCGCCCGACGAGGTCTACGGGCGCGGGCGAGAAGGTCTTGAGGGCGCTGATCGCACCGACGTCGACGGCGGCCACGGTGCGGCCCGCGGCGCGGCCGTCGAGGAAGCGGACGAGGGACTCGACCTCGGGCAGCTCGGGCACGGCACCATCGTGCCCGCAACGGGCCCCGACGGGAACGGGGCCGACGGGCCAGGGGGTCGACGGGGCCGCGCGGCCGTCGCGGCCGCAGGGGGACGGCGGCCCGGGCGGGGTCCGCGGCGCCACTAGGCTGGCCCGCATGCTGCTGCGGATGTCGACCCTGTTCGTGCGGACCCTGCGGGAGGACCCGGCCGACGCCGAGGTGCCGAGCCACCGCCTGCTCGTGCGTGCGGGCTACATCCGCCGGGCGGCCCCCGGGATCTACACGTGGCTGCCGCTCGGCATGCGCGTCCTGGCCAAGGTCGAGCGCGTGGTCCGCGAGGAGATGGACGCCATCGGCGCGCAGGAGGTCCACTTCCCCGCGCTGCTCCCGCGCGAGCCGTACGAGGCCACCGGGCGCTGGACGGAGTACGGGCCCAACGTGTTCCGGCTGCGGGACCGCAAGGAGGCCGAGTACATGCTCGCGCCCACGCACGAGGAGGTGTTCACCCTCCTCGTCAAGGACCTGTACTCGTCCTACAAGGACCTGCCGCTCGCGCTCTACCAGATCCAGACCAAGTACCGGGACGAGGCCCGTCCGCGCGCGGGGCTCCTGCGCGGCCGCGAGTTCATCATGAAGGACGCGTACTCGTTCGACGTCGACGACGCCGGGCTCGAGGCGTCCTACCAGCGCCAGCGCGAGGCCTACCAGCGGATCTTCGCCCGGCTCGGCATGGACGTCGTGATCGTCGCCGCGATCTCCGGCGCCATGGGCGGCTCGCGCAGCGAGGAGTTCCTCATGCCGACGCCGATCGGCGAGGACACCTTCGTGCGATCGGCCGGCGGGTACGCCGCGAACGTCGAGGCCGTCACCACCCCGGTCCCGGACGCCGTCCCGTACGACGACGCACCGGCAGCCCACGTCGAGGACACCCCCGGCACGCCGACGATCGAGAGCCTCGTCGCGCTCGCCAACGAGCGCTTCCCCCGGGCGGACCGGTCCTGGATGGCGGCAGACACGCTGAAGAACGTCGTGGTCGCCCTGGACCACCCGGACGGCGAGCGCGAGGTCGTCGTCGTCGGCCTGCCCGGGGACCGCGAGGTCGACCTCAAGCGGCTCGAGGGCGCGCTGGCCCCGGCCCTCGTGGCCACCGCGGGGGACGCGGACTTCGCGCGGCACCCCGAGCTCGTCAAGGGGTACATCGGACCCGGTGCGCTGGGCCGCGCCAACACGGGCCGCGAGGACGCGATCAGGTACCTCCTGGACCCCCGGGTCGTGGAGGGAACGCGCTGGATCACGGGCGCCGACGCCGAGGGGCGCCACGTCTTCGACCTGGTCGCCGGGCGGGACTTCGTGGGTGACGGCACGGTCGAGGCCGCAGAGGTGCGCGCGGGCGACCCCGCCCCTGACGGCTCGGGGCCGCTCGAGCTCGCGCGCGGCATCGAGATGGGTCACATCTTCGCGCTCGGTCGCAAGTACGCCGACGCCCTCGGACTCAAGGTGCTCAACGAGAACGGCAAGGCCGTGACGGTCACGATGGGCTCGTACGGCATCGGTGTCTCGCGCGCGGTCGCGGCCCTGGCCGAGACCAACCACGACGACGCCGGGCTCGCCTGGCCGGTCCAGGTGGCGCCCGCGCACGTGCACATCGTGGCGACCGGCAAGGACGCGGCGGTGTTCGCGGCGTGCGAGGAGCTCGCCGCCGATCTGCACGGCACGGGCGTGGAGGTCCTCTACGACGACCGTCCGAAGGTCTCTCCCGGCGTGAAGTTCGCGGACGCCGAGCTCCTCGGGGTCCCGGTGCTCGTCGTCGTCGGACGCGGGCTGGCCGAGGGGCACGTCGAGGTGCGCCTGCGCCGTGCGGCCGATGCGGGCCTGGGCGCGGGCGAGCGGCCCGAGCCCGAGCAGGTCCCGGTCGCCGAGGCGGCCGAGCGGATCGGCCGGCTGGTCGCGGACCTCCTCGAGCGCTGAGCCCGGCGAGGTCCGTCGGGGCGGGTCAGCCCGCCGGCTGCTGCTCGGGGAGGCCCGGCAGGGTCGCTGCCGCGATGCCCATGCGGACGTGCTCCCGGGTCGCGTCGAGCACGGCGTCGACGAACGGCCCGCGCTCGCCCGCCGCGACGTCGGCGAGCGCGGACGCGTAGGACGTCGCGAGGTCGGCCTCGAGGAGCGCGAGCTCCGTCGTCAGGGCCGTGGCGCCGGCGGCGGGGTCCTCGGGGACGGCGGTGAACGCCGGGGGCAGCACGTACGACGCACGGCGTGGGTCCAGCCCGTTGGCCTCGAGCTCGGCGGCCTGCGCCCACGCCTGGGCGCGGCCGCGGTGCACGGTCGCGCGCGCGGCCCTCGAGGCGCGCAGGTCGTCGCCCGAGCGGGCGGCGGCGACCTCGTAGGCGAGGCCCAGGGCGTCCTCCGCCTGCACGAGGGTCGACAGGTCGGCCGAGGTGAGGCCGACGGGCACGGCGTCGGGCACGGCGAAGGGCTGGCCGAGCGAGGCCGCCGTCGACTCGACGACGTCGGGGACGAGGCCCACGACCGTGTCGGCGAGCTGCCAACGGCTCACCGCGACCGAACCCACGAGCCGCGCGAGCTCGGCGTCGGGAACGGATGCCGCGTCGGCACGGGCGCTCGCCGCGGTCTCCGTGAGCAGCGCGAGGAGGTCGGCCACGGTGCGTGCGGGGGCGGTCGTCGGTGCAGGCGTCGCGGCCGTGGAGGCCCCGCCGTCCGCGACGTCGGGCGTGCCGGAGGCCGACGCAGCGTCCTCGTCCGTCCCGTCCGCCTCGTCCGTCGCCTCCGGGTGGGCCACGTACGCGCCACCGAGGGCCTCCGCGTGCGTCTGCGCGGCGCGGGCGACCTGCGTCAGGACCGCGGCGACGGCGGGATCCGCGGTGGCTGCCGCGAGCTCGTCGCCGAGCGCCTCGACGGCGAGGGCGTCGGTCGCCACGCGCTCCCGCACGACCTCCACCTCGTCGGGGACGAGCTCGGCCGGGGCCGGGGTGTCCAGACGCAGGCCGCAGCCCGCCGTGACCAGGAGCAGGAGGGCTGCGAGCAGCGTCGGCGCGGTGCGTCGTGCGGTGGAGGACCGCCTCGGCCCGGCCGACGGGCGGTCACGGGCGGGGCGGCTCAGGTCGACGGTCGTCATCGCGGCAGATCTTCCCACGCCCGCCGCCGCGGGACGTGCGACGGGGCCGAGGCGTCGCCGACGCCGTCGAGTCGTTAGGCTGGGCGCGACAAGTCCAGAGGGTCGTATCCACGTCGGGTGGCCCGCCACGACCCACGGGAGGCGAACATGGTCACGCCGTCAGGCTCAGGCTCAGGCCCAGCGCACCGAGTCCAGGAGGTGGTGCGGCCGGTCGTCGATGCCGCAGGCCTCGTCCTCGAGGACGTCGTGGTGCACCCCGCCGGGCGGCGCACCGTCGTGCGCATCGTGCTCGACCTGGGGGCGGACGAGATCGGGAGCCTCGACCTCGACACCCTCGGCGCCGTCTCGCGCGACGTGTCGGCGGCGCTCGACGCCGCGGACCCGGTCCGCGGGGAGTACGTGCTCGAGGTCTCGACGCCCGGCACGGACCGGCCCCTGACCGAGCTCCGGCACTTCCGACGCGCACGGACACGGCTCGTGCGCCTGACCCTGCGGGACGGCTCCGTGCGGGAGGGCCGGCTCCTGGACGCCGACGCGGAGGCGTACGTGCTCGAGACAGGCCCGGGGACCACGACCCGGGTCGCACCGCAGGACGTCGTCCGCGGGGCCGTCGAGGTCGAGCTGGCACGCGCGGGAACCGAGGCTGACGGGCTCGACGCCGGGCCGGACGACGAAGAGGAGCAGGTCTGATGGACATCGACATGTCGGCACTCAAGCTCGTGGAGCACGAGCGGGACATCAGCCTGGACACGCTCGTCTCGGCGATCGAGCAGGCGCTGCTGTCCGCGTACCACCGCACGCCGGGCGCGCACGAGGACGCCCGCGTCGAGGTGGACAGGCGGACCGGGCACGTGACGGTGTGGGCCCGCGAGCGGGTCGAGCCCGCGCCCGAGGCGGACGCGGACGTGGATGCGGACGCGGAGGGTGGCGCCGTCGTCCGGCCCGCGCCCGAGCCCGGCCCCGAGTTCGAGGACACCCCCGAGGGGTTCGGCCGCGTCGCGACCGCCACAGCGCGCCAGGTGATCGTCCAGCGGCTGCGTGACGCCGAGGACGAGCAGGTCCTCGGGAGCTTCCGCGGGACCGAGGGCGAGGTCCTCGCGGGCGTCATCCAGCAGGGCCGTGACCCCCGGACGGTGCTCGTCGCCGTGCGGGGCACCGAGGCCGTGCTGCCCCCGCACGAGCAGGTGCCCACGGAGAAGTACGTCCACGGCGAGCGGCTGCGCGCGTACGTGCTGGATGTCTCCCGCGGACCGAAGGGGCCGTCGATCACGCTGTCCCGCACCCACCCCGGCCTCGTGCGCAAGCTCTTCGCGCTCGAGGTCCCGGAGGTCGCCGACGGCTCCGTCGAGATCACCGCGATCGCCCGCGAGGCCGGTCACCGCACGAAGATCGCCGTCCGGTCCTCGATCGCCGGCCTGAACGCGAAGGGCGCGTGCATCGGTCCGATGGGCTCGCGCGTGCGCGCCGTCATGGCCGAGCTGCACGGGGAGAAGATCGACATCGTCGACCACAGCGACGACCCGGCCGAGCTCGTGGGCAACGCGCTCTCGCCGGCGCGCGTGAGCTCCGTCACGGTCGTCGACCGCGAGGCTCGCTCCGCGCGCGTCGTCGTGCCGGACTACCAGCTCTCCCTCGCCATCGGCAAGGAGGGGCAGAACGCACGGCTCGCCGCGAAGCTCACGGGCTGGCGCATCGACATCCGCTCCGACGAGGGCGGCTCGGCGCCTGACGCCGTGGGGGACGGCGGGGCCGCCGCGGACGGCACCGCGGTGCCGGTGTCGGACGTCGCGGACGCACCCGAGCCGGCCACCGGGGAGCCGTCCACCGGCGCTCCGGGTCACGGTTCGTGAGCGAGGGCGCTAGACTTGCCGAGGCTGGACCACGGGTCCGGCCCCCCGAGAGCGCGCAGGGTCCCGTCGAGGGACCGGTGCGCACATGCGTGGGGTGCCGGGCGCGAGGCCACCGGTCCACCCTCCTGAGGGTGGTCGTGGCCGACGAGGGTGACCATGTCGCCGTCGTCGACCGCATGCGCACCAGACCCGGTCGTGGAGCCTGGCTCCACGACGACCTGAAGTGCCTCGAGCTCGCCGAACGGCGCCGAGCGTTCACCCGTGCCCTGCGCACGGAGGCGCTTGACACCAGCAGGCTGCGCGGGGAGGTCGAGCGGGGTGGCGCGGCCGGCAGCCGGTCCTGATGCACGTCCGTCGTTTTCATCGAGAAGGAAAGCGGGTTGGAAGCCGATGGGCACCCGATGAGTACCCAGCGATGAGTACCCAGCACTAACGACGGTCCGACCCTGTCCGGGCGGACCGAGACAGGAGAGTTGTGGCAAAGGTCCGCGTCTACGAGCTCGCCAAGGAGCTCGGCGTCGAGAGCAAGGCCATCATGGCCAAGCTCAACGAGCTCGGTGAGTTCGTCCGGTCGGCATCGTCGACCATCGAACCGCCCGTCGTCCGCAAGCTGCGCGACGCCTACCCGGCCGGCCAGGCCCAGGCGCCCGCGCCGCGTCGGCCCGCCCCCGAGAAGCCCGCTGCCGCGCGGCCGTCCGCCTCCCCGGCGCCCGGCGCACCCGTGGCCGCTCCCGCCCCGGCGCCCGCGCCGGTGGAGCAGCCCAGTGCTGCACCCGCGGCTGCTGCCCCGAGCGCCCCGGCGCCGGTGG
>NZ_VTTP01000019.1 GCF_008364845.1 Actinotalea subterranea | reverse complement strand
CGGGATACTTCCTCGGTGCTGCCATGACCCTCATCCTCCGTGGGTTGAGAGCCTCTACGGAAGTCGGGGCGGTTCACCCGCGCCTGGTCAGCCAGGGTGTCCCAGGTCCGCCCGATCGTCGGGGTCTTGAGCACCCTGGTCAGGTAGGCGAGCTTGGAGGCCAGCTGCTCCGGTGCGGGTCCAGGCTTCGTGGTGGTGGTCATCTACGTCCCTTCAGCGTTGACCGCCCCAAGGTCGGGGCGGGGGTCGAAGTCGACGCCGAACAGCGCGTCGTAGTCCGGCAGCGCGCGGATCGCCACGACGTGCCCGTCGCCGTGGGTGCGTGTCGATCGCTGCTGACGGCGGGCGGCCAGGTCCGCGCGCAGCGCCTTGGCGGTCTCCTGATGGGCCGGGTCGGTGATCGTGCGGCCGGTGCCCCAGTGGCGGGTGTGCTCGGCGACGACCTGGCCTGCGCATTTCGCCGTGACCGTGCCCAGCGTGGCGGCGACCTCGACGAACCGACCGATCATGCGCGGGTCGACCGAGTAGTCATTGCCGTCGAGGCGCACGTAGTAGTCCCGCCCGAGCCGGACCCGGTGCGCCAGACCGACCCTGGGAGCCGTCGGCGGCAGAGCTGTCATCGCCGCCCGGTCGGCCGCCCACCGATCGACCGGAGCCAGGTTCCCGATCGAGCGCAGCGGCCGCACGTTCGCCCGCGTGGTGATCCACTGACTGATCTGGGCGTTGAAGTCACCCGGGGAGACGAACGTGCGACCGGGCAGGAACGAGGTCTCGAAGTACCCGTTGCGCCGCTCGACCAGACCCTTGAACTCCGGGTCCCGGGCCGGGGCGAGCTTGAGCCGAACCCCGATCGTCCCGACGAACGAGGTCGCCTCGATCGTCGGGCGGCCCGTGCCGCCGATCGCGGCCTCCCGGTCCCAGACCAACGTGCGCGGGCACGCGTCCCACCCGGTGACGATCTGCCACATCCCGGCCAGGATGTCTCCAGCCCGCCGCGAGGGGATCATCACCGCCGAGGTCATCCGCGAGTACCCGCACGTCATCGCCAGCACCGGCAGCACCCGCTCCTGACCAGCGCCCACCGGGATCCGGTGCGCCGGGAACCACAGATCGCACTGCGCGACCTGCCCGGGTGCGTACTCGACCCGGTCGGCCGGGTCCGGCGGAACGAACAACGGCCGCAGCTCCCGGACCCGGTCCTTCAAGACCGTCAACGACCGCGTCCACCCGATCCGCTCGGCGATCACCGTCGCCGGCATCCGCGGGAACTCCGCCAGCAGCGCCCGGATCTGCGGCTCGACCTCATCAACCAACGACCCGCGCGGACCACGCTCCCGCGACGGCGGACCGTCACCCCGCAACGCCGCACGAACCGTGTTGCGCGCCAACCCCAACCGGCGCGCGATCTCCTTGATCGAGACACCCTCGGCCCGATGCAGCCGACGGATCTCCGCCCACTCCTCCAGTGCGATCACCCCTCCAGCGTCCCGGAGGGGGTCAGTCCCAATCCGTCGTCAGAGGGTCAGTCTCAACGCGTCGTCGACACAATTCGCCCCCCTCGGCATACCTGCCGATTTGGCGGGCAGGGCGGCGCTGAGCGCGATCTCGCCTACAGAGATTGCAATTCAGCTCGGCGGCCCCGTTGTCTTCGTCTTTGTGAGCCAACGGAACATGGCGGACATCGAGCGCGGCCAGATCGATCCGCTGGATCCCAGTCCAGTTGCCGTTGCGGACCGGATCCGTCGCTGGTGGTCACTTCGCCCTTGGCTTGCTGCCTGGGGGCAGGAGCAGGCCGCGCGGCCTCTCGCGCTCGTGGGCCTTTCAGGCAGGCCCGCGTACCGGTTTGTAACCGGCGCGATAGACCTTCAGGCGATCGACTGGAGCGCCTTGGAAGTGGATGGATCCAGCATCGGCTTTCCGTTCCCCGCCGACCACCCGGCAACGGATGACCAACTCGACGCATTCCAGCTGCGGGGTCGAGTAGTCACGGGCATCGCCTTCAGTAACCTAAAGCATGAGTTGGTGCGAATCTATGGTCCGGGGGGCCTGATTCCCCGACCGGTATGAGCGGGTGTCTTCGTCGAGGCAAATTATGGGTGCGGTGGCGAGCATCTCGCGGCTGCGCAGTACCGCGATCGTCCTGCTGAGGACTTCCTCCGCTCCGGTGTGCTCCCAGAACCGCAACACGGTCCAGCCGTCGGCCAGGAGTTGCTCATTGGTCGCGCGGTCACGTACCGCATTCTTGGCCAGCTTGGCCGCCCACCAGGCGTTGTTGGCCATGGGCACCTCGCCGTGTTCGGGACACCCGTGCCAGAAGCAGCCGTCGATGAAGACCGCGACCTTGCTCCTCGTGAATGCCACATCGATGCTGCGGCGCGGAGCGCCTGGCACCGGGAAGCACACTCGGTATCGGTACCCGGCCGCGTGGAGGAGCCGGCGGGCTGCGAGCTCAGGACCCGTGTCACGCCTCGGAAGCCTGCTCATGCGAGCCGACACTTCGACGGAGCTTGGGACCGGCTCACCCGCCATGGCTCAGCCTCCAGCTCCGACCTCGACGCGTCCTATCAGGTCATGGACGTGCAGGGCGATCGCTCTTGCCAGCACGGGGGGCACGGCGTTGCCGATCTGCCTGGCGACTTCCGACTTGGTGCCGTCGAACTCGAAGCTGTCGGGGAACGTCTGGATCCGGGCGGCCTCGCGATGGGTGATCGCGCGATCGGCGACGGGATGCAGGTACCGGCCCTTCTCGGGCTTGAAGAACTCCGTGCGGATCGTCACCGACGGCCGGTCCCACCACAGCCTGCCCATGACGTCGGTGGTCCCCGTCGCCTTGTTCGCCCAGCATCGGGGAAGTAGGTCGGGTCGGTTCCGGGCGAGGTCGAAGCGGTTCCCGCCTTCTGGGACCGCTTGGTACCGCTCCAGCGACATCGGGCGGGGTTGCCGGCGGAAGTGCAGATCCTGCCGGTTCTCGTCGTCCAGGGCGATGTCGGTGATCTCCGGCATGAGGGCAAGGCCATCCAGAGCCTCCCGAACGGTGGCGTAGGGAGTGCCGTCCGCGCTGTCGGGGCCGTGGCTCACGGGTGGCGGCCATGGCACCTCCTTGAGTCCCCGGATCGCAACGAAGATCCCGCGGCGCCTGCGCTGGGGTACCCCGTAGTCGGCCGCGTTGAGCACGCCAAAGCCGTACCCGTACTCGCTCAGCACCGGATCGGACTCCATCAGCTGCAGGAGCTTCGCGAACTGCACGGACTTCTGGAACTCCGGGACGTTCTCGATGACGAAGGCCTTGGGTCGCACCTGCCTGACGGCCCGCAGGTACTGCTGCCAGAGCTCGTTCATCTCAGCGCGGCTGACGTCGTCCCGGTCCCGCCCGAGGGGCGAGAAGCCCTGGCAGGGGGGGCCTCCGATGATCACGTCCGCATCCTCGAACTCATCGAGATCCTCGATGGGGCCGGCGTAGACGGGGGTGCCGAAGTTGCGCTTGAAGGTGCTGGCAGCGGCTTCGTCGATCTCGACGGCGAAGGTCGAGCGGAACCCGACGCCAGCCATCTCGAAGCCGAGCGAGAGTCCTCCCGCACCCGCGAACAGGTCGAGTGTGCGTAGTTCGTTCATCCGTACCTCCGGCCAGCCGTTCATCGGGCACCTGCGGCTCGTCGTCCGTGGACGGCCCAACCTCGGAGCGAGTCAACCAGCAGTGTCCGACACATCATCGCTGCGCGGGCACGTGGGTCCTGCTGCGACGCGCCCCGCTGTGGACGACTCCTCCAGGAAGAGGCCTGTGGATAGTACGCCGACGGGGGCCGTGCCCTCACTCGACGTCGCCAAGCGCCTTGCTGCGGGGGACCTTCGGAGCGCTCGCCACCCACTCGTCCGGCGCCGCCAGTCGCCACCAGTGGCCATCGGCCGAGAAGGATTGGGGTCCCTCGGAGTCCGCAGGAGCCACGCGCGCGGAGACCCACTCCCCGTTGCGCGGGACCGGCAGCCCCAGCCGATTCGCAACCGCGACGTCCCACTCGTAGTGGCCCAGCACGATGATGCCCTCGCCGCCGAGGTGCTTCGTCTCGCGTGCCATGCGCGCCCTGCGTGGTCCGTCTTTCTGCTGCGCGACCGTCAGGACGACGTCCCGTCGGATGATCCGGTGCTGCACGAGGCGAAAGAGCTCGTTGATGCGCTGCTGACCGCTGCGCGCGGCGAGGATCCGCGCGACCTGGTCCTCGGGCAGGTGCAGAAGGAGGTTCTCGTCGAGCGGGGCGTCCCTCCAGAGCCAGGTGATCCGCTCCTGGCCAGCCTTGACCATCTTCCGCTTCTTGTCGCGGTTCCCCGCTCCTCGGCCTAGGTGGCGGGGGTCCACTCTCCACAAGCCGGCCGCCCAACGGCTCGCGCCGTCGTCCGCCCAGGTGAGGAGCACGAGGTGACCAAGGGACTCCAGAGGGAGCTCCCATCCACCCCGGGACATCGAGTACTTGCAGTCGACGTCGTGCCCCGCGACGGAGTAGTCCATCTTGTCGCCGTCGGCCAGGTCGAACTCCTTGCCGAGATTGATCTCCACGATCGTGCCGACGTGGGTCTTCTCGGTCTTGCGGAGGTCCGAGTACCGGAACCGCATGGTCCGCGGACCGTCTAGGACTTGGTCGAGCGACTCCCTGAGGACCGCCCCGAACCGGTCGCCGTCTGGGTCCTGACGGAGGAACCACTCGAAGACCGCCTCCAGGGCGGAATCCTGCCCAGGCGTAGGTAGCGCGTCGACGACTGACTGTGGATACCAGGTCGCGTCGCGCTCGGCGTCGAAGGGAGCGGCGCCCTCCGGCTCCGGCTCCGCGTCCGCGCGAGCTCTCTCGGCGTGGGGAAGGTCGAAGAGCGCCTCATGCTCGTTCGTTCGCACACAGCGAGAGTAGGCTCTCGGAACCCCACGGGCCCGCAACCTCCGGGCCCGTGGTAGCCCAGGTGGCAGCGCTGCCCTCAGTCCGTGAGCGATCAGTCCTGACGGGCAGCGAGCTCGCGGCTCCTCCCGCTGGCGACTTCGAGCGAGTCTTCGATCTTTAGGGGAGTACGTGAACTGAAGATCCGGTGTCTTGCCTTCGCGGCCAGAGCGCTGCGCTCGTTAACGAAGCCCGGTCACCAAGCCGGCGTCAGGGTGCTCGGCTGGACCGACGACACCGATTCGGTCCAGGAAGACGTTGCCTGCCTCGCAACTCGTCTCCGGCAGGAGGAGGCAGGCATGGCAGGCGGCGAGGTTGAGGTTGTCGAGGCCTGAGCCCCGCGATTCGGCACAGACGGGGTCGGAGGAGCACCACGCGGCACGGTCGATTGCTGCGAGGAGCACGGGGGCGAATCGATCGGTGTCGGCCAGAGCGGCGAGACCCCCAAGGCTCCCGGCCGAATCCGACGACGCGGTGTAGATGAGGATGCCCGCTTGCCCGTTTCCCGCGTAGACGCGTTCGCGGAGAGCGGCCGCCGGGTAGCCGGCGTGCAGGCTCAGCTCGCCGAGGAGCATGTGCGAGAGGGTATGCAACGCGACGCGTCGAGCGCTCACAGGCGGCGACTCCGGCCGTTCCAGGGCGAGGTCACGGTGTCGTTTGGAGCGGTTGATGAGCGACACCCGTTCGTGGGCGAATGAACTGTCTTCCCAATCGGCCACGACGTCGTCGAGGAGCCGAACGAAGATGCCTTCACCGTGGATCTCCATCGCGGGCAGCCACACCGGCGAACCGTCGGACAACGGCGCCAGTGGGCGGTCCTCTCCAGGGACGTGCGGCACGACACGCGAGAAGCCTTCGAGAGCAGCGACCTCGCGTAGCCGATCTACGGCGGAAATCTGTTCGATCACCTGCGAGAGCACATCCGGGACGTCACGCGGCTCGCACACGAAGTCGTCGAGTCGGTCCCGTGGCGCGGTCCCGAGCGTGAGCGCGCGGTACTCGTCAGCGCGCAGCTCCGCGTCAGTCGGCGGCGTCGCCTGGTAGACACCTCTCCGTCGCGCGATCACGGCGAGGACCGCTTCGGCGGTCACCCTCGGGTTGTGCGCCGCCATGCCCGCCACGACGCCGGGAAGTGCGTCGTCAGTGATGTGCTGAAGCGTGGCCCACTGCCCTTCCACGAGTGCCGCTGCCGCCGTGGACCACGGAGGTATCGAGATGGTTGACCGTGTGGCTGAGAACCAGACGTTCGAGGAGCCGCGCTGGAGCGTTCGTAGGGGCTTGTCGCACCCTTCGGGGTCGTCGGTCGGAAGCCACGGCCGCTTGCCTCGGCACGAGGTGTATCGGATGAGCGCCTGCTTGCCGAACGCACCGGCGAGCGACTTCGGTTCGACGCCGCACGAACAGCCGATGAGGATGTCGGAGAGCGATGACGAGCGTCCGAGCGCACGCAAGGTCAGGTTGTGTCGACGCTCGCTCTGGTCGCCGCTCTCGGCGCCGCGGTGCACCCAGGCGAAGTACGGGAAGTCCTCGATGTGGCCGTGCTCGCAGCATGCTACGAATCTCGACGGGACGACCTTGGTGTCCTCGCATGTCCGGCACCACGTGCTGTCGTCCTCCGCGAGTTCCCAGAGCTTCCCGAGCCGGTGACACTTGGGGCAGTAGTGCATCAGCGGGAATCGAGTGACCGGGACATCCCCGTTGCGTCGCCCGGCTAGCGGAGCGCAGAAGTGGTGGACCCCCATCGCGCGCGCCAGGCGTGGCTCGTCGATCCGCGGCGCGCTCTCGGGCCAATCGTCGATCCCCATGATCATGTAGCTGCTCTGCTCCACGGGGATGACGCTGCCGACGCCGTAGGTAGTCACCAGTTGGCTCTGGCGAGCCGAGCCGATCTTCTTAGCCACGGGACTTGCTCCTTCGCAGGAGGTAGAGAGTGCTCTCGGCATCGACGTTGCGCAGGCTCGTGAGGGTCGGCCAGGCGGGTTCCGTGACGGGGAACGCCAGGGTCAGCGACTCCCCGCCGCCGACATCCCCGCCTGCCGGGCGTATCAGTGCTCCTTCCGTCGGCGCGCGCCAGGCGACGTACTTGGTGACCTTGCCGTCGCTGAGCCCGTCCTGCCAGTGGTCGTGCAGCGCCTCGAGCGCGTCCAGCACACTGGCCGCGCGGCGGCCGTCGACGGAGAGCACACGTCGTCCGATGACGTCGGTGACGTGCTTGATGATCTCCGGGTCGACCCCGGCGCCCACAGCCTTGTCGCCGGCGGCCCGCTGATGGAGGAGCCGCGTCAGCGCAATGACCACGCCGTGCAGACCGCGGTCGACCGCCCTGGGAGCGAAGGGCGTAGCCCCCGTTGCTTCGACCTGCCGGTACAGCGCGCGGTGGTAGGGCACGAAGGACTCGTAGTGCGAAAGATCCCGGGTCCTCGCGGCGTTGTAGAGGGTGACCACGAGGCCGGGGCGCAGTCTGCCGACGCGGCTCGTCGACTGGATGTACTCCGACGTGGTCTGAGGCTGTCCCATGACGACCATCAGCCCGAGACGGTTGACGTCCACGCCGACGGAGATCATGTTCGTCGCGAGGACGATGTCGGGGCACTCCGGCGTGCCGACGGGGCTTGCAAGGCGGTCGAGCTCCTCGGGCACCTGTCCTGACCGCACCCTCGAAGTCAGTTCACGGGGTGTGGAGAGCTCGCGGGGCTCCTCGGCGTACCGCCCGGCGACGACGCCGATCCTGTCGGGAACGTCGTCGATGGACTGCATGTAGGCGGCTCCGAGGACGCGGAGGCTGTTGAAGTAGCCGAGCAGGGTCCAGTACGCGTCCCGGACCTCCGGTGGAGCGGCGAGCCGCTCAGCCCCCTGAAGGAGCGCTGCGTAGCTCCGGACGAGCAGGGTTGCGTGGCTCGTACCCGGGGCCATGACTCCCACGTACTGCCGCGTCGGTAACTCCTCGGGCGGCGCCTCGACGGCGAAGAACGAGTCCTCCGGCTCGATGCCCGGTGGTGGGAACTGCTGCGGCTCACGGTCGAATACGGCTTTGACCTGGTCGCGGGCGCGACGGATCGTTGCGGTCGAAGCCACCAGCTTGGGTCGGGCCGCGCCCGTGGCGGCGGCGTCGACGGCCATCTCGTACAAGCCCACGAGCGTCCCGAGAGGACCACTGATCAGATGCAGCTCGTCTTGAACGACCAGGTCGGGAGGCTCGACGGCGCCGTCGGTCCCGAAGATCCTCCCCGCACGCTCCTCCCAGGCAAGAAGCGCGAACTTGTCGACGGTGCCGATCAAGAGGGAGGGGCGTTCCCGGTAGACGTCCGTGTCGACGACGTGCACGGGAAGCCCGTCGCCGAACGGGCACCCTGGGCCCGGGCAACAAACGGTCATTCGGTCGGCCTTGACATCGGCGTCGTACGCGGACCCTGGCAGTGCGGTGCCGCACCAGGGGCAACGCAGCAACTGACGCGGGTTGCCGTCATCGTCGGTCAGCTCGCCGCTCTCCTGCTTGCGAAGCGCGCGGCGGGCGGCATCGACCCGGTTCGGTGTCGCGGACTGACCCACCCAGAGACCGATGGATATCGGTGCACTGGCGGACACCTCGTGGCGCCTCCACTCCTCGAGCGCGCAGATGAGTCCGGATGCACGCTCGAACTGTTGGAGCGTGAGCAGGCGCAGTGTGTAGCGCATGATCACGGCGACTCCTCCGCCCGCGCCCTTGGTCATGCGGAGGCGCCTCAGCGCCAGGGTGAAGGCGATGAGTCCCAGGTATGCCTCCGTCTTGCCACCGCCGGTCGGGAACCACAGAAGATCGGCGACCTCCCGTTCGTCCGACTCGGGCTCTGCGATGCCTGACAGGCTCAGGAGGATGAACGCAAGCTGAAACGGGCGCCAGTGCTGCTCGATCGCGTCTGGCGCGGGCAGGTGACCGCGGATCATCTCCTGCCGGGCACGCTGTTCCTGCATCACGCGATTCATGACCCTGAACGCGCGCGAGGCGTCGGGATCCCGGTCGAGCAGGTCGATGCCACCTCCGATCCGTCCGGCGGCGGTACGCGCGTCCTGGAGGTGTCGCCGGGCGACGTCACGGAACTCCTCATCGATCGTGTCGAGTCGCTCCTCCTGCTCGCTGATCCACGCCTCGTATGCGTGGAGGAGCCCGCGAAGCGCGGAGCGATCATCCGTGCCGGCGAGCGTCGTCATGCCCAGGGGAGGGACGTCTCGCCGCTCCGCACGGGAGACCCGCAGGTCGTGGTGAGGGAGGAAGGTCGTCGCCAGGCAGTTGACAGCGCCCGCATCGTCCCAGTCGACCGCGCATCCGTGGCCGACCGAGATGCTCGTCTTGTCGCGGAAGAGAAGGTCGGACGCGGCATCATCGAGGTCGCCTCCGCCCCGACGTCGTGTGACCCGCTCACTGAAGCGGCCCACCGGTGCCGTCGCGACGATCTTGGGGCGGAACCAGCACCACTCGTCGACAGGACCCGACGCGGGACGAGGGAACTCGTTGACGAGCACGGCGGTGATGCCGACGACTCCGTCGACCGGCTCGCGTACCAGGACGCGGAGTGTGAGTCCCGTCGCGACCGGGTGGATGGCGGGACCGGTCACACTCGCGTCGACGGTGCACTCGATCTCGTCGCCCGTCACCAGGTTCCACCGCACCGGGGCGGTGGTGCGCCCAGTCGCACCCGCTCCCACTTCGGCGACGTAGCGGTCTGCGGCCGCTCGCAGCACAACCGTCGGTGTCTCGTCGGGTACGACTGCGAACGTGAGACCCATCGACGAGGGATAGCGCATTCGGGAGAGATCGACCCCGGGGTCGTAGCCACCGTCGATCGCAGTGCCCGATTCCTCCTCGGGCACCGCGCCCGAGTCCTCGATCAGCTCATCGGAAGCCGGCCGGAGAATGCCGACGATGAACCGATCGAGTGGCGGCTCGTCGAGGATGCGGTCGTCGGCACTCCCGAGGAGATCCTCGGCCAAGGCGGTTCTCATCGCCTCGCGCGCCTCGTACCACGGGTCCAGATCGGTCACGTGTCCGCCCTCCATCGAAGTTGCAGCAGACCTACGGCCCGTACCGACAGCCACATGCCATACCGGCCGACGGGTCCCGGCTCGGAGCGCTGCGGCTCGCCAACAACGGTTGCGATCGACTCGACACGTGCCCCGAGGAGCGCCGGCCAGGCAAGGGTCGGCGGGCGTCGGGTACTCGGTGGCCCGACACGCGCGGCGAGCTCGCGCCCGAAGTGCTCGCTGGTCGCGCCGATCTCGACGCCGCGGTGCAACACCTTCCAGATGGGCACCATCAACGTGCTCCGCATGTGGTCCAGCACCAGATCCAGCGGATCCCCTTGCTGGACCCGCAGCCGCAGGTGCTCCTGGACCGACTCCCGGTCTTCTCCCGGTGGGACGCTCCGGTCGAGGTCATCTCCTCGCAGTTCAAGTCGATACGTCTCCCAAGGAGACTTGCCACCGACGTACCACCGGCCGCTTCTCCGGTCTATCCGCAAAGCCCAGTGCGTCGGGCCATCCATCCGACAGAGGCGCACGCGCGCCCTCGTGATCGCGACGTACGCCAACCGGGTCGCCGCCACCACGTCCTCGTCCTCGCGTGCCTGGTAGCGGGAGAGGACGACGGTGTCGAACTCCAGTCCCTTCGCGCGGTGGATCGTCGACACGTACTGGCCGGACACTTCGGACGCGGCGATCTCAGGGGGTAGGGCACCGCGCGCGAGCCGTGCGGCAACTGCGCTCGTGTCGATCGTCCCGCCGCGTGGTCGCACCACGCCGCGAAGGTCACGCCAACGGGCCGCCGCCACCTCGTCGTCGTCGTGCGCCGCCAGGAGTTCGTCCCTCGTCCAGGTCGGTCGCCCGGGCAAGGTCTCCGCGACCCAGCGGTCGATGACCGGCTCGCGTGCGGGTCGCCGAAGCGTCGCGCGAACTCCGCGTTCCCACAGTTCGTGGGCGATGAGTAGGGCCCGACCGTTGTCGGGCGCGAGCACGGCCGAGGTCTCGCCAGGAAGGGTGAGAATGGGCGGCAGCTCGTCCAGTTCCATCGGCACGAGTGACTCGACGAAGCCTCGCACGGTGTCGCGGGCATCGCCGAGATTCGCCGCAGCCCCCTCCCGAAGGCCAGCAGCGCGGCGCGCCTCGCGGGTGGATGCGCGGTAGTTCCCGGTGAGTCTGCGTTCGACCACCTCCGAAAGGCCGGTGGCGCGCCGGAGGAACTCGTCGTTCGTCGTCGCTGACGGTCCATCGAGCTGGAAGTCGTAGATGGCCTGCGCGGGGTCACCCAAGAGCGTGAAGCCGGCGTCGCCGGGCACCTGATCGAGCAGGGCGAGGAGGAAGTCCGCGCGGATACCGACGACGTCCTGGACCTCGTCCACCACCACGTGCGCCATGTCCCCGGCAGGCTCCCAGAGACCACCGAGGAGGGCCCCGGTGGCGCGCTTCACCCGATCGTCGAAGGACATGCGCCCGACATCCTGGTCGGACGTCTCACCGACGATCCTTGCGGCGAGCGCGTCGAGAGTGTGGACGGCCGCGCCTGCTTGGACGTCCGCGGTCCTCAGGCGCCGCTTCACCGCCTCGACCGCCGCCCGGGAGAAGGTCACGACCAGCACGTCCAACCCCGGCTCGAGCTCCTCATCCACGACGAGGTGCGCCAGGAGCGCAGACACGACTTCGGTCTTGCCGGCACCCGGGCCGGCCACCACCAGCTGCCGCTCGCTCGGCGCGACGGTCGCCGCCGCGTTCTGCTCTGCATCGAGTGTCGGGGCCGTCACGAGAGCCAGATACTCTCGAAGTCGCGGAACGCAAGGCGGTCGCCGAAGTGGTTGAGGTTGTCCTCGACGTCGACGATCAGAACGCGATCGGATCCGCCGTTGCGAGGACCGCGAAGCCCGCGACCGACCATCTGCTGGTAGACGTTCGGGCTGAACGTCGGTCGGCAAACGTACACCGCCCGGACACGCGGTGCGTCGAATCCCTGGGCGAGGACGCCGTAGTTGGTGAGGACCCGGATGCGCCCCTCACGGAACTGATCGATGTAGTGGCGCCTGGCCGAGGTGTCCGTTCCGGACGAGATGGAGACCGCTGGGACGCCCCGGTAGGAGAGGATCGCCGCCAACGCTCGGGCGTTCTCGACGGAGGGTGCGAAGAGCAACACTGTCCAGTCGTCCGGAAGGTCGAGGATCGACTGGACGATCCTCTCGTTGCGCTCCCGGTCGTTGCCGAGGTCCTCCTCCGTGCGGGCGGGGAACTTGTTGTTGTCCGCGATCTCGCGGATCTCGTCGTCGGTGAACTCGACGCGAGCACCGGCGACGGTGCGGCGGTCTATCTGGGCGAGCACCCGCAACTTCTGGAGCTCCAAGTAGGGCTTGTCCCCGAGGACGTCCCGATCTAGGAGGTTGCTGTCGTACCTGCGGACCAGCCTCTTCGTCTCCTCGTCCGACGTGCCCCGGTAAGGGGTCGCGGTGAGGCCGAGGAGGAAATGCCCGGTCCGGGTGCGGCCACCTCTCCCGAGCCACTCGAGCAGACGCGTGTAGCGGGGCGACACCGACGTGTGCGCCTCGTCCACCACGACCACACTAGGCTCGCGCAGCCACTCGTAGCGCTCGCCGTCGCGCGAGAGGATCGAGTCGAGCTTGGCGTCGATCGCGATGACGACCTGGGTCCCCTCAGGTTCCTCCTCCGCATCGTTGGAGCCCCACAGCCTGCTGAGTGTCAGTGCGTGGGCCGGTCCGATGGCCCGCCAGACGTACGCCCAGCTCTGGGCTGCCTGCTCGCAGAGCTCTTCGGACTGGGCGATCCACATGACCGGCCCCGGGAGGCGGCCTGCGGCGATCTCTTCGACGAGGGCCTGGATCGTGACGCGGGTCTTGCCGGCCCCGGTCGGGAGTGACACCACGCCGCGCTCCGGCCCAGACCCGCCGAGCAGAACTCGGATCCTTTTTGTCACCACTTCTTGATAGTCGTGGAGCGGGTCGAGACTCACGGGTCCGTCGATCACTTCGCGGGCAGGGGCCGACCGCGTGGAGAACCCGGCCCACTCTTGAGGAAGGCCGAGCTCGGCGACCCAGCGCCGCTCCTTCTGCCGCCCTGAGAACTCGCGCGGCGGATCCAGCCTCTGCTCCTCGAGAACGCTGCGGAACGCCTTCAGGACCCCGATGCCGTGGACTGCCAGGACGAGCCGGGCGAGGTCTCTCGGAAGAAGGTCACCCTCGCCGAGCGCATCGAGCGCCTGTCGGGGGACCTGCCGCCGGAGGTTCTCGATCCCAACCGCCTCGACGAGCGCGTCCTCCGGGCTCTCGGCCGCGGCCGCCCTGATCCGCTTGCGATGGTCAGACTGGGCAGACTCGGCCATCTGTTCCAGGACTCGCGCGATGCCCCGCTCACCCAAGTCGAGCTTGAGGGCACCGGAGACCTGGCGGAGGACCTCGGCCGGTGAGCTGGCCGTCACGAGGACCCGATCCCTTTCGCGGTGGACCGCGATGTTGCGAGCGACTTGGCCCTCCGGCGTTGCGACCAGCCGAACCAGGCGTGAGCACCTGACCAGTCGGATGTCCCGGTCGTCCGGCGCGAGGTTCGGGTTGAACGCGAGCGGAGGGAACTCCTCGGTGAGGAAGGCCGGTTCACCGGTCTCATCCGCCACAAGTTCCTGTCTGAGGAGGTCACTGCCTCTGGCGAGTCCCCACCTCTCGATCATGTGGGCCGCATCCTCGTCGGTACCGAGGTAGAGCGTGGGCACCTGGGCCTCGAGGAGGGCCTCGTACTCAGCCAGTTCCGACGTGGCGCCGACGTTCTCACGCTTGACAGCACGACGGCGCGGCCCGACTCGGACGACGAGTTCCTCCGGAACGGCGCGCTCGGACTTCCACGAGAACCACGCGTAGAACTCCGCTCGGCGGTCGTCGTTCTCCCAACCATCGGCGATCGGCTTCAGGAATGACCAGTCCGCGTCCGCCAGGCCATCGACATCAGCGCGGACACCGATCTTGGTGGCGTTCTTCTCGGACAGCCCTCGGGCGACCGGGAGCACGTCCTCGGGAACGCCGTCGCCCGGCAGCACTGTGCGCCGCGGACGGAGCGGTCCGAAGCAGGTGTCCACGAGACCGTGCTTGTGCACCATCCAGATCTCCGGGGCGATCACCGAGGTTCGTCCGTAGCTCGCGACGGTGGCGTGTCGAACGGTCCACGGCTTGACAAGCCCGCGACCGAGGATGGCGTTCGTCATGGCGAGCCTGCCCTCCGGTGACAGGTGCTCGATGAGGTCGAGCGGCCACAGGGTGGCCGAACCCGTCACGGTGAGGCTGTCGGCACGAGGGGCGCTTCCGGAGGCCTGAGAGATGAAGTGGTCCTTCATCGCCTGTTCGTACGGCGCCCTCCAGCGTTCCAGCGGCGCGTCCTCCCGCCACGCGGGTTCGCTCACCGCGCCCAGTTCACGCAAGAAGTCCATGTCGTCCGCGTGGAACCGGGGATCGACGAGGAACTCGCGGTCGCGCGAGCCGTCCGCGGGAATGATCGTCCCGGGGAGGAACACCTCGGCGAGCGTCTTCCACGTACCTGCAGCCGTTCGCACGCGCACCCGGGTCTCGAACGGTCGCTGTAGTTCTGCGTCGAAGACCTCTTTGGCGAACTCCGCGGGCAGTTCCTTCGTCAGCGTCCAGATGCGCTGCCATCCGGCGTCCGTTCCAGCGGCGTTGACTAGGAGGTGCTGGAGTTCGCCGCGCTTGTCGTGGAGGGCGATCCCGAGCGTCTGAAGTGCGTCGGCCACGCCAGGCCGGTGGGCGAGGTCGTCGTCCACGAACACCTGCCCCGCGTCGTCCTCGCTCGCGCGGACGAAGATCTTCCCCCGGACGGGGCGCGCGAAGGAGCCGTCCTCAAGGCGCAGGACGCGCGCTCCCCGGATGGCTGCCTGAACTTCGGCGTTGTCGGGGATTGCCCGAACCATGTGCGCAGCGAGCATGATCGCCGCCTCCGAGGCGTCAGTCGATCCTGACCGGACGAGCACCTCGAGCCACTCGGTGATCTCTGACGGCCCTTCGACCTCAGGCCCGACAAGTCGCCGCGCCTTCGCCCGGCGCTCGTTGGAGCTCACGGTGGCGGGGTGTGCCCACTCGTCGAGTGGGGCGAAGCCGGAACCGATCCACTCGTCGATCCAGTCCTGGCGGAGCCCCTCGGCCAACAGCTTGAGACGCGATGGCGTGGCCGGTCGGCCGGAGCAGTCGGGGAGTGACGCCGTCTTCTGCAGCGCCTCGATGACCGGGGTGTTCAGGATCCGATCGGCCCAGCTCCGCCATTCGTCGCCGCGCGCGGGGTACACGTCAAGGACGAGTCCCGGATTGGTGGAGTCGTGGAGGGCTCCAACGTTGGCGGCCACGAGGGTGGGGAGAGCTTTGGTGAGGAGTTCCCGGTTGAACTCACCCTCGAGCAGCGTCCGTCGGTCATCACCTAGTTGCCACGGCGCGTTGACGATGCCCGAAAGCGTGGTCAGGGCATCCGTCGGGAAGTACGCCCAGAAGACCCCGATCCCGGGCCGCGGCCGTCGAGGCACTGCCCAGGCGAGATCGACGACGTCTCGTCCCGCGAGGCGGCCCGCATCACGCAGAGCTTCCTTGCTCGGCCGCCATGAACTCCGGAAGACGCGCCACTCCTCGCGGCGCGCCCCTTCCACCACGGTGGAGAGCCCCGCAGGACCGCGCTCAAGACCGACGGAACGATCCAGGATCCCGGCCTCCGCCTCGGTGTCCACCAGCCGAAGGGAGTGGACGTGGTCGGAGAAGAGCAGGAAGTAGGCCGGGAACGCACGGATGTCCGCTGCGAGCTCACGGCGACGCGCTCGGACCGGGAGGACGACGACCGTGCTGGCCCAGGTCATCAGGTCCTGGAGTACGGGGTCGTCGTCGGCCGCAGCGACCGGGTCGATGACGGTGGCCAACCGCGTCATCGGGTAGCGCGGGGCCAGGAATCCGGCGGCCCGGATGACGGCCTCCGCGGCCGCAGCGTCGAACGCAAACGAGACCGACCTGCTGTAGACCTTCGGCTCCGCCGTGACTGCAAGCACGGACTTGAACCCGATTCCGAAGCGTCCGATTCGCTCGTCGTCCTTGGGCGACAGGTCGGACGCCATGAGCGCCCTGACGCCGTCTTCGGTGAACGGCTCGCCGTCGTTGGCCACGTAGAGATGGGTCTTGGTGAGGCGCACCTCCACCCGACCGCCGCCTGCTCGCGCGGCGTCGACGGCGTTCTGAAGCAGCTCGTAGAGCTGTCGACCGCGGTATCCGCCTTCGGCGATGCGCAGCTCGTTGTTGGCGTCCTGCGCGATGCGGCTTGGGTCCTCGCGGTAGACCGCAAGACATGCTTCGGTCTGTTCGAGCACAACGCCCGCTAGCGGGCCGTCGCCCCTGCTCCAGTTCAACGGGACTCCCTGTTCTTGGCTTTAGCGTGTCTTGCTTGGGGTGGGGGTGAGCGCCACGCCGTTGAACCACTCAGCGCTTCCGTCATCGAACTCGATGTAGAAGGCGGGGTACAGCTTCGTGCCGAATCCCCGCTCATACTCGGTGCTGACGTCGGCGACGGTTCCGACGCTGTGGAACGACAACGTGTCGACCTTGACGCGCAAACCGACCTGGAGAAGGGCCGGGTCCACCCCCGCCCCGATGCCGGTAATCACGGCAGCAACTCCTAATCGTCGGCGCCCCACCGTCAGGCGCGCTTCCGGAGCTCGGGGCTCCTGATGTGATGGTTCAAGAGGCTTGTCGGCACCTGCAGGATGCTCGCGGCCGCTTCTACTACGCGACGCGCGGTGCGGTGCGGTGTACTCACCACTGCCAGCGGCACGAAGCTCACGATCCACGTGTCGCCACTCACGCCGTCTGCGCTGGTGAGTATCCCCAGGCACGCCCATGACGCCGGCCCCACACCTGCATCGCTCCGCCATCCAGCCTTCAAAGGCGCCCGTGCCGACGCGGGGAGTTTGTTGCGGAGGACGCCGGTGGTGGACACGCCAGCAACCAGGAGAGGTCTCGCCCTTGTTGGCGGCGCGCCTGGCCTTGAGATCCTTCGTGCCAGTTGCGCGCCCGTGATTGCGGAAGAGGAGCATGGCAGGACGAGCGGGACCACCAGCCGTCTTGACCGCGGTCAAGAGTCCGTGTGCGCCGTCGGTGTCGGCGCCCCCACCCTGTCTCGCGAGAACTTCGGGGTATGCGCCGACAACGTTCTCCACGGCCGACTACCGCACCCGGAGTGAGAAAACCGAGTCGACCACGCACAGTGCCAACGAGTCCGGGGTGCTGCGATGGCGCTTCCAGGTCTCCAACGGCCCGAGCCTGCGCTTCACAGCCCCGACAGTGAGTTCCGCATCCGCCATTGGTCGCGCTCCCGCCCAGATTAGGTGTGCTTCTGATGCTAGCCGCGCGGGGTGACATGGGAGCCGCTGCCAGGGAGTGAGGCATTGTGCGACCGGGACACTCACCGCCGGGAGCGTGCGAGGTCCTGGGCTGCACCGTCACCACGAGCGAGACCAAAGAAGCGTGGAACGCGTTCTTCGCCGACCTGGTCGCCCGCGGCCTGGGCGGGGTCAAGCTCGTGACCTGCGACGCCCACGCGGGCCTGGTCCAGGCCATCGCCGCGAACCTGCCCGGGGCGACCTGGCAGCGGTGCCGCACCCACTACGCCGCCAACCTCATGTCGGTGACGCCGAAGAGCTCATGGCCGGCGGTCAAGGCCATGCTCCACAGCGTCTACGACCAGCCCGACGTGACCTCGGCCCAGACCCAGTTCGACAAGCTCCTGGACCACGTCGCCGGCCCCCTGCCCGCGGTCGCTGAGCACCTCGACGCCGCTCGCGCGGACCTGCTCGCGTTCACCACCTTCCCCAAGGAGATCTGGCGTCAGATCTGGTCCAACAACCCCAACGAGCGACTGAACAAGGAGATCCGCCGCCGCACCGACGTCGTCGGGATCTTCCCCGACCGCGACTCCGTCAAGCGCCTGGTCGGCGCTGTCCTGGCCGAACAACACGACGAATGGGCTGAAGGACGCCGCTACCTCGCCCTCGACGTCCTACACCGCGCCCGACTCGACCTCATCACCACACCGACCCTGAAGAGACCGACCAGCCCCTCGCCCTCACCGCCTGAACAGAACCTGATCACGCCGAAGCGCTACACCACGTCCAGGGACTTGACCGACCGTCCGCTCGTCCGCGTCGTGAGCCGACCCCCGCCATTGCGTGTGGTCGGCGTGACCCGATCGTTACGAGACGGTGGCCCCAAGCCCCTTGCCTGCGAGGTAGATCTCCGGCTAACCTCGGGTTAACCCTTTAAGTGAACCCTTTAACCGGAGGCACCGTGTCGCTGCTGTACCGCCCCCCCTCTGGCTGGGTCGGGGACGTGATCCCTCACTTCCACGACGGGGAGTTCTGGCTGTACTTCCTGCACGACCAGCGGGACCCCGCCGTGGGGATGCCCTGGCGCACGGTGCGCACGCGTGACTTCGTCCACTTCGAGGACGGCGGCGTCGCGATCCCCTCAGGCGGCCCCGCGGCGGAGGACTTCAACGCCTACACCGGGTCTCTCGTGACGGATGACGGCCGCGTTCACCTCTTCTACACCGCACAGAATCCCGAGCGCTGCGATCCGGTCACCGGCCAGCCGTACCAGCTCGTCGCGCATGCCGTCAGCGACGACGACATGCGTACTTGGCGGAAGCTGCCGGAGGAGACCTTCGGTGCACCGGACGGCTACGTGCTGGGCGACTGGCGCGATCCGTTCGTGTTCCGCGTCTCGGCCGACGAGCCGTGGCGCATGCTGCTCGCAGCACGTTCCGCGGCTGCACCTGAACGACGCAGCGGCCTGATCGCCCAGCTTCGGTCGACGGACCTGCACACGTGGACAGTCGATACGCCCTTCTGGGCACCGGACCTCTACATGGCTCACGAGTGTCCGGACGTCTTCACGGACGGTGACCGGTGGTACCTCATGTACTCCGAGTTCACCGAGTCCTTCGCCACGCGCTACCGGGTCGCTCCGGGGCCGGACGGACCCTGGGCGGTGCCGAACCGAGACACCGTGGACGGTCGCGGGTTCTACGCGGCGAAGACCGTTGCCGGCCTCGGGCGGCGCTTTGCGGTCGGCTGGATCCCGAGCAAGGCGGGTGAACGCGACGACGGCGCCTGGGACTGGGCGGGCGACATGGCGGTGCACGAGGTCGTGGCGGAAGACGACGGCCAGCTGTCGTTCCGACTGCCGCAGTCGATCGCTGACGCCTATGTCTCCAGTGCGGATCGCACCTGGCGCCCGGTGCTGGGTGACTGGGAGCAAGAGCGAGAAGGGGTGTCGGTGAGCGCGCCGGATGGCTACGCCGCGTCACACACGGGGCCCCTGCCCTCCGAGTGCCTGCTGAGCGTGGACATCGAGCTGGCACCGGGCACCTCCGCTGCCGGGATCGTGCTCCGCGCGGGACCTGACGCTGAGACCGGGTATCGGATTCGTCTCGAGCCCCGCCGCGGTCGTATGACCTTTGACCGATGGCCCCGCCTTCGCACAGGCCCCATGCAGTGGCAGATCTCCGGAGACGTCCCCCACGCCGTCGAGCTGGAACGCCCCGCCGACCTTCACCCCGGCCGCCACCACCTGGATGTGCTGGTGGACGGCACCTGCGTCATCGCGTATCTGGACGGCGCGGTGGCAATGAGCGCACGGATGTACGACCACCGCGACGGTGGGTTGGGTCTCTTCGTCCAGGAGGGGTCTTCATCGTTCACCAACCTCAACGTCCTCACCCGGCACTGAACCGCGACACCCATTGAAGTTCTCAACGAGGAGGCATCACAGATGAAGCGAAGGTTCTGAACCGCCCCGGCGTGTCCGGAGACTTCAGTCCTTGGAAGGGTTGGGATCGGGGTCATGTCGAGTGGTGCGTCCA
>NZ_VTTP01000018.1 GCF_008364845.1 Actinotalea subterranea | reverse complement strand
CCGCCGAACAACCCTTCCAAAAGAGGGGCCACCCCACGGTGGCCCCTCTTTTGCGTACCCACGACCGCCGGACAAGCCGTAGGCACCCAGCGGCATGAGATCATGGGCGCCCCAAGGAAGGACAGCAGTGGTGACTTCATCAGACGACCGGAAGCCCCGCGACGAGGCCGCAGGTGGCGATGAGGCGTTCCGGGGGCGTGAGCGCGCAGAGACGTCGGGACAGGCCCGTGGCTCTGCGCCGAGGAGTGCGGGGAGCTCCGGTGCATCCCGTGGCAGCGCGGGCCGATCCGGCTCTGGCGCCGTCGGCCGCGACGGAGCGGCAACCGGGCGCGCTGGCCAGGGTGCGCGCGGTGCCGGCGGCGGGTCGTACCCGCGCGAGGGTCGGGGCCCACGGACGAGCGACCCCCGGCGGTCCGCCAGCTCGGAGAAGCGCAGCTGGGAGGACCGGGACAACGGTCGCGGCCCGGGCAGCGGTGGCCCCACCCGGGGCGGGTACGCGGCGGCCGGCGGCCAGGCGCCAGCGCGCACGAGCACGACGAGAGGCTCGGACGACCGGGGAGCCGGCAGCAAGCCGGACGGCTCGGGTCGTCGTGAGTTCCCCTCGCGTGGCGGCCAAGGCGCGCGTGGTGGCGCGGGCGGTCGTCCCGCCGCGGCGCGCGGTGCGTCGTCGCGTGCTCAGTCTGGAGGGCCGCGGGGGGCCGTCGGCCGTCCCACGGGCAACGCGACGCCGTCGGGCGAGCGCGTCTCGCGGCCGTCGGACGCCGCTGGGCGCAACCCCGCGCCCGCGATCCCGGACGACGTGCTCGCATCGGACCTCGACCGCGTCGCGCGGGGGCGTCTGCGCACGCTCAGCAAGGACAACGCCGACGGCGTAGCCAGGCATCTCGTGATGGCAGGGCGCCTCCTCGACGAGGACCCGGAGCTCGCCTACGCGCACGCCGAGGCGGCCGTTCGGCGAGCCGGGCGCGTCGACGTCGTGCGTGAGGCCGCGGGTATCACGGCGTACCGCACGGGTCGGTACGCCGAGGCGCTGCGCGAGCTGCGCACCGTGCGTCGGCTCAACGGCTCCGACGAGCACCTGCCGCTGATGGCCGACTGCGAGCGCGGGCTCGGGCGGCCTGAGCGCGCGCTCGCGCTCGCCCAGGAGGACGGGGCGCGCGAGCTCCCCGTCGAGCTGCGAGTCGAGCTCGCGATCGTCGTGAGCGGTGCGCGCATCGACCTGGGGGACCCGGAGGCCGCGGTCGCGGCGCTGAGCACCCCCGAGGTCGCGTCCGCGAGCGGGGAGCTGGCCGCGCGTGTGACCGAGGCCCGCGCGGCCGCGCTCGAGGCGGCCGGGCGCCGGGACGAGGCTCGTGCAGCCCTGGCATCTCTGCCCCAGGGCTACGGCGACCTTGCTGCGGAGGACGACGTGGTCGTGTTCGACCTCGAGGACGACGCGGACGAGGCACGTGCCGGCGACGACGTCGGTGCGTCGGCCGGGGAGTCGAGCGGCGCGACCGACACGGACGGTGCCTGATGCTGCTGTCGACGACCGCGACGCTCGCGGAGTCGTACGACCTCGCGCTCGTCGACCTGGACGGGGTCGCGTACCGCGGTCCCGAGCCGATCGAGCATGCGGCGGAGAGCCTGACGGCGGCACGGGCGACGGGCCTCGGGCTCCTCTTCGTCACCAACAACGCGAGCCGTGAGCCCGAGGCGGTGGCGGAACAGCTGAGCGGGCTCGGCATCGCAGCGAGCGCAGACGACGTCATGACCGCGGCCCAGGCGGCCGCGGCCGTGCTGGCCGAGCGACTGGCGCCGGGGTCGAAGGTGCTCGTCGTCGGCGGTGCAGGGCTGTACACGGCCGTCCGTGCCAAGGGCTTCGAGGTCGTCTCGTCGGCCGAGGACGCACCGGTGGCCGTCGTGCAGGGGTTCGCCCCCGACCTGAGCTGGCGGGAGCTGGCAGAGGCTGCCTACGCCGTGCAGCGCGGGGCGTGGCACGTGGCCAGCAACCTCGACATGACGCTGCCGAACGAACGAGGGCTCGCCCCGGGCAACGGCTCCCTCGTCGCTGTCGTGCGTGCGGCGACAGGTGTCGAGCCGGTGAGCGCAGGGAAGCCGGGGCCGACGATGTTCCGTCTGGCCGTCGAGCGCCGCAGCGCCGAACGGCCGCTCGTGATCGGCGACCGCCTCGACACCGACCTCGCCGGCGCGCGCGCGGCCGGGTACCCGGGGCTCCACGTGCTCACGGGCGTCAGCTCCGCGCGCGACGCCGTGCTCGCGCCCGGGTCCGAGCGCCCGTCCTACATCGGCGCGGACCTGCGCAGCCTCCACGAGCCGCACACCGCGCCGCGCCCTGTCGACGGCGGGTGGTGGGTCTGCGGTGACAGCGCGGCCCGTGCAGACGACGGGACGCTCGAGCTCAGGCCCGGCGGCGAGTCGACGCCCAGCAGCGCTCTCGACCTCGTCCGCGCGGCGTGCGGCGCGGCGTGGGCGCGCGCGGACGAGGGACGTCCCCTCGCCCCGGCGAACGTTCCGGAGCTCGGTGTGCACACCCGCTGATCGTCGGCCACGCCCGGTAGCGTGGACGTCGAGCCCCGCCGGACGGCGGGGCCGCAGCGTGGGCACGGGCGTCGTGGCAGCAGGAGGAGGACCGTGGAGGACGAGGAGCGCACGTCGACCGGCGACCAGGCGGTCGACGCCGCCCTGACCGCGCTCGACGGGCTCGACGACCGGCCCGTGCGCGAGCACGTCGCGGTGTTCGACGCCGTGCACGGGGCCCTTGCCGACCGCCTGGCCGAGACGCGCGACTGATGTCACAGGCCGCTGTGGCGCGCCTCGACGCCGAGCTCGTGCGTCGCGGCCTCGCGCGGTCGCGCGGCCGCGCCCAGGAGCTCGTCGCCGACGGTCGGGTGCAGGTCGGCGGCGTCGTCGCGCGCAAGCCGTCGCAGCCGGTCACCAGCGACGACCCGCTCGAGGTAGTCGCGGACGGACCCGAGTACGTCTCGCGTGGTGCGCACAAGCTCGAGGGCGCCCTCGCCGCCGTGGAGGCCCTGGCGCCGGGAGCGATCGACGTCCTCGGGCAGCGGTGCCTCGACGTGGGCGCCTCGACGGGCGGGTTCACCCAGGTGCTGCTCGCGCGCGGCGCCGAGCACGTCGTCGCGGTCGACGTCGGGCACGGGCAGCTCGACCCCGCCCTCGCGGCCGACCCGCGTGTGACGTCGCACGAGGGCACCGACGCGCGGGCACTCACCCGGGCCCTGCTCGGACCGCCCGTGCGGCTGGTGGTCGGGGACCTCTCGTTCATCCCGCTCGGGCACGTGCTGCCCACGCTCCTCGCGGTCGCCGCCCCGCGCGCCGACCTGCTGCTCCTGGTCAAACCGCAGTTCGAGGTGGGCAGGCAGCGGCTGGGGTCCGGCGGCGTCGTGACGTCCCCGGAGCTGCGCCTGGAAGCGGTCCAGGGTGTGGCGACCGCTGCCGCGCGGCTCGGCGCCGACGTGGAGGCCGTCATCCCGAGCACCCTGCCGGGGCCGGCGGGCAACCGCGAGTACTTCCTCTGGCTCGTGGCCCCCGGTTCGGGGGCCCGTGCCTCGGACGCTCCGCCCGACGGGGCGGCGCCAGGCCTGGGCGCCCCGGCGTCCTACCACCCGAGCGACGGCAGCCGTCAGGGCCTCGCGCTCGCGCAGGCCGCCCGCCGGGCCGTGGTCGACGGCCGGCCCGCACGTGTCCATCCCGAACGCCGCGGAGCCCCCAGGAGAGTCTCATGAAGAGCTCGGTGCTCGTCGTCGCCCACACGGGCCGGCCCGAGGCCGTCCATGCAGCCCAGGAGGCGGTCCGGGCGCTCGAGGCCGAGGGCCTGACGCCCGTCGCCGAGGAGGACCTGACCGACCCGTCGGACCTCCTCATGGCGATCGTCCTGGGCGGCGACGGGACGATCCTGCGTGCTGCCGAGCTCACGCGCGCCTCGGGCGTGCCCCTCCTGGGCGTCAACCTCGGCCACGTCGGCTTCCTCGCGGAGAGCGAGCGTGAGGACATCGCCGAGGCGGTGCGCCGCATCGCGTGCGGGGACTACGACGTCGAGGAGCGCCGCACCGTCGACGTGCGTGTGCTGCGGCCGGGGGAGGACGTCGTCGAAGGATGGGCCCTCAACGAGGCCACCGTCGAGAAGGCGGACCGGGCTCGCATGGTCGAGGTCGTCGTCGAGGTCGATGGTCGCCCCCTGTCCTCGTTCGGGTGCGACGGCGTCGTCATGGCGACCTCGACGGGCTCGACGGCGCACGCCTTCTCCGCGGGCGGGCCCGTCGTGTGGCCGGACGTCGACGCGATGCTGCTCGTCCCGGTCTCCGCTCACGCACTCTTCGCGAGACCTCTCGTCGTGGGACCGTCGTCGGTCCTGGCGGTCGAGATCCTCAACCGGTCGAGCAGCGGCGGGATCCTCAGCTGCGACGGGCGCCGCAAGGAGGACCTGCCGGTGGGCTCGCGGATCGAGGTCCGGCGCAGCGCCGTGCCCGTGCGCCTCGCGCGCCTGAGCTACGCGCCGTTCACCGACCGGCTCGTGTCCCGCTTCGCGCTCCCCGTGAGCGGCTGGCGGGGGCGCGCGCACGCGGCACCCGGACCGAGCACCGCGCACCTGCTGGCCACGGCGGAGGGCGAGGGCGAGTGATCGAGGAGATCCGGATCGAGAACCTCGGGGTCATCGGCTCCGCCACCGTCGCGTTCGGGCCTGGCCTCACCGCGATCACGGGCGAGACGGGCGCCGGCAAGACGATGGTGCTCACCGGCCTCGCGCTCCTCCTCGGCGGGCGCGCCGACGCCACGGCCGTCCGCACCGGCGCCGCGTCGGCGAGCGCCGAGGGCTGCTTCACCGTCGCGCCCGACTCCTGGGTGGTCGAGCGCGCGCGTGAGGCGGGCGCCGAGGTGGACGAGGACGGGACGCTCGTCGCGCTGCGCACCGTCGCCGCCGCCGGCCGCTCACGCGCCTACCTGGGCGGCCGGACCGTGCCGCAGGCGGTCCTCGCCGAGATCGCCGAGGACCTCGTCACCGTGCACGGCCAGCAGGACCAGATGCGGCTGAGGTCACCCCGTCACCAGCGCGAGGCGCTCGACGCGTTCGCCGGAGCGGAGCACGCCGCGACGCTCGCCGAGTACAGGCGCGCGTGGACCGAGCGGCAGGAGGCGGTCGCGGCCCTCGACCAGCTCGTCGGCCACGCGCAGGAGCGGGCGCGCGAGGCCGAGCTGCTGCGCCTCGGGCTCGCGGAGATCGAGCGCGTCGACCCGCAGCCGGGCGAGGACCTCGAGCTCGCGGCCGAGTCGGCGCGGCTCGGGCACGCGGAGGACCTGAGGATCGCCGCGCAGACGGCGTACGTGTCCCTCACCGGGGACCAGGACGCCGCCACGGTAGAGGGCGCCGCCTCGTCCGTCGAGCTCGCACGTCGCACGCTCGAGCACGTCGCGCAGCACGACCAGGCGCTCGCCGGACTCGTCGCGCGCCTCGCGGAGGTCGGCTACCTCGTCGACGACGTCGCGACCGAGCTCGCCGGCTACGGCGACCAGCTCCAGGCCGACCCGGCGCGGCTCGAGGCCGTGCACCGGCGGCGGGCCGACCTCACGGCCATGAGCCGCAGCTACGGCGGGACGGTCGACGCAGCGCTGGCATGGGCGAGCGAGGCAGGCCTGCGACTGATCGAGCTCGACGGCGGGGAGGACCGGACGACGGCCCTGCGCGCACGCCTCGACGGGCTCGACGGGCGGCTCGCGACGCTGGCGGACGAGATCACGCGCGCACGACGCACCGCGGCCGAACGGCTCGCGTCCGCGGTCACCGACGAGCTCGCTGGCCTGGCCATGGCATCGGCCCGCCTGGAGGTCGGTCTCGTGGAGGCCGCAGAGCTCGGCCCGTGGGGCGCCGAGGACGTGGAGATGCGACTCGTCGCGCACTCGGGCGCACCCGCCCGACCCCTGGGCCAAGGGGCCTCGGGTGGTGAGCTCTCCCGCGTCATGCTCGCGATAGAGGTCGCACTGGCCACGGCGCCCGAGTCCGGGGCGAGCCGCCCAGGGACGTTCGTCTTCGACGAGGTCGACGCAGGTGTCGGGGGCAAGGCGGCGGTCGAGGTCGGGCGTCGGCTCGCCGAGCTCGCCCAGCAGACCCAGGTCGTCGTCGTGACGCACCTCGCGCAGGTCGCGGCCTTCGCGGACCGTCATCTCGTCGTCACCAAGTCGAACGACGGGACCGGTGACGTGGTCACGGCGTCGGACGTGCGTGTGGTCGACGGGGCAGACCGGCGCAGCGAGCTCGCACGCATGCTCTCGGGTCAGGAGGACTCCGACGCCGCGCTGCGGCACGCGGCTGAGCTCCTCGAGCGCTCAGTCGTGGGACGATGATCCCCGATGAGACTCAGCCTGAGAACGCGCCGCGCCGCGCCTGAAGAACCCGGACTCCACGGTCCGGTGCGCGTCGACCCGCGGACCAAGAACCTGACCAAGCGGTTGCGCCCGGGCGACGTCGCGGTGATCGACCACCTCGACATCGACCGCGTGTCCGCCGAGGCCCTGGCCGCGTGCCGGCCCGCCGCGGTGCTCAACGCCGCGCGGTCGACGTCGGGCCGCTACCCGAACCTCGGGCCGGACATCCTGCTCGCGGCGGGGATCCCGCTCGTCGACGACCTCGGCCCGGACGTGCTCACCCTCGTCGAGGGCAGGCAGGTACGCGTCGTCGACGGCTCGGTGTTCGACGGTGAGCACCTCGTCGCCGAGGGCACCGTGCAGGACGAGGCGTCGGTCGCGGCTGCGATGGAGGAGGCCCGAGCCGGCCTCGCCGTGCAGCTCGAGTCGTTCGCGGCCAACACGATGGACTACCTGCGTCGGGAGCGGGACCTCCTGCTCGACGGCGTCGGCGTGCCCGACATCAGCACCGTCATCGACGGTCGGCAGGTCCTCATCGTGGTGCGGGGGTACCACTACAAGGAGGACCTCGTCGCGCTGCGGCACTACGTCAAGGAGTACCGGCCGATCCTCATCGGCGTCGACGGCGGTGCCGACGCGATCCTCGAGATCGGGTGGAAGCCCGACCTGATCGTCGGCGACATGGACTCGGTCTCCGACCGCGCGCTCACGTGCGGGGCCGAGGTCGTCGTGCACGCCTACCGCGACGGCAGGGCACCAGGCGTCGAGCGCGTCGAGAAGCTGGGCGTCAAGCACGTCGTCTTCCCCGCGACAGGCACGAGCGAGGACGTCGCGATGCTGCTGGCGGACGACAAGGGAGCCGAGCTCATCGTGGCCGTCGGCACCCACGCCACCCTGGTCGAGTTCCTCGACAAGGGACGCTCCGGCATGGCGAGCACCTTCCTCACACGCCTTCGGGTCGGGAGCAAGCTCATCGACGCCAAGGGCGTCTCGCGCCTCTACCGTCAGCGGATCTCGAGCTGGCAGCTCGCCTGGCTCGTCGTGGCAGGCCTGCTCGCCCTCGGGGTGGCGCTCGCCTCCACCGCAGCCGGCCAGACCCTGATCGGCCTGTCCGGCGCTTGGTTCGACGACTTCTGGTCCTCGATCCGCGCACTGTTCGGCGGCGGGGCATGACCCGCCCGGCCCGCACCGACCGAGAGATCTCACTGTGATCGACTTCCGTTACCACCTCGTCTCCCTCATCTCGGTGTTCCTGGCCCTCGCGGTCGGCATCGCCCTGGGCGCCGGCCCTCTCAAGGAGACGATCGGCGACACCCTCACGGGCCAGGTCGACCAGCTCCGGACCGAGAAGGAGCAGCTGCGCGCCGACCTCGACGCCGCGACGGCCGACCTGGACCGCACCGAGGCTGCGATGGACGCGGTCGCGCCGAGCGTGCTCGACGGCGTCCTCGCCGAGCGCCGGATCGCCGTGATCGAGCTCGCCGACGTCGGCCCCGACGTCCTGGAGCAGGTCGTCGCCCGCCTCGAGCAGTCGGGTGCGAGCGTGACCGCGACGGTCCAGGTGACCGACGCGTGGACGGACCCCGACAGGCTCTCCTTCCGGCAGGGCCTCTCCGGCACCCTGGTCGAGATGCTCGACCCGGCGCCCGCCGACGACGCCGGTACGGGGACCGAGCTCGCCGAGGCGCTCGTGCAGGGCCTGACGACCCCCGTGCCGACGGATCCCGACGCGCTCGGCGAGAACGCCGGCATCGTCCTCGAGCTGCTCGCCGGTGACGCGGGCCTGATCGAGATCGAGGGCGAGGTGACGGTGCCCGCCGACGCGGTCGTCGTGCTCGCCGGTCCGACGGTCAGCGTCGAGGAGGTCGAGGCCGAGACCTCGGCGCAGGAGTCCCTTGAGCCCGAGGACGCCGCAGCCGCGGAGGACCTGCTCGAGGCCCAGCTCGGTGCCGCCGTCCAGATCGTCACGGCCGCCCAGGAGCGCTCCGAGGGCGTCGTCGTCGCCGGAGGCGAGCTCACCGAGCCCAGCCTGATCGCACGGCTGCGCGCCGGCGAGGCCACGCTCTCGCGGATCAGCACCGTCGAGGCCGTGAACACGGTCGTCGGCCAGGTGTCGGTGCCGCTCGCGCTCGGCGCGCGCATCGGTGGGACCGTCGGTCACTACGGGCCGAGCCCCGATGCGACAGCCGTGATGCCGCGGCGCGTCGAGCTCCCGCCCATCGTCCGGACGGCCGGCCTCGCGCTCGACGATGCCGCGACGAACGATGCCGCGACGAACGATGCCGCGACGAACGATGCCGCGACGGACCCGGGGACGTCGGGCGGCGGCGCCACGGACCCCGCCGACGGATGAGCGGCGCACGTGCCGTGACGAGCTCCCCGCCCGTACCCGGCGTCGCGCTGCGGGCCGGGGCGGGCGCGGCCGCCGTGACCTGGCTGACGAGGCAGGTCCTCGACCGCGCGACCCGGACGGCGCCCGACCGGTGGACACGCACCAACCACCGCGGTGAGCCGGTGAGCCTCCTCGAAGGCCCTGCCGTGGCGGTCGGGCTGACGGCCGGCGCCCTTCTCGGCGCACCGGGGCGTCCCGCGGTGGCCGGCGCCGTCGCCGCGGTCGGCGGCGCGGCCTTCGGGCTCGTGGACGACCTCTCCGAGGACACGTCCCGCAGCCGCAAGGGCCTGCGCGGCCACCTCGGTGCGCTCGCCCACGGCGAGCTCACGACGGGCGGCCTCAAGGTGCTCGGGATCGGCGCGACGTCCGTCGTCGCCGCCGCGATCGCGTCGCCGGCACCCGCCCGTGGGGTCGGCCCGCGCCTCGGCTGGGCGGCCGACGTCCTGGCGTCCGGCGCCCTCATCGCCGCGACCGCGAACCTGGTCAACCTCCTGGACCTGCGCCCGGGACGCGCGCTCAAGGCCGGCGCACTCGCCGCAGCGCCCGCGCTCGCCTCGGACGGCGGAAGCGCCGCGGCGGCCTGCCTGGGCGCAGCGGCCGCCGCGCTCGGCCCCGACCTCGCGGAGCGCGACATGCTGGGCGACGCCGGCGCGAACAGCCTCGGTGCGCTCGTCGGCACCGCTGCCGTGCTCGCGGCGCCGCGCCCGGTCCGGCTCGCCCTGCTCGCGGCCGCCGTCGGCCTGACCGTCGCGAGCGAGAAGGTCAGCTTCACCGCTGTCATCGAGCGGACGCCCGTGCTGCGTGCGCTCGACGTGTGGGGTCGCAGGCCGCCCGGTCCGACCGCGTGAACCGCCGCACCGGCCGCGTCCTGTCCGGCCTCGCCGGTGCGGCGGCGGTGATCGCCGCGATCACGCTCCTGAGCCGTGTGCTCGGGTTCGGCCGATGGCTCGCGCAGTCCTACTCGGTGGGTCAGACGCCGACCGGGACCGCCTACGCCACGGCCAACGTCCTGCCCAACGTGCTGTTCGAGGTCCTCGCCGGCGGTGCGCTCGCCGGAGCGGTGATCCCGCTCCTGGCGGGGCCCCTCGCGCGCCGGCTCGACGGAGAGGTCAGCCGGATCGCGTCCGCCCTGCTCACCTGGGCGGTGGCGGTGCTCCTCCCGGCGTCGGTGCTCCTTGCGATGCTCGCCCGGCCGGTCGTCGACCTGCTGATCCCCGACGCGGCGAAGGATGCGGACGCCGCCGCCGCCGCGGCCACCGCGGCAACCGTCGACCTCGGGGCGGGGCTGCTCGTGGTCTTCGCCCCGCAGGTCGTGCTCTACGGCATCGGCGTGGTGCTCACCGGGGTGCTCCAGGCCCAGCGTCGCTTCGTGTGGCCCGCCGCGGCGCCGCTCGCGTCCAGCCTCGTCGTGATCACCTCCTACCTCGTCTTCCGCACGCTCGCGGGCACCGCCGTCGAGAGCCCGCAGACACTCGCGCCGTCCGCCGTCGCGTGGCTCGGCTGGGGCACCACCGCAGGAGTCGCGGCGATGAGCCTCCCGCTGGTCATCCCCGTCGTGCGGTCGGGGGTCCGGCTGCGCCCCACCCTCCGGTTCCCGGCCGGCGTCGGCAGGCGGGCCAGCGCCCTCGCGCTCGCCGGGATCGGCGGGCTGCTCGCCCAGCAGGCAGCCGTCCTCGTCACCATCTGGCTGGCGAACACCTACGGCGGCCCGGACGGGGCGGTCAACATCTACCAGTACTCCCAGGCCGTGTACTTCCTCCCCTACGCGGTGCTGGCGGTCCCGCTCGCGACGGCGGCGTTCCCCCGCCTCGCCGAGTACGCGGCGAGCGGGGACCACGCCCGCTACGCGCGGCTCGTCGCAGGGAGCACGAGGACCATCCTGCTCGTGAGCGCGGCCGGCACTGCCGCGCTCGTGGCGGCCGCGCCGGCGGTCACGGCCGTGTTCTCCCAGGTCGACGCCAGCCGTGCCCCAGCCGAGATCGCAGCGATGACCCCGACGCTGACGGCGCTCGCTCCCGGCCTTGTGGGCTACGCCTTGATCTTCCAGGTCTCACGTGTGCTGTTCGCGATCGAGCGAGGCCGCGCCGCGGTGATCGGGGTCGCGGCCGGCTGGACCGCTGTGCTCGCGTCGTCCTGGGTCGCGGTCCGGCTGCTCGCGCCCGACGGCGGCGACGCGCGCGCCACGCTCGTCGGGCTCGGGCTGGGCAACACCATCGGGATGTCCGTGGGCGGCGTGGTGCTCCTCGTCGGCGTCGTGCGGGCGTCCGGCCGGCAGACGCTCGCGGGCAGCGGTCGCACCTTCGTGGTCACGACGCTCGGGGCGCTCGGGGGAGCGCTCGCCGGACGCTGGCTCGTCGAGGCCGTGGGACCGGTCGAGAACGTGGTCGCCGCGGTCGGCATCGGCGTGGCGGGCGCCGTGCTCGCCGTGCTCGTCGTCGCCGCGGCGGGGTGGGCCGGCGACCGCTCCACGTTCCGTGCGCTGGCCCGACGCGCTCCCGGCCCGGCGACCGGGCCCGCGTTCGAGGACACCGGCGGCGACGGTGGCCCTCCCGGCCCCGCGGTGGTCGACCGCCCGGGCACGGACGGCGAGGGCACTGCGTCCGTGTCGGATCCAGCCCGCTCGACCCGCCGCCCGCAGGAGGACACCGATGACTGAGACCACCGCTGCGCTGAGGGTCCTCGAGGTGCTCGGGTCGAGTGCCGGGGGAGTCGCCCGCCACGTCGCCCAGGTCGCCGCCGGCGCTCGCGCCCGGGGTGTGCACGTGGCCGTCGCGGGGCCACAAGCACTGGCGCAGCAGGTCGCCCCCGCAGGATCCGTACCGTTCCGCGCCGTCGAGATCACCGACCGGCCAGGGCCGGGGGACGTCGGGGCGGTTCTCCGCCTGCGGACGCTGTGCCGCGGTGCCGACGTGGTGCACGCGCACGGCCTGCGTGCTGGCGCCCTCACGGTGATCGGGGCACGGACCCTGCGCCGGCGTCCCGCGGTCGTCGTGACCCTGCACAACCTGCCCGTGGGGAGCCGGTTCGTCGTAGGCGTCGCGGCTGTGCTCGAGCAGGTCGTCGCGCGCGGGGCGGACGCCGTGCTCGGTGTCTCCGGCGACCTCGTGGCCCGCGCTCGCGCGCGCGGTGCCGCGCACGCCGAACGTGCGCTCGTCCCGGCCCCGCCCAGACCCGCCGCCACGGCGCCACCGGCCACGGTGCGCGCGGAGCTCGGCGTCGCGCCCGGCACGCACCTGCTGGTCACCGTCGCACGGCTCGCCCCGCAGAAGGGCCTCGACCTGCTGTGCGACGCGGCCGCGCTGCTCGCCGGCCCCGGGGCCGGGGGCGGGCTCCCGGGACCGGCCGCCGCGGGGCCGTCCGGCGCCCAGGTGCTGTGGGTGCTCGCCGGGGACGGCCCGCTCGAGCCCGAGCTCGCGGCTCGGATCGAGGCTGAGTCGTTGCCCGTGCGGCTGCTCGGCCGTCGTGACGACGTGGCGGACCTGATGGCGGCCGCCGACGTCGTGGTGAGCACCGCCCGGTGGGAGGGCCAGCCGCTCGGCGTCCAGGAGGCGCTCGCGCTGGGCGCTGCCGTCGTCGCGACCGACGTCGGTGGCACCGCCGAGGTCACCGGGGCCGCGGCCGTGCTCGTCCAGCCCCGCGCACAGGACCTCGCTCACGCCCTGCGCGACGTGCTCGAGCGGCCGGCGGAGCGGGAGCGGCTGCGCGCCGCGGCCGCTGTCCGCGCGGGGGAGCTGCCCGGCCCGGACGACACGCTGGACCAGCTCGAGCGGGTCTGGGCAGCCGCCGCGCGGCGCCGACCGGACCGCGGCGGCCGCCAGGTCGGGTAGAGTGGAAGCCCGTGGCAGAGCGCGCGAATCGACTCTCCGGGCGGTCGGACAACTCGACCCGGCACATCTTCGTCACCGGAGGCGTCGCCTCCTCTCTCGGTAAGGGCCTCACGGCCTCGAGTCTCGGCAGGCTCCTGCGATCCCGTGGTCTACGGGTCACGATGCAGAAGCTGGACCCCTACCTCAACGTCGACCCCGGGACGATGAACCCGTTCCAGCATGGCGAGGTCTTCGTCACCGAGGACGGCGCCGAGACGGACCTCGACATCGGGCACTACGAGCGGTTCCTGGACGTGCCGCTGAGCGCGCAGGCCAACGTGACGACCGGCCAGGTCTACTCGACGGTCATCGCCAAGGAGCGCCGTGGTGAGTACCTGGGCGACACCGTGCAGGTCATCCCGCACATCACGGACGAGATCAAGGCGCGCATGCGCGCCCAGGCGGGCCCCGAGGTCGACGTGATCATCACGGAGATCGGCGGGACCGTCGGCGACATCGAGTCGCAGCCGTTCCTCGAGTCCGCGCGTCAGGTCCGCCACGACCTGGGCCGCGACAACGTGTTCTTCCTGCACGTGTCGCTCGTGCCGTACATCGGCCCGAGCGGGGAGCTCAAGACCAAGCCGACCCAGCACTCCGTCGCGGCACTGCGGTCGATCGGCATCCAGCCCGACGCGCTGGTCCTGCGGGCGGACCGCGAGGTGCCCGACTCGACCAAGCGCAAGATCGCGCTCTTCTGCGACGTGGACGTCGAGGCCGTGGTCACGGCAGCGGATGCGCCGAGCATCTACGACATCCCCCGCGTGCTGCACACGGGCGGGCTCGACGCGTACGTCGTGCGCCGGCTGGACCTGCCCTTCCGGGACGTCGACTGGGCCGGGTGGGAGCGCGTCACGCACGCGGTCCACCAGCCCAAGTCGACCGTCGAGGTCGCCCTCGTCGGCAAGTACATCGACCTGCCCGACGCCTACCTGTCGGTGACCGAGGCGCTGCGGGCCGGCGGGTTCGCCAACGACGCGAAGGTCGACATCCGCTGGGTGGCGTCCGACGACTGCGCGACCCCCGAGGGTGCCCAGCGGGCGCTCGCCGGTGTCGACGCGGTGCTCGTCCCGGGCGGGTTCGGCGTCCGGGGCATCGAGGGCAAGGTCGGGGCCCTGACCTGGGCCCGCACGCGGAAGGTCCCGACGCTCGGCATCTGCCTGGGCCTGCAGGTCATGGTCATGGAGTACGCCCGGACCGTCCTCGGGCTCGCCGACGCCTCGTCGTCGGAGTTCGACCCCGGCACGGAGCACCCCGTCGTCGCGACCATGGCGGAGCAGCTCGCGATCGTCGGCGGCGACGGTGACATGGGCGGCACCATGCGCCTCGGCTCGTACGACGCGGTGCTGACCGCGGGCTCGGTGGTCGCGAAGGCCTACGGCACGGACCGCGTCAGCGAGCGGCACCGCCACCGCTACGAGGTCAACAACGCCTACCGTGCGCAGCTCGAGGAGGCCGGCCTCGTCGTCTCGGGCGTCTCGCCCGACTCGTCGCTCGTCGAGTTCGTGGAGCTGCCCGCGCAGACGCACCCGTACTACGTCGGCACGCAGGCGCACCCCGAGTTCCAGTCCCGCCCGACGCGCGCCCACCCGCTGTTCGCGGGTCTCGTCCGCGCCGCCCTCGACCGTCGCACCGCGTGACGGGAGCATCAGCGCCGGCCCCGCGGCCCGACGCGCCCCCGGCCTCCGGGGGCGCGCGGACGACGGGGCTCGCGGACACGGCGGCGCCGCGGCCCGTGATCGCGTCGGAGGTCGTGCACGACGGCATGATCTGGGACGTCGTCCGGGACACGGTCGACCTCGGCGAGGCGGGAGTCGTCCGCCGAGAGTACGTCCGTCACCCGGGTGCGGTCAGCGTGATCGCGCTCGACGACGATGACCGGGTGCTGCTCCTTCGCCAGTACCGCCACCCTGCGGGCGCGGAGCTGTGGGAGCCGCCCGCAGGGCTGCTGGACGTCCCCGGCGAACCGCTGCAGGGCGCCGCGGCGCGGGAGCTGGCCGAGGAGGCCGACCTCGTCGCCGGGGCGTGGTGGGTGCTCGCGGACTACCTGAGCACGCCGGGCGGGAGCGACGAGGCGCTGCGCGTCTTCCTCGCCCGGGACCTCACGCAGGTCCCGGTGGCCGACCGCCACGTGCGCGACGGCGAGGAGCGGGACATCGTCGTGCGATGGGTTCCCCTGGAGGAGGCCGTCGAGGCAGTCCTCGCCGGCCGCCTGCGCAACCCCTCCACGGTTGTCGGCGTCCTCGCGGCCGCTGCGTGCAAGGCCCGTGGCTGGCGGGGCCTGCGGTCCGTGGACGCTCCGGGCGACCGGGTCGCGGGGCCCGGCGACGGGGGCGGGGCCTAGCCCGCGACGAGCTCGCCGGGATGCCCGGCAGGCCGCGGGGGCGCGGTCGCCGCGTCGCCGTCGACGGTCGGCCGCTCGCGCAGCGCCAGGACCTGGTTCGTCTGCGCGACGACCAGCAGCGCGGCCCCGATCATGTGGGCCGCGACGAGCGCCTGGGGCAGGCCCGTGAAGTACTGCACGTAGCCGATGGCGCCCTGGAGGAGCGTGACCCCCACGAGCACGAGGACGCCCCGGCGTACGCGGGGCTGCGCGGGGCCGCGGTGCACGAGGATCACGAGGGCGACGACTCCCGCGCCGTACAGCCACACCGCCGCTGCGTGGACCTTGGCCATCGCCACGGGGTCGAGGGCGAGCCGGTAGGCGATCTCCTCGTCGCCCGAGTACGGCCCCGAGCCGGTCACGAGCACCCCGAGGCCGACGACCACGGCGGCGACCGGGACCAGGGCCTTGCTGAGGCGGCGCACGGCCGGGCTCGCGAGCCGGACGGGTGGACCGTCACCCTCCCGGTTCCGCACGACGAGGGCCGCCGACGCGGCGACGAGTCCCATGGAGACCAGGAAGTGCACGCCGACGACGGCGGGGTGCAGGTCCAGGAGCACCGTGACGCCTCCGATGACGGCCTGGAGCACGACGCCGAGCAGCGGTACGAGCCCGAGCAGGCGGAACGCCCGGCTGCGGTCGGTGCGGCTCCACACGACGAGGACCGTGGCGAGCCCGAGGACGCCCAGGACCCCCGTCAGGGTGCGGTTGCCGAACTCGATGAACGGGTGCCACGTCACGGCCTCGTGCATCACCGGCGTGAACTGGCCGGGCTCGCACTGGGGCCACGTCGAGCAGCCCAGACCGGACCCGGTCAGCCGGACCGCCCCACCCGTGCCGATGATGCCCACCTGCCCGACCAGGTTGGCCATGAGGATGCGCGCGGCCCACCGCGGGCTGGGCGACCAGCGGCGCGTGCCCACGGGGCGGCCGGGCGCCGCGGATCCGGTTCCCGAGGGTGGGGCGGTGTGCGAGGAGGCAGGGGCGGCGGTGCTCACGGCGACCACGGTAGCCCGACCCCGGACGTGGTGACGTCCCGCGCGGGCGACGGTCGAGCTCTCAGGACCAGCGGAAGAGCCGGACGGTCCCGGCGCCCAGGACGACGGTCCAGGCGAGGAGGACCGACGCCGCTCCCCAGGAGAAGGTCCCGTCCGTCAGCGCCGTGCGCAGCGCCTCGCCCAGGGCGCCCGAGGGCAGCAGCGTGACGAGGCCGGCGAGCGGTCCGGGCAGCATCTCGACCGGCAGCACGACCCCTCCGCCGGCGAGCAGGAGCACCCACAGGAGGTTCGCGACCGCGAGCACCGCCTCGGCTCGCAGGGTGCCCGCGATGAGCAGCGCGAGCGACGTGAACGCGGCCGTGCCGAGCACGAGGGCGCCGAGCGCGGCGGGCAGGCCGGCCGGGTGCGGCCGCCAGCCGAGACCCAGGGCGATGCCCACGAGGACGGTCATCTGGAGCGCCTCGAGCAGGAGGACCGCCGCGACCTTGCCCGCGACCAGCCCGCCTCGCCCGAGGGGCGTCGTCGCGAGCAGGCGCAGGACGCCGTTCCTCCGGTCGAACCCCGTGGCGATCGCCTGGGACGTGAAGGCCGTGGACATGACCGCGAGCGCGAGCACGCCCGGGGCGACGAGCCCGATCCGGTCGCTGGTCCCGAGGTCGATGACGGTGGTGCGGGCGAGCCCGACGAGCAGGAGGACGGGGAGCACGAGGGTGATCACGAGCTGCTCGCCGTTGCGCAGGACGGTGCGCGCCTCCGCGAGCGCGTGCGCGGCGACCCGTCGACGCCACGGCGCGGCGGTCTGCGGCACGAGCGCCACCGGTGGCTCCGCGTGCGTCTCGGCGGTGCCGGGCTGCGCCGGGCTCACCGCAGGTCCCGTCCGGTGAGGTCGAGGAAGACGTCCTCGAGCGTGCGGCGTCCGCAGGTGACCGATGCCAGCAGGACGTCCTCGCGGACCGCCCAGCCCGTGATCTCGTGGAGCAGGTCCGGGTCGGCGGCGCCCCTGACCTCGAGCACCCCGGCGGTGGCGGTCGTCGTGACGCCGGGGCCGTCGCCGCCGAGCAGACGCGCTGCCAGCGACGCGGAGAGGGACGCCGCGTGGGCCTCGTCGGACCGTGTGGACGACGCGCCGTCGGGTGGACGGAGCGTGATCCTGATCGCCCCGGCGTCGCCCACGATGTGCGCCGTCGTGCCGGCCGCGAGGACGGCGCCCCGGTCCACGACGACCACGTGGTCGGCCAGCGCCTCGGCCTCCGCCATCTGGTGGGTCGTGAGCACGATCGTGACGCCCTGGGCGCGCAGCTCGCGCACGAGCTCCCACACGGCGAGACGTGCCTGCGGGTCCATCCCGGCGCTCGGCTCGTCGAGGAACACGACCTCGGGGCGTCCGATGACGGCCGCCGCCAGCGCGAGCCGCTGGCGCTGCCCGCCCGAGAGGCGACGCACCTGCGTGCGCGCGAACGCGGTGAGGCCCAGGCGTTCGCTGAGCTCGCCGAGGTCGCGCGGCCGGGCGTACATCGCGGCGAGGTGGCGCAGGGCCTCGCCGGCGGGGACGGTGCTCGGCAGGCCCCCGTCCTGGAGCATGACGCCCACCCGTGGCCGGAGCCGCCGCGCATCCCGGACCGGGTCAAGACCGAGGACGCGGACGGTGCCGCCATCCGGTCGACGCAGACCCTCGCAGCACTCGACCGTCGTGGTCTTGCCCGCCCCGTTGGGGCCGAGGAGCGCGGTGATCGCCCCGGCGGGCGCGACGAGGTCGAGGCCGGTGACCGCGGCCCGTGAGCCGTAGTGCTTGACGAGGCCCGAGGCGACGACCGCGCCCGCGGACCCGGCGGACCCGGCGTCCGCGGCGCCGCCCGGCGTCCCGGCCCTCTGCGTGCTGGTCGTGGTGGGCACGACTCGGGAGTCTAGGCCCGTCCGCCCGACGTGGGGGCCGGGTGCCGTCACGGCGGAGTGAGGTCACCCTTTGTTGCCGGGAAGCAATTCGGCAACAAGTATGTTGCCTATATCGGCCCCACCCGCGTGCGGCCTCCGCAGGACCACCGACGACCACCGATGACCACGGACGGAGACGGGATGCCACTCGCGCCGACACCGGCCTCCGCGCCCCCGGCTCCTGCCCGCCCCGCCGTCGGCCCCGCCGCCTGCGCCCCCACCGGTGCGGCGTCACCGGCGGCGCACGCGGCGCACGGGAGCGAGCACGAGTCCACGACGCGTCAGCGGATCCTGAGCCTCGTCGTCGAGGCGGGTCCCGTGTCCGTGGTCGAGCTGGCGCGCGACCTCGCGCTCACGACCGCCGGGGTCCGTCGGCACGTCGCCGCGCTCGAGGAGTCCGGCCAGATCGCGGTGCACGCCGTCGCCCAGCAGGGCAGGCCCGCGCGAGGACGGCCCGCACGGCGCTACGTCGCGACCGACCGCGGGCAGGCGTCCCTCAGCAGCGCCTACTCGGACCTCGCCGCGCAGGCGCTCGCGTTCCTCGTCCAGGTCGGCGGCGCCGACGCCCTCCAGGACTTCGCCGCGCGTCGCGTCGGCGAGCTCGAGGGTCGCCTCGCCGGGGCCGTGGCGGGCTCGGGCGGCGACGTCGCGATCCGCGCCGTCGCCCTCGCGTCCGGCCTCGCCCAGGAGGGCTACGCGGCGTCGGCCCGACCGGTCCCCGGCGGACGCGCGGTCCAGCTGTGCCAAGGCCACTGCCCCGTGCAGGACGTCGCAGCCCGGTTCCCGCAGCTGTGCGAGGCCGAGACGCAGCTCTTCTCGCGGCTCCTCGGCGTCCACGTGCAGCGTCTGTCGACGCTCGCCGGTGGCGGCCACGTCTGCACCACGCACATCCCGACGCACCTCCCGGTGCACGCACCCACGACCAGCACGACGACCGACGCCCCCGACCGGGGCACCTCTGTACGAGCAGCATCCGACCGTCCCGCACCTGCGGCGACCGTGGAGGGAACACGATGAGCGCACCCACCGAACCGATGACCTCCGACGAGGCGATCATCGCCTCGATCGGCAGCTACGGCTACGGCTGGCACGACAGCGACGCCGCAGGCATGTCCGCGCAGCGCGGCCTGTCCGAGGACGTCGTCCGCAACATCTCCGCCCTGAAGGACGAGCCGGAGTGGATGCTCAAGACGCGCCTCAAGGCGCTGCGGCTCTTCGAGAAGAAGCCCATGCCCAGCTGGGGTGCGGACCTCTCGGGCATCGACTTCGACAACATCAAGTACTTCGTCCGCTCGACGGAGAAGCAGGCGACGAGCTGGGAGGAGCTGCCCGAGGACATCAAGCGGACCTACGACCGTCTCGGCATCCCGGAGGCGGAGAAGCAGCGCCTCGTGGCCGGCGTCGCCGCGCAGTACGAGTCCGAGGTCGTCTACCACCAGATCCGCGAGGACCTCGAGGAGCAGGGCGTGCTCTTCCTCGACACCGACACGGGCCTGCGCGAGCACCCCGAGATCTTCGAGCAGTACTTCGGCTCCGTGATCCCCTCGGGTGACAACAAGTTCGCGGCGCTCAACACGGCCGTCTGGTCTGGCGGCTCGTTCGTCTACGTGCCCCCGGGCGTCCACGTGGAGATCCCGCTGCAGGCGTACTTCCGGATCAACACCGAGAACATGGGCCAGTTCGAGCGGACGCTGATCATCGCGGACGAGGGCTCGTACGTGCACTACGTCGAGGGCTGCACCGCACCCATCTACTCGAGCGACTCGCTGCACTCCGCGGTCGTCGAGATCATCGTCAAGAAGAACGCGCGCGTGCGCTACACGACGATCCAGAACTGGTCGAACAACGTGTACAACCTCGTGACGAAGCGGGCGACCGCGGCCGAGGGCGCGACGATGGAGTGGGTCGACGGCAACATCGGCTCCAAGGTCACCATGAAGTACCCGGCGATCTACCTCATGGGCGAGCACGCCAAGGGCGAGACCCTGTCGATCGCGTTCGCGGGCGCCGGGCAGCACCAGGACGCGGGGTCGAAGATGGTGCACGCAGCGCCGCACACGTCCTCGTCGATCATCTCCAAGTCCGTGGCGCGGGGCGGCGGTCGCACGTCCTACCGCGGCCTCGTGCAGATCCTCGAGGGAGCAGAGCACTCCAGCTCGAACGTGCTGTGCGACGCGCTGCTCGTCGACCAGATCTCGCGGTCCGACACCTACCCGTACGTCGACGTCCGCGAGGACGACGTCTCGATGGGCCACGAGGCGACGGTCTCGCGCGTGAGCGAGGAACAGCTCTTCTACCTCATGTCGCGCGGCATGGCCGAGACCGAGGCCATGGCGATGATCGTCCGGGGCTTCGTCGAGCCGATCGCACGCGAGCTCCCGATGGAGTACGCGCTCGAGCTCAACCGCCTCATCGAGCTGCAGATGGAAGGGTCCGTCGGCTGATGACGACGAGCCCGACCGACGTCGCCGCCACGGGCGCGACACCCACCGAGACCACCACCACCCGAGAGGTGCGAGCTCCGCAGATGTCCACCGACCTGTCGACCGACCACAGCAAGGCCGTCGCCGACGGCGCGCACACGCATGGACGCGGCGGCACGCCCGAGACGTCCCGCGCGTCGCGTGCGACGTCCTTCGAGCTCGCGGACTTCGCGGTCCCCACGGGCCGCGAGGAGGAGTGGCGCTTCGCCCCCGTCGCCCGCCTCGCGCCGCTGTTCGACGCCGCGGGGACCGGCCTGACCGGGACCGGAACGCAGGTCACGGTCGTCAACCCGGCCGAGGTGCAGGTCGAGATCGTCGGTCGCGACGACGCACGCCTGGGCACCGCAGGCCGTCCCGGCGACCGTGCGGCGGCCGCGGCGTGGTCCTCGTTCCGCGAGGCCACCGTGGTGACCATCCCGGCGCAGGCCGTCGCCTCGGCCGCGACGAGCATCCGTGTCGAAGGGCTGCCCGTGGCCGCGGGCGGGTCGCCGCCTGAGCCGAGCGCCGTCCACCTGCTCGTCCACGCGCTCCCGCTCAGCGAGGCCGTCGTCGTGATCGACCACCTCGGCGAGGCGGACGTCGCCGAGACCGTCGAGATCGTCGCCGAGGAGGGCGCGCACCTCACGGTCGTGTCGATCCAGGACTGGGCCCCGGGTTCCGTCCACGCGGCGGCGCACCGGATGCGGGTCGCCAGGGACGCGTCGGTCAAGCACATCGTCGTGACCCTGGGCGGCGACGTCGTGCGCGTGACGCCCGACGCGGAGTTCACCGGCGAGGGCGCGTCGATCGAGGCGCTCGGCCTGTACTTCGCCGACGCCGGCCAGCACCAGGAGCACCGCCTCTTCATCGACCACGCCGTGCCGTCGTGCCGCTCACGCGTCACCTACAAGGGCGCCCTCCAGGGCGCGGGGGCGCACACCGTCTGGGTCGGCGACGTGCTCATCAGGGCAGCCGCTGAGGGCACCGACACCTACGAGCTCAACCGGAACCTCGTGCTGTCCGACGGTGCGCGTGCCGACTCGGTGCCCAACCTGGAGATCGAGACGGGCGTCATCGAGGGTGCGGGGCACGCCTCGGCCACCGGCCGGTTCGACGACGAGCAGCTCTTCTACCTGCGCGCGCGTGGCATCCCCGAGTCGGACGCCCGCCGCCTCGTCGTGCGTGGCTTCTTCGCCGAGCTCATCCAGAAGATCGGTGTGCCCGCGATCGAGGAGCGCCTCATCGGTGCCATCGAGGCCGAGCTCGAGCGGAGCATGAGCGAGCTCGACGCCCTGGCGCCCGCCCGGCAGGTCGAGGCATGACGGCTCAGCTGGCCTGCATGGTGTCCGACGTCCCCGCCGGCACGGCGCTCCGTGTCGAGCTCGAGGGGGAGTCCGGGCCCGTCGAGGTCGCCGTCGTGCGTGACGACGACGGTGAGCTCCACGCGATCTCCGACATCTGCTCGCACGGCCAGGTCTCGTTGTCCGACGGCGAGGTCGACGGCTGCACGATCGAGTGCTGGCTGCACGGCTCGACCTTCGACCTGCGCACCGGCGCACCCCTGGCCCTCCCGGCGACCCGGCCGGTCCCCGTCTACCCCGTGACCGTCGACGGCGAGCGTGTGCTCGTCGACATCGACGTCACCGTCAACGTCTGAGGAGAACCCATGTCCACGCTCGAGATCCGTGACCTGCACGTCAGCGTCGAGACCAAGGAGGGCGCCAAGCAGATCCTCCGCGGCGTCGACCTGACCGTCGCCAGCGGCGAGACCCACGCCATCATGGGGCCCAACGGCTCCGGCAAGTCCACGCTCGCGTACTCCCTCGCGGGGCACCCGAAGTACGAGATCACCTCCGGGACCGTGACGCTGGACGGCGAGGACGTCCTCGCGATGAGCGTCGACGAGCGCGCCCGTGCCGGCATGTTCCTGGCCATGCAGTACCCCGTCGAGGTCCCCGGCGTGAGCGTCTCGAACTTCCTGCGCACCGCCAAGACCGCGATCAGCGGCGAGGCCCCCGCCCTGCGCCACTGGGTCAAGGACGTCCGCACCGCGATGGAGCAGCTGCGCATGGACCCGACGTTCGCGGAGCGCAACGTCAACGAGGGCTTCTCGGGCGGCGAGAAGAAGCGTCACGAGATCCTGCAGATGGAGCTCCTCAAGCCCAAGTTCGCGATCCTCGACGAGACCGACTCCGGCCTCGACGTCGACGCGCTGCGCATCGTGTCGGAGGGCGTGAACCGTGTGCGCTCGTCGGGCGAGGTCGGGGTCCTGCTCATCACCCACTACACGCGGATCCTGCGGTACATCCAGCCGGACTTCGTCCACGTGTTCGTCGACGGCCGGATCGCCGAGGAGGGCGGGCCTGAGCTCGCCGAGCGCCTCGAGTCCGAGGGCTACGACCGCTTCCTCGCACCCACCGCCTGAGCCGTCGGGCCGGGCCACCGGGCCCGTCAAGCGCCACCCGTCCACCCTGCTGTCCGAAGGGACCACCATGACAGCGCCCCTCGAGCCGCGGGCCACGGGCTCGGCGACGCTCAGCGCGGCCGAGCTCGCGGCCGTGCGTGCGGACTTCCCGCTGCTCGCGCGCACGGTGCGCGGCGGCCGCCCGCTGGTCTACCTGGACTCCGGCGCCACCTCGCAGAAGCCCGACGTCGTGCTCGACGCCGAGCAGGACTTCTACCTCCAGCGCAACGCGGCCGTGCACCGCGGCGCGCACCAGCTGGCCGAGGAGGCCACCGAGGCGTTCGAGCAGGCGCGCGGGGAGGTCGCGGCGCTGGTCGGTGCGGACGTCGGCGAGATCGTGTGGCAGACGAACGCGACCGCGGCGCTCAACGTCGTCGCGTACGCGATGTCGAACGCGACCGCGGGGCGGGGCGGGGCGGCGGCGCGCCGGTTCGCCCTCGCACCGGGCGACGAGATCGCGGTCACCGAGGCCGAGCACCACGCGAACCTCGTCCCGTGGCAGGAGCTCTGCGCCCGGACGGGTGCGACGCTGCGTTGGATCGGCGTGGACGACGACGGCAGGCTGCGGACGGACGAGCTCACGAGCGTCGTGACCGAGCGCACCCGGGTCCTGGCGTTCACGCACGCCTCCAACGTCACGGGAGCGCTCACCGACGTGGGTGCGTTCGTCCGCCGCGCACGTGAGGTGGGCGCGCTGACCGTCCTCGACGCGTGCCAGAGCGTGCCGCACGTCCCCGTCGACCTGCACGCCCTCGGTGTGGACTTCGCCGCGTTCTCCGGCCACAAGATGCTCGGGCCCACCGGGGTCGGCGCCCTCTACGGCCGACGCGAGCTGCTCGAGGCCATGCCCCCGGTCGTGACCGGCGGGTCGATGGTCGAGGTCGTGACCATGGAGTCCACGACCTTCGCACCGCCGCCGCAGCGCTTCGAGGCCGGGTCGCAGATGGTCGCGCAGGCCGTGGGGATGGGCGCCGCGGCGCGCTACCTCGCGGAGCTCGGCATGACGGCGATCGCCGCGCACGAGACGGACCTCGCGCGCCTGCTGCTCGACGCGGTCGCGGCGGTCCCCGGTGTGCGGGTCCTCGGCCCGACGGACACGCGTGACCGCCTGGCGACCGTCTCGTTCGTGGTCGACGGGGTGCACGCGCACGACGTCGGGCAGGTGCTCGACGACGCCGGCGTCGCCGTGCGCGTCGGTCACCACTGCGCTCAGCCCCTGCACCGCCGCTTCGGCGTCGCGTCGACGTCACGCGCGTCGGCGGCGCTGTACACGACGGCCGAGGAGGTCGAGGTCTTCGCCGACGCGCTGCGGCGCGTGCGGCCGTTCTTCGGCCTGACCGACACCCCGACCGACGCCCCGACCGACGCCCCGACCGAGGGAGGCACCCGATGAGCTCACCCATGGAGCAGCTGTACCAGCAGCTCATCCTCGAGCACGCGAAGACGCCCCACGGCAAGGGGCTGGCCGACGGCGCGGCCGCGGAGTCGTTCCAGGTCAACCCGACGTGCGGCGACGAGGTGCGCCTGCGTGTCCACCTCGCGCCCGCCGGCGCGGACGGCACCGTCATCGACAAGGTGAGCTGGGAGGGGCAGGGCTGCTCGATCTCCCAGGCGTCGGTCTCGGTGATGTCCGAGCTCGTGACGGGCAACGCGGTCACGACGGCCGAGGAGCTCGGTGAGACCTTCCGCGCGCTCATGGGTGCACGGGGTCAGGGCCTCGACGAGGCGTCCGAGGACCGGCTGGGCGACGCGACCGCGTTCACCGGGGTGGCCCGCTACCCGGCACGGATCAAGTGCGCGCTTCTCGGCTGGTCCGCGCTGCGCGACGCCCTCATCCAGGCCGGCGCCGCGACGCCGACGACGACCGAACAGGACCAGCCGGCGACCGGCACCACGCACGAGGAGAACCGATGACCACGACCACCCCTGGCGCGCCCATGCCGCCGACCGCGGCCGACATCGAGGAGGCCCTGCGCGACGTCATCGACCCCGAGCTGGGGATCAACGTCGTCGACCTCGGCCTCATCTACGGCGTCGCGGTCGACCAGAACAACCACGCGGTCATCGACATGACGCTCACGTCGGCGGCGTGCCCGCTGACCGACGTCATCGAGGACCAGTCGGCCGCCGCGCTCGACGGCGTCGTCGACGGGTTCCGGATCAACTGGGTCTGGATGCCGCCGTGGGGGCCCGAGAAGATCACGGACGACGGACGCGAGCAGCTCCGCGCGCTCGGGTTCAACATCTGAGCCGACCCGTGCCGCCGCGAGGCGGAGATCACGAGCGGGCGCGCATCACAGGTCCGCGGCGAACGTGTCGCACGCGGCCATCGAGCCCTGCGAGTAGCCGGTCATGAACCACTGCTGGCGCTGGTCGCTCGAGCCGTGCGTCCAGACGTGCGGGTCGACGTCACCGCCCGACTGCTCCTGGATGTGGTCGTCACCGACGGCCTCGGCGGCGGAGAGGGCGTCCGCGAGCTGGATCTCGGTGATCGGCTCCAGGTACGGCGCGCCCCGCTCGGGGTCGACCTGCGTCGCGGCGTTGCCGGCCCACACGCCCGCGTAGCAGTCGGCCTGGAGCTCGACCCGCACGCTGTCCGAGGTCGCTCCCGTGCCCGACCGGTCGGCCCCGTCCATGACGCCGGTGAGCGTCTGGATGTGGTGCCCGTACTCGTGGGCCACCACGTACATCTCCGCGAGCGGCCCGCCCGACGCCCCGAACTGGCTCTGGAGCACGTCGAAGAAGCCGAGGTCCAGGTAGATGGACTGGTCGGGCGGGCAGTAGAAGGGGCCGGTCGACGACGTCGCGTTGCCGCAGCCGGTCGACGTCGCCGCCTCGAACGCCCACACGTCGGGCCGCACCAGGTCCGTGCCGGACTCGGGGAGCGCCACGGCCCAGTAGTCGTCGAGCGACTGGATGGTCGCGGACAGGCGGCAGCTCCGGTCCGTGTTGGCCTCCTCGACGGTGCACTCGCCGATGGTGCCCGCCGTCTCCTGCCCGGAGGACGCGCCGCCGCCGAGCACGCCCGACAGGTCGACCCCCGTGAACACCGCGATGAGCGCGACGGCCAGCGCGCCGAGGCCACCGCCGACCGCGAGCCCGCGTCCGCCACCCCGGCGGGTGCCCACGCGGCCGCCCTCGAAGCTCCCGCCGCCCTCGCTGAACGTCATGCGCACACGGTAGGGCGGCCACGCGCGAACGGCACGCCGGCCCTAGTTGTACTGACCCGGGACGTTGGTCGAGTGGGTGTGACGCGCTGATCTGAGTGCTGGCGCGAGGAGGGCCTCCCGCGGT
>NZ_VTTP01000017.1 GCF_008364845.1 Actinotalea subterranea | reverse complement strand
TCGGGATACTTCCTCGGTGCTGCCATGACCCTCATCCTCCGTGGGTTGAGAGCCTCTACGGAAGTCGGGGCGGTTCATGGTTGGGTACTGCGGAGGTCAGAGGCTGAGCACCGGTCCATCGGCGGACGGCGACCCGTACCTGGTCAAGTGGGTCTGCATCTGCTGTGGGCGCACCCCGGTCCAGGGCCGCTGTGGACGCCGGGGCGGCACTGCGGGCGTGGGCTGCTCCTGGTGCCACGTCTCCCGGGTCTCGGTGGCGCTCGGCTCGGCGTGGCTCGTGGCGAGGATCCGCTCGAGCACCGCTCGTCCCGATGACGGCGCGCTTCCCGGCAGGCACTCCGGCTCGCCGTCGTCGATGACGGCGTAGACGCGGTTGCTGTGGCGGCCGCGCGTCATCGCGACGTAGAGGTCCTCGCGGCCCATCGCCGGCGTGGCGATCGTGTGCGTCTCGTCTACGGTCATGCCCTGGGTCCTTGCGACGGTCGTCGCGTAGCCGAGCTCGACCTCGTCGGCGACGTACGCGCCGGGTAGCCGGACGGTGCGAGGGGCGACGTCGGGCTCGTGGCCGGGCACGGCGGGTCGCACGCGCAGGCCACCGTCGGGCAGGACGGCGACGACGTCCCAGAGCGCGCCGTTGCGGACGAAGCCGTCCGACGTGGCCAGGCGCCGGTCGTTGCGGCGGGTGACGATGCGGTCGCCCACGCCTGCCGTGAGCCCGTCGTGCAGCGTCGCGCCGACGGGTGAGACGTCCCCGGTCGCGACGCGGTCGGCACGGATGCGCGCATTGAGGTCGCGGACGGTGCGGTTGTCGACCGCCTGAAGGACGGCGATACGCCCTTGCTGCTGGGCCGCGCCGACGGCCTCGACGGCCGCGTCGAGCATGGCGTCGTGGCCGCCGGAGGTGACGGCGCCGTGCGCCTCGTAGGCGTCGAGCGCGTCGGGGTGCGCACGTCGGAGTTCGAGGCTCGCGCGCGCCTCCCAGGGCTGGCTGAACCGCCACAGGTTCGTCAGCTCGGCGGTCGGTCCTCGGCGGGCAAGCATCCCGAACGCCCCGCCGGCGTCGACCGACCCGCGCTGGAGGTGGTCGCCGACCAACACCACCTTGGCGGTGGCCGCGCGTGCCTGCTCGACGATTGCGGCAAGCGCCCGGGTGTCGGCCAAAGACGCCTCGTCGACGATGACGAGCTGGCCGGGCTCGAAGCGCCACCGCTCCTGCTCGGCACGCAGGCTCCACTGCTTCTCCTGGGCGGTACGGCTCGCGAGGTAGTCGCCAGCCACCTCGTCCTCGAGTGCCTGGGCGTACTTGAGGCTGCGGGCGGCGGCGCCATCGCCCACCGACTCGTGTAGCCACTTGGCGGTCGTCTCGCACGGCACCCGAAGTGAGTTCGCGAGGGTGCGGGCCGCGGTGGCGGATGGCGCCAGCCCGACGACCGGTCCGACGCCGCGCCGCCAGGCGGAGGTGAGCGCCGCGAGCGTCGTCGTCTTGCCTGAGCCTGCAGGACCCACGATGACGTCGAGCAGCCGCCCCGAGCCGATGACGGCCTCGACCGCCGCCCGCTGATCGTCGGCGAGAACGCCTCGACCGCTCTCGGCGACGGCTCGCGGCGGGATGGGCAGACTCATAGTCCGGCGCGGGAAGCCGTCGGTCTCCGCGGCGTCGATGAGCACCTTCTCCGCACCGAGCAGCTCGGTCGTGGTGAACAGCGACTCACCGACCCGCCGCGTGCTCGGCTCGCGGCTGTCGTCGAGCTGCACGCACGCCGCAGCGGCGTCGGCGGTGATCGCGTTGAGCAGCGCGCGGCGCTCGACCGGCGACGCCATCCGCAGCAGCTTCGACGCGCGCACTGCGGAGGCGCCGAGGTTCCACGTCGTCCAGACCGAGCGCCGGGTCGAGACGTCGTCGAGCACCTGGGCGGCCATCGCCGCCCGGACCTCCGGGCCGACGTCGTGCGCGCGGAGCGGTCGTCCGTAGACGCCGGTCAGCGCGCGAGCGGCGAGATCGCGAGGCTCGATCCCCGTCAGGGCACGCGCGCGATTGGCCCACTCAGCGAGCAGCTCGGCCAGGGGTCGCACGGTCTTGGCTGGGCGGGTGGAGCGCGTGAGGTGCTGGCGGGCGCGGGTTGTCTCGATCCGGGTCGGGGCGCGGCCGTGGTCGGCCTCGAAGGTGGCGCGCCACTCCTCCTCGGCGCAGTGGATCCGCTTGGAGCGCGTCGAGAAGTGTGCGAGGAGCCCGTCGTCGATGCCGGCGAGCTCGAACGCGGGGTTGCGGCGCGGACCGCGGCCGCGCATCGACCACTCGATCGGGAGGCGCCGGGCGAGCTGGTCGGCGAGGAGCGCGTCGTACAGCTCGGAGACGGTGACAACGGAGGCATGCACCGTCCGGCCGTCGACGCTGCGCCAGGCGCCGTCGGGGCCCTGCACCTTGTTCGCGATGACGATGTGGGTGTGCAGGTTCGGGTCGCCGGCTCGGGTGTCCCAGTGGTCGAAGGCGGCGGCCACCATCCCGCGGGTGCGGACCTGATGACGACCGGCGTCACCGACCCGGGTCCTGATGACGGCCTGCTCGACGAACTCGAGCGACGAAGCCAGCGCAGCGCGGTGTGCCGCGTAGATGACGGAGCGCGTGGCGTCATCGGCTAGCGCCCACAGCACGGATGCGGACTTCGGTGCGGTGAAGGTCAGGTCGTAGCCGACGACGGCGTGCCTGTGGCCGTCAACGGCGGCGCGGAAAGGGCGCCCGAGAACGTCGTCAGTCAGCGGGTCGACGCCGTCCCGGAAGACGGCCGTCATCGCTTGCTCGGTGACGGGGTCACCCTGTTCCAGCCGCCGTGACCCGTCGCCGAGGCCCGCGAGGCCTCCGCCCATCCATCGGCCTCGAGGGTTGCCGGTCTGCTCGTAGTAGGCCGTCAGCGAGGTCGCTGCGCCCAGGCCGGCGTCGCCCGCCGCGACATGGCGGGTCAGGTAGGCGTACCCGTCCCCGGCGGTGAGCTTGTGCATCGACATCACGTGGCGCCTCCAGCTGGGACCCGCGATGTGTTCGCAGAGGGGTCCTAACAGCAGGTGTGCAGATCTCGCGAGAACATCGCTACGGCGCCGTAGGTGCGTCGCTAGCCTCGAGGGATGCGGTCAGTCGCGGTGGGTGCGGTCGTGCTTGGACTCCTCGCTGCGTGCGCCGGCCCCGCACCTTCACCGGCCGAGGCAGCGGGAGAGGCGTGCGAGGAGGCCCGCGCCGTCCCGCCCATCGGTTCGCCGGGGGAGGACAAGTACCAGGCCGAGCCAGGGGAACTCGAGGCCTGGGCCGACGCGCTCGAGAGGGCCGCCGAGAGCGCCGCTGTGGCCGCGTCCGGGGACGGCGCCTACGAAGCCCTGTCGGCAGACTTCGATGCGTCACGAGACGACTTCGCTCACATCCGCGACACGCTCGCCGGCGGTGGCACCGTTCTGGGCGACGAGCTCTCTGCCATCAAGGAACGCGTCGCAGCGCTCGTAGAGGCGTGCGAGGACGTTTAGCGGCAGCCGGGCGTCTCGACCCGAGGCGCTCCGAGGAGTCAGACCCGGCGCCGCAATCAGCCCCCAGGCAGACCCGTCATCGACCAGACTCTTCTTGCATCTGTGTGATGCGACCGCGGGTCCGGGTTGCCTCCTCTGCTGGTGTCGATCAGAGGACGTCTGCCTCGCCGCGACGCGCAAGGTATGCGCGCCAGCACCCGTCGGCCGTGTGAGCATCGCTGACTTCACTGCACAGACGACGGCCTGAGGGCCGCTCCGACGCCCGAGCGAGGCGGCAACTCGTGTCGAGGCATGGTGTGCGTCTTGCGGACCCGGGATCAGTCGCTGCCTCAGAAGCTCATGTGTTGGCCAGCGATGCTGTTGTCCCGAGGGGGCCACGGAAGTAAGAGAGGGCCGGGACACTGGGTGTCCCGGCCCTCTACGGCGCCTGTTGCGCCCCCAAGCTAGAGTCTCAGAGCTCCATGACCGTTCCTTCGTGCGACGACACGGGCGAGCCCTGACAGCGTACGCACCGCCCGTCGAGGTGTCAAAGGAGCCTGGACGCGGGGTGAGGGCAGCCGGCCCACCAACGGCAAACAGCCAGCCCGAGGGGGCTGGCTGTTTGGGACGCCCAAGGCGTCATCACGAAGAACTGCCTAGATGCTCATGATCCGTCCTATCGACGACTACACGGGCAAGCCCCGCTAGGTTACGCCCTGCGGCGAACTACGTCAAGGCCGGTCTTCTGGCACCTGCGGGGAGGCTCCCCGACGTGGAACACTGATCACGGCCGGGCGGAGGGGTGATGGACAAGTACGCAAGCGCAGAGGCAGCGATGCGGCGGCTCGCCTCCGAGTACTCCGCGAATGCGGAGGACCTGAACGAAGCGACGACGCGACTGCAGGTTATCAACCAGATCCTCCTCGACGGCCTGGGCTGGCGCGCCATGGACGTTGAGGCGGAGACGGCTGGCCGAGACGGCTACGTCGACTACGCACTCGGGCGGCCAATCCCGCTGGCAATCGTTGAAGCGAAGCGCGAGGGCGTTTCATTTCAGGTGCCAGCCGGACTGGAGCGGCGGCGCAAGATAGACCTCCCGACCCTGCTGCTCGACACGCCGACGAAGGATGCGATTCAACAGGTACTAAAGTACTGTCAGGCTCGCGGAGTGCCCATCGCGGTTATCTGCAACGGTCACCAGCTCATCGCATTCTACGCCTCCCGCCAGGACGGCGTGCGCCCGCTCTCCGGAGAGGCGCTCTGCTTCCACACCCTGGAAGAAATGGTCGACGATTTCCAAACGCTCTGGACCATGCTTTCCCGCGATGGAATGAGTCAGCGGAACCTCTTGCGACATCTGGCGGTGGGTAATCGCAAGCCGCTGCCGCCAGCGAAGTTGTCGGCCTCTATCCCAGGATACCCGGGCTTCCGTTCGCGAGGCCCGCTGGAGACGAACCTCCAGATTCTTGGCAATGCGTTCATTCGCGACATTGAGAGTCCTCAGCAAGCGGACGACGAATTCTACGAGTTCTGCTACTGCAACACAGGGGCTCTCTCGCAGTATGCACTTGTCAGTAAGGAGGTGCTCCGCGATAGGTACGCGGCCACGGCCTCTGCGACCGGCGTGGAGTTGGCACCCGTTCGGCAGAAGAAGGGCCGGCTGCACCCTGAGCTGGGCTCGAGTCTCACCCAAGCGATGCAGTCCAGCCCACTAATCATCCTCGGCGATGTGGGCGTGGGAAAAACGATGTTCTTGCAGCATCTGTTGCGCGTAGACGGCAAGGAGTTCCTTGACCACACTCTCTCCTTCTACATCGACTTTGGCGCAAAGGGAACGCTCGCGGACTTCGAGACCTACGTGTATGACGAGGTCGCTAGCCAACTAGCCGATGATCACGGTAAGGACATCACGGAGGCGAGCTTCGTCCGTGCCGTGTACAACAAGGAAATCAACCAATTTGCCCGAAGTGTGTTTGGGGGCCTTAAGGCCTCACAGCCGGACCTGTATGCCGTCAAGGAGGCCGAGCACCTCGGTGAACTAGTCTCGAAGCGGGACCATGTCCTCCGTTCGTTGCAGCACCTGCGTGCTCAGTACACACTCGTGGTCGTTCTCGACAATATCGATCAGTGGCCGGTTGGCGACCAGAGCCGCGTGTTCCTAATCGCTCAGGCCTTGGCGTCGAAGTGGCCGGTAACGGTCTTCGTGTCATTGCGGCCGGAGACGTTCTTTAGTTCGCGCTCCACGGGCACTCTCTCGGCCTACCACCTGCGGGTATTCACAGTCGCTCCCCCGCGGGTTGACGAGGTGATCCTGCGCCGTTTGGCATACGCGAAGAAGCTGGCAGGACAACAGACCGACCTGCCCGACGCGCTGCAGTTCTCGATCGACGACGTCAGTGCGTACCTCGACATGCTGGACGGAAGCTTCAGGGAGAACGAGAGCCTGCGTGAACTTGTCGACAATCTGAGTGGCGGCAATGTACGCCGGGCCATCTCGATGTTGTCACGGTTCGTCGGCAGTCCCTATGTGAAGACCTCCCGGATCCTTGCTGAGTCACGCGGTGGCGGTTTGTATTCGGTGCCACCGCACGAGTTCCTGCGGGCGGTGGTCCTCGGTGACTATGGCTACTACGATCCGACCAAGAGCGACGTGGTTAACGTGTTCGATATCTCGGTCGACGACGGGCGTGAACACTTCCTGCTTCCGGCTCTCCTGGCCTACATCAAGGGGGCGGACCAGGGTAAGGGAGCATTCGTAGAGGTGGAAGCCGTGTATGCGGCGTTCACGGCACTCGGCTTCGGCCAGGAGCAGATCGCGTTCCACGTTATCCGCGCGGTGCAGAATGGGCTGCTGGATTCGTCGATGGAGGGCTTGGCCGGACCGTACCGGACGAACCAGTTGGGCGCTTACGTCTCTGCGAGGCTGCCGACCTTCTTCTCGTACGTCGACGCCATGGTTGTGGACACGCCAATCGTCAAGTCAACCGTGCGATCCGACGTGCGTGATGCGCGATCTTTCGACGATCGGGTGCGGCGTGTGCGGTCCTTCGTGAACTACCTTGACGACCAATGGGCCAACGCAGGTCTTGAGTCCGTGTACTCGTGGGACGCCATCTCCGGGACCCTCAAGGCGGATGTCGACGACGCAGTGCAGCGCAGCGAGCGGGCTCGTCGCCTGAACGCCTAGTGGCGACCGCGACTCGTGTCCGCTTGGACGCGCCAAGCATGAGTGTCTGGGTCCTCGCATCGGCGTGCGAGTCGTCCCGGCGAGGTCGTGGTCAGCGCGTGGTCAGCGAGCACCCCGGAACGGGGTCTCCCCACGAACTACCCGCATGTAGTTCCGCAGGTCAGCGCGTTATCCACAGACCAAGATCGAACTCCTAAAGCGGGTGTCGGCAGGCCGAGTCTGCCCAGGCGCACAGGGTGCTGTTGTCGGTCGTCGGCTGTGTGGGCGCCGCGGCTGCGGTGAGGACCATTTCCGATATGCCGCTCCTTGACCAACGTGTGGTCTGCGACGACGGTCCAGCAAGACCGTGGCCGGGACGCCAGCGGACAATGCCAGCGTCCGCGGGCCCCTCAGCGATTCGGCGGCGCTTCAGGCGAGGTTTTCGAACGACTCTTCACCAGGGCGCCAGCACATCCACTGGCGGTCGGTGAAGCCACTGAGGTACGCGATCTCCGGCCCGACGAGGTCGTCGAACCTGGGGTGCAGCACGACGGTCCCCGACGAGAACTCGATCCGCAGGCCGCCGCCTGTCGCCTCCGTGGCTCTGACGACTTCTTCCGGGATGAGGGCGACGAGGGTGTCGGCGTACCCGAGCTCGCCGAACCCAATTGCCCGAGCCGGCGTCTCGATCACGGGCATCACGTCGCAGTTGAGGAAGGGCATGTCGTCGGTCGGGCCGTCGAATCGGAGCTGGACGTAGTCCATGACGAACTGGACCGAGCAGAGGCGGAAGCCGACCAGGCGAGACAGCAGACCGTTCGGCACGTACCCAGAGGGCTCGTTCATCACGCCGTCATCATGGCCGACGCGAAGCGCGCACCCAACGTGAATGGCGCAGACGATGCGTCCGTGGTGGCTCTCAGTGGCTGAGCGCTCGGGCCGGCTCCTCGCCCGGCGTGAGCGCGACGTCCTCACCGTGTTGCTCTCGGACAACTTCCCCGGTGTCGAGCGTCTCCGCCGACAGGCCGTGGCGGTCCGCGTCGTCGGTGTCTGTGGATGCGGCTGCCCTTCCCTCGACTTCCATCGGGAACGTCGGGAGGAGTCCGACTTCCCCCAGGCCGGCGTCACGAGTACGCCGCGTAGTCCATCCAGTTGCTGGTGCGCCGGCGCCAGCGAGGTACTGGAAGGCATCCGCGGGGAACCGTGGCCTGCTCCGTCATGACCTGCCTCCCGTCCGCGAGAGTCACGGTCACCCGGGAGCGCGCGGGCCCGAAGACCTCGCTGACGCGGCCGTCGAGGGCTGCGTCCACGACGTCGCGGAGGAATGCCACATCGTCGGGCGTCGACGCGAGCTCCCATCGGCAACCGCCGCGCCCGATTCCGAGGATGATCTCGTCGCCAAGGGGCCGCCAGGTGACGGGACATGCTCCGGTGGGCGGGGTGAGAACGATCCTTCCCTCGTCGCCGGCACGCACGACCTCCGGCCCGAAGCGAGCAACGAGGTCCCGACGCAAGCCTTCAAGCTGCGCGGCGGCAGCGTCGCTCGTCGTGTCCTCTGCCCCGATGCGACCGACAGGTTCGGAGTCGGCGACGCGGACGCGCGCTCCGGTGGCGTCCGCGGTTGAGTGCCATGGCGTCCGCCGCGGGACCCACTCCAAGCGGTCCGCGGTTTCGAGGCTCGTGAGCGCCACGACGGACTCGTCGTACAGGTGCCACTCGTTCCTCGAGTAGGCCTCGGCGGCGACGAGCAGCACCGTCCCCCGCTCGCCGTGAAGGAGCACTTCCGTCACGAGCCCTGCGTCGAACGAGCCCTCAACCGTCGTGTCGAAGACGACCTCGACGGCCCTGATCGCGCCGCACGCGAGGGCGATCCCGGTGCGCGAGCGGAGCGAACCCGAGTCGGACTCAGGGAGGCGATGGTCGAGCGGGCTGAGGAAGGACAGTCCGAAGAACGCGTCGTCCTGGTAGACGCTGATGAGGCGTTCCGAGCCACGGCATCGGGCGCGCAGCCAGGCGTACGGGACGCGAACGTCACCCGGTGATGCCCACGCAGTAGGGACGTCAGCGTCGCCCGACTCCAGCGCCCACTCCTCTCCCTCCCACGAGAGCACGTCGCACGACGCGAAGACCAGGGCAGCTGCGATGTTCCGGGAGATCCACCCGACCGGGTCTGCGAAGCCAGCGGCGACGAGCAGGCCCGAGACCGCTTCTATCGTCATGGCTTCCACGTCGCCATCGGTCGGCAGCACGCCTTGAGGGCGAACCGCAGAGAACACCGGGAATGCGCCGCCGTCGTCTCGGAAGACGGTCCAGACGACGTCTCCCGACGAGTTGTCGGCGAACTCCCATCCCAGTCCGTCGCGCAGGTGGACGTCGCTCGCGACCGTGGCGTGAAACCTGGAGCGCCAGTCAGCCATGTTCACGCCTCCTCTTGTTCCCATCGCTGGCCACGGCCATGCCGGGACGTGCGCGGGCTTCCATCGCGTCCCCAGCGCGAGGACGTCCCCGGACCCGGCCCGGCTACCACGTAGCGTCGTCGAACAGGTGCCCGCAGGTCCATCGTCGTCGTCGCGGATGCCCTCGCGATGCTGGCGCAGCGTCTCGCCCTCGACGTCGACGTTCGGCAGTAGACGGTCGAGCCAGCACGGGAGTCGCCAAGCGCTCGGCCCGAGCAAGGCCATCACGGCCCCGGGCGCGCGGGTAGAGAAGTTCAACTAGTGAGCGGACCGCGGCGTCGAGACGTCACGGACGCTGTGCGACGGCGAAGGTCGCCTCCGCGGCGTGCAGGCGCGGTACCTCCACGCCCTGGCGTCGCGCCTCGGCCAGGGCGTCCTGGCAGATGGCGCGCGGTTCGTGGGCGTGGGGATCGGTGTGTGCTTCCAGCGAGGCTCGTGCCGCGGGGACGTGGCGGGTGGCCAGGGCCATCGCGGAGGAGGTCACGTGCGAGGGCGCCCGCAGCATGAGCGTCCTCATCCGGTGCCGTCGCAGGTCGACACCGCGGGCCTTCAGCACCGGTAGGAGCTCGCGGCTGGTCAGCAGGGCCGCGCGCAGGTCTGCCCGGGAGCCGATCAGCTGGTCCATGGTTCCTCGACGCAGGCCCTGGGCGTGCATGCCGGCGTTGAAGGCGAAGTGCAGCCACAGCCAGCCCCGGAGGTCCGGCTCCTCCCGCACTCGGAGTCCCGCCTGCCGGAACGTGTCGCGCGCCGTGAGCTCCCGGGCGGTCGGGGGCCGGCCGAACGTGCCGAACACGACGGTGGGCAGGATCGCCCCACGCAGCACGCCGTCGTGATCGAAGCCGCCACCTGACTGGGGAAAGCCCCACGCGAGCTGGTCCAGCGGCAACGGCGCGACCGCGTCCTGCGGCTCGGCCCACACGTTGCCGAACACCAGGACCGTCGCGTCGCCGATGCGCGGGGCGAGGAACGTCGACGCCTCGGCCAGCTGGTGGTGCGGCAGGCTCAGCACGACGAGGTCGAAGCCGTGGCCCGCCTCCAGGTCCTCGCGGTAGCGCACCGGCCACTGCTCGACGACGCGTCGACCCCGCAGCCCGCGCCGCATGTCCAGCACGTCGAGGCCGATCGTGTCGCCGTAGACCGCGGCGCGGCCCGGCCGGACGTAGAACTCCACGTCGTGGCCGGCCTGCTCCAGGGTCCATCCGTAGAGAGCGGAGATGACACCGCGCCCGAACATCAAGATCTTCATGGTGTCGCCGATCGTCGCGGTACCGTAGGTGGAGGTTGTCTCCACATCGATGATGTGGAGACAATCTCCACTTGTCAAGTACGGATGCTCGATCGGGCGAGAGGACCAGCCCCATGACTGACGGCAAGCCGCTACGGGCCGACGCCCAGCGCAGCCGGGCCGCACTGGTGGCCAAGGCGCGAGAGCTGTTCGACACCGGCGAGTTCTTCGACCTGCGCTACGACGACCTCGCCGCACTGGCCGGCGTCGGCACGGGAACGCTCTACCGTCACTTCCCGACCCGGCAGGACCTCGCGGGAGCGGTCTACGGCCAGGAGATCCTCGCGCTGGGTGACCGCGCCCGTGAGCTGCAGGCGACTCTGCCCGCCCATGAGGCTCTCGGCGCCTTCCTGCGCGCCATGGTGGCGCACATGAACGCCCACCAGGGCCTGGCCAGGACGTTGGCCAGCCTCCTGGCGGCCGGATCCGGACCCTCCTCCGGTGAGCTCATCGAAGGCACGCGAGTCCTCGAGGCTGCCGTCACCGACCTGCTGACGGCCGCGATCCAGGAGGGAACGGTGCGCGGCGACGCGAGCGCCGAGGTCCTCGCCGGTTCCGTGATGATCGCCCTGCACGGCATCGGCGCTGCCCACGACCGCCCCGGCTGGCAGGCCGAGGCCGATGCCCTCATCACCCTCGTGCTGGCAGGACTGTGCTCAGGGTGAGGCGGCGTGCGTGCGGCTGGATTCGTGACGCGAGGCGCCCGGCGGCACGGGGCAGCCGGCTCCTCCGCCCTGCGGTGAGGCAAGGCAGGTGTCGGAGCGGGGAACTGCGTCGCGCGTGTCTGGTAGTGCTGCCGAGGACACTGTGGTTGTGCCCATCTCCGTCGTCGTCAAGGACGAGCAAGGCCGGACGCTCGCGCGACTTGAAGACGTGTACGCGAGCCTCCCGGTGCAGCCGGCGGTCATCACGGCCGACGTCCTCCCCTTGGGGAGGCGCGAGACCTACCCGTTGCTCAGCTACATCGACCCCTATGGCGACACATGCTTCAACGTCGCGCAGGCCCGGGCTGCCGTGACCGAGCTCCGCGACTGGGATCAAGAGGTGCAGTCGGAGGCTTCGAGGGCGCTCCTTGCCGGGCTCGCGGTCCTCTGCGCGGCGCACATGTCCCGGCCGCACCGCTACCTCTGGTTCGTCGGCGACTGAGGGCGCCGCGCCAGCCCAGCTGTCAGCGGAGTCGTGTGACCGCTGCGCGATGACCCGGCCCTCGAAGAACGCTCTCGCGCGTCAGGTCAGGAGCGAGGCACGGTTGCTGCGGGTCTCGCTGCGCCGTCACCTAACCTCGGCGCGCGCCTCGGGCTCAATCGTGAGCGCTAACCGGCCGATGGAGTACTCGTGAGCACGCCCCACGACGACCTCCCGCGGTCTCCTTCGGGAAGAGTCCCGCAGTGGGTACGCGACGAGGCCTCGGGGCGAGCGGCTCCTCAGCCGTGGCGGGGGGCAGCGCCGACGCCTCTCGTGACCGGCCGACGCCGCGCACGGGCGTCCGCCCGGCCTGGGCGGACGCGGCGTCGTCGTCGGGCGCGAGTTGCCCAACGACGAGACGCAACCCAAAGCAGCCTGCCGCGCACGGTGTCCGCGCTGTCGTGGTTCCTGGTTGTGCTCGTCGTCGTTGCGGTACTCGGGCGGTGGGTAGGGCAGCGTCCTGACGGCATCGTCGGAGCCTGGAACGACCTCACGCAGGCGATCGGACAAGGCCCATCGGGGTCGCTGGTCCCCCTCTCGCCCGGAGACCGCGTAGCACCTCCACCCGGCCAGGGAGAGGCCGATGCGCCGCTCGGTGTGCCGCCGGCCGTGGCGGACCCCGCGGCACCCCACGAGTTCACCGAGAGCCAGACCCAGGCGGACGGTCATACCGTCCCAGTCACGTGGTCGCCCTGTCGCGCGATCCACTACGTCGTTGACCCGACTGGCGCGCCGCCGGACTTCCCCGATCGGGCCGCGGCCGCGATCGCGGAGGTCAGCGCGGCAACGGGCTTCGCGTTCATCAACGACGGCACGATGCTGGAGCCCGCTTCTGCTTCGCGCGAGCCATACCAGCCGGACCTCTACGGCGACAGGTGGGCGCCCGTGCTCATCCGCTTTGCGGATGCCACCGCGATCTCCGAGTTCACGACGGAGCACGTGGGGCTCGGAGGCCCGGTCGGGGTCCGTGCGATGCCGGCCGGCCCACTGCACTTCGTTTCGGGTTTCGCGTATCTCGACACGGACCTCCTCACCTCGCCGGATGTGGCAGGTGAGCCGGCGTACATCCCCGTTCTCAGGCATGAGCTGGGCCACGTGGTTGGCCTGACGCACGTGGACGACCCGACGCAGCTCATGTACGCCGAAGGGAACGCCGTGACGTCTTTCCAGGCTGGCGACCTTGCGGGTCTGGCCGCGCTCGGCGGTGGGCCCTGCGCGCCGGAGATCTAGGCCAGTGGCGACGCCGCGACCGGACAGAGCCGGATCTCCTCGACGTGGACGATGTCACTGAGGTCGAATCCCTCCATGTCTGACGCGAACTCAGGGCTCGCCACGTAGGTGCTGGTGAAGTCGTCCGGATCGACGTCGGGCCCGAACGACAGCAGGGCGACCAGGCGGTGGGCGCCGGGCCGGTGATCGGTCCAGACGCCGCGCACGGTGACCCCGAACGACGGCATGCTGGCGACGTGCCGCGGCCAGTGGACGGTCGCGTACCTGTCGAGCGCCTCAGCCGTGCGCAGGGTGTAGGTCCTCAGCTGGTCCACGGGCTACGCCCGCGTCGCGGCGGTTGCGGCCTCGGCCGTGGCGGCCTCGATCGCTGCCGCGAAGTCGGGGCTGGCGCCGAGCTGGGCGAGCCACACGTTGGCCGCGTTGTAGCAGTTGAACGTCTCGATCCTCCTGTCACGGAGGTGCCAGAGGTCCGCCGTCGGCACGTCGATGCGCCGGCCCGTCGGGGGGATCTCGCCGGCCGGGGTCGGGAACGGGCCGAGGTGCGTCCCTTGGATGCGCAGCTCCACGGCGACGACGTCACCGATCGCGTGCACGCCGATCAGCTCACGGTGGATGTCCGGGAAGGCGCTGGCGAGGCCTGCCAGCGCGGCTGGGATCTGGTCCCCGCGGAAGGTCAGCGAGTTCGGCATGTCGTTGAACGTCCCGTCCTCGGTGAACAGGGCGCGGAACCCCTCGCCGTCGAGAGTGTTCCCCTCCGCCAGCCGGTACGCCTCGCGGACAACCTCTTCGTTCGTCGTCATGTCTGCTCCTCACGTGTGTCTCGCGACGGGGTCGGTGCCGTCGGTCGTGGTCGGCACCAGGGTTTTGGACCGGCTCGTCCACAAACGTAAGGAGTTCTGGACCGACCCGTCAAGTACGCGTAGGATCTCGGTGTGGCCAGGCCGAGGGAGTTCGACGAGGGAGCGGTTCTCGACGCCGCTCGCGACCAGTTCTGGAGCAAGGGATACGCCGGCACGAGCATGGACGCGATCGCCTCGGCGACCGGCCTGGGCAAGGGCAGCCTCTACGGGGCCTTCGGCAGCAAGCAGCAGCTGTTCCTTCAGGTCTTTGACACCTACTGCGCGCGCATCGCCGACGACGTCGCGAGCAACCTGAGCGGGCCCGACGACGAGGCCTTCGGCCGGCTGTGCGCCCACATCCGCGCGGCAGCGGCCGGAGTTGCCGCCGACCAGAGGCACCGCGGGTGCCTCCTCGCCAAGGGTGCTGCCGAGCTCTCCGAGCACGATCCCGACGTCGTCTACCGGTCCCGCCAGACCCTGGAGCGCATCGCCGCGACCCTGGCCGAGGACATCCGCGCCGCACAGCGCCACGGCGACCTCGACCCGGCCGCCGACGCCGATCAGCTCGCGACCCTCGTCCTGGCCGTCCTCCGGGGCATCGAGGCCCTCGGCAAGGCCGGGGTCGACGCCGACCGGCTGGAGGACGTCGCCGACACCGCCATCGACCTCCTGCCGCGAGCCGGGTGAGGGCCCGCGCGGCATCCGCTCGGCCGAGTGCCCGCCGTCGGCCGAGCGCCGGCCGTCGGGCAGGTCCAGCCGCGGTCAGTCCGGTGGTGGGAAGGTGATCCGCATCAGCCGACTGCGGGCCCAGTCCTCGAGTCGGGTCGGCCGAATGGTCCCCGGGTCATGAGGCTGGTTGAGGTCCGCGACGATCTCGGTCAGCACGGCCTGGCGTTCGGCCGGGTCGGTGACCGGTGTGGCCCACGCCGGCAGGTCGGCACGGACGCCGTTCTTGAGGTGGAACGTGAAGGCGGGATGGGCGAGCAGGTTCGCGTGCCAGTCGGTCGGCGCCCCGCCGGCGCCGCTGCACAGGTAGGTCGCTCCCGCGGCGCGGTAGAAGAAGATCTCGATCCGACGAGGTCGGCCGGTGCGGCGGCCCAGCGTGGTGATGTCGATGATCCGTTCCCTGGTACCTGCAGCGGGCGTGATCCCGATGGCTCGCCGGACGTGCTCCGGCAGGTGCGACAACGAGGCGTCCCGTTGAGGGTTGCCCTGTGCGGTCGTGTCCGGGTGGCTCATGCGGCCTCCGTCTTGAGGGCCGGGCCGAGGAGCAGCCCGCCGTCGACCACGTACTCCGCCCTGGTGATGAACGACGCCTCGGAGGAGGCGAGGAACAGCAGGAGTCGCGTGACGTCGGTCGGCTCGCCGAGCCGAGGGATGGCGAACGGCTCCGGAGAGTAGACGTCGGCGATCGCCGTGGTGGCGCCGGCCGCTGGTTCGCGGATGAAGGGCGTCGCGATCACGCCGGGGTGGATGGTGTTCACGCGCACCCGGTCCCGGCCGAGCTCGAGCGCTGCCGTCCGCGTGAGGCCCCGCACGGCCCACTTGCTGGCGACGTACGGGGCGTAGTGCGCCGTGCCGCCCAGCCCCATGGTCGAGGCGATGTTGACGATGGCTCCGCCTCCTGCGCGGCGCAGGGCGGCGGCTGCGGCCCTGATACCGAGGAAGGTCCCCGTGAGGTTGATGTCGAGGATCCGCGACCATGTGGCCGGGTCCGTCGTCTCGATCGGTGCCGGCGGGTTCTGCACGCCCGCGTTGTTGACGAGCACGTCGAGCGTTCCGAAGGTGCTCTCGGCGGCGAGCGCAGCGGCGGACCAGGAGTCCTCGTCGGTGACGTCGAGGCGGGTGAACAGGGCGCGGGCTCCGAGCTCGTCGGCGAGAGCGGCGCCTCGCTCGGCGTCGACGTCGCCGATCACCACGTTCGCCCCCTCCGCGTGAAACGCGCGGACGTGGCTCGAGCCCTGGCCGCCGGTCCCGCCGGTCACGAGCGCTGTCTGGTCGTCGAAGCGGGGCATCGGCTGCTCCTTCTGGAGGTGGACGGATGGCCGGGGTGCGCTGCCGGAGTGGGCGTCCCGCGCAGTGGTGAGTCGGGCGACTCACCACTGACGCTAAGCGTCGATATGAGGTGAGTCAAGCCACTCACCTCATAGACTCGACCCATGAGCCGCCCTCCGACGACGTACCACCAGCGCGTCGCCCAGCAGAAGCGCGCGGCCATCGTCAGGGCCGCGACCGACCTGTTCCTCGAGCTGGGGTACGACCGGACGTCGCTGGCACGCATCGCCGAGCGCTCGGACGTCTCCCGCGCCACCCTGTTCAAGCAGTTCCCGACGAAGGCGGCCCTCTTCGACGCGATCGTGACCGAGGCGTGGTCCACCGCCGACGAGGAGGAGCTCCCGCCGTCCGGCGACATCCTGGCGGGGCTCGGCATCCTCGGCCGCCGCTACGCCGAGCTCCTGGGCCGTGCCGAGATGACCGACCTGTTCAGGATCGTCATCGCCGAGCTGCCCCGCTTCCCCGAACTGGCCCAGGCGCAGTTCTCGCAGGGGAAGCTGCCCTACTTCGAGTCGGTGCGGACGTACCTCCTGGCCGAGCACGCGGCAGGGACCGTGCTGGTCGAGGACGCCGAGCTCGCAGCCACCCAGTTCCTGGGCATGATCGCGAACTACCTCTTCTGGCCGGCGCTGCTGGTGCCGGGCTGGGAGGTGACCGCGGAGCGCACCGCCGAGGTGGTCGACGAGGCCGTCCGCACGTTCGCGGCCCGGTACGCCGTGACCCAGCCGCGGGCTTCCATCCACGGCTGACCGCGAGCAGCCGCGGGGCCGTCAGTCTCGCCGGAGCACCGCGGCGGAGTCCGCGAGGAACGTCTGAAGGGTCCGGGCCGGGCGGCCCGTGAGGCGCTCGACGGTGTCGGTCACCGGCGCGAAGGTCCCGGCGTGCACGCGCTCGAACGTCCACAGCGTGAGGTCACGCTCGAACCCGCGCAGGCCTTCGAGGGCCTCGTCGATGGTGATCTCCCGGTGGGCGACGCGATGGCCGACGGCGGTCGAGAGCTGCTCCGCGACATGGGTCAGCGTGAGCGACTCCGGGCCGGAGAGCTCGTAGACCTGCCCCTCGTGGCCGTCGTCGAGCAGGGCGCACTCGGCCACCGCGGCGATGTCCCGCGCGTCGATCCACGCGAGGCTCGCCCCGCCGCTCGAGAAGGCGAGCTCGCCCTCCTCGACGAGCTGGGCGAGGTAGAAGCGCTCGTCCGTCAGGACCTGCATGAACCAGCTCGGCCGCAGAACGGTCCACTGCCGGCCGCTGCCGCGCACCACCTGCTCGGTGCGTACGGCCCAACCGTCGGGTCCCACCGAGTCCGCGTCCCGCTCGGACAGCAGGACGACGCGTGCATCCGCCGACAGCTCCGTGAGCAGCGCGTCGATCAGCTCGGGCGCGTCCGCGCGATCCGGCCGCACCACGTACACCGCGTCGACCGCGTCCGTCGCGGCCGCCCAGGTGGACGCGTCGTCCCACGAGAAGGCGGTGGGCTGCGCGCCCTCGAGCGTGACCGTCGTGGGGTCGCTGCTGCCGCCGAGCACATCGATCCCCGGCCGGGCGGCGAGCAGGTGCGCCAGGGGAGTGCCGGTCTTGCCGCGCACACCTGTCACCAGCACACGAGTCATGCGAGCTCCTCTACACCGGTCGATCGCCCCGTTCGGGACCATCGTCGCCCAGGTGCGGGCGGGTGGCAGGTCGGGGCCGGTCGGGCGGCGGCGCCGGTGCGGCCACCGGGAACGACGTGCCTGTGAGCGATTCGGAGACGGACCAGAGGCGTCGGGCGACGTCCAGGTCCCTCGCTGCAGGCGGAAGGTCGGTGACGACCGTCGCCGGCCCACGAACTCCGAACAGGCGTGGCCCGGCGAGGCTGCCGCCGGGGACGTCCCCGGTGGCGGCGAGCAAGGTGGGGAGGGCGCCCTTCTCGGGCCCGTGGGCGAGGAGGCGGGTGCCGGCGGCGCTGACGGCATCGAGGACGGCGTTGCCGCTGGTGATCCTGAAGCCGGTGGAGGCCCAGCCCGGATGAGCCGCCGTCGAGCGCACTGCCGACCCCGCGGCTTCGAGCCTGCGCTGCAGCTCGACGGTGAAGAGGAGGTTGGCGAGCTTGGACTGCGCGTATGCCCCGAACGGGCTGTATGGGCGGTGCTCCCACGCCAGGTCGTCGAAGTCGACCTTGGCGGTGCCGGCGGTGCTCGAGGTCACCGTGACGACGCGGCCCGTGGTGCGGTCGAGCAGCAGGTTCGTCAGCGCGAAGTGCCCGAGGTGGTTCACCCCGAGCTGGCTCTCGAAGCCGTCCGCGGTGACCTGCCTGGTGCCGGTCATGGTGCCGGCGTTGTTGATCAGGTAGTCGATGGGTCCGGTGATCCCGCCCGCGAAGTCCCGCACCGAGGACAGTGCGGAGAGGTCGAGGCGACGTGCTTCGGCCTTCGCGCCGATCGCCGTAGCCGCAGCGCGTCCCTTCGCGGGGTCCCGCACCGCGAGGATCACCCTCGCACCCCGTGACGCGAGTGCCGAGGCTGCGGCGTATCCGATGCCGCTGCTGGCACCGGTGATCACGGCGACGCGGCCGGACTGGTCGGGTACCTGGGAGCTGGAGGCGAGACTGGGCATGTGACGACTGTAGGCATTGCCTACTTTGTAGTCAATGCAAATCTGGGCTCGGTAGGATGCCCCCATGGCTGAAGTCGTTCAGTACCGGCGCGGCAACCTCCGCGAGGCCGTGCTCGATCGGGCACTCACAGTGCTCAGGGAACGCGGGGCGGACGCCCTGTCGCTGCGCGAGCTCGCCCGGGACGTCGGAGTCTCGCACGCCGCCCCGGCACGTCACTTCGCCGGCCGACGCCAGCTACTGGACGCACTCGCCGTCGCCGGGTTCGCGATGCTCGCCGACCGTCTTCACGACGCCGTCGCGTCCGACGCCGGGCTACCCGTCCGAGCACGACGGGCGGCCGACGCCTATCTCGACTTCGCGATCGGCGAGGCCAACCTCGTCGAGGTCATGTTTCGGCACGAGGACGGCAGGGACGCGACCGCGATCGGCCGCAGCGCCACAGCCGCCTTCGCCCCCCTCCGGGAGCTGTTCCCCGACGACGACGACGGCGGCAGCGCAGTCACCGTCTTCCTCGCCGCGCTGCAGGGGATCGCCGGGCTCGTGAACTGCGGGGTGGTGCCCGTCGAGAGCGTCCCTCAGCTCACCCACCACGCCGTCTCGCAGCTGGGCCCTGGCCCGCGCGACCAGAACGACCGTCGAACGACCAACCCCTCATGAGGCCTCAGGTCCGGCCGATGGGACGGCTCACCGCAGCCAGCGGGCCGACCCCGGAGGACCCGACGCATGTTCCGCTCACCAGTGCGCCGCGCCATGGCTCTCGCGACGGCCGCGGCCGTGGCGCTCGTGCTTGCCACGCCCGCGATCGCTTCAGCCGACACCCCCGGCGGCACCCCCGGAGCGCCCGTCCCGCTGCCGATCGGTGACTTCGACTCGTCGTTCACGGCGACGAACGCCGACGTGACGTCGTTGCCCGCCCGCCCGGGCCAGCCCTACTGGAACAACGTCACCTGGTACTCGGTGACCCCGTCAGCGACGACGAGGGTCTTCATCCGCGCGACGTCGATCAGCCCCTCCGGGTGGGACAACACCCTCGAGGTGTGGGCCGGCAGTTCGCTGGTGGTGCAGAACGACGACTTCTACGGGCTCGACGCCGCGGTCACCGTGACCCTCGACGCGGGGACGAGCTACCTCATCGGCCTCGGTGGGTATCACAGCGGCAGCAAGGGCTCGGTGACGCTGACGTTCGCGAGCCGTGTTCCCAGCGCGCCACTGGACGTCGCGGCCACGCAGGGCGACAGCCACGCGACCGTGACCTGGAACGCGCCGAGCGACCTCGCCGGCGGTGTGACGTCGTACCGGGTGCTGTGCACGCCGGCCGGTGGCTCCGAGAGCGAGTGCGGCACCGTCGGCGGCACCCCGCCCGCCACGTACGCGACCATCACGGGCCTGACCAACGGCACCGACTACACCTTCCGCGTCGAGGCGGCGAACGTCCTCGGCTACGGCGCGCCCTCCGCGCCTACCACGACCACGACGCCGAAGGCCGTGCCGTCGGTCACCGTGAGCACGTCGCCGGCCAGCCCCGTGAGCGGTCAGCCGTTCGCCGTCTCCGTGGACGTCACGGCCGGCGGCTCGCCCGCACCGGGCACGGTCCAGATCACCGTGGACGGAGTGACGACGACCGGGATCGCGCTCGTCGACGGGCACGCCTTGGTCGACGGGATCACGCACGCCGCCGGCACGGTGCCGGTCGGCGTGGCCTACTCGGGGACGAGCGCCGTCGCGCCCGGCAGTGCGTCGCAGACCGTCACGGTCGCCAAGCGCAGCCAGACGATCACGCTCGCCGCGCTGCCGACCGGGAAGGTCTACGCCTCGGCGCCCGTGGCCGTGAGCGCGACGTCGTCCGAGGCCCTCCCGGTCACGCTCGCCGCGACCGGCGCGTGCAGCCTCGCGGGCTCGAGCCTGTCCTTCACCGGCGTCGGGACCTGCACGGTGACGGCGTCGCAGGCGGGCACCAGCGAGGTCGAGGCCGCGGACGCGACAGTTGCCGCCACCGTCGGGCAGCGCCCGCAGACGCTCACCGTCGCCGCCCTGCCCGCCATGGTCTACGGCCAGCGGGTCACGCCCGCGGCGACGTCCTCCGTGGGCCTCACCGTCGGCCTGTCGGCGAGCGGCGCCTGCGCCCTCGACGCCGGCGAGCTCGTGGCGACCGGCGTGGGTCAGTGCACCCTCACAGCCACCCAGCCCGGCACCGCGACGACGGCCGCGGCGACCGCCGTCACCCGCACCCAGACGGTCGGGAAGCGACCGCAGGCGGTGACGCTCAGCGACCTGCCCCTGATGACGTTCCTGTCCCCGGTGATCTCCGTCGTGGCCAGCTCCGAGTACGGCCTGCCCGTCACGGTGTCGGGCGAGGGCGCGTGCTCCGTGGTCGACGGCGAGCTGCGCGCGATCGGTGCCGGCCTGTGCACGGTCACTGCGACGGCCGCCGGTGACGACGTCACCGAGCCGGGCGCCGCCGTCGTCAGCGGCACGGTCACCGGACCACCCACGGACGTGGTGCTCCAGGTGAAGACCCCGCTGGGGGCCAAGGCCGCCGCCGCTCCGGTGGCGGCTACCGCCTCCGGTCTCCAGCCGGGCAGCGAGCTCGTGCTCGAGGTGCACTCGACGCCCGTGGTCATCGGGCGGGCCGTCGTCGGCCCCGACGGCACCGCGACCGTCACCGGCACCCTGCCCGTGCTCGAGCCCGGCGACCACCATCTCGTGGCGATCGGCACCGGCCTCGACGGCCAGCCGGTGACGACGAGGACCAGCTTCGCCGTGGACACCGATGGTGCGATCACGCGGATCGAGAACCGGACGCTGCCCGGCGCGGCGCTGGCAGCCACGGGCGGTGAGGCGAGGACAGTCGTCCTCCTCGCGGTGATGTGGATCGCCCTCGGCTCGGTGCTCATCCTCGTGCGGCGCTCCGCCCGGTGGCGCGCGACGCGGGCGATCCTGTCCGCCTGACGGCCGCAGCTGCCCGGGACCGAACGGCTCACACCGCCGCCATCAGCGCGGCAAGCCGCGGGGCTCAGCGCCGCCGAGCAGTGAGCGTGAACGTGGCAGGCAGGCGCTCGGGACGCTCACGCAGGCGGTACTCGTTCACGTCCTCGTCGAGCACCATGAAGCCCGGCAGCGCGTCCCACGGGACGCTGTCGTGCTCGGTGAGCGAGGTCAGCTCCATGCCCGCGTCGAGCACGGCGGTGACGATCTCGGCGAGGCCGTGGTTCCACTCCATCGAACGCGGCTGCGCGACCTTCTCGTCGCCGGCGTAGGTGTACTCGTCGTTCCAGACGAGGGCCTCGGCCTGCTCGTAGTAGGGGAGCTCGAGGGCGAGCGTCGTCGCTCCCGGGCCGGTCATCCACGGCTGCTGCTCGCGGTCGGGGTGCTCGGCGCCGACCGTCATCGCCATGGCCGCGTTGAGCACGGGGTGACCGTCGCGGATGAACAGCCGGCCGCCGGGGCGGATCAGGGCCGCGACGGTCTCGGCCCAGCGGCGGATGCTCGGCAGCCAGCAGATGGCGCCGATGCCGGTGTAGACCATGTCGAACTGGCGGCCGCCGAGCGCCTCCGGGGCGGCGTACACGTCGGACTGGACGTACTCGATATCCGTGCCCGCGCGCTCCGCCAGGTCGCGCGCCACGCCCAGGGACGTGCCCGACAGGTCGACGCCGGTCACGCGAGCCCCCAGCCGGGCGAGGCTCAGGGTGTCGGTACCGATGTGGCACTGCAGGTGGACGACGTCCGAGCCGGTGAGGTCCCCGAGCCGCGGGAGGTCGAAGGCGACGACGTCCGACAACGCCGTCGGGTCAGCCAGCAGCCGATCGATCCCGTACCCCTGCGCATGGACCGACGCGCGACTGTCCCAGTTGGTGCGGTTGAGCTCCAGGTACTCCTCAGCGGCCACCTTCCGGAGGCTACAGCGCCTCCGAGCGCCACCGCCGATGACTTCTGGCCCCGCCACCGGTCCACATGCTCACACGACCGACTCACGTTGCGAGGTACCCATGAAGCTCCTGCTCACGTCCGGTGGCGTCACCAACCCGAGCATCGCGAACGCCCTCGTCAGGCTCCTGGGCAAGCCGCTCGGCGAGTCCAGGGCGCTCTGCATCCCGACAGCGCAGTGGGGCCATCCGATGTGCGATCCCACGACGGTGCAAGGGTTCCTGGCGGCCGGGCCCGGGTCCGCGCACCTGTCCGGCCTGGGCTGGGCCTCCCTCGGCGTTCTCGAGCTCACGGCACTCCCGACGATCGGCGAGGACCGATGGGTTCCCTGGGTCCGGGAGGCCGACGTGCTGCTCGTGGACGGCGGCGATGCCACCTACCTGTGCCACTGGATGCGGCAGTCCGGGCTGGCCGCCCTGCTGCCGTCCCTGGCGGACACGGTCTGGGTGGGAGTGAGCGCGGGGAGCATGGTCATGACGCCACGCATCGGGCCTTCCTTCGTCGAGTGGCCGGCCGCGCGGGACGACCGGACGCTCGGGCTCGTCGACTTCGCGATCTTCCCGCACCTGGACGCCTTCCCCACCAACACGCTCGATCATGCCGAGCGGTGGGCGGCGGACCTCGGAGTACCCGCCTACGCCATCGACGAGCAGACGGCCATCGCCGTCGTCGACGGCTCCGTCGAGGTCGTGTCCGAGGGGCGCTGGGTCCACTTCAAGGCATGACGGTCGAGCCGTGGGACGACGACGGCGCGCCGCCCCGGTGACGGGACTCGGCGGTCAGGCCGAGGCGACGACGGGCTCCGCCGCCGGCCGGGCACCGAGAACGCCCTGGTGCGCGACGTCGACGGCGGCCTCGTCCACGCGGACCCCCTCCGGCGTGAGCCGCACCCGCGAGACCGAGGCGTTCGGCAGGGGGACGAGCACCCCGTCGCCGACCGTCGCCAGCCAGACGCCGAGCGCGAGCCCGTGCCCGACCACGAGCACCTCCCCGCCCTCGGGGTGCGCCGTGGCGATCCGGTCCATCGCGGCCTGGAGCCGCGCGAGGAACGTCGCGGCGTCCTCGCCTCCCGGCAACCCCGGGTGGGAGCCGTCGATGATCTGCCCGACGAGCTCCGGCCAGACGATCACCCGGTCCAGCACCGACTCGTGCTTGCGCTCGAAGTGCCCGAAGCTGAACTCCCGGAGCCCCGCGTCGGTGCGCAGGCGCACGCCCTCGTGGTGCCGCAGGATTTCGACCGCCGTCGTGACGGCCCTTCCCGACGGCGACGAGTAGGCGGCCACGAAGGGCCGGTTCGCCAGGTGCCGAGCGGTCGTCCGGACGCCGTCGAGGCCGTCCCGGGTCAGCGGTGAGTTCGACCAGCCCTGGAGCAGGCGGCGCTGGTTGAGGTAGGTGCGCCCGTGGCGCACGAGCGTCAAGGTCAAGGTCCCGGTCGTCGTCGGTGCGACCGTCATGTCAGTCGTCATGGCACGACCGTAGGTGGGCCGCACGTCGAGCCGGCGACCTCCACGTGACCGGTCGATGAAGTCGTGCTCGGACCGCCCGGCGGGGGCCGGGGCGGGCGTCCGGTGTACCAGGACGGTTCAGGTCAGGCCGTGGCTCGCACCGGCCGGTATCGCTGGACAACCGCTCCCGACCGGAACTCGTGGCGGTCCACGAGCTCGAGCTGGATGCGCTCGCGTAGACCGGACAGCAGCGTCGGCCCGTGCCCGGCGAGCAGCGGGTGCACGACGAACTCGTACTCGTCGATCAGTCCCAGGTCCGCCAGCGCCGTGGGCAGCGTCACGCCACCCACCCACAGGCTCCCGCCGGACTCCTCCTTGAGCCGCTGAACGGCCTGCCCGAGGTCGCCTCGCACCAGCTCGGCATTCCAGTCGACCTCGTCCAGCGTGCTCGACACGACGTACTTCTTCGCCCGGTCGATGGTCTCGGCGAAGGGGACCTCCCACTCACCCATCCAGTCGGGCCACGGACCCGTGGCGGGCTTGCGCCACGCCGACTCCATCATCTCGTAGGTGACCCGGCCGTAGAGCAGGGCATCAGCTCGCTCCATCTCAGTGGTCCAGTAGCGCATCGACTCCTCGTCCGGGGGGAGCCCCGCCTCGTGGTGGCAGCAGCCGTCGAGCGTGACGTTGATCGAGTACCGGAGCATGCCCATCTCGTTGCTCTCCCTGCTGCGCTGCGAGTTCACGGGTCACTACTCAGACGGTTGCCGACGCCGGTTCTCATCGGGTCGACGGCCGGTTCACGGACGCGGGCGAAGCCCGACGGACTCGCGCCGGCTCGGTCTCACGGCTGCTCGGTCTCACGGCTGCTCGGGTGCGGGCGGGCACTCCAGCACCTCGATCGAGTTCCCGGGGATGAGCCGCAGGTGCGGATGCTCGGCGAAGATCTCGACCGCCTCGTCGTGCGAACCCGCCTCGACGATCGCGTACCCGGTTTTCGAGTCGACGAAGTCCTCGACGCCCTCGGCGCTCACGAGCTTCTTCCGGTACAGGGGCGCGCCCGGGTCGACGAGCGCCTGCTGGTGGGTCTGCGCCCACCTGGCCCAGGCATTCATGAACTCAGCCTGCTGGTCCTCGGTGAGGGCCTCCTTGTCGGAGGCGTCCGCCGCGCCGTGGTAGATCGCCAGGAATCGCGTCATCGAGGCAGCGTACTTCTGGCCCTCTTCGCAAGGCCCGGCCCGGGCGCGCTCACGTGGAGCCGCCCTGGACGCAGCGGCGCGAGCTGGTCACCCGGCACTATGGGGCCCATGACAGGACCTGGCGCCGCACGGATGACCGGGGCCGAGGCTGTGCTGGCCGTGTCGCTGCCAGCACCGGTGCGAGGGCTGTATCGAGAGTCAGACGGGCACTACGACCGCGATGGCCAGTGGTTCGTCGTCTGGCCGGTGAGCCGGCTCATCGAGGAGAACCTGGCTGCCTGGGATCGAGGCCTGCCTCGGACCTTGCTCGCGTTCGGTGACGACGGGACCGGTAACCCCTTCTGCGTCGGCCTCGACGACGCTAGCGACGCAGTGGTCCGCTGGAACTGGATGGATGCTGACGTGGAGTCTCATGAGGGCTCGATGGCCGAGTTCCGCGGCAAGTGGCTGCTCGGATCGGGAGACACGCCCTAGTCGCCGTCTGCCCACCCGGCCGTGGCTCAGCGCCGGTGCTCGAGCGCCTCCGTCAGGAGGACCCGCTGATGGTGAGCGTCGTCGGCGGCTGACGGCCCCGACGTCGTGCAACGACCCGTCGCAGATGCCCCTCGCCAGCGACTGACATCGCGCCCACTCTTGCCTCGGGCGGTCTGCTCACGAAGCGACCGGAGCGAGCCGATAATCCCTCTGAAGGATGAACGGTCGAACCTGTCGCGAGACGGGGCGCGCAGCCACGGGGCCCACAAGGTCGGCCGGGCGCCGAACAAGGGAACATCAGTGAGCGACGAGCACCCCGAGGTGACGGGGGAGAAGTTCCGCATGTGGCTCCGGCCGGATGGCGTGGTGGAGCTCGCCTGGGCCCCGCACGTCCCCTCGGGCCTCGAGGATGCGCTCGAGGCGATCGACGCGATGACCCGGCTCACCGGCGGCCGCCCCACCCCGCTCCTGGTGCGCACGACCGATGCCGGCCCCCAGGACCGGGCAGCGCGGATGGAGTTCATCCGCCGCCACGAGGTCGTGTCCGCCGTCGCGCTGCTTGTCGGGAACCCGCTCAGCCGGATGATGGCGACGTTTTTCATCAACGTGAGCAGGCCGAAGGCCCCGACGCGGATGTTCGAGGACGAGGCAGAGGCCCTCGCCTGGCTCAAGGAGCACGTGGCGTGACGACGACGCCGGTGGCACCGGATGCGGGCGGCATCCCGGACCTGGAGCGCCGACTCGACGAGGTCGTGAGCGTCATCCAGGAGCTCGCCGCGCTCCGGTTCGACGCGCGCGCCACCGTCGGGCCCGCCGGTGACATCGTCGACGCCGTGGCGGCGGGCGTGAACTCGCTCGGTGAGGAGCTCGAGGCGTCCTACCAGGAGATCGAGCGCCGCGTCGCGGACCGGACGGCCGAGCTGGCGATCGCCACACGGGAGCTCAGCCACCGGGCGCTGCACGACGACCTGACCGGCCTGGCCAACCGCGCCGCCTTCTGGGACCGGCTGGGCCACCGTCTGAGCCTCGCGGGCAGGCGCTCGTGCGGGTTCGCGGTCATGTTCCTGGACCTCGACGACTTCAAGACGGTGAACGACACCCTGGGTCACGCGGCCGGCGACCAGCTTCTCGTCGACGTGGCTGAGCGCATCATGAGCGAGCTGAGAGCAGGTGACACGGCCGCTCGCGTGGGCGGCGACGAGTTCCTCGTCCTGCTCGACGAGGTGGCGACGGGCGAGGCGGCGCTGGCCGTCGCGCGCCGCGTCAACGAGCGCCTGCAGGCACCGCACAGGTTCGGGGCGCACACGTACACGTCCACGAGCAGCATCGGCGTGGCCACGACCATGGACGGCCTGGCGACCTCCGACGCGATCGTCGCCGCTGCCGACGCGGCGATGTACGACGCGAAGCGGAGCGGCCGAGGGCTGTGCGTCCTCTACAGCCGGGACCGGCACGGCCAGGCGTCGTTCGTCGACGAGGGCGTGCCCGACGAGACGCAACCGAGTCCCGAGGACGGGGCGGGCGGGGTCTGGCACCGCCGTGACAGGCCTCCGACACCTCTGGGCGTGCCCGACCCCTCTCGGGTCTAGCTGTACTGACCCGGCAGGTTGATCAATCGGGTGACTGGTGGCTTGTTCTCGCAGGCGGTGTGGGGTCGGTGGTGGTTG
>NZ_VTTP01000016.1 GCF_008364845.1 Actinotalea subterranea | reverse complement strand
CTGGACGCACCACTCGACATGACCCCGATCCCAACCCTTCCAAGGACTGAAGTCTCCGGACACGCCGGGGCGGTTCAACCCTTGATCTTGGACACGCTGATTCCGGGCTTGGCCTGGAGGAAGCGAGACGATCTGGTCATGGCGAGGAAGACGTACTCGGCGGAGTTCCGTCGCGATGCTGTGGAGCTGTATCGGGTGACGCCGACGGCGACGGTCGCGGGGATCGCGGCTGATCTGGGGATCATGGACACGACGCTGTCGGGGTGGATCAAGGCCGCGGGTGTGCCGATCCGGGGACAGTCGCGTTCCCGCTCGAGTGCCCCGCCGCCCGGTGAGACGCCCGAGGCGGAGGTCGCGCGGTTGCGGGCCCGGGTGGGCGAGCTGGAGGCCGAGGCCCGCAAGCTCGACACCGAGCGGCAGATCTTGCGCGCGGCGGCGAAGTATTTCGCCGGGGAGACGAACTGGTGAGCCGCTTCCAGTTCGTCGCCGACCACCAGTCCACCTTCGAGGTGAAGCGGTTGTGCCAGGTCGTGGGCGTGGCCCGCTCGTCGTTCTACGCGTGGGTCGCAGCCGCGCCGGCCCGGGCGGCCAGGGCTGAGGCGGACGAGGACCTCGCGCAGCGGATCGCACGGGTGCACTCCGGTGACAAGGCGTTGGGGGCGCCGCGGATCACCGCCGAGCTCAACGACGGCGCCGAGCCCGATCAGCGGGTCAACCACAAGCGGGTGGCCCGGGTGATGCGTGAGCACTCGATCGCCGGGATCCGGTTGCGTCGGCGGGTGCGCACCACGATCCCCGAACCCGCCGACGAGAAGGTCGCGGACCTGCTCGGCCGGGACTTCACCGCCGAGGAGCCGAACACCAAGTACGTCGGGGACATCACCTACCTGCCCTGCGGGGACAAGCAGTTCCTCTACCTGGCGACCGTGATCGACTGCTACTCCCGGCGCCTGGTCGGCTGGTCGATCGCCGACCACATGCGCACCGAGCTGGTCACCGACGCCCTGCACGCAGCCGCCCGAGAGCGCGGGTCCCTGACTGGGGCGATCTTCCACAGCGATCACGGGTCGGTCTACACCTCCACCGACTACGCCGCCTTGTGCGACCGGCTCGGCGTGAGGCGCTCGATGGGCGCCGTGGGCTCCTCGGCGGACAACGCACTGGCCGAGTCGTTCAACGCGACCCTCAAGCGCGAGACCCTCGCCGGCGCCACCGGCTGGCCCGACCCTGCCACCGCCCGCCGCGCAGTGTTCGCCTGGATCACCCGCTACAACACCAGACGCCGCCACTCCTGGTGCGGCCACCTCAGCCCCATCACCTACGAGAACACCCACCACGGCGCCACTACGCTGGCGACCGCCGCATGACACCACCCGCGTGTCCAAGAACAGGGGTCAAGCCCCGACTGAAGTCTCCGGACACGCCGGGGCGGTTCACCCTCATTCGCGATGAGCCGGCTTCGCGATCCCAACCGACCAGCTCAGCCGTGGGTGACGCCATTGCTTAGGCGGTCTCGCAGACCTCAGGAGTCACCATGCCGCGCGGAGCAGGGTGCGCTAGACCGGCGTAGCCCAGCGCCACGACCATGCAGGCGGCTACAACAGCCGCGGCGAACGCGCGCGGGTACGCTCGGACCGCACCGAGGCCAGCATCTGCCAATACCGAGACCCCAACCACACCTATGAGGACGAGCGGAATCGCGAACCGGCTCTCAGTCGCTGAGCCTGCGAGGGTGGCGATGCTCGCGACAACCGTAGAGATCACCAGGCCCCACGCGACCCAGAGTCCACGTGACGTATGGCGCCGACGGAGCACGGGAGACAGTGCGAGCGTCGCGCAGCCGACCACCGCAATAATCGTGACCGCGGCTGAAAATAGCGCATCCAGCCCGGGGGCGGGATGGAGGTATGGGGTCGACAGCGGCCAGTGAAGCGACGCTGCGACTTTCTGGAGCGCGAAAGGCAACGCGTGCTCGAAGTTCGAGAGGTAGGCAGCAGCGAGTTCAGTCGTTGTCGTGGGTAGTGGATGTACGTTTGCCGCCATTGCGGGTGAGCAGAAGAACTGGCGAGCGTCGATGCCGCCGTCCCACGGTGCGGTGTCGTATCGCACCGTGTACGCCGCGTAGCCAGCCTGGAGCGCGACCAATCCCTCAGTGGCAGCTGGCGACAGACTTAGCACCTCTCGGGATAGCCACGAGTATAGGATCTGCGGTGCGAGTGCTACGGCACCTCCGAGTGCCACCCAAAAGGAAGACCAACTGCGGACCACAACGGTAACAACTGCCAGGAGAGCGATCACAGGCAGGTAGGCAGGCCGGACGTTGACCGCGTACCCCAGCATCAGCCCAGCGCCGATGAGAGCACCAATGCCCCGGCGTTGTACGAGCACCAGAGCCAGCAATGCCGCGGTAACGGCATAGATGTCCATAAGCGGGTATGGAGCGAAACCGCGCAGAACAGTCCAAGCGAGAAAGGCGCCGCCCCACCGCCCAGGAGTCCCAAGTTCACGCCATGGCCGAGCGAGTGCGGGAAGCAGGAATGCGGCGAACCACCCGACTAGAAGTGAATTCTGTGCGAGGACAGCAGATCCTGCGAGGATGTCGCCGCCAGCTCGTACGACAAGTGCTGCGGGGACGTAGGCGATGCCGCTGAGAACGCCTCGCAGATCGAAGTACCCCGGAAACGGCGCCTCGCCCTTGGCCAGCGACATCGCGACGGACCAATACGCGTCGGCGTCAAAGACGAACACGCCGATACCAGTGAGGAACGTGGCGGTCGTCACAGCCGCCCACACGAGCCAAGGCGTGCGTGAAGTCGTGGTACGGGTTCTCGTGCGGCTCCGCGCAGGCGGTTCCTGAACTTCGGTCTGCGTGCTGATGGTGACCTCCCCTGTATGCTCCAGCAAAGCGTGCCAGAGGATCATCCGTGGCCGTATCACCCTCGCCCCATGGCACCTGGGGTCCGCACTGGGCCGTCGCCTTCTTCGATTCCAACATACCGCCTTGCGCGCCCGTGGGCACGGTCCGGGATTGCGCTGCAATCTGTGTCGTCATCCGCTGCGGCGCCGAGAGAGGCCGTGAGATCTGAGTGGTCCATGCTCAACCCAGTCGGTCGTCGAAGGGCAGCGCACAACGCCCTTCGCCACGGCAGCGCGCACCGGTGCAACAGACCCCTCCGCGGGCTTGCTGGACACCTCCAGACCGGCCCTTCCGCGACTGCCGGGCGTAACACTCGCGACGTCTACGCGACGCTAGTCGGCGGACGCGAATCTCATGTCCACACCGGGTCCCATGAACGAGACTGCCGTTGCGACGTTCGACACGGCGTGCAGAAGTACGTCCGACGAGGCCATTACCCTGGCGTCTCGGATAACCTCCCATGCCAGCCGTGGCGACCAGCGGGACATGTCCGCCGCGATTATGTGTTGCAACTGGTGCCCGTCGGCGAGCTTCTCCTGTCGATCCAGGGAATCGAAACGAACATCACGGTCCTCGGGAATCCGTTCCACGTCGGGGAACTGTATGACATGTTCGCCAAACTCTTCCCGAAATAGAGCGACCACTCTCTCCTGTTCTGTCGCCAGAAAGACAGCCCAATCGTCACTGGTCTCAGCAATTCCCCGGTCAGCGAGGGCCCTCCTGACGAGACTCACATACGAGTGCCGGTCAGCGATCGTGCCGTCCGGCTGCTCGATGGCATGGCTCGGATGTTTGATGTGAGCCGCGACGAGGAACCGCCCGTCGCGGTGCTCGGCGAGGAAGTCGTCGAGCTCGCTCTGGAGGTGCGGCAGGAGCCTGACGTGATCGCGCAGGACAGCGGCGTACTGCCGGCGGATCTCGCTGAAGTCCGGGTGGCGATAGAGCTGGTAGGCGTGCACGTAGGTGAGCAGAGGCTCGCGGAACTCGTTGTGGTCCGCGACCGGACGCCTCGCACCTTCCTTCAGGAAGGCGTCGTCGTCGAGCTCCTCGGCAGTGAGGTCGTACGGCGGCTCGAACAGATGGTTCCACAGATTTCCCTGCTCGGGTCGGCTGTAGCAGAAGCTCACCGGCCGGGCGGGGCTGAGCTTCTCGAGGAGCCGGCTAGACCGCCAGTCAGGGATCACCAGCTCCTGGGGAGAGTCGTGCATGCTCCACACAAGGTGACTGAGATACGTGTTGAACACCGAGAAGAAGCCACCGTCGTGAGCTGGCACCACGATGCGCGTCGCCCCCAGTCGCACACCGTGCCGACCGGCCGTCGCGCGAATCGCAGCGCGGTGTCCCTCAGGCAGCTGCGCATGCGGACTCGATCTCCGCGCGCCGCCGAGTGCGACAGCGTCCGGATCCACGAGCGCCCAGTACGTCCGCTCGAGAGCCTGGAGACCGAAGCTGGCGCCGAGCAGCTTCCGCTCCCCGGCCGTCAGCGTTGCCTCGTCCGACTTCACGAACTCGAACGCTGCCCGTAGCCCCCGCCGCAGCGACTCCGGGTCCGGGATCCGCTGGAAGCCGAACTGCCGGTTGTCGATCTCGGGATAGACCGCAGGTGCATCGTGGAGACCCTCGACCTTGAACACCCCGGGCGGGCCGAAGAGTGCCCGGTGCGCACCGAGGTCCGTGATGACGAGGCTCTTGCCGAGAGCCAGCGCTTCGCGCGGCCCGACGGAGTATCCCTCGCCTGCCGAGGCGTTCACGTAGACGTCAAGGCTCTCGAGGAGCCGGTTCTTGGCATCCTCAGTGAGGTTCTCGGTGGAGAGCACGACGTTGTGGGCGCCGGACGACTCCACGATCGAGCGCACCCGAGCCGCGGTCTCGGACATGGCCACGTTGGAGTGGATGACCAGCTCGGCGTCCGGGTCGTCGCCGAACTCCCGAAGGAACGCCGAGACGAGCGCCTCGAGGCCCTTGCGCGGGTGGTACGCGGACAGCGTCCCGAACCGGACCCGGCGCCCGGCCACGGGTCGGTACCACTGGGCAACCTGGTGCTCGATGTCCAGCGCGAGGGCGAGCGAGCCGATCTCGATCGAGACGCCCGAGTCCCTCGCGACGTCGATGAGGTGGTCCGAGGTGAAGAAGACCGCGTCGAAGTCCCGGTTGAGGATGGCGACCCACTCGGGGGGCAGGTGATCGGAGTCGAAGGCGAGGTAGGCGATCCTGTAACCGGAACGCGGTGGTGGGACGTACTCGGTGTAGCTGACGCCGTTCCACAGCACGTCCGCGTAGAAGTAGACGGCGAAACCCTCGAGCTCTGTGGCGAGCGGGACGTCTCTGCCCGACGTCAGCGTCGCGAAGTCGCCCGGCGAGGCGGGTACGTGGATGTCGAAGAGCTCGACGGCGTACTTGCGGGCGAGGAGCTCGACGAGGCCCTCTGTGAGCAGCCCGATACCGGTACCGAAGGCGCGTCGACCCATGACGCAGATTCCCGTCCCGGACGGTCGCGGCGGCAACCCGATCATCGTCCGAGGAACTTCCGCAGATAGGTTCGCGGGCGACGGGCCGCGCGGACAGGCATCGTCAGACGCCACGAGGTGCTGGCGAACACCTCGGACATGCGGACGCGGAGCCGGTCCAGCTCCTCCTCCTGCCGGGCTATGAGCTGCGCCTGGCGCGCCGAGCGTCCTCTGAGGTTGCTCACCTCGGCTGCGTACCACGCCACCATGCGTTCGCGCTCGAAGGACGTCTGCTCCATGGTCTCGGCCTTGAGGCGCCAACCGCGCACGTCGCCCAGCGCCCGCTCGAGCTCCGCCTCGAGGACGGTAAGCCGCTCACGCGCGGCAAGGCCCTCGCTCTCAAACGCCACGCGATCCCGGACCACTGCCTCGACCCGCTGCAGCACCTCGCTGGTCTGCGTCGGCGGCGTCATGCCGACCTTCTCGCCGATGAGGTCCACGACGTGGGCGCCACCCGACGCGAGCACGAAGTCGTCCGTGACGTTCACGGGAGTACCGAAGCTCGGTAGGACGTCCGAGGCCCGTTCTTCGGCGACATAGAAGTCATTCAGGCCGTCGAAGTAGGCGTGCCTGTAGCGATTGCCGGTGAGCTCCGCGCGGATGGCCTCCCGCGGATTGGCGTCACCACCACCTGAGACGACCTCGACCACGACGACCCAAGGCCGCGTCTTGGCGAGGTCGACGGTGTGCAGCACGTCGAGCTCGGCACCCTCGACGTCGACCTTGAGGAAGTGGATCTCCGCGAGGCCGTTGGCAGCGATCACCTCGTCGAGGCGCACCACCGGCACGGTAGCGGTCGTGACGGCTCTGCCCTCGGCCCGCAGCTCCGCTGCCCGTTGCGTCGACATCGTCGAGAGCTCGTCCCAGACGTCAACGATCGTCAGGTCAGCTTCCTCCACGTCCTGCGAGCTGACGGCCGCCTGGATCGACACGTCACGCGGTCGCTCCAGGAGCAGCGCCTCGGCAAGGTTCGGAAGGGGCTCGATGTTGATGCCCGACCATCCCGCGTCGTAGAAGAGCTTCGTCACGTTGTTGTGCACGGGATGCCCGGCTCCGACGTCGACGTACGTACCGTGCACGACGTGCCGCAACGCACGCCACAGCAGCACGTCCTCGAAGTTCTGGGCATACGACGTGACGGTCATCTGGCGCCTCTCCGGCTGAGGAACGCGCGGCACTCAATCGCCGCAGAGGTGGACAGGTCGGCAGGCTCGGCACCCGCGCCGATCAGCGAGCATGCGCGATCCAGCGACGCGCTGCGGGCACGCCAGCTGCTGTCGGCGCGCGCGTCGAAGAGGCAGGTGAGCACGCGTGCGAACCTACCGGCGAACGGCCGGGTAGTGGGATTCGTACCAGCGGTACGTCTGCTCGAGCCCCTCGGCCAGGTCGACAGCGGGCTCCCAGCCGAGGGCGCGGATCTTCGTGACGTCGTACGCCCGGGTGTGCTGGCCATCCGGCTTGCTGGCGTCCCACTGGATGTCGCCCTGAAGCCCGCTGACCTTCTGGAGGGTCTCAGCCGCCTCGCGGATGGTCACGGACGTGCCGGTAGCGAGGTTGATCACCCCTGTGAAGCCCTCGATGATCATCCGGAGCGCGCGCGCCGCGTCGGAGGAGTACACGAAGTCCCGCGTAGGTGTACCTGTGCCCCAGACGGTGACATCCGTACCGGTGGTGACGGCCCGGTGGAACTTCGAGACGAGCGACGGGAGCACGTGGCCCTTCGCCTCGTCGAACCGGTCACCCGGTCCGTAGAGGTTGGTCGACAACGCGACGGCGAAATCCATGCCGTACTCGTGGTGGTAAGCCTCCAGCTGGGCGATCATCGCGCGCTTCGCGTGTGCATACCCGGCCTCAGAGCCGTGCGGCGGGCCAGACCAGATCGACTCCTCGGCCATGGGCAGCGGAGCAACGTCCGAGTACACGGCGGTCGAGCCCATGCCCACGAACTTCTTCACGCCAACCTTGCGGGCAGCCTCGACGACGTTCGTGTTCATCCGGATGTTGTCGAGATACGCACGACCCTGGGCGTGGATGTTGCCCATCAGTCCGTGCACGCGAGCAGCGAGGTGCACGACGATCTCCGGCGACGCATCACCGATGATGCGCTCGGCCTCCTCGAGGACGCGCAGATCGCCGTCGCTCGAACTCGTGGCCACTACCGCATATCCGGCATCGGAGAGCTCGGATACGAGAGCGCTGCCGACAACTCCGGCCGCGCCGGTGATCAGCACCCGTGTCTGGTGCACGCAACTGCCCCTTACGTCCATCGGTTGCCCCCCGCGGGATGTGCCGCACACACCTGCGGACGATGCGATCGGTGCATCGCCGCGAGTGCCTCCTGGTGCGCGGTTGCGGAGCCACCCGAGTATAGCGACCCTCCGTGCCGCCCCCGGGCCCTTGCTCCCACGGCCGCCGGCGCTCCGCAGCACCCCGGAGGCACAAATCGGTCGGATGCGGGCACCCCCGGGCAGACACGTAGGACGTACGACGCCGTTCGTTCGCCCCGCGCTAGGGTGCTGGCGACCGAGGTGGCTTGTCGGACGGGAGCCGCCACCGGCCCGCAGGCACCCAGTGGGATGGAGGATGATCATGGCCTCGATCCACATCGCCATCGTGAGCGCAGGCCCTTCCGTCGAGCTCACGCGAGCGTCCGTACGCCGCGCCGGCCCTGCCATCCCCTCGGCGACGATCCACGTGCTCGACGTCGACGGGAGCTACGCGCCCGTCGGTCAAGAGCGCGTCCTCGGAATCGCGGACGTCGGGTGGGACCTGCGTTCCGTTCACCTTCAGGCCGCGGCGCTCGAGCCCGCAGACCTCATCGACGAGCTCTACCCGAGCTTGGTCGGCGCCCTCTTCGAGGGCCTCACGGACACCGACGCCACGGTTCTTGTGATGCGCCCCGGCGTGCTCCTTCTGCAATGGCCTACAGCCCTGCTCGAGGCCGCGGCGCGTCATGGCGTCGCGCTCGTCGCGCGCTGCGCGTCCGTGGACTCCGCCTCCGACGACGCCGATCGCTGGCCGCAGCCCGCGGACCTCGCGCTTCACGGCGCCTACAGCCCCGCCCTCTTCGCGCTGCGCGGACCGCAAGAGCGCTTCCGCAGCCTCTGGAGCCGAGCCGTGACCACCGAGGGGGCGAGCGCCGGGGGCACCACCGCGCCGGGGCGCGCGCCGGGAGCTGGCAAGTGGCTCGACGTCGCGGCGAGCGCCGTCGAGCACGCTGTGCTCCGTGAAGGCGCGGCCCTGCTCTCCGCGTGGAACCTCGCGTCGAGCTCGGTGCTGGAGCCGACGCCTGGCGTCGAGGTCGATGGTCTTGTGCTCGACGGCCGTCCCGTCGATGCGCTTGACCTCTCCGCCTGGGACCCCACGGCGCCGTGGCTCCTGGACGCGGACACGCCGCGCGATCCCCGCGGGCGCCTCAGCGACCACCTCGCGCTCGCCAGCCTTGTCGACGCGGTCGCGCACGACGTCGCCACGGACGCGCGCACGACCCGACGAGGCGTCGGGCCGTGGGACCTGCTCACCACGTCGCTCGGCGTGCCGCTCGACGCAGCGATCCGCGCGCTCTACGGCGACGCGCTGGGGGACGACCGGTCAGGTGCACCCGACCCGTTCGACCCCCACGATGCTGAGGCCCTGCGTACGTGGCTGACCGACGCGGCCCCGGACGGCGGACCGGGCAGGTACCTTCTGGCGATCTATCGCACCCGTCCCGACCTGCAGCAGGCGTTCCCCGCCGTACCCGGTCCGGGTACCGAGGGGTTCCTGGCATGGGTGCGCACCCACGGCCGCACCGAGGAGTACCCGCGGGCGCTCGTCGATGCCGCGCTGAGCGCGCTCCCGGAGCCTGCTCCGCCGGCCGCCGGCCGGCCCGCCCGCGGCGTCAACGTGATCGGCTACCTGCGCGGCGAGCTCGGCATCGGGGAGTCGGCACGCCTCATGGTCAGCGCGCTGCGTGCTGCGGACGTCCCACATGCGACTGTCTCGGTGGACCGGCACCTCGCGAGCCGGCAGAGGCCCGCCGCGGAGGGGGACCGCGTCGCTCCGGAGGCGCGGTTCGACACGAGCATCATCTGCGTCAACGCCGACCTCACCCCCTCGGTCGCGGCGTCGGTGCCGGACATGCTGGCACGCAGCTTCCGCATCGGCATGTGGTACTGGGAGGTCGAGGACTTCCCAGCGTCCCAGCACGGCGGGTTCGCCGCTGTCGACGAGGTATGGGTCGCCACGGACTTCGTCCGGCGGGCCATCGAGCCGCACTCCCCCGTGCCCGTCGCCACGATCACGCCCCCGCTGCCCCAGCGCGGGCCCGAGCCACAGCTCACGCGGGGCGACCTCGGCCTGCCCGACCGGCCCCTGTTCCTCTTCTCGTTCGACTACCTCAGCACGGCGGAGCGCAAGAATCCGCTCGGCCTCCTCGACGCCTTCTCGCGTGCCTTCGCACCAGGTGAGGGCCCCGTCCTCGTGCTCAAGTCCATCAACGCGGACAAGCGCCCCGCGGAGGCCGAGCGCCTCCGGCTACGCGCCGCACGCACACCGGACGTGCTCCTCCTCGAGCAGTACCTCGACGCGGCCGAGCGGGACGCCCTGGTCGCACTCTGCGACTGCTACGTCTCGCTGCACAGATCCGAGGGGCTCGGCCTGACGATGGCCGAGGCGATGGCGTGGGGCAAGCCCGTGATCGCCACCGGCTACAGCGGCAACCTGCAGTTCATGACGCCCGAGAACAGCTTCCTCGTGCCGTCGACGCCCACCCGCATCCCGGACGGCGCCGAGCCCTACCCGGCCGGCTCCGTCTGGGCCGAGCCCGACCTGGACGCGGCCGCAGCGTTCATGCGCACGGTCGTCGACCAGCCGGAGGTCGCTGCGGCGCGTGGTGCGCGCGCGGCGGCCGACATCGCGACGATCCACTCGCCCGAGGCCGCGGGCCGACGTATCGTCGCGCGGCTCGCGGAGACCGCCTCACGCCGGCGTGCCCGCTCGCGCCTCACCGTCGCCACGCGACTGCACCGAGCCGCCCGCCAGGCCCGCGACAGCCTCGGCTGACGTCAGCCCTGCTGCGGCCCTGACCCGAGGACGCGCCGGACGCGCCCGGTCGCCCGGCGGGTCACCTCACGCACGCCTCCGGCGCGCAGGTAGCCCTTGGCGAGCGCGAGGTCCGCCTTGACGCTCGGCCGGGGGCCGCTGCGCCGACGTCGCCCGGTCTGCACCGGCGCGGCCTCGACCGCGAGGTCCGCAGCGCGCTTCGGGTGACGGCAGAACTCCACGAGCGGCGCAAGGGCCTTGGACCACACGTAGCTACCGGCGAGGGCCTGGACGGCCTCGACGGCGACGGCGCGGGCCTCCGCGTCGTAGAGCATCTCCTCGAGGGCGACCTCGAGCGCGTCGACGTCCTCGGGCGGCACCGCGCGGCCCAGCCCGAGCTCTCGGATGAGACCGCCGAACGTGTCGCCGTCGGTCGCGACGATCGGCAGCGACGCCCACAGGTAGTCGAGGATGCGCGTACGGAAGCTGAACGCGGTCTCGACGTGCTGGAAGTGCGTCGAGACGCCCACGTCCGCGTCGAGCAGGTAGTCCGCGCGCTCCGTGTAGGGGACCCAGCCCTCGTTGAAGAACACGTGGGTGCCCGTGAGACCCAGCTCGTCCGCGAGCTGCCGGGTCTCCCACGCGATGCGCATGTCAGGGACGCCGGGGTTCGGGTGCTTGAGGCCCATGAAGAACAGCCGGACGTCGGGGTGGCGCTCCGCGAGCCGGCCGATCGCCCGGACGAGGCTCAGCGGGTCGAACCAGTTGTAGATGCCACCGCCCCAGATCACGACCTTGTCGTCGGCCCCGATGCCCGGGACGGCGCCCTTGATCGCGTGCCGGCGCTGCACGGGCGCCGTGTCCTCGATGCCGAACGGGACGACCGCGAGCAGGTTGTCGAGGTTCGCGTCCTCGTCGTACACGGCCGGGCTCACACGTCCCTGGCCCGCGAGCTGGCCGAGCCAGAAGTCCCGCTGCTTGTCCGACGCGCACAGCAGGAAGTCCGCACGCCTCAGCTGCTCGTTGAGCGCGTGCGTGGTGACCCGCAGGGCGTTGGCCCGGCCGTCCGGGCCGAGGTCCTTGGCCTGCTCGAGCTGCTCGAGGTGCATCGGGTCGTAGATGTCGGCGATGACCACCTTCGAGCTCGCCTTGATCCACGGGGCCGTCTCGAGCAGGAACCCCTGGAAGATGATCACGTCGGCCCAGTCGGTCGGCTCACGCAGACCCGTGCCCGCCGCGTACTCGACAGCGAAGCCGTCGCCCGCGCGCTGCGCGCCGGCCGTCGACACGAGCCGCACGTCGTGCTCAGGCGCGAGGGCCTTCGCGATCTCCCACGCACGGATGGCGGGGCCCGCCATCCGCTCGAGCAGCGGCTCGCCGGTCACGACGAGGATGCGGTGACGCGCGCGGAAGTGCTCCTCGATGCCGAACGCCTGGACGAGCACGTCGTGCGCCGCCAGGTACTCGGGCATCCCGTAGGCCGGCTCGATGGACTCGCGGAACAGCGGGAACAGGTCCCGGTCGCTGCGTCGGCGCCGTCCCTGCAGCTCGCGGCGCGTCTGGAGGAGGCTCGGGAGCTGCTCGACGAAGTAGTCGATCGCGTACGGCCCGGTCAGGGCCATCTTGGGGATCTCGAGCGTGCCCACGTCGTCCCCGCCCGGGGAGCGCTGCAGGTCGAGGGCCGTCGCGTCGACCCCCGTGCGCGCGACCGAACGCCGCACGGCGAGCGCCATCGCGGCCGGCAGCGCCTTGGCGAGCGAGACGTCGTCGTAGTTCTTGTACATCGTCAGCAGCGCGTTGCGCTCGAGCAGGTAACTCTCGCGGAAGTTGCCGAACTTCTTCATGGTCACGTGGTGCTTGTGGAACGCCACCGAGCCGGGCACGTAGCGGACGCGGTGGCCGAGCAGGTTAAGCCGCCACCCGAGGTCCACGTCCTCGTAGAACATGAAGAAACGTTCGTCGAAGCCGCCGACCTCGCGGTACAGCTCGGCGCGCACGAACATCGCTGCACCCGTGCCGAACAGGACGTCCTTGGCGACGTCCCACTGGCCGGCGTCGGGCTTCTCGACCTCGCGCTTGTAGCCCATGCCGAACCAGGTCAGCGACCCGTCGACGTAGTCGATGAGCCCGCCGTCCCAGTCCAGGACCTTCGACGCGACCGAGCCGATGGTCGGGTCCTGCTCGAGCTCCGCCACGGCAGCCGAGATCCACGTGCGGCCGGGCTTGGCGTCGTTGTTGATGAACGCGACGTACTCCCCCGTCGCGTGCGCGACTCCGAGGTTGCAGCCCCCGGCGAACCCCGAGTTGGACCCGGACTCCACGACCGTCGCACCCGGGACGGCCGCACGGATCTGCTCCGCACTGCCGTCCTGGGAGTCGTTGTCGACGACGATGAGCTCAAGCCGCTCCGCGGGCCAGTCGACGTCCTCGAACGCCCGCAGGCACGTGATGGTGTCGGACGCGCCCTTGTAGTTGACAAGGACGACGGAGACGACACCGGGCCGGACGGCTGCTCCGGCGTCCCGAGCGCTCATGCCGACGCCCTCAGGAGCTCGACGTCGTGGTCCACCATCCGTCCCACCAGCTCGTCGAACGGGACGGTCGGCGCCCAGCCCAGCTCACGCCGCGCCTTGGCCGCGTCACCCACCATCGTCGCGGTGTCGATCGGCCGGAACAGCTCGGGGTCCACCTCGACGTGGTCACGCCACGAGTCACCCACGCCCGCACGGCGCAGCGCCGCCTCGGCGAACTCCGCGACGGTGTGCGTCTGGCCCGTCGCGATCACGAAGTCGTCGGCAGTGCTGTGCCGGGCGGCGCGCACCATCGCGTCGACGTAGTCCGGGGCCCAGCCCCAGTCCCGCCGCGCGTCGAGGTTCCCCAACCGCAGGATGCCGGTGCCCTCGGCACCGATCCGCGCCGCCGCGGCCGTGATCTTGCGCGTCACGAACGTCGTGGGACGGCGCGGCGACTCGTGGTTGAAGAGGATGCAGCTCGCGACGTGCAGGCCCTTGCCTCGGTAGACGCCCGCCATGTGGTGCGCGTACGCCTTGGCCGCGCCGTAGGGCGAGACCGGGTCGACCGGCGTGCCCTCGTTCTGGGGCCACGACGGCGCGTTTCCGAAGATCTCCGAGCTGCTGGCCTGGACGCATGCGACGCGACGGCCCGTGCGGTCCTGGACCTGAAGCGCGGCCTGGAAGAGCACCGCAGCTGCAACGCCGCTGAGCTCCGCCGTCACGATCGGGTGCTCCCACGAGTACGCGACGGAGCTGATGCCCGCGAAGTTGAACAGCTCGTCCGGCTCGATCTCGTTCACGAGGGAACGTAGACCTGTGGCGTCCGCGAGGTCGCCGTGGTGGAGGTGCACCTCTGGATGGGCGGCGCGGAACGCCGCCGCCGTCCCGTCCTCCGCGTGCACGAGGCCGTGCACCTCGGCCCCCTCGGCGAGCATCTGCTCGGCGAGGTATCCCCCGTCCTGACCGGTGATCCCGGTGATGAATACCCGGGGCACGTCCTACCTTCCGGCCTGGGCGCGCTGCTCGTCGATGTCGTTCTCGACCATCATCTGAACGAGCTGCGTGAAGCTGACCTGGGGCTCCCAGCCGAGAACCGTGCGGGCCTTGGACGAGTCACCGATGAGCAGCTCGACCTCGGCCGGTCGCATGAACCGCGGGTCCTGCTTGACGTAGGGCGCCCAGTCGTCTATGCCGACGACGCCGAACGCGGCGTCGAGCAGCTCCTTGATGGAGTGCGTCTCCCCGGTCGACACCACGTAGTCGTCCGCCGTGTCCTGCTGGAGCATGCGCCACATCGCCTCGACGTAGTCGCCCGCGAAGCCCCAGTCGCGCTTGGCGTCCAGGTTGCCCATGACGATCTCGTCCTGCAGCCCGAGCTTGATGCGAGCGACCGCCTGGCTCACCTTGCGGGTGACGAACTCCGGCCCGCGGCGCGGCGACTCGTGGTTGAAGAGGATGCCCGAGGACGCGTGCATCCCGTAGGACTCGCGGTAGTTGATCGTCATGTAGTGCCCGAAGACCTTCGCGACGCCGTAGGGCGAGCGCGGCCACAGCAGGGTCGACTCGCGCTGCGGCACCTCCTGCACCTTGCCGAACATCTCGGACGAGGACGCCTGGTAGAACCGCACCTTGCCCGGCTCGTCGTGCGAGTACAGACGCACGGCCTCGAGGATGTTGAGCACCCCCTTGCCCGTGACGTCGCTCGTGAGCATCGCGTTCTCCCACGAGTACGCGACGAACGAGATGGCGCCGAGGTTGTACACCTCGTCCGGGCGCGCGGTCTCGAGCGCCCGCAGGAGGCTCGACAGGTCCGTCAGGTCGCCCGTGAGGAGCTTGACCTCCGGCACCGTGCGACGGACCAGGTCCAGCTTGGGGTTGTTCTGCCCGCGGATCAGCCCGTAGACCTCGTAGCCCTTGGAGAGCAGGAGCTCGGAGAGGTACAGGCCGTCCTGGCCGGTGATGCCGGTGATGAGTGCGCGCGCCATGGTTCCTCAGACGTCTAGCGAGTGGTGTCACGTCACCCTACCGGGGCGAGGGCCCAGCGGGCGGTCGACCGGTCCGCGCCCGTCGTTCGCCCTATGCTGTCCCGGTGCCCGATCCCGTGTTCATCTCCTATGCCCAGACCGGCGAGGACGTCGTCCTGTGGCGGGCACTGGGGTCCGTCGACGCGGGTCGCTACGTCGAGGTAGGGGCCAACCACCCGAGCGAGATGTCCGTCAGCCGGGGCTTCTACGAGCACGGCTGGAGCGGCGTCACCATCGAGCCCGTGCCCGGCTTCGCCGAGATGCACCGCGCCGAGCGCCCCCGGGACACCCTCGTCGAGGCGGCCATCACGGACGACGACGTCGAGACAGTCACGTTGCACGAGATCCCGGGGACCGGGCTCTCCACGCTCGTCGACTCGGTCAGCGACAGGCACGGCACCGCCGGCTGGGAGCACCAGGACATCGAGGTGCCCGCACGGCGCCTCGACGCCGTGCTCGCCGAGCACCTGTCCCCCGAGGACCCCATCCACTTCATGACGGTCGACGTCGAGGGCGCCGAGGCCAGGGTCCTCGCGAGCATCGACCTCGGCGTCTGGCGCCCCTGGGTCCTCGTCGTCGAGGCGACGTCCCCCCTCAGCGCCGCGCCGACCCACGAGGAGTGGGAGCCCGTCCTGCTGGACGCGGGTTACGAGTTCTGCCTGTTCGACGGCCTCTCCCGCTTCTACGTCGCGAAGGAGCACGCCGAGGCCCTCGCGGCCAAGCTCGCCTACCCCGCGTGCCCGCACGACGTGTACGAGACACGCGCGTCCCGCGACTCGCGCCTCGAGCGCAACGAGCTGCTCGCGGACGTGCTCCGCTGGCGCTCCGTGGCCCTCGAGGGCTGGGCGCGGCAGGCGCAGCGCGGGGGCGCCTCCGCCGCCGAGGTCGACGCCCTGCGGCGCGAGATCGAGGCCATGCGCCAGACGATCTCCTGGCGTGTCACCGCCCCGCTGCGGGCACTGCGAGGTCGCTCGACCCGATGACCCGCGACCAACCGAGGATCCACAAGGGCAAGGCCGGGGCGAGGTCGGGCACGGAGCAGGCGGTGCGGGCGACGCTCGACGCGCTCGCCCAGCGCCTGCGTGCCATCGCGGGCGTCCTGCTCGCCGAGCAGCAGGAGCACCCGGCCCCCGACGTCTCCCACCTGCTCCCCGCCCTGGTCGACCGGGTGCTCACGGCGCGCAGCCGCCAGGAGACGTGGCTCCTCCTGACGGCGCTGACCGGCGCGTACCCCACGGTCGACGAGTACGAGACGGTGCGCCGCGGCCTCGAGCTCTGCGAGGACCGCACGTCGGCGGAGATGCTCCTGCTCGAGCACGCGCAGTCCGTCATCCGCGCACGCGGCATCGAGCCCCTCGAGCTCGACGTCGTCACGGACGCCACCCTGATCGACGTCGACTTCTCCGCCCGCAACGACAAGCAGACAGGCATCCAGCGCGTCGCGCGCCGCGTGTCGAGCCACTGGGTCCCGCGCCACGACGTGGTGCTCGTCGTCTGGTCCGACGGTCTCGCCGGCCACCGCCGGCTCACCGCGCGGGAGACGCACCGCGTGCTGCACCACGGCGAGCCGTGGGCGGGCCAGACGCGCGGCGCGGACACCGAGACCCCGCGGCTCGTGGTCCCGTGGCGCAGCACCCTGCTGCTCACCGAGGTGCCACCAGCCGGCGCCTCCCCGGCGCTCAGCGCGCTCGGCCAGTTCTCCGGCAGCACGGTCGTCGCGATCGGCTACGACGCGATCCCCGTGACGAGCGCGGACATGCGGCCTCTGGGTGACGCGGGCACGTTCGTCAAGTACCTGACCGTGCTCAAGCACGCCTCGCGGATCGGGGCGATCAGCGCGTCGTCGGCCGCCGAGTTCCGCGGCTTCAGCGAGGCCCTCGCCGCGCAGGGACTGCGCGGACCCGACGTCGTCGAGGTGATGCTCGCGACCGAGGTCCCCGCACCGGTCGACCCGCCCGCGCGCTCGGAGCGCCCGATGGTCCTGTGCCTCGGCAGCCACGAGCTCCACAAGAACCACCTGGCCGTGCTGCACGCCGCGGAGACCCTGTGGCACGAGGGCCTCGACTTCGAGCTGCACTTCGTCGGCGGGCCGGGCTGGGACATGACCGAGTTCCGGCAGCGCACCGCCGCTGTCGTCGCCGCCGGCCACCCGCTCGTGGACCACGGGATCCTGCCCGACCAGTCGATGTGGAACCTGTGCCGCCGTGCGTGGTTCACGGTCTTCCCCTCGCTCCACGAGGGATTCGGGCTGCCCGTCTCCGAGTCGCTCGCGAGCGGCACGCCCGTCGTGACGAGCGGCTACGGCAGCACGCAGGAGATCGCCGCCGCCGGCGGCTGCCTGCTCGTCGACCCGCGCGACGACGACGACCTGACGGCGGCGATGCGCCGCCTCCTGACCGACCAGGCCGAACGTGCACGCCTGACGGACGAGGCGGCCCGGTACGAGCCGAAGCCGTGGGCCACCTACGCGGACGAGCTGTGGGACGCGCTCGTGGGCGCGCACGAGGGGACGTCATGAGGACCGCACTCGCGGGTGTCCTGGGTCGCGGGGACCGCGCACGTCGCGCCACCAGGGCTGCGGCTCGCGCCACGCTGCGTGAGCGGGCTGCCGTGCTCGCGCACGCGTTGTCGGGCGAGACCGTCGCGCCCGAGGCAGCGACCGACCGTGTCCTGGAGCTGCTCGCTCGGCCCGACGACGAGACCACCTGGCTCGCCCTGAGCGTGCTCACGGGCCATCTGCCGGTCACCGCGGAGGTCGTCCGTGCGCGGCGGGCCGCCCAGATCGGCGGGCCGCAGACCCTCCTCGCCACGGCGCTCGAGCACGTCCGGTCGGAGCCCGCCCCGCGCACCGTCGAGGTCCTGACCGGCGCCGTCCTGGTCGACATCGAGCACCTGGCCCGCACGTCCCTCGGCACGGGCATCCAGCGCGTCACGCGCGAGACCCTGCGCCGCTGGTCGGACGCGCACGAGCTCGTCGCCGTCGGCTGGCACCGCGAGCTCACGGCGCTGCGCCCGCTCACGCCCGAGGAGCTCGAGGAAGCGCTCGGGCGCGCTCCCGGCACGTCGACCACGTCTCCGGACGGTGCAGGCGACGCCCGCGGCGAGGAGCGCGTCGTCGTGCCCTGGCGGTCGACGTACGTGCTTCCCGAGGTCGTGCTCGAGCTCGAGCGCACCCAGCGCATGGAGTCGATGTTCCGCTTCGCGCGGAGCCGCACGGCCGCCATCGGGTTCGACACCGTGCCCCTGACGTCGGCTGAGACGTGCGCCGAGGACGTGCCGCCGCGCTTCGCGCTCGAGCTCGCCGCCCTGCGCCACGTCGACCGCATCGCGACCATCTCCCGCGCGGCCGGCACCGAGTACGCCGGCTGGCGCACGATGGTCCGCAGCATGGGCCTGCCCGGCCCGGACATCGCGGCCGTCTCGCTGCCCGTCGACGCGCCCCGCGCCACGCCGTCGGCGCTCGCCGAGGCGTCGCTGCGCTACGTCGTGCCCACGTTGCCCATGGTGCTGTGCGTCGGCAGCCACGAGCCGCGCAAGAACCACCTCGCCGTGCTCCACGCCGCCGAGCTGCTCTGGCGTGACGGGGTCCAGTTCTCCCTGCTCTTCGTCGGCGGCAACGCCTGGAAGAGCGAGGGGTTCTCCCGTCGGCTCGCAGAGCTCGCGGCCGCGGGCCGTCCCGTCGAGTCGGTGCTCGGGCTAGACGACAGGCTCCTGTGGGCGCTCTACGCGCTCGCCCGCTGCACCGTGTTCCCGTCCGTCAACGAGGGCTTCGGCCTGCCCGTCGCGGAGTCGCTCGCGAGCGGCACCCCGGCCATCACGTCGGGCTTCGGCAGCATGCTCGAGATCGCCGAGCCAGGTGGAGCGCTCACCGTGGACCCCCGCGACGACCACGCGCTCGCCGAGGCGATGCGCCGGGCGCTGACCGACGACGTGCTGTACCACCAGCTCGTGACCGAGGCGCTCAGCCGCCCCGAGCGGGGCTGGCGGGAGTACGCCCAGGAGACGTGGGACTACCTCGTCGCCACCAACGTCGACGCGGGGCCCGAGGCAGTCTGACGCGATCTGCGTGCGCCTCGCGTCCGGACAAACGGCGCGCGCCGCGCCCGACGGCCGGCGCGGCCGGGGCGGCACCCCGCCCCGGCCGTCACGTCACGGGAAGCGCGTCTGCGACCGCACCCAGTACTCGGGGCTGCCGCCGATGAACCCGGGCACCTGGAAGTCGCCGGCCCCGCTCATGTAGGGCAGCCACGCCTGGACGCCTGCCGGGTCGAGCCCCCGGCCCAAGTACACCTGGTAGTACCGGGCGAGGCGCGCCTGGCCCGCCTCGGCCGACTTCGCGATCCCGGTGACCGCCAGCACGCGGCCCTGCGTGAGCGCGACCTGGGTCCAGGCCGCCTTCTCGGCCTGCGACGCAGGGCGACCCAGCAGCGCGGCGTACATCGCGCCGACCCAGGTCGGGGTGTCACCGCCGCCGAGGACGTTGAGGGACTCCTGGGACGCGTACACGCCCACCTGGAGGTCCGAGACACCCGCGCCCTGCTCGAGGTACCGGATCCAGTTCTCGAGGCCCCCCGCCTCGGGCGCACGCCCCAGGGCGCCCTGGTACTCGGTGGCGACCATCGTGGCGAGCCGCTCACGCGAGTAGACGATGCCATTGGTGACGACCTGGGGGTTGCCGGTCGCCGTGACCGACGCCGTCCAGAACGCGAGCCCGGCCGGGTCGGGCTGCCGGTTGAGCACGTCCTGGTAGAGCGCACGCACGACCGCCTCGGCCTGGTTGTTCGTCGCGCCGCTGATCGTGAACCAGTCGCTCTTGAACCGGTCGGTCCCCAGCGCGCTGCGGAACTGCCCGCCCGTGTAGCTGCGCGACGCGCCCCCCGCGTCGACGACGACCACGCCGGTGACGCGGCCGCCCCAGTCGCCCAGGCCGTTGCGCGACGTGATGGTGACCGAGCGCACGCCGGACATGCCGAGCTTCCCCGCGATCTCCGCGGTCGAGTACGTCGCGCTCCACGTGTGGTTCGGGTTGATCGAGATGGCGTCGCCCGCGTCCGGGACGGCGGGGAACGACCCGCCGACCGTGTACCCGCCCGTGGACGAGCTGAACTCGGTCCGCACGGGTGCGCCCGAGCCGTTCCAGACCCGGATCTCCCCCGCGGTCTGCATCACGGCCTCGTTGGTGTTCGTCGACTCGAGCACCGGGCCCGACGCGGTGAGGGCTGGCCAGCGCGCGGCGCCGCCGTACACCTGGCACGACGTCGTGTCGCACGTGCGGGCACCCGACGAGAGCGACGAGCCGACCCACGCGTACGAGCGCGCGGCGACCGCCTGCGCCTTGAGCGCCTGCATCCCGCGACCGGAGCCGAGGCTCCCCCATGACGCCGGCGACTCGCGCGGCACGACGCCGAGCAGGTAGTCGTTCATGTTGACGATGTTGAACGTCGTCTGCTGCCCTGTGGACGGGTTGCGCTGGGCGGTGAACGCACCGCGGTAGGCGCGCGTCGCGGTCGCCGACTCGCAGATGCGCACGAGGCTCTCGTAGCTCGCCGCCGTCTCGGTGCCGATGCGCGTACCCGGCGGATAGGTGCCGATCGAGCCGTACTCCGGACCGGCGCAGCCACCCGCGGCGCTCACGCTCACGGTGTTGTCAGCGTTCACGCGGACGACCGCGTAGTTCGTCGCCACGGGTGCCCCGGCGACGGAGAGGTTGGTGCCGTAGACGACGATCTGGCTGCCGGTGTAGCCGGTCAGCTCGACCGAGATCTCCGGGTTGCCGATGTTGCCCGGGCTCGTGTTGCCGTAGAAGTGGCCGAGGATCTGCTGGTGGTTCCACCCGTGGTCGACGGCGTACCCGAGGGCTCCGTACTGCCCCATGCCGCGCCCGTGCCCCCAGCCGTGGCCGGTGAACGTGAGCTGGTCGCCGGCCGCCATGCGGACGGTCGTCGTCGTGGTCGCGGTGGCGTCACCGCTCGAGCCGGCCGCGCTCCGGGGGGCGCCGGTCGCGGCCTGGGGCACCGAGCCGAGGGCGAGCGCGAGCAGGCCGCCCACGATCGCCGAGGACCTCCCGAAGCGACGTAGCGTGTGCACAGGTGACCCCCAGGTTGACGAGACGCGACTCATCCCCATTGCACCACGGATGCGCGGCCCTCCGGAGGCGCCTCGCTCACGGATCCACCACGGTGTCTGCACGTCACCCGTACTTCACCCGCGTCCTGGGGGCGCGGGCCGGGCAGGTAGTGTGTGGTGCCGGTCCACGGCCGTCTCAGGGGCCGGCGCACCGGAGACAGGGAGCAGATGACGAACGACAGTGCCGCCCGCGCGGCGCGCCTCGCGGCGGAGCCCCTCCGGCCCGCAGGCCCCCGCCCCGGCTTCCTGACCGGGACGCTCCAGTCCATCCGTGACGTCCTCGCCCATCGCGAGCTGCTCGGCCTCCTCGTGCGGCGTGAGCTCAAGGCCCGGTACAAGGACAGCGTCCTTGGCTTCTTCTGGAGCCTCGCCAAGCCCTTCGCGATGCTGCTCGTCTACTACGTCGCCATCGGTAAGTTCCTCGGGGCCGAGCAGATCCCCGGCCGCCCGGGCGGTGTCCCCCAGTTCGCGATCTTCATCTTCACCGGGCTCACCGCCTGGCAGCTCTTCAGCGACATCGTCGTCGGATGCACCGGGTCGGTCGTGGCCAACGCGGGCCTCATCAAGAAGGTCTACGTGCCGCGCGAGGTCTACCCCCTCAGCGTCGTCGGCGCAGCGCTCTTCAACTTCGGTATCCAGCTCACGATCCTCGTCGGCGCGACCGTGGCCGTCGGCCAGTTCCCCACGGGCTTCCGCTGGCTGTACTTCCTGCTGGCCCTGGCCGTGCTCATCACGTTCTCCACGGCGCTCGGCCTCTTCCTCGCGGCCGTGAACGTCTACCTGCGCGACGTGCAGTACCTCATCGAGATCATGATCATGATTCTGCTGTGGGCCTCGCCCATCGTCTACGCGTGGAAGTTCGTGGACAACGCGCTCGACGGCCCACTCCAGAGCCTCTACCTCGCCAACCCGATGACCCAGGTCGTCCTGGGCTTCCAGCGTGCGTTCTGGGTCGCCGGGGACGGTGAGCCCTTCCCCGCGAACCTCGGTGAGAGCCTGCTCATCTCGCTGGGCATCTCCGTCCTCCTGCTCTGGCTCAGCCAGCGCGTGTTCGCGCGGCTCCAGAGCAACTTCGCCCAGGAGCTGTGATGCCCACCAACGTCATCGAGATCACCGACGTGTCCAAGCGGTTCGTCATCCGCAAGGAGAAGTCCCTCAAGGAGCGCCTGGTCAACTTCGGCCGCTCCAACCTCCACAAGGACGACTTCTGGGCGCTGCGTGACATCGACCTGTCGATCACGTCCGGCAGCACGGTCGGGCTCATCGGCCCCAACGGCTCGGGCAAGAGCACGCTGCTCAAGACCATCGGCGGAATCCTGCAGCCCACGAGCGGATCGGTGCAGCTCCGCGGCAGGCTGGCCGCGCTCCTCGAGCTCGGCGCGGGCTTCCACCCCGACCTCACGGGCCGCGAGAACGTCTACCTGAACGCCTCGATCCTCGGCATCTCCCGCGAGCAGACCGACAAGTACTTCGACGCGATCGTCGACTTCTCCGGCATCGAGCCGTTCATCGACACGCAGGTCAAGTTCTACTCGTCGGGCATGTACGTGCGGCTCGCCTTCTCGGTCGCCGTCCACGTGGACCCGGACATCCTGCTCGTCGACGAGGTGCTCGCCGTCGGCGACGAGCCGTTCCAGCGCAAGTGCATGGAGCGCATCAAGGGCTTCCAGCACGAGGGCCGGACCATCGTGCTCGTGACGCACAGCCTCGACCAGGTCGCCGAGATCTGCGACCGCGCAATCGTCCTCGAGCACGGTCGCGTCACGGCCGACGGCGCCCCCCAGGAGGCCCTGCGCGTGCTGCGGGCCGACTTCGAGGCGACCCGGCAGGTCGAGATCGAGAAGGCCCAGTCGCGCGAGGAGGGCGCGAAGGCCACGCCCCGCGCGCGCATCTCGGGCGTCCAGCTCCTGCACGGCGAGACCCTCGCCCCCGTCGACTCCATCGAGCCTCGCGACTCGCTCGTCGTGCGGGTGGACGTCGAGCCCCACGCCGAGCTCGCCGACTGGATGCTCGGGCTGGCGATCGACACACCCCTCGGCGTCACCGTCTTCGGCACCAACACGCAGCTCCTGGGCTCCGCGCCGCCTGCCCTGACGCACGGCACGTCCTTCGATTTCCGCCTCCCCGACCTCTCGCTCGGCGAGGGCCGCTACTCGATCCGCCTCGCGCTCGAGGGGCTCGACGGCCAGGAGATCCACCGCCTGCCCGAGGCCGCGCACGTCGAGGTCCACGGCGACGGCCGCAGCCAGGGCTCCCTGGCGGTCGCCGCGTCCTTCGCACCGGCCTGAGCCGCAGCCCGGGGCCCACGACGCCCCGGGCTCTCCTCAGCTGCCCCACCCGCCGCTCGCGCGGCCCGACCCGAGAGGCCCGGCATGCCGGCCCCGCACCAGCGACCCGAACCGCGCACCGACCACCTCGAGCCCGCCGCGGCCGACCGCGTCCGGATGACCGTCTCCTGCCGGGACAGCGACCGCCTGCCCAAGGTCCCGGGCGCCGGCGAGGTGTTCGACCACGACGGCACGTCCGTGCAGCGCATGCACAACGGCCTCCTCATCGAGGAGGGCTGCTACTTCGGCCCCTGGATGACCGAGATCATCCGGGCGCTCGAGGGCAACCACGAGCCCCAGGAGGAGGTCGTCTTCCACGAGGTGCTCGAGCGCCTCCTGGCGACCGACCCGGACGCGGCGATGATCGAGCTCGGCAGCTTCTGGGCGTACTACACGATGTGGTTCCTCCAGCGCTCGGGCGGCAACCGCGCCGTGTGCCTCGAGCCCGACCCCGCCTACCTCGCGACCGGCCGCCGCAACCTCGCGCTCAACGGGCTCGAGGCGACCTTCCTGCACGGCGCCGTCGGCAGCGAGCCCGGCCTCCCGACGTCGTTCGTCGCCGAGAGCACCGGCGAGGCCGTCGAGGTGCGCCAGTACGACCTCGAGAGCCTCATGGCCGAGACCGGCCTCGACCGCGTCGGCCTGATCATGGTCGACATCCAGGGCTTCGAGACCGTGCTCCTCGAGCGCGCCCTCCCGCTGCTGCGCAGCGGTGCCGTCCGGTTCGCGATCGTCTCGACGCACCACCACCAGATCTCCGGCGAGGCCGTCACGCACCAGAAGGTGCTGGGGCTGCTGCGTGACTGCGGAGCGCACGTCATCGCCGAGCACACCGTCGCCGAGTCGTACAGCGGCGACGGCCTCATCGCGGTGTCGTTCGACGAGCGCGACGCCGACCTGCGCGTCGACGTGAGCCACGCCCGCGCCAAGGACTCGCTGTTCGGCGAGCTCGAGCCCGACCTCCAGCGCGCCATGGACGAGGCGGCCGCCCAGCGCGCCGCGGCGGACGCGGCGCAGGCGGAGCTGGCGGCAGCCCGCGCCGAGCTCGCCGCGACCCTGCGGTCCACGTCCTGGCGGGTCTCGGCGCCCGTGCGCGCCGCCGGACGCCTCGTCCACCGCCTGCGCGGCCGCGGCGCCTGACGCGCACGGCGGCACGTTCCACCCCCGCGCACCGCGCGGAGGTGCCCGCACTCACTCGATGGCGGCGATCTCCGCGAGGACGTCCTCGTCCGGGCACAGGGGCGTGCCGAACCGGAGCTCGAAGCTCTCCTGGGAGTTCTCGACGATCGCGTCCCGGTAGTACTCGGGCCACGGACGCTCGGCCCAGGTGAGCATCGCCGCGCAGCGGTCGGCCGCCGGGAGGTCGTCGGTGCTCGCCGCGCCGGCGAACACGCGGTTGGGTGCGAACGCGACGGCGCTCACGTCCGACAGGTGCCAGTTGAGCGGGAGCTGCACGGCGACGAACCCGCCGACGAGCACGAGAGCCGCCGTCGTGCCCCACCGGGGCAGGAGCGGGAGCAGCGTGTGCACGGCCCAGGCGAGGAGCATCGCGACGCAGACGAGACCCACCGCGTAGTAGAGGTACACCTGGCCCGGCATCGTGATCTCGTCGATGTACTTCTGGGACGTCGCGTGCGTCGCCGTCGTCATCGACCAGGTGGCGAGCACACCGCCGAGCAGCAGCCACGAGGACTTCGTCACGCGCGACACCGCGGCCGGGGTCCGCACCCACAGGGCGACCAGGAGCGCGACCGCGAGGCACCCGGCCGCCGCGTACGCGAGGGGGCGCAGCGTGAGGGGCACGCCACCGGACATCGGGATGAGGTAGAGCCAGCCGCCACCCGGCAGGGCCCCGACCATGGCCGCCCACCACGTGGCGAGGGCGTCCGGCCCCAGGGACATCGCGGTGCCCGTGTAGTTGCTCTCCTGGGCGGGCACGGCGAAGAGCCGGCCGGCGACGAACACGACGGCGGGCAGCACGACGCCCACGGTGCCGAGCAGCAGGGCGCGCAGCATCCCGGCCCGGTCGCGCCGGATGCGCGCGCGCACGAGCGCCAGGACGTACACGACCGCCGTGCCGGCGATCATGCCGACGAGCATCTCGTAGTACATGACGGCGAAGACGCCGAGGAGCCCGATCAGCACGACGTCGGTCACGAGCGTGCGCCGCGAGACCCGGCCCGGCATGGTCGCGCGCAGCGCGAGCCCGAGGAGCGCGAAGCCGATCGCCGCCGAGCCCCAGCCTGCCGGGCCGAACGACGTCACGGGGTCGTTGGACCAGGGGTGCAGCTGGAGCGTCAGCCCCGTGATCGCGGCGACCAGCGCGAAGGTGCGCCAGAAGCTCACGGGCGTGCCGGTGCCGGCCTGGCGCAGTCCCCAGGTGAGCGCCATGGCTGCGCCGAGCACGCTCAGCCACAGGAGCACTGCCCCGACGCCCACGTCGTAGACCTGCGGGCTCGTCTCGAACGCGGTCGTGAAGGCGTAGGCGCCGTAGTGGTAGAGCCCGCCGAGCCCCTGGCCGACCGGGTTGAAGTGACCCGCGAGGAGGCCGCGCCCCCAGCCCCAGACGAAGGCGTCGACGGCGCTGCCGTCCGAGAAGTCGTACGACTCGAAGAACGCCTGGAGGTCGTCACCGATGATCGGCACGCGTGCGCCCGGGAGCGCACCGAGCCCCAGCACGGCGGTCCCGACGACCGCCCACAGGAGGGACTGGAACCGTCTCATCAGGGTGTGACCTCCGCTGTGGCATGCCGGGCGTGCAGGATGAAGAACGTGGCGCCGACGAGGACGCCGAGGCCGGCCGTGACCGCGATCATCGCGCCCAGGTCCGGCAGGACCCACTGCGCGAGCGTCCACTGCGCCACGGCCCCGAGGAGCAGGACGACGAGGGCCTGACGGGACACCGTGGCCGTGAGCCGGATGAGCAGGCCCTGGGCCAGCGCCCAGGGCAGGTACGCGAGCGAGAGGGCCGGCAGCAGGCGCACGGCCTCCTCGTAGCCGCTGCCGAAGAAGATCGCGACGAGCGGGCCGCCGAGGAGCGTCATCGCGCCGGCCGCGAGGACGCCCGCACCGCCGACCGTGACGAGGACGACGTTGACGCCGAACTTGGTGGCCCCCGAGTCCGCGCGGCGGTTGACGAAGCGCGGCAGGAGGTACAGGGAGAGCGTCGTCGGGACGATGAGGATCATCTTCGCGAGGACGGCCGCGGCGGCGTACATGCCCGCGTGGGACTCGGTGGTGCCGATCCGCACGAGCATCACGTCGATGTTGGTGAGCCACGCGAACGAGATCGTCAGCATGATCAGGATGATGCTGTGCCGCCCGAAGGCCGCACCGGCGATGCGCAGGTGCGCGCCACGCACCTGCCACGTGGCGGCCACGGTCACCGCCACGACGGCGATGAGCACCGCGAGCAGCACGGACACGGCACCGAGGCCGGCAGCGAGCGCGGCGATCGCGAGGACCACGCGCAGGACCTGGGAGATCGTCGACCAGCCCGAGACGGCGACGGCCCGGCCAGCGCCCTGGAGGCGGCCCTGGGCGACCGAGAACAGGAAGCTGGGCAGGATCGTCAGGGCCGCGAGGTACACGGCGAGCGTGCTCGTCGCGAGCATGTCCGCAAGCAGCGGGGCGAGCGCGGCGACGCCCGCCATGCCCACGCCGCCGAGCACGACCGCCTCGATCAGTGCGCTGTCCCAGGCGGGGAAGATCCGGTGCAGACGTCCGGGCGGCACGGCGGAAGCCGAGGTCGCCCCGGTGGACGCCTCGAGGTCCGCCGCGGCGGGTGACGGCGCCGGGGCCTGGACGATCGCGGGATCGACGTCCGCCGCGGTGCCGGCGTCCGCGGTGTCCGCGCCGTCGGCTCCGGTCTCGTCCTCGCCGTCGGCCTGCTCGCCCAGCGCCCGCGCGGTCGCGACCGCGACCGCGTTCTGGAGCGCGGACGCGCCGACGGCAGCGATGTTCACGATCGAGAGGAACGCCGCGAGGAGCCCGAAGGCCGCCGGGCCGAGCCCGCGCCCGGTGACGGCGTGGAACGCGGCAGTCGCAACGATGCCGAGCACGCTGACGACACCGACGGTCATCAGGGGGCCGGCGTGCCGGCGCAGGTACCCGAGGTGGACGGTGCGGCGCTCGCTCATCGGCCGTCCGCCCCGCGGCGACGACCGAGCGCGTGCCGGCGCCGGGCGACGGACACGAGGTCACGGAACGCCTCGATCACGGAGCCGATGCCCACGGTCGAGGTGAACTCGTACTCGAGCACGACGGGCGCCTCGACGACGCGCACCCGGTGGTCGACGAGCCGCGCGAGCAGCTCGAGGTCGAATGCGAAGCCGCGCGCGGTGCACCGCTCGATCGCGGGGGCGACGGCGTCGCGCCGCATGGCCTTCATGCCCGTCTGGGTGTCCCCGAGGTCCAGGCCGATGAGCAGCCGCGTCGCGAGCTTGAACCCCTTGCTCGCGATGCGCCGCGAGAGCGGGTAGTCGACCGTCGAGTCGGGGTGCACCTTGGAGCCGACGACGACGTCCGCCTCGTCGGCCTCGATGGTCGCGAGGTAGGAGGGCAGGACGACGGGGTCGAGGTCCATGTCCCCGTCGACGAAGGCGACGAGCGGGTGGCGCGCCTGCGCGAAGCCCGTCCGCAGCGCGTGGCCCTTGCCCTGGTTCGGCTGGTACTCGACGACGCGCACCTGCGCGTGACCGGTCCCGCGCGCGAGCTCGACCGTCCGGTCGGTGCTCCCGTCCGAGACGACGACCACCTCGAAGGGGCGGCCGTCCCGCTCGAGGACCCCGACCAGCCGGTCGAGGGCGGCCGCGATGCTGGCCTCCTCCTGGTACGCCGGTACGACGACCGACACCGCCGCGCGCTCAGCCACGTGCATATCCCCGCTTCACCAGGTCCTCGACGACGACGTCCGACGGCGAGACCTCGGGGTGGGCCGGGTCCCGGCGGTACTTCTCGAAGCCCGTGAGGAACTCCTCGACGACGCCCAGGTCCCAGCCGGAGAGCAGCACGTTGGCTCCCAGGCCCTCGGACCGCTCGGTCGCACGCCGGTGGACGAGCGTCGGCACCCCGAGCATCGCCGTCTCCTCCTGCACACCGCCGCTGTCCGTCACCACGTACGCGGCGCCGGAGAGCAGCGCCGTGAACCTCGCGTGCGGCATCTTGTCGACGACCTCGAGCTCGGGCCGGGCGACCCGGCGCAGCTCCTCGGCGAGCGCGTGCCGCGCCAGGTCGTCGACGACCATGACGATGCGGTGCGGCGACCGGCTCACGAGCGTGTCGAGCGTCTGCCGCACGAGCGCGGGGTTGCCGAGCAGCTCGAAGCGGTGCAGCAGCACGACCCCGTAGGGCTCGCCCTGCCGCGCGAGCGCGGGGTCCGCGTGGTCCAGGACGGCGTCGACCACGGTGTTGCCGTGCGTCATCACGACGTCGGCGCGCCGCGGGAGGTTCGACGCGGCCACGTCGTTCGGTGCGTAGTGCAGGGTCGCGATGCGGCCGACGATGCGCCGGTCCAGCTCCTCGGGGAACGGGTGCCGCCAGTTGCCCGAGCGCAGGCCGGCCTCGACGTGCGCGCAGTCGATGCCCGCGACGCGCGCGAGGACCGCCCCGACCACGGAGGTCATGGTGTCGCCGTGGACCACGACGACGTCGCGCCCGCGCCTGCGACCGCGCAGCATGCGCCGGTTGCGGACGGCCCAGCCGGCGATCCGGGCGAGCCAGACGAGCACGTCGACCTTTCCGTGCAGGGGCCTGCCGGAGCGACCCACCGCGAGGATGTGCTCGGGCTCGCGGATGCCGAGGTCGGGCAGCGCGGCGAGCACCGTCCCGGCCTGCTGGAGCGTGAGCCACTGCTCGTAGGGGAGGCCGCGGGCCTCGAGCCGGGTCATGAGCGGCCCGAGCTTGATCGCCTCGGCCGTCGTGCCGTAGCAGAAGATGATCATGTGGTGGCCTTCCCGGGGACGCGCGCCGGACGTCGCACGAGCGTGCGCCCGTGCACGACGAGACCGCGCAGCAGGCCCGCCCAGTAGGGCAGCACGAAGACCGGCAGGTACAGGACGTACGCGAGCAGGCCCCGCGGCGGGCACCGGCGCAGCGCCGCGACCCCCGCGGGGGCGAGGACCGCCAGCACGGCGAGGGCCAGCACGAGACCGAGCGCGGACCAGACGCCCGCGACCGCGAGCCACACGAGCACCGCCAGGGCGACGACGGGCGCGAGCGCGAGCCCGACCAGGCCCACGCTCCACGGGACGCTCGTCCCGCCGAAGCTGTCGACGAGGAAGGTCCCGCGGCCGAAGCTGTGTCCCACGAAGGCCCGCGCGTTGGTGCGCGGGCGGTACACCGCCGAGAACCCGGGGTCGAGCCGGATGGGCACGTGCGCCGCGATGCCGCGGATGACCTTGGTGTCGTCGCTCGCGAGGGCGGCGTCACCCTCGGGCCACGCCTCCTCGCACGCCCGCACGAGGACGTCCCGCGGGGCGATGAACACGCCCGTGCCCTTGGGGTACCGGTTGAAGTCGTCGACGCCGAAGGTGACCGGGCGCGGGTTGCCCAGGTACGCACCCCAGAAGACGTGCGTGGGCACCTCCCAGAAGTGCCCGACGAGCGGCGCGGCGGGGTCGGTGATCGCGTGACCGTTCCAGACGAGGGCGCCCGGCTCGGCGGCCATCGTCTCCTGCACGTGGCGCAACGCGTCGGGGGTCAGCAGCACGCGGCTGTCCAGGAGCAGGACGAGGCGCCCCGTCGCCTGCCCGAGGCCCGCCCAGCGTGCGAGGAATCGGCCGCTGTTGGGCTGGGTGACGAGCCGCACGGGCACCTCGAGGCGCTCGGCGATGCGGCCGACGACCTCGGTCGTGTCGTCCGTCGAGCCGTCGTCGACCAGGACGATCTCAGCGCGCCAGGTGGTCCGGGACAGCGCCTGTGCGCACGCGTCGAACGTCGAGTCGAGGTACGGCGCCGCGTTGTAGGAGGGGATGACGACCGTGATGTCGACGGTTGGCTCCGCAGCCACCACGAACGGCACACCTCCTCAGACGCCTCGGACGCAGTCGGCCCCTGGACGTCGGAGCCGTGACAGTCTAGCCGCTCGCGCAGCACCCACCGGGGAGCCCGGCGCGGACCCCGCGACCGTACGTCACGACCCCCCGGGCGTCATCCCGGGGGCCTGCGCCGCCCCGGCCCCGCGGCTCAGAAGCGGTCCATCGCCCGACGCCGGTACTCGTCGCTGTCCACGATCGCCGAGCGCAGCGCACCCTCCCCGCGCGACTGCAGGACGGGTGCCCACTGCCCGACGCCGGCCGGGTCGCCCGAACGTCCGAGGTAGAGGTGGTACGCCTCGTCGACGCGCAGGCGCGCGCTCTCGAGCGACTTCCACACGCCGTGCGACACGACACCACGGCCGCGGACGGTGAGCTCCGGGATCCACGCGTTGAGCTCTGCGGGCATCGGGTCACGGTGGAGGATGTCCTGGTACAGCTTGGTCACGTAGCCGGCCGGCGTCGACCCGGACTTGATGTAGTACTCCTCGCTCGCGATGAGCGCCCCGCGCAGGTCCTCGGGCCGCAGGAGCCCACCCATGACGGCGTTGACCCAGTTGCGCTGGCCGTCGGCCTCAGGCTCGCGCCGCAGCACGTCCACGTAGGCCGCGCGCACCGCCGTCGTCGCGTACTCCTCGCTCACGGCGAGGTACCCGGCGAGCTGGCCCGCGCTCGTGCCGTTGCTGAGCGCGTTCGACCAGCCGGCCAGGCCGCCCGGGTCGACGCCGCGTCCGAGCATGTCCTTGTACAGGGCCTGGACCAGCGGCCCCGCGACCGAGAGCGCCGTCGCACGCGACCGCACCCAGTTGAGCGTCGAGTAGCCGGCGTTGCCGGGGCAGGCGGTGGTCCCGACGTCGCGGTGCGCGAAGATCGTCGGGAGGTTCACGTACGAGCCCGCGGGGTAGCGCGAGTTCTCCCCGCCGAGCGTGTAGAAGGTGAAGGACCCGGACGGGTTGAGGCTGTACGCCGCGAGCCGCCACGCGAGGAGGCGTGCGACGGACTCCTGCGTCGCCGCCGGGACGGGCACGTCGGAGTAGTTGCCCAGCATGGAGACGCCGACGGTGCCCGTGTTGAAGCCGCCCGCGTGCACGCCGATGACCGGCTGCGTCATGCTGCCCGCGCGGCCCTCGTAGATGTTTCCCCACTTGTCCACGATGAAGTTGTAGCCGATGTCGCACCACTTGCGGCCGTCGATGTGGTACGCCTGGTCGCCGCGGATCTGCTGCATCGCCTGCTCGACCGTGGCGTAGTTGTTGGACCCGGCGGTGTGGTGGACCACCGCGCCGACGAGCTGGCCCGCGACGTCCGGCTGGCACACCTGCGGACGCGCACCCCACTCGCCGCGCGTGATGATGCGCGGCTGCGACGTGAGGTTGACGCCGGCCGCGTACGCGACGCCCGTGGCCGTGGCTCCCCCGCCGCCGCTCGTGCTGTCCGCGAGCGCGGCCGACGCCCCGGCGGGCACCTCGGGCACGTCGACGAGCGCGAGCTTCATGTCCTCGGGGCCCGCCTCCGGGCCCGCCGCGAACGAGAGCTGGACGGCGTCGGCGTCACCGACGAAGAGCGAGTCGGTCCCCGCGCGGGTGCCCGAGGCGGCGTCCGCCGTGCCCGGGTCCGGCGCGTCGTCGGCCTGCTCGAGCGGCACCCACTCCCCCCACTGGCCGTCGACGCGCGCACGCACCTCCACGCCGAGGTCGTCGACCACGGCGTCCGCCGGCCACGTCACGCCGAGCGTCTGGAACTCGTCGGTCTCGACCACGTCGCTCTCGACGCGCTCCGTGCCGGCCACCGGCTGGTCCGCTGCGACGGCGTCGGGCGCGGCCTGGGCCTCGACGAGCGCGGGTGTCTCGACCACGTCGCCCGACGACGGCTCGACGGCGGGCACGACGACCTCGAGCTCGGTCACCGAGACCTCGTCGACGCCCTGCGCGGGCTGCTCGGAACCCGCCGCGGAGCCGGTGTCTGTCACAACGGGAGTCACGGGAGCCGAGGACGGTGCCGCGGACGCCGCAGGCGACACGGCGGCGAGGCTCAGCAGAACAGCGGCGGTCGCCACGGAGACGATGCGGTGGGACATGGGAATTCCTGACTTCGGAGGCGAGTCACGCGAAGTGTCAGCCGGTAATCATGGGAGGTCAAGCACCGCCGCGCGGGTCGTCCGATCCGTCCCGGTATTCCGCGCCAAGCCGGCCAGTCGTACATGTCGGCACCGGTACGCTCCGTGTGACCGAAACCCATCGTCCGGAGGTCCTCCGTTGCGTCTCCTCGTCACCGGCGGAGCCGGTTTCATCGGCTCCAACTTCGTGCACCTGACCGTACGTGAGCACCCCGACGTCCAGGTCACCGTCCTCGACGCCCTGACGTACGCGGGCGACGAGGCGTCGCTGGCACCGGTCGCCGACGCCGTCACGTTCGTGCGCGGCGACATCACGGACGCGGAGCTCGTCGACCGCCTGGTCGCGGACGCGGACGTCGTGGTGCACTTCGCCGCCGAGTCGCACAACGACAACTCCCTGTCCAACCCGTGGCCCTTCGTGCAGACCAACGTCGTCGGCACCTACACGCTCCTCGAGGCCGTCCGGCGGCACGGGACGCGGTACCACCACATCTCGACCGACGAGGTGTACGGCGACCTCGAGCTCGACGACCCGGCGAAGTTCACGCCGCACACCCCGTACAACCCCTCGAGCCCCTACTCCTCGACGAAGGCCGCGAGCGACCTGCTCGTGCGCGCCTGGGCACGGTCGTTCGGCGTGCAGGCGACGATCTCGAACTGCTCGAACAACTACGGCCCGTACCAGCACGTCGAGAAGTTCATCCCGCGGCAGATCACGAACGTCGTCGACGGCATCCGCCCCAAGCTCTACGGCACGGGTGAGAACGTGCGTGACTGGATCCACGTCGAGGACCACAACACCGCCGTCTGGTCGATCATCGAGCGGGGCCGCATCGGCGAGACGTACCTCATCGGTGCGGACGGCGAGGAGAACAACAAGGCCGTCGTCGAGCTCATCCTCGAGCTCACGGGGCAGCCGCGCGACGCGTACGACCTCGTGAGCGACCGGCCCGGCCACGACATGCGGTACGCGATCGACTCGACGAAGCTGCGCGACGAGCTCGGCTGGACCCCGCGCTACGGCAGCTTCCGGGACGGCCTCGCGGCCACGATCGACTGGTACCGGGCCAACGAGGCGTGGTGGCGGCCCCAGAAGGACGCGACCGAGGCCAAGTACGCGCAGCTCGGGCGCTGACCCGGGCGGGGGATTCTCCACGACTCCTCCACGCGATTCACCCCGGTGGTCCGCCCCGGCGCGTGGGAGCCCTCCTATGCTCGTGCCCTGTGACCCCCCGCCACACCGCTGCCCGGCGCGCGCGCCCGGCCCGCCACGCGAGCCGCGTGCGCCGTCATCCCATCGCGCGCGGCGCGGCCGTCGCCGTCGTCGCCGTGCTGGCCTTCGGTGTGACCGGCGCCGCGACCGCATGGGTGCGCCTCGAGAACAACATCGAGACGCACGACGTCACGGACCTCCTCGGTGACGACCGGCCCGAGGTCAAGACCGAGCCCGTCGACCCGACCGACCCCAACTCCGGGCGGGCCCTGAACATCCTGCTCATGGGCTCCGACGTGCGCGACGGCGAGAACGCCGCGCTCGGCGGCGCGAACGACGGCATGCGCTCCGACACGACGATCGTCGTGCACATCTCGGCCGACCGGCAGCGCATGGAGCTCGTCTCCATCCCCCGCGACTCGCACGTCGAGATCCCCGCGTGCGAGCGGTCCGACGGCTCGAGCTCGAACGCGAAGGACTCACGCTTCAACGAGGCGTTCTCGATCGGCGCCCAGAGCGGGAACGTGGCCGACGCCGCCGCGTGCACCATCCGCACGGTCGAGTCGCTGACCGGCGTGTTCATCGACGGCTGGGTCGTCGTGGACTTCGCGGGATTCGTCAACATGGTCGACGCGCTGGGCGGCATCCCCCTGTGCATCCCGAACGACATGTCCTCGCCCAAGGCAGGCCTGAGCATCACGGCCGGCAACCACGTGCTCGACGGACACACCGCCCTCGCGTTCGCCCGTGCCCGCACGGGGACCGGCGTCGGCGACGGCTCGGACACCAACCGCCTGGGCCGCCAGCAGCAGCTCCTCGGCGCCACGGCCAACGAGGTGCTCTCGAAGAACCTGCTCACGGAGACGACCGCGCTCTACCGGTTCCTCAACGCCGCGACGCAGTCCCTCACCGCGGACCCGAACACGGGCAACATCACGAGCCTCGCCGGGCTCGCCTTCAGCCTGCGGAACATCCCGAGTGGCAACATCACCTTCATGACGGTGCCGTTCGGCGCGTATGCGGCCGACAAGAACCAGGTCGTCTGGACGTCCGAGGCCGACCAGATCTGGGCCAACATGGCCGCAGACGTGCCGATCGTCACGCCGCCCGTGGTGACGCCGCCCGTCGTGGAGACCCCCGCCGGCACCACCGACCCCGCGACGACCGCTCCCCCGGTGACCGATCCGGTGACGCCGCCCGAGACGACCGAGCCCCCGAAGCCGGGGGTCGACCCGTTCACGCCCGACGACGTCCAGGCCGTCTGCGGCTGACCGTGGCCACCGACGACGAGCGCCGCCGCGCGGCCCGGCAGCCCGACCAGGGCCCCGCGCAGCCCGCCCGCCGCAGCACGAGCCGTGCAGGCACGGGTGGTTCCGCGCGAGGTGAGGGCACCGGCGCGCCCAGGCCCGCGGGCGCGGCGGGCCAGCCCGGCCGCGGGCCCGCCGTCCCGGCGACGCCTCCGTCGCCCGCCCCCCGCCCCCCCCGCCGCCCCGCCGGCGCGGCGGGCCCACCGGCCCTCGCCCGTCGGCGGCCCGCCCCCCCGCGGCC
>NZ_VTTP01000015.1 GCF_008364845.1 Actinotalea subterranea | reverse complement strand
GGAGGCCCTCCTCGCGCCAGCACTCAGATCAGCGCGTCACACCCACTCGACCAACGTCCCGGGTCAGTACATCTAGCAGCCCACGATCGCGGCCCTCAAACCCTTTCCGCCCGACCCGCCCGCGTCGCCCCAGGCCCACGCCCCGTACGATCACTGGTCGTGGCGACGTTCTCCTCCGTGACCAGACAGCACATCCTCCAGGCCGTGGCGGAGCACGACACCCGCGGCGCCGACGCGTTCCTCGACGTCTACGGCTTCGAGCCCGTGCCCGAGTACGCGCTGCTCCACGAGGGCCACAGCTACGACGCGCGGGCGGTCCTCGGCGTCGCGCACAGGTTCGCGACCGGCCGCCTCGCGACGCCCGACGACTTCCACGGGGGCATGCAGGACGCCGTCGCGATCCTGCGCCGGCGCGGGTTCGAGGTGTCGGAGCCCGTGTCGGCCGTGCGGGCCCCCGCCGCGGCGAAGACGCGCGCACCACGCGCCGCTCGCGCCCCCCGAGCCGCCGCGGGACCCGCCAGCGCCGCACGCGCCGCGGCCGCACGCGAGGTCGCACCCAAGGTGTGCCCGACGTGCTCGATGGCCCTGCCCGCGACAGGGGTCTGCGACACCTGCAGCTGAACCGTCAGGCACCCGCACCCGTCCGGCGCACCACCACGACGGTGAGGTCGTCGGTCGGGTCCTGGGCGGCGAGGACGAGGTCGAGCACCGCGTCGGCCGCATACGCCGCGGTCGCGCCGCTGCGCACCGCCCCCTCCACGAGGGCGAGGCCCTCGAGCACGCCGCCCACACCGTCGAGGATGCCGTCACTGAAGGTGACCAGGGTGTCGCCGGCATCCAGCCGCGCGAGCCCGTCCACGCGATCTGCTGCGACGTCGAGGCCCAGGGGCGGCCCGTTGGCGCCGAGCCGCTGCGACGTCCCGTCGGCCCGGACGATCAGGCTCAGCCCGTGGCCCGCGTCGGAGTACTCGAGCTCACCGCTCGCGAGCTCGAGTCGCGCCGTGAACACCGTGACGAACGCACCGGCCGCGAGGAGGTCGGCCTCCATCCGTCGCTCCGCGTGGGAGAGGCGCTCGCCCGCGCCGACCTGGTCCGACGGCGAGCGCAGGACCGACCTCGACGTCGCCGCGAGGATCGCCGCGCCGAGACCCTTGCCCATGACGTCGGCGACCGTCAGCACGACGCCGCCCGGCACCCCGAACCAGTCGTAGAAGTCGCCACCGACGGACCCGACGGGGACCACCCGCGCCGCCAGGTCGTACCCCGGGGCCACCGGGTGGACCGTCGGCAGCAGGCTCTCCTGGACGCGCGCGGCGCGGTGCAGCTCCTCACGCTCGGACGTGACATCACGCACCATCGTGACGACCCCTGCGCCCGCGTGGCCGGGCAGGCGCGTCGAGTTGAAGCTCACGATGCGTTCGCGGCCCACACCCGAGGAACGGATGAGCAGGTCCAGGTCGCGCACGCGCCGGCCCGCGAGCGCGAGCCGGTAGGGGCGTTCCTCCTCGGGGAGCGGCGAGCCGTCGAGGCGGTGCATGCCGTACGACGCCGTGGTCCGGACAGCCCCGGTCGGGCTCGCGACGCCGCCGAGGAGCTCGACCGCACGGGGGTTCTGGAGCACCACGCCGCCGTCGGGGGCGATGACCACGACGCCCTCGGCCATGGTGTCGACGATGGTCGCGAGCAGGGTCGCCTGGTCCTCGGCCGTGTCCCGGGCGGTTCGGACGTCCTCCAGCAGCGCCGCACGCTCGTCCCGCGCGACCGCGAGCGCAAGGCCGATGACGGTGACCAGGCCGACGTACACGTGGGCGACGACCACCTGGGTGGTCGGGTCGCCGATCTGCGCGAAGGGCCCCACACCCGCCAGCGTGAACCAGATCGCGGCGAACCCCAGCCCCGTGGCGTGCAGGACGACGAGCGAGGTCCGCAGCTGCGTGCCGACCCAGACGGTGATCGCGATCAGCGGGAACGCGAGCGGCAGGTGGTCCAGGGCGATGAACCACGCCGCGTAGAGCGCGGGTGCGACCACGAGCACGGCGACGTACTGGGCGACCGCGACGAGCGAGACGGCGCCGGTACGCACCGGCCGGTCCGTCCGTGGCGCGGACGGGAGGCGGGCGCCGATCGCCAGGCCGAGCGTGCCGACGACGAGCACGCTCGTGGTGTTGCGGACGACCCAGACGAGGGCGATCGCCCAGTCCCAGGCGCCCGAGCCGACGAGCGCGGCCAGGAGCGCCAAGGGGGCGGCGACGACGGCGCCGGCGACCGCGGCGGACGTGAAGCCCCAGAGCTCGTTGACCGTCTCGACGCCGACACGCCCACGGCCCGCCATGATCCGCGGCGCCCACCGGGCCAGGAACCACGAGAACACCCCGGCCTGGAAGGCGGCCGCGGCACCGAAGATCACCGCCGCGACGGGTCCCCCACCGGTGACGACGTTCGCCAGGACGGTCAGGCCCCCGACCGCGAGGAGGTCCGCCCAGGGCCGGGCGGCGCCACGCGCGACGAACCACAGCGCTGCGACGCCCGCGGCGGGCCACACGAGGCTGACCGAGCCGTCGTCCAGCACCGTGCGGCGCCCGAGGACGGCGGCGACGACGTACAGGGTCGCGAACGCGAGGACGGCGGGCACGACGCGACGCAGGGGCGCCGGGCCGGTCACCTCTCGCCCCGTGTCCACCCGTCGATGCTGGCACCTCCGGGCGGCGCGTGCAGGGCGGCGCCCCGAGCGCGACGGGCCTCCGGTCCCACGGGCACGACCACAGGTCTGCCAGTACCGTCGTCCCATGGGGGCCGACGACGCACGGACCGGGAGCCGGAGGAGCGCCGTGGCGCCGCCACCCGTGCCCTCCCCCGCGGGCACGCTCACCGGTCGCCTGCTCGCCCTGCGGGCCCTCGCGACCCTCACCGTCGCCATCGGCCTCAACTACATCGTGTGGCGGTGGCTCGAGTCGGTGAACTGGGCGGCGTGGTGGATCGCCGTGCCCCTCGTCCTGGCCGAGACGTACAGCTTCATCGACGTGACGCTCTTCAGCGTGACGATGTGGCGGGCACGGGATCGCCCCGCGCCGGGGCCCCCGCCGCAGGACGCGACCGTCGACGTCTTCATCACGACCTACGACGAGCCGGTCGAGCTCGTGGCAGCCACGGCGCGCGCCGCCGCGCAGATCACCTACCCCCACGCGACCTGGGTGCTCGACGACGGCGAACGTCCCGAGATGCGGGCCGCCGCGCAGGCCCTCGGCGTCGGGTACATCGTCCGAGCCGCGCAGTGGGCGGACCGACCGCGGCACGCGAAGGCGGGCAACCTCAACAACGCGCTGTTCGCGACGCACGGCGACTTCGTCCTCGTGCTCGACGCGGACCAGGTCCCCGAGCCGCAGATCCTCACCCGCACCCTGGGCCACTTCCGGGACGAGCGCGTGGCCCTCGTCCAGACCCCCCAGTACTTCACGAACGTCGCCGAGGCGGACCCGCTCGGGAGCCAGGCGCCCCTGTTCTACGGACCCATCCAGCAGGGCAAGGACGGCTGGAACGCCGCGTTCTTCTGCGGGTCCAACGCGATCCTGCGACGGGACGCCCTCATGCAGCTCGGGCTCGTCGGGTACGTGCGCGCGACGGAGCAGGCCGTTCGCTCGGCGTTGCGCGCGTCGGGCACCGTCCTCGGCAAGGCGCGGCGGACGGCCACCGACCCCCGCACGGCGGAGGCGATCACGGCGCTTCAGGCAGCCGTTCGGGACGCGACCCGGGGCATCGACGCCGGCGAGGCCGTCGCGGACGTCACGTACCGGTTCCAGCGGCAGGTGGACACGATCTCCGCGACGCTCGTCGCGGACGACGTCGCACGCATGCGCGCCGACCTCGAGGCGATCGCCGCCCTGCCCCGACCGGCCGACGACGACGCGCACGAGCTCGTCATCGAGGAGTCCGCGCTCGACCGGCTGGCGGCCCGCGACTGGACGCCGCTCGGCGCGATCGAGTCGGTGCGCTCGCTGCTGGGCGCGGTCGACGTGGACCGCTCGGACGAGGCGCAGCCGATCATGCCGATCTCCACGGTCTCGGTCACCGAGGACATGTCGACGGCCATGCGCCTGCACGCCCTCGGGTGGCGCACGGTCTACCACCACGAGCGCCTGGCGCACGGGCTGGCACCCGAGGACCTCGGCACGATGCTGACGCAGCGCCTGCGCTGGGCGCAGGGCACGCTCCAGGTGATGCTGCGGGAGAACCCGCTGGTCATGCGCGGCCTCGCAGCCGGTCAGCGCCTCATGTACCTCGCGACCATGTGGAGCTACCTCTCGGGCTTCGCGGCAGTGGTCTACCTCGCCGCGCCGGTTATCTTCCTGTGCTTCGGCGTCCTCCCGGTGACGGCGTGGAGCGCCGACTTCTTCGCCCGGTTCGTGCCGTTCCAGCTCGCGAGCCAGGCGCTGTTCCTCGTCGCCGCGCACGGGCTGCGCACGTGGCGCGGTCAGCAGTACGCCCTCGCACTCTTCCCCGTGTGGATCCGCGCGACCGTGACGGCCGCCGCCAACGTGTGGTGGGGCCGGCCCCTGACGTTCGCGGTGACGTCCAAGGTGCGCCGGGCCGACCCCCAGGCCTGGCGCCTCGTGCTCCCCCAGCTCGTCGCCGCGGGGACGCTCGTGGCGGCCGCCATCATCGGGCTCGTCCGGTTCTCCCTCGGGTACGCCCCGTGGCTGGGCACGCTCGTCAACCTCGGCTGGGTCGCGTACGACCTCCTCGTGCTCAGCGTGCTCGTCCAGGCGTTGCGGTACCGGGGCCACGCCACCCTCGGAAAGGAGTAGGTCATGGAGGTCCGGACCCGTACGGAGCCCGGCGGCGAGAGCGTCCTGAGCCTGAGCGGACGGCTCACGATGGTCGCGGGCAACGCCCTGCAGACAGCCGTCGACGCCGCGAGCGCGGGGGGTGCGCGGCTCGTCGTCGTCGACCTCCACGACGTCGAGTTCATGGACTCGTCGGGTCTCGGGGCGCTGGTCGGCGGGCTGCGCAGCATGCGGGCCGTGGGTGGCGACCTACGGATCGCCCGACCCGGCGCGCAGGTCCGCACGGTCCTCGAGCTGACGACGATGGACCGCGTGCTGCGGCCCCACGAGACCGTCGAGGACGCGCTCGGTGCCTCCTGACCTGCGCGCCCGTGCGCACGTCGAGCACTGCGTCACACCCGCGTGCCTCGAGCGGCTGCACGCGGCGTTCGCCGACCTGTGGCGGCGCGCGCCCGAGGTGCCCGACGAGGACAGGCTGCTCTTCGAGACCGCCGTGGTCGAGATCGCCGCGAACGTCATCGAGCACACCGAGCGCCGGGAGTCCTTCGACGCCGACGTGCGGCTCCGCGTGTCGCCGGGCCTCCTGGAGGCCGACGTCGTCGACTCCGGCGCCTTCGTGCCGCTGGACCTCGACGGTGACCTGCCGGCCGACGACCTCGCGACAGCCGGCCGTGGGCTGCCCCTGGCCCGCCGCGCGGTCCACGAGCTCCGCCACCACCACGACGGCGAGCACAACCACTGGTACCTCATGCGTCGGTGGTCGACCGTCCCCTGACCCGGCACGGGCGCACACAACGGGTGCTCACGCAGGACGTCAGGCGGTGCCCTCCTCGCGTGCCCGGACGTCGAGCCGCGTGATCCGGCGGCCGCGCATGGCGCGGACGACGAGGCTTCCTAGGCTGACGGCATGGCAGACACCTGCGTCGCGCGCGTCCCGGTCTTCGCGCACCTCTCGGCCGATGACCAGCAGCGGGTCGCCGGTCTGGCGCGCCCCACGCACCTCGCGCCGGGGGACCGCGCGTACGGGGCCGACGACGAGCGGTCGCAGCTCATGGTGCTGCACACCGGGCGCCTCAAGGTGTACCGGCTCTCCCCGGACGGGTCCGAGCGCATCGTCCGGGTGCTCGGACCCGGCGACTTCACCGGTGAGACGTCGGTGTTCACCGGCGGGCGGCCCGACGACTACGCCAGCGCACTCGAGGAGTCCCGGCTGTGCGTGTTCCGGCACGAGGACCTCGAGGCACTGATCCGCGCGCACCCTGACATCGGGCTGCGGATGCTCGCGGCCCTGAGCGGGCGGCTCGCCGACACCGAGCACCGTCTCGACGCGCTGACGTCGCGCGATGTCGAGAGCCGACTGGCCGGCTACCTCCTCGGCCTGCCTGGCGACTGGAGCGGGACCACCCTCACCGTGACCCTGCCGCTCGCGAAGAAGGACATCGCCTCCCTGCTCGACACCTCACCGGAGAGCCTCAGCCGCGCACTGACGCGCCTCGCCGCCCAGGGCGTGATCGCACACGACGGCGGACGGGTGGTCACGATCACGCAGACCGACCGGCTCCAGCGGCTCGCCGACGACGCGTGAGCCGGCCCGCTCGACCCGGCCACAGCCGTCCTGCGACGACCGCCTCCACGTCCGTGACCTGGACGTAGGGGACGGCCCACACACGCGAGTCCGTCGACGCCGCGCGGTTGTCACCCACGACGAAGCAGCTCCCCGCGGGCACGCGCCACGTCTGCGTGTACGCACCCGGGAGACGACGCCGTCCGTCGAGAGGGTCCCCGTCGACGAGCAGGCGACCGGCCTCGAGCTCGACCACGTCTCCCGGCAGGCCGACGACCCGCTTGACGATCCGCACCCCGAGGTGGCGCACCACCACGACGTCACCCCGTCGCACATGGGCACCCGCACGTCCGGCCCGCCGCGTGAGCAGCAGGTCGGACGGGCGGTAGGTCGGCGCCATCGACTCGCCGGCAACCTTGACGACACGGAGCATGACGCGCCTAGCGGGCGTGGCTCAGGTCATGGTCGTGGGCGTGGACCGCATCGGGGTGGGCGACGCCGTGCGCGTGACCGTCCGAGCCGTGGTGGTCGTGCTCCTCCCCCTCCGCGTACGTGAAGAAGTCGACGTACGCCGCGAGGTAGCGACGGCCCGCCACGACGTCGTCCACGTCGAAGTCCTGGAGCGCGAGCGCCGCCCGGAAGCGACGGTCGAGCTCCGCGCGGCGCTCCTGCGGGACGAGGGGCAGGAGGTCGTCGTCCGACCCGCGTGCGATGGCCTCGTCGGCGGCCCGCACGACGGGCTCGACGTGGGCTCCCGCGGGCTGGATCCCGGTGAAGCCCACACCTTCGCCGGCCCGGTGGACGCGGACCAGGGTCTCGAGGAACAGGCGGTCGGCCAGGTGTGCGGCCTCGGCGCCGAGCCCGCGGACCCGCAGGGCGCTCGTGAAGACCTCGCGCACCTCGGCCTCGCCGTCGGCGGGGACCCACGCGAGGGCGTGGTTGATGTTGCCCGTCTCCAGGGCGCGGTGCCCGGCGGCGACGGCCGGACCTTCGGCGGTGTCGCAGTGAGCCTGCACCACCGCGGGACGGAGCGCGGCGATCGCGGTGACGATGCGGTTGATGAGCATGGGGTTCTCTCCCTGGCCTCGGTCGATCTCGGTGGACCCGACGCTAGGGCGGAGGAGGTCGGCAGTCCTTGACGCAGGTCAAGCCCGGGTGCCGGTAGCGTGCGGCGGGGGCGCCGACGGACGTGCGGGCCCCGCGCGTCGACGGCCTGACCCCGGCGCCGCACGAGGAGCGTGACGCCCGGTCGTCGGGCGAGAGGAGCACCATGCCCGGGCCTCAGCAGCCGGCCGCGCGCAAGCCACGCGAACGCGCGATCACGTCGAGCGGTCAGCGCAAGCGGGAGCAGATCCTCGACGCCGCGGTGCGGGTGTTCGGCACCGGCGGCTCCGTCGGGGTCACGCACCGGGCCGTGGCCGAGGCGGCGAAGGTGCCCCTCGGGTCCACGACGTACTACTTCACGGACCGTGACGACCTGCTGCTCCAGACGATGGGCCATGCGCGGGCCGCGGAGACCGAGCGGCTCACGGCGATCGTCGACGCCGTCGAGGGCGAGCTGGACGTCGACCGGTCGGTCGCGCTGCTGACCGAGATGTTCTTCGACAAGACGACGGCCGACCCGCTGTACGACCTCGCGCTCTTCGAGATGTTCATGGAGGCGACGCGGACGGACGCGCTGCGGCCGGTGACCCGCGCGTGGTCGACGATGATCGGCGACCTCGTGGACAAGGTGCTGCCGCCCAGCGACCCGGCGATCCCACGCGACCAGGTGACCCAGATCGTGGCGTGCCTCGTGGACGGCCTCATGCTCGAGGCGGTGTCCAACGGTGAGCTCGACGTCGCGGACCTCGCCGAGCGCCTCCACGTCGTCGTCGCGCGCCTGTGCCCGCCGACGCAAGGCCCCCCCGCCCCCTCGGCCAGCACCTGACCCCCACCCGCCACTCCTCCGGCCCGCCCCTCCGCCCCGCCACCCGCCGAGATCGCACATCCCCAGCGAGTTCCCACATGCGCGAGCGCGGTTTCGGTGCGGATGTGCGACCTCGGCATCAGGAACGGTGAGCAGGAGGGGGGCCCGCCGGCTGGGCCTGGAAGTCACCCGGCCGGCGTCGGGCCGGGGGACGTTGGTCCCTACGCCACCGACACCGAGGTTTGTACGTTCGTACATATCGAAGTTGTACGTTTGTACACACGAACGCAGATCGCGTCCGATGCCCAACGCCTCTTCGAGTGCATCGACATCAGCGGCACACCACGCAAAGGAGCCCCCATGGCCGCGCAGACCGATCGCCCCCCGGCGGAGGTAGGCACCCCCAGCCGACCCGCCTTCCGCATGTTCGACATGGTCCTGTTCTCCGTCGCCGCGATGCTGCTGCTCTCGCAGCTCACCGTGACCGCCGCCGTCGGGCCGACGGCCATCTTCTGGACCGTCCTGATCATCGCCGCGTTCTTCGTCCCCTACGGCCTCGTCACGGCTGAGCTCGGCTCCGCCTACCCCGACGCCGGCGGCATCTACGCCTGGGTCGTCCGGGCCTTCGGCAACCGCTGGGGCAGCCGCGTCTCCTGGTGGTACTGGGTCAACGTGGGCCTGTGGGTCCCGAGCGTCTACCTCATGTTCTCGGGCGCCATCTCCTCGATGTTCTTCGACGGCGAGCTCAACTTCTGGGTCCAGATCGCCATCACGGTGACCCTCATCTGGATCAACTACTGGGTCAACGCCCGCAGCCTCGAGACCGGCACCTGGGTGTCGAACGTCGGCGCCGGCATCACCATCGCCGTCATCGTCGCGCTCGCCGTCGCCGGAGGCATCTACGCCTCCAGCAACGGCTCGGCCACCGAGTGGACCGTGAGCTCCGTGCTGCCGACGGATGCGCTGCCCGCATTCATCGGGGCGCTGCCCATCGTCATCTACAACTTCCTCGGCTTCGAGCTCATGTCCTCCGCCTCGACCCAGATGGAGAACCCGAAGCGTGACGTGCCCCGCACCATCGCGATCGCGGGCGTCCTCATCGGCGGCTTCTACCTCATCGCGACCGTCGGCATGCAGCTCATCGTCCCCGCGGACGAGATCTCGGAGACCACGGGGCTCATCGACGCCCTCCAGCGCGGCCTCGGTGACTCGGCGATCGCCCACGTGGTCGTCAACGCCCTGGGCATCGGCGCACTGTTCTGCTTCTTCGCGTGCCTCGTGCCGTGGACCATCGGCGCCAACCTCGCGGCCGCCGAGTCGGCCCAGCAGGGCGACCTGCCCAAGGTCTTCGCCCGCAAGCACCCGACACGCGGCACGCCCGTCGGTGCGGCGATGCTCTGCTCCGTCGTCGGCACCGTCTTCACGGTCGGCTACGCGGCGCTCTTCTCGCTCACCGACGGCGCGATCGACGACGTGTTCTGGAACCTGTTCGCGTTCTCGTCGGTGATCTTCCTGCTCCCGTACATCGTGATGATGCTCGCGTTCCGCAAGCTGCGTCGCATCGACCCCGAGCGTCCGCGGCCCTACCGGGTGCCCGGTGGCGCGGCGATGACCTGGGTCATCACCTGGGTGCCGACCCTCCTCCTGGGCGCGGCCGCCGTGTTCTTCGTCTGGAACCCGTACGACTACTCGCTCGCCGTGACCGGCTCGATCCTCCTCGGGCTCGGCGTGACCGTCGCGGTGCAGGAGTACTTCTGCGCCAAGTCGCCGCAGTGGACGCGTGAGCGTGCCCTCGAGCGCGGCGAGGACCCGGACACCGCGCGCCAGTTCGCCGACGCACCCCTCAGCTGAACCCCTGACCAGGAAGGTCGTGACCCCATGACACGCACGATCGACTCGACCCCCGCGGCCGACGGCTACCGCATGCCGGCCGAGTGGGCCCACCACGCGGGCTGCTGGCTCGTGTGGCCCGAGCGCCCCGACAACTGGCGCCTCGGCGGCAAGCCCGCGCAGGAAGCGTTCACGACGGTCGCCACCGCGATCGCCGCGACCGAGCCCGTGACCGTCGCCGTCTCGGCGCGGCAGTACGACAACGCGCGCAGCCAGCTCCCCGCGCACGTCCGCGTCGTGGAGATGTCCAACGACGACTCGTGGATGCGCGACATCGGCCCGACGTTCGTGGTCGACGACTCCGGCGACGTGCGCGGCGTCGACTGGGACTTCAACGCCTGGGGCGGCCTCGTCGACGGCCTCTACTTCCCGTGGGCCGCGGACGACGCCGTCGCGCGCAAGGTCCTCGAGGTCGAGGGCGTCGACCGCTACAAGGCGCCGCTGGTGCTCGAGGGCGGCTCGATCGACGTCGACGGCGAGGGCACCGTCCTCGTGACCGAGGAGTGCCTGCTCTCGGCCGGCCGCAACCCCGACCTCACGCGTGAGCAGATCGAGCAGCACCTGCGCGACTACCTCGGCGTCGAGGTCGTGGTCTGGCTCCCGTACGGCGTCTACCTCGACGAGACCAACGGGCACGTCGACAACTTCTGCCGCTTCGTGCGGCCCGGAGTGGTCATGCTGACGTGGACCGACGACGAGACCGACCCCCAGTACGAGCGGTCCGCCGCCGCCCTCGCGGTGCTCCAGGCCACGCGGGACGCCCGGGGCCGCGAGCTCGAGGTCGTGAAGATCACCCAGCCCGGGCCGATCTTCATCACGGCCGAGGAGTCCGCGGGCGTCGACTCCATCGAGGGGACCCTGCCCCGCGAGGCCGGCGACCGGCTCGCCGGCTCGTACGTGAACTCCTACATCGGCAACGACGTCGTCGTCCTGCCGGTCTTCGACGACCCGCACGACGACGCCGCGGTCGCCGCCTACACCGAGCTGTTCGCGCCCCGCAGGGTCGTGACCGTGCCCGGCCGGGAGATCCTCCTCGGCGGCGGCAACGTCCACTGCATCACCCAGCAGCAGCCCTCCGGCCGCTGACCACCCGGCCGCCGGGTCACATCCCCTGAGCCCGGCGGCCGGGTCCCCCCACCACGCACGTCGTGCCACCACCGGTGGCCCGGCCGCCCCGCCCTGCCCGGACGCACCCGGGACCAGCAACCACCCCAGCCCAGAACCACCCGGCGCCGCCGGACCGAACCAGGAGACGACGATGACCGTCCGCCACTTCATCGACACGCAGGACCTCACCAAGGCCGAGGTCCTCGACATCGTGCAGCTCGGGCTCACGCTCAAGCGGTGCGTCGAGGTCGGGTACTTCCCGCCGCTGCTGCACGGCCGCACGCTCGGGATGATCTTCGAGCAGTCCTCGACCCGCACGCGCGTGTCCTTCGAGACCGCGATGGCACAGCTCGGTGGGCACGCGCAGTACCTCGCGCCGGGCCAGATCCAGCTCGGCGGGCACGAGTCCATCGAGGACACGGCACGCGTCCTGTCGCGGCTCGTGGACGTCGTCATGGCGCGCGTCGCCCGGCACCACACGGTCGCGGAGCTCGCCGAGCACGCGACGATCCCCGTGCTCAACGGCATGTCCGACTACAACCACCCGACGCAGGAGATCGGCGACCTCATCACGATGGTCGAGCACCTGCCCGCAGGCAAGCGCCTCGAGGACTGCAAGGTCGTGTTCGTCGGCGACGCCACCCAGGTGTGCGCCTCGCTCATGATGATCACCACCAAGATGGGCATGGACTTCGTGCAGTTCGGCCCCGAGGCGTTCCAGCTCAAGGAGTCGATGCAGGCCATCGGCCGCGACAACTGCGTGGTCTCCGGCGGCAGCGTCTTCGTCACCGACGACCCGCACAAGGCCCTCGAGGGCGCCGACTTCGTCTACACGGACGTCTGGTACGGCGACTACGAGGCCGAGCTCGGGGAGGCCGAGCGCCTCGCGGCGTTCATGCCCAAGTACCAGGTGAACCCCGAGCTCATGGCCCTCGCCTCCCCGGACGCCAAGTTCATGCACTGCCTGCCGGCGACGCGCGGCGAGGAGGTCACCGACGCCGTGCTCGACGGCCCGGCCTCGATCGCGTTCGAGGAGGCCGGCAACCGGCTCACCGCCCAGCGCGCGCTCCTCGTGTACTTCCTGCGGCCCGAGCTCGCGAACCCCGTCAAGGTCGAAGCGGCCAAGGCGGAGCTCGCGTCGGTCCTCGCCGGGATCCTCTGAGCCCCCGTGTCACGCATCGTCATCGCGCTCGGCGGCAACGCGCTGGGCAGCACCGCCGTCGAGCAGCGTGAGCGCATCGACGCCGCGACGCCCTCGCTCGTGGGCCTCATCGCCCAGGGCCACGAGATCATCGTGTCCCACGGCAACGGCCCCCAGGTCGGCATGATCAACCTCGCGTTCGAGGTCGCCGCGCAGCACACGGACCGGGTCAGCCCCATGGAGCTCCCCGAGTGCACGGCCATGAGCCAGGGCTACATCGGCTACCACCTCCAGCAGGGCATCGCGAAGGAGCTGCGGCGCGTCGGCATGCCGTGGCACGTCGCGTCCGTCGTGACGCAGGTCGAGGTCGACCCGGCCGACCCGGCGTTCGCGCGGGCGACCAAGCCGATCGGCGCGTTCTACGACGAGGCGACGGCGCGCGCACGCATGGCCGCCGACCCGGACCTGCGCATGGTCGACGACGCCGGGCGGGGCTGGCGACGGGTGGTCCCCTCGCCGCGGCCCGTCGGCATCGTCGAGCGCGACTCGATCCTCAACCTGCTCGACCACGAGTTCATCGTGGTCGCGTGCGGTGGTGGCGGGGTCCCTGTCGTCCGGTCGCCCGACGGCGGCTACCGCGGCGTGCCTGCCGTGATCGACAAGGACTTCGCGTCCGCGGCGCTCGCCGAGGCCGTCGGGGCGGACTACCTGTTCATCCTCACGGCCGTGGACCGGGTCGCCACCGACTTCGGCACACCCGCGCAGCGCGACCTCGACGACCTCGACCTCGCCACCGCCCAGCGGCTCGTCGACGGCGGGCAGCTCGGCGAGGGGTCGATGCTGCCCAAGGTCCAGGCCGCGATGGGCTTCGCGGCGAGCGCCCCGGGCCGACGCGCGGTCATCTGCTCGCTGGAGAAGGCGCCGCTGGCGATGCGCGGGGAGAGCGGCACGACCATCCACGCCTGACGCCTGTGCCCCACGGGCGCCACCCGGGCCCCGCACGGGCGCTGAGGTCGCACATCCGCAGCCAGATCGCACTCGCGCGAGTGCGATCTCGGTGTGGATGTGCGACCTCGGCAACCAACAGGCCGGGGGCAGGAGGGCGGGGGCGGCGACCAGGAGGGGGCGTCTAGGCCCGAAGTCACCCAGACCGGGCCGAGGCCGGCCATAGCCTGCCAACGGAGCCAGCGTCGGCCCGGACCCTCCTGCGAGGGATGCAGAGGTGTCGTCCAGCCTTCGTTGCGCCCATCAGCGACCAACGGAGGTCCACGTGCGGGTACTCGACGAGAGCGGCCGGTTCTCGATCACGGTCAACAACCGCGAGCTCGAGGTCTACGACGGCCTGACGATCCTGCAGGCCCTCACGGCCGAGGGCATCGAGATCCCGTCCCTGTGCCACGACATCCGGCTCAAGCGGTCCAACGGGAGCTGCGGCCTGTGCGTCGTCGAGGTCGGCGAGGACACGCCCCGCGACGTCAAGGCGTGCCTCACGCCCGTCCAGCCGGGCATGGTCATCACCACGCACACGCCACGCCTCGAGGCCTACCGCAAGGTGCGCCTCGAGCAGCTGCTGTGCGACCACAACGCCGACTGCGTGGCGCCCTGCGTCCAGACGTGCCCCGCCAACGTCGACATCCAGACGTACCTCAAGCACGTCGCGGACGGGAACTTCCAGGCCGCGATCCGCGTGATCAAGGACCGCAACCCGTTCCCCTCCGTGTGCGGGCGCGTCTGCCCCCACCCCTGCGAGGCCGAGTGCCGCCGCAGCCTCGTCGACGAGCCCGTCGCGATCAACTACGTCAAGCGGTTCGCCGCCGACTGGGACCTGGCTCAGGACGAGCCGTGGCTCCCCCGCGTCGCCGAGCCGACCGGCAAGCGCATCGCCGTCGTCGGCTCCGGACCCTCCGGCCTCTCCGCCGCCTACTACAGCGCGATCGGGGGCCACGCGGTCACGGTGTTCGAGAAGCAGGACCATGCGGGCGGCATGATGCGCTACGGCATCCCCGAGTACCGCCTGCCCAAGAGCACCCTCGACCAGGAGATCGGCATCATCACGGCGCTCGGCGTCAAGGTCGTCACGGGCAAGGCGCTCGGCACGCACCTGAGCCTCGAGGACCTGCGGCGGGACTTCGACGCCGTCTACCTCGCGATCGGCTCGTGGCGCTCGACACCCATGCGCATCGACGGCGAGCACCTGGGCGGCGTCGAGCTCGGCATCGACTACCTGCGGCACGTCACCAAGGGCGCCGACAAGCCCCTGGGCGACACCGTCGTCGTCATCGGCGGCGGCAACACCGCCATCGACTGCGTGCGCACCGCCGTCCGCAAGGGCGCGAAGAACGTCAAGCTCGTCTACCGGCGCACGCGCGACGAGATGCCTGCGGACCCGTTCGAGGTCGAGGAGGCCCTCGCCGAGGGCGTCGAGATGATCTTCCTCGCGGCCCCGACACGCATCACCGGAACCAACGGCACCAAGTACGTCCACTGCACGCGCATGGAGCTCGGCGAGCCCGACCGCTCCGGACGCCGCCGCCCGGTCATGGTCGACGGCAGCGACTTCGTCATCGAGGCGACCACCGTCATCGGCGCGATCGGCCAGACGACCGACACCGGCTTCCTCTACAACGACCTCCCGGTGCGCCTCAACGCGTGGGGCGACATCGAGATCGACGGCCACACCATGCAGTCCTCGGAGAACAACATCTTCGCGGGCGGCGACTGCGTGACCGGGCCCGCGACCGTCATCCAGGCCGTTGCCGCCGGGCGCCGTGCGGCGACCGCGATCGACGAGTTCGTCACGCGCGGCTACGTGCGCCCCAGCGAGGAGGACTACACCTGCAGCCGCGGCTCCCTCGAGGACCTGCCGCGGGCCGAGTTCGAGGAGTTCCCGCGGCTCGCCCGCGCAACCATGCCCGCCCTCGCGCCCGCCGCCCGGGTCGGCAGCTTCATCGAGGTCGAGACCGGCCTGACCGAGGCACAGGCACGCGCCGAGGCCGGCCGCTGCCTCGAGTGCGGCTGCTCCAAGCAGAAGCACTGCGCGCTGCGCACCGAGGCCAGCGCGCACAAGATCGCGTTCGCGACGCCCCTGCACGTGCGCCCGCACGCACCGGTCAAGACGCAGGACCACCCGTTCATCGTGCGCGACGACAACAAGTGCATCTCCTGCGGGCGCTGCGTCGCCGCGTGCGCCGAGATCGAGGGCCCCGGCGTGCTCGCCTTCCAGTTCCACGAGGGCCGGCTGACCGTCGGCACGCACAACGACCTGCCGCTCGGCATGACCGACTGCGTCTCGTGCGGGCAGTGCGTGCGCGCCTGCCCGTGCGGCGCGCTCGACTACGTCCGCGAGCGCGGGTCCGTGTTCACCGCGATCAACGACCCGGCCAAGGTCGTCGTCGGCTTCGTGGCCCCCGCCGTGCGCAGCGTCGTCGCCGCCGAGTACGGGATCGCGTTCGACGAGGCGTCCGCGTTCATCGCGGGGATGATGCGCCGCATCGGCTTCGACAAGGTGTTCGACTTCGCGTTCGCCGCCGACCTGACGATCATGGAGGAGACCACCGAGCTCCTCGGCCGCCTCACGGGCGGCGGCGTCACACCCTTGTTCACGTCCTGCTGCCCCGGCTGGGTCAACCTCGTCGAACGGCGCTGGCCCGGGATGATCCCGCACCTGTCGAGCTGCAAGTCCCCGCAGCAGATGATGGGCGCGACCGTGAAGAACCACTTCGCGCAGCAGGCGGGCATCCCCCTCGACGACCTGTACGTCGTCTCGATCGTGCCGTGCCTCGGCAAGAAGTACGAGGCCGCGCGGCCCGAGTTCGCACCCGAGGGCATCCGGGACGTCGACGCGGTCCTCACCACGACCGAGTTCATCGAGATGGCCGAGATGCTGCGGCTGACGCCCGAGGACATCGTCCCCGGGGAGTTCGACGCGCCCTACCGGCGCGTCAGCGGCGCGGGCGTGCTGTTCGGCGCGTCGGGCGGCGTCGCCGAGGCCGCGCTGCGCATGGCCGTCGAGAAGCTCACGGGCGAGGTGCTCGTCGACCAGCTCGACTTCCACGAGGTGCGCGGGTTCGAGGGCTTCAAGGAGGCGACCGTCACCGCGGGCGACGCCACCGTCCGCGTCGCCGTGATCTCCGGCCTGAACAACGCCGAGCCCCTCGTCCGGCGCATCGTCGCCGGCGAGGACGTCGGCTACGACCTCGTCGAGGTCATGGCCTGCCCCGGCGGGTGCATCAACGGCGCCGGCCACCCCGTCCCGGACCACGTGGGGGAGATGGCCGCGCGGCAGAAGGTGCTCGTGCAGATCGACCAGGTGTCCAGGTACCGCAAGTCGCAGGAGAACCCGGACGTGCTGCGTCTGTACGACGACTTCTACGGCGAGCCCAACTCGCACGTCGCGCACGACCTGCTGCACACGACGTACGCGCCGTTCCGCCCGGAGCCGGCGCCTGTACCCGTGGGCGTGCCGGTGGGAGCCCCCGTCACGGGCAGCTCCGGGGCACCGGCAGGCACGACCGGGCGCGGCTGACGCCATGAGGCCACCCGCACGCGCCGCCCTGCTGGCCCTCGCGCTCGCGCTCCTGCCCGCCTGCGCGAGCCTCGAGGCGGGCGACCCCGCCTCACCGGACCCGTCGGGCGCCGCGTCGGCGAGCGCCACCCCCGAGGAGACCGCCGCGCCGCGGACGACCATCCGGGTCGCGTCCCTCAAGGGCCCGACGACCATGGGCCTCGTGGGGCTCATGGCCGACGAGGCGGGCGAGGGACGGCAGGACTACGACGTCACGATGTACGGCACGCCCGACGAGGTGGTCCCGCTCCTGACGCAGGGCCAGGTCGACGTCGCCCTCCTCCCGGCCAACCTCGCGAGCGTGCTGTACAACCGGACGCTCACCGACGACGGCGCCCAGGTCCAGGTCGCCGCGATCAACACCCTCGGCATGCTGCAGGTGCTCGAGCAGGGCGACACGGTCGACAGCATCGAGGACCTCGCCGGTCGCACCGTCTACGCGACGGGCAAGGGCACGACGCCGGAGCACGTCCTCAACCACCTCCTGGTGAGCCACGGCCTCGACCCCGCGACCGACCTCACCGTCGAGTACAAGAGCGAGGCCACCGAGGTCGCCGCGCTCCTCGCCTCCCGCCCCGACGCGATCGGCGTGCTGCCGCAGCCGTACGTCACCGTGCTGCAGACCCAGAACCCGGCGATCCGCACGGCCCTGGACCTGACCGAGGAGTGGGCCGCGGTGACCCCGGGCTCCGAGCTCGTCACCGGCGTCGTCGTGGTCCGCACCGGGTTCGTGGCGGAGCACCCCGAGGCGTTCGAGGACTTCCTGCTCGACTACGAGGCGTCGACGGCGTACACGACCGACGAGCCCGCCGCTGCGGCCGTCCTCATCGCCGACGCAGGCCTCACGCCCTCCGCGGCCGTCGCCGAGGCCGCGATCCCCGCGTGCCACCTGACCTACGTCGCGGGCGAGCGCCTCCAGACCCTGCTCGGCGGGTACCTGCAGGTGCTGTTCGACGCCGACCCCGCGTCCGTCGGCGGATCGCTGCCCGGCGATGACTTCTACTACCGGCCGTAGCCGGACCCCGGCACCCGACGGCCCCGACGGGGCCCGGCGAGGACGCTCGCCCCGCTTCACACGCCTGCCGCGCTCACCCGGGTCACCGGGGACGCCCCGCTCGCCCGGGTCGTCCGGGCCTCCCGGCTCCTCGCACCCACAGCCACGTGCCCGATCGTCCCGCTCCGCTGGCCGGCCGTCCCGTGCCGCCCTGCGGACGGTGCTCGCCGTCGCCTTCTGGATCGGCGTGTGGCACGTCGCGGCCGTCGTCGTCGACCAGGACCTGCTGCTCGCCTCCCCCGGCGACGTCCTGGTGCGGCTCGCCGAGCTCGTGCGCACAGGCGACTTCTGGGCGACCGTCGGTCACTCGTTCGCGCGCATCGGCACGGGGTTCCTCGCCGCCGCCGTCGTCGGCGTCCTCGGCGCGACGCTCGCCGCCGCGTCCCGCGTGGCCGACGCCCTGCTCGCCCCGCTCGTGACAGCCGTCCGCAGCACACCGGTCGTCAGCTTCATCATCCTCGTGCTCGTGTGGGCGGACAGCGGGCAGCTCGCACTCGTCGTGAGCTTCCTCATGGTCGTGCCCGTGGTGCACACCAACGTGCTCGAGGGCATCCGCCAGCGTGACCCCGCGCTCCTCGAGGTCGCGACCGTGTTCGAGGTCCCGACGCTGCGCCGCATCCCGGCGATCGACGTGCCCGCCGTCCTGCCGTACTTCGTGTCCGCGTGCCGCACCGGCGTGGGCCTCGCGTGGAAGAGCGGGGTCGCCGCCGAGGTCATCGGCCTGCCGCAGGGCAGCATCGGCGAGCAGCTCTACCAGGCGAAGATCTTCCTCAGCACGGCCGACGTGTTCGCGTGGACGGTCGTCGTCGTCGCCCTCAGCTACGGCCTCGAGCGGGTCGTCGTCGCGCTGCTCGACCGGGCGAGCCGTCGGCTCGCGGTCGGGAGCCCGGCATGATCCGTGCCCGGGGGCTCCGCAAGACGTTCGGGGAGCAGGTCGTCCTCGACGGCCTGGACCTCGACCTCGCACCCGGCACGGTCACCGCACTCGTCGGACCCAACGGCTCCGGCAAGACGACCGTCGGCCGCATCCTTCTCGGCCTGACCACGCCCGACGCCGGGACGCTGCACGGGCTCGACGGGCGGCGTCGGGCAGCCGTGTTCCAGGAGAACCGGTTGTGCGAGCAGCTCAGCGCCGTCCGCAACGTGCGCCTCGTGCTCGACGGCGGCGACCGCGCCGCCCGCACCACCCGCGCCGTCGCCGAGCTGCGCCGGGTCGGCCTCGACGACCCCTCGCTGCGCAAGCCCGTCCTCGACCTCTCGGGAGGGCAGCGCCGGCGCGTCGCACTCGTCCGGGCGCTCGCGGGCGACGCCGACCTCGTGGTCCTCGACGAGCCGTTCACGGGCCTCGACCCCGAGTCACGCGCGCAGGCGCTGACCTACGCACGCGCGCGATGCGCCGGGCGCACCGTGCTCCTGATCACGCACGACCCGGCGGACGCCGCGTGGTTCGGTGCGGCCGTCGTCCACCTCGGAGCGTGAGGGTCCGGACTGCCCGAGCGAGAGCGTCGGTGTCGGTGGCTTCGGATTCAGCATCCGCTTCGGCATCCGCTTCGGTGTCGGCGTCGGCGTCGGCGTCGGCGTCGGCCGGAGATCCTGCTGCAGAACGCTTGACCTGAAGTGCACTTCAACTCCTAGCGTCTTGGGCATGACGGCGCACACGATCGAGACGGTGGCGGCACTCACGGGCATGACTCCGCCGACCCTGCGCTACTACGAGCGCATCGGGCTGCTCGCACCCGTCGAGCGCGACGCAGCCGGCCGCCGGCGGTACTCCGAGGGCGACCTCGGCATGATCGGCTTCGTCGTCCTGCTGCGCGAGACGGGCATGCCCGTCAGGGAGATGACCCGCTTCATGGAGCTCACCCGCGGGGGCGACGGGACCATCCCCGCCCGGGTCGCACTGCTGCGCGAGCACCGCGACGCCGTCCGTGAGCGACTCGAGCGTGAGGCCCAGCACCTCGAGGCCATCGAGCACAAGGTCGGCGTCTACGAGTCGATGCTCGCCGCTCCGGCCCCCGCCTCGGTCCCCGACCCCGCTCCCGACCTCGCCCGCGAGGCGCGGGTGCCCGTCTGACCCACCCGCCGCCGCGCCCGACCGGGCCGGCCCGCACGCCTGACCTGTCCGTCTGAACCACCCGCCTGGCACCAGGGTCTGGCCCACGTGACTGACCCACGCGACTGAACCACCCGCCTGGCACGAGGGCCTGGCCCACGCGACTGAACCACCCGCCTGGCACGAGAGCCCGGGGCACTCCCCGGACGACCACTCGCGGCGACGCCGACCGGCCCCGCCGACACCCGAACGACGACCCGGGAGAGAACCATGCCCGCAGCCCTGCCCACTCCCCGCCCCGCGGACGCGACCGACCCGTCCGGACCCAACCCCCGCGCGTCGGGCACCACCGAACCCAGCCACCGCGCGTCGGGCACACCGGGGTCCGACGCGCCCGGCACACCGACCGGGCCCTCGGGCGCAGCATCTGCGCACAGGCTCGGCAGCACCGACGTGCACCTGACGCCACTCGCCCTCGGCACGATGATCATGGGTACGACGACGCCCGAGGACGTGGCTGTGCGCATGCTCGACCATTTCACCGGCGAGGTCGGCGACCGCTTCACCGGACCCGACGGCGCTCGAGCCCTGCCGATGCTCGACACCGCGGACTGCTACTGCTGGTGGGACCGGCCCGAGAGCCGTGGCGGCGAGTCGGAGAGCCTGCTCGGCCGGTGGCTCGCCCGTCCCGGCCGCCGCGAGCGCGTGCTCCTCGCGACCAAGGGGACCGCGAACGTGCGCGACAACGACCACATCTGGGGCGGGCGCCGCACCGACCCGGACTGGGACCTCGCCCGCACACGGTTCGTCGGTGCGGGCGCCGGAACGCTCCGGGCCTCCCTCGACGGGAGCCTGCGACGGCTGGGCGTCGACCACGTGGACCTGTACTACGTGCACGTCGACGACCACGCGACGCCGCTCGCCGAGACGCTCGAGACCCTGGCCGGCTTCGTCGCGGCGGGGAAGGTCCGGTACCTGGGTTGGTCGAACGTGCGCACCGGGCGGCTCGAGGAGATCCGGCGCCTGTGCGTGGCCGAGGGCTGGCCGCTCCCGGTCGCCGTCCAGCAGCAGCACTCCTACCTGCGCCGGCGCACGGACGTGGAGAACGACTCGATCGTCGACGCCGCGCAGGCCGCGCACCTCGCCCGGCACGACGACCAGTCGCTGGTGGCGTACTCGCCGATCCTCAAGGGCATCTACGACGATGCGGTCAAGCGCGCCGGCCACCACCTGTGGGCCGCGTACGACGACGCCGACAACGCGGCCCGCCTACGGGAGCTCGAGTCGGTCGCCGCCGAGCTGGGCGCGCGCCCGACGCAGGTCGTCCTCGCCTGGCTCATGGCGGCCCGCCGCCCCCGGGTGCTCCCCCTCATCGGCCCCCGCACCTGGGACCAGTACCTGTCGGCCCTCCCAGCGCTCGACCTCGAGCTCCCCCCGGCAGCGCTGGCCCGCCTCGGCACCCCCGACGCCCTGGCCTCCTGACCACGGCCGCGGGGGCCCGGCCGGGTGGAGGCGCCGCGACGAGCGGCGCCGAGGTCGGTCCATCCTGCCGAGGTCGGTCCCTCCTGCCGAGGTCGGCCCTCCCACGGACCGACCTCGGCGCGAAGGGCCGACCTCGGCACACGGACGAGCCGGCGCGGGGCGGGGCAGACGGCGAGACCCGTCGGGAGCGGGTGCTCCCGACGGGTCTGCGGACGGCCGGCGCCCGTGGGCGCCGTGGTGTGTCGCGGCACGCGTCGGCGCCGTGGTGTCGGGCTAGCGCGCCGCCAGCCAGCCGCCGAGGCGGTCGGGGCGGTTGGTGATGATCGCGTCGACCCCGGCATCGATGGCCGCGGCCCACTCGTCGGGCTTGTCGAGCGTCCAGACCATGACCTGGATGCCGGCGTCGTGCAGCTCGTCGACCAGGGACGGGTTCGCCGCCACGAGGTCGCCGTGCGGGTTGCACGTCATGACGCCGAGCTCGCGGCACCGTGCCACGAGGTCGTCGGGCACCGCGAAGATCAGGAGCCCGCGTCGCAGCCCGGGGGCCACCTCCGCGAGCGCCTCGACCGACTCGGGCCAGAAGCTCTGCCCGACGACGCGGTCCTCGAGGCCGGCCGCCGCGATGGGCTCGGTGACGAGCCGCACGTCGTCGGCCGTCCAGGCGCCCTTGAGCTCGAGCAGCAGCTCGATCCCGGGGTGCTCGGTCAGGAACTCCACGACCTCGGCGAACGTGGGCACGCGCTGGCCGGTGAAGGCCGGCGCGAACCAGGCGCCCGCGTCGAGCGCGCGCACCTCGTCGAGGGTCAGCTCGCCCACGACCCCGCTGCCGTCGGTGGTCGCGTCGACCGAGTCGTCGTGGATCACGACGACCTGGCGGTCCGCGGTGAGCTGGACGTCGATCTCGATGCTGTCCGCGTCACCCCGCCACGCGGCCTCGAACGCGCTGAGCGTGTTCTGGGGTGCGACGGACGAGTTGCCGCGGTGCGCGATGACGGCTGTCACAGGTAGGGCTCCACGTTCTCACGGTAGGCCGTCTCGACCTTCGGCGTCACCGAGCCGAACGCGGTCTCCGGGTCCGTGCCCTTGAGGACGATCTCCTCGATCGCGTCCGTGAGGATCTGGTCGGCCGACGGGACGAAGACGCGGACCCAGTCCTGCGAGCGCGCCTTGTCGGCGAGCTGGTCCACGGCCGTGCGGAACTGCGGGGTCTGCTCGTACACGGCCTTCATCGCGTCGGACTCGACGGCGGACGTGCGCACCGGCATGTAGCCCGTGTTCTGGGAGAAGTACGCGGTGTTGTCGGTGTCCGTGATGAACGCGAGGAACATCGCGGCGGCGAGCTGCTGCTCGGGCGTGCGCGACGACGGGATCGCGAGGCCGGTGCCGCCGGTGGGCGTGCCGGAACCCTCGGGGCCGTCGGGCAGGTACGCGGTGCCGACCTCGAACGTCGCGGACTCGAGGATGCCCGTGAGGCTGCCCGTCGAGCCGACGGTCGACGCGATCACGCCGGCCGCGAAGTCGGCGTTCGAGTCCTTGGAGACCGTGGCGACCTTCTTCTCGTGGAACAGCTCGTGCAGGAAGTCCCCTGCGGCGAGCGCCTCAGGGGTGTCGAGCGTCATCTCCCAGCCGTCGCTGTACTGGCCGCCCTGGCCCCAGAGCATGTTCATGAACCACCACGCGGACCACGACGGGCCGGTCGCGAGCCCGAGCGGCGCACCGTCGGCCGGGACCTGGGGGCGCAGCGCCTCGCTCCACTCCTCGAGCTCCTGCCACGTGGTCGGGCCACGGTCGGGCAGGCCGGCAGCGGCCCACATGTCCTTGTTGTAGTAGAAGAGCGGCGTGGACCGGGCGTACGGCGCAGCCCAGTGCGAGCCCTCGTACTCGTAGTCGCTGTAGAGCGCCGGGTTGAAGTCCTCGGTGTCGACCTCGAGGTACTCGAACACGTCGTCGAGCGGCATGATCTGGTCGTTCAGGTGGTACCGGAACCACCAGACGTCGCTCGAGATGACCAGGTCGGGCAGCTCGTCGGTCTGCGACGCGGCCTGGAACCGCTGCGCGATCTCGTCGTAGCCCGCGCCCGCGGTGACGAGGTTGACCGTGATCTCGGGGTGCTCCTCGTTGAAGCGGCGGATGAGCTCCTTCTCGACCTCCTGCGAGGCCCCGGGGTGGTTGCTCCACCACGTGATCTCGGAGGCGGGCGTGACCTGCGACCAGTCCGTGCCGGCCGCGGCGGTCTCGCTCGCGTCGGCGTCGGGCTCGGCGCCGACGCTCGGGCCGGCGCACGCGGCGAGGGCGAGCGTCGCTGCGGCGGCCAGGGCGGCCGGGACGGCCGTCCGGGTGCGGCGCCTGATCGGGGAACGCTGGGACACGTGGGTCTCCTCGGTGCTGGTTCTTGCGGGGTGGGATGGACGTGCTGGATCGGGGGTAGGGCAGGGCTCCGCTGGGCCGGTGACGGGCTGGGCTCGTCCCGGCCCCGGGGCCCGGGGCTGTGCGGAAGGGGGTGAGGTGCGGGCGGTCAGCCCGTCACGGCGCCCGCGGTGAGTCCGGCGACGAGCCGCCGCTGGAGGACGAGGAAGACGGCGAGGATGGGCACGGTCACGACGACGGTCGCCGCGAGGAGCACGCCCCAGTTGTTCATGCCGTCGATGCTCTGCAGCAGGGTCAGGCCCACGGGCAGCGTCATCTTCGCGGCGTCGTCGACCACCAGGAACGGCCACAGGTAGTCGTTCCACTCGGCGACGACGGACACGAGCGCGACGGCCGCGACCGTCGGGAGCGAGAGCGGCACGACGAACTGCCAGAGCTTGCGCCAGTGACCCGCACCGTCGAGCTCGGCGGCCTCGAGGATCGAGGTCGGCAGGGACAGGAAGTGCTGGCGGAACAGGAAGGTGCCGAACGCGCTCGCGAGCCCGGGCACGAGGATGCCCTGGTAGGTGTTGAGCCACCCGAGACTCGCGACGAGCGTGTAGTTGGGGATGATCGTGATCTGCGACGGGATCATGAGCGTCGCGAGGACGAGCACGAACACGGCGCGGCGGAACGGGACGTCCACGAAGACGAGGGCGTACGCGCACGTGAGGCCGAGGGCCACCTTGAGGCCCGCGCCCACGATCGTCAGGCCGACGCTGTTGGCGATGAGCTGGCCCATCGGGATCGTCCCGGCGGCCTGCGCGTAGTTGGCGAGGTCCAGGTCGTCGGGCAGCCACTGCAGGGGGACGCTGTACAGCTCGCTGCGTTCCTTGAGGCTCGCGACCACCATCCACAGCAGGGGTGCGCCGAGGACGACGGTCGCGGCGATCATCGCGGCGTAGGCCCCGAGGTCGAGGCCCAGGCCGCGGCGTGCCCGACGGCGCGTGGGCGCGCCCGACGTGCGGCGTGCGGTCGGGCGGCCCGGTGCGGTCTGGAGGCTCATGCGTAGTGCACCTTCCGCTCGACGAAGCGCAGCTGGACCGCGGTGACGGCGAGCAGGAGGACGAACAGGATGGTCGCCCCGGCGGACGCGTACCCGGCGCGACCGTTGACGAAGCCCTCCTCGTAGATCTGGTACATGAGCGTCGTCGTGCTGCCCAACGGCCCGCCCTTGGTCATCGCCTGGATGATGTCGAACGACTGGAGCGAGCTCAGCAGCATGGTCACGAGCAGGAAGAACGTCGTGGGCGTGAGCAGCGGCAGCACGATCGACCGCAGGGTCCGCGCCGACGTCGCGCCGTCGAGCGCTGCGGCGTCCCGCACGTCCTGCGGGATCGCCTGGAGGCCGGCCAGGTAGATCAGTGCGACGTAGCCCAGGTTCTTCCAGACGTACACCACGATGATCATGACGAGGGGCCACGGCGGCTCGGTGTACCACTGCGGCGAGGACATGCCGACGGCCTGCAGCAGCGTCGACATGAGCCCGTAGCGGGGGTCGAAGATGAACAGCCACAGGATGCCGACGGCGAACCCGGACAGCACGTACGGCGCGAACGCGACGGTCCGGGCGACGGCGCGGCCCGGGAGCTTCCGGTCGAGCGCGAGCGCCAGGCCCAGGCCGAGCACGAGCGACCCGCCGACGGTCACGACCGTGAACACGCCCGTGGCGAGCAGCACCTGCGCCGTGTCCGGGCTCGTGAACCACTCGCGGTAGTTGCCCAGCCCGATGAACCGGGCCACGGGTGAGCCGAGGTTCCACTGCAGGGTCGAGAGGTACAGGCTCTCGAGCAGGGGCCGGTACACGAAGACGAGGAGGAGCAGCACGTTGGGGCCCGCGAGGAGCGCGAAGGCGAGCCATGAGCGGCGCCGCCGGCTGCGGGTCCGGCGCGACGCGGGGGACGTCGGGGACGCCGCGGGTGGATCGGTCTGCCCGGACCGGGGGGCCGGTGGGGCGAGGACGGTGGTCGACATCGGGGGCTCTCTGCGCGGGGTCACTGCCTGGCGCGAGCCAACCTAGGCGGGACGAAAGGCCTGGTCAGGCGCCTGGAGGCGACGTTGATCGACCGTTCGCCGAGTGTTCACGCCCGCTACCGAGGGTTCCTCGGGCCGCCACCCGCAGGACGCCGCCGCGTCAGCCGCCCGTCGCCACCGGCCGAGCCGGGTCCCGCACCCAGTGCGACCACGAGCCGGGGTAGAGCGCGGCGTCCACGCCGATCTCGTGCGCCGCGAGGACGAGCTGCGCCGCGGTGACGCCCGAGCCGCAGTACGCCGTGAGCCGTCCGTCCGCGTCGGCGAGCGACCCGAGCCGCTCCCTGAGCACGGGCGCCGGGAGGTACCGCCCGTCGGGACCCAGGAGGTCCGTCGTCGGGCACGACGCCGCCCCCGGGATGTGGCCCGCGACCGGGTCCACGGGCTCGACCTCACCGCGGAACCGCTCGGCGGCCCGTGCGTCGACGAGCGGTGCGACGTCACCCGCGAGCACCTGCTCGACGCTCACGGTCGGCATCGACCCGGTGCGTGCGACGACCTCGACCGTCGGCTCCGGGGTGACGTCACCGGTCGTCAGCGTGCCACCGGCCGCGACCCAGGCCGGGAGACCGCCGTCGAGCACGCGCACGCTCTCGAGCCCCGCCCAGCGCAGGCACCACCATGCGCGTGCGGCCGCGGCCCCGGCCCCGCCGTCGTGCACGACGACGTCGCGACCCACGGCGGCGCCCAGCCGGCGCAGCACCGCCGTCATCGCGTCCGCGTCGGGCAACGGGTGGCGCCCGCCGTCCCCCGGCGGACCCGCGAGCTCGGCGTCCAGGTCGCAGAACACCGCACCGGGCAGGTGACCCGCGAGGTACCCGGCGCGGTCGGCGCCCGCGAGGGACCAGCGCACGTCGACGAGCAGGGGCGCGCCGCCGTGGGACAGCAGGGACAGGAGCTCGTCGGCCTGGACGAGGGCGGAGCGTCGCATGGCCCCACTCTCGCACCAGGGCACGGCGACCTCAGCCCTTGAGCGCGTCCGTGAGCTTCATCCGACCGCCCGTGTGCAGCACCCCGCGCTGGTACACGCGTGCCGCGACCCACACCAGGAGCGGGATCGTCGCGAGCGCCAGGCCCATGGACAGCCCCAGCTCCCAGGGCTCGATCGCACCGAAGGCGTCGCGCACCGGGATCATGAACGGGGCGAACAGCGGGATCTGCGACAGGATGCGCACCGCCGTGCCGTCCGGGTCGTTCGGGACGAGGAACATCGTGACGTAGAACGGCACGAACAGCATGAACATGAGCGGCGTCGTGACGGAGCCGATGTCCTCCTGGCGCGAGACGAGCGCCGCGAACCCGCCGAAGAGCAGCGCGTAGATGCCGTAGCCGATGAGGAACCACACGACGAGCAGGATCAGCGCCGCACCCAGGTCGACCTCGAGGTCGTCGACGAGCCCCAGCGCGGCGAGCGCCGCGGCCATCGCACCGCCCAGGACGACGACCTGGAAGAGCCCGTAGATCCCGATGCCGATGATCTTGCCGGCGAGGAGCTGGCTCGGCTTGATCGTGGCGAGCAGGATCTCGACGACGCGCGACGTCTTCTCCTCGACGACGCCCATCGAGATCATCGAGCCGGAGCCGATGAGGGCGAAGAGCAGGAGCGAGATCATGACCATCGCGATGCCGTACGCGGCCCCGTCGAACTCGTCGTCGTCGGGCGGGTCGAGCGCGTCGACCCTGGGGGCTGCGCCGGCCAGGGCCTGCTCGAAGGAGTCCGGGTCGCCACCCAGCGAGCCGATCTCCTCGGTCACGACGTAGGAGCGGACGGCGACGTTCACGACCTCGAGCACGTCGCCCTCGGCGGTGGTCGCGACGGTCATCGTGGGGGCCGCGGGGTCCCCGGACAGGAACGCCTCGAGGGCCGGGTCGGCGTCGGGGTCCTCGAGCGCCGCCTTCGCGTCCTCGGCCGTCATGGTCGTGACGTCGAGGTCGACCTCCTGCTGCTCCGCGGCCGCGGCGAGGTGCGGCTCGAGCCCGGCGACGGACTCCTCGACGGCGACGTGCCGCGTGGGCGGCGCCTCGTCACGGTTGAGGAACCACGCGCCGACGCCCGTCGCGACGGCGATCACCAGCAGCATGATCGACATCGAGATGATGTTGGCCTTGGTCAGCATGCGCGTCTTGAGCTCGCGGCGCGCGACCATCCACACGACGTTCCGGTTCATGACGCCACCTCCGTCCGTCCGTGGGACCGTCTGCCCCAACCACCGCGCCGACCGCGCCCGACGCCCGCTCCCGGCGCGGGCTGCTCCCCGGAGCCCGCCGGCTCGTCCGCGGAGACGACGCCGCGGAAGAGGTCCGCGAGGGACGGGCGGACCGGGGAGAACTCCCGCACGGTGCCCAGCTGGAGCGCGACGGCGAGGACCTGCTGCTCGGCCGCGGCCGCGGGCACCGCACCGGTCGGTGCCGCGTCGCCCGCGGTCACCGCGTCGCCCGTCGGTCGGGCGTCGCCCGCCGGTCCGGCGTCGGCGGCCAGCTCGACGATCACAGCGGTCGGCCGGCCCGGGGCGGGTGCCACCGTCACGCCGTGGACCTCACCGAGCCGCGCGAGCACCACCGCGGCGTCCGCGTCGACGTCGAGCACCCACCGGCGCGCGTCGGTGGACCGCAGCTCGTCGATGGTGCCGAGCGCCTCCATCTGGCCGGCACGAATGATCCCGACGCGGTCGCACAGGCGCTCGACGAGGTCCAGCTGGTGCGAGGAGAAGATGACGGGGACGCCGGCGGCGGCGCGCTCGCGCAGCACCCCGCTCATCACGTCGACCGCGACGGGGTCGAGGCCCGAGAAGGGCTCGTCGAGGACCAGCACGTCGGGCCCGTGGACGAGCGCCGCCGCGAGCTGGACGCGCTGCTGGTTGCCGAGGGAGAGCCGCTCGACCTCGTCGCCGCGCCGGGCGCCCACGCCGAGCCGGTCCGTCCAGACGTCGACCGCTGCGGCGGCGTCGGTGGGCGTCATGCCGTGCAGGCCCGCGAGGAAGCGCAGCTGCTCGCCGACCTTCATCTTGGGGTAGAGCCCGCGCTCCTCCGGCATGTAGCCGACCCGGCGTCGGGCCTCGAGGTCGAGCTCGCGACCGTTCCACCTGACCTGCCCGCCGTCGGCGGCGAGGACGCCGAGCATGATGCGCATGGCCGTCGTCTTGCCCGCGCCGTTCGAGCCGACGAAGCCGAAGATCTCGCCCGCCTGGACGTCGAAGGTCAGGTCACGCAAGGCGCGCAGGTTCCCGTACGCCTTGCTCAGGTGGTCGATCTCGAGCGCGCTCATGCGGCCCCTCTCCTTCGTCACGACGGCGGACCCTCGGGCCCCGGGACGGCACGCACGCACGTCCCTCGACCGGGCTCGTCGCGGCGAGGGCGACGGCGGTCGGGGACACCCTCTCACCAGCGAGGGCTCGGGCGTCGCCGCTGATCATCGTGTCGGGCGACGCGCCGGGAGGCGCGCGCGGAACACCACCCCGACGAGGCCCGAGGCGTGCCACCGTTGGACCGTGGCCGCAGACCCCCAGTCCCTGTTCCCGGGCAAGCACTTCATCAGCACCGCGCTCGAGGCCCTCGAGACCAAGACCGCGATGTCCGGCCACCTCGCCCGGCGGTACCTGCAGCGTGCGGCGATGGCCGGGATCATCATCGGCGTCCTGTACGCGGCGAACTACGCGATCATCGCGGCCTTCGACGCCGTCGACGTCGGGGACTCCACGTTGCGGCCCCTCGGGCGGATCGCGGGTGCGCTGACCTTCGGCTGGGCGCTCGTCTTCATCTACTACTCGAAGTCCGAGCTCCTGACCTCGAACATGATGATCGTCTCGATCGGCGCGTACTACCGGCGCACGAGCGTGGCCAAGGCGCTGCGCATCCTGACCCTCTGCTACGTCGGCAACCTCGTCGGTGGAGCCTTCGTGGCCGTGCTGTTCCGGTTCTCGACGCTCGTCGACGGGCCGGTGCTCGACGAGATGACGGCGTCCGTCGACCACAAGCTCGAGTACCTGACCGCGGGCGCCAGCGGGTGGGGCGACCTCCTCGTCCGGGCCGTGCTGTGCAACTTCCTCATCAACATCGCGATGCTGCTCGTCTACAACGGGCTCATCAAGGACGACCTGACCAAGAGCCTCGTCATGATCGTCTCGGTGTTCCTGTTCGCGTTCCTCGGCCTCGAGCACTCCGTGGCCAACACGGTGCTGTTCAGCATCGTCGGGCTGCGCGAGGGCATCGACCTCGGGCTCGCCGCGGGCAACGTGGGGATCGCCCTGCTCGGCAACTTCCTCGGCGGCGGGCTGCTCATCGGGCTCTACTACGCGTACGTCAACGACGACGCCGCCTACCTCAGGCGGCGTGGCGACGACGCCGCGTCACCGCCTCCCGGCCGCTGACCCGTCACCGCTGCGGCCACGCCCAGGCCGGGCCCTCGAGCGGGAGCCGCCCCGCGATCGTCGTCGCCCCGCCGTCGCGCACGAGCTCGAGCAGGTGCGCGTCCGACCGCAGGCAGCGGACCAGCTCACCGGAGTGCGTGACGACGACGACCTGCGAGCGCTGCGCGGCGTCGAGCACGAGCGCGGCGAGTGCGGGCATGAGGCTCGGGTGGAGGCTCGACTCGGGCTCGTTGAGGACGAGCAGGCCCGGGGGACTCGGCGAGAGCAGCGCGGCCGCGAGGAGCAGGTAGCGCAGGGTCCCGTCGGAGAGCTCGCGTGCGCCGAGGGGCCTGCGCAGCCCACGCTGGTGCAGGCCGAGGCGGCACGCGCCGTCGTCGCCGTCCTCGGTCACCTCGAGGCGTGCGCCGTCGAACGCGTCGGCGACGGTCGCCTCCAGGACGTCGGCCGAGCCGATGCGCTGGATGGTCAGGAGCGCGGCGGCGAGGTCGTCCCCGTCGGGCGCGAGGACGGGCGTGAACGTCGCGATGCCCGGCCGCCGCGCCCCGGCGTCGGCGTCCGTGCGGAAGTGGTCGTAGAAGCGCCACCGCCGCGCCTGCTCGCGGATCGCGTAGAGCTCGGGCGTCTCGGACGGGTCCGCGAGCGCGGACATGAGCGACTCGTGGTCACCGAGCCGCCAGGGTGCCGTGCGCCACGCGCCGTCGGCCGCGCGGGTGCGCACGCGTGGCCCGTGCCGGTCCGCGAGGAGCGTCGCGGGCCGCAGCACGGGCCCGGCCCACACGGCCTCGACCTTGATCTCCGGGTCGAGGTGGAACGGGCCGAGCTGCGGCAGGCCGAGGTCGATCGCGTACGACAGGTCGTCGCTCGCGAAGCCGAGCCGCATCGTGACACCGGGCTCGGTACGTCGGCCGGCGTACAGGGCCGAGCGCATGCCGCCCTCACGGGCGAGCGTCGAGATCGCGCCCTCGCGCGCGAGGTCCGCGAGGAGGCGCAGCGCACGGTAGAAGCTCGTCTTGCCGGAGCCGTTCGCGCCGGTCACGACGGTCAGGCCCTCGAGCTCGGTCACGACGTCCCGCAGGGACCGGTAGCTCTCGATCGCGACGGTTCGGATCACGGGGCCACCGTAGGTCGCCCCTCCGACACCTCGCCCTGCGCGTCCGCGGCCCCGGCTGCCCGCAGCGGCCGAGCCGGAGCACGGCGGCCCAGGCGTCCCCTTCGGCCCAGCGGCCCCCTGCGGCGCCGTGCGCACGGGCACGGCGCCGCAGGGGGCCTCGACACCTCCCGACGGGCTCAGGCCCGCCGGCGCAGGGCCATCAGCGCACCGCCCACGGACACGGCCGTCCACGCCGCGAGCACGACGAGCGAACGGCCGGGCACGCTGAAGGTGTCGTCGACCAGCCCGGCCCGCATGAGCTGGGCCATCGGCTCGATCGGCAGCACCTCGTGCGCCTGCTGGAGCCAGTCCGGCATGCGCTCGGCCGGGTAGCTGATCGGGGAGAACAGGAGCACCACGAAGATCAGCAGCTGCGTCATGATCATGGCGAGTGCGGGGGGCAGGACGCTCGCCATGCCGTAGCCGACGGAGGCCGCGGTGAGCGAGATGACGAGGACCGCGACGAGGATCCAGGGCGCGACCGACAGCTCGAGGTCGAACCGCATGACGCCTGCCACGACGCCGAGCACCATGCCCGGCAGCGCGAGGAGCGTCCACACCGCGAGGTCGCTGAGCAGGAAGACGACGCGCGGGACGGGGAGCGTCCGCATCCAGTCGAGGCTGCCCTCGAGCTTGGACTGGGCGAGCATCTGCGGCGTCATCACGAGGCCCACGCTGATGAGCGTCACGGTGGGCGCGCCCGTCGCGAGGAACACCGCGACCTCGGGCGGCGGGTCGCCGACGAGGAGCCCGTAGCCGACGACGGTGGCGACCGCGATGGCGGTCTGCACGACGACGAGCAGGGGGAGCATGGTCGACTGCCGGCGCAGCTGCCACTGGGCCAGGAGCAGCGCCTGGCGCGCGCCGTTCATGCGGCACCGCCGAGCACTGCGTCGGCCGTCCGGGCGTCCGTCGTCGCGCCGTCGGGGTCGTGCGCACCCCCGCCGCTGTCGCCGACGAGCCGCACGTAGACGTCCTCGAGCGAGGCGGCCGTGAGCGAGTAGCGCTCGACGGTGCCCGTCTCGACGAGGCCCTGGGCCCAGCGGACGACGTCGGCCGCGGCTTCGGCAGGCACGGTCGCCGTCGCCCGGAGCCGCTCGCGCGTGACGTCCCGCACGGTCGCGGGCCACGCGATCTGCGCGCCGGGGACGACGTCGAGCTCGACGGTGAGGGTCCCGCGCAGGCCGGCCGCGAGGCCACCCGGGCTGTCGGCGGCGATGACGCGTCCGCGGTCGAGCACGACGAGGTGGTCGACGACGCTCTCGGCCTCCCGCACGTTGTGGGTCACGAGGAGCACGCCTGCGCCGTCGTCGGCCAGCTCACGGATGGCCCGCCACAGCAGGCGCCTGCGCACGGGGTCGACGTCGTTGGTCGGCTCGTCGAGCACGACCAGCCGGCCGGGGTGGACGGCGGTCATCGCGAACGCGGTGAGCCTGGCCACGCCGCCGGAGATCTTCTGCGCGGGCACGTCGGCCCAGGCGCCGATGTCGAGGGTCTCGACGAGCTCACGCGTGCGGGCCTGCACGGCGCGGCGCTCGCCGCCACGGATGCGTCCCACGAGCTCGATGGCCGACCGCGGGCTCAGGCCCGTGATCGGGACGTTGGCCTGCGCCTGGATGGACGCGAGCCGACGTGCCTCGTCGGGCCGGGCGACGGCGTCGACCCCGGCGAGCGTGATGCTGCCGGCGTCCGGGCGGACGAGGCCGACCACCTGGTTCACGAGCGTCGTCTTGCCCGCGCCGTTGTGGCCCAGGAGCCCGACCACCTGACCGGGCAGCACGTCGAGGTCGATGCCGTCGTTCGCCTGGACGCCGCGCCTCCCCCGGTACCGCTTGCTCAGCCCGCGGATGCTGAGCACCTCCTGCTGCTGCGTCACGTCTGCCTCCTGTGCATTCCTACCGGTCGGTACATTCGGTACCGTAGCAGATACCGTTCGGTATGAATGCAGGTCCGAGACGCAGATCGCGTCAGATACCGATCGGAATCCGGGGAGGTAGAGTAGGGACATGTCACGCGACGACGAACGCCCGCCCTTCGAGGACGTCGGCGCGGCGACCCGCGCCCTCGCCGAGGCGACGGCGACCCTCACCAAGATGCTCGGGCGGCACGTCAGCGCGAGCGTGGGCCCCGAGGTCGGGGACGCGATCGCCACGAGCCTGCGCGAGGCGGCCCGGGGCCTCAGCGACGCGTCGGAGTCGGTCGAGCGGCGCTACGGCCGGGGTGACGACAGACGCCGGGCCAAGGTCGACCGCACGCGCGCCGACCTCCTCGCCGCAGCGGAGCAGCTCGTCGCCGCACGCGGCTTCGAGGGCGCGAGCGTCGGCGACATCGCCGCAGCCGCCGGCTACACCAAGGGCGCGCTCTACGCGCACTTCGGCTCGAAGGGCGACCTGTTCCTCGAGCTCGCGCGCGAGTGCCTCGCCGCCGAGCCCGAGGCGGCCGGCCACCCCGGCGCGACGGGGCCGGACCTCGCCGACGACCTCGCGGGCCGCCTGGAAGCCTCGGGCGACGACGTCCGCGTCCTCCTGCCGTTCGAGATCCTCGCCTACGCCGTGCGCCACCCCGAGGCCCGCGAGCGCCTGCTGCCGACCATCGAGGGCACCGTGGACCGCCTCGCCGCCCAGGTCGCCGCACGCCGCGGCGCCGGCGCACCCACGTCCGCCGACCGTGACGCCGCGCTCGGCATCCTCGGCACGATGAACCTCGCGGCCGTGCTCGCGGCCCTCGGCGACCAGGACGCGGCCGCCTCCGGCTCGCGCGTCATCCGGGACCTGCTCCGCGACGCCTGACGTCGCCCGCGGGTCAGATGTCGGTGACCCCCAGGTCGGGCTCGGCGACGAACGCGACCACCCCGTCCGCGGCGGCGTGCAGCTCGAGCACCACGAGCTCGTTGTCGCCGTCGCGGACGAGCGGGCCGGGGACGTACAGGGTGCGGGTCGGGCCCTCGCTCGAGTAGCGGCCGAGCAGGAACCCGTTGACCCACACGAGACCCCGACCCCAGCCGTCGAGGCGCATGAAGTGGTCCGCCCCCGGGACCGACGTGAACGTCCCCCGGCGGAACGCCGGCCCGACGACGGGCTCGGCGCCGGCCGCGGTGGCCCGGTCGCGCAGCCGGTCGAGCACGGCCGCGGGGAGCGTGTCGAGCGCGAGCGGCGCGACGTCCCACCGGTCGACCTCGCGCACGGCGGTGCGGGCGGGCGCCACGAGGCCCTTGGGCTCGCCGATGCGCGTCCCGTAGTTGACGCGCCCCTGGTCCTCGACGAGCAGCTCGAGGTCGCCCGAGCGTGCGGGCAGGGCGAGGCTCCGCGTGCCCAGGCTCCGGCTCAGCACACCGACGGGCTCCCGGTCGAGGAACGCGACGGCACGGTCGCGCACGTCGGCGAAGGTCAGCACGGCGTCCCCCGCCTCGACGCGCGTCCGGTAGAGCGTGAACCCCGAGAGCTGGCCGACGTCGTCCGCGGTGGGAAGCCGGTCCCACGGGCGGGCGGCGCCCAGCTCGGGCAGCGCGTCCCACAGCGAGAGGTGCGCGGGCAGCGGGACGTCGAGCACGGGAGCGGGCGGGGCGTCGTCGGGCACCTCGTCGGGGACGGGTGCGTGCCGCGCGATCACGCCGCGCAGCGCGTGGTACTTCGCCGTCGGGGCACCGTGCTCCGCCAGGGGTGCGTCGTAGTCGTACGACGTCGTGATGGGCAGGTAGCGGCCCTTGTCGTTGGCCCCGTTGGTGAGCCCGAAGTTGGTCCCGCCGTGGAACATGTAGAGGTTGACGGAGCCGCCGGCTGCGAGCAGGTCGTCGAGGTCCTGGGCGTTGTCCTCGACGGCGGCGACGTGGTGCGGCAGGCCCCAGCTGTCGAACCAGCCGTTCCAGAACTCCATGCACATGAGCGGGCCGGTCGGCTGGCGCCGGCGCAGGATGGCCAGGCGCTCCGTGCTGCGCGAGCCGAACGTCGCGGTGCGGTGCACCTCGGGGAGCCCGCCGCGCTCGAGCATGGCGTCGTCGGCCTGGTCGCAGGTCACGAGCGGGACGTCGATGCCGTGCGCGCGCGTGAGGTCGACGAGGGCCCGCAGGTAGTCCTTGTCGTCGCCGTAGGCGCCGTACTCGTTCTCCACCTGGACGAGGACGACCGGCCCGCCCCGCGTGACCTGCCGCTCGGCGACGATCGGCATGAGCCCGGCGTAGTACTCGCCGACGGCCTCGAGGTAGCGGGGCTCGTTGCACCGGATGCCCACGCCGGGCTCGGTGAAGAGCCAGGCGGGCAGGCCGCCGTTGTCCCACTCGGCGCAGATGTATGGCCCGGGCCGGACGATCGCGTGCATGCCCTCGGCAGCGACGAGGTCGAGGAAGCGGCCCAGGTCCCGACCGCCCGTCGTGTCGAAGACGCCCCGCCGGGGCGCGTGCACGTTCCACGCCACGTACGTCTCGATCGTGTTGAGACCCATGAGGCGCGCCTTGCGGATGCGGTCCGCCCACAGGTCCGGGTGGACCCGGAAGTAGTGCAGCGCGCCGCTGATGACCTGGACGGGTCGGCCGTCGAGGAGGAAGTCACGGTCGCCGATCTCGAACGTGGGCATGCTGCGGCTCGCTCTCATGAGGTGGACCGGAGGGGTGCGGTCGGGGCGGACCGGCGGCCCGGTCGGCACGGTTGGGACGGTTCGGCGCCCGGCGCAGGTGGCCCGGCACCCGGTCCGCGGGGGGCGGGCGGAGGAGCACCCGACCACCCGCGGACCGGCGGGACGGCTCGTCAGTCGGCCATGGTGAAGCCCTGGTCGGCGCCGTAGGTGCTGGACGCCTCCGCCCAGTCCGCGAGGCCCTCGGCGAGCGTCAGGTCGGACACGTAGGCCTGGCCGACGGTGTCGTTGAAGATGCTGTTCGCGTAGACCTGGAAGGGCAGGTACTGCCAGCCCTCGACGACGTCCTGCGCGGACTGCGCGAGCACCTCGTTGACCTTCTGCCCGCCGAAGTACTCGAACTCCTTGCCGACGAACTCCTCGGACTCGAGCTCGGCGACCGTCGCGGGGAACGCCCCGCCGTCGAGCCGAGTCTGGACGCCGTCGCCCGCGTTCGCGTACTCGAGGAACGCGTACGCCAGCTCGGCCTTCTCGCTCGCCGCCGGGATGGTCAGCGAGCTGCCGCCGTTCTCCGCGGTGGCCGACGCGCCGGCCTCCCACTGCGGCATGGGCGCGACGCGCCACTTGCCCGCGCCGGCCTCGACGCCGGACTCGAGGTTCGCGGGCATCCACGCACCGATGGTCAGGGTCGCGATGGTGCCGTCGCCCAGGCCCTGGTACCACTCGTCGCTCCACCCGCTCACGGGGGACACCAGGTCCTCGTCGACGAGCTGCTGCCACAGCTCGGCGAACTTGGTGGAGCCCTCGTCGGTGAAGTCGATCGCGACGTCGGTGCCGTCGACGGCGTAGGGCTTGCCGCCCGCCTGCCAGATCATGCTCGTGGTGAAGCCCGCGTCACCCGTGTCGCTCGTGATGTAGACCTCGGGGTCCGCGGCGTGCAGGGCGCGCGCGGCCTCGACGTACTCGTCCCACGTGGTGGGGACGGCGACACGGAGGCGCTCGAAGACCTCGGTGTTGTAGAAGAGGGCCATCGGCCCCGAGTCCATGGGCAGGCCGTAGATGCCCTCGCCCTGGTGCACGGCCGACCACGGGCCAGGCGTGTACGTGCCCTCGAGGTCGGCCGCACCGAGGTCGCTGAGCTCGGTCAGCGACTCCCCGATGGCGAACTGGGGCAGGGCGAAGTACTCGATCTGCGCGACGTCGGGGACGCCCGAGCCCGCGGCGATCGCGTTCTGGAGCGCGGTGTACGCGTCGTTGCCCGTGCCCACGTTCGCGAGCTCGACGTCGACGTTCGGGTGCTCGGCCTCGAAGTCCTCGACGACCTGCTCGAGCGTCGGCTCCCAGGCCCAGACGAGGAGGTCGCCGCCCTCCTCGAGGACGGACGCCGTGTCGCCGGCAGCCGCGTCGCCGCCCCCGTCGTCGGCCTCGTCGGCACCGGAGCTGCACGCGGCCAGCGCGAGCGTGGCCGCGCCGGCCAGCGCGACGCCACGCATCAGGGTCCTGGGGATGACGGTCATGAGATGTCCTCTCGCTTCTTTGTCGATGGCGGACGGTCGTGCGGGGTCGGTGGGGCTCACTCCTTGACGCTCCCGGCGGCGAGGCCGGACTGCCAGTAGCGCTGGAGCAGCAGGAACGCGGCGACGAGCGGCAGGATCGTCAGCAGGGAGCCGGTGATGACGAGGTTGAAGATCGCCTCGCCGCCCGCGGTCGCCGCCTGCGCGTTCCACGAGTTCAGGCCGAGGGTGAGCGGGTACCAGTCCGGGTCCCGCAGCATGATCAGCGGCAGGAAGTAGTTGTTCCAGGTCGCGACCATCGTGAAGAGCAGCACCGTGACGATCCCGGGGGCGAGCAGCGGGAGACTGATCTGCGCGAAGGTCCGCAGCTCGCTCGCGCCGTCCATGCGCGCGGCCTCGAGGAGCTCGGTGGGGACGGCCTCGCTCGCGAACGTCCACATGAGGTAGAGACCGAACGGTGAGATCAGCGAGGGGATGATGACCGACCAGGGCGTGTTGGTCAGGCCCATCCGGCTGAACATGAGGAATGTGGGCACGGCGAGCGCGGTCCCGGGCACGGCGACGGCGCCGATCACGATCGCGAACACCGCCCTGCGTCCGGGGAACGAGAACTTGGCGAGCCCGTAGCCGCCGATCACCGCGAGCGCCGTGGCACCGCCCGCGCCGGCGACGACGTAGAGCAGGGTGTTGAGCAGCCACCGGACGAACACGCCGTCGTCGTACGTGAGCGTCTCGGCCACGTTGGTGCCGAGCGCGAACGGCCCGCTGAACCAGAGGCCGAACGACCCGAAGAGGCTGCCCTGGGTCTTGGTCGCGTTGATGACCAGCCAGGCGAGCGGGATGAGGCTGTAGACGAGCACGACGCCCGTGGCGACCGTGAGCAGGACGCTGCGGCGGGGCCGGGCGGTGCCACGGCGGGGAGCACCCTCGCGGACGCCGGGTCGCAGGCGCGGGGCGGTGCGGCCGGTGGCGCGTGCGGCGCGTGCGGGGGCGGGGTCGACGACGGTCATGTCACGCCTCCTTGCGCATGCCGCGCAGCTGGACGACGTAGGCGACGACCATCGTCAGGAGGCCCATGATCAGGGCGACCGTGGCGGAGTAGTTGTACTGCTGGCCGGAGAAGGACAGCGAGTACGCGTACATGTTGGGCGTGAAGTGCGTCGTGATGGCGTTGGGCGCGAGGTTCTGGAGGATCGCGGGCTCGTTGAAGAGCTGGAAGCTCCCGATGATCGAGAAGATGGTCGCGACGACCATCGCGCCGCGGATCGCGGGGAGCTTGATCGCGGTGATCACGCGCCAGGGCCCGGCCCCGTCGATCTCGGCGGCCTCGTAGAGCGTCGTCGGGATGACCCGGAGGGCCGAGTAGAAGATCAGCATGTTGTAGCCCACGAACTCCCAGGTCACGATGTTGCCGATCGACGCGAGCACGAGGTCGGGTGCGAGCGGGTCGGGCAGCGCGACGCCGAGCGCGTCCTCGATGTTGCCGACGAGCCCGAAGCGCGTGCCGTACATGAAGCCCCACATGAGGGTCGCGACGACGGCGGGCACGGCATAGGGCAGGAAGATCGAGATGCGGAAGAAGGACGCGCCGTAGAGGCGGCCGCCGTCGATCGCGAGGGCCACGAGGAGCGCGATGCCGAGCATGATCGGCACCTGGACGGCCAGGAAGAGCGCGACCCTGCCGAAGGCCGCCCACAGCTGGGCGTCGCCGAGCGCGCGCTGGTAGTTCTCGATCCCCACGAACGCGTTGCCGCCGACGAGCTGCTGGCGGAAGAGGCTCAGGTAGAGCGAGTACGCGATCGGCGCCAGGAACACGAGCCCGAAGACCGCCATGAACGGGCCGACGAACCCCCAGCCGCGCCACGACCGGCGTGCGCGCCTGGTCGTCGCCGGCAGGCCCGTGGCGATCACCGCCTGCGCCATGCGCATCACTCCCTCGTGAGCCATCGCGGATGTTTACGTAAACATCCGCCGCGACCGGCAGCCTGACATGCGCCTTTCGCCCGTGTCAACGGCTCCAGGTCACAGAATGGTGACGTGAACATTCGCCCGGTCCCTGCCGCGCCGCGTCCCGTCGACCGGCCCCGGGCGCTCGTATGATCGCGCCATGCTGAGCCGAGACGGCGTGCCGGCGGACGGTGCCGACGAGCCGTCGAGCACGCCCGTCGTCCCGCCGCCCCGGGCGCGCCAGGGACCCTCCATGGCCGACGTCGCGGCCCTCGCAGGCGTGTCCTCGCAGACCGTCTCACGCGTCTCGACGGGCGCCGGCACCGTCCGCCCGGAGACCCGGCGGCGCGTCCTGGCCGCGATGACCGAGCTCGGGTACTCCCCGAACAACGCGGCCAGGGCCCTGCGCTACGGCAGCTTCGAGACGATCGGCCTCATCGCGCACCGCCTCGCCCGCACCGGCGAGTCACGCACGGTCGAGGCCGTCGTCGACGCCGCACGCCTGCACGGGTACACGGTGAGCCTCGTCGACGTGCAGAGCCCGTCCTCCACCGACGTCAGCGAGGCCGTCGCACGTCTGAGCCACCAGGCCATCGACGGCCTCATCATCATCCGCGCAGAGACCGCGACACCTGCGACCCTCGCGCTGCCCGCGCGCCTGCCTGTCGTCGTCTCCGACTCCCGGTTCGTGGGCCACCACCCCGCCGTCGGGACCGACCAGACCGCGGGGAGCCGCGCCGCCGTCGAGCACCTCCTCGCACTCGGCCACCGCACCGTGCACCACATCGCCGGCCCCGCCGACTCCGCACCCGCCCAGCTCCGCGTCGAGGCGTGGCGCCGCGCCCTCGAGGACGGCGGCCGGCCCGCACCGCCACCGGTCCGCGGCGACTGGTCCGCCCGCTCCGGCTACGAGCAGGGTCGCGGACTCGCGCTCGACCGGACGGTCACGGCCGTCTTCTGCGCCAACGACGAGATGGCGGCGGGTCTCTACCGTGCGCTGCACGAGGCAGGGCTGCGCGTGCCCGACGACGTCTCGGTGGTCGGGTTCGACGACATCCCGCTCGCCGAGTACCTGTGGCCCCCGCTGACCACGGTGGCGCAGGACTTCCACCTCATCGGGCGCCTGCTCGTGGAGCTCCTGCTCCAGCAGGTCCATGAGCGGACCGAGCTCGCGGACCACCGGACGCTCATCCCCGTGGACCTCGTGGTGCGCTCCAGCACGGCCCCGCCGAGCGCCGCGCGGGGCTGAGCACGCCGGGGCGGGAGATGACCCGTTAGGACCGCGGGGCTGCGGCGCCCGACGACGCCCGCACGCCCGCCACCAGCGGCGGGACGTCGACGGCGATCTCCTTGCCCAGGGTCGCCCCGCCCAGCAGCTCAAGGGAGTCACCGCTCCAGAACTTGCCCGGGTCGAACCAGCTCGGCCGGCGCCCGGGCGCGAGGATCCCCATCGCCTCGTACGTGATGGCCACGATCTCCGCGCAGTACGCCCGCTCGAGCTCGGCCTCGGCGTCGGCCGCCGAGCCCCGCCGCAGGAACGACGGCACGCGGCCCGCGACCCACCGGGTCACGAGCTGCGTCGTGGACGGGAACGGCGTCCCGTCGAGACGCGCGATGGTGCGCAGCACCGCGTCCTCGGCCTCGGCATCCACAGGGTGGTCGAGCTGGCGGAACCAGGCCTTCTGCCCGTACCGGTGCGCCCACGCACCGACCGCGTCGCGCAGGTCGTGGAGCTGGGCACCGCGCTGGTGCGTCCCGGACCACATGTCCGGCAGCGACCGCCCGAGCTCGGCGTGCCACATGAGCGGCGGCAGGTCGTCGAGGACCACTGCCATGCCGACGTGGTTGACGGGGCTGTTGGTGCCCATCTGGATCGCCCGGTCGACGGCGGTGCGCCCCCGGAACAGCCAGAGGTCGCCCGTGCGGGTGGCGTCGAGCGCCTGGTCCAGTCCGATCACGGTCGCGGCCACGCTCTGTAGCCTAGGGACGTGCGGTGGTGGAAGGTGCTCGGTGTGGCCGGGATAGCGGGCGTGGCAGCCACGGGCGTGCTCATCGCCAAGGACGAGCGCCGACGTCGGGCGTACGAGCCGCACGAGATCCGCGAGCGGCTGCACGCGCGGCACGCGGAGGCGGTCGAGACGGCCGCCGAGCTGGAGGCCGGGCCGGACCTCGACGACGCACCCCGGTAGGGACGCGCACGCACCGACCGACGCACGAGCGAGGAGCACCATGCGGGTTGCCGTGATCGGTCTCGGTTCGATCGCCACCAAGGCGTACCTGCCGGTGCTCATGTCGACGCCGGGAGTGACACCGGTGCTCGTCTCCCGCAGCCGCGAGACCGTCGAGCGCATCGGCCGCGCGTACCGCGTGCCCGAGCAGCACACGTCGCTCGACGACGCGATCACTTCGGGCCTCGACGCCGCCACGGTGCACAGCCCGACCCGGACGCACCCCGAGATCGTCGAGACGCTCGTCCGCGCTGGCGTGCCGGTGCTCGTGGACAAGCCGTTGGCCGACGACGCCGCGACGGCCGCAACGCTCGCGTCGACCGCCGCCGCGCAGGGCGTGAGCCTCATGGTCGGCTTCAACCGCCGGTTCGCCCCCGCCTACCGGGAGCTCGCCGGGTGGCCCGACCGCGACGTCGTGACGCTCCAGAAGCACCGCGACGAGCCGCTGGGCCCCGCCCGGGCCATGGTGTTCGACGACTACGTCCACGTGCTCGACACGCTGCGGTTCCTGGTGCCCTCGCCGCTCACGGACGTCGTGGTGCACACCCGCGTCGACGCGTCCGGCTGCCGCCGCCTGGCCGTGCAGTTCACCGGCGAGGGCCGCATCGCGACAGGGGTCATGAGCTGGACCGCGGGCATGGCGCACGAGCACCTCGACGTCGTCGGCGACGGCAGGAGGCGGCAGGTCACCGACCTCGCGGACGTCGTCGACCTCGACGGCACGGAACGCCTCACGCGACGCGACGGCTGGCAGCCCGCCACGACCCTGCGCGGCTTCGACGCGATGTGCGCGCACTTCCTCGGCGCGGTCCGCGAGGGGCGGGTCCTCGACGCGCACGACGCCGTGGTGACGCACGAGCTGTGCGAGCGCGTGGTCGCTGCGGCCGAGGGGCGCGTCTGACCGCCTGCGTTCGTGCGATCTGGCGGCGCTCACAACGGCGCGCATGCGGGGTGCGACCACGAGGTCAGGTCAATGCCCGCGGGGAGCGACGCCCCGAGGCGCGAACGCGTTCGAGGCAATGACGAGGACCGTGAAGACCATGAGCGGCATGATCGACCCGCCGTCCCGCACGACGTGCACCAGGAACACAGCCACACCAGCCAGGCCTGCGGAGGCCCCGACGACCCGCCACGGCCAGGAGGCCTTGCGCCTGGCGACCTGGACGATGAACGCGACCCCGGCACCAGTGACCACGGCGGCAGTCATCATCACGGCGCCGGCGCTCAACGGCAGCACCCCACGGCTTTGGCGCCGGCGTGGAGCGCGGTCTCGGCTCGGTTGAGATGCACCGTCGCATTCCACCATGCACGCGTGGTCCTCGGGTCGGCGACGACGGGGTAGGTGACGTCCGCATTCGGGGCGACGATCTTCAGGCTGACCCGACGTCGATCGTCAGGCCGGTGAGCTCCTCGACCTGGCGCCACACGCGCTCCGCAGTCTCGCGGCCAGGAGCAGCGGTCCTGGCAGGCGGCGGTACGGGGACGGGGGCGCCCCGCAGCCGCCCGCTGGGGGCGAAGTACTCCCCGCCACGGACCTCCCGGTCGGTGAGCGCTCGGACGGCGGACCAGGCGGCGGTGTCCTTGCCCTGCGCCCACGGGGTGTACGGGTTGCGCTGATAGGGCGTGGTGGCGTCGCGGATGCCGGGGCGCTCAGGTGTCTTCGCGTCGACGCCCACTCCGGGTCGCGTCACGACGGACGCGACGGGCAGGCCTGCCGCGCGGAGCCTGCGGTCGAGCTCGAACGCGAAGATCTCGGTCACGGTCTTGGCCTTCGTGTAGGCCGCGACCCCGAGCCTGGGGACCCGCTGTAGGTCGTCGACCCCCAGGTGCAGCCGCTCGACGAACCCTGTCGACGTGTGGACGACTCGACTCAGGCCGCGATGCTCGACGGCGGTGGCGACGAGGGCGGGGAGCAGCCGTGCGATCAGCCTCGCGTTCGCGGCGACGTGGGTTCCGAGGAGGAGCGGCAACCCGTCCTCGGTCACGGCGCGTCGGCCCGTGCTCATCGCGCCTCCGTTGAGCAGGACGGCGTCCAGGCGCGGCAACGACGCAAGCTCCGCGGCTGCGGCATCGACCGATGCCAGCGAGCCGAGCTCGAGCACGACGAGCCGCACCGATGCGTGCGGCACCCTGCTGCGGACGGAGTCAGCGGCCCGTCGGAGCTTGCTCTCCGAACGGGAGGCGAGCACGACGTCTGCGCCGGCAGCGGCGAGCTGCTCCGCTGCGAAGTAGCCGATCCCGGCGGTGGCGCCGGTCACGACGACGGTGCGTCCGGTCTGGTCTGGCAGTCGTGCGGGGTCCCAGGGCATGCTGTCCTCTTCTCTCAAGCGGATGACCTATCCGCTTGAACGCTAGCACAACTGGATAGGTCATCCGCTTGAGGTACGGTGGGGGCATGGCAGCCCTTCGATCCGACGCAGCACGCAGCAGGGCGCGCATCATCGACATCGCCCGGACGCACGACCGCGCAACCCTGCGACTCAACGAGGTCGCCCGCGAGGCCGGGGTCGGCGTCGGGACCGTCTACAGGCACTTCCCGACGGTCCACGCACTCGTCGAGGCCCTCTCCGTCGACACCCTCGACGCGATGCTCGCGACCTCTCGGCGCGCCGCAGCAGTCCCCGACCCGGGTGAGGGCCTGGCCCTCTACCTGCGCTCCGCGCTCACGCTCCAGCTCGAGGACGGCGGCCTCCAGGCCGTCCTGCTCTCCCCCGAGGACGAGGCCGAGGCCGTCCGAACCGTCAAGCGCGAGATCTTCGAGACCTTCGCGTCCCTGCTCGAGGCCGCCCGCGCCGCTGGTGCCATCCGCGCCGACCTGACGGTCGGCCATCTGGCGCACCTGGTCTGCGGGATCGAGCACGCGGTACGGCTCGGTTCGCCCGACGACCTGCCCCTGCTCCTCCAGGTGATGCTCGACGGACTGAAGCCTCAGCCGCTCGCCACCTACACCGGGTGAATACACTGAGTGTATAGTCGCGCCATGACGGTACCGATGGCGATCTTGGCGTTCCTCGAGGACCGGCCCGCTCACGGATTCGCGCTCAAGCAGCGCTACGACGGCTTGCTCGGGCATGAGCGCGAGCTGAAGTCTGGCCAGGTCTACTCCACGCTCGCCCGCCTGGAACGGGACGGACTGACCCGGGGCGTCGAGATCGAGCGCGGCGAGGGACCGGACCGTCGGGTCTACGCCATCACCGACTCCGGGGTCGCGGAGCTGGAGCACTGGCTGCGCACTCCGCACGCTGCCAACGCCCGGCCCACCGAGCTGTTCACCAAGGTGGTCCTGGCACTCGTGTCCGGGCGCGAAGCCGGCCCCCTCCTGGAAGAGCAGCGGGCGGTGTACCTGAAGCGGATGCGCCAGCTCACCGCCGCCCGGCACGACGGTGACGTGGTCGACCGGCTGGCGGGTGACTACGAGATCGCCCACCTCGAGGCAGACCTGCGGTGGATCGAGCTGGCCGCGGCGCGGATGTCCGACGTGGCGTCGCGCATCCACGGGCGCGCCGAGGGCATGCCGTGAGCGCCGTCTTGTCCGGGCACGGACTGGGACTGGCGTTCGGTCCGACGACCGTTCTGCACGACGTCGACATCGCTCTGGACCCTGGTGAGATCGTCGCGGTCCTGGGCGCGTCCGGATCAGGCAAGTCGACCCTCCTGCACGTGCTCGCAGGGCTGCTGCGGCCGGACGCCGGTTCGGTCGAGCTGGACGGGCGTCGCATCGACCACCTCGCCGACCGCGAGAGGTCTGAGCTGCGCCTGCGGCGGTTCGGATTCGTGTTCCAGCTCGGCGACCTCGTGCCCGAGCTCACCGTGGTGGAGAACGTCGAGCTGCCGCTGCGCCTCACCGGGGTCGCTCGTCGGCTCGCGCGATCCCAGGCCATGGAGATCCTGGCCGACCTGGCCGTCGCGGACGTCGCCGCTCGGCGGGTGAACGAGGTCTCCGGCGGTCAGGCGCAGCGCGCCGCCGTGGCTCGTGCTCTGGTGCACCGTCCTGCCGTCGTGCTCGCAGACGAGCCCACCGGGTCGCTGGACACCGTGACCGGCGAGCTGGTCCTCGAGGCTTTCGTTCGCGCAGCTCGGGCCGTGGGGACCGCAGTCCTGCTGGTGACGCACGAGGCTCGCGTCGCGTCGTGGGCCAGCCGGGAGGTCCAGCTCCGCGACGGGTGCGTCGTGGCGCCTGCGACGACGTCATGACCGCCCTCGTGACGCTGGCGTGGCGCCTGGCACTCACCGGTGGGGCGCGTCGCATCGTGGTCGTCCTCGTCGGGAACGGCGTCGCGACGGCGCTCCTGCTCGCCACCGCAGCGGTCCCGTCCGCGATCTACCCGGCGGGCACCGTCGTGGACCCAGCCGAGCGGGCGAGCGTGACGGCGGCCCTGACCTTCAGCCTGCTACCCGCGGTCGTCCTGCTCCTCACCGCGAGCCGCACCTCCGCCGCGGTGCGCGACCGCCGCTTGGCGTCCTTCCGACTGCTCGGCGTCTCTCTCCGGCGGACGGCGATCCTCGCCTGCCTGGAGAATGGGATGCTCGGCCTCGCCGGATCCGTCGCCGGTCTGGCTCTCTTCCTGGCCACGGCACCACTGGTCGAAGCCCTCGTCGCCGCGGGCCCGGGCTGGTTCCGTGCGCCGTTCACCACGGGTGCGATGCCGGCTCTCGCGGTCGTCCTCACCGTGACCCTGCTCACCGCGGGGATCGCCACGGTGTCCCTCCGCCGTCTGACGCGCGACCCGATCGCCCAGCGCTCCGAGGCGACACGACGCGACCCGAGCCTGTGGCGGCTCACGCTGCTGCTCACCGCCGTCGCCCCCATGGCGCTTCTCGCCGCGATCGGGCGGACGGCCAGCTGGTTGCAGAGCACCGGCGGTCTCGTCCTCCTCGTTGCCGGCGCCATGGCGGGCGCCATCGCCATCGCACAGGTGACCCCCTTGGTCTCCGCGTGGCTGGCCCGGCTGCTGATCCGTGGCGGCTCGACCCCTGCGGTCCTCGCGGGCCGCGCCATCCAGACGGAACCGGGCGGAACCGCGAGGCTCGTGTCGGGCCTCGGGGTGGCGGTCTACCTTGCGCTCGCGGCTCTCGCCGTGCTCAGCGCCTACGAGTCCACACCGCAGTACCAGTTCGCGCTGCAGACCATCCGGGAAGGACCCCAGCCGATCAGCGTCGGGCATCAACGCGACGGGCAAGGCTCACGGGTCGCGCCGTTGACGCGCGAGGAGATGGCTGCCCTTAGCACGGTGCCCGGGGTCCGCGCCGTGGTGCCGGGCTATGAGACGAGCGTCGACGACGTCTGCGCACCGGAGGAGGCGTGCTTCGCCGACGTCTTCGTCGGCACCTGTGCACAGCTCGCGGAGGTCATGGTGGCGCGGGGGTGCAGCGACGACACAGCTGCAGTGATCGCGATCGAGAGGTTCGCCGGCACCCAGTGGGGTTGGGACGCGGGCCAGGGCGAGCTGGACACCGCCACGAGCCTGGACATCCGCTTCAGTGAGGACGGCCCGCCCTCTGCCGTCACACTGGGCGCGCCGATCATGCAGGACTCCGCCGCCACCCAAGCCCTGTGGGTCTACCAGTCGTCCTACAACGTCTTCGTCCCGCAGCACATCGCTGACGCGGCGGACGCTCATCCGCTGTCAGCGACAGTCATTGCCGACGGCGGGCTGGCGGTCCAGCAGGCTGTGGCACGAGCGGCTCCGCCGGGCGTGGTCGTCGAGCCGTATCCCCTGTGGGACTACGACTCCGTCATGCGTGTCCGGGCGCTCATCACCACCCTGTGCGCCGTCGTCATCGGACTCGGCATGCTCAGCCTCGCGATGACGACCGTTGACCGCGCCGTCGACCGACGCAGATCCGTCGCGCGCCAGATCGCCATCGGCATCCCCCCTCGAGTCCTCCGCGGTGCGCAGCTGCTCGAGACGCTCGTGCCGCTGGGGATCGCCGTCACGTTGGCGACCGGGCTCGGCGCACTCATGGTCCGCGCGTGGGCCGCGCTGGCCGAATGGCCGCCGCTCGCCGACGGTGTGCAGCTCGGCCTCGTGGCGTCGGCTTCCCTGATCGGCGCTGTACTCGTCTCGCTCAGCACGCTCCCTCTCATCCGGACACGCATCACCCCGGACCTGCTCCGCCGGGAGTAGCGCACGGAGGACGATCGTCTTTGCCACTCCTTGGGTGCCCCAAGACTGAAGGGACTTCTCGGCATTGAAGGGGGTGGTGGAGGTACCAAGCGCCACCACGGATGGGAACCGGGTCTGCTGACGGGCGTCGTCACGTGGGGCTTGACCCCTAAGGGTGGACACGCGGGGTGGTTTCACGCGGCGGTCGCCAGCCTAGCGGCGCCGTGGTGGGCGTTCTCGTAGGTGACGGGGCTGAGGTAGCCGCACCAGGAGTGGCGGCGTCTGGTGTTGTAGCGGGTGATCCAGGCGAACACCGACCGGCGGGCGGTGGCTGGGTCGGGCCACCCGTGGGCGCCGGCGAGGGTCTCGCGTTTGAGGGTCGCGTTGAACGACTCGGCCATCGCGTTGTCCGCCGAGGAGCCCACCGCGCCCATCGACCGGATCACGCCGAGCCGCTCACACAGGGTGGCGTAGTCCTTGGAGGTGTAGACCGACCCGTGGTCGGCGTGGAAGATCGCTCCGGACAGGGACCCGCGCTCGGCGGCGGCCGCGCGCAGGGCATCGGCGACCAGGTCGGTGCGCATGTGGTCGGCGATCGACCAGCCGACCAGGCGCCGGGAGTAGCAGTCGATCACGGTCGCGAGGTAGAGGAACCTCTTGTCCCCGCAGGGCAGGTAGGTGATGTCCCCGACGTACTTGGTGTTCGGCGCGTCGGCCGTGAAGTCCCGCTCGAGCAGGTCCGGGACCTTCTGGCCGTCCGGGCCGGGCACCGTGGTCCGCACCCGTCGGCGCAGCCGGATCCCGGCGATGTGATGCTCGCGCATCACCCGAGCGACCCTCTTGTGGTTGACCCGCTCAGCGGCCGGGACGCCGTCGTTGAGCTCGACGGTGATCCGCGGGGCCCCACACGCGGCGTCGGCGGCGTGGACCGCTGCGATCCGCGCGGCCAGGGCCTGGTCATCGGCCCGACGAGCAGCACGTGTGGGCGCGGCGCCCAGCCACTTGTAGAAGGAGGAGCGTGCGATCTGCACGACCTGGCACAGCCGCTTCACCTCGAAGGTGGACTGGTGCTCGGCGACGAACTGGAAGCGGCTCACCAGTTCGTCTCCCCGGCGAAATACTTCGCCGCCGCGCGCAAGATCTCCCGCTCGGTGCTCAGCTTGCGCTTCTCATCTTCGAGCTCACGGACCTTCGAGCGGAGCCGCACCAGCTCCTGCTCAGGGCTCTCACCCGGCGGCGGGGCGCTCGAGCGCGGCCGTGACTGTCCGCGAATCGGCACGCCGGCGGCCTTGATCCACCCCGACAGGGTCGTGTCCATGATCCCCAGATCAGCCGCGATCCCCGCGACCGTCGCCGTCGGTGTCGTGCGGTACAGCTCGACCGCATCGCGGCGAAACTCCGCCGAGTACGTCTTCCTTGCCATGAGCAGATCTTCTCGCTGAACCGCCCCGGCGTGTCCGGAGACTCACTGGTGTGAGACCTCCGCTGTTGGCGTGAGGCTGTGGGCAGCGTAGT
>NZ_VTTP01000014.1 GCF_008364845.1 Actinotalea subterranea | reverse complement strand
CCGCCGAACAACCCTTCCAAAAGAGGGGCCACCCCACGGTGGCCCCTCTTTTGCGTACCCACGACCGCCGGACAAGCTGTACGCAGCGCGGCCCGTCCGATGGGCTTCCTCGTGGGCGGCGCGGGTGTCGTCGGGGGCGAGGCCCGGCGGTGGGTTTCCGTGGAGAGGCCGGGGGCCGAGAATGGGACCGTGAAGGCAATCGTGTGCTGCGCGTCATGAGTGACATCCATGCGCTCGGCATCGACGTCGGCAGCACCAACACCAAGGTCGCATTGATCGACCTGACTTCTACGGCGGTCTCTCCGCGTGCCGCAGCCGTTGCGACAGAGCGCACGCCCGCCGACGCCGACGGGTTGGTGGCGTGCGTGGTGCGGCTCGTGTCGGAGGTCGTTCCACCAGGAGTCTGGCCCCACGCCGTGGGCATCGCCTCCATGGCCGAGACGGGCGTCCCGCTGGACCGCTCGGGCACGCCGCTCATGGAGCTGGTGCGCTGGGACGGACATCGGGCCGGTGCCGAGGCCTCGGCACTGTCGCAGAACTTCGGACGCGAGGCGCTGTTCGCGGCCACCGGTGTGCGTCCGAGCGCCAAGGTCCCTCTGGCCACCTGGGCGTGGTTGCGTGCTGCTCATCCCGAGGTCATGGCGCGTATGGCCTACTGGGCTGGTGCCGCCGACCTCGTCGCCCTCGCACTGACGGGTGAGCTCGTCACCGATCACACGCTCGCCGGACGCACGATGGCGTACAGGACGCCTGGCGCGGGCGGTCTGGGTGCGGGTGGCGCGTCGCCGGCCATGGCCGGCGAGTTCGATGCCGATCTCCTGGCGGCGGTCGGGCTGACGCCGGGCCAGCTGCCCCGAGTCGCGGGTCCCACCGAGCTCTCGGGGCACGTCGGCGGCGCGGGCGGCGGGCGCCTACCCGGCCTGCCCGCTGTCGGCGACCACTGGGCGGATGCCAGGGAGGCGTTCGTGCGGGCGGGCGTGAGTCGTCGGACGCCTGTGGTGATCGCCGGGCACGACCACGCGGTCGGCGCGTGAGCGGCCGGGGTCCGCGGGCCCGGTGACCGGGCCGACTCCGTGGGGACCGCCGAGGCCGTGCTGACGGTGCTGAGCAGCCCACCGGACCCCCGACGCACGGCTGACGCCGGCATGAGCTGGGTGCGCACGGTCTCCGGGGTCCACGATGCCGTCCTCGCGGGCACCTCGAGCGCCGGTGCGATGCTCGGCTGGCTCGCCGAGCGAGTCGGTCCCGGGGCACTCGAAGGTGCCCTCGCAGAAGCCGCCAGGCAGCATGCGGCGGATCCGACGCCCACGGGTGTGATCGTGCTGCCCTACCTCGCGGGTCGGCAGACACCGGCTCCCGACGCGTCGGCGCGTGTCCGCGTCTTCCCCGCCGACATACCGCGGTCGGAGCTGGTGCGTGCCGTCGCCGAGGGCGTGTGCCTGCAGGCGCGGTGGATGCTCGACGCCCAAGCAGTGCTGGCCGGGCGCGGTGGTGGCGCTTCGCACGAGGGTGCTCGCGCCGGGAGCCCCCTCCGGGTGCTCGGCGGGCCGGCGATGGCCATACCCCTGTGGGCCGAGACGAAGCGGCGCGTGACGCCGGGGAGCCTGCGGTGGGTTCGCGCCGAGGAGCCTGTCGCGATGGGAGCCGGGCTCCTCGCGCTGACTCGCTCGGGCGTGCTCGGGGCCGACGTCGGGCGTCTGCTCTCGGGGGAGGCGCCGGTGCTGGACTCGGTCGACGACCAGCCCCGCCCGGCAGGCAGGCGTGCCCCTGGACCCGGGGCCGGTGAGTACGACGCGATGTACGAGAGGTTCGTGGCCGCTGCGCTCGAGCCAGCGCAACCCGCGTGAGCGGTGCCCTGGGGGCCCTGCTGGCGGGTGGTCAGGGGGCCCTGGGGGCCCGGCCGGCGGATGGTTGGTGCCCGGCTGGCCCGGTGGCCCCGGCTGGCGGGTGGTCGGTGCCCGGCTGGCCCGGTGTGCCCAGCCGGCGGGGGAGTCGGTGACCGGTCGTGGTGCGCGCCTGACGAGTGTGGGTCGCCACGGGCGCGTGCGCTCAGGCGAGGGGCTCCGAGAGGCCCAGGAGCACGGCGGGCAGCGTGTCGGCGATGAAGCGTCCGGGCTCGCCGTCACGCCGGGGTGCGTCCCCGGCGAGCGCCTCGACCGCGAGGTTCTTCATGTACAGCGAGGCGAGCGCCTCGGTGAGCTGCTCGACGGGAAGCGTCGGTCGCCGGCCGAGCCGGGTCAGCGCCGCCATCACCACGTCGGCGAACTCGCCCTCGAACTTGTTGCGGTGCGCCGCGAACTGCCGCCCCACCTCCGGGTTCCGCATCGCGAGGAGCAGGTACTCGGTCTGGACGATGTACCAGGCGCGGGCCTGCGGCCGCAGGCGCTCGAGCACCGCGCCGATGAGGCCGAGGTCGTAGTCGGGCGCCGACTCGACCGTCTCCCGGACGCTGTCGACCATGCGCGCGGAGAGTGCCTCGAACAGGGCGAAGAAGAGGTCCTCCTTCGTGGAGAAGTTCGAGTAGAACGCGCCACGCGTGAAGCCCGCAGCACCCGCGAGGTCGTCGACCGTCGCGGCACCGAGGCCCTTGTCCGCGAACACCTCTGCGGCGGCCTCGAGCAGCCGCGCTCGCGTGTTGGCGCGGCGGCGGGAGGGTACGGGTTCGGCGGTCACGGCTGTCCAGGGTAGCGGCGGGCTCGTATCGGCACCTTTCTCCCGGTGGGATACGTTGTTGTATCGGATACGTTACTGTATCGAGTGCCCCGACGGCGGGGCTCCCCACCCCTGCGCGACGGCACAGCCCTCTGCTCGCGCGGGCCGTCACGGATGCTCGACTGGAGACCCGATGTCCTCACAGCTCTACCGCCTCGGGCGCACCATGGCCCGGCGCCGGGGCGTCGTCCTGCTCGTCTGGCTCGTCCTGCTCGTGGGTACCGGCCTCGCAGCCGTCGCGACGGGCGGCCAGCTCGAGGACAACCTGACCATCCCCGGGACCGAGGCGCAGGACGGCCTCGACGTCCTCGGGCAGCGCTTCCCCCAGATCTCGGGCACCAGCGGCCAGCTCGTGTTCGTCGCACCCCAGGGGGACTCGATCGCCGACCACGCCGCCGAGGTGACGGCCGTGCTCGACGAGGTCGCCGACGTCGACGACGTCGTCGCCGTCGCGGACCCGTTCGACGGGACGAACCCGCTGGCGCTGTCGGACGACGGCCGGCACGCGATCGCGACGGTCCAGCTGGGCTCGCACCTCGGCGACCTCGCGCCGCAGACGGTGCCCGCCCTCGAGGCCGCCGCGACGCTCCCGGAAGGCTCGAGCCTCGAGGTGCACCTCGGTGGGTCGGTGTTCACCCAGACGAGCGTCCACGTCTCGGCGACCGAGGGCCTCGGCGTCCTCGTCGCGCTCGTCGTCCTCGCGATCACCTTCGGGTCCCTGCTCGCTGCCGGCCTGCCGCTCCTCACGGCCGTGCTCGGCATCGGCGCGGCCCTCGCCGCAGTCCTGGCGATCGCGGCCTTCACACCCGTGAGCAGCACCGCCCCGACCCTCGCCCTGATGATCGGCCTCGCCGTCGGCATCGACTACGCGCTCTTCGTGCTGTCCCGGCACCGCAGCCAGCTCGCGACCGGGATGGACGTGCACGAGTCGATCGCCCGCTCCGTCGCGACGGCCGGGAGCGCCGTCGTCTTCGCGGGGGCGACCGTCGTCATCGCCCTGTGTGGCCTGTTCGTCGCCGGGATCCCCTTCCTCACCGTGATGGGTCTCACCGCCGCGCTCGCCGTCGCCGTCGCGGTGGCTGTCGCGCTCACCGCGCTCCCGGCGCTCCTCGCCGTGGTGGGGGAGCGGCTGCGTCCCCGCGCAGGCTCACGGGCCGCAGCCCGGGCGATGACCGAGCAGAGCGGGGTCGAGCCGAGCGAGGACGGTCGCGTGCACCACACGCTCGGCGCGCGCTGGGTCGTCCTCGTCACGCGCCTCCCCGTCCTGACCGTCGTGCTCGTCGTCGCCGGGCTCCTGGCGATGGCCGTCCCCGCGAAGGACCTCGCCCTCGGCCTGCCGGACAACGGCACCGCGCACGAGGGCTCGCCGCAGCGCGAGACCTACGACCTCGTCGCGGACGCCTACGGGGAAGGGTTCAACACGCCGCTCCTCGTCACCGTCGACATCATCCGGACGACCGATCCCCTCGGTGTCATGGCGGGCCTCGCCGACGACCTGCGCGCCCTGGACGGCGTCGCGGCCGTCGGGCTGTCGACGCCGAACGCGACCGCCGACCTCGGGATCGTCCAGGTCGTGCCGGAGACCGGCCAGTCCGACCCGGCGACCGCCGACCTCGTCGCCGAGATCCGCGACCAGCGGGCGACGCTCGAGGAGCGCTACGGCGTGACAGACCTCAAGGTCACCGGCCAGACGGCCGTCACGATCGACGTGTCGGAGCGTCTCGCGGACGCCCTGCTCCCGTTCGGCGTGTTCGTCGTCGGGCTCTCCCTGATCCTGCTCACTCTCGTGTTCCGCTCGATCGCGGTGCCCCTGAAGGCGACCGTCGGCTACCTGTTCTCGGTGCTGGCCGCCTTCGGAGCGGTCGCGGCGGTGTTCGAGTGGGGCTGGTTCGCGGACGTCCTCAACGTCGCCAAGGTGGGGCCGGTGATCTCGTTCCTGCCGATCATCCTCATGGGCGTGCTCTTCGGGCTCGCGATGGACTACGAGGTCTTCCTCGTCTCCCGGATGCGCGAGGCCTACGTGCACGGCGCCGATGCGCGTCGCGCGGTCCGGACGGGCTTCCGTGCCAGTGCTCGCGTGGTGACCGCCGCGGCCGTCATCATGATCAGCGTCTTCGCGGCGTTCATCCCCGCGGCTGAGGCCACCGTCAAGCCGATCGCCCTTGGCCTCGCGGTCGGCGTGTTCGTCGACGCGTTCCTCGTGCGGATGACCCTCGTCCCGGCGGTCCTCGCCCTTCTCGGTGACCGGGCCTGGGCCCTGCCACGATGGCTCGACCGTCGTCTCCCGTCGCTCGACGTCGAGGGTGCCGCGCTCGAGCACCACCTGGCGCACGAGGCCTGGGTCGCCGAGCACGGGCCCGTCGCCGTGCGCGCGCAGGACGTGCTGCTGGGCGAGGACCACGAGCCGCTCGCGGCACCATTCAGCGCGACGGTCCCGCCGGGCCGCGTGCTCGTCGTGACCAGCGCGGACCGGGTCGCGCGCCGCGCGCTGCTCTCGGCCGTCGCGGGCCGCCTGCGCCCGTCGGGTGGCACGCTCGTGGTCCTCGACCGGGTCGTCCCCGACGAGTCCTCGTGGCTGCGCTCGAACGTGGACTTCGTCACGCGCTGGCCGTCGGGCGTCGCCCTGCCGGCGCTGCTGGGTCCAGGCTGGGGGAAGGGGCCGGGGCTCGTCGTGGTCGACGACGTGGACCAGCCGGTGCCCGGACGGCCGGCGGACCCCGCGGAGGCTGCCGCCCGGTGGCAGGCGCTCGTCGAGCTCGCAAGCGACGGACGGACGGTCGTCGCGGGCTGCGCGGACCCGTCAGCCGCCTACGCGATCGTGCCCGACGACCTCCTGACGCTCCCGCTCGCCAGCGGCTCCGGTGCTCCCGAGGCGGCCCCGAGCCGCGCTGCCGCACCTACGGGCGGGCCGACCACGTCCGCCGTCGACCCGTCGGCCCCGGCGCCGACCAGCACCCAGGAGGTGGCGCGGTGAGCGCGACCCAGGCCACGCCCGTGACCGAGACCCACGAGAGCGCGCACGGGATGCGCCCGATCCGCCGGCCGGACCGGACGGCCCTGGGACGTGGTGTCGTCGCGATCCTGCTGCCCGCCCTGTGCGGCGTCGTGGCGCTCGCGTCCCTGAGCGGTCGCACCGACAACCTCGACCGGATCCCCGCCGCTGTCGTGAACCTCGACCAGATCGTGACGTCCGGCACGGGCGACGACGCGCAGACGATCGCGGCCGGGAGGCTCCTCGCAGGTGCGCTCACCTCTCCCGAGGACCCCGAGGAGGAGTCGCTGGACTGGGAGCTCACGGACGCCGACGACGCCGAGGCAGGCCTCGTCGACGGGACCTACCAGGCCGTGCTGACGATCCCCGAGGACTTCTCCGCGACGATCGCCGGCCTCGCCGGCTCGGGCGCCTCACCCGGGTCCGGTGGCGCCGCGGGCGGGACGCCCGAGGCCGCGCGGATCAGCGTGCGCAGCAACGACTCGTCGAGCGCGCTCGTCGGACTGCTGAGCGAGCAGGTCGCCCAGACCGCGGCCACGACGCTGGGACGCCAGCTGACCACGACGTACCTCGCGGCCGCCCTCGGCGGGTTCGCCGAGCTCGGCGTCCAGCTCGGTGACGCGGCCGACGGCGCGGCGCAGCTCGCGGCCGGCGTCACGTCGGTGAGCGACGGCGCCACGCAGCTCGCGTCCGGCACGGGTGAGCTGAGCACAGGCCTCGCCGACCTCGCGACCGGTACCGCCGACCTCGCCGACGGGGCCGCCGAGCTGTCCGCCGGGACCGCCCAGCTCGCGACGGGTGCCTCGGGCCTGGCCACGGGACTCGGCACGCTCGCGACGCAGACCGTGACGATGCCCCAGGACACCCAGGCGCTGGCGACCGGGGCGGCCGGGGTGAGCACGGGCATGACGCAGCTCTCGACCGGGCTCGCGGGCCTGGCCCAGATGTGCCCGGGCACGGGTGGCGCGCCGGAGCTCTGCGCCTCCCTGAACCAGCTGGCGGCCTCTGCGGGAACCCTGCAGGCCGGAGCGGCCCAGGTCGCCGCCGGCACGGGGACGCTCGCGACCCAGACCCCCGCGCTGACCCAGGGCGTCGCAGGGCTCGCGGCAGGCTCCACGACGCTGTCGCAGGGGGTCTCCACCCTGCGCACCGGGGCGCGTGAGCTCGCCACCGGTGCGTCGCAGGTCACCGACGGCACCGCCGCGGCCGCCGACGGGGCGCAGGGTGCCGCCGACGGCGCGGCCGCGCTCGCCGCCGGGGCGAGCGAGCTGACCACGGGCGCGACGACCCTGGCCGACGGGCTCGCCGCGGGTGCGGCACAGCTGCCCGCCTCGGCGCAGGACGCCGAGGAGCTCGCCGCGGTCGTCGCCGAGCCCGTCGTGACCGAGGCGACGCGGATCAACGAGTCGCCCGGCGGTGCGACCGACCCGGCTCCCCTCGTCGTCGCGCTCGCCCTGTGGCTCGGCGCCTTCGCGGCCTACCTGCTGCTCGAGGCGCTCCCCGTGCGCGCCCTGCGCTCACCGGCCTCCGGCCTGCGCGTGGCGCTCGCGGGGTGGCGCACGGCCGCGCTGTGGGCGCTCGGGCAGGCGACCCTCGTCGGCGCGACGCTCCCGCTCTTCGGCGTCTCGCTCGCGTCGCCCGTCGCGGCCGTCGGGCTCACCGCGCTCGCGGCCCTCGTCTTCGCCGCGGTGAACCAGGCGCTCGTCGCCCTGTGGGGCCGGGTGGGCTGGCTCGTGTCCATCGCGTTGCTCGCCGTGCAGGCGGCGGCGCTCGGGGGCCTCGTCCCGATCGAGACCGCTCCGGCGTTCTTCCGGGCCCTCAACGGCGCGCTGCCGGTCCCGCTCGTCGTCGACGGCCTCGCCCACCTCACGCTCGGCGGCGAGGTGGGATCGCTGACGGCGGTCGTCGCGGCCCTCGGCGCGTGGCTCGTCGCTGCGCTGGCCGTCAGCGCGGTCGTGGCCCGCTCCCGCCAGCAGACCAGCGTGGCAGAGCTCCGGGCGGAGCTCGCCATCGCCTGACCGGCCGGGCCGGCCGACCTCCGTCCGGCGTGCGGGTGGTCGCCTCGTCGCGGCCGGACGCCCGGCGGTGGCGGCCGAGACCGGGGGTGGCGGCCGGAGATGACGGACGGCGGCCGGTTGCGGCCCGCGGCCGCGTGGCTAGCGTGGACGGATGACCAGCCCCAGCACCGACCCCCAGCCCGAGCAGACGCCGGGTCTCGAGCCCGGCGGCGGCGTCGCGCCGGGCGACACGCCGCCGGGTGAGGCATCGACGTCGGGCGTGACCAACGAGCAGCCGGACCTGCCCTCGGCGGGTGCGAACGCTGGCGTCTACGTGGGGATCCTCGCCGTGGTGGCACTCGTCGTCGTCATGCTGGTCGGGTACGCCGTGGGGCTCATCGGCTGAGCCCCACGGCCCGCGTGCCGCGGCCCTCGGTGGGCCGTGAGCTCGACGGGGTTTCTCAGCGGGCCGCGCGGCGGCCGAAGATCTCGCCGATCATCCCGCTGAACAGGTCGGCCCCCTTGATCCGGCTCGTCTGCTCGGGACCGAGCACGACGCGCGTGCCGTCGGGCTGCTCGACCTGGGAGGCGCCGCCGTCGGGCCCCAGCGGGAGGACGATGCGCTCGAGGGCGGGTGCGTACGTCGCGCCAGGGGCGCGGCCCTCGATCACGTCGCGGATGTTCTGGGCGACGACGAGCGCGTGGTCGCGCGCCGCCGACGCCCGCTTGGACTCGCGGACGTCGGTGATGTCACCGATCGCCCACACGCGGTCCTGCCCGACGACGTTGAGGTGCGCCGTCACGGGGATGGTGCCGTCGTGGTGCAGGTCGCGCCCCAGCTCGCCGTCGAGGTACCCCGTCACCGCGCGGGAGCCGTAGCAGCGGAACCACATCTGCGCGCTGATCTCGCTGCCCGCCGCCGTCTCGACGACGAACGGCTCGTACGTGCCGACGTCGACGGGGGGCAGGTAGCCCAGGGGCGAGCCGAGCTCGAGCGTCACACCACGCGCGAGGAGCTGGTCGCGCACGCTGTCCCGCAGCCCCGGCAGGTAGTCACCCAGCGGGAGGATGTCGTCCTCCTGGTCGACGACCGTCACCCGGAGCCCGTGGAACGCGGAGGTCAGCTCACCGGCGAGCTCGAGCCCGACCGGACCGGCCCCGACGACGAGCACCCGGTCGCACAGGGCGAGGGCCGCGCGCATGCGTGAGAGCCGGGCGCTCGCGACGGCGCGCTCGTCCTCGAGGAACTTCGCGGGGAAGGGGTAGCCGGTACCCGTCGCGAGGACCACGTGGTCGGCCTCGAGCGACTCGTCCGTGGAGAGCCGGACGACGCCCGGGGAAACGAGCCGCGCCCAGTCCTTGACGATCCGGCCCCGCGTCAGCACCCGGTCGTAGGGGAAGAAGACACGCTCCTGCCAGGTCGGGTCGACCACGGCCCGCAGGGCGGCGGTCGCGTGGACGAACGCATCCTTGGGCTCGACGAGGACCACGTCCGCGACGTCGTCGAGGGCCTTCGCCAGGGCGACGCCGCCGTACCCGCCACCGACCACCACCACGCGCTGCTGCATCCTGCGACCTCCTGGTCGACTCGCTCCTGGTCGGCACCGCCCGGCGTCGTCCGTGCTCGCCCGGCGGCGGGCCGGACACCCGGCCCGGGTGCGGCCGGACGGGCCCGACCCACCCTGCCGCGTCAGTCGCGGCATGACCACCTCAGCGTGTGCGGACCGCCAAGACATGGGACGTCTGACCCGGGTCAGGGTCGTGTGCCGTGCCCGCGCCGGCTCCGGCGCCTGCGCCTGGAGTGGTCGCCGCGCCGGAGGTGACGCCGGCGCCGGCAGCGGTCGGTGGGTCCGTGCGGCCGAGCCACTCGAGGATGCCGCAGACCGCCTCGGTGCAGCCCCCGCAGCCCGTGGTCGCGCGGGTCGACGCCGCCATGTCCTCCACCGACCTGCCGCCCGACCGCCACGTGGCCACCAGGTCGCCCTTCGTCACCCCGTTGCAGCGGCACACCGTCGTGCGGTCGGGCATGAGCATGGGGGAGGGCTCGGCGGTGGCCGACGCCGCGCCGCGCGGCGGGCGCAGGAGGAGGTGGGCCGGGTCGTCGGGCACGGGTGTGCGGCGCGTGTACGCCGCGACGAGGTCCGCGGCCACGGGCCCCGCGCCCACGCACGTGACGCCGACGAGCACGCCGCCGGCCACCGTGACCTCGACGTGCCGCCCCGCATCCGGGTCGCTCAGGCGGACGGTCCGGTACGCCGGCGCCGTCGGCGCCGCCGCGGGCAGGGCCTCACGGCCCGGGACCGTCGCCGGGCGGTCCTCCACCGACCCGGCGCGCGCGTCCGGCGGTGAGCCGACGCGTCCCATCGCGACGACCTCCACGCCCCGCGCCTTGAGGCGTACGACGTCGGTGGGCGGCGGGGGCTCCGACGCGGCTGCCCCAGCCGACGGGCCCGCGTCCGGGGCGACCGTCGGCTCCGCCGCCGTCCTGGCCTCGGCGGGACCAGGCGCTCGCTCGGGCGGGACCGCCTGGCGTGCGAGCCGGGTCGCGAGGCGGCGTGCCTGCTCCCAGCCCTGGGCGATCAGGCCCGTCGCCCCCTCGGGCGGCTCGGCGCAGTCGCCGATCGCGTGCACCGCCGGGTCCCGGGTCGCCAGGTCCGGGCCGACGACGACGCCGCGACGGACCTCGAGCCCGCAGGCGGCGGCGAGCTCGGCCGCGGGGACCGTGCCGGCCGTGAGCACGAGCAGGTCCGCGGGCACGACGGTCCCGCACCCCAGGCGCAGGGCCCGCACGTGGCCGTCCTCGAGCACCACCTCGCGCGCCGTCGCGCCCGTGCGGAGGCCCACGCCGAGGCGGTCGAGCGCGCGCTCGGCCGCGGCGGCGGCCTCGGGCCCGAGCTGCCTGTCCATCAGGTGCGGCCCGCCGTGCACCACCGTGACGCGTACACCTCGGCCGGCGAGCCCGGCCGCGGCCTCGATGCCCAGCACACCGCCACCGAGGACGACCGCGGCGTGCGCGTTCACTGCGGCGGCGACGATCTCCCTGGCGTCGTCGAGCGTGCGCAGCGCGTGCACGCCCGCCGGGAGCCCTGGGCGCGGGGGCGCTCCGGCGCCGTCGGTGGCGACGTCCCGGTCCCGCCGGTCCTCGGGCGCGGTCAGGCCCGTGATCGCGGGGACGCGGGCGCGCGAACCCGTCGCGAGGACGAGCACGTCATAGGGGTGCGTGCCCCCGTCGTCGGCGACGACCACGCGGCGCTCGCGGTCGATGGCGACGGCGCACGTCCCGCGTCGCACGTCCACGGACGCGGTGCCCGGCGCGCCGGCGGGCACCGACGGCAGCGTGAGGGACGCGACGTCGACGACCCCCGCGACGACCTCGCTCAGGAGCACGCGGTTGTACGGCTCGTACGGTTCCTCGCCCAGCACGGTGACCGCGTAGGCACCGGGGGCACGCGCGAGGAGGTCCTCGACCAGGCGCGAGCCGACCATGCCGTGCCCGACGACGACCAGGCGGCGTGCGGGCGACACCGGGCGAGGCGCGGGCGTGGGGAGCGCCGTCAGGACGGCGGCCTCGGACCCGCTCACCGCTGCGCCGTCCCCACCGGCGAACCCGTCGAGCCCGCCGAGGGGCGTCCTGCCGGCTCCGGGGTGCTGACCCGTGCCGGCCTCGGCGGGACCGGGCTGCCCGCGGCACGCACGTCCACCGCGCACACCTTGAACTCCGGCATCCCGGAGACGGGGTCGGTGGCGTCCGTGGTCACGCGGTTGGCGCTGCCCTCGCCGGGCCAGTGGAAGGGCATGAAGACCGTGTCCGGCCGGGCGGAGTCCGTCACCCGCGCGACCGCGACAGCCGTGCCGCGCGACGACGTCACGGCGGCGAGCTCGCCGTCCCCTATGCCGAGCCGGTCCGCGAGCGCGGGGTGCATCTCGACGAACGGCTCGGGCTGCGCGGCGGCAAGGGCCGGGACCCGCCGCGTCTGCGCACCCGACTGGTAGTGCTGCAGGACGCGGCCCGTGACGAGGTACAGCGGTGCCTCGGGTCGGAGGTCGTCGCTGGGGCCGCGATGGTCGACGGCGACCATGCGGGCGCGCCCGTCGACGGTCGCGAACGCGTCGAGGAAGAGGCGGGGTGTGCCGGGGTGGCGTGCGCCCACGTCGGTGCCCGCGGGGCACGGCCAGTGCACCGCGACCTCGGGCTCCGCGTCGAGACGGGCGTGCGAGACGCCGCTGTAGTCCGCCCGGCCGCCCGCGCTGGCCCGCGCGAGCTCGTCGAACACCGCGCCGGCGTCGGTCGGGAAACCACTGGTCACCCCCAGCCGGGCGGCGAGCGCGTGGAGCACCTCGAGCTCGGTGCGCACGCCCGGCGGAGGGCTCAGGGCGCGGCGCCGGCGCAGGATGCGGCCCTCGAGGGACGTCATCGTTCCCTCCTCCTCGGCCCACTGGGTGACGGGCAGCACGACGTCGGCGAGACGCGTGGTCTCGGACGGCACGACGTCGCACACCACGAGCAGGTCGAGTGCCGCGAGGCGCTCGACGACCCGGCCGGAGTCCGGCGCACTGACCACGAGGTTGCAGCCGTGCACGAGCAGCGCGCGCGGGCCGTCGGGCGTGCCGCACCGGCGCAGGAGCTCGACGGCCGGCACCCCGGGCCCGGGCAGGTCCGCGGCGTCCACGCCCCACACCGCTGCGACGTGCGCGCGTGCATCGGGGTCGGTGATCGACCGGTACCCGGGCAGCTGGTCCGCCTTCTGCCCGTGCTCGCGGCCTCCCTGGCCGTTGCCCTGGCCGGTGATCGCGCCGTAGCCGCTGCCCACCCGTCCAGGCAGGCCCAGGGCCAGGGCCAGGTTGATGGCGGCCGTGACGGTCGCCGTGCCCTGCGTGCTCTGCTCCACCCCGCGCCCGGTCAGGACGTACGCGCCCGTGCCGCCCCGTGCCGGGGAGGCGGCGGCGAGCAGCCGGGCGGTGCGGCGCAGGTCCTGCGCGGGGACGCCCGCGACCTGCTCGACCCGCTCCGGCCACCATGCGGCGACGCTGCGACGGACCGCGTCCGCGCCCGTCGTCCGGTCCTCGAGGTACGCGGTGTCGGCGAGGCCCTCCGCCCACACGACGTGCAGCAGGCCCAGGAGCACCGGCAGGTCGGTGCCCGGGACGGGCTGCAGGTGCAGCCCCTTGCCCTCCTGCGTCAGGGACGCCGTGGCCGAGTGCCGGGGGTCGACGACGACGAGACCGCCCGACGCTCGGGCACCGGCGAGGTGGGCGACGGACGGGGGCATCGTCTCGGCCAGGTTGGAGCCGAGCAGGAGGACGGCCTGCGCACCGCCCAGGTCGGCGAGCGGGAACGGGAGGCCCCGGTCCACGCCGAACGCCCGGTTGGCCCCGGCCGCCGCGCTGGCCATGCAGAAGCGGCCGTTGTAGTCGATGAACGGGGTGCGCAGGACGACCCGCGCGAACTTGCCGAGCGCGTACGCCTTCTCGTTGGTGAGCCCTCCGCCCCCGAACACCGCGACGGCGCAGGGCCCGTGCTCCGCGCGGATCTCCTGGAGCCGCCCCGCCACGAGGTCGAGCGCCTGGTCCCACGTGGCCTCGTGCAGCTCGCCGTCGGCGCCACGCACCCAGGGCGACGTCAGACGGTCCGGGGCGCCGAGCACCTGGGCGCTCGTCCAGCCCTTCTGGCACAGCCCGCCGCGGTTGGTCGGGAAGTCGCGACCCGCCACGGTGACCGGGGCGCCGAGCGCACGTGCGGCGTCGTCGGGTGCCGAGAGCGTCTGCGCGCACTGGAGCGCGCAGTACGGGCAGTGCGTGGGGGTCGGCGCGACGTCCACGTCGGCTGCTCGCACCGGTGCGCCGAGCCGTGAGCGGGGCGGCACTCAGATCCCCGCGGCGCTCATCGGCGCGGACCGGCGCGTGTAGACCGCCCACGTGGTGACCGCCATCACGGCGTACACCCCGAGGAAGCCCCACAGTGCGGGGGCGAGCGACCCGGTGGCGCCCGTCGAGAGCGCGAAGCCCCGGGGGATGAGGAACCCGCCGAACGCACCGATCGCGCCGGCGATCCCGATGCAGCCGGCCGCCGCCTTGCGCGCACGCTGGGCCCGCTCGGGAGTGGTCGCCCCGACGCGGAACACCGCGGGGATCATCCGGTACGTCGCGCCGTTGCCCGCTCCTGTCGCCACGAACAGCACGAGGAAGGAGCCGAGGAAGAGCGGGAAGCTGTGCCTGCTCAGGGCGGTGATCGCGCCGAGGGCCCCGCACGCCATGACCACGAACGACGCGATGGTCATTCGTGCGCCGCCCCAGCGGTCGGCGAGGATGCCGCCGAGGGGGCGTGCCAGCGAGCCCACGAGCGCGCCGAGGAACGCGATGCTCACGGTGACCTCCGGGAACTGGCCGGCGAGGAGCGTGGGGAACACGCCCGAGTACCCGATGAACGAGCCGAACGTGCCGATGTAGAGGAACGAGATGACCCACGTGTGCCGGTTGTGCACGGCGGCGCCGAACGCGCGGTAGTCCGCCCTGGCGCCGGCGAGGTTGTCCATGAAGCGCCACGCGAGGAACGCCGCGAGCAGGATGAGCGGGACGAACATGAGCCCGGCGCGCTCGAGCGAGAGGCCCGCGGCGGTCACGATCACCAGGGGGACGGTGAGCTGGACGGCCGCCGTGCCGAGGTTGCCCCCCGCCGCGTTGAGGCCCAGCGCCTTGCCCTTCTCCCGCTCCGGGTAGAAGAAGGAGATGTTGGCCATGGACGACGCGAAGTTGCCGCCACCCAGGCCGGCGAGCGCCGCGACACCCAGCAGCGCCCAGAACGGGGTCTCGGGGCGGGACGCCACGTAGGCCAGCGCACCCGCGGGCAGGAGGAGCAGCATCGCCGATGCGACCGTCCAGTTGCGCCCGCCGAACCGGGGGACCGCGAAGGTGTACGGGATCCGCAGGGTCGCGCCCACCAGGCTGGGGACCGCGATGAGCCAGAACTGCTGGTCGACCGAGAGGACGAAGCCGACCGACGCGAGCTGCGGCACGACGATGCTCCACGACGCCCACACGGCGAAGCCCAGGAACTCCGCGAAGATCGACGGGTAGAGGTTGCGCTGGGCGACGCGGCGGCCGCCGTCGGCCCAGAACGTGGGGTCCTCGGGGTCCCAGTGATCGATCCAGCGGCCGCGGCGCACGGCCCCCGGCGTGGGGGCCGACGTCGTGGGCGTCGCCACGTCGGTCGGTGCGCCGGGACGTGCCGGGTCCTGCGAGGTCACGGTGGTCGATGCCGTCATCGCTGCCTCCTGCTGGCTCGGGGCGGGCCGGGGGCCCGGGCGGTCGGTGCCGTTGCGGCGTCGCCCCGACGCTAGGCAGGCGGTGTTTCGGGCGGATGTGCGCGGCTGTTACCGCGCCGGATCCATCCGCGCACAGGTCGCGCGGCGCAGCTGTGAGAACGCGCGCGGGGAGGGGGAACGCAGGAGGGCAGGCGAGGGAGGTCGGCGGCCCGAGGCCTGGGCCGTGCATCGGACGCCCCGGCCGCGGGTCGGACGCCTGGGTCAGGGTGCCGCGCGGAGCTGACGTGCGAGCGCCTCGGCGTCCGTCGTGGGCCTCTCGCAGACGAACCCACGGCACACGTAGGCCGTCGGCAGGCCGTCCACCGTCGGCCGGTCGGCGAGGAGCGGCACCGCCACCGCCGCCTGGCGATCACGGGTGTCGGCGTCGGTCCGCGCCGCCCGAGCGTCGGGCGGCGCGTCGCCGAACGCGACGACGGCGCCCGGGGCCGTCGCGCGCGTCGCCGCGCGGAGCAACGCCCGCGTGGCGGGGTCGTCCCGGGGCCCGACGACGGCGACCTCGCGCGGGCCGTCCAGCAGCGCCTCCGCCACGGCCAGGGCCCACCCCGCCGCGCGCGGGTGCCGCTGGGCCAGGAGGAGCGGTTCGGTCAGGGCTCGCTCAGCGGCGTCTCGGTGACGCGCCGAGCCGGTCAGGGCCGCGAGCGTGACGAGCGCACCCGCCGCGGCGGCCTGGCCCGACGGTGTCGGCCCGTCGGCGGGGTCCCGGGGGCGGCGGATCCGGGCGAGCACGGCGTCGGTCTGGTCGTCGGCGGTGTCGAAGAAGCCGCCCGAGCCGTCGGCGAACCGGTCGAGCACCGCGTCGAGCAGCTCCTGCGCGACACCGACCCACCGCGTGTCGCCCGACGCCGAGAACAGGGCGAGCAGGCCCTCGGCGACGTCCGCGTAGTCCTCGAGGACGCCGGGTGCCTGACCCGCGACGCCGTCCCTCGAGGTGCGTGCGAGGCGGGTACCCGCGGGCCCGCGGGTGAGGTGGACCCGGACGAGCAGCTCGGCCGCGGTCGTCGCCGCCTCCACCCATGCGCGTCGCTCGAGGATCACCCCCGCGTCGGCCAGGGCCGCGACCGCGAGGCCGTTCCAGGCCGCGACGACCTTCGCGTCGAGGGCGGGGCGCGGTCGCCTGCCGCGTGCTGCGGCCGCGCGCGCACGGACGGAGGCGTACCGCACCGCGTCGTCCGGCTCGGACCGGAGCTGGAGCACCGAGGTGCCGTGCTCGAACGTCCCCGTCGGCGTGACGTCCCACAGCTGCGCCGCCCAGGCGCCGTCGTCGGGCCCGAGGACGTCGGTGAGCTGCGCCGGCGACCAGACGGAGAAGGCGCCCTCGCTCGGGCGGCCGTCGGCGCCTGGGGAGTCCGCGTCGAGGGCCGAGGCGAAGCCGCCCTCGGGCGTGCGCAGCTCGTCGAGGAGCCACGTCGCCGTCTCCTCGACGACCCGCCTGGCCAGCGGGGAACCGGTCGCGCGGAACCAGTGCGCATAGACCCGCAGCAGCAGGGCGTTGTCGTAGAGCATCTTCTCGAAGTGGGGGACCACCCAGTCGGCGTCCACCGAGTACCGCGCGAACCCACCCGCGAGCTGGTCGTACATGCCGCCGCGGGCCATGGCCTCGAGCGTCGCGCCGGCCATCGCGAGCGCGCGGCGGCCCGACGCGGCGTGGGGAGTGTCGGTGTCGGCGTCGAGCGCACCCGACCGTGCCGCGTGGCGCAGGAGCCACTCGAGGAGCATCGACGGCGGGAACCGGGGTGCACCGCCGAAGCCTCCGCGTGCGCGGTCGAACTGTGCCTCCACGGTGTCCACGGCGCGGCGTGCGGCGGCGTCGTCGAGCACCGCACCGTGGGGCAGGGCGAGCGCGGGGCCCGTGTCCGCCAGGGCCTCACGGATCCCCTCCGCGCTCCGGTCCACCTCCCCGCGCCGCGTGCGCCAGGCTGCGGCCATCGCCGCGAGGACCTGAGGGAACGAGGGCATCCCGCCCATCGGGCGGGGAGGGAAGTAGGTGCCGCAGTAGAAGGGTTCGCCGTCGGGCGTCGCGAAGACCGTCATGGGCCAGCCGCCCTGGCCCGTCATCGCCTGCGTGGCCGCCATGTACACGGCGTCGACGTCGGGCCGCTCCTCACGGTCGACCTTGACCGCGACGAAGTGCTCGTCCATGAAGGCGGCCGTCGCGTCGTCCTCGAACGACTCGTGGGCCATGACGTGGCACCAGTGGCAGGCCGCGTAGCCGACCGAGATGAGGAGCGGGACGTCACGCGCGCGCGCCGCCGCGAACGCCTCCTCGCCCCACTCGTACCAGTCGACGGGGTTGTCGGCGTGCTGCTGGAGGTAGGGACTGGTGCTCGCGGCGAGGCGGTTGGCCATCGCCCCAGTCTGCGAGGTCGGTGACCGGTGCGCGCGTCGTGGCCGGCGGGTGGCCGGAGCGTCCTGTCGCGTCGGTCAGCCGCGCGCGGCGGCCACGACGGCGTCGACGGCCGGCGTCAGCACGTCGAAGACCTGCGCGTACACGGCGTCGCTGCGCCGGAACGGGTCGACCACGTCGTCGTCGGCGGGCGAGACCCGCGCACGCCCACGCCTCGCCGCGGCGAGCGGGACGAGGGCCGCGAGCCGCTGCGCGGGCGTGCCGTGCGGGAGGTCGGCCGGGTCGACGTCCGCGGCGAGTCGCGCCAGCTCGCGCAGCGTGAACGTGCGGCGCAGCACCGACGGCTCGAGCTCGACGACGGCGGTCCGGTGCGCCCGGGTCAGGGCCAGGACGAGGTCGGCCCCGCGCACGTCCTCGCGCGTGATCTGGCGGGCCGCGAAGCCCTGGGGTGACACGCCGGCGGACGTCAGGAGAGCGGCCATCGGGTCGGACACGCCGTGCCCGACGACGGCCCGCGTCCCCGCGCTCGTGACCACGACACCCGAACCTGGGCCGAGCCCGGCGGCGAGCAGCCGCTCGACGGCCGGGGACCGGCAGATGTTGCCCGTGCACACGGCGAGGACGGCGAACGGGGCCCGCATGCCGCCGGGGGGCGTCGGGGCTCCTGCGGGGGGCGGCGTCACGGGCCCAGTGTGGCGGCTCGCAGCGGCGCGCGGCCAGCCTGCCGCCCCGACGCGGCCGGCCCGCCGCCACGCCGGGGCCGGCCCGCCGCCCCGGCGGGGAGTCCCTACCCGGCGTCGTGCCCCGCAGGCTCTGCGTCCAGGCCCGGCAGGAGCTCCTCGGGCAGCTCTTCGACAGGGACCACCACCATGTCCCGCACCTTCCAGTCGAGCGCGTCGCCAGCCTCCCGTGCCGCACGCAGCTGGTCGAACGTGGGCGGTCGGCCGTCGGCGGGGACGACGAACGACTCGACGTGGAACACGTGCCCCTCGTCGCGCACCCTCGACCGTGCCCGGGCGACCCAGGGCAGGGCCTCGAGACGCGCGTCGAGCTCGCCGACCACCGGGTGGGGCTCGTCCCCGTCGACGGTCTCGGCGCGCGCGTCCATGAGGGCACTGACCGCCACCCGGAGGTTGCCGACCCCGTCACGCAGGATGCTCCCCGAGATGAACAGCGCGGCCACCCCGTCGGCCCACCAGAGGCCGAGCCCGATGCCGAGCACGCCGACGATGCCGCCGAGCGCCGTCATCCAGTCCGCCTTGTTCATGTCCGCGTCGGCGTGCAGCACGCGGTCGTGCAGCGCGCGGGCGAGGGGCATCTTCGCGCGGCCCAGCAGCACCGGCGGCACCGCCGTGTAGGCCATGACGGCGATCATCAGCCAGCCCGACCACACGGGCTGCCCGGCGACGACCATGAGGCCGACGGGTGGGTGCTCGGCGGCGAGGAGCCCGGACGTGGAGTCCCAGACGAGGAACAGGCCCATCGTCACGAGCGCGGTCGCGGCCACGAGGTGCCCGACCCCGATCGCCCGGTGGTACCCGTACGGGTGGCGTGGGCTGGGCGGGCGGCGCGTGAGGTGGACCGCGACGAGGAACGAGACCGGGGGGATGAAGGACAGGAGGTCCTCGGCCCACGCGGCCTTCATCGCCTGGGAGCTGCCCATGACCAGGTAGACGAGCGTGACGGCGGTGACGAGGAACCCGATGGTCCACCACGCGAGCCGGATGGCGCGCCGCAGCGCCTGCTCCTGCTCCTGGGGGAGCTCGGTGTGCCCGAACTTGGTCACGGCCGCACGTCCTGGTCGAGGAGGAAGCGCTCGAGCTCGACGAGGAACGCGTTCTCGCCCACCTGGACCGCCATCACGTGCAGCTCCTTGTCGCCCTCGGGCCCCGTGGCCTGCGCGTACGGGTACGTCAGCGTCGCGTGGTCCACCCACGGGCTGTCCGCCGTGAGGCCGCCGACGACGAGGTCCAGCTCGTCCCGCTCGAGACCGTCCACGAGTGCCTGCTCGCCGCCGGAGGTCCACTCGACCTCGGCGTCGAGCGTCTCGGCGAACGCCCGGACGAGGTCGGGCTCGATGCCGCCAGGCCCGGGGGCGCTCCCGTCGGACGCCGGTGCGGTCCACGGCGGCGCGGGCGAGACGCCGACGCGCAGCACCCCGCCGCGCACCCGGTCGAGCGTCCCGTCGGGGTCCGTCGGCACGGTCACTCCGCAGCCGGCCGACGCGATGAGAAGAAGGGCGCCGAGGAGCCCGACGGCGAGCGCAGGGCTCCGGCGGCGACGCGTGGTCGTGCGAGCCATGAGTACATCTAAGGCGAACGGCGGCGCGCCGCATCTCGATGTGGCGCAGGTGCCGCAGCCCCGGACGCGGTCGCTTCACCCCTCCCGGCGACCTCGCCGTCGGGCAGCGGCCTCAAGACCGCGGCGGACCTGTCGATCAGACCTGCGGGGGCCGATGCGTGCGCCACGGAGGATGATCGAGCGTCTGGGGGCGTGCCTGTGATCGACGAAGGGTGGACGGCGTGACGACGGCGTGGCGCTGGTTCCTCGCGGCCGGCCTGGGTGCCGTCGCCGTGGAGCTCGTGCTGCCTGTCGGCGCCGGCAGGGACGTGCTGTACCTCGCGATCGCCTACGCCGCGCCGCTGGCGATCCTCGTGGGCGTGCGCGTCCACCGGCCCCGGCGACGCCTGCCCTGGATGCTCCTGGCGGCCGGGTCCTTGTGCTGGGCCGTCGGCGACACGGCCTGGTCGTACTACGCGGACATCGCCGCGACGGAGCCGTTCCCGTCCGCCGCCGACGTGTTCTACCTGCTCGCCTACCCGTTGCTCGCCGGCGCGATGTACCAGTTCACGCGCGGTGCCTCGCGGCGCGGTGACGTCAGCGCGGTGATCGACGCGCTCATCACCGCGACCGCGGCGACCGTCGTGCTGTGGGTGTGGTTCATCGAGCCCACGTGGACGGACCCCGCAGGGACGCTCCTCGAGAGGGTCGTGGGCGTCGCGTACCCGATCGGCGACGTGCTGCTCGTCGCGCAGCTGCTGCACCTCGGCGCCCTGCCCGTCGTCCGAGCGACGTCGGTGCGGCTCCTGGGCCTGGGCATCGGGGCCGTGCTGGTCGCGGACGTGCTGTTCCAGGCGGCCGGGTACGTGCCGGCGATCGGGGCGCGGGAGGCGTGGCTCGACGTCGGGTGGCTGGTCGGCTACCTGCTGTGGGGTGCGTGCGCGCTGCACCCGTCGATGCACCGGACCACGGAGGTCCCTGGCGTCCGGGCGACGGCGCTGACCACGCGCCGGGTCGCGTTCCTCGCGCTGAGCGCGCTCGTGCTGCCCGGCGTCCTGCTCGTCGAGCTCGCCCTCGGCCAGCCGCCGCACATCGCCCCGGTGGCGGTCACGGCCGTGCTGCTGATCGGGCTGGTCCTCGTACGGATGCTCGGGATGGTCAGGTACATGCGTGAGCAGGCAGCGCGGCTCGCACGCCTCGCGGACACCGACTTCATCACCGGGCTCGAGAACGCGCGCCGCTTCAGCGAACGCATCGACGACCTGCTGACGACCCCACCGGGGCAGCGCGACGCCGACCGGCCGGGCGCGGCGATCCTGCTGATCGCGGTCGAGCGGCTGGGCGAGGTCAACGACACCCTCGGTCTCGGCACCGGTGACGAGCTGCTCCGCGCGATCGGCGAGCGCCTGCGGGAGTCCGTGGCCGACGACGGCGTCGTCGCCCGGATGGGCGGTGTGTCGTTCGGCGTGCTGCTGCCCGGGGTGCTCTCGGGCGACCGGGCCGCCACGCGTGCCGCCGACCTGCACCGCGCGTTCGCGACACCGTTCGCGCTTCCGGAGATGTCCGTCTCGGTCGACATCAGCGTCGGCATCGCGATCGCGCCGACGGACGCGCAGACGGCGACCGCCCTGCTCGCGCGCGCCGACGTCGCCCTGTCCGCGGCCCGGCAGGCCCAGGAGCACGTCGCGCGGTACGCCGAGCAGATGGAGATGAACGAGGCGCTCACGCCGCAGCTCATGGGCGAGCTGGTCCAGGCCATGGCCGACGGCGACGTGATCGTCCACTACCAGCCGCAGGTCGAGATCGCGTCGGGCCGGGTGCTCGGCGTCGAGGCGCTCGTGCGCTGGCAGCACCCGCAGCACGGCCTGCTCGGGCCGGGCGCGTTCGTCCCGGCGGCCGAGCGGACCGGCCTGATCGGCGGCCTCACCCGCTACGTGCTCGACCGTGCGCTCGCCCAGGCGGCGGCGTGGCGGGCCGAGGGCTGCGAGCTCAACGTCTCCGTGAACCTGTCGGTGCGCAACCTGCTCGACCCCGCGTTCGTGAATGACGTGGAGGGCGCGCTGACCCGCCATCACATCCCGGCGCGGTGCCTCGAGCTCGAGGTCACCGAGACGATGGCGATGCTCGACCCGCACCGGTCGGTCGAGGTCCTGGGTGCGCTCGCGGACCTGGGCGTGCTCCTGTCGCTCGACGACTACGGGACGGGTCACTCCTCCCTCGCGTACCTGCAGCGGCTGCCGCTGCGCCGGCTCAAGATCGACCGCTCCTTCGTGACCGACGTGCTGACGGACAAGGCGAGCGCGGCGATCGTCCGTTCGACGATCGAGCTCGCCCGGCACCTGGGCCTCAGCGTCGTGGCCGAGGGCGTCGAGGACGACGAGACGCTCGTCGCGCTGCGGGACATGCGCTGCTTCGCCGCCCAGGGCTTCGGCCTGGCCCGTCCGGCGTCGCCCGAGCGGATCCCGGGGATCGTGACCGCGCTCGAGGAGCGGATCCCCGAGGTCGTGGCGGTCGGGCTCTCGTCCCAGCGCACCGCCTGACGCTGCCGGTCGCCCGGAGTCGACCTCTGGGTCGAAGGTCCGCAGCGCAACCTGCCTCACCAGGAGTAGGCCGGGGGGTGAGGGCGAGGTGGTTGCCGTGTTCCAGGTACGCATCCACGGGCGAGGTGGCCAAGGCGTGGTCACCGCCGCCGAGCTGCTGTCCGTCGCGGCGTTCCGCGAGGGTCGGCACGCGCAGGCGTTCCCGAGCTTCGGGTCGGAGCGGACCGGCGCACCGGTCGTCTCGTTCTGCCGCATCGCGGACGTCCCGATCCGGGTCCGGGAGCCCGTCGTCGCGCCCGACGCGCTCATCGTCCAGGACGTCACCCTGCTCAGGCTCCCCGTGCTCACGGGGCTCGTGCCGCGGGGGTACCTGCTGCTCAACACCTCGCGCGCGCCCGCGGCGCTCGGGCTCGCCGGCGCGCAGGCCGCCCTCCCGGCGGGGCACCTCGTGTGCGTGCCCGCCACCGAGCTCGCGCTCGAGCACGTCGGGCGGGCCGTGCCGAACGTCCCCCTGCTCGGCGCGTTCGCCGCCCTCACGGGGCTCATCTCGCTCGAGTCGGTGTGCGCGGCGATCGACGAGCGCTTCGGTGGCCGGGTCGGGCAGGGGAACGCCGCCGCCGCACGCGCCGCGTACACGCTCGTCGCCGACGCGCACCCGGGCGGGGCCTCGCGCACGGCGGGGCCCGCCGCTCACGAGGAGGCCCAGCATGCTGCAGCAGGTTGAGGGCTCGAAGGCCGTCGCCCGAGCGGTCGCGGCGTGCCGGCCGCAGGTGGTCTGCGCCTACCCGATCTCGCCCCAGACGCACATCGTGGAGGAGATCAGCCGGATGGTGAAGGCCGGCGAGCTGCCTGGCTGCGAGTACGTGAACGTCGAGTCCGAGTTCGCGGCGATGTCCGGGGTGATCGGCTCGTGCGCCGTCGGCGCGCGCTCGTACACCGCGACGGCGAGCCAGGGCCTGCTGTTCATGGTCGAGGCCCTGTACAACGTGTCGGGCATGGGTCTGCCGATCGTGATGACCGTCGCGAACCGTGCGATCGGCGCGCCGATCAACATCTGGAACGACCACGGCGACACGATGTCGCAGCGCGACTCGGGCTGGCTCCAGCTCTACGCGGCGGACAACCAGGAGGCGGCCGACCTGCACGTGCAGGCGTTCCGCATCGCCGAGGAGCTCTCCGTGCCCGTCATGGTCTGCATGGACGGGTTCGTCCTGACCCACGCGACCGAGGCGGTCGACGTGCCGGACGTCGGCTCGGTCGACGCGTTCCTGCCGCCGTTCGTCCCGCGGCAGGTGCTCGACCCGGACGCCCCCGTGTCGATCGGCGCGATGGTCGGACCCGAGGCGTTCACGGAGGTCCGCTACCTCGCCCACCGCCGCCAGCTCGACGCCCTCACGGTGATCCCGCGCGTCGCGAACGAGTTCGCGCAGCACTTCGGTCGCACGTCGGGCGGCCTCCTGCACCCCTACCGGACCGAGGGCGCGGACCTCGTGGTCGTGGCTCTCGGGTCCGTGCTCGGCACGCTCCAGGACGTCGTCGACGCGCAGAGGTCCCAGGGCGTCGCGGTCGGCGCCGTCGGCCTGACCTCGTTCCGGCCCTTCCCGTACGACGCCGTCCGCACCGCCCTCGCTGGCGCGCACCGCGTCGTCGTCCTCGAGCGGGCGCTCGCGGTCGGCGTCGGCGGCATCGTCGCCGCGGACGTCCGGACGGCCCTCGTCGGCACCGGGGTCGAGCAGGTCACGGTCGTGGCGGGGCTCGGCGGGCGGCCGATCACCACGGCGTCGCTCGGCGCGATGATCGGCGACGCGGTGGCCGGACGGCTGCCGGAGCTGACGTTCCTCGACCTGGACCACGCCGTCGTCGACCGGGAGCTCGGGAGGATCTGATGGCCACCACGAGCCTGGGCATGCCCGTGAAGTTCTACCAGGTGGGCAGCTTCGCGGTCGGCAACCGCCTCGTCGACCCGGCGCTGCGGTCCGTCCAGTCGGGCCAGGAGCGTGCGAACGCGCTCACGTCCGGCCACCGTGCGTGCCAGGGCTGCGGCGAGGCGCTCGGCGCGCGCTACGTGCTCGACGCCGCCATGCGCGCCTCGCAGGGGCGCATGGTCACGGTCAACGCGACCGGTTGCCTCGAGGTGTTCTCGACGCCCTACCCCGAGACGTCGTGGCGCGTCGCGTGGCTGCACTCGCTGTTCGGCAACGCGCCGGCGGTCGCGACGGGTGTCGCGGCCGGGCTGCGCGCGCTCGGGCGGGACGACGTGACGGTCGTCGCGCAGGGCGGCGACGGCGGGACCGTCGACATCGGCTTCGGTGCGCTCTCCGGCATGTTCGAGCGCAACGACGACGTGCTCTACGTCTGCTACGACAACGGCGGGTACATGAACACCGGCATCCAGCGCTCCGGTGCCACGCCGCCGGCCGCGCGGACCATGACGACCCAGGCCGTCGGCGCGGAGCCGGGGAACGTGTTCGGCCAGGGCAAGGACGTCCCGCGCATCGCGATGGCCCATGACGTGCCGTACGTCGCGACGGCGACGGTCGCGGACCTGCGCGACCTCGAGGCCAAGGTCACGCACGCCATGAGCCTGCGGGGCTCCCGCTACCTGCACGTCCTGGTGCCCTGCCCGCTCGGGTGGGGGACGGCGTCGTCGGACACCGTCAAGGTCGCGCGGCTCGCGACCGAGAGCGGCTTCTTCCCCGTCTTCGAGGCCGAGCACGGCGTCGTCACCGCGGTGCGCCACATCCGCCACCGCGTGCCCGTCGAGGAGTACCTGCGTCTGCAGGGGCGCTACGCGCACCTGTTCCGGCCCGAGCGGCGCGACGACGTGATCGCGCGCCTGCAGGCCATCGCGGACCGCAACATCGAGCGCTACGGGCTGGCCGGCCCGGTCGCGGCCCTCGAGGTCGGGCCCGTCGGGCGTGCCGGGGCGCTCATCGAGGAGGGCGCCGCGCCCGGCGCCCGCGTGCGGGAGGTGTGATGGACAAGCCGTTCGCGATCACGCTCGACGTCGGCTCGAGCCTCGCCAACCACACCGGGGCGTGGCGCGTCGAACGACCCGTCTACGTCGAGCTCGAGCCGCCGTGCGCGCACGCCTGCCCGGCAGGGGAGAACCCGCAGCGGTGGCTGTACGCCGCCGAGGAGGGCGCCTACGAGCAGGCCTGGCGCCGGCTCGTCGAGGCGAACCCGTTCCCGGCCGTCATGGGCCGCGTCTGCTACCACCCGTGCCAGACGGCCTGCAACCGTGGCTTCCTCGACGAGGCCGTCGGGATCAACGCCGTCGAGCGGTTCCTCGGCGACCTCGCGATCGAGCGGGGGTGGGCGCTCCCCGTGCCCGAGGTGACCAGCGGGCGGCGTGTCCTCGTCGTCGGGGCCGGGCCCACAGGCCTGTCCGCCGCCTACCACCTGCGCCGGCTCGGCCACGACGTGACGGTGCGTGACGCCCAGACGGCCCCCGGCGGCATGATGCGCTACGGCATCCCCGCCTACCGGCTGCCGCGCACGGTCCTCGACGCCGAGATCGACCGGCTCGTGGCCACCGGGGTGCACCTCGAGCTGGGCGCCCGCGTCGGCGACGTGCTCGACGCGGAGCGTGAGGGGTTCGACGCCGCGCTCCTCGCCGTGGGCGCGCAGCTCGGCAAGCGCGCGTACGTGCCGGCCGGCGAGGCGGCGCGCGTGCTCGACGCGGTCACGATGCTGCACGACGTCGCCGAGGGCGAGGCGCCGCACCTGGGCCGCCGCGTCGTCGTCTACGGCGGCGGCAACACGGCGGTCGACGCGGCGCGGACCGCCAAGCGGCTCGGCGCGACGGACTCCGTGATCGTCTACCGGCGCACGCGCGACCGCATGCCCGCGCACGACTCCGAGGTCGCCGAGGCCATCGAAGAGGGTGTCCGCGTGACCTGGCTGTCGACGATCAGGCACGCCTCGGCCGGACGCGTGCTCATCGAGCGCATGGTGCTCGACGAGACGGGCTTCCCGCAGCCGACGGGCGAGCTCGAGGAGCTCGAGGCCGACTCGCTGGTCCTGGCCCTCGGCCAGGAGACCGACCTGTCGCTCGTCGAGGGCGTCCCCGGCGTGAGTGTCGTCGACGGTGTCATCGAGGTCGACGACGACCTGATGACCGGGCGGCCCGGCCTCTTCGCGGGCGGCGACGTGGTCCCCGCCGAGCGGACCGTGACCGTGGGGATCGGGCACGGCACACGTGCCGCACGCGCGATCCACGCGTGGCTCGGGCGGGCGGACGTGCGACCCGGAGTGGCGCCGGACGCGGACACGGCGGCCGACGTGGGCACGGCGTCCGACGTGGGCGCGGCGCCGGACGACGGTGTCGGGTCCGGGGGCGACGAGGGAGCGGAGCCGGGCCAGCTCGGTGCGCACCCCCTCACGGGTGCGCAGGTCCCCGGCGCCGACGCCGCGGGCAACCCGCCCGTCGCGACGTTCGACCAGCTCAACCCCTGGTACTTCGCCGACGCCCCGCACGCCGTGCGCCCGCGGCTGGAGCACGCCCGCAGGACCTCGGGCTTCGAGGAGGTGGTCCAGGGCCTCGACGTCACGACGGCGCAGTACGAGGCGCGACGGTGCATGTCCTGCGGGAGCTGCTTCGAGTGCGACAACTGCTACGGCGTGTGCCCGGACAACGCGGTCACCAAGCTCGGACCCGGCGCGCGGTTCCGGTTCGACTACGACTACTGCAAGGGCTGCGGCCTGTGCGTCCAGGAGTGCCCCAGCGGGTCGATCCTCATGGTCCCGGAGGTGCCCTGATCCGCCCACGCCTGCTCCTGATCGGGTCGTGCTCGCGGCGGTCCGCGGCGGGCCCTGACCGGGCCCGAGGCCCCCTCCGAGGGCTCCTACGGCCAGCCTCACCTTGCTGGCGGAGCCTCGTTCATGTGCCTACCGTCGAAGCATGGTGACCACCGACCACGACGAGGTGGGGCCCGCCCTGGAGCCCCAGCTCACCCCCGACGAGCCGCACGCCAACGGCCTTCAGGCCCGGCTCAACTGGCTGCGTGCCGGCGTGCTCGGTGCCAACGACGGCATCATCTCGACGGCCGGTGTGGTGGTCGGCGTCGCGGCCGCCACGCCCCACGCGACGGCCATCCTCGTGGCCGGCGTCGCGAGCGTCGTCGCCGGCGCCGTGTCGATGGCGCTGGGCGAGTACGTCTCGGTGAGCAGCCAGCGTGACACCGAGCGCGCGCTCATCGCGCAGGAGCGCCGCGAGCTCGAGGAGGACCCCGAGGGCGAGCTCGTGGAGCTCGCGGACATCTACCGTCGCATGGGCCTGTCCCGCGCGACCGCCCAGCGGGTCGCCGTCGAGCTCACGGAGCACGACGCGGTCGCGGCGCACGTCACGGCGGAGCTCGGGCTCAACCCGGACGAGCGGACCAACCCGTGGCACGCCGCCATCGCGTCCGCGGTCGCCTTCACCGTCGGGGCGCTGCTCCCGCTGCTCGCGGTCGTGCTCGCGCCGCCCGCGGTCCGCATCCCCGTCACGTTCGCCGCCGTCGTCGTCGCGCTCGCGGCGACGGGCGGCATCAGCGCCCGCTTCGGCAGGGCCCACCGCCTGCGCGCCGTCGTCCGGCTCATCATCGGTGGCGCGCTCGCGATGGGGATCACGTTCGGGATCGGCGCGCTCCTGGGCGCCACCGTCGTCTGATCCTCAGGGAAGCCGTGACGCACCCGGGACCTGACGCACCCGGGACCTGGCGCACCCGGGACCTGACGCACCGGGAACGGCACCAGCACCGGTGAGGGCCGCCCCGGCCCCTTGACGAGCCGCGTCTGAGCCCAGGGCCGGGGGAGGGTCAGGCCGACTCGCGCAGCGCGAGGCGCGCCTGGAACAGGACCGGCTCGACGGTCGGCTCGTGCCCGGCGAGGAGCTCCTGGATCATGCGGCCCGCCTGCTCGGCCATCTCGCTGACCGGTTGGGCCACGGACGTCAGGGGAGGGTCGGTGGTCTCGGCCACGCCGAGGTCGTCGAACCCGAAGACCGCGACGTCGTCGGGGACCGACAGGCCGCGCGAGGCGAGCTCCGTGAGGGCCCCGTAGGCCATGAGGTCGCTCGCCACGAACAGGGCGTCGATGTCGGGGTGCGCGTCGAGCAGGTTCGCGGTCGCGACCGCGCCACCGCGCGTCGTGAAGTCGCCGTACTCGACGAGGTCCGCGGGGCGCCCGGCGGCGAGGAGCGCCTCACGCCAGCCGACGAGCCGGTCGACGCCGGCCGTCATGTCCGGCGGACCGGCGATCGTCGCGACGCGGCGGCACCCGCGCGCGAGGAGGTGCTCGGTGGCCATGCGCGCACCGAGCGTGTTGTCCATGTCGACGTAGTGCTCGGTCTCGACGTCGAGCGGCCGGCCGATGAAGACGCACGGGAGGCCGGAGTCGACCAGGATGTGGTTGAGCTCGTCGTCGCGGTGGTGCGAGGCGACGACGGCGCCGTCGACGTGCCCCGTCGTGAGGTAGCGCGCGGCCCGTGCGACGCTCGGGCCCGGCCGGGCGATGAGCAGGACCATCTGCAGGTCCGACTCCTCGAGCGCGAGCGAGAGCCCGTTGATGATGCCGCCGAAGAACGGGTCGGTCAGCAGCCGGGAGTTGGGCTCCGGCACGACGAGCGCGACCGAGCCCGTGCGACGTGTCGCGAGGCTGCGGGCGACAGGGTTGGGCGTGAACCCCAGCTCGGCGATCGCCGCCTCGACCGCCTCGCGCGCCTGCGCGCTCACGAGGTGGCCGCCGTTGATGACCCGCGAGGCCGTGGCCCGGGAGACACCCGCGACGGCCGCCACCTGGCGGATCGTGGGTGCCTCCCGACGCCTGGGCACGGAGGCGCGGGTCGTGGTCACGCGGGAACGCTACCGGTCGCCGGCACCCCGCCCGTGCGTGCTGCGCGGCCGTACGTCAGCGCGCTCAGCTTCGGCGTGCGCTCGAGCGTGGTGAAGTCGACGTGCACGATGCCGAACCGCTTGGCGTACCCGTAGGCCCACTCGAAGTTGTCGAGCAGCGACCACGCGAAGTAGCCGCGGACGTCGGCCCCGGCTTCGATCGCCGCGTGGACGGCACGCAGGTGGTCCTCGACGTAGCGCGTGCGCTCGAGGTCGGTGACCTCGCCGTCGGGCCCCACCTCGTCGTCGTACGCCGCACCGTTCTCCGTGACGTACAGGGCGACGCCTGCCGGCCCGGTGTAGTCGGTGTGCAGCTGCTCGAGCAGGCGACGCAGGCCGTCCGGCTGGACCTCCCAGTCCATCGCGGTCCGCGGCAGGCCACGGGACACCTGGTAGACCTCGCCGAGCCCGACGTTGGGGCTCGACGTGGGGCGGGTGACCTCGGCGCCGTCGGGCAGCGCCACCTCGGGCGCGGGTGCGTGCGCCGACATCGCGCTGCCGTGGTAGTAGTTCACGCCGAGGAAGTCGACGGGTGCGGAGATGATCTCGAGGTCCCCGTCGTGCACGGGCAGCGCCGTGCCGACGGCGGCGAAGGCCTCGACGGCCTCCGCGGGGTAGGACCCGAGCAGCACGGGCTCCGCGAACAGACGGTTGAGCAGGGTGTCGGCCCGCTCGGCCGCGGCGACGTCCGCCTCGTCGGCGGGGTCCGCCGGGTCGGAGACGCTCATGTTCAGGGTGATCCCGAGCGTGGCGGTCGGGTCGGCCGAGCGCAGCGCGCGCGTGACCTGCCCGTGCCCGAGCAGGAGGTGGTGCGCGGCGGAGACACCCGCCTGCGGGTCCTGACGTCCCGGCGCGTGCTGGCCTCCGGCATAGCCGAGGAACGCCGCGCACCACGGCTCGTTGAGCGTCGTCCAGTGACGCACCCGGTCCTTGAGCGCGTCGTGGACGGCGAGCGAGTAGTCGGTGAAGTACCCGACCACGTCCCGCTCGGCCCAGCCGCCCCGGTCCTCGACCCACTGGGGGAGGTCCCAGTGGTAGAGGGTCAGCCACGGCGTGATGCCGCGGGCGAGGAGGCCGTCGACGAGGCTCGAGTAGAAGTCCAGGCCCGCGCGGTTGACGACGCCGGGCCCGGGCACGATGCGCGGCCAGGCGACCGAGAACCGGTAGGCGCCCAGGCCCAGGTCGGACATGAGTTGCACGTCCTGGGGCCACCGGTGGTAGTGGTCGCACGCGACGTCGCCGTGGTCACCGCCGACGACGGCGCCAGGCACCCGGCAGAACGTGTCCCAGATCGAGTCCGTGCGGCCGTCCTCGTGGGCCGCACCCTCGATCTGGAAGGCGGCGGTGGCGGCTCCGAAGACGAAGCCCTCGGGGAAGGTGAGCGTATGGGGCGCGCTCATCCCTTCACCGCACCCTGCATGATGCCCGCGACCAGGTGGCGACCGGCGACCGCGAACAGGGCGATGAGCGGGATCACCGAGACGATGACGCCGGCCATGATCAGGGCCATGTCCTTGAAGAAGCCGGCCTGCAGCAGCTGGAGCGCGACGGGCAGGGTCGGGTTGGTCGTGCCGAGCACGATCGAGGGCCAGAAGAAGTTGGTCCACGACGCGATGAAGGTGAACAGGCCGAGCATCGCTGCTGCGGGCCGTGCCGCGGGGAGCGCGACGTGCCAGAACGTCCGGATCATCGACGCCCCGTCGACGCGCGCGGCCTCGATGAGCTCGTAGGGCAGCGCGCCCTCGAGGTACTGCGTCATCCAGAAGACGCCGAACGCCGTGACCATGCCGGGCAGGATGACGGCCCACAGGCTCCCGACGAGGTTGAGCTCGCGCATGACGATGAACAGCGGCACGACGCCGAGCTGGGTCGGCACGGCCATGGTCCCGATGACGAACACGAGGAGCGGGCCGCGACCGCGGAAGCGGAGCTTCGCGAACGAGTAGCCCGCGAGGGTCGCGAACATCACGACCGACAGGGCCGTCGCACCCGAGACGAGCAGCGAGTTGAACATCGCCTGCCACAGGTCGATGTCCGCGGCCAGCACGCGGCCGATGTTCTCGAACAGGTGCGAGCCCGGCAGCAGCGGGGGGATCGGGTTCTGCGCGATGTCGGCCGACGTCGAGGACGCGAGCTGGAGCGCGAAGTACAGCGGGTACGCGGACGCCAGGAGCACGACCGACATGAGGACGTACGTGAGGCGGCCGGGCTTGCGGTCCGAGCCGGCGCCGGACGCCTGGTGGCGCCGCCGGGCGGCCGAGCGGGCGGCCCCGCGGCCGGCCGTCTGCGCGATGACGGGGATGGACGGCGTCGTGCTCATCGTGGGTTCCTTCCGGCGACACGGCGCTGCTTGGGCGCGGAGTCGGAGGCGATGCGTCGGGTGATCAGGTAGTTCGCGACGGCGAACACGACGATGATCATGAAGAGCAGCCAGGCGACGGCGGCGGCGCGACCGAGGTTGGTGTTGCGCCAGCCGAGCTCGTACAGGTAGAGCGTCACCGTGAGCCACTGGCGGTCGTTGCCACCCTGGCCCATCTGGTCGTACATGCGCGGCTCGTCGTAGATCTGCAGGCCACCGATGGTCGACGTGAGCACCACGAAGATGATCGTGGGCCGCAGCATCGGGATCGTGATCGAGATGAACTGGCGCCACCTCGACGCGCCGTCGATCACGGCCGCCTCGTAGAGGTCGCGCGGGATGGCCTGCATCGCCGCGAGGAAGATGAGGGTGTTGTAGCCGGTCCAGCGGAAGTTGACCATCGTGGCGATCGCGACGTGCGCGGGCATCGCCTCGGAGTGCCAGCCGACGGGGCTGAGGCCGATGTTCTCCAGGACGGTGTTGATGAGGCCCGAGTCGTCGGCGAACATCTTCGAGAAGACGAGCGCCACGGCCACCGGGGCGACCACGTAGGGGAGCAGGACGCCCATGCGCCAGAACGTCTTGGCGCGCAGGTTCGCGTCCAGCATCGCGGCGATGACGATCGCGGCGATGACCTGCGGCACCGACGACCACAGGAAGATCGAGATCGTGTTGCGCAGGGCCTTCCAGAAGTACGCCTGGCCGAGCACCTGCGTGAAGTTCTCGAAGCCGACGAAGTCACCCTGGCCGCCGAGCAGGTCCCAGTCGTGCAGGGACACCCAGCCGGTGTAGATCAGCGGGAAGAGGCCCGTGATGGCGAAGATGATGAAGAAGGGGGAGATGTACAGGTAGGGCGAGAGCTTGACGTCCCACTTGCCCAGCCGCTGGCTGAACCCGACGCGGCGCGGGCTGCGGGACGGGTCGCTGGCGGGGCGGGCACGGGTCGGCGCGGTCTGGGTGGCCATGACGGTCCTTCGGGGTTGCGACGTGGACGGGGTGCCGGGCCGCCGGCAGGTGCCGACGGCCCGGCAGCGGAGGTCAGCCGATGGCCTCGACCTCAGCGACCCACTTGTCCCAGGACGACGTCGCGTCGTCCGTGCCGTCGACCTCGACGCGGTTGATGGCCTGGGCCATCGCGTCGTTGATCGGGAAGTAGTTCGCACCCTTGTACGGGGCGACCGTGACCGCTGCGGCGCGGGTGGCGAAGATCTCGCCGATGGGGGCGTCGTTGAAGAACTCGTTGGTGATCGCCTTGATCTCCTCGGACTCCTGGGCCTCGACCTGGCTCGGGAAGTTGCCGCTCGTCTGGAAGGCGACGAGCTGCTGCTCGGGAGCGGTCAGCCAGTCGGCGAGAGCCTTGGCCTCCTCCGGGTACTTCGACTGCGCCGGGACGGTCAGGAACGAGCCGCCCCAGTTGCCGCCGCCGCCGGGGAAGACGTCAGCGATGTCCCAGCCCTCGACGCCCTCGGCCTGGCCCTCGATGACACCGAGCATCCAGGACGGTGCGAGCATCACGGCGAAGCCGTCGGTCTGGAAGCTGTTGTTCCAGTCCTCGCCCCACTGCTGGAGACCAGCGGAGAGCTCGGTGTGCGCCATGATCGTGTCGTAGATGTCCTTGACGTCCGCGTTCTCCGTGGCGATGACCTCGTCGGTGCCAGGCGTCTCGTACGCGGCCTCGAGCTGGTTGACCATGCCCTGGTAGACGGCGGCACCCGAGTCGTAGAACGGGACCTCGGACGCGGCGGCGAACTGCTCGCCGACGGCGAAGAAGTCGTCCCACGTGGCGTCCTCGCCACCGAAGAGCTCGGCGACCTCGGCGCGGTCCGTCGGGAGGCCCGCGGCGGCGAACAGGTCGGAGCGGTAGGCGATGCCCTCCGGGCCGATGTCCGTGCCGTAGCCGACGAGCTTGCCGTCGGGCGTGGTGGCCTGGCCGACCTTCCAGTCCTGCCAACGACCCTCGACGGAGTCGGAGGCCAGGTCCGTGAACTGGTCGGAGTACTGCATGACCTCGGTCATCCAGTCGATCTCGATGCCCACGACGTCGGCGAGGCCGGAGCCTGCGGCGAGCGAGGTGTTGAACTGGTCGCGCGCCTCGTTCGAGGTACCGAACTTGTTGTGCTCGATCGTGATGCTCGGGTTCTCGTCCATGTACTGCTCGAGCAGGGGCTCGTAGCCCCACTCGTTGAACGTCGAGATCGTGAGGGTGATCTTCTCGTCGCTGTCGCCGCTGCCGGCGTCGTCGCCGCCCTCGTCATCCGAGCCGCTGCTGCAGCCGGTGGCGACGAGTGCGATGCCGGCGATGCCGGCGGTGAGCGCGAGCGCCCGCTTCCTGGTCGTGCGCACTGTGACTCCTTCGTCGTCTCGGGCGGCTGCACTGCCGCCCCGATCGAGACCGCGACCCGGATGTCCCGGGGGCGGTCGTGGCTTCGTGATGGGACCGGTCTCACCTTGCGGCGGCCGAGGCGTGCCCCAGATGGTGGGACCGGTCTCATCGCGGTGGTCTCACCGTCGCGCCCGGGGTGCTCGCGTGTCAAACCTCGTGACCGAAACGTGACCCCGCGTCCACCCGTACGGGTGGTCGAGGCACCTCGTCCGACTGCCTCCGTGGGCCCCAGGTCCCAGGAGTGGGAGCGCTCTCGCGGCGGCTCACGACGGTGCTCGCGACGGGTAGGCCGCCTCAGGAGCGCTCCTGCGCCTCGTCCGGGAGCCGGCCCGAGGCGGCGGCGTCGGCGTTCGTCACGCAGGCGCCACGCGCTCGGCGCGACACCGCACGGGACGCACGCGATGCTCGGACGATGACGACTCCACGCGGTCCCGTGCGGGGGGAGCCCGCCGCGCGCGGACCCGTCGCCGCGACGGGCGCCGGGCTGGCGGCGGCGCTCGGCGTCGTCGGGCGCGCGCGTCGTGCGAAGGCCCTCCACCCGGCAGGAGCCGTCCTCGCGGGCACCCTCGAGCGGCACGGCCGCGCGCGCTCGGGGATCGCCTGGCTCGACGCCCGCGGGGAGGACGGCGTCGTCGTGCGCCTCTCGCGCGGCGGCGGCCTCCCCCCGGCGCTCCCGGACGTGCTCGGCCTCGCGATCCGGTGGGTCGGCGACGACGACGCGCTCCCCGTGGACCTGCTGCTCTCGACGACCGGCTCGGCCCCGGTGCTCAGGCACGTGCTCCGGCCCTGGCGCGCCGGGGGGAGCGGGCCGTTCACCACGCTCGTACCGTTCCGCGCCCCACGCGGTCCGGTCCTGCTCGCAGCCGTGCCCGAGCCGCCGCGTGCGCTGCCCGCGGCTCCGGAGGCGCTCGCGGTCGTGCTCGCGCGGTCCCCGATGACGCTGAACCTCGCGTACGCCGCCCCGCTCGGACCCTGGCGATCGTTCGGGCGGCTCGTCGTGCGCGGGGCGGTCGGGCCCGGTGTCGACCTGCCGGTGCGGTTCGACCCGCTGCGCACACCGCCCGGCCTCGACACGTACCCGTGGGTCGCGGCGCTGCGCGAGCCCGCCTACCGCGAGGCCCGGCGCGCATGGCCGGGGCGTCGGTCGGGGGGCTAGCGGCACCTGCGTCCGGCCGTGTTCCCGCGTGTTCCCGCGTGCTCCCCGCGTGCTCCCCGCGTGCGCACCGGGCCGCCCGGGGCGAGGCTTGGCCGCAGACCGGACCGTGCTGACGAGGAGAGACCATGAGCCACCGCGGCGGGACAAACGACCACGGCACCGACCGCGAGCACGCGACGAGCAAGGCCGCGGCACCCGAGCCGGACGACCCGCGCAAGCCCGCCTCGCCGACCGACATGACGAAGCCGTCCTGGTTCTACGTGCTGCGCAAGACGCTCCGTGAGTACCAGCGTGACGAAGCGACCGACCTCGCGGCGGCGCTCACGTACTGGGCGGTCCTCGCCGTCGCACCCGCCGCGCTCGCCCTCGTCTCGCTGCTCGGCGTGTTCGGCGACGGCGAGCAGATCGTCGACGACGTCATGAAGACCGCGGAGGGCATCGCGCCGAGCATGGAGCTCGGGACCGTCCGCGGCATCGTGGAGAACCTCGCGTCCCAGGAGGGTGCCGGCCTCGCGCTCGCGACCGGCCTTCTCGTGGCCCTGTGGTCGGCGTCCGGGTACGTCAACGCGTTCAGCCGCGCGATGAACCGGATCTACGAGATCGACGAGGGCCGGCCCATCTGGAAGCTCCGCCCCGCGATGCTCGCCGTGACCTTCGTGATGCTCGTCCTCGTCGCGGTCGTGTGCGCGGCCCTCGTGCTGTCCGGCCCGGTCGCGGAGGCCATCGGCGGCGTCGTGGGCCTGAGCGACGTCGCGGTGTCCGTCTGGGACGTCGCCAAGTGGCCGGTCATCGTGCTGCTCGTCGCGCTGATCATCGCGATCCTCTACTACTGGACGCCCAACGTGCGTCAGCCCCGCTTCCGGTGGATCAGCGTCGGAGCGTTCGTCGCGATCCTCGTCTGGGCGGTCGCCACCGCCGGGTTCGGGGTCTACGTCGCCCGGTTCGCCAGCTACAGCGAGACCTACGGTGCGCTCGCTGGAGTCATCGTCTTCCTCCTGTGGCTGTGGCTGACCAACAACGCGCTCCTGTTCGGGGCCGAGCTCGACGCCGAGCTCGAGCGCGGCCGCGAGCTCCAGGCGGGGATCAGGGCCGAGGAGACCATCCAGCTGCCGCCGCGGGACACCAAGGCAAGCGCCAAGAAGCAGGAGAAGCACGCGCGTGACGTCGAGGCGGGCCGGGCCATGCGGCTGAGCCGCGGCGAGCACGCCGACCCGGACGAGCTCGACGGTCGGGCTGCGGGGACCCACGGCAGGCGCGCCGCCGACTGAGGACGCCACGGGCCGGCGCGCGGACGGCCGGTCGCGCGGCCGCTCGTCGGGCGAGGACCTGCCCGGCGCGGTATGACAGAGGTGCAGGCCCGCGGGCGCCGACGGCGCGGTCCGCGGGACGAGTGACGACCAGAGGAGCTGTGCGCATGGAGCACTTCACGATCGCGACGGTCGCGGAGCAGAGCCCGGACTTCCGCCGGGTGCTGTGGACCGGTGATCACACCCAGCTGGTGATCATGACGATCCCGCCCGGCGGGGAGATCGGCGAGGAGGTGCACGAGGACACCGACCAGATCCTCACGTTCGTCAGCGGGGTCGGCGAGGCGATCGTCTCGGGGCAGAAGCGCAAGGTGTCCCAGGGTGACCTCGTGGTCGTCCCTGCGGGGCGCACGCACAACTTCGTCAACGTGGGGGAGAACCCGCTCATCCTCTACACGGTCTACGGCCCGCCGGACCACGCCGAGGGTGCCGTGCACCGCACCAAGGAGGAGGCCGACGCGCTCGAGGCCGCAGGCAAGGACGAGCCGCCCGCTCAGGAGTGACGGCGGGCCTCGGCCCGCAGCGCCCGGGGCCCAGCGCGTCGACGGCGCGCCACGACACCCTCGTGGCGCGCCGTCGGCGCGTCAGGCCCTGGTGCCGACGAGCACGCGGGCCACGTCGTCGAGCGCGCCGGGGACGAGCGAGAAGTAGGCCCACACGCCGCGCTTCTCGCGCGTGAGCAGGCCGGCGTCGGTGAGCACCTTGAGGTGGTGGGACACGGTCGGCTGGCTCAGGCCGAGGGGCTCGACGAGGTCGCACACGCAGGCGGTGCCGCCCTCGTGGGAGGCGATGAGGGACAGGGCCCGCAGCCGCGCAGGGTCGGCGATCGCCTTGAGGACCGTGGCGAACCCCGTGGCCTCGGCGGGCGTGAGCGGCGTGCGCACGAGCGGCGCGCAGCACGCGACGGCCGGGATCGGCCCGACGGCGGCACCCAGGGCTCCGGAGGCGCTGGTGCCGGGCGCGTGCGGCCCGGTCACGGGCGTCGGGTCGGTGCGTTCGGCGAGGGGCGCGTGGACGGGCATCCCATGAGTATGACCGACGCATTGACAACTGTCGATGTGTACGTCAGGGTCGGGACATCGAGATCCATCGATACCCGACCCGGGTCGTCATCGAGTAGGAGAGCGCCATGAGCGAGGTCACCGAGGACCAGGCGGAGACGGTCGAGCAGGTCCGGCGCAGGTACGCCGGCGCGGCGCGCGAGGTCCAGGCGCGTGCGCTCCTGCCCATGACGTCGTCCGGTCCCGCGCCGGCCGACGACGCGGCGGGCTGCGGCACCTCCGGGTGCTGCGAGGGGACCGGGACGCAGGCCGCGGCGGACGCCGACTTCGGCAGCGCCCTCTACCCCGGCGCCCAGCTCGGGGAGCTGCCCGAGTCCGCGGTGCTCGCGAGCCTGGGCTGCGGCAACCCGACGGCCGTCGCGGACCTGAACGAGGGCGAGCGGGTGCTCGACCTGGGCTCCGGCGGCGGGATCGACGTGCTCCTGTCCGCCCGCCGCGTCGGGCCCACGGGCTTCGCGTACGGGGTCGACATGACGCAGGAGATGCTCGAGCTCGCGCGCGCCAACGCGGCCGAGGCCGGTGCGACCAACGTGGAGTTCCTCGAGGGCCGGATCGAGGCGGTGCCGCTGCCCGACGCGTCGGTCGACGTCGTGATCTCGAACTGCGTCATCAACCTGTCGGTCGACAAGCCCGCGGTCCTCGCGGAGATGTTCCGCGTGCTGGTCCCGGGCGGGCGGGTCGGGGTCTCCGACGTCGTCTCGGAGGATCACCTCACGCCGGCCGAGCGTGCCGAGCGCGGCGACTTCGCGGGGTGCATCGCGGGGGCTCTGTCGCGGAGCGAGTACCTGGAGGGCCTCGCCGCGGCGGGGTTCGTCGACGCGGACGTGCGGTTCACGCACGAGGTCCGTCCCGGCCTGCACGGCGCGATCGTGCGCGCGGTCAAGCCGGCCTGAGGCCCCCGCGCGTCACGACCGCTCGGCGGTCGTCACGACCGCTCGGTGGCAGCCACGCGCGCGTCGCCGACGCGGCTCGCGGCGGTCGTCGTGCCCCAGGCGGTCGTCGTGCCCCGGGCGGTCGCCTCACCGCGCGCGGACGCGCGGTCCGCGACGACGACGCCGCGTGCGATGAGCGCCTGCCCCGCCGTGTAGGTGACCATCACCCAGAACCCGGGCGCGGGCGGCGCGTACCAGGACGTGAACGCGCCCAGGGCGATGAGCGAGTCGGAGACGAGGAACACCGCGGCGCCGACGCCGGCCCACCGGTTCAGGCCGGTGGCGAGCGCGGCCATGGTCGTCAGGCATGCGCCGTACACGACGACCGGCACCGCGAGGCCGCCCGCGGCGGGCAGGCACAGGGCGAGCAGGGTGGCGAGGGCGGCGCCGTACGGGAGCAGCAGCACGGGGCGTGCGGGCGCGCCGGAGCCGCGGTACGGGACGAAGGCGACGGAGTAGGTCACCTGGGCCAGCAGGAAGCAGCCGACCATCACGAGGAAGGACCCGTCGCCGGTCGTGAGGTCCGGCGCCGTGTCCCCGAGCCACGAGAAGCCGAGGGCGACGAGCGTGAGGCGCGTCAGACGCGTGCGCCGACGCCGCCCGGTCGTCGGGTCGGGACGTGTCGCGGCCCACACGGCCGTGCCCAGGAGCGGCATGAGGAACCACTGGCTCGCGTCGGCCAGGGCGTCGCGGCCGGTGAGGTGTGCCGCGAGGTGCGCGGCCGTGGTCAGGCCGAAGGCCGCGCAGGCGACCGTCGTGAGGCGTCGTGCGGGCACGGGGGGCTCCTCTCGCTGCCGACCGCGTCGTCGGCGCTCGGCAGCGTCTCACGCCCGCGAGCCTGGGACAAAGGTCCCGGTCGGTCGAGGCGAGGTTTTCTACGGTTGAGGGTGTGAAAACTCGCGCGCGGGTGGCCCTGCTGCTGCCCGGCGGTCTCGCCCTGCTCGCAGGCCTCGACGCTGCCCTCCTCCTCCTGGGCCTGCCCGCGCCCGTGACCACCGAGCGGCTGCCCCAGGTCCACGGCCCCGTGCTCGTGCTCGGCTTCGTCGGGACCGTCGTCGCACTCGAGCGGGCCGTCGCGCTCCGGCGCTGGTGGGGCTACGCCGCACCCGCGGGGCTCGGCCTCGGTGCTCTCCTGCTGCTGAGCGCCGCACCCCTGCCCGTCGGGCAGGGCGTCCTCGTCCTCGGTGCCGCCGGGCAGCTCGCCGTGTACGCCGGCCTGTGGCGGCGCCAGGAGTCCGGCGCCCTGGCCCTGCAGGTCCTCGGCGGGTTCCTCGCGACGGGCTCGGCGCTCCTCTGGTGGGGCGGTGCCCCCGTCGCGACGTCGCTCCCGTGGTTCGCCGGCTTCCTCGTGCTGACCATCGCGGGGGAGCGGCTCGAGCTCGCCCGCGTCGGCGCCCTCGGACCCCGCGTCGAGCGTGCCCTCCTCGCCCTGGGCGTCGCCGTGTTCGCGGCCGTCGCCGTGACCCCGCTGTGGCCGCGCGTCGCGCACCCCGCGCTCGGCCTCGCGCTGCTCGCGCTCGTCCTCGTGCTCGTGCGGTACGACGTCGCGCGCCGCACGATCCGGTCCACGGCGCTGCCGAGGTACATGGCCTGGTGCCTGCTCGGCGGCTACGCCTGGCTCCTCGTGGCCGGCGGCATCTGGCTCCTGCTCGGGCGCGTGGACGGCGGGCCAGCGTACGACGGCGTGATCCACGCCGTGTTCCTCGGCTTCACCATGTCGATGATCATGGCCCACGCCCCCGTGATCCTCCCCGCGGTGCTCGGCCGGCCCCTGCCCTACCACCCCGCGTTCTACGCCCCTGTCGCGCTGCTCCACGCGTCCCTGGCCGTCCGCGTCGTCGGCGGTGACCTGTGGGGCTCGGCGGCCGCGCTGCAGACCGGCGGCGCGCTCAACGTCGCCGCGGTCCTGGCCTTCGTGCTCGTCGCCGTGTGGTCGTCGGTCACCGGCCGGCGTCGGGAGCTTCGGGCACCTCGGGCACGCGCCAGGCGTGCCGATGTCCCGACGGCGTCCGTCGCCCCGCGCGTCGCGGAGCCGGTCCGATGAGGGCCCGCTGGCACGTGCGCGTCAACGCCCTCGTCGTCGCATGGCTCGTCGCGGCTGCCGTCGTCGCCGTCGGGCACCGCTCGATCCCGGCCGCGCCCTGGCTCATGACGCACCTCCTCCTGCTCGGTGCCGTGAGCACGGCCGTCCTCATCTGGAGCGCGCACTTCGCTGAGGCCGTGCGCCGGCGACCGCTCCGGGGCGGTCTGCGCGCGCAGGCGGTGCGGCTCGCCGGTCACACCGTCGGAGCGCTCGCGGTCGTGGCAGGACTGCTGGGCGGGACGTGGCCGCTCGTGGTCGCCGGGGCCGCGCTCGTCGGTGCGACAGCGCTGTGGCACGCCGCCGCACTGGTCGACCAGGGTCGCGGTGCGCTGGGCGTCAGGCTCGGGTGGACGGCCTGGTACTTCGTGGCTGCCGCGCTCGCGCTGCCCGTCGGCGCCGCGCTCGGTGCGCTCCTCGCGCGGGCCGATGCGGCAGGTGACACCGCCGCGCGTGCCTACGTCGCGCACGTCGTGGTCATGATGCTCGGCTGGGTGGGGCTCACGGTGGTGGGCACGATGGTCACGCTCTGGCCCACGATGCTGCGCGTCCAGCTCGCGCCCGACGCACACGTCGCTGCCCGGCACGGGCTCGCGGTGCTCGTGGCCGGGCTCGCCGTGGTCCTCGTCGGCGCGGCCACGGGCGTGCAGCCGCTCGGCGCCGCAGGCCTCGTCGTGTACCTGCTCGGCCTGCTGCGGACCTCATGGCCCCTGGTCGTCGAGGCGAGACGCCGACTGCCCGACGCCTTCGCGTCCCGCTCGGTCGGCCTGTCCTGGCTCTGGCTCGTCCTGACCGTGCTGCTCTGGGCGGTCGCCCTCGCATCGGCGGACGGCTGGGCCGTCGCGCAGGCCCGGCTCGCCGGGATGCTCGTGCCCGTCGTCGTCGGGTTCGCCGCGCAGGTCCTGCTCGGTGCGCTCACCCACCTCGGTCCCATGGTGCTCGGCGGCGGACCGTCAGCCGTCCGGGCGGCCAGGGCCGTCGCCGAGCGTGGCGGCACAGCGCGCCTCGTCCTGACGAACGTGGGCCTGGCCCTCTTCCTGCTGCCCGCGCCGAGCCTCGTGCGCGTCGGCACGTCGATGGCCGTGCTGGGCGCGATGGCCGCGACGCCCGTGCTGCTCGTCCGGGCCGCCGTCGTGTCGCGCCGCATGCGCGCACTGCCGCAGACCGGCCCCGCGGCCATGCCGGCCGTCGACCTGCTGGTCCCGCCGCGTCGGCCCATGGGCCCCGGCCTCGCGGCCGCCGGCGCCCTGGCGCTGATCGTCGCGGGCGGCGTCGCGGCCGACCCCGCGGCGGTCGGCCTGAGCACGCTCGGCGGCTCGCCCGCGGCGGCCGTCGAGGCGACCGGCCGGGTGGTCGAGGTCGAGGTGCTCGCCCAGGACATGCGCTTCACGCCGGCATCCGTCGAGGTCGCCGCGGGGGACGAGCTCGTGCTCCTCGTGACGAACACCGACACCACCGTCCACGACCTGGTGCTCGAGAGCGGTGCGTCGTCGGGGAGGATCGCGGCCGGCGCCACCGCACGCGTCGAGGTAGGCGTCGTCGGGAGCGGGCTCCAGGGCTGGTGCTCCGTCGCCGGACACCGCCAGATGGGCATGGTGTTCGAGGTGGTGGTGGCAGGGGACGGCGAGGCGGTCGTCGACGCCGGCGCCGACGGCGCGGCCGGCGACGTGTCCGGGACGTCGGGCGGCCACGCCGGCCCCGACGGCTCAGCGGGGCACGCGGGCGCGCCCGCCGGGACGTCCGCCGCGGCGGACATGGACCTCATGGGCGAGCCGGGCAAGGGCTTCGAGCCGTACGACCCGGTGCTCGCCCCGGCTGACGACACGACGGTGCACCGCGTCACGCTCGAGGTCCAGGAGGTCGAGCAGGAGGTCGCCCCGGGCGTCCGGCAGACGCTGTGGACCTTCGGCGGCACCGCGCCAGGCCCAGCCCTGCGGGGCCGGGTCGGGGACACGTTCGAGATCACCCTGGTGAACGACGGCTCGCTGGGGCACTCCATCGACTTCCACGCCGGGGCGCTCGCGCCTGACGAGCCGATGCGCACGATCGAGCCCGGCGAGACCCTGACGTACACCTTCACGGCGACGCGCTCCGGCATCTGGATGTACCACTGCTCGACGATGCCGATGTCCCTGCACATCGCGAACGGCATGTTCGGTGCCGTCGTGATCGACCCGCCCGACCTCGCGCCCGTGGACCGGGAGTACCTCGTGGTCCAGTCCGAGCTCTACCTGGGCGAGCAGGGTGGCATCGCGGACGCCGACAAGATCAACGCCGAGCAGCCCGACGCCGTCGCCTTCAACGGCTACGCGGGGCAGTACGACCACGCCCCGCTGGCGGCGCGCGTCGGCGAGCGCGTCCGCGTGTGGGTGCTCGACGCGGGGCCCAACCGGTCCAGCGCGTTCCACGTGGTGGGCGGCCAGTTCGACACCGTGTACCTCGAGGGCGCCTACCGCCTCGGCGGGCCAGACCGGGCGGCGGCCGGCGACGCGACGGGCACGGGCGGCTCGCAGGTTCTCGGCCTGCTGCCCGCCCAGGGCGGGTTCGTCGAGCTGAGCCTGCCCGAGGCCGGGCGCTATCCGTTCGTGTCGCACCTCATGGTCGACGCCGAACGCGGCGCGCACGGGTTCCTCGACGTGACCGACTGACCGGGCGGGCGCCCCCCCGGGCCATGCGTGCACCCGGCGCGGGGGCGCCGCGCTCAGTCCCGCGGTGCGGGGTAGGCGTGCGCACCGTCGGGGGCGATCCGGACCTCCACGAGGTCGCCGACCCTGAGCCGGCCGAGCATCGAGACGGCGACCTCTGCCGTCATCGGGACCTCCGCCGCCGGGCCGGTCCGGGCGGCGAGCTCGACCTGGAGGTGCTCGCCCCACGGCGTGACCGAGGTGACCGTCGCCGTCCAGCCGGCACGCCCGTCGCCCGGTCCGTCGCCCGACCTGTCGTCGGGCCTGTCGGCCCGCGCGTCGTCCCGGTCGCCCCCCGGGACCGGCGCGAGCCGCAGGGCCGACGGGCGGACGGCGACGAGCACCGCGGTGCCCGGTGCGAGCCCCTCCGGCGTGGGCAGGTCCCAGCCGCGGGCGCCCGGGGCCGGTCCTCCCGGCGCGGCCGCCCCGTCGAGGACCACCGCGCCCTCCGCACCCGCGGTCCCGTGGAGCAGGTTCACCCCGAGGAGCCGCGCGACGTACGCGGTGAGGGGACGGTCCAGCAGGTCGGCCGGCTCCCCGCTCTGCACGACGCGGCCATCCTCGACGACGACGATGCGGTCGGCCAGGGCGAGCGCGTCCCCGAGGTCGTGCGTCACGAGCACGCACGGCCCCGCGAACTCGCGCAGGTGCTCGGCGAGCGCGCGTCGCACGTGGGCGCGCGCCTCGGCGTCCAGCGCCGCCAGCGGCTCGTCGAGGACGAGGACGCCCGGATCGGTCGCGAGGGCGCGCGCGAGCGCGACCCGCTGCGCCTGGCCGCCCGAGAGGTGGGTGGGGCGCCGCCGGGCCAGATCCGCGACACCGAGACGATCGAGCCAGGCGTGCGCGGTGGCCGTCGCACCCGCGCGCGGCGTCCCGAGGGCGCGCGGGCCGAACGCGACGTTCTCCAGGACGGTCAGGTGCGGGAACAGGCGGTGGTCCTGGAACACGGTGCCCACGTGACGCCGCGACGCGGGCCGGTGAACCTGCGCCGCGGCGTCGTCCCAGGTCTCCTCGCCGTGCGTCAGGCGACCTGTCGCCAGAGCCTCCAGACCGGCGACGGTTCGCACGAGCGTCGACTTGCCCGCGCCGTTGGGGCCGAGGAGCGCGACCACCTCCCCGGGGCCGACGGCGAGGTCGACGTCCACCGTGAACGCGCCCCGCCGCACGGTCCCGGCCAGGCGCAGACCGCTCGGCGCCGTCACGCCGGCCTCGCGTCCGGGCTCATCGCGCGACCGCCGTGGGGCTGCCCGGCCCGAGCCACCGGCCCCTGAGCCCCACGAGGACGGCGACGCACACGGCGAGCAGGACGACGCTCAGGGCGATCGCCGCGTCCGGGTCGGACTCGAGCGCACGGTAGACGGTGAGCGGCAGGGTCTGCGTGCGCCCGGGGAAGCTCCCCGCGAACGTGACGGTCGCCCCGAACTCGCCGAGCGCGCGTGCCCACGCGAGGACGGCCCCCGCCCCGACGGACGGCCCGACCAGGGGGAGCGTCACGCGCAGCAGGACCGTCGAGCGCGACGCGCCGAGGCAGGCTGCGGCCTCCTCGAACCGTCGGTCCGCACTGCGCAGCGCGCCCTCGACGGTCACGACGAGGAACGGCATCGCGACGAAAGCCTGGGCGAGCACGACGGCGGCGGGCGTGAAGGGCAGCGTGATCCCGAGCCAGCGGTCGAGCAGCCCGCCCACCGGGCCCGTGCGGCCGAGCACCGTGAGGAGCGCGACGCCCCCGACCACCGGCGGCAGCACGAGCGGGAGCGTCACGAGCGCACGCAGCCAGCGCATGCCGGGCAGCGCGGCGCGTGCCAGGAGCCACGCGAGCGGGACGCCGAGGACGACGGCGACGGCCGTGGCAAGGGTCGAGGTCCACAACGACAGGACGAGCGACTGCCGCACCGCCGGCGCCGCGAGGATCGCCGGCAGGTCCGCCCAGGGCGCGCGCGCCACCAGCCCGACGAGCGGCCCGACGAGGAACGCGAGACCGAGCAGCGCGGGCACGAGCGCGGCGCGCGAGACCGCGGGCCGGCCGGTGCGGGCGACCGCCGCCACGGGACGGGCGGCGCCGTCGGGCGCCGTCGTGGGGCGGGCGGGCGCCGTCCCGGGGCGGGCGGGCGCCGTCACGGGGCGAGGAACCCCGCGTCGCGCAGCACCTGGACGCCGCGGTCGGAGAGCACCGCGTCGACGAAGGCGCGCGCCGCGGGGCTCTCCTGTGCGCGGGGGAGCACCGCGATGGGGTAGGAGGTCGTGACGTTGAGGTCGTCGGGGATGGGGACGGTGCGCACGCCCCCGTCGCGCACGGCGGGGGCGCCGGGACGCACGTCGGACGCGTACACGAGGCCCGCGTCCACCTCGCCCCACAGGACCTTGGTGAGCACCGCGGTCACGTCGCTCTCGTACGTGACCGGGTCACGGTCGATCCCGGCCGCGGCCAGGACGTCGCGGGCCGCGGCGCCGCAGGGCACCTCGACGGCGCACGCCGCGAACGTCACGTCGTCGCGGTCGAGGTCCTCCAGGGAGGCGACGTCACCGGGGTCGCCGAGGGGCACGGCGAGGGCGAGCGTGTTGCGTGCGAAGACCTCGACGTCCGGGTCGCCGCCCGTGGTGCCGCTGCCCCCGGTGCTGCTGCCGTCGGTCGACGGCGACGCGAGGCCGGCGGTCGCGAGGCCGTCGAGCGCGAGCCGCATCGTGCGCTCGTCGGCCGTGGCCAGGACGTCCACGGGCGCACCGGCGGCGACCTGCGCCGCGAGGCTCGCGCTCCCGCCGGTGCCGAGGGTCACGCTCACGCCCGGGTGGTCGAGCTCGAACCGGTCCACGATGACCGTGAACGCGTCCGTGAGCGACGCGGCCGCGAGGACCGTGATCTCGCCGCTGATCTCGTCATCGGCGTCGTCGCCCTCCGGCGTCCGCGTGGCCGTGGCGGCCGAGCTCTCGTCGGGCCGGCCCGACGGTGCGCTCGACGGTGCCGCGTCGCCGCGACCGGTCGCGTCGGACCAGACCAGGACGCCGACGACGGCGGCGAGGACGGCCAGCCCCGCGACGAGCGCCGCCCGGCGCGAAGGCCTGGTCATCGTGGCGCCACGCGCTCGACGGCGACGTCGGTGGACTTGACCGCCGCCACCGCGAGGACGCCGGGCTCCAGCCCGAGCTCGTCCGCGGCCTCCCGGCTGATGAGCGAGACGACCCGGTGCGGCCCGGCCTGGATCTCGACCTGCGCCATGACCGTGTCCCGCACGACGCGCGTCACCAGGCCCGTGAAGCGGTTGCGCACGGAGCGGCCGACGACGACGCCGGGCGCACCGTGCTCGCGCGGCTCGCGGGCGAGCTCCTGCGCGAGCTCGGCGAGCACCCGTCCGTCGACGACCTGGCGTCCCGAGGCGTCGAGCCCCGTCGTCAGGCGTCCCGCGTCGGACCAGCGACGCACCGTGTCGGTGCTCACGCCGAGCAGGTCGGCGGCCTCGCGGATGCGGTACTGCGGCATGCAGGGAGTGTACGCAGATGCGGCACCGAGGCGACCGATGGGCCGCATCTGCGGCACGGGCGCGGGTGCGGTCGGCGCCCGCCGGCGAGCGGTCGCGCACCCGCGCTCGCGAGCGGTCGCCGGTGCCTCGGGGGCGGACGCGCCGAGGTGCCCTGCGGCGCCGCACGGTCGACGCTGTGCGGGCCCACGTACCGTGGGGGGCATGCCGCCCGTGCCGCCCCTCGTCGAGCCCGGACCGCCCCTGACGCGCGTGGAGGTCGAGCGCTGGTCGCGCCACCTGCTGCTGCCCCAGGTCGGCGAGGAGGGGCAGCGTCGGCTGCGCAACGCGCGCGTGTGCGTGGTCGGTGCGGGCGGGCTCGGCGCGCCGGTCCTGCTCTACCTGGCGGCGGCGGGCGTGGGGCGCCTCGGGGTCGTCGACGCCGACGCCGTGGAGCTGAGCAACCTCCAGCGGCAGGTCGTGCACGGCAGGGACGACGTCGGGCGCGCGAAGGTGGACAGCGCGCGCGACGCCGTCCACGCGCTCGACCCCGGCGTCGACGTCGTGACCCACCACGTGCGGCTGGGCACGGAGAACGTCGACGCGGTGCTCGCGGGCTACGACCTCGTGATCGACGGGACCGACAACTTCCCGACGCGGTACCTGGTGAACGACGCGTGCGTGCGCCTCGGCCTGCCGGAGGTCTGGGGCTCGATCTTCCGGTTCGACGCGCAGGTCGCCGTGTTCTGGGGGGCACCCCCCGCGGGGAGCGGCGTCGCCCCGGTGCAGCTGCGGGACCTCTTCCCGGCGCCGCCGCCGGCGGGCAGCGTGCCCTCGTGCGCCGAGGGAGGCGTGCTGGGGGCCCTGTGCGGCCAGGTGGGCTCCCTCATGGCCACCGAGGCCGTGAAGCTGCTGACGGGTGCGGGGGAGCCCCTGCTCGGCCGTGTCCTGGTGCTCGACGCGCTCGCGGCGCGGTGGACCGAGGTGCCGCTCGTCGGGCGCCCGGCCGGTGCCTGGGCGGGAACGGAGACGCCGGTGCAGGCGTGCGCGACGCGCGCTGACGGGGGCGACGGTGACGACGGCCGCGGCGGGGCCGGAGGGGCGGGCTCGGAGGTGGTGCGGACGACGACGGCGCGCGCCCTCGCGGACCGGCTGGCCGTGCGTGCGGGCGGCGGCGACGACTTCGTGCTCGTGGACGTGCGCGAGCCGGGCGAGCGGTCGATCGTCTCGATCCCCGGGGCCGTCGGCGTCCCGCTCGCGCGCGTTCTCGACGGGAGCGGCCTCGCGGACCTGCCGCGCGACCTGCCGCTCGTGGTGCACTGCCGCAGCGGCGTGCGCTCCGAGCAGGCCGCCCGTGCGCTCGCGTCGGCGGGTTTCGACGCCACGAGCCTCGCGGGCGGCGTGCTCGCCTGGGTCGCCGACGTCGACCCGTCCCTGCCGACCTACTGAGGGGTCGACCTACCGAGGGGTCGCGGCGAGCTCGGTCACGCACACGTGCGGCCGGGCGAACGGCACGATGCGCGTGGCCACGACGTCGGCGCCCGTGCGCTCGAGGGCGCCCCGGATGAGGCCGAGGTGGGCGCCGCACACGATGTCGGGGCGCTCCCGCGCCAGCTCGAGGAACGGGCAGTGGTGCAGCTCGATCGCGGCGCCGTCGGCGGACACCTCGGGGGCGAAGCCGTGGACGCGGAGCATCTGCACGACGGGCGCGAGCGGCTCGGACGTCGTGGCCGCCGGCTCACGGCGCAGGGCCCACCGGCGCCCCGCCTCGGCGGCGGCGTCGGCAGGGTCGTCGGTGAGCTCGGCGAGCCGGTCCGCGAGGACCTCGGCGAGGAGCCGGTAGCTGCGGTCGCCCACCTCGGTGCCGGTCGCCTCGAACAGCTCGCGGGGCCGGCCGGGGGTGTGGCGCGCGTCGGTGCGCCGCTGGACCTGGCCGGTGCGCACGAGGACGTCGAGGTGGGCGCGGACCGTGTTCGGGTGCAGCCCGGCGAGCGGGGCGAGCTCGGCGACGGCCATGGCGGTCCCGCGGTCGCGCAGCACCTCGAGCAGGGCGGCGCGGCGCACGCCCGGCGGTTGACGGCGCAGGGGCTCGGTTCGGGGCACGGGCACGTTTGCAGTTTCCTCTGTTAGGGGAGTAAAAACAACTCACGGCACGAGGACGTCGTGCGCCGAGCCAGCCTCCAGGAGCGACCATGACCAGCAACCTCCCCCTCGTGAGCGCCACGACCACCACCGCGGCACCGCAGACCGGGACGGGAGCGGGCGGCTGCGGGTGCGGCGGGTGCGGGTGCGGCGGCGGGCAGGGCTCGGCACCCGCGGACCAGCCCGCTCAGACGGCGCTCCCGGGGGACCTCGACGTGCGCCCCCTCGTCCCCGCCGAGCGCCACGCGCGCATCTTCGGTGCCGTCGCGGCCCTCGCGCCGGGCGAGGCCTTCGTGCTCGCGAACGACCACGACCCCAAGCCGCTGCGCTACCAGCTCGACGCCGAGGAGCCGGGGCAGATCGGGTGGGAGTACCTCGCCGAGGGCCCCGACGTGTGGCGCGTGCGCATCAGCCGGGCCGCCGGCCACTGCTGCTGAGCCAGCCGTCCGGCCGCCGGGTCGCTCCCACAGGAGCCGCCGGGCCGACACCGGCGCGAGCCCCCACGGCCACGCCCGCACGCTCCGTCCGGGCGATACTGCACGGGTCCGTGCGGTGCGCGGGCACCACTGCCGGGGTCCCGCGCCCCGCGAGCGGAGGGACCCCATGACGAGCACGCTGCGCACCGTCGACGAGCACCGGGCGGCAGCGCTCGCCCTCGTGACGCCCACGCCGACCGTCGACGTGCCCATCGGCGAGGCCCACGGCCTGGTGCTTGCACGCGACGTGGCGTCGCCCACCGCCCTGCCGCGCTGGGACAACTCCGCGATGGACGGCTACGCCGTGCGCGCCGCAGACCTTGCCGGGGCCGGGTCGGACCGGCCGGTGGAGCTGCGCGTCCTGGCCGACCTCGCGGCAGGGACGCCGGACGAGCCGGAGGTCGGCCCCGGTACGGCGGCCCGGATCATGACGGGCGCGCCCGTGCCACCCGGCGCCGACGCCGTCGTGCCCGTCGAGGTGACCGACGGCGGGACGGCCGTGGTCCGCGTGCACCACGAGCCCGCGGTCGGCGCGCACGTGCGCCGCGCGGGCGAGGACGTCCGCGCCGGTGACGTGGTGCTCCGTGCGGGCGCCGCGCTCGGGCCCGCCCAGGTGGCCGCCGCGGCGTCCGTCGGGTGCGCCGTCGTCGGCGTGCACCGCAGGCCGCGGGTCGCGGTCCTGTCGACGGGCGACGAGCTCGTCGAACCCGGCGCAGCGCTCCGGCGTGGCCAGATCCCCGACTCGAACTCGTACCTCCTGGCCGCCGCGGTGCGTGAGGCGGGCTGCGACGTCGTGCGCATCGGCGCGGTCCCGGACGACGCGGACGCGTTGCGGGCCGTGCTCCTCGACCTCGAGCACGCGCGGGGCCCCGTCGACGCCGTCGTGACCTCGGGTGGCGTGAGCATGGGGGCCTACGACGTCGTCAAGGAGGTGCTCGTCGGTCAGGCGGGCATGGAGTTCGTCGGCGTCGCGATGCAGCCCGGCAAGCCCCAGGGGCTCGGGCGGCTGCCGGGCGGGACGCCGGTGCTCGCGCTGCCGGGCAACCCGGTGAGCGCGTTCGTCTCGTTCGAGGTCTTCGTGCGGCCCGTGCTCCTGCGCCTGCGCGGGCTGGCCGAGGTGCAGCGCCCGACCATGACGGCGCACGTCGTCGACGGCTGGCGGACGCCCCCGGGGCGCGCGCAGTGGATGCCGGTCGTGCTGGACCGCGTGGACGGGGTGCTCACCGCGCGCCGGGCCGTCGCGGGCGGGTCCGGCTCGCACCTCGTCGCGGGGCTCGCCACCGCGCACGCGCTCGCCTTCGTGCCCGCCGAGGTCGAGGAGGTCCACCCCGGGGATAGGGTGCGCGTCATGCGAGTCGACCGATGACGTTCACGCACCTCGACGCCGCGGGGCACGCACGCATGGTCGACGTGACCGCGAAGCAGCCGTCCGTCCGGGCCGCGACCGCGGCGGGCCTGGTCCGCTGCGCGCCCCACGTGGTCGCCGCGCTCCGCTCGGGCGACGTGCCGAAGGGTGACGTGCTCGCCGTCGCACGCGTCGCGGGCATCAGCGCCGCGAAGCGCACGGCCGAGCTGCTGCCGCTCGCCCACGTCATCGGCGTGCACGGCGTCACCGTGGACCTCGAGGTCGCGGACGAGGGCGTGCACGTGCGCGCGACCGTCCGGACCGCCGACCGCACGGGCGTCGAGATGGAGGCCCTGACCGCCGTGTCGGTCGCCGCGCTCGCGGTCGTCGACATGGTCAAGGGCATGGACAAGGGCACGTCGATCGCCGACGTGCGGCTCGTCGCCAAGTCCGGCGGGCGCTCGGGCGACTGGCACCGCGAGGAGCCGTGACGCGCGGGACGCCCGCGCCGGGGCCAGCGCGGTTCGACGCCCTCGTCCTCGCGGGCGGGACGGGCAGCCGCCTGGGCGGCGTCCTGAAGGCCGAGGTCGTCGTCGCCGGCCGGCCGATGCTCGACCACGTGCTCGCGGCCACGGGCCACGCGCGCCGGGTGGTCATCGTCGGGCCACCCCAGCTCGCCCGGCCGGGCGTCCCGACCACGCTCGAGCACCCGCCGTCGGGCGGGCCCGTCGCGGGCATCGACGCGGGGCTGACGTTCCTCGACGCGCATGCGGATCCCGCAGCGGCCGGCGACGACGACGTGCCGGTGCTCGTGCTCGCGTGCGACGTGCCTGGAGCCGCACGGGTGGTGCCCGCAGTCCTCGCCGCGCTCGCCGCGGACGCGGGTGCCGACGGCGCGCAGCTCGTCGACGAGGGTGGCCACGCCCAGCTCGTCGCGGCGTACCGCCGACCCGCCCTGCGCGCCGCGCTCGCAGGGTTCGCCGCCGGCGGGGTGCACGGGGTCTCCGTGCGCCGCCTCGTGGCCGGGCTGCGCCTGGCCGCGGTCGTCGACACCGAGGGTCACGGCGCCGACGCCGACACGTGGGACGAGGTGCGGCGGCTCGACGCCGCGCTGTCGGCGCCGCCCGTCGCCCGTGCGTCCGATCGCCCGGGGCCCGCCGGACCCGTCACCGGCCACCCGCACGCCGATCCAGCGGAGGAGACCATGAACGAGCCGACGCACCACGCACCCGACGAGCCGCGGGCCACACCCCACGGCAAGCCCCTCGGCAGCGAGCTGCACCGCTGGGTCGTCACGACGGGCGAGTCGCTCGGCGTCGACCCGGGAGCGCTCGACGTCGACGAGCTGCTCGACCTCGCGCGTGACGTCGCCCAGGGCGTCGGGCGCCCCGCCGTGCCCCTGACGAGCTTCCTCGTGGGCTACGGCGTCGCCCGCGCGGGAGGCGACCGCGCGGCGTTCGAGCGGGTGCTTGCCGCGACGGGCGACCTCGTGCGCGCCTGGGAGGCGGGCGCCGACGGCACCGGCAGCACCGGCGAGACGGCTCCCGGCGTGAGCGCGCCCGGGACGGACGGGCAGCGCGCGTGAACGGGCAGGTGACGATCAGGTACTTCGCAGCGGCGGCGGAGGCCGCCGGCATGCCCACCCAGACGCTGGTCGCGGGCACGGCGGGGTCCCTGCGTGCGGCCATGGTCGCCGCGCACGGGCCGGCGCTCGAGCGGGTCCTGGCGCGCTGCTCCATGCTCGCCGACGGGGTGCGCCTCGAGGACGACGCGTCGGTCGTCCCGCCCGGTGCCACGGTCGACGTCATGCCGCCCTTCGCGGGCGGCTGACGCTCAGCCGCCGATCGCGCTCATCGGCCGGTCGGGCTGGAGGAACGACGGGTCGTCGATGTCGTGGCCGGGCTTCTTGCCGGTGATGCACGCCCGCACGGCCGCGGCGAGCGCGTCGTCGTCCGCGCCCTCGCGCAGGAGGGTTCGCAGGTCGGTCTCCGTCCGGGCGAACAGGCAGGAGCGGAGCTGGCCGTCGGCGGTGAGCCGCACGCGGTCGCACGAGCCGCAGAAGGGCGCCGTGACGGAGGCGATGACGCCGACGGTCGCGGGCCCGCCGTCGACGTACCAGAGCTCCGCCGGTGCCGAGCCCCGGCCCGGGACCTCGGTGAGCGTGAACGCGGCCCGCAACGCGTCGAGGACCTCGCGCTGCGTGACCATCGCGGAGCGGTCCCAGGTGTGGCCGGCGTCGAGCGGCATCTGCTCGATGAACCGCATCTGGTAGCCGCGGTCGACGGCGAACCGCACGAGGTCCACGAGCTCGTCGTCGTTGACGCCCCGCATGGCCACGGCGTTGAGCTTGATCGGCGAGAAGCCGACCGAGTCGGCGGCCGCGATGCCCGCGAGCGTGTCGTGCAGCCGGTCCCGGCGGGTCAGCGCCGCGAAGCGCTCGCGGTCGAGCGTGTCGATGCTGATGTTGACGCGTGCGAGCCCGGCGTCGCGCAGCGGGGCCGCGAGGGCGGGCAGGCGCAGCGCGTTCGTCGTGAGGGAGATCTCGGGGGAGCCGCCCGGTCCCGTGAGCGCGGCCATGCGTCGCACGACGTCGACGACGTCGGGCCGCAGCAGCGGCTCGCCGCCCGTCAGGCGGATCTCGGTGATGCCCTGGGCGACGCCGACGGCGGCGATCCGCACGAGCTCGTCGGTGCTGAGCATGGTCGAGCCGGGCAGCCAGGGGACGCCCTCGGCGGGCATGCAGTAGGTGCAGCGCAGGGAGCACCGGTCGGTCAGGGAGATCCGCAGGTCGCGGTGGACCCGGCCGAACCGGTCGACGAGCGGTGCGGGCGTGGCGGCGGCGTCGGGCGTGCTCACTCGAGCCCCACCCACACGTGCGAGCCGTCCGCGAGGACCTCGCGCTTCCAGACGGGCAGCTGCGCCTTGACGGCCTCGACGAGCGCACGGCACTCGTCGAACGCGAGGGTGCGGTGCGCTGTGGCGACCGCGGCGACGACGGCGACGCCACCCACGGGCAGCAGACCTGTGCGGTGGCTCACGCTCACGGCGAGCACGCCGGGCCGGCCGGCCGTCTCGGCCGCGAGCCGGCCGAGGACCGCGGCGGCATCGGGGTGCGCCGTGTACTCGAGGCCGACGACCTCACCGCTCACGGACGGGTCGTGGTCGCGCACCTGCCCGACGAAGGTCGCGACGGCGCCCGCTGCGGGGTGCTGCACGGCGTCGACGTGCGCGGCGACGTCGAGGGCGGCCCCGGTCACGCTCGCGAGGCGTACCCCGCCCGGCGCGGGCGTGGCGTCGGGCACCGTGGGCGCTGCCGGCCGAGGGCCGCTCACGTGTGCCCCCCGTGGTCGCCGCCCGCGAGCTGGTCGAGCACGTGGCCCAGGAGAGGGAGGAGCGTCTCGAGGCCCTGCGAGACGCCCGCGGGCGAGCCCGGCAGGTTGACGACGACGGCGCCGCCGTCGGTGACGCCCGCGACGCCGCGCGACAGGACCGCCGTGGGCGTGTGGTCCGCACCTGCGCGGCGCAGGGCCTCCGCGAGGCCGGGCAGCTCACGGTCGAGGACCGGGCGGGTCGCCTCGGGCGTCCGGTCGCGCGGGCCGACACCGGTGCCCCCGCTGGTCAGCACCACGCGTGCGCCCGTGGCGAGGGCGTCGCGCAGGGCCTGGCCCACGCTCTGCTCCCCGTCGGGGACGACGACGGCGGCATCGACCGAGAACCCGGCGGCGCGCAGCAGCTCGACGGCGCGCGGGCCGGAGCGGTCCTCGGCCTCACCCCTCGCACACCTGTCGGAGGCGACCACGACCGCCGCCCGCACACCTGCGTCCACGCGTCCCCCCGGCTCCATCGGGCCACCGTACCCACCGAAGGTCCCAGGTTGCCCTGCTGAGCCCCGGGAATAATCACGGCCATGACGGAGCGACGGCTCAGTGCCTACCGAGCCCTCGCTTCCGAGAGCCGCGTGGAGATCCTCGCCCTGCTGCAGCAGCGCGGCGAGCCGGTCCCGGTCGACGAGGTCGCGTCGTCCGTCGGCCTGCACGTCAACACCGTCCGCGAGCACCTCGACCGCCTCGTCGCGAGCGGGTTCGTGGAGCGTCAGCCGGAGGTCCGCACGACGCGCGGCCGCCCGCGCATGCTGTACCGCAGCGTGGACCGTGCGGCGGCGGCGACGATCGACGCCCGCGCGCGCGAGCACCTCACGCGCATGCTCCTCGAGGGCTACGGCCGTCCGCTGACCTCCGCGGGCTGCGCCGCCGAGCAGGCGGGGGAGCAGTGGGCCGAGGACTTCCCGCGGCTGTGCCAGGCGCCCGTCCCGGACCAGGCGCTCGCTCCTCGCGACGGCACCGAGCCCGAGGCCCTCTGGGTCCAGCTCGCCGCGCTCGAGCAGCACTTCGAGGACCTGGGCTTCGCACCCGAGGCCGACGCCGAGCAGCTCGAGATCCATCTGCGGCGGTGCCCGTTCTACGACCTCGCGCGCGAGCGCACGGAGGTCGTGTGCGGCGTCCACCTGGGGCTGGCCCGGGGCGTCCTCGCCCACGAGGGCGGACCGCTGCGCGCGGAGAGCCTCGAGCCGTTCGTGGGCCCGCGCCACTGCGTCCTGCACCTGCGCCGCGCCTGACGCCGGCGTCCCTCACCGCTCGGCGACCCGCCGGGCGACGGGCTGCGCGCGGCGATCACGGTCGCTAGGGTCGACGCTGTGACCCACGCCACACCCTGCGCGATTAAACCCGGCACCTCCCGCTACAAGCGGCGTCCGAGGCGGGCAAGACTGGCGCCGCTCGACGTGGGCACCGGCCGACCTCGCTGACGACGGAGGCACGATGAAGGGCTTGACCGAACCGCGGGTGGACCTCGCGACGTGGGACCCCGAGGACCCGGAACGCTGGGACTCCCGGTTCGCCTGGCGGACGCTGTGGATCACCACGTACAACCTCATGCTCGCGTTCTGCGTGTGGTATCTGGTGAGCGCCATCGCCCCGCGTCTCAACGACATCGGCTACGACCTGACCAAGGCGGAGCTGTACTGGCTCGTCGCCGTGCCCGGGCTCGCCGGCGGCACGATGCGCCTCATCTACATGTTCCTGCCGCCCATCGTGGGCACGCGCACGCTCGTCGGCGGCTCCGCGACGCTCCTGCTGCTCCCCATGATCGGGTGGTCGCTCGCCGTGCGTGACCCGGGCACGCCCTACGCGGTGCTGCTGCTGCTCGCCGCGGCCGCCGGCGTCGGCGGCGGCGCGTTCTCCGGCTTCATGCCGTCGACGAGCTACTTCTTCCCCCGCCGCATGGCCGGCACGGCGCTCGGGCTCCAGGCGGGCATCGGCAACTTCGGCGTGAGCCTCATCCAGTTCCTCACGCCGTGGGTCGTCGGCTTCGGCCTCCTCGGCACTGCTGCGCTCACCCCGCAGCAGAAGTCCGACGGCACCGACATCTGGCTGCACAACGCAGGCCTCGTGCTCATCCCGTGGGTGGTCCTCGGGATGGTTCTCGCCGCCGTCTTCCTGCGGCGCGTGCCCGTCGAGGCGAACTTCCGGCAGCAGCTCGACATCTTCCGCGAGAAGCACACGTGGGTCATGACGGCGATCTACCTCATGACCTTCGGGGCGTTCAGCGGGTTCGCGGCCCAGCTCGGGCTCATCATCGTCAACGAGTACGGCGGTTTCGAGAACGCGCCCGACCCGCTCAAGGTCGCGTTCCTCGGCCCGCTCATCGGCTCCGCGACCCGTGCGCTCTGGGGTCCCCTGTGCGACCGCTTCGGCGGTGCGGTCTGGACGTTCGTCGCGGGCGTCGGCATGACCCTGAGCACGGCGTTCACGCTGCTGTTCCTGTCGCCGTCCGACGTCGGGCAGTTCACGTGGTTCCTCACCGGGATGCTCGCGATCTTCTTCTTCGCAGGGATCGGCAACGCCGGAACGTTCAAGCAGATGCCGATGATCTTCCCCAAGCGCCAGGCGGGCGGCGTCATCGGCTTCACGGCGTCGATCGCGGCCTTCGGCCCGTTCCTCGTGGGCATCGCGCTCTCGGCCGTCGCACCGCGCGCGTTCTTCATGGGCTGCGTCGTGTTCTTCGCGTTCTGCACGGCGCTCACGTGGTTCTACTACGCCCGACCGGGGGCGCCGAAGCCCAGCTGAGCCCCGACGACCGCCTCGCGGTCGCACCGGCCGGCCCCGCGCCGGCCAGCCAGACCCCGGCCCGCGCGGCCACCCGAAGGACGAGAAGGAGCAGCACATGAACCCGACCGTCGTGCCGACCGAGGGGACCGGGGCTGCAGGCCTCGACGGACCGGCGTCGGACGTCCTGCTCCGGCTGGGGCGCCACCTGCGGCGCGGCGAGGTCTCGACGGACCTGCGCACGCTGCACCAGATCGGTGGGCGCGACGCCGACACCTTCTACCGGGACCGCTGGAGCCACGACAAGGTGGTCCGCTCGACGCACGGGGTCAACTGCACGGGCTCGTGCTCGTGGAAGGTGTACGTCAAGGACGGCATCATCACGTGGGAGTCCCAGCAGACCGACTACCCGTCGGTCGGGCCGGACAAGCCGGAGTACGAGCCGCGGGGCTGCCCGCGCGGTGCCGCGTTCAGCTGGTACACGTACTCACCGACACGGATCCGCTACCCGTACGTGCGCGGCCTCCTGCTCGAGATGTACCGCGAGGCGAAGGCCGCGACCGGGGACGCCGTGGCTGCCTGGGCGAGCATCGTGGGCGACCCGGACAAGGCGCGGCGGTACAAGGCGGCACGCGGCAAGGGAGGCCTCGTCCGCGCGTCCTGGGACGAGGCGATCGAGATGGTCGCCGCCGCCCAGGTGCACACGATCAAGGAGTACGGCCCGGACCGCGTCGCCGGGTTCTCGCCCATCCCGGCGATGTCGATGGTCTCCCACGGCGCCGGGGCCAGGTACCACTCGCTGCTCGGCGCGACGATGCTCTCCTTCTACGACTGGTACGCCGACCTCCCGGTCGCGTCGCCGCAGGTGTTCGGCGACCAGACGGACGTCCCGGAGTCGGGCGACTGGTGGGACGCCGGCTACCTGATCATGTGGGGCTCGAACGTGCCAGTCACGCGGACGCCGGACGCGCACTGGATGGTCGAGGCGCGGTACCGCGGGCAGAAGGTCGTCGTCGTCTCGCCCGACTACGCGGACAACGTGAAGTTCGCCGACGAGTGGCTCGCCGCCGCGCCCGGCACGGACGGGGCGCTCGCGATGGCCATGGGCCACGTGACGCTCAAGGAGTTCTTCGTCGAGCGCCGCGTCCCGTACTTCACGCAGTACGTCAAGACGTACACGGACCTGCCCTTCCTCGTCCGGCTCGACGAGCACGACGGCGCCTACGTGGCCGGCAAGTTCCTCACCGAGTCCGACCTGCGCGACCCGAGCGACCCGGCGCGCCCGCGGACCTCGGAGAACGCCGAGTTCAAGACGGTCCTGCTGGACGCGCGCACGGGCGACGCCGTGGTGCCCAACGGGTCGCTCGGCTTCCACTACGGGCAGGAGGGGGCGGGGCGCTGGAACCTCGAGCTCGGCGACGTCGACCCGATGCTCAGCATGCTCGACGCGGACGGGGTCGCAGCCACCGCGGCCGGGCCGGTCGAGAACGTCGAGGTCACGCTGCCGCGGTTCGACACCCTCGACGGCTCGGCGGCGACGATCCGCCGCGGCGTCCCGGCGCGGCGCGTCGACGGACATCTCGTCACCACGGTGTTCGACCTCCTGCTCGCGCAGTACGGGGTGGGACGCGACGGCCTGCCCGGGCAGTGGCCCACGGGGTACGACGACGCGAGCCAGCCGTGCACGCCCGCGTGGCAGGAGCAGTTCACGGGTGTGCCCGCGGCGAAGGCCGAGCGCATCGGCCGGGAGTTCGCGGCCAACGCCGAGGAGTCCCGCGGGCGTTCCATGATCCTCATGGGTGCCGGGACCAACCACTGGTTCCACTCCGACGTGATCTACCGCGCGTTCCTCACCCTCACGACGCTGACGGGCTGCCAGGGCGTCAACGGCGGTGGCTGGGCGCACTACGTGGGCCAGGAGAAGGTCAGGCCCGTCACGGGGCACGCGCACTACGCGAACGCGCTCGACTGGTCCCGCCCGCCGCGCAACATGATCCAGACGGCCTACTGGTACCTGCACACCGACCAGTTCCGCTACGACGCGTTCGGTGCAGACACGCTCGCAGCAGCGAGCCCCGGCCCGGGGCCGAGCCAGCTCGCCGGCAAGACGACCGCGGACGTCGTCGCGCAGTCCGCCCGCATGGGGTGGATGCCCTCGTACCCGACGTTCGACCGCAACCCGCTCCAGCTCGCCGACGACGCCGAGGCGGCGCGGCTGCCCATCGGCCAGTACGTGCCGGCCGAGCTCAAGGCCGGGCGCCTGCGGTTCGCGGCCGAGGACCCGGACTCCCCGGAGAACTTCCCGCGGGTCCTGACCATCTGGCGCGCGAACCTGCTCGGCTCGTCCGCGAAGGGCAACGAGTACTTCCTGCACCACCTGCTCGGGACGGACTCCAACCTGCGGGCGACGGAGAGCGCGCCCCAGGACCGGCCGCGCGACGTCGTGTGGCACGACGAGGCGCCGACGGGGAAGCTCGACATGCTCCTGTCGCTCGACTTCCGGATGACGAGCACGACCGTCTACTCCGACGTGGTGCTGCCCGCGGCGACCTGGTACGAGAAGCACGACCTCAACACCACGGACATGCACCCGTTCGTGAACTCGTTCAGCCCCGCGATCGCGCCGCCCTGGCAGACGCGCACCGACTTCGACGCGTTCGTGACGCTCGCGAAGCGGTTCAGCGAGCTCGCGGAGGTGCACCTGGGGATCCGCAACGACGTGGTCGCCGTGCCACTGACGCACGACACGCCCGACGAGCTCGCGACCCCGCACGGCCGGGTCCGCGACTGGAAGGCGGGGGAGTGCGAGCCCGTCCCGGGGTCGACCATGCCGAAGCTCGTCGTCGTCGAGCGCGACTACCCGTCGGTCGCCGCGAAGATGACGGCCCTCGGCCCGCTGCTCGACACCCTCGGCACCACGACCAAGGCGATCACGTACACGGTCGACAAGGAGATCGACTACCTGCGCCGCAAGAACGGTGCCGTGCGCGGCGGGATCGCCGACGGCAGGCCCTCGCTCGCGCGCGACGTGCAGGTGTGCGAGGCGATCCTGGCGCTCTCGGGCACGACCAACGGGCGCCTCGCGACGCAGGGGTTCCACACGCTCGAGAAGCGCACGGGCACGCGCCTGGCCGACCTCGCCGCCGAGCACGAGGGCAAGCAGGTGACGTTCGCGGACACGCAGGCGGCGCCCGTCACCGTGATCACGTCGCCCGAGTGGTCGGGGTCCGAGACGGGTGGCCGGCGCTACTCGCCGTTCACCATCAACGTCGAGCGGTTCAAGCCCTGGCACACGCTGAGCGGGCGCCAGCACTTCTACCTGGACCACGACTGGATGACGGAGATCGGCGAGGGGCTGCCGGTCTTCAGGCCACCGCTCAACATGCCCGCGCTCTTCGGGGAGTCGGCCGTCGGCGACACGGGCGAGGTCGGCACCACGGGGCAGCTCGGCGTGACGGTGCGCTACCTGACGCCGCACAACAAGTGGTCGATCCACTCGGAGTACCAGGACAACCTGTTCATGCTCTCGTTGTCGCGCGGCGGCCCCACGATCTGGATGAGCGACCGTGACGCCGCGAAGGTCGGGGTCGCGGACAACGACTGGATCGAGGCGGTCAACCGCAACGGCGTCGTCGTCGCACGCGCCGTCGTCTCGCACCGCATGCCCGAGGGCACCGTCTACATGCACCACGCGCAGGACCGGCTCATCGACGTGCCGCGCTCCGAGACGACGGGTCGTCGTGGTGGGATCCACAACTCGCTGACGCGGCTGCTCATCAAGCCGAGCCACCTCATCGGCGGGTACGCGCAGCTGTCCTTCGCGTTCAACTACCTGGGGCCCACGGGCAACCAGCGCGACGAGGTCACGGTCATCCGCCGGCGCTCGCAGGAGGTCCAGTACTGATGACACCCACGACGGAAGGTGAAGCGCGATGAGGGTCATGGCCCAGATGTCGATGGTCATGAACCTCGACAAGTGCATCGGCTGCCACACGTGCTCGGTCACGTGCAAGCAGGCGTGGACGAACCGCACGGGCACCGAGTACGTGTGGTTCAACAACGTCGAGACCCGGCCCGGCCAGGGCTACCCGCGCACGTACGAGGACCAGGAGCGGTGGGAGGGCGGCTGGACGCTCAACCGGCGTGGTCGCCTCCAGCTCAAGGCCGGCGGTCGCCTGAAGAACCTCATGACGGTGTTCTCGAGCCCGAAGATGCCGTCGATCAACGACTACTACGAGCCGTGGACGTACGACTACGAGAACCTGACGAACGCGCCGCTCCAGGAGCACACGCCGGTCGCGCGGCCCAAGTCGCTCATCAGCGGCAAGGACATGAACGTCTCCTGGAGCGCCAACTGGGACGACGACCTGGGTGGGTCGGCGGGCCTCGGCACCAAGGACCCTGTGCTGGTCAAGATGGAGGAGAAGGTCAAGCTCGAGTTCGAGCAGACCTTCATGTTCTACCTGCCGCGCATCTGCGAGCACTGCCTCAACCCGTCGTGCGCCGCGTCGTGCCCCTCGGGTGCGATCTACAAGCGCGCCGAGGACGGCATCGTGCTCGTCGACCAGGACAAGTGCCGTGGGTGGCGCAAGTGCGTGACGGGCTGCCCGTACAAGAAGGTCTACTTCAACCACCGCACGGGCAAGGCCGAGAAGTGCACGTTCTGCTTCCCCCGCATCGAGGTGGGCCTGCCCACCGTGTGCTCGGAGACGTGCGTCGGGCGGCTGCGCTACATCGGGCTGGTCCTGTACGACGCGGACCGCGTGCTGGAGGCCGCGAGCGAGCCCGACGAGACGCGTCTCCTCGAGGCCCAGCGCAGCGTGTTCCTCGACCCGCACGACCCCGTGGTGATGCGTGAGGCCGAGCGTGCGGGCATCCCGCGGGACTGGGTCGAGGCGGCGCAGCGCTCGCCGATCTGGAAGCTGATCAGCGAGTACGAGGTGGCGCTGCCGCTGCACCCGGAGTACCGGACGATGCCGATGGTCTGGTACATCCCGCCGCTGTCCCCGGTCGTCGACGTCGTCACGGAGACGGGGGTGGACGCGGAGGACTCGAGGACGCTGTTCGCGGCCATCGACACGCTGCGCATCCCTGTCGGCTACCTCGCGGAGCTGTTCACGGCGGGCGACCCGGAGCCGGTCACGGCGGTCCTGAAGAAGCTCGCCGCGATGCGGTCCTACATGCGCGACCTGAACATGGGCCGCGACGGCGACCCGTCGATCCCGGCCGCCGTCGGCATGGACGAGGCCACGATGCGGGAGATGTACCGCCTGCTCGCGATCGCCAAGTACGACGAGCGGTACGTGATCCCGAGCGCGCACGCCGAGCAGGCGCACGGGCTCGAGGAGCTCGCGACCGAGTGCAGCCTCGACTACGAGGGCGGCCCGGGCATGGGCGGCTCGGGCCCGTTCGGCGAGGGCTCGGGCCCGGCGTTCAGCGAGCCCATCGCGGTGGAGAACTTCCACATGCTCCAGACGCGCCAGACGACCGACACGGTCGCCGACCCCGCGACGCGCAAGGCGCGCGTCAACCTCCTCAACTGGGACGGCAAGGGCGCGCCGCCGGGGCTCTTCCCGCCGAAGCCGGACGAGGCGAACCTGCGGGAGCCGGCCGGGCCGTCGGGCGAGACGCGGCCGCTCCCGTCGGGTGGGAGCGACGGCGGTCCCACGGGTGCGGGCACGACGCCCGGGCCGGACCCGCAGGTGCGCCCGTGAACCGCGCGGCCAGGCTCGCGGCCGCACGGGTCGCGGCGACGCGCGAGCACGCCGTGGTGCACCGGGTCGCTGCCCTCCTGCTCGAGTACCCGACGGCCGAGACGGTCGCGCTCCTGCCGCAGGTGCGTGCGGCCCTGGCCGAGGTGCGCCCGCAGCTCCGCGACGCACTCGTGCCGGTCGTGGACCACCTGGAGGGCAGGCCTCTGCCCGAGCTCGAGGCCGAGTACGTCGCGACGTTCGACCTCAAGCGTCGGCACGCGCTGTACCTGACGTACTACGCCTACGGCGACACCCGTAAGCGTGGCGTCGCCCTGGTGGAGATGAAGCAGGCGTACCGCGCCGCGGGCTTCGAGCTCGCCGACGACGAGCTGTCCGACCACCTGGGCGTCGTCCTCGAGTTCGCGGCCCTCACGGGCGCGGCCCCGGGGGCCGACGGTGACGGGCGCGCCGCCCGGCACCGGGACGCCGGCGTCCGGCTCCTGCTCGAGCACCGCGCGGGCCTGGAGATCCTCAGGCTGGCGCTGCTCGACGCCGGCTCGCCCTACGCGGGCGTCCTGGTCGCCGTCAGCGCGACCCTTCCGCCGCTCGAGGGCGAGGACCGTGCGGCCGTCGCGCGGCTCGCCGCCGAGGGGCCGCCCGGGGAGGACGTGGGGCTCGAGCCCTTCGCCCCGCCGTCGTACATGCCCGTCGCGGGCGAGCCCGCGGCCCTCGAGGGAGCCCGCCGATGACCACCACGCTCGCCACCATCCTCTGGGTCGTCGTCCCCTACGTGTGCCTCGCGGTCTTCGCGCTCGGCCACGTGTGGCGCTACCGCTACGACAAGTTCGGCTGGACCACGCGGTCCTCGCAGCTCTACGAGAGCCGGCTGCTGCGGTGGGCGAGCCCGCTCTTCCACTTCGGCATCCTCGCCGTGTTCCTGGGGCACGTGATGGGCCTCGGCATCCCCAAGGCGTGGACCGAGGCCGTGGGCATGACCGAGGAGATCTACCACTTCCTCGCCGTGTCGATCGGGGCGGTCGCGGGCGTGTGCACCGTCGTCGGGATGGCGCTCCTCATCTACCGCCGGCGCACGGTGGGCCCGGTCTTCAGCGCCACGACGCGCATGGACAAGGTCATGTACCTCGTGCTCGCCGTGGTCATCGCCCTGGGCATGTGGAACACCGTCGCGGGCTCGATCCTCAACCTGGGCGGCCACTACGACTACCGCGACGGGGTCTCGGTGTGGTTCCGCGGCATCTTCCGCTTCTCGCTCCACCCGGAGCTCATGGCGGCGGCGCCCCTCGGCTTCCAGCTGCACGGCCTCGCGGCGTTCTTCCTCTTCGCGCTCTGGCCGTTCACACGGCTCGTCCACGTGTTCAGCGCACCCGTGGGCTACCTGTGGCGCCCGTACGTCGTGTACCGCTCGCGCTCCGACCGGCTCGGGGCACGGGCGGGCCGGCCCGGCTGGGAGCGGGTCGAACGGCGCCGCGAGCCGGCGGACCGGTGAACGTCCGGCGGTCCGACGGGTTCGCGACCGGGTGACGACCGGGTGAAACCGCTCATGGTCTGCACGCGGTGGGGTGCGCAGGCTTGAGTCCGGTCCCGATGTGCCGATGACAGGTCGAGGACCATGATGACGAGCGAAGCGCGCGAGACCTCAGGCGTGACGACCGGCCTCCTCGTGCGCTACCTGCGCGCCGAGGGTGGTGAGCGGGCCGTCGCTCGCACGCTCGCGCTCGCGCAGGTCGACCTCTCGGCCCACGAGCTCGAGCGGACGACCAGCCGCGTGGACCACCGGACGGTGATCCGGCTGTTCGAGGCCGCGACCGAGGTCATGGGTGACCCACGCACGATGTACCGGGTCGGGGCGAGCGCGCTCGCGCAGGGCGGCCACCACCCGGTCGTCCGCCTGATGCGGGCCGCCGGCTCGCCGCGCCGTGTCATGCAGCAGATGCCCCGCGCGGTCGCCACGTACACCGCGGGCGCCACCCTCGAGCTCCTCGAGCACACGGCCACCTCGGCACGCCTGCGCTACCGCCACCACGAGGGTGTGGAGCACTCACCCCACGACTGCGACTTCACGCAGGGCCTGCTCACGGGGATCCCCGCGGTCTTCGGCCTGCCGCCCGCCCAGGTCGAGCACGCGGAGTGCCAGGCCGACGGGTCGTCCGCGTGCGTGTACGACGTGAGCTGGGCGCGGCCGCGCGCCCGCTGGCTGCGGCGGCCGGACGAGCACGGCACACAGGCGGAGGCGCACGCCCTGCGCGGACAGCTCGAGGAGCTCACGCTCGCGGCGTCGGACCTGGTCAGCAGCGACGACGCGGTGACGGTGCTGCAGCGGCTCGTGGACCGCGCGTCGGCGACGCTCCTGGCGCCTGGCCACCTGCTCGTCGTCGAGGGCCGCGAGGGCGCCGAGCCTCTCGTGCTCAGCGCCGGCCTCTCGCCCGGCACGGTCCGGGAGCTCGCGGGGCGCCTGGGGCGCGGCGAGGACCTGGGCCCCGCGGCGGTCGTCGCGGACGTCGCCTCAAGCAGGGGGCGGCACGGCAGGTTCGCGGTGCTCCACACGGCGCCGCACGAGGGCATGGAGGCAGACCGCGGGCTCGTCGAGGCGTACGCCCGGCACGTGGCGGCCGCCCTCGACGTGCTCTCGGCGCTCGACGTCAGCAGGCGTGAGGCGAGCCGTGCGGCAGCCCTGCTCGACCTGGCGCACGGCCTGGCCACCGTCTCGGAGGCCGACGCCGTCGCCGACGTGCTCGTCGCAGCGGTCCCCGGCATCGTCGGGTGCACGCGGGCGACCGTCATGCTCTGGGACCCGGCGCGCGGCGTCCTGCGGACACGGGCGACCGTGGGGATGGGCGAGTCGCACGTGGCGGCGCTCATGGCCACGGACCTGAGGCCCGACGGCGCGCCGGAGGTCGCGGCGATGCTCGCGCGTCGGGACCCCGCGATCCTCGAGCAAGGCGCCGTGAGCCCGGAGCTCGAGACGCTGTTCGCGGCGACGGGCTCGGTGAGCGTCATCGCCGTCCCGCTCGTGGCGGGCGAGACCTTCATGGGCGTCGTCACGGCGAGCTGGGAGCACCAGGTCGATCCCGTGGCCCGGGACCAGGCTGTCGTGCGGATCACGGGCGTCGCCGACCACGGGAGCATCGCGCTCCAGAACGCGCGCCTGCTCGCGACCGTGCGTCACCAGTCGATGCACGACGCGCTCACGGGGCTGCCGAACCGCGTGCTGTTCACCCAGGAGCTCGACGACGCGCTGCGTGCCGCGGGCCCTGACGCGGGCACCGCGATCCTGTTCTGCGACCTCGACCGGTTCAAGACCGTCAACGACCGGCTGGGTCACGCGGCGGGGGACGAGCTGCTGCGCCAGGCCGCGGCCCGCCTGCGGACCGAGCTGCGCCCGCAGGACGCGATCGGCCGGCTGGGCGGCGACGAGTTCGCCGTGCGCGTGACCGATGTGGACGAGCAGGCTGCGGTCGCGGTCGCGATGCGCCTGGTGGAGGCGCTCGACCAGCCGTTCCGCATCGACGGCACGGACGTGCGGATCACGGTGAGCGTCGGCGTCGCCGTCCACCACGGGCCGGACGGCCGCGGCGCGCGCATGCTCGCGGCGGCGGACGCCGCGATGTACGAGGCCAAGGAGCGCGGCCGCGACCAGGTCGCGGTGGCGGGCGAGGTCGCGGGCAGGCTCGTGGTTCCCTCGCTCGAGGCGGAGCTGGGGCGCGCAGCGCAGTCCGGCCAGCTCAGGCTCTTCTACCAGCCGGTCGTCGACGTGTCCGCACCGGCGAGCGGACGCTCGGGCGTCGTCGGCGCCGAGGCGCTGCTGCGCTGGGCCCACCCGCGGCTGGGACTGCTCGCGCCGGCCGCGTTCCTGCCGCTCGCCGAGGAGTCGGGCCTGGTCACCGGGCTCGACCTGTGGGCCATCACGGCGGCGTGCTCGGCGATGGCGAGCTGGCCCGACGGGGAGAACAGCCCGCTGCGCGTCGCGGTGAACCTGGCGAGCGCGACCCTGCTTGACGAGCGTCTGCTGCCGACAGTGCGCGCCGCGCTCAAGGACAACGGCCTCGCGGCGGAGCGGCTGCACCTCGAGGTGGTCGAGAGCCGCTCGCTCGTGGACCTGCCGGGCGTCATCGAGCGGCTGGTGGAGCTGCGCCGCCTCGGCATCCGGATCTCGCTCGACGACTTCGGGACCGGCTACTCGACGCTGACCTGGCTCCAGTCGTTGCCGGTGGACCAGATCAAGATCGACCGGAGCTTCATCATGCACCTGCCGGGCGACGGCGCGTCGGTCGCCGTGGTGCGTGGTGTCATGGCGCTCGCGCGCGAGCTGGGCATCGAGGTCATCGCGGAGGGTGTCGAGGAGCCCGAGCAGCTCGCGCTGCTCGAGGAGCTCGGGTGCGAGATGGTCCAGGGCTACCTCCTGGGCCGGCCGCGGCCCGCGCTCGACATGGCCGCCACGGAGCGGCTCGCGGAGCTGCGCGGCTGATCAGAGGGAATGGAACGGGGCTCGACGGCGCTACAGTGGTTGAAGCGTCAACAATTGAGGAGCCCCGATGCCAGCCGCCCTGCCCACGTCGTCCCTTCCGTCCGCCCCGGCCGTGCCGTCGGCGCCGTCGGTGCTGTCGACCGAACGCCGTCCGGCCGACCTGCTCGCGCCGGACATCGCCATGGGCCCTGTGACCCTCCACGTCGCCGACCTCGACGCGATGACGGCCTGGTACCGCGACGTCATCACGCTGCGCGTCCTTGCCGCCCAGGGCCCCGTCGTGACGCTCGGCCGCGGGTCGACGCCCCTCGTGGTCCTGCGGCACGGCCCCGACCTCGCCGCCACGAGCCCCGACGCCGCGGGCCTGTTCCACACGGCGATCCTCTTCGAGAGCCCCGCCGCGCTCGCGGGAGCGCTCGCCTCCGTCGCACGGCACGGGGGAGGCGGCTACACGGGCAGCGCCGACCACCTGGTCAGCCTCGCGTTCTACCTGACGGACCCCGAGGGGAACGGCGTCGAGCTGTACGTCGACCGCCCGCGCTCGGCATGGCAGTGGGACGGCGCGCAGGTCCGGATGGCGACCCTGCCGCTCGACCCGCAGGCGTTCATCCGCACCCACCTCACGCCCGAGGCGGCCGACGCCCCCGCGGACGCGGACGCCGTCGTCGGGCACGTCCACCTCCAGGTCGGTGACATCCCGACCGCCCGGCAGTTCTACGTGGACGCCGTCGGCCTCACGCCCACGTTCGAGATGCCCAGCGCCCTGTTCGTCTCCGCCGGCGGGTACCACCACCACGTGGCGGTCAACACGTGGCGGAGCGCTCGCGCGGCGCGCCGGGCGGTGACGCTCGGCCTCGGCGAGCTGAGCGTCGAGCTCCCGACGGGCGACGACCTGGGCCGCCTCGTCGAACGCCTGGGTGCACGCGCCGTCGCGGTGCGCGACGACGGCGCCTCGGTCGCGTTCGAGGACCCGTGGGGCAACGTCGTCCGTGCCCGCGCGGGCGCCGCGGCGGCTGTCACGGCGACCGTCGCGGCGCAGGCACCCTGACGGCTCAGGGACCCGCGTGCTTGTCGAGGAACGCGTACACCTCGGCCTCGTCGACGCCCGGGAACGTCCCGCTGGGCAGCGGCGCGAGGACGTGCGCGTGCACGGCGGCGCTCGGCCACGCGTTGGGCTCCCAGCGCTCCGTCAGCGACGTGTCGGGCGCGCGGCAGCATGACGGGTCCGGGCACGCCGAGCGCGTGCGCATCTGCGTCTCCCGGCCCCGGAACCACTTGGCCGACGCGAAGGGCACGCCCACGCTGATCGAGAAGCCGCCGCCCGACGACGTCCCGGTCTGGGTCGAGTCCCAGAACGTCCCCGCCGGCGTGTCCGTGTACTGGTGGTACTCGGTCGTGCGGTCGCGCCGCATGAAGGCCTGGCGTGCCGGCCACTGCCGGCACACGAGCTGGCCCTCGATCGCGCCCGTGCCGTCCGCCGGGAACGCGATGCCGTCGTTCTCGTAGCCCTTGTACAGGGCGCCGTCGTCACCGACACGGAGGAAGTGCAGGCGGATGCCGAGGTGCTCGGTGAGCAGGTTCGTCATGCGCTGCGCGGCCGTCTCGTGCGTCACGCCGAACGCGTCGCGGAAGTCCTCGACCGCGAGGTCACGGCTCTTCTTCGCGTCGCTGAGGAACGTGACGGCCGTCGACCGGGGGAGCAGGCAGGCCGCAGCGAAGTAGTTGATCTCGATCCGCTGGCGCAGGAAGTCCGCGTAGCTGCGGGGGCGCTCGTGACCGAGCACGCGGTGGGCGATCGCCTGGAGGGCGAGCGAGCGCAGGCCGTGCCCGCCCGGGATCGAGGCCGGCGGCAGGTAGATGCGCCCGTTCGCGAGGTCGGTGACGGTCCGCGTCGAGTGCGGCAGGTCCTCGACGTGGATGAGCGTGAAGCCCAGGTGCTCGGCCATGCGCGCGACGCTGCGGTGCGTGAGGGCGCCCGACGTGTAGCCGCCCGTGCGCAGCGTCTGCTCCGCTGCCGCCTCGATCTCGGGCAGGTAGTTGTCGCGCTCGCGCATCCACCGCCGCAGGGCGGTCGTCGCGCGCCGGGCCTCCTCGGGCGTCGCGATCGCCGCGTCGGTGCGGCGCGCGAGCTCGGTGTGCAGCCCGACGAGCGCTTCCAGGGCCTCGGTCGGCAGCGTGCGGCTCGCGCGCACCGTCGGCAGGCCGAGCGACGCGTACACGGGGGAGCGCTGCGCGCGCTCGAGCGCGATCTCGAGGGCCGCGCGTCGCGACGGCGGCTCGGCCGTGAGGAGGTCGGGCACGCCGACGCCGAGCGCCGTGGCGATGGTCTGGAGCAGCGAGATGCGTGGCTCGCGGTGCCCGTTCTCGATCAGGGAGAGCTGGCTCGAGGTGACCCCCACCTGCGCGCCGAGCTGGTCGAGCGTCAGGGACCTGGCCGTGCGGAAGTGCCGGATGCGCCGGCCGAGCGTCAGGAGGTCCTCCCCGAGCGCGGGCGTCGGCTCCGCGGCGTCGGGCAGCGCGATGACGGCATGACGGGAGCGGGTGTCCGGGCGCCCCGCGTGCCCCGGGTGCCCGGGCGCGACGGGGGGCTGGGTGGCTGCCATGGGCATGACGGTAGCGAAAGATCGGCGATTCTTGCCAGCCCCTAGTGGTTGAAGCGGCGCACGTTCCGCGGGAGGTTGGAAACACCACCGGGGACCACGGCTCGACGTGGTCGACAGAGAGAGGGCCACGATGACCGACCTCCAGGAGCACGTGCTCACCGCGACCGCCGGACCGGCCGGCGCGCCGCCCACGCGGCACGCGGGGCTGCTCGGGTGGGTCCGGCAGATGGCCGCACTCACGCAGCCCGACGCGATCGTGTGGTGTGACGGCTCGCGGAGCGAGTACGACGCGCTGTGCGACCTCCTCGTGGACCAGGGGACCTTCGTGCGGCTCGACCCGCAGCGTCGACCGCGCAGCTTCCTCGCCCGTTCCACGCCCGACGACGTCGCGCGCGTCGAGAGCCGCACCTTCATCTGCTCCGAGGACGAGGCCGACGCGGGCCCCACGAACAACTGGCGCGAGCCCCGCGCGATGCGGGCCGAGCTCCGCGAGGTGTTCGCCGGGTCGATGCGCGGGCGGACCATGTACGTGGTGCCGTTCGCCATGGGCCCGGTCGGCTCGCCGCTCGCGCAGTACGGCGTCGAGCTCACGGACTCGCCCTACGTCGTCGTGAGCATGCACATCATGACGCGCGTGGGCACGGCGGTGCTCGAGCACCTGGGCACCGACGGCGCGTTCGTCCCCGCCCTGCACAGCGTCGGCATGCCGCTGGTCGACGACGCCGGCCGTCGCGTCGAGGACGTCGCCTGGCCGTGCAGCGAGACCAAGTACATCGTCCACTTCCCGGAGAGCCGTGAGATCTGGTCGTACGGCTCGGGCTACGGGGGCAACGCACTGCTGGGGAAGAAGTGCTTCGCCCTGCGCATCGCCTCCGTCATGGCGCGCGACGAGGGGTGGCTCGCCGAGCACATGCTCATCCTGCGGCTCACGTCGCCCGAGCAGCGCGTGTTCCACGTCGTCGCCGCCTTCCCGTCGGCGTGCGGGAAGACGAACCTCGCGATGCTCGACCCCACGCTGCCGGGGTGGCGTGCCGAGACCCTGGGCGACGACATCGCCTGGATGGCACCGGGCTCCGACGGCCGGCTGCGGGCCATCAACGCGGAGGCCGGGTTCTTCGGCGTCGCGCCGGGCACGGGCGAGTCCACCAACCCCACGGCCGTGCGCATGGTCGCGAGCGACACCATCTTCACGAACGTCGCGCTCACCGACGACGGGGACGTGTGGTGGGAGGGGCTCACCGACGCGGTCCCCGAGCACCTGACCGACTGGCAGGGGAACGACTGGACGCCCGGCAGCGGGCGGCCCGCGGCGCACCCCAACTCCCGCTTCACGGTCTCCGCGCACCACTGCCCGACGATCGCCGACAGCTGGCAGGACCCCGAGGGCGTGCCGATCGACGCGATCCTCTTCGGCGGACGTCGCGCCACGAACGTGCCGCTCGTGACGGAGGCCAAGGACTGGACGCACGGCGTGTTCCTCGGCGCGACCGTGTCCTCGGAGCAGACCGCAGCCGCCGAGGGCACGGTCGGTGACCTGCGCCGGGACCCGTTCGCGATGCTGCCGTTCTGCGGCTACAACATGGCCGACTACTGGTCCCACTGGCTCGAGATGGGGCGACGACTCGGCCCGCAGGCGCCACGCGTCTTCTGCGTCAACTGGTTCCGCAAGGGCGCCGACGGCCGGTTCCTGTGGCCGGGGTTCCGCGAGAACTCGCGCGTGCTCGAGTGGGTGCTCCGCCGCGTCGAGGGCAGCGCGCAGGCCGTCACGACGCCCGTCGGGCTGCTGCCCGCCCCCGGGTCGCTCGCGCTCCACGGCCTCGCGCTCCCCGAGCAGGACCTCGCCGAGCTGCTGCGGGTGGACCCGGCCACGTGGCTCGCCGAGTGCGACCTGACGCAGGAGTGGTTCGCGACCTTCGGCGACCGGCTGCCGCCCGAGATGACCGCACAGCTCGACGCCGTGCGGGCCGCGCTCGAGGAGAGCCGGGCGGCGCAGGACTGACGACGGCGCGCGACGGGCGCCCGGTGCGGTCGGTCCTCAGCGACCGCCCGGGTGCCCGTCGTCGGTGCTCCGCGCGTCGGCCTCGTGCGCCTCCATCGCGCGCTCGGCCTGGTGCGCCTCCATCGCGCGCTCGGCCTCGATCTGCTCGCGGCGCGTGGCGTGCTGCGAGAGAGACACGGGCAGGACGAACCAGGTCAGCACCAGGAACGTCAGGAGTCCTCCGGAGGTCGCGAGCGCCGCGGTGCGCCCGATCACGACGTCGAACACGAGCAGGACGACCCCGCTCACGACGAGCGAGAGGAACACGAGCCCGACGCGCATGAACCGGTCCGCGCCCGCGACGAGCGCGGACTTCGCGTGGCGCCGGAACAGCCACCGGTGCAGGCTCACCGGCGCGACCATGAGCCCCGTGGTCACCGCCGCGAGGACGACGAGCACCAGGTAGATGGTGCGCTGCTCGTCCGTGAGCTCGGTGAACCGCTGCTGGAAGGGGACGGTCAGGAGGAAGCCGGTGAGGATCTGGATGCCCGTCTGGGTGACGCGCAGCTCCTGGAGGATCTCGTTCCAGTTGCGGTCCAGCCTCTCGACGGGCGTCTCGCGGCGTCCGTCAGGTCCGGGCTCGGCGAAGCTGCGGTGACCGGCGCCGCGCCGCCCGGCGTCGCTGCCGACGTGCTCGTCGGTGGGGGAGTCAGTGCCCGAGTCCATGGCCACATCGTGGCGGACATGATGCGCCCCCGCTCGCCGACGGCGAGCGGGGGCGGAGCGGTGCACGTCTCACCCGCACAAGGTGTGGCGGTCACCACCGGCCCGGGGGCCGGGGTCGGCGCTCTCGCGACGACGCTGAAGACTTGGTGAAACCGTAACCTCGGCGTGACCATTGCGCACCCCCAACGACGAAATCCGTCGTACCCGGGATCACGGCGATGACCGTTCACCCATGACAGGAACGGTTCGTCTCACACAGCGAGAGCGGCGTGGCCCGCTCTGCGGCCACGGGCGGGACACATGCCGAGAAGACCGCGCAGCAGGAGGCGGTTCAGAGGTAACGCGTCGGGTCGAACTCGTCCAGGGAGATGATCCGCAGGCGCGGCAGCCGCACGTTGAACGCCGCGACGTCCGACTCGAGGTCGAAGATCTGGAGCCCGCCCTCGGTGAGCTGCTGGAGCGCGGTGCTCGTGAACTCTTTGAAGGCCAGCATGCCGACCTGCCGGCCGGGCCCCAGGAGCGCCGCGAGGTGCGGGGCGAAGTCCCCGTCGTGGCTCGCGAGCAGGACGTCACCGCTGCGGTCCGCGAGCGCGTCGAGCGTGCGCTGGATGCCGATGTCGACGACCTTCTCGTGGACCGAGCCAGCCAGGGGGATCGGCTGGAACCCGATCGCCATGAGCGCCTGCACGAACCCCATGGGCATCGTGCCGTTCGAGGCGTTGAGGAAGAAGAGGCCCTTGACGTCGTCGGCCCCCCACACGGACCTCGCGAAGTCGAGGACCCGCTCCCAGCGGGGACGCTCCTCGGGCGCGGGTCGTGCGCCGAGAATCGAGCCGCCCAGCGTCGCGTCGATGTTCTCGCCGTCGACCAGGACGTAGGTCGTGCGGCGCGCGATGGTCGGCTCGGCGGCCTCGGCGGTGGTCACCGTCGCAGCCTACGGCGCGGTCCCGGCCGGGCAGGACGACGCGCCGCGGGTCAGCGCGTGTCGAGGCGCGCGAGGCCGCACCGTGCAGGCCCCTCGAGCCGCGCACCGTCCGCCGCGAAGCGTGAGCCGTGCAAGGGGCAGTCCCAGGACATCTCCGCGTCGTTCCACCTCAGCACGCCCCCGAGGTGCGGGCAGACGGCGCTGACGGTGCGCACGGTGCCGTCGACGCGTGAGACCCCGACGGGCCGCAGCCCGGCCCGGCCCACGACGCCGCCGCCCTCGGGGACCTGCGCCGGGTCCGGTGCGACGTCCCGCAGGGCCCCGAACCACCCGGTCGCACCCTCCTGCACGACATGCGCGTTGAAGGTCGCCGTGTCAGGCACCTGCGTCGCGGCGTCCCCGCGCCACGGGTCCCAGCTCGCGGCCCACGCGGCGGGCCGCTCGGTGAGCGCGCCCGCGAGCGCGAGCGCGGCCGCCGTCCCCGCCGTCATGCCCCACTTGGCGAAGCCGGTCGCGACCCAGAGGTCGTGCGACCACGGCTCCAGGCGGCCGACGAAGGGCAGGCCGTCCGTCGTGCGGTAGTCCTGGGCGGCCCAGCGGTGCGTCACCTCTGTCGCGCCGAGGTGCTCGGCCGCCCAACGCTCGAGGTCGGCGACGCGTGCGGCGTTGTCCTGCGCGCGGCCGACCGGGTGCCCGTTGCCGCCCACGACGACGCGGTCCTCGCCGGCCGGGCGGATCGACCGGGTCGGCGAGTCGGCCGAGAGGTACATCCCGGCGGGCCGTTCGCCCGGCACCCGGACCGCGATGCAGTACGACCGCTGGGGCTCGAGCCGTGCGAAGAAGCCGCCGCGGTCGAGGACGGGGCTCCCGGTCGCCACGACGACGTGGCCGGCGCGCACGCGGGCGCGCCCCTGGGCGGTCGAGCACGTGAGCTCGCGCGGCGTCCCCGTGCCGACGCGGTCGACCCGGGTCCCGACGTGCACGCGCGCGCCGGCCGCGAGCGCCTGCGCGACGAGCACCTCGAGGTAGGCCTGCGGGTCGACCTGGAGCTGGTCGGCCAGCCGCAGGGCCCCCGTGGTGCCGAAGGGCAGGTCGGCGGAGCTCAGGAGCTCCCCGGGGATGCCGGCGGCGGCCATCACGCCCGCCTCGTCCGCGAGCGCGGCGCGCCCGGACGGCGACGTCGCGTACGTGACGGCTGCGAGCACGTCGTGCGTCGCGCCCGTCGCCTCGCACAGGTCTCGCACGTACTGCTGGCCCGTCGCGCACGCCTGGACGTACAGGCGGACGGTCGCGGGCTCGTGCCGCGCGGCGAGCGAGGACAGGTGCGTGCCCTGCTGGAGGGTCACCTTCGCGCTCGAGCCCCCCGTGGTGCCCGCGCCCACGTGGCGGGCCTCGAGCACCACGACGGACCTGCCCGCACGCGCGAGCTCGAGGGCGGTCGTGAGCCCGACCAGTCCCGCGCCGACGACCGCGACGTCGCACGTCACGTCGCCGCTCAACGGGACGAGCTGCGGCGTGGGTGCCGTGCGCGGGGTGTCACGCCACAGCGGGTGGTCGGTGCGTCCGGTCGTCATGCCCCCAGCGTTGCCCGGCCCCCGGCCCGGCGCATCCTGAACCGGGATCGCGGGCCGGGCCCCGGCCCGAGGTCAGGCCCAGCCCGCGAGGGACCCCGTCAGCCGTGCGTCACGGGTACAGGCCGCGCGTCTTGTGGGCCATCGCGACGCGCTGCACGCTCAGCAGGAGCGCGGCGTCGCGCAGCGCGACCTTCTCGCGGCGGGCGACCTGGGCGACCGCGTCGTACGCGTGGATCATGCGCTCCTCGAGGCGCTGCTCGATCTCCGCCTCCGTCCACCAGTAGGCCTGCTGGGCCTGCACCCACTCGAAGTAGGACACGATCACGCCACCCGCGTTCGCGAGGATGTCGGGCACGACGACGACGCCGCGCTCGGCGAGCAGCGCGTCCGCGCGGGCCGTCGTCGGCCCGTTCGCCGCCTCGACCACCCACCGGGCCTTGACCTGGTCGGCGTTCACGTCGGTGATCACGCCCTCGACCGCGGCCGGGACCAGCACGTCGACGTCGAGCGTGAGCAGGTCCGCGTTGTCCATGGGCTCGGACCCCGCGAAGCCGACGACCGAGCCCGTCTCGCGCACGTGGGCCAGCAGCCGCGGCACGTCGAGCCCGCCGCTGCGGTACACGCCCCCGTACTGGTCGGAGACGGCCTCGACGCGTGCGCCGGCGTCGCCGAAGAAGTCCGCGGCGTGCGAGCCGACCTTGCCGAAACCCTGGACGGCGACACGCACGTCGGCGAGGGAGAGCCCCTGCTCGCCGATCGCGGCACGGGTCGCGTGGACCACGCCGCGGGAGGTCGCGGTGGCCCGGCCGAGCGACCCGCCGACCTCGAGCGGCTTGCCCGTGACGACGCCGGGGATCGTGTACCCCTGGTTGACCGAGTACGTGTCCATGACCCAGGCCATCGTCTGGTCGTCGGTCCCGATGTCGGGCGCCATGATGTCCCGCTCCGGCCCGATGATCGGCATGATCTCACTCGTGTAGCGGCGCGTGACACGCTCGAGCTCGGCCTGGGAGTAGTTGCGCGGGTCGATCGCGACGCCGCCCTTGGCGCCGCCGTAGGGCAGCTCGACGACGGCGCACTTCCACGTCATCCACATGGCCAGGGCGCGCACCTCGTCGACGTCGACCGACGGGTGGTACCGCAGGCCGCCCTTGCCGGGGCCCCGCGAGACGTTGTGCTGCACCCGGAAGCCGTGGAAGAGCTCCGTCGAGCCGTCGTCGCGGCGCAGCGGGATCGCGACGTTGACCTCCCGTCGCGGGGTCGCGAGCATCGCGTGCATCCCGGCGTCGTAGCCCAGGCGCTCGATCGCCCCGGCGAGCTGCGACTGCGCCGTCGCGAGCGGGCCGGCGTGTGTCGGTCGGGCCAGGTCCGGCGCGTTCGCCGGGACCCCGGCGGCCGGGGGTGCGGGCGTGGCGTCGTCGGTCGAGGGCGACGGGTCGTCGGTCGAGGGCGACGGGGTGGTCGTCTGGGCCATGCGGATCGAGCCTCCTGGTGTGCGGCTGCAGGCAGGGGCCTCGTGGCGGGTACGTCGTCGGCCCCTCGGACACTCTCCCACCTCCGCCGCCCGGTGCCAGCGGTGGGTGCCGCCCGGCGGGTCCGGGACCTCAGCCGACGAACTCGAAGTGCCAGTACTCGGGGTTGCTGCCGCCCTGGCGCGCCCAGTCGGGTGCGACCCACCCGTGCTCGGGGCCGTGCGTCACGAGCCACTCGTAGCGCGCCGAGCCGAACGAGTACGCCGCCCACTCCCACGTGTCGATCGCGGTGCCGGTGCCGTGGTTGGACGTGCCGGGCCGGGCCGCCACGCTCCCGTACGCCTCGCGCATCTCGACCTGGTCCTCGTAGGACCGGTAGCTCAGGTCCACGGCGATGTTCTCGGAGAACTCCGCGCGGAACGCCTCGTTGAGGCGGGTCAGCGCCGCGGCAGCGTCGGACCGCAGCCACTGCTGGTTGCCCTGCGAGTCGGTGCACCAGCCCAGGGGCGTCATCTGTGAGGCGGGGATGCGGCCGTTGCTGCCGTCGCCGCCCGTGCCCGGGGTGGACGTGTAGAACGTGGGCCCCTCGTTCTTGGGCGGCTCGTAGGAGCCCGGGCCGCCGCAGTCCGGCCCGGCGCCGGTGCTCGGTGGCCCGCCGAGTGCGGGCTCCTGCGCCTCCCGGCGTGCGGCCTCCTGGCGCGCGGCCTCCTGCTGCGCCGCGAGCGCGTCCTGCTCGGCCTGCCAGGCCAGCTGTGCGGCGGTCACGGCAGCGGTCGCCGCGGTCATCGCCGCCACCGCGTCCCGCAGGTCCTCGGGCGAGGACGGCGCCAGGTCCGCGGCGTCGGTCGCGGAGCCGCCCGTCGAGGTGGCGGTGGGTGCCGCCGAGCCCTCTGCGGGCTCCGGGAGCATCGTGCGCACCGCGTCGATCGCCGCGCCCAGGGCGTCCCGCACGGACTCGTCGGCGACGCGACCGAGCGAGTCCGCGAGCGTCGCGTCGGCGGCCGTGAGGTGGGGCGTCGCCTCCTCGACGGCGGCGGTCCACTCCTGCGCGAGCGCCTCGGCCGCCTCGGCCTGCGCCTCCTCCTGCGCGCGCAGCTCCCGCTCGGCCGCCTCGGCCTCGGCGGCAGCCGTCGCCTCGTCGCGTGCCTCCTGGGCCTGCACGGCGCGGACCTGGACGGCGACGAGGCCACCCGCGGACAGCCCTACGGCGACCGCGGCCCCGAGGGCCACGGCCCGACGCGTCACCCGCGGGAACCGACTCGGCACCGCAGCAGTCTCGCCAACAGCCGCGACCCTGTCGACCGCTGGCGGCCGTCGACGCTCAGTGCGCGCCGGCGAGCCCGTCGATGCGCGCGACCTCCTCGTCGGTCAACGTGAAGCCGAGCACGTCGAGGTTCGCCTCGATCCGCTCGGGCGTGACCGACTTGGGGATCACCACGACCCGGTGCTGCAGGTGCCAGCGCAGCACCACCTGCTGCACGCTCACGCCGTGGTCGCGGGCGACCTCGGCGAGCACCGGGTCCGACGTGTCGGTGCGCTTGAACGGGCTGTAGCCCTCGAGGGCCACCCCGCGCTGCGCGTGGCCGGCCACGAGCGCCGGGTCGTGGTCACGCGGGCTCCAGGGGATCTGGTTGATCGCGGGGGCCTCGCCCGTCGCGGCGACGAGCTCGTCGATCTGGTCGAGCGAGTAGTTGCTCACGCCGATCGCCCGGACCAGGCCCTCGTCGCGCAGCTCACGGAACGCCTGCCAGGTGCTCGGCGTCGCCTGCGCGTTCGGCGGCCAGTGGACGAGCCACAGGTCGAGGTGGTCGGTGCCCAGCAGGCGCAGGCTGTTCTCGAGCGTCTCGCGCTCGCGCCCCGCGGCGTCGGGCGGCAGCTTGCTCGTGACGAACACGTCGGCGCGGTCGACGCGCGAGGCGGCGATTCCCCGGCCCACCTGGTCCTCGTTGCCGTACCCGGTCGCGGTGTCGACGTGCCGGTAGCCGACGTCCAGCGCGTGCCGGACCGCTCGGTAGGCGTCGTCGCCGTCGGACTGCCACGTGCCCAGGCCCAGGAGCGGGACGGGCACGTCGCCCGCGGGGGTGCGCAGGTCGAGCGTGGGCATGGTCTCGTGGGGCCGGTCGGCGGCGGTCGCTCCGGCGGTGCTGGTGGGCACGCCGGCGGGCATGCTGGTGGGGGGCGTCGACATGAGGCCCAGTCTGCGGGACCTGCGGCCCAGGCGCACCCGGGTGGTCGGGGGTGAGGCTTGACCATGGCCGGGGCGCCGCCCCGTTGTCCAGGAGGTGGTCCCATGTTCGTCCTCGTCGCCGTGGCCTCACGGCACGGCTCGACCCGCGAGATCGGTGACGTCGTCGCGGAGGTGCTCCGCGGGGACGGCTTCGAGGCCGTGGTGATGGACCCTGACGACGTCGAGGACCTCACGGCGTACGACGCCGTCGTGCTCGGCTCGTCCGTCTACGTCGGGCGCTGGGCCGCCTCGGCGCGTGCGCTCGTGGACCGCCTCGCCGGTGGGCCCGCGGACCGTCCCATCTGGCTGTTCTCGTCGGGCCCCGTCGGCAACCCGCCCGCGCCCGGTGGCGACCCCGAGGAGGTCCCCGCGCTCCTGACGCGGCTCGGCGCCCGCGGGCACCGGACGTTCGCCGGGCGCCTCGACAAGGGCGGTCTCGCGCTCGCGGAGCGCGCGGTCGTCTCGCTCGTCCAGGCGCAGCAGGGCGACTTCCGGGTGTGGAAGGACGTCGAGGACTGGGCCGCGTCGATCGCGCACGACCTGCACGCCGAGGAGATCCGGCGCCTGCGGTTCGTGCGCTGACGGCTCACCCCAGCAGCAGAGCCGCGGCGACCACCCCGCAGCCGAGGAGACCGAGCACCGGGACGAGCCGCCTCGCCGCGCCGGGGAGCGTCAGCGCCGCGGCGTGCGCGATGCCGTAGTACACGAGGACGGCCGCCGACGAGAGGGCGATTGCCCGGTCGAGCTCGACGACGAGGATCCCCACGACGACGGCGGCCCCGATCGCGACCTGTGCGCGGACGGGGCGCCCGCCGTGACCCCGCCCGCCGTGGCCCCGGCCGTCGAGGCGCGCGAGCGAGCGCGGCAGGACGCCGTCGCGCGCCATGGCCAGCGACGTCCGCGACAGTCCGAGGAGCACACCGAGGCCTGAGGCGAGCGCGGCGACGCCCGCGACCAGCGCGACGGGCACCGCCCACGCCGGCCCGCCGACGACCTCGACGGCGTCCGCGACCGGGCGCCCGGACGCGGCGACGCCCGCGAGGCCCAGCACGTGCAGCACGGCGGCGCCCACGGCCGCGTAGGTGACCAGCACGATGCCGAGCGCGACGGCGATCGCCCGTGGGAGCGTGCGCCGAGGATCGCGCACCTCCTCGCCGAGGGTCGCGATGCGGGCGTAGCCGGCGAAGGCGAAGAACAGGATGCCGGCCCCCATCAGGACGCCCCGTGCGTCCCACGCCTGCGCGGCCGCGCTGCCCGCGGCGCCCGTCGTCCCCGGGCCCGTCAGGGCGTCCGGGGAGGCGAGCGCTCCGCGGAGCGTCGCCACGAGACCGTCGGTCGCCCCGCCCGACGTGAGCGCCACGACCACGACGGTCGCCAGGGCCAGCAGCACCAGCGCGACGACCACGCGCGTGACCCGCGCGCTGCGCTCCACGCCGGCGCACGCGAGGGCGGTCAGGGCGACGACGGCCGCGACGCCCACGGCCCGGGCGTGCTCCGGCCACACGTACGCGCCGACGGTCGTGGCGATCGCACCGGCGCTGACGGTCTTGCCGACCAGGAACGCGACGCCTGCGGCCGTCCCCCAGGCGGGCGAGAGGCGGGCGCGGCCGTAGGCGTACGCGCCGCCCGACGTGGGCAGCAGCGCCGCGAGGCGCGCCGTGGAGTCGGCGTTCGCCCAGGCGATCGCCGCGGCGAGGACGAGGGCCCAGGGCAGGCCGGCACCCGCGGCGCCCGCCGCGGGGCCGAAGGCCACGAAGACGCCGGCGCCGAGCATCGCGCCGAGGCCGATCGTGACGGCGTCGCCCAACCCGAGGGTGCGTGCCAGGCGGGCGTCGGCGGGGTCCTGGTCGGGCGGGCGCACGCGGTCAGCCTGCCACGGCCACGGTGAGGATTCCGGCCACGGCCCTCGCCGCGCTGACGGTCGCGGCCACGGACGCGGGCGGGGTCAGGCGGACTCGCGTACGACGACCTCGGCGCTGAAGATGCGCGGCTCGACGCTCGTGGCGCGCCGCGCGATCTGCTCGAGGAGGAGCTCGCCCGCCACCCGGCTCATCTCGACCACGGGGTTGGCCATCGTGGTCAGGGGCGGGTTGGTCGACGCCGCGACGCCCAGGTCGTCGAAGCCGATGACCCGGACGTCCTGCGGAACCCGCCGCCCGTGGCGTGCCAGCACGCCCAGTGCGCCCGACGCCATGAGGTCGGACGCAGCGAAGAGCCCGTCGACGTCCGGGTGGGCGGCGAGCAGCTGCTCGGTGGCCGCCGCCCCGCTGGCGGCCGTGAAGTCGCCGCGCACCATCGCGGTGTCCGACAGGTGCGCGTCCTGGAGCGCCTGACGCCACCCGGCGAGGCGGTCGACGCCGGCCGCCATGTCGAGCGGACCGGCGATCGTCGCGATGCGGCGGCAGCCCGTCGCGATGAGGTGCTCCGTCGCGCGACGGCCACCGAGGTAGTTGTTCACGTCGACGTACTGGACGGGCCGCGGCGTGGTCCACGGGCGTCCGACGAACACGCAGGGCAGGCGGGACTGCGCGAGCACGGACTCGAGCGCGTCGTCGCGGTGGTGGGAGACGATCACGGCGCCGTCGACGTGCCCGTTGCGCAGGTAGCGCGTGGTCCGGTGCGCCTCGTCCCCTCGCCGCGCGATGAGCAGGATGAGCTGGATCTCCGTCTCCGCGAGGGCTGCGCTGAGCCCCTGCAGGGTCCCGGCGAAGTACGGGTCGTTGAGCACCTTCTCGTCGGGCTCGGGCACGACGAGCGCGATCGAGTCGGTGCGGCGCGTGACGAGGGTCCGGGCCGCACGGTTGGGCGTGTAGCCCAGCTCGGCGACGGCCGCGTCCACGGCCGCCTGGGCCTCCGGACTGACCTTGAGCCCTCCGTTGATGGCGCGCGACGCCGTGGACCGGGAGACCCCGGCGAGGTCGGCGACCTCCTCGAGCGTGGGGGCGTGCGGCAGGTTGGCCGGTCGCTCGGGCCCGTCCTGCGTCATCGGGCCCCTCTCCGTCTCACTCGTGCGGGCGTGCCCGGTCTCTGCGCCGGTGCATGAGAGCGATCCCACCGGGGAGCAGTCTCGTGCTCGCACGGGGACGTGTCAACACGGGTCCGGCGGGGCCGCGACGCGCGTGGTCGCGCGGTCCGCGGGCCCTGCCGCTACGCCTCGAGCCAGGCCTTGCCGACGCGCTCCTCGGCGGCCACGGCGTCGCGGACGGCCGTCGCCGTCGCGTCCTCGACGGCCGCGGCGAAGAGGGGCAGCGACGCCTTGAGCTCGCCGTCGAGGTGGTGCACGGTCGTCCCGTCGGGCTCGGTCACGAGGCGCATGGTGCCCGTCAGCCGCACGGGCGCACCCGTGATCTCGACCACGACGGTGCCGTGCCGGCCGCCGGGCTCCGGAGCCTCCCACGCCTCGACCTGGCGGACCTCGAGGCTCGAGCCCACGAGCGAGCGGAACTGCGCGGGGATGCCCGTCGTCGGCATCTGGCGTCGCGTCGTGACCGTGAACGCGCCCTCGGCCTCGCCGACGACGTCGACCTGCTGGCTCAGCGCTCCCGAGGCACGGACCTTGGCGGCCACGAACTCCTCGTCCGCGAGCATCGCGACGACGCGCGGGAGGTCGGCTGCGTATCGAGCCTGGGCGGACAGGTGCACCGATGCCTCCGGGATGTGGACGGTGGACTGAGGCTAACAACTCCGCGCGCTCCTGCACCTAGGCTTTCGAGCGTGTCCACCCTCAGCGACCTGGTCTCCCGCCACTCCGACCTCGGCCCCGCCGACGTCGAGTGGCTGCACCTCCTCGTCGGCGACTGGCAGCTGATCTCGGACCTCGCGTTCGCGGACCTCGTCCTGTGGCTGCCGACCCGCACGGGCGACTACGTCGCCGTGGCGCAGGCGCGCCCGTCGACGGGTGCCACCGTCCACTACGACGACATCGTCGGCAGCAGCGCCCCCGACGGCCAGCGGCCCCAGCTCGAGCGCGCGCTCGACGAGGTGCGCATCCAGCGCTCGCGCGAGCCGCGGTGGTTCGGCACCTACGCGGTGCGTGAGGAGGCCGTGCCCGTGGTCCACGGCGGGCGTCCGATCGCCGTGGTCGCGCGACAGACGAACCTGGGCGGCGCCCGGACGCCGAGCCGGCTCGAGCTCAACTACGTCGAGTCCGCGGACGACCTCGTCGCCATGATCTCCCGTGGCGAGTTCCCGTCGCCCAACGCGCCGACGGGTCCGCGGCGCGGTGCGCCACGCGTCGGCGACGGGCTCATCCGGCTCAACTCCGAGGGCGAGGTGCTGTACGCGAGCCCGAACGCCCTGAGCTGCTTCCACCGCTTCGGCGTCCTGGGGTCGCTCGTCGGGCGCTCGCTCGCCGAGGTGACCACGGAGCTCCTCGAGGAGAGCACGACGATGGACGAGTCGCTGCCGCTCGTCGTCATGGGCAGGGCGCCGTGGCGCACGGACGTCGAGGCTCGCGGCGTGTGCCTGTCGCTGCGCGCGGTCCCGCTCACCGAGCACGGGCAGCGCGTGGGTGCGGTGCTCCTGTGCCGGGACGTCTCGGAGCTCCGGCGCCGGGAGCGCGAGCTCATCACCAAGGACGCGACCATCCGGGAGATCCACCACCGGGTCAAGAACAACCTGCAGACGGTCGCGGCGCTGCTCCGCCTTCAGGCGCGGCGGATGACGTCGGCCGAGGCGCGGGAGGCGCTCTTCGAGGCGATGCGTCGCGTGACGACGATCGCCCAGGTCCACGAGACGCTGTCCCAGGCGCTCGACGAGACCGTCGACTTCGACACACTGGTCGACCGGAGCCTGCGCCTCGCCGCGGACGTCGCCTCGGCCGGCGCCTCGGTCCGCACCGTGCGCACGGGGACGTTCGGCATGGTCCCGGCGGAGGACGCGACGGCCCTCGCGCTGGTCCTGACCGAGCTGGTCACGAACGCGGTCGAGCACGGGTTCGCCGGCGGCCGGACGGGGACGGTCGAGATCATCGCCGAGCGCACGGGCTCGCACCTGCGCTCGGTCGTGGCCGACGACGGCGTGGGCCTGCCGGCCGACGCGACGGGGCCCATGACCGGCCTGGGCACGCAGATCGTGGGGACCCTGATCCGCAACGAGCTCCGCGGCCGCATCGACTGGACGGCCCGGCCGGGCGGTGGGACGCAGGTCGTGCTGGAGGTCGACCTGCGCGAGCGCAAGCTGGGCCGCGACGGCGTGTGACGTCGGCGGACCGAGCCCACGGGCCGGTCGGGGCGGCAGGTCGCGGGTTCGGCCGCCGTGCGCCGACGCGGGTCGGGCCGACGGTGCGCACCTCGGCCTGAGCTGCTCCGGACGTGCGACGACCCCGGGCCGCTGCGCGCGGGCCCGGGGTCGTCGGGGTCTGGCTGGCCTCCGTGCGGAGGCGGGGTGGGTCAGCCGGCGCGGCGGGCGCGGGCCGTGCGGCGCTTGAGGGCGCGGCGCTCGTCCTCGGAGAGGCCGCCCCAGACGCCGGCGTCCTGGCCGGACTCGAGCGCCCACTTCAGGCACGTGTCGACGACGGGACAGCGACGGCAGACGGCCTTCGCCTCATCGATCTGCTGCAGGGCGGGCCCGGTGTTCCCGATCGGGAAGAACAGCTCCGGGTCCTCGTCCAGGCAGGCAGCGCGGTGGCGCCAATCCATCAGGCATCTCCTCAGGGCACGCGGTTAGCCAGCCCCGATCAGGGGCAAGGGCTAATGGGGGGTCGTGCGAACGTCCTATGACTGAAACAAGCGTCACATGCGGACTGCAGGTGCACAAGGGGTAACGGGAAGGTTTCAGCCACATCACAGGTGAGGCGTTGGTCACACCGATTCCATGGACAGCAGGCCGCTTCACGAGTATTGCGCGGACCTAGGCTCGGCGCATGTCGCGACGCATCTCGACCGGTACCGCCGGTGACGACAGCCCGTCCGCCGGGGCCTCGGTGGCCCTCCGTGCAGCGGTGGTCCTCGTGCTCGCAGAGGCCGTGTCGCTCGGGGTCCTGGGGCTCGTGTGGACCGTGCGGCTGGTGGCGGAGGGCACGCCGAGCCTCGGCGTCTCCCTGTTCCTCATCGTCTTCGCGCTCGGCGTCGCGGCAGCGCTCGTGGGGCTCGCGCGCCTGCACCGGCAGGGGCGCCGCGGGGCCCGTGCGCCTCTCGTGACGTGGCAGGTGCTCCAGGGCGCGACCGCGGTCACGGTCCTCCAGGTCGGGCCCGCGGTCGCGACCGCGGCAGTCGCCTGGGTGGCGCTCGCAGCCGCCGTCGTCACGACGGCGGTGCTCGTGAGGCCCGTGGGGACGGAGCCTGTCACCGGGAGCTGATGCGCGACACCGGTGCGTCGGGTGGCCGGGCGACCTGCACGGGACGGGTGCCCGCCGCGTCGACGACGACACCGCGCCCAGGCATGCGGGGGCGGGCCGGGTCGACGGCCAACGACAGGTCGACGCCGGCGAGGTCGGCGGAGCCGGGGCTCGTCGGCGACAGGACGAGGACGGTCCCGCACCAGCGCAGGCCCGCCAGCGCGCCGCGGTACGCGGATGCCGCGCGGTCGGTCCGTGCGGCGGCGACCACCCGGGGGCACGCGCTGTCGCCGCCCTCCGCCGCACCGATCCACGCGGCCAGCGCCTCGTCGACCTCGGGCGCTGCCGCGGCGACGAGGTCGAGGTCGTCGACCACGACGACGGTCGGCCGCGGAGCCCCTGGGCCCCTGTCGGGGCCGCCTCCCTCGGACGCAGTCGCGGTGGGTGACCGGAGCGCGGCGAGCGCGGCGCTCAGCGCGGCAGGCGTCGCAGCCCAGCGCACGGCGCCCGCTCGGCCGACGTCCGCGAGGGGGCCCGACCGTGCGGCGACGAGGACGTCGGACCCGCCGTCGCGCAGACCCAGGGCGATCGTCGCGAGCGCGGCGGAGCGGCCCGACCCGCCCGGGCCGACCACGAGCGCCCCGCGAGCGACGTCGAGCAGCATCACGCCGGCGTCGTCGCCGCCGCGCCCCACGGGGACACGGGGGACCCCCGTGTCGGCCGCGCATGCCCCGGTGGTGGTGCACGCCCCACCGGTGCCCGACACCTCGGTGAGCCGAGCGAGAGGAACGTCCTCGGGCAGCGCTGCGACGTGCATGGCGGGCGGCGCACCGGACGGTGACGCGGCGGGTGACGGGCCGGGCGCCGCGGCCGGTCCCGACGGCCGTGGTGAGCGCTGTGCCGAGGGCGCGGGGCAGTGCTCGGCAGCCGGGAGCGCGACCTGTGCGCGCTCGCCGACGTCGTCGGTGGGGCCGACGTTCACGCCCCGCCCGGGTGGGCCGGCGGTCAGGGCGAGGCTCGCAGGGACGCCCAGCAGGGCGGCGTCGTGCGGGTCGTTGACCGCGAGCACCCAGCGCTGCGCCGCGTGCGCGAGGAGGCGCGCCAGGTCGTGCGGGCCGCCGGCGACGGCGACGCCCAGGCGCAGCTGTCGGGAGTCCCGCAGGAGGGTGTCGAGCAGGTCGGCGCCGGCGCCGCGGGGCAGCCGGTCGAGCGCCGCCCGGACGGCCGCCAGGTCGTCCACGACGAGCAGGCGGTGCGGGGGCGCGGTCGCGGGGACGGGCGCGCGGCTCCCCGTGGGCGGCGGTGGTGGCGCCTCGGCGAGCAGCACGAGGAGGCGCGCGAGCCGCCGTGGGTCGCCCGCGTCGACGACCGTGCCGATGCCCGGGTGCCGCGCGCCGAGCCCGGACCACGTCCGGTCGGCCGCCCCCAGGACGGCGTGCACGTGCCAGCCCCGCTCGAGCGCCGCGTGCGCGAGCGTCCGCAGGGTCGTGGTGCGGCCCGAGCCCGGTCGTCCGGCGACCACGAGGCAACCGGCGGACGCGTCCCAGGTGAGCACGGCGCGCGTCTGGCGTTGCGGCCGGTCCGTGAGGCCGAACGGCAGGGTCGTCGCCGAGGCTGTGCCCGGTGGTGCGGGCAGCTCGTCCGCGCTCACGACCGACGGGAGCGGCGGGAGCCAGACCGGCCGCGCAGGTGGGCAGCCCGCGACGTCCGCAGCGGCGCGCACGAGGTCGACGAGGTGCCGACCGCCGTCCGACCGGGGTGACCGGCCATCGGCCGCGTCGTCACCGGCACGGGCGCTGTCGACGAACGGCTCGACCCAGCGCGCGAGGACCGGCCCTCCGGAGGCGCCCGGCGCGTGCCACGCCCCGCCGGGCAGGGCCGCCCAGGCCGTCTGCACGACCTCGGGCGGCAGGGCGCCGCGGCGCACGACGGCACGACCGGGCCGGTCGGACGGCAGGTGGGCGGCGTCGGGCACGTCGACGACGTCGGTCGAGTCGGCCGCGTCGGCGACACGCAGGCACACGCGCAGGCTGATGTTCGCCCGCATCTGGGCGCTCACGGCCCCCGCGGGACGCTGGGTCGCGAGCACGAGGTGGATGCCCAGGGAGCGTCCCTGGGCGGCGACACGCACCAGGCCGGGGACGAAGTCCGGCAGGTCCTCGGTGAACGCGCGGAACTCGTCGACGACGACGAGCAGACGCGGGGGTGCCGGCTCGCCGTCGGTGCGGGCCCGGAGCTGCTCGAGGTCGCCGACGTCCGCGGCCGCGAGCAGCTCCTCGCGCCGGCGCAGCTCGGCGCGCAGGCCGTCGAGCGCGCGCCCCGCCTCGATCGCGTCCAGGTCGGTGACCTGGCCGACGACGTGCGGGAGGTCTCGGCACGCGCCGAAGCTCGCCCCGCCCTTGTAGTCGACCAGGAGGATCGCGAGCTCGCCCGGCGGGTGGACGAGGGCGAGCCCGAGGATCCAGCTCTGGAGCAGCTCCGACTTGCCCGCACCCGTCGTCCCCGCGACCAGCGCGTGGGGTCCGTCCGCGAGGAGGTCGAGGACGAGGACGTCCGCCTCGGGGGCGCCCGACGCCCGGCCCCCGTCGGCCGGTGCCGAGCGGGCCACCCCGACGGGCGTCGCGAGCCGGGTCAGCGCGCGCCGCGGCTCGGAACCGCGCCACCGGTCGAGCACGGCGTCGACGTCCGACGGCAGCCCCAGGTCGGCCAGCGCGACGCGGTCGGGCAGGCCGGCGCGACGTGCGCCCCGGGTGCCGGGTGCACGTCCTGCCGGCGCGTCCGGGTCGGGGCCGGGGCCCCGCGCGTGCCCGGGTGCGCCTGCGCCCGCCGGGGCGGTCGACGCGCGGCCCCGCAGCTCGGCTGCCAGGAGACGCCGAGCGTGCTCCTCGGCCCACGTGAGGGAGGCCATCGGTGCCGAGACCCGGACCGCGCCGCGCGGCCCGACGAGGAGGGCCTCGTCGGGGTCGTCCGTCACGTGCAGCACCCACCGGCACCACGCGGGGACCTCGCCGCCGTGCGGGGCGAGCAGCAGCAGCGCGTCGTCGGCGTCACGGTCGATCCACCAGCGGTCGAGCGCGGACCGCCACGTGCCGGTGCCGGCGGCGACCGCCAGCCTCGGACGGCCCACGCGGGTCGAGAGCCCGGCCGGCCCGCCGTCCGCCGGACCGGCACCACCGGTCCGGTCGTCCCCACCCCACGGGCCACCCGCGCTGGTCGGGCCGCCGGTCGACGGACCACCGCGGGTGGGAGAGCCGCCATCCGCCCGAGAGCCGCCGCCCGCCTGCGCACCGCCGCCCGCGGACGCGCCGCCCGCCGGGGCACGGCTCACCGACGCGCGGTCCGACCAGCGGCACCATGCCCACCCGCGGACGTCCTCGTCGACGACCGTGACGCGTGCGGCGGGATCCACGAGGACCGCGCCGACGAGCGCCCGTGCCGTCGCGCGCACGTCGTGGTCTGCGCCGACCACGACGAGGCCCTCGCGTGCGAGCGGCCACCACGGCGTCCGCAGGCTCGAGGCGTTCGGGTGTGCGCCGTGCCCCCACGAGGAGACCGCTACCGACCCGGCGTCGGGTGCCAGCGCGAACGGAGCTGTGCGGCTCCGCCGGCGCCGGGCGGGACCCGCGGCGACGGGTGCCGTCGGTGCCGTCGCGTAGGCGGCGGCGACGTCGGTGGGCACCTGCCGCCGCGCACGTGCCGCCCGACGGCCGACGAGGCGCGTGACCGGTGCGGAGAGCCGCGGGGCGAGCATCGCGAGCGGACCGGCGAGCGCGAGCACGAGGAACAGCGGGTTATGGAGCAGGAGCGCGAGGACCGCGGACGTCGCGAGCGGCACGAGCAGCCCGGTCGCCGACAGCCGCTCCCCGGAAGGCCCCGCGCCGTCGGCCGGAGCGGGTGCGTGCGCGTCGGCGGCGACGTGCACGACGAGCGTGGTGCCGCCGACGCGGACCCGGTCACCCGCGCGCACGTGCCGGGGTCGCGCCCGGTGCCCCCGACGCAGGTGGGTGCCGTTGGCCGAGCCGAGGTCGCGGACGCGCCACAGCCGGTGCCTGCCCCGCCGGACGGCGGACCGTGCGGCGATCACCGCGTGCTCGCGCGACACCTCCGGGTCGCTCAGCGGCAGGAGGACCGAGGGCGCGGCGGGGGAGGGGATCCGGGTGACGAGCCCGCGCGCGGGAGGAGCCGCTGTGCGCCCCACGCGGACGATGCCGCCTTCGTCCGGGGCCGCGACGAGCCCGGCGTCCGGTCCCGCGAGAACGGAGACGTACCAGGGGGCCGACGGTGCCGGGAGCGCCGGGCCCGGCGACCGGCAGGCGCACCCGTCGGGCACGGCGCCGGACCGCGGGCGGCGGCCTGCCTCGCCCGGGCGGTCGCACCTGCACCCGACGAGACGCAGGCGTGACCCCTCGACCCAGGGCGGCGCGCCCGCCACGTGGTCGTCGGGCAGGGCCCGCCCGTCCACCGACAGGGGCGCGTCCCGCAGCTCGTGGCGCCCGGTGAGGCGGACCAGCGCGTCGCGGCACTGCCCGAGGGTGACGGCGTCGGGGATCTCGACGTCGCCGCCCGGGTCCAGCGTGAAGCGCATGCCCTGAGCCTCGGCCCGCCGCGCGGTCGCCGGCGCCCGGGCCCGCCGGGCCTGGGGACACGCAGCGACGTCCCCAGGGACGCGTCACTCGGGCGGCGGCGGCACGCGCCGCACAGCACCGGCACGCACAGCACCGGCACGCACAGCACCGGCACGCACAGCACCGGCACGCACTGCACCGGCACGCACTGCACCGGCAGGGGCCGCGCCGCCGCCGAGCACCTCACCCGATCGGGACGGCCGGGACGCCTGCCGCGCCGGCGACCGGCGGCCGGCGACCGGCGACCACGTCACTCGATCGCGAGGGCCGCGACCGGAGAGGTGCGGGACGCGCGCCGCCCGGGCAGCACGGACGCGAGCAGGCCGGCGAGGACCGCGACGACGAGGATCACGCCGAGCGCCGACCACGGCACGACGAGCGCGACGGGCGCCAGGACGCCGAGCAGGATGCGCACACCGACCCAGCCGTAGGCGGTTCCCAGGAGCACGCCGACGAGGCCGCCCACGCCGGCGGTGAGCATCCCCTCGACGGCGAGCGTCGTGCGCAGCTGCGTGCGGGACATGCCGAGCGCGCGCAGGGTCGCCGACTCGCGGCGGCGCTCGATGACCGAGAGGGCGAGGGTGTTCGCGACGCCGACGAGCGCGATGACCACCGCGACCGCGAGCAGCCCGAGCACGACCGTCAGCAGCGTGTCGACCACCCGCTGGTAGAAGGCGCGCTGGACGGCGACCCCGGTCGTCTCGAGCGACGTGCCTGACTCGGAGGCCGCCTCCGTGATCGCGTCGACGGTGGCCTGCGGCTCGCGGGGGTCCGCGACCCGGATCCACAGGCGGCTCGTGGGCGCGTCCGGGTCGAGCGCCTCGACGGACGACGGGGTCACGATCAGCGCGGTCCCGGTGAGGTCGGTCACGACGGCGGTGAGCGTGAGGGCGGCCCGAGGTTCGGCGGCCCCGTCGTCGGGCACCCCGGTCCCGTCGTCGGTCGCCTCCGTGCCGTCGTCCGTCGTCGGGTCGGGCGGGCGCGTCGTCCCGTCGGACACCGACGGCCCGGGCGTCGAGGTGACGTCGGTGACGTAGGGCGCGACCGTGCGTCGCAGCGTCAGCGGGTCGCCGTCGTCGATGCCGTACCAGGATGCGACGGTCGCGGGCACGACGACCGTCCCGGTGCCGAGGCCGTCGAGCTGCTCGGGCGCCCGCATCACGGTGCGCGCCTCCGCGAGGTCGACCCCCCGCGCCTCGACGACCATGGTGCCCGTCGTGTCGTCGCCCGTGCCGTCCGCGCGCTCGAGGTCCACGGACACGCCCGTCAGGGTGGTCACGGCCTCGACGCCCTCGATCGCGCGGACGGCCGCGGGCAGGCCCGTGGGGAGCGCGGGGACGTCGAACCCGTCGCTGTAGGCGCCGACGCCGACGTCGACCGGGAACTCCTGCGTCAACGTCCCGTCGAGGGCCGAGCGGGTGCTCGCGGCGCCCGTCGCCATCATCGCGACGAGCGTCACGCCGATGAACAGGGCGGCGCTCGTCGACGCCGTGCGTCGCGGGTTGCGCAGCGCGTTGGCCGCGGCCAGGCGTGCGGACGTCCCACCGAGGAGCCCCAGGGCCTGGCCGGCGCGAGCGACGACCCAGGGGACCCAGAAGACGGCCCCCATGACCATGCCGAGGAAGGACAGCGCGCCGCCGAGGAGGCCCATGCCCAGCCCGATGCCGAGGGCGTCCCGGTCGGACGCGGCGGGGCCGAGGGCGAGCAGCGCGGCGCCCACGAGGACGAGCGTCATCGCGATCCACGCGCGTGTCCCGGCGGCCGGTCGCCAGGGCGGGTCCTCGACGGGACGCAGGGCCGCGAGCGGGGAGACGCGGGTCGCCGCGACGGCCGGCCCCAGGACGGCGAGCACGGTCACCAGCACACCGAGCCCCACGGGCACGACGACGACGGCGGGCGTCACGGCGACGAGCTCGGGCAGCGGCACGTCGGTGCTGCGTCGCAGCACGAGGAGCGCGGCCTGCACGGCGGCCGTCCCGAGCAGCACCCCGAGCAGGGACGAGGCGAGGCCCAGCGCGAGACCCTCGACCAGCACGACGAGGCGCAGCTGGCCGGCGCCCGCGCCGACGCAGCGCAGCAGCGCGAGGGTGCGTGTCCGCTGGGCCACGAGGACCTGGAACGTGTTGGTGATGACGAGCGCGGCGACGATGAGGGACACGGCCGCGAACCCCAGGACGGCCGCGGTGAGCTGGTCAGCGGTCCCCGTGACGTCGGTGGTCACGGAGCGGGCCTGCTCACCGATGGTGCGCACGGCGGCGTCGGTCGTCAGGGCGTCCCGGGCCATGGCCTGCACGTCGGCGACGGACACGTCGTCGGCGACCGAGACCAGCGCGTACCAGTACCAGGTCTGGTCCGCGACGGGGTCCTGGAAGTCGAGCCACGCGGCCATCTGGTCCGGGTGCACGACGCCGACCCCCGTGGTGCCGAGGAGGGCCGCCCCGGGCTGGTCGACGACACCGACCACCGTCAGGCGGTCGGTCTGGCGCACCGGTCCCATCTCCTGCTCGTCGCCCGACACCTGGCCGACCTGGTCGACCTCGTCGATCTCGCGCCACGACACCTGCTCGGCGTCGACGTGGTCGCCGACCTCGAGCCCGAGGAGCTCGGAGACCTCACGCGATACGGCGATCTCGCCGGGCGCCGTCGGCAGGGTGCCCGCGGCGAGCTCCGCGCTCTCCAGGCCGGGGTCCACCGCCGCTGACGTGACCTGGGCGAAGGTGCGCCCGGTGCCCCCTGTGAGGTCGAGGCCGAGCTCGAGGTGGCCGTGCACGGACGTGACTCCCGGGAGCTCCGCGAGGATCCCGAGCGTCTGGCCCGTGACCTCGCCGTCGGTCACGACGAGGTCCGCCCCGGCGTACTGCTCGGTCAGGGCCTCGTTGACGGTGCGCGTCATGGAGCCCCCGGCGAGGAGCGTGGCTGCCACGAACCCGGTGCCCAGGGTGATCGCGAGACCCGCGGCGACGAGGCGCCCGGCGCTGCGCCGCATCTGGGCGAGCGTCAGGCGGAGCATCTGCGGGCTCACGCGCCCTCCTTCGTCCGTGCGGTCTGCGTGACGGCGGTGCCGTGCGGTGCGTGTGCTGTGCCGTGCGTGTGCTGTGCCGTGCGGTGCGGCTGCTGTGCCCTGGTGGGCCCTGCGCCGTCGTGCCTGCCCCATCGTGCCCTGCCGGGCAGGCGGTCGTGGGGCCCTCGCGGGCCCCACGACCACTGCTCAGTCGACGGCGAGCGCCTCGACCGGCGACGTCCGGGCCGCGGCGCGCCCCGGCAGGACCGAGGCGAGGAGCCCGGCGCCCAGCGCCACGACGAGGACCAGGGCGAGGTCGCGCCACGGGACCGTGAGCCGCACGTCGCCCATGACCCCGAGGACGGTCACGGCTCCGGCCCACCCGTACAGGAGGCCGAGGACCGAGCCGAGCACGGCACCGACGCCTGCGATGAGCGCACCCTCGATCGCGAGCGTCCCGCGCAGCTGGGCCTTGGAGAGGCCGATCGCGCGGAGCGTCGCGGACTCCCGGCGGCGTTCGATGACGGACAGCGACAGCGTGTTCGCGACACCGATGAGGGCGATCACGACGGCGGCGCCGAGGAGCCCGACGACGACGGCCAGGAGCGTGTCGATGACGCGCTGGAACATGACGCGCTCGAGCGCCGCACCCGCGACGGAGACGGTGGTCTCGTCGAGGGCGTCCTGGATGTCGCTGACGACGTCCACCGGGTCCGCGTCGGCGTCCATGCGCAGCCACATCTCGTTGGGCGTCGCATCGACGCCCATGGCCTCGAGCGTGCCCGGCGTCGCGAGGAAGCCCTGGCCGAACTCGGTCACGACGGCGGTTCGCTCGACGCTCTCCCCGGTCGGCACGGTGCCACCGGTGCGGTCGAGCGTCGTGGCGCCCAGCGAGACGACGTCGCCGGACTCCACGCCGAGCACCTCGGCCAGGCCCTGCGACACGATCACGGAGTCCTCGTCGAGCCCCTCGGCCTGGTCCGGTGCGAGCAGCACCCCGCGGGCGGCGGGAGCCGGCAGCACGCGCAGGGGGCCGGTCGCCTCTGCTCCCTCGACGGTCACCACGGCGTCGATCGAGGTGACGAGCTGGACCTGCGCGGTGCCGTCGATCTGGTCGAGCTCGTCGGCGAGGCGCTGGTCGAGCACGGTCGGGGCGGAGGTGTCGTCCGCTGGCCCGGTGGGCTCCGCCACGGCGCTCAGGCTGCGGGGTGCCCAGACGAGGACGTCGACGGGGAACTCCGAGGCGAGCTCCTCGGTGAGGGTCGTCCTGGCGCTCGCGGCGCCGGTGCTCATCATGGCCACGAGCGTGACGCCGATGAGGAGCGCGGTGCTCGTCGCCGCGGTGCGGCGCGGGTTCCGCAGGGTGTTGGCGGCGGCGAGCTTGGCGCTGGTGCCACGGCCACCGAGGATCGCGCCGGTGAGGCTGACGACCTTCGGGATCCAGAACACGGCACCGACGAGCACGCCGACGAACGACAGTGCGCCGCCGAGCACGCCGACGCCCAGCGCGAGCACCTCGTCCATCTCGCGGCCGCCGATGACGGCGAACAGGAGGAGCCCGACACCCGCGACCGTCAGGAGCGAGGCGATCACGAGTCGCGGCAGGTTGCGCCGCTGGGTCAGGGCGGGGGCGTCCGCGGGCCGCAGCGCGGCGAGCGGGGCGACACGTGTGGCGCCACGTGCCGGGGCGAGCGCGGCCACGACCGTCACGAGCGTGCCGACGACGAGCGGCGCGATCACGGCGGCCGCGGTGACGCTCACGGTCGCGGGGAGCGGGACGTCGAGGTTGACCCCGCCCAGGACCGTCAGCGTGAGCTGGGCCAGCCCGATGCCGAGCGCGAGCCCGACGGCCGAGGCCGTGGCGCCGAGGATGGTCGCCTCGATGAGCACCGACCGGCGCAGCTGACGCTTGTCCGCGCCGACGCACCGCAGCAGGGCCAGGGTCCGGGTCCGCTGGGCGACGAGCACCTGGAACGTGTTCGCGATGACGAGGGCGGCGACGAGCAGGGCGATCGAGGCGAAGCCGAGCACGATGGTCGTGAACACGTCGGCGCCGTTGGTCAGCTCCGCGGTCTTGGCCTGGGCGTGCTCGTCCTTGGTGCGCAGCACGGCGCCCTCGGGGGCGGCGGCCTCGATCTCGCCGCGGACGGACTCGAGGTCGGCGTCCGCGTCGAGCGCGACGACCGCCTCGGTGTACTGCACGGGTGCGCCCATGGTGTCGTCGAGCGCCCAGCGCTCGGCGTCCTCGGGGTGCACGACGACGGCGCCGCCCGTCTGGGCGAAGGCACCCGTGGGGTCGTCGTTGAGCCCGACGACCTCGAGGCGCTCGGTGCGGGTGACCCACTCGCCCTCGACGTCGGTCGCAGCGGCTCCGGCACCATCGGCACTGTCGGCACTGTCGGCACCGTCGGTCGCGGCCGTGTCGGCACCGTCGGCACCGTCGGCGTCGGCAGCGTCGGCCGGCACCCAGGAGGAGCGTTCCGTCGTGACGGTGTCGCCGACCTCGACCCCGAGCCGCTCCGCCATGCGATCGGGCAGGACGATCTCGCCGGAGCGCTCCGGCGCGCGACCGTCGAGCAGCACCTGCGGGTCGAGGCGCGGGTCGGACGCGAGGGTCGTGACGTCGGGGTAGGCGTGCTTGGTCCCGGCGCTCAGCTCGGTCCACAGCCGCATGTGCCCGTCGACGGCGGCGACGCCGTCGGTCTCGCGCACGGCGTCGACGTCCTCGGCCGACAGACCCTGGTCCCTGGAGCCGAGGAGGACGAGGTCCGCGTCGGCGAGGGACGCCGAGACGGCGTCGTAGCTGGTGCGCGTGATGACGGCACCTGCGATGAGGGTCACCGCGACGAACGCGGTCCCGATCATGATCGCGATCCCGGCCGCGGTGAGGCGGCCCAGGCTGCGTCGCATCTGGGCCAGGGTGAGGCGTAGCATCAGCGCATCGCCGCCTCAGGCTCGTCGAGCGAGCGCAGCGCGTCGAGGCCGGCGAGGACCGACTCGGGCGTCGGGTCGGTGATGTCGCCCGCGATCCGGCCGTCGGCGAGCAGGACGACGCGGTCCGCGTAGGCGGCGGCGGACGGGTCGTGCGTGACCATGATCACCGTGCGGCCGAGCTCACGCACCGAGCGCCGCAGGAAGCTGAGGACCTGGGCGCCGGCACGCGAGTCGAGGTTGCCGGTGGGCTCGTCGGCGAAGACGACGTCGGGCTTCGCGATCAGGGCGCGTGCGATCGCGACGCGCTGCTGCTGGCCGCCGGACAGCTCGGAGGGGCGGTGGGTCAGGCGGTCGGCGAGCCCGAGCGTCTGGACGAGGGTGTCCATCCACGCGGGGTCCACGCGGGCGCCGGCGAGCTCGAGCGGGAGCACGATGTTCTGCTCGGCCGTGAACATCGGCAGCAGGTTGAACGACTGGAAGACGAAGCCCACGCGGTCGCGCCGCAGGCGGGTCAGCTCCTTGTCGCCGAGGCCCGTGATCTCGGTGGACCCGAGGTACGCCTTGCCGCTCGTCGCCGAGTCGAGGCCCGCGAGCAGGTGCATGAGGGTGGACTTGCCGGAGCCGGACGGGCCCATGATCGCCGTGAAGGCGCCCGCGGCGAAGTCGATGTCGACGTCGGCGAGCGCGTTCACCGCGGCCTCGCCGGAGCCGTAGACCTTGCGCAGCCCACGTGCCCGGACCGCCGCGGCCGCTGGGGCCCCGGAGGCGGGGGCGTGTCCGGACGGGGTGGCTGTGGTGCTGTCCACGTGGTCTCTCCAGTGCTGGTGTCGGTCAGGTGCGGCTTCAAGGGCCTGGCGGAGCCGCCCCGCCCGTCCGGTCGCTGCCGTCCGGGCGGGGCCTTCGCTCCGGGCTCGACGCTAAGCGCCCTCGCCGCGGTGCGGCATCGGGTCCCGGCATGGTCCCTGACGGCCAGCGGTCATCCCGTGGGGGTACGGCCCCGCGGACCGCAGGCGTACGCCGGCGCGACGACGGCGGCCCCTCGGGGGGACCTGCGCGGACCTGCGCGGACCTGGTGGCGACCGACGGCGTGCGCGTCAGGAACCGGGGCGGACGAGCCCGCTCTCGTAGGCCGTGACGACGGCCTGCACGCGGTCGCGCGCGCCGAGCTTGGCCAGGATGCGACCCACGTGGGTCTTGACGGTCGCCTCGGCGACGAACAGGTCCTGGCCGATCTCCGTGTTGGACCGGCCGCGGGCCATGAGCACGAGGACCTCGCGCTCGCGGTCGGTCAGCTCGGCGAGGCCCGGGTGGGGTGCGGTGTGCTCCTCGTCGGGCAGCGCCGTGACGAGGTGCTCGAGCAGGCGCCGCGTGCTCGAGGGGGCGATGACCGCGTCGCCGCGGTGCACGGTGCGGATCGCCTCGAGCATCTCCTCGGGCGGTGCGTCCTTGAGCAGGAACCCGCTCGCGCCCGCGCGGATCGCGGAGAGCACGTACTCGTCGAGGTCGAACGTCGTCAGGACGACGACGCGCGGGACGGGACCCTGCGACGCGGTGAGCCGGGCGGTCGCCGCGAGGCCGTCGAGGTTGGGCATGCGCACGTCCATGAGCACGACGTCGGCGACCACGGCCTGGAGGCGGCGCAGCGCCTCCGCACCGTCACCGGCCTCCATGACGACCTCGAGGTCGGGCTGGGAGTCGATGACCATGCGGAACCCGGCACGGACGAGCTGCTGGTCGTCGACGAGCGCGACGCGGATCGTCTCGCGCGGTGCCTCGGCGTCGGTCCCGGCGTAGCCCGGCATCGCGCCGGGGCGCATCCCCGTCGGCTCGAAACCCTCGGTCATCGGTCCTCCTCCGTGCGGGGCAGCGGGATCTCCGCGCGCACCCGGTATCCACCGCCGGGCCGGGGCCCGACGGTCAGTGATCCTCCGAGCATCGCAGCCCGCTCGCGCATGCCGAGCACGCCCTGGCCCGCGCCGTCCCCGACGGCCGCCGCACCGCGCCCGTCGTCGTTGATCTCGAGCACGAGGGACGCCGGTGCCCACTGCAGCATGACCGTCGCGGTCGGCGACGGCCCGGCGTGCTTGAGCACGTTGGTGAGCGACTCCTGGCAGATCCGGTACACGGTGAGCCCGGTGCCGGGGGGCAGGGGTCGGGGCGTGCCCATCCGCACGAACGACGTGCGCACGCCGCTGCCGCGCATCTGCTCCACGAGGTGCTCGATGTCGTCGACCGCGGGCTGAGGGATGAGGTCCACGGGCCCCGTCGTCGCGGCGGCCGAGGCGGTGGGCCGGGCGCCGGGCGGGACCGGCGCGACCCCGGAGCCGGCGCCCGCGGCGATCGCCTCGGGGCGCAGGACCCCCAGGAGGCGTCGCATGTCCGCGAGGGCGGCGCGCCCGGTCTCCGCGATGGTCGTCAGGGACCGTGTCGCCGCCGCTGGGTCCTGGTCGGCGGCGTACCGGCCGCCGTCGGCCTGGGCGATGATCACGGACAGGGAGTGCGCGACGATGTCGTGCATCTCGCGCGCGATGCGTGTGCGCTCGGCGGAGGTCGCGATGAGCGCCTGCTGGTCCCGCTCGATCTCGAGCCTGCGGGCGCGGTCGACGAGGGAGTCGATCCGCTCGCGCCTCGACCGCCGCACGAGCGCGAACGCGAAGACGCTGAGGGACATGAGGCCGATGGCGAAGGTCGCGAAGACCGAGCCCTCGACGCTCGTCTCCTCGGTCAGGAGCATCGCGGCGCCCAGCAGGAAGGACCCGACGAGCGCCCCGGTGATGGCGGTCCGGTAGGCCCACACGGGGCCGTGCACCGTCACGGAGTACAGCGCGAGGAGCACCGCCACGTCGGCGGCGTAGATGAAGTCGCCGGCGGCGAAGTGCAGGAGCGCGACCGTGAACACCGCGGCCGCGGACGGTGCGGGCCGGGTCCGGCGCCAGGCGAGCGGGACGACGAGGGCGACCGCCCACCAGGACGCGAAGTCCGAGTACCCCTGGCCTCCGAGCGCGTTCAGCGGGGCGACCATGAGGGTCAGGAGCGTGGCCGCGGTCGCGTCGATCGCGAACCGGTGCGTCTCGTCCCACGCACCCACGCGCTCCCACCACCGCATCCGGCCAGCCTAGGGCTGAGCGGCGCACGTGGGGTCGGCCCGTGGTCCGAGACGCGTGCGACCGGCGTCCCCCCGGGGGACGACGCCGACGCCTCGGCCACGCGCCGCCCGTGCGTCCCGGGGTCGGGCCTCCGCGTTGGCTAGCATGAGCCCATGACGCAGGTTCTCTTGGCTGAAGATGACCCGGCCATTGCCGAGCCGTTGGCCCGGGCGCTCGGACGCGAGGGGTACGACGTCGTCGTGCAAGGGACAGGTCAAGGAGCCATCGACTCCGCCCCTGGTGCCGACATGGTCATCCTCGACCTCGGCCTGCCCGACATGGACGGGCTGGACGTCGCGCGCTGGATCCGCAACCACGGCCTGACCACGCCGGTCCTCGTGCTGACCGCGCGCGCCGACGAGGTCGACCTCGTCGTGGGCCTCGACGCGGGCGCCGACGACTACGTGACCAAGCCCTTCCGGCTCGCCGAGCTCCTGGCCCGGGTCCGGGCGCTGCTGCGCCGCTCGAACGCGGACGGCACGGAGGAGGACCAGGTCGTCGCGCAGAACGTGCGCATGGACCTGGCCGCGCACCGCGCGTTCCAGGCGGACCGTGAGCTGCACCTGACCGCGAAGGAGTTCGACCTCCTGCGGGTCCTCGTGCGTGACGCGGGGAGCGTCGTGCCGCGCGAGACCCTCATGCGCGAGGTCTGGGACTCGGACCCCAGCGGCTCGACCAAGACGCTCGACATGCACGTCTCGTGGCTGCGTCGCAAGCTCGGCGACGACGCGAACGCGCCGCGCTACATCTCGACCGTCCGGGGCATGGGCTTCCGGTTCGAGACCGGCGCGGTCTGACGCCGCCCGATGCGTCGCCGGGTCCTCCAGGCCACCATCGCGGCGGTCACCGTCGCGGTCATGCTCCTCGGCATCCCGCTCGCCTTCTACGGCGCGCGGCTGGTGAGCGAGACCGAGGAGCGTGAGCTCGCCGACCGTGCCGCGGCGCTCGCCCGCCAGGTCGAGTCGCGCCTGGCCACGGACCGCCCGATCGACGAGGGGCTCCTCGAGTTCTACGTCGGCGGCGAGGGCGGTCGGCTGCCCGCGTCGGTGTCGGTCGTGGACCCGGAGGGCAACCGGTTCCGTGCCGGCGAACCCATCGAGGGGCGCGCGTACCCCGAGATCGTGCACACGGACTCGGGCGCCGTCGTGCTGCTGTCCATCTCCTGGTGGGACGTCTTCTGGCGCACCGCCCGCAGCGTCGCCCTGGTCATCACGGCCGCCGTCGTGGCGTTCGGCGCGGGCATCACGATGGCCCTGTGGCAGGCGCGCAGGCTCGCGGCCCCGCTCGTGTACCTCGCGGCGAGCGCCGAGCAGCTCGGCTCGGGCCAGGTGCGCCCGCGCCTCGAGCCCTCGGGCGTCGAGGAGATCGACCTCGTGGCGGCCGAGCTCGCGCGCAGCGCCGACCGGCTCGCGGGGCGCCTCGCGGCCGAGCGGCAGTTCGCGGCCGACGCCTCCCATCAGCTGCGCACGCCCCTGACGGCCCTGTCCATGCGCCTCGAGGAGATCGTCGCGGCCACGGACAAGGAGGAGGTGCGTGAGGAGGCCCGCATCTCGCTCGAGCAGGTCGAGCGCCTCGTCACGGTCGTCGACGACCTCCTCGCCCGGTCCCGGCGCGCGCAGGGCGGCACCACGGAGGCCGTCCACCTGCTCGACGTGGTGCACCAGCAGGAGGAGGAGTGGGGCCCGTCGTTCGCGACGGCCGGACGCAAGCTCGTCGTCGAGGTCCCGACGGGTGTCGCCGTGCTCGCGACGCCCGGGGCGCTCGCGCAGGCGCTCGCGACGCTCATCGAGAACTCGCTCGTGCACGGCGCGGGCACGACGACGGTGCGCTCACGCCCCTCCGGGCCCGGAGGGGCCGTCGTGATCGAGATCTCCGACGAGGGGCCCGGGGTGCCCGACGACCTGGCCCCGCGGATCTTCGAGCGCGAGGTCACCTCGGGCAAGGGCACCGGCCTGGGCCTGGCCCTTGCGCGCGACCTCGTCGCCGCCGACGGGGGACGGCTCGAGCTCGCCCAGCGGCGCCCGCCTGTGTTCGCGGTGTTCCTCGCCGGCGTGCCCAAGGCGCTCGACCCCGACCTCGTGCTCCCGCGGGGTGCGCTCGTCTCGACGCGCGAGCGGCGCCGACGGGGGCGCGGCCGCGTCCGCTGAGGCGACGGGCCGGTCGCGGAACACCACGCGGCTGTACGCGAGGTAGCGGAACGCGGTGCCGAGGGCGAGCCCCACGACGTTCGCGGCGACGTTGTCGGCGAGCGGCGAGGTCAGGCCGAGCACGTAGTGCGAGAACGCGAGGCAGCCGACGGCGATCACCATGCCGCCCACGTTGACGACGGCGAAGCCGAGCAGCTGGCGAAGGACCCCGCCGGCCCCCGGCGCGCCGGTGCGCGAGGCGAACGTCCACCGTCGGTTGCCAAGCCACGCCACGACCGTCGCGACGGCGACCGAGATCACCTTGGCGGTCAGCGGCTTGGCCTCGAGGATCTCGCCCGGGCCGTACCTCAGGACGTTGAAGAGCCCGACGTCGACGACGAACGCGAGCGCACCGACGGAGCCGAAGCGGGCGAGCTCGACCAGGCGCTCACGCATGCGCGCCAGCGTATCCGGACGACGGTCCGGGGCCCGGCGAGGCGTTGTTAGGCTCGCCCATCGTGACGCGTGTGGTGGCGGTGGTCGGTGGTGGACAGCTCGCCCGGATGATGGCCCCGGCGGCGACCGGGCTCGGCCTGCACCTGCGGGTCCTGGTCGAGGGCGCGACGACGTCCGCCGCCCGTGTGGTCGTGGACGCGCCCGTGGGTGCGCCGCGTGACGCGGGCGCGGTGCTCGACCTGGTGAGCGGCCCGCCGCGCGCGGACGTCCTGACGTTCGAGCACGAGCACATCCCGGCGGACGTCCTGGAACAGGTCGAGGCGGCCGGGGTGCCCGTGCGGCCCGGCCCGGCCGCGCTCCTGCACGCGCAGGACAAGATCGTCATGCGCCGCGCGCTCGCCCGCCTCGGCGTGCCGTGCCCGCGGTGGGCGGAGGTCACGGAGCCGGCGGACCTCGAGGCGTTCCTGGAGCAGGAGGGCGGGGAGGCCGTCGTCAAGACGTCCCGCGGGGGCTACGACGGCAAGGGCGTGCGCGTGGTGCGCGGTGCGGCGGAGGTCGCGGAGTGGTTCGCGGCGGCGCGGATCGGCGGCCCCGCGCTGCTCGCGGAGCAGAAGGTGCCGTTCGTGCGTGAGCTCGCGGTGCTGCTCGCGCGGCGTCCGTCGGGCGAGGTCCGGGTGTGGCCGGTCGTGGAGACGGTCCAGCGCGACGGGGTGTGCGCCGAGGTCGTGGCCCCCGCGCCGGGCCTCGACCCCACGGTCGAGGCGCAGGCCGTCGACGCCGCGGTGCGCGTCGCGGAGGGCCTCGACGTCACGGGTGTGCTCGCGGTCGAGATGTTCGAGGTGGACGGAGCCGTCGTCGTGAACGAGCTCGCGATGCGGCCGCACAACTCGGGCCACTGGACGATCGACGGTGCGGTGACGAGCCAGTTCGAGCAGCACCTGCGCGCGGTCCTCGACCTGCCGCTGGGCGACCCGGCTCCGCGTGCGCGGTGGTCGGTCATGGCGAACGTGCTCGGCAGCACGCTCGAGCGCCTCACCGACGCGCTGCCGGCCGTGGTCGGTGCGGACCCGGGTGCGCGCGTGCACCTGTACGGCAAGAAGATCCGGCCCGGTCGCAAGCTGGGCCACGTCACCGTGTGCGGCGACGACCTCGACGACGTGCGGTCGCGTGCCGCGCGCGCCGCGGCCCTCCTGCGCGGGGAGCAGCCATGAGCCGTGCGCGTCCGCGCGCGGTCGGTCACGTCAGGGAGGTCGGCGATGGGTGAGCAGCCGTTGGTGGGCGTCGTCATGGGCTCGGACTCGGACTGGCCGGTGATGCAGGCCGCGGCGCAGGCGCTCGCGGAGTTCGACGTGGCGTGCGAGGTCGACGTGGTCTCGGCGCACCGCATGCCCGCGGAGATGATCGAGTACGGCCGCTCGGCGGCGGCGCGCGGCCTGCGGGTGATCGTCGCGGGGGCCGGGGGAGCGGCGCACCTGCCGGGGATGCTCGCCGCGGTCACGCCGCTGCCCGTCGTCGGCGTCCCCGTGCCGCTCGCGCACCTCGACGGGATGGACTCCCTGCTGTCGATCGTCCAGATGCCCGCGGGCGTCCCGGTCGCGACCGTGTCCGTCGGTGGCGCGCGCAACGCGGGCCTCCTCGCGGTGCGGATCCTCGCGGCCGGGCTCGCGGACGCTGCGGGCGGCGCGGAGCTGCGCGGCCGCATGACCGCGTTCCAGGAGGGCCTGCGTGACGAGGCGCACGCGAAGGGTGAGCGGCTGCGCTCCCGGCACGGCACCGGCCGGCAGACGACGGGGTTCGGCGTCTGACCTGTGCTCGTCGCGTGAGGGCCGGGTGAGGGAACCCGGGGTGGTCGGCGCCTCGGGAGGCGGATCCGTCGGACCGCCCATATGGTCACGGAATGGTAACGACGACCGTCGCGGCTCCGGGACGTCCGCAGGCGCCGCCGACCGCTCCGGGCGGGGCGGGGGCGGCCGCGCCCGAGGCCGGGCGCGCGGACCGGCCGGCCGGTGCCCCGGCGCGGCGGACCGACGGCCCCCGTCTGCGGGCGCTCGACGGCCTGCGCTTCGCGGCGGCAGCGGGCGTCCTGCTCTACCACTTCACCGCCCGCTGGAGCACCGCGTGGGGTGAGGAGCCCGTCGAGCGGTTCCCGGTGCTGGGCCGCGTGACCATGTACTTCGCGCTCGCGCCCGAGCTGTTCTTCGTCATCAGCGGGTTCGTCATCCTGTGGTCGGCGTGGGGGCGCAGCGTGCCGGGCGTCGTCGCCTCCCGGCTCGCGCGCCTCCTGCCGGCCTACTGGACGGCGCTCGCGCTGACGAGCTTCCTGCTCCTGGCGCTGTGGCGCGACGGGAAGCAGATCTCGGTCGGCGAGGTCGCCGTGAACGTGACCCTGCTCCAGGAGGCGTTCGGGGTGCGTCACGTCGACGGCGTCTACTGGACCCTGTGGACGGAGCTGCGGTTCTACGCCCTCGTCGTCCTGCTCGTCGCCGTGGGGGTCACACGGCGCCGCGTGCTGGCGTTCGCGACCGTCTGGCCGCTCGCGGGCCTTGCGACGGAGGTGCTCGGCTGGGAGCTCGGGTCGGAGGTCCTCATCGGCCGCTACGCGCCCCTGTTCGCGGGCGGCATGCTGCTGTACCTCATCCACCGTGACGGGCACGCCCGCCTGCCCTGGCTGCTCGTCGCGATGAACGTGGGCCTGGCCGTGAGCACGGTGGTGCCCGCGCAGGTGCGCTCGCTCGGCCGGAACACCGCGTTCGCCCCCTCCGCGGTGGTCCTCGGCGTCCTCGTCGTCGCGTGCTTCGCGGCAGTCGCGCTCCTGACGATGACGCGCCTGAAGCACCTCGACTGGCGTGTGCTGACGACGGTCGGCGCCCTGACGTACCCGCTGTACCTCGTGCACGAGTTCTGGGGCTGGTGGGTGATCCACCTCCTGCACGACGACGTGCCCACCCTGGTCGCGCTCGGCGCAGCCGCGTCCGCGTCGCTCGGCCTGGCGTGGCTGGTGCACCACGGCGTCGAGAAGCGGGTCAACCCACCCATGAGGCGCTGGATCGAGCGCAGGCTGCGCCGGGGGCCGAGGCCGTCCGTGGCGATCTGACGCGTGGGCCCGTCGGCCTGACACGCGGCGCTCAGCGGGCAGAGGTCCGCGGGCAGGGCGGTCAGCGGGCAGGGCGCCCGCGGGCAGGGCGGTCAGCCTGCGGGGACGCCGCCGACCGTGCTTCCCGGTGCGACCGTGCCGTCGACGATCGAGGCCCAGAACGCCGGCGTCTGGTCGGCGTCGAGGAGCACGGTCGAGCCGATGCCTCCGGGCCGGTAGTCGAGGCTCGCGATCGGCGGCGTGCCGCGGACCCCCTCGGGCCCCGTCGCGGCACGGAACGCGAGAGCGAGGCGGCCGAGGTCGAGGATCCCCGTGCCGTCGCTCACGTGCAGCGCCCCGAGCCCTGCGCCGATGAGCGCGACCTGACGTCCTGGCTGCACGACGAGCGCAGGGTCGGCGACGGTCGAGGACACCGCTGCGATGAGCTGCTGCTGCCGCTTGGCGCGACCGATGTCGCCCTCGTGGTCGGCGTGCCGCATGCGGGCGAACCCGAGCGCGGCGACGCCGTCGACGACGCGGCAGCCCGGAGCCTCCCAGAACATGCCCGAGTCGGTGTCCGCGACGGGGAAGTCCATCTTGTTGACCGCCGGATCGAGGCACAGCTCGACTCCGCCGACGGCGTCGACGAGGTTCGCGACGCCGCCGAGCCCCACCTCGACGTAGTGGTCGACGTGCAGGCCCGTGAGCTGCTCGACCGTCGTCACCAGGAGCGGTGCGCCCTCCCAGGCGTAGGCGGCGTTGAGCTTGGCCGGGCCGTAGCCCGGGACCTCCGTGTAGGTGTCGCGCGGCAGGCTGATGAGCGACGCGGGGCCGCTCGCGGGGTCGTGCAAGATCATGATCGTGTCGGTGCGGGCGCCGGCCGTGCCGTCCTCGATGATCCCGCTCTCGCCGCCGCGGGCGTCGGAGCCCGCCAGGAGGTAGGTCGTCCCCGAGGTGTTGTCGGGCGTGCCCGAGAGCGCGTCGACGTGCTGGATCTTGCCGTTGGCCCACATCAGGAGCCCGACGGGCCACGCGATCGCCAGCGCGAGCAGCAGCACGAGCGCCCGCACGGAGTAGCGCGCGATCCTGCGTCGTCGTTCCGGTGCGGTGAGCGGCGGCCTCCCGCCGGGGGCCTGCGGCCCTCCGGGCCCGCCTCGGCCGAGGGTGCCCGCTGTGCCGGGCGCGCCGGGCCGTCCGGCCGCCGGGCGCTGCCCGGGCCTGGGCGCTCCTGCGCCGGGTTGCGCAGGCCGGACGGTGGTCGGGTGTCCTGCGGCGCCGTCGGCCGGGCGTGGGCCCGCGGGGCGGGCGCTGCCGCCCGGGCGTGCCCCGGAGGCCGTCCGGGCACCCGCGGCACCGGCGACGACCCCCGCCCCGGCTGCGCTGCGGCGGTCGGGGCGGGGACCAGCAGGCGCGGCGGTCCCGTCGCCGTCGGGCCGTGGACGGCGCGCGGGCGGTGCCGGTGGCCGGCGCGCGCCGCCCGTCTCCGGCGGGCGGGCCTGGCCGCGACCGACGACGATCGGTGCGCCGGCCGCGTCGGCGGGTCGGCGGGGGGCGCCG
>NZ_VTTP01000013.1 GCF_008364845.1 Actinotalea subterranea | reverse complement strand
ACTTTTGGCACGCTGTTGAGTTCTCAAGGAACAGACGCTCATCCATCCAGGCCATCACAACCCGTCCGGAGGCAACCGCTCAAACTTAGCGGAACCGCTTCGCGGAGTCAAACTCCGCTTCTGCCGCTCCCCACATCCCGGCGCGACCGTTCCCGACGCCGAAGCGTCGAACCCGTTCAAGTCGGAGTGTTTGGGCCCCGGGGACCGGCCTGCGAGGTGTTCCTCGCTGTCCGTTCCTCCCTTGCGGGCCGAGAGACAACACTACGTGGCGCCGGGCACCGGTGCAAGTCGGGGGCCGTTGGCCCCCGTGCCAGGCTCGTCGCGCGGCGCGCCCACGGGTGCCGGCCGCCTGGGGACTGCGCCGTGTGCCCGCTCTGGCCGGCGCTCTCGCAGCAGCTTCCCCAGCCCGCTGGCCGGCTCAGCGGAGGTCGTCGTCAGGGTCCTGGGCGCGCGGCCGCTCCGGAACGCCCTCGTGATGGCACGCGGGTGCCGCGGCGAGCGCGACCATGTCCCGTCCGGCGGCCTTCGCGTCGTAGAGCGCGGCGTCCGCGTCGTCGAGCAGCTTCCCCACCGAGCCGCGTGCAGCAAGCTGTGCGACCCCGACGCTCACCGTGACGTGGCCGTCGGGCGACCCGCCCGGGAGCGTGACGCCCACGCACCGGGTGCGCAGGTCTTCCGCGCGCTGCGCGGCGTCGGGCCCGGTCACGCCAGGCAGGAGCATCACGAACTCGTCACCGCCCGTCCGGGCGACGACGTCCTGCGGGCGTACCCCCGTCTGGAGGACCCGTGCCACCTCGACGAGCACGCGGTCGCCCGCCGCGTGTCCGCACCGGTCGTTGACCTCCTTGAAGCGGTCGACGTCGACCATGAGGACCGACAGGGGGCGGTCGTCAGCAAGCGCCGCCTGCACGGCCTCGGGGAGCACCCGCTCGAGGTGGCGCCGGTTGAACAGGCCCGTCAGCACGTCGCGCAACGCCTGCTCCGACAGCTCTGCGCGCATCCGCTCGACTTCGGTCACGTCGCGGATGACGACGACCTCGCCCTGGAGCCGGCCGGCAGCGGTCACCACCCTGCTCACCCGCACGTCGAGCGTCTGACCGTCCGAGCCGGTGATGAACCGGTGCTCCGCGCCGGCCAGCGTCTCCACGATGCGCGGCGCCACCAGGTCGGTCCACGGCCGGCCGATGACGTCACCCGCCAGCTCCGGTCGGTAGCGCAGAAGGTGAGCGGTGCCCGCCCGGTTCGCGTCCACCACCCGGCCGGCGGCATCGAGCACCACCACCGCGTCCGTCAGCGCGAACAGGACGTGCCTGGTCGTGAGCGGGACGGCCCGCAGGTCGCCGGAGAACCGCTCGACCCAGAGCCAGACGCCTGCGGTGACGAGGAAGCCCGCCGGCGCCAGGTCGAGCGCTCCCTGGCTCGGCGGACGCACCACGGACTCGACGCTCGCGACGAGCGGCACGAGCACGCCCCCGAGGGCGAGGGCGAGGAGCCGTCGCTGGCCACGCACCGTCCGCGCGACGCCACCCGCCAGGAGCCACACGACGACGGCCAGCGCGCCGTAGCTGTAGGCCGCGTGGACCCAGAACAGCGGGCCGAAGGTGATCCGGAACGTCCCGTCCGGGGTGTAGCCGATCGCCGCGAAGAGGAGCCGGTGCCACGGGTCCGTGACGACCACGAGCACGAGCAGCGTCGGTTCGACCGCGAGCCAGCGGAGGGTCGCGCGGCTCGGACGTTCCCCTCGGCCCGAGAGCACTGTCGCGTGCCACACCGCACCGGCGACGACCGCCGCGACGCCCGGCATCGACGCGTACTCGAAGGCGATCTTGACCTGCTCGTCCGCGGCGAGCGAGGCGACGGACTCCGCGAAGCCCCACTCCGCGACGCCGAACATCACGAGGGTCAGGGGCGCGGACAAGGGTGACGTCCCGTGCCGGCGCAGCACGAGCACGCCGGTCACCGCGGCGACGGCCGCGCTCACCACGCTGACGAGCTCGAGGATGGACGGCATCCCGACCTCCGGACCTAGGTCACCAGGCATACCGGGCCCGGTACCGAGCCGCGAGGCCGAAGGTCCTTGATGCCCCGTTTTCACCCGGTACCTCACCCGCACGCGCGCCGGCAGGTCAGCGCCGCGTCACGGACGGCTGTCGGCGGCGCCCTCCGGGTTGAGGAGGCTCGCGAAGTCGGCGGTCAGTGCGAAGGGGTCGACCGGGCCCGCGGCAGAGCGCCGGCCACGGCTCGCCATCATCTCCGCGAGCTCGTACGCACCCCGCTCGACACGGTCCGCGAGGGACGTGGCGTCGTCGTCCGCCGTGCCTGCCGAACGGCCGAAGTCCTCCGTCGCCGCGAAGACGCCCGTCGGGACGACGGCCGCGCGTAGGTAGCTCAGCAGCGGGCGCACCGCGTGCTCGAGGGCGAGCGAGTGGCGGGCCGTGCCGGCCGTCGCCCCCATGAGCACCGGCGTCCCGGCGAGCGAACCGTGCTCGAGGACGTCGAAGAAGGTCTTGAACAGGCCCGTGTACGACCCCGAGAAGATCGGCGTGACGGCGATGACGCCGTCCGCCGTCGTCACGGTGTCGATCGCGTGCCTGAGCGCCGCCGAGCCGAAGCCGCTGAGCAGCATCCCGGTGAGATCGGTCGCCACCTCACGGAGCTCGACGACGTCGACGGTCACGTCGATCCCGCGCCGGCGGAGCTCGCGCGCAGTCGCGTCGGCGAGGCGGTCGGCGAGCAGGCGCGTCGACGAGGGCTCACGCAGGCCCGAGGACACGACCGCGAGGCGTCGCGGCCCCGAGCGGTCCGGCGTCCCGCCGTCGGCGGTCATCGCTCCCGCCCCGTGGTGGCCGCGGCGGCGGGCTCGGGCGAGGCGCCCGTGACGTCGTCGGCCGCGGCGTAGACCGTCGCATCCTTGGACCCGCCGGCTGCGGCCACCAGCCCGGCGTGCGTCGGGGCGTCCGGGACGTGGGCGGGCCGGTTCACGGCCAGCTCCTTGCGCAGCACGGGCACGACCTCACCACCGAGCAGCTCGAGCTGCTCGAGGACGGTCGCGAGCGGGAGGCCCGCGTGGTCGATGAGGAACAGCTGACGCTGGTAGTCGCCCACGTGGTCGCGCATCGCCGCGTAGCGGTCGATCACCTGCTGGGGGCTGCCCACCGTCAGTGGCGTCTGCGCCGAGAACTCCTCCAGCGACGGGCCGTGCCCGTAGACCGGCGCGTTGTCGAAGTACGGCCGGAACTCCCGGACGGCCGCCTGCGAGTCCTTGCGCATGAAGACCTGCCCACCGAGCCCGACGATGGCCTGGTCGGCGCGACCGTGCCCGTAGTGCTCGAAGCGCTGGCGGTACAGCTCGACCATCCGGACCGTGTGCTCCATGGGCCAGAAGATGTTGTTGTGGAAGAACCCGTCGCCGTAGTACGCGGCCTGCTCGGCGATCTCCGGGCTGCGGATCGACCCGTGCCACACGAAGGGCGGGATTCCGTCGAGCGGCCGAGGCGTCGACGTGAAGGACTGGAGGGGCGTGCGGAACCGGCCCTGCCAGTCGACGACGTCCTCGCGCCACAGGCGGTGCAGGAGCGCGTAGCTCTCGACAGCCAGCGGGATGCCCTGACGGATGTCCTTGCCGAACCACGGGTACACCGGGCCGGTGTTGCCGCGACCCATCATGAGGTCGACGCGGCCGTCGGCCAGGTGCTGGAGCATCGCGTAGTCCTCCGCGATCTTCACCGGGTCGTTGGTGGTGATGAGCGTCGTCGCGGTCGAGAGCAGGATGCGCTCCGTCTGCGCCGCCACGTACGCGAGCGTCGTGGTCGGCGACGAGGAGAAGAACGGTGGGTTGTGGTGCTCGCCGAGCGCGACGACGTCGAGGCCGACCTCCTCGGCCTTCTTGGCGATCGCGACGACCGCCTTGATGCGCTCCGCCTCCGACGGCGTGCGGCCCGTCGTCGGGTCCGTGGTGATGTCGCTGACCGTGAAGATCCCGAACTGCATCATCTGAGGCTCCCGCCTATCTAGTGCAACATTCAATCAACCTGACGGCAGAACACCTCGTCGTGGCCAGCTATTCCGTCCTCCCCGCTCCCCCATGGTCGCCCGCCCAGGCCCGGCGCGCACCTACGGCCCTCGGGACCCGAGCGGGTGAAGTGCCCGCACGCGCGCCTGTGGACGGCCCCGTCAGGGCGCACCCGTACGCCATGATGAGCCCGGCGATGCGGGGGGCGCACCGCCGGCAGGGGGGCAGTGCGATGACGTCCGAGGCAACGGAGCCGGCCGGTCCCGGTGCGTGGCGACCCGATGCCGAACCACCCCTGGCGCCCTGGTCCCGACGGCTCGTCGCAGCCCTCCTCGACAACGCGCTCCTCGCCGCACTCGCCTACCTGGTGCTGCCCGTGCAGCCCGCGGGAGCACCGAGCCTCACACCCTTCCTGGACGTCGGCGCCGTCACCGGGCCCGGCCAGCCGTGGACCGAGAACGGCGTGCTCGTCGCGAGCCTGCTCGCCGTGCTCGCCATGCAGGCGTACCTCGGGTCGACGCCCGGAAAGCTCGCCGTGGGCATCGTCGTCGTCGGCGACGTCGACGCCCGGCCCGTCGGCCTGCTCCGCACACTCGTCCGAGGCGCCGCGCACCTGCTGGACGCGCTCTTCCTCGTGGGCTACCTGCGCCCGCTGTGGAACCCGGCGCGCAAGACCTACGCGGACAGCCTCATGCGGACGACCGTCGTGCACACCGACAGGCCGCGACCGCACCGCCGGTGGGCCATGTCGGACCCCGACCACGGCGCCGCGCGGCCGCTGACGTGGGAGGTCGACGCCGAACCCGTGTGGAGGCGCAGGCTCACGCACGTGATGACGCCGGTGTGCGTCGCCAGCGCGGCACTCATGCTCGTCCAGTCGTACCAGTCGGGCCCGGCACCCGCGTCGCGGTGCGTGGTCGGCGCCGCGACCGAGCGGCAGAGCCTGTCCCCGCGGCTCACGGAGGGCACCCTCACGTACGTGGACGGCACCGCGACCATGAGCCGGCTGGGGATCGAGCGCACGGTCCTGGCGCCCGGCGACGACCCTGGCCTGCGGGCCGTCTGGACGTGGGAGGGCGAGCTGAGCAGCGACGACGACGTCACCCTCCGTCTCATGCTCGGACCGGTCGACGGTCCGGCCCGGCAGATCGACCACCGCGTCGAGGGCGGGGTGGTCCAGCCCGGCGTCGGGACCCCGCTCGCGTCCCTGGAGACCGGCGTCACCCTGCCGCTCAGCGAGGTCGAGCCCCTCGGGCAGCGGTGGACGTGGACGATGACGATGGTGGTCGACGGCGTCGAGTCACCGCCGTGCCGAGCGACCATGGACCTCGACGAGGCCTGACGCCGGACCCGACGACCGACGACCGCCGCGGTCGACACCCAGCCGTGCGCGACCTTGGACCCTCCCGCCCGTCACCCTGCGGGTGGCAGCATCCGAGGTATGGCAGCGTCCGCCGGCTGTGCCGCGCGGGACCGGTCCACCGGCCCTGTCACGAGCGCGCGCCTGGTCGTGGACGGGGTGGTCCAAGGAGTCGGGTTCCGGCCGTTCGTCTGGCGCCTCGCCAACGAGCTCGGGCTCGAGGGGCAGGTGCGCAACGTCGGCGGCCGGGTGGAGATCGAGGCCACCGGGACGCCCGGCGCGCTCGCCGAGCTGACCCGGCGGCTCAGGGCTGAGGCCCCACCGCGAGCGCGTGTCGACGAGATCAGGTCCGGGCCGCTCACGACGCCCCGCTCGCGCCAGGCCCGGGACCTCGGGGCCTTCGTGATCGCCGGGTCCGCCCCGGGTACGCAGGTCGAGCGTCTCTTCCCACCGGACCTCGCCACCTGCCCGGCCTGCCTGGCCGAGCTCCGCGACCCCGGCGACCGTCGCTACCGCTACCCGTTCCTCAACTGCACGGACTGCGGGCCCCGGGCGACGATCATCGACGACCTGCCGTACGACCGGGCTGCGACCAGCATGCGGGACTTCCCGCTGTGCCCGGCCTGCGACCGCGAGTACCACGACCCGGGCGACCGGCGCTTCCATGCCGAGCCCGTGGCCTGCCCGACGTGCGGCCCGCACCTGACGTACCGACGCTCGGGCGACGCCGCACCCGGCGCGCACGGAGACGACGCGCTCGCCGCCGCGGTCACGGCTCTGCGCGCGGGGCAGGTCGTCGCCGTCAGCTGCGGGTCGCAGCGGGTTGCGGCGTCCACCGCAGCGCGGCGGCCTCCGCGGTGATGTCGATCGCGGCCGGGCACCACGTGATGCACCGTCCGCAGCCGACGCAGCCGGACATGCCGAACTGGTCGACCCACGAGGCGAGCTTGTGCGTCATCCACTGCCGGTACCGCGACCGGCTCTCCGGCCGCACGGAACCGCCGTGGATGTAGGAGAAGTCCTCCGAGAAGCACGAGTCCCACACGCGCCGCCGCTCGGCGACGTCCCCCGTGAGGTCCGCGACGTCCTCGACGGACGTGCAGAAGCACGTCGGGCAGACCATGGTGCAGCTCGTGCACGCCAGGCACCGTGAGGCCACGTCGTCCCAGCGCGGGCTCTCCGCGCTCGCGTAGAGGAGCTCCTTGAGGCCGTCCGTGTCAAGCTCACGACCCATGCGGGAGGCCGCCGACCGCGCGATCTCGTCGGCCGCGCGCACGTCGGCCTCGGGAGCGGGGACGCTCACGACGTCCGCGAGGACCTCCGCACCACGCGACGAGCCGACCTCCACCAGGAAGCGGTGCGACGCGCCGTCGAGGAGCTCGGTCAGCGCGAGGTCGTACCCCTGCGTCGGACGTGGGCCCGTGCGCATCGAGGCGCAGAAGCACGTGCCCCCGGGGTCGGAGCACGTGACAGCGACGACGAACGCCCCCTGGCGCCTGACCGCGTACCGGACGTCCGCGTACGTGCGGGACGTGAGCACCGCGTCGTGGATCGCGCTCGCGCTCGTGTCGCAGCCCCGCACCCCGAGGAACGCGTACGGGCCCGCCGGGACGGAGCCGTCGGCAGGGGCCGCGTCGTGGACCGTGAACTCCGTGCCGGTCCTGCGCCCGCGCCAGATGACCTCCTCCGCGGGGAAGAGCACCGGCTTGACGGCCTGCGGCGCTGCGGCGCTGCGGCGAACCCGAACAGCGCGTCGTCGTCCCGGCGGCGGAGCCGGTACGAGCCCGCGTCCTCGACGTCACCCCAGCCGCGCGGCAGGTCGTCGACCCGCGTCACGGCCGACAGGACCACGGCTCCGTCCCGGACGACCGGGCCCACCACGTGGTAGCCGCGCGCCCCCAGGACGTCGATGAGTCCTTGCAGGCCCGCCAGGTCGATGACCCGTGTCTCGTCCGTCATCGGACGCCTCCCCGCTGGGTGACACCTCCACGCTCGTTCGCGGGGGTGCGCGGGGCCAGGGACCTAGGTCGCGGCTCCGGGACCGTCAGACGTAGTCCGCGTACGCCGGCAGGTCCAGGACGCCGTTGCCCGACAGGCCGATGACGAGGACCTCGCCCTCGGCCGCCGTGCGCGCGTGCGCGATCGCCGCGGCCACCGCGTGCGTCGACTCGGGCGCGGGCACGATCCCCTCCGCCCGCGCGAACAGCACGCCCGCGGCGAACGCCGAGTCCTGGTCCACCGCGACGGGGTCGATGAGCCCCAGGTTCACGGCGTGCGACACCATCGGCGACATGCCGTGGTACCGCAGACCGCCCGCGTGGATGGCCGGCGGCACGAAGTCCTTGCCGAGCGTGTGCATCTTCAGCAGCGGCGTCAGCCCGGCCACGTCGCCGTGGTCGTAGCGGTACTCGCCCTGCGTCAGCGACGGGCAGGCGGCGGGCTCGCACGCGACCGCCCGCGTCGTCGTGCCCTCGCGCAGGTTCTGGCCGATGAGCGGGAAGGTGAGGCCTGCGAGGTTCGAGCCGCCGCCCGCGCAGCCGAACACGACGTCCGCCTGCCGCTCGCCCGCCGCCGCGAGCTGGGTCAGCACCTCCTGGCCGATGACCGTCTGGTGGAGCATCACGTGGTTGAGCACGCTGCCCAGCGAGTAGTGCGCGCCCGGGTCCTGCGCGGCGACCTCGACGGCCTCGCTGATCGCCATGCCGAGCGATCCCGTCGTGTCAGGCGTCGCGGCGAGGATCGCCCGGCCCGCCTCCGTGAGCTCGGACGGCGACGAGTGGCAGACGCTGCCGTACGTCTCCATCTGGAAGCGGCGGTACGGCTTCGCGTCGTACGAGGCCCGGACCTGCCACACCTCGCACGTGAGGCCGAGCAGCGAGCAGGCCATGGCGAGCGACGCGCCCCACTGACCGGCGCCCGTCTCGGTCGTCAGGCGTGTGATGCCCTCGACGGCGTTGTAGTAGGCCTGCGCGACCGCGGTGTTGGGCTTGTGGGAGCCGACGGGGCTCACGCCCTCGTACTTGTAGTAGATGCGGGCCTTGGACCCCAGGGCGCGCTCCAGGCGGTGCGCGCGGACGAGCGGTGACGGCCGCCACAGGGCGTAGATCTCCCGGACGGTCGTCGGGATCTCGACGTACCGCTCGGTCGTGACCTCCTGCTCGATGAGCGCCATCGGGAAGAGCGGTGCGAGGTCCGCCGGGACGAGAGGCTCGTGCGTCCCGGGGTGCAGGTGCGGCGGGACCGGCTCGGGGAGGTCGGCCGACAGGTTGTACCAGTGCGTCGGCACCGACGACGGGACGGCGAACCCGAGCGGGTCGGTGAGCGGCGTCGTGGGGGTGGACGTCACGGGCTGGTCGGTGGTGCTCACGGAGCCGTCCTTCGTCGTCGAGGGGAAGTCGTCGCGAGCATATCGACGCGTCCCGGTGCGGCGGACGGGCGACCGCGGACCGGCCGTCCCGTCCGTCGCGGCCGGGTCAGAGAGCGCTGGCCATCGCGAAAGCGGCGTGCACGGCGTCGCCCACCTTGGCGGGCTCGAGGCAGTCGCCGACGACGTGCACGCGCGGGTCCTCGAGGAGGCCGACGCCCGTCAGGGTCGCGTTGGGACGCATCCCCAGGGCGACGACCACCGAGTCGGCCTCGATGCGCCCGACGCCCGCGACGCCCGCCGCCACGACCGCGCCGGGCTCGACCGCGCTCACCGTGTGCCCCGTCAGGACCGTCACGCCGACCTCGTCGAGCTGCCGAAGCAGGGCGCGGCGGTTGAGCGCGAGCATGTCGCGCGCGATCTCGGCCTCCTGCTCGACGACGACGACCTCGTGCCCACCGGCGGCCAGGTCGAGCGCGAGGTCCGCACCCGAGAGGCCACCGCCGACGACGACGACCCGGTGGCCGACAGCCGCGCCGCGGTGCACGGCGAGCACGTCGAGGACCCCCTCGCGCCCGAGACCGGAGATGGTGACCGGGTGCACCGGGAGCGCACCCGTCGCGATGACCAGCTCGTCCGCCCCGGCGAGCGCGGGCGAGCCCGGCGTGATCTCCCAGTTGAGGTGGACGGTGACACCCAGCTCGCTCAGCTGGCCCCGCCACCAGCCGACCATGGAGCGGAGCTCCTGCTTGAAGCGCGGCGTCGCAGCAGGCCAGAGCACGCCGCCGAGGTGCCCGGCGCGCTCGTAGAGGTCCACGGTGTGACCGCGCAGCGCCGCGACCCGGGCAGCCTCGAGGCCTGCGGGCCCGCCGCCCACCACCACGACTCGCTTGCAGCGCGTCGCACGGCCGACCGTCACCGAGCTCTCCCGACCCGCGAGCGGGTTCACGGAGCACGCGAGCGACGCCCCGGCGGCCACGTTCCCGATGCACAGCACGTTGCAGCGCACGCACGGCCGGATCCGGCCCGGGCGTCCGGCGGCGAGCTTGCGCGGCAGGTCCGGGTCCGCGACGAGCGGGCGTCCGAACGCGACGAAGTCGATCTCCCCGTCCGCCATGGCCTTCTCGGCGAGCTCGGGCGTCATGTTCCCGGCGACCGCGACAGGGATGCCCAGGACCTTGCGGACCGCCGCGGCGGTCGCGACGAACGGGGCGTCGCCGAGGTAGTACGGCGGGAACGCGTAGTCCGCCGCGTCCTGCGCACCCTCGTCCACGACCATGAGGTCGACGCCGGCGGCCTGCAGCATGCGCGCGACCTCGAGCGACTCCTCGAGGTCGCGGCCGCCGAGGACGTGGTGGACCGTCGAGAGCCGGAAGGACACCGGGAGGCCCGGCGCCGCGTCGCGGGCGGCCCCGACCAGCTCGGCCGCGAAGCGCACGCGGTTCTCCAGCGACCCGCCGTAGACGTCGGTGCGCCGGTTCCAGAGCTCGGACATGAACTGGTCCACGAGGTGGCCCGTGTGCCCGTGCACGTCGATCATGTCGACGCCGGCCGCAGCCACGCGCGCCGCGGCCTCGCCGAACCGGCGGACGAGGAGGCGGACCTCGTCCGTGCCGAGCTCGCGGCACGTGCGCGCCGGGTCGGCGAGCCACGGCGTCGGCGACGAGGACACGGGGACCCGCCGGCCCGGCTCGGGCGCCCCGACGCGTCCCAGCCCCGGCGAGAGCTGCGCGGCGACCTTGGCCCCGGCCTGGTGGACGGCGTCGACGAGGCGTGCGAGCCCGGGCACGAACCGGTCGTCGTCCACGCGGTTCATGCCCGGCCGGGGCGCTTCGACGTCCGTCCCCGTCAGCATGCCGCCCGTGACCAGGAGCCCGGCCCCGCCGCGCGCCCGCGCCACGAGGTACGCGATCTCCCGTGCGCTCACGGTGCCGTCGGGGTGGGCCATGCGGGTCCCGATCGGGGCGAGCACGATGCGGTTCTCGAGCTCGAGCGAGCCGACGCGGCCCGGAGCAAGGACGTGGGCGAAGGAACTCATGGGGCCGTGCCTCTCGACGTTGAGCAGCAGCGGGGTCGCCCGACCACTGCTGCGGCGCTGCGGCGGTGCGGCCCACGGACGACCCATTGTCTGGACGGCGGGGGGCACGGAGCGGGGCCCATGGTCCCGCCCCGCGGTGCTCAGCCGACCCGGAAGCGCTCCACGAGCCGGTCCATGAGCGCGTCCATCCGGGTGTCGACGACCTTGCGGGCCGGGTCAGCGTCGAACCAGTCGACGATCTCCCGCGCGCCCTGCTCGAACGTGATCGTCGGCCGGAACGACGGCACGACGCGTCGCACCTTGCTGTTGTCGAAGACCATCGAGTGCGCCTTGTCGCCGAGGAGGCCCGCGCCCCAGCCGGGGTCCTCCGCCGCGATCACGTCGGACGGCACGTGCACGATGCGCGCCTCGACGCCCGCCGCCGACGCGAGCGCCCGGGTGATCTGGTCCCATGTGAGGGCGTCGTCCGAGGTGATGTGGAACGCCTCGCCGAGAGTCCGCGGGTGCCCCAGGAGCGGGACGAACCCGGTGGCGAAGTCCGCATGGTGGGTCAGTGTCCACAGCGACGTGCCGTCGCCGTGCACGACCACCTCACGGCCCTGGCGCATGCGCTCCACGGCCGTCCACCCGCCGTCGAGCGGGACGAGCGTGCGGTCGTAGGTGTGCGACGGCCGCACGATCGTCACGGGGAAGCCGTCATGCCGGTACGCCTCGACGAGCAGGTCCTCGCACGCGATCTTGTTCCGTGAGTACGCCCAGTGGGGGTTGCGGAGCGGTGTCGACTCCACCACCGGCACACGGCTCGGTGGGGTCTGGTAGGCGGAGGCGGAGCTGATGAACACGTACTGGCCGACCCGGCCCGTGAACAGCTCGAGATCCGTGCGCACGTGCTCGGGCGTGAAGGCCACCCAGTCGACGACCGAGTCGTACTGCGCGTCGCCGAGCGCCGCACGGACCGATGCGGGGTCCCGCACGTCGCCGCGCAGCACCGTGACCCCCTCGGGGAGCGGACGCGTGGTGCTCTCACCGCGGTTCAGGACGTGCACGTCGAGGCCACGCTCGACCGCCAGGCGGGTCGAGGCGGAGCTGATCACGCCGCTGCCACCGATGAACAGGACCTTGGGTGCGCTCATGGCGCCACGCTAGACCCGGTCGGCGACACGGGCCCGGCCCGGGCGCACGGGACGTCAGCGCCCGGCGCCGACCGCACCGCGCAGCACGAGGCCACGCACGTAGCCGGCCTGACCGGCGTGCTCGAGGTCGTCGTCGACGACGCTCACCAGCCGGACCCCGAGCGTCACGGGCGGGTCCCAGGACGTGTCGACGACCCGGTCGAGGTCGGCGGCGCTCGCGCCGCGCAGCGCCTCGACCGTCCGGTCGTGCACCGCGTCGTGGTAGCCGAGGAGCAGCGACGCCGGCACGACGCCCAGCGCGTCGACCTCGCCGCTGCCGTGCCCGTACCCTGTGTCCTCGAGCGGCAGCGCGAGGCCGAAGCGCGACGCCCAGCCGTCCGCGAGCCACACCTGCTCGAGGCCGAAGGCGTCGGCGACGTGGTCGTCCTGCACGCGCGTGAGGTGCCAGACGAGCCAGGCGATCGAGTTCGCCCCTGGGTCCGGGCGTGCGGCGAGCTGCTCCTGCGCCAGCCCCTCGACCGCGGCGTGGACCGCTCCCCTGACCCTGCCGAACGCGTCCTCGAGCACCCCTGTGGCGTCCATGTGCACCTCCGGTGCCAGGCTGCCCGACGACGCGGCGGCCCGCCAGTGCTGCGTCGAGCGGTGCGGTGCCTTCCGCCGACGGCGGCCGCGGCGCGCCTGAGCCTGGTCCGCGGGCCGTAGCCTGGTCCGCGAGCCGGGTGGACGCACCGCCCGGGGTCTGGAGGCGGTGTGGCGGCGACCGGGGACGCCGAGCCGGAGGGCGTGCAGCCGTCGGACGCACCCCTGCCACGGCCCGTCGAGCCCGGCCTGCGGGTCGGCATCGTCGACGGCGTCACCCTCGCGAAGTGGTCGCGCGTGTGGGCTGAGCGGCACCCGGACGTCGCGCTGCACGTCGAGGCGCTCCAAGGCGATCCCCGTGACGCCCTCGACACGCGCGCCGTCGACGCGTGCTTCGTCAGGCTCCCCGTGCGGGCGGATGGCCTGAGCGTGATCCCGCTGTACGAGGAGCGCGCCGTCGTGGTCGTCCCCGCCGAGCATCCCGTGGCCGCGTTCGACGAGGTCGGTGCCGCGGACCTCGTCGACGAGGACCTGCTGCAGGACCCGGACGAGGTGCCGGCCTGGCGCGACGCCGCGCGGGCCGGCCGTGCACGTCCGCTCCCGCCGGTGCCGCAGGGCTCCACCGCCGAGCTCGTCGCGCTCGTCGCCGCCGGCGTCGGGCTCCTCGTCGTCCCCCAGTCCGTCGCGCGGCTCCACCACCGCCGGGACCTCACCTACCGGCCCCTCACCGACGTCGAGCCGACGCGCATCGCGCTGGCGTGGCCCGCCGACCGCACCACACCGCTCGTCGAGGAGCTCGTCGGGATCGTCAGGGGTCGCACCGCGCGCAGCTCGCGGACGACCTCGGCGGTCGCCCCGTCGGACGCGCCGGCCGCGCGTGAGGACGAGCGGACACCGGGGACGAAGCGCGCCGGGACGGGTGCGCGGGGTGGCCGTGGCGGGGCCGGGGGTGCGAGGCGTGGGCTGGGCAGGTCGGGCGGGTCGGGCGGTACCGCACGCCGGGGACGGCCCGGCCGGAGCCGCTGACGCGCCCAAGCGGGCAGCCGCACCTCCGCGTCGACGACGGCGCGCGTGCACTCCCGCGTGGGCCGTGGCGCCGTCACGACCGCATGGAACTGGCTTCCATGATCGCCGGGTGAACGCGGGACTTTGGTCCGCTCACATTGTCCCTGCGCCGCCCGAAGTAAAGGCCGACGGCGCACGGATGCGCCGGAAGCCGCGGGGGCACGGCTTGTTCGACGCAGGACGGCGTCCCCCTTCGAGAGGGACGACCACCATGAGCTCCGCCCGCACCCGTACCACCCCGGTCTCCTGGTTCCAGGACCTCGGGGTGAGCACGAAGATCCTGTCCGCGGTCGCCGTCGCCACCCTGGTGGGCGTCCTCGTCGGCGTCCTCGGTGTCTCCGCGCTCGGCCGGACCAACGCCGCGACGACCGCCATGTACGAGGGGAACGTCCAGGGCATCGTCGAGATCACCGCGATCAGGCGCCTGACCCTCGAGATGCGCCTCAACACCGTCAACCAGGTGTCCTCGCTCGACGCCGCGTCGATCGCGCGGTACGAGACCGCGATCTCCGCCGCCGACGCCGACCTCGCCGAGCGCCTGGAGACCTTCCGCGCGGGCGCGGCCGACGCCCAGACCCTCGAGACCGTCGACGCCTTCGAGGCCGGCCTCGCCGACTACGTCGAGGTCCGCGACGAGCAGCTGATCCCCCTCGGCCGGGAGAACGACGTCGCCGAGTGGACGCGGGTCCGCGACGACGTGGCCGCGCCGATCATCGAGTCGATGATGGGGCACCTGAACGACCTGGTCGAGGCCGAGAAGGCGGCTGCGGCCGACGCGGCGCAGGACGCCGAGGACGCGTACGCCGCGAGCCGTCTGCAGGTGGTGGTCCTCCTCGTCGCCGGGGCGGTCCTCGCCGTCGGGCTGGGCATCGCGGTGGCCCGTTCCATCGTCACCCGCCTGCGTGGCGTCCAGTCCGTGTGCGACGCGCTCGAACGGGGCGACCTCACGGTCACCTCGGGCGCGACCGGCGGCGACGAGGTCGGCCGGATGGGAACGGCGCTCGACACGGCGCTGGTGAGCCTGCGCCAGGTCGTGTCGACCATCGAGGAGTCCGCGGGCTCGCTCGCGGGGGCGGCCGAGCAGATGTCCGGAACCGCCCAGCACATCGCCGCGGGTGCGGAGGAGACCGCCGCGCAGGCCGGTGTCGTCTCCGCGGCCGCCGAGCAGGTCTCACGCAGCGTGCAGACCGTCGCGTCGGGCACCGAGCAGATGGGTGCGTCGATCCGCGAGATCGCGCAGAACGCGACGGAGGCCGTGCGCGTCGCCGCGAACGCCGTCGACGCGGCGCACTCGACCACCGAGACCGTCAACCGCCTCGGCGCCTCGAGCAAGGAGATCGGCGACGTGATCAAGGTGATCACGTCGATCGCGGAGCAGACGAACCTCCTCGCGCTCAACGCGACCATCGAGGCGGCGCGGGCGGGCGAGGCAGGCAAGGGCTTCGCGGTCGTGGCCGGGGAGGTCAAGGAGCTCGCGCAGGAGACGGCACGGGCCACCGAGGACATCGCGCGGCGCGTCGAGGCCATCCAGGCCGACACCGGCTCGGCCGTGACGGCCATCGCCTCGATCTCCGAGGTCATCGACGCGATCAACGGCTACCAGTCGACGATCGCCTCGGCGGTCGAGGAGCAGACGGCCACGACCAACGAGATGAGCCGCAGCGTCACCGAGGCGGCCACCGGCTCGGGCGACATCGCCGCGAACATCGCGGGTGTCGCGGCAGCGGCCGACATGACCACGCAGGGGGTCGGCGAGTCGCAGCAGGCCGTCAGCGAGCTCGCGCGGATGTCCTCCGACCTGCGCGTGCTCGTGGGTCAGTTCACGGTGTGACGCCCGCGCGACCGAGGGCGCCCCACAGGTCCTCGACCCCGCGGCGCAGCAGCGTCGAGTCCGTCCCCGCGGTGAGCAGCCGCGCTCCGCGGCCCGCCCAGTCCAGCGCCATCTCGGGGTCGGAGCAGTAGAGGCCGGCGACGACGCCCGCGTCCAGGCACGTGTCGACGACACGCTGGACGAGGGCGTCGACCTCGGGCGAGTCGCGGTAGGTCGCGCGCCCGAACCCGCAGCCCAGGGCGAGGTCGTTGGGGCCGATGAACACGCCGTCGACACCCGGGACCGCCACGATCTGCTCGAGCGCGTCGACGCCTGCCTGCGTCTCGACCATGACCAGGCACATCGCGGCGTCGTCCTGCTGGTCCGGCGGCAGCGCGCCGTCGGGCCGCACGTCACCCCACATCGGGCCCCACGAGCGCCCGCCGGCCGGAGGGAAGCGGCACGCCTGCGCCGCGGCGCGCGCGTCGGCCGCGCTGTTCACCATGGGGACGAGCACCGCCGCGGCACCCGTGTCGCACGCGCGCATGATCGCGGCGGGCTCGTTCCACGGCACCCGCACGACGGGGGCGCGCCCCGCCGCGCGCATCGCCTGGAGCATGCTCGGCAGCTCGCTGAACGTCGCGAGGCCGTGCTGCAGGTCGACGACGACGAAGTCGGCCGGCCCGGCGGCGAGGAGCTCGGCGACCACCGGGTCGGCCAGCACGCTCCAGACGCCGAACGCGGGCAGGTCCTGGGCCCACCGTTCACGCAGGACGGCCGCGCTGCGTCCGGCGACGTGGTGCTGCGGTGCGGTCATGTGTGCTCCTGGCGGTGAGGGCCCGGTGGGTGCTCGTGGGTCGGGCGGCTGGGCTGGGTGAGGCGGGCAGGGCTGGGTGGGTGAGGCGGGCGGGGCGGGCAGGACGGGGTCGGGGTTCCGTGCGCGCGGGCGCGGGGTCGCGGAGTCAGTGCGACTCCCGGCCGACGGGGTGGCCGCTCGAGCCGACGAGGAAGTCGAGGTCGGCGCCCGTGTCGGCCTGCTGGACGTGGTCGACGTACAGGCGCTCCCACCCACGCGTCGGCGCGGCGTACGCGGCGACCGCGGCCGGGGCCGGCGTGCGCGCCGCGAGCTCCGCGGCCGGGACGTCGAGCTCGAGGCGTCGGCCCGCGACGTCGAGCACGATCATGTCGCCGGTGCGCACGAGCGCGAGCGGGCCGCCGGCCGCGGCCTCCGGCGCGACGTGGAGCACGACCGTGCCGTACGCGGTACCGCTCATCCGCCCGTCGCACACGCGGACCATGTCGCGCACGCCGCGGGCGAGGAGCTTGGCGGGCATCGGCATGTTGGACACCTCCGGCATGCCCGGGTAGCCCCGCGGCCCGCAGCCGCGCAGCACGAGGACGGAGTCGGCGTCGACGTCCAGGTCCGGGTCGTCGAGCCGCGCGTGCAGGTCCTCGATCGAGTCGAAGACGACGGCCGGCCCGCGGTGCTGCAGGAGGTGCGGCGACGCGGCGGCCGGCTTGATGACCGCCCCCGAGGGCGCCAGGTTGCCGCGCAGCACCGCGATGCCCGCCTCGGGCTGGAGCGGCTCGGACCGCGGACGGATCACCTCGCGGTCCCACACCACCGCGTCGTCGAGGTGATCCACGAGCGGCCTGCCCGTGACGGTCATCGCCGTGGGGTCGAGCAGGTCGCGGACCTCGGCGAGGACCGCGAGGAGCCCGCCCGCCCGGTGCAGGTCGTCCATGAGGAACCGGCCCGCGGGCTGCAGGTCCACGAGGAGCGGGACGCCCGAGCCGGTCCGGTCGAAGTCGTCGAGCGTCAGCTCGACCCCGAGGCGCCCGGCGATCGCGAGGAGGTGGACGACCGCGTTGGTGGACCCGCCGATCGCGGCGAGCGCGACGATCGCGTTGAGGAACGAGCCGCGGCTCAGCAGGGTGCTGGGTCGCCGGTCCGCCTCGACGAGCTCGACGGCGAGCCGGCCGGTCGCGTGCGACGCCTCGAGGAGGCGCGCGTCGGGCGCCGGTGTACCGGCCACCCCGGGCAGCGTCGTGCCGAGCGCCTCGGCGACCAGGCCCATGGTCGAGGCGGTCCCCATGGTGTTGCAGTGGCCCTTGCTGCGGACCATGGCGGACTCCGACCGTAGGAAGTCCTCGCGTGAGAGCGTGCCGGCGCGCACCTCCTCGCTGAGCTGCCACGTGGAGGTGCCGCAGCCGAGCGGGGTCCCGCGGAAGGTGCCCGTGAGCATGGGGCCGCCAGGGACGACGACTGCAGGGAGGTCCACTGACGCGGCGGCCATGAGCAGCGACGGGATCGTCTTGTCGCAGCCGCCGAGGAGCACGACGCCGTCGATCGGGTTGGCGCGGAGCATCTCCTCCGTGGCCATCGCCGCCATGTTGCGCCAGAGCATCGCCGTGGGCCGCACCTGGGTCTCGCCGAGCGACACGACGGGGAGGTTGAGCGGGACGCCGCCGGCCTCCCAGATGCCCTGCTTGACGGCGGTCGCGACCTCGTCGAGGTGGGCGTTGCACGGCGTCAGGTCGGAGGCGGTGTTCGCGATCGCGATGTGCGGTCGACCGTCGAACGCGTGCGCGGGCAGGCCGCGCCGCATCCACGCGCGGTGGATGTAGGCGTCTCGCCCGTCGCCGTCGTACCAGTGCGAGCTCCGTCGCTCCACGCTGCCTCTTTCCGATTGTCGGAATGCTGCACTACTATTCGGAACACCATGGACGATACAACGGCTCGGCCGCCGACGGAAGCAGAGGGCGAGACACGCCTCGTCGGAGCGGACCGCGTGCTCGCGGTCCTCACCGAGCTCGCACGGCACCCGCTCGGGATCTCGCTCGAGGACATGAGCCGCGCCGTCGCCAGCCCCAAGCCGACCGTCCACCGCGCCCTCGCCGCCCTGCGCCGCGCGGGCCTCGCCACCCAGGACGGGCCCGGCCGGTACTCGCTCGGCGACGAGTTCCTCCGCCTCGCGTTCGCGCACCACGAGATGCGCCCCGACCACGTGCGCGTCATGCCCGTCCTCGAGCACCTCTCGACGCGCTACGGCGAGACCACCCACTACGCGGCACTCGACGGCGACGACGTCGTGTACCGGTCCAAGGTCGACCCGCCCTCGGGCGGCGTACGTCTCACGTCGACCGTCGGCGGGCGCAACCCCGCCCACGCGACGGCCGTCGGCAAGCTCCTCCTGGCGCACGCGCTCCCGGACGACGACGCGGTGCGCGGCTGGGTCGGCACCCGCACCCTGGAGCGGCGCACCGCCCGGACCCTGACGACCGCCGACGAGCTCGTGGCCGAGCTCGCCACCATCCGTCGACAGGGCTTCGCGGTCGACGACGAGGAGTCCGACCCGGGGATCGGCTGCGTCGCCGTGCCCGCCTACCTGCTCTCGCCCACCGCGCCGAGCGGTGCGGTGTCGGTCAGCGCCCTCCTCTACCGGACACCCCTGCGCCGCCTCGTCGAGGACGTCGAGGAGATCCGCGCGGCCGTCGCGTCCACGCGGTCGGCCGCTGCCGCCCCCACCCCCTCTGCGACCGAGGACCTGCCGTGACCCACCTGCCCGCGCGCCCCGCGACGCCGCCGTCCCACCGCCTCGCCGAGGGCCCGTTCTGGGACCCGGCGACCGAGCGGCTGCTGTGGGTGGACATCGACGACGGCGCCGTCCGCACGGGCCGGCTGCGGCCCGGACCGGCCGCACCGACCGGCAGCGGCGCCCGCGCGCCCGGGCACGGCACGGGACCCGAGATCGAGATCGGGTCCACGCTGCGCGTCGACACGACCGTCGGAGCCGTCGTGCCCGGCCCGGGCGGCACGCTCCTCGTCGCGGGCGCCACGCGCCTGTGGCGCGTCGGGCCCGACGGCACCCGCACCGCCGGGCCCGAGATCCTCCCCACCGGCGAGCACCGGCGGCTCAACGACGGCGCGTGCGACCCCGCCGGGCGCTTCCTCGTCGGCAGCATGTCCCTGGCCGGCGACTCGGAGCAGGAGGTCCTGCGCCGCCTCGAGGACGACGGCAGCGTGACCACGCTCGACGACGACCTCGCGCTCTCGAACGGGCTGGCGTGGTCGCCCGACGGCGCAACCCTCTACTCGGTCGACACCCTGCGCGGCGTCGTCCACGCCCGCGGCTACGACGTGGCGACGGGCGCCGTCGGACCGCGCCGCACGTACCTCCGGCTCGACGACGAGCTCCCCGACGGGCTGTGCACGGACGAGGCGGGCAACCTCTGGGTCGCCGTCTACGGTGCCGGCCAGGTGCGCTGCCTCACGCCCGACGGCGCACTGCTCCACACGGTCGACGTCGGCCCCGCGGCCACCACGTCCGTCGCGTTCGCGGGACGGGACCTCGGGACCCTCGTGGTCACCACCGCCGCCGACGCGCCGGGCACGGAACCGCACCACGCCTGGGCCGGCGCCCTGCTCACCGTCGACGTCGCAGGCGCGACGGGGCTCCACGGCCTGCCGGTGCCCGCCTGGAACGGCCGCGGGCTGCGCCGGGCCGACCCGGGCGCCGACGCGTCGACGCCCGGCCCCGCACCGCACGAGAAGGAGCACTGATGCGCGCGTTCGTCGTCACGGGACCGGGCGAGGCCTGCGTCCGGGAGGTGCCGGAGCCGGTCCCCGGCCCCGGTGAGGTCGTGGTCGACGTCGAGCGCGTCGGGGTGTGCGGCACCGACGTCGAGTTCTTCACGGGCGACATGGCCTACCTGCGCTCGGGGCACGCCGCCTACCCGATGCGCCTCGGTCACGAGTGGTGCGGGACGGTCGGCGCCGTGGGCGACGGGGTCGACCCGGCGTGGGTCGGGCGGCGCACGACGGGCGACACGATGCTCGGCTGCGGCCGGTGCGAGCGGTGCACGACGGGACGCCACCACGTGTGCGACGCACGGTACGAGATCGGCATCCGCGGCGGCTTCCCGGGCGCCCTCGCCGAGCGGATGGCGATCCCGGTCGTCGCGCTGCACCCGCTGCCGGGCACGGTCGACGACGTCGCCGGAGCGCTCGTCGAGCCCGGCGCCAACGCCCTGCGCGCGGTCCTGGCCGCCGACGTCCGCCCCGGCGAACGCCTGCTCGTCCTCGGCCCGGGCACCATCGGGCTCCTCGTGGCGCTGATCGCCCGCGCCGCAGGCGTCGAGGTGCACCTCGTCGGCCGTTCGCAACGCTCGCGGGACTTCGCCGCCAGCCTGGGCTTCACGGGCGTGTGCACCGTCGACACCATCCCCGAGGTGCCCTTCCACGGCGTGGTCGACGCGACCGACGCCCCGGCGATGCCGCCGCTCGCGGCACGGCTCGTCGAGCCCGCCCGCACGGTCGTGTACGTGGGCCTGTCGACCACGCCGAGCCTCGTCGACACCCGGGACCTGCTCCTCAAGGACGTCACCGCCGTCGGGATCCTCAGCGGGTCCCCCGGCCTCGACGGGACCATCGAGCGGTACGCGTCAGGAGCCGTGGACCCGCGGCCCCTCGTCGCCGCGACCGTGGGCCTCGAGGACGTCGCCGACGTGCTCGCGGGGCGCCGCCCGGCGGGCGCGGGGCCCGGCCCCAAGTTCCACGTCGACCCGCGGCGCTGACCACGACGGCGGGTCTCCCGCCCCGAGGTCACGGCATCGGGTCCCCCGCCCGGCAGGTCACGGCGCCGCGCGGAGGCCGCGCACGGTCCGGGCCGCTCACAAGGCGCACCCGGTGGCCGATACGTCCCGTGACCGGCCGCGCCCCGCCGGTGCGCACGGCCGCGGGGCGCGACGGCCGCACGCCCACGACCGGGAGGACGAGTCATGACGGCCAGCGCCGCGGACGCCTCGCGCTCGGCCGACGTCGGCCCGCCGCCGGACCACGGCCCCCATGGCCCGGTCTGCCCCGCAGCGCCCCCGAGCCGGCGCGACCGCCGCGCGGCCCGCTGGTCCGTGCGCGGCTACGTCCAGGTCACTGTCGTCGGGCTCAGCCTCCTGGCCACCACGAGCCTCGCCGTGTCCTACACGTCGGACGTGCGCGCGCTCGAGGACCGCTCCCTCGATGTCATGGACGCGGAGGTGAGCCTCGCCTCGGGGATCGTCGACCTCTGGGCCGACGGCGCCGCGGTGCTCGTGACCGAGCAGGCCGCCAGGCGCACACCCACGCAGGCCTGCGTCCATGCGGCCATCGACGCGCTCCCCGGCGCACGGCTGGACGTCGTCGGTGCGGACGGCGCCGTGCTGTGCTCCAGCTCGACGTCCCAGTCAGCCGTGGGCAGCACCTCGCACGCGGATGCCGACTGGCTCGCCGCGGCCCGGGCCGGGACGGCCGTCCAGGTCCTCGCGACGGACCCTGCCACCGGACGGCCCGCCCTGATCACGGCGCACGAGGTCACGTCGGGCACCTCCGACGTGCCCGAGGCACCCGGCGCCGTCGTCGTGCTGGTCCTCGACGGGCCGACCGTCTCCGACCGGCTCGCCGCGCTCGCCCACCCGCACGACCGCGCGACCTTCGCCGTGCTCGACCCCGTCGAGCGGACTGTCGCGGCGGACGACGGCACGCACGCCCGGGCCGCGCTCGGCACCGCCGACGAGGACGGGACGGCGCAGGGAGTCGTCACCGGGGACGACGGCCGGGAGCTGCTCTACGCGTCGTCCGAGGTCGAGGCGAGACCCTGGCGGGTGGTCGGCGTCCTGGACCGCGCGGAGATGCTCGCGCTCGGCGGCGTCGACCCCCTGCGCACCGTCCTGATGAGCCTCAGCGCCGTCGCGGTGTTCCTCATGACGGGCCTGGTGGTCGAGCGGAAGATCATCCGACCCCTGACGTCCCTGATCGACGGAGCCGTCCGCGCCCGCACGTCCGCGAGCAGCACGCACATCCCGGAGCGCGGCACGGCCGAGCTCGTGACCCTCGCTCGCGAGCTGAACACGATGATCGACGTCCGCGCCGGCCACGAGGCGCGGCTGACCCACCAGTCGACGCACGACCTCGTCACCGGGCTGCCGACCAAGGGCCCGCTGCGCGAGACGCTGACGCAGGAGCTCGGCTCGTCCGCGGACCTCGCGGTCCTGTGCCTCGGCCTGCACCGCTTCCAGACCATCGCCGACAGCCTCGGCCGGGACGCCGCCGACCGCGTCCTCGTCGAGGTCTCCGCGCGCCTGTCCTCGACGGTCGGCCCGGACCAGCTCCTGGCGCGCTCGGGCGGCGAGGAGTTCATGGTCCTGTGCACGCGCACGTCGGCCCAGGAGGCGGCGGCCCTCGCGCGGGGCCTGCACCGTGCGAGGGCCGCGCCCGTGACGGCCGACGCCACGGTCACGGTCAGGGCGTCGGTCGGCATCGCCGTGGGCCGTCCGGGGGTCACCGCCGACGAGCTCCTGCGCGAGGCTGACACCGCGATGGCGCAGGCCCGCAGCCACGCCCAGGACGTCGCGACGTTCGACGACTCGATGCGGGCCCGCGCGGTCCAGCAGCTCGAGACCGAGGCCGGCCTGCGCGCCGCCCTGACGCAGGACGAGCTCGTCGTCCACTACCAGCCGGTCGTGTCGACCGTGACGGGCGAGGTCGTGGGCGCCGAGGCGCTCGTGCGGTGGGAGCGGCCGGGCGTCGGCCTCGTGCCACCCCTCGAGTTCATCCCGCTCGCGGAGGAGACGGGCCTCATCGGGGAGATCGGCGAGCTGGTGCTCGACCGGGCCTGCCTGATGTCGGCGACGCTCGCGGCGCGCGGCCTCGTGCTGCGCATGTCCGTCAACGCGGCCGCAGCGCAGCTCCAGGACCCCGGCTTCTTCCAAACCGTGCGTCGCACCCTGCTGCGCACCGGCGCGCGCCCGCGGAACCTGTGCATCGAGGTCACCGAGTCCGCGCTGGTCGGCTCGTCGGAGACCGTCCTGGGCAACCTGCTCGCCCTGCGCGAGCTCGGCGTGCATCTCGCCGTCGACGACTTCGGCACCGGTTACTCCTCGCTCGCCTACCTCAAGGACCTCCCGGTCGACGAGCTCAAGATCGACCGGACCTTCGTGCGCCGCATCGAGCACGACGCGCGTGACCGCGAGCTCGTGACTGCCGTCATCGGGATGGCGCGGGCCCTGGACCTCACGGTCGTCGCGGAAGGCGTCGAGAACGTCGACCAGCTCGAGACGCTCGTCGGGATCGGGTGCCCCTTCGCCCAGGGCTACCTGTTCGCACGTCCCCTGCCCGGCCCGGACTTCACCGAGCTGGTCGTGAGCGCGGCGGAGGTCGCACCGGCACCACGCGGCTGAGCGGGACCGACCCGCTCACACGTGGCGCTCGGGCGGCCCGACGTAGGCGCTGAGGGGCCTGATCAGCGCGTTCGCCGCACGCTGCTCCATGATGTGGGCCGTCCAGCCCATGACGCGGGCGAGCGCGAAGATCGGCGTGAACGTCGCGGTGTCGAAGCCCATGAGGTGGTAGGCCGGGCCCGACGGGTAGTCCAGGTTCGGCTCGATCCCCTTGCGCTCGACCATCGCCGCCTCGAGCGCGTCGTACAACGCGGCCAGGTCCGGGCGGTCGTAGTGCTCGACGAGCGTGTCGAGCGCCGCCTTCATGGTCGGTACCCGGGAGTCGCCGTGCTTGTACACGCGGTGCCCGAACCCCATAATCTTCCGCTTCGCCCCGAGCGCCTCGTCGAGCCAGGCCTGCGCGCGGGACGCGTCACCGATCTCCTCGAACGCGTGCATCACGGCCTCGTTCGCGCCGCCGTGCAGGGGTCCCTTGAGGGCACCGACGGCGGCGACGACCGCGGAGTAGAGGTCCGCGAGGGTCGAGGTCACGACCCTCGCGGTGAAGGTCGATGCGTTGAACGAGTGCTCGGCGTAGAGGATGAGCGAGACGCGGAACGCGTCGACGACGACGGGGTCCGGGACCTCGCCGAACGTCATGTGCAGGACGTTCGCCGCGTGGTCGAGGTCGTCCCGTGGCGCGACGGGCTCCTGACCGCGGCGGCGGCGCTGGTCGTAGGCGACGACCGCGGGCAGCCGGGCGAACAGCCGCACGGACCGCACGAGGTCGGCCTCACGCGACGTGTCCGTCGACGGGTCGCCCGCACCGATGACGCTCACTGCCGTGCGGACCACGTCCATCGGGTGCGCCGTGGCCGGCAGGGCGTCGATCACGGCGCGCACCTCGGGCTGGAGCCCGCGCTGCGAGCGCTCGAGCGCCTGGAGCCCGGCCAGCTCGTCGGGCGTCGGCAGCTCGCCGTGCCACAGGAGCCAGGCGACCTCCTCGACGGAGCACCGCTGCGCGAGCTCCTGGACCGGGTAGCCCCGGTAGAGCAGGGAGTTGCTCTCCGCGTCGACCTTGGACACGCCCGTCGTGTCGACGACGACGCCGACGAGGCCCTTGCGGATCTGAGGCGCGGGCGGGTCGGCCACGGGCTGGTCGGTGCCGTGCGCGGCCGGCCCCGTGGGGGCCTCGGGTGCGGTCATGATCGCTCCTTTGCGGTCAGGTGCTCGGGGTCGCGGCCCCGGGACGGGCGGCAGGGCTGGGCTGGGCTCAGGCGGGGCTGTCCCCGTAGCCGGTCGACGTGAAGACCGAGGAGTCGAACCGCGCGTAGCCGGCGTAGTCGAGCAGCTCGTACAGGCGCGCGCGAGTCTGCATCCCCGGCACCTGGGAGACGAGGCTGCCCTCCGCGTCCAGGGAGTCGAGCGCGCGCTCGGCTGCCCCCATCGCGACCCGCAGCAGGGACACCGGGTGGATGACGATGCGCGCCCCGGCGTCGGCGAGCTGCCGCGCCGTGAACAGCTCGGACTTGCCGAACTCGGTCATGTTCGCGAGCACCGGGACGTCGACCGCCCGGCAGACCGCCTCGAGCTCGGCGAGGTCGGCCATCGCCTCGGGGAACACGGCGTCGGCGCCCGCGTCGACGAGTGCCCGGGCGCGGTCGACGGCCGCGTCGAGCCCGTCGATGCCGCGCACGTCCGTGCGGGCCATGATCAGGAGGTCGGGGTCGCGCCGCGCGTCGACCGCGGCACGGATGCGCTGCACCGCGGTCCCCAGGTCGACCACGGCCTTGCCGTCGAGGTGCCCGCAGCGCTTCGGGTTGACCTGGTCCTCGATGTGCAGGCCGGCGACGCCCGCGTCCTCGAGCGCCTGAACCGTGCGGGCGACGTTCATGGGCTCGCCGAAGCCGGTGTCCGCGTCCACGAGCGTGGGCAGGTCCGTCATCCGCGCGACCTGCGCCGCCCGCGTGGCGACCTCGCTCAGCGTCGTCAGCCCGATGTCCGGCAGGCCAAGGTCGGCGGCCACGACGGCGCCCGAGACGTACACGCCGTCGAAGCCCTTGTCCTCGATGAGCCGGGCCGAGAGCGGGTTGAACGCCCCGGGGAAGCGCAGCAGGTCACCCGTGGCGAGCCGCTCGCGCAGCGCCGTCCGCTTGGCGTGCGCCGTGAGCGTCGAGTAGAGCATCAGAAGATCCCCTCGGGTGCGCTCACGGCGGCGAGCAGCCGGGCCGGCGCGGTGACGGTGAGGCCCGCGAGCTCGGCCGCGGTCAGCTCCGGGAGCCGCTGGACGGTGTCGAGGAAGCGCTCGACCTCCGCGGGTTCCAGGACGCCGTCGGACAGGGAACGGAACTTGGCGACGTACTGCTCGCGGCCGAACGGCCGGGCGCCACGGGGGTGCGCGTCCGCGACCGCGATCTCCTCGACGACCGTGCGGCCGTCGGTCAGCACGATCTCCACGCGGCCGCCGAACGCGAGCTCGTCGGGGTCGGTCGAGTGGTAGCGGCGCGTCCACTGCGGGTCCTCCGTCGTGGTGACCTTGCGCCACAGGGCCACGGTGTCGGGCCGGCTCGCGCGCTCGGGCGTGTAGGAGTCGACGTGGTGCCACGCGCCGTCCTGCAGCGCGACCGTGAAGATGTACGGGATCGAGTGGTCGAGCGTCTCGCGCGACGCCGCGGGGTCGTACTTCTGGGGGTCCCCCGCGCCTGAGCCGATGACGTGGTGGGTGTGGTGGCTCGTGCGGATGAGGATCGACGCGACCTGCTCGGGGTCAGTGACCTCGGGGTGCTGGTGGTGCAGGCGCCGCGCGAGGTCGATGAGCGCCTGCGACTGGTACTCCGCCGAGTGCTCCTTGGTGTACGTGTCGAGGATCGCGCGACGCGGCTCCCCCGGCCCGGGCAGCACGACGTCGTACGCCGCGTCCGGCCCGTCCAGGAGCCACGCGATGACGCCGTCCTCGCCCTCGTAGATGGGGGTCGGCGACGTCTGGCCCCGCATCGCCCGGTCCACCGCCTCGACCGCGACCTTGCCCGCGAACGCCGGTGCGAAGGCCTTCCACGTCGAGATCTCGCCCTTGCGTGACTGCCGGGTCGCCGTGGTCGTGTGCAGCGCCTGACCGATCGCCTGGAACACGGTCGCCGTGTCGAGCCCGAGCAGGGTCCCGATGCCCGCGGCGGCGGACGGCCCGAGGTGCGCCACGTGGTCGATCTTGTGCCGGTGCAGGCTGATCGCCCGGACCAGGTCGACCTGAACCTCGTAGGCCGTCACGATGCCGCGGAGCACGTCGGCACCCGTGAGGCCGCGGCGCTCGGCGAGGTGCTGGGCGACGGCGAGGACGGGGGCGATGTTGTCGCCCGGGTGCGAGTACTCCGCCGCCAGGAACGTGTCGTGGTAGTCCAGCTCACGCACCGCGACGCCGTTCGCCCAGGCCGCCCACTCGGGGCTCACGCGCTCGGCGGGGTCGAGCCCGAGCACGGTGGCGCCCGGCCGGTACGGGTGGGCGACGGCCTGGGCGCGTGCGGCGACGACGGGCGCACGCAGCAACGACGCGGTGGCGACGGCGGCGTTGTCGATCACCCGGTTGACGACCATGTCCGCGACGTCGGCGTCGACGGGCACGGCCTGCGTCGCGACCTCGGCGAGCGCCCAGGCGAGCTGCTCGGTGCGGGCGAGCGGCTCGGCGCTCGCGTGGACACGGACGGCGTGGTGGATCACGGGGCGGCTCCGGTGGGTACGAGGCGGGTGACGTCGTCGTGCTCCGTGCGCGACGCGAGGTTGTCGAGGACGGCCGCGAGGCTTGCTCGCACGTGGACGGCCGTGGCCTGCGACGCGAGGACCTCGTCCCCGTCGGCGATGGCCGTCGCGATGAGCGCGTGCTCCTGCGCGGCGCGGCGCAGGCGGTCCGGGTTGTCCCGCGACAGGCGCCGGGCGCGTGCGACGTGGGCGCGCAGCGTCGCGAGGGAGCGCTCGAGGTAGGGGCTCGCCATCGCCGCGTCGATCGCGACGTCGAGCTCGGTGACGAGCGCGTAGTAGGCCTCGCGCTCGGGGTCGCCGTCGTCGAGCAGGCCCGGCGCTGCGGCGAACCGTGCCGCGAGGTCGAGGAACACCGCGGGGGCGCCCCGGCGCGCGGCCAGCCGGGCCGCCTGCGACTCGAGCGCCTCGCGCAGCTCGAACAGGTGCGCGACGTCCTCGGGGCTCAGGCTCGAGACGACGAGCGTGCGGCCCTTGCCGACGGCGGCGAGCCCCTCGGCCTGGAGTCGGGCGAGCGCCTCGCGCACGGGTGTGCGCGAGACGCCCCGCAGGCCGGCCTGGTCGACCTCGCTCAGCTCCGCGCCGGGCGGCAGGTGCCCGCTGACGATCTCGTCGCGCAGCGCCCGGTAGACGCGCTCACTCGCTCGCACGGCAGCCATGCTAGGCCCGCGAGGTGACTTTGTATACAAACGACGGGCCCGCGCCCGCTGAGGGCCCCTTCACACGCACGCGACGTGCCGCTCGCCCGTCTCCGCGCATACAGCGGGGGACCCCGGACGCGCGAGAGCCCGCGGACGCGACGTGCGCGTCCGCGGGCTCTCCACCAGCACGGGGCCCCGCCGAGCGGGACCGGGACCACCTCAGGAGGCGAGCGCCACCTCGGACGCCTTGACCTCGGGCACCGCCGGCGAGTTGGCCGCGAGCACCTTCTGGTAAGCGGGCAGGTCCGTGTACAGCTCGTCCTTGAGGGGGTTCTTGCGACGCGTGACGATCCGGTGCACCTGGTACACGGCGACCGCGACGTTGGCGACGAGCGAGATCGCGCTCACCGTGAAGAGGGCCGTCGGGTTGTGCGACGACTCGACGGCGAACGTCGAGTCCGACACGAAGGACGGCACGGCCATCGTGAACATCATCCAGAACGCGAGCGTCTGCGCCCGGAACTGGAGCCAGGCACCCTTCTTGATGAAGAAGGCGGGGATGGTGCAGGAGATCAGGAGGGCCGCACCCGCGTAGAACGAGTGGTCACCGACGGCGTTGTAGACGTAGGCGAAGTTCCACAGGTCGTACGCGACGATCCAGAACCAGAGCATGTCCGGCCAGACCATGTCCTTCTTCTTGTCCTGGCTGATGATGATGCCCGCCCAGCCGCAGATCGTGACCAGGTTGAGGATGCCCGCGACGCCGTTCATCACGTTCCAGGGACCGCCGACCATCATGACGCCGTCGACCATGCCGTCCATGCTCGTGACCTGGAAGTCACGGATGACCGCCTCAGCGATGTTGATCGCGAGGATCGCGGCCGGGAACATCAGCCAGTACCGGTTCTTCGCGAACCGCGGGATGTACCGGATCGCCATGAAACCGATGCAGCCGGCGAGCGCCGAGTACACCTTGACCCAGTGGAACCACGTGCCGGTGCTCGAGCCGTCGCCCGCGGTGCTGGGCCACACGAACACGGTGAGCACGAGGGGCAGGGCCACGAACAGGGCGAGGCCCGCCCAGCGGCTGAGCCTGGCCAGCTCGTTGAGGGCCATGAGCCCCACCACGACAGCGACCCACATGAGGGCCGAGTACCAGGGGATCGACTCGAACAGGAACATCGTTCACTCGCCTCCGACTTCGTTGGGGTGGCGCGGGGGGGGATCCGCGAGAGCCACAGGACTGGGGGCGCCGGCCGACGCGCCCTGCGGCTCCTGGGCGCCCGGGGCGTCCAGGGCACCGAGGGCGCCGTCGCTCGGCGCGAGGTGGAGCGTCTGCCGCACGATCGACATGAGGACCCGGTCGTCGATGCCGGGGGTCGACCGGGCGAGGCCGATCAGGCCGTGGACCAGGACGTAGAACGTCTCGTGGACGTGCTCGATGCGGATGCGGTGGCGGCGCGCGTACGCCTCGACCGTCGTCGTCTCGAGGCAGTCCACGACCGCGCGGACGGCGCGGTCGAGGAACCGGTTGTACAGCCCCGCGTCCTCGATCCGCGGAAGGCCGGCGCCGAGCGCACCCGGGCCGCCGAGGTACCGACGGAACAGCGCGATGCAGTCCTGCACGGCCTTGTCGATGTTGCCGACCTCGCGCGCCGCGTCCCACGCCCGGACGCCCTCGACGAACTCGTCGATGTACTGCTCGAGGACCGCCTCGACGAGCGTGTCCTTGTCGACGACGTAGTGGTAGACGAGGCCGCGCGTGACGCCGACCCGCTCCGCGACGTCCGAGATCGAGGTCCGGGCGATTCCCTGCTCGGCGAACAGGGCACGGCTCGCCGCGAGGATCTCCTCGCGGCGCACGTCGGGGGCCTTGACGGCCCGGGGGCGGCGAGGAGGCGTGGCGCGGTGGCCCGCGGCCTCGCGCCGGCCGGTGCCGGCTCCTCGCGTCGCGCTCACGTCGGTCCGCCTCAGGTCTCGTGGCGCCGACCGGGTGGTCGGTTGCGCCGTCATGACCTATGGAACCGCTCATTGACAGAGTGTCAATGGGACCTTCGTCTCTCATTGACAGACCGTCAATCAGGCATAGCCAGACTCCCGCCGCACCCGCACCCGCACACGCGCCGGCGGGAGCGGGCGCCCGCGCCGCTGCGAGGGGACCGCTCCCGCCCGCCTGCAGACGCGCGACAGGCGACGGCCGCGCCCCGTCGTGCGAGGCGCGGACGCCGCCTGTCGTCCGCTCAGGCGCGCACCCGGACGGTGCGCGAACCCGTCAGGGCACCGTCACGAGGGTCTTGACCACGCCCGGCGTGCGGTCAGCCATGTCCGTGAACGCCGCCTCGATCTGCGCGAACGGCCGCGTCGAGGTGAACATCGGCGACGGGTCGAGCCGGCCGTCCGCGATGAGCTCGAGCAAGGTACCCATGCGTCCGAGGTCCCCCAGCCCGGCCCACCAGCCCACGTTCTTGAACAGGAGGTCCGCGAACGGCAGCTCGACCGGGCCGGCCGGGATCCCGACGACCGCGATGCGCCCGCCCACCGCGACGACCTGCCCCGCCGTCGCGAGCGTGGCCTGGAGCCCGACCGCCTCGACGACCGCCTCCGCGCCACGCCCGTGCGTGATCTCCTCGATCGCCGCGGCGACGTCGGGCCCCGCGGTGAGCGTGTGCGTCGCCCCCAGGCGGCGCGCGACCTCGAGCCGGTCGGGCAGCGCGTCGACGGCGACCACGGCCCGCGGACCGTGCAGGCCCGCGGTGTGGATCGCCGAGAGACCGACCGGGCCGCACCCCAGCACCACGACCACCTGGCCGGGCGCCGTGACCGCCTGGCGCACCGCGGTCCAGCCCGTCGAGAGCACGTCACCCACGGTCAGCGCCTGGGCGTCGGTCACGCCGTCGGGCACCGGCGAGAGGTCCTGGTCCGCCCACGGGACCCGGAGCATCTCCGCCTGCGCCCCGCCCCAGCCACCCCAGCCCGCACCCGAGCCGAGCACGCCGCCGCGCTCGCAGCGCTGGATCTGGCCGCGTCGGCACGCGGGGCAGGTCCCGCACCAGGGAGCCGCCGGGCCGACCACGCGGTCACCGACGCGGACGCGCGTGATCGCGGCGCCGACCTCGACGACCTCGCCCACGTACTCGTGCCCCAGCGGGAAGCCCCACGGCGTGGGCAGGTGACCGTGCACGAGGTGCACGTCGCTGCCGCACACCGTGGTCGCGGTGACCCGGACGACGACGTCCGTGGGGGTCTCGACCTTCGGGTCGGGCGCGTCGGTGAGACCGACCGAGCCGAGCGAGTCGCAGAACATCTGGCGCATGGAGCACACCTTTCTCGGGACCCCTGCACTCCCCACGCTAAGAAGGACGATCTTGGACACCAGGGCCCTTGGTCCGTCCGTTCACCCCAACGGGTGACGGCCGCGTGCGAAGCGCGTTACCGACGTGTGACAGTTCTCCTTGGCGCGGCAGCGTCCCCGAGCACGGGGGCTTCGATACCGTCGGGCCGAGATCGCGCACCGGGTCGACGACGCACCGTCGTCGGCCCCACGCCCGGCGTCGTCGACGAGGCCAGGGCCCACGCAGCACCGCCACGCACGTCCACGTCATAGTGCTCAAGGGGGTCGGTTGTCCGCTCCACGGTCGCCCGGCACCGACCTCGTCGCGCCCTCGGAGTTCGGGCCGTTCGACGCGCTGACCGACGCCGCCCACGCGCTCTACATCGAGGGCCGCTCCGAGCAGGCCATCGAGGTCTGCCGCCAGTGGCGCCGCCTCACCGAGGCCGCCGGCGACATCATCAGCACCCGGTACCTGCGCTACATCGAGGCGATCGCCCTCCAGGAGCGGGGACGCCAGCGTGAGGCCGTGCTCGTCGCGACCGAGCTCGTCGCGGGCCTCGGCGACGCGCCCGAGCCCGTGTGGCGTGCGAAGGGCCTCGCCGTCGTCGCCGAGTCGAGCGTGCGGCTGCACCAGCACGGGCGCGCCGTCGCCGCCGTCGCCGAGGCCGACTGGCTCGTCGGCGACATCCCGGCCGACACCTACGGGCACCTGTCCGCGAGCATGGCCGTGGCCCTCGCGATGCGGTCCCTCAACCTCTACGAGCCCGCGGACAAGCTGCTCCGCGCGCTCGGCGGCCAGGTCGACCTGACGCTCGAGGTGTACGTGGTCCAGGAGATGGCGCTCCTGAGCGCGTACTGGGCCACGGCCCTGCACCTCATCGGGCACGACGCCGACGCGGCCCCGCAGTTCGCGACGGCCGTGCAGCGCGCCCTGCGGATGCAGCGTGCAGCCCTGCGCGTCGGCAACGAGGTCATGCTCGCCCGGGGCGAGGTCATCGAGGCCTACGGGATCGCCGCCCTCGGCGACACACGGCTGGCAGCCGCTCGCGCCGCGGCCGCGTGCGAGCGCTTCGACCTGCGGCCCGAGCTCGCCGAGACGCACCTGGCCCACCTCGTGCTCGGCCGCGCCGCCGCCGCAGACCACAGGTTCTCCGAGGCCCGCGCGCACCTGCGGTCCGTCGTCGAGGACGCGAACGCGGCCGGTCGCGAGACCTGGGCGAGCGCCGCGACCGAGGCGCTCGCCGAGCTCGCCGTCGACGAGCTCGGCGACCACGACGCCGTGCCGCTGTGGCGCCAGCTCGCGCGGACGGCGATGACCCAGCTCTGGGAGGAGCGCGAAGGCCGGTTCGCGGCGCTCCAGGACCGCCGCAAGATCCGCCAGCTCGCGGACGAGACGAACCGGATGGGCCTCGCCGTCCTCCAGGACCCGCTCACCGGCCTCGGCAACCGCCGCCTGCTGCGCACGTCCCTCGAGACCGCGACGACGGTGCCGGGTGTCGTGTTCGTCGACGTCGACGACTTCAAGGCCGTCAACGACGAGTTCTCCCACGCGGTGGGCGACGAGGTGCTCCGTGAGATCGCGACGGTCCTGCGCGCGCACTGCCGGCACGACGACGTGCTCGTGCGGTACGGCGGCGACGAGTTCGTGATCCTCACGTCGGGCGACCTCGCCTCCGCGGAGTCCGTGGCGCGGCGCATCAACGAGGCGATCCGCGCGTCGGACTGGGGCCGGCTCGCACCCGGGCTCCTCGTCACCGTCTCCGTGGGCATCGGGCACCCGAGCCTGGGCGTGACGGACCCGTTCACGGCTGCGGACACGGCCCTCCTCGCGGCCAAGCGCGCGGGCCGCGACACCGTCGTCCTCGCCGACGCCGCGCGTCCCGACCTGACCGCGGCGACCTCGCACTGACCCTCAGCCCGCGGCGGGCAGCTCCTCGCGCGCGCCCACGCTCCCAGCGGGACGGTCCACAGGGTGCGGGAACGTCGGCGCCCGGCCCTGGAAGGACAGGATCGCGGGGTTGACGACGTGGCCGGCGCGGATCTCGATCGCGCGCCGCACGGTCTCGTCACGGTCCCAGGCCGCCGGCCCCTCGGCGACCGTCCGCACGAACGGGAGCAGCGCCTCGCTGATCTCCCACGTCGCGGCCGCCCACAGGTGCGACGGGCTGTGGTCGACGCCGTAGTACGTGACGCCCGGGGCGACGGCGAAGACGGGCTCCGCGAACGACGTGGGCCGGGCCCAGCTGAAGCCCATGCCCTCGTCGCACGACACGTCGACGATCACGCTGCCCGCGCGGAAGGCGCCCAGGTCCTGCGTGCGCAGGTAGGTGACGGGCGCCGCCGTGTCCTGCAACGTGCAGTTCACGACGATGTCGTTCTCGGCCAGGAACGGCGCGAGCGGGACCCGCCCCCGCTCGGTGATGACGTGGCTGAGGTACGGGGCACAGGCGTCGTCGTCGATCTGCACGATGCGCACCGAGTGGATCGGGGCGGCGACGGCCGCGACACCCCGGTGCGTGAGCACGCGCACGTCGTGGACGCCCAGGGCGTTGAGCGCGGTCACCGCACCGCGCGCCGTCGCGCCGAAGCCGATGACGACCGCCCGGAGCGGGCGACCGTAGTCACCCGTGAGGCCGGCGAGCTGGAGCGCGTGCAGCACGGAGCTGTACCCCGCGAGCTCGTTGTTCTTGTGGAAGACGTGGAGCCCGAACCCGCTGTCCCCCGCCCAGTGGTTCATGGCCTCGAAGGCGATGAGCGTGAGCCGCCGGTCGATCGCGAGCTGGGTGACGACCGGGTCCTGCACGCAGTGGGGCCAGCCCCACAGCACCCGACCGGGCGGGAGCTCCGCGAGGTCGCTCGCCTGCGGCTTGGGCAGCAGGACGACGTCCGCGGTCGCCAGGACCTCGGCGCGCGGGGCGACCCGCCCGACGAGGGTGGCCAGCGCCGCGTCGTCGACGCCGAAGCGCTCGCCGTAGCCGGCCTCGACGACCATCAGGCGGCGCACGTCCTCGTCGACGCGCTCGAGGTGGGCCGGGTGGAGCGGCAGGCGCCGCTCGTCGGGCTTGCGGGAGGTGGAGACGATCCCCAGGTGCAGGAGCGTCGTGGATGGGCTCGTACCGGACATGGTCGCTCCCTCGGGCACGGGCCGCGATGACCGGCGCCGCCCCGACCCTACGCTCGTGGCTCGGCAGGCCACGCCATGATGGGTGCGTCACGACACCGCCGCCGGCGCCGGTCCGTCCCCCACGGAGAGCGAGTCAGCATGGATCCCGAACCCGCCGTCGAGCCCACCCGGCCGACCGGTCCTCCCCCGCGCAGCGACGCGGCCCCCTACCCCGCCGCCGACCTGACGCCCCGGACCGAGCCCCGGCACATCGCGCTCGTCGCGCACGACAACATGAAGGTCGAGCTGCTGCGCTGGGCCGAGTTCAACCGCGAGACCCTGTCCCAGCACGTGCTGTACGCGACCGGGACGACCGGGACGATGCTCGAGTACGAGCTGGGGCTGCCGGTCCACCGGTTCCTCTCGGGCCCGGTCGGCGGCGACCAGCAGATCGGCGCGAAGATCGCCGAGGGGCAGATCACGATGCTCATCTTCTTCTGGGACCCGCTCGAGCCCCAGCCGCACGACCCCGACGTCAAGGCGCTCCTGCGCATCGGCACGGTGTGGAACGTGCCGATGGCCTGCAACGTCGCGTCGGCCGACCTGATGATCTCGAGCCCGCTCCTCGCGAGCGACTACGAGAGCCGGCGGCCGGAGCTCGGCCCGCGGACCTGGGACGGGACGCGCCCCGTCTGACCGTCGGGACGGGCGAGGGCAGGGCCCGTGGACCGGACCCTGCCCTCGATGCGCCGTCCGCGGCGCGCCCGCTGCGCGTGACCGGGCGGGCAGCAGCTGGGCGGCCCGCCCGTGTGCGACGTCAGCGCAGCCAGGTGTTGCCGACGATGCGGCCCCAGATCTTGCCGACGCCCCAGGTGTCACCCGACAGCGTGACGGCGGAGATGATCAGCAGGAGCGCCTCGTGCCAGTGCGAGTCGACGATCGGGTTGTTGCCGCCCAGGGCGAGCGGGAACTCGGCGAGGTACATGAACAGCATGAGGAGCGTGCCGGTCGCGGCCGCGATCCGCAGGCCGGCACCCAGGACCATCGCGATGCCGATGCCGAAGAGGCCGATCATGAACAGCGCGTCGCCGAACGGGTTGAGGAACATCCCGAAGAGGCCCGCGAACGGGCCCTCGATGCCGCCGATGAAACCTTGCGCGGGCGTGCCGCCGTTGACCCAGGCGCGCTCGGCCGGGGTCGCGAAGCCGAGGCCGAAGAGCTTGTCGACGAAGGCCCACAGGAACGTGAACCCGATGGTGATGCGGGCGACGGCGAGGACCTTGCGGACCCCGGCGCTGGTGACGATGGACTCTTGGTCGCCTCGTGCGGGTGCGGTGCGGTCGGTCCGGCCGGTCGCGTCGTTGCGGGTGGTGGCCATGGTCTCTCCCCCAGGAGAAGTGAGCTGACGTGTGATGGAGCCGGCGGGTTCGCCATGACGAGCGTCACACCGCGAGGGTGCCCGCGTCGCCGGACTTAGGTCCGGTGCTGACCGGGACAAACACCGCGGGTGACGCACGACCGTCACGCCCGACGCGCTCCGCCCGCCCTCGGACCGCCGCGCCCGGCCGCAATCGCCTGTCGCCGGCGGCCCCCGCACGCCAGACTCGTCCCATGCGAACCAGTGGGGCCGGCACGCGCACGCCCGGGGAGCCGGTCGTGGGCCTCGTGCTCAGCGGCGGTGGATCCCGGGCCAGCTTCCAGATCGGCGCGTTGACCTACCTCTACGACCGGGTCCAGATCGAGCCGTCCGTCATCGCGGGCGCGTCCGTGGGGTCGATCGTCGGTTCCACGCTCGCCCAGCATGCCGACCGCGCCGGGCAGCGCCGGGCCCTGGGCCAGCTCGAGGAGCTGTGGCGTGCGATGGACGAGAGCGCGGACATGTTCGTCGAGCTCGAGTGGTTCGCCCGGCTCCGCGACGTCGGACCCACGTGGGCGGGCACCATCGGCGCCCTCGAGCGCCGCCGCGGGGCCGCCCACCCGCTCGGCCGCGGCCTGTCCCGGGCGCCCGTCCGGACCTCCGAGGCACCCGCGGACGGCCCGATGGCGAGCGCAGCGCGGATCGCGGGGCGCATGACCCGGGCTGCCGCACGTGCGCGCGCCAACATCACCGCCGTCGCGCCCACCGGTCGCGCCACGCCCCAGGAGACCGCCGACGACGGGACCGAGGTCACGGCCCCAGCCGCTCCGGCCACGCCGGCCGGTCGGCCCCCCGCCGTCGGGAGCGACTCCGGGACCGAACCCACCGAGCAGGTCGCTGCGCTGGCCGACGGCGAACGCAACAGCACCAGGACCGCCGCGGGCGTCGTCGAGCTCATCGCCGGCCTGCGCGTCATCGCGCGCGCCAGGCCCGACCTCGCCGTGATCCTGCGCGGGGCGCGCGACGAGCGCTCCTTCTACCGGCCCGGCCCCATCGTCGACCGACTGCTCGACCCCGACGTGTTCGCCCCCGCACGCGTCGCCGCCTCAGGCGTGACGCTGCGCGTCGCGGTCGTCGCCCTCGAGTCCGGCGAGCTGCGCTTCGTGACCGAGACGGGCGAGATCGTCGACCGCACGGGCGCGCGCACCGACGACCCGGTCACGGTCGACCTGGTCGACGCGATCCGCGCCTCCTGCGCGATCCCCGCCGTGTTCCCGCCGGTGCGCCTCGGTGACGAGCACTACGTCGACGGCGGGGTGCGCGAGGTGCTGCCCGCCGCGATGGTCCTCGAGCACCAGCGGGTCGACCGGTGCTACGCCGTCGTCGCGACACCGACCGGCGTCCCCGCGGAGGCCTCGTTCGCCGACCGCGACCTCCTCTCGATCGTGCTGCGGAGCACCGCCGGGATCATGGCGGACGAGGTCCTCCGCGACGAGGTCGCCTACGCCCGGGCCGCCGGAGCCGTCGTCGTCGCACCGGAGATCGAGATCCACGACGGCCTCACGGTGGACCCCGGCCTGACCGCGATCGCCATGGACTACGGGTACGTGCGCGCGGCCGAGGCCGTGCTGCGCGCGAGCGCCGAGGAGCAGGCCGTCACGCGCGAGCTGTTCACGCTCCGGCGACGCATCTGGCAGGTCGAGGCGGCGCTGCTCGCCCAGGACGCGGACGGGCTCGACACGCGCCGACGTCCGGGCAGCGCCGAGCCGGGCGGGCCGTTCGCGGCCCTCGGGCCGCTCGACCCGCAGGACCCGTCGGTGGTCGCCGACGAACGGTCGCTGCGGGCGATGAGGCGGGACCTGCGGGCCCTCGTCGCCCGGGTCCCGCCCGAGCGGCTGCCACCCGGCGCGGACACCTGGTCGCGCCGGCGCGAGGGCCACGGGACGAGCGGCGCGGCCAGCGGCAGGCAGGCGCGCCTCGTCTGACCGACGACGCGCCCGATGGCGGACCACGCCGGGCGCAGGAGGATGGTGGCGTGCTCCTCGCCGATCTCGCGGCCACGTCGGCCGCTCTCGCCGCGACCCGCTCGCGCCTCGCGAAGCGCGCGCTGCTCGTCGACCTGCTGCGGCGCGCGGACCCGCAGGAGGTGCCCGTCGTCGCGCGATACCTCGCCGGCGAGCTGCGGCAACGCAGGACCGGCCTGGGGTGGCGCTCGCTGGCGGCGCTCCCCTCGCCGGCGGCGGAGGCCACGCTCGAGGTGCTCGCCGTCGACGCCGCCTTCGAGCGTATGTCCCAGCTGTCCGGCGCGGGCTCGGGGGCCGCACGGCTCGCCCTGGCCGGCGAACTCTTCGCGGCGGCGACCGAGGCCGAGCAGCACCTGCTGCGCGGGCTTGTGGCCGGCGAGGTGCGGCAGGGTGCCCTCGATGCGCTCCTGCTCGACGCCGTCGCCGAGGCCGCAGGTGTGCCGGCGGAGGCCGTGCGGCGCGCGGCGATGCTCGCCGGTGCGGCCGAGCCCGTGGCCTCCGCCGCCCTCGGTGCCGCCTCGCCCGAGGAGGCACTCAGCGCGCTCGCGACGTTCGCCCTGACGGTCGGCACGCCCGTGCGACCGATGCTCGCCGCGTCGGCGCCCGACGTCGCGAGCGCCGTCGCCGGGCTCGAGGGACGGCCCGTCGTGGTGGACGCCAAGCTCGACGGGATCCGCGTGCAGGTGCACCGCGACGGCGACGACGTGCGGGTCTTCACGCGGAGCCTCGACGACATCACGGCGCGCGTCCCCGAGGTCGTCGCCGTCGTCCGCGCGATGCCCGTCCGCTCCGTGGTGCTCGACGGCGAGGCCCTCGCGCTGGATGCGACGGGCCGCGCGCGGCCGTTCCAGGAGACCTCCGCCCGGACGGCGACCCGCGACGCCGAGGTCGCGTCGGCGACCGCGCTCACCCCGTTCTTCTTCGACGTGCTGCACCTCGACGGCCGCGACCTCATGGGCGAGCCCCTGGCACGGCGGCTCGAGGTTCTCGACGCCGTCGCGGCGGGGCACGTGGTCGAGCGCCTCGTGACCGACGACGCCGCGGCCGCGCAAGGCGCGTTCGAGCGCTGGGTCGCCGCGGGCCACGAGGGCGTGGTCGTCAAGGACGCCGCCGCCCCGTACGACGCCGGGCGGCGCGGGAGCGCCTGGGTCAAGGTCAAGCCGAGGCACACGCTCGACCTCGTGGTGCTCGCGGTCGAGCGCGGGTCCGGGCGGCGCAGCGGGCTACTCTCGAACATCCACCTCGGCGCCAGGGACCCGGCGGGCGGCTTCGTGATGCTCGGCAAGACGTTCAAGGGCATGACGGACGAGATGCTCGCGTGGCAGACGAGACGGTTCCGCGAGCTGGAGGTCGACGACGACGGCTGGACGGTGACACTCCGGCCGGAGCAGGTCGTGGAGATCGCGTTCGACGGCGTCCAGCGCTCGACGCGCTACCCGGGGGGTCTCGCCCTGCGGTTCGCGCGCGTGCTGCGGTACCGCGACGACAAGACGGCGGCCGAGGCCGACACGATCGAGACCGTGCGCGCCGTCACGGGGCCAGCCGCGCCCGAGCGGTTCGGTACGGGCGAGACCGCCGAGGTCTCCGAGGGGCCGGAGGGCACCGGGTGAGCGGCGCCGAGGGCATGCGCCCCTTGACGGTCGAGACGCCGCACGGCGAGGCCGTCGCGCACGTCCATGCCGTCCCCGAGGCGCGCGGGACGCTCGTCCTCGGACATGGTGCGGGCGGCGGCGTCAGCGCGCCGGACCTTCTCGCGGCCGTCTCGGCGGCGCACGGCGCGCGGTTCTCGACGGCGCTGGTCGAGCAGCCGTACCGGGTCGCGGGGCGTCGGGCACCACCACGTGCGCCGGTGCTCGACGAGGCGTGGACGGCGGTCCTCGGGCACCTGAGGTCCGCGGGCCTGGCCACGGGTCTCGTCGTCGTGGGTGGACGGTCCTCGGGTGCGCGCGTGGCGTGCCGGACGGCGCACGCGTCGGGCGCGGCCGGCGTGCTCTGCCTGGCGTTCCCGCTCCAGCCCGTGGCGCGCGCCGGGCGCCCGCCCGCACCGAGCCGCCTGCCCGAGCTCGAGGCGGTCGACGTGCCGGTGCTCGTGGTCCAGGGCGTGACGGATCCCTTCGGCATGCCACCGCCGGGTCCGGGCCGCCGGGTTGTGCCCGTGCGGGGCGACCACTCGCTGCGCGTGGATACCGACGCGGTGCGGGCCGCGGTCGTCGCGTGGCTGGCTGCGCTGCCCGACGCCTGACGGTCGTCGCAGGCCGGACGGCCACCCCGTGGGACGGCTGCCCGACACGCGTCAGGCGGCGCCGACCCCCGAGCCGACAGGCAGCGCACCGGCCGTGACCTCGAGCTCCCGCACCCTCGCGTCGTCCTCGTCCGACGTCGCGGAACCGACGGGCAGAGCCGGGGAGGCGGCCTCCGCAGGCACGTTCCGCGCGGCGAGCCGGCGGTGCTCGCGCAGGTACGCGGGTGCGAGCACGGCGACGGCGCCGATCCACGCGAGCGGGTTGCCCCACACCACGCCCGTGAAGCCGAACGACGCGCCGAGCACGACGGCTGCACCGACGCGCATGACGAGCTCGATGATGCCGGTGAGCGTCGGCACGACGGTGTGCCCCAGTCCCTGGAGCGCGCCGCGGAGCACGAACAGCACCCCCAGGAGGACGTAGAGCAGGCCGTTGACCAGCAGGAGGTAGGACGCCATGCTCACGACGCGCCCCTCCTCCGGCCCGACGAAGAGGCTCACGATCGGGCCGCCGGCCGTCACGAGCACTGCGCCGAGGAGCACCCCACCCACCGCGGACATCCACACGGACTGGACGACGCCGCGACGGATCCGGTCGGGCCGGCCCGCGCCGTGGTTCTGGGCCACGAACATGGACACAGCGAGGCCGAGCGACGCGAGCAGCGCGACGGCGAGCCCGTCGACGCGTGCGGCCGTCGTGTACGCCGCGACGGCGTCGGAGCCCAGCGAGTTGAGCCGCACCTGAACGGCGAGCGCACCGATCGCGATGATCGACGCCTGGAACCCCATGGGCAGGCCGAGCCGAAGGTGCAACGCCAGGTCGGCCCTGGCGACGTGCCAGTCCTCCCGGTGCACGCGCAGGACGGGCACGCGTCGTCGGACGAACCACAGGCAGAGCGCGACGGAGACGGCCTGCGAGATCACGGTGGCGAGCGCGGCACCGCCGACCCCGAGCCCGAGGTTCGCGACGAGCACCACGACGAGCCCGATGTTGAGGGTGCAGCTCAGCGCGAGGAAGAGGAGCGGCGTGCGGGAGTCCCCGATGGCCCGGATGATCGCCGAGAGGTAGTTGAAGAACATCATCGTGCTCGCACCCAGGAAGCTGACGACCGCGAAGGTCGTGGCCTGGGGCACGAGCTCCTCGGGCGTGCGCAGGAGCCGCAGCGCGGGGCCCGCCAGCAGTGGTGCGGCAACGGTGAGGACGACGCTCATCGCCGCGGTCAGGAGGGCGCCGGACGCCACGGAGCGGCGGACCGCGGCGGCATCGCCGGCCCCGAACGCCTGGGCCGTCGGGATGGCGAAGCCGGAGGTCAGACCCCACGCGAAGCCCAGGAGGAGGAAGAGGAGGCTCCCGGTCGCCCCCACGGCCGCGAGCGCCTCCACGCCGAGGTGGCGGCCGACGACGATCGCGTCGACCACCTGGTACAGCTGCTGGACGACGTTGCCCACGAGGAGCGGGACGGCGAACACCAGGATCACGCGCCACGGAGATCCGGTGGTCAGAGCCTTCGACATGACGCGGCAGGTCCTTGAGAACGATGGGGCGGGGGGCTGTGGTGCCGTTCCACGACGGTCCGGCACCACCGAATCGTATCGTTCCGACCCACTCTGACCTGAGGGTTTTTCCTCGTCGCTCAGATGTCTCGTGCGTCACAGGACGAGGCGCCTCCGCGGTCTGTGCCGCCCCGACTCACGTCGGTTGGCCGCGAACGCCGACAGGCCCTCGAGCGTGAGCCCGCGCTCGAGGGCCTGCGCCACGACCGAGTCCTCCTCCGCGCCCGGCGGCAGGTGCAGGATCGCGTGGATGCCTGCGGGCACGCCCGACAGCGGCGGGACGACGCCGGCGTGGCCCGGCAGCGTCCCGGAGACGGGCTGCCGGGCCACGGGCCGACCCCGCGGCGTCAGCCGGCAGCGCGTCGGACGAGCTCGGCGACCCGCTCCTCGTCGGCGGGGCCGAGCGTCGTGAGCGCGTAGGCCGTGGGCCACATCGCGCCGTCGTCGAGGGCTGCGGCGTCGTTGAAGCCGAGCGTGGCGTAGCGCGCCTTGAACTTCGCGGCGTCCTGGAAGAAGCACACGACCTTGCCGTCCTTCGCATAGGCAGGCATGCCGTACCAGGTGCGCGGCACGAGCTCCGGGGCGACCTCGCGGACGATCTCGTGGATGCGCTGCGCCATCACACGGTCCGCCTCCGGCATGCCGGCGATCTTCGCGAGGACCTCGGTCTCGGGGTCGACCTTGCCCGCCCCGGCCCGCTTCGCGGCCTTGACCTCACGTGCGCGCTCCTTCATGGCGGCGCGCTCCTCGGCGGTGAACGCCTGCCCGGTGTCCTCGGTCGTGCTCGTCGTGTCCGTCACGGGTGCGCTCCTCGTGGTCGTTGCTTCAACTCGGTCCGTCACGGTCATGCTAGGAATGCGGCTCGTGGCGCTGCTTCTTCGAAACTGATCGATCCCGGCGCCTGGGGGCGCCGGGCGGTCAGAGCCGTTGGCCGCCCGAGATCTCGATGCGCTGCCCGGTGATCCATCCCGTGCCGCCGGTGAGCAGCGTCGCGACCGCGGCGCCGACGTCGTCGGGCAGGCCCGGTCGGCCCATGGCCGTCATCGCCGCGACCGCCCGGTTCACACCGGGGTCGTCGCGCACCACGCCGCCCGAGAAGTCGGTCTGGATCGCGCCCGGCGCGATCGTGTTCACGGCGATGCCGCGGGGGCCGAGCTCGAGCGCGAAGTAGCGGGCCAGGACCTCCACGGCCCCCTTGACGGCCGCGTACGCGCCGTACCCGCCGGGCAGGGTGAACCGGGTGAGCCCGGTCGACGTGAAGAGGATCCGGCCGCCGTCGGGGATCAGCGGCAGCAGGGCCTGGGTCAGGAGGAACGGGGACGTCAGGTGGATCGTCACGAGCTCGTCGAGCTCCGCCTCCGTCGTCTCGGCGAGCGTGCGGTGCATCCCGACCCCCGCGTTGTTCACGAGGTGGTCGATCGTGTCGCGGCCGAAGTCCTGCGCGAGCACGCGACGGACCTCGTCGACGAACGCGGGGATCGCGCCCGTCGTGGCGGTGTCGAGCGGCAGCGCTGCGGCCCGATGACCTGCCGCCTGGACCTCCGCGACGGCAGCCCGCGCCTCCGCCTCGTTGGTGCGGTAGGTGAGCAGCACGTCCACCCCCGCTGCCGCGAGGTGCTTGACGCTGCTGCGCCCGAGCCCACGGCTGCCGCCGGTGACGAGCGCGAGGGTGTCGACCATGATGCCTCCTGAGGTGTTAGCGCTGATACTCACAACGCTAACACGCCGCTAACGGCTACGGGGTATCGGCGCTAATAGCGTCATCGCGTCGGGGTGTTAGCGTCGGTACGTGGCGGACACGGTGCGGGAGAGAATCGTCGAGGTCGCGCTGCGACTGCTCGAGGAGGGCGGCCCCGAGGCGATGTCCACCCGTGCCGTGAGCGCGGGCGCGGGCGTCCAGGCGCCCACGATCTACCGCCTCTTCCGCGACAAGCAGGGCCTGCTCGACGCCGTGACGGCCCTTCGCTTCGAGGACTACCTCGTGGAGAAGACCACGCGCGACGTCGCGGAGGACCCTGTCGACGACCTGCGCCGCGGCTGGGACGTCCACGTGGGCTTCGGCCTCGCGCACCCGGCCGTCTACGCCGCGATCTACGGCAGCCCACGCGTCGGGGACCCGCCACCCGCGGTCCGGCGCGCCGAGGAGATCCTGCTCGCGATGATGCGACGCATCGCCGCCGCCGGCCGGTTGCGGGTCGACGAGCACACCGCCGCGCACGTCGTCGGGGCAACCGGACGCGGCGCGACCCTCCTGCTCATCGCGACACCCGAGGCCGAGCGTGACCACCGCGCCGCGGAGATCGCGAGGGAGGCCGCGATCGCCGCCGTCACGACGGACGCCGTCCCCGCGTCCGCAGGCGAGCCGCTCGCCGTCGCGGCGCGCACCGTGCGCGCCGCGCTCCCCGGCGTCGACGCGCTCAGCACGGCCGAGCGAGGGCTGATGGCTGAGTGGCTGGGGCGCCTCGCCTCCCGGTGAGGCGCCCCAGCGCTCAGCGCAGCCCGGCGAAGAACGCGACGCCCACCGGCGCCGGCGCAGCTACGGCTACGGCTACGGCTCGATCAGCATCGCCAGGTGGACCCTGTCCCCCAGCTCGACGCGCTCGGCCCGCCGCACGGCGACCTTGAGCGGCACGACGTAGCCGCCGTCCCGCGGGAACAGCGAGGTCGTGAACCGTGTGCGGCCGAGCAGGACCGTCACGGGGATCACGCCCCACCCATAGCTGACCAGCGGCGACGCCGCACGCAGCGCCCCGGCCTCGGCGTCGGGCACGGGGACGAACCAGTAGGGCGACGGCCCGCGCCAGTGGATCACCTCGCCGTCGAACTCGAGCTCGAGCTCCATCGCGCCAGCGTACGGACGGGTGCGCGGGCGGGCGCCGGTCATAGCTGCGGCGGGCCCTCGCCCCCCAGCGCTTGACGCGAGCACGGTGCTGAGCGGGTTCTCGGTCATGGCGCGACGGTAGGGTCCGTTCCGGACGTTCCCCTTCCGGATCCGGAGGATCCTCGTGCGACCCGACGCCGGCCCCGTCTCGCGGGCGCTCCTGACGCTCGAGCTCGTGCAGGCGCAGCCCGGGATCACGGCCGAGCGCCTGGCGGACCGCCTCGGCGTGAGCGAGCGCGCCGCGCGGCGCTACGTCGGCATGCTCCGCGAGGCCGGCATCCCGATCGAGTCGACCCGCGGGCCCTACGGCGGGTACCGGGCGGGACGCGGCCTGCGGATGCCCCCGCTCGTGTTCACCGCGACCGAGGCGACAGGCCTCGTCATGGCCGTGCTCGACGGGCACCACGCCGCGAGCGACCCCGCCGACCCGGTGGGCAGCGCGCTCGGCAAGCTCATCCGCGCGCTGCCCGAGCCCGTCGCCGAGACGGCCGAGGCGGTCCGCCGCACCGCCGCGGCGGCGCCGGACCGCGCCGCGGTCCGCCCCGACCCGGCGATCGCGACAGCACTCGTCCGGGCCTGCGGCGAGCGCCGGCTCGCGCGTGTCGAGTACGCGAGCGAGTCCGGGCGGGAGTGGACCGTCGACGTCGAGCCGTGGGCCGTCGTCGTGCGGCACGGCCGCTGGTACCTGCTCTGCCTGCCCGTCGGCCGCGACGGGAGCCGCAGCTACCGGATCGACAGGGTGCGCGGCGTCGAGGTGCTCGACCAGACGTTCCACCCGCCCGTGGACCTCGACCCGGTCGCCGCGCTCGAGGAGAGTCTCGGCACCGGCTGGGAGCACGTGGCCGAGGTCCTCGTGGACGCGACGCCCGACGTCGTCGCGCACCACCTCCCCCGCACCCTCGGCCGCTTCGAGCCGACGGCGGACGGTCGCACCCGCGTCGTAGGCAGCACGAGCAACCCCGCGTGGTACGCCCACGAGCTCACCGCCCTACCGGTGCCGTACCGGGTCGTCGGCGGCGACGCGCTGCTGGCGGCGGCGCGCGAGGTGGCCGCGCGGCTCGTCGCAGCAACCGAGCGACCCGGCGCGCCCGACGGTCCGGGGAGCTAGGCCTCGGCCGGTCGGGCGCAGAGGGCGCGGGGCACCGACGGTGCCGTCATCGCTCGAGCCACGGCGGCACCGGGTCGGCCACGGGACCCATGGACCGGTACCCGGCGATCAGCGCGTGCACCGCGTCGCCCAGGCCCGCGGTCGGCTCGTCGAGGCGGGCCGGCCCCCCGGCCAGCTCCGCGCGACCGTGGATCAACGCCCAGTAGGCGAAGCAGGCCGCTCCCGGGCTCTGCGGGACCGCGCGCTCGAACTGCCGACGGAGGTGGTCCCACACGGCGGCCCAGGGCTCGATCCTGGGGTCGCCGGGTGCCGGCTTGCCCTGGAGGAGCGCCGCGAACGCGTGCGGGCGGGCGAGCGCGAAGCGCACGTAGACGTCGGCGACACCCGTGAGGTGGTCCTCGCCGTCTCCCCCGACCTCCGCGATCGCGCCGTGCAGCGCCCAGGCCGCGCACTCGCCGATCGCGACCACCAGACCCTCGCGACCGTCCACGTGCCGGTAGAGGGCGTTGGGCGACACGTGGAGGTCGGCGGCGACGTCGCGCAGCGACCACCTGTCCCAGCCGCGCTCCTCGACCACGGCCAGTGCGCGGGGACCGATCTGCGCGGGGTCGATGAGGTTGGGGTACGGCACCCCGTCACGGTAGTGGGGGCACCGCGATGCCGACCAGGTCGGCACCCTGCTGCCACAGCTCGTCCCTGAGGTCGTCGCGCTGGGCGTCGGCCGACGGGGCCTTGGGGCGCAGCCCGTCGAGGTACAGGAAGCCGCGACCGTGCCAGCGCTCATCGAGCACCAGCGACGCGACGGCCCGGGCCGTCGTGCTCGAGAGCCGCATGTTCGCGACGAACGGGGTGGCTGCGTAGCCGACGGCCCGCACGACGGGGACCAGCCATCGCGGGAGCTCGCGGCCCAGGCCCGTGTCGACCATGAGGCCTGGGTCCAGGGCGAACACGTCGACGTCTCGGCCGGCGGCGCGCAGGTGCTCCTGGAAGGCGCGCGCCTGGAGGGCGTTGCCGAGCTTGGACGTCGAGTAGCGGACGGCCCCGACGGCGATCCTCCGGCTCTCGGGTGCGACGTCGGGCAGGGCCAGGTGCCGCGTCCCGAGCCACGTGGGCGCCGGCACGCCGCTGCGCCGCGCGAGCCGGTTGTCCGGCTCGTGCACGCCGCTGCTGAGCACCACGACCCTCGCGCCGTCGACGAGGTGGTCGCGCAGGGACCACAGGACGAGCTGGTGCGCGAGGACGTTGACGCCGAAGGTGAGCTCGAACCCGTCCTCCGTGCGTGCGTCCCGCTGCGTGCTCAGGCCCGCGTTCGCGACGACGGCCCGCAGGCGCACGTCGTCGAGGGTCCGGAGCCCGTGCCGGACCGAGGCGAGCTCGGCGAGGTCGGCGACGAACGGCAGCGCCGAGCCTCCGCGCGCCCGGACGTCGGCGACGACGGCCTCCACGGCCTGGCGGCGACGGCCGCCGACGACCACCGGCACGCCTCGGCGCACCAGCTCGTCGACCGTCTTGCGACCCAGTCCACCGGTGGCCCCGGTGACCAGCACGAATCCCTCGGCCATGGCACTCTCCTCGCTCTCCCATGATGATTCACACCGTGAACTTTGAAGGTAGACGCCATTAACGTTCGCCGCAAGAGGCGGCCCGGTACTCGGCGCCGCCGTCGCCCACTCCTGCCCGCCGAGGCTGCGCCGAGGTCACGATGAGGACACGACGCTTGACAGCCTTGTGTGGGTCAGATCACACTCTCAGCACGTGCTTAATCGGTTTAACAGCCGGATGTGCCCGCCGCCCGCGCTCACAGGGCACGGGCTGGACACCCTCGACGAGGAGGAGCGTGTGACGACACGGGTCGGCATCAAGGAGGTCGCGCGGCTCGCGGGCGTGTCCACCGCGACCGTCTCGCTCGTCCTCAACGACCGGGCCGCCGAGCGGATCCCGGCAAGCACCCAGGAACGGGTCCGGCGCGCGGCCCTCGAGTCCGGCTACGCACCCAACCGGCTCGCCCGCAGCCTGAGGACCCGCCGCACCCACACCATCGGGCTCATCTCCGACCGGATCGCCACGACGCCCTACGCGGTCCGCATGGTCGAGGCCGCTCAGGAGACCGCGCGCCGGCACGGCCACCTGCTGTTCCTCGTCAGCACCGGAGGCGACAGGGAGCTCGAGCAGGAGGCCGTGGCGGCACTCCTCGACCAGCAGGTCGACGGACTCGTCTACGCGTGCATGTGGCACCGCGTCGTGACCGACCTCCCGCAGGGCCTGCCCCCGGGCACGGTCTTCCTCGACGGCCGACCCGCCGGCGGCGGCTTCCCGGCGGTCGTCCCCGACGACCGGGGCGGGGCCGTCGCAGCGGTGCAGCACCTGGTCGACGCCGGGCACCGACGCATCGCCTACGTCGACATCGACGAGGAGCCACCGCCCGAGGCGTCGGGCCTGCGCCACCAGGGCTACCTCGAGGTGCTCGAGCGCGCAGGGATCCAGGCCGACCCGGCCCTGCACGTCCGGGGCCGCTCCGACGCGGCCGGCGGCGCCGAGGCCGCCTCCCGGGTGCTCGACCTGCCCGCGGACCGCCGCCCGACAGCGCTCTTCTGCTTCAACGACCGGATCGCGATGGGCGCGTACGCCGCGGCGCGGCGCCACGGCCTCGAGATCCCGCGCGACCTGTCGGTCGTCGGGTACGACGACCAGCAGCTCATCGCCGCCGAGCTCGACCCCGGCCTGACCACCGTCGCCCTCCCGCACCACGCGATGGGCCGGTGGGCGGTCGAGGTGCTCCTCGGCGAACGCGAGCGCCCGACGCAGGACGACGGCGTGGTGCTCATGCCGTGCCCGCTGATCCGTCGGGAGTCGGTGGGCCCACCGTCGGTCCGGGACCCGGACCGACGGCGGGTGTGACACAACCCCGTGGCCGCCTCCCAGCGGCCACCGAGCCGGAGCGCCGACCTTGCCCGTCGACGCCCCACAGAAGGGAATCACGATGAGTCGCAAGTCCTTCACCGGAATGCTAGCCACCACGGCCGTGCTGGCCACGACCCTCGCCGCCTGCGGGCAGGCCGGGCAGTCCGACGACGACGGTGGTGGTGGTGACGGCGGGGCCGCCGAGATCACCATGTGGACGCACTCCGCGGGCAACCCCGCGGAGCTCGAGGTCTACGAGACGATCGTCGCCGACTTCAACGCGTCCCAGGACGACTACGAGGTCGTCATGGAGTCGTTCCCCCAGGGCGCGTACAACGACGCCATCGTCGCCGGCGCCGCCGCGGGCGACCTGCCGTGCCTGCTCGACATGGACGGCCCGATCGTGCCCAACTGGGCGTGGGCGGGCTACATCCAGCCCCTCGAGCTCGACCAGGCGATCATCGACTCGCTGCTCCCCACGGCCGTCGGCCGCTACCAGGACGAGGTCTACTCGGCCGGGTACTGGGACGCCGCGCTGTCGGTGTTCGCGCGCAGGTCCGTGCTCGACGCGAACGGCATCCGCATCCCGACCATCGCCGAGCCCTGGACGCTCGAGGAGTTCGACGCGGCGCTCGTGACGCTCCAGGGCGCGGGCTACGCGACGCCGCTGGACATCGGCGCGGAGGACACCGGCGAGTGGTGGCCGTACGCGTACTCGCCGATGCTCCAGAGCGCCGGCGGTGACCTCATCGACCGCGACACGTTCCTCACGGCCGACGGCGCGCTCAACGGACCCGAGGCGGTCGAGTTCTTCACGTGGTTCCAGAGCCTCTTCGAGCGGGGGCTCGCGAGCGACGCCGGGACCATCGGCAACGAGGAGTTCAACAACGACGAGGCCGCGCTGAGCTACACCGGCGTGTGGAACGCGATGGACTCCCTCGAGACCGTGGGCGACGACCTGCTGATCCTGCCCCCGCCGGACCTCGGCACGGGCCCCACGATCGGCGGCGGCTCGTGGCAGTGGGGCATCTCGGAGTCGTGCGACGCCGCCGACGGCGCCCGCGCCTACCTGGAGTTCAGCTTCACCCCCGAGTACATCGCCGCGTTCGCCGACAAGCAGGTCGTGATCCCGGCGACCGCCGAGGCCGAGGAGCTCTCGGCGAACTTCGGTGCGGGCGACCCGCTCCAGCCCTTCGTCGAGCTCTCGCAGCAGTACGCGCTCGAGCGCCCGCCGACACCTGCCTACCCGGTGATCTCGAGCACCTTCGAGCGTGCCGCGAAGGACATCATGAACGGCGCGGACGTCCAGTCGACCCTGAACCAGGCCGTCGACGACATCGACGCGAACATCGAGTCCAACGACGGGTACGGCTTCTGAGCCGACCGTCCTGAACGGCGGCCGGGGCGGCAGGCCCCGGCCGGCGGCCCCCTCGACCCCTCCGGGCGTCGAGGGGCCACCGAGGGCTGCGTTGTCGCCCCCGGCCGCCGGAACGGATGTGCACCATGACCGTCCCCACCCAGCAGGTCGAGACCCACGGCCTGCCCCTGCGCGAGGCCCGCGCCGGCGCCCGACGACGGCGTGCCGCCCGCGGCGCGCGCGAGGGCAACCGCTCCGCCTACTGGATGGTCGCCCCGGCGACCGTCCTGCTCGTCCTCTTCCTCGTCGTCCCGGTGCTCCTGGCCTTCGGGCTCTCGTTCACCAACGCCCGGCTGATCTCGCCGAACCCGCCGCGGTTCGTCGGGCTGGACAACTTCGTCCGAGCCTTCACCAGCGACCCCACCTTCGTGCGTTCGCTGGTCAACACCTTCGTCTTCGCGGCCGTCGTCGTCCCGCTCCAGGCGGGGCTCGGTCTGGTCATGGCGATCCTCGTCAACCAGAAGCTCAAGGGCGTGACGTGGTTCCGGGTCATCTTCTTCGTCCCCGTGGTCACGTCGATCGTGGTCATCTCGATCCTCTGGGACTTCATGTACCAGGGCGACGGCCTCATCAACTCGATGATCGACACGATCACGTTCGGCGCGTCGCAGGGCACCGACTGGCTCGGCAACCCGGACACGGCGCTCGGCGCGATCATCGTCCTGTCCATCTGGCAGGCCGTCGGCTTCCACATGATCATCTGGCTGTCGGGGCTGCAGACCATCCCCGAGGAGCTCTACGAGGCCGCCCGCATGGACGGCGCCAACGCGTGGCAGCAGTTCAAGGACGTCACGTGGCCCGGGCTGCGCTCGACCATGGTCTTCATCCTCGTGACGATCACGATCGCCGCGCTCGGGCTCTTCGTGCAGATCGACGTCATGACCCAGGGCGGCCCGCGCGACTCCACCACCACGCTCGTCTACCACGCGGTGCGCAAGGGCTACCGCGAGCAGGAGACCGGCTACGGCGCCGCCATCTCGCTGATCTTCTTCGTCATCGTGCTGGTCGTGGCGCTGATCCAGCGGTTCCTGACCCGAGAGAAGGACTGACCATGAGCGCAACGACCACCACCGGTGCACCGCGCCGGGAGGCGCCCAGGGTCCGCAGCGCCGAGGCCGGCCGACGCGGCCGCCGCCGGAAGGTCCTCGGCTACCTGCCGATGGTCCTGCTCGCCCTGTTCTTCCTGTTCCCGCTGGTCTTCATGTTCGTCTCGAGCCTCAAGCCGGACGCCCAGATCCTCGGTGACATCGACTCGCCGCAGGCCTTCCTGCCCGTGGGCGACATCAGCACGGACAACTACGTGGGCGTGTTCGAGCGGGTGCCGGTCGCCCGGTTCCTGCTCAACTCGGTGCTCGTCACCGTGCTCATCGTGGGCCTCGGCGTGATCGTCAACAGCATGGCCGGGTTCGCGCTGTCCCGCCTCGAGTGGCGGGGCCGCAAGGTCCTGCTCACCGTGATCATCGCGACCCTGATCGTCCCCTTCGAGACCATCGCGATCCCGATGGTCTACTGGGTGTCGAAGCTGCCGACCATCGTGATCGAGGACGGCCTGCCCATGTACGACTTCGGCTGGCTGAACTCCTACCACGTGCAGATCGTCCCGTTCATCGCGAACGCGTTCTCGATCTTCCTGTTCACGCAGTACTTCTCCACGATCCCGAAGTCGTTCGACGAGGCCGCGCGGATCGACGGCGCGGGGTGGTTCACCATCTACCGCAAGATCATCGTGCCGTTGTCCGGGCCGGCGTTCGCGACCGTCGCGATCCTGACCTTCCTGCCCGCGTGGAACCAGTACCTGTGGCCGCTCATGGTGGTCCAGCAGGAGGAGCTCCGGCCGGTCATGGTCGGCATGCAGTACTTCTTCCAGGTCAACCCGGCGTGGGGCGAGGTCATGGCGTACACCTCCCTGATCACCCTGCCGGTCCTCGTGATGTTCCTGGCGTTCCAGCGCGCGTTCGTCAGCAGCATCGCCTCCTCCGGCGTGAAGGGATGACGAGATCGTGCTGAGACTCACCGACCACTGGGTGTGGGACAGCTGGCCCGCCTGGGACGGCACGCACCACCACCTGTTCTTCCTCCGGGCGTCCCGTGCGCTGCACGACCCGGACCGGCGCCACCAGCGCGCGTCCATCGGGCACGCACGCTCGACCGACCTGCGCACGTGGGACCTCCTGCCCGACGCGCTCGTCACGGCCGACGCCCCGGCGTGGGACGACCAGGCGACCTGGACCGGCTCCACGGTGCAGGCACCGGACGGGAGCTGGCGCCTCTTCTACACGGGGGTCAGCCGAGCCGAGCGGGGCCTTATCCAGCGCGTGGGCGTCGCCCGCTCCGACGACCTCACGACGTGGCACCGCATGCCGGGGCCCGTCTGCGAGGCCGACCCGCGCTGGTACGAGAAGTACGACGGCGAGGCGTGGTTCGACGAGGCGTGGCGCGACCCCTGGGTCGTCGCCGACCCCGGTGGCGACGGCTGGCACATGCTGGTCACCGCCCGCGCGCGGACGGGCGACCCGGCCGGCCGCAGCGTCATCGGGCACGCCACCAGCCCGGACCTGGAGACGTGGACCGTGCAGGCCCCGCTCTCGGCCCCCGCGGGGTTCGGCCAGATGGAGGTCCCGCAGGTCGTGGAGGTCGAGGGGCAGGCCTTCCTGCTCTTCTGCTGCTGGCCCGCGCAGGCCGCGCCCGAGCGTCAGGCGGCGTGGGGCGTCGGCGGCATGTGGGCCGCGCCCGGCGAGTCGCTGCTCGGGCCCTGGGACCTGTCCCGCGCGCGGACCTTCGACCACCCCAGCCTGTACGCCGCGCGCCTGGTGCAGGACGTGGACGGCCGGTGGGCGCTCATCGGGTTCCGGGACATCGAGGACGGGCGGTTCGTCGGCGAGATCACCGATCCCCTGCCCGTGGTGCGCGACGGCGACACGCTGCGGCTCGCCGGGGAGGCGTAGCGACTCGCCGGGGACGCGTGGCGGCTCGCCGGGGAGGCGTAGCGCCGGGGCACCTCACCCGGCGGCGAACGGGCCGCTCGTCGCGAACGCGTGGGCCGCGAACCGCTCCCCGATCAGCCGGTGCGTCGCCGCGTCGGGGTGCAGGGCGTCGGGCAGGGGGTGGGCCGCGGCATCGCGCTCGCCGTACAGCGCGGTGCCGTCGAGGAGGTGCAGGTTCGGGTCCTCCCCGCGCCGTTCGACGACGGACGCGAGGGCGTCACGGATCACGCGGAGCGTGAGGCGTCCCTGCGCGGTGTCCCCCGGCCGACCCGTCGCGGTGAAGGTGACCTGTCCGGTCCCGAGCGAGGCGGGGTCGACCGCTCCCGGACCCGGGGTGTCCTCGTGGATGGGGCAGAAGATCGGCGTGACGAGCACGAGCGGGACGTCCGGGTGGCCGTCACGGATCGTGTCGAGGAAGCCGTGGACGGCAGGCACGAACGAGCGGAGCCGCATCGCGTCGGCGTTGACCACGTTGATCCCGAGCTTGACGCTCACGAGGTCGGCGGGTGTGTCGCGCATGACGCGCGCCACGGCCGGGTCGACGAGCGCGCCGCCGCCGAAGCCCAGGTTGTGGAGCTCGACACCGCCCAGGCGTGCGGCGACCGCCGGCCAGGTGCCGGTCGGCGTCGCCGCGTTCGACCCGTGGCTGATCGAGCTCCCGTGGTGCAGCCACACGCGCCGGTCCTGCGGGGCCGGCGCGACGGGCGCGTCCGTGCGCAGCTCGACCAGCTCGACGGACTCGTTGTGCGGGAGCCACAGCTCGACGACCTTCTCGCCGGCCGGGAGGTCGTCGAACACCGTGGTGTGCGGGGCCCCCGGGACGTGCTCACCCGCACCCGTCATGAGGTCCACGACGACGACGTCCCCGCCGGCCAGCACCTGGCTGCCGGCGACGCGGCCGTCGACGACGAGGTCGATGCTCCCGCGCGGACGGTCGGCCCCGCGGTACGCGACCCGCGACGGGTGGGTGACGAGCTCGACGCGCCGCGCGGCGGTCACCAGGGCCAGCCGGACGCCCGAGGGCTGGGCCTCGACCATGAGGAGCTGGGGGTCGGGGAGCTGTGCGCGGACCCACGCCGGCAGGCGGTGCGGGCGCAGCCCGCGGGCGGTGGGCTCGAGCTCGGCGACGCCGCGGACGAGTGCCTGCGTGACGGGTGTGGCGATCATGACGACCTCTCGGTTCAGGTGCGTGCGGGCCAGGCCCGCAGGACGGCGTCGAGCGCGTCGAGGATGCGGTCCCACGACGCCTGCGGGGGCGGGCTGCTGTGCGCGAAGCTCCCGATGCCCTCGAGCGTCAGGTAGCCGTTGATGGTGCTGCCGAGCAGCCGGGTCGCGTGCACGCGCTCGTCGGGCGGCAGCCCGTAGCCGCCGAGCACGGCGTCGGTCAGCGCGACGACGGCCCGCGCACCGTCCGCCCCGACGGCGGCGGGCCCTGCCCGGCGCTGGAGCGAGCCCCACCGTCCGGGCCGCTCCCGGGCGAAGGTCCGGTGGGCGTCGGCGAGGCCCTCGAGCGCGGCACGCCCCGAGCGCCCGGCGACGCCGAGCGCGATGCGGTCCGCGAGGTCGCGCAGCGCGAGGTCGGTGATCCCGTCACGCAGCGCGGCGAGGTCCCGCACGTGCGAGTAGAGGCTGGGGGTCCGCACGCCGAGGCGGCGGGCGACCTCGGACAGGGTCACGGCGTCGAAGCCCGCCTCGTCCGCGAGCGCTGCGGCCTCGGCGACGACGAGCGCGGCGGTCAGCGGGGCACGTGCCATGCCCCCAGCCTAAAGCATGTAGGACGGCACCTACGCCCTTGAGGCAGACCTCCGCCGCTCGCCCGCCACCCGTGTCAGCAGCTCGGCGAGCACCCCCGCCGACGTCCCCCAGTCGAAGCGGGCCGCCTGGAGCCGCGACGCGGCCGAGCGGCGGTCCCACTCCACCGGGTCGTCCAGCTCACGGACCGCCCGCGCGAAACCCTCTGGGTCGTCCGCGGCCACGTACGTCCCCGCGTCGCCCCCCACCTCACGGAAGACCGGGATGTCGCTGACCACCACGGGCGTCCCGAGCGCCATCGCCTCGACGAGCGGGATGCCGAAACCCTCGTCACGCGACGCCGAGAGGAGCGCCGTCGCACCACGCAGCACCCGGCGGTACTCCGCGTCCGACGCACCGTCGTGGAACACGAGCCCCCCCGCTCCCGCGAGCGCTCCGAGGCGCTCGCGCGCGGCCGCCGGCAGCGGGCTCATCAGGTGGAGCTCGTGGCCCGGGAGCAGCGCCGCCGCCCGGACGAGCGTCTCGACGTTCTTGTACGGCATGAACGAGCCCATGTAGACGAGCGCACCCGTCGGCAGCTCACGGCGCGTCGCCTCACCCGGCGGCACGGGGTCGGCGGCGTTCGTCACGACCGTGACCGGGCGCCGCGTCAGCCGGTGCCGCGCGATGAGGTCCTGCGTCGTCCGGGACACCGTGACCACGTGATCGGCCCGGTTCAGCAGCAGCCGTTGCGGCCACCACGCGAGGTGGAAGGCACGCCACAGCGCGCGAACCGGTGCCGGCAGGTCCCTCGGCGGCGTCGGGTTCCGGTAGTAGATGAGGTCGTGCAGCGTCAGCACCAGGCCGTAGTCGCGGCCCCAGGAGCCCATCGTCTGCATCGGGCTGAAGACGACGTCGGGACGCAGCCGGCGCACCTGACGCGCCACGAACGGCTCACGCCAGCTCGTCGGGGCGCTGATCAGGTGCCACGGCAGGTCCGGCAGGTGGGCGCGCTGTCGCTCGTCGCTCACGAGCAGCTCCACCGGCACCAGCCGCGCCAGCTCGGCGACGAGGCCAGCCGTGTAGCGGCTGATGCCGTCGTGCCGGCCCACCCGCACGTAGCGGCAGTCGACGAACGCTCTCACCGGGTCAGGTCCAGGACGAAGCGCCGCACCTCGCGGGCCACGCCGTCGGGCGCCTCGTAGTGCGTCAGGTGCCCGACGCCGGGCAGCATCACGAGGCTCGCGTCCGCGAAGAGGTCGAGCAGGAGCCGCTGCCCGGCGGGCGGCGCGAGCTCGTCCCGCTCCCCCGCGACCAGGAGCGTCGGGACCCCGACGTGCGGCGCCGACGACGCGACGTCACCCGACACCGACGCGTCGAACGCCTCGAGGAGGGTGCGCCGGTCCGCGAACGCGGAGAAGTAGCGGTCGTGCTCCTCATGGATCCACCGACGCAGCACGCGGTCCGTCGTCGTCGCCATGAGGATGCTCGCGCCGCGGGTCATGGCGGGGTGCCGCAGGACCCACGTCCCTGCGCCTCGCGGACCTCGGCCCGCGAGGTGGTGCAGGAGCACCGTCGCCCGGGTCGCCAGGCGGCGCCGCCCGGCGAGCGCGGCGGTCGCGATCGGGTTGACGAGCACGAGCCCGCGCACCCGCGGTGCGTCCGGTGCCGCGAGGGCGGCCGTCGCGACGATCGACCCGAACGAGTGACCGGCGAGGACGGCGTCACCGGCGGGGTCGACGGCCCGCAGCAGGTCACGCGCCCACCCGGCGTAGCCGGCGACGTCGTGCACCGCGTCCGGCAGCGGCGCGGACGCGCCGAAGCCCGGCAGGTCGGGCACCACCACACGCAGCCCCGTGAGGTGCGCGACGATCGGCTCGAGCCCGTGATGGTCGCCGCGGTACCCGTGCAGGAAGACGACGCAGGGCCCCTCGTCCGGCCCGTACACCCACAGGTGCGTACGCGCGCCGCGCAGCACGACCTCCTCCCGGCGCACGCGCGTGGCGGCGACGAGGGAGGCGTACGGAGAGGGGACCGGGCTCTGGCGGGGCATCGCCGCAGAGCGTAACGACCCTGCCCGGCCCGCGACGTCGTCCTGAGGTCGTACACGCACCCTGAAGAAGACCCGGGGGTTGTCCCCCGGACGGGTGGGGGGACACCCGGATGTACGGGGGCCGCTCCGACCTGTCACCGTTGTCCCATGACGACGAGCACCGGCACCTCGCGCCGACCCCTGACGCCCCCGCCGGTCCCGACGGTTCGTCCGCACCGGCCGCGCCCCTCCCACGGCGCCCGCGTCGTGGTGGCGGCGCGCACGGCACCGGGCCTGGGACGCTGAGTGGGGGACGCCATCGGCAGCCACGCCGGCGCCATCCTGCTCGCCCTCCTGGGCGCCGCGTTCTTCGCGGCCTCGTCCGCGCTCCAGCACCACGCCGTGCGCACCGGGCACCACGACGGCGACGCCCGCCCCGCAGCACCGGACGACGGCACCTCGCAGGACGCCACGACGGGCACGGCCCCCGCGCGCGGCGGCGCGACCATGTCGGTGCGCCACCTGCTCGCCGTCATGCGGCACCCGCGGTGGCTCGCCGGGCTCGGCCTCGCCGGGGCCGGGGCCGGCGTCCACGCCCTCGCCCTGCTCATGGCGCCGCTCCGCGTGGTCCAGCCGATCGGCGTCCTCGCCGTCCCGATGGCGGTGCTCATCTCAGCGGCACGCCTGCGCCGCCGTCCGCCGCACGGCGTCATGGCAGGCGCCGCCGTGAGCATCGTCGGTGTCGCGGTCTTCGTCGTGCTGTCCGCCGGCTCCGCCGCGAGCCACTCACCGACCGGGGGCGCGACGCTCGTGGCCGGGGCGTGCGTGGCCGCCGTCGTCGCGACGCTCACGCTCGTGGGGCTCACCAGGTCCGGCACCGGCCGCTGCGTCGCGCTCGCGATGGCCGGTGCGTCGGCGTTCGGCCTCGTGTCCACGCTCGTGCGGGTCATGTCCCAGGCCGTGGCCGCCGGTGACGTCGGAATCCTCGACCCGCCGATGCTCGGCGCCGCAACCGGCATCATCGCCTCGATGGCCGTGGGAGGCTGGCTCGTCCAGCACGCCTACCACGCAGGGGCGCCAGAAGTCGTGATCGCCTGTCTCACCGTCGTCGACCCGATCGTGGCCGTCCTGCTCGGAGCCCTCCTGCTCGGCGAGGGCACAGCCACGCCCGTGGCCACCTGGGCCCTGCTCGGTGTCGCGGCGGCCGCCGCGACCGCGGGCGTCCTGACCCTCGCCCACCATCACCCCGACGCCGTCGCCGCGCGAGCGGAAGCCGCCGTCCTCGTATGACCCTGTCCAGCACACCCAACCTCGGGAGCCACCCGTGACCACGCTCCGCATCCTCGTCGGCGCAGAGACGTACCCGCCCGACGTGAACGGCGCCGCGCGCTTCGCCGGTCGCCTTGCCGCCGGCCTCGCCGCCCGCGGGCACGACGTCCACGTCGTCGCCCCCTCACCCACCGGCCGGCCCGGCGTCGAGGTGCACGACGGCGTCACCGTGCACCGTGTGACGTCCCGGCGGTACGGCCCCCTCGAGGCCCTGCGCATCTGCATGCCGTGGGAGGCCGCCCGCGAGACGGCGCAGATCATGGCCGAGGTCGACCCGGACGTGGTGCACACCAACGGGCACCTGGTCGTCGGGCGTGGCGTCGTCAACGCCGCGCACCGGCAGGGCCGGCCGCTCGTCGCGACCAACCACCTCATGCCGGAGAACGTCGTCGGCTACCTGCCCTTCCCGCGCGTCATGCGCGACGCGATCGGCCGGTGGATGTGGCGGGACCTCGGCCGCGTCTACGGCCGCGCCCAGGTCGTCACCGCGCCGACCCCGCGCGCCGTCGACCTCCTCACGGAGCGCGCCGGGCTGACCGAGGCCTTCGCGGTCTCCAACGGCATCGACACCGACCAGTACCAGCTGCGGACGCGCACCCCCGGCCTCGAGCCCACCCTCCTGTTCGTCGGGCGCCTCGACCCCGAGAAGCGCGTGGACGAGCTCCTCCGCGCCGTGGCGATGCTCCCTCCAGGCGTGCCGGCACGCCTGGAGGTCGTCGGCGACGGCGCGAAGCGCGCCGAGTGGACCGCGCTCGCAGGCACGCTCGGCATCGCGGACCGGGTCGTCTTCCGCGGCCGCATCACGGACGACGAGCTCCTGCAGGCCTACTCCGACGCGGACGTGTTCTGCATGCCCGGGGTCGCCGAGCTCCAGAGTCTCGTGACGCTCGAGGCCATGGCCGCCGGCCTGCCGGTCGTGGCGGCCGACGCCATGGCGCTGCCGCACCTCGTCCGCCCGGGGGTCAACGGCGAGCTCTACGAGCCCGGTGACGTCGGCGAGCTCGCCGACTGCCTCACGGTGCTGCTGATGGACCCGGGCCTGCGCGAGAGGTGCGGAGCCGCGAGCCGTGAGCTCGTCGCGGTGCACGCGATCGACGCGACGCTCGGCATGTTCGAGACGGTCTACGACAAGGTCCTCGACCGGCAGCCGGTCTCCGCCGACGCCTGAGGTACGCCCCGGTCAGTCCTGCGTGGCCGCGAACCGGACGGTCCGCAGGCGGTGCAGGCTGAGCGCGACGAGCGCGCGGTGGCGACCGTGCGCCGCGGTCACGTCGAAGCCGAGGTCGCGCTGCATGCGCGTCAGCCGGCTCTGGAGCGTCGAGTGGTGCAGGCCCAGGACCTGCGCCGCGGCGCGCACGGAGTCGGTCGCGGCGAGCGCCTCGAGGGTCTCCAGGCCCCACGGCTCGGCGGCCAGGGCGGCCACCCGTTCCAGGTCCGGGTGCTCCCCCACCGTCCCCTCGGCCGCCGTCAGGAAGGGACCGAGCACGCCCAGCTCGTCCCAGTGCACGACGGGTGACAGCCGGGAGACGAGGCGGACGGCGACGAGGGCCTGCGCGAACGACTGCGGCAGCCCGTGCAGCGACGTCGCGGTCCCCACCCCGCAGCGCGCCGGCCACCGCTCGGTCGTGGGCTCGGCGACGCCCGCCCGGATCGTGCCCAGCGAGGACTCCACGAGCGTCGACCGCATCCCGTCGGGCATCGGCTCGTCAGGCGGCGCGACCACGACGCGCAGCGGCCGGTCGACGGGCAGCCGCAGCCTGCGGGCGGCCTTGCGCCGGGAGTCGTCCGTCGACGTGGCCGAGACGAGGATCTCGACCGCCCCGGCGTCGTCCAGGTCGACGGGGCTGACCCGCTCGAGCGTGAGCCGCAGCCCGGCGGAGAGCCGCTCGAGCGTGACCATGTCGTTCGCGCTGCTCCCGCCCGGCCGCTCGATCCAGACCAGGGCCCCGGAGCCGTCGTCGAACTCCAGGTGCGGCCACTCCCGGACGACGTCGACACCCTCGACGGCGGGCGCCACGTTCCCCGACGGGTCGACGCGGATCCAGAGCTGGTGCAGCGGGTGCGCGAACCCCGCCGGCCACCCCGACAGCACCGCGGCGCCACGCACGAACGGCTCGAGGCCCGCCTTGCGGCGCAGCAGCGTGTCGAAGTACGTGATGATCTTCACGGCGGCGGAGGCGTCCTCGTCGAGGGCGCTGAGTCGCTGAAGGAGCTCTCTCATCAGCCCGTGGGGCCGTGCTGGGACGTTCGCATCGTCGCGCGCCCTCCGTCAGTCGCGGCCGGAGTACCCGAGCGCGCGGTCCAGCCAGTTGCGCACCGCGTCCCGAGCCCCCCTCGCGAGCGTGGTGTGCTCGAACAGCTGGAAGCCGTGGAAAGCACCCGCCCACACGTGGAGCTCGGCCTGGCCGCCGGCCGCCCAGATGTCGGAAGCATAGGCGACCGCCTCGTCACGGAACACCTCGGCGCTGCCGACCTCGATGAACGCGGGCGGCAGGTTGTCGAAGCGCTCCGCGCGTGCGGGCGCCGCGTAGGCCGGGACGTCGTCCGAGCCGTAGAGGTCGCCCAGCAGCGAGCGCCAGCCCAGCTCGTTCTCCGTCGAGTTCCAGATGCCCGACGGGAACTGCCGCGCGGAGCGGGTCACCCTGTCGTCGAGCATCGGTGCGAGCAGGAGCTGACCCGCCAGGCGCGGCCCGTTCGCGTCGCGGACCATCTGCGCGACGGAGGCGGCGAGCCCTCCCCCGGCGCTGATGCCGGCGAGGAGGGCCGTCTCGAGGGTCAGCCCGAGGCGGCCCGCGTTGTCCTCGAGCCACCGCAGGCCCGCGTAGCAGTCCTGCTGCGGGACGGGGAACCTGTGCTCGGGGGCCAGGCGGTACTCGACGGTGGCGACGACGGCGTTGTACCGCTCGATCCACTCGAGGAACACGTCCGCACCGCTCCACCGGTTGCCGAGGATCATCCCGCCGCCGTGCATGTAGTAGATCAGCGGGCTCGTCGGGATGCGGTCGCGCCGGTGGACCAGGCTCAGGGTGATCGTCGCGCCGTCCGCGACCGGGATCTCCTCGTCGACCCGGACGAGGCCGAGCTCCTCGATGTGCCTCGTCATCGCCGCGGCGTCGCCGGCCTCGACCCGCCGCCGCTCCCCGATGTCGTCGGCGGTCAGGGGCGACGGCGTGCCGACGGTGAGCGCGAGCGCGGCCGCGGACTCCGAGTCGAACGGCGGTGCGGGCAGTGGTGCTGCGTTGCGGAGTGTCATCCCTTGACCGATCCCTGGAGGAGTGCGGCGACGAACTGCTTCTGGAAGAGCAGGAACACCACGATGGTGGGCGCCATGATGAGCAACGCACCAGCGGAGAGCAGCACGATGTCCGTGCCGTGCTCACCCTGGAACGCGCCGAGCGCGCCCGCGACGGTCCGCTTGAGCGGGTCGTCCATCATCACGAGCGCGATGATGAACTGGTTCCACGTCCAGAGGCTGAACAGCACGGTCAGCGTCGAGAGCGCGGGCTTGGCGAGCGGAGCGTGGATGAGCCGCAGCGCACGCCACGAGCCGGCCCCGTCGAGCGCCGCGGCCTCGTCGAGCTCCTTGGGCACGCCCTGGAAGTGCGCCCGCATCCACAGGACGCCGAACGGCAGGTAGAGCGCGATGAGGGGCAGTGCGATCGCGATCTGGGTGTTGTGCAGCCCCCAGTTCCGCATCATGTAGTAGAGGGGCCAGATGAGGCCCTCGAACGGGATCGTGAGGCCGAGGAGCAGGACTCCCAGGGCGATCGCCCGGCCCGGCACGCGCAGCACCTCGAGCCCGTACGCGGCGAGCAGCGACAGCACGAGCGACGCGGGCACGACCATGACGACGAGCAGGACGCTCGACCACATGAGCTCCGGCAGCCGTGCGACCTGGAACGCGGTGACGAAGTTCTCCAGGTGCAGCGGGAACGAGAAGCTCATCCCCGTCGGTGCGCTCCCCGGCTCCTGGAGCGCGGCGCTCAGCATGCCGGCGAACGGCAGCAGGGTGAAGGCGACGAGCCCTGTGAGGATCACCCGGCCGGACCACTTCTCGGCCTTCCCGATACGTCTGACGCTCACGACCGACCTCGCACGACTCGCTGGATGGGGATGACGACCAGAAGGACGAGCACCATGAGGACCACGCCCATCGCGGACCCGGCACCGACACGCGCCTGGTTGAACGTGAGCTGGTAGACGTCGACGCCGGGCACCATCGTCGCCCGGCCGGGACCGCCGAGCGTCATGACGTACACGACGTCGAAGCTCTTCAGGGCGCTGATGAGGGTCACGGTCACGGCGACGGCGACCTCGTTGCGCAGGCCGGGCAGGGTCACTGCGAAGAACGTCCGCACGGCACCCGCGCCGTCGACGCTCGCGGCGTCGTACAGGGCAGGGTCGATCTTGGACATCCCGGCGCTGAAGAGCATCGTGCAGAAGCCGATCAGCACCCAGGTGCCGACGAGGCCGATGGCCGGCAGCGCCCACGTGAAGTCGGCGAGCCACGGGCGGGCGAGCGCGCCCAGCCCGACCGCCCGCAACGCCTGGTTGACGGCACCGTCCGTGGCGTAGAGCCAGCTCCAGGCGATGCCGGCCCCGACGAGGGGGACGACCTGGGGCAGGAACAGGATCGTCTGGGCCGCACGGCTCCACCGGGACTCCAGGGAACGCGTCAGCGTCGCCGCGAGCAGGCCCAGGGCGACCGACAGCACCGAGTAGAAGAAGATCAGCTTGAACGCGTTGAGCAGGGCGTTCAGTCGGGACGGGTCCGCGAACACCTCGACGTAGTTCTCGAGGCCCACCCACACGGCGGTGCCGATGCCGTTCCAGTCGAAGAACGAGTACTGCACCGAGAGGCCGAACGGGCCCAGCACGAGGACCGCGTAGAGCGCCATGGCCGGCGCGACGTAACCCCAGGCGAGCCATCGGCGACGGGGCCCCCGCGGCCTGCGGGCGTCGCGACCGGCACCGCCGGCCGGTGGAGCGAGCTCCACCGCGCCGGCGCTGCCTCGAGTCACTGCGGTCATCGCCCGAGCTCGGTCTCGTACCCGGTCTGGACCGCCGTCACGTACTCCTCGGGGGTGATCCGGTCGCTGATGAGCAGCTGCAGGTTGGGGCCGATGACGGCCGTGAAGATGCCGGGCGTCGAGTTGGCCGTGAAGTCGATGGCCCCGTCGCTCTGCGACACCACCTGGGCCGCGGCGAGGGTCTCGACCGCGAGGGTGCCCTCCTTGGGCGTGGGCTGCGCGAGCTCCGCCGGACCGCCGGGGGTCGAGCCGGTCACGTCGAGCACGATCTGACGCGCCCCCTCGTCGGTGTGCACCCAGTTGAGGAAGTACGCCATCGCGTCCTTGTCCGCCGCCTGTGCGGGCACGACGTATGTGGCGGGCGCGGACATCGCGATGGCCCGGCTGTCCGCCGTCTCACCGGGGAACAGGAAGAAGCCGAAGGCGCCGGGGGCGATACCGTCGATCTGCGCGGCGGCCCAGTCGCCGTTGAACATGAAGAGGCCCTCACCGCCGGAGAACCCGCCGATGTCGCCCATGTAGTCGATGGCGTTCGCGTCGTCGGGGAAGTAGCCCTTCTGGGCCCACTCCTGGATCTTCTGCGCGGCCGCGAGGGACGAGTCGAGCTCGAACGTGGAGTCGGGGCGCGCATACGCGAAGTGCTTGAGGTCGTCGAGCCCCGTGGGCGTGCGCAGGGCGTACTGGTTCTGCAGCGCCTGGAAGGGGAAGTTGACCATGAAGTCCTTGTTGCCGGAGCTGATCGGGAGCTCACCGGCGGCCTTGGCGACCGCGAGCTGCTCCTCGAACTCGTCGATCGTCGTCGGCGGGATCGTGAGCCCCAGCTCCGCCGCGAGCGCCTTGTTGTAGTAGACGCCCGTGACCGAGTAGCCGATGCCGAGCCCGTACAGCGAGCCCGCCCCACGGGAGCCGTCACCCGGCGTGCGGAGCTGGTCCATCGTGCCGGTGGGCCACGCGTCCCAGCCGTACGCCTCGGCGTAGCCGTCGAGGTTCGCGACGATCCCGTCCTTGGCTGCCTGGGCGACCGAGGTGTAGCGCACGAGGTCCGGCGGGGCGTCACCCGAGATGATCTTGGTGGCGTTCTGCGACAGGTTCGCGGTCGTGTCCGCCTGGAACGTGAAGGTGACGTTCGGGTGCTGGCTCGTGAACTCCTCCGCGAGCGCCTTGAACGCGTCCTGGAAGTTGGTCTCGAGGTAGACGTCGAGGACGACCTCCTCCTCCGTGAGGGCGGTGTTCACCGGTGTGGCGCTCGCCGCGGGGGTCTCGGCTGGTGCCGAGCCGCCGGGCGTGCACCCGGCGAGCAGGACGCCGGCGACCCCGACGAGCGCCAGCCCCACCGCTCTCCTGCGTGCACCCCTGGTCGTGGTCAGACGCATGGCTTCTCCCTTGAAGTACCGGCGCTGCGCTTCAGCACCCGCGGACAACTGTCCTCGCGGCCCGTGCGGCGCCGACACCGCCACGACGACGAAGGTCCGGGGGCCGCGCCCGCCATGCGGCGGTTGAACGCGCCGGGACGACCTGGTGCGATGGCTCAGCCGGGCGGTAGGCACCCGGCGACGACGAGAGGACCACGGTGGACGTCACCCCCCTGAGCTGGTCGACGCCGGCGGGCGCCGTCATGCGCGGCTCGCTCTACCACCCCGCCGGCGACGGCCCCGCGTGCGCCGCGGGGACCGACCTCGTGGTCCTGCACCACGGCTTCGCGTCGACGAGGACGGAGGCGCTCGGGCTGTTCATGGGGCTCGCGCGTGAGCTGTGCGCACGCGGGTTCACGGTCGCCTCGTTCGACCGGGTCGCCCACGGCGAGAGCGACGGCGAGTTCGACCGGATCACGATCGAGACCGAGGTCGAGGACGCGGTCGGCGCGATCACGTGGCTCGCCGACCACCCCACGCTCCGGCCGCGCTCCGTGAGCCTCCTCGGCATGAGCATGGGCGCCGTCGTCGCGGGCGTCGCCGCCGCGCGGCTGCGGACGCCTGTCGCGTCCATGGTCTTCTGGTCGCCGGCCGCCGTGTTCGCTGACGAGCTCCGGGGAGGGTCCATCCAGGGCCGACCGTTCGGGGACCTCGCGACCACGGGCTACGTGGACTTCCTGGGGCTGCGGCTCTCCGCCGCGTACGTCGACGCGGCCGCGCGGTTCGACCCCTACGCGCAGGCCCGGGGCTACGAGGGGCCCGTGCTGGTCATGCACGGCGCGGACGACGCCATCGTCCCGTCGTCGTACGCGCTCGCCTACGGGGACGTGTACGGGGATCGGGCCGAGATCACGGTCGTCGACGGCGCGGACCACGGCTGGAGCAGCGTCGGCGCACGCGAGGTCCTCTACGACCGCACCCTTGCGTTCCTCGTCCGTCACACGGCCCCCGTCGCGGCGCGACCGGGCGCCTGACCGACCCGTCCGGGCCCGGCACCCCGGGCCCGGCACCCGAGCACGCCGGCGCCGCGCGAGACGCGGCGCCGGGGACCGAGACAGGAAGGACCCGCCGTGCCGCGTTTCGACATGCCCCTCGAGGCCCTGCGTGACTACGCGCCCGAGATCGAGGCACCCGACGACTTCGACACCTTCTGGGCGACGACCCTCGAGGAGTCGCGCGCGCTCGACGCCCACGTGACGGTGACACCCGTTGTGACCGCGCTCACCGGGGTCGAGGTGCACGACGTGACGTTCCCGGGCTTCGCGGGCGACCCCGTCAAGGCCTGGTACCTGCGCCCCGCCGGCGCACCGGGCCCGCTGCCCGTGGTCGTGGAGTACGTCGGCTACGGCGGCGGACGGGGCCTGCCGCACGAGCACCTCGCGTGGCCGTCGGCGGGGTACGCCTACGTGGTCATGGACTCGCGCGGCCAGGGATCCGTGTGGGGCGGGGGCGGCGGCACAGCCGACCCGCACGGGGCCGGCCCGGCGGTCCCCGGCTTCACGACGCGCGGCATCGAGGCGCCCGAGACCTACTACTACCGGCGGCTGTTCACCGACGCCGTGCGGTGCGTCGACGCCGTGCGCGGCCTGCCGGGGATCGACCCCGCCCGGGTGGTCGTCGCGGGCGTCAGCCAGGGCGGCGGGACGGCGCTCGCCGTCGCCGGGCTCCAGGACGGCCTCGCTGCGGCGCTCGTCGACGTCCCGTTCTGCTGCCACTTCTCGCGCGCGGTGGGGATGACCGACGCGGACCCGTACGCCGAGGTCGCCCGCTACCTGGCCGTGCACCGCGACCGCGTCGACACCGTGCTGCGGACCCTGTCCTACGTGGACGGCGTCCACTTCGCCCGACGGGCCACCGCACCGGCGTTCTTCTCCGCGGCGCTCCTCGACGTGATCTGCCCGCCGTCGACCGTGTTCGCCGCGTACAACCGCTACGCCGGGCCCAAGGACATCACCGTCTACCCGTACAACAACCACGAGGGCGGCGGGGTCGCACGCTGGCCCGAGCACGCGCGGTTCCTCGCAGACCTCGCGACGGGCACCGACGCGGCCGTGCAGGGGGCCGGGCCGTGGAGCTGAGCCAGCGGCACGCGTTCACGATCGAGGCGGTCATCGGGGCACCCGTCGAGGTCGGCGCGACGGCAGCCGGCTTCCGGCGGGTCATCCCGATCCTCGGCGGCACCGTCAGCGACGGGCTCAGCGGCACCGTGCTGCCCGGCGGGGCCGACTGGAACGTCGTGCGCGCCGACGGCTCCGTGCACCTGTGGGCGCGGTACGAGCTGCGGACCGACGACGGTGCGGTCGTGTCGGTCCTCAACGAGGGGGTCCACGACGGCCGGTCGCCCCTGATCCTGACCCGACCGACGTTCGAGGTCGGCGCCGGCGGCCCCACGTGGCTGGCGACGGGCTTCTTCGTCGGGGTGCTCACCCCGCCGGTCTCGACCGACCGCGTGCGCATCGAGGTGCACCTGATCACCGCCCAGGGCTAGCGGCACGTCGGCGCGTCGGGAACACCGGACGGCGCACCCGAGTTGCCCCAGGCAACGGCCCGCGGGACGACCCGCCGGCCCCGAGCCGCACAGCCCCACCCCCGAGGAGCCCGCATGACCACGACCGCCGCGCACTCACTGGCCGCCCTGCGCCGCTTCCCGCTCGTGCTCGGCGGCAACGTGTTCGGGTGGACGGCCGACGAGCCCAGCACCCTCGCGGTGCTGGACGCGTTCGCCGACGCCGGAGGGGTCATGGTCGACACGGCCGACGGCTACTCCGCCTGGGTCCCCGGGCACACGGGCGGTGAGAGCGAGACCCTCATCGGCCGGTGGCTCGCCCGCCGCGGGCGCCGCGACGACGTGGTGGTCGCCACGAAGGTCAGCACCCACCCCGACTTCTCCGGGCTCGCCCCGGCCACGGTCCGGGCGGCCGCAGAGGCGTCCCTGCGCCGGCTCGGCACGGACCGGATCGACCTGTACTACGCGCACTTCGACGACGCGGGCGTGCCGCTCGCCGAGACCGCCGGCGCCTTCTCGGCGCTGGTCGACGACGGCCTGGTCAAGGACGTCGGCCTGTCGAACTACACGCCCGAGCGCATCGACGAGTGGATGGCCGTGGCCGAGCGCGACGGCCTCCACCGACCGGTGGCCCTGCAGCCGCACTACAACCTCCTCGAGCGTGAGTTCGAGGGCGCGCTGCGCGACCGCGCCGAGCGCTACGGCCTCGGCGTCCTGCCGTACTTCGGCCTGGCGCGGGGCTTCCTCGCCGGCAAGTACCGCGACGGCGGTCCCGCCGTCGACAGCCCGCGCGCCGGCTCCGCCGCGGCCTACCTCGACGACCGGGGCCGACGCGTCCTGGCGGCCCTCGACGACGTCGCGGCGGCGCACCGGACGTCCGTGGCAGCGGTGGCCCTCGCGTGGCTGCGCATGCAGCCCACGGTCGTCGCGCCGATCGCGAGCGCACGGACGGTCGACCAGCTCGCGGACCTCCTCGCCTCGGCGACCCTCGAGCTCACGGCCGCCGAGGTCGACGCCCTCGCGCAGGCCTCCGTGCGGGCCGACGGCGACGCGGGCGCCGCGCACTCCGGCTGAGCCCGCACCGGTGCACCCGGTGGGGCGGGCCACCTGACCCGGTGGCAGGCCCCACCGGGAGACGGTGGCTACGCCGTGGGGAGCGCCCGCGCGTGGTCGACGGCGCGACGCACCCAGCGCTCGAGGTCGGCGTCGCCGGCGACCGCCTCGGCGGCGACGTGGAGCCAACCATCCATCGCGCGGCCGCGCATCTCGAACCTCGCGACGCCCGGCTGGGCGGCGAGCTCCTCGGTGGACGCGGGCTTGACCCGTACGAGCAGCCCACCCTTGCTGCTCGCGCTGACCGCGAGGTGGCCGTCGACGAGGAACGCCAGCCCGCCGAACATGCGCTTCTCCTCGAGGCCGCGCTCGTGCCCCACCAGGTCGCGGACCCGGTCCGCCAGCTCGACGTCGTACGCCATGACGGCATTGTGGTTCCGGCGGCGCGCCACCGGAAGGGTCGGCTCGGGTTCAGGTCAGCAGGACGGGGGCCGCGGCGAAGCCTCCGACGGGTGGCAGCGCGCGTTCGCGAGGTCTCTGCGGGTCGGCCTCGATCGCGGTGGTCGCTGCCAGGAGCGCCCGCACCAGGACCCGCAGCTCGAGGGTCGCGAGGGGCCGGCCGGGGCACACGTGCCTCCCGATGCCCCACACGAGGGTGTCGGGTCCGTTGCGTGCCGGGTCGAACGCGTCAGGGTCACCGAAGACGGCCGGGTCGCGGTTGGCGGCCGTCCAGCTGAGGAACACCCGCTCCCCCGGCTCGATCCGACGGCCACCCACCGTGACCGGACGGGTCGCGACGCGGCGGTTCGAGACGAACGGGTCGTCGATCCGCAGGATCTCGTCGAGCACGGCGTCCAGCTCGGCGTCCGGCACACCGGCACGCAGGTGCGCCTGGAGCCCCGGGTGGTCCGCGAGGTGGACGAGGACCACACCCACGCACAGGGCCATCGAGCCGAGGTCGCCGCCGGTCCAGTTCCGCAGGATCGAGACGATCTCGTCCTCGGTGAGCGGCCGACCGTCGAGGCGGTCGTGGACGAGCTCGGTCGTGACGTCGTCGGGCCGCTCGGGGCCGGACGCGCGGCGCGGGGCGACGAGCGCACGGACGAGGGCGTCGAACCGGTCCGCGACCTCGGCCGTGCGCGTGGGGTCGCCTGACCGGGTGGCCGCGTGGTTGTCCTGGACCCACCTCAGCAGGTCCTCCTCGATGTCCGCCGGCCACCCGAGCCAGGCGCTCTGGGCGCGGACGGCGAAGCGCGCGCCGAGCTGCACGGCGTCGACGCGTGCGGGCAGGTCGAGCCCGGCCACCAGGTCCGCCGCGACCTGCGTCGCACGGGGCTCGACCGCGGCGACCCTCGCCGGCGTGAAGTACCTGTCGACGAGGGCACGCCACGCGCTGTGCGTGGCGCCGTCGAGGCCGTTGGGCACCTGGAGGTGCCGGGACGTCGCGCTCGAGAACGTCTCGTCGTCGAGCGCGGCCCTGGTGACGTCGGCGTGCGCGAACAGCGTCCAGGCTCCGTCCGGGCCGTGGGCGACGGGGCACCGTGCGCGCATCTCGTCGTACGCGGCGACGGGGTCGCGGCGGACGTCGGGGCCTCGCGGGTCCCAGTCCGCAGGCCCCGCGTCCGGCCGGGACCCGTGGGCGGGGGCGCCGTAGGGCGGCAGGGTGGGTGAGCGCTCGTCCGTCGCGGTGTGCTCGGTCACCCGGTCATCCTGCCCCCCGGCCCGGGCCGGTGCGCGCCGGCGGTCGCCGGGCGGTCAGCCGCCCGTGACGGTGAACCTGGCGCGCACCTGCGCCTGGGGCCGTGAGGACGGACCGACACGGAGCTCGAACTCGCCGGGCTCGACGACCCGGTGCCCGGCGCCGTCCACGATGGTGCAGTCGGCCGCCGCGACCTCGAGCTCGACCGTCCGCTCCTCGCCCGCGGCGAGCTCGACCTGGACGAACGCCTTGAGCTCCTGCTCGGCCCAGGTCGCGGACGTGACGACGTCGCTCACGTAGACCTGGACGGTCTCGAGCGCGGGCCGGCCGCCGGCGTTGCGCAGCGTCACGGACGCGCGGACCACGCCGGTCGCGGTCACCTGCGGGTCCACGACGCGCAGGTCGTCGTACTCCACGGTGGTGTAGCTCAGGCCCTCCCCGAACGCGAACGCCGGGCTCTGCGTGAGGTCCGCGTACCTGGCGCCGTGCTGGCCGCGCACCTGGTTGTAGTACGTCGGCTGCTGGCCGGCGTGCGCGGCGAAGGAGATCGGCAGCCGACCGCTCGGCTCGACGAGCCCGAGCAGGACCTCGGCGAGCGCGCGGCCACCGCGCATCCCCGGGTTCGCGGCCCACACGAGCGCGGCGGCCTCGAGCGCGGACGGAGGCAGCACGAGCGGCTTGGACGCGAGCAGGACCACGACGACGGGCGTGCCCGTGGCCACGAGCGCGTCCAGGAGCGCCACCTGACCACCCATGAGCTCGAGCGTGGCCGTGGACCGGCCCTCGCCGACGAGCTCGATGCGGTCACCCACCACGGCGACCACCACGTCGGCGTCGCGTGCCGCGTCGACGGCCTCGTCGAGGAGGCCCTGGTCCACGGGCGCCGGGTGCACGACCGGGGGGCGGGGCTGACCGTCGGGGAAGGTCTCGCCCTCGGGGTCGGGGCCGACCGTCAGGATGTCGGCGCCGCGCGCGTGGGTGACCTGCCACGCCGACGGCGCGAGGGCCCGCAGCCCGTCCACGACGGTCTCCGTGAGCTCGCGCGGGTGCCCGTCGGGCATGAGCCAGCGCACCTGGCCCGACGCGCCCGCCCAGTCGCCGAGCTGCGTGTGGACGTCGTCGGCGTTGGGGCCGACGACCAGGACGCGGCGCGGGCGCGGGTCGACGGCGACGCTCGCGCCGCCAGGGACCGTCCGGCAGCCGCCCGCCAGCGGGAGCGTGCCGTCGTTGCGCAGCAGGACGAGCGACCGGCGCGCGACCTCGAGGTTGAGCTGGGCGTGCGGTGCTGCGCCGACGAGCCGGCGGCGGTCGGGGTGCGGGTGCCGGGGGTCCTCGAACAGCCCCATCCGGAACTTGAGGGCGAGGATGCGGGCGACGGCACGGTCGATGCCCGCCTCGTCGGCCATGCCCGTGCGCACGGCCTCCTGGGCCGCCTCGAAGAACTGCGGGGTCGTCATGATCACGTCGTTCCCGGCGCGGATGGCCGCGGCCGCCGCGGCGACGTCGTCGGGGAAGATCCGCTGCTCCCAGACCATGCGCCCGACGTTGTCCCAGTCGGTGACGAGGACACCCGGGTAGTCCCACTCCTGGCGCAGCACGCCGTCGAGCAGCCATGCGTTCGTGGTGACGGGCACGCCGTCCATCGACTGGTAGCCGAGCATCACGGTGCCCGTGCCCTCGCGCACGACCCGCTCGAACGGGGGCAGGAACCACGAGCGGAGCTTGCGCCGCGAGATGTCGGCCTCGGACGCGTCGCGTCCGCCCTGCGTCTCCGAGTACCCCGCGAAGTGCTTCGCGGTCGCGAGCACCGCAGTGGGGTCGGACAGCCCGTCGCCCTGGTACCCGCGCACCATGGCGGCGCCGAGCTCACCGAGGAGGTACGGGTCCTCGCCGAACGTCTCCCCCACGCGACCCCACCGCAGGTCGCGCGCGATGCAGAGCACGGGCGAGAACGTCCAGTGCACGCCCGTCGCGGCGACCTCGACGGCGGTCGCGCGCGCCACGCGCTCGAGGAGCTCGGGCGACCAGCTCGCGGCCATGCCGAGCTGGGTGGGGAAGATCGTCGCGCCCGCCTCGAAGGAGTGGCCGTGGATGCAGTCCTCCCCGACGAGCACGGGGATGCCGAGCCGGGTCCGGGTCACGGCCTCGTGGGCCGCGCGCACGTGCGCGGGCGACGCGTGCAGGATCGCGCCTGCGTGCCGCTGCTCCACGGCGTGCTCGACGCCCTCCTGCGCGTCGAGCAGCAGCATCTGGCCGACCTTCTCGGCGAGCGTCATGCGGCCCAGCAGGTCGGCGACCCGCTCGGCGACCGGCAGGCCGGCGTCCCGGTACGGCGCGGCGACGTGCGTCCCGAGCGCGCTCACGAGGCGACCCCCGTCACGCGCACGGAGGCGAGCGTGAGCCCGCCGTCGGCCGCGGCGACCCGGAGCGCGACGCGGTCCGGCCGCGGGGACGTGAGCGGTGCCGCCCACGCGTCGTCCAGGGCCGTGGCGTGAGCCGGCGCGGGGTGCAGGGCGATCGGCACGCCGTCGACCTCGAGCAGCGGGACAGCGCCCGGCGCGCCCGGCGCGCCGCAGGTGCCGAGGACCACGACCTCCCACGTGCCCGCGGGCACCTCGGGCTCGAGCACGAGCCAGTCGCCCGGGGCCAGGTCGGCGACCACGTCGCCCTCCGGCCCGGCGGCGCGGGGGTGCTCGAAGCCGAGGTCCGGACCGCCGTCCCGGCGCCGGAGCGTCACGGCGTCGTCGGGCCGCAGCTGCGGGTGGGGCACGGCTCGGGTGGTGCCGTACGACGCGCCGGCGCCGCGGAACGTGAACGCGCTCGCCGGCAGCGTCACCGGGGCCCGACGGAACAGGGCGTGCACGACGTCCTCGCGCCGCTCGCACGCGTGCGCGGGCATGGCGTCGAGCAGGTCGGTGAGGATCCGGACGGCGTCGGCCCGGTCCGGGCGCGGCCCCCGGCCGTCCGCGTACGCGAGCACGCGGTCCCAGCCCTCGGGCGCGCGCACCGACATCGGCGACGTCTGCGTGTCGATCTTCTTCCAGGGCCAGAAGTTCCAGCCGATCCCGTGGTCCTCGTAGAGCTGGTGGGCCGCGGCGAGCCACTCGGGCGTGTTCTCGCCGCCCTCCCCCATGTAGACCGGCAGGCCGAGCCGGCGACCCACCTCGACGTACCCCTGGATGCTGGGACGGTCGGCGGCCGACCAGTACTTGTGGAACTGGAGCGCGGAGTTCTCGTCCCACACCTGCGTGAAGATCTCCCAGCCGGTCGCCCAGTGCGTGCCCTCGTACATGATCAGGTGGTCGGGGTCGACGTCGCGGATCGCCGCGGTGATCCGCCGGTACAGCGCGACGAGCTGCTCGGGGTACGTGTGCTGCCACTCGTTGGGCAGCGGCTCGTTGAGCAGGTCGTAGCCGAGCACGGCCGGCTCGCTCGCGTAGCGACGCGCGAGCTCGACCCACAGGGCGACGGTGAGGTCCGCGTTCCGGGGGTCCATGAACAGCGCGGGGCGGCCGTCCGAGTCGTCGATGTTGGTGCCCGTCTGGCCGCCCGGCGCGCCGTGCAGGTCCAGGAGCACGCGGAGCCCGGCGTCGCGGCACCAGCCCACGAGGCGCTCGACGAGCGCGAACCCGTCCTCGCGCCAGCCACCGTCCCCGGTCATGAGCACGCGCCAGTTGATGGGCAGGCGCACGTGGTCGAACCCGTCCCGCGCGATCTGGGCGACGTCGGCCTGCGTGACGAACACCTCCCGGAAGCGTCGCCAGAACGCGGCGGCCTCCTGCTCGCCGACGAGGTCGACGACGAGCGCCTCGATCTGCGTGGGAGAGGCGGCCGCGTGCCCGAAACCCCACATGTAGCCCTCGGGCAGCAGCCAGTTGCCCAGGCCGACACCCCGGAGCAGGAGGGGCTCGCCGTCGGGCCCGACCAGTCGCCCGCCCTCCGCCCGGACGAACGCGGACGGGGCGTGCACGGGTGTGCGGGGACGGGTCGAGGCAGAGACGTGGGACACGGGGTTTCCTCCGGACGGGGACGGCGGCGGGACGGGCGGGGCGGGCCGGGCTACTTCAGGCCCGACATCGTGAAGCCCTGGACGATGTGCCGCTGGAAGAGCACGAAGACGACGATGATCGGCACGACCATGAGCGAGGCCCCGGCCATCTGCAGGGTCGGGTTCACGGTGATCTGCTGGTTGAGCAGCGAGAGGCCGACCGAGAGCGTGTACATGTCCTGGTCCGTCGCGATGATCAGGGGCCACAGGAAGCTGTTCCACCCGCTGATGAAGGTCAGCACGCCCTGGACCGCGAGGATCGGCGTCGACAGCGGCAGCACGATCGTCAGGAACGTCCGCATCTCCCCCGCACCGTCGAGGCGTGCGGCCTCGAGGAGCTCGTCGGGGATGGTCGCCATGAACTGCCGGAACAGGAAGATGCCGAAGGCGCTCACGAGGGTGGGCGCGGCGATGCCGGCCAGGGTGTTCGTCAGGTGGAGCTCGTTGAGGATCAGGTAGGTCGGGATCATCGTGACCTGGACCGGGATCATGAGCGTCATCAGGACGAGCATGAACAGCACGCCACGCCCGCGGAACCGGTACTTGGCGAACCCGTAGCCCGCCATCGCCATCGCGAGCAGCCCGACGGCCCCGATCGCCACGACGGCGAGCGTGTTCAGCAGGTACCTGCCGAAGTCGAGCTCGGTGAAGAGCCGCGTGTAGGCGTCGAACGACGGCGCACTCGGCCAGAAGGTCGGGGGTGTGGCGAGCGCCTCGCTCGCGGGCTTGAGCGAGCTCGTGATCATCCATAGGAACGGGAACGAGGTCGCGAGCGCCCCGACGGCGAGGACGGCACCGACGAGGACGACGAGGGGGCGTCGGCGGCGATCAGTCATCGGAACCTCGCATGCGCAGCTGGACCGCCGTGACGACGGCGATGAGGATCAGCAGGACGATCGAGCCGGCGCTGGCGTAGCCGAACTGGTTGAGGCTGAAGCCGTTCTCGAAGATGAACAGGGAGATGGACGTCGTCGCCCCCACCGGGCCGCCCTTGGTCAGCACGTACGGCTCGTCGAAGAACTGGAGCCAGCCGATGAGCGTGGTCACCGTGACGAAGAAGAGGGCGAACCGCAGCAGCGGGAACGTGACCCGCCAGAACGTGGTCCACCGGCCCGCGCCGTCGAGCGCGGCGGCCTCGTGGTACTCCTTCGGCACCGACTGGAGCGCGGCCAGGAAGATGATGATGTTGAGGCCGGTGGCCCGCCACACGGCGACGAGCGCCACGGAGAACCGGGCGGACGTCGGGTCGGAGAGCCAGCCGACGGGCCCGAGGCCGACCTGGTCGAGCAGGTGGTTCAGCAGCCCGAACTGGCTGTTGTAGAGGTAGCCCCAGATCAGGGCGATCGCGACGATGGCCGTGATCGCGGGCAGGAAGTAGAACGCGCGCAGCGCCCGGAAGAACCGCGACTCCGACGTGTTGAGCGCGACGGCGACGGCCAGCGAGACCGCGATGATGACCGGCACGCCGACGACGACGAAGAAGGCGGTGGTCTGCAGGGCCTTCCAGAAGCCCGGGTCCGAGAAGAGCCGCTCGTAGTTGTCCAGGCCGATGAAGCGGACGGTCTCGGGGTTGCCGAGCCCGCCGATGTCGAGGTCGGTCAGGCTCACGCCCGCGGCGACGAGGATCGGCAGCAGCCCGAACATCGCGAGCAGCAGCAGCGCCGGTGAGATGAACGCGTACGGGACGAGCGCCGCGCGGCCGCGTCGGGGTCGCCGGTCGGCAGGCCCTCCTCCGGGGCGGGTGCGGCGCCGCGCACCCGGCCGTCGATCGTCGTGCACCGGTCCAACCTCCGTGGTGCCAGGGAGAACGGCGGTGCCGCCGAGGGGCCCGCCGGCACCGCCGTTCCCGCTCATCGGGCGTTGATCTCCTCGATCGTGGCGAACAGGGCCGTCAGGGTCTGCTCCTTGTCGGCGCCGGTCAGCGCGATCGCGTTGAGGGACTCGAGGACTGCCTTGTTCGCCTCGTCCCAGGCGGTGCTGATGGGCAGCGGGCGGGAGTCCTGGAGCTGCTCGGCGTAGACCACGGCGAGCGGGTCGTCGGCGAGCGCCGCGTCGTCGAACGCGGCGGTCACGGCGGGGAGCTCGCCCGTGGCGTCGTACCAGGCGACCTGGGTGTCGGCCTCGGTGAGGAAGTCCAGGAGCTGGAGCGCGGCGTCCATGTTCTCGGTGCCCCTCCAGATGCCCAGGTTGGAGCCGGCGAAGAGCGAGGTGGCCGAGTCGTTGCTGGGCACCGTGGTCACGCCCCACTTGCCCTCGAGGTCGGGGGCCTGCTCGGCGATGGCGGCTGCGAGGTAGGGGCCCGAGACGAGCAGGGGTGCGGAGCCCGAGATGAACCCGGCCGTCTGGTCGAAGTCACCGGCCGTGGGCACGGACGCGTCCTCGTAGAAGCCCAGGTAGTGGTCGACGGCCTCCCGGAAGGCGGGCGTGTCGAGCTCGATGGTCCCGTCCTTGGCGATGACGTCGCCGCCCGACTGCCACGTGTAGGTGACGGGGAGCGGAGCGTCCCACTGCGGGATGTAGTAGCCGTACTGCCCGTCGCCCCGGGCGGCGAGGGTGGTCGCCGCCGTGCGAAGCTCGTCCCACGTGGCCGGCGGCCCGTCGATGCCTGCCTCGGCGAGGATGTCCGAGCGGTAGAAGAGCACACGCGTGTCGCTCACCCACGGCACGGAGTACAGCCCGCCCTCAGGGTTGAGGTTCTCGGCCGCGACGGCGCTCGGGAAGTTCGCGGGGTCGAGGTTGGGGTGGTCGGGGACGTAGTCGGTGAGGTCCTCGAGCGCGCCGCCCTCGAGGAAGGACGCGAGGTGGGACAGGCCGATCTGCGTGACGTCGGGGCCCTCGCCCGAGGCGACGGCGGTGGTGAGGCGGTCGTTGACGTTGTCCCAGGGGATCGCCTCGACGTCGACGGCGATGCCCGTCTCGGCGGTGAACGGCTCGACGGCGGCCTCGAGGTTGGCACCCGAGTCGCCCATGACCCAGACGGTCAGGGGCGCGGTCTCGGTGTCGTCGCCGGCGGCGTCGGCCTCGGGCGACTGCCCCCCGCAGCCGGTGAGGGCGAAGGTCGCGACGACGGCGACCACGCCGATCCTGCGGGTGGTGCGGGCCTTGCTCATGACAGCTCCTTCGTTGGAGGTCGGGGGTGCAGCTCCTTCTTTCACGACCAAGAATAAGTGCTGGAATATGCCTGCGGCAAGCATCGCGCATCACGATCGAGTAACGAGGCAGGACGCGCACGGACAGCGGTGCGGGCCCCCGCCGACGACGGCGAGGGCCCGCACCAGGTCACACCTCAGTACGACGAGTACACGCTCACGTCGTCGATCGTCCACCACTGCGGTGCGGCGCCGGTCTGCGTGATCCGGATGTAGCGCGCCGTCGTGGGCGTCACCGAGATCGGCCGCTTCCAGCCGTACGCGATGCCCGTGGCCAGAGTCGTCCACGACGTCCCGTCGGTCGAGACCGCGACGTCGAAGCCACGCGGGTAGTCCCACGTGTTCCCCGTCGGCGTCTGGACCGTGACCATCGCGACCGTGCGGTTGGCACCCATGTCGATGCGGTACCACTCCCCGCCGGCCATCGCCGAGCCCGTGGCCCAGCTGCCGCCGCCCACGCCGTCGACCCCGCCCGCGGGCGAGGACCCCGGTGCGGTGCTCGACGCCGTCGCCGTCCACCCCGCGTGGCTGATCGCCGTAGGCGAGTACGTCGAGAGGCCGCCGGAGTACTTCGCCAACGTCGCGACGAACCGCGTGTTCTTCGTGAAGCTCCCGGTGCCGAACTGGCCGAGCTTCGAGATGAACGTCGCGGAGCTGTCGCTGTTGATGACCGGGATCGGCTTCTGGTTGTCGTAGTACATGCCCCAGTAGGCGAACCCGTCGCTCGCGGTGCCCCTGACCTTGTACGTCCACGCCGACCAGGACACCGACGAGGCGTTGAGGCCGGCCATGAAACGCGCCCACACGTCGTCGTTGTAGTAGAGCGAGTACTCGCCGTACAGGATCGGCACCCCGGGGTTCGCGAGCTTCGCGGCGAGGCCGTCGAGCTCGTTCGTCACGAGCTGGTTCTGCGCCGTCCAGTCCTTCGAGTTCGGCATGTCGTACGGGTGGTACTCGTAGACCACGTTGGTCCACCCGTGCGTCGACGGCGGGGTGATCGCACCCAGGTTGAAGAACGCGCCGAGCACGACGGTGTGGTCCGGGTCGATCGCGCGGACCGCGTCGTACAGCCGGTCGTAGTACGCGCTCTTCTGGGCGACGTCGTCCGCGTCCTCGCCGTAGTCGATGAGCGGCTCGTTGATGAGGTCGTAGCCGGCGACGGCGGGGTTGCCCTCGTAGCGCGCCGCGATCTCCTCCCAGATGTCGACGACCCAGTCCTGGTACGTCGAGGTCCCCCAGAAGCCGTTGGGGTTGGGGCCGATGCGACCACAGCTCCCCCACGGGCACCCGCCACCGGGAACGGTGTGCAGGTCGATGAGCGTGTAGATGCCGCGCTCGCTGAGCTCCTGGACCACCCAGTCGATCTTCTCCCACGGGTTCTGCTTCCACGTCCCGTCGAGGTTGAGGAACGTGTTCCAGCCGATGGGCACCCGCACGAAGTTGAAGCCCGCGGCGTCGAGGTTGTCGAGGTCCGCCTCCGTGATCCACGTGTCCTGGTGAGCGTCGATGATCGTCTGCGCGCCCGCGGTGCCGAAGCGGTTCGCCATCGACAGCTGGAGCGAGTAGTCGTCGTTGTAGAGGCCCGCCGTGAGCTCGCCGATCGACCACCACGAGCCCGACGACCCCGTCTGCGTGAGCCGGAAGTACCGCGCGGCCTGCGCGACGAACCCGATCGTCGTGGCCTTGCGGGTGCCGACGCCCGTCGCGACCGTCGTCCAGGTGCTGCCGTCCCTCGAGAGCTCGAGCCGGTAGCCCCGCGCGTAGTCGGTCTCGTCGGAGGTGTTCTTGGCGGTGTCGATGGTCACGTTGTCGAGCGTGACGAGCGCACCCATGTCGACCTGGACCTGCTGCCCGTTGGTCTGGGCCGCACCCGTGGTCCACCTGGTGCCGACGTTGCCGTCGACCATGGCCGCCGGGGAGGCACCCACGGACGCCGTGACGCCCCAGCCCGCACGGTCGAGCGACGTGCCGCTGGAGATGGCGACCTCGGCGATGCTCCACCACTGGGACGAGGTGCCGTTGGACGCGAGCCGCAGGTACCTGCCGTTCTTGGTGCCCTGGAAGTCCGCCTGGATCACCCGGTTGGTGCCGTAGCCGCTCGCGACCTGGGTGAAGTTCACGTTGTCCCAGGAGACGTAGACGTCCCAGGTCCGCGGGTAGTCGTCGGGGGCGGCCGCGCCCGAGTCGAACAGGACCTTGTCCATGTCCACGTTGCGGCCGAGGTCGATCGTGAAGGTCTGGCCGGGCACCTGCGGGGTGCCGCTCTGCCAGGCGGTGGCCGCGTTCCCGTCGAGCGCGTTCGCCGCGGACCCGCCGCCGACGGTCGCGAAGGCCGACGCCGTGTGCGCGCCGTTGTGCAGCACCGGGTCGTTGAAGAGGTTGAGCTCGCCCACCGACCACAGCGCGGACGCGGAGCCCGTCTGACGCACCCTGACGTGGCTCGCGACCTGGGCGGCGAACTTGACCGTGGTGACGCCGTCGGCACCCGGCTGGGTCGCGACGCTCACCCAGGTTGTCCCGTCGTTCGACACCTGCACGTCGACGGTGCGCGGGTACTGCCCGGGGTTCGCCGTGTTGTCGATCGACAGACGGTTGAAGAGCGTGGGCGCACCGAGGTTCGCCTGGATCCACTCGCCGCCGCTCTGGTTGGCGCCGGTCGTCCACCGGGCGGTGCCCGACCCGTCGGCGGCGGCCGAGGCCGTCCCCGCGGAGGCGCTGAGCGACCAGCCGGTGCGGTCGACGGCGAACTCGCCCAGCGGGGACATCCAGTCCTCCTGGGTGAGCCAGCCGCCGATGTTGGTCCCGCGCAGGTTGATCGCTGCGCCAGTGCCCGCGTTGAGCCTCAGGACGTTTCCGTCGGCCTTGATGAAGTCACCGTTCCCGAGCGCGGCGCTGGCCGCGACCGGTGGTGTGAGCCCCACTGCCATGAGCGTCGTCGCCAGGACGGCGCCCGCGAACGTCTTCCCCTTCATGATCCTCCTCGACCATGCCCGCTCATCACGGGGTGGATGCGCGTGTGATGACGCGGGCGCGGGCGACGGTGCCCGCGGGAGTCAGCGTGGCATCGCCCAAGGGCTTTGTCGAGGCCTTGAACTAAGTGCTGCGATTATGCGGGGACGGCCACCCGCAACGCACCGCACACGCGAGGGGCTACGGGCGCGGGGCCCGGACCAGCGACTCCATCGGCATGATGGCGGCCCCCAGCGCGACCGTGTCACCGCCGAACGCGGAGGCGACGAGGTCAACCCGGCCGCCGAACAGGGTGAGCGCGTTCTCGCGCGTCGCCTCGATGAGGCGCGGCTGAAGCCGCTCCATCAGCCGGAGGCCGACCCAGCCGCCGATCACGATGCGCTGCGGGTCGGTGAGGTTGACGACGCTGCCCAGCGCCACCCCGAGCGACGCGACCACGTCGTCGACGACCCGCACGGCCCCGGCCTCCCCCGCCTCGGCAGCCTCGAGGACCTCGCCGATCGCACGCCAGCCCGTCCCCTCGAAGGTGGCCCCCGTGTCCCGCCACGCCTGGAGGATCGCGTCCGCGCCGACGTAGGCCTCGAGGCACCCGCGGTCCCCGCAGCGGCAGAGCGCCCCGCCGCGAACGATCTTGGTGTGGCCCCACTCGGCGGCGCTGCTCGTCGCGCCGCGCTGGAGCCGGCCGTCGGCGATGATGCCGAGGCCGACGCCGCGCCCGAGGAGCACGACGAGCGCGTGCTCGATGCCCCGCGCCGCCCCGAACCACAGCTCCGCCATCGCCTGCGTCTTGGCGCCGTTCTCCGCGAACACCGGGCCGTCCACGTGGACGAGGTCGGTGACCGGGACGGGGTCCCAGCCCAGGCTCTGCGCGTACAGCGTCTGCGCACCGTCGGGCGCCGTCCCGACCACGCCCGGCAGGCCCAGCCCGATGCCGGCGAGCGACGCCCACGCCTGCGGGTTGCGCTCACGCAGCGCGCCGATGGCGTCGTCGAGGTCGTGCGCGATCGTCTGCGGGCTCTCCTGGTCGCGCCCGCCGCGGAACTCCCGGTCGATCCGGTGCATCGCGAGGTCGAACAGCTCGACCGCGACGCCGCGCTCCCCCACGTCCGCACCGACCAGGTACGCCCCCTCAGGCCGTGGCTCGACGACGCCGATGGGCCTGCCCCCGCGCGACGCGATGAGCCCCGTCTCGTGGACCAGCCCCTCCGCGACGAGGTCGTTGACGATGTTCGTGGCCGACGCGATGGACACACCGCACTCCCGCGCGAGGTCACCCCGCGTGGTGCGGCCCGACTTCAGGACGTGGGCCAGGAGGCGCGCCCGGTTGCGCTGCCGCAACGAGCTGACGGTCGCGGCCTCCGGGGCAGGCGAACCGCCGACCCTGCCGGAACCCTGATCGACCATGGCGCGAAGATACCAACGTCGCTCCCCGGCCACCCCGGACAGCACCCTGGCGAGGGCGTCCCCTCACGTACCGACCGCGGATGCGCGCACGCCCGGCCCCGGGAGCGCACCGACGAGAGCGGGCAACGCGCCGTCGCGCAGGAACACGGGGACGACGGCGAGGGGCGCGCTGGCGCGGACCCAGCGTCCGCCGTCGTGCACGTCGCCCGTGTGCGCGTCCGTCCACCGGGCGCCGCTCGGCAGGTACACGGCCCGCGACGTCGCGCCGGCCTCGAGCACGGGCGCGACGAGGACGTCCGGCCCGTACATGTACTGGTCGTCGAGGTCCCAGGCGGTCGCGTCGTGCGGGAACTCGTGGAACATGCCGCGCATGACCGGCTGACCGTGCTCGTGCGCGTCGACCATGAGGGCCCGCGTGTAGGGACGCAGCGCCTCTCGCAGGTGGACGTACGCGGCCAGGACCTCGTAGACCTCGTCGCCGAAGCTCCAGAGCTCGTTGGGCCCGCCGCTGCGCAACCGGCGCGAGCCGTCCGCAGCCGTGACGTCACGGTAGGGCAGCCGGTCGCCGTGCAGGCGCATGACCGGGCAGAACGTGCCGAACTGGAACCAGCGCACGAGCAGCTCCCGGAACTGCGGGTCGTCGACGTCCCCGTCGTGGAAACCACCGATGTCGGTGGTGAACCACGGGATGCCCGCCACACCCATGTGGATGCCCGCGGTCACCTGGCTGCGCAGGTCCTCGAAGGTCGAGTGGATGTCCCCCGACCAGGCCAGCGCCCCGTACCGCTGGCTGCCTGCCCAGACGCACCGGACGAGGTTGACGACGTCGTCCTGCCCGGCGGCCGTCTGCCCGTCGTGGAACGCGCGGGCGAAGAGCTGAGGGTAGAGGTTCCCGATCATGGCGTGGCCAGCCTGTGCCACGTCGACCTGAGGACAGGGAGCGCCTGGTCGCCCCACCACTTCACGACGTGCGGCTTCGCCGTCTCCAAGGCGGCCATGGCTCCGAGGAGGACGAGCGCGCCGAGCAGACCCTCGAGAGTCAGGTCGTCGCCATCTCCTGACGCCGCCGCGCTCCCGTGGGCGGGCTGCAGCTCCTCGTCGTCCGGGAAGAACGTGGCGTGGTCTGCGAGGCGCCTGTCGCTGTCGTAGAGGTTCTGGTGGAGTCCCCCCTCCTTCGACCGCCCGGGGGTCAGGTCGTCGGGGTGCTCGAAGTAGCCGTAGATCCTAGCCATCGGCCCCTCCCCATGCGGCTGACGGACTCACTCCCGGCCTTCCTCCAGCGGGATGAGCATCGTCCGGAACTCGCCGCGGGCGCTGTGGAGCTCCCAGATGCGCTGCGCCACGTCGTCGATGCCGTTCTCGAGCCTGAGCTTCGGGATGCCGCCCGGGATCACGAGCTGCGCGACGCGGATGCCCTCACCCTCGAGCGCGTCGTGGAGCATCTCGCCGTACGCGCTCTCGGCCGGGAACGCGACCGAGGTCCCGGCGAAGTCGCTCCGCGCCTTCACGGACGTCCCCCCGTTGATCAGGAGGATGCTGCCCTGGCCCGCCGCCCGCATCGCGGGCAGGACCGACCTGACGGCGTGGATGAGCCCCAGCGCCGAGAAGCGCAGCGCCTCCAGCGCCAGCTCGGGAGTCAGGTCGAGCACCGGCTTGAGGTAGTCCCTGGAGGGCAGCGGGCTGTACTGCAGGACGCTGACCGGGCCGAGCTCGGCCGCCGCACGTGTGAGGGCGGCCTCGAGTGCGGCGGGGTCCAGGACGTCCGCCGCGTACCCGCGCGCCACCACGCCGCCCTCCTGGAGCTCGGCCGCGAGCTCGTCCAGCTTCGGCTGGTCCCGGGAGAGGAGGACGACGGAGAACCCCTCGGCGCCGAACCTGCGCGCGACCGCGGCCCCGAGGCCCGGTCCCGCTCCGACGATCGCGATGGTGGGCATGGCCGTCCCTTCAGCGGAGTGCGTTGATCGACGATAGCGCCGGTCACCGCCGCGCCCCGGCTAGCGGTCCAGGACGAGCTCCTGGTGCCAGGACTGCGTCACGTAGCCGGTCTCGAAGCCCAGCGAGAGATACAGCTCCTTGGCGCCCGTCGGGGAGTCCGCGTCGACCTCCAGGCCCACCGAGCGCCGGCCCCGGTCGGCGGCGTCGGTGATCACCGCGTCCAGCAGCGACGTCGCGAGCCCACGCCCGCGGGCGGTGCGCAGCACCCCGAGGTACTCGACGTAGCTGCCGACCGGCCTGCCGTCGGGGTCGAGCGACGCGCTCCCGACGAGCGCGCCGGCGGGCTCGACCCGCGGACCGTCGACGAGCTCACCCAGCCACCAGTGGTCCCACCGGTGGCCTGGGTCGGCCCGCAACCGGTCGACGAACTGGTCGAACGTCTCCTCGTGGTGGTTGAAGTGGTCCGCGAACGCCTGCTCGAGCACGTCGTGCACGGCCACGAGATCGGCCTCGTCCGGCATCCCGTCGCCGGACCGGACGACCGGCCGCACCCGCACGCCTGGACCCGGGTCCCTCGGCGGACGCGCATCGTCGTCGACCACCGGCCGCGACATCTGCAGCCACGTGCGCGCGTGGGTGTAGCCGGCCGACGCGAGCCACCGCTGCTGGCGGGCGTCGGGCTCGAACGCACCGCTGTCCAGCTGGACCACGGTCAGCCCGCGCCCGAGGGCGATGCGCGACGCCGTCACCTCCGACCAGGCGAGAAGGCTCGCCGCGAGCCGGTCGGCGTCCGCCCGGTCCGGGTCCACCAGCACGGCGACGATCAGCCGTCCCGCGGCACGGTCGTGCACCGTCGCCCAGGCGCGCGCGACGCCCTGCTCGTCCCGCACCACGACGTGGGACCGGGTGCCGGCCCCGGAGCCGACCACCTCGCTCTCGACGTCTGCGGCGCCCGTCGAGCTGCGGCCACGCACGGCCACCTCGTGCCGCGTACGCAGGGCGAGGAGCTCTGGCACGTCGTCGGCGCCGGGGGCGTGCGCGCGCCAGCCGGCAGGGAGGTCGAGAGCTGTCATGGGGTCCAGCGGAGAAGTCGTCATCGTCACGATCTTCTCGCACAGGCGACCCGGCCGGCCTCCCGGAGCGACGTCCCGGCCCGAGGGCGGCCGTCGCTGGTCGCCGCGGCCCGCTCCCGCAGGCAGCGGCGGCGCGACTCAGCGCCCAGGCACCTCGTCGTACGCCGCCCGGTGCGCCAGCACGTCGTCCATGTGCGTCTGCGCCCAGATCTTGAGGGTCGCGACGGCCTGCCGCAGGGAGGCGCCGAGCTCGGTGAGCTCGTACGTCACGGTCACCGGGACCGTCGGGGTGACCGTGCGCGTGATCAGTCCGTCGCGCTCGAGCGTCCGCAGGGTCTGGGTGAGCATCTTCTGGCTGACGCCCGCGAGCTGGCGCGCGAGCTCGGAGTAGCGCATCGCACGCGGCTCGCCGTACCCGGCGTCGCTCCCTCCCCCGAGCGCACACAGCACGAGCGTGACCCACTTGTCGGCGACGCGGTCGAGCAGCTGCCTGCTCGGGCAGACCGCCAGGAACGCGTCGTACTCGACCTTCGCCTGTGCCCGGCGTTGAGCCGCCGTCGCCGTCACCACATGCCTCCCGGTGCCCTACGCACTTCCAGGTGCCTACTTCCCGTCAGAGAGCCTTCGTCCCCATCCTGGTGCCACGCCGACCACGGCACAACCACCCACCGACCCGAAGGCGAGACATGACCGCGACCTCCACCACGCTCCCCGGCGGCACCTGGACCCTGGGCGACCTCACCGTCACCCGCGTCGGCTACGGCGCCATGCAGCTCGCCGGGCCCGGCGTCATGGGCCCACCGGCGGACCACGACGGTGCGCTCGCGGTGCTGCGCGAGGCCGTCGACCTGGGCATCACGCACGTCGACACCGCCGACGCGTACGGCCCGCGCGTGACCAACGAGCTCATCCGCGAGGCGCTGCACCCCTACCCGGCCTCCCTGCACGTCGTCACCAAGGTGGGCGCCACGCGGGACGCCCAGGGCGGCTGGCCACCGGCGCGACGCCCGGACGACCTGCGGCGCGCGGTCGACGCGAACCTCGAGTCCCTGGGCCTGGACGTGCTCGACGTCGTCAACCTGCGCCTCGGGGACGCGTCGGGCCCGCAGCCCGGCTCGCTGGCCACGGCACTCGAGACGCTCGTCGACCTCCAGGGCCAGGGGCTCGTGCGCCACCTCGGCCTCAGCAACGCGACGCCCGAGCAGGTCGCCGAGGCCCGCGCGATCACGCCGATCGTGTGCGTGCAGAACATGTACAACCTCGCCGTGCGGCACGACGACGACCTCGTGGACGCGCTCGCGGCGGACGGCATCGCGTACGTGCCGTTCTTCCCGCTGGGCGGCTTCAGCCCCCTGCAGTCGGCCGCGCTGACGGACGTCGCCGAGCGGCTCGGTGCGACACCCATGTCGGTCGCGCTCGCCTGGCTGCTTCAGCGCTCGCCCAACATCCTGCTGATCCCGGGCACCCGCTCCGTCGCGCACCTGCGCGAGAACGTCGCCGGGGCGGGCCTCGCGCTGACGCCGGCCGACCTGGCTGTGCTCGACGGGATCGGCCGGGCCGACGCACGGGTCACGGCCGGGTAGCGCCCCACGGTGGACGCCCCTCCTCCCGTGGGAGGAGGGGCACAGCCCGCTGGTCTCCTCCACCAGCAGGTGCCGGCCGCCCGGTCCCTCTCCGTAACGTCGCCGACGGACGCCCGCACGGGCACCGGCCCGACGACGAGGAGACGTGATGATCGAGGTGGAGGCGCTGACCAAGCGCTACGGGAGCACGACGGCGGTGGACGGGCTGACGTTCACGGCCCGGCCGGGGACGGTCACGGGATTCCTCGGCCCCAACGGCGCGGGCAAGTCCACGACCATGCGCGTCGTGGTGGGTCTCGAGCGCCCGACGTCGGGCACGGCGACGGTCGCCGGTCGCCGGTACGCGGACCTGCCCGCGCCGCTGCACGCGGTGGGCGTCATGCTCGACGCCCGCTCGGTGCACCCCGGGCGCACGGCGTACAAGCACCTGCTGGCGATGGCCCAGACCCACGGCATCGGCAAGGCACGCGTGCGTGAGGTCCTCGCGCAGACCGGCCTCGAGCCGGCCGCGAACCGCCGCGCAGGCACGTTCTCGCTCGGCATGGGGCAGCGCCTCGGCATCGCCGGGGCGCTGCTCGGCGACCCTGCCACGCTCATCCTCGACGAGCCCGTCAACGGCCTGGACCCGGACGGCGTGCTGTGGGTGCGGCACCTGGTGCGCGAGCTCGCGGCCGAGGGCCGCACGGTGCTCCTCTCGTCGCACCTGATGCACGAGCTCGCGCTGTGCGCCGACCGGGTCGTGATCATCGGCCGCGGCCGTCTGCTCGCCGACGCGACGGTCCAGGAGATCGTCGCCCGCTCGGAGCGCGCCGGCGCCGTGCGGGTGCGCACCACCGACCCCGAGGCGCTGGCCCGCGAGCTCCTCACGGCCGGCGCCGACGTCACGCCGCAGGACGGCGGCGTCCTGCAGGTGCACGGAGCGTCGGTCGACGACGTCGGCACGGCCGCCCGCCGGTGCGGGGTCACCGTGCTGGAGCTCGGCGCCGAGTCCGGGTCGCTCGAGGACGCGTACCTGCAGCTGACCGGCGACTCCGTGGAGTACCGCACGGCCGACACCCTCGGGCGCACCCGGTGAGCGCCGCGACGACGGTGCCGGGCGCGGCCCGGGCGCTGGCCACCGCCCGCTCCGGCCCGACCTTCGCCCGCCTGCTCGCCGCGGAGTGGACCAAGCTCACGTCGCTGCGCTCACCGTGGTGGGTCGCGGCGGTGACGGTGCTGGTCACCGGGGCAATCACGTACCTGAGCGCGCAGGCATCCTCGGTCGACTCCGGGTTCCAGCCGGTCGACTCGCTGTCGACGGGCCTCGTTCTGGGCCAGGTCGGCCCGCTGGTGCTGGGCGTGCTGGTGGGTGCCGGCGAGTTCCGCACCGGCGCGTTCCGGACGACCTTCACGCTGGCCCCCCGGAGGTTGCCCGTGCTCGCCGCACAGGTGCTCGCCCTGACCGCGTTCGCGCTGGCCCTGGCCGTGGCGGCGACGGCGGCCTGCGTGGTGGGGATCTGGCCGCCGGCGGCATCGCGGGGCATCGCCGTCGACCTGACCGGCGGCGACGCTCCCGGACTGATGCTCGGCATGGTGGCCTTCGGCGTCGGCCTGGCACTGTTCGGGTTGGCCCTGGGGGCGCTGGTGCGCCGCACGGTTCCGGCCATGCTGACGGGGTTGTTCGCCGTCCTCATCCTGCCCATCGTGCTCATGATGGTGAGCGACCCCATGGTCGGCGCCGACCCCGCGTCGACCGGTCTGGTGGACGGCGCTGTGCCGACCACCGTGCCGGGCACGCTCATGGCCTTCTCTCCCGGTGGTGCCGCACAGCTCATGACGATCCCCGCCTCCTACGGTCCGATCGACGGCGCACCGGACCTCGGCCCGGTGGGCGGCGGCCTGGTTCTCCTCGCGTGGATCGTGGTGCTGCTCGCGGCGGCAGCCGTGCGGCTGCACGCCCGGGACGTGCGATGACCGCCGCCGTGATGGGCCGGCCGGGGTCGACCGGGCTCCGTGTGCTCCGCGCCGAGTGGACCAAGCTCACCAGCGTGCGGTCGAACGTCTGGATCGCGCTGGGCACGGTGGCCGTCGCGGCGGGTACCGCGTACGGGCTCGGCCTGTTCGTCCGGCCGGGCGACGGCCGGTCCGGCTCCTGGGTCGTGACCTCCGGGTTCGTCCTGGCCCAGCTGGGGTTCCTCGTGCTGGGCGTCCTGGTGGGGACGTCCGAGCACACGACGGGTACCGCCCGGACGACCTACACCACGGTGCCCCGGCGACTGCCCGTCCTCGCGGCGCAGGTGCAGGTCACGCTCCTGGCTGCGCTGACCACGGCGTCCGTCGCACTGGGTGCCTCCTACCTGGCGACCGGGGGCGTCCGCGCCGTGGACGCACCCGCCCTGGACCTCTCGGTGCCGGGCGCTGCCCGGGCCCTGCTCGGCTTCGTGCTGGCCTCGGCCGCCGTCGCCCTCCTCGGTGTGGGCCTCGGCGCGCTGCTGCGCCACCCCGCGTCCGCGCTCGTCGCCGGGGTTCTGCTCGTGCTCGTGGGCGACCACCTCCTGGCGATGAACCCCGGCCGGACGACCGACACGATCCGCGCCTTCCTGCCGTCGTCGGGCGCCCGGCTCCTGCAGGACGACGCCGCGCTCGCCGGCCTGGATGCCGTGACGCGCGGGCCGCAGCTCGGGGTGTGGGGCGGCGGCGTCGTGCTCCTGGTGTGGGTGGTGGTGCTGCTCGCGGCGGCGGCGTACCGGTTGTCGCGGCATGACGTCCGTTGAACGAGCGGGATGGCACAGTGGCCCGATGGTGATCCGACGCGCGACGCCCGCGAGCGCCGGCGCGCCCGGGCCGGAGGACGCCCCGCTGACGGAGGCCCAGGTCAGCGGCGGCAGCCCCGTCGCACGGCTGGTCAACGCGCACCCCTGGATCATGGACGTGACGGTCGCCGTCGCGATCGTCCTGGTGGGCCTCGTCGGCGTGATCTTCGCCTGGCAGGCCGCCGTCGGCGCGCGGTTCCTGGGCCTGTACCCGATGGACTCCGAGATCGAGCGCACGGTCACCGCCACATGGCTCGTCGGGGCCTTCGGCGGGGCCGCCCTCCTGCTGTTCCGGCGGGCCCGGCCGCTCACGGTGACCGCGCTGCTCGTGGCGGGGTTCGTCGCGTCCGTGCTCGTGGCCGGGGTCCAGGGGGTGCTCGGAGCCGCGGTGGCGTGCGCCCTCTACAGCGTCGCGGCGGCGCACGGGCCACGCGTGACCTGGTCGGTGGTCGCCCTCGTGCTGGTCGTCCTGACGGCGGCGACGTGGTGGTGGGAGCATCTCGGCTTCGTCGAGATGACCTTGTGGTACAGCGCCGTACCCTCGATCGCCGAGCCGTGGGAACCGGCGCGAAGCCTTCCCGAGCCACCGTTCGCCGCGGCGCGCAGGACCGGGTCGCTGCTCGTGCTGCACGCCGTCCTGCTGCTCGGCGTGGCCGTGGGGTCGGCGGCGCGCGCTCGCCGCCTGCACGCGCAGGACCTCGTCGAGCGCTACCGCGCGCTGGCGCGGGAGCGGGACCAGAGCGCCGCGTTGGCACGGGCCGCCGAGCGCGCCCACATCGCACGGGAGATGCACGACGTCGTCGCGCACAACGTGTCGGTGATGGTCAGCCTGGCCGACGGCGCGGACGCCGCCTTCGAGCGAGCGCCGGACCTGTCCCGCGACGCGGTGCGGCAGATCGCCCGCACCGGACGGGCCGCGCTCGGCGACATGCAGGGCGTCCTGGGTGCGCTCGGCCCGGCGGGCGGCGAGGGCGACGGCCGTCGTGCCGAACCCACCGAGGTCGACCTGTCGACGCTCGTCGAGCGCTTCGAGGCTGCGGGCGTCCCGGTGCGCGCCACGGGTCTGGACACCGAGCTCCCGGCCGACACGTCGGTGCGCCTGGCGGTCGTGCGCATCCTGGGTGAGGCGCTGACCAACGTGCTGCGCCACGCGCCGGGCGCATCGTCCGTCGAGGTCTCGGTGCGGCGCACCGCGACCACCGTGGAGGTCGAGGTCGTCGACGGGGGCGGCGCACGCCCCGGCACGGGTGGGGGTGGCGGCACCGGACGCGGCGTCGTCGGGATGCGGGAACGCGCGGCGCTGCTCGGCGGCCACGTCGAGGCCGGTCCCCGGCCGGGCGGCGGCTGGCGCGTGCACGCGACCCTGCCGTGGACCGACGAGAAGGGAGGTCGGCCGTGACGACAGTGCTCCTCGTGGACGACCAGTCGCTGCTGCGCGTCGGATTCCGGCTCGTCATCGAGTCCGAGCCGGACCTCGAGGTGGTCGGCGAGGCCGCCGACGGCCGGGTCGCGCTCGAGCAGGTCGCGGCGCTCGCGCCCGACGTCGTGCTCATGGACATCCGCATGCCCGGCATGGACGGCATCGAGGCGACGCGGCGCGTGGTCGCCGAGCACCCGGGCTCCCGCGTGCTCGTGCTCACGACGTTCGACGTGGACGACCTCGCGTTCGCCGCACTGCGCGCCGGGGCGAGCGGGTTCCTGCTGAAGTCGGCCCGGCCCGACGAGCTCGTCGACGCGATCCGCACGGTCGCCGCGGGCACGGCCGTCGTCGCACCACGCGTGCTGCGCCGGATGCTCGACCTCTTCGCGCCCCATCTGCCCGCGAGCGCCGGGGCGACGGCGGACGACGCCCCTAACCCCCGCCTGAGCGTGCTCACGCCGCGCGAGCTCGAGGTCCTGCGGCTGATCGCGGAGGGCGCCTCCAACGCCGAGATCGCGACCTTGCTGATCGTGTCCGAGACCACCGTGAAGACGCACGTGGGCAACGTGTTCGCGAAGCTCGGGGCACGGGACCGCGTGCAGGCCGTGATCATCGCGTACGAGTCCGGACTGGTCGGGGGCGGCGCCGGGCAGCGGTGACGTCCGCCGAGCCGCGGAGCCGGGCCCGGCGGTCACCGCCGTCCTCCTCGCCCGGTCGGGTCCGCCCGGCAGCACGCGTGGTGCCGCCGGGCGGACGCCCTCCCCCGGCCTCGCCCCAGCGCTACGTGCTGCGCGCCACCGTCCGCGGCGCCCGCTCGGCCGCCGACGACTTCGGTGCCGGTGCCGGTGCCGGTGCGAAGTAGACGGACGTGAGGTGCGAGACGCTGCGGAACCCGACCCGGCGGTACACGCCGAGCGCGCCGGGCTCCGCCTGGAGCGTCACGGCGGTCGCGCCGTCGCGCAGGGCACGCTCGACGCCGGCGCTGACCAGGGCCGTCGCGATCCCTCGACCGCGGTGCTCCGCCTGGGTCGCGACGACGTAGATGCCCGCGACCGTCCCGGTGACGAGCACCTCCGTCGTCGCCACGACGGAGCCCGCGAGCACGCCGACGAGCCGCGTCCGGGCACCCGCGTCGTAGCTGCGCTGCCGCTCGACGCCGACCGTGAGGTCCCGGGCCTCCGGCGGGACGCCGAACGCGTCGCGGTAGCCGTCGACCCAGGGCCCCAGGTCCGCCTCAGCCGGCACCTCGTTGACGCTCAGGCCGGCGGGCGGCTCCGCGACCGGACGGAACGCGGCAGGATCCAGCGCCATCACGTCCAGCGAGCCCGCGTCGACGCCACCACCCGCGAGGAGCTCGTCCACGGTCCCCGGCCGGCTGAGCGGGCTCACCTGCCACACCCAGGGCAGGCCGCGAAGCCTCTCGCGGAGCTCAGGCAGCACCTCGCTCGCGGGGGCCGCGCTCGACGTGACCCCGTTGAGGATCGGGTGCGGCACACCGGAGACGTGGTACGCGAGCCCGTCGACGCTGCCGCGGTCCCGGACCCCCCAGCCGAGCCAGTACGTGTCCCAGTTGTGCAGCAGGGCGGTGAGGTCCGTGCCGAGGGCGGTCACAGGTCCGCCGCCCGGACCTCGTCGCCGGCGACCGGCCCCGCTCCGGCGCCCGGCCCAGCTCCGGCGTCCGCCAGGAAGGAGAGGACCGCTCCGGCGAACAGGTCCGGCGCCTCGAGGTGCAGCATGTGCCCGGCCTCGGGCACCTCGACGTAGGTCGAGGTCGGGAGCAGCGCGTGCAGCTCACGTCCCCACTCCGGGCCGCAGACCGGGTCCAGCTCACCGCACAGGACGAGCGCGGGCGCCGTCATCCGGGCGAGCGAGCCGCGTACGTCGAACGGCGAGATCTCCGGCGTGCCCAGCGGCGTCGCCGCCAGGCGCATCGTCCGGACGAGCCCCTCGACGACCTCCGCACGCGCGGGCAGGTCGCCGACGTACAGCGGGAGCGCGGACGGCAGCGCCTGCGCCAACGCCTCGTCCGTCGTCGCCTCGAGCATCGCCTGGAGCGCACCCGGGAGCGCCGCGAGGTCCGGGCGCGAGGGCTGCTGCTCCGCGCGTCGGACGAGGGTCTCGAGGGCCCGCTGCATCAGCTCGGGACCGAGCCGGGCGGCCGTCGCGTACAGCACGACGCCTGCGACACGCTCCGGGTGGAGCAGGGCGTAGTGCGCCATCACGAACCCACCGAACGAGTGCCCGATGAGGTGCACGCGCGGGTCCGCCGGGTCGGCGACCGAGCGGACGACCTGCGCGAGGTGCCGCGCGTAGGTGTCGATGCGGTAGTCGCGAGGGTTCGCCAGGCGGCCCGAGTGCCCCGTGCCGATCGGCTCGACGTAGACGACCGTGAGGTGCCGCTCGAGCTCGGGCATCCGCAGGTACTCCCAGTCGGCCCCCGGACCGCCCGGGTGGACGACGCAGACCGGCCCTCGGCCCGCCACGTGGAAGCGCTGGACGACACCGTCGACGACGGTCGCGTGGGGTGTCGGAGCACCGTGGTGCGAGGTGGATGTCATGTGTGTCTCTCCTGGATCAGCGGACCGCCGTTGCGATCCGTCGAGGACAGGAGGCGCGGGGGGCCCAGAAAGTTCGATCCTGCGTCCGACGTCGGTGCACCCGGCGCGAGTCAGGTCAGGGCTCGGGGTGGTACAGCCGCAGCGTGCGGACGCGGCCGTGGGCGTTCCGCTGGAGCCACAGGACCGCGGGCGCGCTGCAGTAGTCCAGGTCCTCGCTGGTCATGCGGGTCTCCCAGATCTGCACGTCCCCGGCGGTCTGCACGTTCGTGACCCGTTGCGCCACGCCGTGGTCGACGTCCGCGCGCAGGGCAGCGACGAGGGCCGAGCGGTCCCACTCCTGGCCGGCGGGGCCCTTCGCGGTCATGGCGGCACCCCACAGGTCGTCGACGGCCCGGTCGAGCTCCCCCGTCCGGACGGCGGCCAGGAACCAGGCCGCCCGGGCGGCGTCGGCCTGCGCACGGAGCGTCGGGTCGGGTGCGTCGACCGCCGCGCGCTTGAGCTCCTCGAGCAGCTTGACGCGGGCCTGGCTCAGCCGGCTACGGACCGTCCCCACCGGGACGCCGCACACGGCGGCGATCGCCGCGTACGACTGCGCGGAGCTGAAGTAGCGCAGCAGGGTCACCGTGCGCAGCGGCTCGGTGAGCGTCGAGAGCGCGGTCCACAACCACGCGCGCGTCGTCGCGTCCTCGAACAGACGCTCCGGGGGGTCGACGACGCCGAGCGCGTCCTCCTCCTGCGGGAGGGGCGCGTACCGACGGTCCCGCCGTACCTGCGCGAGCGCGTGGTGGCGCACGATGGTGCGCAGCCACGCCCCGAAGGCCGCGGGCTCACGGAGCTCGTCGAGCTGGGTCAAGGCGGTGAGGATGCCGTCCTGGACCGCGTCCTCCGCACCCGCGCCGTAGCCCAGCACGGAGACGGCGACCGCACGCGCACGCGCCTCGTGCGCCGCGACCAGCGCCCCGAACGACGCCGCGTCGCCGGCGCGCGCCAGGCGGACCAGGCTCTCCTGGTCCTCGGGCGTCAGAGTGGCGGGCACGGCGGCACCTCCTGCGGCGGTCTGTGGTGGTTCGGGCGGGACGTCATGCTAAGCAGGGCGTCCCGCCGGGCGCGACGCCCTGCGGGTGAACGCCCGGGGACGGCCCCTGCGCCTGGCCCGGCATCAACCGATCGGTCGATGCCGGGATCGACCGACCTCGCCCCTGGCCGGGTGATCCGCCCTCGCGCCCGAGGGCCGAGGCTCGAGGCATGGACATCATCGAGGTCACGAACCTCCACAAACGCTACGGGGCGACGACGGCGGTCGACGACGTCTCCTTCACGGTCGAGGCCGGCGAGATCTTCGGCATCCTCGGCCCCAACGGTGCGGGCAAGACCACCACCGTCGAGTGCCTGACCGGTCTGCGCGCACCCGACCGCGGCACGCTGCGGGTGCTCGGGCTCGACCCCGGCCGGGACCGCGGTGAGCTGCGGCAACGCGTCGGCGTCCAGCTGCAGGAGAGCCGGCTGCCGGACAGGCAGACGGTCGGCGAGGCGATGGAGCTCTACCGCTCGTTCTACCGGCGTCCCGCCGACGGCGGCCGGCTCCTCGAGATGCTGGGGATCGCGGACAAGCGCACCACCCAGTACCGCAAGCTCTCCGGCGGGCAGAAGCAGCGTCTGGCGATCGCCCTCGCGCTCGTGGGCAGCCCCGAGGTCGCGGTCCTCGACGAGCTCACCACGGGCCTGGACCCGCAGGCTCGACGCGACACCTGGGACCTCGTCGAGCACGTGCGCGACGCCGGGGTGACGGTCGTGCTCGTCACCCACTTCATGGACGAGGCGGAGCGCCTCTGCGACCGGCTCGCGGTGATCGACTCCGGTCGGGTGACCGCGCTCGACACGCCCGCGGGCCTGGTGGCGCGCGTCGGCGCCCAGCAGCGGGTGCAGTTCCGGCCGTCGGTCCCCGTGGACGAGCGGCTCCTGACGGACCTCCCGGAGGTCACGGACCTGCGCCACCACGGCCAGCACGTCGTGGTGACGGGCACGGGCAACCTGCTCCAGGCCGTCACCTCGGTGCTGGCCGTGCACCACGTCGTCGCGCACGACCTGCGGGTCGAGCAGGCCAGCCTCGACGACGCCTTCATCACCCTCACCGGAAGGAGGTCGGTCTGATGTCCGCCCTGTACAGGCTCACGGTCGCCGAGACCAGGCTGTTCCTGCGCGACCCCGTGTCGGTCGGCTTCGGGGTCCTGTTCCCCGCCGTCCTCCTGCTCGGCCTCGGCGCCATCCCCGCGCTGCGGGAGCCCGCCGAGGAGTTCGGCGGCGCGACCTTCGTCCAGTCCTGGGCCCCGGCAGCGCTGGCCCTCGGCCTCGGCATCCTCGCCCTCCAGCAGATCCCCGTGGTGGTGGCCACCTACCGCGAACGCGGCATCCTGCGCCGGATGTCGACCACGCCCGTGCACCCCGGCGCGATGCTCGCGGCGCAGCTGCTCGTCGCCCTGGGCGCCGCGGTCGTGGCGGGTGCCCTCGTGGTCGCGTCGGCCTGGCTCCTGCTCGACGTGCCGCTGCCCCGGCAGCCGCTCGAGTTCGCGGTGGCGTTCGTCGTCGGCTTCGGCGCCCTCCTCGCCGTCGGCGTGCTCATCGCGGCCGTCGCGCCGACCCTGCGGCTCGCGACCGGCCTGTCGACGCTCGCCTACGTGGGTGCGATGTTCACGGGCGGCGTGTTCCTGCCCCAGTTCCTCCTGCCGGACGCCCTGGTGCGGATCAGCGCCTACGTCCCGCCGGGCGTGCAGGCCCTGCTCGACACCTGGTCGGGCGTGGCGTCCACCACGGCCGGCGCGAGCCCGCCCCTGATGCTCCAGGTCGGGATAATGGCGGTGCTCGCGGGCGTCGTCGGCGGGGCCGCAGCCACACTGTTCCGCTGGGAGTGAGCCGGGGGTGCCAGCCACGATGAGCGAGGACCTGGGCCGTGACGGCGAGCACTACTTCGTCGCGCTGCTGCGCCTGATCCCGTGGCTCACGCTCCCTGTCGCGACGGTGATCGCCGTCGCGCAGCCCGGCCAGACGGGGGCCGACCGCGCGGTCACCCTCGGTCTGGCCGGGCTGGCCGCCGTCTGGGTCTACCTCACGTACACCCGGGTGTCTCAGGAGCGCCGCCGGCGGACCCTGCCGCTGCTGACGTACTTCGTGGGGCTGCTCGCCCTCAGCGCGGTCTTGATGGGCCGCGACCAGGTCTTCCTGCTCTTCACCGTCACCGGGTTCTTCCACGCCTTCGTGCTGCGCCCGTGGCAGGTGGGCGTCGCGGGGGTGCTCGCCACGTCGGTGGTCCTCAACACCGTGACCATCGGTGTGCCGGGCCCGTCCGTCGCGTCGATCGCGACCTACGCGGGTGTCATCGCTGTCCAGACGGCGGGCGTCGGGCTCGGTGTCGCCCTGGTCGAGCGGACCACCGAGCAGCACCGACGCCGCAAGGAGATGATCGCCCGGCTGGAGGCGACGCTCGCGGAGAACGCCGGCCTGCACGCGCAGCTGCTCGCGCAGGCCCGGGAGGCGGGGGTGGTCGACGAGCGTCAGCGGATGGCCGGCGAGATCCACGACACCCTGGCGCAGGGCCTGACCGGCATCATCACGCAGCTCCAGGCCGCCCAGCGGGTCTGGCGCTCGCCGGACCAGGCCCTCGAGCACGTGGACCGGGCGACGGGTCTCGCCCGGGAGAGCCTCGCCGAGGCCCGACGCTCGGTGCAGGCGCTGCGGCCCCACCAGCTCGAGGAGGCGCACCTGCCCGACGCCCTGGGTGACCTGGTGCGGCGCTGGGCGCAGGACGGCGGTGCCGCGGCAGGGTTCGACGTGACCGGCGACCCGGTCCCCCTCAGCCCGGCCGTCGAGGTCGCGCTGTTCCGCGTCGCCCAGGAGGCGCTCCACAACGTCGCACGGCACGCGCAGGCGGGGCGCGTCGGCGTCGTGCTGTCGTACCTGACGGACGAGGTGCTGCTGGACGTGCGCGACGACGGGCGGGGCATGGACATGGACAGCGACGGGTACGAGGGGCGAGGGTTCGGGCTGCGCAGCATGGCGCAACGCGTCCGGAGCGTGGGAGGTGCGATGCAGATCGAGAGCTCGCCCGGCGAGGGCACCGCGATCAGCGTGCGGGTGCCCGCGGCCCCGGTGACGGCGCCGTGATCCGCGTCCTGATCGTCGACGACCACCCCATCGTCCGCAACGGGCTGCGGGGCGCGTTCGCGGACGTGCCGGACATCGAGGTGGCCGGCGAGGCGGGCGACGGGCGCGAGGGCGTGAGCGAGGCCGTCCGGCTGGGCGTCGACGTCGTGCTCATGGACCTGCGGATGCCGCAGATGGACGGCGTGCGGGCGATCGTCGAGCTCGGCCGCGTCGCACCCTCGGTCCGGGTGCTCGTGCTCACCACGTTCGACAGCGAGTCCGACGTGCTGCCCGCGGTGCAGGCCGGCGCGACCGGCTACCTGCTCAAGGACACGCCCCCCGAGGAGCTGATCCACGCCGTCCGCGCCGCCCACCGCGGGGAGTCCGTCCTCGCGCCGTCGGCGGCCGGGCAGCTCATGGGGCGGGTCCGCAGACCCACGGGCCTGGCGCTGAGCGACCGCGAGCTCGAGGTCCTCCAGCTCGTGGCCGACGGCGCGTCCAACCGGGAGGTGGCCCGGCAGCTGTTCATCAGTGAGGCCAGCATCAAGACGCACCTTCAGCACGTGTACGACAAGCTCGACGTCCGCGACCGCGCCGCCGCCGTGGGCGAGGGCTACCGGCGGGGGCTGCTCCGGTAGCCGGCGCACGCGGACGCTGGGGTGCGGGCGGGTCAGCCCTCGCGCGGTCGCGCCGCGCCGTCCAGCCGCTACGCGAGTCGCTGTGCGAGCCGCTGTGCGAGCCGCAGCGCGACCACCGCCAGCAGCGCCCCGAGGACCGCGCCGAGCGTGTTCTGCAGCCAGTCGTTGGTCGAGCAGCTCCGGCCGAGCGCGGGGGCGAGCGCCTGGACCGCCTCGATGAGCACGGACAGGCCGCTCCCGGCGAGCAGCATCGCGAGCGGACGCCGGGTCAGGACGCCGGCCAGCAGGACGACCGGGCCGAGCATGACCAGGTTGGCCACGGCCTCGACCGCCCCGAGCCGCGGCAGGCCCCACTCGACGGTGCAGCCGACCGCGAGCTCGCGCTCCGTGGGGACGAGAGTCAGCGCCGCGACGACCACGAGCGAGAGCCCCAGCAGCACCTGGGTGACGCGCGGTCGCGGGACCAGCCACGCCCCCGCCAGGGGACCGACGACGACCAGCACCACGAGGGCGGCGGTCGTCAGCCACGGATGTTCGACAAGGACGGTCGAGAGCACGGACCGGACCCTACCCAGGCGCGGTGCGTGCCCGTCGTGCCGCAGGCCGTCCTCCGGCCCGGCGTGACCACGGGCTGGACGTCGCGAGCGAAGGCATGCCCGCCCGGCCGCCTACCACGGTCGTGGTACGCGCAGGTCGCTCCCGCACAGTGACGACGGCTCGGGCGCGGGTTCGCGACAGTCGTCCTACGACAACACACCGGAGGACGACCATGATCGAGCTGCGAGAGGTCACCAAGCGCTACGGCGACAAGGTCGCCGTCGACCACATCAGTGCCACCATCCGCCCCGGCGTCGTCACCGGGTTCCTCGGCCCGAACGGGGCGGGCAAGTCCACGACGATGCGCGTCGTCGTCGGCCTCGACAGGGCGACGTCCGGCGCCGCCCTCGTCAACGGACGGCCCTACGTCACCGCGCCCGCTCCGCTCGCGGAGGTGGGCGCGCTGCTGGACGCCAAGAGCGTCGACAAGGGCCGGACGGCGCGCAACCACCTGCTCGCCCTGGGGGCGACGGTCGGCATCGGGCCGCGTCGGGTCGACGAGGTTCTGGGCGTCGTCGGGCTGAGCGACGTCGCGGGCAAGCCCGCCGGGACGTTCTCCCTGGGCATGGGCCAGCGGCTGGGCCTCGCTGCGGCGCTGCTCGCCGACCCTGCCGTGCTCATCCTCGACGAACCCGTCAACGGCCTGGACCTGGACGGGATCCAGTGGATCCGCGCCCTGCTCGCCGACCTCGCCGCCGAAGGGCGCACGATCCTGCTGTCCTCGCACCTGATGAGCGAGATGGAGCTGGTCGCCGAGCACCTCCTGGTCATCGGCCTGGGGCGCATCCTCGCGGACACCTCGATGGATGCGTTCATCGCCGGGGCCTCGTCGGGCGTCGTCGTCGTGACCTCGCCGGACGCCGCCGCGCTGGCACCGCTGCTCGTCGGACCCGACGTGTCCCTGACGGCGTCACCGGGCGGGCGGCTCGAGGTCCGCGGCATGACGGCGGACGTCATCGGCGACCTCGCGGCCCAGCACCGCGTGCGGCTGCACGAGCTCGCCGAGGTCACCCCGTCGCTGGAGACCGCCTACCTCGAGCTCACCCGGGGCAGCGTCGAGTACACCGGCGCCGTCCCGAGCCACCTGCGCCCGACCCGCACCGCCGACGCCGACGCCGCCAGGAGGGCTGCCTGATGACCACCGACACGCTCGTGGCTCCTGCCGCGGCAGCCGACCGTGCTGCGTCCCGCAGCACGGAGCCCATCGCCGTCCGCCCGCAGACCCTGGGGCGGGCCATCCGCTCGGAGTGGGTCAAGCTCACCACCCTGCGCTCGACCTGGGTGGGCCTGGGCGCCGTCGTCCTGATCCTCGTCGGCCTCGGCGCCGTCGCCGCCGGGGTGTCCACCGGCTCCGTCGCGGACCCGGACGGAGGCGGCGGTGGCGGTGGCGACGGACCCTTCGGCGGCTCCGGGCCGGTCGCGATCGCCCTGACCGGCGCCAACTTCGCCGTCCTGCTCATCGGGGTGCTCGGGAGCCTGGCCGGGGCCCGCGAGTACGGCTCCCGGATGATCACGGCGACCGTCGCCGCCGTCCCGCGGCGGTGGCAGGTGGTCGTCGCCAAGGCCACCGTGTTCCTCGGCACGACGCTCGCGGCGTCGCTGATCGGCGTCCTCGGCGCGTTCTTCGCCGGGATGGGCATCCTGGCCGGCGCGGACGCCCCGACCGTCGCACTGACCGACGACGGCGTCCTGCGCGAGGTCCTCGGCATGGCGGGATACCTCGCCGCGATCGGCCTCATCGGCCTGGGCCTGGGGATCCTGCTGCGCAGCGTCGCCGGGTCCGTCGGGGCAGTGGTCGCGGGCGTCCTCATCCTGCCGACCCTCGCCGGTGCGCTCCTGCCGGACACCTGGGACCCGATCCTGCAGTACCTGCCCAGCTCGGCAGCCTCGGCCTTCACCGCCGTCCAGAGCTTCGGCACGGAGGTCCTCAGCGCCGGGGCGGGGGCCCTCGTCCTGGTCGCGTGGGTCGCGGTGGCGCTGGGCGGCGCGGTCGTCGCCCTCACCCGGCGCGACGTGTGAGCCGGTCTGGCGCGGCGTCGCGGTCCGTAGGGTGACAGCCATGGACGTGCGTCGGTCGGTCGTGGAGGCGCTCCGGCGTCGTCCCGCGGTCGCCGACGCACTCCTGGGCGTCGCCCTCGGCGCGCTCTTCCTGGTGGGCCCACTGGTCGCGCCCGATGGCCTGCGTGACGAGGGGGCCCTCGACCTGACGCCGACCCCGCCGGGTGTCGCCCTGACCGTCCTGGCCGCGGTCGCACTCACCCAGTGGCGGCGGCACCCTGCCGTCACGGTCGCCGTGACGACGGCGGTCACGGCGGTGTCGATGCTCAACGCCTGGGACGTCTACGTGGCGACACCGGCCGTGGTCATCGCGGTGTACGGGTACGCCGTCCGGGCCCCGCGGGCTCGCGCGGTGGCTGCGGCCGTCGCCGTGTCGCTGACCATCGGGCTCGCCGGGCTGTGGCGCGACGAGTGGGGCGAGCACGACAAGGTCATCCTCCTGCTCTGGACGGCGACTGCCGTGGCAGCTGCCGTGCAGAACCGGCGCGCGACCATGGCGGCCCTGGAGGACCGCGCCCGCCGCGCCGAGGAGTCGCGCGAGGAGACCGCACGCCGCCGAGTCGCCGAGGACCGCGTACGGATCGCACGCGAGCTGCATGACGTGATCGCCCACCACGTGGCGGTGATGAGCGTGCAGTCCGGGGTGGCCGAGCACATGGTGGAGCGTGACCCGGCGGCGGCCCGCGAGGCGCTGGCGCACGTGCGCACCGCGTCCCGCGCCGTCCTGGCTGAGCTGCAGTCGGTGCTCGGGGTCCTGCGGCAGGACGAGGCGGCGCTGCCCACCGCGCCTGCCCCGCGACTCTCCGGGCTCGACGTGCTCGTCACGTCGTTCCGCGCGACAGGAGCGCGCGTCGAGAGCACGCTCCCCGCGACGCCCCCGGCGCTGTCCCCTGCCGCGGACGTCGCCGCCTTCCGGCTGGTGCAGGAGGCCCTCACGAACGTCCAGAAGCACGCGCACGGGGCCGCCGCAGCGGTGCGCGTCGAGTCGCAGGGCACGCTCGCCCTCATCGAGGTGACCAACGGCCGGCCGCCCCGCCTGCCCGCCGGTCCGAACCGGGCCGAGCCCAGCGGCACAGCGTCGGACGCGGCGTCGGTGGAGCCGCGGGACGCCGCGACCGGCTCCGGCCTGGGTCTGGTCGGCATGCGCGAACGCGTCCTGGCGGCCGGCGGCTCGTTGGAGACCGGACCCACCGCGGACGGCGGCTTCCGGGTCGCCGCCCACCTGCCGCTCGCCCAGGAGGACCGATGACCATCCGCGTGCTGATCGCCGACGACCAGGCGTTGATCCGCGCAGGCTTTCGCGTGCTCGTCGACGGCGCCGACGACCTCGAGGTCGTCGGCGAGGCAGGGGACGGTGAGCAGGCGGTGGCGCTCGCCAGGAGCGAGCGGGCCGACGTCGTCCTCATGGACATCCGGATGCCCGGGCTCGACGGGCTCGAGGCCACGCGCCGCATCAGCGCCGACGAGGACCTCGCCGGCGTCAAGGTGCTGGTCCTGACCACGTTCGAGCTCGACGAGTACGTGTACCTCGCGCTGCGCGCCGGTGCGAGCGGCTTCCTCGGCAAGAGCGTCGACCCGGGCGACCTCCTCGACGCGATCCGGCTCGTCGCAGCCGGTGAGGCGCTCCTGTCACCCGCCGCCACACGGTCCCTCATCCTGACGTTCCTGGCGCAGCCCAGCCGGGTGACCACGGCAGGCGCGCCCGCCCAGCTCGGACAGCTCACCGAACGCGAGCGCGAGATCGTCGCACTCGTCGCGGAGGGGCTCACCAACGACGAGATCGCCGCCCGGCTCTTCATCTCGCCGATGACGGTGAAGACGCACGTCAACCGGTCCATGACCAAGCTCGACCTGCGTGACCGGGCGCAGCTCGTGGTCGCCGCGTACCAGTCGGGCCTGGTGCGGGTCGGCCCGAACGACTGACCGCTCCGCCCTACCGCGAGCGCGGTAGGGCGGCGTTGCCGCACAGCGTCGATGCGTGCGACGGACGCCCCTCGGGACGCTCGACGCATGCCGACACCGACCGCCCACGACCCGCACCTGCCCGCTGATCCCACCTCCCGCCCTCGCTCCGGTGTCCGCGGCGAGGCGGCGAGAGCCGAGACGCGACGGCGCCCGCGCCCCAGCACAGGCGTCCTGACCCATCTGGCGATCACGGTGCTGATCGCTGCGGTCTGGCTGGCCGTCGGTCCTGGCGACGGGCTCCAGCAGAACCACGTCGCCGAGCTGCTCGGCGTCGAGTCCGTCTGGTTGATGAGCTCCTCCGTCCTCGTGCTCACGCGCTCCGCCCGTGTCGAACGCTCGTTCGGCGGCGTCGCGGGCGCCCTGTGGTGGCACCGCGTGGCCGGTGCGGTCGGCGTCGGGCTCGGCGTCGTCCACCCGGTCCTCCTGGTGCCGGACGGCGGCCGGCCGGCGTCCCTCTTCGCCGAGCTGCTCGACCCGCTGACCGCGCTCGCCGTCGTGCTCACGGCCTGGGCACTGATGACGCCGACCTCCCGGGTCGCCTCGTGGCGCGGCCCGCTCGGTTGGCTCGCCCGGCGCAGCTACGACCGCTGGCGTGCCATGCACGGCGTGCTCGCGGCGTTCCTGGTCGTCGCGATGGCCCACGGCGTGGCCGACAGCGTGAGCCTGCGCGAGCGGCCCGTGCTCGCGGTCGTGTACGCGGGTGTCTGCGCCCTCGGCCTCTACGCCGTGATCGAGCGCATGGTCATCACCCGTAGCGGCGTGCGTGACGTGCCGGGGACCGTCGTGGCGGTCGAGCGCCATGGCACGGACGTCGCGGTGATCACCATCGCTCCCGAGCGGCCGATCCGCTACGCGGCGGGCCAGTTCGTCGAGCTGGGGGTGCCCGTCTCAGGCGAGCGGCCCCACCCGCTCACGCTCACGAGCGCACCCGACCAGCCCGACCTCCAGGTGGCCGTGCGGGCCGTCGGAACCGGCACCGCCCGGGTCGTCGCGGGTGTCCGTGCCGGCGACCGGGTGTCCCTGGGCCCGGTGCGCGGCCTGTTCCGCCACGAGGGCGCCGGCGCACGTCAGGTGTGGCTGGCCGGGGGCATCGGCATCGCGCCGTTCGTCAGCTGGGTCCGCGCGCAGGGCGAGCACTACCCCGATCACCACGTCGACCTGATCTGGTCCAGCCGCGGCTTCGAGACGGAGCCGTTCGCCGACGAGCTGCTCGATGCCGCACTCCGCCTCGAGTGGCTGGATGTCCACCTGCACGACACCACGCGCCTCGCCCGGCTGACCGCGGGCGACATCGTGGCCGTGGCCGGCGGGAGGGCCGATGCGATCTCCGTCCTGGCCTGCGGGTCGCCGGCGATGGTCTCGACGCTGTGCACCGACCTGCGCGCAGCGGGGGTTCCCCGCGGGCGGCTGCGCACCGAGGCCCTCTCCTACCGCTGACCCCGCGGGCTCCGCTGGCAGACCCCGCGGGGCGGGCGGGCCGGCCTCAGGGCTGGTCGTGGATGGTCACGGCGTACCCGTCGGGGTCGCCAAGGGTGAACGTCCGCCCGAAGGGGCTGTCGAACGGCGCCGCGAGGATGGCGACACCAGCGGCCGCGAGCCGGTCGTGCAGCTCCTGGGCGTCGGTCGCGTGCAGCCACAGGGCCACCCCGAGCCCGGGGCGCGGGCTCGCTGCGTCCAGGTCGACGCCGGGGAGCGGCTCGCGGACGGCGAAGGCGATGGGAGCGGTGTCGAACACGACCGCCCCGGGCGGGCTCATGGGTGCGCGGCGCAGCCCGAGGTGCGTCTCGTAGAACTGGGCCGAACCCTGCAGGTCGCGCACCTGCAGGGCGAGGAAGTCGGGTCCGGTGACGGTCATGGGGTCCTCCAGGGATGTCAGGATGTTGACACCTGGATTGTGTGTCAGGATATTGACATGAGTCAAGGCGAGATGGTCGGCGACCTGGACCACGCCGTGGGCTACGTGCTCAAGCAGGCCGCGGCGGCGTTGCGCACCGCGATGGATGCCGCGCTGCGGCCGATGGACCTCACGGTCCCGCAGTACGCCTGCCTCGAGCTGCTCGGGCAACGGCCGGGCCTGTCCAACGCGGACCTGGCGCGGGGCGTGTTCGTCACCCGCCAGTCCATGAACGGGGTGCTCCGCGGCCTGCAGGACCGGGGCCTGGTCACCCGGCCGACGACCGCGCCGCAGGGCCGGGCGCTGCCCACCGAGCTCACCACCACCGGACGCGAGCAGCTGCGCAGGGCCAGCGCCGCGGTCCAGGCGATCCAGCAGCAGATGGTGTCCCACCTGTCCCCCGCGGCCCAGCGTCGCCTCGTGGACGACCTCGCGTCGTGCGTCGCCGCGCTGTCCGTCTCACCGACTCCCACCGCAGACTGAGGCCGACGACGGCGCAGCCCCGCCCGGGTGCCCACCTGCCGTCGGGCCGCTTCTCGCCGAGACCTGGCCGACGCACGGGAGCGCACGCCGGAGCGTCAGTGGCCGGTGAGCTGGTTCTTCACCTGGACCACGCCGATGGCGACGACGAGGACGCCGCCCGCGTAGACGAGCGCACGCCGCCGTGTCGCACCCCCGCCGACGGCGACGGCGAAGCCCACGAGGGCGATCGTCGCCGCGAGCACGAGCCCGAGGACCTCCCCCTCCACGGGCTCCGGGCTGAGGCCGACGGCGACCGACGCGGCCAGCGCGACGACCGCGGCGCCCGCCACCTGGGCGGCACCCGAGAGCGCATCGCTCGCGCCCACCCGACCCGTCGCGACGAGGCGTGAGGTGACCCGGAACGCGAACACGTGCGCGATCGCCAGCCCGGCGGTGGTGCCCCAGATGAGACCGATCATGGGGATGTGCTCGCGGGTGTCCTCGGGCAGGGCCGTCAGCGCAGCGAGCAGGGAGATGGCGACGTAGAGCGCCATCGTCGCCGCCTCCTTGCGCAGCTCGACGACGTGCATGCTGCCGCCGGTTGCGTGCGCGGGAGCGGGCCCGGTGGCGGCGGGAACGCCCGGGTCCGCGGGCTGCGGTGCGCCCGAGGGCTCCGCGGGACCCGAGGGGTCGGGCGGGACTGCGGGCACGGGCGCCTCCTTCACTGGCCGGGGTCGGCGCGTACCGGGCACGCGACCGCGGCCATCATGTCCCGCCACTCACCCCGTCCGGTAGGTGAGCGTCGGGGTATGGGCGCACCGACGCCCGGCGGTGGTGCCGCCGGGCGTCGGTGGTGACGCGGTGACGTCAAGCCGTCAGGCGCCGGGGAGCGACCACCACTGGGCGCTGTTGCCGTAGCAGTCCCAGAGCTGCAGGCGCTGACCGTTGACGGCCAGGCCGTCGGGGTTGTCCAGGCAGCGTCCGGACGCGGGGTTGCGGTACGCGTTGCCGTCGCGCGCCCACGTCTGGTTGGACTGGCCGGGGTTGCAGTCCCAGAGCTGGACCTTGGAGCCGTTGGCGGTGCCCCAGTCCGTGACGTCGAGGCACTTGTCCAGGACGCGCAGGGAGCCGTCCGCGCCGAACGTGACCTTCTGCGCGGCGGTCCCGTTGCACTCGTAGAGCTGCACCGCCGTGCCGTTGGCGCTGTTCCCGCCCGCGGCGTCCACGCACATGCCGGACGCGCCGGACCGGACCGCACCCGTCCCGGTCACGGGGCCCGCGCCGCCCGAGAAGGCGGTGAGGTCGATGCGCGCGCTGCGCGGGTTGCCGTCGCCCACGAGGGACTCGTGCGCGCCCACGTCGTCGAAGGCGAACGCGTACGCGCTGCCGTCGGCCATCGCCGCGTGGATGATCGGCCCGTACTTCACGACGGGCTCGTTGCGGTAGTACCGCGAGGGGTCGAGCACGGGTTCGGTGGTGCTCGTGCCGAGCGTGCCGCGGAACAGCGCCGCGCAGAGGGTGCGCGCGATCGGGCCGACGACCTGGTCGTTGGGTGCATGCAGGGCGCCGTCGCACGCGAAGACGTCCATGGTCGAGGGCCGCGCGAAGGACGCGACCTCACGGCCGGACGGGTCGGTGAACCGCATGGTGGTCCCGGACACCCGGCCCGTGTAGCGGACCTCGGGGCGGTCGCCGAACGGCTGCACGGTCAGCGAGCGCGTGGTGAAGCTGTTCCACGCCGAGGCGATGTAGGCGTCCAGGTAGGTGGTGCTGAGCAGGCCGGAGCCCGCCGCCTTGCTGGGCGCGAGCACCCGGAGCACGGTGCCGTCCGCGCGCGTGACGACGCTGCGCGCCCACGTGGGGTCGGCGCGCATCGCGTCGACGACCTGCTGGCGACCGTTCGGGACGAGCACGCCGGCGGTGCGGGTGGTGCCCGAGGCGCCGGTGACGCTCACGGCGTGCGGCACGGCGAACATGTCGACCTGCGAGCTGTTGAGCCACAGGCCGTCGTCGTTGTAGGTGAGCTCGCTCCAGTCGAACAGCATGTCCCGCGTCGGGTCGCCCGGAGCCCACGGGGCGGGCTGGACGAGGCCGTCGGGCGTGAGCGCGAAGGGCAGCTTCTGCCCGAACGAGAAGTAGATGCGCCCGGAGAAGCCGCGCGGGATGTTCACCGTGACCGCGCCGCCGTTGGCGGGCCCCGCGATCGCGCTCTCCGGTGCGGGCGAGGGCGGCAGCTGCCCCGCCGGCCACTGGTGGAAGGTGCCGCCGGCGTCGACCCAGCCGAGACGCCCGGTCGCGAGGTTGGTGCCGAGCACGTGGACGAACACCTGCTCGCCCCGCCCGGACTGGTTGGCGATCGTGATCGGCAGCTGGTCGGGCCCGACCGCCGCCGCGGGTGCCGCGGCGCCCATGGCGCACAGACCTCCCACCACGAGCGCGACGAGCCACTTCCGTAGCTGATGCATGTGCGTTCCCCCTCATGTCGTCTCCGCGCGCCGCTCTGCCCGGGCGCGCGGCGCCCGCACCCCTGGGGCGGGCCTCCGCGCGCTGCCGGACGACGTCATCGGGCGGTGCGGGGCGGCGCACGCCAGGACGCAGCCGTGTCATGCACCCTAGTGACACGTGTCATTGAGTGTGGGCCGAACGGGTGAATCAGTTTCGCGGATGCTCGAACGCCGGACTGTCAGGACAGCACGCCTCACGAGCGCCCTCCCGCCCGACGTCGTCGGCCGCCCTTCAGCCTCGGTCAGTCCACGCGAGTCCCCACGGACTCGCGCAGGACGACCGGACACTCGATGACGTGCCGCGGGCCACCGTCGGCAACGCCCAGCAGGGCTTGGACCGCGCGGACGCCGATCTCGTAGTGGGGCAGCGCCACCGTGGTCAGCGTCGGCCTCAGGTGGCCGGCGATGACCTCTTGGTTGTCGAAGCCAACGACGGCGATGTCCTCGGGCACCCTCAGGCCGCGCTCGCGAAGGGCGTCGTAGGCGCCCATGGCAACGCGGTCGTTGTAGCAGAACAGAGCTGTCGGTGGCTGCGGGTCGTCGAGCAGCACCTGGACGCCCACATAGCCGGACTCTTGATCGTGCCCCGCCGCGAAGACGAGTGCGGGGTCCGGCGGAAGCCCCGCGTCCTTGATCGCGGCGGTGTAGCCAGCCAGGCGACCCGAGGGGCCCGGAGCATCTTCGACCGAGTTGATGAAGCCGATGCGTCGGTGGCCCGCGTCGAGGAGGAGCTGGGTCGCCGACCGGCCGCCCCCGACCTCGTCCGGCACCACCGCCGTCTGCCGGGGGTCAGCGGAGTAGCAGTTGGCGAGGACGTGGGGTACCTCAGCCAGCTCTCTGGGGGCGATCACCTGGCGGTGGAAGTACGTCGAGTAGAGGACTCCCGCCACTCGGTGCTCGAGCATCACACGCAGCGTGTTCTGTTCGACCTGGAGGTCGTCGCCGGTGTTGGCGATCAGCAGCAGGTAGCCATGGCGCCAAGCCTCAGCCTGCGCACCCTCGAGGAGCTGCCCGGCGAACGGCGTGGTCGCGATCGCGTCAGCGACCACGCCGATGAACCGCGAGGTCCCGTGGAGCAGGCCCTGGGCGAGCGCGTTGGGCCGGTAGCCCAGGGCACTGGCCGCTGCCCGCACACGGTCCCTCGTCGCCGGTGTGATCTTGGCGCCCGGCTTGTCGTTGAGGACGTAGGACACGGTGGCAACGGAGACGCCGGCGCGAGCAGCGACGTCCGTGATGGTCACGCGGCGCGCGTCACGGCTCACTCAGCACCTCCTCCTGCCCTTCCTCATCCACAGCGTTCGAAGGCTAGCTCCTCATCCCTTGCTGCCACCGCCTTCGATGCCGTAGATGATCGCTCGGTTAAGCGCCAGGAAGGCGAGCAGTACCGGCGTGACCGTCACGCAGACGGCCGCGAAGGTCGCCGTCCAGTCCACCGAACCCATCGCACCCATGTAGTTCTGCAGCCCCAGGGGGATCGTGCGCAGCTGCTCGCTCAGCACGAAGGTGTTCGCGAAGATGAAGTCGTTCCAGATGAAGATCGTGTTGACGAAGACCACCGTGATGATCGTGTTGACGGACAGCGGCATCGTGATCTTGAAGAAGACCCGGTACGGTCCGGCGCCGTCGAGTGAAGCCGCCTCGTAGGTCTCGTGAGGGACGTACTGGAAGAACGACGCGAACAAGTACACGGAGATCGGCAGCGAGAAGCCGACGAGCGGCACGATCATCGCCTGGTACGTGTCGAGCAGCCCCACGCGCGCGTAGTTGATGAAGAGCGGGACGAGTGCAACCTGAACGGGGACCACCAGGCCAACGACGAACAGCCCCATCACAGCATTGCTCCACCGGAACCGAAGCACCTGGATCGCATAGGCCGCCATCATGCCGAGGAGCACGATGAAGACGTTCGATGCGACGGTGACCACGAAGCTGTTGCCGATGTACCGCGGCAGATCGGCCATCTCCCACGCCCGGCCGAAGTTGTCAAAGGTGGGCTCGCGAGGCAGGGCGAACGGGTTGCCGCCGGCGAACTCCGCCGGCGTCTTGAGGCTGGCCAGGACCACCCACACGAGCGGATAGATCTGGATGGCGACGATGAGCAGGACCAGGATCGTCGAGAACGCCCTGGCGATCCGGAGCCGGCGATTGCCTTCTCGCGTGCTCATGGGACGCGCGGCTCGGGGCAGGAGTGCGCTTGTCATGCCGTCTTGTCTCCTCGATTGCGCAGCACAAGGATCGCACCGACGGCAACGACGCACTGGACGACGATGAAGACAGCAATCGTGCTGGCGTAGCCGAAGTCGGTGCTCGTGAATGCCGTCTTGTACATGTAGGTCGTGAGCAGCTCAGAGGCTTGCCCCGGTCCGCCGTTGGTGAGCAGGTAGGGGATGTCGAAACCACGCAGGCTGTAGGTGGTCGCCATGATCATCGTGGTGAGCCAGACGGGGCGGATGTAGGCGAAACGGATGTGCCGAAAGACCTGCCAGGAGCTCGCGCCGTCGAGACGGGCAGCCTCTTCGAGCTCCGCCGGCACCGCGATGATGGCCGCATACAGAATGAGCATGTATAGCCCGGTGAAGCGCCAGCCTTCGGGTACGGAGACAGACACCAGCACGGTGTCGAGCTCGGAGAGCCACGGGCGCGCGAGGTCATCGAGCCCGATGGCGTCCAGAGCGCCGTTCAGCAGGCCGACCGGCTCGAACGAGTAGACGCGCTGGAACAAGAGCGCGATCGCGACCGTCGAGACGATCGCCGGAAGGAGGAACAGGGTCTTCACCGTCTCCCGGCCGCGCCTGACGTAGGTCAGGAGGTTTGCCAGGAACAGGGCGACGCCGAGCTGAAAGAACAGGGCTACGGCGACGTAGACGAGCGAGTGGCCCGCCGCCCGCCAGAACACGTCGTCGCCCACCAGCATGCGGCGGTAGTTGTCGATGCCGACGAACTCCATCGGGGTGATCCCGTCCCAGCGGAAGAAGCTGAGGAACAGCGACTGAAGGATGGGAAAGAGGACCGCGACGACGTAGGTGAGCAGGGGCGGTAGCAGGAAGACGGCAACGGCGGTCTTCGATCGGTGGCGCAGCATGGTTGTCTCCTACCCGGGGCAGGGCGAGTGCATCGCCCCGCCCCGGGATTGCGGGTCAGTTGCCGAAGTACCCTGGCGCGTGGTCTGCGATGGTGGCGTCCATCGTCGCGATGAACGCCTCCGGGGTCGTGTCACCCTGCGCGAGGAGGGTGAGCTCCTGCTGGAGGCGCGTGTTCGACGTCGGGTCGAGCTGGGTGTCCCACGGCATCGCGACCACGTCTCCGACGTTCTCCATCTCCGCAGCGGCTCTGTCGAAGATCTCCGTCGCGCCGGCCGGACGAGTCACCTCCACCCCCAGCGTCGGACCGAATGCGCCCAGGGCGGCGTAGCGGGCCGGGTACTCCCGGAGCATGTACGAGACGAAGTCCTTCACCAGCGGGTCGAAGCTCGCCGAGCTGAGCGCCGCCCCGATGCCCGACGGCGCCACGTACTCGTTCTCGGCGGTCACGGCTCCGTCCACTGTGGGAAGCGTGAAGTAGTCGATGGAGTCCGCGATCGGCAGGTCGGGATCGGCCATCGTCGGCAGTTCCCAGGTACCCATGTTGTAGACAGCTGCCTGCCCACTGGTGAACAGGTCACGAGCGTCGGTATAGCTGGCGGACGAGAAGCCATCTGCGAAGCAGCCGGCCTGCCCCAGGTCGTAGATCCAGCTCGCGGCCGCAGCACCCGGTTCCTCGGCCATGGACGCCTCGCCCGTGCGAAGCTCCGACACGTACTCGGGTCCGGCAGCGCGGAACGGGTAGTAGGAGATCCATCGCTCGAGCGGCCACTGGTCTGCGCCAGCCATCGCGATCGGGATCACACCCTGCTCGCGGAGGGGTCCGCACAGGTCCACGATGTCGTCGAGCGTGCTCGGCACCTCGAGACCTGCAGCGGCGAACAGCTCGGTGTTGTACCAGAACACCTCGATGCCGAACTCGAACGGGAGGAGGTAGAGGCTGCCGTCGTCGAACCTCTGGTACTCGAGCGCGGCCGGGCGGTAGTCGTCGTAGATGTCGAGCTCCGTGAGGAGAGCCTCGACGTCGACCATCTTTCCCTGGTCTCGAAGCTTCGCCGCGAACGGGGTCGCGTCCGTGTCGAAGAGCTCCGGCAGCTGGTTGGCGGCAGCGAGAGTCTCGAGCTTCTGAAGGTAGGACGGGCGGTCCGGGGTGGTGATGAGCTCCAGCTCGAAGCCGGGGTGCGTCAGCGCGTAGTCCGCCGCGATCTCCTGAATGGTGGTGATGACAGCCCCGTCGGCGGGTCGCGAGAGGAGCCAGGAGATGGGACGCGGGACGATGTCGCCTTCCACGTCCCCGGGGTCGGTGCTCGCCGGCGTTGAGCCGCCGGTGCATGCCGCCAGTGTCAGAGTGGCTGCCGCGAGAGCGACTGCCGAGCGGAATGAACCGCCCCGGCGTGTCCGGAGACTCACTGGTGTGAGACCTCCGCTGTTGGCGTGAGGCTGTGGGCAGCGTAGTA
>NZ_VTTP01000012.1 GCF_008364845.1 Actinotalea subterranea | reverse complement strand
ACCGCGGGAGGCCCTCCTCGCGCCAGCACTCAGATCAGCGCGTCACACCCACTCGACCAACGTCCCGGGTCAGTACACCTAGGGGCCCTGGAGCCGCCTCCTTCCGCCGTCGACCGTCGTCACGGGGGTGTGCGGCAGGGGCTGGAAGATGCCTCGCGCGCCGCTGCCCCGGGTCCGGTCATGCAGTCGGTGGTCAGCCTGCTCAGGGGCGATAGCCGAACCGATGACGGAACCGCTCCGTCAGGGGCAGAGCGATGACGCGATGCATGCGGGCGGATCGCGTCATCGGGCGGGCGTAGGCGTCGTCGGCTCCGTGCCCGCCCGTCATCGGCTCGGGGCCGAGCGTCAGCCAGTCAGGAGCCGGTGGCGTCCCTCGCGGTGTCGACCATGCGGGTCGCCCACGCGACAGCCTTCGTCGCGTCGGTCCGGCCGATCGGTCCGGCCTGGTACTGGGCGGCGGTCTTGAGTCCGAGGAGACGGCGGAAGGTGGACTCGAGCGCCTTGCCCGCGGGCCCGACGGCGACGAGCTCCGGCACGGCCGCGCGGTGGTCATCGGACTTGCCGGTGCGGCCGGTCAGCTGGAGGCAGATGGCGTCCTTGGCATTGATGCCGGCGAGCACCGCCGACGACGCTGCCGCGGTGTGCAACTCCATGTCCAGCTCCAGGCCGGCAGCGTCGAGGAACTCGCGGGCCTTGCGGAGGTGGCTCAGCGCGTCGTCCCGGGCGCCCATGTCAGGCCGCCTGGGGAGCCGGTACGAGGGACATCGACCCGACGATCGCTCGCCCGTCGCGGCGGATCTCGCTGAGGAGTCGCTCCCCGGCTGACGCCATGGCGCGTAGCTCCTCGCGCGACCGATCGAGGATCTCGCAGGGGTTGCCGGTCCAGCGCGGGACCGCGAACCCGAGCGCGGTCAGTTTGCGTTGCCAGTCGGGGTCGTCCTCGTCCACGGCCGCGGGGCGCACGACGAGCAGGTCGACATCGCTGGCGGTGCCGCCGTCGCCGCGGGCGGTCGAGCCGTAGACGACGATCGCCTCGGGTGGGTAGGTCCACTCGGCCGCGTGCTCGGCGATCCGTTCCCACAGCCGGGTGCGGAGGGTGGCGAGATCCTCGACCGCTCTCGCGGCGAGGTGCTCGCGGTTCAACGTGAACAGCGACGCGGAGCCCGCCTGGATGCGATCGACCAGACCCGCCTCGGTGAGGTCGGCCAGGATCCGCGCGACGCGCGGCTGGGAGACTCGCGGCCGAGTGAGTTCGGCGATCGCGCGCCCGGTGAGCGGCGTTGACGTGGACGCGAGGACAGCGAGCACCGGACCGTGGGCGGACGGCACCACGTCGGCGATCGGGTTCGAGACGTCCATCATCTACCTCATGGGAGTCGTGAAATACTCACGCGAAAACTATAGTACTCACGCCATCTAGGATGCACCCCCACGTCGACCCCCGGCGCAGGTGTCGGACGCGCGGATACGCTCGGCGCATGCTTGACCGGCAGGCGTTCGTGGACGCGCTCCTCGCTCGCGTGCCGGACGCCGAGCTGGCGTTGGCTGAGCACCTCGATGACCACGGTGGGGATTTGCTCCTCCACCTGCTCCTCGCTGACGCGCTGCGCCTCACCGTGTCTGCCTTTCACGCGGGTGACCGAGACCTTAGCGAGCGGATCCTGAACGTCATGGCCCGAGGACTCGACGAGGGTGACGACTACGTCGCGAACGCCGTTGCGGTCTCCTTCGTCGAAGACTTCGGGGCGGGCCGGGGCGAGTCGGACGATCTGTTGGCTCTTTGGCCACCCGTGCTCAGGCGAGAGCTGGGCCGGTAGCACGATCCCATCGCCGTGAGCCGAGGCGTGGCTGGTCGGCCGTCGAGCGGTCGGAGGTGCGTCGCGTCCTGAGCCGGCCTCGCTTGCTCGAGACGCCTGTCGACAAAGCGACGCCGGGCGCGTCAGTGTGCCTGACAGTCGTTGACGTTGCTAAGGGCGGGCTGCGCAAGCCACCAGGCCGGATCCCGTTCGACATCGGGCTCGTCGTCGGAGCGAGGCGGCTCGGGAGCCCAAAGGAGACACTCCAACTCGTCTCCTGGCCACGACGGATCGCGTTGGCCGAGGTGGTCGAACTCCGGCGTTGGCAGCCTCTGCCGCGTTGGGTGCGTCGACAGGACGTGCTCCACGAACTCTTCCGGCAGTCCAACGCCGTGTGCCGCCAGGTAGTGGGCCAAACCCTCCGGCCAGCAGAAGACCCCATCGGAGAACTCAGCGGATCCGTTGTCGCGCCCACAGAAGCGGCACGGTGAGAGGCCCCTGTACTGGATGACGAGACTGCCGGTCTGCAGGTGCTCGACGACTGCCCTCCGTGCCTCGTCTCGCCAGTCGGGGTCGACGAAGGCGTTAGGGTCCGGCCAGCGGAGACCTCGTGCTCGCAGGTCCTTGTACGCCGCGGCTTGCTCCGGGGACATGGTCAAATGTGGGTCGAGCGCCGGGAGTTCCTCGCGCCAGTACCCTATGAGTCGCAGAACGATCATTTGACGATTGTGCTCTGGTCGGCTCTGCGCTGCGCTGACGTTCAGCACCAGGTCAGTGACTCCGGCCCACCCTGCGAGGGCTCCTGCGAGGATGCGAACGTGCTTCTGCTTCGGGGCTCGGCGACGAGGTGGATCAACGACGAACCGATGCCCGGACTCGTTCAGATCGAGATCACGGACGCTGATGCGCGGGTCCATCGCCTCGTCGAGAAGTCTGCAGTCGTCGGCGCCAATGGCGTCCTTCACGAAGGCGCCGAGTACCCGATCGACGTTGAGGTCGCCTGCAACCCTCGCCACCAGGCATATCGATCCGGCGAAGCGCGCACGGTCAACGTCGTTGACCTGTCGCCGTGGGGAGTTGACGACCCGGACGTCCTGTACCCCGTGGAGCGGGATCAGCTCTCATGGGACGCCCCTGCTGTGTACTCGGACTTGTCGATCTGTGCACGGCAGGGCGTCGCGCTGGTGACTTTCCGCCGCTGGCGGGAGATCGTTGGCCTGGACTGCGAGGAGCTGTCAACCCTCGAGGACCATCTCTGGGAGTTCGCATCCGTGACGCCGGAGACGTTCGCCGCCTGGTACGAGTCCCACCCGCTCGTTCGCCGGGGATCCGACGACCCGCTACCCGCCGAGGTGGAGAGTTCGGCGGCCTTGCACGGCCTTGATCAGGTCGAGTTGCGGCAGGCGGTTCGCGCTCTCACCGTGATCACCTACGGAGGCCTATTCGGTCGAGTAGAGAGCGAGTGGTCACTTACGGGACTCCAGGACCTCGCAGCGGTCACGGGGGCGCGTGGCGTCGGGCTCGCGCCACCCGACCGGTTCCTCGGAAGTCTCTGGGTAGACGGCGACTGGGGCCACCCCAGTACAGAACTCGTCGGCCGCTGGCGCGCCCCTGGCGTAGTGCGCTGATGGGTCGGCCTCGGCCTTGGTTTGGAACGTCCCCATGGTCCGCAGGGCGCCGTCGAGCCCGGTGTAGCGGGCTTGCCACCTCCCGGACGGGAGTCAGCGGACGGCGCCGGAGGCGCGGCGGTGGCGTCGGGATGCGGTCGCAGTGGTCATGGTGGGACCTCTTCGCTATGGCACGTTATGGCACGAGCCGACCAGCAGAAGGGTCCCGGGGAGGTCCGACAGAGCCGCCGCAACGCTCTGGCCTGTGTGAACGACGGAGCGGGTGACGGGAATCGAACCCGCGCTATCAGCTTGGGAAGCTGAAGTTCTGCCACTGAACTACACCCGCGAACACCTGCAGGGCAGGCGTGCGCGTCGATCATACCCGGACGGGCCCGGTGGGTCGGCAGGTGGCGGCGTGCCGGTGTGGACGGTCCGGCCGGGACGGCTCGTGAACAACTTCTATCCACAGGCCTGGGTACGAATCCCCGTGTGAGCACCCGTGCCTGTGGACAGAACTGTGCATGACGGGGTGCTGAGAACTGGTCATGCGAAGTGCTTGCGGGGCGCCGTCGGGCGGGACTACAACTTCTCCAACGGCGACGCCGGACGTGGTCAGAACGGGGCAACCCGGTCGGTGCCACGGGCCGATGCGCCGGCCGACCGGAGAACGGTGGACCACCTCGAGGGGGCGACCCCGAGAGCTGCGGATGGCGCCGCAGGTGTCCCAACGGACCGGAAGGCAGATCGTCACCGGATGTCCGCAGCGGGAGGCCGCTGTGGGTCGGACGGCCGCATCGCCGACGCGGGGACGGCTGGTCGGGGGAGACCCGGACCGGACGCCCGACGATCACGCGAGGCCCCTCGAACGCTTACTTCGAGGGGCCTTTGCGTTGCCCGGGCCGACCCATGCTGCCGGGCCAGCCTCTGTCGCGCGGGCCGACCGGTCAGGCCTCGGGCCAGTCCACGTGAGCGTCGAACTCGTGGTGCCGGCGCAGGTAGGCGGCCACGAACGGGCACAGCGGCACCACGCGCAGCCCGCGCCCGGTGGCGTCCTTGAGTGCGCCGCGCACCAGGGTCGTCCCGAGGCCTTGGCCCTCGTACGCCCCGTCGACCTCGGTGTGGAAGAACGTCATGCGGCCGTCGGCCTCGCGCACCTGCGCGAACCCGGCCGTCTCCCCACCCGTCACGACCTCGTACCGTTCACGCCCGGCGTCGTACCGCACCGTCACGTCATCCGTGCCTGGCTGATCGCCTGGCTGGGCCGCGCCCCGCTGATCCTGGTCCATGAACACCTCCGTGACGACCACGCTACGGCCCACCTCCGACGTCCGCCCTCGCAGTGCGCGAACCCCTGGGCGACGTCGGGACCTCGCGCTACCGTCCAGCAAGGAGGCGACATGACCAACCTCGAGACGGCGCCGGCGGAGCTCGTGTGCGACGGACGCGCCGAGGCGCGCCCTCAGACTTCGGCGGACACGTCGGCCGCAGACCGCCCCGGCATGGCGGCGGGCAGCCCAGCCCCGGCCGCCCCCGAGATCCTCACCCCGCGCGACGTGCCGCTCGGTGGCCTGCGGGCGATGACGGTGCGACGCACGCTCCCGCAGCGCAAGCGGTCCTTCATCGGCGCGTGGTGCTTCCTCGACCACTACGGGCCCGACGACGTCGCCGCGACCGGCGGCATGCATGTCGCCCCGCATCCGCACACGGGCCTGCAGACCGTGAGCTGGCTGTTCAGCGGCGAGATCGAGCACCGCGACAGCCTCGGGACCCATGCCCTGGTGCGGCCGGGCGAGCTGAACCTCATGACCGCGGGGCGCGGCATCGCGCACTCCGAGGTCTCGACCGACGCCGTGCGCGTCCTGCACGGCGTCCAGCTGTGGACGGTCCTGCCGGAGCGCGACCGCGCGGCGGACCCCGCGTTCGACCACTACGCGCCACCCGTGACCCCGCTGCCCGACGGCGAGCTCCGCGTGTTCCTCGGCTCCCTCGCCGGGTCGACGTCCCCGGTCCCGACCTTCTCCCCGCTGCTCGGCGCCGAGCTGACCCTCGCTGCGGGTGCCGTCGTCGAGCTCGACGTCGATGCCGGGTTCGAGCACGGGCTCCTGGTGGACGCCGGGGCGCTCGACGTCGAGGGCGCGAGCATCGAGCCTGGCTCGCTCGTCTACCTCAGCCCCGGGCGGAGCCGGCTCGTCCTGCGCGCGGGCCCGGACGCGCCCCTGCGGGCCGTGGTCCTCGGCGGCCTGCCGCTGGGCGAGCAGATCGTCATGTGGTGGAACTTCATCGGCTCGTCGCACGACGAGGTCGCCGCGGCTCGCGCCAGGTGGCAGTCGGAGATCGGGGCGGCCGACGCCGACGCCGACGTCGCTGCAAGAGCCGTGCCCACGTTCGGCGTCGTGCCCGGGTACGACGGTCCCCCGCTGCCCGCACCGACCCTGCCGGGGACGCGACTCATACCCCGTGCCTGAGTCGCGCGTCGGCGACCGCGCCACCCGTCCCGCGGGGTGACGTGCAGGTCGGACCGGAGCTCGTCGATGTCGCCGCCGCGCGTTAGGACTCGGACCTATGCTCGCGACGTGGGGGACCTACTGACGGAGGCGTGCTGTGCCGTACGAGACTCGAGACCTGACCGGGACCGTTGTGGCGATCACGGGGGCCAGCGCAGGCATCGGCCGGTCGACCGCCCTCATGCTCGCCGAGGCCGGTGCGAACGTGGTCCTCGGTGCCCGTCGGGCGGAGCGGCTCGAGGCGCTCGTCGAGGAGATCGGACCCGACCGCGCAGTCGCCGTCCCCATGGACGTGCGTGAGCCGGAGCAGAACCGGGCGCTCGTCCGCGCTGCGGTCGACCGGTTCGGGCGGCTCGACACCCTCGTCGCGAACGCCGGCATCGGCATGTACGGCGGCATCGAGGACGGCAGCGACGACGACATCGCGCGCATGCTCGACGTCAACCTCAGCGGCACCGTCTGGTCGGTCCGTGCCGCGGTGCCCGAGCTCCGGCGCGCCGGCGGCGGCGACATCCTCATCGTCGCGAGCGTCGCCGGCCTGCGAGGCGACGGCAACGAGGCGGTCTACGCGTCGACCAAGTTCGGTCAGGTGGGCCTCGCCGGTGCACTCGACCGCGAGCTCCGCCGCGACGGGATCCGCGTGACGGCCCTGTGCCCCGCCGGCGTCACCACCGAGTTCGCCCTCGGCGCGGGCCGGACGGAAGGCGACCCCGCGCTCGAGGAGTTCCTGCAGCCCGAGGACATCGCCTTCCAGGTCCTCACGTGCCTGCAGCAGCCGCGACGCATGCGCAGCACCCTGTGGAGCATCTGGAGCATGGCCCACGACCTGCCCTGAGCACTCCGAAGCGGCCACGATTTGCGGGGGCGGACGGTCGTCCTCGGTTCGCGCAGCACGCGACGGGCGACCGGCTTTGCGCCCGCTGCACGCGCTCGGACGTCGGCAGTCGTCCACAGGTGGCTGGATCGGCTGACCGGTATGCCCGGTTCGCGCTAGGTTCTGGCGCGTGCGCAGGGGGAAGCTGGGACTCACGTTCGCGGTGCTCGCCGTCATGCTGGCGTCGGGTTGCACCGGTCAGGCCGGTGATCCGCCGACGACGGAGCCGCCGTCCCCGTCGGTGACGCCGAGCCCGACCCCCACTCCGACGCCGACGCCCGAGGCCGCGATCCCGCCCGAGCGGCCCGACATGAGCCAGGTTGACGAAGCAACGGCAGAGGCCGTGTTCACGTACTTCCTCAAGCTCTACCCGTACGTGTACGCCACCGGGGACCTGACCGAGTGGCGCTCGCTGAGCCACCCCGAGTGCGTCTTCTGCGCCAGCGTCATCACTCATGTCGAGGAGATGGTCGCCAAGGGGAACGCGAACGATGGCTCCCTGATAACCCTCGGGGAGGTAGAGACGCTGGAAGTGACGGACGGTGAGTGGTTCTCCGTCGAGGGCGAGTTCCAGGAGGGCCCTTCCGTCGAGCGTGACCCGGGCGGCACGGTCGTGGACGAGAGACCGACACCCGACGACCTGCACTTCTTCGCCGCCGTGACCCACGACGGGGCATGGTCTGTCCGGGAGGTCGATGTCGCCGCAGCGGATGCGGCCCCGTGAGTGCGGTCAGGACTGCTCCCGTCGTCGCTGCTCTCGCGGCAGCCTTGGTGATGTGCACGGCGACGGCCACGCTCGCCGGCAGCGGTGCGATCGACGAGTTCGAGGCCGAGGCGAACGCCAACGCGTACTACCTGAACGGTCGCCAGTGGGCACACGAGGAAGCGGCGTCAACGGCGAGCGCTCCCGAGGCACGGCTGACGGAGTTCAAACGGATGGCGGACTGTGATCCGTCAGCGGTCGGAACGGAGGCGGGCACCGGTGTGTGCTTGCCGGTGTCTTCGCCGGCGGAGTTCAGTGCCCTGCCCGGCTGTGAGGGTGAGGAACCCGTCCAACCGTTGTGGATGCGCGAACGCACCACCGCGACGACGGCGTGGGGGCCGTGGCGCAACGTGATGGGCTGGACCTGCCCCGCCGACTACACCCCGGTCTTCACCGCGGAGGACTTCCGCCGCCTACCCCTGGCCCCACCAGCCCTCGCGGTGCAGCCCGCCACGGGTGAGCACCTGGTCACGATGCCCGCGATCGCCTACACCCAGGCCCCCGCCCAGACCCTGACCACCGACCTCCTCGGCACACCGGTCCAGGTCGAAGCCACACCTACCTCCTACACGTGGGACTTCGGCGACGGCACCACCATCACCACCACCAGCCCCGGTCACCCCTACCCCGACCACGACGTCACCCACCCCTACACCCGGGTCGGGACCTGGACCATCACCCTGACCACCACCTACACCGGCCGCTACACCCTGGCCGACGACCCCACCTGGCACACCATCAACGGCACCGCCACCACCACCACGACCTCGGCTCCGATCACCACCGTCGAAGCCCCCACCCACCTCGTCCAAGACACCTGCACCACCCACACCTGCTGACCCCCGCCCCAGCACCGCCCGACCGCCCGACCCGGCACGCCTCACGGGAACAACCGCTAGCGTGTGGCCGTGCTGCTCTCCGACCGTGACATCCGGGCCGAGCTCGACTCCCAGCGGATCACCCTGGAGCCCTACGACCCGGCGATGATCCAGCCGTCGAGCATCGACGTGCGGCTCGACCGCCTGTTCCGCCTGTTCGACAACCACAAGTACGCGGTGATCGACCCCGCGGAGGACCAGCCGGAGCTGACCCGCCTCGTGGAGGTCGAGCCCGACGAGGCGTTCGTGCTCCACCCCGGCGAGTTCGTGCTCGGCTCCACCTACGAGTCGGTCAGCCTGCCCGACGACGTCGCGGCACGTCTCGAGGGGAAGTCGTCGCTGGGCCGGCTCGGCCTGCTCACGCACTCGACGGCGGGCTTCATCGACCCCGGATTCACGGGTCACGTGACGCTCGAGCTCTCCAACGTGGCGACGCTGCCGATCAAGCTCTGGCCCGGCATGAAGATCGGCCAGATGTGCTTCTTCCGGCTCTCGTCGCCCTCGGAGAACCCGTACGGCTCCGGCGCGCAGGGCTCCCGCTACCAGGGGCAGCGCGGCCCGACGGCGTCCCGCTCGTTCCAGAACTTCCACCGCACGCAGGTCTGACCCCACCTGCCCGGCCGCACCCGGCGTCGGGCAACGCCTGCGAAGCATCCGCGCAACACGACCGACCTAGGCTCGCCCCCATGGCTCTTCCCGCCCTCGACCCGGCCTCCAGCGACGCGACCGGGCACCACCTCCTCGTGCTTCCCGCCGACGTGGGCCACGAGGAGGTCGAGACCCTCGCGCTCAGCCGCTTCGCCCGCGCGGCGTGGGAGGTGCAGCCCAGCTCCGCGGCCCCCCGTCCCTCCGGAGGTGCGCGTGCGCTGCGTGCCCTGACGGCCGCGCCTGGCGTGCTGCGCCTGTCTCGCCACAGCACGCTCGTCGGCCCGTTCACGCTCGACCGTGTCGCCACCGGGATGCTCGGTGTCCCGCCGTCGGCCGGTATCGCGTACGTGGTGCACGCCCCCGTCGAGCGCGGCGACAAGCCGTGGCCGGGCGGCGGCGACCGCGACGGGCTGCGCCGCGCCTTCCCCGCAGGCCTGCCCGTGCGCGACGAGGAACGCACCGTCGCGTGGCTGATCGCCGCCGCACGTCGGCTCGGCGGCGCCGTCCGGACCACCGCCGCCGGTGGGTCGCCGGCCACGCTCCTGGTGCCCGACCCGGCGGCCGCCGTCGACCTGACCGTGTGGACGGACATCTGGCTCGAGCCCGAGGCGACGCTCACCGTCATGCGCCAGGCGCTGCCGCGCGCCTACCTCAACCTGCCCAAGCCGCTGTGGAACGGGCCACCCCGAGGCGTTGGCGAGCGCCCGGTACGCGGCGCGGAGGTGCTCACGCCCGAGCAGCGCCGCAGCCTGCACGCGGCCGCGGAGGAGTACGACGTCGCCGCCCTGACGAACCCTGAGCCGATGCGCGGGTACGGGGCGCTCGCCGACCTCGAGCTCGACGGGATGGTCGCACTCGAGGTGTCCGGCGAGACGCGACCGCCGCCCGTGATCGAGAGCGTGCCCTGGGCCGCGCGCGGCGCGGTCGCCTACCGGGTCCGGTGGGAGCCGCCGGACCTCGCCGACCGCGAGGCGGAGCGACCGTCCCTCGAGCACCGGGTGGCCCGCGGGCGCGCGACGCCCCTGGTCATCGCCCTGACGCGGGCCGTGCACAAGGCTGTCGGCGGCGAGATCACCGACCTCATGGACTTCGTGGTCGACCCCGCGGACCTGTAACCACCCGTCGCACCTGGATCAGGCGGACAGCACTGCCCCGCCCCACGGGACCAGGCGCCGCATCGCCCGGTCAGGGGCGCAGGCGCATCGCCCGGTCAGGGGCGCGGGCGCACCGCCCGCTCAGGGGCGCAGGCGCGCCACCCGCTCAGGGGCGCGGGCGAACCGCGTCGAGGAGCAGCTGTGCGACGTCGACGACCTGCGCCGCGGGCACCGGCGTCGGGTGCGAGCCGCCACCACCACCGCCACCAGCGCCAGTGACGCCGTCGGCGTCCGCCTCCGCCGAGGCCACCGCCGCGACGCCGTCGGTGAGCATCACCGTGCAGAACGGGCACGCCGTCGCGATGGTCCCGGCGCCGGTCGCGATGGCCTCCGCCGCACGGTCGGTCGAGATGCGCGTCCCCGTCGTCTCCTCCATCCACACGCGGGCGCCCCCGCCGCCGCAGCAGAAGGACCGCTCCTTGGTGCGCGGCATCTCAGCGAGGGTGACGCCGGGCAGCGCGCCGATGAGCTCGCGCGGGGGCGTGTAGATCTCGTTGTGCCGGCCGAGGTAGCACGGGTCGTGGTACGTGATCGTCGCGGCGTCGCCGACCCCTGAGCCGTCGCCCGCAGCACCCGCCGCTCCGGCGCCACCGGTCCCGTCGCCGGCCCCACCAACCGCCCCGTCGCCGCTCCCGGCCGCCCCGGCGGGCCGCTCGGTCGGGACGAGCCGGCCGTCGCGCACGAGGGCGTCGAGCAGCTCGGTGTGGTGGACCACGTCGTACCGGCCACCGAGCTGCGGGTACTCGCGGCTGATCGTGTTGAAGCAGTGCGCGCACGTGACAACGATCCGCTTGGCGGCCGCGGCGTCGAGCGTCTCGACGTTGCCCTGGGCGAGGGTCTGGAAGAGGAACTCGTTGCCGGCACGCCGTGCGGGGTCGCCGGTGCAGGACTCGCCGTTGCCGAGCACCGCGAAGGAGACGCCCGCGATGTGCAGCAGCTCTGCGACGGCGCGCGTCGTGCGCTTGGCCCGATCCTCGTAGGCGCCCGCGCAGCCGACCCAGAACAGGTAGTCGACGCCCGACGCGTCCTCGAGGTCGCCCCCGACCACGGGGATCTCGAACGGCAGGCCCTTCGCCCAGTCGAGCCGCGCGCGGGCGGGCAGGCCCCACGGGTTCGCCTGCTTTTCGAGCTTGGTGAACATGGGGCCGAGCTCGTGGGGGAACGCCGACTCCATGAGCACCTGGTTGCGGCGCATGTCGATGATGTGGTCGACGTGCTCGATGTCCACGGGGCACTGCTGGACGCACGCTCCGCACATGGTGCAGTCCCAGAGCGCCTGCGGGTCGACGACGTCGCCCACGAGCGAGAGCACGTCGAGGTCGGCGTGCGCGGAGGGGGCCCCGGGACCGCCGAGCAGGGGCGCGTGGCCCGTCGTCGAGGTGTGCCCGGCGGGCTCGGTCGACGCGTTGGGTGCGGCCTGCAGGTAGGGCGCGCTCGCGTAGGCGTGGTCGCGCAGCGCGAGGACCATGAGCTTGGGGGACAGGGGCTTGCCGGTGTTCCAGGCGGGGCACTGCTCCTGGCAGCGTCCGCACTCGGTGCACGTGGAGAAGTCGAGCAGCCCCTTCCACGTGAAGTCCTCGATGCGCCCGACGCCGAGCCGCGCGTCGTCGGGCAGCTCGTCGATGCGCTCGAAGTCCACGGGTGCGCCGCCGGCCCGCACGGGTGGCACCGGGCCGAGCGCGGGGCGCCCGTCGACCTCGCGCCTGGCCCACACGTTGACGATCGCGAGGAACCGGTGCCAGGACACGCCCATGGCAGGGCGCTGCCCGACGACGTACATCCACAGCATCGACGTGAGGATCTTCACGAGCGCGACGACCACGATCGCGGTCTCGATGCGCTCGACCGGCCACGCGGCGAACCACTGGCCGAACCACGCGGTCAGCGGGAAGTGCCACAGGGTCGCGACCCCGGCGTCGTACGACTCGCCGTTGAGCGGCGCGAACGCGAACCAGGTCGCGTTGCGGGCCAGCGCGTACTCGAGCCCGCGCAGGAGCAGGACCGCGACGACGACGCCCGCGACGATCGCCTCGACGAAGTACGCCTGCGCGAAGTTCGAGCCGTAGAACCGCGACGCGCGCTCACCCTCGGCGCCCACCGGCCCCTCCGGCGTGGGCCGCGCGGCGGACGGGCGCCCCCGGGCCGCGGACCCCCGGCGCGGGTGGGCGCGCTGCCGGACGCCGATGAGCAGGACGATCCCCGCGAACGAGAGCCACGCGAAGCCCTCGGTCAGCCACTCGAGCGGCGCCCAGCGGCCCACGAGGGGCAGCACGAAGTGCGGGTCGAGGAGCTGGGCGTACGCGGAGACGAGCGTGAGGATGAGGACCGGGAAGCTGACCATCACGACCCAGTGCGCGACCTTGACGAAGGGCCGGTGCTGGAAGCGTCCGTGCCCCACGAGCAGGCCCAGCGCGAGCCACGTGCGCCGGCCGACCTGGCGCACGCGGTCCGGCGCCGGTCCACCCACAGCCACGGTCCGGACGATCGCCCGGATGCCCTGCGTGAAGGCCCAGACGCCGACCACGGTGGCGAGGACGGCGAGCACGACGGCGACGATCTGCAGGGGCTGCACGCCGTCACGCTAGCCGGTCGCGCCGACGCGACCACCGGACCTGCGGGGAGCGCCCGGTAGACTGTGACGAACGCTCAACGCGCCCCTCGCGGTGCGCAGGGCAGGTGGGGCCTCCGCTCCGCCGCCCGCCGTTGACAACATGCCCGGCCGTGACGGCCCCTCCTCGGGGCTCGTCCGTACGTGCGCACGGGTACGGACCCGTGCGCATCCGTGCGGGCTCGCACCCGGGACGACCGACCGACCACCCGCCCTCGACCGGACGGAGCCGGACGTGCTGCTGCTGCTGCTCGTCGTTCACCTCCTGGTGGCCCTCGGCGCGCCCGTCCTGGTGTCCTGGCTCGGTCGTCGCGCGTTCCTCGTGCTCGCGCTGGCCCCCGCGTCGGCGGCGGTCTGGGCGTTGACCAAGACCGGCGAGGTCATGGCGGGCGACGGACCCGTCCAGGTCGTGGAGTGGGTGCCGCACCTGGGCATGGCGCTCGCGTTCCGGCTCGACACCCTGTCCTGGCTGATGGTGCTGCTCGTCGGCGGCGTCGGCGCGCTGGTCCTCGTGTACTCCTCCGCGTACTTCTCGACGCGCGCGGGCGGGCTCGGCCGGTTCGGTGGCGTGCTCGTGGCGTTCGCGGGCGCGATGCTCGGCCTCGTCACGACGGACGACATGCTGCTCCTGTACGTGTTCTGGGAGCTCACGACCGTCTTCTCCTACCTGCTGATCGGCCACTACGCGGACCGCAAGGCGTCCCGGCGGGCCGCGATGCAGGCGATCATCGTGACGACCGCGGGCGGCCTCGCGATGCTCGTCGGCATCGTGCTGCTCGGAACCGCCGCCGGCACCTACCGGATCTCGGCGGTCGTGGCCGCACCACCCGCCGGGTCGACGGTGCCCGTCGCCGTCGTGCTGCTCCTGGTCGGTGCGGTCAGCAAGTCGGCGCTCGTGCCGCTGCACTACTGGCTCCCGTCCGCGATGGCGGCGCCCACCCCGGTCTCGGCGTACCTGCACGCCGCGGCGATGGTCAAGGCGGGCGTCTACCTCGTGGCGCGCTTCGCGCCCGGGTACGCGGAGATGGGCGTGTGGCGTGCGGTGCTGCTCCCGCTGGGCTGCTGGACCCTCGTGCACGGCGGGTACCGGGCGCTGCGGCAGCACGACCTCAAGCTGGTGCTCGCGTTCGGCACCGTGAGCCAGCTGGGCCTGCTCGTGCTGCTCGTCGGGCTCTCGTCGCAGGCGGCGGCGCTCGCGGGCCTCGCGATGCTCGGTGCGCACGCGATGTTCAAGGCCGCGCTGTTCCTCACGGTCGGTGTGGTCGACGCCGCGACCGGCACGCGTGACCTGCGACGCCTCACGGGGGTGGGGCGTGCGCTCCCGGTGACCGCCGTCGTCGGCGGCCTCGCGACCGCGTCGATGATCGGCCTGCCGCCGTTCGCGGGGTACGTCGCGAAGGAGGCGGCGCTCGAGGCGCTGCTGCACGACGCCGGGACGCCCGTCGGCCTCGCCGTCCTCGTCGCGATGGTCCTCGGCTCCGCGCTCACCGTCGCCTACGGGCTGCGCTTCTGGTGGGGCGCCTTCGCCGACAAGACCGTGACGGCCGAGCCGGCCGACGCCCCGGTGACCATCACGCGCCCGTCGCTCGTGCTCGTCGGGCCCGCGGCGGTCCTCGCGGTCCTCGGCCTGGCCGCCGCGCTCCTGCCGCACCTCGGGGAGGACCTGCTCAGCCCGCACGCGTCCACGTACCCGGGAGACCCCGGGCACCTCGTGCTGTGGGCCGGCCTGACGCCCGCTCTGGGCCTGACGCTCCTGGTCCTGGCCACGGGTGCGCTGCTGTTCGCGGCGCGCGGGTGGGTCGAGCGCACGCAGGCCCGGGCCTCGTTCCCGCTCGACGCCGACACCCTCTACCGGCGCACCATGCGCCGCCTCGACGACGTCGCGGCGGACGTCACCGCGATCACGCAGCGTGGCTCCCTGCCCCTCTACCTGGGCACGATCCTCATGGTGCTCGTCGCCCTGGTGGGAGGCGCCCTGCTGAGCGGGCCCGGCCTGGGTGTGGGCGAGGTGCGCGCCTGGGACACGCCCGTCCAGGCCGTGGCCGGGGTGCTGTGCGTCGCCTCGGCCGTCCTCGCGGCCCGCGCGCGCCGCCGGCTCAAGGCCGTGATCCTGGCCGGCATCAGCGGTTACGCCGTCTCCGCGCTCTTCCTGCTCCACGGGGCGCCCGACCTCGCGCTCACGCAGGTGCTCGTCGAGACCATCACGCTCGTCGTCTTCGTGCTAGTGCTGCGGCGCCTACCCGCGTACTTCTCGGTGCGGCCCCTCGCCGCGAGCCGCTGGGTCCGCCTCGCCGTGGCGCTCGCCGTGGGCCTGACCGTCGGCGCCCTCGCACTGATCGTCCCCGGCGCGCGCGTGCACGTGCCCGTCTCGGTCGACTTCCCCGAGGAGGCGTACGTCTTCGGCGGCGGCAAGAACATCGTCAACGTCACGCTCGTCGACATCCGCGCCTGGGACACGATGGGCGAGATCTCGGTGCTGCTCGTCGCGGCCACGGGCGTCGCGTCGCTCATCTTCCTCGTGCGGCGCAGCGGCGACCCGCTCCGCGCGAGCGACGCGGACCGCCGCGGCGTCGTCTGGGGGCAGGCCGCCGACCCCATGGCCGTGCTGCGTCGCCGTGCGGTAGCCGCCGCCGGGCACGCGGACGGTGCGGCACCCGGGGGCGCCGGCCGCCAGCGCGAGTGGCTCCGGGGCGGCCACACGCTCGCCCCCCAACGACGCTCGGTCATCTTCGAGATCGCGACGCGGCTCCTGTTCCACTCCGTGATCGTCTTCGCCGTGTTCCTGCTCTTCTCGGGCCACAACGCACCCGGCGGCGGGTTCGCGGCGGGCCTCGTCGTCGGCATCGCGCTCATCGTCCGCTACCTCGCGGGCGGCCGCTACGAGCTCGGCGAGGCGGCGCCCGTGCACCCCGGCATCCTGCTCGGCTCGGGCCTGTTCCTCTCGGCCGGCGTGGGCCTCGTCGCGATCCTCGCGGGCGGGTCCGTGCTGCAGAGCGTGATCATCGAGTTCGCCCTGCCCGTGCTCGGCGACATCAAGCTTGTGACGTCCCTCTTCTTCGACGTCGGCGTGTTCCTCGTGGTCATCGGCCTGGTGCTGGACATCCTGCGCAGCCTCGGCGCGGAGATCGACCGGCACGGAGAAGAGGGGGCCCTCGACGACCCCGAGGGCGAGCTGATCGTCGAGCCGCCCGCACCTGGCAGCCGCGAGGCGCGCATCGCGGCCGGCGAGATCCCCACCGAGATCGAGGGGACGGTGGCCCGATGATCGACATGTCGCCGAGCGTCACGCTCGTCCTCGTGGTCGTCGCGCTCGTCGCCGTGGGCGTCTACCTGCTGCTCGAGCGCTCGCTGTCCCGCGTGCTCCTCGGCGTGATCTTCCTCGGGAACGGCATCAACCTCCTCTTCCTCGTCGCGGGCGGCGCCGCGGGCGGGGCCCCGATCATCGGGCAGACCGAGGAGAGCGAGATGAGCGACCCGCTGCCCCAGGCGATGGTGCTCACCGCGATCGTCATCACGCTTGGCATGACGGCGTTCCTGCTCGCCATGGCGTACCGGTCCTGGCAGCTCAACCAGCACGACGAGGTCCAGGACGACCTCGAGGACCGCCGCACCGCACGCCGCGCGGCCGCCGACCAGGCCGCGTTCGAGGACGCCGACGCCGACGTCCTGTCGACCCTCGCGGAGGACGCCGCCGAGGTGCGCGACGAGACCGGGGACGCCGAGCCCGCGGAACCTGCCGCCCCCGCCGCGCCCGCCGCGCCTGCCAGTCCCGCCGACCAGGGAGGTCGACGATGAACGGCCTCGACCTGAGCGACCTCACCTGGCTGGTCCCCCTGCCCGTGGTGCTGCCGCTGTTCGCCGCGGGCCTCGCGCTCGCGCTGTGGCGCAACGGCAAGGCGCAGGGCGTGATCAGCGTCGTCGCGCTGTCCCTGGTCCTGCTGTCCTCGGTGGCGCTGCTGGTCGCGGTCGACGACGGCCCCCTGGTCCTCGACGTGGGCGGCTGGGCCGCACCCGTCGGCATCGACCTCGTGGCGGACCGGCTCTCGACGCTCATGCTCACGGTCTCCGCCGCCGTGACGCTGTGCGTGCTGCTGTACTCGCTCGCCCAGGGTGTCGAGGACGGGGACGCCGAGACGCCCGTCGCGATCTTCCACCCGACCTACCTCGTGCTCACGGCGGGCGTCGCGAACGCGTTCCTCTCCGGGGACCTCTTCAACCTGTACGTGGGCTTCGAGATCCTGCTCGCCGCGTCCTACGTGCTCATCACCCTCGGGGGCACGGGCGAGCGCATCCGGGCCGGCACCATCTACGTCGTCGTCTCGCTCGTGTCCTCGGTCGTGTTCCTGCTCGCGATCGCGCTGACGTACGCCGCGACGGGCACGGTCAACCTGGCGCAGCTCGCCGAGCGCCTCCCCGAGGTGGACCCGACCGTCCAGCTCGTGCTCCAGGTGCTGCTGCTGCTCGCGTTCGGCATCAAGGCCGCGATCTTCCCGCTGTCCGCGTGGCTGCCCGACTCCTACCCGACCGCGCCCGCACCCGTCACCGCGGTGTTCGCGGGCCTGCTGACCAAGGTCGGCGTCTACGCGATCATCCGGACCCAGACGCTCCTGTTCCCGGACGGCCGGGTGGATGACCTGCTCATGTGGGCGGCACTGGCAACAATGGTCGTGGGCATCCTGGGCGCCGTCGCGCAGAACGACATCAAGCGGCTCGTCTCGTTCACGCTCGTGAGCCACATCGGCTACATGATCTTCGGCATCGCGATGTCGAGCGAGGCCGGGCTCGCGGCCGCCGTGTTCTACGTCGCGCACCACATCACCGTGCAGACGGCGCTGTTCCTCGTCGTCGGGCTCATCGAGCGTCGCGGCGGCTCCACGTCGCTCGACGACCTCGGGGGGCTCGCGAAGATCGCGCCCGTCCTGGCCGTCCTCTTCTTCGTGCCCGCCATGAACCTCGCGGGCATCCCGCCGCTGTCCGGGTTCCTCGGCAAGGCCGGACTCCTCCAGGCGGGCGTCGCGCAGGGCACACCGCTGGCCTACGCGTTGGTCGTCGGCGCCGTGCTGACCTCGCTGCTGACGCTGTACGCGATCGTCAAGGCCTGGAACAAGGCCTTCTGGCAGGCCGGGCCGGCGGTGCCGGTCGAGGCTCGCCTGCCGCGCGGCATGATCGCCCCGACCGCCGCGCTCGTCGGCGTGGGCCTGAGCCTCACGGTGCTCGCGGGACCGCTGTTCAGCTACACCGAGCGGGCCGCCGCGACGCTCCGCGACCCCGCCCAGTACGTGAACGCCGTGCTGCCCGATGGCACCCGCGGCCAGGGCAAGTCCGCCGACGTCGCGCAGGACGCGGGCGCGGGCACCGACCCGCCCGAGGACGTCTCGGGCGACGTGCGCGACGACGACGCGCGCGAGGACGTGCGCGACGCACCCGAGGGCGGTGACGGCGGATGACCCTGCACCCCCGACGCCGCACGCTCGGCTTCCACGTCGTCGCGACGCTGTGGCTCACGCTCGTCTGGGTCCTCCTGTGGGGCGAGCTGAGCATCGCGAACGTGCTCGCGGGCCTGCTCATCGCACTCGTCGCGGGCCGGTTCCTGCGCATGCCGGGCGTCGAGTTCCACGGCCGGGTCCACCCCGTCGCGCTCCTGTACCTCGTCTACCGGTTCGCCGTGGACCTCGTGGTCGCGAGCGCCCAGGTCGCCGGCCTGGCCCTGCGCCGCCGTCCCCCACGCAGCGCCGTCATCGCCGTGCAGCTCAGGAGCCACTCGGACCTCTACCTCACGCTGACCGCCCAGCTCTGCTCGCTGGTCCCCGGCTCGCTCGTCGTCGAGGCGCACCGCATCACGGGCATGCTCTACGTGCACGTCCTCGACGTGGACACGGCGCACGGCATCGACGCCGCGCGGCGCCACGTGCTCGACACCGAGGCCCGGGTGCTCCGTGCGCTCGCGTCCGACACCGAGCTCGCCGCCGCGGGTCTCACGCGCACCCCGCGCACCGATCAGCGCAGCGCACCGCAGGCGCGCCCCGACGCGGAGGTGGGCGCATGACCGTCGTCGTCCTCGTGTGCGCCGTGCTCCTCGCGGCCGCGGCCGTGCTCGCGCTGATCCGGGCGGAGAAGGGCCCGACGATGCTCGACCGGACCATCGCGCTCGACGTGGTCACGAGCGTCATCGTCGGCGCGATCGCACTCGAGGCCGCCTGGTCGCGCCGCATCGACACGGTGCCGATCCTCGTCGCGCTCGCACTCGTCGGCTTCATCGGCTCCGTCACGATCGCCCGGTTCGCCGCCGTGGAGCCCGAGGGCGAGGGCCGGATCCTCACGCGCGAGGAGGTCGCGGCCCTCGAGGCCGAGCGTCTCGCGGCCGACGACGCCGACCGGCGGGCGACGGACGACGAGCACCACGGCGGGCCCGCGAGCGGGGAGGTGGCCGGATGAGCGACGTGTGGACCACCGTCGCCGACGTCGTGGCGGCCGTCTGCCTCCTCGGCGGGGCGTTCCTCGCCTTCACCGCGGGACTGGGCCTGTTGCGCTTCCCCGACCTGCTCGCACGCATGCACACGGCGACCAAGCCGCAGGTCCTGGGCCTGCTCCTCATGCTCCTGGGGCTCGCGCTGCGGCTGCGGAGCGGGCCGATCGTGTGGATGCTCGTGCTCGTCGCGCTGTTCCAGATGCTCACGTCGCCCGTCGCGGCGCACATGGTCTCCCGTGCCGGCTACCGCACGGGCAAGATCCGCCCGGAGATGCTCGTCGTGGACGAGCTCACACGCGACCTCGCTGCCGCGCAGGACGGCGAGGACCGCGCCGGGCGCCAGGCGCAGGACGCCGGTGGGGACCGCGACGCCGATGGTGACCGCGACGGCCGGGAGGGCCGGCCGGTCAGCTGAGCGCTTGGCTCAGTTGAGGGACTCGGCTCAGTGAGGAACTGGCTCAGCTGAGGAGCTTGGCGGTGCCGCGGGTCGCGAGCACGCGCGTGAGCGCGACGACGGCCCCCGTGATCGCCGCGGCGAGCGCGACCTCGCCGAAGCGTGCGTCACCCTCGTCCTCGGGCTTCGGGGGCTTGTGGCCGACGGTGGCCTTCCAGGCCCCCGTCACGATCTGCTGCGCGGCCCAGGCGGCGGCGAGCGCCACGCCCAGCCCGACGAGCTTGGCGATCATGCCTTCCTTCTTGTCGGCCACGAGTGCCTCCCTCTCCGGTCGTGTCGTCGTGCGGCGCCTGCGTGGGCCGCCCCACGGCCGCGACGGCCCGCGGGGGTTCCCCCGGCGGTGCCGGTCGACGCCCTGGCCCTCACGCTAGTGCCGTGCCGACGCGTGCGCAGGGCGGGCGTTCGGCCGCGGCCGGCCCGCCGCTCAGTCGGCCGGGGACCAGACGTACAGGTCGAGGCCCGCCTCCCGGGCCTGCGCGGCGAGGGCCGCGACGGCACGCACCCGCGGCAGGAGGTCGGTGTCCGGCTCGCCCATCTCCTCCGACGCGGCCCAGGCGCGGGCGACGTCGTCGGGCGCCTCCGGGTCCTCGGGTGCGGCGAGCTCGGCCATGACCTCCGTCCAGAACGCGGGCATGCGCTGGAGCTGGTCGTGATCGAGGTCGACGTCCGCGGCCTCCAGGTCGCCGGTGCCGAACCGGACCGCGCGGGCGGCGATCTCGCCGAGCACCTCGAGCTCGAGGGCGGTGAGCCCGGGGAGCCCGACGTGCGGCTCGGCGGCGCCCGGGTCGCGGCCCGCGTCGAGGGCGTCCGCCCTGGCCAGCGCCTGGGTGTGGGTTGCAGCGAAGAGCTGTGCGAGCACGGCCATGGTCCCTCCCGGGTCGATGCTCGGAGCGTATCCGGACCCTGGCGGCGATCGCGGTAGGGTCGGTCCGAACGACAGGGGAGCGTCGCCCGGCATGCCGGGCACAGGGCGCTGAGAGTGCGGGCGACCGCAGACCCTCGAACCTGATCCGGTTGGTACCGGCGTAGGGAGTCGGGAACGTCTCAGGACCCCATCCGTGCAGCTCACGGTCGCGTCCGCTCGTCGGGCCGCCGTGGGTGCGCGGGTGGAGTCCCCCCTCCTGCAACCGACGAGGAGGACGACATGGCGAGAGATCTCGCAGCCGGCACGACCGCGACCCCGCGGGCCGGCAGCACGACGGACGCGGCGCCCGGGGCCCGCACGGCACACGGGCGGCGACTGGCCGCACCGGCCACGGTGGTCGCGGTGGGCCTCGCGCTCGCGGGCTGCTCGGCGATCGGGGCCGACGACGGCGGGCAGGACGCGACCGCGAGCCCCGGCGAGGAGGGCGGCACCGTCGTCCTCGTGACGCACGACTCGTTCCTGCTCAGCGACGACCTCGTCGCCCAGTTCGAGGCCGACACGGGCCTCACCCTCGAGACGGTCGCGCCCGGCGACGGCGGCGCCCTCGTCAACCAGCTCATCCTCACCAAGGACGCGCCGCTGGGCGACGTCGTCTACGGCATCGACAACACGTTCGCGTCGCGCGCCATCGCCGAGGGCGTGCTCGAGCCGTACACGTCGCCGGCCGCGAGCGACGACGTCGAGCAGTACGCGGTCGACGACGAGGGCCACCTGTCGGCGGTCGACGTCGGCGACGTGTGCATCAACGTCGACCACGAGTGGTTCGCGCAGGCCGGCATCCCCGAGCCCGTGACCCTCGAGGACCTCACGGCACCCGAGTACCGGGACCTGCTCGTCGTGACGAACCCCGCGACGTCGTCGCCGGGCCTCGCGTTCGCGCTCGCCACGGTCGCCGCGTTCGGCGAGGACGGCTGGCTCGACTACTGGGCTGCGCTCCGGGACAACGGGCTCAAGGTCGTCTCGGGCTGGTCGGACGCGTACTACGTCGACTTCTCGGGCCCGACGAGCGAGGGCGACCGGCCGCTCGTCCTGAGCTACGCGTCGTCCCCGCCGTACGAGGTCGCCGAGGGCGCCACCGAGGCTCCGACGGGCGCGCTGCTCGACACGTGCTTCCGTCAGGTCGAGTACGCGGGCGTCCTCGCGGGCGCCGCGAACCCCGAGGGTGCGCGTCAGGTGGTCGACTGGCTGCTCAGCCCCGAGGTCCAGGCGGACATCCCCGAGAGCATGTACGTGTACCCCGTCGACTCGGGTGTGACGCTGCCGGAGTCGTGGACCACGTACGCGCCGCAGCCCGAGGAGCCGTACACGCTCGACCCGGAGACGATCAGCGAGAACCGGGACGACTGGATCCAGGCGTGGACGGACACCGTCGTCGGGTGACCGCGTGACGGGGATGACCGGGTGACGGGGACGGCCAGGTGACGGGATGCCGGGGTGACGGGGTGACGGGATGACGGCGGTCGCGGCCGCGCGGTCGGGCGTCGTCGCCGGGCGCGGCGGGCGCCTGCTCGGCCATGCCGGGTGGGCGCTCGCCGTCGCTGCGCCGCTCGCGTTCCTGGGCGTGTTCTTCGCGCTGCCCGTCGGCACCCTCGTGCTGCGCGGGTTCGTGGCCGACGGCGCGCTCGACCTCACCGGCTTCACCGAGGTGTTCAGCCGCCCGCGCACGTGGCGGATCATCGGCCTCACGCTCGCCCAGGCGACGGTGGGCACCGCGATCTCGGTCCTGCTCGGCCTGCCGGGTGCGCACCTGCTCTACCGGCGGGAGTTCCGCGGTCGCGGGGTGGTGCGGGCGCTCGTCGTGGTGCCGTTCGTGCTGCCCACCGTCGTCGTCGGCGTCGCCTTCCGGTCCGTGCTCAGCGACTCGGGGCCGCTGGGCGCGCTCGGCTGGGACGGGACGTTCGCGGGCGTCGTCGCCGCGCTCGTGTTCTTCAACTACTCCGTGGTCGTCCGGACCGTGGGTGCGTTCTGGGTGCAGCTCGACCGTCGTGCCGAGGACGCTGCCGCTGCGCTCGGCGCGCCCCCGTGGCGGGTGTTCACGTCCGTGACGCTGCCCGCGCTGACGCCCGCGATCGCGTCCGCCGCGTCCATCGTCTTCCTGTTCTGCGCGACGGCGTTCGGCGTGGTCCTCGTGCTCGGCGGCACGCGCTACGGGACCGTCGAGACGGAGATCTGGGTGCAGACCGCCCAGTTCCTCGACCTGCGCGCCGCCGCCGTGCTGTCCGTGGTGCAGCTCGTCGTGGTCGCGGGTGCCCTCCTCGCCGCCGGCCGTGCACGGGACCGGCGCGAGCGGGCCCTGCAGATGACCGCCCCCGAGCGCGCGAGCCGTCCGCCGCGACTGGCCCTGCGCGGGCCGGGCCGTCGGGCCGGTGACATCGCGGCGGTCGCCGTGACGGGCGCCGTCGGCGTGCTGCTGCTCGCGCTCCCGCTCGCGACCGTCGCCGTGCGCTCGCTGCGGACGCCGACGGGGTGGGGCCTGGACAACTACGCGAACCTCGCGACCACCGGGGGCCGCAACGCCCTGAGCGTCACCGTGTGGGAGGCGACCCTCACGTCCCTGCGCGTCGCGCTCGACGCGACGGTCATCGCGGTCGTCGTCGGCGGGCTCGTCGCGCTCGTCGTGTCGCGGCGACCCCGCGCGCGGGCGCGTCGGCGGGCCGTGCGCCTCCTCGACGCGGTGTTCATGCTCCCGCTCGGCGTCTCCGCCGTCACCGTCGGCTTCGGGTTCCTCGTGGCGCTGCACCGGCCGCTCGGACTCGACCTGGACCTGCGTTCCTCGCCGCTGCTCATCCCGATCGCCCAGGCCGTGGTCGCGACGCCCCTCGTGGTCCGCACCGTGCTGCCCGTGCTCCGCGCGGTCGACAGCCGGCTGCACGAGGCGGCGGCCGTCCTCGGAGCCTCGCCGGCGCGCGTGCTCGCGACGGTCGACTGGCCCGTCGCCGCGCGCTCGCTCGGCCTGGCGCTGGGGCTCGCGTTCGCGGTGAGCCTCGGCGAGTTCGGCGCGACGTCGTTCCTCGCCCGCCCCGAGCGGCCCACCCTGCCGGTGGTCATCTTCCGGCTCATCGGGCGGCCGGGCGCGGAGAATCTGGGCATGGCACTCGCCGCGTCCGTCGTCCTGGGGCTGCTCACCGCGACCGTGATGAGCCTCGCCGAACGGTTGCGGCACGGCTCGAGCGTGGAGATCTGATGGCGCACGACGGTTCACCTGTCGCACCGGGTGCTGCTCCGGGCGCGTCGGCGCACCCCACGTCAGCGACCGGTCGGGGGCTCGCGGTGCGTGACGTCGTCGTGCACTACCGGGACGACGACGGGACGGTCGCGACGGCCGTCGACGGGCTGAGCCTCGACGTCGCGCCGGGCGAGGTCGTCGCGCTCCTCGGCCCGTCCGGCAGCGGCAAGTCGAGCCTCCTGCGCGCGATCGCGGGCCTCGAGCCCGTGTCTGCCGGGACCATCGCCTGGGACGGCGCCGACGTGGCCGGCACGCCCGTGCACCGGCGCGGGTTCGGCCTGATGTTCCAGGACGGCCAGCTCTTCGCTCACCGGGACGTCGCGGGCAACGTCGCGTACGGGCTCGAGATGGCGCGCGTCCCGGTGGCCGAGCGTCGCGCGCGCGTCGGTGAGCTGCTCACCCTGGTGGGACTCGACGGGTTCGAGCGGCGCGACGTCGCGAGCCTGTCGGGCGGCGAGCGGCAGCGTGTCGCCCTCGCGCGCTCGCTCGCGCCCCGGCCCCGGCTGCTGCTGCTCGACGAGCCGCTGTCGGCGCTCGACCGGGCGCTGCGCGAGCGGCTCGCCGGCGACGTTCGTGCGGCGCTCACCGCGACGGGCACGACTGCTGTGTTCGTCACGCACGACCACGACGAGGCGTTCGCCGTCGCGGACCGCATCGCCGTGATGGACCTGGGCCGGCTGCTGCAGGTCGCCGCCCCGGCCGAGCTCTGGCACCGGCCCGCGTCGCGCCGGGTGGCCGAGTTCCTCGGGTACGAGGCGTTCGTCGGCGGCTCGTCGCGCGTGGGCGGGCTCGTGGGCGCATCGTCGGAGGCGCTGCTCGCCCTCGGCCCGGGCTCGTTGCGGCGGGAGGCCGACGGTCCCCTCGTCGGCACCGTGCGCTCGACCGGGTTCCGTCGCGGCGTGACGGAGCTCGTCGTGGACGTCGAGGGACTCGGTGAGGTCACCGTCGTCGAACCGAGCCGCGCGGACCCCGCGGGCGTGCCGGGTGCGGGCGAGGCGGTCCGCCTCGGTGTGGACGACGACGCCGTGGCGCGCGTCGCGGGGTAGGCCGGGGCCGGCTCGGGCGTGGTGCGGCCGCCGCTGGAGCTGCTCCGGCGCAGGCCGGGGCCCTGTCTCGCGCCCGATGATCCTGGTCGCGCGGCGGGGCACGCGGTGCCATGCTCGGATCGCGGCGGAGGGGGGCTCTGGGTCGCGCACGCAGGTGACGGGAGGATCCATGGCCGAGCAGCAACGCGTCCTGGTCGACGTGCCAGTGGGTGCCCCGCCCGACGTGGTGTGGTCCGCCCTGCGGGACCCGGCACTCGTGGGCCGGTGGTTCGGGTGGGACTACGACGGGCTCGCCGCGGAGATCCGCGAGATCTTCGCCGAGCAGGCCGACGCGGACGACGACGTCCGGACGCTCTCCTGGCCCGACGGCGACCGCATCGTGGTGACGCCCGCCGGCGAGGGCACGAGCCTCCAGGTGCTGCGCGCGGGTCACGGGATCCCCGGGGCGTCCGACGAGGTCCCGTTCGACGGCGTGTACGACGCCGTCGACGAGGGCTGGATCACGTTCTCGCAGCAGCTCCGGTTCCTCGTCGAGCGGCACCGGGACCAGCCGCGCCGCACGATCTCCGCGCACGGGCTCGACCTCGGCCCCGAGGACAGCCCGCTGCTGTCGCGCCTGGGGCTGCGCGAGCTCGGCGGCGAGTCCGTGGGCGGCGGCTACGAGGTGCGCCGGGCCGACGGCACGACGTTCTCCGGCGAGGTGTACTTCCAGACCGACCTCCAGATCGGCCTCACCGTTGCCGAGGAGGACGACGCGCTGCTGGTGGTCGCGCGCACACCACCCGCGAGCGCCCCGCCGAACGGCCAGGTGATGTTCGTGCTCAGCACGTACGGCTTCGACGACGCGCGGTTCGCCGAGGCCGAGCGTCGCTGGTCGGGGTGGTGGGGGGAGGGCACCGCGGACCAGCACGGCGCGGAGTAGCGGCGCGGGACCTGGCGGCACCACGGGCCGTGCGGCGCTCAGACGGCACGGGCTGCTGCGGCCGCGCGGTCCTCGAGGTGACGGCGCTCGGTGTCGCTGCGCACGAGCATGAGCGCGCGCTCGAACTCGTGCGCGGCCTCCTCGGCCCGGCCGAGCCGCAGCAGGAGCTCGCCGCGGACAGCGGGCGGGCGGTGGTGGTGCGGGAGCGCGTCGTCGAGCCCGTCGAGGAGCACGAGCCCCGCGGCCGGGCCCCACGCCTCGGCGACCGCGACGGCGCGCGCGAGCCGGACGACGGGGGAACCGGTGTGCGCCTCGAGCGCCGCGTAGTGCTCCGCGACGACCGACCAGCGCGTGTCGGCGGCAGTCGGTGCGGTCGCGTGCTCGGCGGCGATCAGGGCCTGCAGGCGGTACTCCTCGGCGAGGCCCGACGCGGGGCCGAGGTCGCGCAGCACGGCGAGGCCGGCCTCGATCTCCGCGCCGTGCCACCGCCCACGGTCCTGCTCCGGCAGGAGGACGAGGGCGCCGTCGGAGTCGAGCCGTGCGTCCCGGCGTGAGTGCTGGAGCAGCATGAGCGCGAGCAGGGAGCGCACCACGGGGCGCCCGGGCAGCTGCTCGTCGAGCAGGCGCGCGAGTCGGATGGCCTCGTCGCCCAGGTCCACGCGGAGCCCACGGTCGCGCGGCCCCGGCTGGTAGCCGGCGGTGAAGACGAGGTAGAGGACGGCGGCGACGACGTCGAGCCGCTCGTCGAGCCGGTCGGGTGCCGGCGTGACGAACGGGATGCCCGCGGCGGCGAGGCGCTTCTTCGCGCGGGTCAGGCGTGCGGCCGCCGTCGGCTCCTGGAGCAGCAGGAGCGCGGTGATGTCGGCCACGTCCAGGCCGACGACGAACCGCAGCGTGAGCGCCACGCGCGCCTCGGGTGCGAGAGCCGGGTGGCAGCAGGTGAACACGAGCCGGAGCCGCTCGTCGGCGAGGTGGGAACCGGGGTCGGTGGTGGCGGCGGCCCGCTCGCGCAGCTCCGTGTCGACGACCATGAGGGGCTGCTTGCGCCGCCGGACGGCCTCCGACCGGAGCACGTCGAGCGCGCGCCGTCGGGCAGCGGTGAGGAGCCACGCGCCCGGTGACGCCGGCACGCCCGACGTCGGCCAGGTGCGGGCCGCGGCGGCGAACGCGTCCGCGACGGCGTCCTCGGCGACGTCGGGCCGGGCGGTCTGGCCGATGAGCAGGCCGACGAGCCGGCCCCAGTGCTCGCGCCAAGCGAGCTCCAGGGCCGGCCCCGCCTCGGCCGGGTGCGCCCCGCCGGACCCGTCGGACGTGCGTGCCACGTCAGTCCAGGTCCAGGACCGGGCGGATCTCGAAGGCGTAGTGCTCGGGCAACTCGCGCAGGGCCTCGGTGACGGCGTCGACGTCGGGCGCCTCGAGCACGTAGAAGCCCCCGAGCTGCTCGACCGACTCGGCGAGCGGCCCCTCGGTGACCTCCAGGTGGTCGCCGTGGCGTCGCACCATCGTGGCGACCGCGACGTCGGTCAGCGCCTCCCCGCCGACGAGGGTGCAGCCCCGCTGCGGGGCCTGCGCCGCGAAGGCGGTGTGCTGGTCGATGATCGCCGCGCGCTCCTGCGTGGACGCGTCACGCCAGACCGCCTCATCCCCGTGCATGAGGACGACGAACCTCACGGGGTCGCCGTGCCTGCCGCGGTCGGGGTCTCGGACTCGCGGTCCTCGTCCGTCACGATCGGGCGGATCTCCGCCGCGCCGTCGCCGATGATCAGGGCGCACAGGCGCGCGAGGTCGGCGACGTCCGCGGTACGGACCTGGTAGAAGCCCCCGAGCTGCTCGACGGTCTCGGTAAACGGCCCCTCGGTGACGAGCACGTCGGCGTCACGGCGCCGGACGACGAGCGACGTCTCGCTGAGCCGGAGCTCGGCGCCGCCGACGATCTCGTGGCCGTGCTCGGCGCAGAGCCGGCTGAACTCACCGTGCTCGCGGTAGGCCTGCGTGCGGGCGGCGTCGTCGGCCTCGCGCCACGGTGCCTCGTCCCCGTGCAGCAGCACGACGTACTCCTGTGCGCTCATGTGTCCTCCTCGGTCCCGACGGCGCCCCGGTGGCCCCGTCGGCATCATGACGTGCGAGGTGCCCGCGAATCGACAGCCAGGGCGGACGAGTTCCGCGGCGATCGCGGCGGCGGCGTCAGAGCCCCTCGGGCCGCTTCTTCTGCGGGTGCGGGGTGCGCCCCTCGGCGAGGTCGGCGACGAACTCGCGGATCTTGCGTTCCCGCGTCTCGGTGCGCTTGACGGAGTGGATCCGGTAGAGGATCGCGAAGCGGTTGCCCGACGTGAGGGCGTCCCACCACGCCTGTGCCCGCGGCTCGGCGGCGAGCGCGGCAAGGAGATCAGGTGGCGTCTCGATCGTCGCCGGCCCCGCGTACGCGGCCTCCCACCGGCCGTCGGCCTGGGCGGCCAGGACCTGCGCACGGCCGGCCCCCGTCATGCGGCCCTCGGCCTCGAGCCGCCCGACGCGCTGCACGTTGAGCGCCGACCACCGCGAGCGTGCGCGCCGTGGCGTCATCCGCTGGGCCGACGTCTCGGCGTCCCTCGACCGCGCCTGGCCGTCGATCCACCCGAAGCACAGGGCCTCGAGCACCGCCTCCTCGTAGGTGAGGGAGGTGACGGTGCCGCCCTTCTTCGCCAGGGCCAGCCACACGCCGTCTGCCGTCGCGTGGTTGGCCTCGAGCCAGGCGCGCCACGCGGCGGAGTCGGGGACGACCAGCTCGGGCAGCTCGGGTGGCATGCGCCCATCGTGCCGGTCGCCACCGACACGCACCGCCCTCGCTCCCTACACCGCCTCGCTGCCCGCGAAGGCGCCGTCAGCCCGTGCTCTCCTCGCCCTCGATCGCGGGCGGCTCGCCCGGCAGACCGCTGAGGACCCACGGCACCACGAACCCGTGCGAGACGACGCTCACCACGTCGCCGTCCGCGCCGTAGCCGAGGTACGTCGGGTAGCCGCCGTCACCCCACCCCGCGCTGAACAGCACGGCATCCACCGTGCCCGCCGCCTCGCGCAGCACGCACACGGTGCCTGACGCCGAGTCGCCGTCGGGGTAGAACGCGTCGATGTACGCGTCGATCTGAGCGAAGTCCGCGTCCGTCCCCGTCGCCGGCGCGTCGGCCGTCGCGACCACGCCGCCGTCCCCACCGTCGGTGCCGAAGCCGAGCGCCGGCTCCTCCGCCCACCGCACGGGCGGCTCGGGCGAGACGCGGACCTCCACGAAGGCCACGCGACGGCCCGACGACGGGCTGTCGAGCACCTGGAGCGTGACGGGCGCCGTCACCGTAGCGTCGGAGACCGTGCGGGTGGCGGGCACGGTCGCCGTCGCCGCCTCGTACCCGTTGCCGAAGCCGATCTCGCCGTCGGGGATCGTGAGGTCGACGGCGTGCTCGACGACGAGCGTGCCGTCCGGGATCTGCTCCGCGAGGTCGCCGGCGAGCGCACGGTCGGTGGCCGTCAGCGCGTTCGGGCGGAGGTTCGTCGACGCCGGGTCGGCGGGCTCCCGGTCGCACGCGACGAACTCCAGGGGCGTCCCCGTTCCCGTCGGGGACGTGTCGGTCAGGGGTGCGAACGACGGCTCCGTCGTCGGCCCGGCCGGCAGGGTCGCGCAGCCGGCGACGACCCCGAGCGCCAGGACCGAGGCCGCCCCCCGCAGGCTCGTGCGCTTCACGCGCACGAGCCTGCCATCGAGAGGCGGCGTCGTCGTCGGCCCTGGTACAGGTTCACCCCGATGGCTCAGGTGCCTCGGGCTCCAGGCCCGTGCTGCGTCAGGCGTTCTCGCGGCGGAACGTGGCGGTGCCCCACCAGAGGGCGAGCACGAACATGGCGACCGACCAGCCGATGCCCCAGCCGAGCGCGTTCGTCGCGAAGTCCCCGGCGAAGGAGGACCGCACGGCGTCGACCACGTGCCGGATCGGCATGAAGTCGCTCGCGCGCTCGAGCCACGCGGGCCCGATCGTCATGGGCAGCAGGATCCCGGAGAGCAGCAGCACGGGCATCATCACCATGTTGATGACGGGTGCCATGACGTCCTCGGACTTGGTCGTGAGCGCGAGGGCGTTCGACGCCGCCGCGCACGCGCCGCCGAGCAGCAGCGTGAGAGCGACACCCAGCACCATGCCGGTGCCGGACGCCACCATGCCCATCGCCCAGCCCAGGGCGATGAGGATGAGGGCCTGGACGAGGAGCTGGAGCAGGTCCCGGTAGAGGCGCCCGACGAGCAGCGCGGTGCGGCTCGCGGGCGTGACGCGCTCGGCCTCGATGACGCCCTCGCGCCACTCGCCGATGAGGCTGAACCCCGCGAAGAACGCCCCGAAGATGCCGAGCTGGACGAGCATGCCGGGCACGAAGAACGTGTAGGCGTTCTGGGCGCCGAACTGCCCGATGAGCGGCTCGAGCAGCGGCCCGAAGAGCAGGAGGTACAGCACGGGCTGGAGCATCCCGATGATCACCCAGGCGGGGTTGCGCAGGTTCATCCGGAGCTGGCGGCGGAAGACGATGAAGCTCTCGCGGAAGAAGGTGCTCATCGGACGGCTCCCTCGGTGGTCGGGGCGGCGGGTGTCGCGGTGGGGGTGCCGGGTGGCGTCGGCGGCTGGACCTCGTGCTCGCCGGCGCGGGGCTGCCCGTCGGTGCCCGACGGCGCGGACTCCGCCTCCCGGAGCGAACGTCCCGTGAGGGCCAGGAACACGTCGTCGAGCGTCGGGCGGTGGACCTCGACGGACTCGAGGTCGATGCCTGCGCCGTCGAGGTCGCGCAGCAGGCCCTGGATCGCCCGGCCGGCGCGCGGCACGCGGGCACGCACGTGGCCGTCGACGACCTCGACGCCGCCGGGCCCGGGTGCGAGCACCGCGAGCTTCTCCGCGGCACGCGGGATCAGTGCGGGGTCGACGAGCTCGAGGTCGACGAGGTCGCCCGCGACCTGGGCCTTGAGGTTCGCCGCGGTGTCGGACGCGACGACGCGGCCCTGGTCGATGATGACGATGCGGTCGGACAGCGCGTCGGCCTCGTCGAGGTAGTGCGTGGTGAGCAGCACCGTGACGCCGAGCCTGTCGCGCAGGTCGCGGATGTGCTGCCAGAGGTTGGCGCGCGCCTGCGGGTCGAGGCCGGTGGTGGGCTCGTCGAGGAACACGAGGTTGGGCTCGTGGATGAGGCCCATGACGATGTCGAGCCGGCGCTTCTGGCCGCCGGACATGTTCTTGGGCATGCGCGTCCACAGGCCCGGCAGGTCCATCTGCTCGAACAGCCGCTTGCCCCGCTCCTCGACGACCCGGCGGGGGAGGCCGTAGAGCATGCCGTGGTCGACGACCTCGTCCCCGGCGCGGGCCCCGCTGAAGGCGCCGCCGGCCTGCGAGACGTAGCCGATGCTGCGCCGCACGTCCTCGGACTGCGTCGCGACGTCGTAGCCCGCGACGCGTGCCGTGCCCGCGGTGGGCTTGAGCAGCGTCGTGAGGATGCGCAGGGTCGTCGTCTTGCCCGCGCCGTTGGGTCCGAGGAAGCCGACGACCTCGCCCTCGGCGACGTCGAGGTCCACGCCGTCGACCGCGCGGACCTCGGCCTTCTGCCTGCCCTGTCTCGTATGGAAGGTCTGGACCAGACCTCGCGCTTCGATCATGTGTTCATCTCCCTGCGATATTCAAACTTGAACACGGGCCATCCTGGGGACCCGCCGGAGGTGTGTCAACGGCATTCCGCAGAGGTGAGACCGGGCTCGGCGCCCGTTCTCATCGGGGTCGGCCCGGGTGCGGGTCAGCCCTGGGCGCGCAGGATCGCCAGGTAGCGGTCGCGGTCGGCGGCCATCTGCCAGCCCGGGTCGTCCGTCGACGGCTGCCAGGCCATCGGCTCGCCCCGGAACGACAGGCCGCCCCGGCGCACCAGCCCGGCCATGTCCTGCACCCAGGTGCGCTCGAGCTCGGCGATCCCGAGCTGGAGCTCGAGGATGTGCACGACGTGCGGCGGGGACGTCCCGGCCGACGTCGCCTCGTGCTGCTCACGCAGGTGCGCGATGCGCTCGCCCAGCCAGGCCGCACGCGTCTCGAGGTGCGCCGCGACGACGTCGCGCTCGAACAGCGAGCACATGCTCATCGCGGTGTGCACGGGCAGCGGGTTGAGCGGCTCGACCTCGGTCATCGCCCTCGCGAACAGGCGCTCGAGCTCGTCCTGGCCCGACGCCGTCGTCGAGTACACGGCGACCGTGCGCCCGCCGTCCTCGAGGTCGCGCCGCGTGACGTGGCCCTGCTTGGTCAGCGTCGAGAGGCTCGAGTAGATGGACCCCGGGTGGATGTGCGCCCAGTCCTCGACACCCCAGGAGAGCAGCTCGCGCCGGATCTGGTAGCCGTTGACCGGCTCGAACAGGCGCACGGCACCCAGGACGAGGAGCCGGGTCTCGGTGGCCGCCATGGCCGGAGTCTAGGTCCGACGGCCCGGCGGGGCGTCGTGGTCATCGGCAGCACCCCGGCGCGATGGTCGTCGTGCTCGGGCCCCACGAGGGTCCCGAGTCCTGCGCACGCGAGCCTCAGGTCTCGCCAGGGAAGCGTGCCGGGCCGCATCACGCCTGAGGTCGTGCGCTCGCGAGTGCGTCGAGGGCTGCCAGCGGATCCCCGCCGGCCGGGCTCATGACGACGCACGTGGCGCCGGCGTCGTGGCGCGCCGTGATCGCGGCGGCGACCTCGTCGGGCGTGCCCGCGAGCGAGAGGCGGGCGACCCACTCGTCGGGCATCGCCGCGACGAACTCCTGACGTGTGGAGCACCGGGCGCGGAGGGCGGCGAGGTCGTCGGCGAACGGAAGCGCCGCCACGTGCGGGGCGGAGGTGCGGTCGCCGACCCACACGAGCCCTGGTCGCACCGCCGCCAGTGCGGCCGCTGAGTCCGCGGCCACGGCTGCGACGTCGTAGACGATGACCTCGCGCGGCCCCTCGTCCGCCGGCGCTGCCCCCGTGAACCCCGCGGCGGAGCGGGCGGCGCGGATGTACTCCGGTGGGGACGGCTCGGCGAGCAGGATGCCCTCGGCGACCCGTCCGGCGAGCGCCAACGACTTGGGCCCGCGCACGCCGAGCACGACGGGCGGCACCACCGAGGGCACCTCCTCGAGCACGACGCCCTCGACGTCGACGTACCGTCCCGACGCCGGGCCGGGCCGACCGCGGAGCAGCTCGCGCACCGCAGTCGTGTGCTCGTCCAGCAGGGTCAGTGGGCTGGCCGGCCACGCGCCGACCGAGCGCATCCACCCGTCCATGCCGTGCCCGATGCCCGCGATGACCCGTCCCGGGAACAGCTGTGCGAGCGTCGCGACCTCCATCGCGGCGAACGCCGCGTTCCGCGCACCCGCCGGGAGGATGCCGATGCCGACGACCAGGTGGGACGTGCTCGCGAGGACGACGCCCGCCTGCGCGATGCCGCCACGGAACCCGAGGTCCTCCACGACCCACAGCTCGTCGAACCCGAGCTCCTCGACGCGGCGCGCGTAGGGGAGCACCAGGTCCACGGGGAGGTCACGCGGCAGCATCACCCCGACGCGCCTGGCGTCCAGCTCGGCACCGCGCTGCGTACCCGGTCCGGTGGTGGTCATCTGGGCGTCCTCCTCGTCGGGGCGGTCGCCGTGCGGCGGCGCCGTGCGTTCCGATGATCTCGTGGATCGCGCTGCTCGGGCGTGAACGCGGACGGCTCGTGCCAGTCGTGTCGGCGGCGCCCTGACCTCAGCGGCGGCGTGCCGTGAGGGTCGTGGCGACCGGTGCGAGCAGGGCGACGGCGGCTGCCACGAACGCCACCGTCCCGACCGTCTCGTCCACGAGCGGGCCGTTGGTCCGGCCGAGGCCGATCCATGCGAGGCCCCACGCCATCGCGAGGCCGATGGCCAGGACGACGGTCGGTCGACGGCGGCCGAAGACCGCGTAGGCGACGGACAGCGTGGCGGCAGCAGTCAGGACGACGACCGACCACGCGGTCGCGCCGAGCGCCAGGTCGCCGACGTCGGCGACCGCGAGGAACGCCGCGACGTTCGCGAGGGTCGCGACGCTCACCCAGCCCAGGTACAGGCCGACGGTCACGTCCGTGACGGTCGACGCCGCGGCGCGCGTGTGCGCGAGGCGTACGAGCCGGACGTAGATCACGCAGAGCACGGCGAGGAGCCCGGCGATGACCGCGACGCTGCCTGCGACGGTGCCTGCCTGCACGACCCCGATCCACACCGCGTTGAGCAGCATCGACGCGAGCACCCACCAGGACACGGCGCGTAGGCGCGTGTCGGCGCCGTGCCGGGGCAGTGCCTGCACGACGGCGAAGACGGCTAGGCCGGTGTAGATCACGGACCAGATCGAGAACGCCGGGGTGTCCGGGGCGAGCGGCGTGGCGGTGGCCGACAGCGCTCCGCCGGCGGCCTCGGCGATGGGCTGTCCGCCGAACGCGCCCGAGCCGACGGCCGCGCCGGCGATGGCCACCACCGCGCCGACGAGGACGGTGACCTGGCGTACCCGGTCCTGGGACGTGGTGCCCGTGGCGGTGTCGGACGCGGCGCGTGATGTGCTCATGGGAAGAGCGTCGCAACACTCAGCCGGCTGAGCATCCTGAACGCCCCGCCGGGGGGTCCGCCCGCTACCCGCTCCCGCGCTCGCAGCCGCCCCCCATTCTCGACGACCTGGCCGGTGATGGGAGCGGGGGTGGGGCCGGTGGCGGGGTGGGGTCGGTGCGGGGGTCAGCCCTGGTTCAGGGCGCGCATCAGGTCCGCGGCGACCGCCTCGGGCGTGTACTCCTCGAACGCGTCGGCCTCGAGCGAGGTGACCTCGAGCACGACGACGGCGTTCGCGGCCGCGTCGAGCAGCATCGCCGTGGCGGCGCCGTACTCCGGCTTCGGGTACCACCGCTGGTTGACGTGCACGTCGACGTCGCCGAGCTGCACCGTCGTCGTCTCGTTCTCCTGGTCGCCGTTGGTCGGCTGGTCGAGGAAGAGGTCGACGGTCTGCGCGGCGTCGCTCGCGGAGCCCGCCTGGATGACCTGGAGCTGCGCACTGAGCTCGTCGCCCCGGAACTCGCACACGTACCGGTAGGCGTCGGTGGCCGACGTGTCGTCGCCGTAGGGGCCCCAGCCGCTCATGTCTGTGCGACCCGTCGCGCCGTGGACCGTGACCTCGTCGGTCAGGACGCAGTCGGCGTTGCTCAGCACGGGTGCGGAGCTGCCGTACCCGTCAGAGTCCGGCCAACCCTCGGCCGTCGAGGTCAGCCACGACGCGGGGACGGACGCGACCGGCGTCGGGTCCGTGGACGGCTCGCCCGAGGCGGCCGAGCAGGCGGTCAGCAGGACGACGGGCGCGAGCGACAGCGCGGCAAGGCGGCGGGGCACCGGCACAGGATAGAGAGACGCGCGGGTCCCGTTGCTTCGCGAGGAGGTCCGGCGGCCGACGCGGTCGTCGGCACCGGCGCCTGCGCAGCTCGCAGGCAGGTGCTCAGTCGTGCCTCTCCGAGCGGCGCTCGTCCCAGGCGACGATGCGCGCGAGCAGCGGGACCGCGGCCGCGACCGTCTCCCTCTCCTGTGGGTCGAGAGCCTCGGCCAACGCCACGGTGAGCCAGTCCGTCCGGCGTCGGCGTTCCAGCTCCAGGGCGGCTCGGCCCTGCGCGGTCAGCACCAGGGGCGACTTGCGGGCGTCCTCCGGGTCCGTCGAGCGCTCGACGAGCCCCTCGGTCTCGAGCGCACGGACCGTGCGGGCCATCGACTGGGGCCGGACCCGTTGGGCGCTGGCGAGCTGGCTGGTGGTCAGGGCCCCCTCCCGTCCGAGGAGCCCGAGGGCGGCGGTGACGGCTTGGGGTCGCGGGTCCTCGGCTCGCCCGCGCCTGACGAGCCGGCCGAGCTGGAGGCGGAGCTCGGCCGCGAGCAGTGCGTTCTCCATATCTGCACCTTACGGCAAGCAAGCAGCGAGACTGCACAGTCTTGCTTGACATCCTGGTAACCGTCGATAGACAGTCTTGCTGTCCTTTGTGCCACGTATCAGGAGTCCACATGCCCGTCGACGTTCTCGATCCCGCCACCGCTCTCGTCCTGGTGGATCTCCAGAAGGGCATCACCGCTCTCCGCACGGTCCATGACCCGGCGACCGTCGTCGCGCGCGCCGCCCTGCTCGCGGACGCCGCCCACCGGGGCGGGCGCCCGGTCGTTCGTATCCGAACCCAGTTCTCGGCCGACGGGGGTGACCTGCTCCGTGGGCGCACCGACTCGCCCGGGCCCTCCGTCGTGCAGGATGCCGACTTCGCCGAGCTCGACCCGCGCGTCCCGCCAACGGCGACCGACCTGCACGTGACCAAGCGTGGGTGGGACGCGTTCGCCGGCACCGAGCTCGACTCGCGACTGCGCCGCCGCGGCGTGCGCTCGGTCGTCCTCGCTGGGATCGCGACGAGTGTCGGCGTGGAGTCCACCGCCAGGACGGCGCGCGAGCTCGGCTACGAGGTGGTGGTCGCCCATGACGCCGTCACGGACCTCGTCGCCTCGGCCCACGCGAACAGCATCGACGTGATCTTCCCGAGGGTCGCCCGGCTGGACTCCGCGGCGACGCTCGCGGGGCTTCTCGACCCGTCGACCTGAGCGGGTCGAACGACCGCGCCCTCGCGCGAGTCCCGGCGGCGTCAGGCAGGCCGCTCGCGGTGCGGATCCCTCCCCTACCGGCGCAGCTTCGAGATTCGCTCGCGCGCCTGCTCCACGGCCCTGTCGAGCACCTCGTGGTCCCCTGCTTCGTCCGCGACCTGCTCCCGGGCGTCCTCGATCGCCGGTTCCAGCCGGTCGAGGGCGCCGTCGATCATCCGGCGCGCCGCTCGTTCCCCGATGTCCCAGGCGCCCAGCTCGGCGAGCAGTGCCTCGTTCGAGAGATCCTCGATGAACGCCTCCTCCCCGATCCGCATCGACAGCTCCGGGCTCGCTCCCGGCAACGCGGTGGTCGGCACCACGTCGTACGCCGGTGCTAGCCGCACCCCCTGCTCCGGGTCCAGCAGCAGCGAGATGTTCTTTGCGTGCTGGTCGCAGTTGCCCAGCACCAGGGAGCTGGTGACCAGCTTGGCGAGCGCGCGCAGCTGGTCGATCGGAGCGTCCGCGTGCGACGACAGCACCCTGGCGATCTTGGCCAGGGACGGGGACAGCGGCTTCTGGGCCTCCTGGTACTTGCTCGTCGGGGAGATGCCCAACGCCTGGCACATGTCTTCCTGGTGGATCCGCACGAGCCGGTCGTCGAGGCGTTCACGGTCGAACCTCTCCACCAGGATGCCCGGGCGCGCTCCCACCTGTCTGAACTGCACCTCCGCGGTCGGCACACCGGCGAGCAGCATCGCGCGCATCGCGAACAGCTCCCCGTGGACGATCCCGGGCCAGCGCTCATCACCGTTGGGCTTCAACGGTGCGGGCTTGAGGATGTGCGTGGACGGGGTGGCTTCCAACGGGAGGCCCAGTCGGCCGGCCTGGTCGCGCACGAGCACGAGCTTCTCCTGCACGCCGCCGAGGGACACCCGCACGTGCTCGTCGGTGCCTACCCCGAACGGCGCGACCGCCAGGTCGTCCACGGTCTGCTCCAGCAGCGACTCGTCCAACCAGTGCACCCCGGCGCTGACCGGTAGATCCGTGTCCGGCGGGGTGATCACGACCGCGCCGGCGCACTCGCGGCCGATCCGGCTGAGCAGGCCCATCGTGTCGCTCTCCGCGACGCGGTACCGGTCGGCCAGGACCTTGCGCAGGCTGTCCTCCGGAAGCAGACCGTCGAGCCAGTACTGCGCGACGACCGATGGGTACGGTTCCCGGCGCACCGGCAGTCGGACGGACAGCGCGATCGCCCCGGGTCCGTATCGCTCGACCGCTTCGTCGGTGTACTGCAAGGAGACCGTCCCGATGCCGGCGTCCAGCAGGTCGGCCACGTGGACATCGTTCAACCAGATCCGCAGGGTCTCGTTCACTGCGGACCTCCCTGCGGCGGGAGCGTCGACGCAGATCGCTCGGTCTGGACGGCGTCAGGGAACGTCTCGCGCACCTGCAGCAGCACGCGACGCAACGACGGGTGCGCGATCGACAGGGCTTCCTTGCTGTACGCCAACCTGGCCACCGGGCCGACGAGCGAGTTCATCCGTCTCAGCTCGGGACCGGTCGTGCCCTCGCGCGCGAGCACCGCGCGCAGCGTCCGCAACCGTTCGGCGAGCTCGGGAGACCCGACGTGGGACGGGTCCAGCCTGTCCAACGCGTCGAGGAGCTGCTCGACGTCCGTCCTGTGGGCGCGCCTGGGTGGGGTGACGGGGCGTAGACGCTCCTCGCGCGCGGCCGGGTGGTTGCGCGGCAGGGCCAGCAGGTCCAGTCCGACGGACGACAAGGCGCGGACGAGGCGGCGCAGCTGGGTGGTCGCCTCCCCGGTCTCGAGACGCGACAGGTACGCCTGGGTGACACCGAGCTGGTCAGCGAGCTCGGCCTGGGTGATGCCCAGGTCCACGCGTCGCTCGCGCAGCCGCTGCGCCAGGCGTGCGATGGCCTGGTCCTCCTGCCGCTGCCCCCGCCCTTCGGCAGCGCGAACGTCCTGCTGCATCACCACTCCGGTTCGGGTTGCGGTTATCGGTGTCGAAGCCAGGGTAGACCCGAGTGAAGCGGATATCAGCATGAGCAACTCCGACGCTGGGGCTCTCATGCGAATAAACGCACACCACCATGTCCGGGTGTCAGACACAAGGATATCCGCATGGGAGCGTCGGGCAGGCCGTAGCCCCCCGCCCCGCAGCCTCCGCGCGCGCGGGAACAACCCCGCCCAACGGAGAGGTGAGTCAGACAGGCTCAAGTTTGGCGCCGCGGACTTGCACCCGCGGGCCGCGCGGCGCAGACTTGAGCCCAGCAGGCTCAAAGACAGCCGCCGCCCGGTCCTGACATCGAGGGACCAGGGCGCAGGCACACGGAATCGACGAAGGAGCACCTCCCATGGCACGAGCGGTCGGAATCGACCTCGGCACCACCAACTCCGTGGTCGCCGTCCTGGAGGGCGGCGAGCCCACCGTCATCGCGAACGCCGAGGGTGCGCGCACGACGCCGTCCGTCGTCGCGTTCTCCAAGACCGGCGAGGTGCTGGTCGGCGAGGTCGCCAAGCGACAGGCCGTCACCAACGTCGACCGCACCATCAGCTCGGTCAAGCGCCACATGGGCACGGACTGGAGCGTCGCGGTCGACGACAAGAAGTACAACGCGCAGGAGATCTCGGCGCGCGTGCTCGGCAAGCTCAAGCGCGACGCCGAGGAGTACCTGGGCGAGCCCGTCACCGACGCGGTCATCACGGTCCCCGCGTACTTCAACGACGCCGAGCGTCAGGCCACGAAGGACGCCGGCCAGATCGCCGGCCTGAACGTCCTGCGGATCGTCAACGAGCCGACCGCGGCCGCGCTCGCCTACGGCCTCGAGAAGGGCAAGGAGGACGAGCTCATCCTCGTCTTCGACCTCGGCGGCGGCACGTTCGACGTGTCCCTGCTCGAGGTGGGCAAGGACGAGGACCAGTTCTCGACCATCCAGGTCCGTGCGACGTCGGGCGACAACCGGCTCGGCGGCGACGACTGGGACAACCGGATCGTCGAGCACCTCATCAAGGAGGTCAAGAACACCGCGGGTGTCGACCTGTCCAAGGACAAGATCGCGCTCCAGCGTCTGCGCGAGGCGGCCGAGCAGGCCAAGAAGGAGCTCTCGTCCGCGACGAGCACCAACATCTCGATGCAGTACCTCTCGATGAGCGAGAACGGCCCCATCCACCTGGACTCCAAGCTCACGCGGGCGCAGTTCCAGCAGATGACGGCCGACCTGATCGAGCGCACCAAGGCGCCCTTCAACGCGGTCATCCGCGACGCGGGCATCTCGCTGGCCGACATCGACCACGTGGTCCTCGTCGGTGGCTCGACGCGCATGCCGGCCGTGGCCGACGTCGTGCGGGAGCTCACGGGCGGCAAGGAGCCCAACAAGGGCGTCAACCCGGACGAGGTCGTCGCCGTCGGCGCCGCGCTCCAGGCCGGTGTCATCAAGGGTGAGCGCAAGGACGTGCTGCTCATCGACGTGACCCCCCTGAGCCTCGGCATCGAGACCAAGGGCGGCGTGATGACCAAGCTCATCGAGCGCAACACGGCCATCCCGACCAAGCGCAGCGAGATCTTCTCCACGGCGGACGACAACCAGCCGTCGGTGCTGATCCAGGTCTTCCAGGGCGAGCGCGAGTTCGCGCGGGACAACAAGCCGCTCGGCACGTTCGAGCTCACGGGCATCGCGCCCGCGCCCCGCGGCGTCCCGCAGATCGAGGTCACGTTCGACATCGACGCGAACGGCATCGTGCACGTGTCCGCCAAGGACCGCGGCACCAACAAGGAGCAGTCGATGACGATCACCGGCGGCTCGGCCCTCGCGAAGGACGAGATCGACCGGATGATCAAGGAGGCCGAGGCGCACGCCGCCGAGGACAAGCAGCGTCGCGAGGAGGCCGAGGTCCGCAACCAGGCCGAGTCGCTCGCCTACTCCACGGAGAAGGTGCTCGCGGACAACGGCGACAAGGTGCCCGAGGACGTCAAGACCGAGGTCACCGCCGCGATCGCCGAGGTCCGCACCGCGCTCGAGGGCACGGACGTCGAGGCCGTGAAGTCCAAGCACGCCGCGCTCGCCGCGGTGAGCCAGAAGATCGGCGAGGCCATCTACAAGGCCGAGAGCGAGACCCCCGAGGCCGCGCCCGAGACCGAGCAGCCGTCGTCGTCCGCCTCGGACGAGGACGTCGTCGACGCCGAGATCGTGGACGAGGACGAGAAGAAGTGACGGACGAGACCACCACCGCGGGCGGGTCGGAGGACCCGACCCGCCCGCGGTTCACCGACAAGCGACGCATCGACCCGGAGACGGGCGCCGTGCGCGAGCCGGCGCACACCGACGCGGGCACGACGCCGGGCTCCCGGCCCGACGACGCGGCGGCCGCACCGGGCGGGGACCTCGAGACCGCGCAGGCCCTCGCGGCGGAGCGGCTCGACGACCTGCAGCGGCTCCAGGCCGAGTACGTCAACTACCGCAAGCGCGTGGACCGTGACCGGCTCGTCGCACGCGACCAGACGGTCGTCGCCATGGTCGAGGCGCTCATCGGCGTGCTCGACGAGGTCGAGCTCGCACGCCAGCACGGCGAGCTCGGTGAGGGTCCGTTCGCGTCGATCGCGGAGAAGCTCGAGACGAGCCTGGGACGCTTCGGCTGGGAGCGGTACGGCGTCGAGGGCGAGGCCTTCGACCCGAACGTGCACGAGGCGCTCATGCACGAGCACTCCGACGACGTGACCGAGGCGACGGTGGTGCGTGTGCTCCAGCCGGGTCACCGCGTGGGCGAGCGCATCGTGCGCGCCGCGCGCGTGGCGGTCGCGGAGCCGGGCGCCTGAGCGCCATGGGGTCAGGTCCGGGACGGGCCCGCGCAGCCGATGCGCGGGCCCGGACCGCACGAGCAGCGGAAGGAGGTAGGTGATGGCCGGGCAGGACTGGTTCGAGAAGGACTTCTACGCGACCCTCGGCGTGCCCAAGAACGCGGACGCCGCGGCGATCAAGAAGGCCTACCGCAAGCTCGCCCGCACGCTGCACCCCGACCACAACCCCGACGACGCCGCCGCGGAGTCGCGCTTCAAGGAGGTCGGCGAGGCCTACGCCGTGCTCTCCGACCCCGAGCAGCGGCAGCAGTACGACGCGATCCGCGCGATGGCCGGCGGCGGCGCACGCTTCTCCGCACCGGGTGGCCCCGGCGGCGGCTCGGGTGCGGCCGGGTTCGAGGACCTCTTCGGCGGGCTGTTCGGTGGCGGCGGTGGTGCCGGTGGCGCCGGCTCGCGCGTCAGGTACTCGACGGGCGGGCAGGGCGGCCAGGTCCCGCCCGGCTTCGAGGACATCCTCGGTGGCCTTTTCGGGGGTGGTGGCGGCGGGGGAGCGCCCGCCGGCTTCCGGCCCAACCGGGGCGCCCAGCGCGGCGTCGACATCGAGGCGAGCACGACACTGCCCTTCCGGCAGGCCGTCGAGGGCTCGACCGTGACGATCGGCGTCGAGGGCCGACGCGTGACCGCGCGCATCCCCGCGGGTGTGCGCGACGGTCAGAAGATCCGGCTGCGTGGCAAGGGTCGGCCGGGCGAGGGTGGCGCGGCGGCCGGTGACCTGGTCATCGCCGTGAAGGTCGAGCCGCACCCGGTGTTCTCCCTCGACGGGCGCGACCTGCGTGTGACCGTGCCCGTGACGTTCGCGGAGGCGGCGCTCGGTGCGCAGGTCGAGGTCCCGACCCTCGACGGCGGGACGGTGCGCGTCAAGATCCCCGAGGGGACGCCGTCGGGCCGGACCCTGCGCGTGCGGGGCCGGGGCGTGAAGCAGGGCACGACGTCGGGCGACCTGCTCGTCAGCGTGCAGGTCGCCGTCCCGCAACGGCTGTCCGCCGAGGCGCGGGAGGCCGTCGAGACCTTCGCGAAGGCGACCGCGGACGCCGACGTGCGCGCCGAGCTCCGCGCCCGCGCGACGCAGTAGGTGGACGTGCCGCCGTGCGCGTGAGGCGTGCGGCGGCACCCGACGAGGAGTGAGGAGGACGCGATGTCGATGGCGTACGACGCCCCGGCCTTCGTGATCTCCGTCGCCGCGGAGCTCGCAGGCATGCACCCGCAGACGCTCCGCCAGTACGACCGGCTCGGGCTCGTCTCGCCCGGTCGGACGCGCGGCCGGGGCCGCCGCTACTCGCTGCGGGACATCGCGACGCTGCGCGAGGTGCAACGCCTCTCCCAGGACGAGGGCATCAACCTCGCCGGCATCAAGCGCATCCTCGCGCTCGAGAGCGAGGTCGAGCGCCTCGAGCAGCAGGTCGAGCTCCTGCGAACCCTCGCAGACCCCGGCCGTCGGGTCTTCACCGCGGGGCCCCAGGGCGAGGTCGTCGCCGTGCCCCGTGGCCACCGGCCCGCGCGCGTCACGTCGACCGGTGCGCTCGTCGTGTGGCGCCCCGCGCACCGCGACTGACCCGGAACGCCGTGAGCGGGGCCGCATCGGCGTGGTGCCGGTGCGGCCCCGCTCGCGACCGGGGGACGTTCAGGGGGTGCGGCGGGTCACCGACGCAGGTGGTTGAGGAGGTCGACGGCACGCTCGTGGGTCTCGGGGAGCGGCTCGATCCAGATGCGCGGCGGCTGGCGCAGCAGGTCGCTGATCTGCAGCTGCGCGGCCTGCTCGTTCACCTGGTCGCGCATGAGGCGCACGGTCTCGCCGAGGTCGAAGTCGCGGGCGACGAGGACGGCGAAGGCGCCGCCGCCGAGGGCCGCCATGGGGTGGCCCGGGACCAGTGCGCTGCTCAGGGCCCGACCCATCGCGGCGGACCGTGCCATGCGACGCCAGGCGGGCAGCTCCTCGGTGGCCACGTCGACGAGCACGAGGCAGTGCGTGAGGAAGGCGTGGTGCGCGTGCTTGCGGGCGGCCCCGTAGGTCTCGCCGAGCCGCACCGCGAGGTACTCGAGGGTCGGCAGGCCGGACTCGGGCTCGATGCACGCGGCCTGGACGGGGATCCCCTCGACCGCCACGGCCCAGCCCTCGCACAGCGCGCGCACGACGTCGAGGCCCGGCTCGAGGCCGATGAGCCCGTAGAGCGCAGCGACGTCGTCCAGGGTCTCCGCGATGCCGACGCCCGCGGCCCCTCGGGACTCGCCGAGCCGCGCGGCTGCGGCAAGGGGTGACCCGCCGCTCACGATGGCCTCGACGAGCGCGTCGACGGCCGGGTGGTACCAGTCGCCGGGCCGCAGCCAGACGGCGTCGACCGTCACGGCACGCCACTGCTCACGCAAGGCCACTGCGCCCGCGTCGTGGAGCTGCTCGGTCTCCGTCACGGGGGATGAGAGCGGTCAGGTCCGTGCCTATGACGCCGGTTCGGACACCTCATTTCCTCGGGCGGGCTGCCGATGAGTGCCAGACGGCTGCTGCCGATGTCACCCTTGGGCACTAGCGCCTGCGCGCGCGTGTCATGAGACCCTGGGTGGCGGGCGGCAGACCGTGACAAGCAGGTCGGCGTCGTCGACGGTCACCAGTGGTGCAGCGACGGCGCCGTGCAGAGCAGGACGCATCTGACCCGGACCGAGCAGAAAGGGGTCCGCGTGAGTGTCGGCAGCGCGTGGGACCTCTCGAGCGACGCCGAGCTGATCACCGCTGTCCGCAGCGGCGAGTCGGCTGCGTTCGGCACGCTCTACGAGCGTCACGCCGGTGCCGCGCGCGCGGTCGCCCGCCAGTACTCGAACTCCTCCGCCGACGCCGAGGACGCCGTCTCGGACGCCTTCTCGCGTGTGTTCTCCGCGATCCAGGGCGGCGGCGGTCCCGATGTCGCCTTCCGTGCCTACCTCTTCACGGTCCTGCGCCGTGTCGCGCTCGACCGGGTCGAGGCCGTCCGACGTGCGCGGCCCAGCGACGACCTCGAGCTGTTCGAGGCTGCCGTGCCCGCGGCCGCGTCGACCGAGGAGCCGGCGCTCGCGGGGTTCGAGCGGGGCATCGTCTCGCAGGCCTACAAGTCGCTGCCGGAGCGGTGGCAGGCGGTCCTCTGGTACACGGAGGTCGAGGAGCTCAGCCCTGCCGAGATCGCGCCCGTCCTCGGCCTCACGGCCAACGGCGTCGCCGCCCTGGCGTACCGCGCCCGCGAGGGCCTGCGCCAGGCGTACCTCCAGCAGCACCTCGCGGCCCCCGCGGGCGAGGCGTGCACGATCGTCAACGCGAAGCTCGGCGCCTACGTGCGTGGTGGCCTCGCGAAGCGCGAGACGGCGCTCGTCGAGAGCCACCTCGAGGAGTGCGGCGCGTGCCGTGCGCTCGTCCTGGAGCTCGGTGACGTCAACCACGGCATGCGCGCCGTGATCGGTCCGCTGGTGCTCGGCGCCGTGGCGGTCGCGGTCCTGCAGGGACTCGGGTTCGGTGGCGCTGCCGGTGCGGCCGCTGCGACGGGCGGCATCGCCGCGAGCAGCGGTGTCGGTGCGGCGATGGGTGGCGGCACGGGCGCGACGGCGGGTTCGTCGACGGCCGGCTCGGGTGCGGGCGTGGGTGCTGGCTCCGGTGGTGCGGGTGGTGCCGGAGGCGCGGGCGGTGCGGGTGCGGGTGCCGGCTCGGCAGGTGCCGGTGCCGGTGCGGGCGCCGGGACTGCGGGCGTCGGTGCGGGTGCCGGGACTGCGGGTGCCGGCGTAGGAGCGGGAGCGACAGCGGTCAGCGCGGGTGTGGGCGCGGGAGCAGCGGCCACCACTGCCACTGCCGTGGGTGCCGCGAGCGGCCTCGCGGGTCTCCTCGCGGCCGTGCCCGCCGGGGCGCTGGGCCTGGCGGTGGCGGGCGTCGTCGTCGTCGGCGGGGCCGTGGGCGTCGCGGGCAGCCTCGGCGCGTTCTCGCAGGACCCGCCGGCCGTCGCCGACGCGACCCCGAGCCCTGACGCCGATGACACGACGGGCACGGCCGACGACGACGCCGACCTTCGCACGCAGCCCACCGCGGAGCCGTCGACGCAGCCGACGCAGCCCGTGGTCGAGCCCCCGGCGGACCTGACCGACCCCACGAACATCCCCGACGACGACTCCGCCGTGCAGACGAGCGGCTCGACGAGGCCGCCCGCCGTCGTGCCGGGCCCGGCAGCCGACGACCCGGCCGACGACCCGACGCCGACGCCCGACCTCGTCGTGCAGGAGCCGGGTGAGCTGGCCCTGACGGCGGGGGTCGCCGAGGTCGTCAGCGTGACCGTCGAGAACAGGGGCACGGGCAGCGCGGACGAGGTGCGCACCGAGTTCGTCTTCGCCGACGGCGTCGGGTGGGACGTGCGGGCCCTGGCCCCGGTCACGGGCGGCGCAGGGGCGTCCCGCGCGGCCGTGTCGACGGGCGGCTGGGCGTGCGTCCGGTCGACCGCGACGACCGCGACGTGCACGACGCGTGACCTCGCACCTGGCGACTCGGCGACGCTGCGCGCAGCCGTGCTGATCGCGGACGACGGCACCCTCGACGCGAGCCGCGACCTCTCCATCGGCATGGCCACCTGGGCCCCCGGCGCCTCGCAGCGCCCCACGCCGACGTTCAAGCCCGCGCGCGTCGCCTCCGCCCCGGCGGACGTCGTGATCGGCGCAGCCTCGGGTGCCACGACCCTGACCGGAAGCACGAGCGCGGTCCAGGCGGCGACCGTCACCGTCCCCGTGAGCAACGAGGGCCGGACGACGGCGCGCGATGTCGCGGCGACCGTCGCCGTGCCCGGTGGCCTCCCGGCCGGCGTGACGATCGAAGGCGTGGCGCCGTGGTCCTGCGGCGCCCCCAGCTCGGGTGCCCTGGCCTGCACGCTCCCGGCGCTCGCGCCCAAGAGCGCCCAGCCGCTGTCGCTGACCCTGCGTGCCGCAGTCCCCGACCTGACCGCGGGCACGGGCCTGCTGGACGTCGCCCGTGCGGCCGAGGTCCAGGTGCACGTCCCGGCGGCGGGCCCGGCCGTGGCCGTCGCCCCGGTGACGATCACCTCTGCTCCTGCGCAGCTCGTGGCCTCGATCGGCGGCGACGCCCGCGTCGGCCGCGGCGCGGTCCACACGACGAGCGTGGTGCTCGAGAACCACGGCGGGACGACGGCGAACGCGAGCGCGACCGTCACGTTCCCGAACGGGTGGAACGCGGCGGGCGGTGCCTGGCGCTCGTGCGGCGCGCCCTCCCAGGTGTGCACCGACGTCCCCGTCGCACCTGGCGTCGGCGCACGCGCGACCACTGTCCCCCTGGACGTCGTGGTGCCCGGGTCCGCGAGCAACGGAGCCCACCGCGTGACCCTGGACGCGACGGCGCCCGGCGCTGCCGTGCTCCGCGACGAGCTGTCCGTGACCGTCCTCGAGCCCGGTCGTCTCGCACTGACCGTCCCGGCCGACCACGGCTACATCAGCGGCCGCGTCGAGGAGTTCAGCGCGTCCGTCGGGAACGACGGCGAGGCGCCGCTCACGGGGGTTGCCGTCACGGTGACCCTGCCTCCGGCGGTGCTGTGGGAGTCCGTACCGTCAGGAACGGGTTGGGAGTGTCTCGCCGTGCACGGCAGCAACGCCCCCGCGACGTGCACGCGGACCGCCCCGCTCGAGGTCGGCGCCGATGCGACGCTCTCGATGTCGTTCCTGGTCCGTGGGCAGGCGCCCGACCGCGCGGTGACGGTTACGGCGAGCGCCGAGGGCGTGGACGCCATCTCCGAGACCACGCGCCTGCTGCCTGAGTGCGAGCCCGTGTGGGTCCAGGGGGCCTTCTACGCCAAGGGCGCCGTCGTCTCGTACGACTTCATCAACTACGAGCGCCTCCGGAGCGAGACCGCGTACTACATCCCGCCGCAGATCCCCGACCTGTGGAAGCCGCTCGGAGCGTGCGCGGCCTGAGGCTGCCTGTCCGCCGGTAGCCGGACGGCTCGCCGTGCGCGCTTCTCGGCGCAGGCCGGTCCGCTGCTGCCACGATCCGAGCCGCGGCCCGGTCGTACCCCACCCGCTGGCCCGGCCACGCTCCCACCCCGCGGCCAGGCGGCCGCGAGAGCTCAGTCGTCCGCGCGGTGCCGCCCCCGCCCCGGCGGGATGTCCTCTGGCCCGCGGGGCAGGCCGGCCGCGTGACCGTCGTCCTCGAGCTCGGTGGCCTCCTCGCGGATGGCGCTCGCGGACGCGTCTCCGGGCTCGCCGCGCGCGGCACCCTGGACGGCGGCATCCACGAGGTCGTTGCCGGCGACGAGCTCGAGCGTGAGGCCGGCCGTCGCGGGCTCGTCGAGGAGCGCGACGAGCACGGCGGCGACGTCGTCCCGGCTGACCTGGCCCTGCTCCGTGCGGGACTCGAGGCGCACACGGCCGGTGCCCGGCTCGTCGGTCAGGCCGCCGGGCCGCAGCACCGTCCAGTCGAGGTCGCGGCCACGGACCTCGCCCTCCGCGGCCGCCTTGGCGTGCAGGTAGGCCCGGAACACGTCGTCGGCCACCTGCTCGACGGAGTCGACGCCCATGGAGGACACGAGGAGGTAGCGGCGGACGCCCGAGCGCTCAGCGGCGTCCGCGAGGAGCACCGCGGCGCCCCGGTCGACGCTGTCCTTGCGGGCGGCGCCCGAGCCCGGCCCGGCACCGGCGGCGAACACGACGGCGTCGGCCTCCGCGAGCATCGGGGCGAGCTCCTCGACGGTGGCCCGCTCGAGGTCGACCAGGCCTGCCTGGCCACCGGCGGCGACGACGTCGGGCGCGTGGTCGGGGTTCCGGACGAGGCCGACGACGGTGTCTCCGCGCTGCGCGAGCAGGCGCGTCAGACGCAGGCTGATCTGGCCGTGACCTCCGGCGATGACGATGCGCATGGGCGCCACGCTAGGTGGCGGAGCCCCGGTGCGCACGTGAGCGCTCGGCCCACCGCCGCCATGGGGGCATGCGGCGCCAGTTGACCGCGAGGGTGTGGAAGGCGCGGGCGAAGCGTCGGCGCAGCTGGGCGCGCCCGTGCAGGGAACGGCCGGAGACCGCGACGACGAGGGTCCGGTCGTGGACGATGCGGGTGCGGGGACCGAGCGCGAAGGCGAGGTCGGCGTCGTCGTGCACCTCCGGGTCGGTGCGGTGGACGGTGCCGGTGACGCGGAGCCAGGACGAGCGGCGCATCGCCATGTTGGAGCCCCAGAGCGGCGGGTGGCCGAGCGCGGCGTGCATGGACGCGTAGTACGCCCCGAGGTACAGCCGGCCGACGACGGCGGCCTGCAGCGGCCCGACGTCGTAGAACCGTCCGGCGCCCGTGAGGGCGTCGAGCGCAGGGTCGGCGGCGAACTGGGCCTCGATGCGTTCGAGCCAGTCGGGCGGGGCCACGGTGTCGGCGTCGCAGCGCACGACGACGTCGCCGAGCGCGGCGTCGTAGCCGGTGCTCGCGGCGGCGGGGATGCCGCGGGCGGGCTCGGTGACCACGCGTGCGCCGTGGTCGGTGGCGACGGCTGCGCTGTCGTCCCGCGAGCCGTTGTCCACGACGACGACCTCGAGGGGTGCGAGCGTCTGGTCGGCCAGGGCGGCCAGGCACCGGCGCAGCGCGAGGGCGTCGTCCTTGACGGGGATGACGACGGACAGCGTGGGTGCCATGGCACCTCCTCTCCCGTTCCTGTCGCAGCGCGGGCCCTCAGGGCGGACGATGGGGGTCCAGGGTCGCAGGGGGACGTGGCCGACGCTCGACGGGGAGCGTCGCACGCCAGCCGCCAGGTATGCTCAGCATACTGAGTATTTCCGCGGCGGACCCGGCGCGGGGAAGGGGCCCACCATGACGACAGCCGAGACGGTCGTCCTCCTCACCGAGGACGGCGAGCCCGTGGGCACCGCCGACAAGGCCACCGTGCACACCCACGACACCCCGCTGCACCTCGCGTTCTCCTGCCACGTGCTCGACGCCGACGGCATGGTCCTCGTGACGCGGCGTGCCCTCGCCAAGAAGACGTGGCCCGGCGTGTGGACCAACAGCGTGTGCGGCCACCCCGGCCCCGGCGAGTCCATGGAGGACGCCGTGCGGCGGCGCGCGCGTGACGAGCTCGGCCTCGAGCTCGCCGACGTGCGCCTCGTCGCCCCCGACTTCCGGTACCGCGCGACCGACGCGTCGGGCATCGTCGAGAACGAGATCTGCCCCGTCCACACGGCGCGGGCCGTGGGCCTGCCCCGGCCGAACCCCGACGAGGTCATGGACCACGCGTGGGTCGAGCCCGACGCCCTGCGCCGGGCGATCGACGCGGCCCCCTGGGCGTTCAGCCCCTGGCTCGTCAGCTCCGCGGTGGACCTCCCGCACCTCCAGGGCGGCGTTCCGTGAGCACGACGACGCTCACCGAGACCGACCTCGACGAGCAGGTCGAGCGCCTGCTCACGCACGTGCTCGACGACGCGTCGCAGCGGGCCAGGCAGTTCGGGCCCCGGTACGTGCTCCTGTGGCGCGAGATCGAGCGGAGCGTGCGCGGCGGCAAGCGGTTCCGGTCGGCGATGGTGCTGCGCACCCACGCCGGCCTCGGCGGCGACCTCCGCGAGGCGGCCGTGGCCGTGGCGTGCGGGTTCGAGATGCTGCACACGTCCTTCCTCGTGCACGACGACCTCATCGACCACGACACGGTACGCCGCGGTCAGCCGAACCTCGCGGCCACGATGCGGGCCGAGGTGCTGGGCGCCGGGCACGGCTCCGAGCAGGCCCTGCGCTGGTCCGAGGCCGCGGCCGTCCTCGCCGGCGACCTCGCGCTGAGCCAGGCCCACCGGCTCATCGGCGGGGCGCCCGTGCCCGCGGAGCTGCGGGACGCCCTACGTGACCTGCTCGACGAGACCCTGCTCGTGTCCGCCGGTGGCGAGCTCGCGGACACGGCCTTCGGCCTCGGCCTCGAGGCGCCGACGCTCGAGGAGTCGCTGCTCGTCGCGGAGTCCAAGACCGCGATGTACTCGTTCCGGGCGCCGCTGCGCGCGGGCGCCGTGCTCGCGCGCGCACCCCGTGCCGTGCTCGAGGAGCTCGACGGCCTCGGCCGCCTCCTCGGCCGCGCGTTCCAGCTCGTCGACGACCTGCTCGGGGTGTTCGCACCCGAGGCGGAGACCGGCAAGAGCAACCTGTCCGACCTGCGCGAGGGCAAGCGCACCCCGCTCATCCTGCACGCGCGCACCATGCCCGTCTGGGCGGAGCTCGCCGACCACCTGGGCCGGCCCGACCTCGACCAGGCGACGGCCGCGCACCTGCGCAGGGCCCTGGCCCGGTCGGTCGCCCCCGCGATGGTGCAGGATGCCGTGGGGGCCGACCTCGGCCAGATCTCCGCACGGCTGGCCGACGGCGCGCTCCCGCCCGGCGCGGCAGCGGTGGTCTCGTCGGTCGCCGCCCAGATCGGTGCGGCCCTCGACGACGTCGCGCGACACATCGAGGAGGCCCGGTGCCCGCCCGCCTGACGCTCTACGACACGGTCGCTCAGCGCGCCGCGGACCTCGTGGTCCGGGAGTACTCGACGAGCTTCGGGCTCGCCACCAGGATCCTCGCGGCGCACTGCCGCACGGACATCCGCAACGTGTACGCCCTGGTCAGGCTCGCGGACGAGGTCGTCGACGGTGCCGCAGCCGAGGCGGGCGGCGACGCGGTGGAGGCGGGGCGGCTCCTCGACGCGCTCGAGGCCGAGACGGAGCGCGCCCTGGAGCGCGGCTACTCGACGAACCTCCTCGTCCACGCCTTCGCGCGCACGGCCCGCCGCGCGGGGATCCGCGAGGACCTCACGCGCCCCTTCTTCGCGTCGATGCGCATGGACCTCGAGCGGACGGTGCACGACGCCGAGAGCCTCGCGACCTACGTGTACGGCTCGGCCGAGGTCGTCGGGCTCATGTGCCTGCGGGTCTTCCTCCTCGACGTGCCGCCCGCGGAGCGCGAGGCCCGGTACGAGCGCCTGACCCCCGGGGCACGGGCTCTCGGCGCCGCCTTCCAGAAGATCAACTTCTTGCGGGACCTCGCCGACGACAGCGACCGGCTCGGCCGCAGCTACTTCGTGGACGTGGACCCGCAGAACCTCACCGAGGAGCAGAAGCGCGTGATCCTGGCCGACATCGAGAACGACCTGCGGCTCGCGGCGACCGCCATGGCCGGGCTGCCCGGTGCGGCCCGCCGTGCGGTGGCCGTCGCGTACGGGCTCTTCGCGGAGCTCACGCGCCGGCTGTCGGTGACCCCGGCGGCGGAGATCGCGCGAACCCGCGTCCGCGTCCCTGGGCCCGTCAAGGTCCGTGTCGCCGCGCGCGCCCTGCGCGGCGGCGGGTCCCGGCCCACGCCCGGCCGGCTCGCACCGGCGGGTGCCCGATGACCGCCGACGGGACCGCGGCGGGCATCCGTCGGCGTCCGGCCGTCGTCATCGGGGGCGGTGTCGCGGGCCTCGCCACGTCCGCGCTGCTCGCGCGCGACGGCTGGGACGTCACCGTGCTCGAGGCGCGCGACGACGTCGGCGGGCGCGCCGCACCGTGGCGCAGCGACGGCTTCCGCTTCGACATCGGCCCGTCGTGGTACCTCATGCCCGAGGTCTTCGACCACTGGTTCCGGCTCCTGGGGACGTCCGCGGACGAGCAGCTCGACCTCGTGCGCCTCGACCCGGCCTACCGCGTGTACTACGAGGAGCACGAGCCCCTCGACATCCGCTCGGACCTCGAGGACAGCGTCCGGCTGTTCGAGGAGATCGAGCCCGGCGCCGGCGAGCGCCTGCGCGCCTACCTCGCGTCGGCGTCGCAGGCGTACACGATCGCGACCCGCCACTTCCTGTACACGACGTTCGCGTCCCTGGTCCGCAGCGCGCACCCGGACGTGCTCCGTCACCTGCCCGAGCTCGTGCGCCTGCTCACCCAGTCCCTCGAGTCGCGCATCCGGGGCACCGTCGACGACACCCGGCTCCAGCAGGTCCTCGGGTACCCCGCCGTGTTCCTCGGCTCCGCGCCGCGCCTCACGCCGAGCATGTACCACCTCATGAGCTACCTCGACCTGACCGACGGCGTGCTCTACCCCCGCGGCGGCTTCGGCGAGCTGGTCGACGCGATGCGTCGCGTCGCCGAGAAGGAGGGCGTGCGGATCCGCACGGGCGCCGACGTCACGGCCCTGACGACGACGCCCCTGCCCGTCGCGCCGCTGAGCGGCCCCGCCGCGGGCGTTCGCGCGGCCCTCGCGAAGGCACCGGCGTGGCTCGGCGGGTTCGACGGCTCCGGGCACCGTGCCCGCGCGACAGGCGTCCGGTACCGCGACGCCGACGGCCGCACGCACGAGCTTGCGGCCGACGTCGTCGTCTCGACCGCGGACCTGCACCACACCGAGCAGCAGCTGCTGCCCGCCGAGCTGCGCTCCTACTCGCCGGGCTGGTGGCGCAAGCAGGTGCCGGGACCGAGCGCCGTGATGCTCTACCTCGGCGTGCGCGGGCCCCTGCCGCAGATCGAGCACCACAGCCTCTTCTTCGCGGACAGCTGGGACCGGACGTTCGACCGGATCTTCGCGCCGCTGACCGACGCGCCGCCCGCCCGTATGCCGGACCCGACGTCCGTGTACGTGAGCCGCGTGACCGCGACCGACCCGACGGCCGCGCCCGAGGGCATGGAGAACATCGTCGTCCTGGTGCCGGTGCCGCCCGACGTGCGCCTCGGCCGCGGTGGCCTCGACGGCACGGGTGACCCGTGGGTCGAGGAGCTCGCCGACGCGGTCATCGGTCAGATCGCCTCGTGGACCGGTGTCGACGACCTCGCCGAGCGCGTCGTGCTGCGGCGCACCGTGGGGCCCGCGGACTGGGCGGAGGACCTGCGCGCCTGGCGCGGGACCGCGCTCGGCCCCGCGCACACGCTCGGCCAGAGCGCGATGTTCCGTGCGGGCAACGTCTCGCGCCGCGTCGCGGGCCTGCTGTACGCGGGCGGGTCGGTGATCCCCGGCATCGGGCTGCCGATGTGCCTGATCTCCGCGGAGCTCGTGGTCAAGCGCCTGCGGGGCGACGTGTCCTCCGGGCCGCTGGCCGAGCCGCTCGGGTCGCGCATGCCCGACCTCCCGGCGGTCGCGGACCTGCGGACGCACGCCGGCGGCGAGGCGCGCGCATGAGCCTGGCGTACGCCGGTGCGCTCGCCCTCTCGATCCTCGGCATGGTGATCCTCGACCACCGCCACCGGCTGTTCTTCTTCGCCGATGCCCGACGCGCGGCGGTCGTCCTGCTCGCGGGCGTCGCGTTCTTCGTGGCGTGGGACCTCGCGGGCGTCGGCCTCGGCATCTTCGCGCGCGGGCAGACGCCGTACATGACGGGCATCCTGCTCGCGCCGCACCTCCCGATCGAAGAGATCGGGTTCCTGGTGCTGCTGAGCTACCTCACGATGAACCTGTACGCGGCGTTCGCGCGCTGGTCCCCGCGCGGTCGGCGGTCGACGACCGGGGCACCGGCGGCGGTCTCCGGCGAGGGCCGCCCGGGAGGTGCGCGGTGACGTACCTGTGGCTCGCCCTCGCGTTCGTGGCCGTCGCCGCCGTGGTGGCGGTCGTCGTCCGACGCCGGACCGGGCTGCCCCGGGCGCGCCCGGTGGCCCTCGCGTTCGTCGCGCTCGCGGTCATGACCGTCGTCTTCGACAACCTCATGATCCGGGCGGGCCTGTTCACCTACGGCCAGGCCCACCTCGTCGGCATCGACCTCGGCGTCGCGCCGGTCGAGGACCTCAGCTACCCCCTCGCGGGCGTGCTGCTGCTGCCGGCGCTGTGGCACCTGCTGGGCCGGCGTCGTCGGGCGGAGGGTGAGAGGTGAGCCGCGTGGGCAGTGGCGGGGCCGGTGCGCCCGACGGGCCCGGGACGGCGGGCGGGGCCCGGGCGACGGGCGGTGCGGGGGCGACGGGCGGTGCGGGGGCGACGCTGCGGCAGCTCCTGGTCGCGTCGCGGCCCGTGAGCTGGGTCAACACCGCCTACCCGTTCGCCGCCGCCTACGTGATGGCGACGCGGGAGGTCGACGCGCGGCTCGTCGTCGGCACGCTGTTCTTCCTGATCCCGTACAACCTGCTGATGTACGGGATCAACGACGTGTTCGACTACGAGTCGGACCTCGCGAACCCCCGCAAGGGCGGGGTCGAGGGTGCGCTGCTCGACCGCCGGCTGCACCGCACGACGCTCCTCGCGGCCGTGCTCCTGCCCGTGCCGTTCGTGGCGTACCTCGTGGCCGTGGGGTCGCCCGTCTCCTGGGCGGTGCTCGCGTTCTCGCTGTTCGCCGTCGTCGCGTACTCGGCGCCCCGGCTCCGGTTCAAGGAGCGGCCGGTGCTGGACTCCCTGACGTCGAGCACCCACTTCGTCTCACCCGCCCTGTACGGGCTGGTGCTGGCCGGGGAGCCGATCGGCCGCGGCGCCTGGATCATCCTCGCCGCCTTCTTTGTGTGGGGCGGCGCGAGCCAGGCCTTCGGCGCCGTCCAGGACGTGGTCCCGGACCGTGCGGGCGGCATCGCGTCCGTCGCCACGGTGCTCGGCGCACGGACCACGGTGCGGCTCGCGATCGCGAGCTACCTGGCGGCGGGCCTGCTGCTGCTCGCCGTGCCGTGGCCCGGGCCTCTGGCCTCCGTGCTGGTGCTCCCGTACGCGGCCCTCGCGTGGCCGTACCGCTCGGTGCCCGACGCCGACGCCGCGCTCGCCAACCGTGGGTGGCGCAGGTTCCTGGGCGTCAACTACGTCGTCGGGTTCCTCGTCACGCAGCTGCTGATCTGGTCGGCGCTCGCCTGAGCGGGTCCGCGGCGTCGGGCGCTGTGCCCTCCCGACGCCGCGGACCGTTGCTCAGCTGCGCGCGCTCGACGCGCTCGCGTTGACCTCGTAGGACGTGTTGGTCGCCTCGAAGAAGTTGACGAGCTGAAGGGTGTCGTTGGCCGTCGCCATCCACTTCGCCGGGTTCGACGCGTTGTAGTGGGGCTCGAACCCGAGCTCCTCGAGCCGGCGGTCGGCCAGGTAGCGCACGTACTGGTTCACGTAGTCCGCGTTGAGCCCGAGGATGCCGCCCGGCAGCAGGTCCCGGTTGTACTGCTCCTCCATCGCGACGGCGTCGAGCACCATCTGGCGGATCTCGTCGGCGAACTCGGGCGTCTGCAGGTCCTCGTTCTCCTCGAGGACCGTGAGGATCAGGTTGATCCCGAACTTCAGGTGCAGGGACTCGTCGCGCACGATCCAGTCGATGAGCGACCCGAAGTTCCGCAGCAGGTTCCGCTGACGGAAGCTCAGGGCCACCATGAAGCCGCTGTAGAACCAGATGCCCTCGAGGATGATGTTGTAGGCCACGAGGTTCCGCACGAAGTCGCGCTTGCCCTCGGTCGTCGTGATGTCGAGCGTCTGCTCGGTCATCCGGCGGATGTAGTGGACCTCGAACTCCTCCTTGGCGGCCATCGACGGCACCGTCACGTGCGACTCGTACGCCTCGGCCCGGTCGATCGGGAAGGTCTCGAGCACGTACTCGAAGCTCATGCAGTGGTTGGCCTCCTCCCACATCTGCTTCGCGAGGTACAGGTGGGCCTCGGGGGCGTTGATGTAGGGGTAGACGCCGAAGGCGAGCGCCTTGTTGACCAGCAGCTCGTTCGGGTTGAAGTAGGACATGAGGAACGTGACGGCGTGCTTCTCCTCGTCCGTCATGCGGCCGAAGTCCGCGAGGTCCTCACCGAGCTGGATCTCGTTGGGGAACCACGTGTTCGCCACGGCCTGGTCGTACAGGTCCATGGCCCACTGGTAGCGGACGGGCTTGAGCAGCAGTCCCTCGGCGATGCCCGTGCCGAGGATGCCGCGGTGGGCGGGCTGGGTGGGCTCGGCGGTCCCAGTCGGCTGGGCGGCGGGCGTGGGGTCGGTCGCGTCGGTGGTCATGGTTCTCCTCGGTGCGTCAGAAGCGGGGGCGTGGTCGTCCGGCGTGGTCGGCCGGGTCACTGGCACGACTCGCACTGGAGCCGCTCCATCGGGTCGACGGGGCACGCGACGCCGCCGACCATGTCGTCCGTCTCGCTCACGTCGGTGACGTCGAGCAGGGCGATGGGTGCGGCGCTCGTCGTGGTGCTCGCGGGCGCCGCGACCGCCTCCGAGGCCGTCGGGACGGGTGCCACAGCCGGGGCGGGAGCAGCGATCGGTGCAGGTGCTGCGATCGGGGCGGGCGTGGCCGTGACCGGCCGGGCGCGGACAGCCGCGGTGACCAGGTCGAGGGTCGCCGGCGCAGCCGTGACCAGGGAGACGGCGGCTTGCTGCGCCGGTGTCGCCGTCGCCGTCGCGTCCGGTGCGGGCGCCGGGGCCGGGGCCGGGGCCGCCGGCGTTGTGCGGACCTCGGGCGTCGCCGCCGTGCCCGCGCCGCCCGCGCGGCCGAAGCCGAACCCGCGGCGGGGTGCGGCGGAGGGTGCGCTCGTCGTGCCGGAGGAGGGCGCGGCGTCGATCGTCGTCGGGCGCGTCTCGGCCTTGTTGACGCGGACCGTGGACTGCTCGGCCGTGTGACGCGGCTTCACGTGCAGGTAGTACGTCGTCTTGACGCCGCGCTCCCACGCCGCCTGGTAGAGCGCCGCCATCTCACCGACGTCGCGTGACGCGAGGTAGATGTTGCGGCTGATGGCCTGGTCGATCCACTTCTGGGCGCGCGAGGCGACCTCGATGAACGCGTACGGCGAGAGCTGGAACGACGTCCGGTACACCGCCTTGAGGTGCTCGGGCACGCCCGCGACGGCGGAGAGGTCGCCCTGCGCGGCGAGGAGGTCGTCGCGCACCTGCTCCCACAGGCCCAGCTGCTGGAGGTCGCGGACCAGGTTGCGGTTGACCTCGAGGAACTTCCCCGAGCTCGTGGCACGGGAGAAGATCTGCGAGAACTGCGGGTCGAGGCCCGGCGTCGTGCCCGCGACGAGGCCGATCGACGCCGTCGGGGCGATCGCCATGAGCGTCGCGTTGCGGATGCCGCCCGCGACCTTGGTGCGCAGCGCGTCCCAGTCGAGGCGCGTGGTGCGGTCGACCTGGACGGGGACGCCGCGGTCCGCCTCGAGCCGGTCGAGGGTGTCGATCGGGACCATGCCCTTGGACCAGCCCGACCCCTCGAAGTTCGGGTAGGAGCCGCGCTCGCGGGCCAGGTCCGCGCTCGCGTCGATCGCGTGCCAGCTGATGAACTCGACGAGCTGGTCGATGAGGTCGTACGCCTCCTGGGACTCGTAGGCGTAGCCGAGGCGCTCGGTGAGGTCCGTGAAGCCCATGACGCCGAGGCCCACCGCGCGGTTCTCGCGGTTCGCCTTCTCGGACTCGCCCACGGAGGACAGCGTGATGTCGACGAGGTTGTCGAGCTGGCGCACCGCGAGCCGCGTCGAGGCCGCGAGCAGGTCCCAGTCGATCTCGCCGTCGACGAGGTGCGTCGACAGGTTCACCGACGCGAGGTTGCAGACCGCGATCGAGTCGCGGTCCTGCGGCAGCGTGATCTCCGTGCACAGGTTCGACAGGTGGATGGTGCCGGTGTTGTCGTTGAGGGCACGCGCGTTGATGGTGTCCTTCCACGTGAGCCACGGGTGCGACGTGGTCTGCAGCGAGATGAGCATCGCGGTCCACTGCTCGCGGGCCTTCATCTTGCGGAAGCGGCGGATGCGGCCCGTCTCGGCGTCGGCGACGTACCGCGCGTAGCGCTCGGAGAACTCGCGGCCCACGAGCTCGACGAGGTCGGGCGTCTCGGCGGGGTCGAAGAGGTACCAGTCGTCGTCGGCCGCGACGCGCTTCATGAACTCGTCGGAGATCCAGACGGCGGTGTTCGCGGTGCGGGTGCGCCGGTACGGGTCGCCGGAGTTCTGCCGCAGGTCGAGGAACTGGGCGAAGTCGAGGTGCCAGTTCTCCATGTAGAAGCACAGGGCGCCGAACTTCTTGCCACCGCGGGACACGGCGCGCAGCGTCGAGTCGATGGTGTGCATGAAGGGGATGGGGCCGGTCGACGTCGTGTTGTTGGACCGGATCGGCGAGCCCTCGGCCCGCAGCTTGGTGACCGACAGGCCGATGCCGCCCGTGCCCTTGGTCAGCCACATGACGTTGCGGACGGACGTCGCGATGTGCTCGATGTCGTCGTCCATCTGCATGACGAAGCAGTTGGAGAGCTGCGGGTAGGACGTCCCGGCGTTGACGAGCGTCGAGCCGGCGGGCAGGTACTCGAGGCGCGCGATCGCGGAGTAGAACCCGACCGCGGCGGCCGTCGGGTTCGCCTCGTTGAGCGAGAGCCCCATGGCGACGCGCATCCAGAAGTACTGGGGGACCTCGAGCGGCTTCCCGGTCCGGTCGTTGATCATGTAGCGGTTCCGCATGGTGACGGTGCCCGTGTAGCGGAGCAGCTCGTCGTGGCGGTGGTCGAGCGCGGCGGCGAGCACGTCGAGGTCGAAGTTGCTCGCGAGCCGCGTGTCGAGCAGGCCGGTCTCGACGGCGTCGCGCACGTAGCCGGGGAAGCGGGCCTGGTGCAGGAGCGCGAGCTCGAGGTCGGACTCGTAGTCGCCGAGGACGCGCTTGTAGAGGACCTTGCGCAGCAGGCGTGCGGCGATGACGTCGAAGTCCGGGTCGTCCTTCACGTTCTGCACGGCGACACCGATGGCGGCCTCGTCGAGCTGCTCGGTGGTGATGCCGTCGAACAGGGTGATCGCGAGCTCCGAGGCCACCTGCGTGACCTTCGAGATCTGGTCCTTGAGGCCGACGGCGGCCCGCTCGATCGCGCGGTTGATGCGGTCCGCGTCGTACGGCTCGCGCGTCCCGTCGCGCTTGGTCACGTGGATGCGCGTGTCCGGCGCGGGTGCCGCCGCGGGGGCGGACGCGGGCGCGGCTGACGGGGGCGGGGTCACATGGTCCGTGGTGGTGGTCACGGCGTTCCTTCCAGCGTGGGAGCTCGCCGCAGGGTCGCGCCGGCGGCGGGCCTCGGTCAGCGTGAGACCAAGGAGCGCCACGTTAGTCCCCTAGATGTGGGGGTCAAGTGCGCGACACGCCACTAGATGTAGGGTCGGCGTGTCGTTGTCGGCCGGGCGTGTCGGCGCGCTCGGGCGTGCGTTCGGCAGCGCGTCGGCGCGCGCTCTGCCGTGCGCCGGCGCGTGCTCGGCCGTGCGGGGGCGGCGCTCACGGCCGCACGGGGGCGGCGCTCACGGCCGCGCGTCGGTGTGCTGGCGGCGGGGATGGCCGACGGGTCCTGAAACCACCGAGGTGGGGCCGACCGGTCCTGGACGACCGGTCGACCCCACCTCGGTGGAGAGAGTGCACTGCCGGGTCGCGGACGAGCCCCCTGGTTCACGCGACCCGGCAGTGCGGGCCCTCAGCCAGCATCCCCCGAGCCGACGAGGACGAACTCGGGCGTGGGATCACAGCGATATCCCACGCCCCGGACGGTGACGATCTGCAGGCAGCCCCCCAGCTTTTCCCGCAGCCGTCGCACATGGACGTCGATGGTCCGGGCGCCGATCTCCGACACACCGGTGCGCCACACCTGGGCCAGCAGCTCGTCGCGGCCGACGACCCTGTGTGGCGGGCGGAGCAGGTACTCGAGGAGTGCGTACTCCTTGAACGTGAGGGCGACGGCTCGGCCGTCGACCGTCAGCTGGTGCGCGGCCCGGTCCAGCACGACGGAGCCGCCGTGCTGGCCGCTCCAGACCGCGCGGGCACGCTGGGCGGCCGGGGTCGTCGCCGCAGGTTCGGCGGGCGAGGCGGGCTCGTCCGTGTCGTCGATCGCGTCACGCACCTGGGTGACGAGGTCGAGGCGCGAGCTCCGGGCGCCGAGGGCGAGCGTGGAGCGTGTGGTCGCCCCGGGTGCCATCTGCTCGACGAGCGCGACGACGGCCTCCGCGATGTCTGCGAGGAGCGCTCGACCGGCGGCGCCGTCCTGCGGCACGCCCACGTACAGGGCGAAGCCGGCCTCGTGCTCGGGGTGCGACTGCGCGCTCGAGGACGACACCGAGGTGTCAGTCACAGGGAGCGCAACAGCAGTCATGGGAAGAGTGTGACTGGCGCTCCCCTCACCACCAAGCCCTCGTCACCCCTCGTCTCGCATCGTGGACATACCTCACCCGCTGACCGGCGACGAGTGTGCGCAAACCGGGGCGTAGCGGGCGCGAGGCGTGCGACCGCGACCCTGTCCGGGAGGGGCCGCGGGAGTGAAGGGGGGTGTGACTGGGCGCCGACGGGCGGGTGTCAGACGAGCCCGTACAGCCGGTCGCCGGCGTCGCCGAGCCCGGGAACGATGTACGCCTTCTCGTTGAGGCGCTCGTCGACGGCGGCCACCACGATCGTCACGTCGGCGCGGTCGCCCACGTGCTTCTCGACGACCGCGAGACCCTCGGGGGCCGCGAGCAGGCAGATGCACGTGACGTCGCGTGCCCCGCGCTCGAAGAGGTAGTCGATGCTCGCGACGAGCGTGCCGCCCGTGGCGAGCATGGGGTCGAGCACGAAGCACTGGCGACCGGACAGGTCGTCGGGCAGCCGGTTCGCGTACGTGATGGCCTGGAGCGTCTCCTCGTCGCGCTGCAGGCCGAGGAAGCCGACCTCCGCGGTGGGGAGCAGGCGCGTCATGCCCTCGAGCATCCCGAGCCCCGCACGCAGGATCGGGACGACGAGCGGGCGCGGCTCGGCGAGGTGGGTGCCCATGGTCGTGGCGACGGGCGTGGTGACCTCGACCGGCTCGGTGCGGACGTCGCGCGTCGCCTCGTAGGCGAGCAGCGTCACGAGCTCGTCGACGAGGAGGCGGAACGTCGGTGACGCCGTCTTCTCGTCGCGCAGGACGGTGAGCTTGTGGGCGACGAGGGGGTGGTCGGCGACGTGCAGGCGCATGGGTGAACCGTACCGGCTGGACGGGCCTGCCCAGTGGGCCGGTGCGGTGGGCTAGCGTGCCGAGCGGTGACCGCGAGGCGCCGAGGGCGCGTGAGGGCGGAGGACGGTCGTGGTGCGTGCGGACGACGAGCGGCGGATGACGGTCGCCATCGCGGAGGCGCGGCTCGCGCTGGCGACCGGTGACGTGCCGGTGGGCGCCGTCGTCGTCGGGCCGGACGGCGTGGTCACCGGGCGTGGGCACAATGCGCGCGAGGCGACCGGCGACCCCACGGCCCACGCGGAGCTCCTCGCGCTGCGGCAGGCGTCCGTGACGCTCGGCCGGTGGCGCCTCGACGACTGCACGCTCGTCGTCACGCTCGAGCCGTGCGCGATGTGCGCGGGGGCGATCGTGCTCGCGCGCATCCCGCGCCTCGTCGTGGGTGCGTGGGACCCGAAGGCCGGTGCGACGGGGTCCGTGCACGACCTGGTGCGGGACCGGCGACTCAACCACCGCGTCGAGGTGGTCGGTGGCGTGCTCGAGCAGGAGTGCGGCGACCTGCTCCGGGACTTCTTCGCCGAGCAGCGGGACTGACGCGGCCGGGCGTCAGGTGCGCGGCCGGCCCGCGGCGGCGTCGGGCGCGGGCAGCAGGTCGTCGAGCGCCGTGAGCGCCTCGGAGGTCCCGACGTCGAGCCGGAGGTCGGCCAGCTCGTCGCCGCGCGTCGTGCCGCGGTTGAGGATCACCACCGGCTTGCCGGTCTTCGCGGCGTGCTTGACGAAGCGCAGGCCCGAGAGCACGGTCAGCGACGAGCCGGCGACGAGGAGCGCCTGCGCGTCGTCGACCAGGGCGAACGCGCGCGCGACCCGCTCCCTGGGGACGTTCTCACCGAAGTACACGATGTCCGGCTTGAGGATGCCGCCGCAGCGCTCGCAGTCGGCGACCCGGAAGCCCTCGGTCGACTCGATGACGGCGTCGGCGTCGGGTGCGATCTCGACGTCCGCGACCGCTCCGACCGCCTCCGTGAAGCCCGGGTTGAGCGCCTCGAGCCGTACGGCCAGGGCGTCGCGGTTGATCCGGGTGCCGCACGTGAGGCACACGACGTCCGCGTACGTCCCGTGCAGGTCCACGACGGTGCGGCTGCCCGCGAGCTCGTGCAGCCGGTCGACGTTCTGGGTGATCACGCCGCCGACGACGCCGCGCGCCTCCATCCGCGCGAGCGCCACGTGCCCGGGGTTGGGCCGGGTGCGGTCCACGTGCCGCCACCCCACATGGTTCCGCGCCCAGTACGTGCGGCGGAACGCGGCGTCGGACACGAACTGCTGGTAGGTCATGGGCCGGCGCGGCGGCGAGGCGGGGCCGCGGTAGTCGGGGATGCCCGAGTCCGTCGAGACGCCCGCGCCCGTGAGGACCGCGAGGCGGCGGCCGGCCAGGAGTTCGACGGCGGGGCGGAGGAGGTCGGTGAGCGCGGCGCCGTCGGGCGGCGCGGTGGCGGTGTGCTGACTCACCTGGTCACGGTACGTGGCGTGTCGTGACGGGCGCGCGTCGTCGGCCCGGGCCTGCCTGCCCGCGCGGCCGACGGGCCCGATTCGGAGCGGGGCCTCCGGACCAGGTATCCTCACCGGCGAGGTAGCGTGTCCGAGCGGCCTAAGGAGCACGCCTCGAAAGCGTGTGTGGGTGAAAGTCCACCGTGGGTTCAAATCCCACCGCTACCGCCATCGGGGTGTCGACAGAAGTCGGCAGCCCCTCACGACAGAACCCGGCTTCGGGAGCACCGACAGGTGCTCAGGGCCGGGTTCTCGTCGCTTCTAGGGTTGGACGGCGCTCTTGGGTGCCGTGCGCCAGACCTGGCCGACGATCTGCTCGATCTCACACCCCAGGTGCGGCGGACGCCGACGCGCCGCCCGGCCCGCCTGTGCTCAGGCGGGCTCGGTACGGGTCCAGCCAGTTGTGTTGCGCGGCGCGATCTCAGCGGGTCACGGTGTGTCCGGACGCGGGAGGTCGACGAAGCCGTAGTCGCCGTCGTCAGCGTCGCGAGTAGCGATCCTCAAGTTGTAGTGGTTGGTCGCAGCCCACAGCATCAGCGTCGTCGCCGTCAGACCAGCCACTCGGATCCAGCCCCGGGTGATGGACTCCGTGCGTCGGTTCTTGAGGTTGCCGAACACTCCCTCGGCGTAGGTGCGCTTCCGGTACCAGAACCGCCACATCCGGCCCATCCAGGTGAACTTCTGACGGAGCTTCGGCTGCACGTCAGCTCGAAGAACGATCGACTCCTCGGTGCAGAACTCGCCCATCTCTATGTCGTCTCCGGGCCGCAGGGTGGGCCGGCCGTCGTCAGGGAGGAACATCGAGTCAGGGCGACGCGTGCAGCGCACCTTTCCCTCGAGCGCCGGGCACCGCCACGCGTCGCCGTGGCCGTATCCGTTACCGGCGACGTGTCCACCCATGTAGTCCTGACGCTGCTCGATGAGCTTCTTGGCCTCCTCGAGGGCCGTGCGGTCGCTCTCGTACTGATCCCGCCGCTTCTGGCGCGCCTTGTCCCCGGGAGGCGCACCCAGCCCAACGCGAGGTGGGCGGGCAGGCAGCTCTAGCTCCTTCGGGAGGCAAGGGCAATGCGGACGCCCATCGGTGACCAGTGCGCCGAGGATCATCACCACACCGCGGTCCGACTTCCTGTAGTCGAAAACCGGCTCGGCGCCCAGCCCGCGCATCGGTTCCACCCAGTTGTGCTCCTGGAGTTCGGAGAACCCACGGTCTGCCAGAACGTAGCCGAGGGTCCGTCCGTCCTTCTTGAGCAGGTCGGCCAGCGCGGTCGTCAGGTCAAGGTTGGCCTCGATTTCGCCCTCGTTGGCGGGACGCAAGTAGAACGCCTCCACGTACGGGCGCTCGCCGGCGATGCAGTACGTCAGCGCGCGGAAACCAAAGAAGAACTCGCGTGCGTCTGAGTCGGTCAGCGTCCGGTGTCCGGTGGAAGCATCACAGTCTCGCCCGGACCAGGCGAGGTTCCACGCGTGTACAGGCGTGCTGTCAACGGCGCGCGCACGAACGTCCGCGAGGTCATCCTTCGGGATCAGGACCTGGGCGTACTCCGTCTGCAGGCGCATGAGAAACCGACGGCGGCGCGTGCGCTCGAAGACCTCGTTCGACTCCTTGGGGTCGATTCGCCGGACGATCTGGCGGAACAAGTACTGCACCTGCCGGTACGTGAGGGCGCCGCAGGCATCGTCACGGCCGTGGAGGCTCTTGCGAGTGCCGAGTTCGACCTGCAGGTGCCGGTCCAGTCCGGTTGTCAAGTAGCGGTGGAGGTCGGCCAGAGTGGCAGAGCCTGTGAAGCGAAACACCAGGATCAGCGCGGTCAAGAAGACGGCAACCGAGACCTGTCTAGGCGCGCCGGTCTGGTGAGGGTTAAGCATGGCCTGCAGCTCGTCCGGAAGACCGGACTGCTCCAGCTTGGCCAGGACGTCCTTGAACATGGACCTGTCGGCGCGCCGCATCCTGCGCAGTTGGTTGGACGAGGGCATCACGTTTCCCTTCCGGACAGAGCGGGGCATCGAACGTGGCGCAGCAACTGGGTCAGGTGCTCGACGTGGTGCGGGTCGGGCGCTGGGCAGTACGGCGAGAGAGCGACAAACATCCGCGCCGACTGCACACCTGCGGTCCTGAGGAGGTCGACCAACGGGACGGGGGCGCTCATCGCGGAGACCATCCAGGTGGCGCGCATCCGGTTCACGTCGAGCCGGATCGTCGCGGCCTTTCCGTAGAGCGCGACGCGGGCGAGGATGGGAGAGGCGATCGCGGCGCGCTCCTCGCTCACGCCGATGATGAGGTCGTCCAGGCCCCGCCCGGTGTCGGCGTGCAGTTGCAGGGCGCGGCGCGTCATCGCTTCGTACTGGCGCATGACGACCGCCTCTCGTTCGCGTCCCTTCGCAGTCACGTGGATGACGTACGCAACGGTCCCGTCGCTCAGCGTCCGCTCCTCGATGTCGCGGGCGCGCAGCCGGCGCAGGTCCCGGGAGTTCAGGCCAGCGCCCAGACAGCACGCGCCGAGGAAGCACGACGCCCGGTTCAAGCCGACGGACTTCTGGTACAGAAGAGCCCGACGGATCTCAATCACCTCCCAGGTGCCGTACGGCTCCTGGCTGTCACGGACGACGTGGGTGACCTTCTTGCGCCCGGTGGCGTTACGGGCAACGCGGTTCACGGTGCAGGATGCAGTGCTTCGCGAGTGAGGGTTGGGGTACGCCGCCGAAGTCCACCACCGGATGTTCGACTCGAGGACCAGGTCCTCCGCCTGGATCGGGCCGGACCGGCCGGGGCGCGGGTGCTCCTGCAGGTAGGCGGCGTACCGCGCCACGATCGAGAGCGTGTTCTGGGCGGACGTCTTCGATGGCGGCTTGTAGTACGTGGCGGCGAGCCGCACGGCTGGCGCGATGACGTCCCATGTCAATGGCGGGATGCCCGAGGGCTTGTAGTCCGCGATCGCCCTGGCAGTGACCGGGTCCAGCTCGGGTGGCTCGACCAGATCCGTGCGCGTGAGCTCGAGCATCAGTGCCTTCTGCTCCTGGGCGTACTTCAACGCGTCCCGGTTGGACATGCGCTTGCCAGGCATCGGCGAAGGCGCCGATGGAGGTCCTGTGGGTGGTTCGCGGCTCACGGTGGCCTCCAGCACGCTTGGCAGCAGGAGCCGAAGCGTTCGAGTGCTGTCCTCCGGGAGAGTCACCGCGGCAGTCCGGTCGGCCTCGGCGCGGACACCCGTGGCGTCCAGGAGCGGTATGAACCGGGAGCGTGCCAACCACGACACGGGGATGTCCATGGCACGTAGCGCCGCGAGCAACGCCGGCAACGGCGCCAACGGCGCCGCGGCACGGGCAAACGGGACTGCTGCAGGTTCGGTTGACACCGGGTGAGTGGTGATCATGCCGCAAGAGCGGCGTTCTGGGCGGTGAAGGCGAGCTCGAACTCGACCGGGGTGAGCTTGCCCAGGGCGCGCTGGCGTCGACGACGGTTGTAGGTCCGTTCGATCCAGAAGACGATCGCATCGTGCAGTTCGTCGCGCGTGCGCCAGCGGCGACGGTTCAGGACGTTCTTCTGCAGCAGCGCGTTCCAGGACTCCATGGCCGCGTTGTCACCGGCCGACGCGACACGACCCATCGAGCCCTGCAGCCCGGCGGCGATCAGGACCGCCCGGAAGCTCCGCGCTCGAAATTGCGACCCTCTGTCCGAATGCACCACCACCACACCGGTCGGGGCGCGCCGGGCGACGGCGGTGCGCAGTGCGGTGACGGCGAGCTGGGCGGTCATCCGCTCGTCGAGTGAGTAGCCCACGATCCGGTTGCTGAACAGGTCCTTGATCGCGCAGCAGTAGAGCTTGCCCTCGGCGGTCGGATGCTCGGTGATGTCGGTGACCCAGACCTGGTCCGGCTCCTGCGCGGTGAAGTTGCGTTGGACGTGGTCGTCGTGGACTGCCGGCCCCGGGGACTTCCCGGTGCCGCGCCGGCCCTTGCGGACCGTCGCCGACCACAGCCTCTGCTGGGAGCACAACCGCCAGACCCTGCGTTCACCGACGTCGTGACCGGCTCGCTCGAGCTCGTCGGCCAGGAACCGGTAGCCGAACTCCGGGTCGTCACTGTGGGCGTCGATCAGGGCGTTGGTCAGGTAGGCGTCCTCCAGCTCACGCTGGCTGACCGGCTCGGCGAGCCAGGCGTAGTACGCCTGCCTGGAGTGGCCCAGCACCCCGCAGGTCAACCGCACCGGGATCCCCTCGGCGGCCAGGTCACGGACCAGCGGGTAGCTCATTTTGGGAGCGATCCAGCGGCGAAGTAGGCAGCCGCGCGGCGCAGGATCTCGTTCTCCTGCTCCAGCCGACGCTTCTCACGGCGCAGCTGCACCAACTCGTTCTGCTCGCTGGTGGTCTTGCCGTCCACGACACCGTCATCGACGTCGGCCTGGCGCACCCAGCGCCGCACCGACTCCACGGAGATGTCGAAGTCGGAGGCAACCTCGGCATGGGTCAGGTCGCCGCGGCGGGCGACCCGCACGACGTCACGCTTGAACTCAGGCGGGAACTTCTTGGGCACAGCGACATCCTTCCAGCGGGACTTCGTCCCACAGATGGAGTGTCAACCGACCCTGCAGCAGTCCCCCGGGCAGTTTTCGTGACCGTCACCGGGCAAGTTTCACGACCGCCCCTGGGCAGAACTCGATGGCCCTTGACAGTCGCGACGGCCGTGAGGGACCGGTGTCGTCGCCGGGCTTAGTACACGACCGGGCAGCCGCCGCCGCGCGGCGGCCGGCTCCCCGCGCGCGGGGGCGGGCGCGCGACGGCGCCAGTCAGGTCAGGACGTCAGCGGCACGCTCATTCAGAGTCCGACCGAGGGTGAGGAGTGGTGAGGACCGACGGACCACGGGCTCACGCCGCACCTGAGGAGCAGCACCGGCGCGGAACACTCTGCGAGCGACCGGCGTACGCGTCCGTCATCCGCACACGCGCATCCACGCACTTGACACTGCGAGCGTGATGGAGCATTGTTCATGAACAATAAACAGGAGGCCGGGATGTGGATCGTTGACGGTGGCGTCTGCTTGAACGGGTCGAGCAGCATGCTCTGCGCTTCGTGGCCTATGGCCACGGTAGCGTTCCTGGCTCCTGCCTGTCTGCTGCTTGGCGTGACCCTCGGTCTGCTGGTGCTTGATAGCCGCCGTACAGCGACGCCATCCCGGGTTGCAGCACGCGCGAATCGCCATGCGACTCTTGCCTCCCTGACGGGCGTCGCGGCCCTCCTTGTGGTCGTGCTTGCCAGCGCCCTGGCCGGCCTAGTTGGGCCGCTTGTCGGTGACGGGCGGACCCTCGCGCTCATGCCGGCCTTCGCCGGAACTGGCCTGCTGATCGCGGAAGCGGTAGGGCAGGTCACATGGCCGCGGCCGACCGGCGCGATCCGCGAGGCAGTGCTACAGCGCCGACGCGTCCTGGATGTAGTTCCACCCTTCTACCGTCGTCTAATTCGATCATGGGCCGCCTTTCACCTTCTTTCCCTGGCGGCGTTCGCCGTGCTGGCAGACGGGCCGCGAACTCTTGACTCGCCCCTCTTCGGATCGCTGGGCGGATATCCGGGCATCTACTACGGCGTCCCGATGGCTGTAGGAACCCTCGCTCTCGTTGGTAGCTGCGAGCTGGTCCTGCGGCTCATCACATGGAGACCAGCTGTCGTTGGCGTGAACCCCGAGTGGGACCACCACCTCCGCCAGCGGTCAGCGCGCCACGTGCTCCGCGGCGTTCAGTTCGTCCTCGCCATGAGCGTCGCGGGCACACTCGGAGCTGCCGGCGCCGTGTACCTACGAGCCGCCAGCCAGGTCGCGGGTGTTGGGTTGCTGGTCGCCTCGGTCGCCGCGCTCGTAGTCGGAGCCGCACTTACGTTCCTGCCCGCCCGCCGGCGAGCCCCCGCGGTGTCAGCGGCCGCACCCATCGAGAGCCTGGCTGCCTCGTGAAACTCGCCGTTGACCTAGGCTCATCGACGCCGCAGTACGAGCAGATTCGGGCGCAGGTAGCAGCCCTGATACTCGCTGGCGGTCTTCATGACGGAAAAAAGCTGCCTACCGTAAGGGCCTTGGCAGCTGACCTCGGCATCGCCCCTGGGACCGTTGCCCGGGCGTACCGCGAACTGGAAGCAGCACAGCTCGTCGTCTCCCGTCGTCGAATCGGTACCGTTGTTACTGCGCCACGGCGCACGCAAGGCCGCACGTACGCCCTCGCGCAGCAACTTGCTCGGACGGCGCACGAAGAGGGGCTGAGTACGGGCCAGCTCCTCGACCTCGTCCTGTCAGCAACCGTCGCAGCCGCAACTGCAACCCAGGTGCAGACCCCGGTCACTCGGCGTGTCACCCTCGCGGCTCCCTGACCGGGCGTCCGATGGCTCCTGCCCAGCGCGAAACTGGTGCACTCATTGACCCCACAACGGGCCTCGCACCCGCTAAAGTCGGCGCCAACGTCCCGGAAAGGGGGACGTAGCAGGGGGCCCATACGTGCGTCCTGCCTCGGCATGCCACAAGGGAGTTCGGATGCGCACACGCATGGTTCACCGCATAGTCACGTCGCTCGCCATCGCCGCAACGGTTGCCGTTGGGTTCGCCGTACCGGCCGCCGCTGCGCCCGGGGTGTGCTCCAACGGATGGGCCTGTAGGTTCCCGTACAACGACTATGACCTCGGCAACCTCTATCAGCAGAACAATCAGTACAGCGACGCCGACTTCGCTATCGCCGACAACTGGGCCGACTCTGTCATCAGTCAGGGCAACAGCTGCCGGACCTCCTGGTACAAGGACGCCAATTACGGCGGCGCGTCTTTCTACCTGCACCGAGTCGTCGACGGGTACAACTACCAGGATCCGAACCTCTCCAACGGCGCGGGGCAGGGTCCGTACAGCGGATCGAATTTCAGCAACAACCTCACCTCTTTGAAGTTTGTCGACTGCGTCTGATCCTCGCGCCACGGCTGAGGCAGAGCTCCTCAGCCGTGGCGCGGTCTAATGAAGGGGGCATCAAGTGTCACACGTCCGGAGCCGACTCGTCCTCGCCGCTCTATTCGCGGTGACCCTCAGCGGATGCGGCGCCGGCAATTCCATCCCCGACGCGGTGCGGCTCACGCCAGGCCCTATCGTCCAGAACGCCGCCGCACTCGATCCAGAGGCCGGCACAATCTCGTACCCGCTCGAGGAGTACTTCTTCAACTGGAGCGAGCATCAAACTGTCCTGAACGCTGCCACCCTGGCCCTGGGAACCTGCGCTCGCGGCCTTGGCATCGAATACACATATAAGCCCCTGATCCCTGAAATGGGTGACGATCGAGACTTCGGAGTGTGGGTCACAAGTTATGCCGCGCAATTCGGGTATCACGCGGTCATGTCGGAGGAGAAGGCGGCCGCAGCGGCAGGGCAAACAACTCCGGACTTCGGAGTCGTGAGTCCCGAACAGCAAGAACTGTTGGCAGATCAGTGCGTGAACTCGCCAGAGGTGAAGCGGTTCCGTGAGGTGCCAAGCACGGGACCGTGGAGCGACGCAATGGAGTTCGCCTACTCGGCGGTCGCTGGGTCCGACGAGGCAGCTACTCTCAGGGAGACCTGGCGTGGCTGCCTCGAGGCTGCAGGGGTCCAGCCCCCAGACAACGAGGCGGCATTCGATGCGCTAGCTGTCGGTGAGGGCGAGCAGTTGAGCGAAACAGAAATCCGCGTCGCCGTTGCCGACACGCAGTGCAAGAGCGAAGTCGGCATGGTGCAGAAGCTGGCTGATCTCCTGGCGGCACATCAGTCACCGATTATCGTCGAGTACCGTACCGAGCTGGAAGCCGTCCGCGCAAAGCAGGAAGCTCAGCTCGCCGAGGCGCAGGAGTTCCTCGCCGCTCAAGGCTTCTGATGAGCTCTGTCATTAAGCGGCGTGCGCCAACAGGTGGGTGGCTCTTCGTCTGGTTGGGCGTCACTCTGGCTGTCGCGGTTGCTGCACTCTTAATCGGCACTCGAATAGTGTCTCCCCTCGACAGTGCGGCTCAAAACTCCGAACGCGCGGTTCCGGTCGCAGTGGCGGTTACGCAGGGATCCATAGCAGAGGCGCTCCCCGCCATATCGGGCAAGGTGAGCCTCGGTCGTACGCTTAGCGTCGCGCCGACGAGCGTAGGAAATGTCGGCGAAAGCACTCTGGTCGTGACCGCCTCGCCGCGCATACCCGGAGACTCTGTTGAGAATGGTTCCCTAATCGTTGAAGTGTCAGGGCGTCCAATCATCGCGTTAGAGATGGCATTCCCGCCGTATCGATCTATCGAGCCGGGCGCGAGCGGACGCGACGTAGAGGCCCTGCAGCAGGCGTTGATGAGGCTAGGACACTACGCCGGCACGGTCGACGGCAAGTACGGGCCAGGTACCGCGTCCGCGGTCACGAGATTTTACAGGGCGGCGGGGTACGAGCCGCCTGCACCGTCGCCCGAGGTGCAGGCCGCGGTCCTCGACGCAGAGGTACTGGCCGCTGAAGCCGACGCCGCGGTCCTTGAACTCGCATCGGACGCAGAGCCCGCGATCGTTGCGGCTGCACGACGTACCCAAGCCGACGCAGACGCCCGGCTCGCCGCCGCACGTTTCTCCGCAGCGGCCCGATTGGCGGCAGGCGAGGTCTTCGCCATCACCGGGCCTGCAACGGTCGCGGCGGCAGGCCAAGTGGGCTCGGCAGTCAGCCTTGAAGCGCCAGCGGCGGTGGTCCGATTAGGTGCGCCATCCGTCGTCCTTCGGGCAACGCTGGACGTGGAAGCGGCCTTTCTTGAAGGTACGGCTGTAACCATCACCCGTCCTGGGTCAGTCAGCGATGTGTTCGACGGGACTGTTGTAGCCATCAGCGAGTTCACGGCGAACGAGGGTGCCCCTGGTGTCGACGTCTCCGTGGCACCAACCGGTCCGCTTCCTAGCGCATTTGTGGATGGGAGCGAGGTGACGGCAACGCCGTCCACCGCTCCCCCTTCTGTCGCGGGCCTCGAGGTCCCACTCGTTGGCTTGCGGCAAGACGGCGAAGGCGCCTCGTACGTTCTCGTTGTGCGGAGCGAGCTGGATTCCGAGGGTGGCCGCGGGTACGCGCGGGTGCCCGTGCTAGTGCTCGCCGAAGGTCGTGGCAAGGTGATCGTCGAAGCCGAGAGCACTGGGTCGGCCGGTCTCCGCGTAGGTGATCAAATACTTCTCGGTGACCCGCCGTGAGCATCCTGCTGGATGCCCGACACATGCGACGTGCATATCCAGGTACACCGGAGGTGATCGCCCTCGCTGACGCTACGCTCCATGCCGCCACGGCTGAGGTTGTAGCCGTAGTAGGTCCATCCGGAGCGGGTAAGAGCACGCTCTTGAACCTCCTTGGCTTGCTCGATAAGCCTACGTCTGGCAGTTACGCGTTGGCTGGCCAAGACACCGCTGACCTGAGCGCTCGCGAGCGGGACCGCCTGCGTGCGTTAGAGCTCGGCTTTGTGTTTCAGTCGTACCATGTGCTAGGCAGTCGGACGGTGTTCGAGAACGTATGGTTGAAACTGGCCACTGTCGGCGTTGAAAGGCGCCGTCGGCAAGATCTGATCGAGGCCGTCTTAGCGGAAGTTGGGCTTGAGCATCGAACATGGGCGAAGGCAGCTGTGTTATCCGGGGGCGAGAAGCAGAGGCTAGCGATCGCGCGGGCAGCGGTACTGTCGCCCGCCGTGCTCCTCGCGGATGAGCCGACGGGAAACCTCGACCGCGAGAACGCGGCGCAAGTGCTGGACCTCCTACGCCGTCATGCGTCCGGCGGTACAGCTGTAGTTGTCATTACGCATGACGCCCAGGTGGCCTCATGGGCCGATCGCGTGGTCAGCCTTAGTTCTGGGCGGACAGATCCGTGACACACTTTCGACGTTTCGCAGTCGCTCTGCGCGATTCTTCAGAGGACGTGATCGTTCAACTCCAGCAGCGAAAGTCGCGCACCGTCCTATTGGTGGTTGCTGTCGCCCTCAGCGTGGGCGCGCTCGGTACAGCGAGCGGTTTGGCGGCGGCGTCATCCCGCCACGTTTCGGCCCAGATCGCGGCGTCCGGGAGCAATCTGCTAACGGTGCGATCGTGCAAATGCCCGGCGGCTGAATTCGGCGCGTTGTTCCCAAGCGGCTCTGTGGATTTGGTCGAACAGTTGCCGATGGTAGAAGGCGCTGGCTTGCGACTTGACCTTGAGCGAGCTCTGCTAACGGACCCACGGGTCCTAGCGGGTGGGTTATCCGAAGGCCAGGAGCTAATTGGAGCCACGTCCGGCTACGTGCACGCGATCGGCGCCTCAGTGGCCCCCGGGGGGGCGTCTCTGCTGGACTCCTCCGCCCTTCACCCGGCATTTGTTGGTGCCGACGTCGCGGAGACACTGGGTGTACCAGCGATCGGCGGGCCCGTCTCGGGGGTTGCGTTCAACGTGCAGAATCAGGAATTTGGGTTGGCGGGTGTTGTGCTCGGGGGTGGACTCGACAGCACGGTGATCGTCCCGTACGAGTCCGCGCTAGCAATTCGTGGCTCGGATCGCGAAACAGTCATGACAGTACGTGTTGCAATGGGCGCTGCGGGCCCCGTCGCAGAAGCGCTTCCATACGCCCTCGCCCCCGACGCTCCTGGAAGGTTCTCGGTTTCGCTGGCGGCAGACACGACCGATGTGCGAGGCCGGATTGATGACAGCATGCAACGCTATGTCTCGGTTGTGGGCGCTGTTCTAACTCTAATTGCTGCCCTGCTCATCGCGAATGCGATGATCGTGTCGGTGGCAGCTCGAACATCGGAAATCGGCTTGCGGCGTGCTATCGGCGCGTCGCAAGGTGCCGTCATGGCCATCTTTGTGCTTGAAGGCGCGGTAGTGGGCTGTTTGGGCGGCCTCACCGGTGGGTCGCTTGCCTTGGTTGGGGTGGCGAGTTTGTGCGCTGTCAACGGCTGGACGTTTGCCCTAGGCGCGAGCGACCTCGGCTTGGCGTTGCTGCTAGGCATCGGAGTCGGCGGAGTGGGCGCCATAGCTCCGGCCGTGCTAGCCGCCCGGATCGATCCCGCGACGGCTGTCCGGGTCGACTAGTGGCCAGCGCAGCCGATCCTCTTGCGCTGTTGGGGGACAAGTTCTGAGAACAGGCTGAAAGCTAGTTCTGCTAGCTCTCAGAGCCCGACGCCCCGGATCGCGGCTTCCAACCCACAGGGGAACTGGGTGGAGACCCCACGTTATCGCGCCCGCGCCCCCCGCTCCCCGCTCCACCTTCGCTGCCCTGTTCGGTCGCGGCAGCGTTCTGTGACCCGTAGGGTCTCTCCCGACCTGACTCTCACAGCCTTAGTGCCCCGGGCTGATCCGGAGGGAGGCGGTCGACCCACGACTGCTCGAGCGGCTCGTAGACGATCGCGTCGTTCGGCGAACCAGATCGCCGGCTGCTGGTCGGCACCCCACGCGGTTGCGTACGTCTCGAAGTGGCGGATCGCCGCCCATCCGTCCCGGTCGAGCGGCCTGTACATGTCGCAGCCGCCCGGGCCACCGTTCGACACGACCGCGATGGGCTGCCCGTCGCAGAGCGACCTGGCCTCGAACATGAGGCGCTCGTCCCCGCCGGCGATCCGAACTTGCGCGAGCGAGTACGGACCGATCTGCTACGGCGCGCTCGTCGTCTGGCGCGTGATCTCCGATGTGCGCCGGCTGTGCGCACCGACTGGGTACCCGTAGCGCCCGAGGGTGCGGCCGGGTCCAGTCGGCGACGTCCTCACCGCACCACTAGAACTTGGGCGGAGACACCTCCGGTGCACATCGTCCTCCGGGCTACGAAGGGACCGGCTATCCAGCACCCACCAACTCGTCTTCAACCGTAACGAGCTCGGCGATCTTGATGGCAATGTCCTCCATCGAGTCGTCCGACGTGTCCGGCCCGTTTCGGGACGCGAGCAACGGGCTGACCTTCCGGAGCTCGGCGTAGGTCGTCTCGTGGACGATAGGGATCAGCAGGTCACGCGCGAGGAGTTCTGAGAGTTCCTTGTCGGATACCCCACGGCTGTCGACGCGCTTCAGCAGGGCAGGCGTTACTAGCACGACACCTGTGCGTGACTTGGCCAGGCCCCGGTCGATCTCACGCAGGAAAGGTTGGCCGAGCAGGATGTCCTTCTCGCTGAACCAGACGGTCACGCCCTCGGCCTCGAGTAGGTCGTGCAGTTCCTTGGCTGCGCCGCGACGGTCGTCCCACGCGTGGCAGAGAAAGACGTCGCGAAGGTCGGGCTCCTGGCGCGCTCGCAGCTCGACCGCCCGGCGAACCGGGGTCAGAGCCCGCACCTCGGCGGGCGTGTACGTCACCGGTGAGCTGCTCGGCGACCATCGCGGCCGGGCGCTACCGCCGCCACTGGCCCCGCTACCGCCCAGCGCCGCGCCGTCGCCACTCCTCGGTGTGTAGGTCGACGGCGGGTAGTACGGCCTTGGCGAGTAGTGCCTGCCGCGGCCGCCGCATGCGGGACAGGCGGCGCGTCCACTTGCCGTTCGATGACCCCGGTATGGGGCTGTGCATCTGCTCATCACGAGTTCCCTTCAGGCGTAGAGCTGATCAGTTCAAGACGGTCCGTTGAGGTCGGCGCGGGCAGCTGAGGAAGTGGACCCTTCGGGGGTCGTCAGTAGAGCGCGATGGCATCAACGATGATGGCCGGGCCGGTGATGTACGCGTGGACGTCGTCAGCCGGGAGATCCAGGTCGAGCACTGTCGCGAGGCTCTTCACCTGGTCGCCGATCGATGCCATGAGCTTCCGCTTCACGAGGTACTCAAACCCGTCGAGGAGCCATGTCTCCGCGCTGAGAAAGCCATCATCACCGCCTTCGACGAGGTGAGAGACGGTGCCGAGAGCACGCAACTCGCCTTCGAGGCGGTTCGCTCCGGCTGCGTCGACGAAGTGGTCGGGCCGGACGCTGACGTAGACCCGCTGGGGGAGTGCGGTGCCCGTCATCTCCAACAGGATCGGAATCGGTGGGAGTTCGTTACGGAGGTACACCGCCTTGAGCTCGGCGAGCATCTGTGGTGCGTCAGCCCTGAGGTCATCGAGTTGTGTCACATCCAGCTCGGCGTCAGCGAGGACGCGACGGACGATGTGAAGCAGTTTGCCGGCGAGGCTTGCCGTCGTGATTCGAGTGCGGCCGGTCAACTCAACGAGATCGTCCCGCCCGAGCCGTGTCTCACTATCGGGTCCCACCTTGACGCCGCCCTCGTGGATGAGGGCGTCGATCACCCTGCTTACGGTGGCCTTGAGGTTCGGTGTGAGGCGGTACGTCGACTGGTACTCGACATCGGAACCTACGCCGCCGCTCGCGCCCAGTCCGGAAAGGCCAGCCTTGCCAGCGAGCGACCGCTGCCGGGAGACCTTCTCGACGACCTCCGCCTGCCGCGGCACATCGACATCGTGGTACTCCGCGTGGGCGAGCAGCGTCTCGTAATCTAGGAAGATCGGTGACCTCAGCGCCATTGTCGTAGTGTGCCGTACACCACCGACACGACGAGCTCGAGCCCCTCAGGCGCGGCCCAGGCAGACCGTTACGCGGACGCGGCCCGGTCAAGGCGCCACCCTCCACCGGCACCTCCCTCCGTGACCTGTGGTTGCGGCCACCGCTAGCGCATCCGTGAATGCGGCCCGGTGAGTCCCACCGCCAGAAGGCGGGCCTCCACGCCGCGCGGTGCACGCGCCGGACGCACACGCGATCAAGTGTGCGTAGCCGAGGACGGCACCGCGCAGGTGATGCGGCGCCTGGGCTGCCCGCACTGTCTGCCAGGCTGGTGTGGTGAGCGACGAAGCATCACCCGCAGCGGCGGCCAAGGTCACGCTTGAGTAAGTCGACCCGACGCTGATTGGCATCGATCCCGCGAACCCCTCGGCGCCAGCGCTCATGTCGCGGAGTGCAACGGTGGTGGGTGCGATCGCACTCCCGGAGCAGGTGACCCTCGTCATCACCTGCGACTTCGTCGCCAACATCCCACCAGATTGTGCAACGCTCCCTATGCGGAGCACCAAGACCTGATGGCGGCATCCGTCTTCCCCGACGAACGCACCGGAGAGACTGGATGCTCGCGCTGGAGTCGTCGAGCACTCAGGTCGTCGAGACCGTCGCCACCGGATGGGACGGGACGGGGGCCTCCACCAGGCGGGTCTCCACAACGTCACACCTCTGATTGCCGCCCGCGGGTTCGTGCACACGTCGTGGTCAGGCAGCGGAGATGGCTACACCGCCGTGCTGCACCGTCCCGCGCCACGGCAGCGCGCCTGATCGGCGACGACATCGACCGCGTCGCCGATCGCGTCGTGACTGCCGCCTTCCGGACTGCGCCCTGAGCCCGGGGTGGCGTCTGCCTGCACGCGAAGCGTGGAGTAGCCCCGAACGCCAAGGCGCCCGCTGTAGTTTCGTCGGCATGAAGCAGGTCGCCAAGCTCCACGGCAACGCAGCGGGGGGGCAGCAATGACCGATCCACTCACGTCGCTGAGCGCGACAGCGTTCCAGCAACTGGCCGCAGCGTTGGCGGTCCGCGCACTCGGGGCGGGGGTCCATTCGTTCGGGCGTGGACCCGACGGTGGCCGGGACTTTACGTTTCGGGGTCCACTCAACTGGGACGGCGAGGACGGCCAGTCCGCCAGTGCCGCGTGGGACGGCTACACCGTCTTCCAGGCCAAGCAGAAGGACAAACTCTCGGACCAACCGACGACGGACGCCACCTGGGTGGCGAAGGAGATCCGCGCCGAACTGGACGCATGGGTCGAGGCCACCAGAAGCCGCATGGAGGTACCGGACTACCTCATCTTCGTCACCAACGTGCGTCTGAGCCCAGTCGGGAAGAAGGGAGGCATTGATACCGTCAAGAGGAGCGTCAATGACCACCTGAGCAGGTTGAAGTCGTCGCAGGAGGAGGAAACTGGAACGGAGAGGGACCCCGAGCTCCTAGCGCGGGCACGCTGCATCCGTGACTGGCGTATCTGGGACGGGAACCAGTTGGAGTCGCTCCTAACTGCGTACTCCGAAGTCCGCCGAAGCGTCCCGGGGATGCTCACCGCCGGTGACGTCCTCTCGGCACTGCAGCAACTCACCGGCACCGTCAGCGATGAAGCGCTCGAGCCAGCTTTGCGCCGACACGCGACCACCAGACTCATCGAGGACCAGTACGTCTACTTCGACGAGGCCGGCTCCGACCCCGCTGATAAGACGCCGCTGCACGACGTCGTGATCGACCTCCCGGTAGCCGACGAGCAGCCCAACACCGACCAGCCCGTCACCAAGATCATCCGCCACGTCATTGAGCATGGAGATCGGTCGCTCCGACCGTCGCAACCGCTCCTCCCCCTGCGCAGCCACATCGTGCTGGCCGCAGGCCCGGGCAACGGCAAGACGACCGTCAGCAAGTTCATCATTCAGGTCTATCGCGCCGCCATGCTCGAGCACTCGGAACTTGGACCGCGTCACCAAGCGGTGGTGGAGGGCACCCGAGCGGCACTAGATCGGATGGGCTGCCCGATGCCGAGCAATCGCCGGTGGCCTATCCGGGTAGACCTGGCGCAGTACACGGAGCGCTACAGCAGCGAAGGCGAGTCCCACCTCCTCCGCTGGATCAGCGAGTTGGTCAACCAGTCGGCGGTGACTGGCGACGTCAAGCCATACCACCTGGACGCATGGCTTCTGCAGTGGCCGTGGCTCCTGGTGCTCGATGGACTCGACGAAGTCGCCTCGCGCGACGCGCGTCGGCGTCTGATTCAGGAGATCGAGTCGTTCGTCGCGGAGGCCGAGACCCGCGGCGCGGACCTGCTGGTCGTCGTCACGACCAGGCCCACTGGGTACAACGAGGAGATTGCCCCGACGCAGTTCGCGCGCCTGGACCTTGCTCGCCTCACCACGGGGGATGCGGTCGCCTACGGCACCCTCGTGACCCAGATGCGCCTCCACGACGAGCCCGAGCGGGGTGAACGTATTCAGATGCGCCTCTCCCAGGCTGTGGATGACGAGGCGCTACGGCACCTGATGCAGACACCGCTCCAAGTCCTGATCCTCACGCTGATCTTGGAGTCCAACGCGAGTCTGCCGACCGATCGGTACGGGCTGTTCGACCGCTACTTCGAAACGGTCTTTCGCCGCGAGACCAACAAGAACAAGGCGCTGTCGGAGATCCTCCAGCGACACCGCCCCCACATCACGTCGTTGCACGAGCGTGTCGGGTTCAAGTTGCAGTGTCGGAGCGAGGAGGCCGCCGGCGCGATGGCGTCGCTCTCGCCGGTGGAGTTGCGCGAGGAGGTGCAAGACCTCCTGCGCGGAGCCGGGTTCCGGGTCGACGGTGACGACGCGCACGTCGTCGATGAGATCGTGGACGCCGCGACCTTGCGTCTCGTGCTCCTGACGCCCCGCGCAGGGAGTGGCGTGGGCTTCGAGATTCGCTCCCTGCAAGAACTCATGGCGGCGCGATACCTCACCGGTTCGGGCGAAGACGGCGCCTTGAACGCACTGCGGGTCGCCGCGCCCAGCCCCCACTGGCGCAACACCTGGATCTTCGCGGCAGGTCGCATCTTCGCCGACGGTCCCGACCGAGTACGTAGGCAACTGATCGACTTGCTCCGATCCCTAGATACAGGGGCCTCCGAGCGGTTGTCGCGATTGTTCCCGCTCAGCCCGACGCTGGCTCTCGCCCTCATCGACGACGGGCTCGCGCGCAGCTACCCAACGCACCAAGAGTCGCTAGTCCGAATCGGCGTGGAGAGCCTGGCGGACCCGCTCCCTGCGGAGCCGCTCGTGATCGCGAGAGGGCTCGTTCGAGCGGCTGAGGGGTCCGACCGGCTTCGGACGGTCGTTGCCAACCGGCTCAGGAAGGGCCTCGCGGGCGGATCGGCCGAGCGCTCCACCACTGAGGCGGTGCTAAGCGCCATCCCCTTCGCGGTCTACGAGGCGGGCCTGGGCCCCGAGCTGCTCGGCCTCACCCGCGTTGTGCCCAGTGGCGCAGTTGCGGAGGTCGGCAGCACGGACTCCGACCAAGACCTACGTGCAGCGATGCTGGACGTCCTGGACGACGCTGACGGCCTGCGGGATGTCGTCGAAGCGGCCGCGCGAGAGCTTGAAGAGCTCCGGCGGGGAGAGGACAGCGAGCCGACAGCGATCTACCTGCTTCTCGACGATCAGGCCGGTGCGCCTGCTCTGGAGTTGGCCCTGGAGAGCGCAGCCAGCCACGAGTTGCTGAGCGCCCTTGGAGTCCACGTAGTGCCAGGACTGCTACGACGGCCTGTCGGCCCAATCGCGGCTGCAGCCGTCCAGGAAGCGTCTGAGAACTGACAGGGGCCAACTCACAAGGCTCGGGTGGGAGCCCGTCGAGCTCGAGCCGGGGCGGTCGCTCGTTTCGGTGTCCCCCCGCCGGAGACCGTGGTTAGCCCATCCTCCCCGCCCCAACAGGCTCTCACTCACGGGCATGGCACGGCGCGTCGTCCATCAACCCTCCACCCGCGCCGCTGCTTCGCGGAGGAGTTCGTCGCCGCCGGCAAGAAACTCATGATCTTCGCCTCGACGGCCGGCGCTTGGGTGCGGCCGGTGGCACCTGCGACCCTGCGGACCTCCCCGTCGCGAGCATCGGCCCGATCACCAGCGGTGGCGGGAGCCCGGCGACCCCGAACGTGAATCTGATCGGAGACAGCGAGTTCCTCCAGCTCCCGCCAGCACGCATCGACGCTGTCACGCCCACGACGGGCCGCACCGCAGGGGTCGCGTCCTGGCAGGGCGGCACGTGGCGCGCGGTCACCACCCGCACGCCTGTCGGACACCGCTGGCTCGCAGTGACCACAACGGCGTCAAGCACGCAGGGATTGCTCATCTACCCCACGACCGCCAGCCCGATCACCGGGCCGACCCCGCTCTCATCGGGGGACGTCGTGACCGGATCGATCTACATGCAAGCCCCGAAGGGCCAGAACCTCGCGGTGGCACTTCCTCTCGTCACAGCCAGCCGCGCGTGGGTCCGCGACTACGTCGCGACCGGCGCGTGGCAGACCTTCGCGGGGCGGCCGGGAGCGATGGACGTGACACCCGCGGTCCGACAGCGCCAGTACTGCCTTTCGAAGCTCCGGAACCAGCCCCTCGAGGCGTAGGTAACGACGCTGTTGCATGGCGAGTGCCCTCGCCGCGGGTCACCCGCTCGGCGGAGCCCCTGTGCGTCGCGGGCCGCGTACGGTGATGCTCGTCCCCGTGGCCGTCCACCTCTGCGCGGCAGCCGGGGGCGCCATGGCGTCGCGAGGGCTTCGACGGCGCGATGGCGTCCGGTGATAGGGAGGTCCGATGACCGAGGCGCTGCCCGATGTCTGGGCGTCTCGCGACTACCCGGTGCTGCTTGCTGCCGCGCAACTGCTTGACGAGGTCCGCCCACCCATAACGTCGAATGCGGTCGCCGCAAGGGCCGGCCTCGAGCAGGGAGCCGCGGTCCGTGCGCTCCTGCACCTCGGGGACGAGCATCTTGAGATCCGCGATTCCAGCACCTACGACGGGGCCGACTGCTACGTCCTGGGCATCACGGCGGAAGGGCTCCGGGCATCGGGGCAGTGGCCAACGCCGGAGGCAGCCGTCGAGCGGCTCCTCGCGGCGCTGGACGCGCAGATCGACAGCGCCCCAGAAGGGAGCCCGAGAGCGTCCCGACTGTTGGCCTTCCGTGACGGCGTCGTGGGCGTCAGCAAGGACCTGCTCGTCGAGGTGATGGGGGCTGTGATCAGCGGCCGCATCCCGATGTGAGTGGCGTGTTCGTCGTCATGAGCGTCTCCGACTTCCCAGCGTGGGAGCCCGGCGAGGCCGTCGAGCTGGACGAGCAGAACCGTGGCTACCGGAGCCGGACACCACGAGCCCGGTGGTGCGAAGTGGCTGCCGTATCGGTCGCGGCGGTGGCTGATCGACCGGGCCCCTGGACGTTTGAGCAGTGGGATGCGTTCGGACGCAACGCCGGGCTGCGGAGGCACCCGCTGATGTGGTTCGACTCCCTGTTCATGTGGCCGATCTGCGTCATTGACGGCGCATGGGTCAACGGTCGCCATCGCGCTCGGCTACTCGAGCGCGCAGGGGCAAGGAAGGTCGCCGTCGAGGATCCTGACGACCTGCCCGAATGGGTCGCAGGGGAGTCCGCTCAGTCCTGATTGGGAGGGGCCGGCTCGGCAATCACCTCGCCGCCGGGCCCTGCGATCCGCTCCCGGAGGACTTCGACGCGGTCGACCTGCGCGCGGGTAGGGGCTGGCCCTGGTGTCGGTCGGTCGGTCGGCCCGACGTCGATCGAGAGGCGGAGCTGCACGCTCATGGAGAACCACGCAGCCGCGGTCACCGCAAGCCTCCCAAGAGCCGCTTGACGGGTCATAGAAGCACCCTTGCCATCGGCCTGGGCATCAAAGCCGCCGAGGCCACGTGCCCGGTCGCGTTCAACTCCGCCACCGGGTGGAGCACCCGCCTGGCCGACGCCCACAACCGAGGGGTCCTAGAGCGCGAACTGCGCCGCGTGGGCCGCTATCGGCTGCTGGTCATCGACGAGGTCGGCTAACTGCCCTTCGACACCGCCGCCGCCTCACTGTTCCTCCAGCTCATTGCCCTCGCTACGAGACCGGCTCGGTGATCCTCACCTCGAACCTGCCGTTCTCACGCTAGAGCGGGACCCTCGGCGACGACGTCGTGGCCGCCGCGACCATCGACCGCCTCGTCCACCACCCCCAAGTCATCGCCCTGGACGGCGACTCCTACCGCACCCGCACACACCGCGAGACCAAGTAGTCAAGACCACCAAGGGGGTCAAAGTTCAGACAGCAGCAGGGGGTCCGTTTTCAGCCGTCGTTGACACTCGGCGTTGACCTCCCGTAGAGGACGAAGCCCAGGTCATGGAACGCTACCTGCGCGCCACGATGGCGCCGGTGGAGTACCGCATCGAGAACCGTCAGGCCGATTCCGATCCCCACATGTTCGGAGAGCACCGTGGCGTGGTGGTGCCGTAGTCCGAGACTGTCCGCCGTCGGCAGGAGATCTCGAGCCGGCGAGAGCTGGAATGCCCACTGGTGGCGGGCCCAAGCCCAGGAGGAGCCCGAGGCGAACGCTTCACCGAGTCCCGTGTCGGTGTGTGGACACTGTGCCGATGTGCATTAGCGCCACCCCCGAGTCGACGACGGCGTCTGTGCAGCCGTCGGGGACTGGCGCACTCGCGTGGCCAGCGGCGACCGCGTTGACGTCCGCAACGCGCTCGCGCCGCGTCGACTCGTACCGTCTCGACCGGCATCCGCGCGAGCTGATGTCGGTCTACCACACATCGCGCCTAGCCTCGGCTAGTACTCGCACCGTAGCGGTGCGGACCGGGGTGCGTGCCGTCTTCCGCGCCGTCGCAGCCAGGTCGCTGGGTACCGGTGACTCCGGCGCCACAACCGCCAAGATCACGCCCGCCCGTATCCAACTTGGGATGCGGCGCTGCGGAGCGAAGCGGCGCCCGGGAGGCACTGTCGCTTGCATCAACCAATCTCGGCCTACATGGCTCGCCATAGAACCACCCAGGTCCCTACGGTTGGTTGGTGTTCACTCCGCTGCATCGCGAACTCGGGCTGGCCCCGACACCCTCCCTAACCTTCGAGATGATTGAACAGGCTGTAGACGTGGGCGTCCGGGAACAAGAGGACCTTGATTGGAAGGCTGCACTCTGGGACGGCCCCAGCTGGGCTGACGAGTTCGCGAAGGACGTGGCCGCCATGGCGAACGGTGGTGGCGGCCTGATCGTCGTCGGTGTCCGGGAGGACCGGAGGACGTCTGCCGCGCGTGAGTTGCAGGATGTCGGCCTGATCGATCAAGAGCAGGAGAAGAAGCTCAGGCGCGCAGCGTTCTCGGGCGTCCGGCCCGCGATCGTGAACCTGGCGATCGACCGCCTCGAGGACGCTGCTGGCAGCGTCCATGTGCTAGCCATAGGAGTCGCCCCCAGTGTCGATGCCCCGCACCTGGTGACCAGGGCCCAGCTGTTCGGCGTCCCGATCCGCGTCGGGAGCCATACCGAGTGGATGCAGGAGTGGCAGATCGAGCGCGCGTACCGCGCCCGGTTCCGCGGCCAGGAGGAACGCGCAGCGCTGCTCGACACGGCCTGGGCGGAGGAAGCCGAAGCGCTCAGTCTGCGAACTCAGGCCGATGGCGAGGCCATATGGATGCTGATGACCGCGATCCCGGTCGACCCGGTGCCTCTCGGAGTTGGGCAGGTGTCTAGCGCGGAGGCTTCCTCGGTCTTGTACGAAGGCTTCCGCCTCGCCGAGCGAATCCTCTCCGGCTGCAACGGCGGCTCCCCTCGGACCTTCAACGTGCGTCCGGGCCGGCGCCGGTGGCAGAGCACTCAGTCCTTTGTGCACGACGACGCAGCTGCCATCGGCTACGACGGATCGGTCTTCTTCGCCAAGCGGGTGGGGTTGCTCGCCGACTACCGTGAGCAGTCAGTGCTCGCCCTGACGGTGCAGGATCTTGAGCGATCGGTGGCGACAGCAGCCAGCGTCGTCGCGGAGGCTGGTCGTCGACTGACCGCACCTGTCCGGTACCGCGCAAAGGCAGGACTGCTCTGGCGGCCCGAGAGTTCGGCGATCGTGTTCGGAGAAGATGGGCACCACATGAGCGGGAAGGTGCGCTTTGATGAGCCGCCCCTTGCCGTCTTCCGCGTCTACCCGGAGACGGTGGAGGTTGACGCCAGCGGATCGGATGAGGACCTACGGGCGTCGATGAGGGACATCGTGCTCGCTCTCGCGTCGCAAGGGGGTGTAGCGAGGGTCTCGTTCCTGAACCCGAGACGCACCTGACGCGCTGCCATGGCAATCGGCCTCAAGCCTTGTCATCTCTCCGAGATACTCTGTGCGGGTCACGTCGGAGTCGTCTGCGGGCGACGGGCCTCTTCAAAAGTTCAGCTCTTCTTTTGAGGCCGCCCGTGTGTTCTCGCAGGTCAGGCCACTGAGAATGTGGCGCGAGGCCGCGCTCTCAGACGCATCCGAGAGACCCCCCGTCACTGCAGGTCACGCAGTTCTGTCGACACCCCGCCATCTGATCTGTCAGCAGATCGAGAACGGGTCGAACCCACGGGTTCGACCCGTTTCTGCGTCTCCACCCGTGTCCGGCGCTGGCGGGCGCCTACGGTGATGGCACGAGCGACCCGCCTGGCGTGGCGGGAGGAGCGGGCCCTCTGGGGGGCCGAGTGCGAGGTCGCGCGAGGAACGGAGCCCTGTGAGCGAGGACGTGCTCTACACGACGCGTTGGGTGGCGACGAGCCGCCGGCCCTTCCCGGGTCACCAGTGGCTCTCCGTCGGGGACGCTCGGGCGCGTTGGGATGCGGGGTACGACGCTCAGGGCCTCGTCTCTGTCGTCGACGCCGCTACCAGGGACGCTGACGGCACGCCGCGGCCCCGTTGGGTGATCTTCGGGTCCTCGACGAGACGGGTGCGGGTCGAGTTCTTCACGCCGGGTGGATCGGTGTGGCGGTCCACCGACTACGACGCCATAGGTGAGCGGCTGTGGCGCTGGATCTCCGTGACCTACGTCTACCCAGATCCAGATGCCCGTCATCTGCGCAGTCAGGCGACGCGCACGATCAAGGAGAAGTTCCGGCCTGACGGGACCGGGACCGTCCGGTTCGACGAGAAGGACGGCATGCTTCACACGGCGAAGCTCACAGATGCGCCCGTTGACGGCTTCTGGCTCGACCGGCCGCCGTTCGGCGACTGGGGCGATCTGACGAACCCGGAGTACGGGGTGCCGCCCGCCACGGCCGACAAGTAGGCGCCGGTGGCATCCTCGGGGCTGCGGATCGGCGACACGGTCGACCCCTCGGGCACGGTCCTTGCCGTGCCACATGGTCGGCAGGCCTCGGCCCGTGCGGGAGTGTGCTGAGGGGCCTCCTGCTGGTGCCCGCCCTGCTCTTCAGCGGCCCCAGTCGCCGAGCGCGCCCTCCAGGGCGCCGAGGGCGGCGTCGACGAGGGAGCCGCGCTCCTCGTCGCGGCACCCGCGGGTCACCCAGTGCAGGCACGCGGCGTCGACGAAGCCATAGAAGCCCCACAGGGCGTAGTCGTCGCGGGGCCCGGTGCCGTCTGGGCGCAGCAGCGTGGCGAGGCGCTCGACCCAGTCGCGGCGGGCTTCACGGCGTACTGCGGCGGCAGCCTCGGGCTCCGCGTGCGTGGCGAGCTGCGGTGCCGACCACCCGGTGGGGTGGTCACGCACGTGGTCGAGGTAGACGTGCAGGGAGGTGCGCACCGTGTCCCGGGCGGGGGCGCCGGGGGCGATGGTGGCGAGCGCAGCGGCCTGCCGGGTGCGCAGGTCATCGACCGCGAGCTGCACGACGTGGGCGTACAGGTCGGCCTTGGAGGTGAAGTACCGGTAGACGAGCGCCTCGGACGCGCCCACGTCGGCAGCGAGCGTCGCGATGCCGACGCGGTCATAGGGCTGGGCGGCGAACGCGTCCACGGCGGCCGCCAGGATCGCCTCCCGGCGCTCCTCGGGGTCGAGGCGTCGCCGGGGTCGGGTGTCGCGTCGCTGCACCTTGTGGACGCTACCGCAGGTGAACTAGCCTCTCCTCGTTAGTGAGTCTGCCTCAATAAGGAGATCGCATGGGCTGGGTCGAGCACTGCGTCCTGTGGCACGTCTACCCGCTGGGCATGACGGGCGCGCCCGTCCGCGACCGCTCGCCCGACGACGCCGGCCACCGTCTCGAGCACCTGGGCCGCTGGTTGGACCACGCCGTCGGGCTCGGCGCGTCCGGGCTCTCGCTCGGTCCCATCTTCGAGTCGCAGACCCACGGGTACGACACCACCAACCACCTCGCGATCGACCGTCGTCTGGGCGATGACCACGACTTCGACACGCTCGTCGCAGCGTGCCGCGAGCGAGGGCTGCGCCTCGTCCTCGACGGGGTGTTCAACCACGTCGGGGCCGGCCATCCCTGGTTCGTCCAGGCTCTGCGGGAGGGGTCGGGCAGTCGCTACGCCCCGTACTTCAGCATCGACTGGGAGGCGCCCGGCGGGCCTCGCGCCGCCGACTTCGAGGGCCACCGCACCCTCGTCGCGCTCGACCACAGCCGTCCCGAGGTCGTGCAGTACGTCACCACCGTCATGCGGCACTGGCTGGACCGGGGCGCCGACGGCTGGCGGCTCGACGCCGCCTACGCCGTCCCGCCCGAGTTCTGGGCGGCCGTGCTGCCCACCGTCCGTGCCCACCACCCCGACGCCTGGATCGTGGGGGAGGTCATCCACGGCGACTACGCCGGTGTCGTCACCGCCTCCGGCATGGACTCCGTCACCCAGTACGAGCTGTGGAAGGCGGTGTGGGGCTCGCTGCTCGACCGCAACTTCTTCGAGCTCGACTGGTGCCTCACCCGCCACAACGGGTTCCTCGAGCACTTCACGCCGCACACGTTCGTCGGCAACCACGACGTCACCCGCATCGCCAGCAGGGTCGGCGCCAGCGGCGCGGTCCTCGCGCTCGTCGTCCTCATGACCACCGGCGGCGTGCCGTCCGTGTACTACGGCGACGAGCTCGCGTTCACCGGCGTCAAGGAGGAGCGCCTCGGCGGCGACGACACCGTGCGCCCCGCCCTGCGCGAGCACCCAGGCGCGCACGGCGACGAGGGCCGGTGGATGTACCGGGTGCACCAGGACCTCATCGGCCTGCGCCGCCGCCACCCGTGGCTCGTCCACGCCCGCACCGAGAAGGTCGAGCTCACCACCAACCGCTACGTGTACGTCGCGCGTGCGCAGGATGGGGAGGGATCCCTCACCGTCGAGCTGGACGTCGACGCGATGCGGGCCGTCGTGCGCGACGGCAACGGGGCGGTGCTCTTCAGCCACGGCTGACCGCTCCTCGTGTCCGAGTGGCTCACGAGCGCAGGATTGCCTCCATCTGGTCCACGACGGCTTCTGCGGCTCTGAGTGCGTGTGCGGTCTTGTCCGCCGGCAGGCCATCCGTGCCGTACTGGGCGGCGTCCTTGATGTCGAGAAGCGTCGACAGGGCCTTCGCGGCAGGCCCGGCGTTTCGCACGGTGCGGAGCATCTCGACTGCCTGGTGGTGGTCCTGGCCGCGTGAGCGCTGCTTGAGTACCTGTCCACAGATGGCGTCGCTCGCCGCGATGCCCGACAGAACCGCGAGCGAGGCGCAGACGAGGCGGTAGCTGGTGTCGTCCTCCTCGGCGACTGGGCGACCTCGAGGAACTTCCGTGCGGCGGCTGCGCGGACTCGGACGTCGGCAGTCGTCATGTCCGCCACGCGGCCCGTGTGGCGTGGGCTCATCCCACTGCCCCCTTCGCCTGCGCGACGACGTCCTTCCCGAACACGAAGTCTGCGTCACCCAACCAGGACATGAAGATCGGGTTGCGCTCGGCCGCCGCCATGTGGACCTGACTCAGCTTCTGCACGTTGACGTGGGCGCGGTTGCCGGTCCACCGCCTGACCGCGACGTGGAGGGCTTCGACCAGGTCGTCGACCTGTGCGTCGTCGGCGTCGCGTCCGTCCGGCAGGACCAGCAGCAGGTCGACGTCGGAGTCCGGGCCGGCCTCACCGCGCGCGACCGACCCGTACACCGCCAAGGAGAACAGGGGACCGTTCCACGTGCAGCCGCCGGCGAGCGTGCGGAGCCGGTCTCGGAGCTCGGCGTAGGGGCTGTAGGTGCGCAGAGCCGCGTCCAAGGCGGTGTACGCCAAGTGGTCCCGGTTGAGCTCGTAGACGGCGGTGTTGCCGACGGTGGTGCGCACCACGATGCCTTGGTCGGACAACCGGTCCAGCGCGTAGCGGATGCCGTTGCGAGAGCCCGTTCCCGCGCGCTCGTGCACGTCACCGGCCGTCTGCGGGGCGTCGACCGCGTAGAGCTGTCGCAGCGCCGCTCCTTCGAGGCCCGGGATCAGTGCCTCGGTGGGTCTGCGCCAGTCCATCGCGCCTCCTGTCAGAATAGTGCCCATCGTACATTAGATTGCACGACCGGACATTCTAGTGACAGCGCAGGCGCACCCTCAGGCGCGCGATGGCGTAGCCGTGGGCCGCGGGCACCCCGGAGCGTCGGCCTGACGTGCGCGCGCCGCCGTCGTGCACGATGGTGCGTCCGACCGGGACGGAGCCCCCATGTTCACCGGCCTCAGCGCCTTCCCTCTCACGCCGTTGCGCGACGACGCCCTCGACGAGCCGGCGTTCGCGCGCCTGGTCGAGCGACTCGCGTCGGCGGGGGTCGACTCCATCACGGCGCTCGGGTCGACCGGCTCCTACATGTACCTCGACCGCGACGAGCGGCGCCGCGTCGCGAGCCTCGCCGTGCAGCACGCGGGCGACGTCCCCGTGATGGTCGGCATCGGCGCGCTCCGGACCTCCCAGGTGCAGCGTCTGGCCGACGACGCCCAGGAGGCAGGAGCGCGCGCCGTCCTGCTCGCACCCGTCACGTACCAACGCCTCGGGCACGACGAGGTGTTCGGGCTGTTCGAGGACGTGACCGCGGGGCTCTCGGTACCGCTGGTCGTCTACGACAACCCCGGCACCACCCACGTCACCTTCAGCGAGGACCTCTACGCGCGGGTCGCGGCGCTGCCAGGCGTCGCGTCGATCAAGATCCCGGGCGGCCCGACCGACCCGGCTCGGGCTGCGGCTCGCGTCCGGTCGATCCGGGACCGCGTCCCGCCCTCGGTCGCCCTCGGCATCTCCGGCGACGGCCTCGCGGCGACCGGACTGATCGCCGGCTGCGACCTCTGGTATTCGGCTATCGCCGGGACGCTGCCGTCACCCGCGCTCGCCCTCACCCGAGCGGCGCTCGCGGGCGACCACGCCGCCGCGACCGCGGAGTCGGCGCGGCTCGCGCCCCTCTGGGCGCTGATCGCGGAGCACGGCAGCCTCAGGGTCTCCGCGGCCGTCGCCGAGCACCTCGGGCTCGTCGGGCCGGACAGCCTGCCCAGGCCTGTGCGAGGGCTCGACGCGGCGGCGCGGGCGCGCGTGGCCGCTGTGGTCGACGAGCTGGCCCTCGCCGACTGACGCACCCGGCGACGGGCTGCCCGGCGTCGGCGGTCATCGACCGTCTGCTCCCGTCACTACGCTGCGCGACGGGAGGTTGATGTCGTGACGGTTGGTACGGCGTGGCAGCGGGTCGCCGCGGTGCTGGGCCCGGTGCTCGTGGTGCTCGGTGCGATCGGCGTGATGGTCGGTGTGCTCCAGATGCTCGACGCGGCCGGGGACGTCCTGGAAGAGGTCGCGGTGCCCGTGCGGCTGACCACCTCCGACGGTCTGGGTGCCGACCTAGCGCTCGATGTGGGCGGGGAGCCGTTCGACGGTGTGCGCGTCAGCGGAGTACCGGCAGGTGGAGCGCCCGACACCGACCCGCGGTCGGACCCGCTGGGGATCGTCGTGATCCATGCCCCCGACGCGTCCTTGGGCGAGCGGTTCCTCTCGCGGGCCGACGTCCTGGTCCGCGGTGCAGCCGTGCTCGTCGCTGCGGTCGCGCTCCTCCCTCTGCTGCGAGCGATCGCGAGGACCGCGGAGCTGGGCGCCGACGCCGGGCGTCGCCTCCGGGTCGTCGCGCTCTGCGTGATCGTCGGCGGCTACGTGGCGCCGCTGCTGCCGTGGTGGGCGACCGCCTCGGTTCTCGGCCGGCTGGACGGGGTCCACGGGATGAGCGCCGCACCGCCGCACCACCTCCAGGCGTTCGTCGTGGCAGCCCTCGTCGGGCTCCTCGCGGCTCTCCTCGACGGGCGAGATCAGGCGGCTGCGGAGACGGCGTGAACGCCGTCGCCGTCGTTCGATGAGCCACGGCCCCGGGCGTGATGGCCGGCGCTCACAAGCGTCGGTTACGTCTTCGAGGGTTGAGTGCCACGCGCTCGGCCGTCCCGGTCAGGAGCGGCCAGCGACCACGTCGACGATGTCGGCCGGCACCGCCGCCAGGTGGGTCGCGCCGGCGTGCTCGAGCTCCTCGCGGGTGCCGTAGCCGTAGAGGACCCCGATGGACTCGATGTCGTTGGCTCGTGCGGCCTCGACGTCGTGGCGTCGGTCGCCGACCATCACCGGGTTGGCGGGCGCTGGGCTCAGGCGTGCCAGGGCGGCGCGGAGGGTCACCGACTTCTCGACGACCTCGTCCGGTGCGCGTCCGCTGACGAGCTCGAAGAAGCCGAGCAGGCCGGTCGTGCGCAGCGCCTGCTCGGCGAAGGGCTGGATCTTCGCGGTGACGACGGCGAGGCGCAGCCCTCGGCCCCTCAGCTCCTCGAGCGCCTCCGCGATGCCGGGGTAGGGGCGGTACTCGGCCATCCCGTGGTCGGAGAAGTGCTCCCGGTAGTGCATGACGGCGGCCTGCACGTCGGGCTCGGCGAAGCCGTAGTAGTCGCGGAAGGAGGGCTCAAGCGGGGGCCCGACGAAGCGCCGCAGCGCCGCCTCGTCGTGCTCGTCGACCCCGAGCTGCCTCAGCGCGTGCTGCGCCGCGGTGAGGATGCTGCGCCCCGGGTCGCACAGGGTGCCGTCGATGTCGAGGAGCACCGTGTCGTACATGAGGTCAGGGTAGAGCCCCGTTCCGTGACCTCGCCGTGATCTGGCCGTGACCTGCGGGACCGTTCGTGCGTCCAGACCGACCGTTCGTGCAACGGCCCGGATCGGCGCACCGGCCCGTGGCTAGCGTCAGCCGCGCAGCCGAAGGACAACCTCGTCCGGCGGCCGCGATCGGTTCGCAGGGTGCGCGGTGTCGCGCACTCCCGCCGGCCCTTCCGACGACCGGCCATGCCGGTGCCGCGGGGGCAGGGCCGCTAGTCCACAAGGGAAGGTCGATGAAGACAACGACAACGGCGCGAGGACGCGCCGGCAAGACGATGAGTGTCCAGGGGACGGCAGCAGTCGCCGGACTCGCCCTGGTCGCCCTTGCGGGTTGCACCGCCACCTCGCCGGAGCCCGACGCGACGACGGACGCCAACCACTACGTCGAGCGTGAGGTCACCGACGGCACGACGGCCTTCACGATCGTCGAGAACCCCGGCGACGGCGCGACGCTGTCCTTCGGTGCCGACAGCGGCATCACGCTGCTGGAGGAGGAGGTCGACGGCTCGACCCTGGCGTTCAAGGACATGAACGCCAACGGCGAGCTCGACGTCTGGGAGGACTGGCGGGTCGAGGCGAGCGAGCGTGCCGCCGACCTCGCGTCCCAGCTGACCACCGAGCAGATCTCCGGGCTGATGCTCTTCAGCTCCCACGAGCGCACCCCGGCGGACGGCCTCACCGAGGCGCAGGAGACCTACCTGTCGCAGGACAAGCTCCGCAACGTGCTGAACGCGGGCGGGTCCGACGTGACGGAGAACGTCACCTGGGTCAACGCGATGCAGGCGTACGTCGAGTCCATCGCCACGGAGGACGAGCCGTACATCCCCGCGAACTTCAGCTCTGACCCCCGCTCCGAGGCGCAGTCGGGCTCGGAGTACATCGAGACCGGCGCCGGCGTCTCCCTGTGGCCGTCGGTCCTGGGCCTCGCCGCGACCGCTGACCCCGCGATCGTCGAGGACTTCGGCCGGGTCGTCTCCGACGAGTACCGCGCCCTGGGCATCTCCAACGCCCTGAGCCCGCAGATCGACCTCGCGACCGAGCCCCGCTGGCTCCGCGTCGCGGGCACGCTCGGTGAGAACCCCGAGCTGGCCGGCGAGCTCGCCGCCGCGTACGTCAAGGGCTTCCAGGGCACGTACGACGAGGACGGCACCAACGTGGGCTGGGGCGTCAACAGCGTCCCGACGACCATCAAGCACGCGCCGGGCGACGGCTCGGGCGAGGGCGGCCGCGAGTCCCACACGAGCGTCGGCAAGTACGCCGTCCCGGGTGAGGGCCTCGACGACCACGCGTCCGTGTTCGCTGCGGCGACCGACTCCCTCGCGATGATGACCGCCTACTCGATCATGCTCGGTGAGGACGGCAACCCCGTCGCCGGCGAGCAGGTCATCGGCACGGCGTACAACACCGAGCTCATGCGCCAGATCCGTGAGGACATCGGCTTCAAGGGCGCCATCGTCACCGACTGGGCCGTCATGACCGGCATCACCGACGAGGGCGCGTTCCTCGGCACCGCGTGGGGCGCCGAGAGCATGACCCCCGTCGAGCGCTACGTCGCGGTCCTGAAGAACGGCATCGACATGTTCGGTGGCGTGAACACCTCCGAGCACATCCTCGAGGCGTACGACGCGTGGCAGGCCGAGTTCGAGGCCGGCACGGTCGAGGTCGACGCGGACACGCGCTGGGCCGAGTCCGGTGCACGCATCCTCACGATGTACTTCGCGCCCGGTCTGTTCGACTCGCCGTTCGTCGAGCTCGAGGAGTCCCTCGCGACGGTCGGCTCCGCCGAGAACGTCGAGGCGGGCTTCAACGCCCAGCTCAGCTCCGTCGTGATGGTCAAGAACGACGGCACGATCGCCGAGGCGGCGGAGGGTGACTGGTCGGACAAGACCGTCTACATCCCCCACACGTACGACACGGGCATGTCGGGCCTGTTCGGTCCCGCGGTCTACACGGAGGGCCCGTCGCTGAGCGTCGAGGCGGCCGAGCAGATCTTCGGCACCGTCCTGACGGACACCGTCGAGCTCGACGCCGAGGGCAAGGTCGTCTCGCAGACGGCCCCGGACCTGTCCGACGTGGACCTGGTGCTCGTCGGCCTGCGCTCGCCGAACAACGGCGGCCCGTTCAACGCCGCCGGTCAGGACCCCGAGACCAAGGCGTGGTACCCGCTCTCGCTCCAGTGGGCGCCGTACACCGCTGACGGCGCGAACGTCCGGACGACGTCGATCGGTGGGGACGTCCTCGCCGACGGCACCAAGGAGAACCGCTCGTACTTCGGCAACACGTCGCGCATCTCCAACGAGGCGGACATCCACGCGTTCGAGCGTGCGCTCGCCGCGGTCGAGGCGTCGGGCAAGGACATCCCGGTCGTCACCGTCGTCAAGGCGAACAACCCGGTCGTCCCGGCCGAGTTCGAGGCCAAGTCCGACGCCGTCCTGGTCGGGTTCGGCGTGAGCGACCTCGCGACCCTCACGGTCGCGGCGGGGCTGCACGAGCCCCAGGGGCGTCTGCCGATCGGCTTCCCCCTGGACATGGACGCCGTCGAGTCCCAGTCCGAGGGTGTCAGCCAGGACATGACGACGTACGTCGACGCCGCAGGCAACGACTGGACGTTCGGGTTCGGCCTGAACTACGCAGGTCAGATCTCCGAGTAGCAGCACCAACCGCAGGTGGTCGGCGGCACGCCGCCGGCCGCCTGCGGGCAGCACCGGTCACGGGGTGGGCCCGGACCAGAACTCATCAAGGGAGCAGAAGTGAAGCGACACAAGGTGCTGACCACCGGCCTCGGCCTGCTGGTCGCCCTCACCGGCGCAGCCGGCCTCACCGCGTGCAGCAGCGACAGCGACACCGGCTCGGGTGGTGGCGGCGACGCCGCCGAGACCGAGACGGTGGACGTCGACGTCGCGGAGGACCTCGAGAACGCCCGCACCGCTGTCGCCGACGCACTCGCCGAGGACGACAGCTGGGCCCAGATCATGCTCGCGAGCGACGTCCAGGCGCCGACCGTGAAGTACGGCCTCCTCGTCGTCCCCTACTCGTACTCGGACGCAGCCTCCCGGGTCCAGGGCACCATCACGATCACGGACGGCACGTACACGATCGAGGCCGACTCGGCCGAGACCGGCAAGACGTGGCAGATCGACCAGGACGGCGAGATCACCGAGGTCACCAAGTAGTCGTCCCGCACCCCCGCGTCCTGCGGGCCCAGGGCCGGGTGCCCGCCCCCAGTCCCCTGAGGAGCGGGCACCCGCGACCGAGGCCCGGACGGGCGCCGCACGCCCGCCGCGGCCACCGTCCGTGCCGCACGGCCGGCTGATCGCTGCGGGACGACGGACGCCGTCGTCCCGCACAGCCTGATCGCCGGCCGCACTCAAGGAGGAATGCTGTGAACGCCAAGGCGAAGACCGCCGATCGAGCGAAGAAGCCGATGTCCAACAAGAAGTTCCTGTGGATCTGGGTCCCCGTGCTCGCCACGGTGACGGCGCTCGTCGTCGTCGCGAACGTGGCCCTGAACGTCGCCGGTGGCTGGGTCGCGTCCCAGTTCGGCTCCGGGACGTACACGTTCACGAACTCCGAGGAGTCGGCGGGCTGGGACACCGAGTACTACGAGTCCGACTACGCCGACATCGACGAGGTCGACGCGGCCGCGCAGGCGCTCGTCGAGGAGATCTCCGGCGCCGGCATCGTGCTCGCGAAGAACGAGGGCGGCTCGCTGCCCCTCGCGTCCGGCGCGAGCGTGACGATGCTCGGCCGTGCCGCGGCCGACCCGGTGTTCGGCGGCTCGGGCTCCGGCTCGGTCGACACGAACTCCGCGGTGACCGCGCGCGCCGGGCTGGAGAACGCGGGATTCCAGGTCAACGACCAGGTGTTCGGCGTGATCGAGGCGTTCGTGGCCGAGAACCCGCGCGGGTACATCGAGATGGACAACCCCGGCGCGTCGAGCTACATGATCGGCGAGCTGCCGGTCGGCGAGTACGAGGCGCAGTCGTCCTCGTTCGCGCAGTTCTCCGACGCGGCCGTCGTCTACATCGGCCGCCCCGGCGGCGAGGGTGGCGACCTCACGCAGGACATGAGCGACTGGGACGAGAACGCCGAGGACGGCCAGCACCAGCTCGAGCTCAACAAGGACGAGAAGGACCTGATCGCGCTCGCGAAGGCGAGCTTCGAGACCGTGGTCGTCGTCGTCAACGCCTCGACCACCATCGAGATGGGCGCGCTGCAGGACGACCCCGAGGTCGACGCGATCCTCCTCGCCGGCTCGCCCGGCGCGACGGGTCTCAACGCGCTGGGCCGCATCCTGTCCGGCGACGTGAACCCGTCGGGCCGCACCTCGGACCTGTGGGCGGCGGACTTCACGGCCGACCCGACGTTCGTGAACTTCGGCGGGTTCGTCTACGAGAACGTCGAGGCGTCCTACCCGGTCTCGGCCGTCGAGAGCGCGACGTCGAACGCGACCGTCACGAGCGACGCACCCTTCGTGAACTACGCCGAGGGCATCTACTTCGGCTACCGCTACTACGAGACGGCGGCGGCCGAGGGCTTCATCGACTACGACGAGGCCGTCGTCTACCCGTTCGGCTACGGCCTGAGCTACACGGACTTCGCGTGGGAGGTCGTCGGCACCGAGCTGGGCGACGTCGACGGGACGATCGCCGTGACCGTCGAGGTCACCAACACCGGTGCCGCGGCGGGCAAGGACGTCGTCGAGCTGTACTACACGGCGCCCTACACGGACGGCGGCATCGAGAAGGCCGAGGTCGTGCTCGGCGGGTTCGCGAAGACCGGCGTCATCGAGCCGGGCGCGAGCGAGCAGGTCACGATCGAGCTCGCCGTCGAGGACATGGCCTCCTACGACCACCTCGACGCCGCGGCGTACGTCCTCGAGGCCGGTGACTACACGCTGAGCGTGCGCACCGACTCGCACACCGTCGCCCCCGGCACCGAGCCCATCGACTACACCGTCGACTCCGACGTCGTGTACTCGGGCGAGAACCACCGGTCGACCGACCTCGCCGAGGTCACCAACCAGTTCGACGACGTCTCGGCCCAGTTCGCGACCGAGCCGACCGACGGCAAGATCCTGTCGATGTCCCGCGCGGACTTCGCGGGCACGTTCCCGACGGCGCCCACGGGTGACCTCCTCGTCGCGGACGAGGCCGTCGCCGCCGGGTTCGCCGCATGGGACCACGAGGCCGCCGCGGACGCGTTCGAGGGCGAGATGCCGTCGACCGGCGAGCGCTCCGAGGTCGCGCTGATCGACATGCGTGGCCTGCCCAAGGACGACCCGCAGTGGGACGAGCTGCTCGACTCCCTCTCGGTCGGCGACATGACGGGCATGCTCCTCAACGGCGCCTACCAGACGGCTGCGATCGGTTCGATCGCCAAGCCGCAGACCGTCGAGCCGGACGGCCCCGCAGGGTTCTCCTCGTTCATCAACTCCTCGATCAACGGCGTGGCCTACCCCTCCGAGTTCCTCATCGCACAGACGTGGGACGTCGAGCTCGGTGCGGCGATGGGGGAGATGCTCGGCAACGAGGCGCTGCACAAGGGCCTCAACGGCTGGTACGCGCCGGCGATGAACCTGCACCGCTCGCCGTTCGGCGGCCGCAACTTCGAGTACTACTCGGAGGACCCGTTCCTCTCGGGTGCGATGGCGACCTCCGTGGCCAACGGTGCGGCGACCAAGGGCGTCTACACGATGCTCAAGCACTTCGCGCTCAACGAGCAGGAGACCAACCGCGTCAACAACGGCATCGCCACGTGGGCGACCGAGCAGACGATCCGTGAGGTCTACCTGAAGCCGTTCGAGATGGCCGTCAAGAACGTCACGATGGACGTCCAGTACGTGTCCGACGACGACGGGACGATCTCGGAGACGACGATCGGCGCGGGCGGCGTCATGAGCTCGTTCAACCGCATCGGGGCCACCTGGAGCGGCGGCTCGGAGGCGCTCATGACGAACGTGCTGCGCACCGAGTGGGGCTTCGAGGGCTTCGCGATCTCGGACTTCAACCTGTACCCGTACATGAACCCCAACCAGGGGATCAGCGCGGGCACGGACCTGACGCTGACCTTCCAGCCGTCGAAGTCCTTCGCGGACACGACGTCAGCCAAGGCGGTCACGGACATCCGGGACGCGACCCACAACATCCTGTTCACGGTCGCCAACTCGAACGCCATGAACGGGCTGGCCCCGGGCGCAACCGTCGAGTACACGCCTCCCACCTGGGTGTACGTGCAGATCGGTGCGTCGATCCTCCTCGGCCTCCTCGTGGTCGGCGGCGGGCTGCTCGTCACCCGCCGGGTGCTGCGTCACCGAGCCGCCACGGCCGGGGCCGCCGACGCCGAGCCCGGGCAGGCCCGTCGGGACCGCGGCACGAGGTAGCCGCCACCGCCGACGTCGGGCGGAGCGCCGGCACGGCCCCGATCGGGACCCGTACCCGGTGCTCCGGCCCGACGGCCGCCCCCGTCGGGCCGGCCGGCGCCCACCACCGCCGGCCCGACGGTGGGGCGCACCCGCCCCGTCCGCCGCACGCCAGGCACCACCCAGCCGACCAGCCACTCAGCCACCCAGCAGGAACCGCCCCGCGAGAGCAAGGAGAGACCGTGCACGTCGTCGACGAGCAGCCGCGCCGCGCCGGCACGGTCCAGGGCCGTCCCGGCCGCCGCGAAGGATCGAGGAAGCCATGATCGAGAACCTGACGCTGCTGGAGAAGGCCGTCCTGCTCACCGGCAAGTCCGTGTGGGAGACGTACGACCTGCCGCGCCACGGCGTGCGGTCCCTGTGGCTCGCCGACGGCCCGCACGGGGTGCGCAAGCAGGTCGGTTCCGCCGACCACCTCGGTCTGAACGCGTCCGAGGCCGCGACGTGCTTCCCGACGGCGTCGGCCGTGGCGAGCACGTGGGACGTCGAGCTCGCGGAGCGCGTCGGCCGTGCGCTGGGCGCCGAGGCTGCCGCGCAGGGCGTCGACGTCCTGCTCGGCCCGGGCCTCAACGTCAAGCGGTCGCCTCTGGGCGGGCGCAGCTTCGAGTACTTCTCCGAGGACCCGCTCCTCGCGGGCCGGATGGCTGCGGGCTACGTGCGCGGCATCCAGTCGCAGGGCGTCGCGGCGTGCCCCAAGCACTACGCGGCGAACTCGCAGGAGCTGCGCCGCATGGTCTCGGACTCCGTCGTCGACGAGCGCACGCTGCGCGAGATCTACCTGAGCGCGTTCGAGATCGTGGTGACGCAGGCCCGGCCGCGCACGCTCATGTCCGCGTACAACCTGGTCAACGGCGTGTACGCCAACGAGAGCCGGTTCCTGCTCACCGACGTGCTGCGCGACGAGTGGGGCTTCGACGGCGTGGTCGTCACCGACTGGGGCGGCTCCAACGACGTCGTGGCCGGGGTGGCCGCGGGCTCGAACCTCGAGATGCCCGCCGCGGGCCTCGACTCGGCGCGCCAGATCGTCGACGCGGTCCGCTCCGGCCGGCTCGACGCGGCGGACCTGAACGCACGCGCGGCCGAGGTGCTGCGCCTCGTCGCGGAGGCCCGGAGCCCGCAGGACCCGGCACCGGCCGTGGACCTCGACGCGCACCACGCGCTGGCCCGCGAGGTCGCCGCCCGCAGCGCGGTGCTGCTCAAGAACGACGACGCGCTCCTGCCGCTCGCGCCCGGGACCCGGGTCGCGGTGATCGGCGACTTCGCCCGCACGCCCCGCTACCAGGGCGCCGGGTCCTCCGCGGTCAACCCGACCCGGCTCGACTCCGTGCTCGACGTGATCGACGGCTCGGGCCTCGAGATGACGGCCTTCGCGGCAGGGTTCCACCGGGCGGGGCAGCCTGACGCGGCCCTGCGGGACGAGGCCGTCGAGGTCGCCAGGGGCGCCGACGTCGCGCTGCTCTTCCTCGGGCTCGACGAGATCGCGGAGTCCGAGGGCCTGGACCGGTCGACGCTCGCGCTGCACGCCGCGCAGGTCGAGGTCCTCGAGGCCGTCGCCGCCGTCAACCCGCGCACCGTGGTGGTCCTCGCCGGCGGCGGCGGCGTCGAGATGCCGTGGCTCGGGTCCGCGCAGGCGCTCCTGCACGGCTACCTGTCGGGGCAGGCGGGTGCCGGGGGCCTCCTGGACGTCCTGACTGGTGCGGTCAACCCCTCGGGGCGCCTCGCCGAGACGGTGCCGGTGGCGCTCGCCGACACCCCGACCGCCGAGACGTTCCCGGCGACCGGCCGCACCGCCGAGTACCGCGAGGGCCTGTTCGTGGGCTACCGCTACTACACGACGGCCGGGGTCCCGGTGACCTTCCCGTTCGGCTACGGGCTGTCCTACACGAGCTTCGCGTACACGGACCTGACTGCGACGCCCGACGCCGCGACGGTGACGGTGACGAACACGGGCGCCGTCGCGGGGGCCGACGTCGTGCAGGTGTACGTGCGCCGGACGACCCCGGGCGTGCACCGGGCCGACCGGACCCTCGCGGGCTTCGCGCGCGTCGAGCTGGCACCGGGTGAGTCCGCGACCGTCTCCGTGCCGCTCGGCGACGCGGCCTTCAGGCACTGGGACACGGCGTCCGGCGCGTGGCAGGTCCAGCAGGGCACGTACGAGGTGCTGGCCGGCGCGAACGTCGACGACCTGGCCCTGACCGTCGCCGTCGAGGTCACGGGCACCGTGCCCGCGCGCGAGGACGACGTGCCCCAGCGGTACCGCACCGGCGACGTGCGGCGCGTGCCCGAGGCGGACTTCGAGGCGCTCCTCGGCCGCCCGGCGCGCGTGACGGACGGGACGGGCCCGCTCACGGTGAACGACGCGCTGGGTCGGATGGCTGACGCGCGCTCGCCGCTGGCCCGCCTCGCGTACCGCTTCCTCGCGTGGCGGCGCGACGTCGCCGACCGCAAGGGCGCACCGGACCTCAACATCCTGTTCCTGCTCAACATGCCCTTCCGGGCCATCGGGAAGATGACGAACGGCATGGTCAGCGCCGAGATGGTCGACGGCATCGTCCGCATCGTCAACGGCCGCTTCTGGTCGGGCGCCCGCGCCGCGCTCCGCGGCTTCTTCCGCAACCGCCGTGCCAACCGAGCCACCGTCCGCGCCCTGCGCGGCACCACCTGATCCCACACGCGAACGAGAGAGCTCTCATGATCACCCGCCTCCGCGACGCCTGGCGTCGATTCGCCGAGAAGCGTCCCGGCCTCGCCCAGTTCGTCGTGTTCTTCATGCTCAGCAACGGGATCACGGTGCTGCAGCTCGCGCTCATGCCGCTGCTCAAGTGGGTGTTCGGCATGACGCCGCTCGTCGAGACCACGTTCCAGCTCTGGCCGGTCGGGTCCAACCCGGACGGGTCGCAGTACTACGTGTTCGACTACGCCGCGGGCGCGCTGCCGGCCGGCGGGGGTGGCCTGGCATACTTCCTGGCCGTGCAGATCACCTTGCTGGTGGCGCAGGTGATCAACTTCTTCGCCCAGCGGACCATCACGTTCAAGTCGAACTCGTCCATCGCGAAGGCGGCCACCTGGTACGCCATCGCGTACGTCGTCATCACCCTCATCGCCGCCGCGGCGCAGGGCCTGTACAAGACGCCCATCTACGACCTCTTCATCGAGACGTGGGCGCTGGGCGGCACGGGCGAGACCCTCGCCGACGTGGTCACGATGATCATCAACGCGGCCATCTCGTTCTGGGTCTTCTTCCCCATCTTCAAGGTCATCTTCCGGACGGTGCCCGAGCCCGAGGCGGCCGGCGCGCCCGTGGTGGTGCGACCGTCGTGAACCCGCTCCTGACCGTCGTCGTCCCGGCCTACAACGCGCAGGGGTACCTCGCGCGCGCCCTCGACTCGCTCGTCGGGTTCGGCACGGACCTCGAGGTCCTCGTGGTGGACGACGGGTCCACCGACGGGACCGCGGCGCTCGCGCAGGAGTACGTGGACCGCCACCCCGGCGTCGTGCGGCTCGTGAGCAAGCCCAACGGCGGCCACGGGTCGGCGATCAACACGGGGCTCGAGCTGGCCACCGGTGCGTACTTCAAGGTCGTGGACGCCGACGACTGGCTGGACCGGCCGGCGCTCGTCGAGGTGCTCACGACGCTGCGCGGCTTCGTCGAGGAGGACCGCGACGTCGACCTGCTCGTCGCGAACTTCGTGTACGAGAAGGTCGGCAAGCGCACCAAGACGGCCGTGCGGTACCGCGGTGCCCTGCCGCGGCGACGGGTCATCGGCTGGGCGGACACCGGGCACTTCGCCAAGCGGCAGTACCTGATGATGCACGCGCTGACCTACCGGACGGCCGTGCTGCGTGCGACCGGCCTACGGCTGCCCGAGCACACGTTCTACGTGGACAACCTCTACGCGTTCGTGCCGCTCGCCCGGGTCCGGACGCTCTACTACCTCGACGTGGACCTCTACCGCTACTTCATCGGCCGGGCCGACCAGTCGGTCCAGGAGTCCGTGATGCTCAAGCGGATCGACCAGCAGCTCCGCGTGAACTGGCTCATGCTCGAGCACGTCTCGCGCACCGCGGTCGCCGACCGTCGCCTGCGCGCCTACCTCCTGCACTACGTCAAGATCGTCTGCGCTGTCTCCTCGATCCTGCTGATCCGTGCGGGCACGACGGCGGCGCTCGCCGAGAAGGACCGCCTCTGGTCGGAGCTGCGGCGCCATGACCCGGGGCTGTACCGCACCGTGCGATGGTCCGCGTTCGGGCAGCTCTCGAACCTGCCCGGCCCGGCCGGCCGCCGGGTGTCCGTGCTGGCCTACCGGGTCGCGCAGCGCGCCATCGGCTTCAGCTGACCGGACGCGGGAGCAGCACCCGCACGGCGAACCACTCGTCCTCGGCGTGCACCGTCAGCGACCCGCCGTACCCCTCGGCGACCTGGCGCATGTTCTTCAGGCCGTACCCGTGCTGCTCCGCGTTGTCCTTGGTGGTGCGCGGCAGGTCGTCCGCGAACTCGAGCTCGCCCTCGAAGTAGTTCTCGAACCGGATGAGCGCGAGCTCCTCCTGCGTGTACACGGCCACCCGGATGAGCCGGCGCTCCGGGTCCGGCACCCGCCGGGCGCTCTCGATCGCGTTGTCGAGCGCGTTGCCGAACAGCGCGCTGAGGCTCATCGCGTCCATGAACGCCACGGCTGAGCCGTCGACCACGCACGTCAGCGTGATGCCGTGGTCCGCGCACACGGCCGACTTGGTCGTCAGGATCGTGTCGAGCACGCCGTTGCCCGTCTCCGTGCGCGTCGCGTAGCCGCGCAGCGACTCCTCGAGCTGGTCGAGGTACCCCGCCTTGGCCTCCGGGCTCGTCTCCGCGCGCAGCGCCGTGATCCAGTGCTTGAGGTCGTGGTACTTGCGGTTGACCTCGTCGATGCTGCGCTTGGACATCAGGTACTGCTCGTGCTGGGAGTGCAGCAGGCGGTTGATCGCCTCGACCTCCTTGGCGCGCTGCAGCTCGAGCCGCTGGCCCTGCTGCGCGTAGAGCGCGACGTACCCGGCGAGGTCGACGAGCGTGCGGATGTAGAAGATCTCGAGGCCCAGGCGCCCGCTGAACGGGGTGCTCGTGCTCAGGAAGCTGATGTTGCTCATGAGGAACGTGATGACCGCGATCGCGACGGTGCTGAGCAGCCCCCGGCGGTCGACGGCGAGCGGCTGGTCCCGCGGCACGTGCCGCCGCTCGAGCACGAACGCGAGCGCGAACCCGCCGCCGTACACCGCGACCAGGAGGAGCCCGCGGAGCACCGGGCTGCCGGACGGCGTCGTCGGGAAGAAGTACGCGTGGAGCTGCCAGTGCAGCGACGCGACCAGCTCGGCGAGCACGAACGCCCGCGCGACGAAGTACCCGCCGTCGCGCACCGGCACGTCGACGCACGCCACGAGCAGCCCGTACATCGCCGCGACCGCGAGCGCCATGCCGAGCGTCCACAGCGGCCGGGGGAGCGCGGCCGCGAGCAGCTGGACCCCCCAGAGCGCCGGCAGCCCGACGGTGATGACCGCGACGAGCTGCGGGCGGGGCAGACGCTTGCGGGCCACCAGCACGTAGACGAGGACCGCGGCCCACTCGGCGAGCGCCGTGTACTCCCGCGGGATGTCGGGCAGGACCTCCTGGATCACGGGACGTGACCGCCCACGTGGTCCGCGAGCGCACCGAGGAACGCGCTCCGGCGCGCCCGGCTCACGGGGAGCTCCGCGCCGCCGACCATGCGGCAGTTCGTCTGGTCCACGGCCGTGACGTGGCTCAGGTTCACGAGGAACCACCTGTTGGGGCGGAAGAACCCCTTGGGGACGAGCTCCTCCTCGAACGCGGCGAGCGTGCCCGTGAGCTGGTACGTGCCGTTGAGGGTGTGCACGGCGATCCGGTGCTTGTTGCTCTCGACGTACACGACGTCCGCGACCTCGACGCGCGCGATGCCGCCCGCCGTCGTGAGCATCAGGGAGTCGCCGCCCGAGCGGACCACGCGGCTCAGCGACCGCTTGAGCTCCTGGGAGAACGCGAAGTAGGGGACGGGCTTGACCAGGTAGCTCAGCGCGTCGACCTCGTAGCCCTTGATCGCGTACTGCGTGCTGCTCGTGACGAACACCAGGACGACGCTCGAGTCCAGGACCCGGATGCGCCGGGCCGTCTCGAGGCCGTCGAGGCCGGGCATCTGGATGTCGAGGAACAGGATGTCGAACTCGGGCCGGTAGCCACGGATCACGTGGAGACCGTCGGTGAACGTGCGCACGTCGAACGTCACGCCGGGGTTCTCGCGCTCGTACCGGGCGAGGTGGGCGGTGATCAGCTCACGGCCCGCGGCGTCGTCCTCGACGACCCCGACGCGGATCCCTGTCGCCATGCCTCGTTGCCCTCGCCTGCTCGATGGTCCCCGTCACGTCCCCCGTGCCGTGCGAGCGATCGTCCCATTGTCCCCTGTGCAGGTGAGGGCGGGGGTGCACCGTAGTCCCGGCCGGGCGTGGCGATGCCCCCGGACCCAGCGGTCCGGGGGCACCACCGCATCTGGGGCGCGCTACGGCGTCGCGACCTCGGGCCCGCGCAGCGTCACGAGGATGCTGCCGCCCACCTCCATGTCGACGCGCGTGCACGACGCGTCGGGGTCGACGATCGCGGTCGTCGGCCAGTGGTGCTCGGCGCCGATCGCCGCCGTGGCGACGTCCTCGGCCACGGAGAGCGAGACGCACTGCTCGGCGACGGCCTGACGCAGCGTGTCCGCGAGCGTGAAGACGAACGGCACCACGTCCCCGTTCGCCTCCAGCACCTCCGGGGCAGGGATGGAGTTCGGGGTGACGCGAACCACGTCGGCGCCGGCCTCGTCGGCCCACGCGCTGGCGCAGACGTCGAGCGGGCGATCGGCCGAGGGCTCGTTCTGCGTGATCTCCACCTGCCACCCGGTGAGTGCCAGCCGCTCGAGCTCGGCGGTGACGAAGCCGGCCGCCTCGTCGGCGGTCATGCACCGCGAGCTCACACCGTCGACACGGTCGTGCAGCGACGCCTGGAGCTCGCGCCGGGCCTCGTCCTGGGCGGTGGGCGCCGCCAGGAGGGTCGAGCCCTCGGGCACGTCCCCGCGGGGGGCGACGAAGAGCATGTTCTCGAACCGGAACGCCACCGGGTCCGCGATGGGCTCCACGCCCTCGAGGTCGTTGTAGTGCTGGCAGTCGGCCACCGGGTCGCCGGTCAGCTCCGGCCCTCCCGTGGACGACGAGGGCCAGTCGCTCCACTGCGTCAGGCAGGTGATCCCGTCCGCGGCGCCGCCGACGTAGAGCCGCTCATAGGCGGCGTACGCGGCGCCACCGCCGACGAGCATCACGCCGGCGACGAGTGCGACACCGCCCCGGGTGGCCAGGCGTCGGGCCGGACGTGTGGAGGTGCTGGTGCGTGCGGTCATGGTGATCCCTTCGCGCAGGGCGGTGAGCGCCCCTCGGTCGGTCCGGGAGAGGTCGGCCCCGCGGGCCGGGTCCGCCCCGCGGAGCTGCGCGAGCACGTCGTCGTTCCTCATCGGGCCTCCTCCACTCCCAGGCGGGCCGGTGCCCGTCCGATCACCACATGTCCGTCAGTGCCGTTGCGTGTCACCTGCGGTCCCCGCTGCTGCGTGTCGCCCGCCCGGCGGGGAGCCGGCACGTGCGGCGGCACGGAGCCGTCGCGCTCGAGCGCCGCCATCTGGGCGGCGAGCCGCTGGCGGGCGCGGTGCAGCCGCACCCGGACGGTGGCCTTGGGGATGCCGAGCACGAGCGCGATCTCGTCGCGTGCGAGCTCCTCCCAGGCGACGAGCCGCAGGAGCTCCTGGTCGTCCGGGCGCAGCGCGGCCATCGCCACCTCGACGGGTGCGAGGTCCGGCGGCACGACCACCTCCGACAGCGACTCGCGCAGCCTCTCGGCCAGCGCCGTCCGCCGCCGCTCGCCCCGGTACAGGTTGGCGAGGACCCGCCGCGCGACGCCGAAGAGCCAGGGCCGGGCCTGGTCGCCGGGCGGCACGTCGTCGAGCCGGCGCCACGCCACCAGGAAGGTCTCGGCGACGACGTCGGCCGCGTCCGCGGGGTCGGCGACGCGCCGCACCGCGTAGGCGAGCAGGGCCTGGTGGGTGCTCTCGAACAGGGTGGTGAACAGCTCCTCGGGGGAGTCCACGGTGCCCCTTTCGCTCCTGAGGTCGACACCACCCTCATGTCCACCGGCCGGGGTAGCGTTTCACCGCCGGGGCCCGCACCCGCGCGGGACCGTCGCCGGTCGGCCGCCGGTGTGCGGGCCCGTGCGCCGGATCGCGCCCGCGCGTCGGTAGGGTGGGCGGCTGATCTGTCCGGGAATGGGGGCTTTCGTGCGTCTCGACACCATGGGCCGGCGGGGCGTCACCGCGGGCGCCGCAGTGCTCGTCCTGCTGGCTGCGTGCACAGGAGGCGCTGGGGAGCCGGGGCCTGAACCGTCGGGCGAGGCGTCGACCCCGGCGCCCGTCGACACGTCCGCGGTCGCGGCGACCACCACGCTGCACCTTGCGGGGGCCGAGGTCGCGGTGGACGTCCTGCCGATCGTCCGGGTCGGCGAGCACGTGGTGCTCACGATGGACCTCGCGATGGAGGACACGGGTGGTGACGACGCGTTCCTGTCGAGCGTGTTCAGCGGCGTCCCCGTCCTGACGTTGCCCGCGCTGTCGGGCCTGCGGCTGCTCGACCTCGACCGCGACGTCGTGCACACCGTCGCTCAGGACGCCGACGGGCGCGCCGTGACCACCGGCCAGGACTTCATCGCGCTCGGTCCGGGGACGACGATGCGCCTGCAGACCGCCTACGCCGCGCCGCCCGAGGACGTGACCTCGCTCGGCGTCTTCGTGCCGGGTGGCCCGTACCTGCCGGGGGTCGCGGTGGTCGACGGCGAGGTGCCCTCACCCGAGCTGCCGGCCTCCGCGCCGACGGACGCCGACGGCGACCCGGCCGCGAGCCCCGCGCCGGTGGAGGAGGTCGAGCCCCTCGACCTCGACACGGTGGCCGAGGCCCCCGTCCTCGGTCTCGAGTCGTTCACGGCCGAGCTCGCGGGCGCCGTGCAGACGTTGACGACGACCGACGAGGTGCAGGTCACGCTCGGGTCGGACGTCCTGTTCGCGGTGGACTCCGCCGACCTGACCGAGGTCGCGCAGGCCGCGCTCGACGCCGCCGCGAACCACCTCGCGAGCCGGGAGCCGGGCACCGTCAGCGTCGTCGGCCACACCGACGACGTCGCGAGCGACGCGTACAACCAGGACCTCTCGCTCCGGCGGGCGCAGGCCGTGGCCGCCGCCCTCGCCGAGCGCATCGACACGACGGCCTTCACCCTCGAGGTCGAGGGCCGGGGCGAGTCGGAGCCTCTCGTCCCGGGCACCGACGAGGCAAGTCGCGCGGCGAACCGTCGGGTGGCTCTGACGCTCACCTCGCAGACGACCCGGACGGTCGAGGTCACGACGGACGGCGAGCTGCCCCCGTTCGACAAGGGCCCGGTGGGCACGGGTGCGGAGGGCGTCCTCGTCGAGGACCTGGGGACCTACCGGATCCGCGCCCCGCAGGCGCGGCGCGTCGACGGGCACGTCGTGCTCGACCTGGAGATCAGCCCCGTGGACGAGGGTGCCGAGGACGGCGTCGCGTTCCTCGCGGGCGTGTGGCACTACCGCGGCGACGCCTACTCCGTGCAGCGATCCGCCTCCGGCGTCGTGATGCTGCGGGGGTCCACGGCCGTCTACCCGATGGACTACCTCGACGCGGTGAGCGCCGACGGCCACGAGCAGTGGCTGCCCGCGACCGACCTCGAGACCGACGGCACGCTCGCGCCGGGTGCGACGCGGACGTTCAGCATCATCTACCCCGACGTGGGCGAGCTCGACGAGATCGCCGTGCAGGTGGGAGGCGGGCTCGGGCAGCGCGCGTTCCGGCTCACCGACATCCCGGTGCGCTGAGGGCCTCGTAGCGGCGGCTCGGCACGTCAGCGGGTCGTCGTGACCTCCCGACCGTCCTCGACGACGATCTCCCCGGCGCGGAAGGGCGCCGGCGCGAGTGCGCTGTACACGGCGCCGGTGCTCGTGGTGCGGGACTCGAGGAGCGTGAACCCCGACGCCGGGGCGTCCTCGGTGAAGAGCCGCTTGCCCGCGCCGACCGTGACGGGGAAGACGAGCAGGCGGTACTCGTCGACGAGCCCGGCGCGGTGCAACGTCGCCGCGAGCTCGGCGCTGCCGTGCACCTGGAGCTCGCCGCCCGGCTGCTCCTTGAGGGCCCGGACCGCAGCCACGGGGTCGCCGCGCAGCACCGTCGTCGGCGACCACGCCGGGTCCTCGACCGTCGAGGACACGACGTACTTGGGCAGCGTGTTGAGCGCCCTCGCCACCGTGTCCTCGGGGTCGGTGACGAGAGTCCAGAAGTCGCGCATCATGACGAACGTCGAACGGCCCAGGAGCACCGCCCCGGCGCGCGCGAACCAGCTGTCGACGACCTCACCCATGCCGGCGTCGGCGTGGGGGACCAGCCACCCGCCGCGCGTGAACCCGTTCGACGGGTCCTCGTCGGCGCCGCCGGGGCCCTGCATGACGCCGTCGAGCGTCAGGAACTCGTGGACGGTCAGCTTCATGACGGGTCTCCTCGGGGGTGGGTCGTGTCGGTCGGGAGGAAGACCGCTCGCGGGCCCCGAACTCATCGGGTCCGCGTGGCCCCTGTCGCCCGGGAGGAGGCGTCGCCCGCGCGTCGGAGGGCCTCCGTAGGCTCGCGAGATGACGTTCACGGACCTCGAGCTGCTCGACTGGCGCCGACGTGTGGCGGCGATGTACGCCGCGGTGCGCGCGGAGCCCGACCCCGCGACCGCGCACGCGCGATGGGTCGAGGCGCGGGCCGCGCTCGTCCGCACCCACCCGGCGTCACCCGTCGGTCCGGACAGGCGCGCCGGTCTCGCCGGGCCTGTCGTCGCCACGTACGACCCGTCGTTCCGGTTCGTCGTGCGTGTGCGGACCGGCCTGAGCAGGACGCGTCGCGAGGTCCGGACGGCCGGCGACGGCCTGGTCGTGCTCGACCGTGTCGGCAGGGTGGGCCTGCCGGGGCTCGGCGACCTGGACCTCTGGTGGGTCGCGGGCTACGGGGGCGGGCTGTTCCTGCCCCTGCGCGACGCGACGAGCGGCGTCACCACGTACGGCGGCGGCCGGTACGTGCTCGACACGGTCAAGGGCGCCGACCTCGGCGGGGCGGGGGACGACCTCGTGGTCGACCTGAACTTCGCCTACCAGCCCTCGTGCGCGTACGACCCGGCGTGGACGTGCCCGCTGCCCGCCGCGGAGAACACGCTGCCGGTCGCCGTGCCCGTCGGGGAGCAGTACGTGGCCGGGTAAGCGTCGCGTCGCCGCGCGCGGGTGGCCGGTGGACCTGCCACCCGCCTGGCCGCGCCCCGCCCGGGGTGCCTGCTCAGACCGGGGTCGTCGCGACGTCGGCCTGGTCCCCACCGCCACGTCGAGCTGCCGCGCGGCGCCGTTCGGCATCGAGGAACCGCATGGCCGGCGTCGCCACGACGCCGTGCAGGACGACCGATGCCGCGACGACGAGGCCGACGACCGCCCAGATGCGCTCGCCCTCCGGGAAGACGCCGTTCTGGAGCCCGTACGCGACGTAGAAGAGGGAGCCGACGCCGCGGACGCCGAAGAACGCGATGACCGCGCGCTCGCGGGGGCCCGTCCTGCCCGGCGTGAGGCCGATCCACCCGGCGAGCGGACGGACCACGAGGAGGAACCCGAGCGCGACGGCGACCTCGGCCGGCCCGATCGGCGCGAGCAGCCCGCGCGCGACCGCCCCGCCGAGGAGCACGATCACGGCCACCGTGAGGAGCTTCTCGATCTGCTCGACGAACGTGTGCAGCACCTGGTGGTAGGAGTGCGAGCGCTCGGCGGCGCGCACCGTCGACGCGCACACGACGACGGCGATGAACCCGTACCCCTCGACGAGCTCCGTCGCGCCGTAGGCGAGGAACGTGGCTCCGAGCGCCACGAAGCCCTGGGCGTGCTCCGTGATGCCGTGGCGGTCCGCGAAGCTCGAGAAGAACAGGCGCCCGAGGAGCCAGCCGACGGCGAGCCCGCCGAGCACCCCGAGGCTCAGGCGCCACACCACGTCGGTCACGAGCCAGTGACTGAGCCAGGCGCCCGGCGCGAGACCCACCAGGCTCATGCCGATCGCCGCGTAGGTGAAGGGGAAGGCGAGGCCGTCGTTGAGGCCCGCCTCCGACGTGAGGGCGAAGCGCGCCTCGTCATCGACCGCCCCTGGCTCGGCGACCGGCTCGCTGACCTGGACCTCGGTCGCCAGGACGGGATCGGTCGGTGCCAGTGCGGCGGCGAGGAGGACGGATGCCGCGACGCCGAGCCCGAGGGCGGACCAGCCGAGGAACCCCACGGCCAGCATCGACAGCGGCATCGTGATCGCGAGGAGGCGCCACGTCGTCCCCCACGCCCGCCGGCCGAACGGGCGGTTGATCGCCAGGCCGGCGCCCATGAGCGAGACGATCACGCACACCTCGGTGAGGTGCAGGGCGACGTCGGAGTGCACCGTCGGGTCGGGGTCCGGGAGCGCCGGGATCACGCTGTAGGCGACGAACCCCGACACGAGCAGCACGAGCGCAGCGACACCGGCGCGCGGCGAAGGATCCGGGGCAGGAGCGCGGCCGCGAGTGCGGCGACGCCGATCGCGGTGAAGATCGCGCCGTCGCTCTCGAACGTGGGCACCCGGTCACGGTACGTGCCCGGTGCTCGACCGGCACGGCGAGCACGTCGGTGGGGCGTCGTAGCCTCTGCGGGTGCCCGAAGGTCATACCGTCCACCGCATCGCGCTCCAGTTCGACGCCGACTTCGTCGGGCACGTCGTCGCCGCGTCGTCCCCGCAGGGGCGGTTCGCGGCGGGCGCGGCGCTCCTCGACGGGCGGCGGATGACCGCCGCACGCGCGGTCGGCAAGCACCTCCTGCTCGGCTTCGGCCCGGCCGGGGGTGCGGGCACGGGTGCTGGCGGCCGGCGTGCCGTCCGGGTCGCCGGCCTGGACCCGGAGCCCGAGCAGTGGCTGCGGGTGCACCTCGGCCTGTACGGCGCGTGGGACTTCCACGGCCGCATCTCGCCGATCACCACGCAGAGCGCCGCTGTCGGCTCGATGGGTGCGCCGAGGCTCCGCCGTGCGGTCCGCATGGGCGAGGGCGAGCGGGGCCTGCCGACCGCCGTCGGCACGGTGCCCGACGACGCGCCGCCCCCGTTCCCGCCTGAGCCGGTCGGCCAGGTGCGTGTCCGGCTCATGACGGCCGGCAGCCTTGCCGACCTCCGCGGCCCGACGGCCTGCGAGGTGCTGACTCCCGAGGACGTCGCGGCGCTCCTCGCGAAGGCGGGACCCGACCCGCGCGTCGACGCGGGCGCCGAGGCCGAGGCGAGCGCCGTTCGCCGCTTGACCTCCCGGCGCACGCCCGTCGGCCAGCTCCTCATGGACCAGTCCGTCATCAGCGGGATCGGCAACATCTACCGTGCCGAGATGCTCTTCCGTGCCCGGCTCGACCCGCACACCCCCGGCACGCGGGTCCCGACCGAGGTCGCCCGCGGGCTGTGGCGCGACTGGGTCGAGCTGCTCGACGACGGAGTGCGCACGGGCGTGATGGTCACCCGCGAGGACCTCGACGCGGCCGGGCGGGCCCGTGCGGTCGCCGACCCGGCGCTGCGCCACGCCGTCTACGGACGGGCCGGGGAGCCCTGCCTGGTCTGCGGGACGCCGATCGTCCGCGAGGAGATGGCCGGCCGCTCGCTCTTCTGGTGCCCGACCTGCCAGGTGTGAGGAACCGGAACAGCGGGGGCGTGGCCGAGGGCTGCAACAAGGCTTGCCTTCTGTTTCGACATCCATCAATATAGAGCCGTGTCGAATCAGCCTCCTGCCGCCCGACTGTCCGCGCTCGACCGGGGTCTCCCGCTCTGGATCGGACTCGCGATGGTCGGCGGCCTCGCCCTCGGCCGGTTCGTCCCCGCCCTCGGCGACGTCCTCGCGGCCCTCGAGGTCGGCGGCATCTCGTTCCCGATCGCCCTCGGCCTGCTCGTCATGATGTACCCGGTCCTCGCGAAGGTCCGCTACGACCGCCTCGGGGACGTCACCGCCGACCGCCGCCTCCTGGTCGGCTCCCTGGTGCTCAACTGGGTCGTCGGGCCGGCCCTCATGTTCGCCCTGGCCTGGACGTTCCTGCCCGACCTGCCAGAGCTGCGTACCGGCCTCGTCATCGTCGGCCTGGCCCGGTGCATCGCGATGGTCGTGATCTGGAACGACCTCGCGTGCGGTGACCGTGAGGCCGCGGCAGTGCTCGTCGCCCTCAACTCGGCCTTCCAGGTCGTCGCGTTCGCGGGTCTCGGCTGGTTCTACCTGACGGTCCTGCCCGGGTGGCTCGGCCTCGACACCGCTGGCCTCGAGGTGAGCATCGGCGAGATCGCCCTCAACGTCCTCGTGTTCCTGGGAGTGCCCCTCGCCGCCGGGTTCGCGTCCCGGCGCATCGGCGAACGCCGTCGGGGCCGCGCCTGGTACGAGCGCGTGTTCGTGCCCGCGATCTCGCCCTGGGCGCTGCGCGGGCTGCTCTTCACGATCGTCGTCCTCTTCGCGCTCCAGGGCGACGCCGTCGCCGAGCGGCCCTGGGACGTCGTCAGGGTGGCGCTGCCCCTGCTCGTCTACTTCGCCGTCATGTGGGTCGGCGGCATGCTGCTGGGCCGCCTCCTCGGGCTCGGGTACGCGCGGACGACGACGCTCGCCTTCACGGGGGCCGGCAACAACTTCGAGCTCGCGATCGCCGTGGCGATCGGCACGTTCGGCGCGGCGTCGGGCCAGGCCCTCGCGGGCGTCGTCGGGCCGCTCATCGAGGTGCCCGTGCTCGTCGGTCTCGTCCACGTGAGCCTGTGGGCCGGCAGACGCTGGTTCGCGGACGCTCCGCCCACCGGGGCCGACGTCAGCGCCGGCGCCCGGCGTGACAACGCACGTGAGGTCCCGGACCCCGACGAGGAGTACGCACGATGACCTCGACCCCCGCGGCGCCGCCGCGCTCCGTCCACGCCATGGCGACCGACTCCGCGGACCGCCTCGCCGCGATGCTCCGCGCGCTCGCCGACCCGCTGCGCCTGCGGATGATCTCGGTCGTCGCCGCCGAGCCGTCCGGGGAGGCGTGCGTGTGCGACCTCGCGTCGGTGGCCGACGTGTCGCAGCCGACCGTCTCGCACCACCTCAAGGTGCTGCGGGACGCGGGCCTCCTCGTCTCCGACCGTCGCGGCACATGGGTGTACTACCGGGTCGCGCCCGGCGCCCACCGCGTCGTGGCGAGCCTGCTCGAGTCGCTCGGGCCGGCAGCGGTGACGCTCGAGGCGGAGCCGTGCGACGTCGGGCAGCCGGCGCTCCTGCACACGGACACCGCGCTCACCCGGGCGGCCGAGCGGCTCGCGCCCGACTTCCCCGACCTCTCGCAGGACGCGGTCCTGACCGTGGTCCGCGAGTCCTACGCGGTGCTCCTGCGCACGTCCCGGATCCCCGTGCACGTGCCCGTGCTCGCCGAGCGCTTCGCGCGGCAGCGCCTCGAGGACCTGAGCCGCATCCGACGACGCGCCGCGCGTGGCGAGGCGTCCACGGGCGAACCCGCCGGCGCTCGTCCACGGGCCGACGGTGACGTGCCGCAGGTCCTGTTCGTGTGCGTCGCCAACGCGGGTCGCTCGCAGCTCGCCGCCGCGCTCCTGCAGCAGTACGTGGGCGACGCCGTCGTCGTGCGCTCCGCGGGCTCGAACCCCGGCGGCGCCGTGCACGCGACCGTGCGGCCCCTGCTCGACGAGATCGTCCCGCCCGACGCGGACCCGTTCCCCAAGCCGCTCACCGACGACGCCGTCCGCGCGGCCGACGTCGTCATCACGATGGGCTGCGGCGACGCCTGCCCGATCGTCCCCGGCGTCCGCTACGAGGACTGGGCCGTGGGCGACCCCGCCCTGTCCTCGCCGGAGGGTGTGCGCGCGATCCGCGACGAGATCGACCGCCGGGTACGCCTGCTCGCCGCCGAGCTCCTCCCGGACACCCCGCCGACGGCCGGCACCCCGACCGTTGGCACCCCGACCGTTGGCACCCCGACCAGCACCACCCCCGCCAGCGCTGCTCCGACCAGCACCACCCCGACCGACCCACGACCCGCAGGAGAGATGTCATGACCGCACCAGGTTCTGCCCCGGCTTCCGACGCCCGCCCGAGCGCGCTGTTCGTGTGCGTGCACAACGCCGGCCGGTCCCAGATGGCCGCCGGGTTCCTCCACCACCTGTCCGGCGGGGCCGTCGAGGTCCGCTCGGCGGGCTCCATGCCCGCCGACCAGGTCAACCCGACGGCCGTCGAGGCGATGCTCGAGGTGGGCATCGACATCCGCGCCGAGCAGCCCAAGGTCCTCACGACCGAGGCCGTCCAGGCGTCGGATGTCGTCATCACGATGGGTTGCGGCGACGTCTGCCCCATCTTCCCCGGCAAGCGCTACGAGGACTGGAAGCTCGACGACCCCGCAGGTCAGGGCATCGACGCGGTCCGCCCGATCCGCGACGAGATCCGCGCGCGCGTCCTGACCCTCCTCGACGAGCTCGGAGTCACCGCCGTCGCCTGAAGCTCGCCCACACCCGCCCCCGCCCACACCCGCCCCCGCCCAGCCCCGTCCGCGGGCGCGGCGCGCGGGGTGCGGGGTGCGGGGTGGCAGGCTGGGGGCATGGATCTGCGCATCTTCACCGAGCCCCAGCAGGGCGCGACGTACGACGAGATCCTCGCGGTGGCGAAGGCCACGGAGGAGCTCGGGTTCGACGCCTTCTTCCGGTCCGACCACTACCTCGTCATGGGCGACGGCGACGGCCTGCCCGGGCCGACGGACGCGTGGACGACCCTCGCGGGCCTCGCACGTGAGACCAGCCGCATCCGGCTCGGCACGCTCGTGTCCTCCGCGACGTTCCGGCACCCCGGGGTGCTCGCGATCCAGGTCGCGCAGGTCGACCAGATGTCCGGCGGACGCGTCGAGCTCGGCCTCGGGGCCGGCTGGTTCGCGCGCGAGCACGAGGCGTACGGGATCCCCTTCCCCGAGAAGCGCTTCGGTCTCCTCACCGAGCAGCTCGAGGTCGTCACCGGCCTGTGGTCGACGCCCGTCGGTGAGCGCTTCAGCCACGCGGGCAAGCACTACACGCTGACGGACTCGCCCGCCCTGCCCAAGCCCGCGCAGGTCCGAGGCGTCCACGCCGACGACGCGGCCGTCCGGACCGGGCTGGCCGGCGTGCCCGTGATCGTCGGCGGCAACGGGCCGAGGCGCACGCCCGCGCTGGCCGCGCGGTTCGCGAGCGAGTACAACACGTCGTTCCCCGAGATCTCCGAGATCCCGGAGCGCTTCGCGCGTGTGCGGCAGGCCTGCGAGGACATCGGCCGGCCCGCCGACGACCTCGTCTACTCGGCAGCGCTCGTCCTGTGCGTCGGCGCGGACGAGGCGGAGCTCACCCGTCGGGCCGCCGCGATCGGCCGCGAGCCGGCCGAGCTGCGGGAGCACGGCGTCGCGGGGACCGTCAGCGAGGCGGTGGACCGGCTCGGTGCGCTGGCCGAGGCCGGCGTGCAGCGCCAGTACCTCCAGGTCCTCGACCTCGCCGACCTCGACCACCTCGACCTGGTCGCCCGCGAGGTGATGCCTCAGCTCGGCTGAGGCTCCCCGCCGCCGTCGTCGGCCGTAGGACCACGCCGGGGCCCGTGGCCGTCGACGTCCGCGCGGCCGTCCGCTGTCCCGCCGCGGCCCGGTCTGTCGTGGGGCGGTCCGTCGTGGGGCGGGCAGAGTGCGGCGCGCAGCAGGAGGCAGGCCTGGACCAGCAGGACGACGAGTGCCACGTTGCGCGCCGCGAGCAGCCACGCGATCACCGGGTCCCCCTCGAGGAGCGGCAGGTAGCCCCACGGGAAGACGGCCTGCGTCAGTGCGGCGGTGACGAGCGCCAGGGCGGCGACGGCGCCGACGCCGCGCGGGCCGCGCCCGGGTCCCGGTGCGCCCCGCCCCCACGCCGGTCCAGCCGCGAGCAGGACGACCACGGGCGCCGCGAGCCACGTGACGAACTGCGGCGAGCCCACCTTGTTGACCACGACGAGGACGAGCGTGAGGACGAGCGCCCCTGGAAGGAGCGCGGCCGACGCCGCACCCCGACGCCGCGCGACCCACGCCGTGACCGCGACGGCGGCGACCGCCAGGGGCAGGAGGGCGTCGAGCACGCTCGCCGCCGCCGCGACCCCCGGGCCGCGGACCTCGTAGGTGACGAGCTGCTCGTTGAGGACCACCGCGACGTCGTCCCGCACCGCCGCGACGATCATCCAGGGCGTCGCCGTGACCGACTCGACCTGCAGGCCACGGTCGCCCTGGACGCCGAGGAAGCCGGCGATGCGGCTCAGGCCGCCACCCGCCGCGACCCCACCGACGACGACCGCGCACACGGCTGCTGCCGGGACCACGACGTCGCGCAGCGGGCGCCGTGCCGCGGCGACGAGCGGCAGGAGCAGCGCCCCGGGCGCGACCTTGACCCATGCCGCGGCGGTCAGCAGCGCCGCGGCCCACCGGTCGGCGTGCCTGCTCCGGGCGGCGTGCAGCAGCGCGAGCATCGTGAGCGGCACGACGACGGCATCCAGGCGCCCCATCGCGATCGGCCCCAGCAGCAGCAGGAACGCCAGCCACCACCACGCGGCGACCAGCCGGCGCGGCGCCGGGCCCCACGTGGTGGGCTTCGTGGCAGCCGGAAGCGACCGCCCCCCGGAGGACAGGAGCGTCGCGAACGCCACGGCGTCGAGCACCGTGACGAGCGCGCACCACCCGATCGCGTAGCCGGCCGTGGACGTCGTGGTGCCCAGGGCGGGCAGCAGCATGGGCACGAGGGCGCCCGCGGGGTAGACCCACACGGAGTCGAGGACGGGCCACTGGCCGGCGTCGAGGCCGAGGTACATCCAGTAGCGGTACAGGTCGACGTCGTGGAAGGCGGCCGACGGCACGGCGTGGACGCCGAGCCACGCGAGCCAGGCGTGCACGAGCCCGAAGCCGCACCACGCGGCCGCAGCGTCCCGGGTGCGCAGGGCTCAGACCTCAGTAGGTGCTGGTGCTCCAGGCGGCGGCGAAGACGCCCCACAGGAGCAGCCAGCCGATGATCAGGAGTGCGGTGAGCCCGACCATGGCGTAGCCCAGGATGAGGCCCGCGAGGGCCATGCCGGAGCCTGGCTGGCCCGTCCGGGCGATCTCCTTGCGGGCCATGTGCCCCGTGATCACGGCTGCGACGGACCCGATGAACGGCAGCATGGTCCAGCCCAGGATCCCGGCGACCATGGAGATGAGCGCCATCGTGTTGTTGGCCGGGGCGGGCGCCGCGTAGCCCTGCGCGGCGTAGCCGTAGCCCGCCACGGGGTAGGCCGTCTGCGTCGGGTATCCGTCGTTCGGGTAGCCCTGGTTCGGGTACTGCTGGTTCGGGTACGCCTGAGGGGCGGGCTGCTGGCCGGGGTACTGCTGAGCCGGGTACTGCTGAGCCGGGTACTGCTGAGCCGGGTACTGCTGCTGGGGGTACGGCGCCGGGCTCGGGAACCCCTGCTGCGGCGGGGCCTGCGGGGCCTGCGCCGGGTGGCCGTGCTGCGCCTGCTCGACCGGCTGCGCCTGCTCGACCGGCTGCTCCGCGCCTGACGCGGGGGTGGCGTCGGGGGTCGGCTCGCTGCTCGCGTCCGGCTGCGGGGTGGGCTGGCTCAAGGGTGCTCCCTGGGTGTGGCACGGGGTCGTACGTGCGTTCGGCCACAGCATCCCACAGCGCCCACGGCGCAGGCCGCCGATCGCTAGTCTTCCTCCGGGCCTCCGTAGGCGCCCCCTGCGCCATCGACGGGACGGCCACCACTCGAGGGAGTCGTGCGGATGAGCAGCATCGGTTGGCGCGTGCACGGAGATGGCCGACGGATCGGTACCGGGGCGGTCGTCGCACCCGACGAGCGGCTCACGTGGCCCCGCACCATCGGCATCGGCCTCCAGCACGTCGTCGCGATGTTCGGCGCCACGATCCTCGTGCCCGCGATCACCGGTTTCCCGGCGTCGACCACGCTGTTCTTCTCCGCCGTCGGGACCGTCGTCTTCCTCCTCGTGACCGGCAACCGGCTGCCGAGCTACCTCGGCTCGTCGTTCGCGTTCATCGCACCGATCTTCGCGGCCACCGCGACGGGCGGGCAGTCCGTCGCCGTCGGCGGCATCCTGCTCACGGGTGTGCTGCTCGCGGTCGTGGGCGCCGTCGTCCACCTCGCCGGGTCGCGCTGGATCGACGTGGTGATGCCACCGATCGTCACGGGCACGATCGTCGCGCTCATCGGCCTCAACCTCGCGCCCGTCGCGTGGGGCACGTGCCAGTCGGCCGTCGTCGACGGGGAGATCGTCCAGCAGGGCTGCTCGGGCTTCCGTGCCGCGCCGCTCACCGGCCTCGTGACGCTCGGCTCGATCATCCTCGTGACCGTGCTCTTCAAGGGCATGCTCGGGCGCCTCGCGATCCTCGTCGGCGTCGTCATCGGGTACCTCTTCGCGGTGCTGCGCGGCGAGGTCGACTTCACGGCGTTCGGCGAGGCCGACCTCGTGGGTCTGCCGACGTTCACGTCGCCGACGTTCGACCTGAGCGTCCTCGCGCTCTTCCTCCCCGTGGTCTTCGTGCTCATCGCCGAGAACGTGGGCCACGTGAAGTCGGTCGCGGCGATGACGGGCAAGAGCTACGACGACCTCACGGGGCGCGCCCTGCTCGCCGACGGCCTCGCGACGACGCTCGCGGGCATCGGCGGCGGCTCCGGCACCACGACGTACGCGGAGAACATCGGCGTCATGGCTGCGACGAAGGTCTACTCGACGGCCGCCTACTGGGTCGCCGCCGCCGGCGCGCTCGTGCTCAGCATGTCGCCCAAGTTCGGGGCGCTCGTCGGCTCCGTGCCGAACGGTGTGCTCGGCGGCGCCGCGACGCTCCTCTACGGGATGATCGGCATCCTCGGCGCCCGGATCTGGGTCCAGAACAAGGTCAACTTCTCGGACCCCGTGAACCTCACGACGGCGGCCGTCGCGCTCATCGTCGGCATCGCCGACTACTCGTGGATCCCGCAGGAGGGCCTCGAGTTCAAGGGCATCGCCCTCGGTACGGCAGCCGCCCTCGGCGTCTACCACCTCATGCGTGTGATCGCCCGGTGGCGCGGCACGTCGGCGGAGCCCGCGAGCCCCGCGTCGGTCCCGGGAGGCACGGAGCTCGAGGGCACGAGCGAGGCCGCAGCGCGCTGAGGCCGGTGGCGGCGTGCGCACCGGGAGGGGTGCACGCCGCCGGGCCCGCGTGGGCTGAGGCTGCTGGTCAGCCCTCGGTCTCGGTCTCCGGCTCGACCGCGACCTCGTCCTCTGGGGCCGCCGTCGGCGTCGCCGCGGGGAGCGCGTTCTCGCGGGCGGTCTCGAGTGGCACGCATCCCTCGACCCCGGTGAGGGCGGTCGCCGGGTCGAGCGCGACGGCCGCGGGGTCCGTGAGGCCGGTGAAGGCCTCGCCCACGACGAGGTCGACGGTCGCGTCCGCGCGCTTGTCCATGACGAGGGTCGCACCGTCGACGTAGGCCGCCATCGTGTAGCCGGCGGCGATGCCCGCCTCGCCGAAGGTGATCTGCGCCGTCGTCGTGATCCGTGCGGGGTAGTTGTCCGCGGCGAGCACCACGAAGCCGCGGCCTGCGAGCGCGGTGCTCGTCTCGGCGGCGAGCCCCGACCGTCCGGCGCCGTTGAAGACGCTGACCTGGATGGCGTTCGCGGCCACGGGCAGGGTGCCCTCGGGCGGGCACGGCGGGTCAGGCAGGTTGGGGCCGGTCGGCTCGGGGCTCGGTGACGTGAAGTCGCGCTCGAGGAACGGCACGGACAGGGCCCCGGTGTACACGGCGGCCGAGGCGAGCGCGGCGACGGCCAGCGCGGCGACGAGGGAGCCGAAGACGACGGCCTGCCGCTCGTGCATGTGCCGGCGCCGCAGGTTGCGGTCGCGGTCGGGCGCGGTCACTGCTCGTCCAGGACGAGGACCCGGGCGTGCAGGACGGCGCGCTGCTGGAGGGCGGCCCGGACGGCGCGGTGGAGGCCGTCCTCGAGGTACATGACGCCCTTCCACTGCACGACGTGGGCGAACAGGTCGCCGTAGAACGTGGAGTCCTCCGACAGCAGGTTGTCGAGGTTCAGGGTCCGCTTGGTCGTGACCAGGTCGTCGAGGCGGACCTGCCGGGGCGGAACCTCGGCCCACTGCTTGGGCGTGGTCAGGCCATGGTCCGGGTACGGACGGCCATCGCCCACGGCCTTGAAGATCACAGGGGGAGTCTAGTCAGGCGCCGCAGGGGCGGGGAGGTCACCGCGCCGGGGCGTCCACGACAGGGGGCACGTCGGCGGCGAGTGCGACGTCCGGGCCCACCACTGGCTCGGGGCGGGGGTGGGGGCGGCGACCGGCCCCGCGGCGCGTGACGGCGACGCCGACGAGGCACAGGGCGCCGCCGGCGAGCGCCAGCGCGGGCGGGGCCTCGTCGAGCAGCAGCCAGCCGAGCAGGACGGCGACCGGAGGCACCAGGTACGTCGTCGCGCCGGTGCGGCCCGCGCTCGTCCGGGCGAGCGTGTACGCCCACGTGCTGAACCCGATCGCGGTGGGGAACACGCCCAGGTAGAGCAGGCCCCACAGGGACGCCGGTGCGGCGTCGCTCACGTCCGCGACGAGCTGCGGGGCGAACGGCAGGCACACGACGGTGCCGACCGTGCACGCGATCCACGTGACCTGGAGCCCGGGCAGCGCTCCGAGGAGGGGCTTCTGCAGGATCACGGAGACCGAGTACGTCACCGCGGCGACGAGGCACAGCACGACGCCCCACACGTCGGCCTCGGTGCTGGTCGACGTCGCGGTGCCGATGAGGACGACGCCCGCGAAGGCCACGAGCCCGCCGAGGACGAGGGGGCGCGGGAAGCCCTCGCCGAGCACGACGCCCGCGAGCGCGGCGACGATCAGCGGTGCGACGTTGACGAGCATCGCCGCGGTCCCGGCGTCGACCCTCTGCTCGGCGGTGTTGAGGGCGACGTTGTAGACCCCGAACCACAGGAGCCCGATCGCGACGAGGCGCGGCCAGTGCTCACGCGCGGGCCACGCGGGCCGGCGCGCCACCAGGAACAGGCCCAGGACGAAGCTGCCCACGGCCAGCCGGCCCAGCGTCAGCGGGCCCGGGCCGATGTCGGAGCCGACGCTGCGGATCCCCACGAAGGCCGACGCCCACAGCAGGATCGTGACGCCCATGGCGCCCGCCGCGAGGACGGCCGTGCGGCGGTCGCGAGGTCCGGGCGTCGGGCTCGGGTCGACGCCGCGCGGGGTCGCAGGGGTGCTCACCCGCAGACGGTATGCGCTCGGGGCAGCGCGTGGCTGGCGAGATCCGGCCATCGTTGTGGCAGTTCCCGCCACCGCGCGTCGTCGGACCCCGCCCGTGGTCGGTGGTCGTCGGCGTGCGGGACCACTGGTCGGCCTCGGGTCGCGCACGTCGGCGCCGTCCAGCACAGTGGCCGGATGGAGAGCACGGGCGGGTCGGGGCAGGTCCAGCACGTCGTCGTCATGGGGGTCGCGGGCTCCGGGAAGACGACCCTCGTGGAGCACCTGACGGAGCGCCTCGGGTGGCCGGCTGCGGAGGCCGACGAGTTCCATCCCCAGGCGAACATCGACAAGATGTCGGCCGGCATCCCGCTGACGGACGAGGACCGGTGGCCCTGGCTGCGGTCCATCCGTGACTGGCTGACGGAGCAGACGCGCCGGGGGGAGAGCTCGATCGTGACCTGCTCGGCCCTCAAGCGCGCGTACCGCGACGTGCTGCGCGAGGCGGAGGGGCGCGTGCGGTTCGTCCACCTGACCGCCCCCGAGGAGCTCCTGAGCGAGCGCATGGCGCACCGCACCGGTCACTTCATGCCGACGACGCTGCTGCCGTCCCAGCTCGCGACGCTCGAGCCCCTCGTCGAGGGAGAGGACGGCGTGGTGGTCGTCGTCGACGTCCCGCCGCAGGAGGTCGCCGACCGCACCATCACGACGCTCGGGCTCGAGCCGGCCCCGGGAGCGGGCGGCTGAGCCACCGGGGCCCGCAGGGGTGGGCCCGACGAGCGGCGGCGACCGAGTAGACCGTCACGACACCGCATGACCACCGAGGGGGAACCGTGCCACCGGAGGACTGGACCCAGACGCTGACCGCTGGACCGCTGCTCGCCATCGCTGCGGCGGCGATCGGGCTGCTGCTGTTCCTGATCATGAAGTTGAGGCTCCACGCCTTCCTGGCGCTGATCCTCGTCTCGCTCGTGACGGCCTTCGCCACGGGCGTCCCCGCGGGCTCGGTGGTCTCGGTGCTGACGACGGGGTTCGGCACGACGCTCGGCTCCGTGGCCCTCCTCGTCGGGCTCGGCGCGATGCTCGGCCGGATGGTCGAGACGTCGGGCGGCGCCAAGGTCATGGCGGACACGCTCGTCAACCGGTTCGGCGAGCAGCGCGCACCGTTCGCGCTCGGCGTCGCGTCACTGATCTTCGGGTTCCCGATCTTCTTCGACGCGGGCCTCGTCGTGATGCTGCCGATCGTGTTCGCCGTCGCCCGGCGGCTGGGTGGCTCGGTGCTGACCTACGGGCTGCCCGTCGCCGGCGCGTTCTCGGTCATGCACATCTTTGTGCCACCCCACCCCGGGCCGGTCGCCGCCTCCGAGCTGCTCGGCGCCGACACCGGCCTCGTGATCCTCCTGGGCCTCGTCGTCGCCATCCCGACCTGGTACGTCACGTCCTACATGTACGGGGTGTGGGTCGGGCGCCGCTGGGTGCTGCCGGTCCCCGAGCTGCTCGGCACCCCCGACGAGGACCACCCGGACAACCCGCCGAGCCTCGGCACCGTCCTGGGCGTGCTCCTGCTGCCCCTGGTGCTGATCTTCGTGAACACGGGGCTCGACACGTTGCGTGGTGCGGGCGTGATCGACGGCGAGGCGACCTGGGTGGTCGTCGCACGGGCCCTCGGCTCGACGCCCGTCGCGCTGCTGGTCGCCGTCCTGGTCGCGGCATGGGTGATGGGCCGACGGCGCGGCCGCGACAAGACCGTCATCGAGAAGCTGCTCGACTCGGCGCTCGGCCCGGTGGCGTCGGTCATCCTCATCACCGGGGCCGGTGGCATGTTCGGTGCGGTGCTGCGCGCCTCCGGGATCGGCGACGCGCTCGCGGACGCCCTAGGCGACATCGGGCTGCCGGTGATCGTCGCCGGGTTCGTCGTGGCCACGATCCTGCGGATCGCCCAGGGGTCGGCGACCGTGGCCCTCATCACGGCCGCGGGCCTGATCGAGCCCGCGGTGGCCGCCGGGGACTTCAGCGGCCTTCAGCTCGCGGCCGTCGTCCTCGCCGTCGCCGCCGGCTCGGTCATGGCGTCGCACGTGAACGACTCGGGCTTCTGGCTCGTCGGCCGGTTCTTCGGCATGGACGTGAAGACGACCCTCAAGACGTGGACCGTCATGGAGACGACGATCGGCCTCATGGGCTTCGCGATCGCCGCGGTCATCTTCGCCATCGCCTGACGGCGGGGTTGGACGCCCAGGGTCAGGCGTTCGCGCCCTGCTGCTCGCGGATCTGGGCGTGCACGGCGTCCATGTCCAGTGCCCGCACCTGGCTGATGAGGTCCTCGAGGGCGGATGCCGGGAGGGCGCCCGCCTGGGAGAAGACGAGGACGCCGTCGCGGATGACCATGAGGGTGGGGATCGAGGTGATCCCGGCCTGCGCGGCGAGGACCTGCTCGGCCTCGGTGTCGACCTTGCCGAACGTGAGGTCGGGGTGCTGCTCCGAGGCCTTCTCGTACACCGGGCCGAACATGCGGCACGGGCCGCACCAGGCCGCCCAGAAGTCGACGAGCAGGATCGAGCTGTCCTCGACGGCCTTCTCGAACGTGTCCGCGGTCAGGTTGACGGTTGCCATGGGTGTGCCCTTCGTGTCGATGCGCGTGGGAGAGTATACCCCCAGGGGTATTCAACACGTGTGGTGGACGGGTATTCCCGTGCGCCACAACCTGTGGGGATGGCGTCGGGCTTCAGCGCGGCGGGCCGGCCGCGACCCGCTCGAGCATCTCCTCGTGCGTCCCGCGCAGGCCGAACAGCGACTCGAACCACCACGTGGCCCCGGCGTCGGCGTACTCGCGGCTCAGACCGGGCCCGTCCGCGGGTGAGATGCCGTCGACGACCACGTCGAACGCGGGTCCGGTCGACCGGGTCGACACGCCCGGCTGGTCCTGGAGGTATGCGACGCCCTCGGCGAGCCGCTCGGGTGTGAACGTCACGTCCTGGGCCTCGTCGATGGTCCCGACGAACCAGCCGTCCCAGCGCACGGCGCGGCGCAGCGCCGGCCGGCTGACACCGCCGACCCATACGGGCAGCGAGGTCTGCGCCGGCGCCCCGGCGACCTGCGCGCCGTCGGACCGGTAGTGCTCGCCGTGGTGGGTGACGGTCTCGCCCCGGTACCAGCGGGCGACGAGGTCGAGCCCCTCATCGGTCATCGCCGCTCGCGTGCGGTCGTCCGCGCCGTCACCCACGGGGTCGAGGTCCCAGGGCACGCCCAGGCCGGCTCCGAGTGTCACGCGGCCGCCGCTGAGGGTGTCGAGCGCGTGCAGCGTCCGGGCGAGCAGGTGGGGCCGGTAGCGGGGGACGGGGCTGACGCCGGTCACCAGGCGCAGCGTCGTCGTCGCCGAGGCCACCGCTGCGAGCGTGACCCACGGGTCGCCGACGCCTCCGGGGAAGTGGGCGTGGTCCCAGACGGACACCGCCTCCCACCCGGCCGCCTCCGCAGCGACCGCGAGCTCGACGACCTGCCGTGGGTCCGCGTACTCACCGAACGGGACGACCTCGATGCCGTACCTCACCGTGTGCTCCTTGTCGCGGCGGCGCGCATCCGCGTGCCGGCCGGACGCCGTCAGCCACCTCGCGCCGCCCTCCGGACGCTAGACCCGGGCACCGACACCGCTGCGTGGACGGCCCCGCTGCCGGCGTCAGGACGGCGGGTAGCGCCGCAGCCACGCCTTGGCGGCCTCGCCGTTGCTCGACGCGAGCGGGTGCCGTTCCGCCTGGGTCAGCAGGTCGACGGCGAGCTGGTCGGCGACGTGGCCCACGTCGAGCCGGGCGACGGCGTCGGGCGGCAGCGCCTCGATCCCGTGCGCGGCCCCGAGGAGCGCGAAGGTCACGGCCGAGGCGGCCGGCTGCGGCGTCGCCGTGAGCACCTCCTCGAGGGCGTCGGCGACCTGGTCGCGCTGCGGGTACGTCAGGGCGCAGTGCAGACCCTCGGTCATCGCGCGCAACGCGCTGCGGGGACCCGACGGCACGCCGTGGCTGATGTCGGAGCTCGTGCGCGGGTTCGGCGGCAGGTGGTCCGCGACGGCCCGCAGCGCGACCCGGGCGCGCACGACCTCGTCGGCGTGCGGCACGCCCAGGTAGAGCTCGGACAGGTCGGGCAGCCCCACGAGCGGGTGCACCGCTCCCGTCGCGAGCGTGTGGGCGAGGGTCCGGGTCAGTGCCACGGCGAGCACCTGCCCGACGAGTCCGTGCGTGTACGCGGCGACGTCCCGTGCTGCAGCGCTGAGGTCCGTCGCGAGGTCAGCCGTCGGGCGGGCGGCCGCGAGCAGGGCCACGGGCAGCACCCGCGCGAGCACCAGGTCGCCGATGCTGTCCGACGCCGAGTACCCAGGCCTCGGGTCGAGGTCGCGGCCGAGGTCGAGCGCGGCCTCGATCGCCGGGGCGGACCCGCGCCCGCTCTGCAGCATCGCGATCTCCGACAGCCAGCCGTCGGGCCAGGATCCGGGCTCGGCGGCCTCGCGCCGGTCGACGACGCCGGCGAGGGTGTCCCGCCGTGACCGGTGCGCCCACCGGGTGGTCGCGTGCCAGCAGGCGTCCGCGAGGCCGCCGCCGAGCCCGGTGAGCTGCTCGCGCACGAGCGCCCGGACGAGGCCCTCGGTGCTCGAGAGGAAAAGCATGCTGGGTGTGCCCGCGACGAGCTGCGCGCGCCTGGGTTCGGGTGCGCGGCCCAGCGCGTCACCCAGGCAGTACCCGACCACGAGGCCGCGTGCGCGGCTCCGCAGGTCGGGCCATGCGTCGTCCGCGTGCACGTCGAGCCCCTCGTCGTCCTCGTCCCGCCCGACGGTGTCGGGGCCGGGTGCGCGGCCTCGGCCGCGCGGGACCCAGCCTAGGACCAATGTCCCTGTCGGCGGGCGCGGCGCCGATGTAAGAGCTTCTGCGCGCAAGCCTCGCGGTCAGGCGACGGCGTCGAGAACCGGCGGAAGCGTGTCGGCCCACGCGCGGATGGCGTCCCAGTCGCGGTCGTCGTGCGCGGTCACGCCTCGCAGGCCGCTCGCGGGCAGCGTCGCCGTGAGCCGGTCGCCGAGGGTGAGCCGGTCCGGGTCGTACCGGCCGACGAACATCTCGGCGGCGACCGGCTGGAACCAGGGGATGCGGGCGAGGGCCGCGTCGATCTGCCGACGTGCGCCGGCCAGGTCCTGCGTCGCCGAGACCGGCCCGAGGGCCAGGAGCGCGACGGGCAGGAACGCGAGCTCGTGGCGGTGCACGTCGAGGAAGCGCCTCGCGTCCTTGAGCATGGCGCCCCGGTAGAACGGCGTGGCGAGGACCACGGCCGAGCAGCCGTCGAACGAGCGCACCGCGGACACGGGCTGCACGCGGGCGTCGAGGCCGTGCTCGACGAGGCGTTCCCCGACGGCCGTCGCCACCCCCTCGGTCGACCCGTAGCGCGTCGCGTACGCGACCATGATCGTGCGGGCCGTCATGCGAGCCACCTCATCCGTCGAACCCTGTGCGGCCACGCTAGCCGCCGCGGCAGGGCGTCGTCGCCGGATCGGCCGTGGATCACCTGTGAGGCGTGGTCGGGGCGGCTCAGTCCCGGGCCAGGCGCAGCAGCTCCTCGCCGGCAGCATCCGTGAGCACCAGCGTGCCGCCGTCGAGACCCGCGCGGCCAGCGTTCGCCACCGCACCGGGCACGCCGACGCCGTCGCACGCGATGGCTGTCATCGGTCCCTCGGTCGCGAGCAGGCGGCCCCCCTGGTCGACGGCCCAGCGCCCGGCGGCACCGTTGCAGCCGTCGGACGCCGTCCAGGAGCCGTCGGCACCGAACTCCACGAACGGCTCCTCGGCAGGCCACCCGGAGCCGGACGCCGGGACCCACCGGCCCTCGAGCTCGGCGGCGTCGACGGCCGCCAGCCCCTCCGGCAGGGCGGCGGGCGGCGCCAGCGCGGCGCGGGCTTCGGCCGTCACCTCGGGCGGCTCGGCGTACGCCTCGGCGACGGACGGGATGGGCTCGGGTGCGCCGTCGACCGTGAGCGTCGCGACCACGGAGCCGGTGGCGTCGAGGAGCTCCCAGCCCTCATCCGCGGACCGGTAGGCGGCCGTGCTGGTCAGCCAGGGCACCTCGGGCACGGCGGAGCCCCCGCAGTCGCCCACGGCGCCGAAGACGGCGGTGACCATCGCGGTCCCGGATGCGCTCCACGAGCCCGTCAGCAGCCCGCAGTCACGCCACAGGTCCAGGCCCCACGCGTCCAGGCGCAGCCAGGTGGGGTCGGACTCGCCCTCGGCGTCGTGCACCCGCCACAGGCCGATCAGGTCGACCGGGTCCGCCCCCGCACCCACCTCGGCGTCGGGCCCGGCTCCGGGCGGCGCGCCGTCGTCTCCGCTCCCGCCCGCGCACCCCGCGAGCACCGCGAGCGCGACGAGCGTCGCTGCCGCCGCCCGCAACCGTCCCGCTGCGTGCACCGCGCGCCTCCTCACCAGCGTCGGCCCATCCTGCCCCATTCATACCTGTGTCGCCGGCCTGCCGGCGTTTGCACGCGGGTACTCCGACCCCGCGAAGATGCTCGGCGACGAGCTGTGCAGCGGGCGCTATGCGGTGACCTTCAGAAGCGAGCCCGTTGAGACGTCCCTCGATGCCTCGAGGTACCTGCTGGGCGCACACCGGTCAGGCCGGCTCCCCGAGGCCATGATGGGCACCATGTCGCGCCGAGGACACCTGCACCACCTCGAGCTGTGGCGCGACGACGCAACGCAGCCCGACGGGCCGTGGCCCTGGCTGTTGACCCGGCTGGGCTACGAGCTCACTGGCACCTGGGAGACCGGCCGGAGATGGGCCCTTGGCGACTCCTACCTCGTGCTGGAGTCCGGCAGCGACCACGTGCCCGGACGCGCACAACGGCTCCGCAGCGGGATGAACCACCTTGCGCTGTGGGCCGGTAGTCGGGCGGAGGTCGACGCCCTGGTACGCGACGCTCCCCAGCACGGCTGGAGCCTCCTGTTCGCCGACCGACACCCCCATGCAGGCGGTCCGCATCACTACGCCGCCTTCCTCGAGGACGACGCCGGCTTCGAGGTCGAGCTCGTCGCCGAGGATCCGCCCACCGCCGACTGAAGGACCCTCGTCTGAGTAGCCAGCCAAGGAGTGGCAGAGACGATCGCCCTCCGTGCGCTACTCCCGGCGGAGCAGACCCGGGACTGAGGAGCCGGGTCGCTGTGGGAGCACAAACACGTCACCCTCAGCGCTCAGAGGGCACTCTCGGCATCGACCCGATGCGCGGGGAGGGAGAGCGAAGCGATTCCGAGGGTGACTGCGCTGTCGGCATGGGCTGCGAGTTCTTCGTCGTGCGTCGCGATGACGACGCATGCCCCGTCTGCAGCAGCTCGGGCGAGCAGCCGCGTGACGGTGTCGCGGTTGTCGGCGTCGAGCGATGCGGTCGGCTCGTCGGCGAAGATGTAGCTGGCTCTCTTGTATAGGGCACGGGCGACGCCAGCGCGTTGCTTCTCACCGCCGGAGAGCACCGAGACGCGGTCGAGCGCGCGCCCGGCGAGCCCGACGGTGGCCAGCGCGTCCTCGACGCGCGGCTGCACGCGCCGACGGTTTCGGAATAGTCCCCGTGGGGTGAGGGTGACGTTGTACTCAAGGGAGTCGTCCTCGATGAGGCCGTAGTCCTGGTAGATGAAGGCGGCCTTGTCGCGCCAGAAGCGTTGCCGCGGTCGGTCACCCCATCCGGAGGCGTCGGTTCCGTCGACGCGGATCGTCCCGCGGGTCGGGCGCTGCAGCAGGCCCAGGCAGTTGAGCAGGGTGGTCTTGCCCGATCCGGAGGCTCCCACCAGGGCCAGCATCTCCCCGGGTCGACAGGTCAGGTTGATGGCGTCGAGGATCGTGTGCGATCCGATGGTGACGGTCAGGTCGGTGACCTCGATGCTCACTGGTTCTCCACGTTGTGCGTCAGGCCCTGCGGTGCAGAGAGGCGGCGAATACGGTGCCGGCGGCAACCCGGTGTGCGGCGACGCTGCCCACCAGGTACAGCGGGATGATCGGACCGAGCACGAAAACGGTCTGAGCGGGCGTTGTGCCGTAGGTGGCTGCCGACACCCCTGCGGCGGCCATAACGACGACGAGGATGAACACACCCTCGACGACCGCCTGGTGGGACTGGATGGACCAGTAGGAGCGGCCCGAGCTGTGCAGGGTGAAGATGCGCCGCTGGTTGGTACCGGCCCAGATCTGGGCGGCCTGGACGAGCGCCACCACGAGAGCGAGGACCGCGAGCACTGAACCGCCCCGACTTCCGTAGAGGCTCTCAACCCACGGAGGATGAGGGTCATGGCAGCACCGAGGAAGTATCCCGA
>NZ_VTTP01000011.1 GCF_008364845.1 Actinotalea subterranea | reverse complement strand
GGGGGGGCGCCTCGGGGGGGGGGGGGGCCCCCCCGCGGGCCGGGCGGGGGCAGGAGGACGCCCGCCGCCCTGCGGGGCGGCGGCCGTCGTCGTGTGCGCGGTGTGCTCCGCCGGGGGGGCGGGCAGCTACGGCGTCCGGGTCGCGCTGCTCAGGCCGAGCGGCGCAGCTTGCCCGCGCGCAGCAGCTCGAGCCGCTCGGCGAGCAGCTCTTCGAGCTCTCCGACGGTCCGGCGCTCGAGGAGCATGTCCCAGTGGGTACGCGGGGGCTTGCCGGTCTTCGGCTCCGGCTTGCTGGCGTCCCTCAGGAGCGCCTCCTTGCCGCAGCGGCACTCCCACACGACGGGGACGTCGGCCTCGGCGGAGAAGGGGAGGACGATGGTGTGCCCGTCAGGGCAGTCGTAGTACGCCTGGAACCGCGGTGCGAACTCCACACCCTCGTCGGTCTCCATGCTGTGTGCGCCGATGCGCATCCCGCGCAGGGATCGGTCAGCCATCGCGTGACCTCCGTTCTGGCCGCTGGTCGGACCGGGGAGATGGCTCCGGTCCGTTCGTCTCTCGTCACTCGCGTTCGTCTGCACAACGCCCACGCACCTGCGGGTGTTCCTCATGCTCGTGAAGGTCCGGTGAACATGACGCGGTGCGCCGCGCGCCGTCGACCTCACGCTCCCGCGCCCCACCACGCAGCGCAACCGGAGCGGCGGTCCCGTGCCGCGCAGGGCGGTCAGGGGGCGGGCGTGGGGTGCTGCGGGAGGACGACCCCGTCCGTGAACATGACCCCGTCGGCGAAGCGTGCCTCGACACGGCCGCCGCCGAACTGCTCGGCGTACAGGCGCGCGTACAGGCCGCCTGCGCCCACGAGCGTGTCGTGGGTGCCGCGTTCGACGATCTGCCCACCGTCGACCGTGAAGATCACGTCGGCGTGCCGGATGGTCGACAGGCGGTGGGCGATCGCGATGGTGGTCCGTCCGGCCATCACCTCGGCCAGGGCCTGCTGGACGAGCCGTTCCGACGCGGTGTCGAGGGCGGACGTGGCCTCGTCGAGGATGAGGATGCGTGGGTCCTTGAGCAGCACGCGCGCGATGGCGAGGCGCTGCTTCTCCCCGCCCGAGAGCCGGTACCCGCGTTCGCCGACGGTCGTGCCGTATCCGTCGGGGAACGCTGCGATCCGGTCGTGGATGTGGGCGGCCCGTGCGACGTCGACCAGCTCGGCGTCGGTGGCGTCGGGACGGGCGTAGCGGAGGTTCTCGGCGATCGAGGCGTGGAAGAGGTACGGGTCCTGGGTGACCATGCCGATCGCGTCGGCGAGCGACCCCAGGGTCACGTCCCGGACGTCCGTCCCATCGATTATGACCGAGCCGCGGTCGACCTCGTAGAGCCTCGGGACGAGGTAGGTCAGCGTCGTCTTCCCGGCGCCGGACGGGCCGACCAGGGCGGCGAGCTTGCCCGCCTCGACCCGGAGCGTCGTGCCTCGCACGACCCACGCCGGCTGCACCTCGTCGCCGGCGCGCGCGGCGCCCGTCGGGTCGGCCGCCGCGGGCGCGGCGACGCGGGCCCCTGCGCGGCGGGAGGCGTCGTCGTCGCCCGCGGCCACGGGGGTCCGGGGTGAGCCGCTCGACGGGACGGACCCGAGGTGGCCACCCGGCGCGGCGGCGAACCCGAGCATCGCCGCCCGCGGCCCGGCACCGCCGAAGGCCATGCCTGAGCCGGCACCGCGCATCGCGCCGCGTCCACCTGCCGGGGGCGCCGCAGCCGTGAGCCGCGGCGGTGGCGGGTACGCGAACCACACGTCCCGCAGCTCGACCTCGCCGCGCATGGTCTCCGCGTCCAGCGGGCGCGCCTCGGGACGGTCCTGGATCGCGGGGACGAGGTCGAGGTACTCGAAGATCCGCCGGAACAGCGCGAGCGACGTCTGCACGTCCAGGGCCACGCGCATGAGGGAGACCATCGGCATGAGCAGGCGTGCCTGGAGCGTCGAGAACGCGACGAGCGTCCCGGCGGACACCGCGGCTCCGTCGGAGATCATCACGCCCGAGGCCAGGTAGACGAGCGCAGGTGTGACCGCCATGAACGCGGTGACGACGCCGAAGAACCCCTGGCCGGCCATGGCCTGCCGCACCTGGAGGTCGACCTGGCGCTCGTTCTCCGCGCGGTAGCGGGCGACCTCCGCGTCCGCGCGGTGGAACACCTTGGACAGCAGCACGCCCGAGACGCTCAGCGCCTCCTCCGTGATCGCCGTCATGTCCGCGAGGGACTCCTGCGTGCGCCGCGCAAGGACCTGGCGGCGGGTCCCCACCCGTCGCTGCAGCACGAGGAACACGGGCATGAGGGCGACCGCGATGAGGGTCAGCTGCCACGAGAGCAGCACCATCGCGACCAGCGACGCGATGACCGTCACGGAGTTGGCGAGGATGCTCGCGGCCGTGGTGGTGAGGACCGACCGGACGCCGCCGACGTCGTTCGCGAGCCTCGACTGGATCGAGCCGGTCTTGGTCGCGGTGAAGAACGCGAGCTCCATGCGCTCGAGGTGCTCGAAGAGGGCGCCGCGGAGCTCCGCCATCGCGCGGTTGCCGACGGAGGTGGTGAGGTACGTCTGCCCCACGCCGATAGCGGCGCTGACGAGCGGCACGGCGATCATCGCCGCGACGAGCCACGTCAGCAGGCGTAGGTCGACCGGACCGCCGTCGACCGGGAACAGCGCGCGGTCGAACACCGCCTGGGTCAGGAACGGCGTGATGATGCCCAGCCCCGCGCCGACGACGATCGTGACCGCGACCAGCAGCAGCGACGCGCGGTAGGGCGCCAGGAGGCGCCCGATGCGACGCAGGAGCTGCCCCGTGTCCTTGGGAGCGACCTGTCGCGACGGTGACGGGTCGGGGCGCCTGCCGTCCGGCGGCGCGCCGGGTGGTCCGTCGGTCATCGGCCCGACGCCCCGGCCTCCCCGGAGCCGGCAGCCTGCCGGCCGAGGAAGGCGGTGAGCGCCTCGACGACGAGCGCGTGGTCGTCGGCCTGAGGCAGTCCGGACACCGTGACGGTGCCGACGATGCCGACGTGCCGGATGGTGACCGGGAAGGCGCCGCCGTGCGCGGCGTAGTCCTGCACGTCGAGGCCGCTCTCCTCCGCGAAGGTCCGGCCCTTGGCCTTGGCGCGCAGGCCGACGAGGAACGACGGCGCACCGAAGCGGTCGACGACGCGCGCCTTCCGCGCGACCCAGGTGTCGTTGTCCGGCGCGGTCCCCGGCAGCGACGCGTGGAACAGGAGGTGGCCGTGCCGCCGGATGCTCACCGTCACGGGCAGCGCCCTGCTGCGTGCGAGGTCCACCAGCAGCGTGCCGAGCCGCCAGGCGTCGTCGTTGTCGAACCGGGCGAGCACGAGTCGGCGCTGCTCGTCGTCGATCTGCGCAATGAGCGCGCTGACCGCGCTCAGCGCCGGGTCGATCGTGGGCGTCTCGGGCATTGCATCCTCCAGGTCCGTGGGGGGTCCAGCGTGCCGCACGGCGGTGACATCCGCGTAGGGCCCGTGCTGGTCTGCGTGGGCGACCCGTGGCAGCATCACGCAGATGACCAGCCGGCCGGTGGAGAGCGACCGCCTGCGCGACCTCGTGCGGCTGCGGCGGGTGCGCGACAGGATCGACCGCGACTACGCACAGCCGCTCGACGTCGAGGCCCTCGCGCGCGGGGCGAGCATGTCCGCAGGTCACCTGAGCCGGCAGTTCCGCCTCGCGTTCGGGGAGTCGCCGTACGCCTACCTCATGACCCGGCGGATCGAGCGCGCGATGGCGCTGCTGCGCCGCGGGGACATGAGCGTCACCGACGTCTGCTTCGCCGTCGGGTGCGCGTCGCTCGGCACCTTCAGCACGCGGTTCACCGAGCTCGTGGGCGTCCCTCCGAGCGTCTACCGCCGTGAGGCCGCCGGGAGCAGCCCGGGGCTGCCCGCGTGCGTCGAGAAGCAGGTCACCCGACCGGTCAGGAATCGAGAAGCGCGCGTCCCGGAGCCGCACCTAGCGTGACGGCCATGGACATCACCATTCACTCCAGCTTCCTTCCGCACGACGACCCTGACACGGCGCTGGCCTTCTACCGCGACGTGCTCGGCTTCGAGGTCCGCAACGACGTGGGCAAGGGAGGGATGCGATGGATCACCGTCGGGCCCGTCGGTCAGCCCGGCACGTCCATCGTCCTCGACCCGCCCTTCGCGCACCCAGGCCTGACCGAAGACGAGCGCCGGACCATCGCCGAGATGATGGCGAAGGGCACGTACGCCATGCTGCTCCTCGCGACCCCGGACCTCGATGCGGTGTTCGAGCGTCTCGTCGAGCACGACGCCGACGTCGTCCAGGAGCCCACGGAGCAGCCGTACGGCGTCCGTGACTGCGCGGTGCGGGACCCCGCAGGCAACCTCATCCGCATCCAGCAGACGCGCTGAGGCAGCACCCGCTCTTCGCCGTCCTGCACGCCGCGGTGCGGCGGCGGCGAGGGGCGGGAAGACCAGGTCGGGCGCCGAACCTGCTGGCGTTCGGGTGGTCCAGAGGGTGCGGGCGGCGCGCCTCCTGGGCTGGGTCGCCCGGCTCTGGTAGTTGGTTGAGATGAACCACGACGCAACGCCCAGCCCGACCGCCCTCATGTCCGCCGCAGCCCGCGCCGCGCACCTGCTCGTGGACGCCGACCCTCCTCTCCTCGTGGACGAGCAGGCGGCGGCCCTGTGCGCCGCAGCAGAGCCGTCGCCGCTGACGTACCAGCTGGCCGCCCCGCAGGAGCCCGTGCTCGCGGCGGCCCGCCTGTCGGCGACGGCGCGCAGCCGCTTCGCGGAGGAGGTCGCCAGGGCGTCGGGCTGCGGGCAGCACGTCGTCCTCGGCGCCGGGCTCGACACGTCGGGGCACCGGCTCCCGACGGTCACCACCTGGCTCGTCGACCTCCCGGGCGTCCTCGTGTGGCGACGCGAGCGGTTCGCCGCCGCGGGCCTGGACGACGTGGGCGTACCCGTGCCGGCTGACCTCCTGGTGGACGACGTCCTGGATGCGCTCGTGCGTGCCGGGTGGGACGCGGGACGCCCGACGGCCGTGACGTGGCTCGGCACGGTGATGTACCTCGACGACGAGTCCGTGGAGCGTGTGCTCGCACGCCTCTCGGGCCTCGCTCTCGGCTCGCACGTCGTGCTCGACCACCTGCTGCCGGCACCGGACCGCGACGCCGCCGGGCAGGCGTACGTCGACGCGCTGTCCGCCGCCGTCGGCGCCTCGGGGGAGCCATGGCGCTCCACGCTCTCGCCCGAGGGCGCCCGTTCCCTCCTCGCTCGCGCGGGGTGGTCGGTGGTCCGGTCCAGCCCCGAGGCCGACAGCTGCCCGGCGGGGTTCTGGGACCGGACCGACGCCCTGCGGCCCCAGCGCCTGGTCAGGCTGGTGCATGCCGTCCCCGCGGGGTGAGGGTCCGCACTCAGTCCAGGCGAAGTCGGTTCCAGGTCCGGATGGTCGCCCACGTGACGAGCGCCGCGAAGACGGGGACCGTGGCGAGGTGCTCCGGGCCGACGGCGGCCGCCATGTCGGTCCCACCCGCACCCGACCACAGCGCGGGGACGGCGAACGGGAACCACAGCCCGCCGCCGAAGGTGACGACGAGCTGGGCTGCTGCCACGGTCGCGATCAGCGCGCCGACCCCCGCCAGGTAGCTGCGGGCGAGCGAGGCGACGAGCCCGAATACCGGCGTCAGGAGCGAGGTCAGCGCCCCGCCTCCGAGCAGGGCCCAGGCCCGGCCCGCGGCGTCGGGGTCGAGGGCCGTGCCGTCGATCACCACGATGCCGAGGATCGTCAGGCACCCCGCTGTCGTCGTCATCGCCACGGTGACGAGCGCCGCGAGCAGCATCTTCGCTCCGGCGATCCTCCCCCTGGTGACCGGGAGCGCGAACAGGCCGCCGACGGTCCCGTCGGAGAACTCGCGCCCGAACACCCACGTCGACAGGAACCCGCCGCCCAGCAGCGCGACGACCGTGAGCAGCTGCGCGGCGAGCCCGAGGTGCCCGGTCGTCGTGGCGTCGGCCGTGAGCATCTCGAGCTTCCCGGCGGCCGCCCCGCCGGCGCGTCCGCTCCGCGCGCCGACGACCATGCCGACGGTCGTGAGCGGCACGGAGAGGCAGACGACGACCGCCGTCGCGCGGGCGGTGCGGGACCGCCGCAGCTTGAGCCACTCGACGCGGGTCGCGGGCCTCATGACGGCACCGAGGTGTCGTAGGCATGGACGAGCTCGAAGAAGGTGCGCTCCAGGTCGAGGCCGCCGGGCGGGAGCGCCCCGATGAGGCGTCCACGGTGCATCACGCTGATCCGGTCGGCGATGCGGGACACCTCGTCGAGGTGGTGGCTCGAGACGAGCACGCCGCACCCACGTGCCCGCGCGTCCTCGAGCAGCCCACGCACGAGCACGACCCCGCGCGGGTCGAGGGCGCTCGTGGGCTCATCGAGCACCAGGACGTCGGGCAGCCCGATCGTCGCGCACGCGATCTGGAGGCGCTGCCGGTTGCCGTGGGAGAGCTGGGACGCGCGGCGCCCGCGCCAGGCGCCGAGGTCGAGCCGGGTGAGGAGGTCCTCGGCCCGGACGCGCGCCGCCCGGGGCGGCACGAGGTGCAGGGCGGCCGCGACACCGAGGTTCTCGTCGACCGTCAGGTCCGGGTAGGCGAGCGGGGACTCGATCATGTGCCCGACACGGCGCCACACGTCCGGACCGGCTGCGTCGACCGCCGCACCCAGCACGCGCACCACGCCGGAGTCGGGCCGGCTCATCCCCATGAAGGACTTCATCAGCGTGGACTTGCCGGCGCCGTTGAAGCCGATGAGGGCGTGGACCTCGCCGGGCTGGACGTCCAGGCTCGCCCCGTCGAGCGCGCGGTCCGTCCCGTAGCACCGGACGACGTCGACGGCGCTCAGCGAGGCGACGACGGTGCTCACGGCCGCTCCCCGGACGGTCGTTCCTCGCCCACGAGCACGCTCAGGGCCTGGGTGACGACGTCGGACAGGGACCCGCCGGAGGAGTCCGCCGCCCACGCCATGAGCGCCGTGCCCGTGGCGGCGAAGGCTGCTGAGGCGGCGACGCGGGCCTGGCGCGGGTCGGCACCGGTCGCGACCAGGGCGTGCGTGACGGCGGCCTCGCTCTCCTGCGTCGCCGCGAGCAGGGCGCCCCGCAGCGCGGGCAGCTGGGCGGCGATCGCGACCCGGCGTCGGGCGGACGCGCTCTCGACCGGCTCGATCACCGCGAGCGCCTGGACGAACGCGTCGTGGATCCGGCGGATGAGGGGGCGGTCCGCCGGCTGGGCCGCCACGAGCTCGGCGAGCATGGGGTCGTAGGGGTCCGAGACGAGCACGGACTCCTTGGTCGGGAAGTGCCTGAAGAAGGTCATCTGGCTGACACCCGCCGCGGCCGCGACCTGCTGCGTCGTCGTCGCCTCGTAGCCCTGTCGTTCGAACAGGTCGAGCGCGGCCTCGAGGAGGCGAGCGCGGGTGCGGAGCGTGCGGGACGGTGCCACGGACTAGATGTTAGTCACTAACATGAGGTGGTGTCACGGATCTGGTCGGTCGCGCGGGGGAGCGGCTGGGTGGACCGCTCAGGCGATGCAGAACGCCCTGCCGTCGACGTCGCGCAGGACCGTCCACGAGCCGTGCGAGTCGCTCCGGGTCGTGACCACGCGGGCCCCGAGGTCCACGGCGCGCAGCACCGCGGCTGCCGCGTCGTCGGACCGGAGGTCGAGGTGGACGTCGGTGGAGGCGGGCGTGGTGCGCTCGGGCGCGGGCTGAACGATCAGGAGGAGCGGCCCGCCGTGGACGTGGATGAACCCGTTGCCGCCCGCGGACCAGTGGCCGTCGAGAAGAGCGGCCCAGAACGCCGCCGTCCGCGCCGGGTCGGCGCTGTTCAGGGTGATCGCGGACATCGTCACGGCCATGGTGCACGGTAGGCCGCGGGGTCGGGGTCACCGGACGACGTAGGTCCCGCGACCTGCCCGCGCAGACGGCGTGCGCGCTGACCGAACCCTCATGGGGGGCCGGAGGTCGCACGGACATCACGCGCGGGCGTGCCAGCATGCGACCAGCCTGGCCGAACGAGGTGCAGGGCTCGGTGCGTGACGTGACGGGGAGTGTGAGCAGATGCCCGGCGAGACCCACGACGCTGCGCGGCGCGCGTTGGCTGCCGTGCCGATCAACGTCGGGTTCGCCCGCGCGGTGCTCGACGGCACCGCCGCCGGCGAGCTCTGGTGCGACGACCCCGCACACCCGCGTGCGTTCCACGCGATCCACCCCTATGGCATGTCGCTCGTGTGGGGTGACGGCGTCGGCGACGCGTTCGGGCGGATCGTCGCGCGGGTCCACGCGCTCAGGGAGCGCGGGGCCGACCAGTGGATCCAGGTCGAGCCTCGATGGCAGGACCTCGACTGGGACCGGGCGCTCGAGGCCGTCCCGCTGGACGCCGTCGAGCAGGGTTCGTCGTGCGTCACCGTGCGGCACGTGCGCGTGAACTTCGCGTTCGACGCCGACGGCAGCGGCGCCCGCCCGGCTCACGAGCCGCGCGACGCCGGCTGGAGCAGCCGTCGCGCGACCGCCGGGGACTTCCCTGTCCCCGGGTCGGTCGTGCCGTCCGCGTTCTGGCCCGACGCGACCGCGTTCCTCCAGCACGGGGGCGGCGTCGTGGTCGAGAAGGACGGCCAGGTCGGGGCGATCGCGTTCGCCTCCTACCGGTGGGACGACCACGTCGAGATCGGCATCGAGACCCTGCCGGCCTTCCGGCGCCGAGGGCTCGCCGCGGCCGCGGCGGCCGGCATGGTCGAGGCGGTCCTGGACGCCGGGCTGACGCCCGTCTGGTCCTGTCGCGCGGAGAACGTGGGCTCGTACCGCCTGGCGGAGCGGGTCGGGTTCCGGCCGACCGCCCACCTGCCGTACTTCCGCGTCAGGGGCGCCTGACCGGGCCGGGACCAGGACCGGGCCGCATGTCGCAGGACTGCGACGTCCCTGCGACACCGGCGCTACCTCCCGTGATCATCGGTCGCCTACGGTGACTGCCATGTCAGCCCCGAAGCGCAGTCGAGGCCTCCTGGCCGTGGTGTCCCTGATCGCTCTCACCGCGTGCGGCACGGCCTCGGCCGACGACGCGCCGCAGCCGAAGAAGACGGCGTCGTCGCCGACCGCACGAGCGACCGCCGAGGAGCCCGAGGCTCCTGCGACCCCGACGGCCCCCGCCGTCGCGGGGTACGAGCCGGGGGAGATCCCGCCCGTCCCGCTGATCGTCATGCCGGACCTGTCGATGCTCGACGCGTCCCTCGCGGGCTTCGCGCTCGACGTCGACGCGGCCGTCGGTGACATCCCCGGCGTGACCGTCACCCCCACGCGGTGCGACGCGACAGGCGCGGTCGAGATCGACCGGGGAGCTCTGCTCGCCTACGGCGACGGGTCAGGTGTGCTCACGGCTCCCGACGGCACGGTCGTCAACTACGGCGACGGCTCGGGCACCTACGAGCTGAACGGCGTCGCGGTCACGGTGTACGGCGACGGGTCCGGGACCTACACGGCGGGCGACGTCTCCGTGGTCAGCTACGGCGACGGCTCGGGCGTGTACGACGACGGCACGACGCAGGTGTACGTGCACACCGACGGCGCCGGCGGCTGGTCCCGCGGCGACGCCTCGATCGTCAACTACGGGGACGGCTCGGGCGTCTACACCGTCGGTGAGACCCAGGTCGTCAACTACGGGGACGGGACGGGCCTGTACTCGGACGGCCGGCTGACGGTGATCAACGACGGGACCGGGACAGCGACGGTCAACGGCATCCCCGTGCCGGCCGACCCGCTCCCGCCCGTGCCCCGCCTCGGCGCGTTCCCTGCGATGGGGACGATCGCGCCCGTGCCGTCGTGCGGTGCGACGCTCACGCTCGACACCGGTGTGCTCTTCGACTTCGGCTCCGCCGAGATCCGACCGGACGCGGACGCCGCCCTCGACGCCCTCGCCACGGCGCTGGTCGGCCTCGCGGCCCCGGCGGGCTCGGTCGAGGGCCACACCGACTCGGTGTCGTCGGCGGAGTTCAACCAGAAGCTCTCGCAGGACCGTGCGCAGGCCGTCGCCGACGACCTCGCGGCTCGCGGAGTCGGTACCGCCTTCAGCGTCGTCGGCCACGGCGAGGACCGGCCGGTCGCGCCGAACGAGCTCGACGGCGAGGACAACCCGGCGGGCCGTCAGCTCAACCGCCGGGTCGAGATCCTCCTGCCCGGGGTGACGTCGTGACCCGGTGGCGGGCCGTCGCTGTCTCCGGTGCGCTCGTGCTGACGCTGGCCGGGTGCACGGTCGAGGTGGTCGACGACGACGCGCCGACACCGGCCCCGACGCGCGAGAAGGAGCCGGGCCGGGGGTCGACGCCTGCGGGCCCGGCCACGCACGAGCCGCCGCAGGAGGCCGGTGCGGACGCGGCGGGAGAGATGGCGGACGGTACCCCGGGCCTGCCGTCCCGCGACGACCTGCGCGCTCTCGTCGCAGGGCAGACGGCCTGCCAGGACGGGGACGTGAACCTCGACCGCGCGGGGACGGCCGTCGAGATCACCGACGGCTGCTCGACCCTCACGGTCGCCGGGGCGGACTCCGTCGTCGTCGCCACCGACGTGTCCCACCTCGTCGTGACGGGTGCCGGCTCGCAGGTCGCGGTCCGCAGCGCCACGAGCGTGACGATCGACGCCGCGGGCGTCACCGTCACGTGGGAGGACGGCACCCCCGCGGTGACCGACGACGCAGCAGGCAGCAGCTACGGCGTGGTGGGCGCGCCGTGAGGTGGCGCCCGCACCACGGGCCGGACCACGAACCCCGTCACGACCACAGCAGGAGGCTCCGATGAGCGCGCACCACCCGAACGCCGCCTACCCGCAGGCCCAGCCCGTGTACGCGGCGCCCCGCCCGACGAACGCCCTGGCCGTCGTGACGCTCGTCCTCGGGCTCTGCGGGCTCGCGGTGATCCCGATCATCACCGGCCACGTGGCCCTCCGGCAGATCCGGGAGCGGGGCGACGGCGGGTCGGCAGCGGCTGTCGTCGGGCTCGTCCTGGGGTACCTGAGCCTCGCCGCGTACGTGGTCGTCCTGCTCGCGCTCACCGGGCTGGTGGTCTGGGGCGGCAGCCAGTGACTGCCCCACGCGTGCTCCTCGTCGACGACGAGGAGGCGATCCGCGACGGGCTCGCCTCGTTCCTCACGCGCAGCGGCATGGAGGTCGAGACCGCCGGCGACGGGGAGGCCGCGCTGGCCCTGCACGCACGGTGGCGTCCGGACATCCTCGTGTGCGATGTGCTGATGCCGCGCCTCGACGGCAGGTCGGTCGTCCGGCGGCTGCGCGCAGCGGGGGACTGGACGCCCGTGGTCCTGCTCACCCAGGTGGGGGAGTCCTCGGAGCGGTCTGCGGCGCTCGAGGAGGGGGCCGACGACTACCTCAACAAGCCGTTCGACCCGCAGGAGCTCCACGCCCGGGTCCGGGCGGTCCTGCGGCGGGCCGTGCCCGGCGAGCCGCCGCTCGTGTCCGCGGAGCGCCTCGTGAGCGGTGACCTGGTCCTGGACCGGACGGCGCGGCGGGTGTGGGTCGCGGGACGCGAGGTGATGCTCACCCCGAAGGCCTCGCTTCTGCTCGACTACCTCATGACCCATCCCGACGAGCTGCACACCCGTGAGCGGCTCCTCGAGGCGCTGTGGGGGTTCGAGCTCGCGGTGAGCAGCCGCGCCGTCGACCACCGGGTCGCCGAGATCCGCCGCGTGCTGGGCGACGACGCGGCGGCGCCGCGGTACGTCGAGACCGTGCAGTCGCTCGGGTACCGGTTCTGCGGCGCCGTGCAGCGCGGGGTGCGGCCGTGAGCGACGCGCGTGGTCGTCGGGTGGGCCCGCTGCTCGCCGCCCTCCTGCCCGGGCTCCTGGGGCTGCTCGCCGCCGGCGCGTTGCTCGGATCCGGTCGCAGCCTGCGGGTGGTGGTCGGTGCCCCGCTGCCCGTGGCTGTCGCGACGGTGGGGCTGCTGGTGACGGCCGCCGCGCTCGCCGGCGCGGCGCTCGCCCGGGGTCGACGTCGGGCCGTCGCGGTCGCGGCCTCCGCCGCCGAGCGTGCCGGACGGGAGGACGAGCGCGCCGCGCACCGGCGGTTCCTGCTCCGGCTCGACCACGAGATGAAGAACCCGGTGACGGCCATGCGTGCCGCACTGCCCGGTGTGGCGCCCGACCGCACGCTGCTCGACGCCGGCCAGGCGCGCGCCTACGACACCCTCGAGCAGCAGGCCGTGCGTCTCTCGGGTCTCGTCGCGGAGCTGCGGAAGCTCGCCGAGCTCGAGACCCGCCCGCTCGACCAGGAGGACGTCGACCTCGCGCAGGTCGTGCAGGACGCAGTCGCCGACCTCGGCGACCAGGCGGCGGCGTCGGGCGTCGCGAGGACGATCACGGTGACCCTGCCACGCGCCCCGTGGCCGCTGCCGCACGTGCGCGGCGACGCCGACCTGCTGTACCTGGCGGTCCACAACCTCGTGGCCAACGCACTGAAGTTCTCGCCCGCCGACTCGCCGGTCGAGGTCCGCGGCTCGGACGACGACGGCGTGGTGGTCGTCGAGGTGGCCGACTCCGGGGCCGGCATCCCCGAGCACGAGCAGGCGGCCGTGTTCGACGAGCTCGTCCGTGGTGAGCAGGCGCGCGGCATCCCCGGGTCGGGCCTCGGCCTGGCGCTCGTGCGCGTGGTGGCACAGCGGCACGGGGGGACGGTCACGCTGCGGTCGCGGCCCGGTCAGGGGACGAGCGCCCGGCTGCGCCTCCCGGCCGTGTGACGCTGTCGCTGGTGTCGGTCGAGACGCGGGTGGCTGCCGACCCCGGCCGGCGCGGTTCCGTCGCGGGCATCGGGGTGGTCGGAGAAGCGGAGTACGCTCCGAGTTGAGCGCAGTCCAATGGCGGGCTGCCCCAGCGAAGGAGCGGCGCATGGGAACCACCATGCTTGCGGAGCGGTTCGACAGCCGGACGCGGAAGGTCACCCTCGAGGAGCTCCCGGTGCCCGTACCCGGCCCGGGAGAGGTGCTGATCAAGGTCGCGTTCTGCGGCATCTGCCAGAGCGACCTGAGCCTCATCCAGGGTCACCTCCCGTCGTCCCTGCCCGTGGTCACCCAGGGGCACGAGGCGTCGGGCACCATCGCCGCGCTCGGCCCCGGTGTCTACGGCTGGGCGGAGGGCGACCGGGTGATCCCGTCCGCGGGCCGTCCCTGCGGACGCTGCCGGGCGTGCCGGCGCGGCGCGTTCACGGACTGCTACGACCTTCAGCTCATGGCATTCGCCTACGACGGGGCGTGGGCGGAGTACCACCTGGCGCAGGCCGCGGGCCTGACGCGGGTCCCTGACAACGTCGACATGGCGCAGGCCGCGCTCCTCGCGGATGCCGTGTCCACGCCCTTCGCCGCCGTCGTGCGCACCGCGCAGGTGCACGTCGGCAACGCGGTCGGCGTGTGGGGCGTCGGCGGCGTCGGCACCCACCTGGTGCAGCTCGCCAAGCTCGCGGGCGGCGTGCCGATCATCGCCGTCGACCTGAACGACGCCGCGCTGGAGCGAGCGGCACGCCTGGGTGCTGACCACACCTTCCGTGCCGACGACCCCGACCTGCACGCGAAGATCCACGACGCGACGGGCGGTCGGATGATCGACGTCGCGTTCGACGCCGTCGGGATCCCGCAGACCGTCCGTCAGTCCATCGAGCACCTCGACGTCGGTGGCGTCGCCGTCAGCGTCGGCCTGTCCGAGCAAAACATCGACGCGGGGCCGTTTCTCGACTTCAACGTCAAGCGCAAGCAGCTCCGGGGCCACCTGGGCTACAAGAGCCAGGACATCGCGATGCTCGCCGAGATGCTCAGCTACGGCCGCCTGGACCTGTCCGAGTCGATCTCCCAGATCATCCCGCTCGAGCAGGTGCAGGACGGGATCAACATCCTTGCGAACAAGACGGGCAACCCGATCCGCGTCCTCGTGCAGCCATGAACGCCGCCGCGATCGAGGGTGGGCGGCGCGAGCGTGCCAAGCAGGACAAGCACGAGCGGATCTTCTCCGCTGCGCAGGCGTTGTTCGCCGAGCACGGCTTCGAGCGGGTCACGACCCAGCAGATCGCGGACCGCGCCGACGTGGGGACGGGCACGCTCTTCCGGTACGCGACGACCAAGGGGGAGCTGTTCCTCATGGTCTACAACGCACGGTTCACGGCCGCTGTGGACGGGGGAGCGCTCGCCGCCCGGAGGCACACCGACGTCGTCGACGCCGTCCACGCCCTCGTCGAGCCCGTCCTGACGTGGTCCCGCAGCCTTGGGGGGTCTGCCGACTACCAGCGCGAGCTCCTGTTCGGGCCGCCGGGGGAGCGGTACCGCGACGAGGGGCTGGCCGTCGTCGCGGACCTGCAGGCACGGATCGCCGGGCTGCTGCTGGCCGACCGGCCGTCACCGGACCCGGACACGCTGCGGGAGGCCGCCCGGGCCGCCCGCAGCGTCTTCGCGGTCCTCAACCTCCTGCTGGTCGAGCCCCTGAACGACCTGCACACCGGCGACGACCCGAGCGCCGAGCTGCACGCGCAGGTCGCGCAGATCGTCCGGGGCTTCCAGGCCGCTGCTAGCCTCCGCGGATGATCGGCACGGTCCTCACGCTCGGTGGTGGCGGCTTCTCGATGTCCGATGACGGCACGTCCGCGATCGACGACTACCTGCTGGGGTTGACCGGCAAGGACCATCCGCGCGTCTGCTTCGTCCCGACGGCCAGCGGTGACGCCGACGGCTACAGCGAGAGGTTCGAGGCGGCGTTCGCCGGCCGTGCCGAGACGTCTGTGCTGTCGCTCTTCTGTCACGCCCCGTGGGGCTACACGGACCCGAGCGTCCTGCTGGAGCAGGACGTGGTGTACGTAGGCGGCGGCTCGACCGCGAACCTGCTCGCGGTCTGGCGGCTGCACGGCCTGCCGGACGTCCTCGCGGAGGCCGCCGCGCGGGGCGTCGTCCTGGCCGGCATCAGCGCGGGGATGAACTGCTGGTTCGACGGGTCCTCGACGGACTCGTTCGGCACGCTCGCGCCGCTGGCTGACGGGCTCGGGTTCATCGGTGCGTCCGCGTGCCCGCACTACCTGGGGGAGCCGGGGCGCCGCGAGAAATACCTGGGATGGGTCGGCGACGGGTCGCTCGGGGCCGGCTACGCGGTCGACGACCACGCCGCCGTCCTCTTCCGGGACGGCCTGCTCGTGGAGGCGGTGGCGGAGCAGACCGACCGACCCGTCTATCGTGTCGAGCGCGATCGGTCGCACCGCGCGGTCGAGCTCGCGGTGCCGGTCCGCCTTCTGGCGTGACCCCCGGCTGACATGCAGCGCTCCAAACGACAGGCGCACGGCGGTTGCATCGTGCGACGATCGCGGCCGTGATGCTCCGCGACGCGACAGACGACGACCTCGAGCTGCTCTACGACCTGCTCCTCGAGGCGTTCAACTGGGACGGGACGCCGCGGTTCACCCGAGCGGAGATGCTCGCGGACGCCCACACCGAGCGCTACCTCGGCGGGTGGAAGCGCCCGGACGACTGCGGGCTCGTCGCGACCGACGACGACGGTGGCCCGCTCGGCGCCGTCTGGGCGCGGGCCCTGCCCGCCGCCGCGCCGGGCTACGGCTACGTCGCGGACGACGTCCCGGAGCTCGGCATGGCGGTGGCCCGTCCTCATCACGGCCGGGGTGTGGGGTCGGCGCTGCTCGCTGGCGTCCTCGATCAGGCTCGCGGCCTCGGGTGGCGGGCCTTGAGCCTGAGCGTCGAGGACGGGAACGGCGCCGCCCGCGCGCTCTACGCGCGGCACGGATTCGTCAGGGTCGGCCGCAACGGTGGCTCCGACACGATGCTGCGCGAGCTCTGAGCGCGCCGTGACCGACTGGTGAGGTGCCAAGGGTGACCTGACGGACCTACCGGTGACGATCCACGGGGTGTGGAGCGAGCCGCCACTCGCGCGCAGCGCGAACGCCTCGCCGTCCGGCCCTCGGATCGACTGGTACAGAGACGTATCGCGTTGAGACGATTAGCCTCTCGCGGCGTTCCGATGCCGCATCCGGCGCGGATGTCCGAGCCGGACACGCTCTCGTCGAGGGCTGATCGTCATCGGCCCCAAGTCGGCACTCCTCCTAGGCGTGAGACTCGGCCGCCTCGACTTGCCGGTGCTCGTGGCCGAGCCGCTGGTCTAGTGAAGTCGAGCGGGGTCAGGCCGGCTTGCTCGGGTCTACGCCGGGGGCGGTGCGGGGAAGAAGGTCCGGCGCGACGGGGAACCCCAGGTGGTGGATCCGCCAGCTGCTCTCGGGCATTCCCACGAGCTCGGGGCGCCAGACGAGCGTGGCGTGAGCAGTCGCGGGCACGTCGGCGAGGCTTGGGCTGCGGTGCTCGGTGGTCTCTACCAGACGCACGTACGCGACGTCGCGGACATCGTCGGATGGGAAGAACGCGGTCATGCTGATCCTCAACCCCGAGGCGAACAGCGCTTCGGCACGCGAGAAGTCTCCCCACGCCTCGACCGACTCGGGGGTCACGAACGCCTGCGCAAGGAACGCGTTCCGCAACTCGCTTGGTTCCGTAGCAAGGGCGGTGCGGAAGACGTCAACGAAGAGTGAAGGGTGCCAGGCTGGCAACGCCTCGTACTCGACGCTCGCATCGTCTTCGTCGGTCCACCCACCCGCGTCATCGTTCATGACCCCATCCTGGCGCAGAGGGCTGACACCGGGCCGGGCGAGCGTCAGGCAAATGGGACCCCCGGGGGTTGGGGAGGCTCAGGGCTCTGGCGTGGCCGCGAGGCGAGGAACACCGTCCAGCTCAACAGGCACGCGTAACTCGCCGACCCGCAACCGGGCGTGCTCAAGTAGACCCTGAACGTTCGAGAGGTGTTCGGCGGCATCCTCCTCGGTGATCGTGAGGGGTGGACTACCGTAACGGGCAGCCGGCCGTAGATCGGCCAGGCGGGCCAATGACCCGTGATAGGCACGCGGTGCGTTATCGAGCCGAGTGAAGTTCCTCAGCCAGCCGACCCTTCGACTATGGCGTGACCGTGACGGACCCAAGGGGTCGTCGTCCTGCAAGAACATCATCGCCGTCACGGCCAGCTCAGCGCAGGTGAAGGCGGCGTCGAGGGCTGGGCCCAGATGCCTGCGTTCGAGGGCGCCTGTCGCCGCCGCCTCGTATTGGTCCGCAAGGTCGAGTAGAGCCGTCGCCCTGGCGCGGTTGCGTCGGAAGTCGAAGGCAGCGACCACGTGCCCGTTCGGCAACGTGACCATCGCCGCCCAACCCGCGTCCGGATCGAGGTTCGCCGGACAGAGATCCTCAAGAGCCTCGACATCCGCGACGGTGATCGGTTCGCCGGCCTGAACTGCGCGAGTGACGCGTACGCGAGCAACGAGGTCCGCCTCGTCGTTGAGCCGTACCTCAGCGACGCCCGCACCGGGCCGCAGGATCGCGACCGCTCGGCGTAGCGGGCCGGTCACTTCTTCACCGCCCCGGCGCGCGATCTCCGGTTCCCAGAAGATCTGCCTGAAGCTGTCGAGGACGCCAGTGGTGAACTCGTCCGAGGCATTATCACGGTCTGCCGTCTCCATCCACGCAGCGTTGCACTCGGGGCATCGCTGGGAGAGACGTATCAGGTCGCGAGGCCGGGATGCTTGATCCTCTGCACGGCCCCGCCCAGGCGGACCCGGTTGGTCAACCCGACCGCAGGCGCGAACGGCGGTAGCGGGACCATTGCGGCCCGGTTGGTGGTCCACCGGTCGACCGCCGGGTCACGAACGACGGCGTCCCACATCAGACCACCGCCGCCGACTCGAACCCCAGCGGAACGTCATCGCCGCGCGTCATGTACCGACGCCACGCAGCGCCCTCGTGCTCGTGCGCCCACTGAGCCGCGAGGCCCGCGAGCATGTCGCCGCAGCCCGAGCACACGCGCAGCGCGAGCGCCTCACCGTCAGGTGCGGTGACCGTCAGCCACAGCGCGTACAGCGGGAGCGCGTGCGAGTGCACCTGGTGCGCGACGTGCACACGCACCGTGGCCGACAGTTCGCACCACAGGTCAACGGTCCCGATGAAGTCCGCGAGCGGACGAGGCGGAACCCATCCCGCCGACCTCAGACGCGAAAAGATCGCCCCAGGGCTTGACTGCCGATAATGGACATTATGTCATTCGGGACGGGTGGCGACACTGAGACCCGTCCCCTGGCGGCTTCGCAGGCGCACGGGGCTCAGGTTCCGGCGTAGCCTGAGCGTCACGCACCGATCGCAGGCCGGACCGACGGAAGGACGCACGTGCCCGACGCCCTTCTCGCGCTCGTGCGCGATGTCCCGGCACTGATCGCCGTCGCGCTCGGCGTCGACACCCTCGGCTCGGCGCTGGTCCTCGTCGGTGTCACCACGCTCGTCGTCCTGACCCTCTCGCTGCTCTCGCGCAGCGCAGGCATGGCCGTGCTCGGCGCGACGCCGTCGCTCGTGAGCCGCTCCCGGGACGCCTGTGGCGTCGTGCCGTTCGCGACGCAGAGCGACCCTGACGCTCCCGGGCGTGCCCGGCCGCGTGCGCCCGGCCTGCTCCTCGGCTGATCACCCAGGTCCCGAGGCCCCCTTCATGCTGCGCGCGTCGAGCGCTCTCGACGTGACGTGCTGCCCCGGCGACCCGGGTCGATCGGCGAACGCTGACCCCCAGCCGTTCGACCGAGGACTCTTCCCATGGACCCGTTCACCCTGCCCCCCGTCGCTGCCGCGCTCGACCTCACCTACCGCGGCCTGATGGCCCTGACCGACCTGCTCGAACCCGTGGCGGGCGCCGCCGCCGCTGCTGCCGCCGTGATCCTCGTGACGCTCCTGGTGCGCACGGTGCTCATCCCCGTGGGCATCGCGCAGGCCCGCGCCGAGCGCACCAGGGCGCGCCTGGCCCCCCGTCTCGCGGAGCTGCAACGCAGGCACCGGAAGGACCCGGAGGCGCTGCAGCGAGCGACGATGCAGCTGTACGCCGACGAGGGCACGTCGCCCTTCGCGGGCTGCCTGCCCGTCCTGGCGCAGGCGCCAGTCGTCAGCGTGATCTACGCGGTGTTCATCCACCAGCAGATCGCCGGGCACGGCAACGACCTCCTCGGGCAGACGCTCGCGGGTGTCCCCCTCGGCACCAGCCTGGCCCAGGCGATCGGCGCAGGCGCCTCCGTCCCGACCCTGGCGGTGTTCGCGGTGCTGGTCGCTGCGATCGCGGTCGTCGGAGAGCTCACGAGGCGGGCCGTGGCACCCGGTGGCCTGCTCGCTCCGCCCGCGACCGGGTCCGGTGGGACCGGGGCCGCCACTCCCCCCAACCCGCTCGCCGCGCCCGGGATGCAGGGCGTGATGGGTGTGCTGCAGTTCATGTCCGCGGCGATCGCGTGCGTCGTTCCCCTGGCCGCCGGCCTCTACCTGCTCGTGACCGTCTGGTGGACGTTCGGCCAGCGCGTCCTCCTGCGTCGGCTGTTCCCGTTCGGCGACGCGGTCCATCCCGCGCGGCGCGCGGCGTGAGGACCGCGCGCCGCGCGGCGTGAGCACCGCGCGCCGCGCGGCGGCTCGGGTGCGCGGGGCCGCCTCAGGCGTGCAGGGACGTCGCGAGGACGAGTGCGTCGACGGCGGCGCTGTCTCCGGTGACCTCGACGTCGTCGGCCTGCGTCCAGGGCCGACCACCGATCAGCACCTCGGTCAGGGCGCGCGTCGGCGCCGTGAGCTCGGCGGTCGCGCGCGAGGCCGGCGTCCGGGCGTCGGTGCGCGTGACGCTCGTGCCCCCCGCCCCGATCGTCGCCCGGTACGCGACGGGCTCCGCTCCCGCCCGGCGCGAGTCGACGAGGCCGAGGTCGACCACGACGGGCTCTGCGAGGTCGGCCACGGGCCGTGCGTGCGCGCGCATCGCCAGGACGAGCGTGTCCGGGCTCATGTCAGCGTCGCGCGGGAGCTCGGGCGACGACGTCGCCCACAGCGCGAGGGCGGTGTTCACGGACTCGAGCCCGAGGCCGCGCTCGGTGAGCTCGTACACGTCGACCCCGGCGGGTGCCGGCAGCGGGTGGCGCACCGCGATCCCGTGGCGCTCGAGGTGCTGGAGGCGCTGGGTCAGCACGGTCGGGCCGATGCCGAGGACGTCACGCTGGAGCTGTGCGAAGCGCTTCGGCCCGAGCAGGAGCTCCCGCACGACGATCATCGTCCACCGGTCGCCGATCAGGTCGAGCGCGTGCGCTGCCGCGCACCCGTCGTTGTAGGAGGCGTAGGTCCGTCGTGTCGCCACGCCCCTACGCTACCGCGGCGCACTCGCCACGGAGTAGCGCGCGCTACTGTATCTGTAGCATCCTGTCAGCGGGCGACTCCCCTGCGGTCGCCGTGACCAGGCCGAGCCGTCCCCCACCGGGACCGCCCGATCACCAGCCCACCCCGATCACGACCACGAGGAGAGCGCGATGGAGCCATGGACGCCAGGACGGTACTGGGAGGCCATCCGTGACGAGCGGGCACGCCTCGTCGCCGATCTCGAGGCACTGACGCCCGACCAGTGGGCGGCGCCGACCCTCTGCACGCGCTGGACCGTCGAGGACGTCGTCGCGCACCTCACGGCCGGCGCGAGCGTCGGCAGGTGGGCGTGGCTGCGCAGCATCATCGCCGCCCGGTTCGACGCCGCCGTGCACAACGAACGCCGGCTCGCCGAGCACCGCGGCCCCACCCCCGCGGACACGCTGGCGGGCTTCCGGGCGGTCGTCACCTCGCGGGTCGCTGCCACCGGCGACCTGTGGGCATGGCTGGGTGAGGTCGTCGTGCACGCCACGGACATCCGCGAGCCACTCGGGATCACCACCGCGCCGGACGCCGATGCGGTCCTGGCCGTCGCGGAGGGGTTCGCGCGCAAGGACTTCACCGTGAACTCCCGGACGGCGTCGAAGGGCCTGAGGCTCGTCGCGACCGACAGCCCGTTCCGTTCCGGAGACGGAGCCGTGGTCGAAGGGACCACGCTCGATCTCGTCCTCGCCATCGCGGGCCGCACGACCGCCGCGGAGCGCCTCGTCGGCGACGGCGTCCCGAGGCTGGTCACCGCGATCACCGGCGCCCGGGCGGCACGGACCTAGCCGGAGGTGCACGGGCGCGGACCGTCCGCGCGTCAGCCGAGCGAGCGGCTCCAGCGCTCGTCGAGCCGCGAGGCGTCCCGCGGGTGCGGCATCACCGTGCCCGTGGGCACGAATCCCGCTGCCCTGTAGAACGCGATCGCCGTCGTGGCGTCCTGCGCGACCCAGAGCGAGACGGTCGTGCCGCCGTCCGCCTGGGCCCATCGGCACGCGTGGTCGAGGAGCGTTGCGCCGAGGCCCTGCCGACGTCGCTCTGGAGCCACCCACAGCGCGACCACGTGGCGGTCGTCCGGCCCGGCTCCCGGTTCCTCGATGACGTCGACCAGGCCCGACGGGGTCTCGTCGGCGTCGGCGTAGCCGGCGAACCACGCGCTCGACCGCAGCCGCATCCGCCAGTGCGTCTCCCGGAAGCCCTGCTCCCGCCCGAGCTGCGACCCGAACGCGTCGGGGTCCTGCGTCAGGGCACGGAGCCGGAGGTCACGCAGGGTGATCCATTCGTCCTCGGTGAGGCGTACGACGCGCATCCGACCATGGTGCCCGACGCCTCGCCGCGTGTCGGCGCGCCACCCCGGCACCTCCGGCCCCCGGGCCGGATGTCGTCGACACGTGGGCTCGGGCGCCCGCGACGTCCCGCTCCAGCCTCGTGGCGCCGTCCCGGGCTGCTCCTCATGGGAGGCTGTGCACCATGGCCGCTCGCGAACCCCACGACTCCCCCGACCCGACCGAGGCAGCCGGCTCCCCCGCGGGTGCGACACCCGGCGCGGAGGAACGGGTGACCTGGGCGGGCAACCGGCCGCTCGACAGCCGTTGGTGGTGGTCGCCGTCCCTCATGGTCGTGGTCGGCATCGTCGTCATCGGCTACCAGATGAGCGCCTACCTCGGCGAGGGCGGCATCTGGCTCAACGGCGTGATGATCGCCGTGGGCGTGGTGGTCGTTGGCGCGGGCGTCGTGTCCATGGTCCGAGCACGACGCCGTCACCTGGCCGCTGGGACCGACCTGCCGCCGTCGGGCGACGCCTGACAGCTGACCGCACGCGCCGACCCTCAGCCCGAGGTCGCTCCCGTCGACCTCCGGGCCCGCACCCGGTCGTCCGCCACGCTGCGGCTCAGGACGCGGGCTCCGTCGCGCGCGTCGCGTCCGCGATCTCCTCCTCGGGGCGCGGGGGCACCGTCTCGTCGAGCTCGATGTGCGGGACCTCGACGTCGGCACCGAGGTGGCCGTGCGGGTCCGGTCCTGCGACAGGTGCGGGCGGTGTGGTGCTCATGGGGCCTCCAACGCGGTGGGCACCACCGTACCTGCGTCCCCCACCGCTCAGCGCGCCGGGCGGCGGATGCCGAGCGCGCCGGCCAGGCCGAGGGCGACGGCGGCCGTGCCCGCGCTGATCCAGGTCATCGCGCCGGCGTCGTCCGACGGCGCGAGCTCGACCCGGTCCCCGTCGACGGTCATCGCGCGTGCGAACCGGTCCTTGGACACGCGGGCACCGACCGGCAGCCGACGGGCCACCGCGGCGTCCAGGTGATGGGTCTCGCCGTCGAGGCCCACGAGCCAGACGTCGTCCACGCCCGGGTGCTTCTCGGTGCGCACCTCGAGCGAGGTCACCTCCGCGTCGATCGCCATGGGGATCGACGACCGCGCCCAGGCGCTCCAGGCACCGACGCCGGCGAACACGACGACCGTCGCCGCGACGAGCGCCAGGGCCAGCCGCACCGAGCCGTGGGACGACCGGGGGCGCTGGGACGAGCCGGACTGCTGGGACCCGCGCGACCGCTGGGAGCCGTCCGACTGCTGGGACCAGTCGGAGGGCTCAGGCGAACGCATACCGGAACCCCGCTACGACGAGCAGCAGTCCCACGACGGACGCGACGACCAACGACCGCGGGTGCCGGGCGCACTCGAGGATCGCGAACCCGGCGAGGCCGGCACCGACGCTCTGGTTCGCCAGGTCGACGGGGTCGAACTCCGCGAGCCGGAAGACGGTCTGCTCGGTCATCGCCCCCAGGCCCACGGCCACCAGGACCACGCCGACGACGACCAGCGGGTGCGGGCGGCGCACGAGGACGACGAGCACGCCCAGGAGGAGGGTCGCCCCTGCGCCGCCCAGCAGGTGCCCCGGGTAGTCGGGACGCGTCGGGAAGGCCACGACGTACGCGGCAGCCACGACCGGTATGGCCCCGAGGGCCAGCAGGAGCCGTCCCTCGCCCGGTCGCATCGTCGTCTCCTCGTGCGTCGTCTGCCGGTGCCGCGGGCCGTCAGATGACGACGAGCACCAGGTCGCCGCCCTGGAGCTGCTGGACGGCACCGATCGCGAGCCGCTGCACCTTGCCCGCGACCGGCGTGGTGATCGCCGCCTCCATCTTCATCGCCTCGATCGTGGCGACCGCCTGCCCGGCCTCGACGCGCTGCCCCTCCTGCACCAGCGGGGTCACGGCACCGGCGAAGGGCGCCGCGATCTGACCGGGCGCACCGGGGTCGGCCTTCTCGACCGTGGACTCGTCGACCTCGACCGTGCGGTCACGGACCTGGAGCGGCCGCAGCTGCCCGTTGAGGGTGAACATGACGGTGCGCATGCCGCGCTCGTCGGGCTCGCCGACGGCCTCCATGCCGACGAGCAGCCGCACGCCGCGCTTGAGCTGCACCTCCACCTCGGTGCCCGGGCGCATGCCGTAGAGGTAGCGGCTGGTGTCGAGGACGCTCGTGTCGCCGTACGTCGCGCGGACCTGCTCGAGCTCCTTCGTCGGCCCGGGGAAGAGCAGGTGGTTGAGGCGGTTCCGTCGCGTCTCTGAGTCCGCGTCGAGCTCCGCGCGGTCCTGCTCGGTGAGGGCGGCCACCTCGCGGCGCGCGCTGCGGCCCTGGAGCGCCTTGGTCCGGAACGGCTCCGGCCACCCGCCCGGCGGGTCGCCGAGCTCGCCGCCGAGGAACCCGATGACGGAGTCGGGGATGTCGTACTCCTGCGGCTCGGCCGCGAAGTGCTCGGGGTCGGCGCCGCGAGCCACGAGGTGCAGGGCGAGGTCACCCACGACCTTGCTCGACGGCGTGACCTTCACGAGGCGACCGAGCAGCCGGTCGGCGGCCGCGTACATGGCCTCGATCTGCTCGAACCGGTCGCCCAGGCCCAGCGCGATGGCCTGCTGGCGCAGGTTGGACAGCTGCCCGCCGGGGATCTCGTGGTCGTAGACGCGTCCCGTCGGTCCGGGCAGGCCGGACTCGAACGGTGCGTAGATACGTCGCACGGCCTCCCAGTACGGCTCGAGGTCGCACACGGCCTGCAGGTCCAGACCCGTGTCGCGCTCGGTGTGCTCGAGCGCTGCGACGAGCGCCGACATGGGTGGCTGGCTCGTGGTGCCGGCCATGGCCGCGCTCGCGACGTCGACGGCGTCGACTCCCGCGTCCGCCGCGGCGAGCAGCGTCGCGAGCTGCCCTCCGGCGGTGTCGTGGGTGTGCAGGTGAACCGGCAGGTCGAAGCGCTCGCGCAGCGCACTCACCAGGGTGCGGGCTGCGGCTGGTCGCAGGAGCCCGGCCATGTCCTTGATGGCCAGGACGTGCGCGCCGGACTCGACGATGCGCTCGGCGAGGCGCAGGTAGTAGTCCAGCGTGTAGAGGTCCTCGCGCGGGTCCGTCAGGTTGCCCGTGTAGCAGAGCGCCACCTCGGCGACGGACGTGCCCACCTCGCGGACGGCGTCGATCGCGGGCCGCATCTGCTCGACGTCGTTGAGCGCGTCGAAGATCCGGAACACGTCGATCCCCGTGGCGGTGGCCTCACGGACGAACGCGCGCGTGACCTCGGTCGGGTACGGCGTGTAGCCGACCGTGTTGCGCCCACGCAGGAGCATCTGGATCGCGACGTTCGGCAACGCGTCCCGCATGGCGGCGAGCCGCTCCCACGGGTCTTCGCCGAGGAACCGCAGCGCGACGTCGTACGTCGCCCCTCCCCACGCCTCGACGCTCAGGAGCTGGGGGGTCGCCCGTGCGACGTGCGGGGCGACCGACACGAGGTCGAAGGTGCGCACGCGCGTCGCGAGCAGCGACTGGTGGGCGTCACGGAAGGTCGTGTCGGTGACCGCGACGGCGGTCTGCTGGCGCAGCGCCTGGGCGAAGCCCTCGGGCCCGAGCTCGAGCAGCCGCTGCCGGCTCCCGGCAGGTGCCGGCAGCGTGAGGTCGACCGCGGGGAGCTTGCGCTGCGGCTCGAGGATGCCGGCCGGGCCCCCGTGGGGTCGGTTGACCGTCACGTCGCCGAGGTAGGACAGGAGCTTGGTGCCGCGGTCGGCGCTCTCCTTGGCTGCGAGCAGCTCGGGACGCTCGTCGATGAACGACGTCGACAGGTCGCCGGCGACGAACTGCGGGTCGGCGAGCACGGCCTGGAGGAACCCGATGTTGGTCCGGATGCCACGGATCCGGAACTCAGCCAGCGCGCGGCGGGCGCGTCGGACCGCCGTCGGGTAGTCGCGGCCGCGGCAGGTGAGCTTGACGAGCATCGAGTCGAAGTGCCCGCTGACCTCGGCACCCGCGCTCGCCGTGGCGCCGTCGAGGCGGACGCCCGCGCCGCCGGGCGAGCGGTAGGCGACGATGCGGCCCGTGTCGGGCCGGAACCCGTTCGCCGGGTCCTCGGTCGTGATGCGGGTCTGCAGCGCCGCGCCGTTGACGCGCACGGAGTCCTGGGTGATGCCGAGGTCGGCCAGGCTCTCCCCCGCGGCGATCCGCATCTGCGAGGACACGAGGTCGATGTCCGTGACCTCCTCGGTCACGGTGTGCTCGACCTGGATGCGCGGGTTCATCTCGATGAAGACGTGCGTCCCGGCCCGCTCGCCCATCGTGTCGACGAGGAACTCCACGGTCCCGGCGTTCACGTAGCCGATGCTGCGCGCGAAGGTGACGGCGTCGCGGCACAGCGCCTCCCGCAGCGCGGGGTCGAGGTTCGGCGCGGGCGCGATCTCGATGACCTTCTGGTGCCGCCGCTGCACGGAGCAGTCCCGCTCGTAGAGGTGCACGACGTCGCCGCTGGCGTCGGCGAGGATCTGCACCTCGATGTGCCTCGGCCGGAGCACGGCCTGCTCGAGGAACACGGTCGGGTCGCCGAACGCGCTGTCGGCCTCGCGCATCGCGGCGGACAGGGCGCCCTCGAGGTCGTCACGGGCGTCGACACGACGCATCCCGCGCCCGCCACCGCCGGCCACTGCCTTGACGAACAGGGGGAAGCCGATCTCGTCGGCTGCCTGGAGCAGGGTCGCGACGTCGTCGGACGGGTCGGACGACGCGAGCACGGGGATGCCCGCGGCGCGGGCCGCACGCAGCGCGCTGACCTTGTTGCCGGCGAGCTCGAGGACCTCCGCGGGGGGGCCGACGAACGCGATGCCGGCCTCGGCGCACGCGCGGGCGAGCTGGGGGTTCTCGGAGAGGAACCCGTACCCGGGGTACACCGCGTCGGCCCCGGACTCGCGGGCGACGCGGATGATCTCGTCGATGTCGAGGTACGCGCGCACCGGGTGGCCGGGCTCCCCGATGGGGTACGCCTCGTCGGCCTTCAGCCGGTGCTCGGAGTTGCGGTCCTCGTGCGGGAACACCGCGACGGTCCGCGCCCCCAGCTCGTAGGCAGCGCGGAAACCACGGACGGCGATCTCAGCGCGGTTGGCGACGAGAACCTTCGAGAACACGACTCACCTCATCACGGACGGGGGCAGCAGCACCGTAGCGGCTCCGGGCCGGGTCGGGCCTGTCGTCCGGGGGGCGGACGCGGTCATGACGCGCGAGGACAAGGGCCGATGGGCCCAGATGGTGCGCCGTCTTGTGCCGTCTCAGCGCCGCGTCGCCCGCGGCCCCTGCGGTCCCTGCGGTCTCAGCCGGCGGTACGTGCCTGGCGGCGGCGGGCGAGCTCGTCGTCCGCGGTCATCGGAGGCGTGTCGTCGTCCGCGCGTTCGGTGGGTAGCGCTGCGAGCGTCCCCTCGACCTCACGCCAGACACGGCCGACGGCGATGCCGAAGACGCCCTGGCCGCCCTGGACGAGGTCGATGACCTCGTCGGCTGAGGTGCACTCGTAGACGCTCGCCCCGTCGCTCATGAGCGTGATCTGGGCAAGGTCCTCGACGCCGCGCTCGCGCAGGTGCGCCACCGCCGTGCGGATCTGCTGGAGCGAGACACCCGTGTCGAGCAGGCGCTTGACCACCTTGAGCACGAGGATGTCGCGGAAGCTGTAGAGGCGCTGGGTACCGGAGCCGCTCGCGGGCCGGATCGTCGGCTCGACGAGACCCGTGCGGGCCCAGTAGTCGAGCTGGCGGTAGGTGATGCCCGCGGCACGGCAGGCCGTCGGCCCGCGGTAGCCCGTCGTCGTGTCGAGGTCGGGGAGCTCGTCCCCGAAGAGGAGGCCCTGGGCACGCTGCGGTACGCCGACGGACTCCTCCATCGTCTCGCCGCTTCCGCTCACGGTCACTCCCCTCGGGTCCATCCACCTGCGGATCCGTTCCGGGTGGTCCGGAGGGCACGGGATGTTCACTGGTCACGCTAGGCCCGTGGGTGGGGGGCGTCAACGACGCCACGCGGGAGAGCCCTCGGCGTGTCGCGTCCGCGTGTCTCAATCTCTACCTGAACCTCAGGATGGCGCCCGGCGCTGCCTCACGACGGCTGCTCCGGCGCCTCGCCGCCCTCGTCCCCCACGACGAAGTCGTCCGCGCTCACCGTGTCGAGGAACGCCCGGAACTCCTCGACCTCGTCGTCCGCAGAGTGCTCCTCGACCTCGAGCGCGGACTCGTCGAGGACCTCGCGGGCGCACAGCACCGGGCACCCCACGCGGACGGCGACGGCGACTGCGTCGGACGCGCGCGAGTCGACCCGCTCCCCCGTGTCGAGCACGAGCGCCGCGTGGAAGACACCGTCCACGAGACCGACGATCTCCACGTGCGCGACGTCCCCGCCCCGTGCACGGGCCACCGCGACGAGCAGGTCGTGCGCCATCGGTCGCGGGGGCACGACGCCGGACTGGGCGGTCGCGATCGCCGACCCCTCGGCGAGGCCGACGACGATCGGCAGGAGCCGGCGACCCACGAGGTCGAGCAGGAGCACGACGACCTGGTCGAGGGGCGCCTGCCTGCGCACCCCGAGGACCTCCATCTCGACCAGGTCGTCACCCATGCCGCCACGCTACGTCGCCCGACCGGGGGTCGGCACCCGCTCGGCGGCACCACGGGCCGTGACGTCCGGCCGGCCGGGCCGTCCGCCGCTCCGCCCGTCCCGCGCGGCGGGCACCGTTCAACGCGTGAGGTCGGCGACGCCGGCGCGCACGAACGTCGTGTGGAGCTGGCCGCAGAGCTCGCCCACCTCGGCCGCGACGCTCGCAGCGAGCGCCTGCGCCGCGACGGCACGCTGCCCGCGCAGCGGGGCCACGATCTGGTCGACGACGGACACCTGTCGTTCGGCCGCGGCCCGGAAGGACCTCAGGTGGCGCGGCTCGACGCCGTGCTCCGCCAGGGCGGCCGCGAGCACGACCACGTCAGCCGCCCAGGGGTCCAGGTGCCCACTCCGGTTCGGTGCCAGGACGCCTGCCTCGACCAGCTCCGTCACGAGCTCGACAGCGACGCCGGTCTCCTGCGCGAGCGAGGCCACCGTGTACCGGCCCACCGGTGCGGGTGCGGTCCGTTCGCCGTCACGTGCCGCGAGCCGGGGCGTCAGCGCCTCGTCCGCCTGCCCGGCGTCGAGCGCGGCGAGCTGCTCACCGATCACCCGGAGCGGCAGGTAGCGGTCGCGCTGCTGACGCAGCACGTAGCGCAGCCGCTCGACGTCGGCCGGGCTGTACTGCCGGTAACCACCCGCGGTGCGGCGCGGCTCGACCAGGCCCTGCTCCTCGAGGAACCGCAGCTTGGACGGCGTGAGCGTCGGGAAGTCCGCCCCGAGGTCCGCGAGCACGTCGGAGATCCGCATGCTCGGCTCGCGCGAGACCCCGTGGGGCCACCGTTCCACGAGCTGGGGCCGAGGGCCGGGCGGGACCTCGTCGACCGCGCGCGAGTCGCGGGCCGAACCCGTGCGTGGTGCGGGCGTCACCGGTCCTGGTCCGGGGCGGCACCCCGCACCGGGCTCGGGTGGAAGGTCATCCGGAACTTGCCGATCTGGACCTCGTCACCCGAGCTGAGCACGGCCTGCTCGATGCGCGACCGGTTCACGTACGTGCCGTTGAGCGAGCCGACGTCACGCACGAGGAACCCGTCGTGCTCACGTACGAACTCGACGTGCTTGCGCGAGACGGTCACGTCGTCGAGGAAGATGTCGGCGTCAGGGCTGCGACCCGCCACCGTGCGATCGGCGTCGAGGAGGAAGCGCGCTCCCGCGCTCGGCCCCCGCTGCATGATCAGGAGTGCTGACGTGGGCGGCAGCGCCGCAACCGCGGCGTGCTCCTCGGCGCTGAGTCCGACCGTCGGGACGTCGTGCTCGACGGCGGCGAGCAGGCCCTCACCGAAGCTGATCGTGGTGTCGGCCGCCGCCCACCGCTGCTCTGACGCTTCGCGTTCGGTCATCGTTCCTCCTCGGCGCCAGCAGGCAGGGTCACGTCCACGTGCAGGGACAGCCTATGCGGACCCGGCACCCCTCGGCAGCCCTCACTCATCCTCGGCAGCCGGAACGGGCGTCGCGAACGTGGGCGGCACGACCTCACGGACGGCGGTGACCTCCACCAGGTCCCGTGTCTCCAGGTCGCTCGTCCCGCCCTCGCCACGCACCTGCGCAAGGGCGCCGCCGGGCATCCGCAGGGCTGTCGCGATCGTCTCCGGGTCACCGATCGCGACCCATCGGTAGGGAGCCCGGAGCACCGTCCCGTCGACCTCGACGCCGCCCGGGGTGTCGATGAAGTACGTCGACGCGGTCATCCGCAGGTCACCCAGCTGGATCGCCTCGGCCCCCGCGTTGCGCAGCTCCTCGAGCACGTTGAACAGGTTCAGGGCCGAGATCCGGTCCTCCGGCTCGCGGATCACGAGCTCGACGCCCGGGCCCTCGGCCGGGAGACGGCCGGCGAGGATGCCCTGGCTCTCGGCCCGGGCGGCCGCGGCCTCGCGGGCGGCCCGCTGCGTGTCGGTGCCGGTCACGAGCTCGGCACGCTGCGCGCGCAGCTCGGCCGCCTGGTCCTCGAGCTCCTCCGAGCGCTGCGTCACGTCGTCCAGGATGCGGACGAGCTCCTCCTGGCGCAGCGTCGACAGGCCACCGGCCTGGTTCTGCTGCACCTGCACGACGAGCGCGAACCCGACCAGGGCGGAGAGGAAGCCCGCCATGAGCTGGGCACGGGTGAGGCGTGGCGCGAGAGCGCGCCCGACGGTGCGCCACGAGCGTCCGAGGGGAGCCGCCGCCTGCGGCTCGTCGTCGACGGGAGCGGGGCTCCGGTGCACCGCGCCGGCACGCCGCTCGCGACCGGTCCGGCGGTCACCGGCCGGGCTCGCGGCGTCGTCCTGTGCGTGGTCAGGCGGACCGGGCTCCGGCTGCCCGAGGTCGCCGGCGCCGGGGTCCGCATCAGCGCGGTGCTGGCCCTCGGAGATGTCCTCCGCCTCGCGGTCGTGGGGCTCCGCCGGTTGGTCGGGCTCGGCCGACATCCTGTGCTCGGGGGTCATGTCAGGCCTTGAACAGGTGGCGACGGATCGCGGCAGCGTTCGAGAAGATCCGGATGCCCAGGACGACGACGACCGCGGTCGACAGCTGGGTGCCCACGCCGAGCTGGTCGCCCAGGAAGACGATGAGCGCCGCGACGACCACGTTGGACAGGAACGAGACGAGGAACACGCGGTCGTTGAAGGTCCCGTCGAGCAGCGCCCGCAGGCCGCCGAAGAGCGCGTCGAGCGCGGCGACCACCGCGATGGGGAGGTAGGGCTGGAGCCCTGCGGGGACGGTGGGGTCGAGGAAGATCCCGACCAGGGCCCCGATGAGGAGCCCGAGAACCGCGATCATGATGTCCCTTCGTCGTCCGTGGCCCCAGACGATGCCACATCGTCGTCGGGCACTGAGGCGTAGCGCAGCGTGGTGGTGCCGGAGCCCTGCAGCGTGAGCGACGTCGCGCTCCGGAGCGACGTCGGGATCCGGTAGTTGGCGGTGAGGGTCGTGAGGTGGTTGGCCGCGACGCTCCGCGCGAAGGCCGTCTGCATCGCCTGCACGTCGCCCACGGCCTCGACGGTGTACGGCGCCACGAGCGGGGCGAGGTCGACCAGGATGGCCGGGCCCTGGCGCCGGATCGCGCTCAGCGCGGTGAGCCGCTGCCCGTTGACCGCGATCGCCTCGGCCCCGGCCGCCCAGAGGCCGTTCGTGATGATCTGCAGGTCGATGTCCTGGACGAGGGTCCGGGGATCGATCTCGTCCGGGTCGGAGGGCTCGGCGTCGTCGAGCTCGATCACGAGCCCGGGTCCCTCCACGGCGACGGAGCCGGAGAGCAGCTCGAGCTGGCGCAGCTCGTCGAACAGCGCCGGGTCCTTGCCGACGAGCGCCTCCTCCTGGCGCCGCGCGATCTCCGCGGACAGCTCCTCGTTGCTCTGCTGGAGCGTGTCGGCGTCGGCCGAACGCTCCGTGATCTGCTCCTCGAGGAGCGTCCGCGACTCGACCACGGAGGGGCGCGGCGCGCGCAGGGCCAGCACGGCGCTCATGGTCACGACGCCCAGCAGGACCGCGACCACGAGGTTCACGGTGGCCCGCAGGCGGCGCTGGCCGACGCTGCGGGCCACGGCGGGCCGGGCCGCAGCCTCGGCGTACCCGGCGTCGACCGGCCTGAAGATCACCTCGTTGAGGAGGCTCATCGACGCGTCCACGGGCGGGACGGCCCGCGTGCCGTGGGCCGCCGAGGTGCCGGTCCCCGACGTGTCCCTGGGCGTCACGAGGTCCCGCCGCCGGCCGTCGCCGCTGCGTCACGCCGACGCCGCAGCTCCCGGACCGCCTGGAACAGGTAGACCGCGGCCGCCAGCCAGTACAGGGCCACGCCCCACCATGCGAACGCCCAGCCGACGATTCCGGCGACGAGCCCGACGGTGCCCGGCCACTGGGCCAGGAGGAGCAGCGGGAACGCGTAGAGCAGGGCGAACGTCCCGGCCTTGCCCACGAAGTGCACGGGAAGCGGGCCGATCTGCGTCTTGACGAGCACGGCGAGGACGACCGTCAGGAGCAGGTCCCGGCCCACGATCACGGCGACGAGCCACAACGGCACGACGTCCCGGACGGCGAGCACGACGAGCGTCACGAGGATGAACAACCGGTCCGCGGCCGGGTCCAGGAGCTCGCCGAGACGGGAGCCCTGGTCGAGCGCACGGGCGAGCTTCCCGTCGAGCCAGTCGCTCGCGCCGCTCACGGCGAGGACGCCGAGCGCCCACGTGTCCTGGCCCTGGATGAGGAGGATCGCGAAGACGGGGACGAGCAGCAGGCGCAGGGCGCTGATGAGGTTCGGGTAGGTGAGCACCTCGTGACGGCGCCGGGGCGCGCCGGGCGTCGAACCCTGCCCGGGCCCGACTCCGGTCCGGCTGAGGTCCGTCACACTCCCCCGCTCCCCGGCCGCACGGCATCGCGCCGGCAGCCATCCGCCTGCTCCAGCCGCGATCCTAGTGCTCGACCCGGAACTGGACCGACCGCTTTGCCACGTCCGCGGACAGGAGCCGCACGCGCACCGGCTCGCCCTCGGGCAACCCCTTCTCCTCGAGGCGAGCGATCACGGCCGGCTCGTGGAGCTGGACGGTCCGCTCGTCGAGCGCGACGCCGTCGAACACCTGCCCGACCCGCGGTGCGAGCACGGCGGCCTCCACGAGGTCGGTGCACGCACGGTCGACGGAGGCGGCGCGCGCCGCACCCGCCGCCATGCGCGACCCGAGCGTCGGCAGCGCGGAGCGGACCCAGTCGGGCACCGGGCGGCCGGCCTGGGCCGCGAGACAGATCTCGAGGCCGAACCGGTCGACGAGGCGACGCAGCGGTGCGGTGACGTGCGCGTAGGGGGCGGCGATCGCCCCGTGCACGTGGTCCGCGGGCGGAGCGCCCTCGAACGCCGTCCACGCGGCACCGCGGAACAGCCCGGTGGCCGCGGCGAGGAAGGCGGCGGCGCCGGGCCGTCCCCTGTCCAGGCCGGCGAGCATGTCCCCGTAGCCCTGGTCCGCGGGCCACGGCACGTCGAGCGCCCGGGCCTGCCTGCGCAGCGTCGCGACAGCGTCGGGCGAGGCGGCGGGCATCGTGCGCAGGATCCCCACGCCGGCCCCGACCATGAGCTCCGCCGCTGCCATCCCCGTCAGGAGCGAGACCTGCGCGTTGTGGTCCTCCACGGGCAGGGACGCGCGGAAGGCGAGCGACCAGCCGCCGTCCGGCGCGTCGACCACCTCCTGCTCGGGCCGGGCCAACGAGACCCCGCCGCGGGCCCTCTCGAGGGCCGCGCGCCGGGTCCCGATCTCGGCGAGCAGGGTCACGACGTCGTCCGGCCCGGCGCCCGCGTCAAGACGACGCTGCGTCGTCGGGTAGTCGAGCTGCGCGGTGCTCCGGACCAGGGCGCGCTCGACGTGGACGTCGCGCACCGCACCGTCCTCCTCGAGGCCGAAGCTCCACACGACGGCCGGGCGCTCCTGCCCGGGAAGCAGCGAGGCCGCGGCCTCGCTGAGCGCGACGGGGTGCAGGGGCACGCGGGTGTCGGGGCAGTAGACGGTGGTGGCTCGCTCACGCGTGGCGGTGTCGAGGGGCCCGCCGGGCGCGACGAACGCGGCGGTGTCCGCGATCGCGTAGGTCACCCGGTACCCCGTGCCGGCCCGTGCGAGGTGCATCGCCTGGTCGAGGTCCGTCGACCCGACCGGGTCGAGGGTCACGAACGGCACGTCCCGCATGTCGCGCCGCCCGGCCGCGACGGCGCCGGGGGTCAGGGCTCCCCCGCTCCCGTCCGCGGCGCGCTCCGCCTCCGCGAGGACCTCGGGTGAGAACTCGACGGGCAGCTGGTGCTCGGTGCGCACGGCGGCGAACCCGGCGGTCAGGACCTCCCGCGAGGAGCGCAGGCGACGTCGTGGGGATCGCATCACCCCACCCTAGGCGGGGCTCCGGGTGCGATGCTGAGCGCATGCTCGAGCTGCTCGCCGGTGCCGGCCTGTCCACGGCCGCCGGCCTGAACGCGGCCCTCCCGCTGCTCGTCCTGGGCGCCCTCGACCGGTGGACGGGCCTCGTCGACCTGCCGGACGCCTGGTCGTGGCTCTCCGACCCGTGGGTTCTGGCGATCCTGGGCGTGCTGCTGCTGGTGGAGGTCGTCGCCGACAAGGTCCCCGGTGCGGACCACGTCAACGACGTGCTCCAGACGCTCGTGCGCCCGACGGCCGGGGGGCTCGCGTTCGGCGCGGGGGCAGGCTCGCGGACGGCCGCCGTCACCGACCCCGCGAGCTTCTTCACGACGGACGCGTGGGTCCCCGTCGCCATCGGCGTCCTGCTCGCCCTGGGGGTGCACGTGTCGAAGGCGACGACGCGCGCCGTCGTCAACGCGGCGACCCTCGGGGTCGGCGGTCCGGTGCTCAGCGCGGCCGAGGACGTGACGAGCCTCGTGCTGTCGGTTGCTGCGATCATCGTCCCGGTCCTCGTCGTCGCGGTCCTCGGCCTGATGGTCTGGTTCGTGGCCCGCGCGTTCCGGCGCCGGCGCGCCGCGAGGACCGGCGGCCGCGACGTGCGGTCCGCCCCGAGCGAAGGAACGGGGACCTGATGCGCTTCGGCTACCACCTGGGCTACTGGTCGGCGGGACCTCCGCCCTCGGCCCTCGAGGCGGTCCTGGCCGCCGACCGGCTCGGCTTCGACTCCGTGTGGACGGCCGAGGCGTACGGCTCCGACGCCCTCACGCCGCTCGCCTGGTGGGGAAGCCGCACGGAGCGCATCCGGCTCGGGACCGCGATCGCGCAGATCTCCGCGCGCACGCCGACGGCGGCTGCCATGGCCGCGCTGACGATGGACCACCTGTCCGGCGGGCGCTTCGTGCTCGGGCTCGGGGCGTCCGGTCCGCAGGTGGTCGAGGGGTGGTACGGCGCCCCGTACCCCCGCCCGCTCGCCCGCACCCGCGAGTACGTCGACGTCGTCCGCAAGGTCCTGCGCCGGGAGGCGCCCGTGACGGCAGACGGTGACTTCTACCGGCTGCCGCACGCCGGTGGGACGGGCCTCGGTCGGCCTCTGCGGTCGACGGTCCACCCGCTGCGGCCTGACCTGCCGATCCACCTGGCCGCCGAGGGCCCGCGCAACGTCGCGCTCGCGGCCGAGATCGCGGACGGGTGGCTCCCGTTGTTCTTCGCGCCGAGCGTCGACGCCTTCTACCGCCAGGCCCTCGCCGAGGGTTTCGCGCTGCGCGCTCCCGACCTGTCGGCCCCGGCGGCGTTCGAGGTCAGCGCGACCGTGCCCGTCGTGATCGACGACGACGTGGAGCGGGCCGCGGACGTCGTGCGCCCGTTCGTCGCCCTGTACGTGGGCGGCATGGGCGCGACGACGGCGAACTTCCACCGGGAGATGATCGAGCGGCTCGGCTACGTGCGTGAGTGCGAGACCGTCGCCGAGCTCTACGCGCAGGGGCGGCGTGCCGAGGCGAGCGCCGCGGTGCCCACAGCCCTCGTCCAGGACATCGCACTCGTCGGACCGGCCGCCGCGGTCAAGGACAGGCTCGCCGCCTGGGAGGACACGGTCGTGACCTCGATGCTCGTCCAGGGCGACGCCACTGCGCTCCGCGCGGTCGCCGACCTGCTGGGCTGAGGCGCAGGCACGGCGTCGGGCCCGTGGCGGTTCATGGCCCGACGCCGGGCCACCGGCTCGTCACCCGCGTCACACGAGGTGGCGGCTCCCGGGGTGCATGACCCGCAGCCACCGGTGCCCGTAGCCCTCGAGCGCGACGCCTGTGCGCCCCCGGTCGTCGAGCGAGCAGCCGGCCTCCTGGAGGAGGTCGACGAGCTCGTGCCCGCCGTGGGCCGCCCCCAGGTCCACCGGGACGGTGACCGGGTCCGGCGAGAGGTTGTGCAGCGTGACGACGACGGCGTCGTCGACGGCGCTGCGCAGCGCGAGCACCTGCGTGACCGGCTGGTCGAGCACGTCGACCGGGCCCCAGCCGAGCTCGGGGCACTCGCGGTAGCGGCGGACGAGCAGGCTCACGAACGCCAGCAGCGAGTCGGGGTCCCGTCTCTGCTGGCGCACGTTGACGAACTCGGGTCCGAACCCCCCGTCGGTCACCGGGGCCGGGAGCCTGGACGCCCGGGCCCGGGAGAAGCCGCCGTTCGCCTCGGGTGACCACTGCATCGGTGTGCGCACCGCGAGCCTGCCCGGGACGGCGAGGTTCTCACCCATGCCGATCTCCTCACCGTAGAACAGGGTCGGCGTACCGGGCAGCGAGAAGAGCAGCGAGTACACCATCCGTACCCGACGCGGGTCGCCGTCGAGCATCGGGGGGAGCCGACGGCGGAGCCCCCGGCCGTAGAGCTGCATGTCCGGGTCGGGCCCGAAGGCCGCGAAGACCTCCTGGCGCTCGTCCTCGCTGAGCTTGTCGAGCGTGAGCTCGTCGTGGTTGCGCACGAAGGTCGCCCACTGGCAGTCGGGCGGGATGGGCGGACGGTCCTGCAGGGCCTTCGCGAGCGGGCCGGCGTCCTGACGGGCGAGCGAGAGGTACATGTTCTGCATCGCGATGAAGTCGAACATCATCGTGAGCTCGTCGCCGTCGCCCTCGCCGAAGAACCGCCGCTGCTCCGGGTGAGGCAGGTTGACCTCGCCCAGGAGCACGGCGCTGCCCGCCCGGCGGCCGAGGAACGACCGCAGGGAGCGCAGGTAGTCGTGCGGGTCGCCCAGGCGGTCCACCTCGTCGTCCCCGTTGCCGATCGTCTCGAGGAAGAACGGCACGGCATCGACCCGGAACCCGTCCAGCCCGAGCTCGAGCCAGTACCCGATGACCTTCGCGATCTCGTCCCGCACCTTGGGGTTGGCGACGTTGAGGTCGGGCTGGTGCGCGTAGAACCGGTGCAGGTAGTACTCCCCGGTCTTCTGGTCGAGCTCCCAGATGCCGTCCTCCTGGTCCGGGAACACGACCTGCGCTGACGTGTCGGGCGGCGGGTCGGAGCGCCACACGTAGAAGTCGCGGTACGGGTTGTCCAGCGAGGAGCGCGCCCGCTGGAACCACGGGTGCCTGTCCGACGTGTGGTTGACCACCAGGTCGGCGATCACACGCATGCCCCGGTCCTTGGCCGTGCGGATGAGCTCGACGACGTCGCCGGGCGTACCGAGCCGCGGGTCCACGCCGTACATGTCCGTCACGTCGTAGCCGTCGTCCCGGTCGGTCGTCGGGTAGAACGGCATGAGCCACAGGCACGTGACGCCGAGCTCCGCGAGGTGGTCCAGGCGCTGGGCGAGGCCCTGGAAGTCACCCGTCCCGTCGCCGTCCCAGTCCATGAACGTCTCGACGTCCAGGCAGTAGATCACCGCGTTCTTCCACCACAGGTCGCCCGTCTCGGTGATCCTCACGCGGCACCTCCCGTGAGCTGGGGCAGGACCCGCGCGCCGAAGGCGTCGATGAAGGCGTCCTGCTGCTGGCCCACGTGGTGCAGGTAGACCTCGTCGAAGCCGATCGCCGCCAGGTCCGCGATGCGCCCCGTGAGCTCACCGAGGTCGGACGAGACGAGCACGGCGGCGCGGACGTCGTCGGGCCGGACGTGGGAGGACGCGACGTCGAAGTGCTCGGGCGTCGCGAGGTCCCAGCACACGGGTGGCGGGAAGACGTTGGAGCGCCACTGGTCGAACGCGATCCGCTCGGCCTCGGCCTCGTCGGGCGCCCATGAGAGGTGCACCTGGAGGGCGAGCGGCCCGCGCCCGCCCGCGTCGCGGTAGGTGTCCACGATCTCCCGGAGCACCTCGGGGTCCTGGTTGATGGTGATGAGGCCGTCGGCCCACCCGGCCGCCCTGCGCGCGGTCGGCACGGTGACCGCGGGGCCGACGAGCGCGGGCGCGACGTCGGGCAGCGTCCACACCCGTGCCCGGTCCACGGTGACGAGGCCGTGGTGGGTCACCTCCTCGCCCGCCAGGAGCCGCCGGATGATCCCGACGACCTCGACGAGACGCTCGTCGCGGACGTCCTTCGTGGGCCAGGGGTCGCCGGTGACGTGCTCGTTCGAGTTCTCCCCCGAGCCGAGCGCGGCCCAGAACCTGCCCGGGAACATCGCGGCGAGCGTCGCGACCGCCTGCGCGACGATCGCCGGGTGATACCGCTGGCCGGGGGCGTTCACGACGCCGAGGCGCAGCTGGGTCGTCGCGAGAGCCGCCCCGAGCCAGGCCCACGCGAAGCCGGAGTGCCCCTGCCGGGCGCTCCAGGGGGCGAGGTGGTCCGAGCACATGGCCGCGCCGAAGCCCGCCTCCTCGGCCCGCTGCACGGCACGCAGGAGCTCGGCGGGGTGGATCTGCTCGTGGGACGCATGGAAGCCGATGAGAGTCACCGGCCCTGTCTACCAACGGGCACGGCGGCCCGCGCGGCGGGGCCGGACGGGCCGCCGTGCGCACGCCTATGCTGACGACCACGCCGCACCGATGAAGGGCCCCGTCATGGAGAAGTCGTCGCTGACCGCTCTCGCCCGCACACAGCTCGAGGCCGCCCGCCGCGCGTCCAGCGGGCGCAGCGCCAAGACCGTGCACGGCGGTCACGAGAAGGTGCTCCGGCAGACCGTCATCGCCCTGTGCGCGGACCGCGCCACGGACGACTACGAGAACCCCGGCGAGGCGACCGTCCACGTGCTGACCGGCCGCATCCGCCTCTCGACGGGCACGATCTCCTGGGAGGGATCGGCTGGTGACCTGCTCATCGTGCCGCGGACGCGCAGCTCGATGCGCGCGCTCGAGGACAGCGCCGTCCTCATGACGGTCGCGAAGATCGGCTGAGCGCCCGCTCGCGACGCACTCGGGCTGCGGGCCGGGAGGCCCGGTGCCACACTGTGGCCGCGTGAGCACACCGTCGCAGACCCGCACCTCGAGCTCGAGCCGCCCCCACCGGGCGGCCCGGCTCGAGGACGCCGTCAACGCCGCCGTGGCCGGCTTCCTCCGGCGACGTGACTGGGCGCCGCGCGTCGAGCCGTACACGGGCTACGGCGCTCCCGGCTGGGTACGGATCATGGCGCGCGCCCTCCTGGCTCCCCCGGGCACGCGGGCGTCGGAGGTTGCCGAGCGCGACCCGGCGTCGTCGCGCCGTGCCGTCCGGGGATGGCGCAGCTTCCTCACGGCGCAGGTCCCGGGCGCCCGCGTGGAGGTCACGGTCGGCGGGGTGACGCACGAGGTCGTGGCCGACCGCGGCGGGTACGTCGACACGGTCCTCGAGAGCAGTCTCGAGCCCGGCTGGCACGACGTCCACGTCGGCCTCGGCGGGCAGACGAGCACGGCGCGGGTCCTCGTCGTCGGGCCGGAGCAGCGCACGGCCCTGGTGAGCGACATCGACGACACGGTCATGGTGACCGCCCTCCCACGGCCGCTGCTCGCGGCCTGGAACAGCATGGTGCTGCACGAGAGCGCGCGCCGCGTGGTCCCCGGGATGGCCGAGCTCTACCGACGCTGGGGTGCCGCGAACCCGGGCGCTCCCACGTTCTACCTCTCCACCGGCGCGTGGAACGTCGCGCCCGCGCTACGCCGGTTCCTGGAGCGCAACGGCTACCCGGGCGGGCCGCTGCTGCTCACGGACTGGGGTCCCACGAACACCGGGTGGTTCCGCAGCGGGCAGGACCACAAGCGCGAGAGCCTGCGCCGCCTCATGCGCGAGCTCCCGCAGGTGCGCTGGGTCCTGGTGGGCGACGACGGCCAGCACGACCCGCAGATCTACGGCGACATCGCGTCCGAGCACCCCGGCCGGGTCGCGCTGGTCGCGATCCGTGAGCTCACGCCCGCGGAGCAGCTCCTCGCGCACGGCACGCCGGCGCCCGCGGAGGACGAGGACGTCGCCCGACGCGCGGCAGGGCCCGTGGTCGTGCACGGCGCCGACGGCCACGAGATCGCGCTGCGCCTCATCGACGCCGGGATCCTGTAGGAACCCGGGTTCCCGGGGTCGGGACGGGTCAGCGCGCGAGCTCCTGGGCGAGGGCCGCCGCGAACGCGTCCACGTCCGCCTCCGTCGTGTCGAACGCGCACATCCAGCGCACCTCGCCGGTCGCGACGTCCCAGTCGTAGAAGCGGAAGCGTTCGCGGAGGCGGTCGGCGGCGGCGCGCGGCAGCACCGCGAACACCGCGTTGGCCTGCACGGGCCGCACGACCTCGACGCCCGGCAGGCCCTGCACGGCGTCGCGCAGCCGGAGCGCCATGGCGTTCGCGTGCTGGGCTGAGCGGAGCCACAGGTCGCCCTCGAGGAGCGTGACGAGCTGGGCGGAGATGAAGCGCATCTTGGACGCGAGCTGCATGTTCATCTTGCGCAGGTACGGCAGGCCGGTGGACGCCTCGGGGTCGAGCACGACGACGGCCTCGGCCCCGAGCAGGCCGTTCTTGGTGCCGCCGAAGGACACGACGTCGACGCCCACGTCGGCCGTGAAGGCCCGGATCGGCAGGCCGAGCGAGGCGGCCGCGTTGGCGATCCGGGCGCCGTCCAGGTGCACCCGCATGCCCGCGGCGTGGGCGTGCTCGCACAGGGCCGCGATCTCCTGCGGCGTGTAGCACGTCCCGAGCTCGGTGGTCTGGGTGACGGAGACGACGAGGGGCTGAGCGCGGTGCTCGTCGCCCCACCCCCACGCCTGCCGGTCGACGAGCTCGGGCGTGAGCTTGCCGTCGGGCGTCGGGACCGTGAGGAGCTTGATGCCCGCGACGCGCTCCGGCGCGGCGTTCTCGTCGGTGTTGATGTGCGCGGTCTCCGCGCAGATCGCGGCGCCCCACGGCGGGAGCATCGACTGGAGCGACAGGACGTTCGCGCCCGTGCCGTTGAAGACCGGGAAGACCTCGACCGGGCGGCCCATGTGCTCGGCCATCACCTCGTGCAGGCGCGCCGTGTAGACGTCCTCGCCGTACGCGATCTGGTGGCCGCCGTTGGCCGCCGCGAGGGCCGCGAGGACCTCGGGGTGGACGCCGGCGTAGTTGTCGGAGGCGAAGCCGCGCGTGGCGGTGTCGTGGATCGTCACGTCGAGCATCCTGCCATCGCGAGCGGTCGCGCCGGTGCGGGCCCGTCCGTCGGGCGTGGGCCCGGCGCCGTGCCCTGGTCGTCCCCGCTCAGGCTGTGGTCCCGGTGATGCCCGCCGTCGAGTCCACCACGTCCCCGATCCTGCGGGTCAACGCCTCGAAGAACATCGACAGGGGGAACTCGTCCGGGAGCACGGCGTCGGTCATCTCCTTGAGCGGTCCCGTCAGGGGCAGGGCGTCGGGGCCCTTCGCCCAGGTCGACGCGGGGTGCGGCGTGACGGTCGTCGCGACGAGCTCGTAGGCGGCGAGCCAGTGGGCGATCTTCGGCCGGTCGATCGAGCGCCAGTACAGGTCCTCGATCTGGCGGCCGAGGGCCAGCACGACCTCGGGCACCTCCGCCCAGTCGATGCTCAACCGGTTGTCGGTCCAGTGCAGGACGTGGTGCTGGTGCAGCCAGGCGAAGAGCAGCTGGCCGCCGAGCCCGTCGTAGTTGCGCACGCGTGAGCCGGTGATGGCGAAGCGGAAGATGCGGTCGAAGATCACCGCGTACTGGACGAGGCGGGCGTGCTCGACCCCGGCCTTCTCGAGCGCGACCGCCTCGCGGAACGCCGTGAGGTCGCACCGCAGCTCCTCGAGCGCGTACAGGAAGAAGGGCATGCGCTGCTTGATCATGAAGGGGTCGAAGGGGAGGTCGCCGCGCATGTGCGTCCGGTCGTGGATCAGGTCCCACATGACGAACGTCTCTTCCGCGAGCTGCTGGTCCGCGAGCAGCCGGGCGGCGTCGGGCGGCAGGCTCAGCCCCGTCGTGTCCGCGGCCGCACGGACGACCCGTCGGAAGCGCGCCGCCTCCCGGTCGGCGAAGATCGCGCCCCACGTGAACGTGGGCACGGACCGCATAGCGACGGTCTCCGGGAACAGCACCGCCGAGTTGGTGTCGTAGCCCGCGGTGAAGTCCACGAACCGGATGGGCACGAAGAGGCGGTTCGAGTAGTCGCCGGCCTCGAGGTCCGCGACGAACCGGGGCCAGATGACCTCGACGACCACCGCCTCGAGGTGGCGGTCGCGGCTCCCGTTCTGCGTGTACATCGGGAACACGACGAGGTGCTGGAGGCCGTCGACGCGCTGCTCCTGGGGCTGGAACGCCACGAGCGAGTCGAGGAAGTCCGGCACCCCCATGCCCTCGTCGGCCCATCGCCGCAGATCGGTCCCCAGGGCCGCGAGGTAGGTCCCGTCGTGCGGGAACAGGGGGCTCAGGGCCGCGACGTCGTCGGCGACCCGCCGCACGAGGTCGGCGGCGCGCGCCCGGTCCCCCTCGACGGGCACGGACCCGTCCTGCGCCTGCAGTGGCTGGAGCTCGGCCACCGCCGCCTTGAGGTCGTGCCACGCGGGGTGCTCGACGGCGGGGGCCGAGGTGGGCCTGGGTCCGACGGCGTCGTCGCCGGTGGGGCCCTGCGCGGCCGGTGCGCACCACGTCGTCAGGTTGTGCAGCAGGTGCCGGGCGGACCCGCCCTCGCGCAGGTCGGCGGCGACGACGGCCGCGCGGGCCCCGTCGCCGGCGCGGGCGCCGACGACACCCACGACCGTCCCGGCGGGCGTGCGCAGGAAGGGCGCGGCCCCGGTGGCCCCCGCCTCGAGGTGGGCGTCGACGGTGCCCTCGAGGTCGACGACGCGCGCCACGAGGTCCTCCCGCGTCACGCCGGTGCAGGACGCCCGGTCGGGCACGATCGCCGTGGGCTCCGAGGCGCCCGGGCGCACGAGGACGCCGTAGCGGGCGACGAGGTCGACGATCTCCGGAGCCCATGGCCCGGCTCCGACGACGACGAGGCCCGCTCCCCCGGCGAGGGCGTCCGCCTCCTGCGGTCCGAGCGAGGCGCCGGGGCTCAGCACGAGCACGTCCGGCGGCTCCTCGAGCGTGAGGGGCGCGGCGCCCTCGGTGCGTGTCAGGGCCGAAGCCGCCCACCTGACCTGCGGAAACCGACCCATGATCGTGCCCCACCCTCTCGCGACGGCCGAAAGCTACTGCACGGTACGGTCGCTCCTCCGGGCCGGTCAACGGGTGCGCTGCGTAGAGTGCTCCGGGCGCCACCGCCCGCAGAACCCGGACCGAGGACATGACGACGACCGTGCAGCCCCCCGCCTCCCCGCCGATGGACGGCGACCACCACGTCGATGACCCGACGGACGGAGCGACGCCGCGCATCGACCCCGCAGAGCTCGAGCGCGCGCTCGCCGTGCTCGCCGAGGCGTCCCTGCTGCCCGCCGACCACCCCGACGCCCTCGCGCTGCGCCGCGCCACCGCGCGCCTGTTCAAGGCGGTCAAGAAGCAGCGCCGCCTCGACCGGCGCGCCGCCATCAGCGCCGCGGACGCCGCCGTCGTGGCCGCGACCGCGACCGGCTCGCCGCAGCGCATCGACGACGAGACGGCGGGTCTGCCCCTGATCTCCCAGACGCGCGGCGCGAGTGCCGGGACCCTGCGTCGTCCGCGCGCGTGCTACGTCTGCAAGGAGCTCTACACGGCCGTCGACGCCTTCTACCACCAGCTGTGCCCTGCGTGCGCCGCCCTCAACCACGCCAAGCGGGACGCACGGACCGACCTCACGGGACGGCGCGCGTTGCTGACCGGCGGCCGGGCGAAGATCGGCATGTACATCGCGCTGCGGCTCCTGCGCGACGGCGCGCACACCACCGTGACGACGCGGTTCCCCCGGGACGCCGTGCGCCGGTTCACGGCCATGCCCGACAGCGCCGAGTGGCTGCACCGCCTGACCGTGGTCGGCCTGGACCTGCGTGACCCGGCCCAGGTCGTCGCGCTGGCCGACGAGGTGGCTGCCGCCGGACCGCTGGACATCCTCATCAACAACGCGGCGCAGACCGTGCGGCGGTCCGCAGGCGCCTACGCCCCGCTCGTCGAGGCCGAGCGCGCGCCCCTGCCCGAGGGCCCGCTGCCGCACCTCGTCACCTTCGAGCACGCGAGCGACGCGCACCCTGCGGCGCTCGTCAGGTCGATCGGCTCGGGCGCGGTCGCGCACCACGACGACGACGCGGCGCCCGGCAGTGCCCGGGCGCTCGCCGTGGCGCACGCGGACCACCTGACGGCCCAGGCTCTCGCCGGCGGGTCGTCGTCGCTCGCGCGCATGGCCAGGGGCGACGCGATCGACGCCGGCGGCCTGCTCCCCGACCTCCACGACAGCAACAGCTGGGTCGCGACGGTCGACCAGGTCGACCCGCTCGAGATGCTCGAGGTGCAGCTCTGCAACGAGACGGCACCGTTCATCCTGGTCAGCCGGCTGCGCCCGGCGCTCGCCGCGTCCCCGGCCCGCCGCACCTACGTCGTCAACGTCTCCGCGATGGAGGGCGTGTTCTCCCGCGGCTACAAGGGTCCAGGACACCCGCACACCAACATGGCGAAGGCAGCCGTCAACATGCTCACGCGCACGAGCGCCGCCGAGCTCCTCGCCGACGGGATCCTCATGACGAGCGTCGACACCGGGTGGATCACGGACGAGCGGCCGCACCCGACGAAGGTGCGCCTCGCCGAGGAGGGCTTCCACGCCCCGCTCGACCTCGTCGACGGCGCTGCGCGTGTGTACGACCCGATCGTGCGCGGCGAGAACGGTGAGGACGTGCACGGAGTATTCCTCAAGGACTACAAGGTCGCAGGCTGGTAGGCGGCCCCACAAGGGTGCTGCCCGGACGCTGTCCGCGGGCCCCCTGGGCGTCGTCACCGACCGCCTGTGTCGGGCGTCACGCGCGGCGCCCGAGGGCGACGGACGCTCCGTCGCGTAGACTTCCCGTGCAAACCCCTTGGAGTACGTCGCTCCTCCCTGTGTGTGACCGCCGGGCCTGATCGCCGCGGCGGCTGTGTGCAGCCGGCCCCGTGCCGGCCGATCGAGAGTTCGGGACTGCGACGGTCGACGGCACCGCCGTCCTCGCTCCCACCTCGACGACCGACGGGATCCCCCATGTCTGCTGCCCCCACGCCCGACGCTGCCCGCACGAGCCCGGACGGTGCGCCCGAGCTCGACCTCATCGACCTGGGCCTGCCCGAGCCGCTCCTGCGCGCGGTGCTCGACCTCGGCTTCACGCGGCCCACCCCCATCCAGTCCGCCGCGATCCCGGCGCTCCTGGGCGGGCGCGACATCACCGGTGTCGCCCAGACGGGCACGGGCAAGACGGCGGCGTTCGGCCTGCCCATGCTCGCTGCGGTCGACCCGACGATGGGCAAGGTGCAGGGGCTCGTCCTGACCCCGACGCGCGAGCTCGCGATGCAGGTCGCCGAGGCCCTCGACACGTTCGCCAAGCACGTCGGCGGGCTCGAGATCGTCGCCGTCTACGGTGGCGCGCCCTTCCTGCCCCAGCAGCGCGCCCTGGCACGTGGCGCCCAGATCGTCGTCGGCACCCCCGGCCGCGTCATCGACCACCTCGAGCGTCGCTCGATGCGCCTGGACAACGTGCGGATGCTCGTCCTGGACGAGGCCGACGAGATGCTCCGCATGGGCTTCGCAGAGGACGTCGACAAGGTCTTCGGCTACGCGCCCGCCGAGCGTCAGGTCGCCCTGTTCTCCGCGACCATGCCGCCGCCCATCGTCCGCGTCGCCGCGCAGCACCTGCGGAACCCCGTCCAGATCGCCGTCTCGCGGCAGTCGTCCACGGTGACCAACGTCCAGCAGACGTACGCGGTGGTGCCGTTCCGTCACAAGATCGGGGCGCTCGCCCGCGTGCTCGCCACGTCCGACGCCGACGCGGCGATCGTCTTCACCCGCACCCGCGGGGCGGCCGAGGAGGTCGGCACGGCGCTGATCGACAAGGGCATGTCCGCCGCGACCATCTCGGGTGACGTCGCGCAGAAGGACCGCGAGAAGATCGTCGAGCGCCTGCGCGCCGGGTCGCTCGACATCCTCGTCGCGACCGACGTCGCAGCCCGCGGGCTCGACGTCGACCGGGTGGGCCTCGTCGTCAACTTCGACGTCCCGACCGAGCCCGAGGCGTACGTCCACCGCATCGGGCGTACCGGCCGCGCCGGACGCACCGGACGGGCCCTGACGTTCGTCACCCCCAACGAGCAGGGTCGTCTGCGGGCGATCGAGCGCACGATCCGCCAGAAGCTCGAGGAGGTCGCCGTCCCGTCCCCCGCCGACGTGTCCGCGCACCGCGTCACGGCCCTCCTGGCCCGCGCGACGGACCGCCGCGAGGCCGGTCGCCTCGACATGTACCGGTCCGCCGTCGCGACCTTCATCGCGGAGAGCGGGATGGCCGCGACCGAGCTCGCCGCCGTCCTGGCCGCCCTCGCCGTCGGTGACGCCGGCCCGTTGGCGCAGGCCGCCGAGGAGCTCGAGCAGAGCCCGCTGCAGCACGCCCGCGGCGCGGGGCGCACGGACGACGGCCGGATCTCCTTCACGAGCGAGGAGCGCGCCCGCACGGCCGCCCGGCGCCCGACCACGGGAACCCGGTACCGCGTCGCCGTCGGTCACACGCACGGCGCACGTCCCGAGGCGATCGTCGGCGCCATCACGGGCGAGGGCGGCCTGACCGGCAAGGACCTCGGCAAGATCGACATCTTCGCGAGCTTCAGCCTCGTGGAGATCACCAGCGAGCTGTCGCCCGAGGCGTTCCGTCGCATCGGTGGCGCCCGGGTCGCCGGCCGCCCCCTGCGCATCAGCGTGGACGAAGGCCCCCGCGGGCACTCGGCCGCACGCGCGACGGCGCACCCCGGGACGCAGCACCGGCCGCCGTCCAGCCGGCCCCGCCGTGCGCCGCGTCCCACGCCGGACACCGCGCACGCCTGACGCCCGCTCCGGACCCGGTGCCCCGCACCTCCCGCGCACCGGGTCCGCGGCAGGGACTGCCTCCTCCCGCACGGGCGGCGAGGGGCTGAGGAGTACCTAGGCCCGCTGCTCGGAGCGCTGGGCGAGCTGGCGGCGCTGCTCGTCGAGCACGAAGCGGAACAGCTCGTCCGTCACACGCTCCGAGGCTCCGACGATGCGGCAGCCGTGCGCGAACTCCCCGCGCAGCTCCTGCGCCCGCAGCACCTCCACCACGAGGTCCAGCGGGGCGCGGGACTGCGTGAAGCGCACGGCCAGGCGCGTCCCCGCCTCGATCTGGCGGGCGCAGCGGATCCGCATGCCGTGCGCGCTCACGTCGAGCACGTGGATGTCGAGCGGCTCGTCGAGCGGGACGAGCTCCGTCCCCTCCAGTCGCTGCGTCACGTGGATCGGCACCGCGACGGGCACGCGGACGGCGGTGCGCTGCTGCACCACCTCGCGCAGCCTCAGGTCCCGGAGCTCGATACGACCGGCCGCGCTGAACGCGACCACGGCGTCGTAGGTGCACGTGCCCCGGTGGTCGCTCAGCACCTCGACGACCGCGTCGTCGCCCTCCGCGAGCCAGCCCCCGGAGAAGTGCTCCGCCTCCACGAGCAGCGAGTGCGCGCCGTGCTCCCGGACGAACCCGCGGGCTAGGAGCTCCCCGGTCGGTGCATGCACACGGCACGGATCGAGCTCGAACACCACGACGCCTGCCTCCCGCAGATGAGTCCGCCGCAGTCCCCTGGGCGCGCTGCGGCGCCATCGACGGTGAGCGCGACTATACGACCCGCGGCCGCCCCGGGACGCACCCCGTCACCCGTCTGCTGCGTGTCTCACCCGGCGCATCACCCGCACGCGCCGAGCAGTCCGGGGGCACCGTCTCGGCGCCGGCCCGTCAGTCGTGGCTCGCGGGCTCCTCGGCGTCACCCGCTGCGTGCCGGGCGACCACGAACAGGAGGTCCGAGAGGCGGTTGAGGTAGCGCAGGACGGGGTCCGCGACGTCGTGGCCCTGCGCCTGCGACTGGACGACGTGCCGCTCGGCGCGCCGGACCACGGTGCGCGCGTGGTCGATCGCCGCCGACGCCGCGTTGCTGCCGGGGACGACGAACACGGGCCGCAGCGGCCGCTCACGCACCAGCACGTCGATGAGGCCCTCGAGCCGCTCGACCATCTCCGGGGTGACCAGCGAGACGCCGGGCTCGAGGCGGTCCCGGTGCGCCGGGTTGGTCGCGAGGTCGGCGGCGGCCACGAACAGCTCGCGCTGCCGGTCGAAGAGCAGGTCGGCGATGCGCCCCGGCGGGCACGCAGCCCTGGCCACACCGAGGAGCGACACCGCCTCGTCGACGTCCCCGTAGGCGTCGACGAGGACGTCGGCCTTCGACACGCGTTGCCCCAGGAAGAGCCCCGTCGTGCCGTCGTCGCCGGTCTTCGTGTAGATCCGCATCGTCACCCCAGGTCGTCGGACGCCCGCACCGGCGCGGCCGCGGCGCACGGTACGGTGATCCTGCCATCCCACGGATGGCACCTCTGCACGTACGCCCTGCAGCCAGGGGAAGCCGGTCCGAGTCCGGCGCTGACCCGCAACCGTAGGCCGGACCCCGTCCGGCGAGCCGGAGCACCTGGCGCAGGTCGAGAGGCTCCTACCGTCGAGGAACGCGGGACGGGGCCCGGTCGCCGAGCCGCACCGCGGGGTCCCCCCGCCTCTGGTCACGGGTGCCGGGTCCGGTCACGGACCACTCAGAAAGAGGCACCAGTGCCGAACCTCCTCCCGACCCTTCCCACCCTCCCGTCGCAGCCGCGCATCCCGCGCGGGCGCCCCGGCCGACGCGGCGGGACCACCGCGCTCCGCCTCCTGGCCCCCGGGCTGCTCGTCGCCCTCGCCGGTGCGGCGCTCCCGGCGACCGCCGCGGCGGCCGGGCCCGTGGCTGCCGTGCCCACCGGGGCGTGCACCGACGACACGGGAGTGACCGTGGTCGTCGACCTCACCGACCTCGGCGGCGAGGTCGAGGTCGCCTGCGCGACGGACGCAGCGACGGGCACCGAGGCGCTCCAGGCCGTCGGCTTCGTCGACACGCGCGACGGCGCCGGGATGATCTGCGCGATCGACGGCCTGCCCGACCCGTGCCCCGCGACCTTCGAGGGCTCGTACTGGTCGTACTGGTACGCGACGCCCGACGGCGAGTGGCAGCCGTACATGGAGGGCTCCGACACCGCGGTGCCGCAGCCGGGCAACCTCGAGGGCTGGCGCTACAGCGACGGGACCGCGGGCCCGACCGTGACCCCGGCGGTCGCGCTCGCGACCGCTCCCGACCCGGCCGAGGACGGCGAGGCGACCACCTCTGGTGAGGACGACACCACCGGCGACGACGAGGCCGGCGGCGCGGCTGACGGCACCGAGCTCACCGCGACCGACACCGAGCCCGCCACCGACGAGGGCCCCTCGCCGGTGCTGCTCGCCGGTGTCGGCCTCGTCGCGGTCCTCGCCGTGGCGGCGCTGCTCCTCGCGCGCCGCCGCAACGGGGCGGGACCGCACGGGCCCGCCGGCCAGGACTGAGCGGGGGGCAAGGACGACGCTGACGACGACGATGCACCCCCTCGCCTGGTGGGCCTGGGCCCTGGGACTCGCGGTCGCGACCACGCGCACCACGAACCCGGTGGTCGTCGGGCTCGTCCTCGCGGCGGTGGTGCTCGTCGTCGTCGCCCGCCGCGAGGACGTGCCCTGGGCGCGCGCGTTCCGCGGCTACCTGGTGCTCGGGCTGTGGATCGTCGTCCTGCGGGTCCTCTTCTACGTCGTCGTCGGGATCAAGACCCCGGGGCTGGTCCTGATCGACGTCCCACGGGTCTCCCTGCCCGCGTGGGCGGTCGGGGTCGAGCTCCTGGGCCCCGTGACGCTCACCGGCCTGCTGACCGCCGTCTACGGCGGGCTCAGGCTCGCGACGCTCGTGGTGTGCTTCGGGGCTGCCAACGCGCTCGCGAACCCACGGCGTGCGCTGCGGTCGCTGCCCGCGTCGCTGCACCAGCTCGGGACCGCAGTCGTCATCGCCGTGAGCGTCACGCCGCAGCTGGTGGCCTCCGCGGGTGCCGTGCGGCGCGCGCAGCAGCTGCGCGGCTCGGAGCCCCGAGGGCTCGCGCTGCTCCGTAGGACGGCTGTCCCGGTGCTGACGGACGCGCTCGACCGCTCCCTGGCGCTCGCCGCCTCGATGGACTCGCGGGGGTACGCGCGTGCCCTCCCGGGCCGCAGCGACCGCCGCGTCGGGGCGCTCCTCCTCGGCTCGCTCCTGGCCGCCGCCCTGGGCACGTACGGCCTGCTCGACGGCACCGCACCCGCGTGGCTGGGCGTGCCCGTGCTGCTCGTGGGGCTCACAGCGGCAGCGGTCGGGTCCACGCTCGCGGGTCGGCAGGTGCGCCGCACGCGGTACCGCCCGGACCGCTGGGCCCTGAAGGAGACCGTCGTCGCGGCGTCGGGCCTCGCGACGGCCGCCATCCTGGTGCTCGTGTCCGTCGGCGACCCGAGCGCCCTCGGCACGGGCGCCGTGGACGCGTGGCCGCAGGTCCCGCCCGTCGCGCTCGTCTGCGCCCTCGTGGCCGCCGTGCCGGCGGTCGTCGGGCTGCAGCCGCTCGGGCGGGCAGCCGGGAGCAGCGCATGATCCGCTTCGACCGCGTCAGCGTGACCTACGCCGGCGACGCCGTCCCCGCGCTGCGCGAGGCGACGTTCCACGTGCCGGAGGGCGAGCTGTGCCTCGTCGTCGGACCGACCGGCTCGGGCAAGTCGACGCTCCTGCGCGCCGCGTGCGGCCTCGTCCCGCACTTCTCGGGCGGCCTTCTCGAGGGGCGCGTCCTCGTGGACGGCCGGGACACGCGCGACCACGCGCCGCGGGACCTGGCGGACGTGGTCGGCGTCGTGGTCCAGGACCCCGCGACGGGGTTCGTGACGGACACCGTCGAGGAGGAGCTCGCGTACGTCATGGAGCAGCTCGGGCTGTCCTCGGCGGTCATGCGCAAGCGCGTCGAGGAGGTCATGGACCTCCTCGGGCTCGCCGCGTTGCGGGACCGCCCGCTCGCGGACCTGTCCGGCGGCGAGCAGCAGCGCGTCGCGATCGGCTCCGTCCTGACGAGCCACCCGCGCGTCCTCGTGCTGGACGAGCCGACCTCGGCCCTGGACCCCTCGGCGGCCGAGGACGTCCTGGCGGCGCTGAGCCGGCTGGTGTCGGACCTCGGCATGACCGTGCTGCTCGCCGAGCACCGCCTCGAGCGCGTCGTGCAGTACGCGGACCGGGTGCTGCTCGTCGGACCCGACGGAACGGTCGTCAGCGGCCCACCCGCGCAGGTGCTGGCCACCTCGCAGGTCGCCCCGCCGATCGTCGAGCTGGGTCGGCTCGCGGGCTGGGACCCGGTCGCGCTCTCGGTGCGGGACGCCCGTCGCAAGGTCGTGCCCCTGCGTGAACGGCTCGCCGAGGTGGCCGGCCGGGGTGCGCACGGCGCAGTGCCGGCGCCGACAGGCAGCGCGCCCACCGCCCCGCACCTCGCAGCGTCGGGCGGCACGCTCCTGACCGCCCGCGGGCTGCACGTGCGCTACGGGCGGACCCGTGCCGTGCGCGGCGTGGACCTCGACGTGCGTGCCGGAGAGGTGACGGCCGTGATGGGCCGGAACGGCGCCGGCAAGTCGTCGCTGCTGTGGGCGCTCCAGGGGTCGGGCCCGCGCACCGCCGGTCGCGTCGCGCTCCCGCTCGCGGACGGCGCCGACCCGGCAGCCCTGCGGCCGTCCGCCGTGCGCCGTCACGTCGCGCTCGTCCCGCAGAACCCGGCCGACCTGCTCTACCTGGAGAGCGTCGCGGCCGAGTGCTCGGCAGGCGACCAGCAGGCGGGTGCGGCGCCGGGCACCACGCGAGGGCTCCTCGAGGGACTGACCGGCGACGTGGCGCCGGCTGCGCACCCCCGCGACCTGTCCGAGGGGCAGCGGCTCGCGCTCGTCCTGGCCATCCAGCTCGCGGCACGGCCGGCCGTGCTCGTCCTCGACGAGCCGACCCGGGGTCTCGACTACGCGGCGAAGGCCCACCTGGCCCACGCCCTGCGGGCGCACGCGGCAGCGGGCGGGGCCGTTCTCCTGTCGAGCCACGACGTGGAGTTCGTCGCCGAGAGCGCGTCGCGGGTGGTGGTCCTGGCCGAGGGCGAGGTCGTCGCGGACGGCACGGCCGCCGAGATCCTGGTGGCGTCGCCGACCTTCGCACCCCAGGTGGCCAAGATCCTCCACCCGCTCGAGATCCTCACGGTCGCGGAGGTCCGCGCGGCCCTCACGGCATGAGGCAGACGCCGGCGGACGTCGGGCACCGGTTCGACGCCGCCGCCGTGCCGCTCGGCCCCCGGACGGTCCTCGCCCTCGCGGCGGCGTCCGTCGCCGGGCTCCTCGCCTTCGGATGGCCGCTGATCGTGAGCCCGGGCAGCGAGCTGGAGCACGCCACGGACGCCCCCCTCGTGCTCGCTGGGGTGCTCGTCGCCGTCGTCGCGGTCGTCCTCGTGGCGCTCGGCGACGGCGGGATGGACGTCAAGGCCGTCGCGGTGCTCGGCCTCCTGTCGGCGGTGGGGTCGGTGCTGCGGCCCATCTCGGCCGGCACCGCGGGGGTCGAGCTCGTCTTCCTCGTGATCGTGCTCGGCGGGCGGGTGCTCGGGCCGGGCTTCGGGTTCGCGCTGGGCTCCACGACCATCTTCGCGTCCGCCCTGCTCACGGGTGGTGTCGGTCCCTGGATGCCGTTCCAGATGCTCGCGGCCTCGTGGGTCGGGCTGGGCGCTGGGCTCCTCCCCCGGCGGGTGCGCGGCCGCCCGGAGATCGTGCTGCTCGCGGTGTACGGGGCGCTGGCCGCGTTCGGGTTCGGGCTCGTGATGAACCTCTCCTTCTGGCCCTTCCAGCTCGGGACGGGCACCGGGCTGTCCTTCGTGGCGGGCGACCCCGTGGGCGCCAACCTGCGTCGGTTCTGGCTGTACAGCCTCGGCACGTCGCTCGGGTGGGACGTGGGCAGGGCGGTCACGACGGCGGTGGGCCTCGCGGCGATCGGGCGACCCGCCCTCGTCGCGCTGCGTCGGACGTCGGGGCGAGCCGCGTTCGGGCCGGCCCCGCGCCCGATTGGTGGCGATTCGTCCGTGACGCTCGGACACGCCGAAGAGCGCGACACGCCGCCCGCCTGATCCGTCCGCGGATCCGGCTCGACGATCGACATGTGCCCCCACCTGCGGCTTCGTCGGGAGCGGTGCGGGCCCCTCAAGATCACCCGATCCGATCTCGCCCTGGGCACTACATATAGTGGTTGCACGCTTGTAAGTTGGGCACACGTAGTGGTGAGACGGAGACCGCACCGCGTGCGACCCGAAGGCCGGCCAGGCCCTCGTGTCAGTGGTCGGGCCTAGTGTCTGAGCTGTCGTGGACGGCTGACGAAGGCCCGGTCCGGCCGCAGGAGGTCCGGGCTCGTCGCACGCTGACGCACCGACCGGAGCTGCTGCACCGAGAACTGACGTCCGGCCCAGCCGGACCACACCGAACCGAGAACCACGAAGTCCGCACCACGTCCAGGCCCCACGGCCGGCGCGACACGGCTGAAGGAGTAGTCATGACAGAGACGTCGGAGAGCACCGGCAAGACGGGCTCCCGCACACCGAAGGCCCGCAAGCGCGGCCTGAGCATCGAGCGTGTCTTCACGACGCCCGGAGTGCACCCCTACGACGAGGTGACCTGGGAGCGCCGGGACGTCGTCCAGACGAACTGGAAGTCGGGCGAGACGATCTTCGAGCAGAAGGGCGTCGAGTTCCCGTCCACGTGGTCGCTCAACGCCACCACGATCGTGACGACCAAGTACTTCCGCGGAGCGGTCGGCACGCCCGTGCGCGAGTGGAGCCTCAAGCAGCTCATCGACCGGGTCGTCCTGACCTACACCAAGGCCGGCCGCGACAACGGGTACTTCACCACCGAGGAGGACGCGACCCTCTTCGAGCACGAGCTCACGTGGATGCTGCTCCACCAGGTGTTCTCGTTCAACTCCCCCGTGTGGTTCAACGTGGGTACGCCGTCGCCGCAGCAGGTCAGCGCGTGCTTCATCCTCGCCGTCGACGACACGATGGACTCGATCCTCAACTGGTACCGCGAGGAGGGGATGATCTTCAAGGGCGGCTCGGGCGCCGGCCTGAACCTCTCCCGGATCCGCTCCTCGCGCGAGCTGCTCTCCTCGGGCGGGACCGCGAGCGGCCCGATCTCCTTCATGCGTGGCGCGGACGCCTCCGCCGGGACCATCAAGTCGGGCGGCGCCACGCGCCGTGCGGCGAAGATGGTCGTCCTCGACGTGGACCACCCCGACATCGAGGAGTTCGTCGAGACCAAGGCCCGCGAGGAGGACAAGATCCGCGCGCTGCGTGACGCGGGCTTCGACATGGACCTCGGCGGGCGCGACATCGTGTCCGTCCAGTACCAGAACGCCAACAACTCGGTCCGCGTGAGCGACGAGTTCATGGAGGCCGTGCGCGACGGCGGCTCGTTCGGTCTGCGCGCGCGCACCGACGGCAGCGTGATCGACACCGTCGACGCCAAGCAGCTCTTCCGCAAGATCGCCGAGGCGGCCTGGGCGTGCGCCGACCCCGGCCTCCAGTACGACTCCACGATCAACGACTGGCACACGAGCCCCGAGTCCGGCCGCATCACTGCGTCGAACCCCTGCTCGGAGTACATGCACCTCGACAACTCGTCGTGCAACCTCGCGTCCCTCAACCTCCTGACGTTCCTGCGTGCGGACGACACCTTCGACGTCCCGAAGTTCGAGAAGGCCGTCGAGCTGGTCATCACGGCGATGGACATCTCGATCTGCTTCGCCGACTTCCCCACCGAGGCGATCGGCGACACCACGCGCAAGTTCCGCCAGCTCGGCATCGGCTACGCCAACCTCGGCGCGCTGCTCATGGCGACGGGCCACGGCTACGACTCCGACGGCGGCCGCGCGCTCGCCGCCTCGATCACGTCGCTGATGACCGGCACCGCGTACAAGCGTTCCGCAGAGCTGGCCGGTGTCGTGGGCCCCTACGAGGGCTACGCCCTCAACTCCGCGGCCCACCAGCGCGTCATGCGCAAGCACGCGGCCGCGAACGACGACATCCGCACCCTGCACTCGATGGACGCGGACATCCACGCGGCTGCGACCAAGGTGTGGGCCGAGGGCAACCAGATCGGTGAGCGCAACGGCTGGCGCAACGCCCAGGCCTCCGTCCTCGCCCCGACCGGCACGATCGGCTTCATGATGGACTGCGACACGACCGGCGTTGAGCCGGACTTCTCGCTCGTCAAGTTCAAGAAGCTCGTCGGCGGCGGCTCGATGCAGATCGTCAACCAGACGATCCCGCGCGCACTGCGTCGCATGGGGTACGCCGAGGAGACCATCGAGGCGATCGTCGAGTACATCGCCGAGCACGGCCACGTCGTCGATGCGCCCGGCCTGAAGACGGAGCACTACGAGGTCTTCGACTGCGCGATGGGTGAGCGCGCGATCTCCCCGATGGGGCACGTGCGCATGATGGCCGCGGTGCAGCCGTTCATCTCCGGCGCCATCTCGAAGACCGTCAACATGCCCGAGTCGGCCACGGTCGAGGAGATCGAGGAGATCTACTTCGAGTCCTGGAAGATGGGCATCAAGGCACTGGCGATCTACCGCGACAACTGCAAGGTCGGTCAGCCGCTCTCCGACGCCAAGGCGAAGGGCGCCTCCGTCGCCGTCGAGCCGGTCGCGGCCGCGAGCGAGGCGGCACCGGCCCGGGCGACGCGCAAGCGCCTGCCTCGCCAGCGCACGTCGCTGACGACGTCCTTCACGGTGGGCGGCGCGGACGGCTACATCACTGCGGGCTCCTACCCCGGTGACGGGCTCGGCGAGCTGTTCCTCAAGCTCGGCAAGCAGGGGTCGACCCTCGCCGGCGTGATGGACGCGTTCTCCATCGCCATCTCGGTGGCGCTGCAGTACGGCGTGCCGCTCGAGACGTACGTCCAGAAGTTCACGAACATGCGCTTCGAGCCCGCCGGGATGACGGACGACCCCGACGTGCGGATGGCGCAGTCGATCATGGACTACATCTTCCGGCGCCTCGCGCTCGACTACCTGCCGTTCGAGACCCGCGCCTCGCTCGGGATCTACACCACGCAGGAGCGCACGCGGCAGCTCGAGACGGGCTCCTACGAGCCCGTGGCGGCGGACGAGGACGACGACCTCACGGCTCCGGCGGACTCCATCCCGGCACCGGCGCCCGCTGCGGCACCGGCCGCACAGGCTGCACCGACCACGCCGGTGGAGCGCCTCGGTGCCACGGCGGTGCCGCTCACCGTTCACTCCTCGGCCGAGCTCATGGACCTCAAGCAGGGCCGCGAGGCCGATGCGCCGCTCTGCATGAACTGCGGGATCAAGATGCGGCCTGCAGGCTCCTGCCACGTCTGCGAGGGCTGCGGCAGCACGAGCGGTTGCAGCTGACCGCACGCCGCACCGGGTGACCTAGACCGACCGGTCACAGAACCGAAGGACCCCGTCGAGCACCGCTCGGCGGGGTCCTTCGGTACCCGGACCCCGCACATCACCCGCACGGCGCCCTCACGGCCCCTCGACAGGAGGCCCGGACCGGAGCATCGTGCATCTATGGGAGAGGTGATCGCACTACCCCTGGCGGGCTCGGCCGCACTGCCCGACGTCCGCGGTCAGCACCGCGCCCTCCAGGTGACGTGGCACGCCCAGGACCGTGTCTTCGTGGTCAGCACCTGGCGGTTCGGCAGGTGCGTGGCCAGCGTCCGGCTCGACCCTGTGGCGGCCGGCGAGCTCGTCGGGACCATCGCTGACGGGCTGGCCCGTGCCGCGAGCCCCGGCATTCCGCTGCCCGGCCCCGCGGACCCGCCCATCCCCGAGTCGCCGGAGGCCGCGCCGAGCGCCCCGCACACCAGGGCGCTCGGCGACTGACGCTCGACGCCGCCACCGCGCGTGCGGGGCCGTCCTCGCGGAGCCGGAGCCGACCGGGCCGGCGCGCCCGTGCCTACGCGGCGGCCGTGGCTACGGCGTGGACGCGTCCGCGGCCGGCAGCGCGTCGACGTCGGGTGCCTCAAGGGTCGCGGACGAGGCCGAGAGCGTCTGTCCATCCCCTGCAGCGACGTCCTGGGGCCGGGCGCTCGCCCCGGTGCCGGCCGGCGCGAGCGCCCGGTCCCGACGCGCCTCGCGTCCCCGGCGCCACGCGGCCGCGACGAACTCGCCGAGCGTGACGCCGGCTGCCAGACCCAGCCCGACCGTCGCCGCGGCGACGAGACCCGTCGCGCCGGGCCCCATGCCCCCGTTCGACGCGGGCTCACTGACAAGCTGGAACAACGCGCGGTAGATCGCCAGACCCGGGAGCAGCGGGACGATTCCGCACACGGAGATCACGAGTGGCGGAACCCGCAGGTGAGGGCCCACCGACTCGGCGAGGAAGCCGATCACCAGCGCGGCGACGGCGCTCGCGACCGCCGCGCCCAGACCCCACCCGGTCGCGACGGTGAAGATCACCCACGCGACACCACCGGCCGCGGCCGATGCAGCCGCGGCCCGCAGCCGCGCATAGCTCGCCAACCCCCAGGCCGCGGCCACGAGAGCCGCGGCCAGCGCCTGCACGACGAGCGGGGAGCTGTTCGTCGGCACGGCGATGACCTCGAGGGGCACACCGGCCCGACGCGCCATGTCCAGCACGCCGCCGATGCCCGCGACGATCCCCAGCGTCAGCACGACCACCTCGAAGGCACGCCCGCTCGCGGTGACTGGGAAGCCGCTGATCGCGTCCTCGGCGGATCCCACGAGGGAGAGACCGGCGAGGAGCACCACGATGCCTGACGCCACCACGAGGGACGGCGGCAGGTGGACGAGCTCGAACGGCAGGTGCGGCGCGGCCACGAGGATGCCCACGGCGACGGCCGTGGCGATCGCCGCGCCCGCGGCCTGACGGAAGAACGGCGGCAGGCCCCACCGCGCGAGCCGCCACACGGCCCGGTCGATGCCCACCGTCGTCAGGCCCGCCACCGCCGCGACCGCGAACCCGCCCCCGAGGAGGATCGCGACCGCCGCCGCCATGACCGCGAGCAGCACGGTCACGAGCCACCGCGGGTACGGGTGCGGCGCAGACACCACCTCGTCGAGCCGCGCGTCGGCCGCGTCCAGCGTCGCCAGCGCGTCCACCGGCCGCACCGGCCGAGCAGCGACCTCCTTCGCGACCCTGAGCACGCCGCTGAGCCGCCCGTAGTCGTCCACACGACCCGTGACGACGCGCATGAGCGTGACCGGCGCGACGGACCGACCGCGGTCGTAGGACAGCGTGATGGCGGTGAACGTGACATCCACCTGGCAGCCGAGGAGCCCGAACGCGCGGGTGATGGCGAGGATCGCGGCAGCGACGTCGGCGGCGGCCGCGCCCAGGGAGAGCATCGCCTCGCCCACGCGGAGCGCGAGCTCCATGGCGCCCCGCACGACTGTCTCGTCGAGCCCGGCGTCCTGCGAGCGGCGACCCACCTCGAGCGTGGGCGGTCCCGACAGGACGCGACGCACGAGGCGCCGGACGTCCCTGGGATGGCGCATGGACGAGATCCTACGGACCCGATCGCCGCCCCAGGCGTCGCGGCAGGCCGGCGCGGCGGCGCGCCCCGTCCCGCGCGCGGGGCCGCTCCCGCGGGCGCGCACACACCGCTGCCCCGGCTCCGCGGCGGCGATGAACAACCCGGGGCGCGGTTCCGGTCCGACACGCCAGGAACCACCCGGTCGGACCCTTCAGGTCCGGGCCCCACGAGCCGACAGGACAGGAGCACGCACGACGACGGAGGGGACACCAGGCGCATGGAGCCGGAGCACGGTGGGACGACGCGCCGTGCCCTGCGCGAGGCTGAGCGTCGGCGCGAGGCCGAGAGCGCGCGTCCCCCGCTCCGCAGCGGCGGGCAGCACAGCGCGCGAACCCTGACCAGCCCCGCACCCGCACCCACGTCCCTCGTGCCCACCGCGCCCGCGTCCCTCGTGCCCGCGACACCCGCGCCCACGTCCCTCGTGCCCACCGCACCAGCGCCCGCCGCGCCCGTGCACGGACGGCGACGCGCTCCGAAGGCCGAGGCCACCGCTCCACTGGCGCGTCTGGCCGAGACGCTCAGGCCGCGCGCACCGCGGGCGCGCCCGGCAGTCGCAGGATCCGGCGGCGCCCGGCGGGCGCACGCGGCGTCGGCAGCTCGCGAGGCCAGGCTCGGCGGGGTGCCACGGGCGGGTCGACCGAGCGGCCCGACGACGGCGGGCGCCGCAGCCGTGCCGACCTGGCTCCGTGGACCGCTCGGGACGCTCGTGGTGCGCCCTGGCGCCGTCGCGCTCCTCTCCACGGCCTTCCTCGCCGGCGGGATCACCCAGGTCTGCCTCGACCAGGCCGCGCGCGACGCCCACAGGTCAGCCGTGCTCGTCGCCCAGGACCTGGAGCTCGCGCACCAGGCCCGTGTCGACGTCGCCGCCGCCAACCGCATGACCCTCCAGGCGACGGCGTTCGCGACGGTGCGCCGCACCGAGGCGCTCGAGCTCGCCCACGCGGCCGTCGCGGCCGCCGACGCCGCCGTCGGGACGGCGACGCCGGTGCTGACCGCCGAGACCATCTCGCCGCTCACCTCGGCTCGGGCCGAGCTCGCGGACCTCATCGCTGCGACAGGGCACGCGCTCGCGACGACTGTCACCACGGCCGGGCTCGAGGCGATGACGGATGCGCCCGAGGGCAGCCCGACGTCGGACACACCCGCGACCGAGCGAGTCTCGCCGACGTCGAGCACGACCGCGCCTGTCACGACGACCGACGCCGGACACCCCGCCGCCTCCGCCCCCGAGCCCGCGGTCGCGCCCGAGGACGCCACGAACGCCATCGGCATCGACGTCCCGGCCGACCCGATGTCCCTGCGGTCCGCGACGGCGTCCAGGTCGGCGGCCCGTGCCCCGCTCTCCGAGGCCGTGCTGCCCGACGCCTCCGTCGACCTGGTGGCGACGGCGCAGATGGTCGCGGCCGCCGAGCAGGTGCTCGTCATGTCGCAGGAGGTGGGCACGACGGCTGCGGTCGCCCGCGCCGAGGCCGAGGCCGCCGCCCGTGCCGCTGCCGAGGCCGAGGCGGCGGCACGCGCCGCGGCCGAGCGTGCCTCCCGCGTCGAGGAGGCCGCTGCCGCCGAGAACGGCGCGATCCCCGTCGACGTGCTGTGCGGCGTGGCGTTCGAGGCCGACGTGCTCCTGCGGTGCGACGCGGCAGCGGCGCTCGAGGAGCTCAACGTCGCTTTCGCGGAGCGCTTCGACCGTGACCTCGACGTCACGAGCTCCTACCGCGACTACGCGGCCCAGGTCGCGACCAAGCGGGCCCGAGGGGGCCTCGCGAGCGCGCCCGGGACGTCGAACCACGGCCTCGGGCTCGCCGTCGACCTCGACGGGTTCGGGTCCCTCGGGCAGTTCGACCTGCCGACGTACCGGTGGATGCGCGAGAACGCAGGTCGCTTCGGCTGGCACCACCCGAGCTACATGCAGCCCGGCGGTGCGGGGCCCGCCGAGCCGTGGCACTGGGAGTACGGCACCGAGGACTGACCAGCGCGCCGGGCCGCCCGGCGTCCGGCGTCTGGTCGCACCCACCGCACCGGCGGGCACAGCCGGTGGCCGTCGTGGGCGGGAACGGGTCGTGGGCGCGACCGGTGGCGGGCACGACCGCGGCGACCGATGGTGGAGGAGCGGCGCCCACCCGAGGCCGCCGCACGCCGCGGTCGCAGTCACGGCCGCGGCTCACCGCAGCGACCAGGGAGGCGTGAGATGCCGAAGACGACACGAGGCGGGCAGCCCAAGCAGTCCGAGCTCCCGGACACCCTCAAGCGCTCCGACGCCAAGGCGCAACGGACGTTCGCCAAGGCCCACGACGCGGCGGCGGACGAGTACGACGACGCCGAGCGCGCGCACCGGGTGGCTTACGCGGCGCTCAAGCACTCGTACGAGAAGATCGGTGACCACTGGGAGCCCAAGGACTCGCCGGGCCCCTCCGACGAGCACTCACGTGAGGGTCGCGGCAGCCGTCGGCCGACCGCCGGCGGGGTGGACGCCCGAGCGTCCAAGGCGCACCTCTACGAGGTCGCTCGGCGGCTCGAGGTCCGCGGGCGGTCGACGATGACCAAGGAGCAGCTCGTGGACGCCATCCAGCGGGCGAACGACCGCAGGACGCGGGACGCGCGCACCTGAGGGTGGGCTCTAGGGCTCCGGGGCGTGGGGACGCGGAGGCGGCCCGCGCCGCCCCGGCCGACGTCTCGCCGATCACCCGGCCGACGTCTCAGCGATCGCCCGCCGCGGTCCAGCGGAACCGGCGCACGGCGACCAGACCGGCGACGACGAGCCAGAGGGCAAGCACCGCCAGGTGCTCCCACGCGAGGGTCGCCCCCGCCGGGTCCCAGGCGGCGACGAGCGCGTTCTGCAGGTGCTTGAGCGGGAAGAGACCGCCGACGGTCCCCATCCACGCCGGTCCCCCGACGAAGAAGATGTCGGACAGGAACGCGAGCGGGAGCAGGATCACGAGGGCCACCGGCCCGACGGCGCGCGCCTCGGGGACGAGCGACGCAAGGGCGAAGCCGCACGCGGCGAGGCTCAGGGTCCCGACCAGCAGGACCGCCACGCCGACGGCGACCCCGGGCGCCGTGAGCTCCACGCCGTGCAGGGTCACGGCGGCGGCGAGGACGAGGACCGCGATCACCAGGGAGAGCCAGAGGGTGACGCCCGTGCGGCCGGCCATGTACTGCCAGGGGCGCAGCGGGGTCCCCCTCAACCGCTTCAGCGCGCCCTTGTCCCGCGCGGCCGCGACGGCCTCGGGCACGTTCATGAACGCGCTCACGGCGACGCCCCACGTGATCATTCCAGCGGCGACCAGCACGGCGAGGGGTACGCCGTCGACCACGCCGTCGGGCTGGCTGCCCACCATGAACACGTACACGCCGACGGGCATCGCGATGCCGAAGAACACCGCTCCGGCGTCGCGCCAGATCGACCGGTTCGCTGCACGCGCCTGCGCCGCGACGAGTGACAGGGCGGACGGGCGCCCGGTCTCGCCCGCGACGAGACCCGCCGCTGCCTGGGACCCCGCCGGCTCGGGTGCGTCGCGCGAGGGCTCCCGAGCGTCGGGCCGCCCATGGGTCCCGGACGTCGCCGGGGCTTCGACGGCCCCCGCCGGTCGCGCCGAACCGCCCGCGCGACCGGCGAACGGTAGCCACCGGAAGCGCAGCACCGCGACGAGGGCGGCGGCCGCGCCCCACGCAGCGACGACGGCCAGGCGTCGGGGCTCCCAGCCGGCACCGGTGGCGTAGGGGTCGAGCTGTGACTGCAGCGCCTGGGCGAACGGCTTCAGCGGGAGGACGTCGCCGGTCGTCTCCATCCACGCCGGCGACGTACCGCCGAACGTGAACATCTCCGACAGGAAGGACAGGACGACCGCGCTGCCGATCGAGGCGGCCTGGGCCACGGCCGTCGTCGGAGCCAGCGCCGCGACGGCCGTCCCGATCGACGCGAACGCGACGATGCCGAGCGTGATCGTCGCGACGAACGCCGGGAGCGTGCGCGCGAAGAGCTGCACGTCGTACGCCACGACGCCGAGGACGAGCATCGCGGCGACGGCCGCGAGGGCGAAGACCGCTGCGCCGCCGACCCGGCCGGCCAGGTAGACCCACGGGGGCATCGGTGTGCCACGGACGCGCTTGAGCACGCCGCTCTCGCGCGCGTCGACCAACGAGATCGCGACGGTCGGGAACGCGGCGTAGATGACACCCATCGCCACGGCCGTGGGCGTCACGAACTGCATCACCCGGACGCCTGTCGTCTCGTCGACCGCCTCGTTGCCCGCGACGACGCCGATCACGACGAGCCAGATCATCGGGATGGCGAACGTGAAGATGGCGACCACGCGTTGGCGCCACAGGTCGGTGGCGGCGTGCCGCACCTGCGCGGCGAGCATCGTTGCGACGCCGGGCCCGCCACCCCGCGGACCTGAGTCGCGCACCGTGCGGTCCCCGACAGCGGCTGCGCGGGACGCCGCACCGGGCACGGTCATCGCCGCCGGCCCTCGTCGCGGGTCCCCCGGGACGCGCCGCGCCGGTGCGCACCGGCGGGCCCGTGCGCCTTGGTGGCCGCGCCGGCGTCGGCATCGGCGTGGGCGTCGGGCGCATCATCGTGGTCGCCGACGAGCCCGAGGTACACGTCCTCGAGCGACGGCCTGCGCACCGTCAGCGCCGGGACGTCCACGCCTCGCTCGAGCGCCCAGCCGGTGAGGGCGTGCAGCGCGGCGGTCGGCTCCGCTGTCTCGAGGCGCCACTCGAGCCCCTCGCGCACGGCTGTCCCGACCAGCGGTGGCAGCTCGGCGCCGTCGATGCCGTCGGGCAGCCGGAAGGTGACGACCGCCGCGCGGTGGCCCGCTCCCAGCTCGGCGGGCGTGCCGACCGCGACGAGCCGTCCGCGCACGACCACCCCGACCCGGTCCGCGAGGTGCTCGGCCTCGTCCAGGTAGTGGGTCGTGAGCAGCACCGTCGTGCCGAGCGAGCGGAGGTCCTCGACGAGGTCCCACGCGCGCCGACGGGCTGACGGGTCGAAGCCCGTCGTCGGCTCGTCGAGGAAGAGGAGGTCGGGGTCGCCGACGAGCCCGAGCGCGAGGTCGAGGCGGCGCCTCTGCCCGCCCGAGAGCGTCTTGACGCGCGCGTCCGCCTTGTCCGTCAGGCCGACACGGTCGATCACCGCGGAGGCGTCCAGCCGTCTCGGGTACAGCCCGCGGTAGAGGGTCACGATCTCGCGGACCGTGAACTCGTCGTCGAAGCCGGCCTCCTGGAGCACGATGCCGACGCGTTCACGCAGCTGCGGGCCCGCGCGCCAAGGGTCCTGGCCGAGCACCTCGACGCGCCCCGCGGTGCGGGCGCGGTGCCCCTCGAGGATCTCGACCGTCGTGGTCTTGCCCGCGCCGTTCGGGCCGAGGAGCGCGAAGACCTCGCCCTCCTGGATGGTGAAGCTGAGGTCGTCGACCGCGGTCAGCGCCCCGTAGGTCTTGCGCAGCCCCTCGACGATCACGGCAGCCCCCACGGGGCACCTCCCGGTTCACAGCTCGACGTCCTCGTCCGACAGCCCGCACCTCCCACGGTAGGGCGGCACGGCGCGGGCCGTCGGGGTATTGCCGACCCAGGATCGCCCGCCGGGGCGGGTGGCCCGGTGCTCTCGGCTCGCCCGGGCCCACGGGTGACGGACGTGACCCAGGTCACGCGCCAGCGGACGGTGAACCGCTCCTGAAGGAGGTCATTGGCGCGCTCCTGACGCGAATCGTGTGGGGATCGTGTGAACTCGCCCTCCTCGACTCGTCGATACGGGCCGGGGCATGTGCCAATGGACGCCGACGCGCGCCCCTCCCCCTGGGCCGGACGTCCCCCGAACCGCCGACGCACACGATGAGCGAGGACCACACGTCTTGACGCAGGAGCTCCCCCACGCCGCTGCCCGGCACACGCCGAGCGGTGACGCCGAGGCCCTCGAGGCCGCAGCTCCGGTGCCAGCCCTCCCGACGCGACGGTCGCTGCGCCTCGCTGAGGAGGCCCGACGCCGGGCCCTCGAGGCCGCCGACGAGACTCCAGGTGCGGCGCCGGCGCCCGGTCTCCCGATGCCCGGCCTCCCGACGTCGGCCCTCCCGACCTCCACCACGGCAGCGTCCGGTGTCGCGGCGCCGCGCTACCCGACGCGCCGCGAGCTCCGGCTCGCCGAGGCTGCCCTGCGCGCCCTGGCCGACGAGCCACCTGCCCCGTCCGAGGCCGCCGCAGCCGCGTGCCCCGCGCCCTTCGCCCTGCTCGACCCCACGCTGCCGGCGCAGCCCCTCGAACGACGCCGCGGCCGACGCGCCGGACGCGCGGCCACGACCGTGGCGCTGTCGGCCGGGCTCCTCGTCACCGGCTTCGGGCTCGGTCCCACCGGCGCGTCGGACGGCACCGGCGCAGCGAGCGCCACGGCTGACGGGGTCCCTCGTGCGGACCGCGCCGCGTCCGCGCGGCTCACCGGCCAGGCGGCCGCCTGGGCCCACGCCGAGCACGGCCGGGCGGTCGACGAGGCTCTCACGGCCATGGCACAAGCGGGCTCGGTCGCGACGACGGCGACACCCGTGCTCGACGCCGCGACCCTCGCGCCGCTGCAGGACGCCGTGGACCGTCTCGAGGACGTCGCGGGCGTCAGCGCCTCGGCAGACCTCACGGCCGATCCCGTCGCCGGCACCCCCTCGGCGGATGCCTCCGCAGGGACGACCCTGCGGGACGTCGCGTCCACGCGTACCGGACGGGGCACCGGAGTCGTGCGGGAGGCCCTCCCGGACCAGGCATTCCCCGCACCGGCCGCGGAGCCGGTCGAGGGTGCCGGCGCCGCTGAAGGCACGGCCGGAGGCAGCGACGCGCCGGGCGGCGAGGCGACGAGCTCGTCGACGGCGGTGCCCTCAGCGGCACCGTCGACCGGGCAGCGCGCGCCCCTGGCCGCGACGGCGCAGGACGCGGACGCCCTCCTCGCGCAGGCAGCCGAGGTGAGCACCCTGTCCGCTGAGCTGCGGACGGTCGCGGCGCAGGTCAAGGCCGAGGCCGACGCGCGGCTCGCGGAGGAGGCCGCGCGCGCTGCGGCGGAGGCGGCCGCCGCGGAGGTGGCCCGGAAGGTCGCCGTCGCGCAGGAGTCGCCGAACGGTGAGATCCCGCTCGACGTCCTGTGCGCGCCGGCGTTCGCGGCCGACGCGTTGCTGCGGTGCGACGCCGCCGAGGCCCTCGAGCGGCTCAACGAGGCGTACCGGGCCGAGTTCGGCACCGACCTCGACGTCGTGAGCTCCTACCGCTCGTACTCGGCCCAGGTGGCCACGCGTCGGTCGCGGGGGTGGCTCGCGGCGTCGCCCGGCACGTCGAACCACGGGTTCGCGGTCGCGGTCGACCTCGGCGACTTCGGTCGGCTGGGCTCCTTCACGAACCCGAGCTACCGCTGGATGAAGGCGAACGCCGGAGACTTCGGCTGGTCGCACCCTGCGCTGATGGAGCCGGGTGGTGGCGGCCCGCAGGAGCCCTGGCACTGGGAGTTCGGCACCGCGGACCAGGACTGACGCGCCGGACGACCCCCGCGCAGCGACTACCGTGGTCCCGTGACCAGGAGCCCTGCACCTCTCGACGAGGAGGCGGACGGCGACGCGCCCCGCGGGCGGGGGCGCCCCCGGGACCCGATGCTCGAGGAGCGCGCCCTGCGGGCCACGACCGAGGTGTTCGGCGAGAAGGGCTGGGCGGGTCTGACGATCGACGAGGTCGCCGCGCGCGCGCACGTCGGCAAGTCGTCCATCTACCTGCGGTGGAAGGACAAGGAGACGCTGCTCGCGGCCGCGCTGCGGCACACGCAGCAGGCGGTGGCCCGTGCGGGCACGGTCACCGACGGCGGTGCGTCCCCGGCGGACGGCGCCGCACCGGCCTCCGCACCCGCCGCGCCGGACCACGCGCCCGCCGTCGAGCCGACCCCGGCCGATGCCGGCCCGATCACCCTGCGCGACTACCTCGTGGCCCACGCGACGAGCCGGGCCGAGCTCTACCTCGCGACGACGGGCCTCGCGATGCTCCGTCTGTACGTCGAGGCGCGTGCGCACCCCGAGGTCTTCACGGACATCCGCCGGGAGGCGATCACCGACTTCGTGATCGAGGAGCGGCGGCGCGTCGAGGAGGCTGTCGCCCAGGGCGAGCTGCCGCCCGGCACGTCACCCGTCCAGATCCTCGACGCCATCGAGGGCTCGGTGCTCATGCACATCCTCGTGACGCCGCCCCACCTGCTCGACCGGGTCCGCACCAACCTGCCCGAGTACATCGACCAGATGGTCGACGCCCAGCTCCGGGCCGCCGGTGCGGTACCCCTCAGCCTTCCCGGAAGCTGACGCCGAACCCGCCGCGCGGGTAGCGCCACTTCAGGGCACCGGGCGCCGCGACCGCGAGGCACGTGCCGCACTCGAGGCACGCCGCGTAGTCGACGAGGATCTCGCCGTCCTGCTCGCTGTACACGCCGGCCGGGCACACGGCGATGATCGCCTTGCCCGTGCCCGTCGTGCGGCACAGCTCCTGGTCGACCTCGATGTGCGACTCGTCCTCGTCGATCTCGAACCTGTTCGCCGCCAGCCGCTCGGGAACCGTCGTGGTCTTCACAGCGCCTTCACCCCCGCCCATCCGTCACTGACCAGCTGTCGTGCCCGCACCGGCGAGCGCCGGAACGCCTCCCACGCGACCTTCGTGAGGTGCTTGCGCGGGGTCCCGTCCAGCGTGAACACGCCCTCGAAGATGCTCGCCGCGAGCTCCCCGTACGCGCCGTACATGCCGGTGCGCTCGAGGAACGCCGGTGCCTTCGCGTAGGTGCGCATGTCCTGCATGACGAAGCTCGCGTCGAGGCGCCGGCGGTAGCCCGCGAGCCCCGCAGCCGACACGTCGCCCGCGGCGACCGCCTCGGCCACGGCGTCGGACGCCGCGATCGCCGAGCCGATGGCCAGGTCCATGCCCCGCACGGTGAGGCCCGAGTTGATGGTGAGCCCGGCCGCCTCGCCGACGACGACGAGCCCGCCCGTGGCGACCTCGCCGACCATGGCCAGACCACCCTCGGCGACGAGGTGCGAGCCGTACTCGACGATCTCCCCGTCGCGCAGGTAGTGCGCGAGCCCGGGGTGCTGCGAGTAGTGCTCGAAGACCTCGATCGCGGTCCGTCCCGAGCGCACCAGGTCGTCGAGCCGCAGCACGACGCCCAGGGAGAGGGACTCGGTGTTGGTGTAGAGGAACCCGCCGCCACCGATGCCCAGCGTGCAGTCGCCGACGATCGCGTGGGCGGCCCCCTCGTCACCGGTCACGCCGAAGCGGTCCTCGATGACACCGCGCGGCAGCTTCACGACGGCCTTGACGCCGACGGCCATGTGGTTGGTGGGCTCCTTGCGCCGCAGGCCGATGGACCGGGCGAGGAACGAGTTCACGCCGTCCGCGGCCACCACGACGCGTGCGCGGAGCTGGTCGTCGCCCGCCTGCACGCCCACGACCCGGGTGGCGCCGTCGGGCCCCGTCTCGGTCAGCAGGCTGTCCACCCGGACACCCGGCATGAGGAAGACGCCTGCCTCCTCCGCCTTGCCCGCGAGCCAGGGGTCGAACCGCGCCCGCAGGACCGTCACCGCGTTGACCGGCTCGGCCAGCGCACGGCCGGCGTAGTCGATGCCGACGGACGAGTCGGGGGTGAGGAACGTCGTCACGTGGCGCGTGATGCGGCGCTCCACGGGCGCCTCGTCCGCGAAGCCCGGGAACACCTCGTCGAGGACGCGGCCGTAGAGCACGCCGCCGGAGAGGTTCTTCGAGCCCGGTGCTTCACCACGTTCGATGAGGACGACCGAGAGCCCCGCCTGCGCGAGGCGGTAGGCCGCGACGGAGCCGGCCGGGCCGGAGCCGACCACGACGACGTCGAAGTCGACCTCCGGCTCGCCCGCGTCCTGCGTCGACGCGGTCACGATCCGGCCCGCAGCGCGGCTGCCAGCGCCGGGACGACCTCGTAGAGGTCACCGACGATGCCGTAGTCGCACTGCGCGAAGACGGGCGCGGCCTTGTCGGAGTTGATCGCGACGACGACCTTCGCGTCCCGGACGCCCACCATGTGCTGGAGCTGGCCCGAGATTCCGACCGCCACGTACAGCTCCGGGGCGATGTGCTGGCCCGAGATGCCGATGTAGCGCTCCTTGGCTACCCAGTCGACGCCCTCGGCCAGCGGGCGCGAGCACGCGAGCTCGGCGCCGGCCGCGGCGGCGAGGTCCGTGATGAGGTCGAGGTCGGCCTGGGCCTTGAGCCCACGGCCGACGGCCACGACCGCGCGCGCCGCGCCGAGGTCGACGCCGGTCTGCTCCTTGACGCGCACGTCCGTGACGCGGGCCGCCCCGAGCGGCTGCGCCGGCACCTCGCGCACGGCCGCAGCGGTCCCCTCGTCGGTGACGCCGCCGGCGGCGACGGCGAGGACGCTCGGGCCTCCGACGACCTGCACGCGGCGCTCCGCGATCCCGCCGAGCACAGAGCGCTCGACGACGACCGCGTCGCCCTCGAGCGTCGCGCCGCGCAGGCCCGCGAGCACCGGCACCTGGAACCGGGCGGCGACCGCACCGAGGAGCGCCCGGCCCGCCGGCGTCGTGGCACCCACGACCGCGAGGGGTGCGGCCCCGGCCTCGGCGAGGACACGTGCGACCTCACCCGCGTAGGCCTCGACCGGTGCGCCGTCCCCCGGCTCACCGAGCCACAGGACCTCGTCCACGCCCGCTCGTGCGACCGAGTCGGCGACCGACTTGCGGCCGACGACGACTGCCGACACCGCACCGCCGAGCCCTCGGGCGGTCGTGACCAGGCCGCTCACGGCCGGGTCGTCCGCCACGACGATCCACGTCTGGGTCGAAACGTTCATGATGCTTCTCTCTTCTTCCGGACGTCGTGGACTACAGGGCCCGCGCGGTGCGCAGCGCGGCGACGAGCTCCGCCGCAGCCGACGACGCGTCGGCGCCGTCGATGATCACGCCGCGTCGGTTGCCGGTCTCCGGTCGCGACCCGGAGAGCGTCGTGGCCGCAACCACGTCGGGCACCTCGAGGGCGTCGAGCGGGACGACCTCGACGGGCTTCTTGGCCGCCCCGAGGATGTCCTTCATGCCGGGCACCCGCGGGACCACGGCATCGGTGGTGACGGCCAGCACGGCCGGACCCGTCAGGGCGAGGGTCGTGATGCCGCCGGGCAGGTCGCGCTCGACGACCACGCCGTCGGCGGACGGCGTCACGCCCGAGACGGCTGCCATGCCGAGCCAGCCGAGCTGGCCGGCCAGCGTCATGGGCACCTGTCCCTCGGCGACGTCCACCGAGGAGTCGCCCGCGAGGACGAGGTCGACGTCACCGATCGAGCGCACGGCGGCGGCGAGCACCGCCGCGAGGCGGGTGCCGTCCGCGTCGGCGAGCCTGTCGTCGGCGACGACGACGAGCCGGTCGAGGCCGCGGGACAGGGCCGCCTTGCGGGCGAGCGGGCTGTCGACCGACGCGGCGCCGACGGTCAGGCCGACGACCTCCCCGCCGGTCGCGTCGGCGAGCTGGCGGGCCGCCTCGAACGCGACCGGGTCGTACTCGCTGACCGCGCCCTTGGCACGGCTCCAGTCCACGGACCCGTCCGGGGCCACCTCGGCGTCCTGCGGGTTGGGCGCCCACTTGTAGGCGACGACGATCTTCATCGAGCTGCTCCTTCGCTGGGGGTGTGCTGGGTCGGCGCGGTGCGCGGCCTCAGCTGTGGTCCTTGACGATCTGCCGCCCGGCGATGTGCACCATGATCTCGTCGGTGCCGCCACCGAAGCGGTGGCCGCGCAGGTCACGCCACAGGCGCGAGACGCGGGTGCCGACGGTCACGCCGACGCCGCCGAAGATCTGCATGGCCTCGTCCGCGACCTCGAAGGCCGCCATCGCCGAGTAGCGCTTGCACAGCGCGCCCTGGCTCTTGAGCGGGAGCTCCTGGTCGACCATCCACGCCGTCTTGTAGACGAAGTTGCGGATGTTCTCGAGCTTGATCGCCATGTCGGTCAGCTTGAGCTGGATGAGCTGGAACGAGCCGATCGGCTTGCCGAACTGGACGCGCTGCGCGGCGTACGTCGCGGCGTCGTCGAACGCGCACTGGGCGAGGCCGAGGCAGTTCGCGGCGATCACGAGGCGCTCGAGCTCGAAGTTGCGCATGAGCTGCTTGAACCCGTTGCCCTTGACGCCGACGAGCGAGCTCTCGGGCAGCGTCACGTCGTCGAGGAAGATCTCGCACGAGTCGGAGATGTGCCACACGATCTTGTCGAGGCGGTTGGTCGTGACGCCCGGCGCGTCCATCGGCACGAGGTACATCGAGATCGACTTGCGCGGGTCCTCGACCTGGGGGTCCTTGGCCATGAGGAGCAGGTAGCGCGACTGGAGCGCGTTGGTGATGAGGGTCTTGGTCCCGTTGAAGGTGACCATGCCGTCGTGGTGGACGGCCGTCGTCGCCATCGCCGAGTTGTCCGAGCCCGCGCCGGGCTCCGTGAAGCCGAGCGCGAAGGGCACGTCGCCGTTCGCGAGGAGGCCGAGGATCTCGGTCTTCTGCTCCTCGGACCCGAACTCGAGGATGTCCATGGCCTGGAGGAGCTCGAGGCCGTAGCCGTTGTTGAGGCCCTGGCGCGCCACACGCTCGGCGAGCATCACGAGGGTGAGGGCGTCGCTGGGCGTGCCGCCGTACTCCTCGGGGAAGCCGAGCGAGCCGAAGCCGGCGTCGTTCATCGCGCGGCGGAAGGTCGTGGGCGGCTGGTGGTTGAGGTCCAGCTCCGCGATGTAGGACTCCGGGCACTCCCGCTCGAGCAGCTCGTCGAGGCTCTCGAGCAGCAGCTGCTGCTCGTCCGTCAGACCGAAGTCCATGGTCGTGCACCTTTCGATGGGGAGGGGCCGCTCCCGTCGTCGGGAGGCCCTGCGGCGCGTCGTCGCGGCGCCTGATCCATGGTCGGGGGACGCACTCGTGCCAGGCGCAGGACGATGGTCCTGAATACAGACGGGATTCGTCCGCAAACTTGTGAAGCGATGCACAAGACGGACCGAGGACCGCGTGACGAGGCCTGGCAAGGACGCAGGCCGGATGCGGTCCGGGGCTCCGGTAGCCGTACCGAACCTGCCGAGCCCGGGCTCGGAACTCCGACGAAGGAGCAGTGAGCGTGGCACACGTCATCACGGCCGCCCAGGCCGCCGAACTCATCAACGACGGGGACACCGTCGCGCTCAGCGGCTTCGGCCTCGCGTGCGTCAACGAGGAGACCCTCGCCGCTGTCGAGCGCCGCTTCCTCGACGGCGCCGGTCCGCACGACCTCACCGTCATGCACGCCAGCGCCGTCGGCAACCGCCGCGACAAGGGCATGAGCCACTGGGGCCACGAGGGACTCATCAAGCGGTGGATCGGCGGGATCGCGATCGCCTCACCCGCCCTCGCCAAGCTCATCGAGGCGGACAAGTGCGAGGCCTACAACCTCCCCCAGGGCGTCATCACGCAGATGTACCGGGAGATCGCGGCGAAGCGCCCCGGCGTCATCACGAAGGTCGGCCTCGGCACGTTCGTCGACCCGCGGGTCGAGGGCGCGCGCATGTCGCCCTCGAGCATCGACGACATCGTCCACGTCATCGAGCTCGCCGGCCAGGAGTGGCTCTTCTACCCCTCGTTCCCCATCCAGGTGGCCCTCATCCGCGGCACCGTCGCGGACGAGAACGGCAACCTGACCCTCACCCACGAGGGTCTCAAGATGGAGGTCCTGCCCATCGCGCAGGCCGCGCACAACAGCGGCGGCATCGTCATCGCGCAGGTCGAGTCCGTCGCGGCCGCGGGCTCGCTGGACCCCAACGACGTCAAGGTGCCCGGCATCCTCGTCGACTACCTCGTCGTCTCCGAGCCCGAGAACCACTTCCAGACCGAGAACACCCACTACAACCCGTCGTTCTCCGGGCAGCTCCGCGTCCCGCTCTCGGGAGTCACGCCGATCGGCCTCAGCGAACGCAAGGTCATCGCGCGGCGCTGCGCGATGGAGCTCTCCCCGCACACGGTCCTCAACCTCGGCGTGGGCATCCCCGCCGACGTCGGCACCGTCGTCGCCGAGGAGGGCCTCAGCGACCAGATCATGCTGACCACCGAGGCGGGCGCCATCGGCGGGGTCCCGGCGGGCCTGAAGGACTTCGGGCACGCCTACAACCCCGAGGCCCTGATGGACATGCACGCCCAGTTCGACTTCTACGACGGCGGCGGGCTCGACGTCGCCGTGCTCGGCCTCGCGCAGACCGACGCGGACGGGAACGTCAACGTCTCGAAGTTCGGCAGCCGCGTCGCCGGGTGCGGCGGGTTCATCAACATCTGCCAGTCCGCGAAGAAGCTCATCTTCGCGGGGACGTTCACCGCGGGCGGCCTCGAGGTCGAGATCGCCGACGAGACCGTGCGGATCACGTCCGAGGGCAAGGCGCGCAAGTTCCTCGAGCGCGTGCAGCAGATCACCTTCAGCGGGCCGTTCTCCGCGGAGCGCGACCAGACCGTCCTGTACGTGACCGAGCGCGCGGTGTTCGAGCTCCGTGACGGCCGCATGACGCTGGTCGAGATCGCCCCGGGCATCGACCTCCAGCGTGACGTCCTCGACCAGATGGACTTCACGCCCGCCATCTCCCCCGACCTCGCGCAGATGCCCGCGGGCATCTTCCGTGAGACCTGGGGCGAGCTCGCCTCCCTGATCACCTCCGCGCGGCCGGCAACGACGCCCGCGCCCGTAGGAAAGGCCTGACCATGTCCACGACTCCCGCACCCACGCTGAACAGGTGGGCCGTGCTCTGGGGATCCGTCGCGATCCTCATGTGCACCGGGGCGATCTACTCGTTCTCGGTCTTCGCCGGCCCGCTCAGCGGCCTGCGCGGCTGGACGATGCCCGAGGTGATGATGGCGTTCACCATCAACGCGGCGATCGGCCCCATCCCGATGATCCTCGGCGGCTGGATCGTCGACCGCGGCGGCGCCCGGATCTCGATCCTCGTCGGTGGCCTGATGTTCGCGGCCGGCTTCATGCTGACCGGCATCGCCACGACCACGACGATGCTCTACCTGTCCTACGGCCTGCTCGCCGGGCTCGGCCAGGGGCTCGCGTACTCGGGCTGCCTGAACAACACGCTCAAGCTCTTCCCCGACAAGCGCGGCATGGCCGCAGGCCTGATCACCGGCGGCATGGGTGCCGCGTCCGTGATCGCAGCCCCGGTCGCCCAGGCGATCATCAAGAGCGCGAGCGTCTCGACCGCGTTCCTCGCGATGGGTGCCGTCTACGCCGTCGTCGTCGTCGTCGCGTCGCTGTTCCTGCGCGTCGCCCCGGTCGGGTTCGTGCCCGCCGGGTGGACGCCGCCGCAGGGCGCAGGTGCGATGGTCAACGTCCCCTGGAGCGGGATGGTCAAGACCCCCGCGTTCTACTTCATCTTCGTGATGATGGGCGTGGGCGCGTTCTCCGGCCTCATGATCGCCTCGCAGGCCTCCGGCATCGCCCAGAGCGCGATGTTCGGCCTGTCCGCAGCGACCGCCGCCGTGTTCGTGTCGATCTACTCGGCCTGCAACGCGCTCGGTCGCATCGTCTGGGGTGCGGTCTCCGACCGCCTCGGCTACACCAACGCCCTGATGATGATCTACGGCGTCGTCGGCCTGTCGATGCTCGTGCTCGTCACGATGTCCTCGACCGTCGGGTTCGCGGTGGGCATCATCGGCCTGGGCCTGTGCTTCGGCGGTGTCATGGGTATCTTCCCGGCCCTGACGATGAAGAACTTCGGTCCCAGGTTCCAGGGCATCAACTACGGCATCGTCTTCACCGCGTACTCCGTGGCCGCGTTCTTCGCACCGCGGATCGCCGCGAGCATGGGCAAGGAGGGCGACTACACGCAGCCGTTCGTCATCGCGATCGTGCTCGCAGGTGTCGGCCTCGTCCTGACGCTCGTCTTCACCCGGGTGCAGGCCGCCCGCGCAGCCGCCGTGGCTGCCGCGGCGCCCGCCCCCGCAACGGCGGGTCGCGCCTGACCGACCCGCCCCCGAGCACCGGGGTGCGCGGTGGGATCCCAGGCCCGCCGCGCATCCCGGTGAACCAGCTCCAGCACGTCCGCACGGTCCGCCACCGCCCACCTGTGCGTCACGCACGGGTGGGCGCACGGGTGTGACGCCCACGCACGAAGGTCCACGACGAGGAGACCATGAGCCCGGTCGACATCAGCCCGGCCACGGCGTTCGCCCATGTCGCGCGTCGTGCGCCGCACACGGTCTCGCTCACGGGCGACGCGGGGCCCATGACCGCCGCGGAGGTCCAGGCCTGCGTCGAGCACCTCGCCGTCGAGCTCGCAGCCGCCGGGGTGGGCGTCGGCGACCGCGTCGCGTACCTGGGCCGCAACAGCCCGGACCTCCTGATCACCCTCCTCGCCTCGGCGCACCTCGGCGCCGTCTTCGTGCCCCTGAACTTCCGGCTGGCCGTACCCGAGGCGCGCCAGGTGCTCCAGCACTGCGACGCCCGCGTCGCCGTCGTCGAGCCCGACCTCACCGAGCTGTGCGCATCCCTGCGCGACCACGTCCCCGTCGGGCGCTGGTTGGGCTGCCCCTCGTCCGCAGCCCACGCGGCAGCCCGGACGCCCGATCGCCCGGTGCCGCCGCGCGTCCCCCGGGAGTTCGACGACCTGGCCCTGCTCATGTACACGTCCGGGACGACGGGTCGTCCCAAGGGCGTGATGCTCACGCACGGGAACCTCTGGTGGAGCGCGACGGACGTCGACGAGGTCTTCGACACGCGCCCCGACGACGTGACGCTCGCCGTCGCGCCCCTGTTCCACATCGGTGGCCTCAACGCGTTCACCCTGCGCACGCTCGTGCGCGGCGGGACTGTCGTCGTGCGTCGCACGTTCGACGCCGCGCAGACCCTCGAGGACCTGCTCGGCGGCGTCACGTGCGTGTTCGGCGTCCCGGCGATGTTCGCCGCGGTCGGCCGGTGCGCGGGCTTCGCGACGGCCGACCTGTCCGGAGTCCGCGCGGCGATCGTCGCGGGCGCACCGGTCCCGCCCGCACTGATCCACCTCTACGCCGAGCGCGGGATGCTGCTGCAGCAGTCGTGGGGCATGACGGAGACCGCACCCGCCGCGACGTGGCTACCGGCGCACCGGACGCTGGACAAGGCGGGGTCCGTCGGCCTGCCGCTGCCGCACACCCGGATCCGCCTCGTGGAGCCCGGCACGGGCGCGGAGGTGCACGAGCCCGGCCGGCCCGCCGAGATCCTCGTGAGCGGGCCCAACGTGACGCCCGGGTACTGGGCCGACGAGGACTGCACGCGCGAGTCGTTCGACGTGCGGGACGGCGTGCGCTGGCTGCGCACGGGCGACCTGGCCGAGCTCGACGACGAGGGGCTCCTCACGATCGTCGGCCGCCGCAAGCACATGATCAACACCGGCGGCGAGAACGTGTACCCCGCCGAGGTCGAGCGCGCGCTCTGCGGCATGCCGGGCGTGACCGAGGTCGCCGTCGTCGGCGTCCCCCACCCGGAGTGGGGGGAGACGGTCGCCGCCGTGCTCGAACGGGCAGACGGCGCCGCCGTCGACATCGAGGACGTCCGCGCCTTCGCCGCGCGGTCCATCGCCCGTTACAAGCTGCCGACGGTCGTCGTCACGGTGGCCGAGCTGCCCCGCAACGGCACGGGCAAGGTCGACCGGGCGGCGATCCACGCGCTCGCCGTCGCAGCAGCCCCCTGACCCGGTGTCGGAGCGCCTCGATACGCTCCGACGATGAGCCCACTGGCGAGGCGCGTCCAGCGCACCTACCTCGTGCTGGTGCTGGGCAACACGCTGGCCGCGTCGTTCATCTGGGGCGTCAACACCCTGTTCCTGCTCGACGCCGGGCTGACCAACCTCGAGGCGTTCGCGGCGAACGCGTTCTTCACGGCCGGCATGGTGCTCTTCGAGGTCCCCACGGGTGTCGTCGCCGACACGTGGGGACGCCGCGCCTCGTACCTGCTGGGCACAGCCGTCCTCGCGGTCACGACCTACCTCTACTACCTCCTGTGGGCCTGGTCGTCGCCCTTCTGGGCGTGGGCGCTCGTCTCGGTCCTGCTCGGCCTCGGGTTCACGTTCTTCTCGGGCGCGGTCGAGGCGTGGCTCGTCGACGCGATGCGTGCCGCCGGGTGGACCGCGTCCCTCGAGCCCGTGTTCGGCCGCGCCCAGGTGGTCGGCGGCGCGGCCATGCTCATGGGATCGGTCGCCGGCGGCTTCCTCGCGCAGGTCGGCACGCTCGGGCTCCCCTACCTCGTCCGGGTCGGCACGCTCGTCGTGATGGCGGTCGTCGCCGCGGTGTTCATGCGCGACCACGGGTTCGTCCCGCAGGCGCGCACGACGCCGGGACGCACCGTCCGGTCCGTCCTGACGGCCTCGCTGCGCCACGGCCTCGGGAACCCGCCCGTGCGCTGGCTCATGCTCGCCGCGCCGTTCACGTCGGGTGTCGGGATCTACGCGTTCTACGCGATGCAGCCCCACCTGCTCGCGCTGTACGGCAGCGACCGGCTGTACGGCGTCGCGGGGCTCGCGGCCGCGGTCATCGCCGGCTCGCAGATGCTCGGCGGCCTCCTGGCCCCCCGGGTGCGTCGTCTCGTGGCGAGGCGGACCACCGCGCTCCTGGTCGCGGGCGTCGCAGGCAGCGCCGTCCTGGCGCTCCTCGGCGTCGTCACGACGTTCGCGGCCGCACTCCTCCTCCTCGTCGCGTGGGGGCTCCTCCAGGCGGCGGTGACCCCCATCCGTCAGGCGTACCTCAACGACCTGGTGCCGTCCGGCCAGCGCGCGACGGTCCTCTCGTTCGACTCCCTCATGGGCAGCAGCGGCGGCGTCGTGGTCCAGCCCGCACTGGGCCGGGCCGCCGACGTGTGGGGCTACGGCCCGTCGTACGTGATCGGCGCGGCGATCCAGCTCCTTGCGGTCCCGTTCATCGCGCTGAGCCGCCGCGAGGCGCCCGCGGCCGACCGCGACGTGACCCGCTGAGTTGTCGGGAGGCGACAAAGCCGACCGCTGATCGTGTGGCGAGGCCCCCGACCACTGGTTCCTCCTTGTCGGATAGCGTCGAACGTCACGCCCGCCAGCACGGCTGCGGGCCGCGACATGCACGCCCGACCAGCACCCCCGACGATCGGAACCCGCCATGCCCCTGCTCGCCGGCAAGAAGATCCTCGTCACCGGGGTCCTGACCGAGGGCTCGATCGCGTTCCACGTCGCCCGGATCGCACAGGAGCAGGGCGCCGAGGTCGTCCTGACGTCGTTCGGCCGCCAGCTCCGGCTCACGCAGGTCATCGCGCGCCGGCTGCCGCGCGAGGCGCCGGTGGTGGAGCTGGACGTGACGTCGCAGGAGGACCTGGCGGCGTTGGCGGGTCGGGTCGGTGGGCACGTGGACGCCTTGGACGGGGTGGTGCACTCGATCGGGTTCGCGCCGCAGTCGGTGCTGGGGGGCAACTTCCTGTCCGGTGAGTGGACGGACGTGGCCACGGCGCTGGAGGTCTCGGCGTACTCGCTCAAGGCGTTGGCGGTCGCGGCGCAGCCGTTGATGGGTCGCGGGTCCTCGGTGGTGGGTCTGACGTTCGACGCGCGGTACGCGTGGCCGGTCTACGACTGGATGGGTGTGGCCAAGGCCGCCCTGGAGGCGACCTCGCGCTACCTCGCCCGTGACCTGGGCCCCGAGGGCATCCGCGTCAACCTCGTCGCCGCCGGCCCGGTCCGGACGACCGCCGCGAAGGCCATCCCGGGGTTCGAGGCCATCGAGGGCGGTTGGGGCGCGCGCGCACCGCTGGGCTGGGACGTGGCAGACGCCGAGCCGACGGCGCGCGCGGTCGCCGCCCTGCTGTCCGACTGGTTCCCGGCGACGACGGGCGAGGTCGTGCACGTCGACGGCGGCGCCCACGCGATGGGGCTCTGACCCGACGGCCGGGGCGCCGCCGTCGGCGGCGCCCACCTCACGACCTGCACGAGGCCGGACGGCAACGGACGTAGGTCCCCCTGGTGGCCGAGCCCGCAACCTACGGTTACGTAACCTACGGCCCCGTAGGGGTCGGGAGGCCACCATGACCACGCACGTGACCGCACCGCACAGGCGCCCCTCGCGCGCGCTGACCCTGCCGCCGGTGATCCAGGGCGGGATGGGTGTCGCTGTGTCGTCCTGGACGCTCGCCGCAGCCGTTGCCCGCGAGGGCCAGCTCGGTGTCGTCTCCGGGACCGCACTCGACCTCGTCCTGACCCGACGCCTGCAGGACGGCGACCCGGACGGCTCGGTGCGCCGGGCCCTCGCGGCGTTCCCCGTGCCCGCCGTCGCCGAACGTGCCGTGGCCCGGTACTTCACGCCCGGCGGCCGCGCGGCAGGGAGCCCGTACGCGCCCGTGCCCCGGCTCGGGCTGCGCCAGAACGCCCTCGTCCAGGAGCTCATGGTGCTGGGCAACTTCGTGGAGGTGTGGCTCGCGAAGGAGGGGCACGACGGCGTCGTCGGCATCAACTACCTCGAGAAGGTGCAGATGGCGACCCCGGCGTCGGCCTACGGCGCGCTGCTCGCCGGTGTCGACGCCGTGCTCATGGGCGCAGGCATCCCCCGGGACATCCCTGCGCTGCTCGACGGCCTTGCCGAGCACCGCACCGCGCGTCTGCCCGTCACGGTGCACGGCGCCGGCGGGGACGAGCACCACGTCGAGCTCGACCCCGCCCGGCTCCTCGGCGACGACCTGCCACCGCTGCGCCGGCCGGCCTTCCTCGCGATCGTCTCCGCGGAGGCCCTGGCAGCGCACCTCGTCCGCGACGAGCGGACCGTCCCGGACGGGTTCGTCGTCGAGGGTCCCGGCGCAGGTGGGCACAACGCCCCGCCCCGCGGGCGACCGACCCGTGACGACCTCGGCCAGCCCGTCTTCGGCCCCCGGGACGACGCCGACCTGGCGAAGGTCGCCGCGGTGGGCCTGCCCTTCTGGGTCGCGGGATCCGTCGGCACCCCGGAGGCGCTGCGGGCCGCCCGAGCGGCAGGCGCGCAGGGCGTCCAGGTCGGGACCGTCTTCGCTCTGAGCGCCGAGTCCGGCCTGCGCCCCGACCTGCGCCGTCGGCTGACCGACGGGCTCCGCGCCGGCACGCTCCAGGTCCGTACGGACGCCGACGCCTCCCCCACCGGGTTCCCCTTCAAGGTCGCACAGCTCACGGGCACCCTGTCCGACCTCGGGCTCCGCGCCGACCGTCCCCGCCTGTGCGACCTCGGCTACCTGCGCACCCCCTATCTGCGCGACGGCGGTGCCGTCGGCTACCGCTGCCCGGCCGAGCCCGTCCACACCTTCGTGCGCAAGGGCGGCAGCGTCGAGCAGACCGAGGGCCGGGCGTGCCTGTGCAACGCCCTGAGCGCCGACGTGGGCATGGGGCAGGTGCGCCCCGACGGCTACGAGGAGGAGGCGCTCGTGACGCTCGGCGCCGACCTCGACGGCGCACGTCGCCTCGCGGCCGCGCACCCCGGCGGGTGGACCGCCGCGCAGGCGATCGAGTGGCTCCTCGTCCCGATGGCATAGTGGCGGCACCCTGTCCCGTACGAGCAACGGAGCCACCGATGCGGCGACACACCCTCGAGAGCGACTTCTACTCGTTCCAGGACCACCTCAGCGCGCGTGAGACCGAGGCCGTCCTCGCGCTGCGCGACTTCTTCGAGACGCAGGTGCGTCCGGTCGCAGACGACCACTGGACGCGCGCCGAGTTCCCTCGCCACCTCGTGCCGGGGATCGCCGCCCTGGGTGTCCTCGGGCCGTCCTGGGACGAGACGCGGCACTTCGAGAACTCGGCCGTCTTCCGCGGCTGGGCCGCGCTCGAGATGGCGCGCGTCGACACCTCCGTGGCGACGTTCGTCGGCGTGCAGAGCGGGCTCGTCATGGGGTCGATCGGGGTGGGTGGCTCGCCCGAGCAGCGCGCCCGCTGGCTCCCCGGCCTGGGCAGCGGCGAGACGATCGGCGCGTTCGGCCTGACGGAGCCCCTGTCGGGCTCCGACTCCGCGCGCGGCCTGCGCACGACCGCGACCCGGCGGGGCGAGGACTGGGTCCTGTCGGGCGAGAAGCGGTGGATCGGCAACGGGACGTTCGCGGACGTCGTCGTCACCTGGGCGCGGGACACCGCTGACGAGCAGGTCAAGGGCTTCCTCGTGCCGACGACGACGCCCGGCTTCAGCGCCACCAAGATCGAGGGCAAGCAGGCCCTGCGCAGCGTGCAGAACGCGGACATCGTGCTGCGCGACGTCGTGGTGCCCGAGGAGCTGCGCCTGCAGCGGGTCTCGTCCTTCCGTGACGTCGCGACGATCCTGCGGCTCACGCGTGCCGAGGTCGCCTGGCAGGCCGTGGGCAACTCGATCGGCGCCTACGAGGCCGCCTTGGCGTACGCGCTGCGGCGCGAGCAGTTCGGCAAGCCGATCGCCGCGCACCAGCTCGTCCAGGACAAGCTCGCCTCGATGCTCGGCAACATCACGGCCTCGATCGCCGTGTGCGTCCAGGTGTCCAGGCTGCTCGACGAGGGGCGGCAGCGGGACGAGCACTCGGCGATGGCGAAGGCGTTCACGACGACCCGCATGCGGGAGACCGTGGCGTGGGCGCGCGAGGTGCTCGGCGGCAACGGGATCGTCCTCGAGCACGGCGTCGCCCGGCACTTCGCGGACGCGGAGGCGATCTACTCCTACGAGGGGACGCGGGAGATGAACAGCCTCATCGTGGGCAGGGCGATCACGGGGCACGCCGCGTTCGTGTGACCCCGGCGCGCCAGGGTCCGGTCCACGCCTCGCCCTGGCACGGGCTCTCAGGGCTCGACGAGGCGCTGGGCCAGGTACTCCCCCTCCCGGCAGCCGCCCGGCACGGCGAAGACCGCCGAGCCCACCGGCGTCGTCCAGGTGTTCAGCAGGTCGAGCTCCGCGAGTCGCGTCTGGACGGGGACGAGCTGCCGGACGGGGTCGCGCTGGTACGCGACGAAGAGCAGGCCGGAGGCCGAGAGCGCGCCGGGCGGTGGGGCGTCGTCGATGTTGTAGGAGCGCCGCAGGAACCGCTCCTGAGGGTCGGCGGTGCGCGCCCGCCGGATGTGGGCCGCCACGTCGATCACCGGCAGGCCGACGGCGTCGACCGCCTCGAGGTCCGGCTCGTCGTGCTCGCTCGACCCCGTCAGGGGTGCGCCGTCGTCCAGGCGCCGTCCGACGACCACCTCCCGCGCGGGCCGGTCCACCTCGTCCCACGTGTCGAGGTTCATCGCGACCCGCCGCACGACGGCGGAGGTGCCGTGCGCGAGCCACGCCGGCGCGGCGGCGTCGTGCCACACGAGGGCGTCGTCCTGCCCGGGCACGAGGTTGCGTGTGCCGTCGACCTGGCCCATGAGGTTGCGCATGGTGGTCCCGGGCGCCGTCGTGCCCGCCGCCCGGCGAAAGCCCCGCTGGACCCAGCGGACCGTCGCGAACGTACGCGCCTCCTTGACCAGCACGCGGACGGCGTGCGCGACCGTCACCTCGTCGTCCGCGCAGACCTGAAGCAGGACGTCGCCGCCGGACCACGCCTCCTCGAGCCGGTCCACGGCGAACGGCGGCAGCGGTGCCAGCCACTCGGGCCGCGACGGCTCGAGGCCCGGGACGGCGAAGACCCCCGGGCCCAGGCCGAGCGTCACGGTGAGCGACGCGGGCACCAGCGCGAGCTCGGGCTCGGTGTCCGCCAGGCCCGGCCGGCCGGCCGTCAGGCGTGCGGCGTCGTCCGTCCAGATCCGCAGCAGGCGGCGGAGCGCGTCCCGGTCCGTGCCCGCGACCAGGTCGAGGGCGACGAACGAGGCGAACGCGGGCGCGGGTGTGGCGACGCCCGCCTGCCGCTCGCCGTAGAAGGGCACCGTGGCCCGCCCGACGTCCTCGTGGCCCGCGGCACGCGCGCCAGGGTCGTCGACGGCCGGCTCAGCGCCGGGGCGGCTGCCCGCGTCCCACGCCGCACGGCCGCCGAGCGCGAGCGCCGCCCCGGCGACCGCACCGGCACCCCCGTGGAGGAACGCGCGGCGGTCCAGGCGAGGCTCCTTCACGAGTCGCCCGCCATGCCGTGCCCGGACCCCGAGCCGTCGGGCATCGAGGACATGCCGTCGGACGGGTAGTCCTCGTCAGCGCCGGAGAACGACCTCGCGACCGCGGTGACCGTCAGCTCGGTGCCCGCGTCCGTCTCGAGGACGACCGTCACCTCGTCACCCGGCAGCACGGGGCCGGTGAGCTGCATGAGCATGATGTGGTCCCCGCCCGGGGCCAGCACGTGCTCGCCGCCCGCCGGGACGAGGAAGCCGCCCTCCTTGGGGCGCATGACCATGCTGCCCGTCCCGTCGTCGGCCGTCTCGTGGAGCTCGAGCATCCCGGCGGCCTCGGTGCGCCCTTCCACGACGCGCACGTCGGACGCCGTCGGGTTGGTCAGGGTGCCGAACACGCCGGTCATGCCCGAGTCCGCGGCCTTGACCCACGCGTCCAGGAGTGCCGGCGCGTCAGGCTGAGGGGTCGCGGTCGCGGCCGTGTCCGACGGGACAGCAGCCTGCTCGGCGGTCGTCGTGGCAGAGGAAGCGGGGTCGGCGCCGCCGGAGCACGCGGTGAGCGTCACGGCGAGGCCGACGAGGGTGAGGACGGTCCTGGAGGTCGCGCTGCGGTGCGGTCGAGCCATGGGAGTGCTCCTGACGGTGGGGGCCGCGCGCCTCAGGCGGCGCGGCGACGGTGGATGAGAGTGGCGGCGGTCGCCCCGGCGAGGAGGGCGCCCGCGATGGCAAAGAAGAGCGCACCGCGACCTGAGGTCGCGGCCGCGCCCGACTGGTCCGCCTCCCGGGCCTGTGCCGTCGCCCCGGCTGATGTCGGTGCGTCGGACGGGTCAGCCGCAGGCGAGTCGGCCCCCGGTGCCGCCCCGGACGGTGCGGTGGCGGTTGCCGTTCCAGGTCCCGCGACCGCAAGCAGGAAGCCGAAGGAGCCCTGGATGGGGTGGCCGTCCCCCGACACGACCCGCCAGGCGACCGTGTAGGCGCCGTCCGCCGGGTCCTCGGGGAACGGCGCGCTCACCACGGCGCCGTCGACCGTGCTCGGCACCTCGACGGGCTCGCCGTCGGGGCCTGTCACGACGACGAGCGTCGAGATGTCGAGGAGGTCCGCCGTGAACGTCAGCTCGATGACCGCCGGGACGGCCTCGAGGACCTCACCCTCGGCCGGTGTCGACGAGACGAGGTCCTCGTGCGCACCCGCCGGTGCTGCGGTGAGCAGCGAGGTGCCGAGCGCACCCAGCACCATGAGGACGGCGGACAAGGTGCGCCGGGCCCGCGTGCGCGTCGCCCAGGACCCCTCGGGGCTTCGTCGCGGTCGTGTCGGTCGGCGTGCGCGCCGAGCTCTCGATGCGGTCGGCCGTGCAGGGGCGGGTGAAGGCGGGGCAGGGCTGGGCATGGTCGGTCCTCCGGTCCTCGGCCCGCACGGCGCCCGCCGTCCGGGACGCCGTGGGTGGGCGCGGGGACCGGCGGGACCGGGGGCAGGCGTGGGTGTCGGGTGTGAGGGGCCACCACGTCGAGCCCGTCCCGGGCGTCGAGGGGGACGGTCCGGCGGGTCGGCGACGGGGCGCACGCACGGCCCGGCTGTCCGTCGGGGCGGGTGGCGCGAGGCGCGTACGGCGCCGCCCGAGGATCAGGCGGCCGCGACGCGCCAGGACGTGGCGAGGGTGGCGACGGCGGTCGCCGGAGGACCGCGGCGCGGGCTCGCACGCAGGAGCAGGACGGTGCGGCTGCCCGACGGTGCCGCGTGCGCGAGCACCTGACGCCCCCGGGCGACGGGCACGCCGGGTGCCCTGAGCAGGAGGGGCAGGACGGTGCGGAGCCAGTGGCGCGCGAGGACGGCCGCGCGGTCGGTCGCGGCGAGGAGCACCGCCATGACGACGGTGGCCGCGGCGTGCGCGAGGAGCATCGGGCCGGGTGTGCCGCCGAGGTGGGCGTGACCCTCGGCCGCGGCGACGAGGTCACCGGCCCAGGCGGCGGAGGACGAGCCCGGGGTGGGCGCGAGGTGCGCGTGCGCGTGGTCGGACGCGCGGGCTGCCGCAGCTCGGGTGAGTGACGGAGCGGGCCCGGTGGCGGCCGCCGCGAGGGTCGCGTGCAGCAGACCCTGCGTCGCCGCGAGCCATACGAGCGTCGGCCCGGGGCGGAGCCGGTGGCGCGCGAGGAGCGTCGCGGGGACGAGCAGGAGCGCGACGAGCACGACAAGGACGGCTGCCGACGGCCGGGCGCCGCCACCCAGGACGTGTGCGGGGACACCGATCGTGACCACGGGGGCGGTCAGGGCGACCGCGCGCGCGAGCGTCGCCGCGCGCCCGTGCGTTGCCTCCACCGGAGCAGGGTACCTGCGCCTGGGTGCGCGTCGGTGCGGCGGGACCTCCGGGTCACCGTCGGTCGGTGTGCTCATCGCGCACGCGAGGCGCGGTGACGTGGGGCCGCCCGTGCACGACCTGCGTGCTCGGGCGGGTGTTCAGGAGGGGCCGTGGGATGGGCGCCCTGCCATGAGCGGTGAGCTCAGTCCCAGAAGGGAGGCAGGTCGTCGTCGTCGACGGACCGGGCCGAGGTTGCCGGCGCCGATTCGTTCATGGTGAGTCACCTCGTGGGCTGTGTGGACGGGCTGACCACACCAGGGTGCCAAGGCGTCGCCCGCCTCCTCTGGGACCTACCGCACAGATCGCGCACGAGTGCGCCGCCGCCGTCGATTTCACCCGCTCGCGCGTGCCCCGAGGGGCGAGCCCCTAGGCTCTGCCGGGTGGACGTGGCGGTGGTCGGGGCGACCGGGGACGTGGGCCGTCAGATCTGCACGCAGCTCATCGAGCGCCGGGTCCTGCCGCCGTCGTCACGCCTCCAGCTCGTCGGACGCGCGGACGGCGCCTCCGCGCACGCGACGCACGGGCTGCGGGCCGACCTCATCGACGCGTACGACGAGCACGCCCCGCTCCTGGACGTCGCGCTCAGCCCGGACGACGTCGTCGCCGACGTGGTCGTGCTCGCCGGCGGCCTGACCTCCCCCGCCCGGGCAGGCGCCTCGACGGACCGGACCGCGCTCGCCGCCCAGAACCACGCGGTCTTCGCCGAGTACGCGCGGGCCCTGGCCACGCACGGCTCGGGCCACGAGGTCGTCGTCGTGGTCTCCAACCCCGTCGAGCTGGGCGTCGCCGTCCTCGCCGACGCCCTCGGCGCGCACCGGGTCGTCGGGATGGGCGCGTGGCTCGACACCCTGCGCTTCCGCAGGGAGATCGCGGTGTCGCTCGGTCTACGCCGGCACCGCATCGGTGGCTTCGTCGCGGGCCAGCACGGGGAGGACCTGGTGCCCCTCTGGTCGACCGTCCGGATCAGCGGGCTGGACCGCTCAGAGCGTGCGGCGGCGCTGCGGACCGTGCGGGGTGCGCGCACGCTGGACGGCTTCGGCGCGGAGATCGAGGAGGCCCAGCGTCACCTTCTCGGCCTGGTGGGCAGCGACACGGCGGCCGCCTTCGCGCTCGTCGACTCCTGGCCGCCGGACCTGCGCGCGGTCGCCAGGCCCTGGCTCACGCACCAGAGCGGCGCGAAGACGGCCGCGGCGACCGCGAGTGCGACCGTCGACCTCCTGGACACGGTGCTCGACGGCCGGGAGATCGTGGTCGCCGGCCAGGTGGCGCTCGACGGGCAGATCACCCTGGCCGGGTCACCGGTGCGGGGCGTCCTCGGGGTGCCGGTCGTCCTGGGCCCGGACGGCTGGACCCGCGTGCTCCTGGACGACCTCGCGCCCGACGAGGAGGCGCGGCTCGCGCGGACCGTGGCACGGATCCACGCCGTCGTGAGCCCGTGGCGACCGGGACGGGCGGGGGGCGAGGCCCGATGACCGGCGCCGCGCCGGAGCGCGACGCGCAATGGGTCGCGTACGTCCTCGGCGCGCACCGCACCGGGACGGTCACGGCCCTCGCCCAGGTCTTCTCCGCCCGCGGCGTCAACTTCGACTCGCTCTCCACGAGCGACATCGACGGTAAGACCGGGCTGGTCGTCATCACCTTCCGGGCCACGGAGCGGCGACGGCGGCTCCTCGCCCGCACGCTCGAGCGGCTCGCAGCCGTGCGGGACGTCCGGGTCGTCGCGGCGGACGACCCGGTGGTCCGGGCGGTCGTGGTCGTGTCGCACCAGGTGGGCGCCGCGTCCCACGCCGCGGACGACGCCGGCGTCCCCGGTCCGGCGGACCAGGTGCCCGGCCGGCCGCTCGTCGTCGAGGGCACGCTGCGCGACGTCGAGCGGGTCGCGCAGGACGCGCGTCGCCGGGGCGCGTCCTCGGTCACGACGCTCGTGCTCCCGCCCGCTCCGTAGCCGCACCGGCGGGCCCTTCGACCCGTGGCCGCGGCGCACGTCGCGGGAGGATGACGGTGTGCGTGCGAACCCCGACCACGCAGACGCGGACCGCGCCACGTCCGTCCCGGCAGCAGTCGATGCCGTGATCGTCGGGGCGGGCGCCGCAGGGCTGTCCCTCGCGTGCCACCTGGCGGCCTCCTGGCACGGCCGGAGCGTGCTGGTCGTCGACGACGGAGCCGTACCCGTCGAGGCCCGTGCGTGGGCCTACTGGTCACGCGGTGAGCACCTCCTCGACCCCGCCGCGGGCATCGGTGTCGACCACGTGCTGGTCCGCGCCCCCGGCCTGACGCGCCGGCTCGCCCTCGGTCGCTACCGCTACCGGACGATGAGTGGACCGGGCCTGATCCGTGCCGTGAGCACGCAGGTCGCGTCGGCGTCCGCGTCGGGTGTCGAGCTGGTGCGCGGCGTCGTCACGTCCGTCACCGACGAGGGCGCCGGGGCACGCGTCGGCCTGATCCTCGCCGGCTCCCCGGGCAGCCCCAGGACGGTGCGCGCCCGATGGGTGTTCGACAGCGTCGGCATCGGCCACCGGACGTCCGACGTGACCGCGGGTCCGCACCTGTCCTTCCTCGGCCACCGGGTCGAGTGCGACACCGACGTGTTCGACCCCGCCACGCCGACGCTGATGGACTTCCGGACGGACCAGGCCGGCGGCCTCTCCTTCGTGTACGTGCTGCCGCAGACGCCGCGGTGCGCGCTCGTCGAGCACACGACGTTCGTCGTCCCTGGTCCCCCGGCGGCCGTCCCCGCACCAGCGCCCACCCCCACCGTGCACGCCGTGGCGGTGGACGAGTACCTCAGCGCCGTCGTCGGCGCGGGGTCCTGGTCGGTCGTCGGCACCGAGAAGGGCGTCATCCCTCTGCGCACCGGCCGGCCCGCGGGCCCGCGGGGGGCCGTCGTGCCGATCGGCGCGCGGGCGGGCATGGTCAGGGCCAGCACGGGCTACGGGTTCGAGCGCATGCAGCGTCATGCCCGAGCGATCACGGACTCCCTCACCCGCTGGGGCCACCCGTACGACGTCGCCGCACCGAGCGCCTGGTTCGCGCTGCTCGACCGGTGGCTCCTCGCGGTCGTCCGCGACGAGCCCGAGGTGGCGAGGCGCGTGTTCGCCCGCCTGTTCGTCGCGAACCCGCCGGAGCGGGTCCTCGCGTTCCTGGACGAGGACCTCGGCGTGGTCGGGCAGCTGACCCTGTGCACGAGCCTGCCCGTCGCGCCGTTCGTGCGCGCGGCCGTCCGTCACCTGACCCGGCCCCGGACCCGTCGGCGGCGCGCGCCGGTCCCCACCCTCGCCCGGCCGCTCCGCCAGGATGGGTCCGATCCCGGCACCACCCACCCCTGACGGAGGCACGCATGCGGCCCGACGTTCTCTACCTGCGCCTCTCGGCGAGCCAGCGCGCCGGGATCGTCGCGGCGTCGGCATCCGTCCCCAGGAGCCTCGTGCCCCTGCTGCGCCGCCGTTCGGCGGTCGACCAGGGCGTCGTCACCGGCCTGTCGGCAGCCATGAGCTACGCGCTCACGACCGTGGTGCACGACGCCGTGCTGAGCACGTCGCGCGGCCTGCTGCGGCTCACCGGTGCGCGCGTGGACACGGGGTCGACCGCGCGCACCACGCTCGTCGTCGACGTCGCGGCCCTCGCCGTCTCGGCCGCGGTCCGGGCCGCGCTCCCCCACCGCGACGGCGAGCCGACGCTCCGCGCGCTGACCCGCACGGCCGCGCACCGGGTCGGGGTGGCCTCCCTCGCGGGCCTCGTCCCGGGGATGCTCGACGCGATGCCGGACCACGACCGTCCCGTCGGTGTGGCGCTGCGCACCCTCCCCGTCGCCGTGGCGACGGGTGCCGGCGTCGCCGCCGTCGGGCAGGTCGTGCGGGTGAGACGGCTCGGCGCGGCGGGCGGGCGGCTCCCGCTCGACGGCGGGGCACCCGTCGCGCGTTCGCTCGGCGTCGGAGCGCTCACCGCGGGCGGTGCCGTGGCGCTCGCCGCGGTCGAGCGACGGATCGCCCAGGGCGCCGACGTCGTCGTGCGCCGCGTGACCGGGTCGCCCGGGCACGGATCCGTCGCGAGCCACCTCCTGTCAGCCGGCATGATCGGCGGCGCGCTCTACGGGGTCGGTGCGCGCATGTACAAGCGCATCGAGACGGTGGTCTCCGCACCCGACGCGGCGCTCGTCGACCCGCCGACCTCGCCTCTCGTCAGCGGTGGGCCGGGCAGCGCCGTCAGGTGGGCACCCCTGACGAGGCAGGCACGCCGGCACCTCGCCTCGGTGACGCCCGCGGCACGGATCCGCGAGGTCATGGGTGAGCCCGCGGTCGAGCCGATCCGGGTCTACGTGGGTCTGACGAGCGCACCGACGGTCTCCGAACGGGTCTCGCTCGCCCTCACGGAGCTGGAGCGCACGGGTGCCCTCGACCGGTCGTTGCTCGTGCTGTGCTCACCGACGGGCACGGGGTACGTCAACTACGCGGCGAGCTCGACGTGGGAGTACCTCACGCGCGGCGACTGCGCCTCGCTCACGCTCCAGTACTCGGTGCGCCCCTCCATCCTGTCGCTCGACCGGGTCGACGACGGTCGCGAGCAGAACGCCGCCGTCTGGATGGCCGTCGCCGAGCTCATCGGCAGCCGTCCGCCCGAGCGCCGCCCGCGCGTCGTCCTGTTCGGCGAGAGCCTCGGGGCGCACACCAGCCAGGACGCGTTCCTGCACACCGGGACGCGTGGCCTGCGGCTGCACCACGTGGAGCGCGCCCTCTGGCTGGGCACGCCCTACGTGAGCGGCTGGGCCCGGGAGGTCCGCGACCCGCTGCGGGGCGACGTCCGGCCTGGCGAGGTCCTCGTGCTCCGCGACGCGCGGGACCTGGCGGACCTGAGCCCCGAGGCGCGCGACGCGGCGCGCTACGTCCTGCTCGCCCACGAGGACGACGGCGTGACGCTGTTCAGCCCTGACCTCCTCGTGCGGAGCCCCGCGTGGCTCGGCCCGACCCGCCCGCCCGTCGTGCCGCCGCACGCCGAGTGGTCGAGCCCCATCACGTTCCTCCAGGCGGCCATCGACGTGAAGAACGCCGTCGACATGACGCCCGGCGAGTTCGCGTCGAGCGGGCACGACTACCGGGCGGACACGGCGAGCGCCGTCCGCTTCGCGTTCGGCCTCGGCTGCACCGACGAGCAGCTCGCGTCCGTCGAGGCGGCGCTGCGGCGCGAGGAGGTCGAGCGCGTCGCGGCCTGGCCCTGAGGCCGGCCGCGACCGAAGGCACGTGCGCCGGTCACACGAGCGGCAGCACCCGCTCGCGGACCTCCTTGCGCAGCACCTTGCCGAGCATCGAGCGCGGCGTGTCCTCGATCTGGACGACCCGGCGGGGAACCTTGTACGCGGCGAGGTGGTCGCGGCAGTGCGCCCGTAGGGCGGCCTCGTCCAGCACGGCACCGGCCTCGAGCTCGACGGCCGCCACCACCATCTCGCCGCCACGCTCGAGCGGCTTGCCCACGACGGCGGCGTCGACCACGTCCGCGTGCAGGCGGAGCACCGCCTCCACCTCGGAGGGCGAGACGTTGAACCCGCCGGTGATGATGAGCTCCTTCGCCCGGTCGACGATCGTGGTGAACCCGTCCTCGTCGACCGTGACGATGTCGCCCGTGCGCAGCCACCCGTCGGGCAGCAGGGTCTTCGCGGTCTCCTCCGGGTTGTTCCAGTAGCCCTGGAACACCTGCGGGCCCTGGAGCAGGAGCTCGCCGGGCTCACCCTGCGCGACCTCGCGCGTCGGGTCGTCCTGGTCCACGACCTTCATGAGGGTGGAGGGGAACGGCACCCCGATGGTCCCGGTGCGGCGGCTGGGGTGGAACGGGTTGCCGAGCGCGACGGGCGAGGACTCCGTCATGCCGTAGCCCTCGACGAGCAGACCGCCGGACATGGACTCCCAGAGCTCGACCACGTGGTCGGGCAGGTTCATCGCCCCGGAGATGCAGAACCGGCACGAGCGCAGCGAGACGCCCTTCTCGCGTGCGGCCATCGCGGTGCGCTCGTAGATGGGCGGGACGGCGCAGTACACGGTCGCGGGCGACTTCTTCATCGCGGCGAGGATCAGGCCCGGGTCGAACTTCGGGAACAGCACGAGCAGGGCCTGCTTGCGGACGCCGTACGTCAGGTAGAGCGTCATCCCGAACGCGTGGAACATCGGCAGGATCGCGTAGAAGATCTCCTTGCGGTACTCCGCGCCGTGCATCCATGCCTCGCCCTGCAGGGCGTTCGCGTAGAGGTTGAGGTGGGTGAGCATCGCGCCCTTGGGCCGGCCCGTGGTGCCGGACGTGTACTGGATGGCCGCGAGGTCGTCGACCCCCGGGCGGGGGTGGTCCTCCGCGATCGGACCGTGGCCGAGGAGCGCCTCCCACGGCGTGGCGCCGGGCGCAGGCGCCGTCAGCGCGTCACGCGATGCGCGGACGGAGGGCAGCGGGAGCCTCAGCGCGAGCCTCTTGGCGGCCGGGAACGCGGTCAGCAGGTTGACGGACACCACGTGGTCGATCTCGATGTCGCCCGGGAACGAGCGCACCGCCGCGACCGCCTTGTCCCAGGCGATGACGACGCGCGCCTGGTGGTCCTCGAACTGGTGGCGCAGCTCGCGCGACGTGTAGAGCGGGTTGTGCTCGACGACGACGGCGCCGAGGCGCAGCACCGCGTAGAACGCCACGACGTGCTGCGGGCAGTTCGGCAGGATCAGCGCGACCCGGTCGCCCGCGCGGACGCCGAGCCGGCGCAGGCCCTCCGCTGCGCGCGAGATCTGGTCGCCGAGCTCGGCGTACGTCGTGCGTCGTCCGAAGAACTCCATCGCCGGGCTGCTGCCCGCCTCGGCCACGGAGTGCTCGACCATCGCCACGAGCGACTCCGTGGGGATCTCGATCCGGGCGGGGACCCCGGGCTGGTAGTTCTTGACCCAGGGCTGCTCAGCGGCGATCGGCATGGGTCCATCCTGCCGTGAACCGATCTTCCTGCGCGGGACGTCCGGCGCAGTGCCTCCCGGACGGCCGACTGCGATGCGGACACCGCCTGTGCGCGGGCGGCCCCTGGACGTACAGTGCCGCCATGCCTCTGGTCCTGGTGCGCCGCGTCCACGTGGACCTGCTGCGGACCGCCGGCTGCCTGTGTCGGGTCTGACGTCGTTCGACGCCCCCAGCCAGCCGACCACAAGGCCCCCATGACGGGGACGACCGAGAGACACCCATGCCCCAGCAGCTCCTCATCCTCGTCGCGGTCCTCGCGGGGGCCACGGCCGCCTGGTTCCTCCTGCAGGCCCACGCAGGTCGTGTGCGCACCGTGCGGGACGTGGGGCCGCGGGCCGGCGCCGCGGCCGAGGCCCTCCTCGCCCTGGTCCCACCCGCCGACGTCCCCACGTTCGTGCTCGTCTCGTCCGCGACCTGCAGCACGTGCCCGCAGGCGCGTCGCGTCCTCGAGTCGGTGACCGCGGCCGAGCCCGTGGGTCTCGTGGAGCTCGACGCCGACGAGCACCCCGACGTCGTGCGCTCCCTCGGGATCCTGCGCACGCCCACCGTCCTCCTGCTCGACGTCGACCGCGCGGTCCGTACGCGCACGTCGGGCCCGCTCAGCGCCGGCCAGGCCCGGGCCGCGCTCGCGGGCCTCGCGACACTCCCCGGCTCGCCCGACCCGACAAGGATCTGACATGCCCCTCTCCTCCTCCGACCCCCTGACGACCGCCGTCACACCGAGGCCGTCCGGGCCGTCGCTCGCGACACCGGCCGCGGGCATCGACCCCCGTGGCCCACGCTTCGGCGCGGCGATCAGCGCGACGCTCCTCGCGGCGACGCTCCTGCTCGGCACCCAGCCGGCCGCGCTCCTGCTGCTCGGGGTGAGCGCGGCCCTGTTCCTCGTCGGTACGGCGCGCGGCGCCCAGGGCTCCGTCCAGGGTCTGCTGTTCCGGGCGCTCGTCAGGCCCAGGCTCGCCCCGCCGCGCGAGCTCGAGGCCCCGGCTCCCCCGCGCTTCGCACAGCTCGTCGGCCTCGTCGTCACGGGCTCGGGGGTCGCGCTCGGGCTCACCGGGCTCGAGGGGGCCGTCCCCGTCGCCGCCGCGATCGCCCTGGCGGCGGCCTTCCTCAACGCGGCCTTCGGCTTCTGCCTCGGCTGCGAGCTCTACCTCCTGCTCGCCCGGCTCCGGGCAGCCCGCCGCTGAGCCGGGCGAGCAGTTGCGGGTCGCACCACGGCTGCCGAGGATGCGGGCATGGAGACAGCCGAGAACCTGTCCGCCGTCGTGCTCGTGGGCTCGCTCAAGCCGTCGTCCCAACCGTCCAGCAGCGAGGTGCTCGGGCGGCAGGTGCTCGAGGCGCTCGGGCACCACGGGGTCACCGGTGACGTCGTGCGTCTGACGGATCACGACATCCGACCCGGCGTCGAGGTCGACATGGGCGCGGGTGACGCCTGGCCCGCGCTCAGGGCGCGGGTCCTTGCCGCGGACATCCTCGTGGTCGCGACCCCGATCTGGATGGGGCAGCCGTCCAGCGTGACCAAGCGGGCCCTCGAACGCCTGGACGCCGAGCTGTCAGAGACCGACGACGAAGGCCGCATGCTGACCTGGGGCAAGGTCGCGCTCGTGGCGGTGGTCGGCAACGAGGACGGCGCGCACCACGTGAGCGCGGAGGTGTTCCAGGCGCTCGACGACGTCGGCTTCACCCTGCCCGCGGGCGCCGTCACCTACTGGGTGGGCGAGGCCATGGGCAGCGTCGACTACAAGGACCTCGAGGGGATCCCGGAGAAGGTCGCGACGACGACGGCCACCGCCGCGTCCAACGCGGCGCACCTCGCGCGTCTGCTCAAGGCCGCGCCGTACCCACCGGTGTGAGCGCCGCGCTCGCGTGACCGCGGTCCGCCGTCCATGAAGAGTTGCTGAAGATCGGGCCCGCGGGCCCTCCGGCCCGTGCCCAGCGCTCCGCCCCCCGGTTACCTTCGGACGTCGGCTGCACCCGCGCCGACGAGCCACGGCCCGGCCACGGGCGGCCACGAGCACCGAGGAGCCCCCGATGCCGGTGATCGACGTGCCCGTCCGGGGCATGACCTGCCAGGCGTGCGAGGTGCGCGTCGCCAAGCACCTGCGCCGGGTCCCGGGCGTCGAGGGCGTCAAGGTCTCGGTCCGGCGGGGGGGCGCGCGGGTACGCACAGCCGCACCGGTGCCCCGCGGACGGCTGGACGCCGCGATCCGCGCGGCGGGCTACGAGCCGGGACCCGACGACGCGGCATGGCTCGCATCCGACCGCACGGTGTGGCGTGACGTGGCCGTCGGCGTCGCGCTGCTCGGCGCGGTCGCGCTCACCCTGGAGGTCACGGGGCTCACACAGGTCGCCGACCAGGTGGGGGGCCTGGCGTCGTCGGGCAGCCTCGGCATGGTCGCCGTCCTCGGCGTCGCGGCGGGTCTCTCGACGTGCATGGCCCTGGTCGGCGGTCTCGTGCTGGCGATCTCCGCGCGGCACGCGGAGACGCACCCGCAGGAGACGGCTGCCCAGCGCCTGCGGCCACAGCTCGCGTTCAACGCCGGCAGGATCGTCGGGTTCGGGCTCCTGGGTGCGCTCGTCGGACTGCTCGGCTCGGCGTTCACCCTCACCGGGCGCACGCTCGCGGTCGTCATGGTCCTGGTCTCGCTCGTGATGGCCGCTGTCGGGATCAAGCTCACAGGCGTCTCTCCGCGGCTGTCCCGGGGCGGGACCCTCACGTTGCCCGCGGGGCTCGCCTCCACCCTGCGCCTGGACCGGGCCGACGGTCCGTACAGCGACGGCAGAGCCGCGCTGCTGGGTGCGGGCACGTTCCTGCTGCCGTGCGGCTTCACCCAGGCCGTCCAGGTGTACGCCATGTCGACCGGGAGCCCCCTGCGCGCGGGACTGGTCATGAGCGTGTTCGCCCTGGGCACCGCGCCCGGCCTCCTCGGCCTCGGCGGGCTCACCGCTGCCGCACGTGGCCCGCGCGCGGCACCCTTCTTCCGCCTCGCCGGCGTGGCCGTCCTCGCCTTCGCGGCGATCAACGTGTCCGGGGCTCTGGGGGTCCTCGCTCCCGGACTCGTGGCGCCCGCCGCGGCCTCAGGTCCCACGGCCGGCACCGGTGAGGTCGACGTCACGCTCGACGGCGACGTGCAGGTGCTGAGGACCCGTCAGGTCGCGAGCGGCTACGAGCCCGCGTCGGCGACCGTGTACGCCGGCCGCGAGGTGCGCTGGGAGATCGACTCCGTGGCGGTCAGCTGTGCCGCGTCCCTGTACGCACCCGACCTGGGCATCGAGCCGATGGTGCTCGAGCCGGGGACGAACGTGCTGACGTTCACCCCGTCGGAGGTCGGCACCCTGCGCTACTCGTGCGCGATGGGCATGTACTGGGGGTCGATCACGGTCGTCGAGGAGCCGGACATCCTTCCCACGACCTGATGGCCCACCGCAGGACCGGGAGGATGGTCCGATGACCGCAGCGCCCCGCACGGACCCTCTCCGAGCGCTCGTAGTGGACGACGAGCCCGCACTCGCGGCCGTCGTGACGGGCTACCTGGAGCGCGAGGGGTTCGAGGTCGAGGTGGCGCACGACGGGTCGGACGCGCTGGACCGCGCACGCACCCGCGACCCGGACGTCGTCGTCCTGGACCTGGGCCTGCCGGGGACCGACGGCATCGAGGTCTGCCGGCGCCTGCGCACGTTCTCGGACTGTTACGTCGTGATGCTCACGGCTCGCGCGGACGAGGTCGACACCCTCGTGGGCCTCTCGGTCGGGGCCGACGACTACCTGACCAAGCCGTTCAGCCCGCGTGAGCTCGTGGCCCGCATCCGGGCGATGCTGCGGCGGCCCCGCGTGAGCACCTCCGGCCCGACGCCGACACCCGGCGTCGTCCTCGTGGCCGGTGACCTCACGCTCGACGTCGCGGCGCGGGAGGCACGCGTGAGCGGCGCCCTCGTCCACCTGACGCGCACCGAGTTCGACGTCCTGGCGGCACTCGCGTCCCGGCCCGGGGCCGTGATGAGCCGGGCCGCCCTCATCGAGGCCGTCTGGGGAAGCGGCTGGGTGGGCGACGAGCACCTGGTGGACGTCCACGTGCTGCACGTCCGGCAGAAGCTCGGCGACACGGCTGAGCGCCAGCGCTACGTGCGCACCGTGCGTGGCGTCGGCTACCGGATCGGCGACGGCACGTGAACGGCGCGGGCGGCGGGCTCGCGCAGCGACTGCTCGCGGCGCTCGCCCTCGTCCTGGCCGTCGCGGGCGTCACCGCCTGGCTCGTCGCGGGCGCCGTCGGGCCGGCGATCTTCCACGACCACCTCGTGGTGACCGGGATCCGCACGGCCGAGCAGGCCGTCGTCCACGCGGAGGCCGCCTTCCGGACGGCGAGCGGGCTCGCGCTCGCGCTCGCCCTGGGTGTCGCGACGATCGTCGCGCTGGTGGTGAGCCTCGTGCTAGCCCGGCGCATCGGCGCCTCGTTGTCGGGCCTCACCGCGGCGGCCCGCGAGGTGTCGGGTGGTCGCTACGCGGGTCGCGTCCCCCCGCCCGGGATGGGCCGGGAGCTCGCCGAGCTCGTCGCGGCGTTCAACGAGATGGCGGGGCGCCTCGAGGCGAGCGAGGACCTGCGGCGCCGCCTGCTCGCCGACGTCGCGCACGAGCTCCGGACGCCCGTCGCGACGCTGACCGCGCACCTCGAGGGCATCGAGGACGGCGTGACCGAGCTGGGCCCGCAGACCTTCGAGGTCCTGCGGGCGCAGGGCGCGCGGCTGACACGTCTCGCGGAGGACCTTGCGGCCGTGACGCGGGCGGAGAGCGGCGAGCTCACCCTCGCGCCGCGGCCGACCGACCCGGGGGACCTCGTGCGCCTGGCGTGCCTCGCCGCGTGCGACCGCGCCGCGGCCGCGGGGGTCGAGCTGACCGTGGACGCCTCCCAGGGGCTGCCGCGGGTGCTCGCCGACCCGGAGCGCATGGCCCAGGTGCTCGGCAACCTCGTGGACAACGCGCTGCGGCACACGCCGCCCGGTGGGCACGTGGTGCTCGGGGCCACCGCGGGTGCCGGGGCCGTGGTGCTCTCGGTGTCGGACACCGGGGAGGGCATCGCCGCGGAGCACCTGCCGCACGTCTTCGAGCGCTTCTACCGGGCCGACTCGGCGCGCGACAGGGCGAGCGGTGGGTCCGGTGTCGGCCTGGCCATCGTCAAGGCCCTCGTCGAGGCGCACGACGGGCGCGTGGAGGCGCGGAGCGCGGGCGCCGGCTCGGGTGCCCGGTTCCTCGTCACCCTCCCGGTCGCGCCGCCCCGGGCGGATCGGTCGTGACCTCCCGCCGGTAGTGGCTCGGTGCGAGGCCGAGGACGTCCCGGAACGCCGCGGCCAGGTGCGCGTGGTCGGCGTACCCGAGCTCGGCCGCGATGTCGGCGATGCTCGCCCCGGCCCCGGCCCCGGCGCGAAGGCGGTCGGCCGCCTCCTGGAGGCGGTACCTGCGGATCACCGCGAGGGGCGTGAGCCCCACGTACCTGCGGGCGAGCCGCTGGACCGTGCGGGTGGACACGCCGAGCTGCTCGGCGACCTGGTCGACCCTGGTGATCGAGGCCTCGGTGCGGACGAGCGTGTCGATCCGGTTCGCGAGCCGGCCCTCGGCGCCCGCCGGGGGGACGTTGTGCTGGATCCAGGCGGCTGCTGCTGCCACGGCGCCCGTCCGTCGTCGGTCGCCGTCGTGCCCTGCCGTCATCTCCGCGGCGACGGCCCGCCGCAGCTCGGGGGCGTCGACGGTCACGGTCGCGTCCTTGATCGCGGCCGGGGCGTCGACGAGATGCGGCGTCGCCGCGGGGCGCAGGAGCGCCCCGACAGCCCAGCCACGCCCCGTCAGGTCGCGGGACGAGCGACGCGTGGACGGTCCCGACAGGCTGACAGCGTCCTGCTCGACGACGAGGTTGAGCGCGGGGAGCGGCAGCACCTCCTGCCGGGAGACCCGGCCTGGCGCGACGTCCCACTCGGGGACCCAGAACCACGCGACGCGGTCGGCCACCTCGGCGGGCGGCGCGGACCGGTGGAACGTGGGCAGCCGGGTCGGGTAGAGGGGCCCCCGCCACTCGTCGTCCATCGGACCTCCCGCTGTCGCGAATCTTCAAGCCCGCCCGGCCGGACGCTTCCTAGCGTGACCCGCATGAACCTCGACGGAGCAGGCATCGTAGGCGCCCACGGCGACCACACCACGCACGGCGTCCCGCACGGCTCGACCAGCATCACGCCCTTCATCACCGTGCCACGGGCGCGCGAGGCGATCGCCTTCTACGAGGCGGTCTTCGGGGCGCGCGTCGTCGACGTCACCGAGCTCGACGGCGTCGTCGCGCACGCGAGCCTGGACCTCGGGAACGGGTGCCTCCAGGTCGGTGAGCCGAACCCCGCGTACGGGCTCGTGGCGGCCCCGGAGGGCGACTGCTACTCGCTGGGCCTGTACTGCAACGACGCGGACGGCGTGGTCGCGAGGGCCGTCGCCGCGGGTGCTGTCGTCCGGGAGCCGCTCAGCACGTTCGTCTCGGGCGACCGCTACGCGAGCATCCGGGACCCCTTCGGCGTGCGTTGGTCGATCATGACGCGCGTCGAGGACCTTTCCGAGGACGAGAGCGCGCGCCGCGTCCGTGAGTGGGCGGCGGCACAGGCAGCTCCCGCGCAGGAGTGACCCCGCCCCGCGTGGGTGAGGGTGGTTGCGGCGCTCCCTCAGCTCGCGCGGTCGCGGGGCCGCCGCCGCGTCAGCGGACGCGGCGGGCGAGCAGGGTCGAGTCGTCGACCTCCATCTCGACGCCGTCCCGCGTCATCGTGCGCGGTCGCTGCTCCACGACGAGCGCCTCGAAGCCGTCGGGGAGCGCGGGCAGCAGGTCCTCGGCGACGAACATCGCCCTCCGGTGCGCGGCCGTGAGCACGGTGTGCTGGGAGGAGGGCGCGTGCCCGACGACCAGCAGGTGACCGCCCGGAGCGACGGCCCCGGCGAGCCGACGCGTGACGTCGACCATGCCGCCGTCCGGCGGGTGCAAGAAGTGCGTGGTCACGAGGTCGAACAGCTGGTCCCCTGCCGCGAAGGTGCGCGCGTCGACCTGCCACCACCGGACCAGGTCGCCGACCCCCGCCTCCTGCGCGTGCCGCGCGGCACGCGCCAGGCCGTTCTCCGAGAAGTCCGCACCCGTGACGTGCCAGCCCTGCCGCGCCAGCCAGATCACGTCGCCGCCTTCGCCGCAGCCGACATCGAGCGCGGTGCCAGGCGTGAGCCGGCCCGCCTCGGTGACGAGCTGCGCGTTGGGGTTCCCGCTCCAGACGTGCCCCTCCCCCGAGTACCGCTCCTCCCAGCCGGACGGCTCGAACATCGCCGCGGCGTCGGCCTCGCTGGGCTGGTCTCCGTGCTCGTGCCGACTCATCAGGCGACGTCCTCTCGCTGCTCGGTCGTGCGGTCGTCGTTCGCGCGTTGCCGTGCCCTGCGCCGGTCCGCGACGGCCGAGGCCGTCTCCTCCATGATCAGGTCGTGGTTGAGGCGCGTCCCGGCCATCATGCCGTCCGCGGCCGCGGCGATCACGCCTGCGTGCGGGGCCGCCGCGTTCCCGACGACGACCACTCCCGGTGCCTCCGGGCCGCCGACGCCGTCGAGCAGCGTCGTGTCGGCCACCGGCTGCGTCGTGACCACGAGCGCCGACCGGGCGACGACCTCTCCACCGACGAGCTCGACGCCCGTGATCGCGTCGGCGTCGACGACGACCCGCGCGACCCGGCCGGTCACGACGCCGATGCCCCGCGCGTCGAGCCGCTCGGCGTCCTCTCCCGGCGGCGCGGGCTGCCCGTCCAGGAAGATCACCACGTCGTCGCTCCACTGACGGAACAGCAGGGCACGCTCGACGAAGTCCGGGCCGCTCGCGAGGACTCCGAGAGGCTGGCCGGCGACCTCCCACCCGTGGCAGTACGGGCAGTGCAGCACGTCGCGGCCGAAGCGCTCGGCGAGACCAGGCACCTCGGGGAGCACATCCACCACGCCGGTCGCGAGCACCAGCCGGCGCGCGGCGACGGCGGTCCCGTCCTCGAGCCCGACGACGAGCCCGGCCTCGGTCCGGGCCGCCGAGACGGCTCTGCCGCTGCGCACCAGGACGCCGTAGCGCGCGACCTCGGCGCGGCCTATGCGGAGCAGCTCGGCGGGCGGCGTGCCCTCCCGGCCGAGGTAGTTGTGCATGTGGCCCGCACGGGCGTTGCGGGGCTCCCCGGCGTCGATGACGAGCACCGAACGGCGGGACCGGCCCAGCACGAGGGCCGCGTTGAGGCCGGCCGCTCCCCCACCCACGACGACCACGTCGTACGACTCTGAGATGTCCATGTGCGGGAGCCTGCGGTCTGGCGTCGATCTGTGACAAGCATCGTTGCCGGTCCGGCAACACCCGGGCATCGGCGTCCGGGCGAGCATGCCGACTGAGGCGGATCCCCCGCGACCGGCCCACGACGACCGCACTGCGCAGATCGGTGCGGCCTGACCCTTGTCGCACAGGCTGACCCGCCACGACACTGGGCACGTTCCACCCGCCGGACCGGGCGCGACCCCGGGGTGAGGGAGACACGCTCATGGCACCTGTGACGCGCGGGTTCGGCGGCCGGCAGCACGCCCAGCAGCCCGAGCTCCCACCCGGCCAGTACCTCGTCGAGGACTTCCCCGTCCTGTCCGCGGGGCCCACCCCGCACGTCCCGCCGGACCGCTGGGAGCTCACGGTGACCAGCGAGACGGGTGAACAGCTCCGCTGGGACTGGGACGCCTTCCACGCGCTCCCGCAGGAGGACGTGGTCGTCGACCTGCACTGCGTCACGCGCTGGTCGAAGCTGGGGACGTCTTGGCGCGGGGTGTCGCTCGACACCCTCCTGGCCGACGTGGAGACCTCCGCGGACCATGTCGTCGCGCACTCGTACGGCGGCTACACCACGAACATGCCGTTGGACGAGCTCCTGCACCACAAGGCCTGGGTCGCGCACACGTACGACGACGAGCCGCTGAGCCCCGAGCACGGAGGGCCTGCGCGTCTGCTCGTCCCCCACCTCTACCTGTGGAAGAGCGCGAAGTGGCTCACGGGCCTGACGCTCACACCGGTCGACGAGCCCGGCTTCTGGGAGACCGCCGGCTACCACAACGAGGGGGACCCGTGGCGGGAGCAGCGCTACTGGGGCGACTGACCTGGCGGACCGCGACCGCCCGCTCCTTCACCGCCGAGACGGCGTCCGCCCGGACGATCGTGCTCGAGGTGCCGGGGTGGCCCGGCCACCTGCCCGGGCAGCACGTCGACGTCCGCCTCACCGCGCCTGACGGGTACACGGCGACGCGTGCCTACTCGATCGCGGACGCCACGAACGGTGACCTCGTGAGCATCACGGTGGCCGAGGTCCCGGGTGGAGAGGTCTCCGGCTACCTCGCCGGGGCGATGGAGGCCGGGGACCAGGTCGAGGTGCGCGGGCCGCTGGGCGGGTGGTTCGTCTGGCGGCCCGAGGACGCCGCGCCCGTCCAGCTCGTCGGTGGGGGGACGGGCCTGGTGCCCCTCGTGGCGATGGTGCGCTCACGAGCCCGCGCCGGGGCCCGGACTCCCATGCGACTGCTCTGCTCGGTCCGCGACCCGGGCTCGGCCCTCTACTCCGCGGAGCTCGCGCTCGAGTCGACGCGGGCGGGCGGCGTGGCCGTCACGTGGCAGCACACGCGGGTCGCCCCGCCGGGTCGCGCCCCGGGGCGGATCGACGCCGACGTGCTCCGCGCGGCGACGTTCGCGCCGTCCGCGCGCCCGACGTGCTTCGTGTGCGGGCCGACACCGTTCGTCGAGGCGATCACGGCGCTCCTCGTGGACCTGGGCCACGACCCCGCACGCATCCGCGCCGAGCGGTTCGGCCCGACCGGAGGTCAGGCATGACCGACCACGAGCCCACGCACCTGACCGACGCCGACGAGGCCGCCGTCGACGACGCCTACGTCGACGGGAACGCCCTCGCCGGCGACCTCCTCGAGATCTTCGCGATGGACATGACGACGGCCGTCGGCACCTGCGGCGGGTGCGGCCGCACCGCGGTCCTCGCTGCGGCACGCGTGTACCGGCGCGCCCCTGGTGTCGTCCTGCGCTGCGCAGGCTGCTCGCACGTGCTCGGCCGGATCGTCCGGGCCCCCGACCGTGTGGTCGTCGACCTCGCGGGTCTGCGGTCGATCAGCGCCCGCCTGCCCGACTGAGGCACCCCGCCGCGGGCACTGCACGGCGCACGGTCCACCGGCGCGAGGGGCAGGCCCGGCTCACCAGAGCGTCGACTCGGCCCATCCAGCCGTGCCGGGCACGACCTTCGTCCATCGGGACCGGCCCACGACCCGACACGGTGCCGCGTCCGGGCCGGTCGACCAGCCGAGCGCGAGCCCGTGCAGGTCGAAGACCTCGTCGACCGACGAGGCGGCGGACTCCTCCGCGATACGCATGAGGATCTCGGCGGCCGCCAGCGAGTCGGCGAGGGCCTCATGGTGCTGGGCCAGGGAGACACCAGCGGCCTCGGCGACGACGTCCAGCGTGTAGGAGGGCAGGTCGTAGTGGCGCCGAGCCAGCGCGAGGGTGCAACCGACGCGCAGGCGCGGGCAGCACGCACCCGCAGCCCATGTCGCGTCCTGTACGACGCCGAGGTCGAAGGGCGCGTTGTGGGCCACCACCGTCGAGGAACGCAACCACGACTCGATGGTGGGCCAGACGTCGATGAACCGAGGGGCGTCGGCGACGTCGGCGGCACGAAGGCCGTGCACCGCGGTGTTGTTCTCGTCGAACCCGCTGAAGCACTCGGGCGGTCTCAGCAGGGTCGACCACGTGTCGACGACCGCACCCGCCTCGACACGGACCAGACCGACTGCGCACGCCGAACCCCGCGCGCCGTTGGCCGTCTCCCAGTCGAGCGCGACGAAATCCACTGCCACCCGTGAACCCTCCTATGCCTTCGGTGCCGCCTCCGAGAGCGCGCGCAGGATGCCGTCGATGGCACGCCCACGCGCGACGAGGCCGTCGCTCCACTGCGCGAGCGCCTCCCGGCCGTCCGCCGAGAGCCGGTAGATGCGTCGCTGCGGTCCGTGATCGCCCTGCGCCCACGCGGACTCGACGAGGCCGTCCTCCTCGAGGCGGCGCAGGGCCCGGTAGAGACCGCCCGGGTCCACGCTCAGGAATCCGCCCGTGAGCTCCTCGATCGAGGACCGCAGGTCGTACCCGTGCGCGGGGACGAGACCCAGGGACGCCAGGATGGCGGGGTCGAGGAGCCCGGCTCCTCCACCGACCGGTCGACCCCGGCGTCCGCAGCCGGCGCCGCGGCCTTCACATCCCTGGTTCATCTCGCCTCCATCTACGTGCCGATTACATCTAGGCAGGCGCAGCGGAACGCGGGACCTTCGACCCGTCCCGTCGGCGCCCCGAGGTACGGCGCGCACCCGGCGAGCGGCCGCCACCTCATCCCGCGGCGTCGTCAGCGGGCCCGTACCGTGCTCGTGGTGCACTGCCTGCTCACCGTGGGGATCATGTGCCGGGTCGTCGAGGAAGCCATGCCAGCCGTGCACGCTGCCCAGGCCGAACGCCTCGGCGAGGTTCCCCGGGGAGCAGACCGCGGCGGGCGGCCCGGACGCGACCACCCGGCCACTCATCAGGAGGACATGGTCCGCCGCTCGGGCCTCCTCGAGGTCGTGCGTGGTGAGGACGATCGACCCGCCACTCGCCCGCTCGTCGTGGATGATGCGGTCGATGGTGCGGGCCGAGACCATGTCCAGCCCGGTCAGCGGCTCGTCGAGCAGGAGCAGGCGGTGGTCCTGCACGAGGCCCTGTGCGACGTAGACGCGTTGCCGCTGCCCGCCGGAGAGCTCGTGGAGGTGCCGTCCGGCCAGATCGGTGATCTCGAGGCGACGCATGGCGTCGCGAACCCGCTCCCGGTCGTGAGGTGTCGCTCGGCGGAACCATCCGAGGCTCGGGTACCGCCCCATGGCGACGGTCTCCCGGACCGTCATCGGCGTGGTCGCCGGCACCACCATCGACTGGAGCACGTAGCTGATCTCCTGACGTGCTCGCGCCGGTACCTGTCCCAACGTCTCCAGCGACCCCTCAGCGACGGGGATGAGACCGGCCATCGCGTTGAGCAGGGTGGACTTCCCCGAGCCGTTCGGGCCGATCACCGCGGTGATCCTGCCGGCCGGGACCGTGAAGGTGGCGCGCGTCACGGCGGTGTGCCCGTCGTAGCGCAGGACGACGTCGCTCCCGCGGACGACGCCACCCGTCGCGTCGTGCACGGCGGTCGCGTCCTGGGCCCGCGCTCGGCCGAGGGCACCCCCCGACTCCTCCACCTCGGCCTCGGTCGGCCACGTGTCCGCAGCGGACCGCCGCCACCGCGGCGGTGGCGTGTGAGAAGCGCGTCTGCGGAGACGCAGCCTCGTGCGGATGCGCACCCACGTGAGGGTCATGAAGAACCCGACGATCGGCACCATCGCCATCGTCGCCGACGCGGCTGTCCCGAGGTGGTAGCTCAGCACCAGGCCGAGCCACACCGAGACCACGGAGATCCCTGATGCCGTCATCATCATCCGAGGAACGGTGCGCACCAGGAGCACAGCCGTCGCCGGCGGGCCGATGAGCAGGCCGAAGACGAGGAGGGTCCCGACAGCCTGGAAGCTCCCGATGACGGCCGCCGCGATGAGCGCGAGCAGCACGGCGTGCGCGAGGCCGGGCCGCATGCCCAGCAGAGCGGCCTTCTGCCGGTTGAACGCCAGGGCGAGGAACGGCCGGTACATCACGAGCGACGTCAGCAGGACGACGAGACCGAGGATCGCCTGCTGGACAAGGTCCTCCTGAGTCACCCCGAGTGCGTCGCCGAACAGCATCGAGGTCAGGCTGCCCGTGTAGGAGTCGACGCTCGAGATGATCGCGACGCCGAGTGCCAGCATCCCCACGAAGAGCAGCCCGATCGCGGTGTCCTCTCCCAGCAGGGACTGCCTGTTGACGAGCTCGATCCCGGCCACCATGACGACCGCCGCGAGAGCAGCGCCGAGCGCCGGAGGCAGGTCGAGGACGACCGCGGCGGCGATCCCCGGCACGACCCCGTGGACGAAGGCGTCGCCGAAGAAGCTCATGCCGCGCAGCACGAGCCACGTACCGACGACGGAGCACATCAGGCCGGCGAGGATCCCGCCCAGCAGTGCCCGTTGCTCGAAGCCGAGGGCGAACGGCTCGACCCACCAGTCCACGAAGGCCACGGGTCTCTCAGCCCTCCAAGGCCCGCGCGATGAGCTGCGCGTCCGTGAGCATCATCCCGGCGTAGTCCTCGGCACCGGAGCCCTCAGCGCCGAGGCTCCCGACGTAGAGCTCGACGACGTCGACGTCGCCGACCTCCGCGGAGAGCGCCTCGATGAGCACGGTGCGGTGGGCCGAGTTCGCGAAGATGGCACCGACCCCCGCGGTGCGGACGACGTCGGCAAGCGTCGCGAGCTCCTCGGAGCTGGGCTCTGCCAGGGTCGACCCCCCGGGCACCACCACACCGATGACCTCGAAGCCGTACGCCTGCGCGAAGTACCCGAAGGCGTCGTGATCGGTCACCAGGACCCGTGACCCTGCGGGGATCGACGCGAGGACGTCCCGGACCTCGCCGTCGGTGGAGATGAGCTCTGCGGCGACCTGCTCACCGCACCGGACCAGACCGTCGTCACCGGTCGACGCCGCGAGCTCGGCCCCGATGATCTCGGCCGCGTCAGCCATGCGTGACACGTCCAGCCACACGTGGGGGTCGAGCGCTGCGTCACCATCGTCGTCCCCGCCGTCGGCGTCGGCCTCGGCGGTGTCCGCGTGCTCGCCGGAGCCCAGGGGCCGCGGCTCGAGGAGCGGAGCGACCTCGAGCACGACGGCGCCGTCGTCTCGTGCGGACTGGAGCGCTGAGGCCAGGCCCTCCTCCAGGCCCAGCCCGTTGGCGATGACCAGGTCGGCCTCGACCATGTCTCGTACGTCCGCGGAGGACGGGGCGTAGTCGTGCGGATCTGCGCCGCGAGGGATCAGTGTCGACACCTCGAGACCACCGCACTCGGCGACGCGCCCTGCGACGTCACCGAGGATGGTCGTCGTCGCCACGATCGTGGGCCTGCTCGATCCGTGGCCCTGCCCCGCCTCGCCGCACGCGGCGGGCACAAGGGCAACCATCAGCACCGCCCCTGAGCCGAGAGCTGCCCTCGCGCGCGCCGAGATCCGCGGGCGCGCGGCGGCGCCCTCGCGGCGGTCCTTGCCGTTCACAGTCACCATGGTGGGACCTTCAGTCTTGATCGTCGGTTGGTCTGTGTCCATAATGATAGTCATTATCGATAGATCGGCGTTGGGTCGTTGGACCTGGAGACACGCTGGGAGGCCGCATGCGCGTTGACCTCGCCCCAGCGCGCGAGTCGCGGCAGACGGTGCAGAGTCGCGCGCTCCTGACGTTCCTCGCGCAGGCCGACCGATGCCTCACCGCTCAGGAAATCCACGCCCAGCTGCACCGACAGGGCAGCGGGATCGCGCTGGCGACCGTGTACCGGTGGCTGACACGCCTCGTCCGGTCAGGCGCGGTCGACGTCCTGATGCATGACGACGGCGAGGCCACCTACGTCCGAGGGTCCGATCGTCACCACCATCACCTCGTCTGCCGCAGCTGTGGGCGTGTCACCGAGATCAGTGAGCCGATGGTCGAGAGATGGACCGTCGAGGTCGCCACCCGCGCCGGGTTCGCGGACGTCAGCCACGCGCTGACGGTGTTCGGGACGTGCAGTGCCTGCAGAGGCTCCGGCCCGTCCTAGACCGCACGCCTCATGGCTGCACGGGTGCTCAGAGCCGGGCGCGTAGCGCGCGCATCGCTTCGCCGTGGGTCGCCCGGTCAAGCCTGTCCAGGTAGAGGCGCCCGTCGAGATGATCGGTCTCGTGCTGAAGGCAGCGGCCCATCAGCCCAGCGCCCTCGACCACGACCTCGTTGCCGTCGAGATCCGCCCCGACGACACGCGCGTACAAGGCACGGCGTGTCGGGTACCACAGGCCCGGTACCGACAAGCAGCCCTCGGGCCCGTCCTGGTCGTCCTCCGAGACCTCGACGAGTCGCGGGTTGATCACGTACCCGATCTCGCTACCGATGTTCCAGGAGAAGGCTCGCAGTCCGACGCCGATCTGGTTGGCCGACAAGCCGGCCCGCCCCTCCTGGTCGACGGTCTCGAGGAGGTCGTCGACCAGCCGGCGCACGCGGTCGTCGACCACCGCGATCGGTTCGCACGGTGTGCGCAGCACGGGGTCGCCGATCGTGCGGATGCGCCGCATCGTCATGGTGGTTCTTCCCTCCTGTCGATGGACCCGCCCGGAGGACCGAGGACGGGCATGGATGGGCTCCGTCAGCTGTCAGCCCGAGCCGTCGTCCGGCAGTGCCCAGTCGGCGCGCTCAGGATCCACCCGGGGCCAGATCGCGCGCACCGAGTGCACGAACGACGACGAGTCGAGGCTCGACGGCGGCCGGGTTCCCCGCGCGACGGCCCCGAGCGCGCGCGGGAGATCGGTGTCGAAGTCGAGCTCGCCCACCAGCTCGACGCCGAGGCTGGAGCACGCCGATCGGATCCGCTGCGCGCCGGTCTCGGACAGGTCCGCCTTGTTCAGCACGACCTTGACCGGTACGCCGAGCTGGTGCGCGAGGGAGACGAGCCGCCGTAGGTCGTGCTCCCCCGAGAGAGTCGGTTCGCTCACGGCGAGGACGCCGTCCGCGCCGGTGATCGACGCGATCGTCGGGCACCCGACCCCGGGCGGCCCGTCGACGATGACCAGGCCGACGCCTCGCTCGTCCGCGAGGGCTGCGACGCGTTCCCGGACACTCGTGACGAGCTTCCCCGAGAGGTCCTCGCCCGGCCGGAGCAGCCCGAACACCATCGGCCCGGCGGGACCCTCGCCGACCAGGACCTCCCCGGCCTGCTGCGGCTCGAAGCTGATGGCATCGAGCGGGCATCCCCACGTGCACGCCCCGCAGGACTCGCACAGCCAGGGATCGATCACGGCAAGCCCGTCGTCGGACAACGAGAGTGCGCCGAACCGACAGCGGTCGAGGCAGACTCCGCAGCCGGCGCACACCTCCTCGTCGACGACGGCGCGCGGTCTCCCGGCGAACGCCGTGCGCGAGACGACGTCCACGCTGAGCGCCAGGGGGAGGTTGGATCCCTCGACGTCGCAGTCGGCCACGGCCAGCGGCCGGCTCGGCGCGGCGACGTGGACGAGGACGGCGGTCATGGTCGTCTTCCCGGTGCCACCCTTTCCCGAGGCCACGACGAGCGTTCTCATGCCGGCACCCCCGCGCTGCTCGTGGCCAGGTGGTCACACAGGGTGCTCCACAGGTCCGCGAACCACCGGTCGCCGGCCGGATGCCCGTCGATCAGGAGCCGGCCGTCCGCATAGCAGGCGGCGACATCCCGGTCGAAGGGTAGAGAGGCGAGCAACGGGACACCCGCCGTGCGGCAGTACGCGCCGATGTCCACCTCGCCGGTGCCCACCCTGTTCAGGACGACTCCCGCCCTCAGCCGCAGCTCCCCCGCCAGGTCCACCATCGCCGTCAGGTCGTGCAGGCCGAACGGCGTCGGTTCCGTCACGAGCAGAAGGAAGTCGGTCCCGTGGACCGCTGCGACGGCAGTGCACGCGGCGCCGGGTGCCGCATCGAGGAGCACGACGTCGGACACCTCGCTGAGCGCGTGCTCGCGGGTCGCCCTGATGACGGCGGGCGCCTTCGACTGCCCGACGTGCAGCTGCCCGGTGACGAGTCTCATCCCGTCCGGAGCCCGCCCCACACCGACGCTCCCGACCGCTACCTGTCGCTCGTGCAAGGCCCCTGACGGGCACACCTGCGTGCACGCACCACAGCCGTGGCAGAGGTCCGGGAGCACGACGGGCCTGCCGCCGAGGATCCGGATCGCACCGAAGCGACACGCGTCACGACATGCCGTGCACCGTGCAGGGCAGGCCCCGACGATCTCCGGGACAGGCATCTCCACCGGTGCGACGGCCGCGCGCACGTCGAAGAAGAGGTGCGCGTTCGGCGCCTCCACGTCGCAGTCGGCGAGGGTGACCCGGAGGCCCGTGCGTGCGACGTGTGCCGCGAGGTTCGTGGCGACGAGCGTCTTCCCGGTGCCACCCTTGCCCGAGGCGACCGCAACCGTGACGGGCGTCATGGACGACCTCTCACACCTCGTCCACGCGCGCGAGCCCGCCGCGGCAGAACGCAGCCACCGCCTCGCCGACCGTCACGTCGGCGGCCGCGTACACGGGGATCGCGGCGTACCGGAGTGCCTCCGCAGCCTTCGGCCCGACCCGGGTGGCGATCAGCGCCGTCACCCCGCGCTCGGCCAGGAGCTCCACCGCGCCTGTGCCCGCGCCCTGTGCGACGGCCCGGTTCTCATCGTTGGAGATCAGCGTGACGGCCATGGTCTCGGGGTCGACGAGCTGGAAGAACCCGGCGCGGCCGAAGCGCGCGTGGACGCGGTCCGACAGGTCGCGGCCGTCGGCACAGACGGCGACCAGAGCGGGAGCGGTCCACGGCGGAGGGAGCCCGGGGCCGGACGCCGCACCCGACACCGTGGCGCTCTCGGCCTCTCGTCGGCGCGAGCCGTCGGCCCGACGTCGGCCTCTCCCGCAACGTCCGTCCGCGTCGTTCCCCCCGTGGCACGTGCGCCCACCGTCGCCACCTCGCGCGTCGAGTCGTGGTCCGGTCCCGTCACATCGCGGCATCGCGCAGTCCCCGCTCTCATCTAGATGTCGAAAACATCATCACCCCGGAGGTCGACCGCCGATCGGGACCTTCGGCTCGCTGCCCGCGTCCCGCCCCGAGGAGCATCGATCGGGTGCACACCTACCTCGACTGCTACGCGTGCTTCGTGCGGCAGGCCCTCAGCGCCGCGAGGAACGCAGGCGCTGAGGACGACGAGCAGCGCATGGTGGTCGTCGACACGCTCGCGCTGCTGCAGACCGTGCCGCCGGAGTCGAACCCGGCGCAGATCGCTCATGCGGTCCATCGAGTCGTGCGATCGCGGCTGGGCAACCGCGACCCGTATGCCGAGGCCAAGGCGGCGAGCACGAGAGCGGCGCTCGCCCTGTACCCAGGGCTCAGGGACCTCGTCGCGCAGAGCGCGGACCCGCTGGACGCTGCCGTGCGGGTGAGCATCGCTGGCAACGTCATCGACCTCGGAGCCTACGACGACGTGCCTGACCTCCAGGCGAGCGTGGACAGGGCCGTCCGGGCCCCGCTCGCCATCGACGACATGGCGGCACTTCGCGCGGCGCTCACCACCGCGGATCACGTCCTCTTCCTCGCGGACAACGCCGGCGAGACGGTCTTCGACCGGGTACTCGTCGAGCGTCTCCCGGTACCCGTGCGCTACGTCGTCAAAGCCGGTGCCGTGCTCAACGACGCGACACGGGCGGACGCGCACGCGGCAGGGCTCCATGCCTGTGCCACCGTCGAGGACAACGGCTCCGACGCCCCCGGCACGGTTCTCGACGCCTGCTCGGCCGGATTCCGCGACGCCTTCACGAGGGCCCCTCTGGTCATCGCCAAGGGCCAGGCTCACTACGAGACCTTGAGTGACGCGGGTCCGAAGGTGTTCTGCATGCTCCAGGTCAAGTGCCCGGTCATCGCGAGCGACATCGGCGCGCCCGTCGGTAGCGCGGTCGTGAGGCAGAGCACCCTCTCGCCCGAGCATTGACCCGATTGATCACGGTCCTTACGTCCTCCCTCCCCACAGGCGACGAGGGATATGCCGGAAGGGCGCATCCGGCGCGATCCAGGTGAGGGAAGGGCATGGACACGATGACGAGGTACCACGACCGCTACACGGCACTCATGGCCGGCATGAGCGCTCTCGGAGGGGCCGTCCCTGGGCCGATGGCAGCCTTCGGCCAGCTGCACAGGTCCGCAGGGGCTGACGGAGCACTCGACGGCAAGACCAAGGAGCTCATCGCGCTCGGCATCGCGGTGACGGTCCGCTGCGAGGGCTGCATCGTCTGCCACGTGCAGGACTCGCTCACCTTGGGCGCGACGAGGGAGGAGATCCAGGAGGTGCTCGGCGTCGCCGTCCTGATGGGTGGTGGGCCGTCCGTCGTCTACGCGTGCGAGGCGCTCGAGGCGCTCGACGAGCTCGCCCCCGCCGTATCGACCGCCGCGGCCGGCTGAGCTCACGCAGCACCGGCGGTCGACGTCGCACCAGACCTCGACCGCCGGGAGACGGCGCACCGACGGCGTCAGACGGTGGCGTCCGCGGTGCCGAGCGCGGCCCGGAGAGCGTCGCGCTCGCGCGGCTCGAGCGTGCGGACCAGCTCCCCGAGCGCTGCCGTCCGGTCCTCGGCGCCGCGCAGCGTCTGGACCATGCAGCCTGCGACGTACTGGCTGCGGCTCATGCTCGGCCGGTAGGCCCAGGAGCGCGGGGTGCTCGTCCGCTCGAGCATGCCCTTGCGCGTGAGGTTCGTGAGCACGGTCGCGACGGTCGTGTACGCGAGAGCCCCGGTGGCGAGTCGCTCAAGGACACGCCGCGCGCACAGCTCGTCCGGGCAGTCCCAGAGCACGTCCATGACCTGGTGCTCGAGCGTCCCGAGCCGCGGGAGCTCGTCACGCACGGCGTGCCGCCGGCATCGGGCAGAAGACCTGGCCGCGCAACCGGAAGACGAGCGCCCCGGCGGTCATCAGCATGGCGACGCCGGCGAGGTAGGGCTGGACGGGTGCGAACCAGGTGAGCGCTCCGGAGTAGCCGAGCGCCAGCAGTGCGATCTTGTTGCACACGGGACAGCCGACCGCGAACCAGGTCAGGACGCCACCGGCCATGCCGAGGCGGCTCGCGGCGTCGACGGGTGCGTCATCGTCGACCTCCGTCGCCGCGCCGGCACCGTCGGACCCGGCCGACGCATCAGCCCGGCCGGCCCGCACGTACGTGGCCGCGAGCATGCCGGCGAGCACCGAGGTAACGACCCAGACCGGGTAGTTCCACGCCACGACGGGGATCTCCCGCCCGAACACAGGGTTCGGGATGAGGACCGTCGACACGCCGATGAGCAGCCCGAAGACGATCGTGAAGAGCACCGCGGCCCACGCCTGTCGTCGCGTCCACGACCTCAGGGCGAGCTGGACGGCCTCGATGGTCCGCTGCGGTTCCGCGCGGGCGGCTGCAACCGCGGTGAGGTTCATCGATGCGCTCCGTGTCGGGTCGGGTGGTGTCGCCGTGTCTACTATGGAGCATAGTCGGCTACTACTTGGCATAGTAGATGCGAGTCGATCGACACCAGCCCCTCAGCAAGCCGATTCCCCTCACCGAGAGCAGCCCGTGACCCCTCCTCGCTCAGACGCACCGTCCACCCTCCGCCGGTCCTGGGCGGTCCTGGTTCTCATCGTCGTGGTGGCGGCCGCGCTCGTCACCGTCGCCCTGACCCGGCCCGGGGACGACCCGGCAGCCCCGACAGCAACGGGACCCACGGTCGGCACGCCCGACGACGCCCGGTCCCGGGACGACGGCCCGGGCGCAGGGACCGCCGAGCCGCAGGACTCCCCCACGCTCGACATGGCGCGCCGGGACCCCGACGACCCACTGACGGCCGGACCCGTCGACGCACCGGTCGTGATGGTCGTGTACTCGGACTACCAGTGCCCCTTCTGCGCCGTCTGGTCCGACGAGACGCTCCCGGCCATGCAGCCGTACGTCGACGGCGGCGACCTGCGCATCGAGTGGCGCGACATCGCGGTCTTCGGCCCCGACTCGGCCCGTGCGGCCCGCGCCGCCTATGCCGCGGGGCTCCAGGGCCGGTTCTGGGAGTACCACCAGGCCCTGTTCGCCGACGGTGAGAAACGTCCCGCGCAGATGCTCACCGACGAGGCCCTCCTCGAGCTCGCCGGCTCCCTGGGCCTGGACACGGGAAGGTTCGCCACTGACCTGGCCTCACCCGAGGTCGATGCCGCAGTGACCGCCAACGCGGACGAGGCGGCCTCCATCGGCGCGTTCTCCACCCCGTCCTTCCTCGTCGGGGGGACGCCAGTGGTCGGCGCCCAGCCGACCGAGGTGTTCGTCACCGCCGTCGAGGACGCCCTCGCCAGGGCCCAGCGCTGAGGGCGAGGCACTGCTGATGGAGATCGGCTACCTCACCGCACTGCTCGGCGGCGCCCTCGCGCTCCTGAGTCCCTGCGGGGCGCTGCTGCTGCCCGCGTTCTTCGCGGGCACCGTGGGATCCGGGCCGCGCCTCCTCGCCCATGGCGGCGTCTTCTACCTCGGGCTCGCCGTGACGCTCGTGCCCCTCGGCCTCGGTGCCGCGCTGCTCGGTGCCGCGCTGACGCAGCACCGCGACCTCCTGGTGACGACCGCGGGCTGGCTCATCATCGTCTTCGGCCTCCTGCAGGTCATGGGCCTCGGGTTCGACCTGCGCCGGCTCCTCCCCGGTGCCGACCGGCTCGCCGCGTCGCAGGGGCGACGCCAGGGCATGCCGCGGACGTTCGTCCTCGGCACCCTGTCCGGCGTCGCCGGGTTCTGCGCGGGGCCCATCCTCGGTGCCGTCCTGACGCTGGCGGCCGCACAGGGGTCCGCCGTTCTCGGCGGGACGATGCTGGCCGTGTACGCCGCCGGGATGGTCCTCCCGCTCCTCGCCATCGCGTGGCTGTGGGCGCGGAGCGGAGCGACCGTAGGGCGCACGTGGCTGCGCGGCCGCGAGCTCCGCCTGGGGCGCCTGCGCCTCCACACCACGTCGGTCGTGACCGGAGGGCTGCTCGTCACCGTCGGCATCGTCTTCCTGACCACCAACGGGATGGTCGCCGCACCTGAGCTCGTTCCCGCGCACGTCCAGGCGGGCCTTCAGCGGCAGGCCGCCGCCTGGGGCGGGGCGGTGCCGGACGTCGCCGTCGTCGCCGTCCTCACGGTCGCTGCCGCGCTGGTCTGGTGGCTGGCGCGGCGTCGCCCCCGCCACGCACAGGCCGACGAGTCCGTGGACCCGTGAACCGGCTGACCCGCCGTCGACGGGGTGGCGATCAGGGAGCAGCCCGGAGGGTGCCCGGCACGGGGAACGGGAGCTGGAAGCGATCGACGCGCGCGCCGACGGCGGAAGCAGATCCGAGCTCGTCGGCGACGACCGTCACGCCACGCGGGCCGACCTCGCTGATGCGGACAGGCCGCTCCGTGCCGTCGGGGAGGCGCAGGACGTAGCGGTCGGCCAGGAAGCCGATGCCGAGCCCCTCGAGCGCCTCCTCCGCGGCCAGCCAGTCGACGGGCTCGTCGGTGGCCGGCCTGCCCAGGACGTCGACGGCGCGGAACCCGTCGCCGTCGGGCACGATCCAGCCGACGGTCTCACCGTCGGTGCGACGGTGCTCGATCCAGTCCTGGGGCAGCATGGTCCGCGAGGCTAGCGCGCCTGCGCGTACCGGGACACCGGCATTGCCACGTCGGCGTCACGACCGGCACGCGTCGCGGGTGCCGGTCCGCGCGGCGCCGGCGGTGCGCAGGCATCCGGCCGGTCAGCCGTCGGCCGTCAGGGGGCGCGCGTGCCAGTCCACGACCCGGAGCGGCACGACGAGGACCGGGCGGTGCTGGTGGTGCGTGAGCCGCACTGCCACGGACCCTTCGACGAGCTCGCGCATGCGGGAGCCCGCACCGGGGGCCCGCGTACCGACGACGAAGCCCGCCGCGTCGACCGCTCGTGCGAGGTGCGTCAGCGCCCTGTCCGGCCGGCCGGCGAGGTATCGGAGCTCCCACGGGACGCCGTCGTACCCCAGCACACGCACGAGGGTGTCGGCCAGTGCGCGTTCCCTGTCCTGCCACGCCTCGTCGTCCCCGTCCGGGTCGACCGCGTCGTGCAGGACGGTGCCGTCGGGGTACTCCTCGCGCGTGAAGCGTGAGCCGTCGACGTAGGCGCAGAAGAGCCGGGAGACGCCCGCGTCACGGGCCCACGCGGCGGCGGTCAGCGGGACCAGGTCGGGCTGCCCCGGGGTGACGCCCACCACGAGCGGATGACCACGGAGCGGGACCAGACGGTCGAGGCCGGGCTGGGGTACCTGGTGAGTGGGCACCGTGCGTCACCTCCGCGGCGGCCGACCGCACGGCGCGGGCCCGGGCAGGGTCCGCGTGCGTACCTGGCCTTGTCGCGACCCTAGCAACCGGCACCGTGCCGGCGTGCGCCGAGCGGGCCGTGACCTATGTGCCCGTCACCCACATGACGCCCATGCCGGCGGCGGCCGCCGCCACGCACAGCATGAGAGACCCGAAGGCGTTGAGGACGGCCCATCGCCACTCGTCGGCCTGGACGAGCCGCACGGTCTCGACCATCGCGGTGGAGAACGTGGTGTACCCGCCGCAGAACCCGGTCGTGCTCACCACGAGCCACGTCGGGCCCAGGCCGTGGAACGCCGCCGCCCCACCGAGCAGGCCGATCGCGAGCGACCCCGTGACGTTGATCAGCACGGTCGCGAGCGGGAGCACACCCGACCACCGGGTCCGGACGAGCCCGTCCACGACGAACCGCGCCGACGCGCCCAGACCACCGCCGAGCGCGACCGCGAGGACGAGCGCGGGACTCACAGCCGTCACGTGTCCTCCGACAGGTCGGCGGCGTCGGGGTCCACCGGCAGGCGTGCCGCGCGCCTGCGGTGCTGCCGGGCTGCCACGACCACACCGGTCAGGCAGCAGGCGAACCCGAGGACGATGCTCGTCACGCCGTAGACGGCACCGAGCGGAGCGCGTCCGTCGGCCACGAGTCGCTCGATCTCGATCGCCAGGCTGCTGAACGTCGTGAAGCCTCCCAGCACGCCCGTCCCCAGCGTGAGCCGCAGACGCTGGGCGCGGCGGGACTCGGGTCCGCGGCGCGCGAGGGCTTCGAGCAGCACCCCGAGGAGGAAGGCGCCGACGAGGTTCACCACGAACGTCGCCGCAGGCCAACCACCTGCTGCGGGGACCGCGTGGGACACGGCGAACCTCGCCGTGGTGCCCACGGCACCGCCCAGACCGACGAGGGCGACCAGGCCCCAGCGCCGATGGGCCGGCCGGCTCACGGAACCTCCAGGAGGGATGCAGGGGCATGCGCGACCAGCGTCGCGCCTCGGTGCACCCATCCAACCAGCCACCGGCGAGTGCCCCGCCCCACCTCGCGGCGCCGCGTGTCAGCGGTCGTGTCAGGCGGGTGTCAGCCGGCTGTCAGCCGATCGGTCGACGGTGGGGCCATGAACGACACAGCACGCGTAGCCCGACGGCTGCTCCCCACATCCGACACCCAGCCCGGCGCCCCGGGCACAGGAGGTTCCTGACCATGTCCCTCTCCGACCTCACCGCCAAGGTCATCGGCGACAAGAGGCGCTGGCGCGCGTACAAGGCACGCACGCGCCGGCTGCCCGACGAGTACCGCGCGGCCGTCGACGCCGTCGAGCGCTACCTCATGTACGTGGGGCTGACGGACGCGGACGACGCCGCATCCGTCTTCGAGGACCTCGCCACCCTCCTCGAGCAGGCCGTCGCGAACGGCACGCCCGTGCGCGACGTCGTCGGGCAGGACCCGCTGACGTTCGTCGAGGCCCTGCTGAGCGGCTACCCGACGAGCGGCTGGCTCGCCGGGGAGCAGGCGCGGCTGCGCCACGACATCGACCGCGCCGCCGGCGCGCATCCCTGAAGAGAGGAACGGACACCGAGATGAGAACGCACGAGGGGCACGGCCCCGCCATCCACGTGCAGGGTCTGGAGAAGTCCTACAAGGAGCTCGCGGTGCTGCGTGGCGTCGACCTCGACGTCCCGCGGGGCGGCATCGTCGCACTGCTCGGCTCCAACGGCGCCGGCAAGACGACCGTCGTGAAGATCCTGGCGACGCTGCTCCGGGCCGACGGCGGCACGGCCACGGTCAACGGCTTCGACGTCGCCCGCGAGGCGCCGCAGGTGCGCGAGTCCATCAGCCTGACCGGCCAGTTCGCCGCCGTCGACGAGGTCCTCACCGGGCGGGAGAACCTCGTCCTGGTCGCGCGTCTGCGACACCTGAGAGACCCGGGCCGCATCGCCGACGACCTGCTCGCGCGCTTCTCGCTGACCGATGCGGGAGCACGCAGGGCCGGCACCTACTCAGGGGGCATGCGTCGCCGCCTGGACATCGCGATGAGCCTGATCGGCGACCCGCCGGTCGTGTTCCTCGACGAGCCGACGACCGGCCTGGACCCCCAGGCGCGCATCGAGGTGTGGCAGGCGGTCAAGGAGCTCGCGGCCGGCGGGACGACGGTCCTGCTCACCACGCAGTACCTGGACGAGGCGGAGCAGCTCGCCGACCGGATCGCGATCCTGCACGAGGGTCGGATCATCGTCGACGGAACCCTCGCGGAGCTCAAGCAGCTCCTCTCCCCGGCGAAGGTCGAGTACGTGGAGAAGCAGCCCACGCTCGAGGACGTCTTCTTCGCCATCGTCGGCGGTGGCGCCGGCGACTCCCCGGCAGACCGAGCAGACCGCGCCGTCCGCGCCGTCGGCTCGCACGAGTGAGGAGCCACCATGGCCCAGCACACCCTCGGTGACACCGCCGTCCTGCTCGGACGGTCCCTGCGACACATCGCGCGCAGCCCGGACACGATCATCACGACCGCGGTGACACCCATCGCGATGATGCTGCTGTTCGTGTACGTGTTCGGCGGCGCGATCGACACCGGGTCCGAGTCGTACGTGACCTACCTGCTGCCCGGCATCCTGCTCGTCACGATCGCCTCGGGGATCGCCTACACGGCCTACCGGCTGTTCCTGGACATGCAGGGCGGCATCTTCGAGCGCTTCCAGTCCATGCCGATCGCACGCTCGTCGGTGCTGTGGGCGCACGTGCTGACCTCGCTCGTCGCGAACATGATCTCGATCGTGGTCGTCGTCCTCGTCGCACTCCTCATGGGCTTCCGCTCGGGTGCCGGGGTGCTCGCATGGCTCGCGGTCGCCGGGATCCTCGTCGTGTTCACGCTGGCGCTGACCTGGATCGCCGTCATCGCCGGGCTCTCGGCGAAGTCCGTCGACGGGGCGAGCGCGTTCTCCTACCCGCTGATCTTCCTGCCGTTCATCAGCTCGGCGTTCGTCCCCACCGACACGATGCCGGGCCCGGTGCGGGCCTTCGCCGACAACCAGCCGGTGACGTCCATCGTCGACGCGACGCGCAACCTGTTCGCGCAGCAGCCGGTCGGGACGGACATCTGGGTCGCGCTCGCCTGGTGCGTCGGGATCCTCGTCGTCGCGTACGCGTTCGCCATGTCCGCGTACCGTCGCACGGTCTCCTAGCCCGACGCCCCGACACCCCGGACGCCGACGCCCGCGCACCGCGGGCGTCGGCGTCGCGCGTGCGCGGGCGGGGCACCGACGACGGCGGCGGGCCTGTGCCGTGGGGGCGTGTCAGGCCGTGAGCGTGGCCGCGACGAGGTCGGCCCAGTCGGCCTGCGCGCCCTCGCGCGTGAGCGCCGCGTACCGCCGCTCACCGAGACGTCGACGTGCCGTGCGCTCGATGCGCGTCGCGTCCGGGTTCGACCGGTCCGGCAGCCCGCGCATCCCCACGCTCGCACCGAGGAGCCGCGCCGCCTGCTCCGCGTCGTCCAGCCGGAGCGCGTGGTCGGCGACGCCGACGAGCACCGCGGCGACCGCCTGCGGGTAGCCCGCCTCGGTCGCCGCCTCGCACGCGGCGGCGCGGGCGGCCCGGGCCTGCTCGAGGTCGTCGCTCAGGAAGCCCTGGAGGTCGAGCGTCACGGTGCGGATGGGCGCCTGGGTCGCGTCGTCCCCGAAGTGACCGGTGGCGACGTCGAGCTGGTGGCGTGCCTCGTCGACGTCGCCGCGCCAGCGCGCGAGGCCCGCCTTGGCGAGCGCGAGCATCGCGAGCGCGTCGGGCCATGTGACCCGTGCGGCGAGCCGCTCGGCGTCGGCGAGCGCCGCAGCGCAGGACTCGGCGTCGCCGAGGAGCCAGTACAACTGGGCCTGCCGTGCCCGCATGCGGATGACGTCGTCGTCCGCCCCGACCTCGGCGACGACGCCGATGGCTTCCTCGTAGTGCTCGCAGGCCCCGGCGAACTCGCCGCGGGTCGCGATGCGCTCGCCGAGCTCGGCGAGCGCGAACGAGATGCCGAACCGCTCACCCACCGCCCGGAACTCGATCAGGGCGGCCTCGAGGTAGGCGTCGGCGTCGCGCCCGCCGTGGCCGAGGAGCACGCGCATCTTCCCCAGGTGCAGCCGGGCGAGGGCCCGCACCCACGGGTCCTCGTCGCCGAGCAACGACTCGAGGGCGGGCTCGGCGGCCTCGGGACCGTCGAGCATGCGCTCGAGCACGCCGACGAAGCCCAGCAGCGGGTGCGTCGTCCCGCTGCGACGGGCGTAGTGGTGGGCCTTGCGGATCCACTCCTCGGCCTCGTGCTGGCCGTTGAGGCCCGCCGTGACGAACTGGACGAGGAGCATGTAGACGAGCGCCTTGGTCTCGTCGGCGACGTCGCCCGGGATCCTCGTGGCGGCCGTGATGAGCTCCATGCCCTCGGTCTTGTGGCCGCCGAGCCACCAGTACCAGCCGGCGGTCGCGGCGAGGCGCATCGCCTCCTGCGCCTCCCCGGCGGCGATGGCTCCCCGCAGGGCGGCCGCGAGGTTGTCGTGCTCGGCCTGGAGGCGCCGGATCCAGTCGAGCTGCTCGACGCGACGCAGGTGCGGCTCGGCGGCCTCGGCGAGCTCGGTCACGTACGCCAGGTGTGCGCGACGCGCGGACTCCTGCTCCCCCGCCTCCGCGAGGCGTTGCGCGGCGTACTCGCGGATAGTCCCGCTCAGCCGGTAGCGCGGCGCACCCTCGTCCTGGGCGACGAGCAGGGACTTCTCGACGAGCGACGCGAGCAGCTCAGGGACGTCCTGCGCGCCGACCTCGCCGCCTGCGCACACCCGTTCGGCGCCGTCCTGGCCCGCACCGCCGTAGAAGACCGAGAGCCTGCGCAGCACCGTCCGCTCCGCGTCGGGCAGCAGCTCCCAGCTCCAGTCGATGACGGCCCGCAGCGTCCGGTGCCGCGGCAGTGCGGTCCTGCTGCCGCTCGTGAGCACGCGGAACCGGTCGGCGAGCCGCAGGGCGAGCTCGTCGACGGACATGCTCCGTAGCCGGGCCGCGGCCATCTCGATGGCGAGGGGCATGCCGTCGAGCTCACGGCACACGCGCGCCATCGTCGCCATGGTCGCCGCATCCGTCGGGAGGTCCTGCCGCACGGCACGAGCCCGGTCGACCAGCAGCTGTACGGCGGGTGAGGCCGCGACCGCGTCAGGACCGGCACCCTCGGCGGGTACGGCGAGCGACTCGAGCGGCCACAGCACCTCGCCCGTGATCCCGAGCGGCTCCCTGCTCGTCGCGAGGATGCGCAGGCGCGGGCACTCGCCGAGCACACGATGGGCGAACGCCGCGGCCTGGTCGATCACGTGCTCGCAGTTGTCGAGGATCAGGAGGGCCTCGCGGTCGCGGAGCGCCGTGACGAGTCGCTCGGTCGGCTCCGCACTGGGCGCGGCACCGAGGAGCGCGTCGCGCAGCCCCAGGGCGGACAGGCTCGCCTGCGCGACGTCGTCCGCGGGCCCGATGGGCGCGAGCTCGACGAGCCATACCCCGTCGGGGACGTCGTCGAGCACTGCGCGGCCCAGCTCCGTGGCGAGCCGCGTCTTGCCGAGCCCGCCGGGCCCGACGAGCGTGACCAGCCGGTACTCGGCGGCGAGGACGCGCACCGCCTCGACGTCGGTCTCCCGGCCGACGAACCTCGTGAGCTCGGCGCGGACGTTGGTGCGGCGGCCCTCGTCGCGACCGGTCACCTCGCCGCGCAGGAGCGCGACGTTGAGCGCCACCAGCTCGGGCGACGGGTCGACGCCGAGCGCGTCGGCGAGCGCCTCGCGCGTGCGGTCGAACACGAGGAGCGCCTCGGTGTCGCGGCCCGCAGCGACGAGGGCGTGCATGAGGGCAGCGGCGAGTCGCTCCCGCACCGGGTGCGCCGCCGCCAGGTCGGTCAGCTCGGGGACCAGGTCGGCGGCGCGGCCCAGGCGGATCTCCGCCTCGTACAGGTCCTCCGTCGCGGAGAGGCGCAGCCCGTCGAGCCGGGCGGCCGCCGCGTCGAGCGCCGGGCTCTCCTCGAGCTCGACCTCCTGCATGGCCGTGCCGCGCCAGGCGCGCAGGGCCTGACGCAGGAGCACCACCCGTCGCGCGTCGTCCCCCGTGCGGGCGCCGTGCGCCTCGCCGACGAGGCGCTCGAAGCGCACGGCGTCGACGTCGTCGGGGCCCACCGTCAGGCGGTACCCGCCACCCTCACCCTCGACCGCCCCGTCGGGCAGCACCTTGCGCAGCCGCGACGCGAGCCGCTGCAGGGCGTTGGCCGCGTCCGCGGGCGGGTGCTCACCCCAGATCCAGTCCACCAGGGTCGCCCGGGGAACGACATGGCCGGGCTGGAGCGCGAGTGCGACGAGCAGCCCGCGCAGGCGTGCGCCGGGCACCTCGACGGCTGCCCCGCCGTCCGCGCGGACCTCGAACGGCCCGAGCACCCCGATCTGCACCCAGCGATGGTCCCACGGCCGCACCCGGTCGCCGCCGCCCCGCGCGGAACGCGCCGAGCGGCTCCGGTTCGGCTCCCTCGACGGCCGGGCGTCGATCACCCAGCACGACGAGCTCATCCGGCTCTGCGCCCGCGGGGACGTGGAGGCGGCTGCCGCACTGGCGTACGACACCTGGCACACCCTGCCGAGCTCAGAGGGCTGACCTGCGCCCGCGCGGTGGAGTCATGTGCCGATCACGAGCTCGGCGACGAGACCGGACGCCATCGCGAAGCGGTAGTCGAGCTCGACGACGCCGCCCGGGAAGTCGCCCTCCAGACGGTGGGTGGCCACCCAGTGGGTGTCGTCGACGCGGCGGGCGCCGACGAGCGTGGTCGTGAAGGTGAACTCGGCGCCGGCCTTCGAGAGGAAGCGCCGGATCTCCTCCGTCCCCCGGTAGGTGGTGCCGTCGTCCACGACCACCGCTGCCGGTGCGAACGAGCGGAGCGCCGCATCGACGTCCCGGGCGGCGTGCGCGGCGAGGTAGGTCCGGACGGTCGGAGGGAGGTCGGCGGGCTGGATGCTGGTCGGTGCGGTCATGCGTCGAGCGTGCGGCCTCCCGGCGCGCGAGGGTCAAGCACTGGACTCTCCCCCAGGGGGAGGCAGCATCATGACGGGGTGCTGACGATCGGCGAGTTCTCCCAGCTCACCCACCTGAGCGTCCGCACCCTTCGTCGGTACCACGACGCGGGCCTCCTCGAGCCGGCGACGGTGGACCGGACGACGGGCTACCGCTACTACACCCCGGAGCAGATCCCGGCGGCGCAGGTCGTGCACCGCCTGCGCGAGCTCGACGTCCCGCTCGCCGACGTGCAGCGCATCCTGCACTCCCCCGACGCGGCGACCCGCGCCGGGCTGGTCGCCGACCACCTGCAGCGGCTCGAGCGGGAGCTCGACCGGACCCGCGCCGCGGTCGTCTCGCTGCGCCGCCTCCTGCGACCGGAGCCCGCCCCGCTCGACGTCGAGCTCAGGGTGCTGCCGGCAACCACCGTTGCGGCGATCGAGGGCGACGTGACGCACGACGAGGTCCTCGGCTGGTACTCCGGTGCCATGGCCGAGCTCGACGCGGTGGTCGGCGAACCGACGGGCTCTCCCGGAGGGCTGTACGACAACTCGCTCTTCACCGAGGGGCGCGGCCACGTGCTCGTGTACCGGCCGGCCACCATGCCGCCCACCACCGGCCGGGTGCGCCCCGTGACCTTGCCGGCCGTCGAGCTGGCCGTCACGACCCATGCCGGCGAGCACGACGACATCGACGTCACCTACGGGCAGCTGGGCACCTGGGTCGTGGCGAACACGCTCGCCGTCGCGGGACCGGTGCGGGAGACGTACCTCGTGGGGCCTCGTGACACCCCAGACCGGTCGGCGTGGCGGACCGAGATCGGCTGGCCCGTCTTCCACGTGACCCGCGCAGAAGGCTCGCCCCTCCCCGGTGGAACGGACGTGTGACCCTCACGCCCTCAGGTCGGCGAGCGAGCGGTGGTGCAACGGTGGGACGTTCCACCGCATGCTCGCCGTCGCGAGGGCTGCGAGCCGTCCCTCCGCCTTCGGGTCGATGCGCGCCAGGTCGAGGTGCAGCACGTGCGGCGTCTCGAGGAAGACCACGTCCGCCGTCGCGGTCGCGCCGGACGCCGTCGCGGTCGCCGCGATCGGCACCCTGGACCGATCAGGCAGCACGAGGACCGAGGTGAGCCAGCGGCCGTCGCCGCAGTCGATGCTCAGAGGCTCCTCGTCCTCGACGAACGACAGCGCCCACCCCTCCGCGATCGGCTGGAGCCCGACGTCGAAGAGCGACGGGTACCACCAGCCCTTGGCGTCAGGGATGCGCTGGACGACGACCATGCCGTTGGTGTGCCAGCCGGCGCGGTCCGGGGAGGGACGCGGGCCGACCGGCAGGGTCAGGGCAGCGAGCCGTGCCTCCAGCTCGCGCTGCGCGCCGGGGTCCGGTCGCGTCGTCGCGCCTTCGAGGGCGGGCAGCAGTTCCGCCCAGACGTGGTCGAGGACCAGCTGCGAGTGCGGCACGGCAGCGGTCGTGGCGATCACGGCGTCCTGGTCCGGCAGGACCATCGCGAGCTGGGCCCAAGCACCGTCAGCCCGGTAGCCGTGCCGGCTCATCCACAGCTGGTAGCCGTACCCGACACCCGAGTCCGGGGAGTCGGGGAAGTCCGTGGGGACGATGTGCGCCTGCGTGGCCTGGGCCACCCACCCCTCGGGGAGCAGCCGCGAGCCTCGCCAGACGCCGTCGCGCAGGTAGAGCTCGCCGAGCGTCGCGAGGCTCTCGGTGATCGTGTGCACGCCCGTGCTGCCGCGCACGCTTCCCGACGGGTGGTGGCTCCACACGAACTCGCCGATCCCCAGCGGGTCAAGCAGGCGGGGACGCAGGTAGTCCTCCAGGGGCTCGCCGGTGACCTGCTCGACGACGAGGCCCAGCAGCACCGAGCACCCGTTGTTGTACACGTGCCGGGAGCCGACGGCGGTCTGGGGCCGGGTGGACAGGAACGCCTTCGCCATGTCGCCGCCCAGCTCGGACTCCATGACCGGGAGCGTGTCCCGGTCGTGCCCGGTCGACATGGAGAGCAGGTGGTGCAGCGTGAGCTCCTCGACCTTCGGGTCGAGGCTCAGCGGCAGGCTCTCCGGGAAGAACGACGTCACCGGTGAGTCGAGCTCGAGGAGCCCCTCCCCGAGCGCAAGGGCGACGGCCGTCGCCGTGAACGTCTTGGCGACCGAGTAGACGAGCTGCTGCCGGTCGTGGGTGTACGGCGCCCACCACCCCTCGGCGACCACGTGGCCGTGCCGCACGACCATGAGGCTGTGCATCTCGATGCCGTCGGACTCGAGGCCGTCGAGGAAGGCGAGGACGCCGCGCGGGTCCACGCCCTGGGCGGCAGGGGTACTCCGGGGAAGGTTCGTCACAGGGCACCACACCACGGGTCGGTACGGTCGGCGGTCACGGTCGGGCCCAGGGCGGCCAGCTCATGTGCGGGTTCGCCGCGCGCGCGCTCACATCCTCCTGATCGGCCGCGGGCGGCCGGCCATGAGGCGTGGACCACCTGGGACGTGGAGACGGGCACGACTCGGCTCAGGGGGCGGCGGTGCCGGCCCTTCCATAGCGGTCCGACAGCCGGACCACGTCCTCGCGCCATCCCTGACCGGCGGTCGATGCCTCCGCGAACAGCAGGTCGCTCAGAGCCGTGATCCGATGCAGCACCCCGGCGGGCACGTGGACGACGTCGCCCGGCCGGATCGTCCTGGATGCGAGGGAGGCCGTCGAGGACCCGTGCTCGACGGCCTCCCTCGGACCACGTCGGTCAGTCGACCGCGAGTGCCGCCTCCGCAGGTCGACCTCGGGTGGCGCGCCATGCGGGCAGCAGCATGGCTGCGAGAACCAGGAGCGCCGTCGAGGTCACCGTCACGAGATACACCCACGGTGGGCCGGCCGGGATGATCGAGTCGAGCCGCTTGAGGCTGACGGGAACGAGGACCGCGCCCGCGGCCGCCGTGCCCAGCGCGATGCTGCTCACGGCGACGATGACACCCTCCAGGCTGATCATCGTCATCACCTGGCGGCGGGTCGAGCCCGCAAGCCGCTGGAGCCCGAGCTCGCGGCGCCGGGCGGTCATGCTGGAGGCGAGAGTGTTGACCACGGTGATGGCCGCGTACCCGGCAACCATGAGGACCATGATGTAGATCGCGAAGCTCGCGGTCGTCTTCTGCTCGTCGTACTCGCCCAGCAGGGCGTCCCGACCGGTCACGACGATGCCGTCCTCGGTCGAGGCGAGTCTGCTCAGGTCCTCCTCCAGCTGCCCGGGGTCGGTGCCCGCCGCAGCGGTGACGAGGATGCGCGTCGCTGCTCCCTCCGTGGTGTGGGCGGCCAGGGTCGCGGCGGGTAGCAGCAGCGTGTCGTAGTCGTCGGGCGCGGAGAACAGGGCGGCCACCCGCAGGTCGGCGGTCGTGTTGTCCCCCATCCGCAGCGTGATCGTGTCACCGAGACCGACACCCAGCTGCTGAGCGTGCTCTCGCTCGACCGCGACGGTGTCGCCGTGCAGATCACCGACCGCGCCGGCGGTGAACTCGACGGGTGTGATGGCCTCTGCACCGTCCGCGGTGACGCCCAGGAGGTTCCAGCCCTCGTTCATGGGCGAGCTGTCCTCCGGGTCCTCGATGAAGCCGATGCTGTCGACGTGCTCCGAGGCGCCGGCGACGTTCGCGAGGTCGTCGAGCTGATCGACGAAGGTACGGTCGAAGACACCCTCCGTGGTCACCACGGCGTCCGCCACGAGGTTGGCGGTGAACGCCTGCCGATCCGCGTGGTCGCTGGTGGTCTGCAGGTACAGGAGCCCGGTCGACACCGTGGTGAGGAGGATGACGGGGGCCATCACGGCTGCCATCCGGCCGCTGCGTCCCCGGGCATTCAGCACCGCGAGCTCCCCGGTCACGCCGCCCCACGCGCGGACCGGCCACTGCACGACGAACGTCGTCACCTTCGCCAGCACGGGTGCGAGCAGGGCTCCCCCGACAGCGAGGAGCACCACTGCGGGCGCGCCGGTGGCCGGCATCAGAGGTCCGCTCATCACCGCGCCGGTCACCAGTGTCAGCGCCGCTCCACCGGCGACCACCGCCCCGGCCAGGAGCAGGCGCCCTCGGCCGATCAGCGGACCGTCGCCCGTAGCTTCCGCCAACGCCTGCGTCGGCCTGATGCGCGCGGCCCTCGTTCCCGCACCGAGAGCGCCCGCGAGCGCGGCGAGGACCGCCACCGCGGCCGCGACCACTGTCGGGACCCACCCCTGGTGGAAGACGACACCCTCCGCGGCGATGCCACGCTCGACCAGCCGGTCGAAGAGGAACGCGCCCAGGAGCTGGCCAGGTACGACGGCGAGGGCGGTGGCGACCAGGGACAGCAGCACGGTCTCCCGCAGGATCAGCCGACGGATCTGGCGGGGGGTCGCGCCGACGGCCCGCAGCAACGCCAGGTCCCGTTGACGCTGGGTGATGGACAGGGCGAGCATCGAGGCCACCCCGAAGATCGACACCAGCAGCGCGAACGCCGTGAAGAGCCCGGCGAGCGCCATCACCGTCACCCCGCCGGCCTTGGCCTCGCGTCGCTCGGCCTGCCCACGCTCGTCGCCGACGAGGGTGACGGTCGTCTCGTCCAGCTCGGCGTCGATCCTCGCTCGGAGCTCGTCGAGGTCCACGCCGGGTTCCGCGACCACCCCGATCGCGTCGACGGTCCCCGCCGGCGGGTCGCCTTCGAAGACGTGACTGTCGGTGTCACGCACTCCCGGCAGCGTCGCGATCGTCTCCTCCAGGGCCGCGTCGACGCGGACGCGCTCGGGAAGGATCGGCGGCTCGTCGGTGTCACCTCCGGAGCGGTGGTACTCCTGGTCGCCCGCGACGACGACGTCGGCCGAGGTGAGCTGCTGGGGCGGGACGGCGGTGCGGATCCCCGTCTCGATCAGCCCACCGCACGCCATCATGATCGACGCGGCGGTGAGCATGGCCAGGAAGGCGGCCGCGAACATTCCTGCACGGAAGCGCAGGGTGCGAAGGGCGAGCAGGAGCATCAGCGCCGTCCTCCTCGAGCCGTCTCCAGGCGGAGGACGGGCGTCTCGTCGGCGTAGGCACCCAGGTGGGTCATGCGCTCGGCGACGGACTCGGCGGTCGGGGCGTGGAGCTCACCGGCGAGCCGCCCGTCCGCGAGGAACAGGACCCGGTCGGCGTAGGACGCCGCGACCGGGTCGTGCGTGACCATCACGATCGTCTGACCGGCCGCCCGCGCCGCGTGCTGCATCAGCGCGAGCACGTCCCGCGCGGTCCGGGTGTCCAGTGCACCGGTCGGCTCGTCCGCGAAGATGACCGCCGGGTCGGTGACCAGCGCCCGCGCGATCGCGACCCGCTGCTGCTGGCCGCCCGACAGCTCCGCGGGGCGGTGGTTGCTGCGCTGACCGAGGCCGACCTGGTCCAGCACGGCCGTGACGCGGGCCTTGGCCGGTGGCCGGCCGGCGAGCCGCAACGGGAGGGAGACGTTCTGCCGGACGGTCAGGACCGGAAGGAGGTTGAACGCCTGGAAGACGAAGCCGATCCGATCGCGCCGCAGCTCCGTGAGCTCGGTCTCATCCATCTCGCTGAGCTCGTGCCCCTCCAGCAGCACCGAGCCCGACGTCGGCTGGTCCAGGCCCGCCGCGCACTGCAGCAGCGTGCTCTTGCCGGACCCCGAGGGCCCCATGATCGCGGTGAAGGTCCCGCGTCCGAACTGCGTGGTGACGTCGTCGAGCGCCACCACCTCGTTGCCGCGCCGTCCATAGACCTTACGCACTCCTGTCAGCCGAACGGCGTCGCCGTCGTGTGTCGTCGTCACGATGCTCCTCGTGGTGCTGTCCGGCCCGGTGCCGGACGTGATGTCCTCAACGCTGTCGCCGAACGGCGCCCGGGGCATCGGCCGTCGAGACCGTCGTCGGCTGGTGCGTCTGCACCAGCCGACGACGGTTCTTGGTGCGGACGCACGATCTCCGGGCGCTCCCGCACGGCACGTGCGGGCCGTAGCGTGAAGGGGTGCTGAAGGCCGAGACGTGCTGAGGACCGAGGGGTGGCGGCGGGAGGGGACGCTCGCGCTGGCCACATCCGTGCTCGTCGTACTCGTGTCGTGGCTCCGTTCCGACGACACGCTGGCGCCACCCCCGGCAGCCGCCTACGTCGTCGCCCTGGTGTCGTCGGCGGCTCTGCTCCTACGGCACCGGGCGCCCCTCGCCACGATGGCGGTGACGACGGCGTGCGGGATGCTCGTCGCGCCGCTCGGCCTGCTGCCGACGCCCCTCACCGTGGCGCCCGTCGTCATCGGTGCCTACGCGTTCGCCGCCCGCGCCGGACACGCAGCGTTCACGGAGCGGCGAACCACGTTGGTGGTCCTTGCCTCCGCCGTGCTCCTCGTCGCTCTGACGCCCGTCGTCGAGGGCGACCTCTCGTGGGCAGACGCGAGCCGGCTGACGGTGGTCGCCGCCTCGCCACTCGTGGCGGCGATCGCCGGCCGGGCGGCGAGGCATCGGCGCGCCTACCTGGCACTCGTCGAAGAGCGGGCGCTCCGAGCGGAGGAGAGCCGCGAGAGCGAGGCACGCCGAAGGGTCGTCGAGGAACGGGTCCGCATCGCGCGCGAGCTGCACGACCTGGTCGCCCACGAGATCACGCTGGCCAACGCGCAGGCCGCCGTCGCCTCCCACCTGTTCGACGACCGCCCGGACGAGGCGCGTGCGAGCGTGGACCAGGTCATCAGGACCACCCGGCACGCGCTCGACCAGCTGCGGGCCACTGTCGGTCTGCTCCGCCAGCCCGATGACGGTCCCGCGACGGAGCCGGCGCCTGGCCTCGCACAGCTGCCGATCCTTGCGGAGTCGGTGCGTCGGGCAGGGCTGGCGGTGTCCGTCGAGCACGAGGGCGCGCCGGCATCGCTGCCGCGGGGCGTGGACCTCACGGCGTACCGCATCGTGCAGGAGGCCCTGACGAACGTGACCAAGCACGCCGCGGCCAGGCGCGCCGTGGTGCGGCTCGCCTGGGGCAGTGAGCACCTCCGCCTCACCGTGACCGACGACGGGATCGGCCCCCGAACGCCGCCGGAGGGCCGCGGCTTCGGCCTGGTCGGGATGCGCGAGCGAGCCGCCGCCGTCGGTGGCGCCCTCACCGCCACCGGGGGCTCCGAGGGAGGCTTCGTCGTCACCGCCGACCTGCCCCTGCCGGCCGAGGAAACCGAGGGACGCGCAGCCGAGGGCGCGACCACGGGCGGGGCGCGATGAGCGAGGACGCGTTGGGCATGCCGAGCACCGAGGGCGGAGCACCTGCCCCGCTCCGCGTGGTGCTCGCGGACGACCAGGCGCTCCTGCGCGAGGCCTTCCGTACGCTCCTCGACAGCGCAGAGGACATCACGGTCGTCGGGCAAGCGGGGGACGGTGCCGAGGCGATCGCTCTGACGCAGCGACTGCATCCGGACGTGGTGGTGATGGACATCCAGATGCCGGGCACCGACGGCCTGGCTGCGACGGCTGCGATCTGCGCCGACCCCGCCCTGCACGGCAGCCGTGTGCTCGTCCTGACGACGTACGAGACGGACGAGAACGTCGCCCAGGCGTTGCGTGCGGGGGCCAGTGGCTTCATCGGCAAAGGCGTCGATGCCCGCGGGTTGCTCGACGCCGTGCGCACGGTCGCGGCCGGCGACCGGCTCCTGTCGCCGGCCGCCACGAGCTCGCTCGTCGCCCGCTTCCTCGCGACGCCGGTCGATCCCGCGCCGCAGCGTCTCGAACGGCTGGCCGCGCTGACGCCCCGGGAGAGCGAGATGGTCACGCTCGTGGCCACGGGCCTGTCCAACGTCGAGATCGCCGATCGGATGTACCTGAGCCCCTTCACCGTCCGGGCCCACGTCCAGCGCGCCATGACGAAGCTCCAGGCGCGGGACCGGGCGCAGCTCGTGGTCATCGCCTACCAGGCGGGCCTCGTCGCTCGGTGAGGACGAAGAGTCCTCGGTAGCTGGTCGCCGGCTGACGGCACGGTGGAGCGTGGATCGTCTTCGACACGCTGGTGGTCCCGACGGCCAGCTCAACTCCGCTTCGTGTGGTGTCGACCAGCACTGAACCGGGAGGTGGGCGCGTCCATCGCCGCCAGGGCCGGTGGCACTCGGCAGGCCCCTGAGGCCGGTTCGTGCCGTCACGCTCTGCTACGGGTGATCCGCCACAGACGCCAACGCCCGCGCCGCGGTGACGATGTCGTCCTCCGTGGTCCAGCGGCCGAGGGTGAGTCGCAGCGCCGCAAGTCCTCGTTCGGCCGCTACGCCCATGGCCGTCAGGACCGGGGACGGGGTGCGGTCGCCGGAGTGGCAGGCGGAGCCGGTCGAGGCCGCGACACCTGCGCAGGTCTGGAGGACGTCGTGGCCGATCACGCCGTCGATGCTGACGTTGAGAGTCTGCGGCAGCCGGTGCTCCGGATGCCCGTTCAGGTGAACCCGCCCGGGCAGGTGCTCCTCGAGCTCGGTCTGGAGCCGGTCGCGCAGGGTGGTGAGCCGCGCGACGGAGCCCGCTTCCAGGTCGGCCTGCGCGAGCTCCGCCGCGGCGCCCAGGGCGACGGCATGGGGCACGTTCTCCGTACCCGCGCGGCGCCCCCGTTCCTGGCTGCCACCGCCGATCAGCGGCTCGAGCGTGACACCGTCGCGCACGTAGAGCGCGGCGATGCCCTTGGGTGCGTACATCTTGTGCCCGACCAGCGTGAGGAGGTCCACACCGAGGTCTCGTACGCTCACCGGGACCTTGCCGACGCTCTGGGCCGCGTCGGTGTGGAACAGCGCGCCTGCCTCGTGCGTGAGGCGTGAGAGCTCGGCGACGGGCTGGATGGTTCCGGTCTCGTTGTTGGCATGCATGATCGAGACGAGAACCGTCTCGGGTCGGAGCGCGGCCGCGAGGGAGGACGGGGCGACCAGTCCCATGGTGTCGACGGGCAGGACCGTGACGTCCGCGCCGTGATGGCGTTCGGCGTACGCGCAGGCGGCCAGGACAGCGGGGTGCTCGGTCGCCTGGGTGATGACGTGCGGGCGGGCATCCGCGGTGCGACGCGCGGCCGCGACGACGCCACGGATCGCCGTCGCGTCGGCCTCCGAGCCGCTCCCGGCGAAGACGATCTCCTCGGGGGCGGCGTCGATCAGGGCGGCCACACGTGCGCGCGCCTGCGCAAGCGCCGCCTTCGCGGGACCGCCGTAGGCATGGTCGCTGGACGGGTTGCCGAAGCCGTCGCCAAGGACGGGGAGCATCGCTTCGATGACGCGCGGGTCGACGGGCGTCGTGGCGTTGTGGTCGAGGTAGATCGGCCCACGATCGAGGGCGGCGGGACGCGGCGGCGAGGGGCTCACCGGGCCACCCTCCAGGGGTGGTCGGGGTCGGTGGTGGCCAGGTGCACGACGTCGCCGCCGTCGAGGGTGGCCACCACGTCACGTGTCCGGATGAGGAGGCGTGCGCACCCCAGGTCGCCACCGTCGAGGTGGTGGATGACGGCACCCATGCTGCTCATGCGGCGCCGCCGGTCGCGACGGGCAGGTCGGCGGCGCGCCACTCCAGGACGCCATCGGCGAGGCGGCGGGCGGTGCGGCCGCGCTCACGCAGGAGTCGGACGGCGTCGTACGACAGGACGCAGTAGGGTCCGCGGCAGTAGGCGACGACTTCCGTGCCGGTCGGGATCTCGTCCAGTCGCTCGGCGAGCGTCTCCAGCGGGATCGAGATCGCGCCTGGCAGGTGCCCGCCGGCGTACTCCTCGGCCGGGCGCACGTCGATGACGGTGACGTCGCCGGCCTCGGCGCGGCGCCAGAGCTCGTCGCGGTCGATGGGTTCGGCGTCGTCGGTACCCAGGTAGTCGGCCCGGGCGGCGGCAAGGTCGGGCAGGTGTGCCTCGGACACCCGCTGGAGGCCGAGGTACAGGTCGGCGACGTCGTCGCCGGCGAGCCGGTAGAAGACCCGGGCGCCGTCGCGACGGGTCACCACGAGTCGGGCCTGGCGCAGCACCTGCAGGTGCGCCGAGGCTGTCGTGAGGTTCATGCCGGTGGCCCGCGCCAGTGCGTCGACAGACCGCTCTCCCTGGGCCAGCAGGTCGACGAGCTCGACGCGCCTGGCGCTGGCCAGCGCCTTGCCGATGCGCGCGAACTGCTCGAAGACCGCGTCCTTCGCCTGGCGCCTGCTCATCCGGACCTCCTGCTGGACAACACGACCCTGCGAACCCTAGCGTGCGAGGTGCAGTATTCCAACGATCTTTGGAGTGTCCAATGGCGCGCATCCTGTTCGCCCTGCACGACCCGCCCTACGGCACCGAGCGCGTCTACAACGGCCTGCGCTGGGCGCTGCAGATGGCCAAGGCCGACGAGGAGGTCCGGGTCTTCCTCTTCGGCGACGCGCTCGCCTCCGCGGTCACGGGGCAGTCGGTGCCGAACGGGTACTACAACACCGGCAAGCAGACGACCTCCCTGGTTCGCGCGGGCGGGGTGGTCGGCGCCTGCTCGTCGTGCATGGACGCCCGCGGGATCACCGACGACCGGCTCCTGGAGGGCGTGCACCGCTCGTCGATGGCGGAGCTCGGCGAGTGGACCCTCTGGGCTGACAAGGTGATCAACGTCTGACGCCAGCCGGTGAGACGTCGCCCGGTGCCCACCGGGCAGACCCACCCACCTCCTTCCGGACGCCAAGAGGCCCGCCCCGCCGAAGCGGTGCGGGCCTCTGACCTGCTCTTTCACTGTCGGGATGACAGGATTTGAACCTGCGACCCCTTGACCCCCAGGCTCCGGCCTACTGCCGACGGCCGGGGCTTCTCGCGGCGTTTCCGCAGGTCATGCATCCATTGCGGTCCACCACTGTCCATCTTTGCCCACGCCAGGCGCCCCTACTTAGGCTCCCCCTTAGGCACCCCAGGCAGACGGGCGGTGGGCGAAGTGGTGCGGCAACGGCGCGAGCGAGGCGACGGCGCGATCTACTACGAAGCCGATCGACGCCGCTGGGTCGGGCAGATCGACCTCGGTCCCTCCCCCGACGGTCGTCGGCGACGACCCAAGGTCGTCGGATCCACAAGGCAGGACGTCAAAGAGAAGCTCCTGGCCCTCCAGGAGACCAGCCGCAAGGGCGTGGACCTCCATGCGCGTCACGTCACCTTCAGCGAAGCGGCCGAGCTATGGATGACCAGAGATGTCCAGGGACACGTATCCGACGCCACGCTCTCCAACTACGCATCACTATTGCGTGGGCGGATCTCCGCATCACTCGGCGACCTCCCGGTCTCGCAACTACGAGCAGCCGACGTCGAAAAGATGCTCCTCGAGATGCAAGAGGCCGGCCGCTCGGCTCGCTACATGCGGCTCGCGCGGAGCCTCGCCGAGCGGGTTCTGGACTACGCGGTGCGCCGGGACGTCGTCGATCGCAATGTCGCCGCGAAGGTCCGCGCGCCCGCCGGTCCGACGGCGGAGCGCTACGGACTGACCGTGAAGCAGGCGCGTCGTCTCCTCAAGGTCGCCGCAGAGGATCGGCTGGGCAACCTGGTGACGATCTCGCTGCTCCTCGGGCTTCGCCCCGGCGAGGCCGCCGGCTTGACGTGGGATCAGGTCAAGCTCAAGGGCAAGCGCCCGACGATCACCGTGGCCGCGAGCCTCCGACGCACCCCGATGGGCGCCCTCGTTCTCGTACCGCCAAAGACACGCACGAGCCGACGCACGTTGGAGATCCCTCCCCCGGTTGTCGCGGCGCTCAAAGCTCAACGCGCCCAGCAGAAGGGGGACCGTGCTCGAGTTGCGCGGGGGTGGCAGAACACGTTGAACCTGGTCTTCACGACCGAGGTCGGCACACCGCTCGACCCGTCGAACGTCCGACGCACGTACAGCCGCCTGGCGCGTGAGGCTGGGCTCGAGCACCTCCACCCGCACATGCTCCGGCATGCGGCGGCGAGCCTGCTCTCGGCCGCTGGCGTGCCGATCGAGGACATTTCCGACACCCTCGGTCACCGGTCGGTCGCGATCACCGCCGAGGTGTACCGCCACCCGATCGCGCCCGTGCGCTCCGGTCACATGGCAGCGATGGACCTGCTCCTCCCATCGGGCCGACCCAAGCCCGAGCGCTGAAGGCCGCCCGCACAGCGTCCCCCGATGACCGGGCCGATGACGAACGGGGGCAGGCGCGGACCGTCATCGGCTCGGCTATTGGCCCGGACGAGCATGGACCGTCTCGCCCAAGGAGGTGGTCCCGATGGCCAGCACCAGTCCCTGTCGACGACGCGTTGAGACTGACCCTCTGACGACGGATTGGGACTGACCCCCTCCGGGACGCTGGAGGGGTGATCG
>NZ_VTTP01000010.1 GCF_008364845.1 Actinotalea subterranea | reverse complement strand
TACTACGCTGCCCACAGCCTCACGCCAACAGCGGAGGTCTCACACCAGTGAGTCTCCGGACACGCCGGGGCGGTTCAGGTGGGCTGACCGGTCGTCCCAGGGGGCAGGGGCGACCGGTCAGCGGTCCTAGGGGGTTTGCTGCGACCAGGCGGCGAACTTGCGCAGCCGCAGCGAGTTGGACACCACGAAGACGCTCGAGAACGCCATCGCGGCCCCGGCGATCAAGGGGTTGAGTCGGCCGGAGGCAGCCAGCGGGATCGCGGCGACGTTGTAGGCCAGGGCCCAGAAGAGGTTCCCCTTGATGGTGGACAGGGTCCGGCGGGCCAGGCGGATCGCGTCGGCCGCCGAGCGGAGGTCTCCCCGGACCAGGGTCAGGTCCGAGGCCTCGATGGCGGCGTCGGTGCCGGTACCCATGGACAGGCCCAGGTCGGCCTGGGCAAGGGCGGCGGCATCGTTGACGCCGTCGCCCACCATCGCGACCACGCGCCCCTCACCCTGCAGGCGGGTGACCACAGCCACCTTGTCCTCGGGCAGGACCTCGGCGATCACGTCGGTGACGCCGAGCTGGGCGGCCACGGCCTGCGCGGCGCGCGTGTTGTCGCCGGTGAGGAGGATGGGGGTCAGCCCGAGGCTCCTGAGCTGACTGATCGCCTCGACCGAGGTGGGCTTGATGGTGTCGGAGACGACCAGGACCGCGCGTGCGCTGCCTTCCCAGCCGACCGTCACCGCGGTGCGTCCGGCCGCCTCGGCTTCGTCGATCGCTGCGGACAGCTCCGCAGGCACCGCCAAGCCCTCGTCCTCCAGCCAGGAGGCGCGGCCCGCGAGGACTCGTCGGCCCTCGACGGTGCCGGTCACACCGCGGCCCGCCGTGTTGGCGAACTCGGACACCGATCCCAGGACGACTCCCAGATCCGTGGCGCCTGCGGCGATCGCTGCGGCGATGGGGTGCTCGGAGGCGTTCTCGAGAGTTGCGGCGAGGTACAGCGCCTCACCTGCTTCGGCTCCGTCCGCAGGCACCACATGGACGAGAGACATGCGGCCGGTGGTCACGGTCCCGGTCTTGTCCAGGACGATGGTGTCCACCTTCCGGGTGGACTCCAGCACCTCGGGGCCCTTGATGAGCACACCGAGCTGGGCGCCGCGGCCCGTGCCGACGAGCAATGCGGTCGGAGTGGCCAGGCCCAGGGCGCACGGGCAGGCGATGATCAGCACGGCGACGGCGGCGGTGAACGCCGAGACGACGTCACCGGTCAGGCCGAGCCAGAAGCCCAGGGTGCCGACCGACAGGGCGATGACGATCGGCACGAACACCGCGGAGAGCCGGTCGGCGAGCCGCTGGACCGCGGCCTTGCCGGACTGCGCGTCCACGACCAGGCGCGCGATCTGGGCGAGCTTGGTGTCGGCACCCACCCGGGTGGCCTCGACCACGAGCCGCCCGCCGGCGTTGACGGTTGCACCGGTGACCGGGTCACCGGGCCCCACCTCGACGGGGACGGACTCTCCGGTCAGCAGCGCCGCGTCGATCGCGGAGGTGCCCTCCACGACCACGCCATCCGTGGCGACCTTCTCCCCGGGCCGAATCACGAACCGGTCCCCGACGCCGAGCTGCTCGATCGGTACCCGGACCTCGACCTGGCCGTCGGGTCCCGGCCGGAGGATCGCCACGTCCTTGGCGCCGAGCTCGAGAAGAGCCCGCAGCGCAGCACCGGAGCGGCGCTTGGCATGGGCCTCGAAGTAGCGACCCAGGAGGATGAACACGGCCAGGGCCGCGGCGATCTCGAGGTAGATCTCGGAGGAGCCGGCACCTGGCTCGGGGAAGAGCGTGAAGTCCATCCGCATACCGGGCATGCCTGCCTCGCCCAGGAACAGCGCCCAGAGGGACCAGGCGAACGCCGCCAGGACCCCCATGGAGATCAGGGTGTCCATGGTCGCGGTCGCGTGCCGCAGGTTCTTCCAGGCGGCGCGATGGAACGGCAGCGCGCCCCACACCACGACCGGCGCCGCGAGCGTGAGGGACAGCCACTGCCAGTTGTCGAACTGCAGCGGTGGCACCATGGCCAGCGCCAGCACAGGCACGGTCAGCACGGCCGAGATCACCAGGCGTCGACGCAGGCTGTCGACCGGGTCCTCGGACGTCGGACCCGCGTCTGCCCGGGTGCTGGCTCCCTCCCCCTGCGGGGCCTCAGGTGGCGCCGGCGGGGCCGCCGTGTAGCCGGCGTCCTCGACGGCCCGGATGAGCTGGTCGAGCGAGATCGCGGGCGGAAAGCGGACCTTGGCCGATTCCATCGCGAAGTTCACACTCGCGCTGACGCCGTCGATCTTGTTGAGCTTCTTCTCGATGCGGGCCGCGCAGGAGGCGCAGGTCATGCCGCCGATGGCGAGCTCGACCGAGGACGTCGTCTCGGTCGAGTCGTTCGGGCTCGTGGTACCGGTGGTCGTCATGGTCGTCGTCAACCTCCGATCGCGTTGCCGAGTGCGAGCGATGCTGCGAAGACCAGCCCCAGCCCGAGCGCGTAAGCGCCCAGACGCGCCATGGCGCCGCCCTTCACGAGCTCACTCCCGTGACTGCGTAGCCGGCCTCATCGACCGCGGCCGCCACGAGGGCCGAGTCGACAGGCATGTCGCTGGTGATCGTCACGCGTCCGGTCTCCAGGTCGACCTTCACGAGCTGGACGCCCTCCACCTTGACCACCTCCTTGGTGATGGACGCGACGCAGTGTCCGCAGGTCATCCCCGCTACGTCATACGTGGTGGTCATGGAAGTGCCCTTCGTCGGAGGTCAGGGTGCCGGGCCCGGCGCAGCGGTTCCGCTGGGGGCGTTCGACGACGCTAACCGGCTGTCGGGCCGGAAGACTCGGGGCATAGGGCCCTTCGAGGGGATCTTCAGCGACTCTTCATGGATCGGCGCTCGGTTCTTGATGCCGGCTGATGAGGGTTGACCTCGGGCGCCACCCGGTGCCTGATCGAATGGTGGGAGATCGCGATGGGTCCGTGGTGCACGCAGATGAGTGCGGGTGGCTGGGTCTCGATGATCATCTTCTGGGTGGTCGTGGTGGGGCTCGTCCTGTGGGCGGTCGGTCGGCTCTTCCCGGCTCAGGTGCCGAGCGACCCGCGGGTGCTGCTCGACGCGCGTCTGGCCTCCGGCGAGATCACCCCTGAGGCCTACCGGTCGATCCGTGACGAGCTCGACGGGCATACGGCCGCCGGGACGAAGGGAAGTCGATGAAGGGTCACCTGAAGCACATGCTCATCGGAGGGGGCGCGATCCTGGTGGTACTCCTCCTGGTCGGCGTGAGCGTCCGTGACGCACTGCCCTGGGCGGTCCTGCTCGCCTGTCCGCTGATGATGGTCGGCATGATGTTCATGATGAGTCGCGGCATGGGCGCGAAGGGCGGCGCGGCCCACCAGCACGGTCCGCACTGCGCCACGGACGAGACGAAGGACGTCCCCCGTGCCGATCAGAACGCCTGGGTGCCTCCCGCACAGGAAGGGCGGGTCGCCCGCTGACGGATGAAGGGCGAGGGGTACCCGTCGGGCCGTCCCTCGCCCTTCACCCGCGTGAGCCTCACGCTCGCCGCAGCACCGTAGCGGGCAGGACGATCTCGAAGGTCGCTCCGTTTCCGAGGCCGTCGCTGTGCGCCTCGACCGTCCCTCCGTGCGCCTGGACGATCGCACGGACGATCGCCAGCCCGATGCCCGAACCTCCGTGGTCTCGGTCGCGGGCCGTGTCGACCCGGTAGAAGCGCTCGAAGACATGCGGCAGGTGGTCGGCATCGATGCCCTCACCGTCATCCGCGACACCGAGGCGGAGACGCCCGTCCTCGAGGCGGTCGGCGCTCATCACTACGGTGCCTTCGCGGGGCGTGTGCCGCAGCGCGTTGTCCAGCAGGTTGCCCAGCACCTGACCGAACCGGGCCCGGTCGACGGCAACGGTCGGTAGTCCGGCCCCGAGGTCGACCTCGAGCGCGACTCCGGCGCCGGCGTAGCGGTCCTGGGCCGCGTCGCGGGCGCTGGTGACCAGGACCTCCGCCGTTGTGGGTTCGAGCACCAGAGCGAGGTCTCCGCCCTCGGCACGAGTGACAGCGGCCAGGTCCTCAGCCAGCCGTGCCAGGCGCGCGCCCTGGTCCCTCAGCACGGCGACCGTCTGCGGCGTCAGCTCCGTGACGCCGTCCTCGAGGCCCTCCAAGTACGCCCCGAGAACCGCCACCGGAGTGCGCACCTCGTGGGCGACGTCCGCCAGCAACCGGCGTCGCAGCGCCTCGCTCTCCTCCAGCTGGGTCGCCATGTTGTTGAAGGACGCAGCGAGCTGCTCGAACTCGGCGCCCAGCCGAGGGCTGGTCACCCGCGAGTCGAGATGGCCAGCCGCGATCCTGGACGTTGCCATGGAGAGCGTCCCGAGCGACCCGGCGATGCGCTGGGTGAGGAACAGGCTCACCGCCAGGGATGCGATCACCGACATGGCGAGGGCGATCGCCAGGGCCATGGTGCTCGCTGAGCGGAAGGCCTCCTCGGCGTGCAGCACAGCGGCGGCCTCCTCGTTGAGGCCAGCCTGGAGCATATGTTGGTGAAAGACGGCCGGCCCGATCGCACCGGCGACAATCCAGGCAGTCAGGCCGCCGGCCAGCACGACCAGCGCCAGCGCCGTCAGCAAGCGTGTGGCCAGGCCCGGGGCGGTCGTCCGGGCGCGCCGGGTCACCCGCCCGTCCCGATCCGGTAACCAACGCCGCGGACCGTGCGGATGAAGCGCTGAGCCTCCACCGTGTCCCGGAGCTTCTGGCGCACGTGCAGCACGTGCACGTCCACCAGGTGCTCGTCGCCGACCCAGTTGTCGCCCCAGACCGCCTCGATGAGCACCCGCCGGCTGAAGACGACGTGCGGGCTGCGGGCCAACGCCGCGAGCACGTCGAACTCCGTCCGGGTGAGCGGGACCTCCTCGCCGTCGAGGTGCACCTCACGCGCGAGGAGGTCGATGGACAGTCCACCGATCCGCAACGGCTCCGCGGGAGGGACCAGGACGCCCGATGTGCGCCGGGGCCTGCGCATCAGCACCCCGATGCGGGCGAGCAGCTCACGGGGGCTGAAGGGTTTGGTCATGTAGTCGTCGGCGCCCACGGAGAGCCCGATCAAGGTGTCGATCTCCTCCGAGCGGGCGGTGAGCATCACCACGTAGCAGTCGGAGAACGTACGCAGCTGCCGGCACACCTCGATCCCGTCGAGTCGCGGCAGGCCGAGGTCCAGCACCACGACGTCGGGGTCGACCGCGCGAGCAGCCTCGACCCCCGCCGGCCCGTCGAACGCGGTGTGCACCTCGAAGCCGTCGCGCTCCAAGTAGCCGGCGACGAGCTTCGCCAGCGCCTCCTCGTCGTCGACCACCAGGGCACGTCGCATGGGCGTCTTGTCTTGGGCCATGACGACCATTGTGTCTTCCCGGGGCGCGCAGACCCGTCCTCCGAGCGCCTGAGCGAGCAGCCTTCATCGAACGTTGATCGAACGGCGACGTGAGGCCAGCACGCAGCGGCCAACCTGAGAGCGGCCAGAACGCCCACCGAGGGAGAGCCCAGTGAACGACACAGCGACGTCGCCTGCGCAGGTGACAGTCGTCCATGCCCCGGCATGCCACTACTGCGACGACGCCATCCAGGTGCTCACCGAGCTGGCTGGCACGCATCCGATCGACCTCAAGGTGGTGGAGCTGGACTCGACCGAGGGTGCACTCCTGGCGGCCCGGCACCGCCCGGCCATGAACCCTCTCGTCCTGATCGACGGTCGGTTCTTCAGCTCCGGGCGCCTACCGCGCAAGAAGCTGCTCAAGATGCTGGCCGCTCGAGACTCCGACGCCTCTCCGCACGACGTGCTGCGGGGGGCGTGACATGGGCACCGAGCTCCTGACCACGGGCAGCATCATCGCGGCGTTCTTCGCCGGTGGCGTCGCCCTGTTCGCCCCCTGCTGCATCGTGTTCCTCGCCCCCAGCTACCTCGCCGGCGCGGTCAAGAACCGCCGCTGGCGGCTGCTGCCCCTGACGTTCATCTTCGCCGCCGGGCTCGCCCTCGTCCTGGTCCCCATCACCCTCGGCATGAGCCTGCTCTCCGGTGCCATCGCCCGCTACCACGGCCCCCTGTACATCGCCGGCGGCCTCCTCATGATCGCGTTGGCGGTGCTGGCCCTCTCGGGCAAGATGTGGTCGCTGCCGAGCGTCCTTCGGGCACCGGACACGAGCCGCGGGGACTCAGCGAGCTTCTTCGCCCTCGGCGTCTTCTCCGGGGTCGCATCGAGCTGCTGCGCGCCGGTGCTCGCCGGCGTCATGACGCTGTCGGTGCTGTCGGGCTCACCCGCCGGAGGCTTGGCTCTCGGCCTGGCGTACGTGTTCGGGATGGTCTTCCCTCTCTTCGTCATGGCCCTGATCTGGGACAAGGCCAAGCTGGGCGAGAAGAAGCTCCTCCGCGCCAAGCTCGTGCGGATGCGCGTGGCCGGACGCGTGGTGGTGACCAACACCGTGAACATCGCCGTCGCCGTCGGGTTCGCGATCATGGGCGTCTTCATCATCGCCCTCGCCGATGACACCGACATGACCGGCGGCACCCGCGCACAGGACATGGCCGCCAGCACGCTCACCGATGTCTTCCTTGCCGTCCAGCGATTCGTCAGCCCGGTTCCCGAACCCGTCCTCGGGCTCGGTCTGCTGGCCCTCGTCGGGGTGTTCGTGTGGGCCACCTTGTCCGAACGCCGCCGCCGGGCCGACCGTGCCCTCGCGCTCGACGAGGCGACTCCTGCGACGCCTTCCTGCCACGACACGACCACCGACCAAGGAACACTGCGATGACCTCAGGATCCGCCACCCGCCGCCTTGCCGAACGCCAGCAGAAGCTCGACGAGATCAAGCACGAGCAGGAGCGGGCCTCCGCGCGGCGCCGCCGCATCGGTCTCGCTGCCTGGGGCGCCGGTCTCCTCATCATCGTCACGCTGGTGACCGCGGCCCTGCTGACCTCACGCCCCGTGGTCTCAGCGGACACACGAACGGCGCCAGGGTTCACCTTGCCCACCTCGGACGGTCGCTCGGTGTCTCTGTCCTCGCTGCGTGGATCACCGGTCATCCTCTACTTCAACGAGGGCGCCGGCTGCGACTCGTGCCTGCTGCAGATGGCCGAGATCGAGAAGGAGCCGGGCTTCGCCGAGGCCGGCATCACCGTGCTGCCGATCGTGATGAACACCGCCGACCAGATCAACGCCGACCGGGAACGCCTGGGCGTGACGACCCCGTTCCTCCTGGACGACGGCACGACCTCCGAGGCCTACGGCGTCCTGGGCACCGGGATGCACGAGGGCCTGCCCGGGCACGGCTTCGTGCTCGTCGACGCCGAAGGCGTCCAGCAGTGGTACGGCAACTACCCCTCGATGTGGCTCGAACCGAAGGACCTGCTCGACGAGGCACTGAGCCGGCTCTAGAAGACGGAGCCGCACCGGATGAACCACACCAGACAGCAGCACCACCACCTGAGAAGAAGGAGTGACGATGAGCGGTTGTTGCCAGGAGAACGGCATGAAGGACCAGTGCTGCCGCAGCGAGTCCCCGAACCAGTCGGGCGCGTCGGACGTGGCGGTTGCCGAGTCGGCCCGCGAAGGCCATGACTGTGCCGGCCACCAGCGCGAGGAGGTCACCACTCACAACTGAGCGCCTGGCGTTGCTCGTCGTCGGCCCGGTTCCCTTGACGGGGGACCGGGCCGTTCGCATGGTGGCCTACCTCAGCGCCGACGCCGCCACTGGCCGTGGCCACGGTCCCGGTCGGCGACATGCCCAACGGGATCTCCTACAGCTCTCGCCGAGTGACCGCGGGCATGCCGACAACCGTGGAGATCGAGGTTCCCGATTATGCCGACGGTGACGAAGATGGGCACGAGGACCAGGACGAGGAAGAGGGCCACGAGTGACTAGCCGCTGGCGCTTGGACGCCTCGACGGCGTCCTGCGCGGTCCCTGACGAGCGCTCTTCATCGAATCTCTATCAGCCATGGGAACGGAGCCCGGTCCTTCGGAGTTTACTCGGACGAAAGATACCCCCCGGGGGTAATTACTACCCCTGGTCGGCCGGCAGAGAGGTGGTTTCGACCATGAAGGTGGAGACGACGGTCCTCGAGGTGGGCGGCCTGCACTGGGCGACGTCCGAGGCGATCGTGGAGCGGGCTCTGGCGAGGCGGCCGGGAGTCCTCGGCGTGCAGGCCAGCGCATCGTCGCAGACGGCGAATGTGACCTACGACGCCGATGCCACGTGCTTGGCTCAGCTCGTGGGGTGGGTGACCGAGTGCGGGTACCACTGCCAGGGCCGGTCCGTGCCGCAGCACGTGTGCGAGCCGATGGAGGAGGAGGAGTCCGATCCTGCTGGTCCGCACCACCACGACGCCGGCGGCACCGGGGGAGAGGCCGTAGCGGTCACCTCGGGCGCGGGGCATGACCATGGGACGCACGCCGGGCACCAGGGGTCCCGAGCAGGGTCGATGTCAGCCCACGAGGCGATGGGTCACGGTGGTCACCACGGGGGCGGGTCGATGGCGGAGATGGCGCGCGACATGCGCAACCGCTTCCTCGTCGCGCTCCTGCTGTCGATCCCGATCACCCTGTGGTCGCCGATCGGGCGGGAGTTGGTCGGGTTCTCCGCGGACACCCCCTTCGGGCTGCGCGACGACGTCTTCGCCCTCGTGCTGTCGCTGCCGGTGATTTTCTGGTCGGCGTGGATCTTCTTCGACGGCGCGTACCGGGCCCTACGCGCGCGGACGCTGGACATGATGGTCCTGGTCGCTGTCGGGGTGGGCACCGGGTGGCTCTACAGCCTGGGTGTGACGTTCACCGGTGGCGGCGAGGTCTTCTACGAAGCGGCCACGGTCCTGACCACCTTCGTGCTCTTGGGGCACTGGGTCGAGATGCGGGCCCGCGGCGGCGCGAACGACGCCGTGCGGACGCTCCTGGAGCTTGCGCCGGCACGCGCCGTTGTCCTGCGGGACGGGGCAGAGCTCGAGATCCCGACCGCCGAGGTCGTGGTCGGGGACCTCGTGCTCGTGCGGCCAGGTGCGAAGGTGCCCGTGGACGGCGTCGTCGAGGAGGGCGAGTCCGAGATCGACGAGTCCATGGTCACGGGCGAGAGCCTGCCGGTGGCCAAGGGCCCAGGGGCAACGGTCATCGGGGCGTCGATCAACACCACCGGCAGCCTGCGGGTCCGGGCCGCCAAGGTGGGCTCGGACACCGCGCTGGCGCAGATCGTCGCGATGGTCCAGGAGGCTCAGAACTCCAAGGCGCCCGGGCAACGGCTCGCAGACCGGGCGGCGTTCTGGCTCGTCCTGGTGGCTTTGATCGGGGGCACGGGGACCTTCCTGGCCTGGTGGCTGTCCGGGGCCAGTGTCCCGACCGCCATGCTCTTCGCCATCACGGTGGTCGTCATCACCTGCCCTGACGCCCTCGGTCTGGCCACGCCGACCGCCATCATGGTGGGCACCGGCCTGGGCGCTCGCCGGGGTGTTCTCTTCAAGAACGCGACGGCGCTGGAGACCTCCGCCCGCATCGACACCGTGGTGATGGACAAGACCGGGACGCTCACCAAGGGCGAGCCCGAGGTCACCGACCTCATGGTCGACGAGCTTCCGGAGGACGAGGTCCTGGCGCTGGCTGCCGCCGTGGAGCGTGAGTCCGAGCACCCTCTGGCGCTGGCCATCGTCGCGCGCGCGGCCGACCGGGGACTGGCTGTCCCGCCCGCGACGGACTTCCGCAACGTGCCCGGGCACGGCGCGACAGCGACGGTGGACGGGCACCGTGTGCTGGTAGGCAACCCGCGGCTGCTGGCTGCCGAAGGCGTGCCGGCCGGGCCCTTGTCCCAGTGGCGTGACGACCTGGCCGCCTCGGGCCGCACGTCTGTCCTGGTGGCCGTGGACGGGCGCCTGGTCGGAGTGATCGGCCTGGCTGACGCTGTCCGCGACACTGCTGCGGCGGCTGTCGCCGCCCTGCATGACGCGGGCATCGAGGTCGTGATGCTCACCGGCGACAACGAGGCCACCGCACGGCGCATCGCCGGGCAGCTCGGGATCGACACCGTCATCGCCGAGGTCCTGCCGGGGGACAAGTCCGCGAAAGTCGGCGAGCTGCAGCGTGCCGGCCGTCGCGTCGCGATGGTCGGCGACGGCGTGAACGACGCACCGGCGCTGGCCAAGGCGGACATCGGCATCGCGATCGGCGCCGGCACGGACGTCGCGATCGAGACCGCCGACGTGGTGCTCATGCGGTCGGATCCGCTGGACGTGCCGGTGGCCCTCCGGATCGGCCGCGGGACGCTGCGCAAGATGCGGCAGAACCTGGGGTGGGCGATCGGCTACAACGCGCTCGCGCTGCCCATCGCGGCCGGAGTCTTCTACCCCTCGATGGGTCTGTCGTTGAGCCCGGAGATCGCCGCGCTGTCGATGTCCGGATCGTCGGTCATCGTGGCCGTCAACGCCCTTCTCCTCAAGAGGCTGCGCCTGCCGGCGGCTGTGCCTGGGCCGACCCGAGCGGCGGAGCAGGTGCGGGCTGCCGAACCTGTGATCACGCGTTGACGGCCGACGGCGTCGGGGACCGCCGACAGGCGCCCGCGCCGGCCGACGGCCAGACTCGAACCATGACCGACGAGAAGGGTGCGCAGCCATGACGACCAGCGAGACGACCTTCACCGACCCCGTGTGCGGGATGACGGTGGACCCTGCGACGGCAGCTGCCGCCGCCGAGCACGAAGGCCAGACGTACTACTTCTGCTCGAAGGGCTGCCAGAAGAGCTTCGTGGCTGACCCCGGACAGTTCCTGGCGTCGTAGCTCAACGCGGGGAGGCCTCGACGGTCCCCATCATTCCCGCGTCCTCGTGGTCGAGGATGTGGCAGTGGTACACGGTCCTTCCGGAGAAGCTCGCGAACCGGATGCGGACCACGGCCTCGCCGCGGGCAGGGACGTTCACGACGTCCCGCCACACCGGCTCGGCGGAGCTGGCGCCGTTGACCTCGATCACCTGCATGGGCCACACGTGCAGGTGGAACGGGTGGTCCATCGGCGTCGGGTTGCGGATGGTCCACTCCTCCACCGAGCCTGTCGCGACGCTCTGGTCGATCCGGTCGGCGTCGAAGGGCAGGCCGTCGAAGCCGAGAGCCATCATGGCGCCCATCCCGCCGTGACCGCCCATGGTGAAGGTGATCTCGCGGCGGCGGTCGGGCTTGCTCTGGCGCAGGTCGGGGTCTGCAGGTCGGCGTGCGGCGGGCTGCGGTTCATCGGTGCCGTCGCCCTGCACGACGAGTCTCGCGAGGGTGCGCGGCCCTGACGGGCTCTGCCCGGACATCATGCCCATCATCGGGCCGCCGCGGTCGTGTCCCAGCGTGCCTAGTTCGGTCGTCCCCGCCTGCATCCGGACGAGGAGGTCGGCCCGGTTGCCTGGGGCCAGCAGGACCTCGTCGACGTCGCGCGGGGTGGCCTCGTGGCCGGAGTCGATGCCCAGGAGCTGCATCTGCTGACCGGGGAGGGCCAGGCGCAGGTAGCGCGAGGTGCAGGCGTTGACCACACGCCAGCGTTCCCGCTGCCCGGGTCGTGCGGTGATCGTCGGTTCGAGCTGGCCGTTGACCAGGACGAGATCTCCTTCACGTCCCATCATCCGCTCGGCCGCGCTGGCACCGCGGACCTCGCCCGTCCTCGTGAGTGAGATGTCGGAGATCACGAGCACCCGCTCTCGTGCGCCTGGGACGTCCTCGTCCTCCACGAGGATCGTGCCGTAGAGCCCGCCGAAGATCTGGTCCGCGACGTGCCCGTGCCGGTGCGGGTGGTACCAGAAGACACCGGTGGGATGGTCTGCGGGCACGTCGAAGCGATAGTCGAACGTCTCCGAGGGGCCGATGCTCAGGAGCGCGTTGTCGGAGGTGCCCTTCGGGGACACGTGCAGACCATGGGTATGGAGGTTGGTCGGTGACCCGAGGCGGTTCTCGAGGCTCACCTCGATCCGGTCGCCGGGCCGGACCCGCCAGGTCTGACCCGGGACACGGCCGTTGTAGCTCAGGGCGCGAGCGCGGCGTCCCGCCAGGACGACCTCCTGCTCGCCGGCGACAAGGTTCACGCGGAGCAAGCCGTTCGTGCTGCGGAGCGTCTCCGGTTCCATGAGACCCCGCGGCGCGGCGACCGTCGCTGCACCGGGGACGCCCGCGGGAGCCCACGGCGCCCCATACCGGGCGACACCCACGCCTCCCACCGCGACGCTCAGCGCGCCGAGGGTGCCCATCTGCAGCACCTGACGCCGGGTGAGCGGCTCCACTACCCGTCGCCTCGCATGACTCTGAGGCGCTCCTCGTACTCCGCCGTGTCGATCTCGCCGCGGGCATAGCGCTCGTCGAGGATCGCTCGAGCGCGATGCCGCGCCGAGTCCGCTTCCTGGTGCCCGCTGGAACGTCGGCTCCCGTCGGTGGCGAGGCGCACGATCAGGACGATCAGCGCCACGACGCCGGCCAGAAGGAGCAGCCCGAACAGCCAGCCCCAGCCCATGCCCGCGCCCATGTCCATCCAGTACCGCGTCATCGTTCTCATCGAGCTCAACCCTCTCGTCGACCCCAGGCATCGAGCCTCGAAGTGCTCGAGGCCTTGGGATACCCGCGGGGGTATCAACGGTAAGTCTCGTTCACCTCGACAGCGACGTCTTGGACACGACCTGCACAAGGACTTCATCGCCTTCATCAGCGCTTCATAGAGATGCAGCACCACGCCGTGCGAAGGCGCGGCGTGCCTGATGCAGTCAGCCTCAGTCCGGCACGTGGCGGATCAGGCGTGCCTTGTCCAGGGCGGTCCGAGGAATCTGGTCGACCAGCTCGACGCTCACGCTCACAGCCGCACCGGCAGCTCGCAGCGCGTCGTCGACCGCGGTCCGGACGTGCTCGCTCGACAGGGGAGTGCTCGTGGGCACGACGAGCACCCGCAGGTCGCTCTCCCCGTGCTGGACCACCTGCCACGCGGCGGCATCCAAGTCATCGAGCACGGCGCGGAAGACGCCCGGGTGAATCGACACGGGCCCGGACGGACCCGGCAGGCTCAGGACGTCGTGCTCACGTCCTTCGACCGCTTCGAGGACCCGGAAGGGCAGCCCGCAGCCGCAAGGCTCCGGGCTCAGGGGTGACGCGGGTCGGAGAGCTCGTTCAGGCGCCCCGTGGTCAGGACCTCGTCGAACCGGTCCATCAGCTCGCCCTTGCTCACACTCGGCAGCGCGTCCAGGGGCAGGTCGGCGAGGCCCCGATGGCGCCGGCCGTAGAAGGGGGAGCGCGCGGTGGCGTGGTGTCGCAGCACGGCTAGGGCGCGCTGCTGGTGGTTCTCGAGCTCGGCGCGCGTCCAGCGGTCGTGCCGGGTGAGCTCGGCTCGCCGGAGCAGGACGCTGACCAGCAGATCGAGGTCCACCGCCTCCACTCCTTCCGAGGTCGGATCGTCAGGTCAGCGTGTCCACGCTGCCGACCGCCTCCCGGTGCGACGTCTCAGCGGGCAGCGCCCTCACCGCCGCCGTCACCCGGAAGGCGAGGATGGCGCCTGCCGCGATGCTGACCAGTGACCACAGCTGAGGCTGGGTGAGATCGAGCAGGACCGGCTCGTTGATCCGCAGGAGCTCGACGAGGAACCGCGCGACGCCGCTGAGGACGAGGTACGCGCCGAAGAGGGCGGCAGGGGCGAGGCGGCGCCCGAGGCGCCACAGGGCCACGGCGATGAGCCCGGCTGCGAGAGCCTCGTAGAGCGGCGTCGGGTGCACCGGCACGTCGGTTGCGACCACCCCGTCGGGAAAGCTCATGGCCCACGGCAGGTCGCTCGGCCGGCCGTACGTGCCATCCCCTGAGAGCAGGCACCCGATCCGGCCGATGCCGTAGGCCACGGTCAGAGGGATCGCTGCCAGCCCGGCGACCAGGCCCGGCGGCAGGTTGTGACGCCGGACCACCACCAAGGCCGCAACGACCCCGCCGATGAGCCCACCGAACCAGGTGAAGCCCGTTCCGCCCAGGTCGTGAGCGGTGATGGTCGGCAGCTGTTCGAGGAGGTAGTAGGCCTTGGCGGCGGCGAAGCCCCACACCGTGGCCCACATGACCAACGCGTGGGCCGAGTCCTTCGCCAGTCCGCGACGCTCGAAGGCTCGCCCGAGCAGGAAGGCGGCGACGAGGGCCGCAGCGGCCTTGCTCAGGCCGTAGGTCTGGATGTCGAACCCCAGGACGGAGAAGAGAACGGGTTGCATGGATCCCCACCGCGACGTGCCGCGCGACCCTGTGCCGGGAGGCACAGGTCGTCGTCCGCGGACGACGCCAGCCTCGGCCCTGCTCGTCAAGGGTCGCCGCACGCGGGGTCAACCTTCGATGAAGATGCGTCGTCGTCCGGATCGCTCGCGACCGCGACGCGGCGGTGCCTCGCTCGAGCCGGCCCACGAGCGAGGCACCGCTGTGCGATCGCGTGAGCTAGAGGTCGGCCAGCAGGTTCGTCATCTCTGTGATCTCTGCGGTCTGGTCGTCGATGATCTTCCCGGACAGCTGGACGGCCTCGGCGTTCTCACCCTCCGCACGGTGCTCCTCGGCCATCTCGATCGCTCCGCGGTGGTGATCGGTCATGAGCTCGAGGAAGCGGCGGTCGAAGTCGCTGCCGCTCAGCGTGGTGAGCTCGCTCATCACGGCCTCCTGGTCCATGCCGTCCATCTCCATGCTGCCGTGGTCCATGCCGCCCATGTCGGTCTCGGACGGCAGCTCCTCGTCCCACGCCTGCAACCAGGAGGTCATCAGGTCGATCTCCGGGCCCTGTGCACCCGCGATGCGCTCACCCAGCTCGCGTACCTCCGGGGACGCGCCCTTCTCCGCCGCCAGCTCCGCCATCTCGATGGCACCCTCGTGGTGCACGATCATCATCTGGGCGAACTGGGTGTCGGCATCGTTGTGGGCCGCGCTGCTGTCGGCGTCGGCGCTCGCCGCCGCCGGCGGTGCCGTGGACCCGTTCCCGGCGCCCTCCTGCTCGTCGGCGGGTGCGCCGCACGCGGTGAGCGTCAGGGCCAGGGCTATGCCGGAGGCGGTCGCGAGGGTCCGTACGTTCTTCTGCAAGGCATCTCCCAGGTGGTCTCGGCGCGCCTTGGGGGCGCGGTGCACCCACCACCCTGCGTCATCGTCGCGTCACTCGGATCAGTCATCCATGAAGGTTCGATGAAGGGCTGTCAGCATCCTGCACACGCGAGGGGCGAGGACGGGGGCGGCCGTCGCGAGCGAAGCGCGGGCTTCAGTGCCCGTGCCCGTGCCCACCCGGCGCTGCGACTGCGTGCCGACGGCGCACGGGCTCTGTGGTCGCCACCAGCACGGCGATGAGCGTCGTCAGGGGGATCGCCAGCACCAGCCCGATCGAGCCCACGAGCGTCCGGGCGATCTCCTCGGCGAACTCGCCGCTGCTGATGGTCTGGTAGAGCGGCCTCTGGTACACCTCAAGGAGCAGCAGGACGGGCAGCGCAGCTCCGGCGTATGCGAACGCGATCGTGTAGACGGCAGACGCGATGTGGTCGCGGCCGATCCGCATGGCTCGGGAGAAGAGGCTGCGGCGGGTCGCTGCAGGGTCGGCGTCGCGCAGCTCCCACACCGCTGACGCCTGTGTCACCGTGACGTCGTTCAGGACCCCGAGGCCCGCCAGGGCGACCCCAGCGAGGAAGAGGCCACGGAGCGCGTCACCCCCGAGTCGCCCGGTCAGCATGGCCAGGCGGTAGTTCTCCTCGGTCGAGATGCCCGTCAGGTGTGCGGTCCGGGCGGCCACGACACCCAGGAACGCGGTCATCGCCAGTCCGCCGAAGGTGCCGAGCAGCGCTGTGGTGGTGCGCTTGGAGAAGCCGTGCGCCATGTAGAGGACGACGAACATGATCGCCGATGATCCGACGAGTCCGACCATCAGGGCGTCTCTGCCCTCGAGCAGCGCCGGGAGCATGAAGGTGGCGATCACCACAGAAGCCACCGCGAGGCCGACCAGGGCGCGCACGCCGCGCAGACCGGCGACCGCTGTGACCATGAGTGCGAATGCCACGGTCAGCGCGCCCAGCGGGACGGATCGGGAGTAGTCGAACCACGCCCAGACCTCCGGCTCGGTGTCCGTGGCGAGGTACTGGACTAGGACGATCGCGGTGCCGGCGGGGACGTCGGCGGCGCGCACGGTTGCGGGCGCCCAGATCTGAACCTCCTGTCCCTCGGCGTCGCCGCTCGTGACACGCGCGGTGACCTGGGTGCAGGCGACGGCGGCGGGGATGCTTCCGTCGGGTCGGCGGTCCTCGTTCTCGCCCCCGCACGAGTCGCTGGTCGCGGACATGACGCGTCCGGTCGGGTACTCGGCCTCAACGGCGACGATGCCGGTCCGGTGGGCCTCGCCCGTGGGCCACAGCGTCACGAGGCCGGCGCCTGTTGCAGCGATGAGTGGCAGCAGGATGGCCGCCAGCACGAGACTCGTCCGTCCGGGCACTTTGACCCTCGGAAGGCCCATCAGCGGTCGGACGACGGTGGAGTGGGGACTGGGGCCGCGACGGCATGGCGCGTCAGGCCCCGGTGGACGGGGCCTCGCAGATCTGCGGTCATGGACACGCGAGGATCCTCGCGCCACCTCGCGCGTTGCAGTCCGGACCTGACGGGATCACCGGCGCTTCTTCATCGGAACTTCATCGCGGGCGTGCGGCGCCCAGGAACACGCGTGGTGCGCTGGTGCGTTGATGCCCGAAGGGTCGGCTCGCTCCGAGCCGGCCGTCGAGAGGAGTGCACGTGAGTTCAGGTCAGAAGCGACCCGCCGCGAAGGACGAGCGCCGGGCCCGTGTGGCGGAGATCAAGGCGGCTCAGGAGCGTGCGGACCGCCGTCGTAGTCGCCTCATCGCGATCGTCGTCACACTGGTCGCCCTGGCACTCGTGGTGCCCGCCACGGTGCTCATCGTGCAGGCTCAGCAGGAGAGGTCCGGGCTCGAGGCGGCTGCCGAAGGTCCCATCGAAGGTGAGGAGGTCGTCGAGGTCCCCTCGGCGACGCACGTGACCGAGGACGTCCCGTACCAGGATGCGCCGGCGATCGAGGTCGAGGAGGCCGGCCAGCTGCTCCCGCCCCTCGGCGGTGATCACGACCCGGTGGTGCAGAATTGCCAGTTCTACGACCAGCCGGTGCGCAGCGAGAACGCCGTCCACTCCCTGGAGCACGGCGCGGTGTGGGTGACTTACAGGCCGGGGCTCGAGGAGGAGCAGGTCGCCGCCTTGAGGATCCTCGCTGAGGAGAATCCCTACCTGCTGGTGAGCCCCTTCGAGGACCTGGCTTCGGACGTCGTCGCGACCGCGTGGGGCGTCCAGGTCGAGCTGGACTCGGCGTTCGACGAGCGTCTCGAGCCGTTCCTGGTCCGCTACCTCCAGGGTGAGCAGACACCGGAGCCCGGTGCTCCGTGCGACGGTGGAACGGACGCGCCGGCCGCCTGACGAGGGGCCCCACCTTCCGGACGTCTCGGAACTCACGCCGGCCACGCCTTCATGGAGCCTTGACCGTTACCGCAGCGCGTTCGACATCCGCCAGCGCTTACCTTGGATCTGCCATACCCACCGGGGGTACTCGAGGTCGACGCCTCTCCGACGAGCCTCGGGGCGTCACCGACGACTCGACAGGTGGGGCGACGCGGTATGACGCTCGCGAGGAGGATCCGATGACCGACACCGACCCCAAGCAGGACTTGCTCCTCCGGTTACGCCGCGTCGAGGGCCAGGTCCGGGGAATCGCCCGCATGGTCGAAGAGGACAAGTACTGCATCGACGTCCTCACCCAGGTCTCGGCCGCCTCCCGTGCCCTGCAGTCAGTCGCCTTGAGCCTGCTCGAGGACCACATGGGCCACTGCCTGGTCGATGCAGCCCAGGCCCGGGGACCCGAGAAGGACGCCAAGCTCAAGGAAGCCGCCGACGCCATCGCGCGGCTCGTCCGCAGCTGACCCGGGGAGCTGGCACGACGCTGAAGGCCTACCCGAACAACGGCGTCATCAGAGCGCCGGTCGCGGCGATCAAGGCCACAGCCAGCGTGACGCGGCGTCCGTGCCGGGTCGCGCGGGGCAGGCCACGCAGCGGAAAGAGGACCTGGCGCACGACCACGTATGCGGCCAGGCCCCCGACGAAGAGGAGGCCGCCCCACGACGTGGGTACAAGCCAAGCGATGACGGTGGTGATGAGCGCCAGCGCGCCGGCTGCAGCTGACTCCATCAGCTGTACCGGCACTCGACGGGTCCCGATGCGTCGGTCCGATGACCAGACGCCCCACCGGGAGCGGGTCGGGACCCCGGCGCAGCACCCACCCAGGAGACACCCGAGCCGACCGACGGCCTGACCGACCAGGAGGGCGGGCACGGTGGCATCGAGCAGGTGTCCGACCGCTACGCCCTGGACGGTTCCGCCGATGACGAACGTCGCCGTCGCGGTGATCACGAAGCCCTGGACGCTCAAGCCTGCGAGCGACCGGTTGCCGGGCTCTTGCATGTGGGTGAGCCGGTAGTAGAGCTTGGCGCCGACGGCACCCAACGCGGTGGCCACGAGGGCGAGAACCGTCACTTCAGCCGGGGCCAGTCCGTGTACCCGAGACAGGAAGCCTTGGAGGACCAGAGCCAGCACGACCCCGATGGCCACCATCGCGGGCCAGGCACCTAGCACGACGCCAGGTGCCCGCATGGTTGCGACGAGCGCGAACGTGGACGTGCCGACGGCCTCGGCGGATGGGAGTCGCACGACGTCGGAACGGTCACCGCCCTTGTGGATGGCGATGGCCTCGGCCGTCACGCGCCACCTCCCTGGAGCCTTCCCGACCACGCGGTGCGTGAGCGACGTGCGCCCGCTGCCCGGCTGGACCGCGGACAGGGTGGCCCGGGCGACGAAGTCATCGGCAGGGGTGCGGGCCTCCGAGACGTCCAGCCGGCGGCCGGTCAGGCGGACGACCACGTCGTAAGCGCCGCCGGTGATGGGTGCGTCGAACCAGTAGGTGAGGCCCAGAGCCTGCGGCCCTACATCGGCCAGGGCAGAGGGTGACGTGATGAACTCCAGCGCGCTCGCCGTACCCGCCGCACCGCCAACTTGCGCGAGCCTCGGCATCGGCTGCGTCGGGGGCAAAGGGGCCGGACCCGGAGGGACCTTGGTCGGCGGCGTAGCAGGCGAGGTCGGGCGGGCGCCGGCGCCGGCGCCAGGAGCCTTGGCTCGTGGCAGGGGTACCGCGGCAAGGGGCACCCGCGCGCGGGACGTTCCGGCCGGAGGAACCGACGCCCTCAGCGGAAAGGTGAGCGGTACTGAGTGTGTGGCGCCGGGTCGCGGTGAGGAGTCAGCGCCCTGGGGAGGCTGGGGGGGAGTCGGCGGCACGGCTGATCGGGGCGCTACCGCGGGGCGCCCTGTTCCGGAGGGATGCCTTCTCGCTGGTCGACGTGCCACGTGCTGCCTCTCTTCGGACATGATGCGTGCGGCAGCCACGATGGCCTGCACGACCAGCGCTGCAGGTTCACGGACGGTCAAGACTCGGTGAAGCCACCCCGCCCTGCGTTGTGGACGCGTCAGTGGCAGCCGCGAGAATCCGATCCGCGTTGGGTGGGGAGGTGAGGGGCGTAGTGAGCTGCTTCGGTCGATGCGACCGGCGTGGCGGCGCCGGTGTGCCCAGGTATTGAGGTGCCCGCACCGGCGTCACCCCGGCCGGCATGAGGACCTCCACCGTGGCCACCATGGCCACCGGCATGCATCGCGAGCATCAAGCCGACGGCTGCCAGCGACACGATGGTCCGGCCCGGGACTCCGGCGACCCAGGCCACCAGCGCGGCGACCGCGATGCCCAGGTACAGCTTCATGGACAGGCTCTTCAAGCTCATCGGGACTCCACCTCACGCCACGACGCTCATGCGCCTCTGGCCTCGTGAAGAACAACCGTGCCGTGCCGCGATGGAGATCAGGCCGCACGGCTGATCAACGTTCGATGTCGTCCTGCTCAGCGGCTTGCCCACGACTCCTGCCACACCGAGCCCGCGGCGGGTCAGGTGTGACTCCCGCCGTCGCTCCGTGGCCGGACACTCCAGGTGTCGAGCTCGTTGTCCCGTGGATGGGAGGGCACCTTCGTCGCGGTCACATCCGGTGGGCCATGGGGAGCAGGAAGAGCCAGACGTTCACCGCTCCTAGCAGGGCTATGATCGCCACGTAGGGAGTGAGCGTTGCCCGCCGGCGGGTGGCGGTCTGGTAGCGCCGGTGGGCGATGCGCCGGGCCGTGTAGACGGAGCCGGCCATGCCGAGGGCGAGCAGGGCGAACTGCAGCAGCTGGATGGTGGGCGCACTGACCAGCGCCGGGTCGCCCGTCGCGGTGGAGCCGAAGAGTGCCGCGGTCGTGTAGTAGACCGACTTCCCCTCGGCGAGGAGGTGGAAGAGGTTGTGCGCCAAGTGCCCGGCGACGTCCAGCGGGATGAGGGCGTAGCCGAAGCGGGCGAAGTTCGTCTTGACGCGCCTGTGGTCGGGTCCAGGCGTAGGTGCTCCCAGGCGCGCCAGAGCGCCTCGAGGCGGATGACCGCCTCGGTGGTGACGCCGACCACGGACCGCGGGCCAACGGCGGGGCGGACCCGTCATCGCTGGGTCTACCGATCGGGGGGAGCGTCTCCTCGTTCGTCACCGTTCTTCGAAGGAGGTCCACGATGTCCAACATCCAACACCGCGAGTCGGCGCCCGGGCTCGTCACCGTCGCCGAGGTCGCGGACGAGCTCCGCGTCACCCAACGCTTCGTCCGCCAGCTGATCGCACGCGGCGACCTGCGCGCGGTTCGAGTCGGCGCGCGGATCGTGCGCGTACGCCACGACGACGTTCTGGCCCTGCTGCGCCCTACCGGCGGCGCCGCGTAGTGGGCGGTGCGGCGGATCGCGGCCGGCGCAGACTCCCGAGCTCCGCGGCTCTTCGCGGCCCTCAAGCCCGCGGCTGTCGAAGGCCCAAACCAGGTGCCCGAGGGAGTTCGTTCTTCAACGCCTGCATTGACTTCGGTCTGTGCGTGGCCTCTCATGCCTCACGGTCGGCGCCGCCCTCGTCCTCGGAACGGTCGTCGTTCGGAAGGTCGAAGGTCAGGGACATCTGCGCCTTCGCCAACTGCAGCCGCCCTCGCTGTTCGCGCACCAACTGGAGTGGGTTGGCCGCCCGCGCGACATCGGGGACCGCGGCGTCGACGTTGGTGACGCGGTAGACGTAGTAGCGCTCGCCGCGGTAGGCGGCTTCGACCAGCTCGCTGTGTGAGATGAAGAATGGCTCGCTGGGGTTCGGGCCCTTCGTCGACTTGACCTCGATGTAGATCACTTGGTCGTCGTCAGCGACGCTACGAATGTCGTACGGCGCCGTCTCGTTCGTCTGCGACACCCAAGTCACGAGCTCTGGGTCCTTGCCGATTGACTCGAGGTGCAGCCGCTCGGCGTTGTAGACGGCCTCCTCGCCGCGCCTACCAACGCGCCGGTCTTCTTCAGGGTTCTGGAAGGTCCATGGGGTCATGCCGCCAGTGCCACCGCCGCGATAGCCGGTCGCCGGGGTGGTTGGCGCAAGCGTGCCCGGTGCGGCGTCGACGACCCTGATCCGCGCGTAGTCGAGGGCCGGCGGCGGCTGCGGCGCTCGCGGCGTGATGGCCGGTGGTGCGGGCAATGCTGGTGGTTGCGGTGGCGAAGGCGAGGGCGCCGCCGGGGCGAGCACAGCTGCGCCCGACGGCGGAGTTGGTTGCACGAGGCCTTCCTCGGCACTCGCAATCAGTGAGTCGATGACGTTGAAGAGGTCGTTCTCTTCAGGCGGCAGCCTCAGTTGGACACGCGCCTCGTCGATGTCCCGCTGCTGGATCTGCCGGTCGGCCATCATGCGGTCCCGGTCGGCGTCGGTGGCGGTGAGCAGCATGGTCACGGCGTCGGCGAGCGGAGCGACACCAAGGAACTGCGCCAGCTGGCGTCCAAGGGGGAACCAGTACGGGTGACCCCTTTCAGGATCGAGCTCAAGGTAGGCGGTGCCGAGCACTCGAGTCCTGCGCCCGACCTGCTGGGGCGGCGTGGCGATGTGGCAGGTGGCGTCCCGGCGCTCGACCTCGACGCCGTCGTAGCGGTATCGGAGAACCAGCTCGTCGCAGACGACGAGTTCGAGCGTTGTCAAGGCACGTCGCGCTGTCGCCTCCGCGCGCGGGTTCTCTGCCCGGATTAGCGCCAACAGGTACGGCTTGAGCCGATTGATCCGCTGCGAGACAGCGCGCGCTGCAGCGTCGTCGGCGTGCTGTCCGTAGGCGATTGGCGAGGTCTCGACGACACCGTCGAGACTCGTGAGTGACAGGAAGCGGACGAGTCGGTTGAGGCCGGACTCGGCCGCAAGGACATAGCTCTGCTTCTCCCAGGTGTCGCGCAGCAGCGGATCATCGGCGTAGGGCGGCTGTGCGACGAAGGCCGTCGAGCCGTCGCGAGTGGCCAGTAGCCGGACCGTCTCCGGCTCGGGTTTCGGCGCTATGGCGTCGGGTAGGACATCGTTGAGGGTGCGCTGCACCCATCGGGCGGCGAGTTCGATCTCGTGGTTGGTGCCGCCTGATTCATCGGCCTCGGCCGCCACGCTGTCGAGCAGCGCCAGTAGGTCATCGACGGTTGGCCGGGCGGCGTCGATCAGGTTGAGCGCGCTGGCCATGGCGGTGCCGCCGCGCATCCGGTACATGGCCTCGCTGATGCGGGGTATCCGCTCCTTGATGCGCCGCGGCGTCTCCTGCGAGTCGATCCACGCCTCGGCCGGCACGACGAGATCGCTCCTCGCGCCACGGGCAACCGGAACCCACGGGAGGGACTCCAGCGTGTAGGCGAAGAGCGACCGGCAGCGTTGCTCGCGGTTGCCGGCATGGCCCTGGTGTGTGGTCTTGGCGTTCAGGTGGCGGGGCCTTGTCGGTGTTCTGTGGCGGTCGGGTCAGCTGGCGCCGACAACCAGGGGGTGATCGCGGGTCTACCGCGAGATCTGCCAGCGCGGCCACGCGATGGCAACACCGGCGCGGCTATCCACCATGCCTCTCCTCGGAGCTCTTCGCTCCGTGCGTGCAGTCTCTCAACCGAGATGCGTCGTGGGCCGGGGCAGGGCGTCAGAGGCCGAAGGCTCCGCCGCTGACGAGGATGACGATGCCCAGGCCGATCAGAACGATCGGGAACAGCACGTGTTCCCAGCGTTCGAGGACTTCGGCGATCGGTCGGCGCGTGGCGATGAACTTGGCCAGCATGACGAGGATCGCGACGAGCAGGAGGAAGACGACACAGTAGGCGACCACGGCTACAGGTCCCACGTTGAGGAAGACCGGGACGTAGACGCCGATGTTGTCTCCTCCGTTGGCGAAGGTGACCGCGGCGACGGTCAAGACGCCGACGTTCTTGCCCTCAACCTTGGCGTCATCGTCATCGTCGTCGCTCCCGCGCCAGGCCCGCCATGCGGCCCACAGGCCTAGGGCCAGGGGGATGAGCCCGAAGTAGGGGATGGCTTCTTCAGGAAGGAATGCTCCCGCGCCCAGTGACACGAGCACGGCGGTGCCCAGGATGCCGGCGAACCCGAGGTACTGGCCTGCGGTGATCCGGGCCGTCGTCCCGCGTTGCCCTGCGCCCCGGGCGAAGAACAGCGAGAGCACGATGATGTCGTCGATGTTGGTGGCAACGAACAGGCCGATCGCCTGCAGGACCGAGGAAACGATCACGCGTCAGGCTCCGCGTTGGCGCACCCGGGAACAGGGCAGGCAGGATCGATGCAGGGAGCGTTCTCGTTCACGGCGAGGGTGACCTCGACCAGTGCGTTGAGCGCCCGTGCCAGGTGCGGGTCGGCGATCTCGTAACGTGTCTGGCGGCCCTCGGGCTCGGCGACCACGATGCCGCAGTCGCGCAGGCAAGCCAGATGGTTCGACACGTTCGAGCGCGTCAGCCCGAGGTCGCGTGCCAGCTCTGCCGGATAGGCGGGCCGCTCCAACAACGCCATCAGGAGCCGTGACCGTGTTGGGTCGGCCATTGCCCGGCCCAACCGGTTCATCACGTCCAGGCGAGTAGCAATGCTCAGCATGTGCTGAACTATACAGCACTGACTGAACCGGCAGCCTGTGCCGCAAACGAACGTTTCCGCTACACCGCAGGAGGGCCCGGTCGGCGCAGGTCACCGACGAGGCGCCCGATGTAGCGGAACTGTGTGCCGGAATCTACGGCGCAATACTTCCTGTGTCGGACGGGTTTCGCTACGGTCGGAGGGTGGGACACCTCCTGGGCTACGCGCGCGTGTCGACGACCGACCAGGACGCGTCGCTGCAGACCGACGCGCTGACCAAGGCCGGGTGCTACCGGGTGTTCGTCGACACCGGCTCCGGGTCGCTGCAGCACCGGCCCGAGCTGGACAAGCTGCTGGACCAGCTACGCCCCGGTGACACCCTGGTGGTGTGGCGCCTGGACCGCCTCGGCCGGTCCATCCGGCACCTGATCGACCAGCTGCAGGTCCTGGCCGACCGGGGCGTGGGGTTCCGGTCCTTGCAGGAGACGATCGACACCACTTCCCCGGGCGGACGGCTGGTGTTCCACGTCTTCGCGGCCCTGGCCGAGTTCGAGCGCGACCTGATCCGAGAGCGCACCAACGCCGGCCTGGCGGCCGCTCGCGCTCGGGGCCGCAACGGTGGACGACCGTCGGCGTTATCCGCGGACCAGGTCCGGGCTGCCCGGCGCATGTACGAGCAGAAAGACATGACCGTCGCCCAGATCGGTCAGGTGCTTGGCGTCTCCCGCACCACGATCTACCGGGCCTTGAACCGCCCACCCGCCGCAGCGGCCCCGTCACGACGAGCCACCAGCGCCGTGTAGGTCGGTCGTGGACGCGGACGGGCGGTGGCAGATCCTGCGGTCGCATGTCGAGGACCAGGTCCCGCTCGCCGCGCTGGCCCGTCATCACGGCCTGGGTGTGCGCACGCTGGAACGCTGGCATGCCCGCTACCGCGCCGGCGGCCTGCAAGCGCTGGGCCGACTGCCGCGGGCGGACGCGGGCGGGCATCGCCTACCGGCGGAGCTCATCGCGCTGATCGAAGGGCTCGGGCTGACTCGGCCCCGCCCACCGATCGCCGCGATCCACCGGACGGTGGTGAAGGTCTGCTCCGGCACCGGGTGGCCGGTCCCGTCCTACGGCGTCGTCCGGTCGATCATCACCGCCCTGGACCCCGGCATGGTCACCCTCGCCCTCGAGGGACCAGCCTCCTACCGGGACAAGTACGAGCTCGCGTTACGGCGGACGGCCGAGAGCCCCAATGCGATGTGGCAGGCGGACCACACCTTGCTGGACATCGTGCTCGTCGGCACGGACGGCAAGCCGGCCCGGCCGTGGCTAACCGTGGTGATGGACGACCGCTCCCGCGCGATCTGCGGCTACACGGTCTTCTTCGGTGCGCCGTCGGCGATGTACACCGCCCTGGCGTTGCGACAGGCGATCTGGCCCAAGACCGACCCCCGGTGGCCGATGTGCGGTATCCCCGAGGTGCTCTACGTCGATCACGGGTCCGACTTCACCAGCGACCATCTGGCCCGCACCGCGGTTGACCTGCACGTCCGCCTGATCCACTCCGCCGTCGCGCGACCCCAAGGGCGAGGCAAGGTCGAACGCTTCTTCGGCACGGTCAACACCGAGCTGCTCACCACCCTGCCCGGACATCTCGCCAGCGGTGCGGAGAGCTGGCCAGCGCCAGCACTGTCCTTGGCCGACCTGGACGCCGCCGTCGGGGCGTTCGTCCTGGACTACAACGATCGGGCCCACAGCGAGCTCGGTGTCTCGCCGCGGGCGGCGTGGATCGCCGACGGGTGGCTGCCACGCCTTCCCGACACCCTCCAGGCGCTGGACGGGCTGCTGCTGACCGTCGCCCGATCCAGGACCGTGCGCCGCGACGGCATCCACTTCCAGGGCATGCGCTACGTCGCACCGACCCTCGCCGGCTTCGTCGGGCGCCCCGTGGTCATCCGCTACGACCCCAGAGACATCACCGAGATCCGCGTCTTCGACCACGACCAGTTCCTGTGCGCCGCCGTCGACCAGGACCACCACGCGCAGCAGATCAGCCTCAAGGACGTCCAGGCCGCCCGCAACGCCCGTCGCCGCGACCTGCGCCGAGGCATCAACGAGCGGATCGCCGTCGTCGCCGCCCACACCCCCGACCCCCCGGCCAGGCCAGTGCCGCCCCGCCGACCGACGGTGGCGCGGCTCAAGGTCTACAAGGAGGACCTGACGTGAGCGAACGCTTCATCGTCACCAAGGAGCACCGCCGGTTCACCGAGTTCGCCGACTCCGTCCGGCGCGGGCGCACCATCGGGCTGTGCTTCGGACCGGCCGGGGTCGGCAAGACCGTCTCCGCACGCCGCTACGCCCACTGGGACCAAGCCCGCGAGCTGCTCACCGACTGGGGCCCACGCAGCGACGACGACGCCAAGATCTACGCCGCGCTGGCCAAGAACCGCACCGCCCTGTACACCCCCGGGGTCCTGACCACCCCGCGGCTGCTGCGCGAGGACCTGGACCGGATCATCACGCGCACCAGCATCTGCATCCAGCAGCACGTCGAAGTCCCCGGCCGCATCCCCCTGGACCGGTGGGGCACCCGGCGCACCACCAACTACGTACAGCTCGTCATCGTCGACGAGTCCGAACGCCTGAGCCCCACCGCCCTCGAGCTCCTACGGGACCGCTACGACCGCGACCAGATCGCCCTGATTCTCATCGGCATGCCCGGACTGGAGAAGCAGTTCACCCACTACCCCCAGTTCTACAGCCGCGTCGGCTTCGCCCATCAGTACCGGCCCTTGAGCAACGACGAGCTGCTCTTCGTCCTCCAACGCCACTGGCGCACCCTCGGCAAGACGCTCAACCCCGACGACTTCACCGACGCGCAGGCCATCGCCGCGATCAGCCGCATCACCCGGGGCAACTTCCGCCTCCTCGAGCGGCTCTTCCCCCAGATCGAACGCGTCCTGAAGATCAACGAGCTGCAGACCATCACCAACGACGTCGTCGAAGCCGCCGCCAGCACCCTCGTCATCGGGACGACCTAGACACCGCCGTTTATCAGCACCAGCACGCCGCCGTGTACCGGTGAAAGCCACAGCCACCGCGATGCTCGAGGCCGGCATCCACCTCAAGGCGGTCTCCGAACTCCTCGGGCATGCTGACATCCGGATCACCGCAGACGTCTACGGCCATGTGAGCACCGACATCGCCCGCTCCGCCATGGAGTCCCTCGGGGGGCGAATACCGCAAGGGGGCCCGACCGCTGAGGTTGAGGCGTCAGACCCTCCCAATGCATGAAGATCCGCACGACTGAGAGACGATGCGAGCCGGCTAGCCCGTGCCTGACGAGCGGCCCAAGAGCGCGTGGGGGACGTTGCTACATCCGTTGCTACATTTCGTCCCATGAGTGCCAGGAAGGCCGCCCCGGACGATGTCCGGAACGGCCTGCGACCTGCTGTGATGCTGGTGGGCGATACTGGGATCGAACCAGTGACCTCTTCCGTGTCAGGGAAGCGCGCTACCGCTGCGCCAATCGCCCGTCAGGAACTGCTCAGACGGGTAGTGCTCAGGTGAGTACTGCGTCGTTCGTGCGAGGTGGAGACGGGATTCGAACCCGTGTGGACGGCTTTGCAGGCCGCTGCCTCGCCTCTCGGCCACTCCACCGTGAAGGCTCATGCCACGTCCGGCGCCTGACGCCCGTCACGGGATGTCGCCTCCGAGCGGACGACGGGATTCGAACCCGCGACCCTCACCTTGGCAAGGTGATGCTCTACCACTGAGCCACGTCCGCGCGACACGCTCCGGGGCTTCCCCCGGCGCTGTGTGCGTCCCAGACTCTAACCGACCGCTGCGACGAGAGTCCAACTGGCCCACCTCCGGCGGGTCGCGCCCGGCCTCCGGAGGGTCCGACGGCCGTCCGGTCTGCGCGCGCGACCCGCTCGGCTTGCGCCCTCTGGTCGCTCCCGGCCACGCCCCGGCTACCGTGGCCCGGTGCCTGACCCCTCGCCCATGCGCTCGCCACGGGAGGGCGCCCAGCGGTGCGACGTGGCGAGCTGCCCGGCGGCGGCACGGTGACCGGCGTCGCCGGTGGCACGGCCTGGTTCCCGGGCCTGCGGCTGCGGAACGCCGTCGAGTGCGTCGACCTCGCGACGGATGCCGTCCGCGTGTCGGCGGGCGGGTGCTGGGCCGTGGTGGGTGACTTCGAGGGGCGCGTCCGGGCGTGGCGGTTCGCGGACGTCGAGCGCCTGCCCGAGGACGAGGCGCGCCCGGTCGGTGCGGCGGACGGCTGGCGCGGCCCGAGCGGGCGGTGGACCTCGACCCTCGGCCGCGAGGAGTACGTGCGGGGCGTGGAACGCGTGCGCGGCCACATCCGTGAGGGCGACGTGTACCAGGTGAACCTCTGCCGGGTCCTGAGCGCGGCGCTGCCGCCCGACGCGGGCCGCGAGCCGGACGCCGCCGCACTGGGCGCCCGGCTCGCCGAGGGCAACCCCGCGCCGTTCGCAGGCGGCATCCACGTGCCGCGCGGGGTGGCTGGGCCGGGCGGCCGGGCCGTCACGCCCGCGTGGGTGGTCTCGGCCTCACCCGAGCTCTTCCTGCGCGTGGACGGCGACGTGATCACGTCCGGCCCCATCAAGGGGACTGCGGCGACGCCCGCAGGCCTCACGGACAAGGACCGGGCGGAGAACGTGATGATCGCGGACATGGTCCGCAACGACCTCCAGCGGGTGTGCGCGCCGGGGACCGTCGAGGTCACCCGCCTGCTCGCCCTCGAGCACCATCCTGGGCTCGTCCACCTGGTCACCACCGTCCAGGGCAGGCTCACCCCGGCCGAGCCGGCCGTCGGCGGGCGGCAGGGAGCGTCCCCGGCGGGGGGTGTCGACTGGGCGAGGGTCCTGCGCGCGACGTACCCGCCGGCCTCCGTCTCCGGGGCGCCCAAGGCCGCGGCGCTGGGCGTGATCGCCGAGCTCGAGCCGACGCCACGCGGGCCCTACTGCGGGGCGTTCGGCTGGATCGACGCCGATCGTGACCGCGCCGAGATCGCGGTCGCGATCCGGACGTTCTGGTGGTCCGCCGACGAGGGCGGGCACCTCCGCTTCGGTACCGGCGCCGGGATCACGTGGGGCAGCGACCCCGGTGCGGAGTGGGACGAGACCGAGCTCAAGGCCAGGCGCCTCGTGAGCCTCGCGGGTGGCGGCGGCCCGTGAGGTGCCGGCCCCCGCGCGTCGGCGCGCGTGCGCCGGCCGGTGCGCGCGAGGATGCACGTCGGGCGTCCGGGCACGGGCCGGACGGGCTCGGCCGTCGGGGCGAGCGCCCGCCGCAGGCACGGACGGAGGACGGCACGTGACGGACATCGTGGTGTGGGCGGACGGGCGGCTGAGGGCGCCGGGGGAGCCGCTCCTGAGCGGTGTCGACCACGGCGTGACCGTGGGCGACGGCGTGTTCGAGACGTGCGGTGTGATCCGTGGACAGGCCTTCGCGTTCACGCGGCACCTCGCTCGCCTCGCGCGCTCGGCGCGTGGGCTCGGCCTCGACGAGCCGGACCTCGACGCGATCCGGTCGGGCGTCGACGCGGTGCTCGCGGCCGCCCCCGGGTCGGGTCGTGTGCGCATCACGGTGACGGCCGGCATCGGCCCGCTGGGGTCCGGCCGGACTCCCGGTGCGCAGACGGTCCTGGTCCTGGCGGGACCGGCGTCGCCGCCGTCCCCCGCACGCGTGGCCCGGGTCCCGTGGACGCGGAACGAGCGCTCGGCCGTCGCAGGCCTGAAGACGACGTCGTACGCGGAGAACGTGGTCGCCCTCGCCGAGGCGCACCGCCACGGCGCCGACGAGGCGCTGCTCGCCAACACGGTCGGGGCCCTGTGCGAGGGCACCGGGAGCAACGTGTTCGTCGAGCGCGACGGCGAGCTCGTCACCCCGTCGCTGTCCACGGGTTGCCTCGCCGGCATCACACGTGAGCTCGTGCTCGAGTGGTCCGCGCAGGTGGGGCTGCCCGTGCGGGAGGCGTCACCGGACGAGCTGCCGTACACCGTTCTGGACGAGGTCGCTGCGGGCCGTGCCCACCTCGCCCTGAGCGGCTCCGTCCGCACGTTCGTCCCCGTCGTCGCGCTCGACGGCTCACCCGTGGCTGCGGGGCCGTTGAGCGCGGCGGTCGCCGACCTGTACGCGCGGCGGGAGGCCGACGACGTCGACCCGTGACCCGCAGACATGACGAGGCCCGACCGGCTGGGGGGCGGTCGGGCCTCGTCGAGGTTCGTGGGTGGCCGGGGCAGGCCTCTCGGGTCAGGCGTCCAGGAGGCTGACGATGAGACGCGAGATCTCGTCCTCCATGCGCGGCCCCTCGGCGCCGAACGGGACGAGGGCGACGGTCGCGGCGACGAAGTCGACGAACGGCTCCGCCGGCCCGGCGAGGAGCGCATCGCCCTCGACGCCGCTGAGCGCCATGAGCAGGTAGGCAGGGTCCTCGTCGCGCCAGATCCGCACGTCGCCGGTGCCCGCGGGCGCCGTGGCGTCCGCGAGGATCCCGTGGGCGATCAGCTCACGGCCGATGAGCCACGTGGACGTCGCGCTGGCACCGGAGAACGCCACCCGGACCGTGTACGGGTCGGTGGCCTCGAAGCTCAGCTCGGCGCTGATGGGCAGGACGCTCGCGTCCGAGAGAACAAGATGCATGGGGACGACCTCACGGACGTCCCGGTTCTGCTCTGCCATCACCACCCCTCTCCTCGTGCTCGGGACCTCTCCAGTGCCCCCACATACTGCTTGATCACGACCCGCCGCCGCTGCGTTTCGGTAATCCGGTTCTCATTCGCTAGCATCATGGCGACGTCATGCGGTGAGCTGTTCGCCGTAGCGACGGGCGATTGGCTCAGTGGTAGAGCGCCTCGTTCACACCGAGGAGGTCACTGGTTCGAACCCAGTATCGCCCACCCCCTGCTGGTGCAGTCATCCCCCGTTCGGGCGGACCTTCTCTTTGACAAGTCTGTGACGGGCCATGACCTCGCAGGTCAGACCCGGGATCCCTTGTCCAGGGACCTCGCGGAACTTCACCCGGTCGCAGAGCATCGTCACCCGTCTGGAGCAGTGCTCTGTGGGCTCGGCCCGTCTGCTGTCGGGGCGTCGTTGTCGTTCCGTGACCGGGCCGTGACGCCCCCGTCGCCCGCCGAGGGCTCCCGGTGTGCCCGGCAGGGCGTCGTGGGCGTTCTTTCCCGTCAGTGCCCGCAGCGTGCCTGCGCGTGCCCGTGCGTCCCTGCGCGTGCCCGTGCGTGCCCGGCCGCAGCGCCGGCTCGATAGCATCGAGCCGCCGACCACCCGAGGAGCAGCTCCGTGTCACAGATCACCCTGACCGTCGACCAGGTCGAACGCGCCGTCGAGGCGGGCACGACCGGTACGGACCTCTTCGGGGACCGCCGGGACGTCGTCGTCGTCCGCGTCGACGGCGAGCTGCGGGACCTCGCCGCGCCGCTGCCCGACGGGGCCGCGGTCGAGAGCGTGACCATCGACTCGCCCGACGGGCTCGCGGTCCTGCGGCACTCGGCCGCCCACGTCCTGGCGCAGGCCGTGCAGGAGGTCAACCCGTCGGCGCGGCTCGGCATCGGCCCCCCGATCACCGACGGCTTCTACTACGACTTCGACGTCGAGACCCCGTTCACCCCGGAGGACCTCAAGGCGCTCGAGAAGGTCATGCAGCGCATCGTCAAGGAGGGCCAGTCCTTCCGGCGCTGGGACGTGACCGAGGAGGAGGCCCGCACCGTGCTCGCGGCCGAGCCGTACAAGCTCGAGCTCATCGGGCTCAAGGGCACGGCGGACACCGAGGGCGCCTCCGTGGAGGTGGGGCTCGGCGGGCTCAGCATCTACCAGAACGTGCGCCGCGACGGCACCGTCGTGTGGCAGGACCTGTGCCGCGGTCCGCACCTGCCCACGACCAGGCTCATCGCGAACGGCTTCCAGCTGACGCGCTCCGCCGCCGCCTACTGGCGGGGCTCGGAGAAGAACCCCCAGCTCCAGCGCGTCTACGGCACCGCCTGGCCGACCAAGGACGAGCTGCGTGCCCACCTCGAGCGCCTCGCCGAGGCCGAGCGTCGCGACCACCGCCGGCTCGGGGCAGAGCTCGACCTGTTCTCCTTCCCGGACGAGATCGGCTCGGGCCTCGCGGTGTTCCACCCCAAGGGCGGCATCATCCGGCGCGAGATGGAGGAGTACTCGCGCCAGCGCCACATCGACGCGGGCTACGACTTCGTCAACACGCCGCACATCACCAAGTCGCGCCTGTACGAGCTCTCGGGGCACCTCGACTGGTACGCGGACGGCATGTACCCGCCCATGCACCTCGACGCCGAGGTCGACGACGACGGGACGGTGCGGCGGCAGGGCCAGGACTACTACCTCAAGCCCATGAACTGCCCGATGCACATCCTCATCTACCGCTCGCGCGGGCGGTCGTACCGCGAGCTGCCCCTGCGGCTCTTCGAGTTCGGCACGGTCTACCGGTACGAGAAGTCGGGTGTCGTGCACGGCCTGACCCGTGCCCGGGGCTTCACGCAGGACGACGCGCACATCTTCGCGTCGCGCGAGCAGATGAAGAGCGAGATCGCGGCGGCGCTCGAGTTCGTGCTGGCCCTGCTCAAGGACTACGGCCTCGACGACTTCTACCTCGAGCTCTCCACGAAGAACCCCGAGAAGTTCGTCGGGAGCGACGAGCTGTGGGAGGAGGCGACCGAGACCCTGCGGCAGGTCGCCGTCGAGTCCGGCCTCGCGCTCGTCGACGACCCGGGCGGCGCGGCCTTCTACGGGCCGAAGATCTCGGTGCAGGCCAAGGACGCGATCGGGCGGACCTGGCAGATGTCGACGGTCCAGCTCGACCTGAACCTGCCCGAGCTCTTCGACCTCGAGTACCAGGCCGCCGACGGGACGCGGAAGCGGCCGGTCATGATCCACCGCGCGCTCTTCGGCTCGATCGAGCGGTTCTTCGCCGTGCTCCTGGAGCACTACGCGGGCGCGTTCCCCGCCTGGCTGGCCCCGGTTCAGGTGCTCGCGGTGCCCGTGGCCGAGCCGTTCAACGCGTACGTCGAGGACGTCGTGGCGCAGCTGCGCGCCCAGGGCGTCCGCGCCGAGTCGGACCTGTCCGACGACCGGTTCGGCAAGAAGATCCGCACGGCCAGCACGCAGAAGATCCCGTTCGTCCTCATCGCCGGGGGAGAGGACGCCGAGGCCGGCGCGGTCTCCTTCCGGTACCGGGACGGTCGCCAGGAGAACGGCGTGCCCGTCGCCGAGGCGGTCGAGCGCATCCTGGCGGCGATCCGCGACCGCGTGCAGGTCTGAGGCTGTGCCGACCGACCCGGCGCCCGAGCCCGCCGAGGCCTTCGCGGGCGACCCCGACGGCTTCAGCCGGCTCTGGACCCCGCACCGCATGGCGTACATCGGCGGGCAGGACAAGCCCACGGGTGACGGGGCCGCCGAGTGCCCGTTCTGCAGGGTGACGCGTCTGCCCGACGCCGAGGGCCTCGTCGTCGCGCGGGGTGCCCTGGCCTACGTGCTCCTGAACCTCTACCCGTACAACCCGGGCCACCTGATGGTCGTGCCGTACCGCCACGTCGCGGACTACGCGGACCTCGACGAGGCCGAGTCCGCGGAGGTCGCCGCGCTCACCCAGACGGCCATGCGCGTGCTGCGTGCCGTCTCGGGCCCGCACGGCTTCAACCTGGGCATGAACCAGGGCGCCGTGGCGGGGGCCGGGATCGCGGCGCACCTGCACCAGCACGTCGTCCCGCGGTGGAGCGGCGACGCGAACTTCCTGCCCATCGTCGGCCGGACGAAGGCTCTGCCGGAGCTGCTCGGTGACACGCGCGACCGGCTCGCGGCCGCGTGGCCCGCGGCGAGGGGATGATCGAGCAGTGCTCAACCGACTCCGTTCCGGCGCGACCCGGGTGTTCACCCCGATCGCGATGTTCCTCCTGCGCCGTGGCGTCTCACCCGACGCGGTGACCGTCGCGGGGACGCTCGGCGTGGTCGTCGCGGCCCTGTGGCTCTTCCCGACGGGACACCTGCTCGCCGGGACGCTCGTGATCGCCGTGCTGGTGCTCAGCGACCTCGTCGACGGCGTCATGGCGCGCGCGTCGGGCAGGGCGAGCGCCTGGGGTGCGTTCCTCGACTCGACGCTCGACCGCCTCGGGGACGCAGCGATCTTCAGCGGGCTGCTCATCCACCTCGCGGTGCAGGGCCACGACGCGACGGCGGTCCTCGCGCTCGCCTGCCTCGTCCTGGGCTCCGTCGTGCCCTACGCCCGCGCCCGGGCGGAGGGACTCGGGATGACGGCGAACGTCGGGATCGCGGAGCGTGCGGACCGGCTCGCGGCCGTCCTCGTGGCGACGGCAGCCGTGGGCCTCGGCGCACCCGTGGCGGTCCTGACGGTCGTGCTGGCGCTCCTCGCGGTCGCGAGCGCGGTCACCGTGGTCCAGCGCATGGCGACGGTGCGCCGACAGGTCGCGGCCACGGCCGCCCGCGGCGAGGAGCCCGCCGCGTGAGCCGCTGGCCCGCGGCGCTCACGCCGGACACGTCGCGCCTGCTCCTGCGGGGCTGGCACCTGGCCGCGCGCCTCCCCGAGAGCGTGGTCCGCGGGGCCATGGCCCTCGCGGCGGACGTCGCCTGGCTCCTGCACGGCCAGGGCGTCCGACGGCTCGAGGCGAACCTCGCGCGTGCCCGACGCGGCGCCGACCCGCGGGAGCTGCGACGCCTGAGCCGGGTCGGCATGCGCAACTACCTGCGCTACTACGGGGAGGCGTTCACGCTCGGCAACGTCACGCCCGAGCAGCTGATGGCCAGGGTCTCGACGACCGGGACGCAGGCGCTGCTCGACGAGATCGGCGAGGGCCGCTCCGTCGTCCTCGCGCTGGGTCACGAGGGCAACTGGGACCTCGCCGGCGCGTGGGCGACCGTGCACCTCGCACCCGTGACGACCGTGGCCGAGCGGCTCGAGCCGCCCGAGGTGTTCGCGGAGTTCCTCCACCTCCGCGAGGGCCTGGGCATGACGATCATCGCGCTCGACGCGGGCACCGACGTGTTCCGGGAGCTCATGCGCGCGGTGCGGAGCGGCGGCATCCTCGTCCCGCTGCTCGCGGACCGTGACCTGACGGCCCGCGGGGTCGAGGTCGACCTGCTCGGCGAACGGGCGCGCGTCGCGGCGGGCCCTGCCGTGCTCGCCGTCACGACCGGCGCGGCGCTCTTCCCTGTCTCGATCCGCCACGAGCGGCTGCGCGGGGGACGGCGCCGCGCGGCGGGATCCCCCTGGGGCATCCACATCGACTTCCACCCGCAGGTACGGGCGCCGCAGGGTGTGCCTCGACCCGTCCAGGTGCAGGAGCTCACGCAGGCCTGGGTCGACGTCCTCGCCACGGGGATCTCCGCGGACCCCACGCACTGGCACATGCTCCAGCGGGTCTTCGTGCAGGACCTCGACCCGGACCGCTACGCGGCGACCCGCGCAGCCGCGGGGGAGGCACGATGACCGCCGGCCTGCGCATCGGGCTGGTCTGCCCGTACTCGTTCGACGTACCCGGCGGCGTGCAGTTCCACGTGCGTGACCTGGCCGAGGCCCTCGAGAAGCTGGGGCACTCCGTCTCGGTGCTCGCGCCGGCCGACGAGGACACGCCCCTGCCGGACTACATCACGCCCGCGGGCCGTGCCATCCCGGTCCGCTACAACGGCTCGGTCGCACGCATGACCTTCGGACCTGTGAGCGCGCGGCGGGTGCGGCGCTGGCTCGAGGGTGGTGACTTCGACATCCTCCACCTGCACGAGCCCGTCACGCCGAGCCTCGGGATGCTCGCGCTGTGGATCGCGTCGGGGCCGATCGTCGCGACGTTCCACACGGCCCTGCTGCGGTCGAGGGCGCTGCAGGTCGCGTACCCGATGGTCCGGTCGAGCATGGAGAAGATCTCCGCCCGGATCGCCGTCTCCGAGGACGCACGCCGCACGCTCGTCGAGCACCTCGGCGGGGACGCCGTGGTCATCCCGAACGGGGTCTACGTCGACGCCTTCGCGCAGGCGCAGCCCGACCCGCGGTGGACGGGCACCCCGGAGGCGCCGACGGTGGCCTTCCTCGGGCGCCTCGACGAGCCTCGCAAGGGCCTCCCGGTGCTCACCCGCGCGATCCCGGCCGTGCTCGAGGCGCACCCCGGCGCACGCTTCCTGGTCGCAGGCCACGGGGAGACCGGGGCTGCGGAGGCGCGCGAGCAGCTCGGCGACCTGGCGGCGTCCGTCGAGTTCCTCGGCGGCGTGTCCGACGAGGACAAGGCGCGGCTCCTCGCCTCGGTGGACGTCTACTGCGCGCCGCACACGGGCGGCGAGAGCTTCGGCATCGTCCTCGTCGAGGCGATGAGTGCGGGCGCGACGGTCGTCTCGAGCGACCTCGGCGCCTTCCGCAGGGTGCTCGACGAGGGCGACGCGGGAGTCCTGTTCCGCAACGGCGACGCGGCCGACCTGGCTGCGACCCTCACCCGGGTGCTCGCCGACCCCGAGCTGCGCCGCCGCACGTCCGCCCGCGCGAGCGAGGTCGTCCGACGCTACGACTGGTCGTCGGTCACCCAGCAGGTCCTGACCGTCTACGAGATGGTCCTCGCGGCCTCGCCGCAGGTCCGCGTCGGGGAGGACCCCGCCTCGCTGCGGGGACGCCGACGTCCCGACACGTCGCCCGAGGGGAGCACCCGATGACCTGGTCCGAGGTCACCGTCGTCGTCGTCGCGGCGCTCCTGCTCATGCTCTGGTCGGTCTGGCTCGCCGCGAGCCGGCTGGACCGGCTCCACCGCAAGGTCGCGGCGTCGCGGGCCGTGCTCGAGAACCAGCTCGTCCGCCGCGCGTCGGTCGCTGCCGAGCTGGCGTCCTCGGGCCTCCTCGACCCGGTCAGCTCGGTCCTCGTGGGTGAGGCGGCGTGGGCGGCCCTGTCGGCCGGGGCCGAGGGCCGCGCCGAGGAGCTCGCGGGCCTCCCGCCGGGCCTGACGGCCGTGCCCACGGGCCGCACCGCCGTGCTCGGCTCCGTCGGTCCCTCGGGCGCTCCCGGAGCGGGCGGCACGGACGGCCCGACGCCCGTGGGCGGGTGGGGTACGGGCGCGGCGCCGGTCGCGGGGACGGGCACGGGGGCGCTCGACCAGGCAGAGCGCGACCAGGTCGAGAGCGAGCTGTCCCGCACGATCCGGACGGCCCTCGCCGAGCCGGACGAGGTCGACGTCCTGCGCGCGGACGAGCGAGGTGCCGAGCTCGTGGCAGCCCTGTCCGCGGCCTGGTACCGGGTGCACCTCGCGCGGCGCTTCCACAACGAGGCAGTCGTCCAGGCCCAGCGCATGCGCCGCAAGACGTTGGTGCGTCTGCTGCGGCTGCACGGCCACGCCGCCGTGCCGACCACCGTCGAGATCGACGACGCGTGGCCGGAGGCGTTCGCCCAGCCCGGCGAGCTCACGTGACCACGCAGCCGCCGCCCTACCGCGCGCCCGCGATGCACCCGGGCGGTGTCGCCGCGGCACCGGCGAGCGTCGCCCCGCCCTGGCCCGCAGCCGGTCGCGGACCGGGCGGCGCGGCGGACCGGCCGTACGGCGCCAACCACGGGGTCGGCACCGTGGTCGCGCTCGTCGTCCTCGGGGTCCTCGGCATCGCGGCCGTGGCCGTCGTGGGCTTCTCCGTCGGGCTCGCGGCGCTGCCGGGTGCGGCGGTCCTCGCACTGGTCCCGCTCGCCCTCGTCCTCGCGGCGGTCCGGTGGGTCGACCGGTGGGAGCCGGAGCCGTGGCAGTCCCTGGCGGTCGCCTTCGGCTGGGGCGCCTCGGTCGCGGTCCTCGTCGCACTCCTGCTGAACACGGGCGCCGTGCTCGCGCTCGTGGCGGCCGGGACGGCGTCGACGAGCGCCGACCTCGTCGCCGCGACCGTCGTCGCGCCCGTCGTGGAGGAGTCCATCAAGGCCGCGGGCGTCCTCGTCGTCTTCCTGGCGTGGCGGCGTTCCTTCGACGGTCCCGTGGACGGCCTGGTCTACGCCGCGACGGTTGCGGCCGGGTTCGCGTTCGTCGAGAACATCCTCTACTTCGGTGGTGCGATGTCCCAGGCGGCGACCACTGCGGGCGGCGGCCAGGCCGTCGCGATGGTGTTCGTCATGCGCGCCGTCATGTCGCCGTTCGCCCACCTGCTCTTCACGGCCTGCACGGGCCTCGCGCTCGGTCTCGCCGCGGACAGCCGTTCGCGTCACGCGTGGGTCTGGGCCCTCCCGGTCGGCCTCGCGGCCGCCGTCCTGCTGCACGGCCTGTGGAACGGCAGCGCGTCGATGGGCTCGACGAGCGAGTTCCTGGTGCTCTACGCGGTCGTCCAGGTCCCGCTCTTCCTCGCCGCCGTCGGCCTCGTCGTGTGGCTGCGGAGCCGTGAGGCGCGGGTCGTCCGGACCCGGCTCGCGGAGTACGCGGCCGCGTGGTGGTTCGCACCCGCCGAGATCGCGATGCTCACGTCCCTGCGGGAGCGGCGTCGCGCGCGGACGTGGGCGGCCGGTCGGGGCGGACCGGGAGCACGCGGCGCGATGGCCGAGTTCCAGGCGCTCGCGACGCGGCTCGCGTACCTGCGTCAGCGCATCGCGACCGGTCGGGCACCCGACCATGCGGCGCACGAGGAGGCGGCGCTGCTGGCCGCGCTCGTGGCGACACGGCACCGGCTCCAGACCGCGCTGCCGGTCTAGGATGGCTCGTGCCGCCCCGACGACGCGGCTCCCGTCCCGGACCGGCGCCCGGGCCACGGTCCCCTCGGGTACCGGCGGCGCGTGCGCGGAGAACCGGCGCGGGCAACCCCCGAGCAGCAAGGACTGACGTGACGACCGAGAACTCCAGCAACGTCATCGGCACCGCCAAGGTCAAGCGCGGCATGGCCGAGATGCTCAAGGGCGGGGTCATCATGGACGTCGTCACGGCCGAGCAGGCCAAGATCGCGGAGGACGCCGGCGCCGTCGCCGTCATGGCGCTCGAGCGGGTCCCGGCAGACATCCGTGCGCAGGGCGGTGTCGCGCGCATGAGCGACCCGGACCTGATCGACGGCATCATCTCCGCGGTCTCGATCCCGGTCATGGCCAAGGCGCGGATCGGTCACTTCGTCGAGGCCCAGGTTCTCCAGGCCCTCGGTGTCGACTACGTCGACGAGTCCGAGGTGCTGACCCCGGCCGACTACAGCCACCACATCGACAAGTGGGCGTTCACCGTCCCCTTCGTGTGCGGCGCGACGAACCTCGGTGAGGCGCTGCGACGCATCACCGAAGGTGCGGCCATGATCCGGTCGAAGGGCGAGGCCGGGACCGGTGACGTCTCGAACGCGACGACGCACATGCGTCAGATCCGCGACCAGATCCGCCGCCTCACGTCGCTGCCCGAGGACGAGCTCTTCGTGGCCGCGAAGGAGCTCCAGGCGCCGTACGACCTGGTCGCCGAGGTCGCACGGACGGGCAAGCTCCCGGTCGTGCTCTTCACGGCGGGCGGCATCGCCACCCCGGCCGACGCGGCCATGATGATGCAGCTCGGTGCCGAGGGCGTGTTCGTCGGCTCGGGCATCTTCAAGTCGGGCAACCCGGCCGAGCGTGCCGCCGCGATCGTCAAGGCGACCACGTTCTACGACGACCCGGACGTCATCGCCAAGGTGTCGCGCGGCCTGGGCGAGGCCATGGTCGGCATCAACGTCGAGGACGTCCCCGAGCCCCACCGCCTGGCCGAGCGCGGCTGGTGACGACGGCGCGCGAACCCGCGCGCCACGACGCCGCCGCACCGTCGGTACCGGCCGAGGGGACGCCTGCTCTCGGACCCGAGTGGGTCGTCGGGCCGGACGGGGTCCTGCGGCGGTCCGCGGCACGCGTCATCCTCCTCGACGAGGAGGACCGGGTGCTGCTCGCGCGCGGGCACGACGCCGACCAGCCCGAGCGCACGTGGTGGTTCACGATCGGCGGCGGGATCGACGCGGGGGAGTCGGCCCCCGCGGCAGCCGTCCGTGAGCTGTTCGAGGAGACGGGCCTACGGCTCGACGTCGGCGACCTCGAGGGACCGGTGCTGCGTCGGAGCGCGATCTTCGACTTCTACCGCCGCCCGGTCCGCCAGGACGAGGTCTTCTTCGTCGCGCGGACCGCGGCGACCGACCGCCTCGTCACGAGCGGCTGGACGGAGGTCGAGCGCGGGTTCATGGACGAGGTGCGGTGGTGGTCGCTCGACGACCTCGAGCGTGTGACGGTCGAGATCTTCCCGGCCCCGCTCGTCGAGATCGTCCGTGGCCTCCTGACCGGGTGGGACGGCACGCTCCGCGAGCTGCCCGACGGCAACTGAGCCCCGACGGCCGCTGAGCCCCGACGGCCGCTGAGCCCCGCCGGCCGCCTCGCCAGCCGCCGGGCGGCGTGCGGCGCGCCGTCAGGCGCTGCGACGACGCAGGACCCACCAGACGACACCGCCGATGAGCATGCCGACGCCCAGGATCCCGAGGAGGACCGCCGCGAAGGCCCCGGCGATCGTCCCGAAGATCCCGCCGACGAACGGCAGGACCGGCTGGTCCTGCGTCACCAGGACCTCGACGTGCTGCTGCTGGGCGGCCGGCACGATGACCGTGTAGGTGCCCGCGGCGTCCGTCTCGAAGGACCCGACGGTGCTCGCGTGGCGGCCGCCGCCACCGGTGCTCATGTCGACGTCGGCCGAGCCGCGCACCTCGACGGCGGTGCCGTCGGGACCGGTCACGGCCACCTCCGCGTCGAGGACGTCGTCGGCCCCGCTGCTGTCGCTGTCCTGGGCGTCGACGACGGTGAACAGCGCGTAGTCGGTGCCCGCGTCGAGGGTGACCTCACCGGTGCCCGGTGCGGGCACGGTGAGCAGCACGGCGGGTCCGGGCTCGCCGTCCCCGTCCAGGACGTCCACCGGCAGCAGACCGACGAACGTGCGCGCGGACAGGAAGGCGACGACCAGTGCGCCGATCATGAAGAGGGCGCCGACCGCGGTCAGGATCCGTGCGCCCCGGGTGGAGCGACGTCCGGGTGCGGCCTGACTGGTCTGGAGCGGGATGGTCATGGTCCCGAGGATAGGGGTCGTAGACTCGCCCGCCGTGACTCATGCGCGCCCGACGGTCGGTGTCCTCGCCCTCCAGGGAGACGTCCGCGAGCACGTGGCCGCCCTCGAGGCGTCCGGCGCGCGCGCCGTGACGGTCCGGCGGGAGCGCGAGCTCGGCTCGGTCGACGGCGTCGTGCTCCCCGGCGGGGAGTCCACCACGATGGACAAGCTGCTGCACGTGTTCGAGCTCTTCGAGCCGCTCCGGGCCGCGATCAGGGACGGGCTGCCGGCGTACGGCTCCTGCGCGGGCATGATCCTGCTCGCCGACCGGATCACGGGCGGCATCGAGGGCCAGCAGACCCTCGGGGGCCTGGACATCACGGTGCGCCGCAACGCGTTCGGCCGTCAGGTCGACTCGTTCGAGACGGACCTCGTCGTCGACGGCGTCCCCGACAGCGCCGAGCACCCCGTGCACGCGGTGTTCATCCGCGCGCCATGGGTCGAGGAGGCGGGCGCCGACGCCCGTGTGCTCGCGACGGTGGGCACGGGGCCCGCCGCCGGTAGGATCGTCGCGGTGCGTCAGCGCGACGTCCTGGCCACGTCCTTCCATCCGGAGATCACGGGCGACCTGCGCGTGCACCGGATGTTCGTCCAGATCGTCACCGACCGCGGTTGAGGGGTTTCGCATCATGTCCGGTCACTCCAAGTGGGCCACCACCAAGCACAAGAAGGCAGTGGTCGACGCGAGGCGCGGCAAGCTCTTCGCCAAGCTCATCAAGAACATCGAGGTCGCGGCACGCACCGGCGGCGGCGACCTCGCGGGCAACCCGACGCTGTTCGACGCGGTCCAGAAGGCCAAGAAGTCGTCGGTCCCGAACGACAACATCGACCGCGCGGTCAAGCGCGGCTCCGGCCAGGAGGCCGGCGGTGCGGACTACCAGACGATCATGTACGAGGGCTACGGCCCCGGCGGTGTCGCCGTGCTCGTCGAGTGCCTGACCGACAACCGCAACCGTGCGGCGTCGGACGTGCGCGTGGCGTTCTCGCGCAACGGTGGCTCCCTGGCCGACCCGGGCTCCGTCTCCTACCTGTTCTCCCGGCGCGGCGTGGTGATCGTGCCCAAGACGGCCGGGCTGACCGAGGACGACGTGCTCGCAGCGGTGCTCGACGCGGGGGCCGAGGAGGTCAACGACCTCGGCGAGGCCTTCGAGATCCTGAGCGAGGCCAGCGACATGGTCGCGGTCCGTACGGCGCTCCAGGGCGCCGGCATCGACTACGACTCCGCCGACGCGCAGTTCGTGCCCGCCACCCAGGTCGAGGTCGACGTCGACGGCGCCCGCAAGATCCTGCGTCTCATCGACGCGCTCGAGGACAGCGACGACGTGCAGGAGGTCTTCGCGAACTTCGACGCCTCCGACGAGGTCATGGCGGCGCTCGAGGAGGAGTGACGCCTCGCCGCGCCGCCCGCACCTGCGTGGTGCGGGCGACGCCGGCTGGGAGACTGTGCCCGTGCGCGTCCTCGGAGTCGACCCAGGCCTGACCCGGTGCGGTCTCGGCGTCGTCGACTCCCTGCCCGGGCGCCGCGTCGAGCTCGTCGCCGTGGACGTCGCACGCTCGGCCGTGGACGACGACGTCGCGGTGCGGCTCGCCGCGATCGCCGCGGTCGTGGAGGTGTGGCTCGAGCGCTACCAGCCCGACGCGGTCGCCGTGGAGCGGGTCTTCGCGCAGCACAACGTGCGCACGGTGATGGGCACGGCACAGGTGTCGGGCGTCGTGATGGCGGCCGCCGCCAGGCGGGGGATCCCCGTCGCGCTGCACACGCCGAGCGAGGTCAAGGCCGCGGTGACCGGCAACGGACGGGCCGACAAGCCGCAGGTGCAGCAGATGGTCGCGCGGATCCTGCGGCTCGCCGCACTGCCCACGCCCGCCGACGCCGCGGACGCGCTCGCGCTCGGGATCTGCCACCTCTGGCGCCCTGCGACGGGTGCCGCGACGACGGCACCGGCCTCCCGCTCGGTGGGGTCGGGGAGCCCATCCGACGGTCAGGTGGTCACGGGTCCCACGGCGGCGCAGCGGGCCTGGGCGCAGGCCGAGGCGGCGGCGCGCCGCGCCACGCGGTGACGGACGCGCTTGTTACGGTGGCTCCTGGTCGTACAGGTGTTCGGTGCCCGGCTGGGCGGCGACGGGCTCGGGAGGTCGTCTGATGATCGCGTCGCTGCGGGGACGTGTCGTGGGTGTCCGCCTCGACGCCGCCGTCATCGAGGTCGGCGGCGTCGGCCTCGTCGCGTACGCGACGCCGGCGACGCTCGCGGGCCTGCGGGTGGGTGAGCCGGGCGAGCTCGCGACGTCGCTCGTCGTGCGGGAGGACTCGCTGACCCTGTACGGGTTCGCTGACGCGGACGAGCGCGACGTCTTCGAGAGCGTGCAGACCGTCAGCGGGGTGGGCCCCCGTCTCGCTCTCGCGATGCTCGCGGTCCACACCCCCGACGCGCTCCGCCGAGCGGTCGCCGGCGAGGACCTCGCGGCGCTCCAGCGGGTCCCGGGCATCGGCCGCAAGGGGGCGCAGCGCATCGTGCTCGAGCTGGCCGACCGGCTCGGCGCGCCGGCCACGTCGGCGGGCGGCGCCCCGGTCACGCACGCCCCGTCCGACCGCCGCGGCGAGGTCGTCGAGGCGCTCGTGGGCCTCGGCTGGAACACCAAGGCGGCGGAGGACGCCGTCGCGCGCGTCGCCCCTGCCGATGCCGGCGCGGTCGACGCCTCGGAGGTCGCCGCGGTCCTGAGGGGTGCGCTGCGCGTGCTGGGCGGCGGACGTGCCTGAGGACGACGTCCGGACCGACGAGATCACGACCGAACGGATCGTCGCACCGGGGGCCGAGGACCTCGAGCGTGCCGCGGAGGCGGCGCTCCGCCCGCGCCGGCTCGCGGAGTTCGTGGGCCAGCGCGTCGTCCGGGACCAGCTCGAGCTCGTCCTGCACGCGGCGATGGGCCGGGGCCGCGCGCCCGACCACGTGCTCCTGTCCGGACCTCCCGGGCTGGGCAAGACGACCCTCGCGATGATCATCGCCGCGGAGCTCGGCACGTCGATGCGCGTCACCTCCGGCCCGGCGATCCAGCACGCGGGTGACCTCGCCGCCGTCCTGTCCTCGCTCGAGGAGGGCGAGGTGCTCTTCCTCGACGAGATCCACCGCCTGGCCAGGCCCGCGGAGGAGCTCCTGTACGTGGCGATGGAGGACTTCCGGGTCGACGTCGTCGTGGGCAAGGGCGCGGGGGCCAACGCGATCGGGCTGTCGCTCCCGCCCTTCACGGTCGTCGGCGCCACGACGCGTGCCGGTCTGCTGCCGGCACCGCTGCGCGACCGCTTCGGGTTCACGGGCCACCTCGACTTCTACGACGAGGCCGAGCTGCGGCAGGTCCTCGCCCGGTCCGCCGGCCTGCTGGGCGTGGAGCTCCACGAGGACGCCGCCGCCGAGGTCGCGGGCCGCTCCCGCGGCACGCCACGCATCGCCAACAGGCTCCTGCGACGGGTCCGCGACTGGGCCCAGGTCCGGGGGGACGGGACGCTCGACCTCGACGCGGCCCGCTCCGCCCTCGCGGTGTACGAGGTCGACGAGCTCGGCCTCGACCGGCTCGACCGTGCGGTGCTGCACGCGCTCTGCGCCCGGTTCGGGGGCGGCCCCGTCGGCCTCACGACGCTCGCCGTCGCCGTGGGAGAGGAGCCCGAGACGGTCGAGACCGTCGCGGAGCCGTTCCTCGTGCGTGAGGGGCTCATGGGCCGTACCCCGCGCGGCCGGGTCGCCAGCGCCCGCGCGTGGGAGCACCTCGGCCTGGCCGCACCCGCGGCGTCCGACACCCTGTTCGGCTGACGGCGGTCCCACACCGGGCGCCCGTGGTCCTCTAGCCTCTCCAGGGGAACCAGCACGTCCACCGGCCCGTTAGGGCGGGGGAGCGCGGGTCACCTAGACTGCGCGCGGTCGCTGAACCTGAACAGGACGTGAGAAGACCCCATGGACTACAGCTTTCTGATCATCTTGGCGCTGGCTTTCGGGGCCATGTGGCTCATGACCAACCGCACCCGCAAGCAGCAGAAGGAGGCGGCCAACTTCCGGTCGAACCTCATGCCGGGCCAGGAGGTCATGACCGGTTCGGGTCTGTTCGGCACCGTGGTCGACGTCGAGGACGACGTCGTGACGATCGAGATCTCGCCCGGCGTCACGAGCCGCTGGCTCAAGCCGGCGATCGCCAAGCTCGTCGAGCCGACCGTTCCCGTGGCCGAGGACGCCGACGAGGACGAGCTCGCCGAGGACGAGTACGACGAGGACGTGTACGAGGACGAGGACGTCTACGAGGACGACGAGACCGTTGAGCCGACGGACGACGTGGACGCCGACGCCGACGCACCCGTCGACGTCGAGGTGCCCGACGACGCCTCGAGCCTGACCGAGCCACGCGACGAGGACGGCACCGAGCGCCGCTGACCCGCTGATCCCGCGCCGGCCCGCCGGCGCCCACGGCACCGGCCGCCCCGCGGCCGGACCACGCACGAGAGAAGAAGAACCGTTGGCCACATCGACCCGCCGCGAACGACCTGTGCGCACCCTGGTGACGTTCGCGGTCCTGGTGATCGCCCTCTTCGCCGCCCTGATCGCCGGGAACGTGTGGGGCAACGCCTCGCTCACCCCCAAGCTGGCGCTCGACCTCGAGGGGGGCACCCAGCTCATCCTCCGGCCGACCGCCGAGGACGGTGAGCGGGTCACCGAGGACACGATCGCCCAGGCGATCGACATCATCCGCCAGCGCATCGACGCCTCGGGTGTCGCCGAGGCCGAGATCACGAGCCAGGGCGGCAGCAACATCGTCGTCGCGCTCCCCGGTGAGCCCGACGACGAGACGCTCGACCTGGTCCGCGAGTCGGCGCAGATGCTGTTCCGGCCCGTGATCGTGCAGGCCGCGCCCACGCCTGTCGAGGACGCGTCGGCGACGGTGACCCCGCCGGCCGAGGGCACCGAGCCGGCGGACGCCAGCGACCCCGCCTGGGTCACGCAGGACGTCCTCGACCAGTTCAACGCGTACGACTGCACGGACCCCGAGAACCTCGCGGGCGGCGCCGAGCTCGTCGGCGACCCGGAGGCCGCGGTGGTCTCGTGCGACCAGAACGGCGCGGTCAAGTACATCCTCGGTCCGGTCGAGGTGCGCGGCGAGGAGATCGCCAACGCCAGCTCGGGTCTGCGCACCACCCAGACCGGCGCGATCACGAGCGAGTGGGTCACGAACATCGAGTTCGACGGTGACGGAACGGTGGCGTTCCGTGAGGTGACGACGCGTCTGCTGAACCTCGAGAGCCCGCGCAACCAGTTCGCGATGGTCCTCGACGGCCTCGTGATCTCGGCGCCGTCGGTGAACTCGATCATCTCCGACGGCAAGGCGGAGATCTCGGGGAGCTTCACGCGCGAGTCCGCCGCGACGCTCGCGCAGCAGCTCAACTTCGGTGCTCTGCCCCTGACGTTCGAGGTGCAGAGCGAGCAGCAGATCTCCGCGACCCTCGGGTCGGAGCAGCTCCAGCGTGGCCTGCTCGCGGGCCTGATCGGCCTGGTGCTCGTGGGCGTCTACTCCCTCGCCCAGTACCGCGCCCTCGGCGGGGTGACGATCGCGTCGCTCGTCGCGGCCGGGCTCCTGGCCTACGGCCTGATCGCGGTGCTGTCCTGGACGCAGGGCTACCGACTGAGCCTTCCCGGCGTCGCGGGCATCATCGTCGCGATCGGCATCACCGCGGACTCGTTCATCGTCTACTTCGAGCGCATCCGCGACGAGCTCCGCGACGGCCGGACGCTGCCCGCCGCCGTCGAGCACGGCTGGGACCGTGCGCGCCGGACGATCATCATCTCCGACGCCGTGAACTTCCTCGCGGCTGTCGTCCTGTACTTCCTCGCCGTGGGCGGGGTGCGCGGCTTCGCGTTCACCCTCGGCCTGACGACCCTGATCGACCTCGCCGTCGTCATGCTCTTCACGCACCCCGTGATGCTCCTCGCGGCGCGGACGAAGTTCTTCGGCCAGGGTCACCGGTTCTCCGGCCTCGACCCCGTCCGGCTCGGAGCGCGCGCCCGGTACGCGGGCCGCGGGCGCGTCGTCGTGGCCGGGCAGGCTCAGCCGGCCGACGACGACCTCGCGCCCGTCGGTGCGGTGGGCTCCGACGAGGGTCCGCGGCGCGCGACCATCGCCGAGCGACGCGCAGCGGCCCGGCTGGCGGCGTCGACACCGCCCGCGGGTGCACCGCCGGGTGCCGGCGCCGGCCCGGGTGCCGAGGCCCCCTCCGAGGACCCGGCCGACGGCGCGGCCCAGGACGACGTGCGGACCGACGGGAAGGACGCCTGATGGCCTCGCGACTGTCCCAGTGGGGCAACGACCTGTACACCGGCAAGCGCTCCTACGACATCGTCGGGAACCGCCGCCGCTGGTACGCGATCTCGCTGGTGATCCTCGTGCTCTCCGCGGGTTTCCTCGCCACACGCCAGCTCAACCCGAGCATCGACTTCCGCGGCGGTGCGGAGTTCACGGTCACCGGGGTCGAGGACACCGCGCAGCAGCCGGCCATCGACGCGGTCGCGTCGGTCGACGCGGAGGAGATCCCGCGGGTCTCCGTCGTCGGCGGGTCCGCCATGCGCGTGCAGACGGGTGACCTCGACGACACCCAGGTGCGCGAGGTCGTGCAGGCGCTCGCCGCCGCCTACGACGTGCCGGAGAACGAGGTCAGCTCGTCGTTCGTCGGACCCACCTGGGGCAAGGACGTCACCGGCAAGGCCCTGCGCGGCCTGGTGATCTTCCTCCTGCTCGTGAGCGTCGTGATGACCCTGTACTTCCGCGCGTGGCGCATGGCCGCGGCGGCCCTCGTGGCACTCGCGCACGACCTCGTCATCACGGTGGGCCTGTACGCCGGGATCGGCTGGGAGGTGAGCCCGGCGACGGTGATCGGCTTCCTGACGATCCTCGGGTACTCGCTCTACGACACCGTCGTGGTCTTCGACAAGGTGCGCGAGAACACCGACAAGGTGACCGAGCAGAAGCGCTTCACGTACGCGGAGATGGCGAACCTCGCGGTGAACCAGACGCTCGTCCGCTCCATCAACACCTCGATCGTCGCGCTGCTGCCCGTGGGCGCGATCCTCTTCATCGGCGCGTTCCTCCTCGGCGCCGGCACGCTTCGGGACATCGCACTGGCGCTGTTCATCGGCATGGCCGTGGGGACGTTCTCGTCGATCTTCATCGCGACGCCGTTCGAGGTCACGCTGCGCCAGCGGGAGCCGGCGATCGCGGCGCACACGGAGCGCGTGCTCGCGGCCCGTGCGCAGGCCGCCCAGGCAGGCGGCGACGCCACGGCTACGGGAGCACCCCCGGTCGTCGTCGGTGCGGTCATGCCCGGTGCCCACCTCGGCACGCGTGCGCAGCCGAAGCGCCGCAAGCCGAACCGTCCCTCGGGACGGCAGTCATGACCGCCGAGCGGGACGACCTCGCCGCGCGCGCCGCGGCCCTCGTCCACGACGTCCCGGACTACCCGCAGCCCGGCGTCGTGTTCAAGGACATCACGCCGCTGCTCGCGGACGGACCGGCCTTCGCCGCCGTCGTCGAGGCCATGGTGCGTCGTGCACCGGCGGGCGTCGACCTCGTCGTCGGGATGGAGGCGCGAGGCTTCATCCTCGGCGCCCCCGTCGCGGTCGGTCTCGGCGCCGGGTTCGTCCCCGTGCGCAAGGAGGGCAAGCTCCCGCGCGAGACGCTCGCGGGCGCCTACGACCTCGAGTACGGCAGCGCCGTGCTCGAGGTCCACGCGGACACCATCACCCCCGGGACGCGGATCCTCGTCGTCGACGACGTGCTGGCGACCGGTGGCACGGCCGAGGCCACGGTCGAGCTGCTCGAGCAGGCGGGCGGCGTCGTCGTCGGCCTCGCCTTCCTCATGGAGCTCACGTTCCTGGGCGGTCGGTCCAGGCTGGCCGGGCGCGACCTCGACGTCCTGCTGACCTACTGACCGAGCTCCCCGGCGCGGCCCGACGGCGCGGGCCCGCTGCCCGGCGCTCGTGGGGGCCGTGAACGCGTGCGGGGCTCGGCGCAACTAGACTCGTACCCTCACCGAGCGCGAGGGGAGCCCGACATGGCCGATCAGCCTGGGCCGCCGCCCCGCGCAGGCGTGCGCCGCCTCACGAGCGATCCGGTCCCGCCGGTCGTCGGCCGGGCGGCGTACCCCGACGGTGACGAGCCCGGCGACGGCACCGACCCGGCGGGCGTCCGTCCCGTCACCTCCGAGCTCCCCGTCACGGGGAGCCGCGTCCGCTCCCGGCTCGTCCGGTTCGGCAGCCGCACCCCGGCAGGGTCGCCCGCCCTCGAGCCGCTCATGCTCGCCGTCCGGGCGAACCACCCCAAGGCCGACCTCAGCGTCCTCGAGCGCGCCTACGCGGCGGCGGAGCGCGCGCACCGCGGCCAGACGCGCCGCAGCGGCGACCCGTACATCACGCACCCGGTCGCGGTCGCGACGATCCTCGCGGACCTCGGCATGACGCCGCCGACGCTCGCTGCGGCGCTGCTGCACGACACGGTCGAGGACACGGAGTACTCGCTCGAGAGCCTGAGCTCGGAGTTCGGGCCCGAGATCGCGATGCTCGTCGACGGCGTCACGAAGCTCGACAAGGTGGTCTACGGGGACGCCGCGCAGGCCGAGACCGTGCGCAAGATGGTCGTCGCGATGTCGCGGGACATCCGCGTCCTCGTCATCAAGCTCGCGGACCGCCTGCACAACGCGCGCACCTGGCGCTTCGTCCCCGCGGCCTCCGCGGAGCGCAAGGCTCGCGAGACGCTCGAGATCTACGCGCCGCTCGCCCACCGGCTGGGCATGAACACCATCAAGTGGGAGCTCGAAGACCTGTCGTTCGCGACCCTCTACCCCAAGGTGTACGAGGAGATCGTGCACCTCGTGGCGGAGCGGGCCCCGGCGCGGGACGAGTACCTGTCGGTCGTGCGCGAGCAGGTGACGGCTGATCTCCGCGCGGTCAAGATCAAGTCGACGGTCACGGGGCGGCCCAAGCACTACTACTCGATCTACCAGAAGATGATCGTGCGGGGCCGTGACTTCGCGGACATCTACGACCTCGTCGGCGTGCGCGTGCTCGTCGACTCGGTCCGCGACTGCTACGCGGCGCTCGGCGCCCTCCACGCGCGGTGGAACCCGGTCCCCGGCCGGTTCAAGGACTACATCGCGATGCCCAAGTTCAACATGTACCAGTCCCTGCACACGACGGTGATCGGGCCCGGCGGCAAGCCCGTCGAGATCCAGATTCGCACGCACGAGATGCACCGGCGGGCCGAGTACGGCGTCGCTGCGCACTGGAAGTACAAGGAGATCGCCAAGCAAGGGGGACCGGTCGACGCGGCCGGTGACATGGCGTGGCTGCGTCAGCTTGTCGACTGGCAGCGCGAGACGGCCGACCCGACGGAGTTCCTCGACTCCCTGCGGTTCGAGATCCGCGGCGCGGAGGTCTTCGTCTTCACGCCCAAGGGCGACGTCATGGCGCTGCCGGCGGGCTCGACGCCCGTCGACTTCGCGTACGCCGTGCACACCGAGGTCGGGCACCGCACGATGGGTGCGCGCGTCAACGGACGCCTCGTGCCGCTCGACTCGACCCTGGAGAACGGCGACGTCGTCGACGTCCTGACGTCCAAGTCCGAGACGGCCGGCCCCAGCCGCGACTGGATGACGTTCGTCAAGAGCCCGCGGGCGCGGAACAAGATCCGCCAGTGGTTCTCGAAGGAGCGTCGCGAGGAGGCGATCGAGCACGGCAAGGACGCCATCGCCAAGGCGATGCGCAAGCAGAACCTGCCGATCCAGCGACTCCTCACGCACGAGGCGCTGGTCACGCTCGCCAACGAGATGCGGTTCGGTGACGTCTCGGCGCTCTACGCCGCGATCGGCGAGGGACAGGCGTCCGCCGCCTCCGTCGTGCACCGCCTCGTGCAGTCCATGGGCGGCGAGTCCGGTACCGAGGAGGACGTCGCCGAGGCCGCGCGTCCCGGGCAGCAGGCACGCCGACCGCGGTCGGGCGACGCGGGCGTCATCGTCAAGGGTGTCAGCGACATCTGGGCGAAGCTCGCGAAGTGCTGCACGCCGGTCCCGGGCGACGAGATCATCGGCTTCATCACGCGCGGCACCGGTGTGAGCGTGCACCGTGCCGACTGCCAGAACGTCGTCGGGCTGCGCAACCAGCCCGAGCGCATCGTCGAGGTCGAGTGGGACACGGGCGCGAGCACGCTCTTCCTCGTCCAGATCCAGGTCGAGGCGCTCGACCGCAGCCGACTGCTCTCGGACGTGACCCGGGTGCTCTCCGACCACCACGTGAACATCCTGTCCGCGACGGTCTCGACCTCACGGGACCGGGTCGCGATCTCCCGGTTCGTCTTCGAGATGGCCGAGCCGGCGCACCTCAGCTCGGTCCTCAGCGCCGTCCGGAAGGTCGACGGCGTGTTCGACGTCTACCGCATCACGGGTTCCCGGGCCGCCGAGCTTCCCGTGACGCACGGCTGACGCGCACCGCCCCCGTCACCGGGCAGACCCCCCGCGGCCTCGGCCGCACGGACGACGAAGGGCTCGGCGGGCACGAGCCCACCGAGCCCTTCCGGGGTCGTCAGCCGCGCGAGTCGGCGGCCGCCCGCTCGACCTGCTCGAGCCACGCGCGACGTGCGTCGAGAGCCGCCCGCGCGTCGGCGATCTTGCGAGCGTCGCCCGCGGCCTCCGCGGCTGCGAGGTCCGACTCCAGGCCGGCGATCGCGGCCAGGAGCTGCGCCGCGGCGCCCTCGGCACGGGCCCGCGTCTCAGGGTTGCTGCGCTGCCACTGGGCCTGCTCCGACTCGCGCACCGTCTGCTCGACCGCACGGAGGCGGCCCTCGACCCGCTGGATGTCCGCGCGCGGGACCTTGCCGGCCTGCTCCCACCGCTCCTGGATCTCGCGGAGGCGCGCGCGTGCGGCGGCGAGGTCGCGCACGGGGACCAGCCGCTCGGCCTCCTCGAGCAGGGCGAGCTTGACCTCGAGGTTCGCGGAGAATTCGGCGTCCGTCTGCTTCTGGCTCGCGTCACGTGCCGCGAAGAAGCGGTCCTGGGCCGCGCGGAAGCGGGCCCAGAGGGCGTCGTCGTCCTTGCGGCTGGCCCGGCCGGCGGCCTTCCAGCGCGCCATGAGGTCGCGGTAGGCGGCGGACGTGCCGCCCCAGTCGGTGCTCTCCGCGAGCTTCTCGGCCTCCGCGACGAGGGCCGCCTTCTCGGCCTTCGCCTCGGTGTTGTGCTTCTCGAGCTCGGAGAAGAATCGGCGGCGCTCACGGTCGAAGGTCGAGCGCGCGTGGCTGAACCGCTTCCACAGCGCGTCCTCGGAGCCGCGGTCGATGCGCGGTCCGTGCCGCTGGGCGTCCTTCCACTGGTCGAGCAGGACGCGCAGCTGCTCACCGGCGGGGCGCCACTGGATGCGCTCGGGGTCGGTCCCGGCGATCTTCTCCGCCGCCTCGACGATCGCGGTCCGGCTCTCGAGCGCGGCTTGCTTCGCGGCCGCGCGCTCGGCCTCGGCCGCCGCCCGGCGCTCGGCCGCGACGGCCCGGAGCGTCCCGAGGCGGGCCCGCAGGCTGTCCAGGTCACCCACGGCGGCGGGCTCCGCGAGCTCCTCGGTGAGGTGCTGGAGGGTCGAGTCGATCTCCTTGACCGCGAGGTCGGTCGCCGACAGGCGCGCCTCGAAGAGAACCACCTTGGCGTGGAGGTCGGCGAAGCGGCGGACGTAGAACGCCAGGGCGTCCGGCGCCTCGGCACCGGGGTACTGGCCCACGGCTCGCTCACCGGTCTGCTCGCGCACCCACACGGTGCCGTCGTCGTCGACACGGCCCCAGCGGGCCGCCTCGGCGCTCTCGGCGGGTGTCAGCGCCGGCGGCACCGGGGCCGCGGTCGGTGCCCCGACGACGGGCGCGATCGCCGCGGGCGTCGGTGCGGCCGGTCGCGCACCGGGGAGAGGGGGACGGGGGACCGGGCGCGGACCCGGCGCAGGTGCCGTCGCGGCCTGCTGGGGTTCCGTCGTCGGTGCGGCGTCGGCGTCGGACGCGGGCACCGGCTCGACGGGGGCGTCGGCAGCCTGCTCGGCGACGACCTCCCCGGGCGCGTCCGGCTCCGCGGCCTGCACGGGCTCCGCGGCCTGCTCCGGCTCGGGGGTCGCCTCCGCCTCCACGGCCGGGGCGACGTCAGTGGGCTCCTCGTCCGTGGCCGGGCGCGGTGCGGCTGCCTCCTCGGCGGCCTGCTCCTCGTCCGCCGCGTCCGCGACCGTGTCCGCCGCGGCGTCGCTGGGGTCGGCGTCGGTCCCGGGGGTCGTGCTCTCGGGCGGGGTGGTCACCGCCTCCGCGGTCTCGTCCGCCGCCGTTGCGGCGTGGTCTGCGTTCTCCTGATCGGTCACTGAACCTCAACCCCTTCGATCGTGACCTGCGTGGCCGGTGTCTCGGTCCCCTCGACGACACCCGCGTCGGCGACCCCCTCGAGCACGTCCATGCCCGAGGTGATGCGCCCCATCACCGTGTAGCCCCCCGCGGCGTCCGCGGGGATCTGTGAGTCCTCGTACACGAGGAAGAACTGGCTCCCCATGCTCTCCGCGTCCCCGGACGTGCGCGCCATGGCCACCGTACCGGCCGGGTACACGTCGTCCGCGGGGGCGTTCTCGATCGGCCCGAAGCTGTAGCCGGGCCCGCCCGTGCCGGTGCCCGTCGGGTCTCCGCACTGGAGCACGTAGATGCCCTCGGTCGTGAGCCGGTGGCAGTCCGTCCCGTCGAAGAAGCCCTCCTGCGCGAGCGCCACGAAGGAGGCGACGGCCTGCGGCGCTGCGGCGCCGTCCAGCTCGAACGTCAGAGGGCCCTGGGTCGTGGCGACCGCGGCCGTCCACGCCCGTCCCTCGGCGAGGCCCGCGTCCGGCACCTCGCGCGCGTCGGGCGTCGTGGTGGGCTCCGCGCTCGGGGTCGGTGTGGCCTCGGGAGCAGCATCGCCGCCACGAGTCGTCGTCACCACGAGCGCGACGGCGCCGACGAGCGCGACGACGCCGAGCACGGATCCCACCGCCACCTGGCGGCGACGACGACGGGCGCGTGCGGCAGCCTGGTGGGCGAGCCACTTCTCGTGCCGCTTGCGTGCGTACTCGCGCTCACGCTTGCTCGAGGACACCTGCGCTCCTGTCTCGTCGTGCCGTCGCACCTCGGCGTTCCCGCCGGCGTGCGGCGGTCGCCCGGGTCCGCCGTCGCGGCTCCCGGGCCTCGCACAGTCTAGGCAAGCGCCGCGCGGCGGGTCCGCCCCGGGCCGTCGCGCGATGTCACGGTCTGGTCTCGGTCTTCGCGCGGGGTCGGGCCCGCGCGGCCTGGCCGTGGGTGCGGCTCGATAGTGTGCGTCAGTGCTCATCCGGACCCTGGTCGCGCCGCTCCTGGGCGCCTGCTGCCACCTCGTCGTGGACCTCGACGGTCGGTGCGTCGTCGTCGACCCGGGCGGGGGAGTCGTCGACGAGGTCATGGCGGTCACCCGGGACGAGGGCTGGCGCGTGGTGGGCATGCTCGCGACGCACGGCCACGTCGACCACTGGTGGTCCGCGGCCCGGCTCGGCGAGCTGCTCGACGTGCCGCTGCACATCCACGCGGCCGACGCCTACCGGCTCGACGCACCCTTCCGGACCCTCGGGCCGCTCGGTGACCAGCTCGCGGAGCTCGGCACGACCCTCGGAGCACCGGCACGGCCCGCGCGCGTGTCGACGTTCACGCACACCGGCGCCGCGCGGGTACGGGTGACGCTCGGCGCCGCCGAGGGCGAGCCGCTCGTGCTCGACGCGTGGCACGCCCCCGGGCACACCGAGGGCTCGACGGTCTACCTCGTCCCGGGCGGCGACGAGCGACCGGACGCCGCGCCGACGGCGCTCACCGGTGACGTGCTCTTCGCGGGCAGCATCGGGCGGACGGACCTGCCCGGGGGCGACTGGGAGGCGATGACCCGGACGCTGGGGCTGCTCGCGGCGCTGCCGCCCGAGACCGCCGTGCTGCCGGGTCACGGCCCGTCGTCGAGCGTGGCCGTCGAGCTGGCGACGAACCCGTACCTGAGCGCGCACCGATGATCGCGCACCGCTGAGCTCGCGCACGCCGGGCGCAGCGGGGGCGGGCGTCGCACGCCGGCGCCTCGATGGCGACCCTCCCGTGGCCTCCCACCGCGAGCCGCGGCCCGGACGTCGTCCGCACCGCCACCCAGGTCCTGGAAGGATGCTGTCCCATGGCCCGCCCCACCCCGCTGTCCGGCTTCCCCGAGTGGCTCCCGACCGAGCGCGTCGTCGAGCAGCACGTGCTCGACGTGCTGCGTCGGACCTTCGAGCTCCATGGCTTCGCCGGGATCGAGACCCGGGCCGTCGAGCCCCTCGACCAGCTGCTGCGCAAGGGCGAGACCTCCAAGGAGGTCTACGTCCTGCGGCGCCTGCAGGAGGGCGAGGGAGAGCAGGCGGGTGAGACCGCCGGCTCGTCGGACAAGGCGCTCGGCCTGCACTTCGACCTCACCGTGCCCTTCGCCCGGTACGTCCTGGAGAACGCCGGCCACCTCGCGTTCCCGTTCAAGCGGCACCAGATCCAGAAGGTGTGGCGCGGCGAGCGCCCGCAGGACGGCCGGTTCCGGGAGTTCGTGCAGGCCGACATCGACGTCGTCGGCCAGGGCGAGCTGCCGTACCACTTCGAGGTCGAGCTCCCGCTCGTCATCGCGGAGGCCTTCGCGGCGCTGGCCGACGTCGGCGTCCCGCCCGTCGTCATCCTCGTCAACAACCGCCGCGTCGTCGAGGGGTTCGCCCGCGGGGTCGGCCTCGAGGACGTCGACGCGGTGCTCCGCTCGGTCGACAAGCTCGACAAGATCGGCGCGGACGCCGTCGCCGCCCTGCTGAGGGCCGAGGCGGGTGCGTCGGACACCCAGGCGCAGGCGGTGCTGCGGCTCGCAGCGATCAGGGGTGAGGACGGCGGCGTGGTGGACGCCGTCGCCGCGCTCGCCCAGGAGCTCGGTGCGTCGAACCCGCTGCTCGAGGTCGGGCTCGCGGAGCTGCGTGCCCTGATGGACGCCGCGAGCCGGCGTGCGCCGGGCGTCATCCGCGCGGACCTGAAGATCGCGCGTGGCCTCGACTACTACACGGGGTCGGTCTACGAGACCGTCCTCGTCGGCCACGAGCAGCTCGGCTCGATCTGCTCGGGCGGGCGGTACGACGCCCTGGCGTCCGACGGGTCGACCACCTACCCGGGCGTGGGTCTGTCCGTCGGTGTCTCGCGGCTCGTCTCGCGGCTCCTGTCCGCGGGTCTCGTGCGCGCGACCCGTGGCGTGCCGACCGCCGTGCTCGTGGCGGTCACGTCCGAGGAGACGCGCGGGCTCAGCGACGCGGTCGCCGAGCAGCTGCGTCGGCGAGGAGTCCCCGCCGACGTCGCGCCCGCGGCTGCGAAGTTCGGCAAGCAGATCCGGCACGCCGACCGCCGGGGCATCCCGTTCGTGTGGTTCCCGGGAGCGCCCGCCGGGCCGGACGGTGACGCCGTCGCGGACCAGGTCAAGGACATCCGCACCGGTGAGCAGACCGACGCGGACCCGAGCACCTGGGCGCCGCCGGCGCAGGACCTGTGGCCGCGCGTGGTGGCCGCGACCGACTGAGGTGCCTGCGACGCCTCGACGGGACGGTTGACCCCGCGTCGAACACGCGTTCGACTGTCCTACATGCGGTGGGACGGCCAGGTGGTGGGCGCGGACGACGGCGCGCTGCCCGGCCTCGGCCTGGCAGGCCTCGTCCGCAGCGTGCGGACGCCCGACTTCGCGGGGGTCACCTTCCACGAGGTCGCCGCGCGGACGGCGCTCAACCGGGTGCCGGCCGGCTCGCGCATGCCGTTCCGGTGGACGGTCAACCCGATGCGCGGGTGCCTGCACGCGTGCACGTACTGCTACGCGCGTCCGACGCACGAGTACCTCGACCTGGGGCCGGGGACCGACTTCGAGACCCAGATCGTCGTCAAGACGAACGTCGTCGAGGTGCTGCGCTCCGAGCTGGCCCGTCCGTCCTGGCGGCGGGAGCACGTCGCGCTCGGGACCAACACCGACCCCTACCAGCGTGCCGAGGGTCGCTACCGCCTCATGCCCGGGATCGTCGAGGCGCTCACGGCGGCGAGGACGCCGTTCTCGATCCTCACCAAGGGGACGCTGCTCAGGCGTGACCTCCCGCTGCTGGCGGAGTGCGCGACCCGCGTCCCCGTGGGTCTCGCCGTCTCTCTCGCGGTGCTCGACGAGGACCTCCAGCGGCGGCTCGAGCCGGGGACGCCGACCCCGCGGGCGCGCCTCGACCTCATCCGCGCGGTGCGCGACGCCGGCCTGCCGTGCGGCGTGTTCGTCGCACCCGTCCTGCCCTGGCTGACCGACTCGACGGCGCACCTCGATGCTCTGCTCGCAGCGGTCGCCGCTGCCGGCGCGACGGGCGTGACCGCTCTTCCGATGCACCTGCGCGGCTCGGTCAAGCCGCTCATGATGCGGTGGCTCGCCGCCGAGCACCCGCACCTGGTCGCCGGGTACCGACGGCTGTACGGGACGACGGCGTACGCGTCGACGGCCTACCGCGACTGGCTCCACGCCCGCGTCGCACCGCTCCTGGAGGCGCACGGCTTCGCCGGTCCCGCCTCGCGTCAACCGGACGGTGCGCTGCGGCCTGAGGAGGGCACCTACCCGGCAGGCAGCCTGGCGGGCTGGGACGCCGACCAGCCCGTCGGCCCGGACCCCGCCCCGGGGGTCGCGAGCACGCTGTTCTGAGGCTCTGGCACGATCAGCCCATGTCGACGGGGACTACGCGGGACGACCAGCACGGCCTGGACGTGGGCTACGACGTCGTCGTCGTGGGGTCGGGCTTCGGTGGCAGCGTCGCGGCGCTGCGTCTCGCGGAGAAGGGGTACCGCGTCGTCGTGCTGGAGGCGGGGCGGCGGTTCGCCGACGCCGACTTCGCGCGGACGTCCTGGGACCTGCGCCGCTTCCTCTGGGCACCGTCGCTCGGCTGCTACGGCATCCAGCGCATCCACCGCGTGTCCGACTCGCTCATCCTCGCCGGCGCGGGCGTCGGTGGTGGCTCGCTCGTGTACGCCAACACCCTCTACCGGCCCCTCTCGCCGTTCTTCGAGGACCCGCAGTGGGCGGGCATCACGGACTGGGCCCAGGAGCTGGGGCCCTGGTACGACCAGGGCTCGCGCATGCTCGGCGTGGTGCCGAACCCGACGACCACCGCGTCCGACGTGCTGTTCCGGGAGGTCGCAGCAGCGATGGGCGTCGGCGGCACGTTCGCGACCGCACCCGTCGGCGTCCTCTTCGGCTCGCCCGGCGAGCGCGTGCCCGACCCGTACTTCGGGGGTGTGGGCCCTGACCGGACGGCCTGCACCGAGTGCGGCGCGTGCATGACGGGGTGCAGGGTGGGCGCCAAGAACACGCTCGTGAAGAACTACCTTGCGCTCGCCGAGGCCGTGGGCGTCGAGGTGCGTGCGATGACGACGGTCACGCGGCTGCGGCACCGTGAGGGCCGCGGGTGGTTCGTCGAGACGCGCGGGACGGCCGACCGGGTCCCCGGCCTCGTCCGGGCGCCGCAGGTCGTCCTGGCGGCGGGCACCTACAACACCCAGGTCCTGCTCCACACGGCCCGGCGCAGGGGAGACCTGCCGGGCCTGTCGGCGCGGCTCGGCACCGCGACACGGACCAACTCCGAGTCGCTCGTCGGTGCGTCGGCGCCCACCGTGGACCCGCGCCGCCGGCTCGACCGTGGCGTGGCCATCACGTCGTCCTTCTTCCCGGACCCGCACACGCACGTCGAGCCCGTGCGCTACGCCGCCGGGAGCAACGCGATGGCCCTGCTGCAGACCGTGCTCACCCGGGGCGGGTCCCGCGGCACGCGCTGGGCGCGCATCCTGGGGCGGTATGCGCTCGAGCTCGTCACGCACCCCAGCACGACGGTCCGCGCGCGGATCCCGTACCGGTGGAGCGAGCGCACGGCGATCGCCCTGGTCATGCAGGCGCTGGACAACTCGCTCGACACGAACCTGCGGGTGGGCCGGCTCGGGCGCCCACGCCTCGTGAGCCGGCAGGGCGCCGGTGAGCCCAACCCCACGTGGGTGCCCGCGGCGCACGAGACCGCCACGCGCCTGGCAGCTCTTCTCGGGGGCGTCCCGGGCAGCTCCTGGGGCGATGTCGCGAACATGCCGCTGACCGCCCACTTCATCGGCGGCTGCCCCATCGGCCGCGACGCGTCGACGGGCGTGCTCGACCCCTACCAGCGGGTGCACGGGTACCCGAGCCTGCACGTGCTCGACGGCGCCGCGGTCAGCGCGAACCTCGGGGTCAACCCGTCACTGACGATCGTCGCCCAGGCCGAGCGCGCCGTCGCCACGTGGCCCAACCGGGGTGAGCCCGACCCGCGGCCGGCGGACCAGACGACGTACGTGCGCCTGGACCCCGTGCCACCCCGTCGGCCCGCCGTGCCCGGTCACGCCCCCGCCGCGCTGCACCCCTGGCCGCCCAGAGGCGCCGGGACGGCGTCCCGGGAGCGCCACTAGACTCGTCGGGGCGCCGACAGGCGCCAGCCCCTGTCCGTCCCGGAAGGACCCCTTCGTGCTCCGCACCCACACCGCCGGCTCGCTGCGAGCCGACCTCATCGGCCAGACCGTCACGCTCACCGGGTGGGTCGACCGGCGGCGGGATCACGGCGGCGTGGCGTTCATCGACCTGCGTGACGCGTCCGGCATCGCGCAGGTGGTCATCCGCGACGAGGCGGTCGCTCACGGACTGCGCAACGAGTACGTGCTCCAGGTCACCGGCGAGGTCGGCCGGCGCCCCGAGGGCAACGAGAACGCGAACCTCGCGACGGGCGAGGTCGAGGTCACGGCGACCGACGTCGTCGTCCTCAACGAGGCGGCCCCCCTCCCGTTCCAGGTCTCCTCGGCGCTGGACGAGGTCGTCGGCGAGGAAGCGCGGCTGCGTTACCGCTACCTGGACCTGCGCAGGCCCGCGCCCGCCGCGGCGATCCGCCTCCGCTCCAAGGTCAGCGCGGCCGCGCGCCGGGTGCTCGAGTCCCGCGACTTCGTGGAGATCGAGACGCCGACCCTCACGCACTCGACGCCCGAGGGCGCCCGGGACTTCGTGGTGCCGGCCCGGCTTGCCCCCGGCTCCTGGTACGCGCTCCCGCAGTCACCCCAGCTCTTCAAGCAGCTCCTCATGGTCGCGGGCATGGAGCGCTACTACCAGATCGCCCGCTGCTACCGCGACGAGGACTTCCGGGCGGACCGGCAGCCCGAGTTCACGCAGCTCGACGTCGAGATGAGCTTCGTCGAGCAGGACGACGTCATCGAGGTCGCCGAGGACGTCCTGGTCGCGCTGTGGGAGCTCATCGGTCACACGATCCCCACGCCCATCCCGCGCATGACCTACGCCGACGCCATGACGCGCTACGGCACGGACAAGCCGGACCTGCGCTTCGGCGTCGAGCTCGTCGAGCTGACCGACTACTTCGCGCAGACGCCGTTCCGCGTGTTCCAGGCGCCCTACGTCGGCGCCGTCGTCATGCCGGGCGGCGGCTCGCAGCCCCGACGCACGTTCGACGCGTGGCAGGAGTGGGCCAAGCAGCGCGGCGCCAAGGGCCTCGCGTACGTGACGGTCGGCGAGGACGGCGAGCTCGGGGGGCCCGTCGCCAAGAACCTCTCCGACGACGAGCGGGCCGGGCTGGTCGCCGCCGTCGGAGCGTCGCCGGGGGACTGCGTCTTCTTCGCCGCAGGCAAGCCCACGGAGGCGCGCGCCCTGCTGGGTGCGGCACGCCTCGAGGTCGGGCGCCGCGTCGGCCTGATCGACGAGTCCGCGTGGTCCTTCGTGTGGGTCGTCGACGCGCCGCTGTTCAAGCCGACGGGCGAGGACGACGACGTCGCGGTCGGTGAGGGCGCCTGGACCGCCGTCCACCACGCCTTCACGTCGCCGACGCCCGAGTGGGTCGACCGCTTCGAGGAGGACCCGGGCAACGCGCTCGCCTACGCGTACGACATCGTCTGCAACGGCAACGAGATCGGCGGCGGGTCCATCCGTATCCACCGCCGGGACGTGCAGGAGCGCGTCTTCGCGATGATGGGGATCGGGGAGGAGGAGGCGCAGGAGAAGTTCGGCTGGCTCCTCAACGCCTTCCAGTTCGGTGCCCCGCCGCACGGCGGCATCGCCTTCGGCTGGGACCGCATCGTCGCGCTGCTCACGCACTCGGACTCGATCCGGGACGTCATCGCGTTCCCGAAGTCGGGCGGGGGCTACGACCCGCTGACCGGTGCGCCTGCGCCGATCACGCCCCAGCAGCGCAAGGAGGCGGGCGTCGACGCGAAGCCCGCGTCGAAGGCCGACGCCGGTGACGGCTCCGCCACGCCGACCGAGGCGGTGCGGGGCTGACGTCGACCTCCCCGGCGCTCGACCCGGACGCCCCCCGGCCGACCCTCCCGGGGGTGTGGGCGGCGGATCGGATGCTCCTCGGTGACCGCGTGCGTTGGCACGACGTCGAGCTCGTCACCGAGCCGGACGACGTCGACGCGGCGCTGCTCGTCGCGGTCGTCCGGGAGGGGCGCACGACGCTCCTGGGTCGCGGTGACCCGGACGGCGTCGTCCGCCTCGTCGCACGGCGGGTCGCAGGACTCTCCGCGCGTGGGGCGCCGGCGCTGGTCGACTGGATGAGCCTGCCCCGCGGCGTCGTGGTCGACGAGCCGACCCTCGACGCGTCGGGCCTCGCCCCGTTCTCGACCTGGGACTGGATGGTCACCGACGAGGCGCCCGCGCGCGTGCCCGTCGAGGACGCGGTCGTGCCGCTCGACCCGACCGTCGACGCGGACGCGATCCGGGCGTGCCTCGCCGAGTCGAACCCGGGGACGACGGCCCAGCCGACGGGGCCGGACGAGGCGGCGTGGTTCGGGGTCCGCGACGGCGCCGTGCTCGCGGGAGTCGTCGGTGCGGCGCGCCGCGGCGCCCGCACGCCCGGTGCGCTCTCCTGGCACCTGCACGGCCTGGGCGTCCGCCCGACGGCCCGCGGTCGCGGGCTCGGGGCTGCCCTCACGGCGACCGCGACCCGCGCGGGGCTCGCCGCGGGGGCGTCCTGGGTGTCGCTGGGCCTGTACGCCGACAACGACGCGGCACGGCGGATCTACCGGCGGCTCGGCTACGTCACCGAGGGCGAGTTCGCGTCCTTCGGGCCGCCCGGGGCGCGCCGGCCCCCCACCTGAGCCACGGGCGGATCGCCGTCAGTGCGTGATGGCGAAGCGCTTGTGCAGGCGCGCGAGCGGGGCGGGCGCCCACCAGTTGTAGCGGCCGAGCAGCGTCATGGTGGCGGGCACGAGGAGCATCCGGACGAGCGTCGCGTCGATGAGGACCGCCACGGCGAGCGAGAACCCCACCTCCTTGATCACCAGGAGCTTGCCGAACACGAAGCCCGTGAAGACCACGATGATGATCACGGCGGCCGACGTGATGATCCGGCCCGACCGCTGCAGGCCGAGCCGCACCGCCTCGTCGTTGGTGCGGCCGCTGTCCCAGAGCTCCTTGATCCGGGACAGGAGGAAGACCTCGTAGTCCATCGCGAGGCCGAACCCGAACGCGATGATCAGGGCCACCACGTACGTCTCGATGCCTCCGGTGGGCGAGAAGCCGAGCGGGCCCGTGAGGTGCCCGTCCTGGAACACCCACACGAGGACGCCGAGCGACGCGCTCAGGGACAGCGCGTTCGTCAGCAGCGCCTTGAGCGGGATGACGAGGGACCCAGTCATGAGGAAGAGCAGCACGAAGGTGGCGAGGACGACGATCGCGACCGCCCACGGCGCCCGGTCGAACAGCGCCTGCGTGAAGTCGATCTGGTTCGCGGCCTGGCCGGTGACCCAGCGGTCGAAGGGGGCGTCGGTCGCCCGGACGTCCTCGACGACCGCGCGCGCGACGGCTCCGCCGGGGTCGGTCGTGTCCGGGCGGACGCCGACCACGACGTACCCGCCCAGCGGTGCGGGCGGGTCGACCGACGCGACGTCGGGCAGCTCCGCGAGCTCGGCCGACCAGGCGGCGACGTCCTCGAGCGACGCCTGCGCGAGGACGACGACGGGCGGCGAGGCCGACGCCGGGTAGTCGTCGGCGATCGCCTCGACGTAAGCGCGCTGGTCCGACCCCTGCGGCAGCAGCTCGATCGTCGAGTTGCGCAGCTCGAGCCGCAGGAAGGGGGTGGCGAGCACCCCGAGCACGAGGACGCTGACGCCCAGCACCCACCACGGGTGCCGCTGGACGCGTCCCGCGAGGCGCGAGAAGGCACCCTCCTCGGCCGACACGTCGCTCGTGCGGGCCAGCACCCAGCGCAGGCCCGGGACGCGGCTCACAAGGCCGGGTGCGATGAGGTGGCGACCGGCGAGCCGGAGCAGCGCGGGCACGAGCGTGAGCGCGGTGGCGACCGCGATGAGGATGACCGCGACTCCTGCGGCACCGAACGCGCGCAGGATCGCGGGCTCGAAGACGATGAGGCCGGAGATCGCGATGGCGACCGTGAGCGCGGAGAACGCGACGGTGCGCCCCGCGGTCGTCATGGTCCGGCGCAGCGCCGTCTCGACCGCACCGTCGCCGCGGCGCCGTCGCACCGACGCACCCTGGTCCACGTCGACGAGCGCGTGGAGCTCCTCGCGGAAGCGCGACACGATCAGCAGCCCGTAGTCGATGGAGAGGCCGAGGCTGAGGATGGTCACGACGTTGACGACGGAGGCGTCCATGTCGAGGCCGTAGGACAGCGCGTAGACGCTGCCGAGCCCGCCCGCGATGGACGCGAGGGCCCCCGCCATGGGCATCGCGGCCGCGAGGAAGCCCCCGAAGACGAGCACCATGACGAGCAGCGCGATCGGCAGGGCGACGGTCTCACCGGTCCGCAGGTCCTCCTCGACCTGGTCGGTGATCTCCTCGACGATGAGCGACGTGCCGCCGACCTGCCCGGACGCGCCCGCGGCTCCGGGCACGGCGTCCGAGAGCTCGGCCGGGAGCGCGTCGAGACGCTCCTCGACCTCCGCGAGAGCCGCGTCCTCGACGTCGGGCACCAGGTCGGGCTCGAGCTCGACGACGACGAGGAACCCGTCACCACCCTGGGCGATGAGCGGCGCCGCGGCCGCGCTCGTCGGGCCCTCGGGCAGGAGGTAGGGGTCGATCACCGACGCGACGCCCGTGACGGCCATGAGGTCCTCGCGAGCCGCGCCGACGGGCTCCGCGAGGGCGGGGTCGGCCGGGTCGACGTCCTGGACCGCGAGGGTCAGGCTCGGCCCGCTCGTCGACGCCTCGGCGATGAGGTCGTCCGCCTCGGCGCTCTGGGAGCCCGGGACCTGCGGGGCCCCGGTCGAGAGGCGTTCGAAGAGGCTCTCGCCGCCCACGCCGGCGACCGCGAGACCGAAGCACCCCGCGGTGATGAGGGCCCACACGGCGACCGTGATCCTGGGGGACCGGGAGACGGCACGGCCGAGGGCGTCGAACACCTCGCCAGCATCCCAGGTCACGGGCCGTCCCCGCACACCGGGCCGCGCCGGCGTCGTGCGGCCGCCCCGGTCGGGCGCGTCGGTGGCGGTGCGTAGGCTCTCGGCCATGGACCTGTTCGACGCCGCCACCTCGACCGTCGAGGGTCTCCCGGACGTCGGCAGCACCACGCCTCTCGCGGTCCGCATGCGTCCGCGGTCGCTCGGCGAGGTCGCCGGGCAGCAGCACCTGCTCGCGCCCGGGTCGCCGCTGCGCCGCCTCGTCGAGCCGGCGGACGACGCGTCGCGCCGGGCGGCGCCCTCGTCGGTCGTGCTCTGGGGGCCGCCCGGCACGGGCAAGACGACGCTCGCGTACCTCGTGGCGGCGACGTCGGGCAGGCGCTTCGTCGAGCTCTCGGGCGTGACGTCCGGCGTCAAGGACGTCCGGGCGGTGGTCGAGGACGCCCGGCGCCGGCTCGCGACCGGGGGCGCGGAGACGGTCCTGTTCATCGACGAGGTGCACCGCTTCTCCACCACGCAGCAGGACGCGCTGCTGCCGAGCGTCGAGAACCGATGGGTCACGCTCGTCGCGGCGACGACGGAGAACCCGAGCTTCTCGGTCAACTCGCCGCTGCTCTCGCGCTCCCTCCTGCTGACGCTGCGACCGCTCTCGACCGACGACGTGCGGGGCCTCGTGCGACGCGCGGTCGCGGACGAGCGCGGTCTGGCGGGCGCGGTGCGGCTCGCCGAGGACGCCGAGGAGCACCTGCTGCGGCTCGCGGGCGGTGACGCCCGCAAGGCGCTGACGATCCTGGAGGCCGCTGCCGGGGCGGCGCTCGAGGCCGTCGAGGTGCCGGGGGAGCGGGAGGAGACCGGGGAGCCCGGCGAGCGGGACGTCCCGTGCGTGGACCTCGCCACCGTCGAGCGCGCGATCGACGTCGCGGCGGTGCGGTACGACCGCGCGGGGGACCAGCACTACGACGTGATCAGCGCGTTCATCAAGTCGATGCGGGGCTCCGACGTCGACGCCGCCCTGCACTACCTCGCGCGCATGGTCGTCGCGGGCGAGGACCCGCGCTTCATCGCACGTCGGATCGTCATCGCGGCGGCAGAGGAGGTCGGCATGGCCGACCCGTCCGCGCTGCAGACGGCTGTCGCCGCGGCGCAGGCGGTCGCGCTCATCGGGATGCCCGAGGCGCGCATCATCCTCGCGGAAGCGGTCGTGCACGTCGCGACGGCGCCCAAGTCGAACGCCTCCTACTCCGCGATCGACGCCGCGATCGCGGACGTCCGTGCCGGCAAGGCCGGACCGGTCCCGGCGCACCTGCGCGACGCGCACTACGCCGGTGCCCAGGGCCTCGGGCACGGCAAGGGGTACCGGTACGCGCACGACGAGCCGCACGCGGTCGCGCGGCAGCAGTACGCGCCCGACGAGCTCACCGACGCGCGGTACTACGTGCCGTCCGACCGCGGGTTCGAGCGGGACGTGACAGCGCGGCTGGAGCGCATCCGTCAGATCCTGCACGGCTGAGCCGCCCGCCCCGGGCGGACCTGCGTCGCCACGTGGGGTAGCCTTGTGGGGTTGTCCGCTCGCGGGCAGCCACCCTGGGGACCTCAGCCGCACCACGAAGGTTGGTCCCACACCCGCCGGAGACACCTCCGCTGCGGGATGTGCCACGACAACGACAGGAAGAACCACTGTGTCCTCTGTGACCCGCGCGCGCCGCCAGGTGCGCCTGTCCCGGGCCCTCGGCCTGGCCCTGACGCCCAAGGCCGTCAAGCACTTCGAGAAGCGTCCCTACCCGCCCGGCGAGCACGGCCGTGCGCGTCGCCGCACCGAGTCGGACTACGCCGTCCGTCTGCGCGAGAAGCAGCGCCTGCGCGCCCAGTACGGGCTCCGCGAGAAGCAGATGGCGCGCGCGTTCGAGGACGCTCGCAAGACCCCCGGCCTGACCGGTGAGGCGCTCGTCGAGAACCTCGAGACCCGCCTGGACGCCCTCGTCCTGCGCTCGGGCTTCGCCCGCACGATCCTCCAGGCCCGCCAGGTCGTCGTCCACCGCCACGTGCTCGTCGACGGCAAGATCGTCGACCGCCCGTCGTTCCAGGTGAAGCCCGGCCAGACGCTCCAGATCAAGCCCCGCAGCCAGGCGAGCGACCAGTTCCTCGTCGCCGCCGCCGGTGCGCACCGCGACGTGCTCCCCGCCGTCCCGGGCTACCTGGACGTCCAGCTCGAGAAGCTGAGCTCGGTCCTCACGCGCCGCCCCAAGCGCGTCGAGGTCCCGGTGACGTGCGAGGTCCAGCTGGTCGTCGAGTACTACTCGCGCTGACGCAGCCGACGACGACGCCCCGTACGGCGGCCGGACACCCGGTCCCTGCGGGGCGTCGTCGCACCCGGCCCGAGTAGGGTCACCCCTGTTGTCCGACGTCGAGGAAGGGTGCTTGGGATGTCCGTAGGAGATGTCGCCGGCCTGCTGGGCGCGATCGCGTTCCTCATCCTGGTGGGCTTCCTTGCCCTGCCCCTGGTCAAGCTGGCCCGGACGTTCGACGCGGCGACGCAGTCGGTCAAGGACATCACCGCGCACACCGTGCCTGTCCTCGACGAGACGGCCGCGACGGTCGCCACCACCAACGCCCAGCTCGTCAAGGTCGACGCAGTGACGACCTCGGCCGCCGAGATCAGCCAGAACGTCTCAGCACTCACCGCGCTCGTCGCGGCGACCGTGGGCGGGCCGCTCATCAAGGTCGCCGCGTTCTCCTACGGTGTCCGGCAGGCGATGTCGGGCCTCGCCCAGCGGTTCTCGCGCTGATGCGGCGCCTGTTCTGGGTGGGCGTCGGCGCCGCCGGCGCGGTGCTCGTCGCCGGCAAGGTGCGGGCGGCTGCGCGCCGGTACACGCCCGAGGGCGTAGCCGAGCAGGTCGGCGAGACCGGCCGCCGCGTCGGCGGCGCGCTCGAGGAGGCCGTCCAGCAGTTCCGCAGCGCCATGGCCACGCGTGAGCGCGACCTCGTCAGCACCCTCCTGGTCGAGCCCGAGGCCGGCGACGCGGGCGCCGTCTTCCGGCGTCGCACGGACGAGCCCGACCGGGACCGTGCCTCGTCGCCCCACCGTGGCCCGGCCGGCCCCGGGCCCGCGGGTCGCGTGGACGAGGACGAGCCCCTGTACGACTTCTGACCCCGGTGCGCCGCGCCGCCTCGTGCGCGAGCGCCGGCCCACGCACCGACCGCCACCGAATCCCTCCCCGCCGGTTCCCCCGGCCGTGACCCAGCACCGTGAGGACACCATGCGGACCGCCGAGATCCGACGCCGTTGGCTCGACTTCTTCGAGCAGCGCGACCACGCCATCGTCCCGAGCGCGTCGCTCATCTCGCCGGACCCGTCGATCCTCTTCACGATCGCGGGCATGGTCCCGTTCATCCCGTACATCCTGGGCACCCAGCAGGCGCCGTGGCCCCGCGCCGCGAGCGTGCAGAAGTGCATCCGCACCAACGACATCGAGAACGTCGGGCGGACCACGCGCCACGGCACGTTCTTCCAGATGAACGGCAACTTCTCCTTCGGGGACTACTTCAAGGAGGGGGCGATCCGCTACGCGTGGGACCTCTCCACGTCGGACCAGGCCCAGGGCGGGTACGGCCTCGACGGCGACCGGATCTGGGTCACCGTCTGGGACGAGGACGCCGAGGCGTACGACGTCCTGACGCGGATCATCGGGATGGACCCGAAGCACATCGTGCGGCTGCCCCGTGAGGAGAACTTCTGGGACACGGGTCAGCCCGGCCCGGCGGGTCCGTGCGCGGAGCTCCACTACGACCGCGGCCCCGAGTTCGGCCCCGAGGCGGAGGGCGGCTCGGTCGACCCGGGTGGCGACCGCTACCTCGAGTTCTGGAACCTGGTCTTCGACCAGTACGTGCGCGGCGAGGGCTCGGGCAAGAGCTACCCGCTCCTCGGCGAGCTCGAACACAAGGCGATCGACACGGGGGCGGGGCTCGAGCGCATCGCGTACCTGCTCCAGGGCAAGGCCAACATGTACGAGATCGACGAGGTGTTCCCCGTCATCTCCGCGGCCGAGGAGATGTCCGGCCGTCGCTACGGCGCCGACCACGAGGACGACGTGCGCCTGCGCGTCGTCGCCGACCACGTCCGGTCCTCGCTCATGCTCATCGGTGACGGCGTCAGCCCGTCGAACGAGGGCCGCGGGTACGTGCTGCGTCGGCTCCTGCGCCGGTCGGTGCGGGCCATGAAGCTCCTCGGGGTCGACGAGCCGTCGCTCCCGCACCTGCTCCCGGTCTCGCGCGACGCGATGACGTCGTCGTACCCCGAGATCGCGCAGCAGTTCGACCGCATCTCCCGGATCGCCTACGCGGAGGAGGAGGCGTTCCGTCGCACGCTGGTGGCGGGCACGACGATCCTCGACACCGCCGTGCAGCAGGTGCGGTCCTCGGGCGGCACGACGCTGCCCGGCGCGCAGGCGTTCACCCTGCACGACACGTACGGCTTCCCGATCGACCTGACGCTCGAGATGGCGTCCGAGCAGGGCCTTCGGGTCGACGAGCAGGGCTTCCGCGACCTCATGACCGCGCAGCGTGAGCGGGCGCGCGCGGACGCCAAGTCCAAGAAGGGCGGCCACGCGTCGTCGACCGTCTTCCGCGAGCTGCGGGCGCCGGGTGTCACCGAGTTCACTGGGTACACGGAGCTCGCCACGCCGTCGACGGTGCGCGGCCTCGTCCGCGACGGCGCGCTGGTCCCGGCGGCGACGCAGGGCGAGCTCGTCGACGTCGTGCTCGACCGCACGCCCTTCTACGCCGAGTCCGGTGGCCAGGACTCCGACGCGGGCACGATCACCGCCGACGGCGCCGTGCTCGAGGTCGTCGACGTCCAGCGGCCCATGAAGGGCCTCGTCGTGCACACGGTGCGCGTCGTCGAGGGCGAGGTGCGTCAGGGCGTCGAGGTCCTCGCCCAGGTCGACCCCGAGTGGCGGCTCGGCGCGCGGCAGGCGCACTCCGGGACGCACGTGGTGCACGCGGCGCTGCGCGAGGTGCTCGGGCCCGACGCGCTCCAGTCCGGCTCGTACAACAAGCCCGGCTACCTGCGGCTCGACTTCTCGTGGAACCAGGCGCTCTCGCCGGCCGCCCGCTCCGAGGTCGAGGACGTCGCGAACCGGGCGATCCGCAAGGACCTCGGCGTCAGCTGGCAGTACATGTCCCTGCCCGAGGCCAAGGCGTGGGGCGCGATCGCGCTCTTCGGCGAGACCTACGACGAGCAGGTCCGGGTCGTCGAGATCGGCGGCCCGTGGTCGCGTGAGCTCTGCGGCGGCACGCACGTGGACCACTCGAGCCAGATCGGGCTCATCGCGCTGACCAGCGAGTCCTCGGTCGGCTCGGGTGCGCGGCGGGTCGAGGCGCTCGTCGGCATCGAGGCGTTCCACCACCTCGCGCGCGAGCGTGCGCTCGTCTCGGCGCTGACCGAGACCCTCAAGACGCGGCCGGAGGACCTGCCCGAGCGTGTCGCGGGCCTCGTCACGCGACTGCGCGAGGCCGAGAAGGAGCTCGCGTCGCTGCGTCAGAGACGGCTGCTCGCGGCCGCCGGCTCGCTCGCTGCAGGTGCTGTCGCGGTCGACGGGACCCGGCTCGTGGTGCACGACGCCGGTGAGGTGGCCTCGGCCGACGACCTGCGCACGCTCGTCCTCGACGTGCGTGGGCGGCTCGGCGAAGAGCCCGCCGTCGTCGCGATGGCCGGTGTCGCCAAGGAGCGGCCGCTCGTCCTCGTCGCCACGAACGCCGCGGCGCGCGAGCGTGGCCTGCGTGCCGGTGCCCTCGCCAAGACGGCTGCGGCAGTCCTCGGTGGTGGGGGCGGTGGCAAGGACGACGTCGCGCAGGGCGGCGGGACCGACGCGTCGCAGCTTGCCGCCGCGCTCACGGCCGTGCGCGAGGCGGTCGCCGGCGGGAGCCGCTGACGTGCCCGTGACGGCGCAGGGCCCCGCGCCCGTGGTGCGCGGCCCCCGCCTCGGCGTCGACCTCGGGAGCGTCCGGGTCGGCGTGGCCGTGAGCGACCCCGACGGGATCATCGCCACCCCGGTCGAGACGGTGCCGCGCGACCACGAGCACGCCGCTGACGTCGAACGACTCGTGGAGATCGTGCGCGAACGCGGCGCGGAGGTCGTGTACATGGGCCTGCCTCGGCACCTTTCGGGGGCCGAGGGTTCGGCATCCGGCCTCGTTCGCACGTACTCTGTTGGGCTGGCGCGCGCCGTCGCACCAGTGCCGGTGCGCCTCGTGGATGAACGGATGAGCACGGTGACGGCTCATCAGGCGCTGTACGCGTCCGGACGGTCCGGGCGTCGTCACCGGACGGTCGTCGACCAGGCGGCCGCCGTGGTGATCCTGCAGTCCGCGATGGATGCGGAACGTGCCGCGGGGGTACGCGCAGGTGAGCTGGTCGAGGTCGCGGCGTCGTCCCAGGGGGCGGGGGACGCGGGACGCGAGACCAGCGAACGGGACTGACGAGGACCGCACGTGAGGGAAGGAACGACCTGATGGACGTCAACGTCCGCGAGAGAGGACGGGAGGCATCGTGAACGACGTGTTCCTCGACGAGATCGTCCGCCCCGACGAGCCGACGTCCGGCCCGAGCCCACGTTCCGCCCGCCGGGCCGAACGGGCCGAGCGCGACAGGCGTCGCCGCCGTCGCCGGCGCCGCAACCTGACCGCGCTCGTGATCTCGCTCGCCGTTCTCGGCGGCATCGGCTACGCCGTCGTGCAGTACGTCCTGCCCGTCGTGAGCGGGTTCCAGGCGGACCGTCAGGAGACGACCGACTACCCGGGCCCCGGCCACGGCTCTGTCGACGTGTCCATCCCCGAGGGCGCGACCGGCACCGCGATGGGCGAGGTCCTCGTCGAGGCCGGCGTCGTGAAGAGCGTCGGCGCATTCACCGACGCGTTCTCGGGCAACCCCGACGCGGGGAGCATCCAGCCCGGCACGTACGGCCTCCTGCTCGAGATGAAGGCGTCCGACGTCGTGCTGGCCCTCCTCGACTCCGAGAACCGCGTCCAGACGAAGGTGACCATCCCCGAGGGCCTCCGTGTCGACCAGATCCTCGAGAAGGTGTCGTCCGTCACGACCGTCCCGGTCGCCGATCTCCAGGCCGCCATGGCGGACACGGCAGCGACGGGGCTCCCCGCGGAGGCCGGCGGCAGCTACGAGGGCTGGCTGTACGCCGCGACGTACAGCTTCGAGCCCGGGACGACGCCCACGCAGATGATCTCCGCGATGGTGTCCGAGACGGTCAAGCAGCTCGAGGCGCTCGGGGTGCCCGAGGGGTCTCGGCAGACGCTCCTGACGAAGGCCTCGCTCATCGAGCGTGAAGCCAAGAGCCCGGAGGACCGGGCGAAGGTCGCGCGGGCCATCGAGAACCGCCTCGCGCAGGACATGATCCTGCAGATCGACGCCTCGGTGGCCTACGGCGCCGGGAAGTCGGGCACGGAGCTGACCCGGGACGACCTCCAGACGGACACGCCGTACAACACGTACACGCGCACCGGGCTCCCGCCCACGCCGATCGCGTCCCCGAGCCTCGTCTCGATGGAGGCGGTGCTGCACCCGGCGGACGGGCCCTGGCTCTTCTGGGTCACCGTCAACCTCGACACGGGCGAGACACGTTTCGCGGAGACCAACGCCGAGCACGAGCAGAACAAGGCGCTGCTGCGTGAGTGGGAGGCCCAGCAGGAGTCCGCGGACGGGTGAGCGGACGCCGAGCGGCGGTCCTGGGTCACCCGGTCGCCCACTCCCTGTCGCCTGCCCTGCACCGGGCCGCCTACACGGCGCTCGGCCTGGGGGAGTGGCGGTACGACGCGATCGACGTGACGCAGGACGACCTCGAGGCGTTCGTGGCCGGGCTCGACGAGGGGTGGGCGGGCCTGAGCCTGACGATGCCGCTCAAGCAGGCCGTGCTCCCGCTGCTCGACCACGTCGAGCCGCTCGCCGAGGTGGTCGGGGCGGTCAACACGCTCCTCGTCCAGGGTGGCGGCCGGCGGCCGACGCTGGTCGGCGTCAACACCGACGTCCACGGGATCGTCGCCGCGCTGAGGGAGGGGTTGGCGACCTCCCGCGCACGCCACGCCGTGGTCCTGGGCGCCGGCGCCACGGCGGCGTCCACCCTCGCGGCACTCGCCCAGCTCGGGTGCGCGACGCCCGACGTGTTCGTGCGCTCGATGGCCCGCGCGGGCGCGACGATGCGTGCCGCGCACCGCATGGGCGTCGAGCCCCGGTTCCTCACCATGTCGCCGGCCCAGCGCATGACGGACGCGATCCGCCGCGCCGACGTCGTCGTCTCGACGCTCCCGCCGCACGCCGCGGACGAGATCGCGGCCGCCCTCGGCCAGGCGCCCGTGTCCGAGCCGGTCACGGCGACGCTCCTCGACTGCGCGTACGACCCGCGCCCGACTGCGCTCGGCGCCGCGTGGACCGCACTCGGCGGCGTACTCGTGCCGGGGGAGCGCATGCTCCTGCACCAGGCCACGGAGCAGGTGCGCCTCATGACCGGCCGCCCCGCGCCGCTCGCGGCGATGGAGAGCGCGCTCGGGGCGGCGCTCGGCTGACTCGGCGGGCGCAGGGCCTTCAGGCCGCCCGGGGTGCTGCCGATAGGGAGGGTGGACCGTCGTTGGCATGCGCCGCCGACGGTCCTGCCCCCTGGACCGCGTGTGCTGGAAGGACCCCCGTTGAAGCAGCTCGGAGACATCCTCCTCGACGAAGGTCTGGTCACGGAGGGGCAGCTGATGGCTGCCCTCGACGAGCAGGCGGTGCGGGGCGACTCGCTCGGTCGGGTTCTCGTCGAGATCGGGATGCTCACCGAGGCGCAGCTCGTGCGCGCGCTCGCGAACCAGGTCGGCATGGAGTTCATCGAGCTCTCCGACTACCCGGTTGACCGGAACGCCGTCGCGCTCGTCCCCGGTGCGCTCTGCCGGCGGCACACCGTCCTGCCGATCGCGATCAGCGAGGGTGCGCTCGTCGTAGCCATGGCGGACCCGGGCAACGTGGTCGCCGTCGACGACGCGCGCGCCATGTCGGGAGTCCACGTGCGCGCCGTCGTCGCGACGCACGACGACATCCTCGCCGCCATCGACAGGTACTGCCGCGCCGACGACGAGCTTGAGGACCTCACGTCCGCGTTCGAGGACGACACCCCGGATCTCGACACCGACCTGTCGAAGGTCGGCGACGTCGTCGACGACGCGCCGATCGTCCGGTTCGTCAACCTCCTGGTGACGCAGGCGATCCAGGACCGCGCGTCCGACATCCACATCGAGCCCGCCGAGCACGACCTGCGCGTGCGGTACCGCATCGACGGCGTGCTCCACGAGATGCAGCGTGCGCCGAAGCAGATCCAGGGCGGCGTCATCTCGCGTCTCAAGATCATGAGCGACATCGACATCGCCGAGCGTCGCAAGCCGCAGGACGGGCGCATGTCGATCACGCACAGCGGCCGCAAGATCGACCTCCGCGTCGCGACCCTGCCGACCGTGTGGGGCGAGAAGGTCGTCATGCGAATCCTGGACAACTCGACGGCCAGCCTGGACCTGCGCGACCTGTCCTTCCTGGAGGACAACTACCAGACGTACCAGGAGTCCTACACGAAGCCGTACGGGATGATCCTGGTCACGGGGCCGACCGGCTCGGGCAAGTCGACCACCCTGTACGCGACCCTCAACGCGGTGTCGCGTCCCGAGATCAACGTGATCACCGTCGAGGACCCGGTCGAGTACCGCCTGCCGGGCATCAACCAGGTGCAGGTGAACCCCAAGGCAGGGCTCACGTTCGCCGGCGCGCTCAGGTCGATCCTGCGCTCGGACCCTGACGTCGTCCTGCTCGGTGAGATCCGTGACCACGAGACGGCGCAGATCGCCATCGAGGCGGCACTGACCGGTCACCTCGTGCTGTCCACCCTCCACACGAACGACGCGCCGAGCGCCGTCACGCGGCTCGTCGAGATGGGCATCGAGCCGTTCCTCGTCGGCTCGGCGCTCGACTGCGTGGTCGCGCAGCGCCTCGCGCGGCGCCTGTGCCCCAAGTGCAAGGAGGCGTACGGCCCGAGCGAGGTCGAGCTCATCGCCGCCCGTTTCCCGTGGAGCCCGGGGGAGGAGATCCCGACGCTGTACCGCCCCGCGGGGTGCTCGTCCTGCTCCGGTACCGGCTACAAGGGCCGGATGGCCATCCATGAGGTCATGCGCGTGACGGAGGACATCGAGCGGCACGCCGTCGCGCACTCGTCGTCCGCCGACATCGGCCGGACGGCCCGCGAGCAGGGGATGATCACGCTCCGCGACGACGGCTGGACGAAGGTCCTGCTGGGGGACACCTCCATCGAGGAGATCCTTCGCGTCGTCGCGTGACCTGCGAGCGGCACGGATCCGCTCAAGCCCGACGGCTGCCCGGTCGATAGAACCACGGGTAGCCCAGCACAACCTGCGCTGTTCGATCGAGAGGCCCGTCGTGAACGAGTACCACCCTGCGAACGGCAGCGAGCCGGTGCACCCCTTGGCGCCGCCACCGCTCGCTGCAGCCGCGCCAGACGCCCGCGTGGTCGACGGCCGGTACCGCCCGGCAACGGGGGAGACCCCGGTTCCGCCGGCCGGGTACACCGACACGTCCCGCTCCGGTCCCGCGTACCCGTCGCACGCCCCGGTCCAGCCGTCGCAGGCCGCCCCGTACGCGCAGGCGGTACCGCTCGGCGGTCCGAGCCCCTTCGGGGCCGCCGGCCAGCCTGGCGCGGCGCCCGCCGTGCCCCCTGTCGCGCGCCCGCTGGCGCCGTCCCTGCCCGTGCCGTCGGCGACGGCGGCCCCGGCTGCGTACCCGCCCGCACCGCCCGCCGGCCCGCCGCGCGGACAGGCGGGACCGCCCGCCGGACCTGCCGCGCCCGCGGGTGCCCCGCCGGAGCAGCGCACGACTCGTCGGAGCGCTGCAGGCACGTCCCGCGTCGGCCTCGCGCAGGCGATCGAGCAGGGCGACATCGACCTCGACAACGCGCTCCGCGCGATGATCGAGCTGGGTGCCTCCGACCTGCACCTGACGTCCGGCGCACCGCCGATGATCCGCCAGGACGGCGGTCTGAAGCCGCTCGAGGGCTTCCCGACGCTCTACCCGGACTCGCTCCAGCGCACGCTCTACGCGATCCTCAGCCAGCGTCAGCGCGAGACGTTCGAGCAGGCGCTCGAGCTCGACTTCGCCTACGCCGTACGGGGAGTCTCCCGGTTCCGTGTCAACGTCTACCGCCAGCGTGACTCGCTCGGCGCGGCGTTCCGCACCATCCCGTACGAGATCAAGCCGCTCGAGGACCTCGGCGTGCCTGCCGTGGTCGGGAACTTCGCGGGCCTGCCGCGTGGTCTGGTTCTCGTGACGGGCCCGACGGGCTCGGGCAAGTCGACGACGCTCGCGGCCCTGATCGATCTCGCCAACCGCACGCGCAGCGACCACATCATGACCGTCGAGGACCCGATCGAGTTCCTCCACCGGCACAAGAAGTCGCTGATCAACCAGCGTGAGGTCGGTGCCGACACGCACTCGTTCGCGAACGCGCTCAAGCACGTGCTGCGCCAGGACCCGGACATCATCCTCGTCGGCGAGATGCGCGACCTGGAGACGATCTCCGTGGCGCTGACCGCCGCGGAGACCGGCCACCTGGTCTTCGCGACCCTGCACACGCAGGACGCGGCGCAGACGATCGACCGCGTCATCGACGTGTTCCCCGCCCACCAGCAGGACCAGGTGCGCACACAGCTCGCCAGCGCGCTCCAGGGCGTCGTCTGCCAGACGCTGTGCAAGCGCGTCGGTGGCGGCCGTGCGGTCGCGACCGAGGTGCTGCTGGCGACACCGGCGGTCCGGAACCTCATCCGTGAGGGCAAGACGCACCAGATCTACTCGGCGATGCAGGCGGGCGCCAAGCAGGGCATGCACACCATGGATCAGCACATCGCCGACCTTGTGCGCAGCAACCGCATCTCCTACGAGGCCGGCCTCGAGAAGTGCCATCACGTCGAGGACTTCAACCGCCTCGTCGGGCGCACCTCGAGCGTCACGCAGGGCATGACAGCCGCGATGCAGGCCGACCCGATGTCGCCGAACTACGGGATGGCGATCTGATGGCCACCGCGACCAAGGTCTTCGAGTACGCCGTCAGGGACTCGGGCGGCAAGCTCGTCAAGGGCCGCATCGAGGCGTCGAACCAGAACGCCGTGGTCGGTCGCCTGCGCAGCATGGGCATGGCACCGGTCTCGATCACCGAGGTGTCGACCACCGGCCTGCAGGCCGAGATCAAGATCCCCGGCCTCTCGGACCGGATCAGCCTCAAGGACCTAGCGATCCTCGCGCGCCAGCTGGCCACGATGATCAACTCGGGCCTGTCGATCCTGCGCGCTCTGTCGATCCTGGCGGACCAGACCGAGAACAAGGCCCTCGCCAAGATCGTTGGCGGTGTGCGGAGCGACGTCGAGACGGGCTCCGCCCTCTCTGTGGCCCTCGGCAAGCACCCCGAGGTGTTCCCGCCCCTCATGCTCAACATGATCAAGGCGGGCGAGGTCGGCGGCTTCCTCGACCAGGTGCTCGTCTCGGTCGCCGAGAACTTCGAGTCCGAGGTCAAGCTGCGCGGCAAGGTCAAGTCCGCGATGACCTACCCCATCGTCGTGTTCGCGATCGCGATCCTCGCCGTGGTCGGCATGCTCCTGTTCATCGTCCCCATCTTCGCGAACATGTTCGCGAACCTCGGCGGCGAGCTGCCGCTGCCCACGCAGATCCTGGTCACGCTGTCTGACTGGATGAAGATCGGCGGGCCCGTTCTCCTGGTCGCAGCCGTCATCTTCTCGTTCTGGTGGGCGAAGAACAAGCACAAGCAGTCGGTGCGGGACAAGGTGGACCCGCTCAAGCTCAAGGTGCCGATTTTCGGCAAGTTGTTCCAAAAGATCGCAGTTGCCCGATTTACCCGCAATTTCGGCACCATGATCCACGCCGGCGTCCCGATCCTGCAGGCCCTGAGCATCGTGGGTGCGACGAGCGGCAACGTGGTCATCGAGCGCGCGACCAAGGACATCGGAGACTCGGTGCGCAGCGGTGAGTCCCTCACGGGGCCGCTGTCCAAGCACCCGGTCTTCCCGCCGATGGTCGTGCAGATGATGGCCGTGGGCGAGGACACGGGCGCGCTCGACGAGATGCTCGCGAAGATCGCGGACTTCTACGACCAGGAGGTCGAGGCGACGACCGAGCAGCTCACGTCGCTCATCGAGCCCCTCATGATCGCGGTCCTCGGCGGCATCGTCGGGACCATGATCATCGCGCTGTACATGCCCATCTTCAACATCTTCGAGCTCATCGAGTAGTGGGGCTGGCGCCACCGTCTGGGCCGACCGGGTGAAAACGCGCATGTGTCCGGGCTCACGCCTCAAGGTCTGCGCGCGAGGCTCCGATGAACTGCACGTATCACTCAGGCGCCGGGAACCCGGCGAATTCACTCTGCACACGAGAGGGAGCGCAATGATCTCGCGCATCCGCAAGTCCATCGACGAGAAGGACCAGGGCTTCACCCTGATCGAGCTCCTCGTTGTCATGATCATCATCGGCATCCTTGCCGCGATCGCCATCCCGGTCTTCCTGAACCAGCGCAAGTCCGCTGTCGACTCCTCGGTCAAGTCGGACCTCCGCACGGTGGCCACGACGATCGAGACGGTGGTCGTGGACACGCAGAAGCAGCCGAAGACCGTCGCGCAGACCGCAGCCGGTGCCGCGGTCGTCGTGACGCCGGACGTCGCGTCGCCCACGGCGATCGACGTCAAGGTCAGCTCTGACAACGTCGTGACGTACAAGGTCCAGGCGGACGGTGGCTACTGCCTCAAGGGCTACAACGCCAGCGGCAACGCGAAGAACGACGGCACGGCGATCACGTACAACAGCACCGGTGGCGGCCTCAACGTCGCCTGCGGCGCCTGATCTGACCGCTTGATGGGCCGGGACCGCACGGTCCCGGCCCATCGACGGTTCCGCACGAACAGCTTCGGACGAGGACGGCGATGCCCAGACTGCCGCGTGTGATGCGCCCGCTCCAGGACGACGAGAGCGGCTTCACGCTCATCGAGGTCGTGGTGTCCCTCGTCCTGCTCGGCATCGTCGCCACCGCGTCGCTCTACTTCTTCCTCGAGGGCACGCGCACCACGAGCCACCTCCAGCGGTCGCAGAACGCGGTGGCCGTCGCGAACGAGGCGATGGAGCGCGCCTACGGGCTCGACCCCAAGGACAAGATCGGTACGACGACCCCCTCGATCGTCGTGGGACGCGCGCAGGCTGACGTCGTCTCGGCGTGGAGCACCGCGTCCGGTCTCGGCGCGGAGGGCCTCGCGCAGAGCTACGCACTGTGGGACCCGACCGCCACGAGCTCCAGCGCCGCAGCGCTCCCGGTCAAGTACGAGACCGAGCACTCGGGCCAGACGTACAACGTGACGACGCTCGTCGGGAGCTGCTTCCGGGCCCGCAACACGGTGGCGACGGACCAGACCTGCCAGAAGCTCCCCGGGTACGCGAGCGACCCCGGGGACGCGGCCACGCCCGCCGCCATGGTGCGCATGCTGCGGATCACGACGCTCGTGACGTGGGAGCCGACCGCGGGAGAGTGCACCGGAGGGCTGTGCAGCTACCAGCTCAGCGGCCTCGTGGACCGCTCGGGTGACCTCAAGTGGAACCAGGTCGTCGAGCCGGTGGCGGTCAACGACTTCGAGAACTTCGTGATCAACGAGCCGCAGCGGGAGATCAAGGTCCTCGCGAACGACCTCATGGGCCCGGTGGGCTCGAACCCGGTCCAGGTCCTGAGCACCCCGGCGCAGGGGACGCTCACGGCGCCGACCGGAGCCGGCGTGCTCAAGTACACCGTGCCGCCCAACGCGTCGGGCATCTTCACGTTCACGTACCGCATCAAGGACGCCCGGGGCGCGCAGTCCGACCCGGGCACGGTGACGCTCACGATCCCGCCCCAGTCGAGCAACGACTCCGTCCGCGTCATGGCGGGCCAGTCCAACCCCATCGACATCCTCGCGAACGACCTGGGCACCAAGGCGACCGTGGCCGTGACCGCGGCGCCCGGCCGTGGGTCCCTCACGATCTCCGGTACCGCCGTGAGCTACAAGCCCAACGCGGGCGTGACGAGCGGCACCGACTCGTTCACCTACACGTACACGGACCCCTCAGGCCAGGTGAGCCCGCCCGCGACGGTCACGGTGAAGATCGACAACATCGCCATCCAGGACCGCACGATCGCCATCACGCACAGCGCGACGCTGCCCCAGTGGACCGACCTCACGCCCATGCTCACCGCGGGGAACACCGACCTCGCGACCATGCGCGTGATCGTCGCCGGGCCCAAGCCTGCCGACGGGACCCTTCAGGTCGACGGCGCGACGTACAGCTCGGGCACGAGCGCTCCGGGCACCGTGGTCCGGTACGACCCCGCGAACAAGGTCGGCACCTACACGTTCCAGTACGCCCTCGCCCGCACGGACGGCTCGGTGAGTGCCCCCCGGAGCGTGACGATCCAGGTGCTCCCGTCGGGTACGCCGGAGGACGTGGGCTCCTTCAAGCGGAACACCAAGCCCGTGTTCGACCCGGTCGCGCGCCTCGGCGCCAACGACTTCCCGGTCGTCGGCGGCGCGAGTGCCACCGAGATCGTCCTGGGGACGCCGAGTGCCAACTGCGGCTCGTTCAGCACGAGCTCGGGCACGACCTACTACAACGCACCTGACGTGGCGTGGAACAGCTCGCCCAAGTCGTGCTCCGCGACGTACACGATCCAGGGCGTCGCGCCCAACCAGATGCTCGCCTCACCGCCGGTGACGTTCACGTGGCAGGTGTACCGGTGATGGCCCGGCACCCCGCCGACCGTCCGGCGGACAAGGACGCAGGCCTCACCCTCGTCGAGCTCCTCGCCGCGATGGGCATCTTCACGATCGTCATCGTGGTGTTCATGGGTGGCCTCATCACCATGACGCGCAGCACGGTGCGGGCCCAGGACGTCACCGACGCGGGTGACGCCGTGCGCATGGCCTTCCAGACCATGGACAAGCAGATCCGCTACGCGTCGGCCGTGAACCGGCCCGGCGTCGGCCCGAGCGGGTCGCACTACGTCGAGTTCGTCGCGACCTCGCTGCCCGACGGCCAGGACCCGCTCTGCACGCAGTGGCGCTTCGACCCCACCGCCCGGACGCTCGCGTACCGGACCTGGCGTGACGTTCCGACCGGGACGCGGACGCCCTGGCGTGTCATCGCCGACGACGTGCGCAACGACCTGACGGCCTCGCCCCCGGACGTCCCGTTCGCGTTCGACCCGGCGGGCAGCGCCGGGCTGACCCACCAGCAGCTCCGGGTGAGCGTCGACGTCGGCCGTGGCGTGGCCGGCTCGACCCAGGTCGTGGGCGCCGACGTCTCCACCGCGTTCGTCGCGCGCAACAGCTCGTACTCCTCGCAGAGCAACGCCGACACCACCCCGGCTGACGGGGTCAGCGACCACCCGATCTGCTCGAGCCACCTGGACCGTCCATGAGATCCCTGCTCGCCAGCCTGCGCCGGCGTCCCCTGTCACGCACCGCCCGGAGCGGAGACGAGGGCGTGGCGATGGTCACGACCCTGCTCGCGATCATGATCACCGCGATGCTGAGCATCCTTCTGCTCGGCATCCTCATGTCCCAGGCCCTGCCGACGACGTACGTCCGTGCGAGCAGCCAGACGGTCTTCGCGGCCGAGGCCGGCGTCAACGCCGTGGTGGGCCAGATCCGCACGGCCGCCGCGCCGCCGGACGCCACGAACACCGTCTACGGCGACCGCGGCAAGCTGCCCTGCACCGCCCAGGGCCCGGTCGACGGCGCGGGTGCGACCCTCACCTACTCGGCGACGGTCCAGTACTTCGTGACCGACCCCACGGGCAAGAGCGCCAGCTGGGTCGCCACGAACGCGATCCCGTGCACGCCGGGGACCGGGCCGAACAAGGACCCGGGCTACGCGCTCGTGACCTCGACCGGGCTCGGCGACGGCGTCGCCGGCATGGACGCGGACGCCGGCGACCGCACCGTCTCGGTGATCTACGAGTTCCAGGTGACGAACAACAACATCCCCGGCGGCCTCATCTACAGCTTCGAGCCGAGCAAGACACCTGACCGCTACTGCCTCGAGGCCGAGTCCGCGACCGTGGGTGCGTTCGTCAAGTACGTCCCGGCGGTGGACTGCGGGACCAACGACGTGCACCAGCTCTGGATCTACGACAAGGACTACCGCATCAAGCTCGCGAGCACGACGCTCGTCGGCATGGGCCTGACCCCCCTGTGCATCACGGCCACGCCGAACGGCTCGACCGCCGTGAAGGCGACCCTCCAGGTGTGCAAGGCGGGGAACGACGCGGCGCGCTGGAACCAGCTCTTCAGCTGGGAGGGCGGTGCCAAGTGGCGGGGGCAGAAGGACTCGATCATCGGCGGCTACTCGGACTACTGGCTGTCCTCGGGCCAGAAGAGCGACCCCAACGGCAAGTACCTGCACATCTGGAACCAGTCTCCGTCGAACAACGAGTGGGGTTCCTTCAACCCGGACCCGCGCGTCGGCGCCGGGGCGGCGGGTTACGAGACCCACCAGATCGTCAACTACCTGGAGTTCGGGCGGTGCTTCGACGTCACCGGTGAGCAGGTCGGCTCGTCGTTCATGATCGTGTACCCCTGCAAGCAGGACCCGATCCCAGGCCAGCCGAACCTGCTCTGGAACCACAAGTGGTACTACAACGAGCCCCCGAGCAACGTCGGATCGACGGCCGCGCAGCCGATCTACATCATGCAGTACAACGACCCGGGCAAGAAGTACTGCCTCGTCTCGCCCGGCACCGAGAACGGCTACGTGACCCTCACCAGCAGCTGCAACCCGAACCTCGCGAGCCAGAAGTGGGTCCGGCGCGCGAACACCGGTAGCTACGACACGTCCTACACGTTCACGGACTCCTGGGGCCGGTGCATCGGGATCGGCGACAAGTACGACAACGCCTGGTCGAAGATGACGACCCAGACGTGCAACAGCGGCCTCGGCCAGAAGTGGAACGCCCCGCCGATGACGATCTCCGCGTCGCTCGACGGCTACCAGGAGCTCCCCTGAGCGCGGTGACCGGCATGGACCCGATCGTGCTCGTGACCCTGGCTGCCGCGTTCCTCGGGCTGCTGGTCGGATCGTTCCTCAACGTCGTCGTGTGGCGTGTACCTCGCCGAGAGTCCGTGGTCTCGCCGCCGAGCGCCTGCCCGCAGTGCGGGGCGCGCATCAGGGCGCGGGACAACGTGCCCGTCCTCTCGTGGCTCGTGCTGCGGGGCAGGTGCCGTGACTGCGGCGCGCCGATCTCGCGGCGGTACCCCCTGGTCGAGGCGTCGACGGGCGCCGTGTTCGCGCTCGTGATGCTCCGCTTCTGGACGGACCAGCCGTGGGCCGTCCCGGCGTACCTGTACCTCGGGGCGATCGCTGTCGCGCTCGCGCTGATCGACCTCGACGTGCACCGGCTGCCCGACGCCATCGTCCTGCCCGCGTACCCCGTCGTCGCGGTGCTGCTCGCCGCCGCGTCCTGGGGCTCGGGGGACTGGGGCTCGCTCCTGCGCGCCGCGATCGGCGCCGCCGCCCTGTTCGCCTTCTACGGCTTGCTCTGGGTGGTCTACCCCGCCGGGATGGGCCGCGGCGACGTCAAGCTCGCGGGCGTCGTGGGTGGCGCTCTTGCGTGGCTCGGCTGGGGCTCGCTCGTCGTGGGCGCGTTCGCCGCGTTCCTCGTCGGTGGCCTGTTCGCCGTCACCCTGGTCCTGCTCAGGCGGGCCGGGCGCAAGTCGGGGATCCCCTTCGGTCCGTGGATGATCCTGGGCGCAGCGATCGGCATCGGCTGGGGTGAGGCCCTCTGGTCCGCGTACCTGGGCCTGATGCTGTGACGCACCCGCCGCCGGGCAGCACATCGCGCGGCGGTAACCCTCAAGACAGCCCGTGCATCGCCCGATAGTCATCGAGCAAGCACTTATCGACAGGTGAAGGACGGCCATGGCCAAGTCGCATGTGATCGGGCTCGACATCGGCTCGACCGCCGTTCGCGCCGTGGAGCTCATGTTCTCCGGGGGGCCCGGCAAGGGCGCCGCGACGCTGGTCCGGTACGCCGAGCTGCCGCTGCCCCCGGGCGCCGTCCAGGACGCCGAGGTCGCCGAGCCCGAGACCGTCGCCAGCGTGCTGCGCGAGCTGTGGAAGGTGGGCCGGTTCAGCACGCGTGACGTGATCATCGGCGTCGGGAACCCGCGCGTCGTCGTCCGTGACCTCGACCTGCCCTGGATGCCCATGGCACAGCTCCGCGCGGCCCTGCCGTTCCAGGTCCAGGAGCTCCTCCCGATGCCGGTCGAGGACGCCCTGCTCGACTACTACCCGACGGGCGAGTCCGAGACGGGCACCGGTCGCACGCTGCACGGCGTCCTCGTGGCCGCGACGCGCCAGACCGTCCGGTCGAACGTCATGGCCGTCGAGAGCGCGGGCCTGCGGCCCCAGATGGTCGACCTGAACGCCTTCGCCCTCCTGCGGTCGCTCGCGCGCGGCGAGCTCGCCGAGCAGGTCGTGGCGATCGTCGACGTCGGCGCGCGCGTGACCAACGTCATCGTCGCCGCGCGTGGTGTCCCGCGCTTCGCACGGACGCTGCCGTCGGGTGGCCAGGACGTCACGGACGCGGTGGCCGGTCACCTGTCCATCGCGGCGCTCGAGGCGGAGAAGCTCAAGCGCGAGATCGGGATCGGCTTCGCGGTGCCCGCGGAGCTGAGCGCGGGGGCGAACGCGATCTCCGAGGTCACGCGTGGCCTCGTCGAGGCGGTGCGCAACACGTTCGTGTACTACCAGGGCAACAACCCCGGCGCGGGCATCGACGTCGTGCTCCTGACGGGCGGTGGGGGGCACCTGCCCGGCCTCGGCCAGTACCTGTCCACCGCGAGCCGGCTGCCCGTCGCCTTCGGTGACCCGCTCGTCCACGTCAAGGTCGCCGGCACGGCGACCGGTCAGCTGCCCGCCTCGGGTTCGCTCATGGCCATCCCCATGGGTCTCGCGTACGGAGTTGCCGCATGAGCGCCCCCACCCTCGCCCCGGTCCGGCGTGCGTCCGTCCCCGGCGCGCCGCCCGCCCCCCAGGTCAACCTGCTGCCGCCCGAGGTGCGCTCCACCCGGCAGTTCGGGCGCGTCCGCGGGTGGCTCGGCGTCGCGATCCTCGTGACGATCCTGCTCGCAGGCCTCATGTTCGTCTTCGCTGCGTTCTCCGCGACCCAGGCGCAGAACGAGCTCGCCGAGGTCGAGGAGCAGAACGCCAACCTGACCGCCCAGCAGGCCGAGTTCGCCGAGGTGCCCCGCGTGCTCAACCAGCTCAAGGAGGCGACCGACGCCCGTACGCTCGGCATGTCCACCGAGACCGTGTGGCGCCAGTACTTCTCGGCGATCGCCGCGACCGCGCCGGCGGGGGTGAGCGTCGACGGCATCAGCGTGACCACCGTGACGCCCGCGTCAGCGGCGCCGATCGCGCCCACGACCGACCCGCTCGCGCCCCTGGCCACCGTCGGGATGATCACGTTCGACGCGCGGTCCCTGACGCTGCCCGACACGTCGCAGTGGGTCGAGCAGCTGGCCGGCGTCCGCGGCTTCACGAACCCCTGGTTCAGCTCCGCGCAGCTCGCGGACGACGACGGGACCATCTACTACCAGGTGAGCGGCACGATCCTGCTCACGGCGGACGCGTACGCCGAGCGCTTCGTCGCCGAGGAGGAGAGCTGAGATGGCATCCAAGACACGCACCTGGGCGGTGGGCACGGCGCTGCTCGCCGTCGTGATCCTCGTCGGCACGTGGTTCCTCGCGGCAGCCCCCAAGCTCAAGGAGGCGGGGGAGACGCGGGTCGCCGTGGACGACGCCCTCGCGCGCCAGGACATGCTGCGGGTCCAGCTCGAGACGCTGCGCACGCAGTTCGAGGAGCTCGACACCTACAAGGCCGAGCTCGCCGCGATCCAGGGCCAGATCCCTGCCGTGGCCGACCTGACCGGGTACATCCGCCAGCTCCAGGCCGCCGCAGAGACGACCGGCGTCACGATCGTCGGCGTCACGCCGGGCACGCCCACGGCGCTCGTGCCTGTCACGGCCGTCGTGGCCGTGGAGCCGGAGAGCGTCGCGGACGCTCCCGCTGAGGACGCCGACGCGGCCGATGACGCCGGCGCCACGGACGGCACCGCGACGGCCCCCGCCGCTCCGACGAGCCGGCTCGTGTCGGTGCCCGTCTCGATCCAGGTCATGGGTACGTATGCGAACACGACGGCCTTCCTCGAGACGGTCCAGACGGGGAACCAGCGCCTGTACCTCGTCTCCGCGATCAACGCGACGACGCTCGACGACGCCGAGGCGTCGGGTGGGAAGCCGGCGAGTGCGCGGGGCGACCTCGACCTGACGATCGACGGGTTCATCTACGTGCTGCCCGAGGACCCGACGGCAGTCGTCGCACCCACGGACGAGCCGACCGAGCCGACCGAGACGCCGCTCCCCTCGAGCGATCGCAACCCGTTCGCGCCGGTCGGCTGACACCGAGCCCGACCCGTCGCACGTCGGCCCACGTCCGCAGCCCGGACGTGGGCCGACGTGCGTCCGGGCCCGTGGAAGGATCGGGGCCATGCTGCGCTGGTTGACCTCGGGTGAGTCGCACGGTCAGGCCCTCGTGGGCATCCTCGAAGGGCTGCCCGCCGGGGTCGAGGTGACGACCGCCGACGTCTCGGACGCCCTGGCCCGGCGACGGCTCGGCTACGGCCGGGGCGCCCGCATGAGCTTCGAGCAGGACGAGGTGCGGGTCCTCGCGGGGCTGCGCCACGGGGTGAGCCAGGGCGGCCCGCTCGCGATCGAGGTCGCCAACACGGAGTGGCCCAAGTGGGTCGACGTGATGGCGGCCGACCCGGTGCCGCCCGAGAGCCTGGTCCTGGACGCGGGCACGGGGGACGAGCGGGAGATCGCGCGCAACCGTCCGTTGACCCGGCCCCGGCCGGGCCACGCCGACCTCGTGGGCATGCGCAAGTACGGGTTCGACGACGCCCGGCCCGTGCTCGAGCGCGCCTCGGCGCGTGAGACGGCGATGCGCGTCGCCCTCGGGGCCGTCGCCGCGCGCTTCCTCGAGCAGTCCGTCGGCGTGCGGCTCGTGTCGCACGTGGTGCAGATCGGCCCGGTCGGCTCGCCCGACGACGCGGTGCTGCCCACCCCCGACGACGTCGCGGCGCTCGACGCCGATCCGGTGCGCTGCTTCCACGTCCAGACGTCGGAGGCGATGGTCGCGGAGATCGACGAGTGCCAGAAGGCGGGCGACACGCTCGGCGGGGTCGTCGAGGTGCTCGCCTACGACGTCCCCACGGGGCTCGGCAGCTACACCCACTGGGACCGGCGGCTCGACGCGCGCCTCGCGGCCGCGCTGCTGGGGATCCAGGCGATCAAGGGCGCCGAGATCGGCGACGGGTTCCGTACTGCGGCGCGTCGCGGCTCGCAGGCGCACGACGAGATCGAGCGCGACCCGCAGACGGGCCTCATCCGCCGGCGCACGAACCGCGCGGGCGGCGTCGAGGGCGGCATGTCCAACGGCGAGGTGCTGCGCGTCCGCGCGGCGATGAAGCCGATCTCGACCGTCCCGAGGGCGCTCGACACGACGGATGTCGCGACGGGCGACGCGGCCCGCGCGATCCACCAGCGGTCCGACGTGTGTGCCGTGCCGCCGGCAGCCGTGGTTGCCGAGGCCATGGTCGCGCTCGTGCTCGCCGACGCGGTGCTCGAGAAGTTCGGCGGTGACAGCGTCGCCGAGGTCGCCAGGAACCACCGGGCGTACGTCGACGCGATCCCCGACCTGCAGCGCTGACCTCGCCTCGCCCCACGTCGCCTCGCCCCGCACCGAGGTCGCTGACCGGGAGGCGAACACTGCGTGAACGGTCACGTCGACCGCTCACGGCCGGGCCTTCGGGCGCCGATCCCTGATCATGTGACCGCTACGACCTCAGCCCGCTGGATCGACCTCGAGGCCGACGGCCGCATCGCGCTGCGCGACCTCGCCGACCCGCCCGTCGTGGTCGAGGCGTCCGTCTCGTGCGGCACCGTGGACCGCGAGCTGCGGTCGCGGTGGAGCACCACGTCGGTCCTCGTCCGCGGTGGCGCGGGCGGCCCGCGCCTCGGGATCGTGTCGCGTGACGCGTTCATGAGCACCATGACCGGGCAGTACGGCTACGGGCGCGCGCTGTGGGAGAAGCGACCCGTCGCGGAGGTCACCGACTGGTCGCCCCGGCTGATCGCCGACACCGCCCCGCTCACGGAGGCCGCGGCGATGCTCACGACCGGCGCGCGCAAGGAGACCTACCACGACCTCGTCGTCGTCGACGCCGCGATGACACCCGTCGGCGTCCTCCGCCCGACGGCGGTCATGGAGGCGCTCGCCGACAGGTTCGCGCGGCACGCCTCCCGCGACGCCCTGACGGGCCTGTCCAGCCGCGCGTCGTTCCACGCGGGGCTGGGGCAGATGTGCGACTTCGCGCGCGAGGCGGGGCACGCGCTGCTCCTCGCGTACATCGACCTCGACCGTCTCAAGGAGGTCAACGACACCCGCGGGCACACGGTGGGCGACGCGCTCCTGCGCGGCGTGGCGCACCGCCTCGCCGCCGGGCTGGGCCCCGACGAGCTCCTCGGCCGGCTCGGTGGCGACGAGTTCGCGGTCGCGCGGCTCGTCGCCGCCCCCGACGCCACCCGGGGGCGCGAGGAGAGCGTGCGCGCCCTGGTCGCCGACGCGCACGCGCTGGGGGAGCGGCTGCGCGCCACCATCACGGACCTCGCGGGCCATGGCGGCGCCCCGGCCGAGGGCGCCGTGCCGGGCCCGCGCACGACCGTCGGCCCCGCCGACACGCGTGCGAGCATCGGAATCGCGCTGACCACGTCGGTCTTCGACCGGGACGACCTCCTCCAGCACGCGGACCTGACGATGTACGCGGCGAAGCGCGCGGGAGGCGACGCGGTGCGCGTCTCGGTGCTCGACGTCGCGAGCCGGGGCGCCCACGCGCGCGGGCCCCGGGCATCCGGTGGGTTCGTGCTCGGCATGGGGGCCGACGGCCTGCCGTGCGCCCTCCCGCTCGAGGGCAGGCTCGAGGTGCACTTCCAGCCCATCGTCGACACGACGGGCGGTGCCATCCGCAGCGTCGAGGCGCTCCTGCGCCACCGGACGCCCGACGGCGAGCTCCAGGGGCCGGGCGGGCCCCTCGCGCTCGCCGCCCAGGACGACCTCGGCCTCGAGCTCGACCTGTGGGTCCTCGGTCAGGCCGCCCAGGCCGTCGTCGCGTGGCGTCGGGTGCTCGGCCCCGCTGCCCCCGAACACCTCGACGTCAACCTCAGCCCCGCGGCCCTGCGGGCGCCCGACCTCGCGCGCCGCGTGCGCGGCGTGGTCGAGCGCGCCCACCTGCCGGCGACGAGCCTGCGCCTCGAGATACCCGAGTTGTGCTCCTACGAGGAGGTCGTCGCCGCGCGTCCGGCGCTCGAGGAGCTCCGTGCGACGGGCGTCCTCGTCACGCTCGACGACGTCGGCAGCGCGCTGACCAGCGTGCGCCACCTCACCGGTCTCGCGGTGGACGGCATCAAGATCGACCGGTGGCTCGTCGACGGCCTGCGTGACGAGCCGGGGTGCGCCGCGCTCGTCGAGCTCATGGTCGAGCTCGCGGCGTCCCGCGGCCTCGCCGTGACCGCGGAGGGTGTCGAGCACGGCCACCAGCTCACGGCCCTGCGCAGGCTCGGCGTCGACCACGTCCAGGGCTTCCACATCGCGCGGCCCATGCCGGCGCACGAGGTCGTCGCCTGGATCGGCGCCACGGACGCCGCGTCCGTCAGGCCGCCGGCCGCCTGACGGGCCACCGTGCGGACGCGTCCACCGGCCCGTCGGCCACGGGGTAGCGTTCGGCACGTGATCGACCAGCCTTCCGGGACCCGTCCGCGCGTCGTGCTGATCGGGCCGCCCGGTGCCGGCAAGTCCACGGTCGCGCGGATCCTCGGCCACCGCCTCGACCTCCCCGTGCGCGACACCGACACGGACGTCGAGAGCCTCGCGGGCCGCAGCATCTCGGACATCTTCGTGGAGGACGGCGAGGCCCACTTCCGCACGCTCGAGCGCGTGGCCGTGGCGACGGCGCTCGCCGAGCACCCGGGCGTCCTCGCGCTCGGCGGGGGAGCGGTCCTGGACCCGCTCACGGAACAGCTCCTGCTGCGGTACTGCTCGGACGGCGGCGTCGTCGTGTTCCTCGACGTGTCCCTCGCCCACGCGGCACCGCGCGTCGGCTTCAACACCGCGCGCCCCCTCCTGCTCGGCAACCCGCGCGCGCAGTGGCAGGCGCTCATGGACGCGCGGCGGCCCGTCTACCAGCGCGTGGCGACGGTGCGGGTCCTCACGGACGACGCGCGGCCCAACCAGGTCGCGGCCCAGATCGTCGAAGCCCTCGACCCGGCTTCCGACCCGACGCCCGACCCGACGCCCGACCCGACGCAGGGAGCAGCAGGTGCCTGAGGCAGTCGCGCCGACCCGGATCACGGTGCCCGGCGAACGTCCCTACGAGGTCGTCATCGGCGACCGGCTCCTCGGCGAGCTGCCGACCATGCTCGGCGGCGGCGTCCAGCGCGTGCTGGTGATCCACCCCGGCGCGCTGACCGCGTCCGCCGAGGCCGTGCGGGACGACCTCGTGGAGCAGGGCTACCAGGTGTTCCTCGCCGAGGTGCCCGAGGCGGAGGAGTCCAAGAGCGTCCAGGTCGCCGCGTTCCTGTGGCAGGTGCTCGGGCAGGCCGACTTCACGCGCAGCGACGCGATCGTCGGCCTCGGCGGCGGGGCGACGACCGACCTCGCGGGGTTCGTCGCGGCCACGTGGCTGCGCGGCATGCGGGTCGTCCACGTCCCGACGACCGTCCTCGCCATGGTCGACGCCGCCGTCGGGGGCAAGACCGGCATCAACACGGCGGAGGGCAAGAACCTCGTCGGGGCGTTCCACCCGCCCGCCGGGGTCCTGTGCGACCTCGTCGCGCTGGGCTCCCTACCCGTCCACGACCGGACCGCGGGCCTCGCCGAGATCATCAAGGCCGGGTTCATCGCGGACCCCCGGATCCTCGAGCTCGTCGAGGAGGACCCCGGCCGCCTCACCCGGCCCGAGCTCGACGCGAGCGGGCGCGCCGTCCTGCGGGAGCTCGTCGAGCGCGCGGTCGTCGTGAAGGCCCGGGTCGTCGGCGAGGACCTCCGCGAGGCCGACCTGCGCGAGATCCTCAACTACGGGCACACCTTCGGCCACGCGATCGAGCACGTCGAGCGGTTCTCGTGGCGGCACGGTGCGGCGGTGTCCGTGGGCATGGTGTTCGCCGCCGAGCTCGCGCGGCTGGCCGGTCGCCTGGACGACGACGTCGTGGCTCGGCACCGGTCGGTGCTGACGTCCGTGGGGCTTCCCGTGACCTACCGCGGTGACCGCTGGGACCAGCTCCTCGCGGCGATGCGACGGGACAAGAAGACGCGCGGCGACCTGCTCCGGTTCGTGGTGCTCGACGGGCTCGCGCGTCCCACCCGCCTCGAGGGCCCGGACCCGGCGCTGCTCGCGGCGGCGTACGCGGAGGTCAGTCGCGAGGCGCCGTCGGGCCGGGCGATCGCGCTCTGACGGCCCGCCCGGTGGACGGTGCCCCCGGGCCCCTGCGCCTCCTCTAGCCTTGCGCCCATGACCCGCGTGCTCGTCCTCAACGGACCCAACCTCGGTCGCCTCGGCGTGCGTGAGCCGGACGTCTACGGGACGGCGTCGCACGCCGACCTCGTGGTCGCGGTGCAGGCCTGGGGGCGTGAGCTCGGCCTGGAGGTCGAGGTGCGCCAGACCGACGACGAGTCCGAGCTCGTCGGGTGGCTGCACGGAGCGGTCGACACCGGGACGCACGTGGTCCTGAACCCCGCGGCCTTCACGCACTACTCGTACGCCCTGCGCGACGCGGCCGCGCAGGTCACGCGCGCCGGCCTGACCCTCGTCGAGGTGCACCTGTCGAACCCCGCCGCTCGTGAGGAGTTCCGTCACCTGAGCGTCGTCGCGGGTGTCGCCACCGGGACGGTCGCGGGATTCGGCCTCCTGTCGTACGCCCTCGCCCTGCGAGCGGTCGCGGCGCGTGAGGTGGATGTCGGAGCCTGACGGCCCATGCCGGTCCACATGTGGCCGGACGCCCGTCCGTGTTCACAGGTTCACCGCCTTGTGTGCGAAGGAACAAAGACCTAGCCTTGTCGCGTGCTCGTCATGACGATCGACCAGCAAGGCAGTCGCCAGGTCGGCGACCGCGTCGAGGACCTCCTGCGCGAGGTCGCGCCCGTGACGCGCGGAGTCGTCCGCCCGTTCGAGCGCACCGTCGGCGACGAGGTCCAGGCGGTGCTCGACGACCCCCGGGCGGTCGTGGACCTCGCGCTCCAGGTGCTGCGCCTGGGCGGGTGGAGCATCGGCATCGGCGCCGGCCGTGTCGACGTGCCGCTCCCGGACTCGGTGCGTGCCGCGCAGGGCCCGGCATTCATCCACGCGCGGGAGGCCGTCGAGGCCGCCAAGAGCCGGGTGCGGCCCGTCCCCCTAGCGGTGCGCGGTGCCGACGCCGCCCTCGCGGCCGAGGCCGAGGCGGTGCTCGTCCTGCTGGGAGCGACGGCCGCCCGGCGCAGCCCCGCCGGCTGGGACGCCGTGGACGCCCTCCTGGGCTGCAGGTCGGGTGGCGGGCACGAGCAGCGCCAGGAGGACGTCGCTGCCCGCCTCGGGATCACCCAGCAGGCCGTGAGCCAGCGGCTGCGGACCGCTCTCTGGGCCGAGGAGGAGGCCGCGCGACCCGCGGCGGCGCGTCTGCTGTCGCTCGCGGGCGACCTCGGGGAAGATGCCGGACGGGAGCAGCCGCAGGTGACGGGCTCGGCGGACCGCTGAGCCCGGGCGCGGCAGCACGGGGGAGTTGACCATGGACGCCTGGCTGCTTGTGCTCGTCGGCCTCGTCGGGCTCGCGCTGAGCGCCGTCGGCGGCTGGCCGCTGACCACGGCTGTGCTCCAGCTCGCCTCGCGCTCGACCGACGCCGGGCACGGCCCGTCCGGCGACACCTCGGTCGAAGGCGACCCGACCGGTCCGGACGCCACGGACGACGCCGGCGCGGCGCCGGACGTGACGTCCGAGGAGGGCCTGCGAGGCGGCACCTGGATCGGCATCCTGGAACGCCTCGCCATCACCGGCTCGCTCCTCGCGGGGTACCCGGCGGGCATCGCCTTCGTCATCGCGATCAAGGGCCTCGGCCGGTACCCCGAGCTCCGTGAGAATCCCAGCACCTCGGAGCGGTTCGTCATCGGCACGTTCGCCTCGATGCTCTGGGCGGTCGCCGTGGGCGCCGCGATGCGTGCCGTCATGGGCGCCTGACGCGCCACCCGACGTCGGGTCCCGGTCGGCCGCGCGGGGCCGCGGCGCTAGACTGTCCGGCGTCCTCGCCGCAGGCGGCCACCCGGCACCGCGGCAGCGACCGCCGGGCCGTGGCCGGGCGGCGCCGGACTCCGATCCTTGCGAACTCGACAGGAAGACTCGACGTGGCGACCACCAATGACCTGAAGAACGGGACCGTGCTCAACCTGGACGGCCAGCTGTGGGCCGTCGTCGAGTTCCAGCACGTCAAGCCGGGCAAGGGTGGCGCGTTCGTCCGCACCAAGCTCAAGAACGTGCTCTCGGGCAAGGTCGTCGACAAGACGTTCAACGCGGGCACCAAGGTCGAGACGGCCAACGTCGACAAGCGCGACATGCAGTACCTGTACAAGGACGGCACCGACTTCGTCTTCATGGACTCCTCGACGTACGACCAGCTGTACGTCCCGGCCGCGACCGTGGGCGACGCGGCGAACTACCTGCTCGAGAACCAGCAGGCGATGGTCGCGACGCACGAGGGCAGCCCGCTCTACGTCGAGCTCCCGCCGTCGGTCGTGCTCGAGATCACCTACACGGAGCCGGGCCTGCAGGGCGACCGCTCGACGGGCGGCACCAAGCCCGCGACGCTCGAGACGGGCGCCGAGATCCAGGTGCCGCTGTTCCTCGAGACCGGCACGCGGGTGAAGGTCGACACGCGTGACGGCTCGTACCTCGGCCGAGTGAACGACTGACCAGGTGAGCGCACGCAGCAAGGCGCGCAAGCGCGCGCTGGACGTCCTCTTCGAGGCGGACCAGCGGGGCCTCCCGCCGCTCGACGTCCTGGCCGCGCGGATCGCGCAGCCGGGCGCCGAGTCGGTGCTGCCCCAGTACGCGGTCGAGCTCGTCGAGGGCGTCCTGGGCCGGCAGGAGCGCATCGACGAGCTGATCGCCACGTACTCGCACGGCTGGACGCTCGAGCGCATGCCCGCCGTCGACCGCGCGATCCTGCGCCTCGGTGCGTGGGAGATCCTCTTCAACGACGAGGTGCCCGACGCCGTCGCGGTGGACGAGGCGCTCGAGCTGGCGCGCGCGCTGTCCACCGACGAGTCACCCGGCTTCGTCAACGGCCTGCTCGGCCGGCTCGTCGACCTGAAGCCCACACTGCTCGCCTGAGCCCCGCCGGCCGACGCACGCCTGCCTGACGCCCGTCGACGCGGGCCGTCCGGGAACTGTCGCCGCAGGCGTCACGCGCGCCCGCGACGAGCGCGGAGGGTAGCCGCGGACGTCCGGAGCTCAGCTCCGGACGAGGACCGACGGCAACGACTCGAAGAGCGTCGGCCGTGTCGGCCGGGGCACGGCGCGGGGCCGACGGCCCCGGACCGGCAGGTTCGCCGCGGGGCGGCCGAGCATGTGACCCTGGACCGTCGCGACACCCATCTCGACGAGCGCCGTGAGCTCCTCGGCCCGCTCGACGCCCTCGGCGACGACCTCGAGGCCGTGCGCCTCGGCCAGGGCCAGGATCGCCCGCAGCACCGCGGCGCCCTCCGTGGTCCCGATGTCGTGCACGAACGTGCGGTCGATCTTCAGGACGTGGAGCGGGAGCTCTCCGAGCCGCGACAGCGAGTTGTAGCCCGTGCCGAAGTCGTCCAGCGCGATCCGTACGCCGCGGTCGACGAGCGTCGCGAGCGACGCACGCACGTGCGCGGCGTCGTACAGCAGCGCGCTCTCGGTCACCTCGATCGTGAGCCGGTCCCAGTCGGTCGTGCCCCAGGCCTCCTCGACGTGCGCGACGAAGTCGGGCTCGTCGAGCTGCCGCGCAGCGACGTTGACCGCGACCGGGAGGTCGAAGCGCTCCATGCCACGGCGGGCGGCGGCGAACATCTGCCGGCCGATCTCGACGATGAGCCCGGAGTCCTCGGCCATCGGCAGCCAGTCCGCTGGGCGGCGCAGCCGGCCGTCGCGACGCCACCGTGCGAGCACCTCGAGCCCCACGACCTCGAGGGTCAGGGCGTCCGTGAGCGGCTGGAAGTGGGCGATGATCTGGCCGTCCCGGACCCCGGCCTCGAGGTCCCGGCGCGCCGTGGTGACGGCGGTGACGCGCGCCCGCAGCCGCGCGTCGTACATCGCGACGCCGACGTGCGACCGCTTGCCCTCGAGCATCGCGAGGTCGGCCTCACGCACGAGGGCGGAGGGGTCGACGATGTCGCCGGGCGACCAGACGGAGATGCCGACGGTCAGCGCGGTGCGGACCACGTCGTCGCCCGGGGACTCGAACTCGTCCCGGATGCGGCGCGCGAGCGCCCGGAGCGCAGCGGCGTCCGGTGCGCGCTCGACGACGGCCACGAACTCGTCGCCCCCGTGCCGCGCGACGTAGGCGTCCGGGCCGAGCACCGCGTGCAGGTGACCTGCCACGAGGACGAGGAGCGAGTCGCCCCACTCGTGGCCGTGCCTGTCGTTCGCGAGCTTGAACCCGTCCAGGTCGCAGAACAGGACCGCGACGCGGCTCCGCTCGACGTTCGCCTTCTCGAGGGCGGCCGCGAGGTAGCGGTCGAGCGCGTGGCGGTTGTGCAGGTCCGTCAGGGAGTCCGTGTAGGCCGCCCGCCGCAGCCGCGTCGTGAGCGCCTGACGCTCGGCCGACCCGGACACCATGCGCGCGAGGTCGCGCAGGAACGCCGCCTCGTCCGCGTCCAGCGTCCGGCCGGCGACGGAGTAGAACTCCGTGATGAACCGGTGACGCGCCAACGGACGCAGCGTGCCCTCGATCGACGGATCGGCGAGCAGCGAGCGGGCCTCGTCGCACGCGCGCTCGAGGATCTGCTCGGGCGTCTTGGCCAGCCACGCCGCGTTCGACACGGATGCGAGGGCGTCGCGCATCGCGGCCCTGCGGTCGCCCTCCCGGCGGACGGCCCCGATGCGCGCGGCGGCGACGACCTGGAGCCCGAGCACGAGGGGCAGCGCCCACACGCCCATGAGCAGCTCGGTGAACGCGCTCGGCGGCGGCACGGCGGAGAGCACGAGGAGCATCGTGGACACGGTCCCGGTGACGACCACCACGGCGCCGACGATCGTGAGCGTCATCCCGCGCACGGCGCGCATCACATACACGGCGACGACGAGGAGCGGCAGGAGGCTCGCGGCGGGCGCGAGCGGGCCGTACTGGGGCAGGCCGTCCACGATGCGGTGGGCGTACACGAGGTCGGTGCTGAGCCACAGCACGGCGCCCGCCGCGTACCAGGTGGACACGCCCACGACGAGCCAGCGGATGCCCCGTGCCCCGGTGAACGCGCGCACGGCAGGGAGGCTCAGGGTGATGGCCGCGCCGATCAGGACGTGACGGGCGAAGAGGAGGCCCGAGGTCGCCGCCCCGGGCGGGACCGCGCCGGCGAGACCGTTGACGAGGCTGACACCGGCGAGGCTCGCCGACCAGGCGAGCGTCCAGGTGGCCTCGGTGCGGCGCAGCCCGTCGCGCCACCAGCCGGCGTGCATGGCACAGAGGCCGATCACGACCCCGGCCACGAGACACTGCACGAGTGTGGGCCAGGGCAGGGCGGTACCAGACACAGGGGAAGTATCGGTGCGTGGAGCCCTCGCCTTGAGCCCGACTCGCCGCGAGTTTTCACCCGATGTGTCCGGATCAGGTGCCCGAGAGGTGCCCGAACCGGTGTCGCGTGCGGCTGACCGCCTGCTCGCGAAGGACCGTGAGCAGCTCGCGGCGGCCGGAGGCGAGGACCGGGCCGTCCAGGACGGTGACCTCGCCCAGCCGCTCGGCGGCGGCCGCGCGCAGGCCGGCGCAGGTCCCCACGGCCCTGATCCGGCCCGTCACGGCGCCGTCGCGCACCCGGCGCACGAACGCCGCGTCGGTCTCCTCCGCCGCGCCGCTGACCGTCACCGGGACGCCCGCACGGGATGCCGCGAGGCGGACCCGGGCGACGTCGCGCTCACGCGCGTCGGGTCCGACGCGCACGGTCAGGCGGGGGACCGGCCGGTAGCGGAGCACGTTCGACTCCGCGTGCAGACCCGAGGGGTCGTGCTCGACGCCGAGGTCCGACGCCCACACCCGCTCGTCGTCCGCCCGAGCCCAGGCGAGCCAGGCCTCGTCGTCGACCGGTAGGTCCGGGCCGTCCCGCCAGGTGCCGAGCTGGGCGACGTAGTTGGGGCCGCCCGCCTTGGCGCCGGGTCCCACGACCGACGCCTTCCACCCGCCGAAGGGCTGGCGCCGCACGATCGCGCCGGTGATGTGCCGGTTGACGTAGGCGTTGCCGACCTCGACCCGCTCGAGCCAGTGGTCGATCTCCGCCTCGTCGAGCGAGTGCAGCCCACCGGTCAGGCCGAAGGCGACGGCGTTCTGGAGCGCGATCGCCTCGTCGAGGGTCTCGGTGCGCATCACGCCCAGCACGGGGCCGAAGCACTCGGTCAGGTGGAAGAACGAACCCGGTGCGACGCCGTGCTTGACCCCGGGGGTCCACAGGCGCCCCTCGGCGTCGAGCTGCCGGGGCCGGACGAGCCAGGCCTCCCCGGGGTCGAGCGTGGTGAGGGCGCGCAGGAGCTTGCCCTGGGCCGGCTCCGTGAGCGGACCCATCGTGGTGGCGAGCTCCGTGGCCGGGCCGACCGCGAGCGACGCGACGGCGTCGCCCAGCTGGCGGCGGAGGCGCTCGGACCGCCCCGCGGAGCCGACGAGGATGAGCAGGGATGCCGCTGAGCACTTCTGCCCCGCGTGGCCGAAGGCCGAGCGCACCGCGTCGGCGACCGCGAGGTCCACGTCGGCGGAGGCCGTGACGACGAGCGCGTTCTTGCCCGACGTCTCGGCGAGCACCTCGAGGTCCTCGCGCCAGGACGCGAAGAGGCGGGCCGTCTCGATCGAGCCGGTGAGCAGGACGCGGGCCACCGCGGGGTGGCTCACGAGGTGCCTGCCGACCTCGCCCTCGGGGCTGAGCACCACGTCGAGCACCCCGGGAGCGATGCCCTCGTCGGCGAGCGCCCGGTGCACGGCGGCCGCACCGACCTGCACGCACCGTGGTGTCGGCGGCGCGGGCTTGAGCACCACGGCCGAGCCGGCGGCGAGTGCGGCGAGGGCCGAGCCGAGCGGGATCGCGACCGGGAAGTTCCATGGCGGTGTGACCACCGTGGGCCCCGCGGGGGCGAAGCGCGCACCGGCCACGGCGCCGTCGGCCAGGAGCAGGGCCTGCTCCGCGTAGTACCGCGCGAAGTCGACGGCCTCGCTCACCTCGGAATCCGCCTCCGCGACAGTCTTGCCCGCTTCCTGGACCATCGTGGCGACGAGGTCGGCGCGGGCGGCCTCCAGGTGGTCGGCGGCGCGGCGCAGCACGCGCGCTCGGCGCTCCGGCGGTACGGCTGCCCAGGTCTCGCTCGCGGCGACGGCACGGGCGACGACGTCGTCGACGTCGGTCCGGGAGGTGACCACGGTCGCCGGGGGCGCCGCGACGGTCGCGGTGAGCAGCGCGCGCGCCCAGTCGCGTGAGGCGCCGACCGCGGGGTCCGTGTCGGGCGCGTTGGTGAAGCCCGGTGCGTCCGACGCCGTCAGGGCGGCGCTCCCGGTCGGGGCGCCGCCGGTGCTGCTGGAGGTCGCCGTCCCCGGGGTGCCGAGGTGCGGAGCGGGGGCGGTGTCGGGGGCCGGCCGTGGGCGTCGTCGCGGCTCGGCGCTGACGGCGGTGCTGTCGCGCACCGACGCGTGGAAGGCCTCCTGCTGAGCGTCGAGCGCCGCGGGCTGGGCGCTCGAGAACACGGCGTGGAGGAAGTTCTCTCCCGCCGCGTTCTCCTCGAGCCGGCGGATGAGGTAGGCGATCGCGACGTCGAAGTCCGCGCGCGCGACCACCGGCGTGTACAGGAGCAGGCGCCCCGCCGGACCCGCCGCGTCGACCGTCTCGCGCACCGCTCGCGCCTGCGCCGGCGCCATGCCCTGGAGCATCTCGACGTCGAGGGCACCGGTGACGCCGCGCGCGGTCGCCGCGAGGTGTCCCAGGGCGACGTGGAAGAGGTTGTGGCTCGCGAGGCCGACCCGCACGTGCGGGGTGCGGCCCGGGTCGAGCGCCCGGTCGAGCAGGCGGACGTAGCTCGCGTCGACGTCGGCCTTGGTCGGGTAGGGCGCCTGCTCCCAGCCGTGCAGCTCGGCCTCGACCCGCTCCATGGCCAGGTTCGCGCCCTTGACGAGCCGCACCTTGACGGGTGCGCCGCCACGCGCCGTGCGCCGGGCCGCCAGCGTGGTCACCTCGTCGAGCGCGGCCAACGAATCAGGCAGGTACGCCTGCAGGACGATGCCCATCGGTCGGTCGCGCAGGTCGTCCTGCTCCAGCAGGCGCCCGAAGACACCGACCGTGAGGGCGAGGTCCCGGTACTCCTCCATGTCGAGGTTGAGGAACGTGCCGTGCGTCGCCGCGGTCCGGTACAGGGGCAGGAGCCGGTCGAGGACCCGGTCCCGGCTCCCCGCGGTGTCCCACGTCGACAGCTGCGCGGCGACCGCCGACACCTTGACCGACACGTAGTCGACGTCGGGCCTGCGCACCAGCGCGGTCACGCGCTCGAGCCGACCCACGGCCTCGGCCTCGCCGAGCACCGCCTCACCGAGGAGGTTGAGGTTGAGCCGGAAGCCCGCCGCACGCGCACGGGCGATGTGGTGCCCGAGGCCGGGCCCGGCGTCGGCCACGAGGTGGCCCACGAGCTGCCGCAGCCGGAACCGGGCGGCGGGCACGACGACGGACGGGGCGAGCGGGGCGACCCGCGTGCCCGCCGCCAGGAGCGCACGGTCGGCGGGCCCGAGGAAGCCCCGCGCGGCGCGCGTCCAGGGCGCCAGCGCCGCGAGCTCGCGCGCCGCGACGACCGGGTCGGTCGGCCGCGCGACGCGGTCGACGAAGCGGACGGCGAGCTCGAGCCCCGACGGGTCGGACACGAGCGCCGCGAGCCGGCCGGTCGTGCGCTGCTCGGCACGTGTCTGGGAGCGGGCCGTCGTCGCCAGCCACCGGCCGGCGAGGTCGGCGGCGTCGTCCGCGATGCTGCTCAGGTCGGTGGTCATCGGCCCATCGTGCCCCGGCGTGGACGCCGCGGCGCCCGGGCACGCGGTGGAGTAGGCTCGCGAACCGTCAGACATCCTTTAAGACCCGTCCTGTGAGGCGGGGAAGGAGGTCGCCAGATGTCCTCTGGCCCTGCTGTGCCCATGTCCGGTCGACCCGACGCCGACGCAGTGCCCGCGATACCCGCGGTGCCCGTGGATCCTGATCCCGGTGGCCTCGGCGGCTCCGAGGTCCTCGGCCCCCAGGAGATCTCCCGGGCCCTGACCCGCATCGCGCACGAGATCCTCGAGCGCAACAAGGGCGGCTCCGGGCTCGTGCTCCTCGGCATCCCGACCAGGGGAGTCCCGCTCGCCGAGCGGCTGGCCGCGAAGATCGCCGACGTCGAGCCCGGCGTGGACCGCACCCAGCTCGTCGGGTCCCTCGACGTGACGATGTACCGCGACGACCTGCACCGCCACCCCACGCGCACGATCGGCTCCACGGTGCTGCCGCCCCAGGGGATCGACGACCGGGCGGTCGTGCTCGTCGACGACGTCCTGTTCTCCGGCCGGACGATCCGCGCGGCCCTCGACGCCATCAACGACCTGGGACGCCCCCGCCTCGTGCAGCTCGCCGTCCTCGTGGACCGCGGGCACCGGGAGCTGCCGATCCGCGCCGACTACGTCGGCAAGAACCTGCCGACCTCGCTCGCCGAGCTCGTGCGCGTGCGGCTCGCGGAGACGGACGGCGTGGACTCGGTCCGCATCGGCCCCGAGAGGGGGCAGGCATGAGGCACCTCCTGAGCGCCGCGGACCTCGACCGCGACGCAGCCGTCCACCTCCTCGACACCGCAGCCCAGATGGCCGCGACGCAGGAGCGCGAGATCAAGAAGCTCCCGACCCTGCGCGGCAAGACCGTGGTCAACCTGTTCTTCGAGGACTCGACGCGGACCCGGATCTCGTTCGAGACGGCCGCGAAGCGCCTCTCGGCCGACGTCATCAACTTCTCGGCCAAGGGCTCGAGCGTCTCCAAGGGCGAGTCCCTCAAGGACACCGCCCTCACGCTGCAGGCGATGGGCGCCGACGCCGTCGTGGTCCGCCACCAGGCCTCCGGCGCGCCGCACCGCCTCGCCCACTCGGGCTGGGTCGGCTCGGCGGTCGTCAACGCCGGCGACGGCACGCACCAGCACCCGACGCAGGCGCTCCTGGACGCGTTCACGATGCGCCGCCACCTCGTCGGCACGCAGGCGGACCCGGACGGCACCGGGCGGGACCTCGCCGGCCTCAAGGTCGCGATCGTCGGCGACGTGCTGCACTCACGCGTCGCCCGGTCCAACGTCCAGCTGCTGCACACGCTCGGCGCCCAGGTGACCCTCGTCGCCCCGCCGACGCTCGTGCCCGTGGGCGCGCACACGTGGACGTGCAGGACGAGCTACCACCTCGACGAGGTCATCGCCGACCAGCAGCCGGACGCGATCATGATGCTTCGGGTCCAGCGGGAGAGGATGGGCGGCGACGGTTCCGCCGCGGGCGGTGGGACGGGGTTCTTCCCGAGCCCGCTCGAGTACACGCGGGCCTACGGCCTCGACGCACGGCGGCTCGCGATGCTCCCGGACCACGCGATCGTGATGCACCCCGGACCGATGAACCGCGGGCTGGAGATCTCGGCCGACGCCGCCGACTCGCCACGTGCCGTGATCGTCGAGCAGGTGGCGAACGGTGTCGCCGTGCGCATGGCCGTGCTCTACCTGCTGCTCGCCAAGGAGAAGGAGACCACCCGATGAGCGGGACGACCGTGCCCTACCTGCTGAGGGGCGTGCGACCGCTCGGCGGCCCCGCGACCGACCTCCTGCTGGCCGACGGCGTGATCGCCGCGACGGGCGACGAGGCCCGCGAGCGAGCCGGCGCGGGCGCCGTGGTGGTCGAGGCCGACGGCCTGGTCGCCCTGCCCGGCCTGGTGGACCTGCACACGCACCTGCGCGAGCCCGGGCGGGAGGACGCCGAGACGGTCCGCACCGGCACGCGTGCGGCTGCGCTCGGCGGCTTCACGGCCGTGCACGCCATGGCGAACACCTCACCCGTCGCCGACACCGCGGGCGTCGTCGAGCAGGTCTGGCGCCTGGGCCGCGACGCGGGCTGGGTCGACGTGCACCCTGTGGGTGCCGTGAGCGTCGGCCTCGCGGGCGAGCAGCTCGCCGAGCTCGGTGCGATGGCCCACTCGGCCGCGCGGGTCCGGGTGTTCTCCGACGACGGCATGTGCGTCCACGACCCGGTGCTGATGCGCCGTGCGCTCGAGTACGTCAAGGCGTTCGACGGCGTCATCGCACAGCACTCGCAGGAGCCCCGGCTGACCCGCGGCGCCCAGATGCACGAGGGCGTCGTGTCGGCCGAGGTGGGCCTCGCCGGATGGCCGGCCGTCGCGGAGGAGGCGATCATCGCGCGTGACGTGCTGCTCGCCGAGCACGTGGGCTCGCGGCTGCACGTGTGCCACCTGTCGACGGCCGGGTCGGTGGAGATCATCCGCTGGGCGAAGGCGCGTGGCATCGACGTGACCGCCGAGGTCACGCCCCACCACCTGCTGCTGACCGACGAGCTCGCGCGCACGTACGACCCGCTCTACAAGGTCAACCCGCCCCTGCGGACCGCCGCCGACGTCGAGGCCGTCCGCGAGGGGCTCGCCGACGGCACCATCGACATCGTCGGGACCGACCACGCACCCCACACGCGCGAGGACAAGGACTGCGAGTGGGCGGCCGCCGCGTTCGGCATGACCGGCCTGGAGACGGCGCTGTCGATCGTCCAGACGGCGATGGTCGAGACGGGGCGCATGAGCTGGGCGGACGTCGCACGCGTGCTGTCCTCGGCACCCGCCCGCATCGGTCGGGTCGACGAGGGTGCGCAGGCCCAGGGGCGCCCCCTCGAGGTCGGCGAGCCGGCGAACGTGACGCTCGTGGACACGGCGGCCCGCTGGGTCGTCGACCCCGCCGCGCTCGCCAGCGCGAGCCGCAACACCCCGTACGGCGGCCGCGAGCTCGCCGGACGGGTCGTGGCGACGTTCCTGCGCGGGCGGCCCACGGTGCTCGACGGCGCACCCGTGGAGGCACCCGCGCCGGTGCCCGGAGGGGTGCGGTGAAGGACCCGCTCGGCATCGCGGCGCTCGCCGCGCTCGTGGTCGTCGCCCTGGCGGCCATGCGCCTCGGCTGGCGGCACCGCGTCGCCCGCTCGGAGGCGTCCGTCGGCCCGATCCCGGCCGTGCCCGACGCCGCTGCGCTCGGCGACCCGACCTGGGGCCCCGCGGAGGCCACGTACGTCTCGACGACCGCCGCGGGTGACTGGCTCGACCGCGTCGCGGCCCACGACCTCGGGGTCCGCTCGCGCGCGGACGTCAGCATCCACCCCTCGGGGGTGCTCGTCGCGAGGACCGGCGCACGCGACGTCTTCATCCCGGCCGCCGCCTTGCGCGACGTGATGCGCTCGCCCGGCATCGCAGGGAAGGTCGTCGGCAGGGACGGGCTCGTCGTGCTCCGCTGGGAGCTCGACGGCAACGGGCTCGACACGGGCCTGCGTCCCCGGCACGCGGCCGACCGCGCGACGCTGCTCGACGCGGTCCGGCCCCTGATCACCACCGCGCAGCCGGGCCCGGCCGGCAGCGACCCCGACGTCTCCGAGGAGCGCACCCGATGACCGAGCAGACCGCCGTCCTGGTACTCGAGGACGGCCGCACCTTCACGGGCGAGCCCTACGGTGCGGTGGGCCGCACCGTGGGCGAGATCGTCTTCAACACCGGCATGACGGGGTACCAGGAGACCCTCACCGACCCGTCGTACCACCGGCAGATCGTCGTGATGACGGCGCCGCACGTCGGCAACACGGGCCTGAACGACGAGGACCCGGAGTCCGCGCGGATGTGGGTCGCGGGGTTCGTCGTGCGCGACCCGGCGATCCGCCCGTCCAGCTGGCGCTCGGCGCGTTCGCTCGACGACGGCCTCGTGGCCGAGGGGATCGTGGGCCTGAGCGGGATCGACACACGAGCGCTCACCCGGCACCTGCGTGAGCGCGGCGTGATGCGTGCGGGCATCTTCTCCGGCCCCTCGCTGGTCGACTCCTCGGGCCGTCGCCGCACGGACCAGGACCTGCTCGACGAGGTCATGGCCGCCCCGGTCATGACGGGGGCGGACCTCGCGAGCGAGGTCACGGTGGCGGAGCCGTACACCGTCGAGCCCGTCCGCGGCCCCGCGAGCGGCACCGAGCCCGTCGCGACGGTGGTCGCGATCGACCTCGGCATCAAGTCCATGACGCCGCAGCGCCTCGCCGAGCGCGGGGTGCGCACGCACGTCCTGCCCTCGACGGCCACGACCGAGCAGGTGCTGGCGCTCGAGCCCGACGGCGTCTTCTACTCGAACGGCCCCGGGGACCCGGCGTCCGCGCGGCACGAGATCGAGCTGCTGCGCGACGTGCTCGACCGGCGCATCCCGTTCTTCGGCATCTGCTACGGCAACCAGCTGCTGGGCCGGGCCCTCGGGTACGGCACCTACAAGCTCACGTACGGCCACCGCGGCGTGAACCAGCCGGTCATGGACAGGCGCACGCGCAAGGTCGAGATCACCGCGCACAACCACGGCTTCGCGGTCGACGCCCCGCTCGAGGGCGAGTCGGTCGCGCCGTACGACGGCGGGCGCTACGGGCGGGTCACCGTCTCCCACGTCGCGCTGAACGACGACGTCGTCGAGGGTCTCGAGTGCCTCGACCTGCCGGCGTTCTCCGTCCAGTACCACCCGGAGGCCGCGGCGGGACCGCACGACGCCGCCTACCTGTTCGACCGATTCCTCGCCCTGATGACCTCCGCGAAGACCACCCACGAGGAGACCGCACCCGATGCCACGTCGCACTGACCTCACGAGCGTCCTGGTCATCGGCTCCGGCCCGATCGTCATCGGGCAGGCCGCCGAGTTCGACTACTCCGGGACCCAGGCGTGCCGGGTGCTGCGCGAGGAGGGCCTGCGCGTCATCCTCGTCAACTCCAACCCGGCGACGATCATGACGGACCCCGAGTTCGCCGACGCCACGTACATCGAGCCGATCACGCCCGACGTCATCGCCTCGATCATCGAGAAGGAGCGGCCCGACGCCGTGCTGCCGACCCTCGGTGGCCAGACGGCCCTGAACGCGGCGATCGCGCTCGACGAGGCGGGCGTGCTCGAGCGCTTCGGCGTCGAGATGATCGGCGTGAACACGGCGTCCATCCACCTCGCGGAGGACCGGCAGGCCTTCAAGGAGGTCGTCGAGCGGTGCGGGGCCGAGAGCGCCCGGTCGTTCATCGCGCACAGCATGGACGACGTGCTCGCGGCGGCGCAGGACCTCGGCTACCCGCTCGTCGTGCGCCCCTCGTTCACGATGGGCGGCCTCGGCTCGGGCATCGCCTACGACGAGGACGAGCTGCGTCGCATCGCGGGCGCCGGCCTGCACTACTCGCCGACGACCGAGGTGCTCCTCGAGGAGTCGATCCTCGGCTGGAAGGAGTACGAGCTCGAGCTCATGCGCGACAACGTCGACAACGTCGTCGTCGTGTGCTCGATCGAGAACGTCGACCCCGTCGGCGTGCACACGGGCGACTCCGTCACGGTCGCACCCGCGCTGACCCTCACGGACCGCGAGTACCAGCGTCTGCGGGACATCGGCATCGCCGTGATCCGCGAGGTCGGCGTCGACACCGGCGGGTGCAACATCCAGTTCGCCGTGGAGCCCGACACGGGGCGCGTCGTCGTCATCGAGATGAACCCGCGCGTGTCACGGTCGAGCGCCCTGGCCTCCAAGGCCACCGGCTTCCCGATCGCCAAGATCGCCGCGCGGCTCGCGGTCGGGTACACGCTCGACGAGATCCCGAACGACATCACCGGCTCGACGCCCGCGTCGTTCGAGCCGTCGCTCGACTACGTGGTCGTGAAGGTGCCCCGCTTCGCGTTCGAGAAGTTCCCGGCGGCGGACCCCACGCTCACCACGACCATGAAGTCCGTCGGCGAGGCGATGGCCATGGGCCGCAGCTTCGCGGAGGCCCTGGGCAAGGCGATGCGCTCGATCGACCGGGCGGGCTCGGTGTTCCACTGGGACGGCGAGACCCCGGCGGGCGAGGCCCTCGCCGCACTCATGGCCTCGATCTCCGTGCCCACGGAGCACCGCCTCATCGACGTCCAGCAGGCGCTGCGCTCGGTGGGCCGCGCCGGGGGCGCGAGCGTCGAGGACGTGTTCGCGGTGACGGGCATCGACCCCTGGTTCCTCGACCAGGTCGTGCTGATCAACCAGATCGCGGACGAGGTCGCCACGGCCCCCGAGCTCGGCGTCGACCTGCTGCGTCGCGCCAAGCGGCACGGCTTCTCGGACGCCCAGGTGGCGTCGCTGCGGGGCCTGGGGGAGGAGACGGTGCGCCAGCTGCGCCACGCGCTCGGCCTGCGCCCCGTCTTCAAGACCGTGGACACGTGCGCGGCGGAGTTCGAGGCGCGCACCCCGTACCACTACTCCTCGTACGACGAGGAGACCGAGGTGCAGCCGCGTGACCGGCCCGCGGTGATCATCCTGGGCTCCGGGCCGAACCGGATCGGTCAGGGCATCGAGTTCGACTACTCGTGCGTGCACGCCGCGCTCGCCCTGCGCGGTGAGTTCGAGACGGTGATGGTCAACTGCAACCCGGAGACCGTCTCGACGGACTACGACACCTCCGACCGCCTCTACTTCGAGCCGCTGACCTTCGAGGACGTCCTCGAGGTCTACCAGGCCGAGCTCGCCGTGGGCCCCGTCGAGGGGATCATCGTGCAGCTCGGCGGCCAGACGCCCCTCGCGCTCGCCGAGCGCCTCGAGGCCGCGGGGCTGCCGATCCTCGGTACCCCGCCCGCGGCGATCGACGCCGCCGAGGACCGTGAGGTCTTCGGTCGCGTCCTGGTCGAGGCCGGGCTGCCCGCGCCCGCGTTCGGCACCGCGCGCACCCTCGAGGAGGCGACCGAGGTCGCGCGGCGCATCGGGTACCCGGTGCTCGTTCGCCCGTCGTACGTGCTGGGTGGACGCGGCATGGAGATCGTGTACTCCGACGGGCAGCTCGCCGAGTACGTGGGTCGCGCCCTCGCGGGCGCCCACGCGGCGAACCGGGCAGCCGGCTCGGCCGCGGAGATCCCCCCGCTCCTCATCGACCGCTTCCTGGACGACGCCATCGAGCTCGACGTCGACGCACTGTTCGACGGCGAGCAGATGTACCTCGGCGGGGTCATGGAGCACATCGAGGAGGCCGGCATCCACTCGGGCGACTCCGCGTGCGTCCTGCCGCCCGTGACCGTGTCCTCGGCCGAGCTCGACCGCATCCGGACGTCGACCGAGGCGATCGCGCGCGGCGTGGGGGTCCGCGGGCTCCTCAACGTCCAGTTCGCCCTCGTCTCGGACGTCCTGTACGTGCTCGAGGCCAACCCCCGTGCGTCCCGCACCGTGCCGTTCGTGTCCAAGGCCACGGGCGTCCCGCTCGCGAAGGCAGCGGCGCTCGTCATGACAGGCCACTCGATCGCGGACCTGCGCGCGTCGGGCGTCCTGCCCGCCCACGGCGACGGTGGCACGCTCGGCCTGGACGCACCGATCGCGGTCAAGGAGGCCGTGCTGCCGTTCAAGCGGTTCCGCACCGCGCAGGGCGCCGTGGTCGACACGATCCTCGGCCCGGAGATGCGCTCCACGGGTGAGGTCATGGGGTTCGACGTCGACTTCCCGACGGCCTTCGCCAAGTCGCAGGCTGCGGCGTTCGGCGGCCTCCCGACGTCGGGCCGGGTCTTCATCTCGGTCGCCGACCGCGACAAGCGGTCGATCACGTTCCCTGCGAAGCGACTGAGCGAGCTCGGCTTCGAGATCCTCGCGACCGAGGGCACCGCGGCGGTCCTGCGGCGCAACGGCATCGTGTCGACGGTCGTGCGCAAGCACTCGAGCGGGCGCGGGCCGGCGGGTGAGCCGACCGTCGTGGACCTCATCACGAGCGGCGAGGTCGACATGGTCGTCAACACGCCGTCCGGCCAGGGCGCGCGCGCGGACGGGTACGAGATCCGCACGGCGACCGTCGCCGCGGACAAGCCGATCGTCACGACGGTCCAGCAGCTCGCCGCGGCCGTCCAGGCGATCGAGTCGTTGCGCTCGGGGCCGTTCGCCGTGCGCAGCCTCCAGGACCACACGCTCGAGCTGCGGCCCACCCCGCGTGCGGCGCCGCTCGGGGCAGGGTCGTGAGGCCCGGGGCCGCGGGCGAGGACGTACCGGGCGTCCGGCCGACGTTCGGCGCCCGGCTTGCCGACGCCATGGACCGCTACGGTCCCCTGTGCGTCGGGATCGACCCGCACCCCGGCCTCCTGCGCGCGTGGGGGCTCACGGACGACGCAGCGGGCCTGCGGGCGTTCGCGCTGACGGTCGCGGAGTCCCTCGTCGGGCGGGTGGCGGCGCTCAAGCCGCAGTCGGCGTTCTTCGAGCGGCACGGCTCGGCGGGCGTGGCCGTGCTCGAGGAGGTCCTGGCGCTGGTCCGTGCGGCCGACGGAGGCACGCAGGTCGTGCTCGACGCCAAGCGGGGCGACATCGGCTCGACGATGGACGGCTACGCCGACGCCTACCTGCGCGACGGTGCGCCGCTCGCGTGCGACGCCCTCACCGTGAGCCCGTACCTCGGGTTCGGGTCCCTCGAGCCCGCGCTCTCGGCGGCACGAGCGACCGGGCGCGGAGTGTTCGTCCTCGCGCTCACGAGCAACCCGGAGGGTGCTGGGGTGCAGCATGCCCGCACGGCCGACGGGTCCTGCGTCGCGGGCCTCGTCGCGCGCGCCGCCGCCGGGCTCAACCGCACGGAGCTCGAGGACCGGGAGGGGGTCGACGGCGCGCCGCGCCTGCTGGGCTCGGTGGGCCTCGTGGTGGGGGCGACGACGGGGGACGCGGCCGCCCGGCTGGGCATCGACCTCGCGGCCGTCCGCGGCCCCCTGCTCGCACCCGGGGTCGGTGCCCAGGGTGCCGGCGCACGTGAGCTCGAGCACGTGTTCGGGGCGGCCCGGGGCGACGTCCTGGCCTCGACGTCCCGCGCGGTGCTCCAGGCCGGACCGTCCGCCGCGGGGCTGCAGGAGGCCGCAGCCCGAGCGGCGCACGAGGCGGCCGCCGCCCTGCGATGATCGTCGTGCGACCGCGGCAGGGGCTGACCAGGCCTTCCGCCGCGGACCGCGTTGCCCTGGACGGGTCGACCTCGCTAGGTTCGACCCGTCCGACACCCCCTCTGCGAAGAAGGTGAGCCCGCGTGGCCCTACCCCCGCTGACCCCTGAACAGCGCGCCGCTGCCCTCGAGAAGGCTGCTGCCGCCCGTCAGGCACGAGCTGAGGTGAAGAACCGTCTCAAGTACTCGCAGGGCTCCCTCGCCGAGGTGATCGAGCAGGGCCGTACGGACGACGTGATCGGCAAGCTCAAGGTCTCCGCGCTGCTCGAGTCGCTCCCGGGTGTCGGCAAGATCAAGGCCCGCGCGATCATGGCGGACATCGGCATCTCGGAGACGCGTCGTCTCCGGGGCCTCGGGCCGCACCAGGCCCAGGCCCTCATCGAGCGGTTCGGCTGAGACTCCTTGCCCGTACCTGACGACGACGCCCCCGCGTCGGGCGACACGCACGTCGCCCCGCCCGGCGCGGGCCTGCCGGACCATCCGGGCGCTCCTGCGCCGCACCCCTCCCGCCTCACGGTGCTCGCCGGCCCGACGGCTGTCGGCAAGGGCACGGTCTCGGCCGACATCCGCGCGCGGTACCCCGAGGTGTGGCTCTCGGTCTCGGCGACGACACGTGCGCCCCGGCCCGGCGAGGTCGACGGCGTGCACTACCACTTCGTCGGGACCGAGGCCTTCGCCCGCATGGTCGCCGAGGGTGAGCTGCTCGAGTGGGCGGTCGTGCACGGCCGCAACAGCTACGGCACACCTCGCGGCCCCGTCCTCGAACGGCTCGCCGAGGGGCGTCCAGCGCTCCTCGAGATCGATCTCGCCGGGGCGCGGCAGGTCCGGCTCGCGATGCCGGAGGCACGGTTCGTCTTCCTCGCCCCGCCCAGCTGGGACGAGCTCGTGCGCCGCCTCGTGGGCCGCGGCACGGAGGACGCCGAGGAGCGTGAGCGCCGCCTCGCGACCGCACGGGTCGAGCTCGCCGCCGAGCGGGAGTTCGACCACGTCATCGTGAACGACGACGTGCACCGCGCCACGGACGAGCTCATCGAGGTCATGGGCCTGCAGAGGCGGTAGAATCGCCAGGTTGCCCCGGCCCGGCGCCCGTCAGCGTGATCGGAAGCCCGGGGGACGCGGCCGCGAGACAGCGGCCCGACAGCCTCGAGACCACCACGGAGTGCAGACATGTCCGGAACCGTCGCAGCCCCCGAGGGCATCACCGACCCGCCGATCGACGAGCTCCTCGCCGCGGCCGACTCGAAGTACGCGCTCGTCATCTACTCGGCGAAGCGCGCGCGTCAGATCAACGCGTACTACTCGCAGCTGAACGAGGGCCTCCTCGAGTACGTGGGCCCGCTCGTCGAGGCCCGCCACCAGGAGAAGGCGCTCTCGATCGCGATGCGCGAGATCAACGCCGGGCTCCTGACGGTCACCCCGACCGAGGGCTGATCCGCAGGGTCGTCGCGCAGGGGCCGGCCCGCCGGCTGCGCCCCTGCGGCGGCACCCAGAGCTGCACGACCGAGCGACGAGGGACGGGGACGACGTGCGCATCCTGCTGGGGGTGAGCGCCGGCATCGCCGCCTACAAGTCCGCGCTCCTGCTGCGTCTGCTGACCGAGGCGGGGCACGACGTCCGGGTCGTGCCCACGCGTGCGTCGTTCGAGTTCGTCGGCCGCGCGACGTGGGAGGCCCTCTCGGGCCAGCCCGTGACGAGCGAGGTGTTCGAGGACGTCCCGTCGGTCGAGCACGTGCGCCTCGGCAAGAGCGCCGACCTCGTGATCGTCGCCCCCGCCACGGCGGACCTGCTCGCGCGGGCGGCTGCGGGCCGCAGCGACGACCTGCTCACCGCCGCGCTCCTGACGGCCAGGTGCCCCGTGCTCATGGCCCCGGCGATGCACACCGAGATGTGGGAGCACCCCGCGACGCGCGCGAACGTCGCCACGCTGCGCAGCCGCGGCGTCACCGTGCTCGAGCCCGCCTCCGGGCGGCTCACGGGCGTCGACAGCGGCCCTGGCCGGCTCCCCGAGCCCGCGGAGATCGCCGCGGCGGCCCTCGCCCTCGTCGGCGAGGGGTCCTCGCCGGGGGAGACCGACCTCGCCGGACGTCACGTCGTCGTCTCCGCCGGGGGCACGCGGGAGCCCCTCGACCCCGTGCGCTTCCTCGGGAACCGCTCGACGGGTCGGCAGGGGTACGCGCTCGCCGCCGCGGCGGCGCGTCGTGGGGCCAGTGTCACCGTCGTGGCCGCCAACGTGTCGCTCGCGGATCCGGTCGGCGCCACCGTGGTGCACGTCGAGACGACCGCCGAGCTGCGCGACCGCGTCCGGGCCGCGGCCGTCGACGCAGACGTCGTCGTGATGGCCGCTGCGGTCGCCGACTTCACGCCCGCCCGACCGGCGGAGCACAAGATCAAGAAGTCCGCGGGCGACGAGGGGCTCACGCTCGAGCTCGTCCGGACGCCCGACGTGCTCGCCGAGCTCGCCACCGCACGGCTGCGACCTGGGCAGGTCGTGGTCGGCTTCGCCGCAGAGACGGGGGACGACGACGGCGACGTGCTCGAGCACGGCCGCGCCAAGGCCCGCCGCAAGGGCGCCGACCTCCTCGTCGTGAACGCCGTCGGCCCCGGGCTGGGCTTCGCCGTGGCGGAGAACGCCGTCACGGTCGTCGACGCGCAGGGGCGCGACGTCGCGCGGGCGAGCGGCTCGAAGGACGCGGTCGCGGACGTGGTGTGGGACGCCGTCGTCCCGCTCCTCGCCCCACCGGCCGAGGCGGCGGCGGACGGTGCTCCGCCGCTAGGCTGACCGGCATGACTGCTGCCGCCCTGCGCCTGTTCACGTCCGAGTCCGTGACCGAGGGCCACCCGGACAAGGTCTGCGACCAGATCTCGGACGGCATCCTCGACGCGATGATCCAGCAGGACCCAGGCGCCCGCGTGGCCGTCGAGACCATGGTCACCACGGGCCTGGTCCATGTGGCGGGCGAGGTCACGACCGAGGCCTACGTCGAGATCCCGCAGGTCGTGCGCGAGGTCCTCAACCGGATCGGCTACACCTCGTCGACCATCGGCTTCGACGCGCACTCGTGCGGCGTGTCCGTGTCGATCGGCCAGCAGTCGCCCGACATCGCCGCGGGCGTCGACAAGGCCTGGGAGGTCCGCCAGGACGCCCAGGACCTCGACCCGCTGGACCAGCAGGGCGCCGGCGACCAGGGCCTCATGTTCGGCTACGCGTGCGACGACACGCCGTCGCTCATGCCGCTGCCCATCTGGGTCGCGCACCGCCTCGCCGAGCGTCTCGCGATGGTCCGCAAGGAGGGCACGCTCGACTACCTGCGCCCGGACGGCAAGACGCAGGTGACGATCGGCTACGACGGCGACCGAGCCGTGCGGCTCGACACGGTGGTCCTCTCGACGCAGCACGACCCGGGCATCTCGCTCGACGGGACCCTCGCCCCCGAGGTCGCGGAGCACGTCGTCGTCCCCGTCCTGGAGGAGCTCGAGCTCGACACGACCGGCCACCGGCTGCTCATCAACCCCACGGGCCAGTTCGTCATCGGCGGGCCGCAGGGCGATGCAGGCCTCACGGGCCGCAAGATCATCGTCGACACGTACGGGGGCATGGCGCGGCACGGCGGCGGTGCCTTCTCGGGCAAGGACCCGTCGAAGGTCGACCGGTCCGCGGCGTACGCGATGCGCTGGGTCGCGAAGAACGTGGTGGCCGCCGGCTTCGCACGTCGCTGCGAGGTGCAGGTCGCCTACGCGATCGGCGCGTCGCACCCCGTGGGCCTGTACGTCGAGACGTTCGGCACCGAGACGGTCCCGGTCGACCGCCTGACCGACGCGATCCGTGAGGTCTTCGACCTGCGCCCCGCGGCGATCGTGCGCGACCTGGACCTGCTGCGCCCGATCTACTCCCGGACCGCGGCGTACGGCCACTTCGGTCGGGAGCTCGCCGACTTCACGTGGGAGCGGACCGACCGCGTCCTCGACCTGCACTCGGCCCTCGCCTGACCGTCCGAGGCGTCGTGCGCGCCGCAGGCCGCGCGCCGCAGGTGCCGCGCTGGGTGCGCGGGACGGACGCGTCGGCGGTGCGTGGTGGGATGAGCGGGTGGACGGGACGGGCGTGACCGAGGGGGAGTCGGCCGTCCAGCCGACCCTCGCGGGCCTGGCGGACCGTGCGCCCACGGGCCCGGGTGGGTCCCGTCGTCGACGCGCGGCCGGGCCCACCGCCCTCGCCGCCGACCTCCCGGTCGCCCAGGTGGTCGTCGACCGCTCGCAGCCCCACCTCGACCGCGTGTTCGAGTACGCCGTGCCGCAGACGCTCTCCGCGGCCGCGTCGCCCGGGGTGCGCGTCAAGGTGCGCTTCTCAGGGCAGGACCTCGACGGCTACGTGGTGGCGCGCGCGGACGTCGCCTCGCACGAGGGAGCGCTGACGCCGCTGCGCCGGGTCGTCTCGCCCGAGGTCGTCCTGCAGCCCGCCGTGCTCGCGACGGCCCGGGCCGTCGCCCGGCGCTACGCGGGCACCCTGCCGGACGTGCTGCGTCTGGCGGTGCCGCCGCGCCATGCACGCGTCGAGCAGGAGGAGTGGCCGGCGCCCGAGGACTCCACGGGCGAGGTCGCACCGACCGCGCCGATGGCCGAGGTCACCCAGCCCGCGCCCGGCTGGGACGCCTGGACGGGCGGCCCGGCCTTCCTGCGCCGGCTCGCCGCGGGGGAGGCGCCGCGTGCGGTGTGGCAGGCGCTGCCGGGCCAGGACGGCGACACCTGGGCGGACGCCCTCGCGCACGCCGTCCGGGCGGCGCGCGCGGGCGGTCGGGGAGCGCTCGTCGTGCTGCCGTCCGCGGCGGAGGTCACGGTCATGGCGGAGGCGCTCGTCGCCGCCGGCGTCGCCCCGTGGGCGCCGGGCGCGCTCGGCGGCTGGGTGCGGCTCATGGCGGACGACGGCCCCGCCGGTCGGTACCGGGCATTCCTCGCCGCGAGCCGCGGCCTGGCGGACGTCGTGATCGGCACGCGCGCCGCGGCGTTCGCCCCCGTGCGCAGGCCCGGTCTCCTCGCGTGCTGGGACGATGGCGACCAGCTCCACGCGGAGCCCCGTGCGCCGTACCCGCACACCCGCGAGGTGCTCGCGATCCGCGCCGACGTCGAGGGCTCGGCGCTGCTCGTCGGCGGCTTCGCCCGGACGGTCGCGACCGAGCGCTGGCTGCGGGACGGGTCGGCGCGGCCCCTCGTCGCCCCGCGGGAGACGGTGCGCACCCGCACACCGCGGGTCCGGGCGCTCACGGCCGTGGAGCTCGCCCCGGAGGGCCCGGCCGCGGCTGCCCGACTGCCCGCACCGGCCTGGCGCGCCGTGCGCGACGGGCTCGTGCGGGGACCGGTCCTCGTCCAGGTGCCGCGCGCCGGGTACGTGCCGAGCACCGCCTGCGGCACGTGCCGCGCCCTGGCGCGCTGCACGGCGTGCAGCGGACCGCTCGAGGTCACCGCCGCAGGCCGCCCGCCGCGGTGCCGTTGGTGCGGGCGCCTCGCGACGGACTGGCGCTGCCCCGAGTGCTCCGGCACCGCGCTGCGTTCCGTGCGGGTCGGTCAGCTGCGGACGGCCGAGGAGCTGGGCCGGGCGTTCCCCGGCGTACCCGTCCGGGTCTCGGGAGCGAGCGCCTCGGCGGGTGTGGTCGCGCACGTGGGGCCGCGTCCCGCGCTCGTCGTCGCGACGCCCGGCGCTGAGCCACGGGCGGAGGGCGGGTACTCGGCCGGGCTGCTGCTCGACGCCGCGGTCGTCACGGGGCGCGCAGGCCTCGACGTGCCCGAGCAGGCCCTGCGCACCTGGCTGGCCGCTGCCGCCCTGGTGCGGCCCGCGTCCGACGGTGGCGTCGTGCTCCTGGTCGGCGACGCGGCACCCGCGCCCACGCAGGCGCTCGTGCGCTGGGACCCGGCCTGGCTCGCGGAGCGCGAGCTGACGGAGCGGACGGAGCTGTCCCTGCCTCCTGCCGTCCACATGATCAGCGTGGAGGGCCCACGCGAGGCGGTCGAGCGCCTCCTGGGTGGCCTGGACCTCCCCGCCGGGACCGCGGTGCTCGGGCCGCTCGCCGTCGTGGACGCCCCGCGGCGCGTCGAGGACGCCCAGGGCGTGCTCGACCCAGAGACGCTCCGACCGGTGCGTGCGCTCGTCCGCGGGCCGTGGTCCGCCGCGGCGGCGACGACCGCGGCGGTCGCGGCCGCGCTCGCCACCCGCAGCGCCCGGCGGGAGCCCGGCCAGCTCCGGGTGCAGGTCGAACCACCGGAGGTCGTGTGAGCGCCGTCGTGGACGCCGTCCTGTTCGACCTCGGGCAGGTTCTCGTCGTGTGGGACCCGTACGCGCCCTACGCGGGCCTGCGCCCGCGGGACGAGGTGCAGCGGTTCTTCGACGAGATCGACTTCGCCGCGTTCAACCACGAGCAGGACGCGGGCCGGTCCTACGCCGACGCACGGGCGTCGCTCGCGCGCACCCACCCCCACCACCTCCCGATGCTCGACCTGTACCGGGAACGGTTCGCGCACGCCGTCAGCGGCCCGGTGCCCGGCTCGTTCGAGCTCGTCGAGGACCTGAGGGCTGCGGGTGTCCGGGTGCTCGGCCTGACCAACTGGTCCGCGGAGACGTACCCGCTCGCGCCCGCGACGATCCCGGCCGTGGCACTGCTCGAGGATGTCGTCGTCTCGGGCGAGGTGGGCCTCGCCAAGCCCGACCCGCGCATCTTCCGGCTGGCCGCCGAGCAGCTGGGCCTCGACCCCGCGCGAACGGTGTTCACGGACGACTCCGAGGCCAACGTCGTGGCCGCGCGCCGCGTCGGCTACCGGGCGCACACCTGGTCGGGCGCCCAGGGGCTGCGCAGCCACCTCGTCGCGCTCGGTGTCCCGATCGCCGCCCGACGGTAGGGGAGGGCCGGTCGGGTGGGGCCGGCCGGGCGGGCAGCTCGGGCCGGTCGGGCCGGGCGGGCACCTCGGGTGAGGCACGCACGCGGTGCGGCGGGCGCGCGGCCCGCACCTAGGATCGAGGGATGCGCCTGCTGTTCGCGGGGACGCCCGACGTCGCCCTTCCCGCCCTCGATGCCCTCGTCGACTCCAGGCACGAGGTGGTCGCGGTGCTCACCAGGCCGGACGCGCCGGCGGGTCGCGGCCGTGGCGTCGCCGTCAGCCCCGTCAAGCGCCGCGCGGCCGAGCTGGGTCTCGAGGTCCTCACCCCGGCCTCGCCTCGTGACCCCGCCTTCGGGGCGCGGCTCGCGGAGCTCGCGCCCGACTGCGCCCCTGTGGTCGCGTACGGCGGCCTGCTGCCCGCGTCGGTGCTCGACGTGCCCACCCACGGCTGGGTCAACCTCCACTTCTCGCTGCTGCCCGCATGGCGCGGCGCGGCGCCCGTCCAGCACGCGCTGCTGCACGGTGACGAGGTCACGGGCGCCACGACCTTCAGGATCGAGCAGGGCCTGGACACCGGGCCCGTGCTCGGGACGCTCACCGAGACCGTGCGCGCCCGGGACACCGCGGGTGACCTGCTCGGTCGCCTCGCGACGGCGGGCGCCGGTCTCCTCGTGGCGACGCTCGACGCCCTCGAGGACGGCTCGCTGGTCGCCGTCCCGCAGCCCGCCGACGGCGTGAGCCTCGCGCCCCGCCTCACCACCGAGGACGCCCGGGTCCGCTGGGAGCACCCGGCGCTCGCCACCGACCGCCGTGTCCGCGCGGTGACGCCCTCCCCGGGCGCCTGGACGACCGCGGGCGACGGGACCCGGGTCAAGCTCGGCCCCGTGCGGCTACGGCCCGACGTCACGGACCTCCCGGCGGGAGTCGTGCGGGCGTCGAAGGACGAGGTGCTCGTGGGGACCGGCACGCACGCCGTCCAGCTCGGTGACGTCGCGCCCGCGGGCCGCCGCATGATGACGGCCGTGGACTGGGCGCGCGGAGCCCGCCCGGCCGAGGGTGAGCAGTGGGGAGGCCAGGCATGAGCGACGACTCCCGCCGGCGTGACGGCTCCGGTCGACCCGACCGCGCCCGACGACCCGAGGGTTCGGACGGGTCCGAGCGGGGCGACCGCCACGGTCGCCGCGAGAGCGGCACGGGCCGGGACGCGGCCGGGCGCGAGCGTGGCCCTGCCCGTACGTCCGGCCGACCGGCCCCGCGGGGTGCGCAGGCGCCGTCGGAGCGACGGCGCTCGGGTGACCCGTCGCGCACCGTCGCGTTCGACGTCCTGCGGGACGTCGCGGAGTCCGACTCCTACGCCAACCTCGTCCTGCCGCCGATGCTCCGCCACCGCGGCCTGACGGGTCGGGACGCGGGGTTCGCGACCGAGCTCGCCTACGGCACCCTGCGCATGCGCGGGCGGTACGACGCGATCGTCGCGATCGCGGCGGAGCGGTCGGTCGAGGCGATCGATCCTCCGGTCCTCGACCTCCTGCGGCTGGGTGCGCACCAGCTCCTCGCGATGCGGGTCCCACCGCATGCCGCGGTGTCCGAGACGGTCGCGCTGGCACGCTCGCGCGTCGGCGCCGGGGCCGCTCAGTTCGTCAACGCGGTGCTCCGCAAGATCTCCTCGGTCCCGCTCGAGGAGTGGCTCCAGCGCATCGGCGACGCGGCCGGGCCGGACGTGGTCGACCGGTTGAGCGTCGTGCACAGCCACCCCGCGTGGATCGGCCGGGCCCTGAGGCAGAGCCTCGTCGCCGACCACCGCGCACCCGAGGAGCTCGAGACCCTGCTGGTCGCGGACAACGCCTCACCCACGGTCACCGCGGTGGTCCGGCCGGGGCTCGCCGACCGCGACGACGTGCTCGGTGCGGCACCGGGCGCCGTCGCCGGCCGGTGGGCACCGACAGCCGTCGTCCTGCGCGGTGGGGACCCGGCGGGCGTCCCCGGGGTCCGTGAGGGCCGTGTCGGTGTCCAGGACGAGGGCAGCCAGCTCGTCGCGCTCGCCCTCGCAGCCGTCGACGTGGCAGAGCCGGGCCCCGAGCGCTGGCTCGACCTGTGCGCCGGACCCGGGGGCAAGGCGGCCCTGCTGGGTGCCGTGGCCGCGGAGCGCGGGGCGACCCTCGTCGCGAACGAGGTCCAGCCGCACCGCGCCCTCCTGGTCGAGCGCGCTGTCGCCGCCGTGCCGGCGGGTGTCGTCCGGGTCCGGTGCGGCGACGGGCGGACCGTCGGCACTGAGGAGCCCGAGGTGTACCACCGCATCCTCGTCGACGCGCCGTGCACCGGCCTCGGTGCCCTGCGCCGGCGCCCCGAGGCCAGGTGGCGCCGCCGGCCGGCGGACCTCGGACCCCTCGGTGAGGCCCAGCGCTCGCTCCTCGCGGCAGCGCTCGACGCGGTCCGCGTGGGCGGCGTCGTCGCCTACGTCACCTGCTCGCCGCACCTTGCCGAGACGCAGCTGGTCGTGCGCGACGTGACGCGCCGCCGGGCGGACGTCGTGCAGCTCGACGCCCGTGACGCCGTGCGGGCGGTCGCCGGCCCGGAGATCGAGCTGGGCGAGGGGCCTGGGGTCCAGCTGTGGCCGCACGTGCACGGGACGGACGCCATGTACCTCGCGCTGCTGCGCAAGGTCGAGCCCTCGGACGACGCAGGCAGCGCGCTGACGTCGGGAGCGGGAGACTGAGCACATGGACGTCGCCATCGCCCCGAGCATCCTGTCCGCCGACTTCGTCAACCTGGAGGCCGAGCTGGCGCGCATCGCGTCGGCCGACTTCGCGCACGTCGACGTGATGGACAACCACTTCGTGCCGAACCTGACGCTCGGCCTGCCGGTCGTCGAGCGCATCGTGCAGGTCTCGCCGGTGCCGATCGACACCCACCTCATGATCGAGGACCCCGATCAGTGGGCCCCGGGCTTCGCGGAGGCCGGTGCCGCGTCGGTGACCTTCCACGCGGAGGCCGCCCGGGCGCCCGTCCGCCTCGCACGGGAGCTGCGACGCCTCGGTGCACGGGCGGGTCTCGCGCTGCGCCCCGCGACCCCCGTCGAGCCGTTCCTCGACCTCCTCGGCGAGTTCGACATGGTGCTCGTCATGACCGTCGAGCCCGGCTTCGGCGGTCAGTCCTTCCTCGAGGGCACGCTGCCCAAGATCCGCCGCACGCGGCAGGCCATCAGCGAGCAGGGGCTGGACGTGTGGGTCCAGGTCGACGGCGGGATCTCCGCCGCGACGGTCGAGCGGGCGGCCGACGCGGGTGCGAACGTCTTCGTCGCCGGCTCCGCGGTCTACGGATCCGAGGACGCGGCGGCGCGCATCGCCGAGTTGCGCGAGCTAGCCCGGGCGTCCCACCGGCACTGAGCCGGGCGCGCCAGGGCGCCGGAGCGACCCCTGCGCGGCCGGCCAGGCCTGCGCTTCCCACCGGCATCGCGTCGGTCCGTGGCACGCGCGTCCGGTCCTCCTCGGGGCACCGGCACCCTGTGGCACACTGGCCTCGCTACACGTACGTGCTCCGGGGTCGGTGAAAGTCCGAGCCGGCGGTGACAGTCCGCGACCCGCACCACGTCCGGTGGCCCGTCCTCATGAGGGCGGGTCCTCGCGACAGGTGCGGTTGACCTGGTGGAACTCCAGGACCGACGGTGAAAGTCCGGATGGGAGGAAGCACGTGGCGTCGAGCGGGTGAGCCGTCGTGCGCACCCGCGCGGCGTCGACGGCCTCGCGCCGCGCACCCCGGAGCCTGAGAGCTCGGGAGGTGCCGGTGGTCGACACGCAGCGCAGCAGCGCCGTCGCGCCCCCGACGTCCCACGAGCTCTCGGCGATGGACCGCGCGCTCGAGCTCGCTCTCCGTGGTCCCGTGCACGGGCCGAACCCGCGCGTCGGGTGCGTGCTCCTCGCCCCGGACGGCACGCGGCTGGGGGAGGGCTTCCACGCGGGCGCCGGGACGCCGCACGCCGAGGCTGCCGCGGTGGCCGCGGCCTGGTCGAGCGGCGTCGACCTCAGGGGCAGTACGGCCGTCGTCTCGCTCGAGCCCTGCGCGCACACGGGCCGCACAGGTCCGTGCACGCGGGTGCTAGTCGAGGCGGGCGTCGGCCGGGTGCTGCACGCGGTGGACGACCCGAACCCCGTGGCGACCGGCGGGGCGGCCCAGCTGCGCGCCGCGGGCCTCGAGGTGGTCGGCGGCGTGAGGCGGTTGGAGGGCGAGGCGCTCCTGCGCACGTGGCTGCACGCGCTGCGCTCCGGCCGACCGTTCGTCACGCTCAAGGTCGCCACGTCGCTCGACGGCCGGGTCGCCGCCGCCGACGGCTCGAGCCGGTGGATCACCTCGGCCGAGGCGCGCGCCGACGCGCACCGGCGTCGGGCGGAGGTGGACGCGATCGTCGTCGGGACGGGGACCGCGCTGGCGGACGACCCGGCGCTGACCGCCCGGACCACCGGCGGGGACCTGGCGGCGCACCAGCCGCTGCGCGTCGTCGTCGGCATGCGTGACCTCCCTGCGGCCGCGAGGCTCCGCGGCCCGGGCGGCGAGCTCGTCCAGGCCCGCACGCACGACGCCGGTGAGGTGCTGGCCGCCCTCGGCGCGCGCGAGGTCCGTCACGTCCTCGTCGAGGGCGGGCCCACGCTCGCCGCCGCGTTCCTGGGCGCGGGCCTCGTCGACGAGGTGCACGCCTACGTCGCCCCCGTGCTGCTCGGCGCCGGGCCGGTAGCCGTGGGCGACCTGGGCGTCACCACGATCGGCGAGGCGCTGCGCCTGCGCACGGTCTCGGTGCAGACCGTCGGGCCGGACGTGCTGCTGGTCGCCGTCCCGCAGCGCCCCGCGGCGAGCACCCCGGACGCGTCCGACGAGCCGCACGGGCGTCCGGACGCCACCGACCTGACGGTGCCCCCGACGGGTACCGGACCGATGGAGGAGAGCTGATGTTCACGGGGATCGTCGAAGAGGTCGGGGACGTCGCCGCGCTCGAGCGGCATGGCGCCGACGCGCGGCTCACCGTCCGGGCGGGGGTCGTCGTCGACGGCACGCGCCTGGGCGACTCGATAGCGGTCGACGGCGTCTGCCTGACCGTGACCGACCTGACGGCCGGCACGTTCACGGTGGACGTGATGCCCGAGACGCTCGAGCGCAGCGCGCTCGGTCGCCTCGTGGCCGGCAGCGCCGTGAACCTCGAGCGGGCCGTGCGCGCGGACGGGCGTCTCGACGGGCACCTCGTGCAGGGGCACGTGGACGGGGTCGGCGAGCTCGTCAGCCGCACGCCCGGGGCGCGGTGGGACGACCTCGTCGTGCGCCTGCCCTCGACCCTCGCGCGCTACGTCGCGGAGAAGGGGTCGATCGCCGTCTCCGGGGTCTCGCTGACGGTGACCCGCGTCGGCGACGACACGTTCGGCGTCTCCCTCATCCCCACCACCCTCGAGGCGACCACGCTCGGCCGCCTGCGGGTCGGCGACCCGGTCAACCTGGAGGTCGACGTGATCGCCAAGTACGTGGAGCGCCTGCTCGGCGCACGGGGGGCGGACGCATGAGCGCTGTCGCGGGACTCCCGTCCGCGGGGGAGCCGGGCGGCGCCGCCGCACCCGGAGCGCGCGACGTGCCCACGGGCCTGGGAACCGTCGAGGAGGCCCTCGACGCCCTGCGCGCGGGCCGGCCCGTCCTCGTCGCGGACTCGCCCGACAGGGAGAACGAGGCCGACGTCATCCTGGCCGCGCAGTCGGCGACGGCGGAGTGGGTGGGCTGGACGATCCGGCACTCGTCCGGTTACCTGTGCGCGCCGATGCCCGCGGCCCGTGCCGACGCCCTGCAGCTCCCGCTCATGGTCCCGACGAGCCAGGACCCGCGGCGCACCGCGTACACCGTGACGGTGGACGCGGCCGACGGCGTCACCACCGGCATCTCGGCCGCGGACCGCACCCGGACCCTCCGGGTCCTCGCCGACCCGTCCGCGGGACCCGCGAGCGTCATCCGTCCCGGCCACGTGCTCCCGCTGCGCGCGGTCCCCGGTGGCGTGCTGCACCGCGCGGGCCACACCGAGGCGGCCGTCGACCTGTGCCGGCTCGCGGGCCTCGAGCCCGTGGCGGGCATCGCGGAGCTGGTCCACGACGACGGCTCGATGATGCGGCTCGACGCCGTCCTCGACCTGGCCCGTGACACCGGCCTCGTGACGCTCACCATCGAGGACCTCGCAGCGTGGCGACGCGAGCACGACGACCTCCCGGGGACGTCCGACGCGCCGACCGCCCCTCGCGTGCACCCGACGGGCTCCGCCCGGCTGCCGACGCGGCACGGGGCCTTCACGGTGCACGGCTACCGCGACCTCACGACGGGTGCGGCGCACGTCGCGCTGGTCCCCGCGGAGCCGCCGCAGGTGCCGCCGGCGGGCGCGCCCCAGCCGGCGGCCCCGCTCGTGCGGGTCCACAGCGAGTGCCTGACCGGTGACGCGTTCGCCTCGATCCGCTGCGACTGCGGGCCCCAGCTCGAGACCGCGATGGCACGCGTGGCCGCAGAGGGCGGCGCGGTCGTGTACCTGCGGGGCCACGAAGGTCGGGGGATCGGCCTGCTCGCGAAGATCGACGCGTACGCGCTGCAGGACGCGGGCCGGGACACCGTCGAGGCGAACCTCGACCTCGGCCTGCCCGCTGACCGTCGCGAGTACGGCGCGGCGGCCGCGATCCTCGCGGACCTCGGGCTCACGCGGCTGCGGCTGCTCACCAACAACCCCGCCAAGGTCAACGGCCTGACGGCCCACGGGATCGAGGTCGAGGCGATGGTGCCGATCGAGGTCGGGCGGACGGTCGAGAACGCGGCGTACCTGCACACCAAGGCGGTGGCGATGGGCCACCTGCTGACCCACGACATGACGGAGGACCCCCGATGAGCGGAGCCGGTGCACCCACGCTCGAGCTGGACGGCTCGGGCCTCGCGGTGACGGTCGTCGCCGCGAGCTGGCACGACGTCGTCATGGACGGCCTGATCGCGGGTGCCGTCCGCGCGCTCGAGGAGATGCGGGTGCACGACGTGCGCTTGCTGCGGGTGCCGGGCTCGTTCGAGCTCCCCGTGGCCGCGGCACGGCTCGCCCGCACGAGCGTCGACGCGATCGTCGCGCTCGGGGTCGTGATCCGTGGCGGCACGCCCCACTTCGACTACGTGTGCTCGGCCGCGACGCAGGGCCTGACCCAGGTGACCGTGCGCACGGGGGTGCCGATCGGGTTCGGGGTGCTCACCTGCGACGACGAGGCGCAGGCGCTCGACCGCGCGGGCCTGCCGGGCTCGCGCGAGGACAAGGGCGCGGAGGCCGCTCAGGCTGCGGTCGCGACGGTCCTGGCCCTCCGCGGGATCTGACGACGATGCTCGACTGGCTCTTCGACGCCCAGCTCGTGCTCGCGGGGCACCCCATCCTGTGGCGCGAGGTCGTGGGCAACCTGTTCGGCCTCGCGTCCGCGGTCGGCGGCATGCGTCGCAAGGTCTGGGCGTGGCCCGTCGGCATCGTCGGGAACGTCCTGCTGCTCACGGTGTTCCTCGGCGGCGTCTTCGACACGCCGCAGGACCGCGACCTGTACGGGCAGGCGGGCCGGCAGGTGTTCTTCGTCGTGGTCGCCGCCTTCGGCTGGGTCCGGTGGCGGCGCACGCTGCGGCTCGCCGGGCCCGACGCGCCGGCGGTGGTCCCGCGCTGGGCGGGTCGAGCCGGCTGGACCCAGATCCTGGTGGTCGCGGTCGTCGGGACCGTGACCTTCGGGCTCGTGTTCCGGGCGCTCGGCTCGTGGGGGCCGTGGGCCGACGCCTGGATCTTCACGGGGAGCCTGCTCGCCACGTACGGGATGGCGCGCGGCTGGACCGAGTTCTGGCTCATCTGGATCGCCGTCGACGTCGTCGGGGTGCCCCTCCTGCTGCGTGCGGGCTACTACCCCTCGGCCGTGCTGTACCTCGTCTACGGCGGGGTCGTGCTCTACGGCTTCACCGTGTGGCTCCGCGCGCAACGCACGCAGGAGGCGCAGCAGATCACTGCCGCGGCAGCCGTCGGTGCGGGCACGGGGACCGCCTGACGGCGGACACGGGAGCCGCGTCGTCGTCGTGCGTCTAGGCTCTACCGACGTGAAGACGTTCGACGCGCTGTTCGACGAGCTGGCCGAGAAGGCCAGGACCCGCCCCGCCGGCTCAGGCACGGTCGCGGAGCTGGACGCCGGCGTCCATGCCATCGGCAAGAAGATCGTCGAGGAGGCCGCCGAGGTCTGGATGGCCGCCGAGCACGAGGGCGACGAGCGGACGGCCGAGGAGATCTCCCAGCTGCTCTACCACCTGCAGGTCCTCATGCTCGCGAAGGGCCTCACGCTCGAGGACGTCTACACGCACCTGTAGGCCCCTGGGGCCCGCCCGGCCCCGCCGGGCCGACGACCACCAGGCGCCCGCCCGTCCGGCCAGGCACGACCCGCACCGCCCGCCCAGCCCCATCCCGACCGGCCGAGGGACCGGCCTCCGCCCGGAGCCGACCCGAGCCCCTTCCCACGAATCGCGAGGACACCGTGCTGCGGATCGCCGTCCCCAACAAGGGCTCCCTGTCGGAGCCCGCCGCCGAGATGCTGCGCGAGGCCGGGTACCGCCAGCGCCGGGACTCGCGCGAGCTCGTCCTGCCGGACCCGGACAACGACGTCGAGTTCTTCTTCCTGCGCCCCCGCGACATCGCGGTGTACGTCGGAGCAGGAACGGTCGACGTCGGCATCACCGGCCGTGACCTCCTGCTCGACTCGGCGTCGTCGGCGACCGAGCACCTCGAGCTGGGCTTCGGCCGCTCCACGTTCCGGTTCGCGGCGCCCGCGACGCAGGGCCTGCGTGACGTCTCCGAGGTCGACGGCCGCCGCGTCGCGACGTCCTACCCGGTGCTCGTCGGCGAGTACCTGCGCTCGCACGGTGTCACGGCCTCGGGGGTCGTCCGGCTCGACGGGGCGGTGGAGACCGCGATCCGCCTCGGCGTCGCGGACGTCATCGCGGACGTCGTGGAGACCGGCACGACGTTGCGCGCCGCGGGTCTCGAGATCTTCGGCGAGCCGATCCTGAAGTCGCAGGCGGTCCTCGTGCGCCGCACGGACGGCGCGGAGCCCGCGGGGCTCGACGTGCTCACCCGGCGCCTCCAGGGTGTCCTGACGGCGCGGCAGTACGTCCTGATGGACTACGACGTGCCGCTCGCGCTCGTGGACCAGGCGGTCGCGATCACACCGGGGCTCGAGTCGCCGACGGTGTCGCCGCTGCACAACCGGGAGTGGGCGGCCGTGCGGGCGATGGTGCGCCGGGACGAGACCAACCGGGTCATGGACGCGCTGTACGACGTCGGGGCGCGCGCCATCCTCGTCACCTCGATCCACGCGTGCCGACTCTGAGCGAGCCCCACGGTGGCCTCCCCGAGCGACTCGTCCAGCGGCACGCCGGAGCGGCGGCCGGACGCTCGACGGCCTGACCTCTACCGGCCGTTCCGCCCGCGCGCGGCCCGTGTCGTCTCAGGGGTCCTCGCGGTCGCGGTCCTCGCGATGATGGTCGCCATCGCGTGGCTCCTGCCGGAGGTCGCGCCGGGACGCCAGTCGGTCCTCGACCGTGCCGGCATCGTCGGGTTCGGTGTGCTCGTCGCGTGGTTCCTGGTGCGGCAGGCCAACGTGCGGGCGGACCCGGACGCGCAGGGGCTCACCGTCCGCAACCTCGTGGTGACCCGGCGCGTCGCGTGGCCGGAGGTCGTGTCCGTGCGCTTCGGCCACGGTCGCCCCTGGGTGCAGCTCGACCTCGCCGACGGCGACACGCTCGCCGTGATGGCGGTCCAGGCGGCCGACGGCGCCCGCGCCAGGGCGGAGGCCCGCCGGATGGCGACCCTCGTCGCGCGGCACTCGCTGACGCCCCGCGACGACTGACCGGCCCCGCGGTGCGCCTGCCGGGTCACGAAGCGCCGGCCGACCGGTCAGGCGGGTGCGAGGAGGTCCGCGGCGTGCGCACCAGCCGCAGCCGAGGCGAGGAACGCCTCGGGGTCGGCGTCGAGGCCTCGTCCCATCGTGGACAGCCGTACGGGGCAGGCGCGCAGGGCGTCGAGCATCGCGGCGCCCGTCGGGACCTCGACGAGCCGGTGCCTGCCCGCGGGTGCGCAGACCTCGCGGGCCTGCGCGTGCACGCGGTCGAGCAGGGCGGCGCGGTCGCCGGCCGACGCGTCGTCCCCGTGCGCGACGGGGACGACCACGTCCGCGGTGGTCAGGGCCACGCGCCCGTAGGCGGTCATCGAGTGGTGGGACACGCCGAGATGGCGTTCGCGGGGGTCGGCGCCCGAGACGCGCAGGGCCGCGACGGGTCGGCCGCCCAGGACGCCCGCGGCGTTGACCGCCTCGCCCGCGGCGACGCCGGAGAAGCCCCACCGGGTCCCCGTCCCGAGGTTGCCCGGACCCTGCGTCACGACGACGAGGTCGGCAGCGCACACGAGCCGGGCGGAGAGCAGGCCCGTGTGCACGGTCACCGCCTCGAGGTCACCGCCGAACGCCTGCCCCACGGTCACGCAGGCGTCGAGCCAGCCCGCCTCACGCAGACCGGCGACGGTCCGGGAGAACCAGGCCGGCAACGCGCCGCCGTCGGTCATGACGTAGGTGACGCGCGGCGCGGGCCGGCCGGCCGCGGCTGCGGCGGCGCGGGCGCCCGCGACGACGGCCGGCAGCGCCGAGTGGAGGTCCGCCACGACCACCGGCGTGCCGTCGAGGTCGTCGGCGTCACGGAGCAGCGCGTGGTGCGGCGACTCCTGCTCGTCGACGCCCAGCACCATGGTCTGGAGCGGCGTGTAGCGCGCCTTGACGAGGTGCCCGGGCCCGGGTGCGGGGTCGGGCGGAAGCGCGTCCGGGAGCGCGACGACGAGTGCGTACCCGCCTGTGCCGAGCCCCCGCGCCTGCGCGGAGACGTTGACCAGGACACGGTCGCCGACGGCGGGGGAGCCGACGAGACCCGGGTGGGCGAGCGCCCGCACGTCGGTGCCCGCCTCCGGCCCGTCCTCGGTACGGACGATCAGCTCGGCGGCGCCGGACCACGCCGGCCCGAGCGACACCACGGTTCCGCTGCGCCAGGTGATCACCCGATCACGCTACCGGCACTAGCGTGTGCGGTGATGTCCGACTCCCTGCCTCCCGCCGAGCGGCTGCTCAACCTCGTCATCGCCCTGGTCAACACCCAGGGGCGCATGACGAAGGAGCAGATCCGCACCTCCGTCGCGGGCTACGAGCGTGCCGGCACCGCCGAGGCCTTCGAGCGCATGTTCGAGCGCGACAAGGAGGTGCTCCGGGAGCTGGGCGTCCCGGTGCTGACGGTCTCGAGCGCCGCGCACGGCGATGACCAGGGGTACCGCGTCGACCCGGACGCCTACCGTCTGCCGCCGATGGAGCTCAGCGCCGCGCAGCTCGGTGTCCTCGCGCTGGCGGCCGAGTTCTGGCAGGGCCAGACCCTGCGCACGGATGCGGCACGCGCCCTGACCAAGCTCCGGGTCGTCGGCTCGACGCCCTCGGAGACCGACGCCGTCGCGGGCCTCTCGCCGCGGCTGCACCCCGCGGGCCCGGCCCTCGCGCCGCTGCTGGACGCGACCCACGACCGGCAGGCCGTGACCTTCACCTACCGGACGGCGAGCACGGGCGAGGTCCGTGAGCGGCACGTCGAGCCGTGGCGGGTCATCGCGAGCAGGGGCGGGTGGTACCTGGTCGGGCACGACCGCGACCGCGCCGACGCGCGCGTGTTCCGCCTGTCCCGGATCGAGGGCGCCGTGCGCACCACGGGCGCCCCGGGGGCGTTCACGGTGCCCGACGGCGTGGACCCCGCGCACGTGCTCGACGACGCCCAGCAGCAGGAGCAGCGCACCGCGTGGCTCGCCGTGGCACCCGACCGTGCGGGGGCCCTGCGGTCGCGGGCCGTGGCGCAGGAGGCACCGGCCGCCATGACGGCGCCCGCGGGCATGGACCTGCTCGCGGTGCCCTACGTGCGCGCCGGGGACCTGGCGGCGGAGGTCGTCGGGTACACGGACGCGGTGGTGGTCCTCGACCCGCCGGAGCTGCGCGAGAGCGTGGTCCGGCGCCTGCGCGCGGCCGTGGAGATGGGCGAGCGGCTCTCGGGGGGTGACCGTGGCTGAGCGGACCCCCGAGCGGCTCGTGCGGCTCCTCGGCATGGTGGCCTTCCTGGACCGCAACCCCGGCGTGCAGGTCGAGCAGCTCGCGGCACACTTCGGCGTCACGCCCGAGCAGGTGCTGCGGGACGTCGACACGCTCTGGATGTCGGGGACGCCGGGGTACTGGCCGGACGACCTGATCGACTTCGACGCGGGGTCTCTCGAGACGGGGGTCATCCGCCTGACGCAGTCCCGTGGCATGGGCCACGCCCTGCGCCTGGGCACGCGTGAGGCCGTCGCGCTCATCGCGGCGCTCCGTGCGCTGCAGGAGGCCGTCGGCCCCGCCCTCGACCCGCAGCAGCGTGACGTCATGGCCAGCACCCTCGAGGCGCTGACCGCCGCGACGGGTGAGGCGGCCGCTGCGGTCGACGTGCAGCTCTCGGTCGACGCCGCTCCCGAGGTGCTCGTTGCCGTCGCGGCAGCGGTCGGGGAGGGGCGCCGCCTGCGCCTGCGCTACGTCAACGCCGCGGACGAGACGAGCGTGCGCGAGGTCGACCCCTGGCAGCTCGTGACCGGTGACGAGCACTCCTACCTCCAGGCGTGGTGCCACAGCGCACGCGGTGAGCGGCTCTTCCGCCTCGACCGCGTGCTCTCGGCCGAGGTGCTCGGCGCGGGTCTCGAGCACCCGCCCGGCCCCGTGCGGCCGACGTTCCAGCCCGCGGACGCGCACGAGCGCGTCCGGATCGAGCTCGACGGCACGGCCCGCTGGGTCGCCGAGCAGCTCCCGGTCGACGAGATCGAGGAGCTGCCCGACGGCGGCTTCCGCGTGTCGCTCCGCGTGGCGTCGTCGGCGTGGCTGCGGCACCTGCTGCTGCGCCTGGCCCCGCGTGTGCGCGACGTCGAGCCGCCCGAGGTCGCGGAGGACGCCGCCGCCGCGGCGCGCCGGGCCCTCGCGGCGTACGAGCCCGGGGCGTCCTCCTCCGTCGCGGGCGGTGGCCTGCCCGACGGTCGCGACTAGGCTGGCGCGGTGCTCTGGTTCTCCGTGTGGCTCGTCCTGGTCGTCGGGACGCTCGTCGGTGCGTTCTTCCTGCTCCGGCGCCTGTACCGCGCGGGCAAGGCCCTCCTCGTCGAGCTCGACCACGCGGCGCAGGTGTTCGGGGACCTCGCGGACCGGGCCGATGCGCTGGCCGAGGCCGCCACGGCACGCCACCCCGTGCAGCCGGTGCACCTCGACGACGCCGAGCCCGCGCGCGCCCGTGTCGCGGTGGCGCGGCAGGCCAAGGCTGCCCGTGCCGCACGGCGCGCGGCACGGCACGAGGCCACCTACGCCCGCTGGCGGGCGCTGTCCCACTGACCCCCGCACCCTGCGGTCCGCCAGGCCCCGCGCGCGCGGGGCACGTCGCGGCCCGGGCTAGCATGGTGCGACCTGAACCCGGGAGGAACGCGATGCTGAGGAACCTGCAGGGCTGGGAGTGGATCATCCTCCTGCTGATCGTGCTCCTCCTGTTCGGTGCGCGGCGCCTGCCGGACCTGGCCCGGAGCGTCGGCCGGTCCATGAAGATCTTCAAGTCCGAGGTCAAGGACATCCGTGGCGACCCGCCACGCACGTCCGGCGACGACTCCCTGCCCGCCGAGGGCCCGACGGTGCCCGGCGAGGCAGCCCCGCAGGCCACGGCACCCACGGCCGACGACGACGGTGGCCGGCCGCGCCCCTGAGGCGGGCCGCCCGGGCCGGGGTGCGCGCCGAGGCACGGTCGGGCACCGGAGCCCGGACGGGCGCATGCCCCTGCGCGCGCACATCCGCGAGCTGCGCAACCGGGTGCTCCTCGCCACGCTAGGGCTGCTCGCCGGCGCGGTCGTCGGCTGGGCCTTCTATCCGCAGATCTTCGCGGCCCTCCAGCGTCCGGTGGTGGAGCTCGCGAGCCGCCGCACCGAGGTCATCGCGCTGAACTTCGGTGGCGTCGCCACACCCCTGGACATGCAGATCAAGGTCGCGCTGTTCGCGGGCGTGATCCTCAGCTCTCCGTGGTGGATCTACCAGCTGTGGGCGTTCGTCACACCGGGGCTCACGCGTCGTGAGCGGTGGACCACGATCGGCTTCCTCGCGGCGGGCGTGCCCCTGTTCCTCGCCGGGGCCGGCGTCGCGTGGATGGTCCTGCCGATGGCTGTGGGGCTCCTCGCGGGCTTCACGCCTCAGGACGCGGTCAACATGATCGACGCCCAGGTGTACCTGGGCTTCATCATGCGCATGGTCCTGGCGTTCGGCCTCGCGTTCCTCCTCCCGGTGGTCATGGTCGGGCTGAACCTCGCCGGTCTCGTGCGCGGCTCGACCTGGTTGGGCGGCTGGCGCTGGGCGGTGCTCCTCACGTTCGTCTTCGCGGCCATCGCGACCCCCACCGCGGACGCCATCTCGCTGTTCGCCCTCGCACTGCCGATGGTCGCCCTGTACTTCGGGGCCGTCGGGGTGTGCGCGCTGCACGACCGGCGTGCGGACCGCCGCGCGCTCCTCGACGAGGACACGGGCGCGGCGTCGGACCCCGCCGACCGTTCGGCGGCGGCCGAGCCGGCATGACGTCCGCGCGGGGTCTGCGGCTCGGCGTCGTCGTCAACCCCACGGCCGGCTCCGGGCGGGGCTCGGCGCGCGGTGAGCACGTGATCGCGGCGCTGGGCAGGCGCGGGCACGACGTGCTGGACCTGACGGCCGCCGACCTCACGGCCGCGACGCAGCACGCACGGCAGGCCGTCGTCGACGGGCTCGACGCGTTGATCGTCGTCGGCGGGGACGGCATGACGCACCTGGGGGCGAACGTCGTCGCCGAGACGGACCTCCCGCTCGGGATCGTGGCGGCGGGCTCGGGCAACGACGTCGCGCGCGCCCTGGGGCTGCCGCTGCACGACGTCGACGCCGCCCTGCGGCGCATCGAGGACGGCATGGACGGTGGCCCCCGGCGCATCGACGCCGTGCTGACCGGAGCGCCCGACTACAGCGCCCACGAGTGGTTCGTCGGCGTGCTGTCCGCCGGCTTCGACGCGGCCGTCAACGCGCGTGCGAACGAGCTGCGCCGCCCCCAGGGCACCGCTCGGTACGTGGTCGCGCTCCTCGACGAGATCCGTCGGTTCCGCCCCTACGGGTACCGGATCACGCTCGACGACGAGACGTGGGAGTCGACGGGCACCCTCGTGGCCGTCGCGAACGGCCCGTCGTTCGGCGGCGGGATGCGCATCGCGCCCGACGCGCGGATGGACGACGGCCTCCTCGACGTGGTCGTCGCCAGCGGCCTGACGCGCGCGGGGCTGCTGGCGATCTTCCCGCGCGTGTTCTCGGGTGCGCACGTCCGGCATCCCGCGTGCCAGGTGCTCCGAACCCGCTCGGTGCTCATCGAGGCGAGCCCGCTGGGTCCCCACCCGCCGGTGGCGTTCGCCGACGGGGAGCGCACGGGTCCGCTGCCGCTGCGCGCGGAGGTCCGTCCAGGAGCGCTGCGGGTGCTCGCCTGACCACGGGTCGACGCGGCTGACGCCGCTCGGTCCACCGCCGGCCAGGACCGGCGCGCCGGGACCCCGCACCGCGGGTGGGGTGCCCGGGCGGTGCCTAGGCTGAGGCCATGTCCACCCCGGCCGAACGATACGCAGCGTCCCGTCGCCGGGCGGCCGAGCTCCGCACGGAGCTCGCGAGCTTCTCGCGCAGCTTCGAGTTCGAGCTCGACCCGTTCCAGGTCGAGGCGTGCACGGCCCTCGAGGGCGGACGCGGCGTGCTCGTGGCCGCGCCGACGGGCGCGGGCAAGACCGTCGTCGGCGAGTTCGCCGTGCACCTGGCCCTGGCGCAGGGCCGCAAGGCGTTCTACACCACGCCGATCAAGGCCCTGAGCAACCAGAAGTACGGCGACCTCGTGCGGCGGCACGGGGTCGAGTCCGTCGGCCTGCTCACCGGTGACACCACGATCAACGGTGAGGCCCCCGTCGTCGTCATGACGACGGAGGTTCTGCGCAACATGCTCTACTCCGGCTCCAGGACGCTCGACGGCCTGGGGTACGTCGTCATGGACGAGGTGCACTACCTCGCGGACCGCTTCCGGGGCCCGGTCTGGGAAGAGGTGATCATCCACCTGCCCGACGACGTCCAGCTGGTCTCGCTGTCCGCCACCGTCTCGAACGCCGAGGAGTTCGGCGACTGGCTGACCATGGTCCGGGGTGACACGGCGGTCGTCGTGAGCGAGGTGCGGCCGGTCCCGCTGTGGCAGCACGTGATGACGGGTGACGGGCTCTTCGACCTGTACGCGGGGCACGTCGACCCGACGGCGCCCGGCGTGGACCCGCCCATCAACCCCGACCTCGCGCTCGCGCTGCGGCGCGCCGACCGTGTCGACGGGCCGTGGCGCGGGCGCGGCGCAGGGGACCGCGGGTACCGGGGGCGCGGCGGGCGAGCGGCGGCCGGGCGGGTCGCGGGCGGGCCGGGCCGCAAGCCTCTGCCTCGCTTCGCTGTCGTGGACGTGCTGGACTCCGACGCGCTGCTCCCCGCGATCTTCTTCATCTTCTCGCGCGCCGGGTGCGACGCGGCCGTGCAGCAGTGCCTGCGCGCGGGCCTGCGCCTGACGACGGCCGAGCAGGAGGCGCAGATCCGACAGACCGTGGAGGAACGCTGCGCGTCGATCCCGCCGCAGGACCTCGCGGTGCTGGGGTTCTGGGAGTGGAGCCAGGCGCTCGAGCGGGGCATCGCAGCCCACCACGCCGGGCTGCTGCCGCTCTTCAAGGAGACCGTCGAGGACCTGTTCTCGCGGGGTCTCGTCAAGGTCGTGTTCGCGACGGAGACCCTCGCGCTCGGCATCAACATGCCCGCGCGGTCCGTCGTGCTCGACAAGCTCACGAAGTGGGACGGCAGCGCCCACGTCGACATCACGCCGGGGGAGTACACGCAGCTCACGGGCCGCGCCGGGCGCCGGGGGATCGACGTGGAGGGCCACGCCGTCGTCGTCGACCACGGCGCGCTCGACCCTGTGGGTCTCGCGGGGCTCGCGTCACGGCGCACGTACCCGCTGCGCTCGAGCTTCCGCCCCACCTACAACATGGCCGTGAACCTCGTGGCGCAGGTGGGCCGCGAGCGGGCGCGCGAGGTCCTCGAGACGAGCTTCGCGCAGTTCCAGGCGGACCGCGCGGTCGTGGGTCTGGCCCGCCAGGCCCAGGCGCACGCGGAGGCCCTGGACGGCTACGCCGCGGCGATGCGTTGCCACCTCGGGGACTTCGCGGAGTACTCGACGCTGCGGCGTCGCCTGTCCGACCGCGAGCAGGACCTCTCGCGTGAGGCGGCGAGGGCCCGTCGCAACGAGGCGCTCGAGAGCCTGCAGGCGCTGCGCGTCGGCGACGTCGTGCAGATCCCGACCGGACGGCGCGCCGGGTACGCCGTCGTCCTCGACCCCGGCGCCGACGCGGGCCTCGGCGGGCCCCGGCCCACCGTGCTCACGGCGGAGCGCCAGGTCCGCACCCTGTCGGCGAGCGAGCTCCCCGCCGGTGTCCGCACCGTGACCCGCATCCGCGTCCCGAAGCACTTCACGCCGCGCAACGCCGCCGCGAAGCGGGACCTCGCGTCCGCGATGCGTACCGCCCTGGCCGAGCCGCCCCGGGACGTCCCCGCGGGCCGCCCCGGTCGCGGCGCCACCGACCGGGCACCCGCGGCCGACGACGCGACGATCAACGGCCTGCGCCGCCGCATCCGCAGCCACCCCTGCCACGGCTGCTCCGAGCGCGAGGACCACGCACGCTGGGCAGAGCGCTACCACCGGCTGAAGAAGGAGCACGACGCGCTCGTCCGGCGGATCGAGGGCCGCACGAGCTCGATCGCGCGCGTGTTCGACAAGATCTGCGACGTCCTCGAGCAGACGGGCTACCTCGAGCGCACCGCCGACCTCGGCGACCCGGGCGGTGCGGACGCGACGCGGGAGGCCGGCCCGACGGTGCCGGCGCCCGCCGGCCCGGGGCGCACGACCGTCACCCCGGCGGGCCAGTTCCTGCGCAGGCTCTACGCCGAGAGCGACCTGCTCGTCGCCGAGTGCCTGCGCACCCACGTGTGGGACGGCCTCGACGCACCGAGCCTGGCCGCAGCCGTGTCCGCCGTCGTCTTCGAGGCCCGCCGTGAGGAGCGGGAGGGCGCGCCACCCGTCCCCGGCGGCCCCCACGGGCGCCTCGCGACCGCGCTCGACGAGACGGTGCGCCTCTGGTCGCGGCTCGAGGACCTCGAGGTCGCCCACGGGCTCTCCGCGACCCGGCCGCTCGACCTGGGGCTCGTCGAGGCCGTCCACCGCTGGGCGAGCGGGCGCAGCCTCGCCACCGTGCTGACGGGCACGGACCTCGCGGCCGGGGACTTCGTCCGGTGGTGCAAGCAGGTCATCGACCTGCTCGACCAGCTCAGCCAGGCGGCACCGACGGCGTCCACCCGCACGACGGCGCGTCGGGCCGTCGACCAGCTGCGCCGGGGCGTCGTGGCCTACAGCTCGGTCTGACGCTGCGCTACGTTCAGCGCGTGCGCTCCACCCTCTACCGCAACGGCGTGATCCACTCCCAGGCGGAACCGTTCGCCGAGGCGGTCCTCGTGGCGGACGGCGTCGTCGCATGGCTCGGGAGCGAGAGCACGGTCCACACCGTGCTCGACGGTGCCGACGAGGTGGTCGACCTCGACGGCGCCCTCGTGACGCCCGCCTTCGTCGACGCGCACGTCCACCTGCTCGAGACCGGGCTGGCGCTGCGCGGGCTCGACCTCTCGCCCGCCGCCGGGATCCGGGGCCTGGCGGACGTGCTCGACGCGGTGGCCGCCGCCGCTCGGGCGGCCCGGGCGCAGGGCCTCGACGCGCCGCTGCTCGGCCACGGGTGGGACGAGACCCGGTGGCCCGAGGGACGCCCTCCGACACGCAGCGAGGTGGACCGCGCCACGGACGGGGCCCCGGTGTACCTGGCACGCCGCGACGTGCACTCCGCCGTCGTCTCGAGCTCGTTCGCGCAGGTCGCCGGGTGCGTCGGTGCGGACGGGTGGTCCGATGACGGCCTCGTCACGGGCGATGCCCACCACCGGGCCCAGGCCGCCGCCCGCACGATGTCACCGGGTGCGCGCGAGGAGCTGTACCGCGACGCCCTGACGGCGGCCGCGCGGCACGGGATCGCGAGCGTCCATGAGCACTCCACGCCGTCGCTCGACTCGCGTGACGGGCTGGCGGCGCTGCTGGAGCTGACGCGTGACGCGGCGAGCGGTCTCCCGCTCGTCGTCGGCTACCGCGCCGAGCTGTGCGAGACGGCCGACGACGCGCGCGCCGTGCTCGAGGCGGTCCCGGGCCTCACAGGCCTCGGCGGAGACCTGGTGGTCGACGGGTCCCTCGGCTCGCGGACGGCGGCGCTGCGGGCCCCGTACGCCGACCTCGCGACGGGCCCGAGGCTCGTGGCCGAGCACCCGACCGGACGCCTGCTCCTCACGGCCGAGGAGGTCGCCAACCACGTGGCCTCGGTGACGCGTGCGGGCGCCCAGGCGGCGTTCCACGTGATCGGGGACCGGGCGATGGACGAGGTGCTGCTGGGCATCCGTGCGGCGTCGGACGTCGAAGGTGTCCCGGCGTTGCGCACCGCGGGCCACCGCCTCGAGCACGCGGAGATGGTGGACACCCGGACCCTCGCCGAGCTCGTGCTGCACGGCCTCACCGTGAGCGCTCAGCCGCGGTTCGACGCCCTGTGGGGCGGCCCCGGCCAGATGTACGAGCGTCGCCTCGGTGCCGGGCGGGCCGCCGCCCTCAACCCGTTCGCCGACCTCGCGGCCGCGGGGGTGCCGCTGGCCTTCGGGTCGGACTCCCCGGTGACACCGTTCGACCCGTGGGCGGCGGTGCTCGCCGCGATGCGCCACCACGACCCCACGCAGAGGATCTCGGCCCGGGCGGCGTTCAGGGCGCACACGCGCGGCGGGTGGCGGGCCGGACGGCTCATGCACACGGGTGCCGGTGAGATCCGGCTGGGTGCGCCCGCCACGCTCGCGATCTGGGCGGCCGGACCGCTCGCCGTCCAGGCGCCCGACAGCCGCGTCGCCGCCTGGAGCACCGACCCCAGGGCCGGCACGCCCCTGCTCCCGGAGCTCGGGGAGGGCGCACCGGCCCCCGCGTGCCTGCGTACGCTGCGGGACGGCGTGGTGCTGCACGACGCCCTCGGCCCGTCCTGAGGCCGTCGGGCGACACGCCGGGGCGACACGCCGCTGATGCGCCAACTCACCCATTCGGCCTCCCCGTGGCTGACCTGCGGCGACGGTGCTGACCTGCGACGACGCCACCTTGACTCACCCGGTGGAGCCGATAGGTTTCGGGTGTTCCTCCCCGTGGTCGTCAGGGCCTGCCCGCGCTCACCAGCGCGCGGGCCCACCCCAGAGGCGGAGGACACCGGCTGGGCCCGCGCGTTCAGTAGACAACGGACGATGCCCCTCACGGGACGACGTCGTCCGGTCCGAAGGACGCGCGGGCCAGTCGGTCGGTGACCGGCCCGGCCACGGCAGCACAGCCGCTCCCGGGCCGGCGCACCGATCGCGGCGGCTTAGGGTGTGGTGTGCCGTTCGCAGCTCCCGGTCGTCGGGCGACCCTTGTCCTTGCCGTCGTCGCGGGCCTCGTCACCGATGCGGGCTTCCCCGGGTGGGGCCTGTGGCCGCTCACCTTCGTGGGTGTGGCCCTGCTGTTCGTGGCGCTGGGCCGTGACAGCGCACGGTGGAACGCCCTCGTCGGCCTCCTGTTCGGCCTCGCGTTCTTCCTGCCGCACATCCTCTGGGCGTACGAGGCGGTGGGCCCGGTCCCGTGGGTCGCGCTCTCTCTCGCCGAGGCGGGGTTCGTCGGCCTCTTCGGTGCCGCCTGGGCGTGGGCCAGGCGCGGTGCGGTGATCTGGACGAAGGCCCGGTTGCAGGTCCCCGTCTTCGCGCTCCTGTGGGTGGGCATGGAGGAGGCGCGGTCGATCGCACCGTTCGGCGGGTTCCCGTGGGGGCGCCTCGCGTTCTCGCAGGCCGACTCCCCACTGGGGCGATGGGCGTGGGCGGGCGGTGCGCCGCTCGTCTCGGGCCTGGTCGTCGTGCTCGGTGTGCTCCTGGCCCTCGCCCTGCTCGCCGTGCGCCGGGTCGACGTGGGCACGGCCAGCGCGCACGTGCTGCTCGGCGCGGCCCTGCTGGGCTCCGGCATCCTCCTGCCGCTGGACACGGCCCCGCAGGAGGGCACGCTCAAGGTCGGCGCGGTCCAGGGCAACGTGCCGAACAGGGGGCTCGACTCCTTCGACCAGGAGCGTGAGGTCCTGGCCAACCACGTGCTCGGGACGACGGCGCTGCTCGACCAGGTCGAGCCGGGTGAGCTCGACGTCGTGCTCTGGCCGGAGAACGGGTCGGACATCGACCCGCGCATGGACGCGGAGGCCGGTGCGGCTGTCTCGTCGGTCGCGCAGGCCGTCGACGCCCCCATCCTCGTCGGGACGCTCGAGTACCCGGCCGGCGGCGGCCGGCTCAACATCTCCCTGCTCTGGGAGCCTGACGCCGGACCCGTCGACTCCTACGCGAAGCAGCACCCGGCGCCCTTCGCGGAGTACATCCCGATGCGGGAGGTCGCACGGATCTTCTCCGAGGACGTGGACCGCGTGCGCACGGACATGCTGCCCGGCACGGAGGTGGGCCTCGTGGAGCTCGACTCGGAGCGACTCGGGCGCACGGTCGGGATCGGCGACGTGATCTGCTTCGAGGTCGCGTACGACGACCTGGTGCGGGACGCCGTCGCGGCCGGGGGAGAGGTCCTCGTGGTCCAGACGAACAACGCGACGTTCGGCGAGACCGACGAGGGCACGCAGCAGCTCGCGATGTCCCGGCTGCGGGCCATCGAGCACGGCCGCGCGACGGTGCAGATCTCGACGGTGGGCGTGAGCGGTGTCATCACACCGAGCGGCGCGCTCACGCAGGAGACCGACCTGTTCACCGCGGAGCAGATGGTCGCGTCGCTGCCGCTGCGCTCGGAGCTGACTCCGGCGACGCGATTCGGCGACGCGCTGGCGTGGGCGGTCCGCGGGCTCGCGGTCGTCTGCACCGTGGCCGGCATGGTCGGTGCGGCGCGGATCCGTCGCGCGGACCGCCCGTCGCCTCAGTGAGGTCCGGGCGGGAGTGACGTCCACGTCGGGGGTGGCGTCTCCGTCGGGAGCGGTGCCGTCACGCGTGACGTGCGCGGGCATGACGAGGGGGGGGCGCCCCCGCGGGGGGGGGGGCGGGGGGGGGGGGGCGGGGGGGGCCGCCGCGGGGGGGGGGGGGGGGCGCGGCCCGGGCGCGCCGCTCCGGGCCAGGGGCGGCGCGGCGCCCCCCGCCGCAGCCCCCGCCGCCC